>NZ_CP169648.1:4800000-7335438 GCF_046713495.1 Paenibacillus sp. M2
TCCCTGTGGAGCCGCATAATGCACGACCGATTTAACGTTTTTCTTGCATATGGAACAGTAGTGCCTCCTTTCCTTTTTTGGGATATAGTCCGATAGCTTAACCATGTTTTTGTTCGGTCGGAATCGTTGTAAGAAACCCGGCCATTTCATCTCGCTTCACTCTTTCTTGTTCGTCTACTTTGTAGTCATTTTTTTACTCTGGGCTAAAAATCATCTCGCCTTTTTTTATGTATACGATTCCAAGTTGTGCGTTCCTATCTCATAATCTATTCGACGTTTTGGGCGTTTTTCCTGTTTTTAATCTCTACACATATAAAATAAAACCGACAGAACCTGCTCTCCTTTTTTTCGGGAGAACAGTATTTTAGTCGGTTGCAGCCTTATTTATAAAAAGTTCCCAGAACGTCCAGCTCTGGTGAGCGCTCAATTCGAAAAGGATAGATGTAGCCCTGCTTCATTCGGGTAAATTTGCGACTCCACAGGTCCAGTCCGGATGTGAACTGATAGGCCTGATATATAAACTTGGAACAGTAATTGCGCTCAATACTATGCAGATTGGTCTGCAAACGGTAGAATTTCACCTGCTTGTAATGGTCCTGTACCCACCCAGCTGCCTTCATGCCTGCCTCATTCAGTCTGGAACGGAATACAATGAACCGATCTCCTTCATAGAAACGGGTGATATACCAATCCAGTGAATCAGCAAATACAGGCCCATAAGGGTGTACATGATATACTTTGCCGTCGAGACCAATAATGCCCATATGCCCGGCGTAATATGTCGATTCCGAGCTTGGCGTATACACAATATCCCCTGGCTCCAGCTTCATTTCGCCCAATACGTTAATAGGCAAGTCCTGATGCAGCCGTTTGGCTGCTGAACGTTTACGCCGCCCTTCAACCAACAAGCGATGAAGCGCTCCAGCCAGTCCGAGATACATTTCAGACCATTTGATCTTTTTTTTATCAGATCGTTTGAACCACCGCTGGATGAAGGTGAAACCTCGTTGTAGCTGTGATCCCTTTTTCATACGCTGCACTCCACTCTGATCTAGTTATTGTATCTTGATGTCATTCTACAGTTTCTCAGGCTTATTATAGACATTTGGTGGTTCATGTTCAATTCTAAGCGTGTTCTATCTTGTGCCATTATGCCTTCTTATTACCCATTTTATGCAAAAAAGATGACTTCGGGATTAACCCGAAGTCATCTTAATATAACCGATCGCAGACCTTTATTCTTCTACAACACCAAGAGCTTTATTTTTCTCCTTAAAGCGACTGTTATGGGAAGAAACATAAGCCACTTTTTCCGCTTCAGGGTCCATGTAAAGCTTCGCACTGTTTACCGCTAGGGCTGCATCAGTGAAAGTACCTGCAATCAGGTACAGTTTGCTACCATAATTTACAAAGTCACCTGCGGCAAAAACACCAGGAATATTGGTTTGCAATCTCTCCGTTGTAGTGACATGCCATTCGCCAAGATCAAGTCCCCAATCCCGGATTGGACCAAAGTCACTCTTCATGCCATGGTTTACAATGACAGCATCGACTTCAAGCAGTTCAGTTTCACCTGTGTCCACGTGTGAGATGGTCACCTGTTCAATCACATCACCACTCATACTATGCAAGGTCTCTACCGCATATGGTGTACGGACATCTACAGAGGATTCTCTCATACGCAGTACATTACGCTCCAACCCGCCAAAGCGGTCACGACGATGCACCACCGTAACTTGCTCTGCCAGTGCTTCCAGTTCATTCGCCCAATCCACAGCAGAGTCGCCTCCACCCGAGATCAGCACGCGTTTACCACGGAATGGTTCTAGTTCCTGTACGGTATAGTGCAGATTGCTAACCTCGTAACGGTCTGCACCTTCAAGCTCCAGCTTGGCCATTTTATAAATCCCATATCCGATTGCCATAATGACGGTACGTGTCCAGTGTTGCTCACCTGTTGCAGAAGTTAACAGAATCGTGCCATCAGGTTGACGCTCGAATCCTTCGATCTGTTGTTCAAATACGAGAGTTGGCTCAAAAGTTCTTGCCTGTTCTTCCAATTGTTTGATCAGATCCTCACACAGAATTGGTGTCACACCTCCAACATCCCAAATCATTTTCTCCGGATAAAAGAGCATGCGACCGCCCAATCTGTCACGCGCCTCAATCAACTTGGTCTTCATATCCCGCATGCCGCTATAAAAGGCAGAGTACATGCCCGCAGGGCCACCGCCGATAATGGTTACATCATAAAGTTCCAACTGCTGATTCATATTAAAAATACCTCCGTTAATTCGATCCAGAACATCGAGTATTTGATATCGATTCTCATTATCACTTAAATCCTAGTTTAATGGTAATCTTATCAAATTACAATGACTAAAAAACAAACATTTCTTGTACAAAACTTCTGCGAACCGCTCTTTACTATTGCGCTCTTGGAGCCGCCAACATCTTTTCTACGACAAAATCAAGTTGTTTATTGACTGAATAGATATCGGAATAATAGAAAAATTCAAAGTCAATCTCGATCAGACGGCCTTCCTTAACAGCCGGTATGCTACTCCAAATTGGATCATTCGTAAGGTTATCTGCCCCTTCATACACCGAACGAAACACATAATCACCGATATACTCAGGCAGTACTTCCATGGATAAGTTGGAGCCTCCTGCTTCCGAAACCACATCAATTTTCTTTTGCACTACTTCCGGAGCTTTCATGTCCAAGTACTCATATAGTGCCTGAGAACCTCGGCCATATTGCTTGCTCTCTACAACGACCATACCTTTCAAACCGCCCTCCACAATGGAAACCGTTTTATCCAATATGCCTGCATCTGCAAGTGTTTTCTTGCTTTCTTCAACTTTGCTGTTGAGATTAGTGATTAATGTCTCGGCTTCCTGTTCTTTGCCAAAAACACTCGCTATACTCCGGAGTCTTTCTTCTGTAGTCATTTTCTCGTACGGAATATATACCGTAGGTGCGATATCCTTTAACAACGAATACGTCTCTTCTGAAGGCGCAATAATCAGATCCGGATCGAGGTCTATGACAGCTTCAGGATTCGGTTCAAACCAGGCACCCAGTGAATTTACACCTTCAAGTTCGCCCTTATATGCAGCTCCGGCGAATACTTCTGAGGTAGCGATTGGCTTAATTCCAAGTGCGACAACATCCCCCTGGAGATACAATACAACAACCCGTTTCGGATTCGCTGGAACAACCACGTCACCTTTAACCGTTGAGACCGTACGTGTTTCATTGTCTTTGTTCGTCTGGCTTCCAGTGTCCGATGACACGGCCGTACTGCTGTTATTGGAACTGGCACCCGTTCCTTCGCCAGCTGCTGGTGTTGTTGCAGTACCTGAAGAGCAGGCTGCGAGGAGCATCGTTATGCTCAACAATGCAACCATGATCATACTGGAACTTGTTTTTCTTCTTTTCATTGGTGTAGACCCTCCATCTATATATTGATAATGATTCTCATAATCAATATATCCCGACTTCCATCTTCGGCCAATGGACGATTCAGAGATTTGCAATGGACGATCCTCTGTTCGAGCTTCTTCTCTCATCTTTCGTTGATACAGAATCGGAGAGATCCCCACATGTTTTTTGAAAATACGACTAAAATAATACACATCCGAATAACCCACTTCTGTTGCAATTTCACTCAGCGTTGCATCAGATCGTACAAGCAGATTCCGAGCCTTGGCGATTCGGGTCTGAATTAAATAATCAATCGGACTGTAACCCGTCTGTCGTTTGAATTGCATGGATAAATGTCGGGAGCTGTAGTTGAACTGTTCAGCCAGGAAATCAAGCGTCACCTGTTCCTTATAATGGTTCTGTATATAACGAAGTGTTTGTTTCACCGGGTCAGCAAGCTCTGTTTTAATCTCCTGCTCTGCCAACTGAACCATCATTTCATGAATGAATTGGTAAAATAAACTTTTTGTATGAAGCAGATCCAGACTTCCAGATTGAATCCATGCACCCTCAAGCTCATCAAGGTAACGTAACAACCCCAGCGGACTACTTGGCGTAAATCCATATTGCAAAGAGAACGGTGCAACCTCTGGCTGTGCCAATAACCACTTTTTGCGAAAACTAGGAAAGGCAAGGAATGCTCTGTAATAGAGCAGAATATATTCAAAATCTTCGTTGGTTTGGATATCCAGTGAAGATCCTTTGGCCCCATGAAGCATATAAAATCGCTCTGCATTGTAAGCTCTACCATCCATTTGGAGGTCAGCCGAGCCTCGAATCGTATATATAAAAGCATTTGCCGGAAGTGTGTAGGAACTCAGTTGTGCCCCTGCCTCCATAACGATTCGTCGTATATCCAGAACCTTAACAGCGGCATGATTCCAGCATTTCATCTGTTCGTCTAATTGCATCAAATACTCTCCAATCCCAGCCTCACCCGGAACAAAGGCCTTACAAGGTCATCAATCTGCCATACATCCGATAACATATATGTAGCAGAGGTTTACTAATGTACCTTTATTATAAATGATAATAATTTTCATTATCAACTGTAATTTAGAGTGGAAGAATTGGATTTCATCTCATCCATCACTTGTTACGCTTATTCTTCTTGTTCAGAGATCTTCGTAAACCACGCAGCCAATTCCTCTGTTTGATTCAATGTTGCAATCGGGTCAAAGTACCATGAACGTCCGGGCTCCAGATAAACACACGATCATTTTTAACCCATCCAGTGAACTCCAGACAAGTTTCGATTTCAACTCTTCCAGGGTCAGATTGTTCGCTGTTAGAATAATGTAATCCTCCACCAGGCAGGTTTGTTTTGTACATCAAGTAATATAGGCGCAATCCGGATTCGCCTGCTTGAATCACCAACTTACTTCCTTTTGCCCCATGGATAATATAAAAGCGACTCACTTCATATGTTTGCTTGTCAGCGTCACTCCAGCATCACCCTGAATGGTGAGTACAAAGGTACTTGTTGGAAATTTGTAACTCATCTCTTCTTATGCCTCTAATTCCATGTAACGAATATCTGTTATACTCACCGCAGCATAGTTCCAGAGGATATAATAATCATTCCACATTTTGCTAACCCATCTCCGTCTACATAGATTGTGTCTGAACTTCCACTCACTTAATAATAAACATTATCAATTATTATGATGAAGTACGCAATACAACCGACGCAAAATGAATCCATTGCGATGAAACAAGAGCTATTCAAATCCTTCTCTTAACATCCGATATATGTAAATAGAACCATGACAAAGAGTAGAAGGAGAACTGAGGATATGAATTCAATCTCATCTGCAACCAAAAGCAGTTTCACTCCCGGGAATCAAGTCTCCAGTCGGGATAAAGAAATTCAGGGACTCATGCAGCAGAAGGTCCGGCTCAATGAAGAAATGCAAAGTGTAAAAACCAATGACGAGTTGGATACCAAAACCAAAGCTCAGCGAATTAAATCCTTAACAAGCTCCATATCACAGAACGATAGCCAGATTGCCCAAATTAAAGCAGAGGAATTGCAAGAAAAGAACAAATTAAGACAGCCCGAAAAGACTCAACAGCAACAACCCAAACCAACCGACGAGACACAAGCCCCTTCACTCGATCACCTGATCAAGCATAGTCAGACTTATGATCAATTGGGTAAGCTGGTCGGTTTACGTGATCGCATGCAGGGCTCCATTCAGACCACCGAAGGAGAAACCCGCTTCGACCGACTTGTTCTGGAGATTAATCCTCCTACAAATGATCTCATCTCGGCAAATCAAAGATGTTGGAAAATTCAGAACGCACCGTCTTTCAGGCAAAGCGAGAGACCGTCCAAGACATCAACTCCCAGTTAAACAAGGTTAATCAGAAGATTGGGGAACTGGTGGAAGAGATCCATCAATCCGCGCCTAAAGAATCGGCACAACCTCCCATCTCTGCAACATCTGGAGAAGATAATCAGGAAGTAAATGAAGGAAAGAAAACGGGAAGTAAGGAGCACCCATCAGATGGCGGAACCACAGATCAGGAATCAGGAAACGGCCCGCAAACTACGGCTTCTACATCTCCTGCTGCTTCATATCCATCCGTCGATATTCGAATCTGAGTACTCTTTGCTCTAACATACTTATATGTATACATAATGAGGTTGAAGTGTTTTTGCAACACAGCACTCGACTCGCATCACATAATAGATAAACCGCTATTACAGGTGAATAACTCCTGATAAGTAGTGGTTTTTCTTGTATCTTTAACGTTAGTAGTTGTAGCTACTATGAGTATTTCTTATCTCTAGCACAGAGTACTGGCGTTATCATTTGCACAGATGATACTGCCAGCAATCGCTTTACAACCTTTTTTGATGCGTGTGGCCTGATCAATAATCTGATCTATGTTTTCATATTTTCGCTTGCTATTGGTTACAACGGCGATGGATACCGACACCAGAGGAATGGGCCGATTCAGCCCGGAGCGTCCTTCCCCCAGAACATATTGATGATGCCAATCATGTTCGTTGTAGAATGTCTTTTTCATTTCCTCAAAACCTGAGATGACTTCCTCACTAATAAGTTTGTAATCATGGTGATTCAGGATCGTAATAAAATCATCACCACCGATATGTCCAAGAAAAGCTTCAGGGGGAACAAATAGCTTACGAAGCAAGTTAGCTGTCGCCTGAATGAGCTGATCCCCCATTTTGAAGCCGTAGCTATCATTGTAGGATTTGAATTGATCGAGATCAACGTACAGTACACTAAAATGGTCCATCTGAAGAGCCTGAGACAGCCTTTCATCTATAATATGATTACCTGGAAGACCCGTCAGCGGGTTCATAAAAATCGCCATTTCAGCCCGTACATCTGCAACAGCAAGTAGCAAACGTCGAATACTCACAGCTCCAAAGAAACGTTCTCCTGACGTGACCAACACAAGATCATATATTTCCCCTTCATCTCTGTCCATGGCTAGAACACTGACATCCGTAATCTGTTCCGAATAATCCACGACCAGTGCCTGCGTGTTCATCACCAGTTCTACAGGACGTCCCATATACAGATTATAGCCATACTGGGTGCCAATCTGCTGAAAGAATCGGGCCCGCATCATTAATGACACACACCTCTCCCCCATAACAGCTATACCTTCCAGACTAGGTTTGGACTTGAAAAGATGATAGACGATATCACATTTTGTATCAGATTGTACTACAGGAATTGGTTCAGCAATCTCGCCTATTTGCGTAAACATACGATTCTACTCCTCTGTTCGTAGCATCTATCCGAACTTTTAAATATATATGTAGGTCTTTGTCAATGGTCACATCGTACCACTTTCTACTTGAAAAAGCGTTAACTGAGAGTAAAAGTTTATGAATTATTTCCTTTATCTGAATTTTGCTATAGGGAGCTTTTTTTAATGTAGAAACTCAAAATTCAGAAACAACATTCAAAACTAAATTTCATCATCATGTTCTGTGTTATTTCTTTATGCAAAAATACCGTCATTTACTGGATATCTTTAATCCAATAATTGACGGTATTCGTTGGCATATATTACAGAAGTTTATCTGGATGAAAATGAACGAATTCTGATATTGGACGCCAAAATTCATTTGGTCAGAATCTAATCTGAATCCAAAATTTCTTGCCCAATCATTACTCCTGACCCTTTCAGCTTACCTTATGCTCAATTCTCAGCTTGTCAGCGACCATCGCGATGAACTCGCTATTTGTTGGCTTCGACTTGCTGATATTGATCGTGTAACCAAACAAGTGGCTGATGCTGTCGATGTTACCACGAGTCCATGCCACTTCAATCGCATGACGGATGGCACGTTCGACGCGGGACGGCGTGGTTTTGAATTTTTCGGCAATCGCTGGATACAGTGTTTTGGTGATTGCTCCCAGAATTTCGATATTGTTATACACCATTGTAATAGCTTCGCGCAAATACTGATATCCCTTAATATGCGCAGGAACGCCGATTTCATGTATGATGGACGTAATGCTTGCATCGAGATTTTTATGTTTGCCCATGGGCACAACATTGGATTTCATGAACATGGATGATCCATTACTCGTGGACATCGCGGTCTGTGTCCCAACCAGTTGACGCACACGATTCGCAAGCACCTCCATGTCAAACGGCTTGAGAATATAATAAGAAGCTCCGAGTTGCACGGCACGCTGTGTGATATTCTCTTGTCCGAATGCCGTAAGCATAATGACTTTAGGCTGTGGAGACAGGTTCAGGTTGCGCAAGCGCTCAAGCACACCGAGACCATCCAGATGAGGCATGATAATATCCAGAATCAATACATCCGGCACATCCCGAGTTTGCTCCAGCAATTGCAGTACTTCTTCTCCATTGTATGCAATACCGGTTACTTCCATATCTTCCTGTTCAGATATATATTCGGCAAGCAAATTCGTAAATTCACGATTATCATCGGCCAGCAATACCTCAATTTTTTGCAAAACGGTATCCTCCTTTAAATTAAACATCGTTTCGTACATTTCCTTACACGTTTAATTTTCGACACAGCGAGTTAAATTCCTCCTGTCGAAAATTATTTTTCTTTATTTTTTTTCCTTGATCCTATATAATAAATAATTTATTTCATTATCCGATATATTATGTTTGCTTTCGACAAAAAAGAACCTCAAGGCTGTTTAACCAGCCTTGAGGTTCTTATCGGTTTCCTTTTTCATCATAACGCCAGCATCTTGTAACATCCATTCAATGAAGCAACCGTAACCCGATTTCGGATCATTCACGAATACATGAGTAACTGCACCGATCAACTTACCATTCTGTACAATAGGGCTGCCACTCATGCCTTGAACGATACCTCCGGTCTTATCCAGCAGTTTCGGGTCTGTGATTCGAAGCACCAGACCTTTCGTTGCTGGCTCGGTTTGATCTGCCACATGAACAATGTCAATGGAGAAGCGTTCAACTTGTTGACCGTCAACCACGGTAAGTATTTCGGCCGGTCCTTCCTTTACTTCATGAGAGAAAGCAACGGGAATACCTTTCGAATACAAACTGTGCTCAGGATTTCCGGACATTTTACCAAAGATACCAAAAGCCGTATTACGTTCAATATTGCCCAAAATTTTGCTTTCCTTGAGGAAATGAGCACGTTTTTCACCCGGATCACCGGTCTCACTTTTAGAAATGGATGTCACATTGGACTGAACAATCTGGCCACTACCCACAACAATAGATGTTTGTGTGTTCATATCTGTAATGACATGGCCCAGTGCACCGTATACGCCCTGATCTGGAGCATAGAAGGTAAGTGTGCCAACACCGGCTGCAGAATCACGAATGTACAATCCAAGCCTCCACGCTTGATCCTCGGAGTCATACGCCGGAGTTAATCGTGTCTTCACCGTTTCCTTACCACGTTTTAACACAACATCAATACCTTTTTTACTTTTCCCTGCAAGTTCAACGGCTTCAGAGACACCTGCTACGCCATCAAGACGTTTACCATCCATATGCGTAATCAGATCTCCGAGCTTAATGCCTGCGGTTTCTCCTGGTGATACACGCTCATCCTGCCCAGAGTGGACCAGATGATGACCTACAACCAGAATGCCTGCTGATTTAACTTTGACGCCAATCGTTTGACCCCCGGGTACAACACGCAAATCCGGTATCACATTCACATGGACTGTTTTGACCGGAATTTTACCCCACAACTTCAACGTTAATTTGGCATGTCCCGTTTGTTGAGGGTGAAGATGCAAAGGTTGTTGCCTGGTAACATGCATCGCTGCCTGATCATCCAAACCAACGATATCTGGTCGATCTACAACGGCGCTTGAAACAGCAGGTACAGCGAGCCGGACATCCGCTTGCCTGCCAGCAAACACCTGCAATTCATCCGGCAGTGAAGCATAACTTTGCACAGGCTGAATGGCCTGGCTAATCACACAAAGAAAGAAGGCAAATAAAAGACCTAGCAATTTCTTCCTGAGGGGGAAATTCAATGGCTGTCACACTCCCTTTGCTTCTTTCGCTTGACGAAAGGTGGTCGCCAATTGCGTACCTATAAGATAACCTCGCCCCCAGGCTTTTATTACTGTCAATCATTACGCCAGCCGTCCGTTTCACCCTTTTTTGGCTTCCGCCAAATTCAGCATTTCCTGTGCGTGATGCAGCGTTTTTTCTGTAATTTCCACGCCGCCCAACATACGTGCCAATTCCTTCACTCTGCCTTCGTCTGACAGCGATTCCACCTGCGTCATCGTCCGTCCATCGTAAACATGTTTCTCAATGAGATACTGATGATCTGCCATACAAGCCACTTGTGGTAAGTGAGTTATTGAGAAAACCTGACAAGTCGAAGACAAGCGGAACAGTTTTTCCGCAATGGATTGAGCTGCTCTACCACTAACTCCGGTATCAACTTCATCAAAAATCAACACAGGTATCCGGTCATGTCGTGCAAAGATACTCTTCATCGCCAGCATCATTCTCGACAACTCACCACCTGAAGCAATTTTGCCAAGTGGTCGTAATGGCTCGCCCGGGTTCGGCGAAATCAGGAATTCCGCATTGTCCGCACCCTGACGATTCAGACGAATACGACGTCCATTCCATTCAATGCCCTTCGGATCTTCGAAAGGAGTAATCTGAACACGCAACGTAGTCCGCTCCATTTGCAGATCCTTGAGCTCGCTTTCCACCTGTGCAGCTAGTTCCTCGGCGCATTGTTTACGAACCTTGCTGAGCTCTTCAGCAGACTCCATCACAAGGTTAAGCATTTTGTCACGTTCAGCTCGCAATTTCTCCAGCCGTTCGTCCTTGTTCTCCAGTTGGTCGGTTTCATGGCTAATCTGATCATAATAACTCAGAATAAGTTCAACACTGTCCCCGTATTTCCGTCTGAGGCCAGAAATCAGATTCAGCCTTTGCTCCACTTCTTCCAGCCTTGCCGGATTAAATTCAATCTTCTCCCGGTAATCCCTTAATTGAAATGTCGCATCTTCCAATTGATAAAATGCGGATTGCAATTGTTCTACAATGGGTTGCAGTCCTTTGCTATCATATCCAGAAATGTCTTCAATTCTTGAAAGAGCAATGCTCACAGCTTCAAGTCCGCGTTGACCACTGAGCAGATCATATGCACCAGCAACACTGTCCATCATTTTCTCACTATGGGATAGTTTGACCCGTTCTTCCCCGAGTAATTCATCCTCGCCTCGTGTAAGGCTTGCCGCTGCGATCTCCTCAAGCTGAAACCGATACATGTCCAAGAGTTGATATGCCCGCTGACTGGACTCCTGAAGCGCACGCAGCTCTTTTTCCGCCGTGATAAACTTGCTGTAGCGCTCCTGGTACTTCGCTTTGATCGGTCCAATTACTTCCGAGCCATAGGTGTCGAGAAGCCCCAGATGGCTCTCAGCGCGCAGCAAACTCTGATGTTCATGTTGTCCATGAATATTGATCAGCTTCTCGCCTACTTCCCGCAGCATGGTCAGATTGACCAATTGCCCATTAATGCGGGACGTACTTTTCCCCTGTGTGTTCAGTTCACGTCGAATGACCAGATGCTCTTCAGGCTCACAATGGATACCCAACTTCTCTAATGTCTGCCATACCGGATGACTTTGCTCCATCTCAAACAAGGCTTCCATCTCTGCCTTCTCACATCCGTACCGGATCAGATCAGCAGAACTTCGTCCACCGGCAATTAAGCCAAGTGCATCTATAATAATCGACTTCCCTGCACCCGTTTCCCCTGAAAGTACATGGAATCCCGGATGGAATACAACGTCCACTTCTTCCACCACAGCCAAATTACGAATCGATAACGTAACTAACATCTGCAAAAACACCTCCGGATGACTAACTCAGAAATTATGTTTTTGAACCATTGATTAAGCAATGTAACCCATGATCCGCTCAATAACGGTCACACTGTTACCTTCAGTCCGGCAGATAATCAGAATGGTGTCATCTCCACAGATCGTGCCCATGACTTCATTCCACTCAATATTATCAAGCAGAGCTGCAATGGAGTTGGCTGTTCCTGGCAAACATTTCATCACAACCAGATTGTTTGTGTGATCAATGTGCAAGAAGTTGTCAACAAGTGCACGCTTCAACTTTTGAATCGGATTATATCGTTGATCTGTCGGCAAAGAGTACTTGTATCTTCCGTCATCCATCGGAATCTTGATTAACAGAAGTTCCTTGATATCCCGGGATACCGTCGCCTGAGTCACCTGAAAACCTGATTTGCGTAGTGCTTCAACCAGATCATCCTGGGTCTCAATTTCATTTTGACTAATGATTTCACGAATTTTGATGTGCCTTTGTCCTTTCATACATGCCTCCAGTTAAATGTATTGCAATAAAGCAGCATTTGTAATTCGCCGCAGACTTTGCCCTGCAATGTTCATTCTTTTATATTAGTCCAGATCATCCCCATCATACACATCTTCCTGATAGTCCATGAGCCTGATTAACTTAATATCGGAATCCTCCACGTCAACATACAGCAATCCTTCACAGCCAGGATATAACAACAGGTAATTGAGGAATCGATCCCTTAGCGCAGGGCCGGTCATTTCAATTGGCTGTCTGCGACGAGACGTTTTCACGAGGTATCTGAGATCCTCACGTTCTGCAACATAATCAATGAATAATCTGCTGTAATAAACGGATTCATTGGCCTCAAAAGCCAGAGGGACTTTCATTTTGCCACCGATGACTTCGTAACCCTGTGCTTCAAGCAAATCCAAGGCCGGGGAGTCCTGAATCTTCACGTTCAGTTGCATTCCAGACAAGCTTACCGGCGTCGGTCGGTTCACCCAATTACGCAAGCCAAAGAACAGCCACAAGATCAAACAGACAGCAAGTACACCTATAACGATTGTGTCATATTGACCATCCATTATCGCTCACCTCGAAGACATATTCGAGGTTCAGTAACGATTTCCCTTTACCTCAATCACCTTTCCAGCGAAAAGAAACCCATCTTATGATGAGTTTCCCGTAAATGTATGAGCTGCTTCCTTTGCAACTTGCTCCGCAAGTGCGTCAAGTGAAGCTGGATCGATCTCTGGTTGTGTTGCCTCTGGTGCTTCCAGACGCCAATGTGCGAGAAATTCTATATTACCTTCTCCACCGGTTATCGGTGAAAAAGTTAAACTTTGCAGATGCAAACCAAGTTGACTGGCAAAATGAAGCATCGTCTGCAATACATCCTTGTGTACCTTCGTATCACGTACCACACCGGACTTGCCTACTTTTTCACGCCCTGCCTCAAATTGAGGTTTAATCAATGCAACGATATCTGCAGGTTGTTTCAAAAGAGCCAGAAGTGGCGGCAATATGATTCGCAGTGAAATGAACGACACATCAATGCTCGCAAAGTTCGGCACGGGTCCCGTCAGATCTTCAGGAGTCACATAGCGGAAATTAGTTCGTTCCATAACAGTAACCCGCTTATCATTACGCAAAGACCAGTCGAGCTGATTATACCCCACATCAATAGCGTAGACGTGAGATGCGCCATGCTGAAGTGCACAATCCGTAAATCCACCGGTGGATGAACCAATGTCGAGCATGACAAGTCCATTCATATCAAGGCCGAAATGACGGATCGCTTTTTCGAGCTTTAATCCGCCTCTGCCGACGTAGGGATGTACCGAGCCTTTAACTTTCAGCTCGGCTTCCCTTGGAATTTTCATGCCCGCCTTTTCGATCGGCTCATTATTGGCATATACCAGTCCAGCCATGATTGCAGCTTTTGCCTTCTCACGACTTTCATAATAGCCCTGCTCAACCAGCAGAACATCAATTCGTTCTTTCGGGAGTGACATGTCTGTCTCCTATCATGTAAATTTACGAAGGAAAACGTGTTTTGGGTATGCCATAAGATGATTGAACAGCCATCTTGCGCAGTTCAGCACATACATTTTCAACGGTAAGACCCACTTCCTCACGTTGTTCCTTAATACTGCCATGCTCGATGAAGCGATCCGGAATCCCCATCAATTGTACATGAACATCATGCAGTCCCTGTTCTGCATAAAATTCCAGCACTGCACTACCCATGCTGCCTGCTTGGGATGTTTCTTCAAGTACAATCAATTTGGTGCCTCGAACAGCTAAATCACGCAACATTTGCTCGTCAAGAGGTTTCAGGAAGCGAGCGTTGATTACGCCAGCTGTGATACCTTCCCGCTTCACCATCTCCGCTGCTTCTTCTGCAAGCTGCACCATCGATCCTGAAGCGATGACAGCATATCCCTCCGATGGACGCAGTTGCTCCCATGATCCGATTGGAATCGGAACAAGTACATCATCCAAAGGTACACCGACCACATTGTTTCGTGGATAACGGTAAGCAATTGGACCTTCATTATAATCAAGCGCCGTTTTCATCATATGACGCAATTCATTTTCGTCTTTTGGCATCATCAGAACGATATTTGGAATATGACGCATAAATGCCACATCATACACCCCTTGATGTGTTTCCCCATCCGGACCAACAAACCCGGCACGGTCAATGGCAAACATCACGTTAGCGTTATGTCGGCAAATATCATGTACGATCTGATCATATGCACGTTGCATAAACGTAGAATACACGGCAAAGACCGGCTTCAAGCCTTCCATAGCCAGTGCAGCACACATGGTTGCCGCATGCTGTTCTGCGATCCCTACGTCAATCATGCGGTCAGGAAATTCCTTACTAAAAGGAATGAGACCTGATCCTGTAGGCATTGCTGGCGTTACAGCTACGACCCGCTTATCCTGCTTCGCAAGATCAATTAACGTTTGACCAAACACTTCCGTGTACATCGGTTTCCCCACAGCTTTCAGCACTTGACCGGATTCAATTTTGTACGGAGAAATCCCGTGCCACTTGTGTGAATCGGCTTCTGCTGGCTGATAACCTTTGCCTTTGGTCGTGAGCACGTGAACGAGCACAGGACCATCAACGTTATCAGCCTGTTTGAAGGTTTCAATCAATTTGGGAATATCGTGTCCATCAATTGGACCCAAATACGTGAAGCCCAGTTCTTCAAAAAGAACACCTGGTACCATCATATATTTGACACTATCTTTGATCCAGCTTGCCGATTTGGCCAAACGATCCCCAATAGCAGGAATTTTTTTA
The DNA here is from genome assembly GCF_046713495.1 of Paenibacillus sp. M2. Taxonomy (NCBI): domain Bacteria; kingdom Bacillati; phylum Bacillota; class Bacilli; order Caryophanales; family Paenibacillaceae; genus Paenibacillus; species Paenibacillus sp. M2. Next base: position 4,815,144 of record NZ_CP169648.1, read on the forward strand.
AGCATGCCCTCGACATCATCTTTCGCTTTCAGATAATGACGATCCGAACGAATTTTGCTCAAATATTTATGCATGGCCCCAACGTTTGGAGCAATGGACATTTCATTATCATTCAGAATAACCATCAGTTTTCTCTGCTCATGACCGATATGATTGAGAGCCTCAAAAGCCATACCACCTGTAAGCGCTCCATCACCAATCATCGCGATAACTTGGTTGTCCTCACCCTTCAGATCACGTGCAAGGGCCATCCCCATCGCAGCGGACAATGAAGTACTGCTGTGTCCAGCTTCCCATACATCATGTTCACTTTCGTTGCGTTTGACAAACCCGCACAGGCCGTTATGTTGACGCAATGTATCAAAGCGGTCCATACGTCCTGTCAGAACTTTGTGCACATAAGCCTGATGCCCTACATCAAAAATCATTTTGTCTGCTGGACTGTTATAGCAGTAATGCAGGGCTACCGTGAGCTCAACCACGCCTAAGTTGGGTGCGAGATGCCCACCTGTAACAGACAGTTTCTCAATCAGAAACTGCCGGATCTCTGCCGACAAAAGGGCAAGATCATCCTGAGACATCGACTTTAGATCACTGGGTTGTTTAATTTGTGGAAGCAGCACGAGAATCTCCCCGCTTTCCTAGATTGTTTAGTTATTGTTGTAAATCGATATATACATGATGAATCAAATGACATTAAATCATTATAACATAAAAGAACAAGAATCATAATTTACTGCACTATACTCCCGATAACGAGCATTCTCGCCAGCAAGTTATTTAAAATTCTTCTCCATATGTATTCCCGCATCCACTCGGGACAGACTTTTTCCATCTACTCGGAAAAAGGACATTACATTTATTACACGGTTATACAGGTTTTGAAACAACGCGTTTTATTCGAATCTAATGGTCTCGACTCATCAGATAATCTGCAATTTCCAGCAATCTGGATGCATCAGGTAACTCGGCTCTTTCAAGTGCATCTTTTGCAGATTGGGTAAGGGATTTCACTTCATCTAGAGAAGCGTCCATGCCAATAAAATAAGGATACGTTACCTTCTGCTGATTCACATCGCTCTGTGTTTTTTTGCCCATCTTCTGCTCGTCACCCGTCAGGTCGAGAATATCATCCTGAATCTGGAACGCCAGCCCCAAATCACGGCCAAACACACGTAAGGCTTCCAATTGTCCTTCCGTTGCTCCACCAATTCGTGCTCCAGCAATGAGTGAGAAAACAATCAGGTCACCCGTTTTGTGCAAATGAATATATTGGAGCTGTGAAAGATCAGTCATGCCTTGCTCACCTTCCATATCCGCAACTTGGCCGCCGACCATGCCTCTTGCTCCAGCAAGTTCGGACATGTCCTCTACGATGGACAGCAGCGCATCTGCCGCCACACCACTACGGCGTCCAGCTTGAACAATGCTATAAAAAGCATGGGTTAACAGCGCATCACCTGCCAATATGGCTGTTGCCTCACCATATACCTTATGATTCGTTAATTTTCCCCTGCGGTAATCATCATTATCCATAGCAGGCAGGTCGTCGTGGATCAGTGAATACGTATGAACCATCTCCACGGCGCAGGCTACCGGCATTGCAGCTGTACGCTGTGCACCGAAGGCTTCCGCCGCAGCAACGACCAGAAGGGGACGAAGGCGTTTACCTCCGGCCATGAGTGAGTACTGCATCGCATCCGACAACGATTGGGGTACATCCCAGTGAACAGGAAGCGTGTGTTTCAACGCTTCTGTCACCTCAGCTGTAACCTCTTCGAGGTATGCTTGAAACGAAGGACGATTACTCATGGACTTCACCGCTCTCATCGTAAGCAGTTCCGAAAGGCTTCTTGCGAAGCTCTCCATCTTCTTCTACGATCATCTCGATCTTGCGTTCCACTTGTTCCAGTTTCAGTCCGCAAAGTTGCGAAAGCTTCATCCCGCGTTGAAACAGATCGATGGCCTGTTCCAACGGAACATCACCATGTTCCAGCTGACCTACGATGTCTTCCAATGCCGCCATCGCCTCTTCAAAATTCAATTCCGGTTCATTCGCCATGGGTATTGTCGTCCTCCTTCATTCCCCAAACCTGACAGTCCAGCTGTCCGTCTGTTAATTTAATCTTAATTGAATCTCCAGGCTGTACATCCTTCGTTGACTTGATCAATCGCTGTTCTTGCTCATCATAGACAAGGCTGTATCCCCGTGACATGACTTTAAGCGGGCTAAGCGCATCCAGATGCCGCACAGATGATTTCCACTGTTGCTGCTTCGATCTGGTTATAGACCTGATCGCAAGTTCCAGTTGTCTGCGTGCTGCCGCATTCTCACGGCGTGCTGCATTGACCTGCTCACGAGGATTGAATCGTTGCAGTGCTGCCCGCAGACGCTCCTGCTTCTCTCCTGTCCATTTCATGCGCGTATCCACTGTTCTCAAAAGCCGTTGGTGCATCATATCCAGTCGTTCCGTATGCTGCATCAACGTACGTCTTGGATGCACCAGCACTGGCGAACGCTGTAATCTTGCGAGCCGTTCACGATTATGTACAGCACGCTGACGTAAGCTGTGCTGTAACTGGCGCTGACGTTGTCCGATCTGATCAAGCAACTCAGCTCGATTAGGTACAGCTAATTCAGCTGCTGCTGTAGGTGTAGCCGCACGCAAATCGGCTGCAAAATCAGCAATAGTAAAGTCCGTTTCGTGCCCAACCGCAGAAATGACAGGAATATCCGAAGCGACTATTGCTCTTGCCACAATCTCCTCATTAAAGGCCCACAACTCCTCCAGTGAACCGCCTCCGCGTCCAACGATAAGTACATCGGCTTCTCCCATCCGGTTCAAGTTGCCAATGGCTTTGACAATGGAAGGTGCTGCACCTTTGCCTTGGACCAGAACAGGATACAAAACAACTTTGGCAGAAGGGTATCTACGCTGGAGTGTGATCATGATGTCCCGTACCGCCGCTCCCGTCGGTGAAGTTACAACCCCGATGGTCTGGGGATAACGAGGGATCTGTCTTTTTCGCGAAGGTGAAAATAACCCTTCATCCTCAAGCTTTTTCTTCAGCTGTTCGTAAGCCAGATACAGACTTCCAATTCCGTCCGGTTGCATCTGGGTAGCGTAGAATTGATACTGCCCATCCCGTTCATACACCGAGACATTACCACGGGCAATAACCCTTGCACCCTCCTTCGGTACAAAGGGTAATCGCTGGTTATGGGACGCAAACATAATCGACTTAATCCGGCTGTCCTTGTCCTTCAATGTAAAATACATATGGCCGCTGGAGTGATGTGTGAAGTTCGAAATCTCCCCGCGTAGCCAAACGTCCGACAGGACCTGATCCGATTCCAGTTTCATTCGAATATACCGGTTCAGGTCTTTGATGGAGTAGATCTTTTGATCTGCCACAGACAAAACCCTAGGCCAATCCGTGAGCGCGCTTGGCAGCGATCAATGTATTTTGCATCAGCATTGTGATTGTCATCGGACCAACACCACCTGGAACGGGTGTAATTGGACCAGAAACTTCTTTCACACTCTCGAAATCAACGTCTCCTGCCAGTTTGCCATTCTCCAAACGGTTCATGCCGACATCGATAACCACAGCACCCGGTTTCACAAAATCAGCATCCACAAAGTTTGCACGACCGATGGCTACAACTAGAATGTCCGCCTGGCGTGTAATTTCTTTCATGTTGGCTGTACGGGAATGACACATGGTTACTGTCGCATTCTCACGTTGGAGCAACAGGGATACCGGTTTGCCAACGATGTTGCTTCTTCCGATGACTACCGCATGTTTACCGGACATTTCCAATCCAGTGCGCTTGATCAGTTCAATTACACCCGCTGGGGTACATGGAAGCAGACTATCGTCCCCAATAACAAGATTACCAACATTGACTGGATGGAACCCGTCTACGTCTTTATCCACGGCAATTGCATCAATAACCGCTTTCTCTTCGATATGTTTCGGTAGTGGGAGTTGCACCAAAATTCCGTTAATGGATTGTTGATTGTTCAGCTTGTCCACCAGCGCAAGCAGATCTTCTTGGGACGTATCTGCATCCAAGCGATGCACTTCGGAGTAGAAACCGAGGTCGTGACATGCTTTTTCTTTATTACGCACATAGACTTGGGATGCCGGATCTTCCCCGACGAGCACAACAGCCAGACCAGGTACTACCCCCTGTTCGCTAAGCTGTTTTACTTCTGTTGTCATGCTTGCGCGGATCTCTTGGGATACTTCTTTACCGTTAATAATAGATGCTGTCATTGTACTCTCTCTCCCTTATGTGAATATAAAATTAGAGGTTGTTCAAAAAGCCCGCTTTTGATTACGAAGGATACTGAAAACCGGTCTTTTTGAACACACACTATAATTAATCATAACTTAAGATAATTTTGCTTTAATGGCGTCAACTTCCTGAATCATGCGTCCAAGTACACCATTGACGAATTTACCGGATTCTTCTGTACCAAAATATTTGGACAGTTCAATCGCTTCATTGACAGATACCTTTGCCGGGATGTCATCACGGAACACCATTTCATACGTGGACAGTCGTAGAATCTGGCGATCTACACGTGACAGACGGCTAATCTGCCAACCTTTCAAATAATCCACAAGCAAACCGTCAATGGCTTCCTTATTGTTCCAGGCTCCTTGTACAATCTCAGTAACATAAGTACGCATTACATCTGCATCGCGGATAACTACTTCAGTTTCATTATCTTCAGCAGCTTCATTGATCAACATGTTCACAGCTTCTGCTGCACCTACCTCATTCATTTCCATCTGATACAGACTTTGTACTGCAATTTCCCTTGCCAAACGTCTTTTCATGTCCTGCCTCCTGCAGCGCTCCGCCTGGAGCGTCATCATGCTTATTTTATAATCCATGCATCCATCTCATCAAATCCTGTATCGGTTAGATCGATGGATTACACGGTATTGTTATTGTTATCCCTTTTCACAAAAAAACCTGCAATACGTTTCCTCCAAAAAACGGGCAACCTAAACTACAGCTCTATTTTCGGAAGAAACATATTGCAGGGTTCAGGTAGGTCACTTAAACGGACGCCAGCGATCGCCCAGCCATTGTCCCCACTCCCTCCAGGGAATGGACGAACCCAGCTTCGAATCGCTTCGTCTGCCTAACGTATAACCAATGAACACCAAGAGTGCAAAGAACAACATATCCCAAAAACCGATCCATACATAAAGAAACCCAAAAAAGATGCCGCCGATAATTCCGGTAATTCGGCCTCTGTGACTATCCCAAATCTCTTTCCACAGCATCAGTGAAACTCACCTCATTCCACTCGACTCTTGTAGTTAGGCGACTGGGTCACATTAGCGATATACACCGTGACAAAAGAAACCGGGATGCCCGTAATCTCTTGTACATGATCATGAATCGCCTTTTGCAGATCAGAAGTCAGCGCAGGAATAGGTGTCTCACCATCCACTACTGCACGGATCATAATCTCCAGTCCTGACTCAACCACACGTATGCGTGCCTTGACATCACGTACTCCCCGGAAACGGGAAGTTGCCTTCAAACAGAGATTCTCAATCGTCTCCATCGAAATCTGTACATCACCAAACTCAGTACGTTGATCTACAGACGGCAACGATGCACGCTCACGCCGAACCGAGATGTAGAAAAATCGCAAACTCAGGATAAACAAAATCGCTGCTGCAATAACCGACGCAACAATAACGTTTTGTTCCTGCTGGTAATTCAATTCGTAAGGCAGCACACCGCTAATCAGAAGAATGACGGCTGCCGATATTGCTCCAACGCTTATGCTGTATATAAACAACAGAAGCCGATCCAGTATTTTAGCCACGAACTGCACAGCCTCCCTTGCTCACTAACATGACTTAACCTGTTCACTAGCAAAAAATCAGATCCTCATCTAGCTTTCGCTATAATGAAGACCTGTCCAAGACGGGATAACCCCCGGCAGATGATGCCGGGGGAATCTGTCTTCTTTTATTTTACACGCTGACTGTTCAGGTCGATCTCTTCCACTTTCTCGGTGCTCTTGAACTGAACGTCATGAATGTGCACATTCACTTCATTCACATTCAATCCTGTCATGTTCTCGATGGAACGTTTCACGTTCTGTTGAATCTCCGTAGCTACCTGTGGCAGACGGTATCCGTACTCGATAATTACGGAAACATCAACTGCAGCTTCACGTTGGCCCACTTCAACTTTAACGCCTTTGGAAAGGTTTTTGCGACCAAGCAATTCAGCAAATCCGCCAGCGAATCCGCCACTCATGCCTGCAACACCTTTCACTTCAAGGGTCGCCAATCCAGCAATCACTTCAATAACTTCAGGTGCGATCTGGATTTCACCGATATCCGTTCGTTCAAATTCAGTCGGTAGTGTACTCATAACTGTTCAACACACCTTTCGCGAGATAAGTTTGCGGCCATCCGTCAGGGCGCTGGACTCAGGTTAATCAACCTTCAGACCCTTCCGGTCCGGCTTTACCGGAACTCCTGCAAACATCCGCGAGGTGCGGGCTTATCCTTTGCAGGAGACATGCGCTCTTATTATTCATACTATATCATTTGGGCTACATTATGACAAACAAGCCCAATATACCTTTTAAATCTCGTTTTCTTCAAGAAATTTGATATCAAAGTCACCACGAATGAACGTTGGGTGCTCCAGCAATTTCTGATGGAAAGGAATAGTTGTAGATATGCCTTCAATTGCAAATTCCCCAAGCGCACGCTTCATCTTGGCAATCGCCTCTTCACGATTCGCTCCCCACACGATCAATTTTGCGATCATGGAGTCATAGAAAGGTGAAATGGTATAACCCGGATAAGCAGCACTATCTACACGAACGCCAGGTCCACCCGGTGCAAGGTAGAATCCGATTTTGCCTGGTGATGGCATAAAGTTACGGTCCGGATCTTCTGCATTGATACGACATTCAATGGACCAGCCATTGATAACCACGTCTTCCTGACGGAATGAAAGTGGGTTGCCTTCCGCTACCGAGATCATCTCACGGATCAGATCCACGCCAGTAACCATTTCGGTTACCGGGTGCTCTACCTGAATACGCGTATTCATCTCCATGAAATAGAACTCGCCATTCGGGCTGAGCAGGAACTCCAATGTACCCGCTCCCGAGTAGTCCACAGCAAGGGCAGCCCGTACCGCAGCTTCACCCATCAGTGTGCGCACATCTTCGGAGAGAATCGGACACGGAGCTTCTTCTACCAATTTCTGGCGACGACGCTGAACAGAACAATCACGCTCTCCCAAATGGGCTGCATTTCCGTGTTTATCAGCAATGATCTGAATTTCAACGTGTTTCATACCTGTCAGGAATTTCTCCAGATATACACCTGCATTGCCAAATGCCTTTTGTGCTTCCTGCTGAGCAGCGGTAATCTGCTTAATCAGCGTTTCTTCATCTTCGGCAATACGAATTCCCTTACCTCCGCCACCAGCAGTAGCTTTGATAATGATAGGATATCCGATATCTCTAGCAATCATGATGGCTTCATCCATATTTTCAACAAGGCCATCTGATCCAGGAATAACAGGTACTCCTGCATCTTTCATCGTCTGTTTGGCAACAGCCTTGTCTCCCATTTTGGTAATGGCTTCGGGTGAAGGGCCGATGAATGTAATGTTGCAGGAACCACAGATTTCTGCAAAGTCAGCATTCTCCGCCAAAAAACCGTAACCAGGGTGGATTGCATCACATTCCGTCAGTGTGGCTACACTCATCAGGTTTGTGAAGTTGAGGTAACTGTCCTTAGACAGTGTCGGTCCGATACAATAAGCTTCATCTGCAAGACGAACATGCAGAGAATCTTTGTCCGCTTCCGAATAGACGGCTACCGTTGAGATGCCGATTTCACGGCAGGCACGAATAATACGTACCGCAATCTCTCCACGGTTCGCGATCAGTATTTTTTGAAATTTCATTTCGTTTTGTCCTCCTTCGAAGCTCATGCGGTTAGCTGTTTACCAGCTATAACGGTTATTCCGGTTTCACCAGGAAAAGGGGCTGCCCATACTCGACCAGCTGTCCGTTCTCAACCAGCACTTCAACGATTTCTCCCTTGATGTCCGCATCAAGCTCGTTCATCAGCTTCATAGCTTCGATGATACATACCGTTGTTTTCTCAACAACTTTATCACCAGCGCTCACAAAAGGACCCGCTTCCGGCGAGGAAGCTCTGTAAAAAGTACCTACCATCGGAGATACAATTTTATGTAAATGACTTGTAGTATCGACCTGCGGTGCAGCTTCACTTACCACTGCGGCCGGCTGTACTTGCGGAGCAGCAATCATTTGCGGTTGCACAGCAGCTGCTTGAATATACTCCGTTTTGCCCGGTTTGCGGATCGATAACCGTGATCCTTCATTTTCAATTTCCAATTCTTGAACGGAACTTTCATCTACCAGTTTAATCAGTTCTTTGATTTCACTCAATTTAAACATTTCCATTATTCACTCCTTCGGCATCATGCCAGTCTCACTAGGACGGTCATATGGCTTTATGTATTATATCATAATCGTTAAAAATGGAAAGAGCCCGAGAGTACAACCAGCTCCCGGGACTGCATTTCCATGATTTGGATTACTGTTCTGTGACGTATTGCACGCTGATTTTGTTCTGTGAAACCGCCAATTCTTTCATCACCAGATCGACAATGGATACCGCCTGTTTTACATCCAGTTTGTCACTGAGGACCACAACTTTATACTTGTCGGCATCTTCTTGAACGATCGCATTAGCGAACTGTTGAGAGAGCGTCTCCTCAATGCCAGTGATTTTAGCTTCTTTTTCTTCCAGTGTGCGGAGTTGCTCCGTTGCTTTGGCATTCTCCTCTGGCGTTTTGCTCAGATCACCTGCTACGGTCATCAGTTCCTCATACTTGCGATTGTTGCTCTCTTCACGCTGCCATTGGTAGTTCTGGAACTGGCTGCTTGCAGATGCTGTCGTATTCTGCTCTTCCATTTCCTTGAGGACTTCCTCATCTGTCTTCGTTGCAGTGCCTCCTGCCTGACCGTCTGTCTCCGGTGTTGTTGTTGCCCCTTTGTCGGTCTCTTTGTTGGTTTCTTTGCCTGCCTCACCCTTATTCTCGCCTGGTTCGACAGCAGGTGTTTTCTCTGTATTTCCAGCTTCTTTACCTTCCGTAGCCGCCGGTTCTTCCACAGCGCCAGCCGCACTTGGATCACTTTCAACTTCGCCGCTATTCACCACCTCATTCACAACCAAACCTTCTGTAGGATCAAGAATGCCTGCCGTCTCCTTGGCTTCCCCTTGCTTGATTCCATCCACTTGCTGACTGTCAGCCACCGGCGCGTTGACTGGACCGGAATCTTCAGTGAACAGATAATACGCGGACAAAATGACCATCAGACTCAGCATGGAAACGAGCCATACCGTTTGGCGTTTGTTATTCATTAGAACTTCCTCCTCAAATTAGCTTCAATCTTATGAGAATTGAATCTTGTGATTCAACACATCAGATTAGTCTTGTTTGCGCGGTACAACCGAGATCCGGTAGGCTGCCACATTCAGTCCTTTTTCCACAGCATCGGTTATCAGGTCCTTCACAACCTTGTTCTCTGCACCCCTCGCAACCACAAGCACCCCACGGATCTGCGGTTTGAGCTTTTTGGTCACTATAGGTGTCTGATCCCCTGATATTTCGTACGTAATAATCTCGCCATCACGGGTATATTGCGTCATATGTCGCTTGCCCCCGCTAGCATCGGTTTCTTCGGTAAGTTGCTGAGAATCCTTCACATTCCGCTGAACGACTAATTCCTCTGTGGAATCCACGGTAACCATCACATCAACCGTTCCCACACCAACAATGTTTTCCAGCACACCTTTGATTTTGTCTTCAAATGCAATTTCGATCGCCTGAAAAGGATTCTGTTCTGACGGATCACTCTGTATGGATGCCATGGATGTTGCCGGGTCCGGTGGTTCCCGACCGATATTTTCGGAATCAATTTTTTTGACATTGACGAAGGAATTGAACAGCATGATTCCCACCCCGATCAAACCCAGGATAATCAGCCAGCGGAAGGTTTGATTTCGCCTTGCCCCACCCTCTCCACCACCCATCCAGGTTTCCATCTTTTTGAACCATTGTTTCATCGGACACCCTCCTTCTCAGAGCACTTCAGCACTTTTTGGTTCTGTCACTTGAACGTTGTTCGCATCAACATCCCACTTTTCAGTCAACAATGTAATAATCTGCACCGCATGTTCGGACCTTGTGGATGTCTCACCTTGCTGCTTCGTCTCATCTGTCTGATCACGTATAACAGGTTCGGAAGACGCTTCATTTCCATCACGCTGCCCTCTACTCACATCAATCTGTACATCAGGCACTTCAATCTGACCGATCTGGATGGGCTGCTGTATTTGATGTGTTTCATCCTTCTCGGATTCTGTGTCTGTTCCAAATATGGGTTGTGTATTGGCAGCGATTTCTTGCTGCCCTGCCTTCACTTCTCCTCCTGCATCCTCTCCGGCCATCTCGACCAACACACGCTGGATCACAGGCAGTTCGACGGATGAGGCAGCTTCCATCTCGGTTTCATATTTACTCATTGCCAGCTGTACCTCTACGGATCGAACCTTCGCTCCTGTTGTTTCTTCAATCTGGCCTTTCATGACATTAGCCAGTTCTTTCGCTGTCCATTGTAAGGATTGTTCCTGTTCACCCGCTTGCAGCCGCTTGCCCTGAGCTAATATCTGTTCGAGTGTTGCATTCCCATCCGATGGCGCATCCATTGCCGACATTGCCCGTTTCAGTTCGCCAACCGGATCACTTTTGAGGAGCTTAGTTATGGGTGATAAAAGGGTCAGCAGGATGAGAAGGCTCAGCACAAGCTTGACATAACGTTCCATGGATCGATTGGGCAACAGCATATCCACAAAAGTCGCCAGCAGAACGATCATAATCAATTCCTGGAGCCAGTTGCTCAGCCACCCCATCCTTTCCATCCCCTTTCTTGCCAACATACATTCAGCGCATCATGACAGTCAGATTGCCCGCGGTCAGCAAGATGGTAATTGCCAGAAAAAACATCAGCCCGACGGCTGCGAGCGCCGCAAATACGTAGATCATACTCTTGCCGATGGCCTGGAGGCATCCTACAATCGGGGTGTCTCCAAGCGGTTGCATAATGGCACCAGTTACGTTGTATATCAAGGCAAGAGCCAGGATCTTGAGTGCCGGAAAGGCACATAGAAACAAAATGATGATCACTCCGGTGAGTCCAATTGCATTTTTGACAAGTAAAGAAGCTGTAATTACCGTATCCGTCGCATCCGCAAATGTTCTGCCCACGACAGGGACAAAGTTGCCTGCGATGTATTTGGCGGCCTTCAGGCTAACTCCATCCGCTACCGATCCCGATGCTCCCTGAACCGAGATTACACCCAAAAACATCGTCAGCAGGATACCCAGCAGTGCCACACTAATATTGCGCAGGAGGTCTGCCAGCTGTGTCAGCTTGTACTTGTCAGACAATGAACTGACGAGATGCAGAACAGCTGAGAAGAAGAGTAACGGGAATACCAGCAAGTGAATCAACGTACTCACCAGATGAATCATGAAAATGATGAGTGGATGTGTCACCGAGACGGTGATGACATTACCCATGGACGCAAGCAGTGTGAATAACAAGGGAACCATGGCCATCATGAAGTTGATCATGCCAGTTATGGCATCCTTGGCGTATCCAATCGCCACACTGAAGCTGTTGATTGCAATGATGATGATGACCATATAACAGATGGAATAGGCGATTTTGCTAATATTATTTTTCTCAAATGCAGTCTGAAGCGTCTCCAGAATCATGCTGAGTACGCTTAACATCACAATCGTGACCAGAAGCTTGCCATTATATAAAATTTCATGCAGCATGAAGGTTCCGATCGCCACAAACACTGATTTCAGGCTGAACCCTTCATTGCCGGGGATTAACATATCCATGAAGGAAGGGGTCTTCCCTTCCGGGAAGAAACCACCGTATTGTTGCATCAGTTGATCCCAGTATTTCTCCACCTGATCCTTGGGAAGCTGATCGGCCTGCTGCTCCATCCACTCACCGGAAGGCGAGGTTGCAGTAACCTGTCCCAGGATACCAAACAGAAAACAGAGCATCAGCACAACCGTAAGGCGCCACTGCGGCTTATGATGCATTGATTTCATATGAAGTCCGCACGCCCTTTCTACACCGGCATCAGCTTCATGACGGTTTCGATAATAATGCTGATGATCGGTATAGCAAGTACAAGGATCAGTACCTTACCAGCCAGTTCGATCTTGGACGCAATGCTCTCCTGACCTGCATCCCTGACAATCTGTGCGCCAAATTCAGCGATGTACGCTATGCCAATAATTTTCAGCACCGTTTTCAGATAAATACTTTCCATGCCTGAATTCTCGGCAAGCCGCTTCAACACTTCGATGACTGCACCGATTTTGCCAATCAACAACATGAAGATGACAATGCCGGTCGCGGCAGCAATCAGAAAAGCAAACATGGGTTTCTGTTCCTTAATAACCAGAATGAGCACTGTTGCGATGAGCGCCAAACCTACAACTTGGATAATTTCCACAGGTCACCACCATCCGGCTTCATGACCGTTTTTCATTGAAAAAGAAATATCGATTTGATCTCTTGTAGCAGGCTGTCCAGCATACGGACCACCATGAACAATACAACGACAAATCCGATTACGGTCACCCAGTGAGCCATATCTTCCTTTCCCATTTGTTTCAGTACCGTGTGAATCATGGCGATGATGATTCCGATACCCGCAATTTGAAAGATTGCGTTCACTTCTAGATTCATGACCTTGGCACCTCACTATCCCGGCTATTTCAGAAGATCAGAATGACGATTAACGCTCCGACAAGCATCCCGAGGCTTCGGCTCATTCGTTCATATTTCATTTGATCGGCCTGAGCGCGGGATTCCTCATGCATTAGTTGTTGAATGGCTAACGATATATGTTTGGTCTGATCCTGACGGTCACTTGTGCCAAGGCTGAAGCTTAGTTGCAACATCACTTCCTTCTCGTCAGCCTTCATGGCCGATCTTCCCCACGCCAGATCCACGCCTGACTGCAGACTTTCCCGGGCAGTGAGTCCATGAGGAGGTTCCATCTGTGTAGCTGCATGAAGAAACAGCGTCTTTACAGGTTCTTTGGTCTGTGCTCCCATCTTGCCCATGGCATCGGGAAGTGGAGTGAGCCCATAGTTAATCTCCGTCATTAGTCGCTGGAGGGCTGCAATGAGTTCTCGCAACTGTCTCGGTCTTAATGCATACTGTCTGGCCTTGTAAAAACCGGCGAGGGTGCTGGCTAACAGAATAATTACCGCACCAAACATGTTAACCAAAGGCTTCACCTCCTGCCCCGGTCTGCTGCAACCCACGCATTTTGCCATCAGCCAGCCGAAAGGTCATGCCCCGGCTCGTCCGTTGCAGCTGGACATAACGTTGAAACATCTGCTCCGTAATTAAGGTTCTGAGGGCGGGTCTGGCCGACAGCTCCGATAGGTCACGGCCATGAGCAGTCGCAATCACTGAGACTCCTGCATGCAGGGCTTCCATCACCGCTTCGGCATCCTCCGGACGACCGATCTCGTCCACAATCAGGACATCGGGCGACATGGAGCGAAGCATCATCATCATGCCCTCAGCCTTCGGACAACCGTCCATCACATCTGTTCGGGGACCTACGTCGAAGCCAGGTACTCCTTTGTAGCTACCAGCGATTTCGGACCTTTCATCCACAATGCCCACTTTCAGACGCGGACGTATTCCCTGAACCAGTTCAGTTCCCCCTGTAAGCTTTGTACCACTGCTAATTTGTCTCGCCAGATCTCGCAGCAACGTCGTTTTCCCTTGTTGTGGTGGTGATAGGATCAACGTGTGCAGGACCTGTCCGCTCTTCATATCGAGAAGATAAGGAAGGATACGATCAGCTACTCCATGTACCTCACGGGCTACCCGAACGTTAAACCCGTTGATGTCACGCAGGTATTCGACACGCCCACCGCTCAGTACCGTTCGGCCAGCAAGCCCGATTCGATGTCCTCCAGGTATGGTGATGAACCCTTTGCGCAGTTCCTCTTCCAATGTATAAAGTGAATGGTTACTGATCAGATCCAGCAACCTGTGCGTCACTTCTTTCTGAGGAACATACGCTTCTTCAGGATTCCCGGTTGGACAACCTTGAGGTGTCAGGAAGTGGTATGTGTTGCCTGCATTAATCTCCAGGGGTCTGCCTTCACGAATACGTACTTCCTCCACTTGTTCCAATAGAGCGGGTGGCATTCTTCCAAGAATGGTTCGGATCGGTTCCGGAAAAAGTTCCCTCCAGTTCACCTTCATGAGTAGGCTCCTCCAACCTTGAGATCATTTGGTTCACACTTCTGGCGCTTGTTCATATCTCAAGTTTATGCCTGTACATTTATTTTATGACGCTGAAATCTATCAATTCTTCAGAATACGGTTGAGAGTTGAAACCATAGATGCACCTTCTGTTCTAGGCACCCGTCTAGATGTTCATGCATATAGTAATTGCAGATAGGTAAGTTCCATTCCGGTTCAAAACAGAACTACCGATCCCCAGATACAGAAAGGAGTTGTGGGGAGTGCGAGTTGATGTCGTTGGCAATGTGAATGAAGTACGTACTATTGATATTGCAGGGCGAAGTGCAGTTGTCATTGATGTATTGTGTACGACCAGTACAATTGTTACGGCTCTGGCGTATGACGCTTTGGCTGTGATTGCCGTAGAGACCGTTCCACAAGCCAAACAAATGGAAGTGAAAGATTGCATTCGAGGCGGGGAGCGTTTTGACAAAAAAATCACCGGATTCGAGGTGGGTAATTCCCCCTATGAATATATGACTAAGGACATTGCTAATAAAACGATCATCCTGACCACAACCGATGGAACCCGAGCCTTGATTAAAGCTTCCAGGGCGAAACATGTACTAGCTGGATCATTACTCAATGTCAGGGCTGTCGCAGCAGTTCTCTGTCAACTTCAACGAGATGTATTGCTGTTATGTGCGGGGAATCAGGATGAATTTGCACTGGAGGACGCCTTGTGTGCTGGATGTATCATCGACGAACTGCACCGTCAATCCTGCTCTCCCATCCAACTAAACGATCTCGGCATAGTACTTCATCAGGCGGTATCCCAATGTCAGGAGAGCATCCCGGAGCTGGTGCAGGGATCTGTTAGCGGGCGTAGGCTTGAAAAGTTAGGCAGGGTCCATGACATTTCATATTGTTCTCAATTAAACTTGCTGGATTGTGTTCCCGAGATGGGGGAGGGGAACCTCATGCAACCATATAGAGGCATACGCGGGGAAAAGATGTTCAAGTTGATGTGAGAATGGCCATGAGAAAAAAAAAGGTGTACTGCTGCCCGTTGGCAACAGTACACCTTTGCTAATTTACATACACAGAAGATACTTATCTGCGATCTTGAGGTCCACCGATAACGGCTTGCTCGGCAGTGTCGAGATCATATGCTGTATGCAATGCCTTAATGACGTCATGCAGCTTATCTCCGTCAATAACACAAGATACTTTGATCTCGGAAGTGCTCACCATCTTGATACTCACGCCTTCAGCGGAAATAACTTTGAACATCTTCGCAGCTACACCCGGGTGACTGACCATACCTGCGCCAACAATGGAGATTTTAACGAGGTTCTCCTCAGATGTGACTTCTCGGTAAGGCAAGCGGCTGTGAAGGCCTTCAATGACACGTAATGCGTTCTCACGGTCAGACAGCGCCACAGAGAACGAGAAGTCCGCTTTGCCATCCATCACTCCGCTCTGAACGATAATGTCCACATCCAGCTGATTGGATGCAAGCGCACCAAATACTTCGGCCAGAACTCCTGGTACATCCGGCACACCCAGAATACTGATGCGAGCCACGTTTTTGTCATAGGCAATACCACTAACCACTACGCCTTGTTCCATTGCTGCTTCCTCCTTCACAACCGTTCCTTCATTATGGTTAAAGCTGGATCTTACAATTAAAGGTACACCGGAATGCTTCGCGTACTCTACTGCACGCGGATGCAGCACCGCTGCTCCCAAATTAGCAAGTTCCAGCATTTCGTCATAGGATATTTCCTTCAGCTTGCGCGCAACCTTAACGATCCGCGGGTCCGTAGAATAGATTCCGTCTACATCCGTATAGATCTCACACGCATCAGCCTTAATTGCTGCCGCCAGCGCTACAGCTGTGGTATCCGAACCACCACGACCCAGCGTTGTGATCTCGCCGTCTTCCGTCATGCCCTGGAAGCCTGCAACAATAACAATGTTTCCCTCGGCAAGTGCTGCATTCACACGGTCAGGTTGAATGTCATGAATACGTGCTTTTCCGTGAACCGGCTCTGTGCGGAATCCCGCTTGCCAGCCCGTAAACGATACTGCCTTACGTCCAAGCGCTTGAATAGCCATCGATAACAAAGAGATCGAAATCTGTTCTCCTGTCGTTAAGAGCATATCCATCTCACGAGCAGGCAGATCACTATTCAGTTGTTTTGCCTGATCAATCAAATCATCTGTTGTATCCCCCATGGCCGAAACCACGACTACACACCGATGTCCTTCATCAGCTTTTTCTACAACACGTCCGGCTACACGCTTCATGCGTTCTGTATCTCCGACCGAGCTGCCCCCAAATTTCATGACGTACAATGACAACGCAAATCCACTCCCTACCTTGTGCAGTATGCATAATTAATGTCCATCGTCATTATTCTCTACGAGAAATGACTTTAACCCAGTATATTACGAAAGCGCCTGATAGGCTAATCTTTTTTCGAAAAAACCCTCTGCCAAAGGAATGGCAAAGGGTTGTTAATAACCTTTTTTAGCTTACAAGCTGTGAAAGTTACGCACGGGAAGAGTATTTACCTTCACGTGTGTCAATCAGGAGAACGTCACCTTCGTTAATGAACAAAGGAACCTGTACGTTCAAGCCTGTTTCCACTTTTGCATTTTTGGTAGCGCCTTGTGCAGTGTTACCTTTAACACTTGGCTCAGTCTCGATGACTTTCAACTCAACGCTTGTTGGCAAGTCGATTCCCAGGATTTCACCTTGGTAGCTAACAATCTTAACGACCATGTTTTCTTTCAGGAAGTTCAATTCCCATTCCAGTTGATCACTAGTTAATGTGAACTGATCATATGTTTCGTTATCCATGAATGTGTGCTCTGTACCGCTTGCATACAGGTAGGATACGCCACGGTTTTCGATGATGGCACGACCAATCGTTTCGCCTGCACGGAATGTTTTTTCAACGGTGTTACCGTTACGCAGGTTTTTCAATTTGGAACGTACGAAGGCAGCGCCTTTACCTGGTTTAACGTGTTGGAAATCAAGCACGGTATAGATATCGTTATCTACTTGCACGGTCAAGCCTGTTTTAAAATCGTTTACTGAAATCACAAAAAATCCCTCCTGATATGGTTAAAAAGTAGGTGATATAAGACGATGGATTAATGTTATATGTAAAATGAGCCCAAGAATGGCCACCTCGTTCACTTCGATTGCAGTACCATCCTCGGATCGCTGTTATCCCCAGATTTTTTGATCCCATTATCAATGGGAAAATTCGGTGATAAAGGCGAACGCTTCGCTTCTTCAGATTGGTTCTGCACTCTCCGTTATGGTGAAATTTCTTATTTTCAATTTAAATAACACATTAAAAATCGTCTTATATCCCTGTGGCTGTAATTTAGCCGATTACGGTGAACTTCTTGTCCGACTTCGTGAGAATATGAATACCCGTCTCGGTAATCACTACGTCATCCTCGATACGCACGCCGCCAAGCCCATCAATATATATACCCGGTTCAACGGTAACAACCATACCCGGTTTCAATACATCGTCGCTAAGCTTGGACAAGCGTGGAGCTTCGTGAACTTCCATACCCAGGCCGTGGCCTGTGCTGTGTCCGAATTGATCTCCATATCCGTGACCTGCAATGATATCACGAGCCAATGCATCTGCTTCCCGTCCGGTCATGCCCGGTTTCAGGTTCTCCAGCGTATGTAACTGAGCTTCCAGTACAATGTCATAAATTTTGCGCAGCTCAGGTACAGGTGTACCTGTTGCAATGGTACGTGTCAGATCTGAACAGTATCCGTCCAAAAGTGCACCAAAGTCAAATGTAATTAACTCATTCTGTCCGATGACCTTGCTGCTCGCTACACCGTGAGGCATAGCAGAACGTTCGCCCGATGCTACAATGGTGTCAAACGAAGAGGACGTTGCTCCATGTTTACGCATGAAAAACTCCATCTCCAGATCCACTTCACGCTCCGTCATACCTGGTTTTGCAAACTGCAAAACGTGGCTGAACGTGGCATCCGCCAGATCTGCTGCTCTCTGCATAACCGCGATCTCATCTTCATCCTTGAACATACGGAGTTGCTCCACGATCCCGGATACAGCTTTCAGTTCGATAGATTGAAGTGCTTCAGCATAAGCGGAATGCGTGCCAAATGTGACGCTATCCTGCTCGAAGCCCACTTCTTTGATATTCGCGGATGTCAGCAATTCGCGCACCGTATCCATCGGCTTAGCTCCATGCTCCACAACGGTAAATCCTTTGGCTTGCTGAGGCGCTTGTGACATATAGCGGAAATCAGTCAGCAGATATGCATCCTGTTCCGTAATCAGCACATATCCCGCCGAGCCTGTAAAGCCCGTCATATAACGACGGTTAATCGGGTTTGTAATCAGCATTGCAGTGAGTTCATGCTCACGCATGGCTTCACGCAACTTATTTACTCGTTTGTTTTCCATCGGTAACCCTTCTTTCTCTCACATTCCCGGGTTCCCGGCTCAGGTTTGTTTGTCCAGATGACGCACAAGAGCCAGCAATCCCAGTTCATAGCTTACTTCGCCAAATCCGGCAATCTGCCCGATTGTTTCCGCTGCAATCACTGAATGATGTCTGAACGCTTCGCGTGCATGAATGTTGGATAGATGTACTTCAACCGTAGGGACTTTTACAGCATTGATTGCATCACGTATAGCATAGCTATAATGGGTAAATGCTCCGGCATTCAGTATTATTCCGTCTGCCTCACCCATCGCTGCATGAATGCGGTCAATGATGTCCCCTTCATGGTTCGATTGATAAAAAGCGATGGAGACGCCAATTTCGTCAGCCTGTCTGCGAATTTTGTCCTCAATATCCTTCAGACTAAGCGTTCCATAGATGCCCGGTTCGCGTACACCAAGCATGTTCAGGTTCGGACCATTGATCACAATAATTCGTTTCATCGCTGCTCCACCCTCTCTGCAAATAACCATCTGCTATTTTAACACAGCCATTGCCGGATTGAGAAGCTTTTTTGCGCTATGCCCCCGCTTGCTCCGGCTCGCGTTTGCGTTCGTCCGTGTACTCCATGGCTACCGTGTAACCAATGAACAGCCCCCACAGCAAAAAGAAACAGAGTTCCGTGATGATTGAATCCCACGTTAAACCATTCAAAGGTTTCATCATCCCCAGTTTGGGTCCTACCAGGATAAAGAGAATCAGCCACCAGACGATTCCATACACCATGCCGGGTAACGGCCCTTTCAGTTTTCTAATCGTGAACGTGTATAACAAGGATGCCAAGATGGAAAAGACGATAAAAAACAGCCAACCTGTCAAATGTCCTGCTGCGGTATATATATATTCATGTTTGAAAAAAGGCTCGGCCAGAAATCCGACAGGTACAATCGTAAAATGCAACAGATAGAATAGCCAATGCAGCCCACCCCAGATAAAACCGGCAAAAAAGCCAAGCTCTAACGCAAAGGAAAATGGCTTGGTGTAGTAGTGTGCTTGACCTTGCCTCTGGGTAGGGCGCCTGCCCTTGTACTTTGGCTGCCGCTCATTGGGTCGTTGACCTTCATCTTGTGATGTATCTTCATGCTTACGTTCTGTCATCGATATTCTCCTTCATTCAGTTGATAATCCCGCATTATGCCTCAAATTTCCGCTCCGATTCTACGAGGTAGTATGTTCAAAACAGGACAATCTTAACAACATCCTTCAAGGTTTGACTCACAAACTAGAAATTGGTCTTAAAATTCGATACAATAGGGTTATTAAACTGCCTTTGATCGCGAAGGCCTAGAACAGAATAGGAAGGTGAATAATTTGCCTCAACAATCCAAGCCTGTCAGCTATGGGGGGCAAGCTGTCATTGAAGGCGTAATGTTCGGTGGGAAACATGTCAACGTTACAGCTGTTCGTAGAAAAGACGGCGAAATTACGTATCTGGAAGTTCCCAAGCAAGACAAGTCCTGGGTCATGAAATTGCGGCGGATTCCTTTATTACGCGGAATTGTCAGCATTATAGATTCAAGTGTCAAAGGTAGCAGACATCTCAATTATTCTGCTGACGCCTATGCTGATGATGAACTGGAACCTGAAGAGAAAGCCAAGCAAAAAGAGAAAGAAGGTTCGGGCTGGAGCCTAAGCATGATCATTGGTGTGACCGCCGTCGCCATCCTTTCATTCCTTTTTGGTAAAGTTGTGCTCACATTGCTTCCTGTTGTTATCGAGAATTTTCTATTCAAAAATGCATTCGACAATCAGTTTCTGCATAATTTACTGGAAGGCGGCATTAAGCTGATCCTGTTACTCGCTTATCTGTGGTTAATCTCACAGACACCGATGATTAAACGTCTCTTCCAGTATCATGGGGCGGAACACAAAGTAATCAGCGCACATGAAGCTGGTGAAGAACTGACACCGGAGAACGTGCAAAAGTACAGCCGACTGCACTACCGCTGCGGAAGCAGCTTCATTATGTTGACTGTCATTATCGGAGTGTTTCTATACTCCCTCTTCACGTACGATAACCTCTGGGAACGGATGGGTCAGCGTCTGTTGTTATTGCCAGTTGTGCTAGGCATTTCTTTTGAACTGCTAAAGCTCACGAATTCGGTACGTGATATTCCTGTACTGCGTTATCTTGGATACCCGGGATTGTGGCTGCAATTGCTGACAACAAAAGAACCGACCAACGAACAGGTAGAAGTATCCATTGCTTCGTTTAACCGTATGCGTGAGTTGGATGCCAAGCTTGCCAATGTCTCTGCTACGTCAGAAGTACCTGTTGCAACACTCGATCCTGTGAAAGGGTGAATGATATGAACAAGCAGGCAATCTTATTTTGGACGTTCATCGCACTAGCTGCTGTTGGAGTCTTGACTTGGCTGGGGAACGCTAGTCCATCCAGGATCATTATTCCTCTGGTCGTGTTCGGAGCTGTATTCCTGCTGTACAAATATCCGCCTCGTCGCTGGGCAAGCAAAGCCAAAACACCGAAGATTAAACCATCGGCACGAACCATGGCGAAAGTTAATGCACAGTCCAGTGCCAGAAAGAGCAGCGGCTCTTCAAAGAAACGCAAGGATTATCCTTTCCAAGTGATTCAGGGACAAAAAGGGAAAAGCGATGAAGATATACCGAAATTTCACTAATATCGACTGAACATACAAAAAAGCAGTTCTCCCAACATGCGGAGAATTGCTTTTTTCACGTTTATACAGGAATCAGAGGTGGAGCTTCTGCTTGTTTCTTGCGCAATTCTTTTCTTTGTTTGTCCAGCTGTTCACCATACATTTTCATATTCCATCCGTTGAAAAATTCGCTCCCTGCGGTAGCGCCTGATCGATATAAGGCTGTGCTGTCCTGTAACGATAGATGAAATTGCGTTGGTTTAATCCCAAGCGTTGGTATCTTCACTGTCCGAAACCGGTTAATCTGTTCGATATAGCGTTCATCATGTGCTGTAAGCATCGTCTCTACAAGGGCCTGAAGCATGCTTAGCGGTCCTTTAATCCGGGCAGGTTCTACTTCCGTCTTCCCTACCATTTTGAATCCGACAACCGGAATAACGTCTCCTCCTCGTTCCGAGCGATCACCATCGAAGAGCCACAACGGGAAATTGCTAAGCAATCCACCATCCACGACATACACGAACTGATCTTGAAAAGGAAGACCTTTGGAAAATACCGGCGACTTGCGTATGACTACCGGATCGAAAAAATATGGGATACTGCAACTCATACGTACCGCCTTTGCAACATCCAGCTTCGCAGGGTCAATGCCGAACCGCCGAATATCGTCTGGCAACACCAGAATGGTCCCATTGGATATATCGGATGCGGTAATAAGCAACTTGCCTAGTGGCAAGTCAGCGAATGTGCGAATCCCTTTTTGCTCCAGCATCTTGCGAATCCATGATTCCAATGCCTCCCCCGAATACAAACCTTTCTTCAAGAACAGCCTCGCTGCGGGGCCAATCCATCGGGTATTAAATATGGGGGAACGACGAAGCAATGAAACAAAGGGTGTATTCTCGATAATGACTTTCATCTCTTCGGCCCGGTAACCCGCCGCTAGCAGAGCAGCTACAATGGAGCCGGATGATGTGCCAGCCACCCGATTGAACTGAATGCCACAATCTTGAGCACCCTGCACAGCACCCGCAAGCGAGATTCCTTTGACGCCTCCACCTTCAAACACCGCGTTAATTAACACAACAAAACCCCCGTTCTCCAGGCAGCCACGTTTCTACTGCCACTCTATGAGAACAAGGGTTTGTCTTATAACTGTATCGTTAAAATGTTCTAGAGACCATAGTACGCTTTTAATTTGGCAATTACGCCGAGAGGATTCTTCGTCAGGTGCTGTGAACTAAAGAAAATATCCCCTTTGACCGAACCATACTTCTTGTTGTAGTTCAGCTGATCGATGATCTCCTGTGAAGTCTGCCAGCCAATTTCCGGCGTACCTAACTTATAAGGAGAGTGACCGATATACAATTTTACATTTGTATTAGCCACTTCATTCGCCCACCAGTCCACAACTTTGTCGTATCGGGCTACACTCAGTGTCATACTCCAATACACCTGCGGAGCGACATAGTCGATCCATTCCTGGTTAATCCATGTCCGCACATCTGCATTCATGCTGTCATACGCGGTTACTCCCGCTTTGGTATCAGAACCTGTCAGATCAACGGATTTATTACGCCATACACCAAATGGACTAATTCCATATTCAACGTTACCTTTCACCCTGTGAATGCTCTGTCCGAGCTGCTTGACGAACTGATTAATATTGTCCCGACGCCATTCAGCACGGTCTTTGGTATTCAATGTGTTATAGGTTTTGAAGGCTGCATCATCATTAAAAGTCACATTGGATGGATAGAAATAATCATCCAGATGTACACCATCAATATCATACTGATTGACCACTTCCATGATCGTATCGATAATATGCTGTCTGGCTTCCGGGATACCCGGGTTAATGTACATTTTGCCGGATGCATTCACAATCCAGTCGGGATGAAGCTTCGAGATGTGGTTTGCAGCCAAGTTTGATGTACTTGCTGAGTTCGTTGCTCTAAACGGATTAAACCAGGCGTGGAACTCCAAACCTCGTTTATGTGCTTCCTCGACCATAAACGCGAGGGGATCATAACCTGGATCTTTACCTTGTGTTCCTGTCAATACGCTGTTCCAAGGTACCAAACCTGAAGGATAGATGGCATCCCCATTGGCTCTCACTTGGACAAATACAGCATTAATGCCCATACCTTGCAACGTATCTAGCTGTTTCGTATACTCCTGTTTTTGCTTCTCTACATTTCCCTTGGCACCGGATGAAGGCCAGTCTCCATTCACAGTGGAAATCCAGGCTCCCCGCATCTCTTCAGAAGCTGGTACAGTGCCCGTGCCTCCAGGCTCCGCTGGGGTTACCGGGGTTGGTTCAGGAGTTGGGACTGATTCGTCTCCTGTGTACAGATCAATGGTCTGGGCTGCTTGATTCCAGTTCACTCGAATGCCCAGGTTCTCACTGACAAATCGAATGGGTACCATGACCCGACCTTGTTTCAATTCGACCGATGCATCCAGACCAACTACAGCGTTATCCACGGTTGCCTGCTGGCGCCCGCTCGTCATAGAGATGACCGAATCAGATTTCTGAATGGTCACGGTACGAGTAGCTTGAGACCATAGAACAGACGCACCCAGTCCTTCGCTAATAACACGCAGAGGTACCATCGTTACATTTACTTTGGGCAGGATGTAGGGTGATACATCCGATTCCAAACGGTTGCCGTCTAGAAAAATAGCGATTTCCTTCTGCCCGGCCGCTTGTGCCGTCATGCCTGCTGTCTGTAATCCAAGTACAAAAATGAGCAGCAGCATCAATCCTTTACGAACGTTCATTAGTGCAGTCCTCCAAAATCATTATAAATTTGCGGTAAATTCTACTAGTTTAATAGACGCTCCTAGCGTTCGTTTAGTTGCGATAATCACCAAATTATGGTGTGATTGCACACAAAAAAATGCTTCCTGCCATTGAAACGGCAAGAAGCATCCTTTGATCACAGGATACAATTCATTGTATATCACCATGTGTATTCCACTGCTGAAACTTAAGACTCCGTATTACTCATGACATCCTGAAGGTTTTTGAGGTCACGCAACCGGCTCTCATCCTGACGGAAGTATTCAACCAAGGACTCAATGCATGTAATGGAGTCCCAGCTCAGATGATGTTCAATGCCTTCAACATCATTGTAGATATTTTGTTCCTGAACACCAATCGTTGTCAAAAATTGTTCAAGCAGATGATGGCGCTCCATCAAACGTTTGCCCATCTTTTTACCTTTTGGCGTAAGCACCAGTCCGCGGTACTTTTCGTAGATCAGGTACTCGTCTTTGTCCAGCTTTTGGATCATCTTCGTCACCGATGAAGGATGTACTTCCAGTCCTTCAGCTATATCAGACACACGAGCATAGCCCTTTTCATCAATTAATTTGTATATACGCTCCAAATAATCTTCCATACTGGGCGTTGGCATCTGCTTCCCTCTTTTCTCTCTGACCGGCCCCTATTCGTGCCTGGTCCCTATCTTATAATGATACATGTTATCAATACGCATTGGCAAGTCCTGCACAGTTCAGAGCGCGCTGTTACACAAGTAATTGGCAGGCGTGACTTCTCCCCAAACGAGGCAAACTAAGCAAAGTTCCGCAACGAAAGGAGTGATTTCGTGAGTACAAGTGTAGCCTCTCCGCCAGTTCGTAAAGCAAAAGGTACTAAACCCTTTATTCCCGATTTGGTGTATTTTGAACCCGGTGCGCTGGAATATGATAAAGGTAAACGGATTATGGAATGGGTCACATCCAAAAACATCCCTTATCAAATGACCACATCCCATAACCGAATCACAAACCTGCCCGGTGAAACCGAACAAGAAAAGTATCGGATGGCGAAGCGTACTCTGGTCGTTGGTGTGCGCAAAACACTCAAGTTTGACCAGTCGAAACCTTCAGCGGAATATGCCATTCCCATCTCTACCGGCTGTATGGGGCACTGCCATTATTGTTATCTTCAAACGACACTTGGTGCGAAACCTTATGTCCGTGTCTATGTTAATACCGAGGAGATCATTCAGGCAGCCAAAGGATACATCGAAGAACGCGCGCCTGAAATCACACGATTTGAAGCCGCCTGTACATCTGATCCCGTAGGACTCGAACATATCACGGAAAATTTAAGTGACTTGATCCGTTTTATGGCGGAAGAAGAATATGGGCGTTTGCGATTCGTAACCAAATATCATCACGTTGATCCGTTGCTGAACATTAAGCATAACGGCCATACCCGTATCCGGTTTAGTGTCAATTCGGATTATGTTATCAAAAACTTTGAACCGGCTACCTCCAGATTTGAGGAACGCATTGAAGCTGCTGGCAAAATTGCACACGCCGGTTATCCCCTGGGATTCATTATCGCTCCTATTATGTGGTATGAAGGCTGGGAAGAAGGATACTCGGATCTGTTGCAGAAGCTGGCAGATACGCTTCCAGAGGAAGCAACCAAGGATCTTACCTTTGAGATGATCCAGCACCGTTTTACCAAAACAGCCAAAGCAACCATTGAGAAACGTTATCCTAAAACCAAGCTGGAGATGGATATCGAGAAACGTAAGATGAAATGGGGCCGCTGGGGCCAGTACAAGTATGTGTATAAAGATGACCAGCAAGATGCGCTGCGCGAATTCATTACGGAACGGATCTTTGAACATTTCCCACTAGCCAATATTGATTACTTCACCTAAACGAAAAACAGAACTGCCCATTATAATATGCTGGTATAGGCATTCCTAACAAACGATTAAAAAGCAGGTTACATGACCCAGAATGTCTCTGGTAACATGTAGCCTGCTATGCCATACATAATAATATTCGAATTCAGTTCATCCGTTTAAATAATCATCCAGTCTGGTGTAATCTGCTGCAACCAGATCGTAATCTTGGTCATCTGATCTGTAAAAAGCAATACCCCAAGGAACAACATTAATGCTCCCCCGACTTTCATCATGACATTGGAATACCGTAAAATCCAGCGTGTCGATCCAATGAAAAAGGCCAAAATGAAGAATGGGATGGCAAACCCTGCCGTATAACCTGTAATCAACGCCAACCAGGTTGTGGGCTCACTTGCAGCCATTGCAATGATCGCTGTTAGAATAGGGCCAATACAAGGCGACCAACCTGCTGAGAAACCGATACCAAATATAAAAGAGCCCAGATAGCCTGCTGGTTTCCATTTCATATCCAGCTTGCGTTCCTTCATCAGAAACTGCGGCTTGAACACACCAAGCAAAAATAACCCCATAAGCATAATCAAAATTGCAGACAATTGCCGAATCAGTTCTCGGTTATCATTGAAAAATTGGCCAAACAGTCCAGCACCAAGGCCAAGCGAATAAAATACTGCCGAGAAGCCTAAAATAAACGCCAGCGTATGCGTCATGGTCTTAAAGCGGACTTCGCGCTGATTGCGGTCATCCTTTAATTGTTGCACCGTCATCCCTGTAATGTAGGAGAGGTATGATGGATACAGCGGAAGACAACATGGTGATATAAATGAGACCAAACCTGCTACAAAAGCCATCCATACATTAACATCAGGCATGAAGCGGATGTCTCCCTTCCCCGGGCTCACGTGCTTGCTCGTTCAGTCGTCAGGCTCGGAACCCTTTTTTCCCAATCATCGTCAGAATCAGCATCATGATCAGCAGTAATACAATCGTTGCTCCAGGTGCGAGGTTCCAGATACCTGCTACAACCAGTCCAAGGACTACGGCAATTTCGCCGATCACCACGGACAAAATAATAGCAGATTTAAAACTTCGAGCCATCAACAGGCTGACCGCTACCGGAATGGTCAATAGCGCTGACACCAGAAGCGCACCAACAATCTTGATCGCCGTGCTTATGACAAGTGCTGTCATCACAGTGATTAACATGTTCAGAATTCTCACAGGCAACCCTGTAACCGCTGCCGCATCTTCCTCAAAGCTGAGCAGGAAAAATTCCTTATGTAACAATGCCACTACAATCACCACGATCAGCGTAACCACACCTACGAGCTTCAGATCCGTAGCGTCTAATGTATATATACTGCCGAACAAATAACTCATGACATCTGCATTATATCCTTTGCCCAGCGTAAAGAACAAGGAAGCAAGAGCCACGCCACCGGACATGATAATGGCAATCGATAATTCGGCGTAACTCTTGTACGCTTTGCGCAACTTCTCTATCGCAAATGAAGCAAGTACGGCAAATATCAAGCCCACCGCAATGGGATACACTTCGATCAGGAATCCAAGGGCAACCCCGGCAATGGTCACATGAGACAAGGTGTCCCCGATCATGGATAACCGCCGCAAGACCAGGAACAGTCCAATTAACGGAGCGGTAATGCCGATTAACAACCCACCCGCCAGCGCACGCTGAAAAAAATCACTCATTAATATTTCCAAAACAAACACGACTCCTTCGGCATTACTTACTCTAATCTAATGGGCCATACATACGGCTAGCGTACCTGTGCAGTAGTATGTTGCAGATTGGTCTCTGCACAATCCTGTACCTCATGCGAATGACGGACATGAAAATTAATTTTGCCATTCGTTACGGCAGCTTCAGAACCCAGATAACTCTCCATCCGATCCATATCATGAGACACCATCAGAAAAGTCATGCGGTGATGTTCATGCATATGGGTAATCAGTTCAAAGAAACTGGCCTGTGATTCGGCATCAATACCTACTGTGGGTTCATCCAGAATCAACAGATCCGGGTGATTGATAAGCGCTCGTGCCAAAAATACACGCTGCTGCTGTCCGCCGGACAATTGACCAATACGTTTGTTCGCCAGATCTTCAATCCGCATAACCTGCATCGCATCCGTGCACTGTTGCTGACATTTGCGAGACATACGACGGAACATGTTTTTGTTATTGTACAAACCGGACATGACCACTTCACGAACGGTCGCAGGGAATAACGGGTTAAATGCATTCTTTTGTGGCACATATCCAATTCGGTCCCAGTCCTTGAACCTGCGGATCGACTGTCCGAATAGTTTAATATCTCCCTGCGCAGGAGGCAATAATCCTACCAACATTCGCAGCAATGTCGTTTTACCCGCCCCATTGGAACCGATAATCCCGACAAAGTCCCGTTCCTGGGCCATAAAATCGAGATTCTCAATCACTCGCTGGTCCCCGTAGGAAAATGATAGTTTCTCGATCTCTATAATTGGATCATGACATAGTGGCATGATTTGCTGCATGGCAAAGCCGCCCTTCTTTATATATAAGGATTGCATAGCGTTCTAAGAGCCTTCACCGCGAACGGTAAAGACTCTTCGACATGAATCCTTCATTCTATCTTATTTTAATGCGATCAGCAGATTTTGCAAATTTTTCTCCATGAGGGTGAAATAATCATCCCCGTTTGTTGCCTGCTCCTTGGTCAATCCCTCAACCGGATTAAGGACCATGGTCTCCACTCCTGCTTCACTTGCCAGTGTTTTCGCCAATTTGTCAGATACCAGCTCTTCAAAGAAAATGTATTTGATGCCTTCATCTTTAACCAGTTTCGCAAGCTTCACAATATCCTGTCCTGTCGGTTCAGCATCCGGGGAAAGTCCCATAATGGCATGCTGGGTTAATCCATAATCACGTGCAAGGTAGCCAAACGCTTGGTGCGAGACAACAATTTCATTGTTTGGTACGTTAGCCAATTCATCTGTAAAACGTTGATCCAGCGTCTCAAGCTTCGTACGAAGCTCTTCATAACGTTGTTCGTAACCTGCTTTGTGATCAGGATCTGTTTCGACCAGACTATTTTTGATGTTTTCAGCCATGATCATGGCCGATTTCGGACTAACCCACGTATGTGGATCAATATGATGATCAGCGACATCTTCACTGGTAGCCTCATCTGTATGTTCATCCGCATGCTCGTCTTCGTGCTCTTCGCCGTGACCGTGCCCATCATCACCCTCAGCGGTTAACAGCTTAACCCCTTCGCTGACTGCAACAGACTTCACCTGAGTATCACTATTCAGCGACTTCAGGAAATTCGGCACCCATCCTTCCAGTCCAGCTCCATTATAGAAAAACAGCTGTGCCTTGGACGTATTAACGATATCCTGACTCTTCGGAGTCCAGTCATGTGGCTCTACTCCCGTTGGCAGCAGGTTAATGACATTGGCATCCTCACCACCGATTGCCGTCGTAAAAGCATATACAGGATAAAATGTCGTCACAACGTTTACCTTGCCTTCCACAATCTTCGCACTATTGGAACTATCCTGCCCACACGCTGACAATACCAGCAAAGTGAGAATAAGGAAACCCGTCCACAGTAACTTCATGTTACCTCTTTTGCTCGTCTTTCCTGTCCGGTTATCCTGAACTTGATGTTGCACTTTATAAAATGTCATTATGATTCACTCCGCATCTCTTAATCGTAAACATTACTGAAAGAATTATAGGTAACCTGAACCTACTTGTCAAGCCATCTCGTCCTATTCATTCTTTCCTGAAGTACGGAGTTCATAACAGTATATGCTTGTTCTCTTCCCGTCAGATACGAATTATATCAATAAAAAAGGGACCCGAATTACATCGGGCCACCTTGAGTCATAGTTACGACAGAATTTGAATCAATTTAAAGGTATTATGAAATTGATTCTTTTTATTTTACTTGTGCGCCATTAGGCATGTTGTCTGGTACTGTAGCCAGTGTGAGCTGGTCGCCATGTGATGCTGCAAGGATCATACCCTGAGACAGTTCACCACGAAGTTTCACCGGTTTCAGGTTAGTCACACAGATGACTTTGCGTCCAACCATCTCTTCTGGCGAATAGAACTTTGCGATGCCAGAGACGACCTGGCGCTGCTCATAACCCAGATCGAGCTGCAATTTCAGCAACTTATCCGCTTTTTTGACAGGTTCGCAGGCAATGACTTGCGCTACACGCAGTTCAACTTTGGCAAAATCGTCAATCCCGATCTCTTCCGTACCTTCTGGTGCGGTTACCGGTTCAACAGCTGCTGAAGCTCCAGCACCTGCTTGACTTGCTTCAGGCTCTGCTGCTTTTTGGCCACCAGTCATTGCTTCGGAGATATAAGCAATTTCCTGTTCGGAATCCAAACGAGGGAAGATTGGATCACCTTTTTGCAATGCGTTTCCAGTTGGAACCAGACCCCATTGCTTGGCTGTATCCCAAGCCGTAAGTTCACCTTCCTGAATGCCTAGCTGTGCCCAGATTTTATGAGGAGCACGTGTCAGGAACGGTTGCAACAGAATGGAAGCAATTCGCAAGCTTTCGATCAGGTGAGCCATAACGGATGCCAATTCATCGCGTTTTGCCTCATCACGAGCCAGTGCCCATGGCTGCGTCTCATCAATATATTTGTTGGTGCGACTGACAAACTGGCTGATCGCTGTCAGTGCTACGGAAAACTGCAGGTTTTCCATCGCCTGTTCCACTTTTTCCACCGTAGCATGGCCTGCTTCTTCCAGAGAAGCATCAAATTCCGTTACATTCGAAGCAAACGCAGGGGCTTTGCCTTCAAAATATTTGTCTACCATGGCAACGGTACGGTTCAACAGATTACCCAGATCGTTTGCGAGGTCGGAGTTGACACGCTCTACAAAGCTCTCTGGTGTAAACGTACCATCCGAACCAAACGGTACTTCACGCAGCAGGTAATAACGCAGTGCATCGAGACCGTAACGGTCAATCAGAGTAACTGGATCAACAACATTGCCTTTGGATTTGGACATCTTGCCATCCTTCATCAACAACCAGCCATGTGCAAACACTTTCTTCGGCAAGGGCAGATCCAATGCCATCAACATAATTGGCCAGTAGATTGTATGGAAACGAACAATTTCTTTACCTACCAGATGTACATCCGCAGGCCAGAACTTGTTATACAGAGATGCATCGGATGAACCGTAGCCCAGAGCTGTAATATAGTTGGACAATGCATCAATCCACACGTAGACCACGTGTTTTGGATCGCCTTTAACTTTGACGCCCCATTCAAATGTAGTACGTGATACAGCCAAATCTTCAAGACCCGGCTTGATGAAGTTGTTGATCATCTCGTTCTTACGGGATTCCGGCTGAATAAAGCCCGGGTTCTCTTCATAATATTTCAACAAACGATCTGCATATTTGCTCATACGGAAGAAGTAAGATTCTTCTTTGACCAATTCAACGGGGTGTCCGCTATCCGGGCTCTTGGCCGAGATAATCTCACCCTTCTCATTCTTCTCTACATCCACCAGTTGAGTCTCCGTGTAATACGTCTCATCCGGAATGCTGTACCAGCCTTCGTACTCGCCTTTGTAGATATCTCCCTGTTTCAGCAAACGGTCAAAGATATCCTGAACAATGGTTTTGTGACGCTCTTCGGTTGTACGGATAAAGTCGTCATTGGAAATGTCCAACTTGTTCCACAGCTCCTTGATCCCCACAACGATATCGTCGATAAAAGCTTGCGGTGTCTGCCCTTTCTCTTGTGCCTTGCGCTCAATCTTCTGACCATGTTCATCGGTTCCTGTCAGATAATGAGCATCATAACCGCGTAGACGCTTGTAACGAACCATCGCATCTCCCGCCACAGTTGTATACGCATGCCCAATATGCAATTTGTCACTCGGATAATAAATCGGGGTTGTCAGATAAAATGTTTTTTGGTCAGCCATGAATGACTTCTCCTCCTTCAAATGTTCCTGCTTCATGTGATCCCTTCGTCCAAAACAACTAAAAAAGAACACAAAAAACTCCCGCCCCTATGGGACGAGAGTTGCTCTCACGTGTTACCACCCAAATTCCCCATGTTTTTCGCAAAACACAGGCTCTGTCGGTCCTTCGACCGCCCATTAACGCTGGATCACGCCTCAGCCTTACGACAGCAGCTCTGAAATCACTGTCTGCACGCTCGAAAGAGGTTCCTCCGGGACCATATTCCATCCTCCTCCCAGACCGGTTCTCAGCTCATCCGGCTCTCTGCACTGGGGGTGTGTCTGTACTTATCCCTTCACTGGAAATCATATAGAAGTTGTTCAAAAAGTCCACTTTTGATTACGAATCATGCCTACCGGCCTCATCAGCGTCGAAGTTGAAATTCAGTCGAAATGTCCGTTGCTCACGTAGGTTCCTACGCTCCGCTACTCCATTTCTAACTTCATTCCATCTTCTCGGTACTGAAAACCAGACTTTTTGAACGTCATATATAGGAAAAATATACTGAAATGCGGACCCCTTTGTCAAGTGGACAGCAACCTCAAGCTCAATCCTGGCCTGCTTCCAGGCCACCCGAATACTTCAGGCTATAACGTTACTCTGATACCAGAGTAGACTTCTCCGCCTTTGGTGGCACCAGATCTACACCGCCTGGATGAAACGGGTGACATTTGGCAATACGTTTCGCTGTTAACAACGAACCTTTGAGCGCACCGTGCACTTCAATCGCCTCCATGGCGTAAGCCGAACAGCTCGGATAGAACCGACATGTTGGCGGTGTTAATGGAGAGATATAGTTGCGGTACACCCGAATGGGTGCCTGAGCAATTCTGCGCGATAACTTCATGGTCAGTGCTTCCCATGAGCGTGTTGATGTCCCGATGCCGCTTTGGCCGGAGCATGCTCAGCACAGTCCTTGCAATATCCAAACACCTCGAACTTGTGGTCTACAACCTGAAATTGCTCAGGCGCATCCGCAAGCTGCATCGGGCAAAAAATAATAGGATATGTCTTCTGACACTTCAGACAGATCATATGATGGTGATGATGATCTTCACTACAGTGAGCTTTGAATTTGACGCCATCTTCGAAGATGACCTGTTCCAGTACACCCAGTTCCTGCATCACCCGCAAATTCCGGTATACTGTGTCAAAACTCAGTCCGCTGTAAGTCTTACCCATATATTCATAGACGTCCTTGGGTGTAAGATACCCTGGAGACTCGGCAAATAACCGGGCCAGTGTTTTCCGCTGATCGGTAATGCGAAGCCCCTGTGAGGACATGGTCGAAATAATCTGTTCTGTCGACAGCATGATCTAAAGCACCTCCTGTCATACGAGCATTTTGCATCATTCATAGAGCGACAGTTTATTCGGCAAAAGCGAAAACTTTTGCCTTCTTGTATACCTCTAATAATGCATCAAATTACGATTAGAGTCAACGAAGACACCGGGTTAGGTCATTCCAACATCACATAAAAAGGACTCCATGCACATGCATTGCCATTAGTCTAGCTTGAACTAATGACATTACATTTTGATGGAGTCCCTTCCTGACGGTTCAGATGATCAATCGTTCGGGCGACTTTTAGGGTGAACGGGTATATATGATATAAGCTTTCACTCCAAACCGTCCGTGCATGTTCATGTTATTACTTTTCAGCCGGAAGCGGCGTGAACAGCAGGTTAACAGGCAAGTTACTTCCTGGTGCCGCCGAGAAGAGAATGGTTACACTCTCGCCGTACGAACCTGTGCGATACATAACGCTTTGCTCATTAGGTGCAGTTACAGATTTACCTGTGGAAATCTGAACGACCTGTCCATTCACGAGTGCCACACCTGAATATCTGCCTCCACGAGGGTTAAATGAAATCAACGTGCGTGGAGCAACATTATTCAATGTAATTTTGTACAATACACCGAAGTTACCTGCGTTGGACGCTTCCGTGTAAGCCATAGGGTCCGTTCCCACAAGGTTTGGATCACTTGCATTGTCTCCAAGTGGAAGACGTGCAGGTTTCGACCCTACTTCTTGATCGTACGTAATGATCCGTGTTGCATTTGGATAGGTACCACGGTTGTGAACTCCATCACGATCCAGAACCGGCAGGCTCGACAACACTTCCATCGGGTCCTTGTTTTCTTCAATCATGATAATGTTGTAATCCAATTCATAATCACTGAATACATCCGAATACAAGGAAATG
Source organism: Paenibacillus sp. M2 (assembly GCF_046713495.1). Classification (NCBI taxonomy): domain Bacteria; kingdom Bacillati; phylum Bacillota; class Bacilli; order Caryophanales; family Paenibacillaceae; genus Paenibacillus; species Paenibacillus sp. M2. The sequence continues at coordinate 4,849,598 of NZ_CP169648.1, forward strand.
ACTTGTCCCTGTTTCATCGGAAGAACGCTCAGATCATTGAGAATCAGCTTGCTTTCTCCTGGCTGGATGTAGACTTTCTTTTGTCCGGTACCATTCTGCATGGATTGGAACCAACGGTCAATGGACAGCTTTCCAGCTACCGTTGCAAAAGGAGACGGTCCTGCAAAACCCATGTTTTGCTGGTCAATCGACGCCGTGTATGCATTGTTGTTTGTCGCTACAACATACATTTTTACGTTTTTGCCCGTGTTGTTCACATGGTGAATCATGAAGCGTGTCTGTCCGAAGGAAGATTCCTTGTACACAATACCTTCCGTATTCACGGTTTCCGGGCTGTTACTGCGGATCAGCAGACTTGGTTCATCATAATAAGTGAAAGGTACTTTCTCCAATGCTGGTACTCCACCACCGTCAAAAGTGAACTTCTCACCAACTGGTGTGAACAATTGATTGAAGTCAGTCACACTATAAAGTGTTTCTCCCGTAATATTGATCATCTTGGTATAGCTATCGCTAGCACCATGTTTATCAGTAACTGTAATCGTTACGGTCTTCGGTCCTGGAACAAAGAATGCAAGTGCATTGTTATCCCATTCGGTTTTAACAATTGCATTCTCATCATCTGTGCTTTGATCAATATAAGTGATTTTCTCACCCATTTTGTATTCTTCTTTATCTGTCGTAAACATTGCGACAGGTGGCAGATTCGGTCTTTCAACCTTAATCGTAACCGAATACGGATCACTCCACTGACCACTTGAATCCTGGACCGCATAGGTTACTGTGTATACACCTGGTTGGTCGAATGAATCCTGACGGCCTGTCCAACGTTCATCTACAATGCTGAGTCCCTTGGGAGAGCTGGATCTGGTTGTGTAGGTTACCTGGTCTCCGGCAAAGACCTCTTTTTGTACCGTGAAGCTTGCCACCGGTTTGGTACTCAGATTCAATACAACCGTTTTGGCAGATTGATTTACTTTATACGAAATGTCCAGAGCCTGTGTAATTGAAGTCAACGGCACCATGAACGTATTTTTTTGTTGATAAGCCGCGCCCTTCATCGTTCTGGACACACCATTAACGGTATAGATCTTGCTGTTTGTTTTGAAACGCAACTCATCTTCACCACTAATAATGATTGTTTCTTTAGTTGTGTTATCATATTTGACATCATAGCCAACCCGATCAACGAGAGCACGGATCGCTACATAGGATACACCATTTTTAACAGCCATCGGCTGTCCAGCAAGATACGTTTTGCCATCTTGCATCATTTTATTACTGTTCATATAAAGAGTGAGGTCTCCACCCCCGCCTCCAGCAACAGATGAACCGCCTGTAGATGGTTGCTCCACTTCTACTGGTGCAGGTGCTGGTGTTTCCTCAGCTGTACCTTCTTCGTCCGTAGGTTCAATTACCGGCTCAACAGGAGTCGCGTCTGTTCCTGTAGGAACATCTGTCTCAGGGTTCACTTCTTCAGTTGTTTCATTATTTGATGTTGGCGTGTTTGTTCCGGATTTCACTTCGGATTCCGCGATGGTTTGTTCTTTCTTCACAACCTCCACGGATTTAACTTTGGCTGTATTCACTGATGTAGTATCGCTCTGATCTGCTGATTGTGCATTGGCAGGAATCACTGCAAACGCCTGAAACACAGCAAAAGCGGTAAGTATGGACAATTTCTTCTTCAAATTCATTCTTTGTCTTTGGCTCCTTCTGCTCCCATTTTATAAATATCCCCCTCAAAAAGTCATATTATTAGACGCTTGGAACCGGGAAAAGTTGCTAAAAAGTTAAGAGGAGAATTGTAAACTTTTAATAGAAGGAAAATACTATGAAAATAGTTATCTATCAATTATCTTTTTAGCTTTCATATCCCAAAATTAGCCAATAGAAAATTCCAACAAAAAAATCTCTCCAGGAGATGGTCAATCAGCACCATATCGCAGAGAGATATAAGGATTGATAGGTCTAGCGCAAACGGACAGGCAGACTTCCTGTTGGCTGCAGTCCACCGGTTAACACATGGGACAGTACCCGAACAACTGCAGGTGTATTCTCATACGTACACACATAACTTCCCGGCCTCGAAATCTCCAGCAGATCGTATGGATTGCGCAGAGCAATGACAATCAGCGAATGATTCTCACTCAGCTTTTCAACCAAATACTGTTGCCCTTTCGGAAGATGACCTGCAGATGTGTACGTACACACGATAACTTGCTCACTTTCCAACACTTCACCCAATATCCGATCCGCTTCATCATAGGTGGGCTGAGTAGTAATTTTGTGCTCACGAACTCTGCCTCGCAGCTGCGATAACGCCATACCCAACGATTCTGTATGGGACCATGGTTCATCCACCTCTGTCCGTTGCACAACCTCAGGCCAGATGACATATACGTCCTTCTCTGGGTTCAACGGCAGCAGCCCATCATTATGAACGATTGTAATACTGCTTGAAGCAATCTTGAACAACGTCAATTCGTTGGGCTCAGTGGGTTTAGTGGATTCAGTGCAATCAACAGGTCCAACATTGGTTGCTTCGACCGTTTCACTCGCTTTCGGCGAAACCAGATGATCATTCTGCTGGCCGCAGCGCTCTCTTTTCCATGTCATAATGCGTTCCACCGCCTGATGAATAACCTCTTCCGAAATGCGCCCCGTTCGAACTGCTTCCACAATGGCTTCCAGCGCAGCAACCTGATCTTGCAAGGTATGACTCACCAGAATCAGATCTGCTCCTGCTTCCACAGCACGAACGGCAGCTTCAGCTACCCCATATGGCTTGGATATCGCATGCATTTCAAGACAGTCTGTAATAATAATGCCTTCAAAACCCATTTCTTCACGTAATAGGCCCGTTAACACCTTATGCGACAACGTTGCCGGAATGGGCTCGGGCTCAATCGAAGGGAACATCACATGAGCTGTCATAATAGCATCAACTCCGGCCTCAATCGCCCGGCGGAACGGTAGCAACTCCATCTGTTCCAGCCTGTTTCGATCATGAGGTACTGTAACCATACCAAGATGAGAATCTACGGCGGTATCTCCATGTCCCGGAAAATGTTTGGCAGTAGCAGCTATGCCCTGTGATTGATATCCGGTGATGGCTGCTACGCCATGAGCAGCCACACTTTCAGCATGTTCACCATACGAACGCACACCAATGACCGGGTTAAGCGGGTTGTTATTCACGTCGACCACTGGCGCAAGGTTCATATCAATACCGATGCTTTTTAACTCACGACCCAGAATTTGGGCACACTCCAGGGTATATTCCGCATTGCCTGTCGCACCAAGCGCCATATTACCCGGCACTTGGGTCATTCCCTCTTTGTCAATCCGTGCAACCATGCCACCTTCCTGGTCCACCGAAATCATGAGTGGTAGGGCCCCCGCTTCAGCAGCCATATCTTGCAGTTCGGCGGACAGCCGTGTCAATTGATCTACACTTTCGACATTGCGCCGGAAATAAATGACACCCCCGACGTGATAGTCACGGATTAAGCGAGTAATCTGTTCATCTGCTTGCTGACCGTGAAATCCACACATCAACAATTGGCCTACCTTTTGCTCCAATGTCAGATCATTCAAGGGTTTCATTTGACATCTCCTCCCGTTTCCCTTGCTACTACAAACCCAATTGTTTACTCTGCCTGTACTCGGAGGGTTTCATGTGGAAGTGTTTATGAAACACCTTGGAGAAGTAACGGCGCTCCTTGAAACCTGTTGCTTCCCCAATCGCTGTAATGCTCCATTCGGTTGTACTCAACAATAAAGCGGCACTTTCCATCCGTTTCTGCGTCATGTATTCCACAAAAGTAACACCCATTTGAGTTTTAAATAGCTGGCAGAAGTATCCCGGGCTGATTCCGAGCCAATCTGAGACTTCATCTATTCCCAAGTCCTGTTGCAGTCTGGCGTTCATGTAATCACATGCAGATCGGATTAGTTCCGCTATCGAGGGACGCGGTTGAGTTTGTTTACCTTGACAGGCATGAATAATGACCTCTGCAAGTTCAATCAGTTCTCTCATGGATACAGCCTCTTGCAGCGCATTCCAGAAATTCACTTCGTCCTTTTCAGCCATGACATTGACTTCGCGCAGTTCCCGAAGCATGTGTACTAGCATATAGCGAACATGGGTTTCATCTATCTTGTCTATTGATTGCTCGGCATTCCCCATTCGCTGTTTAAGCGCATTCATTACATCTTGTAATCCTTGTTTATTCCATTGTCGAATACACCGTGTGATAAGCTCCAGATCGTCTCTTGTTATCCATGTACCGCCCCTTTTGGAAACCTCATGATCATACGATAATGAAGATCCCGCGCAGCCCGAATTCAATACCTTGTCTTCGCTTTCCGAATGTGTCATTAGAATTCTCTGACAATGCTGGTACCGTTCAAGGATTTGCTGTTCCAGTTTTACGAGTACATGATCCTGAACTACCCTTGCTTTTACACCTGAATCCATGGACAATATCGCATTCAATTCAATTAATAGTTGATGTGCCAACTCCTCTGACTGAAGTTTCCACTCGCCCGATGCGTCTAACAAGATGCACCACTCTCCTTTGCGGGTAGAAAGAACCTGGCAGCCATTAGAGATTCTATCCGTAACTTCCCTAAGCATGGAACTTATTCCCTCATGCCATCTTACATGCTGGACCTCGGACCAGCCGATGGAATGGCGAAAATAACCGACTACATCCACCAACAGCACCGTATAGCCTACAAAAGGAGGCATGAATTGAGGCACAGAAACAGGATCAGAAATCTTCATCTGGGCTTCTCCTCGCAACAAGTCCATCAACTGTTTATGTCTGATCCAACTTTCCATCTCTTGGCTGCGATAACGTTGCGATTCGTTTTCCAGACGTCTCTTCTGGATCTGTCCGACAAGCTCTCGCAGTTTATGTTCCAGATTCAAATAATCAATTGGCTTACATATGTATTCATGTACGTTATACTTGATAGCGGTTCGAGCATATTCAAACTGCTGATACCCGGTCAGTAAAATAATTTCACACGTTTCACCCTGTTCTCGCAGCAAACGAATAAGTTCCAATCCATCCATAGACGGCATCCGAATATCACACAAGAGAATGTCTGGATGACTTTCTGTTACTTTCCCCAGCGCTTCTACACCACTTCTCGCGGTACCTGTGATTTCAATCCCCATCTCTTCCCAGGGTAAAATATAGTTCAAATTCTCCAGAATCGGCAGCTCATCGTCAACCAGCATTGCAGTCAGATTCATCCGGCTTCCTCCTGCTCATATAATGGAATGATGCATCGAATAACTGTGCCATACCCCGGTGCTGAACATATAAATATGCCATACCCGGCCCCGTATTGAATACGAATTCGATCTGCCACACTTCGTAATCCCAATCCCCTTCGCTCCGTTATGGACGATAATGATTCCGCCCCTTCCGCGAGCATATCTTCCGGTGGATCTTCTGCCATATACTCAAATCGTGCGAGCATTTCCTGGGGAATACCGATCCCATTATCCTCAACACATAACACCAGATGACCCCGTTCTGCATATGCGCTTATCCGCAGTACACCTGGATAGGTGATCCCCTCAAACCCATGTTGAATGCTATTTTCCACCAGAGGCTGGAGGGTAAGCTTAAGCAGAATTGAGCTGTATAAATGGGGTGGAATGTCAATCTCATAGGTGAACAAATCACTGAACCTGTACTGTTGAATCTCCAGATAACTCTGCAAATGTCTTATTTCCTCACCCAGCGGAATCTCTTCCTGATCCTGAATGCTGATACGAAGCATATTGCCCAGCCTGGTTACCATCTCGCTTACTTTGCGCCCCTCACCACGCAATGCCAAACCATTGATCGATTCCAATGTATTGAACAGAAAATGGGGTTTGATCTGGGCTTGTAGTACACGTAGTTCTGCCTGGGCCTTCTGCTCCTGCTCTGCCCGAACACGACGGAATAATCCCCCGATTCGATCCAATAGCTCATTGAACCCTTGTGCAAGCAGTTGCATCTCGTCAAAACCTTTTCCTTCCACCCTCGCATTAAAATCACCATCGTCCACACGACGCATAAACCTTACAAGTACAGCAATGTTGCCCGTAATGCGATTCATGAAAAATAGATTAAAGATCATGGCAGCGAACAGGCACGACAGAATAATGATGACAGACCAACCTGCAAAGGCATTTGTTTCCGCAGATAAGGCTTCCCATGAGGTCACACTGACGAGACTCCAGTTATAGTTCTTCAGATGATATTGCGAAATAATGCTTTCCTTGCCGTCAAAGACCGTTCTGACACTGCTAAAGCCGGGACCGTACCTGCCGGATTCAGCACCAAGGTTTTGCATGTTCTCACCGTTATATATACCTGCAGGATCATAAACGATCAGTCCTTCTTCATTAATTAACAGGAACGACGTATCCTGTGCCGAATCGCTGATTTGCAGGTGACGGAAGATCCGGTCGATCTCTCCTTTTTTGATCTGAACAACAAGCATGCCGATATTTTGAAAATAACTGAGTTCTTTGACCAATCTGATTTGGGTGAAGACAGGTTCTACCCCGGTTAATTCGGGATATTCCAGAGGTGCGAGCCATTTAGGCACACCATTAAGTTGCTGAATTTCGTTGAATAAGGGATGCACTTTGAATTGCTGAAAAGGAAGGGCTTGAAAGTTCTCTTTGGTGAAAATGGATACAATCTGGTTGTTCTCGGAAGAACGCAAATCATATAAAAAGGCATAACTGATGAACGGATAATTATATAGAAGGGAACGGAAATTGCGCTGGCTGGCATTCAGGGATAACTGATTACCGGTCCCCAGATCCTGCTTGGTCGGATCTTTGGCGTTCAATGCCATCTGGAAAACCGATGTGGCTATCCCGTTGTCGGTCACATTGTTAATCTGCTGAAATACATTCTCGATATTGTAACTAATGGCCTGAAGCGCATATTCGGCCTGTTGATTGTATTTTTTCTCAATCGTATGTGACGTGACCAGAAACATGCCAATGCCAAGCGCACACATGGGTACAATGATCAGCAGCAGAAATGCCAAGGCCAGCTTCATTCGCAAGTTCATATCCCGTTCTCCCTATTCACTGGTTCATGGTATTAACCTTTGACACCACCTGCAGTTACGCCTTCTATAATTTTCTCCTGGAGTATGGCGTAGATCACAAGTACAGGTACAACGCTGTATACAATACCTGCCGACATCTGGGCATAGTTCATCTGATATTGATCCCGAAACTGGACCATGCCCACGGGCAGCGTACGCAATTTATCGGTGGATAAGAAATAGTTGGCGAGTAAAAATTCGTTCCAGTTCCCGAGGAAATTAACGATAAAAACGGTAACAATAGCCGGAACCGTAAGAGGTATCACTATTTTAGCAAAGATACCCGGGGCCCTCAAGCCGTCCATGACCGCCGCTTCCTCAATTTCGCCAGGCAGAGAACGCATAAATGCCGCCAGTATAATAATGGTAAACGGGATCGCATTCGCCACATAGGGCACAATCAATGCCAGATGCGTATCCAATATGCCCATTTTGCGTACAAGCAGATAGATCGGCAGCATGAGCGCATTGTTGGGAATAAGCATGCCCGCCAGAATCAGGCTGTACAGAAACAGACTCCACTTTCGGTGTCTCATCCGGGTTACGGCAAAAGCAAACATGGCCCCGAGGACAATCGTACACGCCGACGATAAAACCGAAATGTACAGGCTGTTCCAGAAATACGTGCCAATCTTGGCATTCACCCAAGCCTCCACGTAATTGTTAAACTCCCATGTTGTAGGTAACCCGAATGGATTCAGGGCGATTTCATTGTTATCCTGCTTGAAGGAAGAGAAAATTACAAATAAAAAGGGAAACAAAATCGCGATCAAGTACAACATTAACAACACATGAGGTATACTACTTTTTATGCTTTTCGGCATCAATATTCCACCTTCTCGCCCCGTCTCGCCACCAGCAGTTGATACACCGCAGTGAGCACAAGCGTCAGAGCAAAGATCAACACTGCAATGGTATTGCCATAACCATATTTGAAGTTGGTAATCGCATATTTGATCATGTATGTCGCCAGAACCTCGGTGGACCCTGCGGGCCCACCTTTGGTCATGACAATCACGATGTCGGCTGCTTTCATGGCACCTGCGATGGACAACATGATCACCACTGAAATGATCGGGCGAATCAGCGGCAACGTTATCCGCATTGCACGTTGTACCGCCGTTGCCCCATCAATTGCAGCCGCTTCATCCAAATCCCGGGGAATCGCCAGTATGGCCGCCAGCACCATGACAATGTAAAATCCCGTCCACTGCCAGGCATTGGTCACCAAAATGGACAACATGGCAAATCGGTTATCCGATAACCAGTAGATTGGATCGATGCCCAGCACATGAAGCATTTTGTTTAATAGCCCGATATTCGGTTCATAGATGAATCCCCATAAAATACCGATAACGGCTGTCGACATGATGGATGGTAAAAAAACAGCTGTTTTATACAGACCTTTCAGCCTTTTCACATTGGCAATCAGAAGCGAAAACAGGACGATTAGAGGTACCTGAATCAGTACCGAAAATCCGATGAAAAAGCCGTTATTCCGTGTGGAAATCCAAAATCGTTCATCGGTCAGTGCCTTCACATAGTTGGATAAACCCACAAAACGTGGCTCAGCCGATACCCCATTCCAACTCGTCAGACTGTAATATAGGGAGCTACCAATAGGGTATAGAAAGAACATTACAAACAGAATTAGGGCCGGCATTACAAAGAGCGTATAGATTAACGGGCTGCGGAGTGAAGTATTCATGGTCAGCCTCCTTCAGTCACTTCAACGATCGCAGTTTCAACTTGGATTGGTTTATTCCACTGAAGCGTTTGCTTCCTCCTGTACCTTTTGCAGTTCTTCAGCCATTTTCTCTGGCGTGGTCTGCCCACCAATCAACTTCTGGATTTGCAAATTACTGATCTCTGTTGTCACATCCGCCTGCACGAGTGCATCAAATGCCGGGAACGACGTCTTGGACGCATTAAGCACGGCCACGATTTCTTTCATCAGATCATCGGTAATGCTATCGGTTAACACTTTCTCATCCAGCTTCATGGCAGGCAACACACCATCTTCCACAAGGCCGCGAACCTGCATATCTTCATTGTAGAAATTTTTGATAAAAGCTTTCACTGCTTCCAGCTTCTGCGGGTCATCCGCCACTGCTGCCGAGAATCCGTATCCATTGTTAACATCCCGCATCAAGGACGTCTGATCACCTGCTCCGTTCTCTACCGGAGGCATATTGAAGAATCCAACCTTGCCAATGAGCGATTCACCGCTCTGACCTTCCTTGAATACAGATGATTTCCATGTTCCGTCATACATTAATACCGCTTCTCCACTTGTAAATTGCGTGGTATATTCGGCATACTCGAAGCCCAGTTCACCTTTTTTGAAATAACCCTTATCCACCCATTCCTTGTGTTTGGCAAAACCTTGCACAACACCCGGGTCGGTCCACTTCGCTTCACCTGTTGCAAACTTTGCGGTAATCTCCGGCCCGGCATATCGGGACCACAGATGGTTGGTTAACATAAGCGGTACCCAGCCCGCCTTGGATGCGGAAGCAAGCGGCACTTTGCCATCAGCCTTGATCTCGGCCAGTATGTTGTCCAATTCAGCCATGGTGGTTGGGGCTTTCCATCCTTTTTGTTCAAAGTACTCTTTATTATAGAAAAAACCTTCGCCGGAACCGCCAATTGGCAGTCCATAGACTTTGCCTTCATACGTAAACGGTTCAAGGGATGTAAACTGGTCCTGAATGCCCAGCTCTTGCAGGATTGGCGTCAGATCAAGCAGCATACCTTCCTTCGCATAAACTTTGGAATCCGGGCTACCGAACAGTTCAAATATATCGGGCGGGTTACCTGCCGCCATCTCTCCGCGAAGCTTCTCCTTGCGATTCACATCGGATTCGACGCCATCCAGCGTAAAGGTCAGATTGGGTACCTCTCCCTCAACTTTGTCCACAACATCCTGCAGAATTGCCAGTCTTTTCTGTTTGTCGGCCCCCACCTGTGTGTGGCGAAGAAGCATCTCAACCGGTTCCTTACTTGTCTCCTCCACAGGTGTATTGCCTGCGCCCTGTTGTGGCTCGTTACTTGAGCCTGCACATCCCGCCAAAGTCCATGAAGTGATAAGCAATAATGAAAGCAGCAATGTCATTCTTTTTTTCATCGGGTTGACCCTCCTCAAGATATTGAGCATTTGGCTTTACACTCTGATTATAAAAAGCCGGAGCTTACATCGTAAGGATGACAATTCATCAATGGAGGGATAAAATCCTTCACTGGACAAAAAACAGCCCCTGCGAAGTGTATTCGCAAGGGCTGCTTGGTTGGTATATACGTTGAACTTAAGAATATTTACACTTGCCACTTCGATGACAGAACAACCTTCTGATCGCTGTTATCCCCCGATTTTTTTGATCCACTTTTACAAAAGTGAAAATCTAGGGATAGCATATGCTTCCGATGTAGCTTTCTTGCAGAAAGCTTTTAGGCGAACGCTCCGCTTCTTCAGCTTATTTCTGTCCTCTTCGTTCTTTTGTAAATAGTTAGTTCAAATTATATACATCCTGCATATAAAGGTAATTACTTATCGGAACAAGCCACGCCAGCCGTTTCCTGGCGACCTTGTTCGATCAGGCGATACGCTCGCTCCACTTCTTCTTCACTTGGCGAAGGAACTCCATCCAGTGGATATACTTTACCGAGCGCCTCCCATTTGTAGATCCCCATCTGATGGTATGGAAGAATTTCGAACTTCTCAACGCCATTCAATGTTCCGATAAACCGTCCGAGGTTAAGCAGATCCTCTTCCTCGTTATGAATGCCAGGCACATACACGTGGCGTATCCACATTTTCCGACCTTGCTCCGATAACCACTTGGCTGTTTTCAACGTTCTCTCGTTGGATTTGCCTGTCAGCTTGATATGTTTCTCGTCATCAATATGCTTGAGATCCAGTAGAACCAGGTCTGTGTTATCCAGCAGATCGTGAATCCGTTCCGGTTCGTTAAATCCGTTGCTGTCCAGTGTCGTATGCAATCCCCAGCGACGTTTCACTTCTTTGAAGATTTCAGCTACGAAGTGAGCCTGCAACGTCGGTTCTCCGCCAGATATCGTGAGCCCGCCTCCGGAACTACGATAGTAGGATAGATATGGCTCAATCTCAGCCAATACCTCCTCTAGCGTCATTTCTTTTCCACCATCCAGCGCCCATGTATCAGGGTTGTGGCAATACTGACATTTGAGTAGACATCCTTGCATAAAAAGCACAAAGCGGATGCCTGGGCCGTCAACCGTCCCGAAAGTTTCGAGTGAATGAATATGTCCGTTAACCATGCTGCCTCTTCCTTTCTGTATCCGCATCCGCTGTGCGTTTAATATGATTTGGAATGCCTAGCTCTAGCGGTCTTCTACTTGCAAATTAATTACATCGAGCCATGGAACGTACGGTTGATGACATCCAACTGTTGTTCACGAGTCAATTTAATGAAGTTAACGGCATATCCCGATACCCGTATAGTCAGTTGTGGATAGTTTTCCGGGTGATCCATCGCATCAATCAATTGCTGACGATCAAATACGTTAACGTTCAGGTGATGAGCGTTTTGACCGAAGTAACCATCCATCATCGCAGTCAGATTGGATTTACGTGTAGTCTCCTCTTTACCCAATGCTTTTGGCACGATGGAGAAGGTATTGGAAATTCCGTCAAGACTGTGTTCATAAGGTAATTTGGCTACAGAGCCAAGGGATGCCAGTGCACCTTTTTTGTCACGACCATGCATTGGGTTCGCACCTGGAGCAAATGGTTCACCTGCTTTACGACCATCCGGTGTAGTCCCTGTTTTCTTACCATATACCACGTTGGAAGTGATCGTCAGAACGGATTGTGTTGGAACTGCGTTACGGTAAGCTTTGTGCTTGCGAATCATGCCCATGAAGTTCTCGACCAGTTCAACAGCAATGCTGTCTACGCTGTCTTCATTGTTACCGTAACAAGGGAAGTCTCCTTCGATTTCAAAATCAACGGCGATGCCTTGTTCGTTACGAATTGGTTTTACTTTGGCATATTTGATTGCACTCAGTGAATCTGCTGTAACCGAGAGACCGGCGATACCACAAGCCATTGTACGTACAATGTCACGGTCATGTAATGCCATTTCGATACGCTCATAGCTGTATTTATCGTGCATGTAGTGAATGACGTTGAGGGTGTTCATATACAGTTTCGCCAGCCACTCCATCATTGGTTTGAAGCGTTTCATAACCTCATTGTAATCCAGCACTTCGCTAGTGATGGCAGGATACTCAGGTCCAACTTGTGCTCCGGATTTCTCGTCACGACCACCGTTGATCGCATACAGGAGAGCTTTTGCCAAGTTGGCACGAGCGCCGAAGAATTGCATTTGTTTCCCGATCTTCATAGCCGATACACAGCATGCAATACCGTAATCGTCACCATAGATTGGACGCATCAGATCATCATTTTCATACTGAATTGAACTTGTTTCGATGGATACTTTACTGCAATAATCTTTGAAAGCTTCTGGAAGTTTCGTGGACCAAAGTACAGTCAAGTTCGGTTCTGGTGCAGGACCCAAGTTGTGCAGTGTATGCAGGAAACGGAAGCTGTTTTTGGTTACGCGTGTTTCACCATTCACTGACATACCACCGATGGACTCAGTCACCCATGTTGGATCTCCACTGAACAGTTCGTTGTAATCCGGTGTACGCAGGAATTTGACAATCCGCAGTTTCATTACAAAATGGTCAACCAATTCCTGAGCCTGTTCTTCGGACAAAATGCCCTCTTGCAGGTCACGTTCAATGTAGATATCCAGGAAAGAAGATACACGTCCCAGTGACATCGCAGCACCGTTCTGTTCTTTGATCGCAGCGAGATAACCGAAGTACAACCATTGGAACGCTTCTTTTGCTGTTGTCGCTGGTAAGGAAATATCGAACCCGTGCATATCGCCCAATTGTTTCAATTCTTGCAATGCACGAATCTGTTCAGACAATTCTTCCCGCAGACGAATGACATCTTCATCAATGACATCAACTTCGAGTGCGTTCAATTCGCCTTTTTTGTTACGAATCAGGAAGTCTACCCCGTACAAAGCTACACGACGATAGTCACCGATGATCCGGCCACGGCCGTAAGCATCTGGCAGACCTGTGATAATCCCTGCTTTTCGCGCTGCACGCATATCGGAAGTATAAGCATCGAATACACCTTGGTTATGTGTTTTGCGAATGTTCGTAAATATATCAATGACGCCTTGAGGCAATTCGAAGCCGTATGCTTCACATGCATCAATCATCATCCGGATTCCGCCTGTTGGTTGAATGGAACGTTTGAACGGAGCATCGGTCTGAACGCCGACGATCTGCTCTTTGGATTGATCCAGATAACCTGGTTGGTGAGAAACAATAGTCGCTGGTGTGTTCACATCAACGTCAAGGACACCGCCGTTATCCCGTTCTTTTTTGGTCAGATCAGATACGATCTCCCACAATTCTTTGGTATTCTGGGTTGCATCTGCGAGAAATGCATCATCACCGTAATACGGAGACAAGTTGTGTGCCAGAAAATCATTCACGTCTACGGATTTGGTCCATGTTCCTTTGGTAAAGTTTCTCCAGCCTGTTTGTTGTTTGACATCTTTTTCAATCACCGACATCGTAATCCCTCCACTAATTTGGATTTCTGGACACATAACATCTTGCTTCATTCGTATCATTGTGTGCCCAGAGCCGCGATTAATGTGAATTGTTTCACATAAACCGGAACATGTTCTCTCTACTTGGGAACCGGAACCGCGGAATGAATGTTTTTCTTACATTTTCAGTATACGACTTGGGGCTTTCATCATCTGTGATTTTTGTCACAAAGTCAGTGAACTAACTCACTCCACCTGCGCTGTGTCCCAATGAACCCTGTAAATTCACACTTAGCCACTGCGCGGGCAGAACAACTTCCGATCGCTGTTATCCCCGGATTTTTTCGATTTTATTTTTCAAAGGGGAAAATCCGGGGATAAAGGCGAACGCTCCGCATCTTCAGTTTTTTCTGCCCTCTCCGTTATTGTGTGAACATCTGGATCAAACAACCTCATCACGGATTCCGTGTAACCTCTTTAGGACCATTGCTCCCTTAAACTCGGAGCAAACAAGGACTTTGATCATTTCCTGAAAAACAGGTGCTTCGCTCTTCTGTTTTTCTGCCCTCTCCGTTATTGTGTGAACATCTGGCTCAAACAGCCACCTCACGGATTCCATGCCACCTCTTTAGAACCCTTTGCTCCTCTATGCTCGGAGCAAACAAGGACTTTGATCATTTCCTGAAAAACAGGTGCTTCGCTCTTCTGTTTTTCTGCCCTCTCCGTTATTGTGTGAACATCTGGCTCAAACAGCCACCTCACGGATTCCATGCCACCTCTTTAGAACCCTTTGCTCCTCTATGCTCGGAGCAAACAAGGACTTAGGATCATTTCCTGAAAAACAGGTGCTCGCTCTTCTGTTTTTCTGCCCTCTCCGTTATTGTGCGAACATCTGACTCAAACAGCGACGTCACGGATTCCATGCCACCTCTTTAGAACCCTTTGCTCCTCTATGCTCGGAGCAAACAAGGATTTAGGACCATTTCCTGAAAAACAGATGCTCGCTCTTCTGTTTTTCTGCCCTCTCGTTATTGTGCGAACATCTGACTCAAACAGCCACGTCACGGATTCCATGCCATCTCTTTAGAGCCCTTTGCTCCTCTATGCTCGGAGCAAACTAAATCTTAGAATAAATTCTGAAAAACAGGTGCTTTGCTCTCCTATTTTTCTGCCCTCTCGTTATTGTGTGTAAGACGGCAATCGGGGCTCCCCTCTCGGGGAACCCTGATCTTCTTGCCGTAAGTCACGCTTCGTTCTAGATTTGTTATTCAAACTTTCCGTAGAAAGCGTTGCGGTATACATCAGCCAGTTCAGTTACCAACGGCAACTTCGGATTGGCAGTTGTACATTGGTCTTCGAAGGCACGGTCAGCCAGATAATCTACATGTGCTTCAAAGTCTTTGGCATCAAATCCGATTTCCTGGAACGATTCTTCAATGCCCAATGTTTTGTTCAGTTTGCGAATGGCATTGATAAGACTGGTTACGCCTTCTTCTGTTGTACGTGCAGGCAATCCCAGAATCCGGGCAATTTCGGCATACCGCTCATCCGCTATAAAGTGCGAATATTTCGGGAACGATGCAAATTTGGTCGGTTTTTTCGCGTTATAACGAATGACGTGCGGCATCAGGATCGCATTGGTGCGTCCGTGTGCGGTGTGGTACTGACCGCCCCATTTATGCGCCAAGCTGTGGTTAATGCCCAGGAATGCGTTGGCAAACGCCATACCGGCAATGGTGGAAGCATTATGCATTTTCTCTCGAGCCAGTTTATCTCCTTGCAGCGCAGATTGCTCCAGGTATTGGAATACCAGTTGGATTGCTTTGATCGCAAGTCCATCCGTGTAATCATTTGCCATAACAGATACATAAGCTTCAATCGCATGAGTCAGTACGTCCATACCTGTATCGGCAACGGCTGTTCTAGGCAGGGAGTATACGAACTCCGGATCGACAATCGCTACGTCTGGTGTCAGCTCATAATCTGCCAATGGATATTTGGTGTTACCTTGATTTTTATCCGTAATAACCGCGAACGATGTTACTTCAGAACCTGTACCTGATGTGGTTGGGATCGCTACAAATTTCGCTTTTACGCCGAGACGTGGATATTTGTAGATCCGTTTGCGGATATCCATGAATTTTTGTTTCAGATCGTTGAAGTCCGTGTCTGGATATTCATAGAACAACCACATGGCTTTGGCAGCATCCATCGGTGATCCACCACCGAGTGCGATAATGCAGTCCGGTTGGAAGCGGCGCATCATTTCGGTTCCGCGATCTACTGTTGTTGTGGATGGATCTGGCTCAACATCGGAGAATACTTCGATTGCTACTGGCATTTGGCGTTGACGCAGATAGTGTTCTACCTTTTCAACATATCCAAGTTTCACCATCATGGCATCCGTAATAATCGCCACACGTGTGATATCAGGCATTTTGGCAAGATACTGTGTTGCCCCTTTTTCGAAGTAGACTTTGTTCGGCACTTTGAACCATTGCATATTCACGGTACGGCGAGCCACCCTTTTCACATTGATTAAGTTCACAGCGGTTACGTTGGAAGAAGTCGAGTTACGTCCGTATGATCCGCATCCCAGTGTCAATGATGGCATATTTGTGTTGTAAATATCCCCGATGGCACCGTGTGTGGATGGTGAGTTCACAATAATCCGTCCAGTTTGCAGACGATCTGCGAATTTGCCAATCACTTCTTCATTTGTGGAATGGATAACCGAGGAGTGACCCATACCGCCAAAAGCAACCACTTCTGCTGCACGTTCAATTCCCTCTGCTGCCGTTTTAACTTTGTAACAAGCGAGTACCGGACTTAATTTCTCAGCCGACAATGGGAATTTTGTACCTACCCCTTCAATCTCGGCCACGAGAATTTTGGTGCCTGCTGGAACTTCAATACCACACAACTTCGCAATGCTCACCGCAGATTGACCAACAATCGCCGGGTTCACCGCACATTTCTCGGCATTAATCGCACCTGCTGTCAATTTTGCTGCTTCATCTTTGTTAACAAAGTAACAGCCATTTGCAATCATTTTTTTCTTCACTTGATCGAAGATCGGTTCTTCAATGATGACCGCTTGCTCGGAAGCACAGATCATGCCGTTGTCGAAAGACTTGGACAGGATCAAATCCGTTACTGCCTGATTGATATCCGCGCTTTTCTCGATGAAACAAGGTACGTTACCTGGTCCTACGCCCAGTGCAGGTTTACCACAGCTGTACGCTGCACGTACCATGCCTGATCCGCCTGTTGCCAGAATGAGAGCCACATCATTGTGATTCATCAGTTCGTTTGTACGATCCATGGAAGGATCATCAATCCATTGAATACAATCTGCTGGTGCACCATGTTTCACAGCCGCTTCCAGCAGGATTTTGGCAGCTTCCCGGCTACAATTCTGTGCAGATGGGTGGAAACCAAAGATGATCGGGTTACGCGTCTTGATGGAGATCAGTGCTTTAAACATCGTCGTTGATGTTGGATTGGTAACTGGTGTAATCCCCATGATGATGCCGACCGGCTCCGCAATTTTCTGGAAGCTTTCATACTCGTTATCTTCAATCACACCTACGGTTTTGTCATACTTGATGCTGTGGTACACATATTCTGTTGCAAATATATTTTTGGTGATTTTATCCTCATATACTCCGCGGCCTGTTTCTTCTACGGCCATCTTGGCGAGCATCATGTGTTTATCCAGACCCGCAAGCGCCATCGCTTGCACAATCCGGTCAATCTGCTTCTGATCCATCTTCATGAATGCGGCGTGTGCTTTATTCGCTTTGTCGATTAACGTTTGAATATACTGACCTGCTGTCGGTTCTTTTGCTGGGGCGACTTCGTTCTTTACAGCCATCTCCCTCATCCTCCTAAAGGTTCGTATTAGTTTGTCTCTCTCGTTTACATTCACATCGTAACATGACAATAAACTTAATTATGTGATTTTTTTCACAAAGTATAACAAATTTAATTTAAGTTTTGTAGTGTCCTTCATACGACCATTTCCACTTCCTATTTAAAATATAGGGCTGTAAAATTCATCCTCTCCACTAAAAGTGAATTTTATCACAATGTTTGAAATTTCGTCATTTTTGCCCCCTTTCCTTCCCCCTCAAACGGTAAGATTAGGTATATACTGAACTTAAAAATTGAACCACCGCAATTTGTACCGTCCTTCCTCCCGGCCGAGATGACCTGATCAGGACGGCAACGGTTTGCGGCAAACCTCGGAGACTACTGGAAACTACAGAAGGTCGTCCGATGGACATAAAGGGGAGATAGACTTATGACAGAACTAACAACTGTACTGGAAAAGCGCGGCAATACCAATTGTTTCTCGGAAGCGAATTTCAACCATTTGCTGGTTACCATGAAAGATAGAACCTATCCGGAAGGTACACATCTGTACTGGGAAGGAGACGTCTCTGACAAACTTTATTATATGAAACGGGGCCGTGCACAGATCACCAAATCCACGGATGAAGGCAAGGAACTGATCATGTACATGTATCAGTCCGGTGATATGATTGGGCAGGCTGATCCCTTTTTTGGCTCTAAACACAGCTTCTCAGCGGAAGTGCTGGAGGATAGTGAGATCGGTGTACTGGAGCATAAAGACCTGGAGATGTTAATCTGCCAGCATTGTGACTTTGCGATCGACTTTATGAAATGGATGGGCATCCACCACCGGTTGACACAGACCAAATTCCGGGATCTCATGTTATATGGCAAACCGGGTGCACTTTGCTCCACCCTCATTCGGTTGTCGAATTCGTATGGTGAGCCGCATGGAGAGCATGTCATTATTCACAAAAAAATTACCCACACGGACCTGTCCAATATGATTGGAGCCACTCGTGAAAGTGTAAACCGCATGTTAAGCGACCTGCGTAAGAAAGATGGGATTGAATATGACAATGGCATGATTGTCATCAAAGATCTGAAGATGCTGCAAGGAATCTGTCACTGTGAACTTTGCCCGAACGAGATCTGTCGTATTTAATATTTGACTATGCTAATCGGATGTTGCTTATATATTTAATGAAAAAAAGCCCAGTTCTCTAAAAAGAGATTGGGCTTCTTGGTATACTTAGGATGCATTGGTCAATTCAAGCTTTACCGCATCACGTGGATTCAATTTCATGTCCAGACCATTTTCCATTAATTCTTTGTCATTCACCATAATGACCCATCGCTCATTCATACGAGGCGTAACATTCTCGACCGAAACAACAAATTTGTTATTCTCCGACATTCTTACAATGCCGCTGGACTTCAACACATCACGAACTGTGCACTCTTGAACGTAGACGCCGGCATATTGACGATTAAGGGTTGGCATAATGTTTCCACCGCTAACCTTGAGTAACGTTGTCTGATATGCAACGCCATCCCCCCCACTGTCAGCGGCTTTCACGTAAATGATCACTTCATCTTTGGCATGAAGTTCCATGTCCCAATCTTCCTGCTCAATATCCTTGCCATTCAATTTGACAGCCCAGCTAAGCGAAGAATCCAGAGAAACTTCACCGACGGATTGAATCCGTTTGCCATCTGCCGTAAAATCGACCAGTCCGCTATTGAGTAATGCTTTTTTGAGTGTCAAACCCTCACTAAAATCTCGCTTAATGGACTTTGTTGCATCAGGCAAAAACGTACTGCCATCTACAGCCACTGTGATTGTATTCGCTGTTTCTGTCTCTTTGACAATTGGCTGCTCAGAAGGCTGTGTCTCACTACAACCAGCCAAGATCGCCAGTAGGAGCAAACATACACCTATGTAACCGGGGATTTTCTTCATCATGTAGGTAACACCACCCTGCGTAAAATCATTCACCCTGTTGTCCATAACCTCTATTATGGCACAACCTTCGGCAAAAAAAAGTGTCAAAGCCGTTACTTTTATTGCGCGTGCCCTCCAGAGAGGGCTTATACAACAAAGAGAGCCTGCACACAGGCTCTCCAATCTAAATCATTTTTATGTTCTCATTGGTTCCGTTATCACTGGACACTAGCCTGCATATATGTCCGTCCTCCATCGCCATCTTTCAGATATGGATTAAGCCCAAAGAACTGCTCCTCAGATACGTATACACCTGTCAGCAATCGCCCTTCAAGCAATCCACCGTCCACCTGCACGCAGCATGAAGGTGCGTCTACATACTCCTGATACAAAGGAATCTGCCCATATTGTTGATGTACCTTGAACACCTTCCCTTGCTCATGCAAAGGTCGTTCCGAAAAATAGGTAGGCACAATATAACGGGCAATGACATCCAGTTCCTGCACGCTGTAAAAGGGTTCATCACCCAGCCATGGTGCAAACATTCGAATCTTCTCATATTGTGACCAAACAACCGCCTGAATCAGCATTTCTGCCTGAACCAGCCGACCTTCTCCCACATCCAGAACCAACCGCTTACCCTGGATGGTTTCTTCCATCTGAGAAGTCGTTGAATCAGGTTGTCCCAGCTCACATCCGATACACTTCCAGCCCCTGGACGTTTGAATCCATTTTTGCAGCACCGCCGGAGCTAATCTCGGACCATCGCTGTTCACAGAATGCGTATTCACTTCGGCAAGATCATCCTTAATTGAACGGGAATATGCGGTGCGCTTGAACAACTCCGCAGCTTTTTTATAAATTAGATGGACCTGAATGGATGCGCTCTCAAGTTCTGCAATATCTTCTTTGCCGTAGCGTACTTCACGGGATAAGCTTTCTTCTCTCATGACAAGTGGGCCTCCTTCGCTCCGGCCGTCTGTGGCCATTTTCTATAGATTATACTACAACTCATGACAACATGTGCATAGCCCAAGAGAAAAACGCCGATCAACCTAATACTTAAGACAAAAACCCCTGATTTCCACGGAAATCAGGAGTCTATGTCATTCATGTAACAAAAGTGGGTGATGCTTATACGTTAGTCAACCCACTGCTCAGCCCAGTCTTGAATTTGATTCATGACGGGCTGGAGCGCTCTACCTTTCTCCGTCAGTTCATATTCAATACGAACTGGCGTCTCGGGATAGACGTGACGAACCAGAATACCTTCACTCTCCAGATCTTTCATCCGTTCGGATAACATCTTATCACTCATGGATGGAATCAGATTGGAGATATCCTTGAATCGCTTCGAACCACTCATCAACGTTTGAATAATTAAACCATTCCAGCGCTTGCCCAAAAAAGAAAACGCCGTCTCGAAACGCGGACACATCCGCAAGTCTTGACCTTCCACATTAATCACCTCTTTAGAGATCACTCAAATCAACTTACATTTTGTTAGTATATTTCATAATAACATATTTAAGCTTCAAAGAAAACGCCTGCAACTAAAAAGTTTAAATTTTAGAAGCATAACATCCAAAATGGATCATACATCCCAGTATACATTACACGCTGCGTCGTAACCATGGGAAATATCGTATAACTTCCCCATAGTACTATCTTACCCAAAAAGAACCCAACTGCCACAGTCATCATCGACTCGGAGAAGGGTTCTTTTTGAATGAAACTTATAATTTCCATTTCACGATTGAGTTAGTGAATTAGACCAGCACGCCACCAAATGGTCTTACAGGTTCGCTCTTGCCAAATTCCGGCTTAAAACTGCGGGCAGGATATGCCCATTTAACAGCATTGCTGATCACTCTTAATATTTCCGGCTTGTAATAGGTCGGATACGTCTCATGACCTGGTCGGAAATAAAAGATTTTACCTTCACCACGCCGGAACGTACATCCGCTCCGGAATACTTCCCCACCCTGGAAGTTACTTACAAACACCAGTTCATCTGGTACTGGAATATCGAAGAATTCGCCGTACATCTCTTCTTTTTCCAATACAATCTTGCCTTCGATGCCATCCGCAATCGGATGAGATGGGTTAACACACCATACAATTTCCTGCTCGTCAGCTACACGCCATTTCAGATCGCAGCTGGTTCCCATCAGCGCTTTAAATGGTTTGGAGAAATGACCTGAATGGAGCACAATCATTCCCATCCCGTTCAGCACTCGCTGCGCGACCTTCTGTGAGATCTCATCGCTTACGCGATCATGTGCCATATGTCCCCACCATATGAGCACATCTGTGGAATTCAGCACTTCATCACTTAATCCGTGTTCAGGCTGATCCAGTGTAGCTGTACGAATAGCAAAGCCTTCGCCGCCAAGTCCGTCAGCCAGTGCTCGATGCAGACCATCCGGGTAGACTTCCCTTACTTCATCGTGAATTTTCTCATGGACAAATTCATTCCAAATGGTGACGTTGATCATATTCAATTTCCCCCTAGTGTAGCTCTAAACCCACCACATATCGCCCAGCGGTTCTTCGATTAATACTTGCTGGAGATTTTGCACGGCTTTAGAGAATCCTTCTTCAACCGACATCAGACCGTCTTCGTGCTCAATACTTACTACATAATCATATCCGACCAGACGCAAGGCACTCATAATATCTGCCCAAGTCTTGTTATCATGTCCATAACCAACCGAGCGGAACTGCCAAGCCCGATCCAGCATATTGGTATAGTCCTGCATATCCGTTACACCGTGTTTGTTCACGTTTACCGGATCAATTGTTGTATCTTTTGCATGGAAGTGATGGATAGCTCCTTCACGTCCCAAGATGTGAATTGCCTGAACCGGATCAATACCTTGCCACCACATGTGACTTGGGTCCAGATTGGCTCCGATCACTTCACCTGCTGCTTCACGCAATCTCAGCAACGTTGCTGGAGTATGAACGGAGAATCCACCGTGCAGCTCCAATCCAACTTTTACGTTACGATCTGCTGCAAATTTCCCCCACTCTGTCCAGTAAGGGATAACTTTGTTCTCCCACTGCCACTTCAGGATCTCCTGGAAGTCATTTGGCCATGGTGCAACAGGCCAGTTCGGATATTTGGCATCCTCATGGTCTCCCGGACAACCGGAGAAAGTATTCACTACAGGTACTTCCAACTTCTCAGCCAGTTCTACCGTTTTAACAAAATCATCGTGAAATCCTTTGGCAATATCCTTTTGCGGATGTAGCGGGTTACCGTGACAGCTAAGTGCACTGATCGTCAAACCACGTGATTCCACTGCATTTTTGAAATTTTTCAGTGCTGTAGGATTGCTTAACAACTCATCTGGCTTACAATGTGCATTGCCTGGATGTCCGCCTGTTCCGATCTCTACTGCTTTTAATCCCTTGGATGCTACATAATCAAGAGCATCCTCCAATTTACGTCCTCCGAATAGTACCAAAAATACGCCGAGTTTCAAGTGCAATTCCTCCCTGGATTAGATATCGTATGATTGCTGAATTCATGAATATTGAACTACAATTACCGTTCAGATCACATGCCTGTTTGATTAGTGTGGAAAATCGAGAGTGTTTCTATCCTGAAATTGAACGTAAGAATACTGGTTATTCTGCTTCACTCGTAAGAGCATCAAGCTTCGAATACTTTTTACTCAGACTAGTGGGATTCCACGGTTTCAATCTCAGTTTGAACTGTGCGAGTTACTGCAAAAGAATCATAGCTGCTCTCCAGATGTATGTGCTTGCCTTCAAGTGAAGAACGCTGGAATGAATGCATGGCTTCCAGTACGTGATAAGCAAGCTTGCCACTGGCTTTGTGTTCCCGTCCAGCACGAATGGATTCAACCATTTCCGTTACGCCGATGCCACGTTCGTTTTGTCCACTTTCGAAGACTGGTTTGACCGTCTCCCAAGTATCTTGACCGTATCTGCGAACCTTCACTTCCCCGTTAAAATAATTGGGGTCCGGTACACTAAGCGTACCTTCTGTACCATAGATTTCAATACGTGGCAGATCCGAAGCTCCGCGAATATCAAAACTGGTGATCATGGTTGCAATGGCACCTTCTGCAAAATCAATGGTTCCTGCCAAGTGAGTAGGCGTCTCTACTTGTAGTGCTGTGCCTTCCTTCGGCCCAGAGCCAATCTTGCGATCTGCAATCTGTATGCCTGCCGAGGCGCTGATTCTGCGAATCGGTCCAAGCAGCGTAATCAGAGCGGTCAGGTAGTAAGGTCCCATATCAAACATGGGTCCGCCGCCTGCAACATAAAAGAACTCCGGATTAGGATGCCAAGCTTCTGGTCCTCCACCCATAAAGAATGAAGTCGCTGCAACCGGCTTGCCAATCAGCCCATCCTCAATGGCTTTACGAGCTGTCTGTATGCCTGAACCAAGGAAGGTGTCCGGTGCAGAACCAACATACAATCCCTTTTCCTCAGCCAACTCAACAACCTTGCGACCATCCTCAAGAGAAATTGCCAGCGGCTTCTCGGCATACACATGTTTGCCTGCTTCGAGTGCAGCCAGATCGGTCATCGCGTGACTGCCAGGAACCGTAAGGTTCAACACAAGTTCAATTTCGTTATTTTGCAGCAACTCATCTACATTGTAAACGTTTGCGATATTAAATTCATCTGCCCGTTCCTGAGCGCGTTCACGAATCAAATCCGCAACAGCCACGACTTCAATGACCGGGTTGTTTTTGAGATTTTCCAAGTAGATGGCGCTGATGTTACCACACCCGATGATGCCTGCTTTCATTTTCTCCACTGTGACGTTCATCTCCTTACGCATGGTGAAAATCTGCGTTTGAATGGTTGAGATACATATGTTTTGTTCGATGTTTCCTGTTCCTTAAATCTAATACTATGGTATTCCGTTTCAGCTTCAATTAAAATGAATAATATGATTGAAACATGAACTATCTGGTCATAATTTTCAAATTGCAAGGAGTATGCCCATGCCGACAGATCAAACCTGCCAAGTTCTTACAGCAGGCTTTTCATTTCATCGTAAACCCTACGCTATGGTGCAGCCTGAAGGGGTGAAGAACTACCTGTTAAGACTGCAAACAGACGGACGTTGCCGTGCACGCATAGACGGGGACATGTCCCTGGTGGATGCGGGCGATCTGCTTCTTTTTGATCCTGACGAGCCCTATGAGCTGAG
This sequence comes from Paenibacillus sp. M2, assembly GCF_046713495.1. Classification (NCBI taxonomy): domain Bacteria; kingdom Bacillati; phylum Bacillota; class Bacilli; order Caryophanales; family Paenibacillaceae; genus Paenibacillus; species Paenibacillus sp. M2. The sequence continues at coordinate 4,874,364 of NZ_CP169648.1, forward strand.
AATAGACAATGAAACCAATCCGATGGGAGAACGACTGGTAGAGAGTGGCGACTATCACATCTTCTTTAATGGTTCCTGGGTGGATGAGTGGTGGAAACGTCACAAACGGCCGACCCGAATCAAAGTCGAACTGACGGAAAGTCTCTTGGTCCTGTTTCGACAGCTCGTACTGGAGCAGCGCCGCATCTCCAATCCTTATCCGGAAATTTCAAGTTATTATATGCGAATTTTATGTCTCGAAGTGGATCGTCTGCTCGCGGAGCATCCAACGATAACCAACACCAATTACGTGGCTTATGAGATCAAAAACTACATTGAAGAAAACGCTTCCTCTTTATTCAAGCTCGATGATGTGGCAACACATATTGGCATCAGTGTTTCACGGGGTGTTCATCTCTTCAAAGAAGCGTTTGGCAAAAGCATCATGCAATACACGCTTGACGTACGGCTGAATATGGCCAGGGAACGGATTATTTTCAGCCCTATGACCCTGGAGCAAGTGTCTGAGTCTTCCGGCTTTAACAACTATACCTATTTTCATCGGGTATTCCGTTCCCGGTTCGGCATGTCCCCGAAGGAATTCCGCGTTATTCACCGGGAACAGATGTAATCATAGCAGTATACGTAAGTTGAACTTATTTGCGCGCGGCTATGGCCTCGGATACAACCATCGCCATATCTTCATTGCCAAACATGGACAACACGCCAAGTACCGTATCATCCGGGATCTCACCGGCTTCCTCCTTGGATACAATCAGCTTCTGCACCTGCTGCAAACGCTCATTGCTCTGCTGATTCGGGTAGGCTTGCCGGTACATCTCTTCCGGGTCCAAACCATTATTGACACACCACTGGGCAAATACGAGGATCATCATCTCTTCTTCCTGTTTATAGGTTTCTATAACAGCTTCCTCGATCTGTTTATTACGTTCCTTTTCATATTCATCCATGACTTGTATTCCTCCGTATGTGTATTCTGCAATTATTTGCGAATCAATTGTTCCGCCAGTTCATGACTGTCCATGACATGACTTGCACTGATCAGGCAATCATCAGGTGAGTCCAGACAAGCCAGGAAATTATCAACTGCTCCGCTAAAACCTCTGCGTGTTAACACGGTGTCCCAGCTCCCGAACGTTTCTTTGGTTTCCAGACTCCCCTGTTCCATGCAGCTGATCGTGTCCATGTTCACCACTTCAACAGATCGTCCACCACCATGCAATTCGATCTTCTCCAGATCTGCCCCAGCTTCACGCACCATATCGAATCGACCGTAGGCTGTTCTGCCCAGCTTGGCCGTTCCGGTTGCATGCAGCAGTCTGTCCAGATCATTCTTCCGAATCCATTGATGAAGCAACTCCACATTATGATCTGAGTACCACAACATCAGGTCCAGCATATGGATGAGATCATCATAGATGGTTTCTGCCGCAGGACGATCCTGAATGCCTGTACGATGTTTGGTCACTGTCAGGGACTCAAAGCCTTTTCCACCCTGCATCCATTCTTTCGCTTTTTGGTACATCGGTGCGAATCTGCGGTTGAAGCCCACTGCCAGCAACAGCCCTTGTGCCTCGGCAAAAGCAGTCATCTCTTCCGACTCCCGAATCGTATAGGATAATGGCTTGTCTACGTACACGGCTAATCCCTGTTCCAGACACTGCATGACAATATCAAAGTGTGCTTCCGTTGCTGTATGTACAAACACCGCATCCAGATCCCAGGACAACAGTTCTTTCAGATCCGTTGTTCCCCGTTCTAATCTATACGCCTTTTGAACGGCTTTGACCGGCTCCGGAGATCGGTTCATAATGCCTACAATCTCCACGTTCGGATGAGCTGTTAACAGCGGCAAATATACTTTACGTGCAATATCGCCGAGGCCGATAATTGCAACTCGTTTACGTTGGGTTGTTTCCATGATGATCATTCCACCTTCAGTTCGGTTCTATATTTCCACGTCCTATAGTGTAACCCTTCAGACAGCAACTTGCCAGTGATTGCAGCAGACTTCGCACGAATTGTTCAGACAATGGGCGAACGTGGTAAACTTAGGAGGAACAGCAGTACAGATCGGGACACGACCAGACCTGCCTGATCTGAAAGGAGCGTTTGGGATTTTGCGAAAATGGTTATGGCTTCTGTTATATGTTTTACTTGCAGGAGTCACGTTTATTTACAGATATGAACTGCTGGCCTGGACCGATCTTCATCAGTCCATTCCGCTGTTACTCGCCATGGCAACATTGTTTGCTCTTGTGCCTGTCATTCCTTATAAGTTTGTTATTATCGCCTTTGGTTACAGTTACGGTACCACCACGGCAGCCTGGATATGCTGGCTTGGCACCACACTTGCAGCCATGCTCGTTTATGGCGGAGCAAGAACCATCTTCAGACATCAGGCGAGATCGTACCTCGAACGCATTCGGGGTCTAAACCGTTTTACCACATGGATGGAAGCACATCCGTTCATGGGTGTCATGTCGATGCGACTGTTGCCGATCGTGCCTCAGATGGCCGTTAATATCTACGCAGGTATAACGTACACGCCATTCTGGGTCTTCATGCTTGCCACGGCCATTGGGAAAATGCCAGCGATTTTTGTATTTGCCTATGCAGGTGCACAGGCTGAAACCTCAATCTGGCTGAGCCTGGGGATTCTTGCCGGATATCTGGTGCTCATGGCCATTGTATTGCTCTTATTTCGCTTTCGATCACGCAACAAAGCCTGAATTCAGAATGCGCAAACCGTTCAGATTCAGCTTGTTTTCATTCCGGCTTGGTTGGCTTGCCAATTCAGGATATAATAGAAGAGCAAGCCTAATGCTTGTGTAACAAGTTTTAATAAAACGGTAGATTGCTGGAGCTCGAACACGAGCGCTAAATCTTCATCAGAAATGGAGTGACTATAGCATGGAACAACATTCAAGTGAGTTAGCAACTTTTGCAGGCGGATGCTTCTGGTGTATGGTATCCCCCTTTGAAGAACTGCCCGGTATTCATAAGATCGTATCGGGTTATACAGGAGGACATACCGAGAATCCAACATATGAAGAGGTCTGCTCGGAGACAACAGGACATGTAGAGGCTGTACAAATTACGTTCGACCCTGCCATCTTCCCTTATAAGAAACTGGTTGAACTGTTCTGGCAGCAGATTGATCCTACGGATACAGGCGGGCAATTCCATGACCGTGGATCTTCCTATCAGACGGCCATCTTCTATCACAGCGAAGAACAGCGCCAGATTGCGGAAGCTTCCAAAGCGGAGCTGGGACAAAGCGGACGTTTTGACAAACCAATCTTCACTCCCATTTTGCCAGCCAAACCGTTCTATGAAGCGGAAGAACATCATCAAAATTATCACCGGAAGAACCCTGCCCATTACAAACGCTACAGCAAAGGTTCTGGACGTGTAGATTTCATCGAACGCAACTGGACCGGTAACGTGGATAAAGACGGGCTGAAAGAGCGTTTGACGCCGCTTCAATATGAAGTTACGCAGAACAGCGCGACCGAGCCCGCATTCCATAACGAATTCTGGGATCACCACGGTGACGGTATCTATGTGGATATCGTATCTGGCGAGCCATTGTTCAGTTCTACCGACAAATACGACTCCGGCTGCGGCTGGCCGAGCTTCACACGTCCATTGCGTGACCACAACGTGAAGGAAAAAACCGATCTCAGCCACTTCATGATTCGTACCGAAGTGAGAAGTCGTGAGGGCGATTCCCATCTGGGTCACCTGTTCAACGATGGTCCTGCCGAAGCAGGTGGAATGCGTTATTGCATCAACTCTGCGGCACTTCGTTTTGTACCCAAAGAAGACTTGCAAAAAGAAGGATACGGTGAGTACGCCGTCCTTTTCCAATAAGTTTTAATACAAAAAAAAGCAGTGGGATGATCCCGCTGCTCTTTTTGTTGTACATTACAATTACATCATACTTACGATCCAACCGATCCAGTACGCAAATGGAATTAATAACAACTGTGCCACCATTGTACCGAATAAACGAGATACCAGCATGCAGCCATAAATCTGATTCATGCGATCCAAACGGATCTCGCCACGTAATGATCGGTCACTGAGCAAGGAAATCCGCGGATCAATCAGGATGGTTAACAAAATAGTCGCTATTCCGTTAATTAACCCGGTTGATTGGGATGCAGCTACAGCCTGCCCTGGGTAAAGGTACGCTGCATATAAGCTGGACAGGACACCTGTGGTATAGATTGCGGTTACCGCTACATTAAGCAACATTAACCGTCTTGGCATCCCATGTTGTACCAATCGTTTGGCCATCTTCCAGGATGGCGGAGTGATGTAATACGTTGCATTTCTAATCTTGCTTCGCTTCAGCATACCGCGAACCATTGCTGGGATAGAACCGGCTGCTTCAAAATGTACAACCATTCTCGACGAGAGCTTCACCATGGTTGGAAAACACAATATGGCTAATGCCGTTCCAATCGTTGCCGCACCCATCAACCAGTGCAGCTGTGCTGCAAAGTGTGGATTGGCTCCACGTGTTGCAGTATCCACCAGATTACCTACCATTGGCCCCTGGGCCATATTCGAGGTTCGAGAAACCAACAGCAAGATACCTGCCAATGAAATGGCCAGCGCGATTCTGCGGGTGCGTAATCCACCGAGGCGGAGCGCGTATGACAAGCTGTCTGCGGCATGAATCAGCATAGTGAACAACATAGGGATTGCCAGGCTAAGACTAAACATATGTATGTACTCCTTTATCTTCCTCTTATTGAATTTATTTCTTTCATGGACAGCATTATACGCCTCCAGCTTGCAAAAGTATAGGAACGAGATCCTTTTATATAAGTTGAAATAAAGAATGTTTACACCGGACACTCCGATGACAGAACAACCTTCCGATCGCTGTTATCCCCAGATTTTTGATTCCTTTTAGAAAGGGGTAAATCCGGGGATAAAGGCGAACGCTTCGCTTCTTCAGGTTTTTTCTGTCCTCTCCGTTTCGTGTAAATGTTTATTTCAATTTATATAGGTCATCGGTAAATGCACTTACGACCTCGGATATTCATCGTTTATCCCTCTCCTCACAGGGTAATATACAACTAATCCATTATTGTACAGGAGGGGTTCATATGCCTTGGAACAAACAGGATTATCCGGTATCCATGAAGAACCTGGAACCACGTGTCAGACATAAAGCAATTGAGATTGCCAATGCTCTGCTCGATGACGGGTATGAGGAAGGACGCTCGATTGCCATAGCGACAGCTAAGGCGGAAGAATGGGATGAAAATCATCCCGCACCGGAAAGTTCAAAATCGGACTCCACAACTTCTTCCGATAATTCCAACCCTAAAAAGTCGTCTTCCACGGATCGTCGTCATTCCGAGCCCGTTTCTTCGTCCAAAAGTCATGATAACATCCATGTAGTACCTACCGACTCCGGTTGGGCGATCAAGGAAGAAGGAAAGTCTACCTATCTGTACACATTTGATACTAAGGCAGAAGCTGTAGATAAGGCCAAAGAACTGAGTAGCAAACAAAATATTCGAGCGATTATCCATAATCAGGATGGTCAGATTGCTTCTTCGATCAAGCCCTGAATGAATCGGAAAACAACAAAATCCCTTTTGCTGCTGAAAAGCAGACAAAAGGGATTTTATATGAACGTTAACGATCAAGACCTGAATATGATGCATACAGGTTATGGTTGTTCTGAAACGTATGGTTAATTGGATACCCCTCTAGCCACCGTAGTCCGTTGTGAAATAGCAGCAGCGTTAACCGCCTTGGCTGCAGCCGATGGCATCGGCAATTTCACAGCTGAAGTTGTAACCACGGTTCCGCGAGCCGGAACACTAACGACGTACGTGATGACTTTGCTGGCAATCCATACGGCCAGAATCGTATATAAAGTTTCTTTTACCGGAAGAAAGAAAAGCGACAATCCCAATACAAAAGCATCGCTGACAAAGAAAACGGTTCCCAGCTTCCATCCCTTCCAGCGGCTAACCAGCACGGCGAGAATATCATCGCCGCCTGTCGCTCCGCCGAATCGAAGCACGATCCCAGCGCCTACCCCTGTCAATACACCGGATAGAACTGCCGGAATCCACAGATTTCCGTTAAACGACAATACCAGTGTGGAGTATCGTTCAAAGCCGTCATAGAATAGGGAAAATGCAGCGACGCCAAGCAATGCCTGAATCATGAATTTCCAGCCTTTGAGGAACCAAGCCAGGATCATGACCGGAATGTCCAGTAACAACATACCGATAGCAGGTGATAAGCCTGTTGCGTATTTTCCGAGCAGGGCCAGACCAACAAATCCGCCCTCCGATAAATGATTCTGAAAGTTAATGTGATAATAAGCAAAAGCTAAAATAAATGTACCGAGTAGCATAATGGCGAATTTGATCGCCTCTGTTTTAACGTGTTGTAAGGTTAACGATGTTCTCTTCATTCAGGTTCCCTCGCAGTTTGTAGGTTGGTTTTTAGACCGACCGTACCCTGCAAAAGGTAAGCCTGGAAGAACTCATCGTGTACGTCCTTCGAATATTCATTCCAATCCCCTCTTTCGCAGAGTCAGCCGTTTTTTTGAACCGGTTGGTGTACTCTACAAGGGGCGCTATGTGTATGAGAGATCGTAACGTTTCCAGATCGTCCTTGGGGAGATTGTCCTTCGGGAACTCATGGTATCCTGATCCTTTCTGTTCTGTTGTGGTTAGCTGTGCTCAGTTAAACTGAAAAATAACTACAATGCATAAGCTTGAACATTTAATTGTACACTTACACTTGGATTACAGTACCCTCTTTCGATCGCGGTTATCCCCGGATTTTTGGAATTCCATTTTCCCTCTGGGGAAAATCCGATGATAGCTTATGCTTCCCAAGCTACTTTCATTCAAAAAGCTTTCAGGCGAACGCTTCGCTTCTACAGATGGGTTCTGCACTCTTCGTTCCTGTGTAAATTGTAAATCCAACTTACAGCAGTTGCAAGTTCATTCAGTTTAAACACCAAAGCTAACTTGCTTGTTCTTCTATTATATAACACCAACGTGACCGGGTCTAAACAGCCGACCCCTCAAAAACAGGCATAAAGCAGCCTTTGGACTGCTCCAGCAGTCATACGGCAACACCAGGATAAGCAATGCTTGCTAATGGTGCAACCTGCTCCTTTATTCTATGACCGAAGCTTCCAAAAATAACTGTCAGTCACCCAACTGTGACAAATTGGGGCCTTTTTTTATTTTTTGGCCCTTTTTAAAGGAATCATTTTCCTTTCAAACATACACTATAGCAAACGTAATCGGCTTTATTCTTTGTCCAGTTCAAACGTTTCCATACTTACCCTGCTGTTTATGGTATAATATAACAATTGAATCCCACTACCGTTTAAGCGAGGCGGATTGATGAAAACGTTAAAGCCAAGAGTCTTTATTGGCTGCTCGCTGGAAGCGAAGCCGATTGCAGCCGCAGTACACGAAAACTTACGTTTTTCAGCCGAAGTTACCCCTTGGTATTCCGGGGTTTTTAATCCAAGCAGCTATACCATGGACGATCTGGAAGTAGAGGTCCGTACGACTGACTTTGCCATTTTTATTTTTCATCCGGATGATATATCCAAAATTCGCGGGAAGTACTACGCGTCGGTCCGGGATAATACAATGCTGGAAATGGGTCTGTTTATGGGTCGTCTGGGACGAAAACGTATTTTTTTCATTCTTCCTGAGGATATTACAGACATCAAGGACACAACCAAGGTCGAAGGATTGCGTATGCCCACAGATCTGCTGGGGTTAAATCCACTCGTATATGAAATCCGTTCTGACGGAAAGTGGGCACCAGCCGTGTCCGTGGCATGTTCCAAGATTGCAGACAGTATTGAGGAACAAGGACGCTGGAGTGATCCAGAATTGGAGAACATTATTGAGAAGCATAAACGCACTGAGGGAGAAGCGAGGTTACAACTGCTTAAGTTGCTGCGGTTCTTTAGGGAATTGCTGCGCACCCGCAAAGCAGATGCCAAGATGCTGGAGCGAATGAGTGATGCCCTGCGTACCGCCTTTGTCTCTCATCCTCCATTTGCCGTACGTGGCACAGCCATATACCGTACAGATGACAGTGGTTATATTGAGCAATTATGTGGTAATGTTGGAGAACCGGGAAGAAAGTATGACTTGTCCGCTAACGACGACAAACAACCGGATGATCCCAAGCGCATCCTGGTGATTGATTCTTACCGGGAGAACAAGATCAAGATCAACCTGTATGATGATTACCTTGAGAAAGAGTATCTGCTATGCTATCCTGTAGCCAAGAGGTATGTAATCACCGTTCACATTATTGGACATATTGAAGCGGATGAGGCGGTATTTCAGCAGATTGACCTACAGAATCGTCAACTGTTCAACGCCATCAACGATTTGTTAGGAGGCGAACCGGAATGAAACCGGAAACGAAAAAAATAAGCAAGCGCTGGGGCAACGAAAAAAAGGTACGCCTCAGTTCTGCGCCCGAATCATCACGACCGGTTCCGGAACCCAAGGAAGAAGATCGTTTCCACAAGCCGGCCGTACCGCTAACGACCATTGGGCCCTCCCTGAAGGGCAAGGAAAGACCTTATAAGGTCATCCTTGAAAAAGAGGCGTTCTACGAAAAGCCTCAATATCTTGCTTAATTTCTGAACACATCATCAAACCTGCCGCTGAATCGGCAGTATTCCATAGGCCCCGCCGCCCAAGGCAGGGGCTTTTTTGTTGCTCATTTTCGCTAAAATAAAACTGCTTCTACTCGTTGACCTGGTGCCATCGTGTTAAGCAAGACACCCTCTAATCATGATCGCAATTCATTGCAGTAACTCATTGCTTGTAATTACTTCTGTAGCAGACTGCATTGCATAGGGCTTATTTGGTTTATGGCCTTAGGTTTCCTGCAAAACCCATAAATTATACCTAATTTTGGAGCGGGCTTGTCCTGTTTGTTGCTATCAACAAACTAAAGAAGAAGAGGAATGATCGTAATAGTTCACTTCTTTTCTACTACTTGTTATTTCCAATTATAATATAAGAACATATGTTCTGTAAATAAAAAAAGAAAAATATATTTTGGCCTATAAGAATTTCAATAAGAGTTGATTAGACTTTAATTTCATCCACAAAAAAACAGGCAACGCACAACCTCGCACTGCCTGTTTCATTAGTCATTATTTCGCAATTTCGTACTTATACGTTGGGGCTGTCTAAATCAGACCAGACTGTTGAAGTAATCTGCGTATAATTACAGCTGTTTCGGCACGGGTAATCGATTGATTCGGAGCAATAGTATCTTGTCCACGTCCAGACACCAGTCCAGTGGAGATGCTGGCCGCTACTGCTTCTTTCGCCCAATTTGCTACCTGCTCAGCATCTGCGTAATCAGACCATTGCTGAATGTTCGCGGCAGATGCAGCTGTTTCCATTCCAGTCACTGACATCGCTCGTGCAATAAGTGCCATCGCTTCCTGACGAGTAATCTGTGTCTGTGGTCGGAATGTTCCATCTTCATAACCATCGATTAATCCATAGCTAGCCGCCGTATTCACAGCATCCGAGTACCATTCGCTTCCATTCACGTCTTGGAAAGAGTTAATCTGTTCTCCAAGTTTTATTCCTAATCCACGTACCATTATGGCCGCGAACTCTGCACGTGTAACTCCACGGTTCGGTTCAAAGGTTGTGTCCGTGATGCCTTCAATAACCATACGTGAACCCATATCATTTACTTCTGTCTCGGCCCAGTGTTGCGCCACATCGTTGAAAATATGCGGGTGCCAGATAACGGCATACACACTGTTGGTCAAGCTGTTAATCTGTGCATGGTATACCCCATTGACCTGAGTAATTTTTGTAGGTACATGACGTACAGTTCCTTCTGCATCCACGACAACACCTGTGGTGATCTGGTTAGGATCAACGTTTCCTGGTAATGCAATCGTACGCGATACATAACTATTGAACTTATCCACACTCACGGATTTGCCATCGAAGGTGGCTGTTACTTTGAAATCAACTGGTGATCCCAGAAGAGCATATCCATTTAGCTGAGCTGCTGATTGTGCTGTCTGTATGACTGCTTCTGTCGGCTGTAAAATTTCAATTTGCAGTTTGATGTTCTCCAAGGAATTGTCAGAATTCACACCTAGTTGCTGCGCGAGCTGCTCAATATTAACCTGCTGTGCAGGTAACGTGTACGAGGCAATATCCGTTTGCAGCACCAATACGGCTTGTTTCTCAGCCATGAGTTTGACTGTCTGGCCCGTCAATTCACCAATAACCAGATCTCCTTGGCTATTACCTGTTACAGGGATCGTGACAATGGCGTTGTTCCCCTCGGTTTGAAGTTTTTGTGCAATGAGAGCTGCGTCCACTGTAAGGGTTACAACTTTTCGCCCGTTCACTTCAGTAGTAGTTAAGATTCCAGCGTTCTCGGCTTTACCGTTCACGAGCACCTGAGCACCTTTAGATGGGGGAGTTACAACGGGATTAGTCACTGGTGTATTGGCACTGTTTCCACCAGAACTGGAACCACCTGAGTTTCCATTGCCACTCGATCCGCCTGAACTATCACTGTTGCGCTTGATATTGAGTGTATATGTTTTATTGCTTACTCCATCCAATGCAGTCACTTCAATAATAATTGTATTCATGCCACTGACTAACTGCACGACTGTACTATTACCACTAACACCATTAATTTTCACTGTGGATCCAGTTTGATCCGGTTTAACGCTAATTTCAGTCGTGCTAACGGAACTATTGACCGTTACTTCATAAATCTCCACATCCGGATTGAATGTCGGAGTTAATGTGATCGAAGGTATAGCTATTTCACTCAATTTGGCATTGGTGATGTCAATTCGATTGATGTTAAGTTTATAGTCGTTACTGGTGCCGTCCTCCGCTTGAACATTAATGTTTACAAGGTTTGAGCCGTATACCAGATCCGTAACTGTGTATGTGTATATACCATCTGTGACGGTTTCATCTGTAGCGCCTGTTACGTGTACGACTTGTTCTTCATTTGCTTTGCTTAGAGAGAAGTCTAAAATTGTCACGTCAGATTCAACATCTACGCGGTAATCCAGCTCATTTACAGAGAAGTCTGGTGTCAGCTGCCCTGAACTTACCGTAAGGGTGGAGAGTGTTGCAGTAGATGACATCCATTTCGCATAAAGCGTAATATTTTGCGTCAGATTCGTATTGAAGTCAAAAGGTTGAAGCAGTTGGCTATCCTGATACCAGCCCGAGAACGTATATCCTGCTTTTTCCGGAGCATCAGGATTTACTGCTGGGCTGTTATAGTTCACCTTTTGATTGTCAATCTCAGTTCCACCATTCGATTCAAATCTAATATTTACATACAGTGGTTGCCACTGTGCATACAACGTCACATCACTATCGTTCATGGAGAAGGTATCTGCTGCGCTGTAGCTGGTTCCGCTACCATCTGCCGCTGTATTCCATCCGATGAACTGATGATCTTCCTTTTCGAGCTCTCCAGTGTTATCAAGGACAGTTACTGTTGCGTCTTGTTCATATTTCAGATTATCCACAGGAGACATTCCCGTTGTTGCACCATTGGCATTGTAAGTCACTGAATGTTCTGTAGATAGCGTCATGACCGTCAGCTTGTTATTTTTATTTCCGTCCGCATAAGCAACGTAGGGGTTTCCATTTGGACCAAATGCGAGTGAAGTTTCATTGATTTGGCCAGCGGAAAATGGTTTTCCTCCAACCACGGTCCATTGAGTCCCGTCCAATTTCATCATTACACCCTGTTGCATCACCATGCCATTACTGGGTTGATTTTTAAAAGCTGTGTACGGTACACCTTGTGGGTCAAATGCTAGAGACATACTGTTTAATGTACCGGAGGAAAATCCTGGATTACCTACAAATTCCCACTGGGTGCCGTTAAACTTCATAACTGTAGCTTTAAAACTATTTGCTCCATCTTGAAAAGCAAGGTAAGGTACATTATCCGGGCTAAATGCCAGGGATGGATAGGAAGCTTCACCTGCTGTAAATAAAGAATTCCCCACACTTTTCCACTGTGCATCTAAGAATTTCATTACCGTTGCTTTTCTATTCGTTGAATCTGTGTAAGCAAGATGGAGAATACCCGCAACATCAAACACTATTGGAGATAATCCAGAAGCATTATTTGTTGTAAATCCGACTGGGCCAACATTTTCCCACTGATTTCCATTCAATCTTTTCACTGTAATCTTATTACTCACAGATTGATCACGGTACCCGACATAAGGAATGTTATCAGGACTAAGTGCAATTGATACATGAACCGCTGCCGCAGCTGAAAAACCAGCACTACCTACAATCTCCCATTGTTCTCCGTTAAATTTCATAACTGTTGCTTTACTTCCATTATCGCCATCCTGATAAGCTACGTATGGAGTATTATGAGAATCAAATGCGAGCGATGAGGTGTTATGTATCACGCCCGTAGAGAAACCTGCAAGACCTACGGATTGCCATGCTCCAGAAACGAATTTTAGAACCGTTGCTTTCCCACCTTTGGCTCCATCCTTAAATACGGTATACGGTGTACCTTCCTGATCAAAAACCAAAGTAATATTCTCCACCTGTGCTGATGTAATTCCGGCTCCGCCTACATCTACCCATGTTCCACTTGCCGCATAAGCACGATCTACACCTAACGCCCGAAACCCTGGAAATCCTCCAAAAATTAAAGCAGCCACAATTAACATCGTTATCACTTTTTTAGGTTGTAGTAAGCGCCTATTCATCACTATCATCCTTCCGTTCATCCTATTAGATTCCCTGACCTTGTATCACCTTGCTCTGACCCCGTGTCAATCTTATAAATCTTCTTAAGAGCTACTCAACTACTATGGCTCGCATATCATCAAACGTACATCCGTTGGAATATGTATTTTTTTTAATATTAGTACTCCTTTCTATGTGGTTTGAAATTTTAAAGATAGTATAACGAGTTACTATAAACAAACTCTAAACACGGGGAGTACATTCTCCTTTTATGTTCTGTATTTCGACGAGGCGAAGTTGCCTGTGATCCTTATTCCACAAGGATTTTCATGTGATTTAAACGGGTTTAAAGAGAAAATGTATATATTTTCAGATTGAAACCTGCATGACTCAGGATTATGCTGACTATAATATAAACAGGAACATCTGTTCCTAATTAGAACAATATATTTATGGCTAAGGAAGTGAACATATGGCCGCCTCTTCCACTTCAGCCCCAACGCCTGCGGACGAAGATCATCGTCTGATTAAAGGTATGGTTGTGCGTACGCTTTTGCTGGATGTACTGGAACGGGATATTCAAACGCTGGATACACTGCTTCTGAAAATGCCCGAGGTCTATATCCTGTCGCTCACCCGCATTCAGAATGAAGTACTTAAGGAGATGCTGGGACTGCGTAAACAGATGAGAACCCGTGGAGTAAAAGTTCTGGAGGAAACGCGGGGAAAGGATGGCATTGAAACCGTTTATTTGTGCAGGGGATACATGCAACGGTTCTATATGCTCTGGACATTTGCACGCAATGAGGTCAAAAATGAGCTGAGTCATCATCTGCAGATGGATCTGACACAACAGGTTTGACAATTGACGGGTTGACCATCGCTAGCTGTGTTCATTAAGATGGGGAAGAGATATCCAACCATTCCAATAAGTCATGAATTGATTTCAACTGGATATCTCTCAACGTCTTATCAATCAAGGAGCTGTACTTCATGGATCTGAATACACATTCGATTAAACGAACACACGCACATACAGGCATTGCTGCAGATGTAACCGAGCTGATCGGCCAGACACCTGCCGTTAAACTGAACCGGCTCACAGGCAGCGACTCTGCTGACGTATACGTGAAACTGGAATACTTCAACCCCAGCGGCAGCGTCAAAGACCGTGCCGCCTATAACCTGATCGTTCAAGCTGAACGTGCAGGACTGCTTCTTCCCGGTGCTACCATTATAGAACCAACCAGTGGCAACACGGGCATCGGTTTGGCCATGAACGCTGCTGCCAAAGGATACAAAGCGATCCTAATCATGCCGGACAATATGTCCAAGGAACGCATCAACATCCTGAAAGCCTACGGCGCAGATGTGGTGCTCACCCCTGCTGCGGAGCGGATGCCAGGTGCAATTCGCAAAGCGAAAGAACTTCAGGCAGATATTCCAGGAAGTTTCATTCCGCAGCAATTCGAGAATCCGGCGAACCCTGACATTCATCGAATCACCACAGCGCCCGAGATTATGCAGCAGATGGATGGCAGGCTGGACGCCTTCATCGCTACGGCGGGAACCGGCGGAACCATTACCGGGACGGGAGAAGAACTGCGCAAGCAGTTACCCGATATCCGCATCTATGCGGTGGAGCCCAAAGGGTCTCCGGTGTTGTCCGGTGGCGAGCCCGGACCACACAAGCTCGTCGGTACAAGTCCGGGGTTCATTCCGGACATCCTGAATACCGACGTATGGGATGCCATCATCCAGGTGTCCGATGAGGACGCACTGGATACGATGCGGCAGCTTGCTGCCCGGGAAGGGCTGTTGCTCGGCCCTTCCTCTGGCGCTTCGGTGTGGGCCTCCCTTCGCATCGCGAAGGAACTGGGGCCAGGGCACCGGGTGCTCTGCATTGCGCCGGATACAGGGGAACGGTATCTGAGCATGGGTATTTTTTAACAAAGAAAAAATCCGTACACAAAGTATATTGGAGAAACCATCAAAATAAAAAAATAAGCTCTTGCTCACATACGGATGATGAATCCGCAGAGAACAAGAACTTATTTTGGTAAGAAACCTTATCTAGAACAAAGCAAGAACATCTAACGTAAGCTGGTTAGTGTGTCAGGGTTGTCCATTCCACACCTTCGGGAAGCAGAGCCGCAATGCGGTCTTTGGCTTCCTTTTTGGTATACAGTGATTCATCGAGAATGACCGCGGAACCGGAATCTGTGCTTGTCCGAATCAGACGTCCGAGACCTTGCTTCACACGCAAGAGCATATACGGAAGATCGATCTCTTCGTATGGTGCAGCTGACGCACTGCGTTTTGCATTGAAGACAGGGTCCTGTGGCGGATACGGGAGCGACCAGATCATCACGTTGGATAATGACGGTCCTGGAACGTCCAGCCCTTCCCACAGATTAACGGAGCACAGCACACTCTCCTCATCCTGCTGGAACGCCGCGATCAGATCGCTGATCTCCCGGTCACCCTCATACATAAAGCGCAAACCTTCTGCTTCAGGCACATGAACGATATCCTGCTTGAACGCACGCAATTCCTCCATCGTACGGAACAGGATGAGCGCACGTCCTCCACTCTCCTGAAGCATGGACACCGCATCGCGCATGCGATTTTCATTTTCGGGATGACCCGGTATAGCTTCATCGGTAATCTTCATCTTCATTTTGTCCGCATAATCATACGGGGAAGCCACCGAGAACGATACAAAATCATCAATACCCAGGCTGTCCGCCACATAACGGAATGAACTATCCACAGATAACGTTGCAGAGGAGAACACGATTGGAATACCTGTGTTGAACACACGCTCATTCAGCATTTCCTTCACGGTACGCGGCATGATCGATAAGGTCGTCTCATCCTCGCTCTCTTCTGCCCAACAGATGTAACCATCTTCCTTACGGAACAAAGCAAGTGCAGACTGAATCATGTCCAGATGTTCTTCCACGACACGCATCTGATAACCGTCCAGCGAGAACAATCCGCTCTCGAATACCAACTCTTCACCGATCGCATCCAGCACACTGGTCAGACGTTCAATCTCACGCAGAAGCGGAGCTTCTACTCGAACTTCTTTCCGTTCCGATCCCGGAATCGCCACCGTATACGTATCGAGCAACGCAAACAGGCGTTCACTGCTCTCAATCGCTTCATCCACACGCTCGGCGAGGGATTCACGAATCTCTCCTTCAAGCAGGCGAGTCACGAGTTCCTCGAAGATGCGGTGTTTCAGCTTGTAACTCAGTGCGTTCAGGGCTGCTTCTTCCAGCAAATGTCCTTCATCAAATACAACCGAGCTGTGATCAGGCAGCAGGGGCAGTTGTCCCTCGCGTTTGCGTGCATCATAGGTCCAGACATGCTCCATGTAGTAATCATGGGAACAGATGATGATGTCTTTGGAACGACGGTAATGGTCACGCGATAGCGTCAGGCCGCAACGTTGTCTTTTTGGACAAACAAAACAATCCTGGAACGGGTCCCAGTTGATTTTGTTCCACTGACGATCGTTCAGATGTGGATACTGTTTCCGGTCACCATACGGATGGAAAGCCTGAAGCGTTCCTGGCGTGTTCACGAAGTCTGGAAGACTCTCATGCACCTCTTCAATCACCTGCGCGTCCTCATCCGCGAATCGCACTGCACTTAATTTGTTCAGACAGACGTATTGGTCCGGGGACTTGCCCAGACGTGCGTCCACTTCCAGATCCAGATGTGCAGCCAGCTTTGCAATATCTCCGCCAGGCTTCACAAGCTGTTCAATCAAGGACTCATCGGCACAGGCGATCACCGCCGGTTTGCCCGTATAACGTGCATAACAGACCGCGTAGAGCAGATAGACTAACGTCTTGCCTGTTCCTACTCCGGCTTCCGCCATAATGGTCTTTTTATCTCCATAGGCCCGTTCGAGCTGGTACGCCATAAAAATCTGTTCATCCCGTACCTCGAAGCCGAACTCAGGCAAAATATCGTAAAAAACATCGGCAACCCACTCTCCCAGACGGGATACAAAAGGTTCAGCCGGATCATATGCAAAAGGATAACGTTGTGTAGACAATCCTTGGTCAGCCTCCATTCTTAGACAAAGCGGTCCTATTTCATTTTCCCGTTCAAAAAAGGCCGCTGGACAAAAGTTAATTATCTCACGCAGCGAGGCGGGTGACAAGCTTTTTTTACGAGGGAGCTCGAAGGGCAGTTGGTTAGGTTTTTCAAAAGGTAGCTTTGATGTTCGTTGGTTGCCACGATGTATAGAACCTGCCCACAGGGAAAATATATACAGGAATCCAACTTAAGGAAAGGTGGCGTTCCACTCCATGGATAACCATTCTTCACAATCCGAGCATTCCTCAGACCAATCAAGCGAGACTTTAACGGACCGACAGGGTCACCCCATCACGGACAATCAGAACGTACGAACCGTTGGCAGCCGTGGACCGACAACACTGGAGAACTATCATTTTCTCGAAAAGATCACTCACTTCGACCGCGAACGCATTCCAGAACGGGTTGTGCATGCCCGGGGTGCTGGTGCTCATGGCGTATTTGAAGCGTATGGCACGGCCGGGAATGAACCGGTATCGAAGTATACACGGGCACGTCTGTTTCAGGAAAAAGGAAAAGAAACCCCCGTATTCGTTCGATTCTCAACGGTTATTCACGGTGGACATTCTCCCGAGACGCTGCGGGACCCGCGTGGCTTTGCCGTGAAATTTTATACGGAAGATGGCAACTGGGATCTCGTCGGTAACAACCTGAAAATCTTTTTCATTCGTGATCCGCTCAAATTCCCGGACATGGTACATGCCTTCAAGCCAGACCCGTTGACCAATGCACAGGATATGGAGCGGTTTTTCGATTTTGTCTCACTCAGTCCCGAAGCTACCCATATGGTGACGTTCCTCTTCTCCCCTTGGGGTATTCCGGCCAATTATCGCCAGATGCAAGGATCAGGTGTCAATACATACAAATGGGTCAATGAGGAAGGCACGGGCGTGCTCATCAAATACCACTGGGAACCGCTCAATCAAGGCATACGTAACCTGTTGCAAAAAGATGCGAGCGAGATTCAGGGGCAGAATTTCAACCATGCCACGCTGGATCTGTATCATGCCATTGAACAAGGCGATTATCCCGAATGGGAGCTGTGCGTTCAGGTGATGGAAGATGGCGAGCATCCGGAGCTGGACTTTGACCCGCTGGACCCAACCAAGTTGTGGCCACAGGATCAGTTTCCGTTTCTGCCTGTGGGCAAAATGACGCTCAACCGCAATCCCGAGGATTATTTCAATGAAGTGGAGCAAGCGGCATTTGGCACCGGTGTATTAGTGGACGGTCTGGATTTCTCGGATGACAAGCTGCTGCAAGGACGTACCTTCTCCTATTCGGATACCCAGCGTCACCGGGTCGGTGCGAACTACCTGCAACTGCCTGTGAATGCGCCGAAGAACCGTGTTGCGACCAATCAGAGCGGCGGGCAGATGCAATATCAGGTGGATCGTGCACCTGGTCAGAATCCGCATGTGAACTACGAACCCTCCTCTCTTGGCGGGTTAAAAGAAGCGGCGCCACGTGGTCCGGAACATGAACCGTTGGTGGAAGGCCGACTTGTCCGCGAGAAAATCGAACGTACGAATGATTTTGGACAAGCCGGGGATACCTACCGGGCATTCGAGGATTGGGAGCGGGATGAGCTGATCAGCAACATGGTCGATGCTCTGGCCCAATGCAAACCGGATATCCGGGAGCGCATGATCTCTCATTTTACCCAAGCGGATGCCGATTACGGTCGTCGTGTAGCGGAAGGACTGGCGTCAGTGCCTACCGATGATAGTGCGACAGTCCAACCGAAACATGAACCAAGTGTCGAGCAAGCGAAGAAACGCAGCCGGGAGACGGACGGATATTAAAGTGGGCAGCGTTGTAGAACTTTCGTCTATGCATCGCTTATAATGCATGAGATTGTTCGGACGATAAGTACCAGCGTTGGTTTAATGGAGCACATCGCTTGATTCGATAAGCCTTGCCATGAAGGACAATGCCTACAATGAACAGATAATGCCACTTCGAACATCGCCCCAATAGTCTCGTTGCCTCTGGCAGCCGCTATGGGGCTTTTTGTTATGCGTTGATTGCCCCATCATTTCGATAGAGGGAACGGATTACGTTTATGCCCCTATTGGATGCGTGCTACTCTTTTTTGAAAATGCGAAGTTCATTTGGGTGGATTGAGGGTGAGTCTCGTGCCTTGAGGGTTGTAAAAGCGTGCATCTCTAGGTTCATTTCAGATGATTCATCGTTAAATCAGGGCTACCAACCAATGTCAGGATTACATGTAACCTGTGAAACCCCAAGCAATGGGAGCGACTACGCCTAACCTGCCTGTGTCTAGACCCATCTGATCAAATGATTATTGAAGATAACGTTTACAACATTTACCATAAAACTATGCTGTACAGAGAGTATTCATTCCATCGCAATGATCTACTTCATCGATGCATCTGTCCGGCATACCGCAACAGCTCACGCATTCTATTTTCCATTAACCAAGGAGGTCTATTAATGAAATTATTCCCATCCACATCTACTCATGTGTCTGCACGATCTGTACATTCCCTGAAGGAGCGTTCCCTCAAATCAAAAATGGCCCAGATCTGTCTGAGTGCCGCATTCCCTCTTTTATTAATTGGTGGTGGATCGGTTAGCGCGGCGGATGTAATCGAGAGCAGCTTGCAGAATAATCCATCAGAAGCCGTGGCTACCTCAAGTGTGACACTTGCTGCGGGTGATCTCTATGTCTCCCCTAACGGCTCAGCCAGCAATCCGGGGACCATAAATAGTCCAACGTCGCTGGCCAACGCATTGACCCAGATCGCCCCGGGTAAAACGATCTATCTGCGCGGAGGAACCTACAGCTTCTCGCAAACCATTACCATTGAACGCGGTAACAGCGGCACCTCCTCACAACGTAAAAATCTGGTAGCGTATGGATCGGAAAAACCAGTCTTTGATTTCTCCGCTCAAGCCTTCGCTTCCACCAATCGTGGACTGCAAATGTTCGGAGACTACTGGTTCGTCAAAGGTCTTGAGGTGAAAGGTGCGGGTGACAACGGCATCTTCATCGGAGGCAGCTACAACCGCTTGGAGCAGATCGAAGCCCATCACAACCGGGATACGGGCATTCAAATGGGACGTTATGCTTCCACCGCCGCCAAGAGTGAATGGCCTGCGTATAATGAAGTCATTCGTTCCTACTCCCACAACAACTATGACCCAGATGACGGCGAGGATGCAGACGGTTTTGCCGCCAAACTGACCGTTGGCCCGGGCAACGTCTTCGACGGTTGTATTGCCGCCTATAACGTGGACGATGGCTGGGATCTGTATAGCAAAACGGATACAGGCGCCATTGGCGCGGTCACGATCCGTAATAGTATTGCCTACGCCAACGGCGCAACGTCAGACGGTACCTCCACCTCCAACAGCGATGGTAACGGCTTCAAGCTCGGCGGCGAGAAGATTGCCGTGAATCATATTGTGGAGAACAACATTGCGTTTAATAATAAAAAGCACGGCTTCACCTACAACAGCAATCCAGGTTCGATCCAGATGAAAAATAACACTTCCTGGAACAACGGCCAAAGCAACTTTGCCTTTGATGTAGGCACCCATATCTTCACCAACAACCTGTCCTTCCAAGGCGGCGCCAGTGACAAAACAAGCGGAATCGACGTCAGCAGCACCAACGTCTGGTGGAAAAACAAAAAAAGCGAGAACGCCAAAGGCCTGCTCGCCAGCGCAGCCGACTTTGTCTCCCTCGTGCCTTCGGTAACGCGTAGCGCGGACGGAACGCCTGTGTTGGGTAATTTCCTGAAGCTTGCGGGTGGTAGTGATCTGATTGGATCGGGTACGCCATCGGGTACTAATATTGGGGCGCGGTAGGTATGTGAATAAGTAAGATAAAAGAATAATTAAAAAGCAAATCCCCTCCCCCAATGCCAGCCTAATCGGTGGTAATGGAGGAGGGGTTTTTTGGGTTTAAGTTCGTAGTCTGCTGGCTTATGAGGTATGCAGATACTCACGGTTTGGCTAAAACCTCAATCATCAGTCTGCCGCCTGTGCGAAAACCTTGCTCAAACGCCGCTTCCACATACATGGACGTGGATTGACCGATCAAGTCGATCAGTTGTTCCAAAGCATCGTACTCGTTCCCCGTAAGCTGTGTTTTGTAACCCTGCATGAGGTCTGATATTTGACGATTGATCTCCTGATACTCAGCTTGCTCAGGATGAATTGACTCATCCAACCGCAGGTTTCCGTGAAACAAATCCTCGATCAGGTTTGACATGTTATTCTTCATGGTAAGGTCACCTCAGGAAGATTGTATATCAAGGAATGAGGTGAGATGCGAATTTAGCGGAAAATCCGCTAAGTATACATTAATACCAAGATTCTCCGTTAAGCTCTCAGGTCCAAGCCCTACTCGAAAGTGCGATAACCTATCGAGGTCTGCATTGCTTTACAATTCAAATGTTGTTTTATCGGGAAATGGTCCATTTTCTCTATGTAGCATTTTGCCAGTTTTTTTTGAGCTGCCCTATCGAAATTAAATTTCGACTCCTTATTAGCGTTTACTACTGGCTCTACTTCTTGAATGGTTTCCTTCTTTTATTTAGTTCAATCTTTCCCATGACATGTTCATTTGGACCAAAATAATAAATAACCTTTTCATCATCTTCATAATCCTTCAACAATAATACAAAGGAAGCCATTAAATTCCCCTCCTTGAGCATTTGAGATGATGTCTGAAAATTTATTTACTCTCAAAATCTTTAACTTGCTCAATCTTTTGTGCAAAATCACAAGCATCCTGAAAATCTTTTTTTGTATAAAGTTCGGTCAACTCATTCGCCTCTTCCTGCCAATCGGGTCCATACTGTAAAAGGTAATCGGTAAACCATTCATAGTAGGACAGGTTGGACGGATTCAACAGAATCAATCTTTGATACATCTTCAT
Source organism: Paenibacillus sp. M2 (assembly GCF_046713495.1). NCBI lineage: Bacteria > Bacillati > Bacillota > Bacilli > Caryophanales > Paenibacillaceae > Paenibacillus > Paenibacillus sp. M2. The sequence continues at coordinate 4,896,174 of NZ_CP169648.1, forward strand.
CACACAAGGGATCGGTAGAAAGAAATGAGTAAGCTCATAATTAATGGCTTCTAATAAATGATCTGAGTTGTTCGTATGATCTATCTCAGATAGCAATTCATTGGATAGAGATTCTACAGCCTCTCTCGTTGTTTTTAATTCTGCCTGATCTAATTTTGACCAATCCTGGTCAATCAACTGATGCAATTCTTCCACTGTCTTCTGTATAGTCAAGCTAAATATCCCCTTTATTTTTTATTTTGGATAATAGGTAGAGACCCTTAAAGTACCATCAGGCGTTTGTGTTACGGTATAGCCCATCGTTTTCTCATTTACTTGAATCGTTCGCTCAATCGTTTTAGGAGGTCTAGGGAAATCAATATTTGCCTTATTGGCTAATTCCATATCTTTAAGTATAACGGATTCAATCTGATCCATGGTGCCAATATCTTGAGCATTTCCTGTTCGATGGCCACTTCCACGGTAACCATGTCCACTATTAATTTCTACTTTAGTTCCGTCTATCTCAAAAGTACGTTTTAGTGCATCACCTTCCCCTTTAGTCCCAAGTGGCTTCAATTTAACTTCTCCGATATCAGGAGCCTGTCCCGTAACCCCAGAACCACTCTTTTGCTCATTCGCTTTCCTCGCCTCAGCCGCTTCCAAATTCTTTTTAATCTTCGCTACAGCTGGATGAGAAGAAGGTAAGCGAAACGGACCTTTGCCACCCGGCATACTCCCGCGAACCATCTGAAATGCCATGAATAGCTGGCTAAACTTTAGAGAAGTCAACATCATCTGAGCATATTTATCGGATACAGGCTCGCCTGTGAACGGATCAATTCCCATTTCAAAGCCTTTGATCTGCATCGCAAAAATATCTTCCCCTGACGCTTCAGCAGTTACAGCCTGCATTCGATTAATATCCAAATGCCCCTGATCTCTCTCATAAGCTTGGAGTGCAGACTGATCCGTAACTCCATTCTCGTTGACAGGCATCGACATCCACTTTCCAAAAACATTGACTTGTGCCATCCCATAGCCCTTATCATCCGAACCGGCATAATATCTCGAGGTCTCCATCATCGCTACAGCGCCCACAGTACCAACGGCATTACCCAGACTCACCTTCTGAGCATCAGCATTCTCAAACCGCATGGCGATATCCTCGAGTTCCTTGGAGATGCCCACCATACTTTCCAGCGCCTTCTGCAATACCGGGCGTGACTGCTCAAATTCATAGTAGAATCGCTCCTGCGTCACACCCAGCCACATCTGCTGAAGGAACATGATCTGTCTTGAGAGATCCTCCCGTATATGCTCCAATTGATGTCTCGCCTGATCTATTTGATTCGATACGTTATGTAACTGTTTAGGGGTAACTTTAATGGTACTCATCCATTTTCACCGCTCATCTAAGATATAATAAAACTATGTTAGCAGAAGTTTAATGGCAATGACATCCGGCTAACCTCCTGATTTCACTGCATCAATCCACGCTTAGAATGATTTATATCCGTCCCTCAGCCCCATACGATCTCTATTTAGGTGCACACATGTTCCTGAGGGTTTTCCTTTTACGACTACAGGATACTGTAGCATCTTTACTGCGACGAGAAACACGCTTTAACAATTCATAGAATTAATAAATAAACTTGACTTGAATTGGTAATTAGAGGTACTATATGTTTATATAAATGGAATATATTTCAATTTAAATAATTATTTTGAATTTTATATTTTCACCAAAAGTATCAGGGCCTACCACAACTAAAATATCAATTATTATAATTGAGTTTACCATTTTGTCTGCAACACATAATCATTGGCAGGCATTCATTTTACATATACATTCCTACTTCATAGAGTCTTCTAGCCTGTAGAGTTCTACCTCCTTAATTTCTTTTTCAGTAAAGAAAAAAAGGGGAAGGGCCATCTCTTTAAAAGAAAGGAGGGCAAGAGGCTTTAATCTGCAAGCAGGTTTATTTGTCGTAACCGCATGTTTTTGTAAAAGAATACCCATAACAAGAAAGGTGGAATTTATTGCTATGAGAAAATTGTTTAGTTTAGCTCTTATACTTGTTCTAGTGCTTTCGTTTAATGTAGCTGCCTATGCAGATGGTGATGTGACTCAAGCCAAACCGTTGACAAAGGAAGAAATTATTAATTCCAAAGAATTCCGTGAAGCTGTAAAAGCGGCTAAGGCTGAATTTGAAGCGCAGAAAGCTGATAATGCGGGTGGTCCAGTTCTGTTTGCGCCGGCACCGAAAGTATCTCACATTAATGTATACGGTGTTGTATCTCCTAATGGCGGTCAAGAAATTTATGGCTTCAATAACAACCCGCTCTCCACGACCAATGATCATGGGGGTGCATGGATTCAGTGTATTACGTTCCAGATCGGTTATGACAGCAGTCACTTCGGCAAACTCGCTGGCAATACAATGACAAACAACTGGTCTGAAGCTATTGATCTGGACGGTGATCGTGTCATAGATGCTTTTGCCCATTCTTGGGTTTATGAATCCCCTAATTCAACAGGCGGACAATTTGTAGGTACGGTCTATTCCATTAACATCCCAACACAGTGGACCGCTTGGATTAATGTTCGTTAACAGGAAGGATGTTATATGAATATTCGGGGAATTCGCCATCCTGGTTCTATCCTGAGTAATACGAGAAGTAAGCCCAAAAGTTCATCATCTTTGGATACGAATCGGATCGCCCCAATATGATATGACAGCTCATTCTTCTGCTAACAATTGCGTTAGTGTATTTTCTTAGACTGCCTTGAAGAAGTATGTCAAGAAGTCCAGGAAGCGTGGAACAAAGCAGAGGGAAAAACAGTGGCTTCTTCAATCCATTAACTGATGCTGATGGTAAAATTGAGGTCCCTCCTTTCTCACGCAACATATGGAGATGGAATACAACCCGATGCTTCGTTATGGTGCTAGGGAAGCTCTGTACGCATGGATAATGTGTTTGCAGACAAAGATTCCGCCAAGTCTTTAATTCTGGTTTGATGGACACGGATTTGATTCTTGATCAGACGCAGGGTTATACATCCCCCTGCGTCTTTTCTCATTGTGACATTAAAGGGCGCGACTTTGTATAGGAACCCACGTTGTATAGTAGGCTACTTTCCCTCTGCTTGTATGAATACATTCGTGTTCTCGTCAGATCGCTCTTCGGAAAAGCCAAAGTTCAACCAATCAAAGTTTCCTACGTCTTTCACATCTGTAATCTTATGCTCTGCCATATAACGAACCATTTCGCCTCTGGCCATTTTAGCCCAGGTTGCCTTTTCAACCAGCTTCCCATCGACCATTTGTCCGAATATACAAGTAATGAACCTGGTTTCCTCACTCAGAAAAGGCAAAATATTTTGCAATCTCTAAAACACTAACCACAAATTTAATAGATTGTATTTTGCCAGACTTGCATTGGAAAATGCCTAATAAATACATTATGTTTGTGCAAACTGTGCATATAATACACTCAGGACCTCTATCACCATAAATTGCATTTCTTGAGATTTGCTTTGTAAGAGTTATCTCCTCTCGTTGCAGCATTAAGCAACATTCAACTTTATAAGATGTCAAGTTTTTACGTACCTGATGGATCATTATAACAACTGATTATTACTCATGTAAGAATACAAGTTCAAACTACGTCGATCGTTCTAATTCATATCACAATTAAGCACTTCTTCTTGCTTTGCCTATTTTCATTGCAGCCGTTATCTTTTCCTTCAAGAATGAATAACTCCTCTACTTAATCAATTCTATCGGCCAAAAAGAAAAAACCTTAAGGACATTGCCCCAAGGTTTAAGCGTAGGAAACTATACATTTTCATTATACGAAATAGACTCAAATAATTGACCAAATACAGGTATTAGTTTAGTTACATACCAATTTACGTCAGTTATTTTATTATAACTTTCTACATCAAGGACTTTTCGATTGATATCAGGACTCATAAGTATGGTACCATTCTCTTCAATTAAAAATGTTCCCCCTACATCAGTATCTTTCCAAGTCATTGCCACTCCAATTAATTCTCTTTGATTATCCTTTATGACTAAAATCTTTAGTAACTCCTCTAGAGGAATTGATTTACGTTGCCAATTAAATTCATTATCATCTCCAATTGGTAGATAAGTCACTTTTCCTTGATCGTTATAAGACCAACCGAAATCTACGAGTTTGCGAAGAATAGTCATTCTTGAGATTTGCTTTGATAAACTTATTTCAATGGATATTGAAACAGACATGCAAAATCCCCCTTATCTTTAATCTAAAAATTCCTTGAATCCAATCCCTTTTTTAGTCAGCCAATCTTGATCTGCTGAGGTATTTTAGTGTTTGAATACAAGTAATATTTCGCATCATTACTATTTTCAATCTCAAGCCTAGAACCCATATCTGATTTAAACTTTGCTACTCCACCATTTATTTCCGACACCACCATCAAAGTCACGACCACCTTTTGAGAAGCTTCCATTTCCACCTAACTGCTTGCTTAAGTAAGCTTCAAGGTCTTTACCAATAAACCCTTTGGCACTCGAGACATTATTTGAACCCTTGGTGATTGTCCATTATTGAAAGTTGATGGCTTACTTTTTGCTGACCGCTTCCACCCCGACTTCCATCGCAACTTCACTCATACTCATATGTTCTTCGTTCAATAGCAGCCTCCATTTTTAATTCACAGAGTACTTTTTGTCCTTTTTATCCATGAAAAATCCCCTTCGTTTGGCAAAATTAAGTCCATCTTAACAGATGTCTTTTTACTTTTGTCTACTAAAAGGGGATGATACCATGTTTGATGGTTTTTTTAACACAAGAATTATACCAACTAAAATTTAACTTAAAAATTTTCAGAAGTTACTTCTTATGATTAAAAGCTTACTTTTACATTATTTAAACTTTTCTAAATCATAGTATGGATTTGAAATATTATCTCCAACCTCCACAATTGTCTCTTTAATTTCATTTAAAATCATTAAATCTATATTACCTTCTTCACTTATAGAGTCTTTTATTTTAATAAAACATTTTTCTAAACCCAAGTTAACAACAATTGAGAGTATAATGTCTACATCTTCATACAAAGTTGTATTCCAAAGCCTCCCCAAAACGACATCTACATCATTTCTTGTTTTCTCTTCTAAAAGCTCATAAGTCATGACTTGTCGATCTGTTAATTCGGCTAGGATTAACAAAAATTCTTTTTTATCAAGAATCTTATTTTCAAAATCTTTCAAAACATTCTTGAATAATGACAGTAAAACTTCTGGAGGTAACCTATCAGCTAACTTCTCAACATCTCCAATATTCATTTGTTCACTTCCCTTTTATTGGAATATGAACTTGATCCAAAGATTGATTTTTTGTCCAAGTTCCGTCTGTCTTCAATTGTTTATTTCCTATTTTTATTTGTGCTGTCCAACGGGTCCCCGATGCAGAACCGGGATATCTCATTCTTGCAACAGGGTCAGGCGAATGCCATCTAATTATTGCCTTCTGTCCATCAGCAAGTACAAATTCATATTTTGCCCCTGCTTTAATTGTATCTGTTTTTACAAATGTATTTTTTGTTCCCTTTGGAATCATTGACTTTAAATGAGTTATCCTAATTTCACCATTTTTCAATAATTTTTGGGCGAAACTCCTTGCTGCATCTCTTGTTAAACCATTTATAGAACTTTTTCCCGTTATAGATTTAGAGCTCTTCGGTTTTGAAGTACTAGGTTTGGATGAATTGCCGCTTCCACCTCGACTTCCACCACCTCCATTACCTCCATTAGGGCCCATACGTCCTGCGCTTGCACTACCACTACCTTGTCCCAAACCTTCTAACGAGTTTTTACCAGGTCTCTTATTATGCCCACTCGGATCCACATATTTTATCGGATTATTACTCACATACGAATACAAATTCAAACTAAGTGGATCATCCAGTTCTCCCTCATACGTATCCTCACCGATGAAACGTGCCATGCCTGGATCATACCAGCGTGCTCGTAAATATTGCAACCCTACCGTATCGTCCCAATACTCCCCTGCATAGCGAAGAACATTCGGTACGGTTTCCTCTGTTGTTAAAGGTCCACCCCAGATATCATAGGTATAGCTGTTTAGCACTTTTCCTGCATCGTCCACAAGGCCAACGACATCGCCATGACCGTTCAATTGGTAGTATTCCAGTTTACCTGTTTGCTTGTCCTGGCGAGCCCATAATTGTCCGTACAGATCATAGATATAGGCATATGTTAGCTCTGCTTTTCCAGACGTTACAGCGGCCTCAGCCATAAGTTTGGCTTCTTCATCGTAATAATAACGAATCGTTTGGTCGCCTTCCGTACGTTCATACAACAGTCCATCTCCATTATAGCTGTAGGTTACCGTTTTGCCTTCACCAGTTGCTTTAATCAGACGATTCTGGCTGTCATACGTATACTGTGCATCCTTTAGACCGTATACCTTACCACTTACAGTACTGTACCGGTTACCATTGGAATCATATGTGTAACTTTCTTTTTGGGTGCCCGTTTCTGTCTGAATTCTACTCAGTTCATCATACGTGTATTGATCGGTTTCCCCGTTTTGTGTACGGGACGTGATATTTTTGTTGCCGTCGTATTGATAGGTAAACTGTTGAACCACGGACGTCCCTTGAGAGACCGTGACTCCCGACAGGTCATATCCGCTGAACTGATAACTTGTGCTGAGTCCGTTCCCAAACGACAAATTCTCCAGTAAGCTGTTGGACGAGTAACTGAATGTCATACGATCCACAGGCGTCGTTCCCGATGCTGCGAGTGCAGAAGCCCCTCCTGAACCCGAAGTAATATCCATGGAGGTTACCCGATTCATTGCATCTACTTCGCCGTGAATGCGCAAGGATTGTCCTTTGGCATCCGTTAAGGTATACCCTAAACGTTGCTGGGTATTGTTTTCGTAATCAAGTCGTGTCCCATCCGGGAACGTCATTCCGTTCAGCATCCCATCTGCTGCTTGATAACTGTACGTGGTCTTTCCATGATCATCGGTCATCGATGTTCTGCGGCCAATCTCGTCGTACGTATAGGATACATTCGTATCCGGTGCTTTCATACCTGTGAGCATGTTGTCACTGTTATACGTATACTCTGTTACTTTCCCAAGTCGATCCTGTTTTTTAATCAGATTACTTTTCTTATCGTAATATAACGTTGTCGCATACCCGGCTGGACTCGGATGCGTCTGTTTAATGAGTCTTCCCAATTCATCATACTGTTTTGTGACTGTTTGTGTATTCGGTGATACGATCTGTGTCACTTGGCCCTGATAGCTATAGAAGTAGCGGCTTGTCTCTTGCTTCGGTGTTGTCACTGTTGCGATCTGTCCAAGCGCATCATACGTATAGGTCGTTCGTTGACCGTTACCATCGATAGATGCAATTACGTTACCATCGATATCATACTCGGTTTGTTGTAACGGAACGTAGGCACCATTCCGATATTCTTCCACCGCTGTCACTCGACCGAGTAAATCCATCTTCTCTCGTGTTTGATTGTCGGCAGCGTCCTTATAGACCACCGTTTGGGCCACAGCATCAATGTTGGTAGTTCCAGTGGTTCCGTCCGGATACTGCGTCTCAATCACTTGGCCAAACGCGTCGATCACAAATCTCGTTACGTTGCTCTCAGCATCTTCAGCAGCCGTGACATTACCTTCGCGATCATAGGCGTACTTGTACGTAGCCTCAGCCGTCTGCTCTTCTACCAAAAGACCTAACGGATTATACCGCTCGGTCGTGACAATGCCATCTGGTGATGTATTTGTAATGATGTTCTTAACATCATCGTACGCCGTAGTTGATTTCGTACCATCAGCATGGACGATTTGTAGAAGTCGCCCTTCCTTATCATACTGATACGATTCCTGTTCCCCGGACGCATCGGTTGTCTTTTCCAGTTCACCAGCATTCGTATATTCATACGATTCCACGAGAGCTTCTGCTTTACCAGCAGCATCATTCACGGTTATGGACTTGGATTTCACCAAATGCCCTGCATTAGCCACATAACTCAACGTAGCTACGCTGTCTTTAGATAAATAGCCACCCTTATCCGTGGTACTGGTGACTCTTCCTTTATCATCTAGCTTCAATTCCGATTCAGTGAGCAACTGACCACCGTATCCATTTTTGGTGGTAGTGCGTAATGCGTCACCTTGATTGTTGTATGTCGTCTCGGTATATCGCTCTAACGAGCTGTTAATTTTCGTGGTAGATCGGACAGGCTTGATCCAGTGATATGGAGCCTTACTCGTTTCATAGTCATAAGTGGATTCTTGTCCGGTACTGCGCTTTTCTGAAGTCACCATTCCATTGGCATCGTAGGCCATGATTGTGGTTAGCTTCTCACCTGCACGTCCACCCTCACTAACCCACTCCGTCATTTGAGTCGGAAGGTTTCGCTTCGTCTGGTTATCGTACTGCAACTCCGTGGAATAAGTCACGTCATCTCCAGTTAACGTGTGCTTATCTACGCGAACCAAATCTGGATGAGCTGCAGCGCTAAACGTTTTGGAGAACGTCCAAGTATCTAAAGTGTTCTCTGCTTTCACTTTCGTTGTCCATGATGCGGGTTGACCGTATGCTTCCAGGTCTTCTCCAGAATATTCAAAGTTAACCTTGTCCAGAACGCCTTCGCCTTCCGTTGTACTAAACTGGCTCTTGCGCTCTCTTACTTTGAATACGAAATGGGAGGAAGCTTCGCCAATCTGCTTCAGCGCCGGAATATATGCATAATCCGTTATAGCTGATGAAGGGCTTGTAATACGCGATAACAGCGCTGTATGCATCACACCTTGAGCATTTTGGTTGCTTTGCAACTCAGGTAAAAAGTTGAATTTGGATTCCGGATAATAATACGTATACGTCGTTGTCCGATCGAGAGCATCCGTGTATTCTCGCAAAATGCGAATGCCTTCGTCCTCGCGTTGCGTGTATGTTGCTTTCCGATCCGTTCCGGCAAGCTGTACAGTAACCTTCAGGTTGTCATAAGCAAATGTCAGCGCCTGACCTTCACTGTTTTCAATTCTTGCAATGGCTTGGTTTCCATTCAATGTCGTATAGTGAAAATTCACGCTATTGCGGTAGCCATCTGTAATTTGCAACAGTTCTCCGGCTTCATTAAATAGATAATCATAGCCGTTACGGATGGATAGACGATAACTGCTAGATACGCCATCAACAGTCACGGTCGCATCTCGCTTAACGGTTAAGTCATTCCATACGTAACCTTCCAGTTCCAGGTTCGAGTTTAAGCGGTAATAGCCCACGCCTGGAATCAGAATATATTGATTATCACCACGCTTTTCCATGAAAGGAATGTCCCAACGCCAGCCTTGCCCCAATCCAGCAGAGAGTTCTTCCTTGCGTGGCGTAACCATATTGGAATATGTCTGTGTCGTTTCGTCATATTCAACGCCCAGCTGTCCACTCGCTCTAGCGCTGTCATAGACGCGTGTCAGATCAAACGGAATGAGACCAGGTAGAGAAAGGTCAGTACTCTGAATCATCATTTCCCCTGTAGCGGTTGAGATGGATTCTGCTCCATAAGACGTCATATAAAGCGATGCGTCATCTCGGATATCGACATGGTTAAGTCCAGTTTCGTCCACGGTCGTTCCCGTACCTGGAGTATCCTCATTAAGAGCATTAATCGAGAAGTTGTTTTGCTGTGATGAACCGGAAGGGCGTAGCCCCTCCATTTGAATTGGTTCGCTTATTTCTTGTGCTTCTAGCCATTTCTCAGCAGCCTCGCCGCCTGTGCGATCTGTCTGTAAAGCTTTATACAACTGGTACAGCGAGTAACCTTGATCTAGTTTTTTCTCAATCCAATCTTCCTTGATACCAAATTGCTCTTTTAAACTATGGATAGTAATGTAGGTAGCGGAAGGAAGGGAATCCCTGCCTTCTGCCGCCGCTGCTGTTTGTCCTCCATATCCAAAAGAACCGAATCCACTAAGAACCAATATGACGCATAACCAAGTAATCGTTATTTTCTTAAACACTCCATCACCTCAACCTAGATTTAGACAATCATTAATTAAATGGGAAAATCTTTTTCGTTCGTTTCGTTAAATTACCGTTGCGATCATACTCAAACACAATTTGATCTCCTGTAAATAGAACGACTTTAAGCAATTGATTGCCATAGCCGTACTCATAGCTATTGTCATTACGAATGTTCATCCATGCTGCTTTTATGGCTCCCTGAATCGGTTTTCCTTCTTTTTCACTTAGCTTGAGATAATAATTCTGTCCACCTTCAAGCTCCCATTCAAGAACGGTATATTGCTCACCATATACCTGTTCTTGCTCTATTGAAGCAGCTACCGGAATGCTCAATTCCTTATCTGAATACAATTCGATCCGAGGCTCAATAGAAAAATCACCTGATTCCTTTATCGCAATCCGATACTTGTCAGAGCTATAGGGGCTAAAACGGTAGTACACATTCCCTTGCTGAACTGTGGGAAGCGCCGTCTCTGTATTTTCATACAAAGTCAGAAACTCCACTTCCACTTCCTTGACCGTAAAGTTACGGTAAGGACCTACAAATCTCAGCGATTGGGATGACACATTATGCACCTGAAAGTCAAACTTCCCAGGTATGTTTTGTGATCCTATCGCATTCTTCCCTTCCCTAACAACCCCTTGATTCTGATTCCGAATAACGTAATCATAGGTCAACCCTTCTACATGAGATGTAATGAGCGGTGCTGAATAAGATGATGTGTTGGAGAATAACACCGTGTCATTTGGAGCCAAACTCCGTTTGATGAGTGCAGGCTCTTGACTAGGACTAGCTGTCACAGGAATGTCATACTCAATCGTTACCGGCTCTGAAGATACTACGGTTAAGACTAGCGTTCCACCCGCTGGAACTTCCCATGTTTCAAGACTTGAACCTTCTGTTAGATACCGATATTTATCTGTTCCTTCATAGACCACAAAATCCACAATGGAATTGGTTGCTCTAATCCGATTCAACTGAGCAGGTTCCGAACCCGGATTTGTAAATACTGCGCTCTGCCCTTGGTTAACAGTGATTTCCGATTCTGGTGAAGGGACTTGATCATCTTGTCCACGGAAAACGCGGTAAATCCCACCATACGTTATGGGTTGATCCGAGATGTTGGTAACAACAACTTTTTTACCACCCAAGACATACGCCTCGATCGCTGTTGCTGTTCTACTGCTTGACACTGTTCCATCTACGTTGTAAATCGTGTAATCATACACCCGTCCCGCGCTGCTGGAAGCATCATTTCGGACCCTTTTCGAATCTGAGCTTATGTTGGTAAAGGCATAGCTCTCGCCTTTGTTCAACGTAACGCGCAGATAAGCTGGTTCCTGGCTATCCACTACAGAGAAATCATCCGTGTATTCAAATGTTACAGGTGTACTTCCCCCTACGGTAACGACGGCTTCACCACCAGAAGGAATGGTAGCGAGACTTACATTGCTATTGAATTTGTCACTATGTGCTCTGCCGTCTGCCTTATACACCACAATATCAAACAGTGCACCTAATTTTTTGGCGTTACTCCGTATTGGGTTGCTGAGTGAGCCTCCATTATGGAATTTTACCGATTGACCCGGTGATACCGTAATCTTAGTTAGTGCTTCATTTGGTCGATCCTCTACATCAAAAATGGTGTAAATCGCACCTATGGTTACAGGCTCCGCAGATACGCCTGTAATTACTGCTTTATTTCCATAGTAAACAACTGGTTCAACCGCTGTTGCTTTTCTTGTACTCCGTTCTGTGCCATCCGGATAATAGGTGACGTAATCAAATATCCGCCCTTGGGTTGTGGACGCATCACTATCTAGATATTCCCGATCGGTACTGTTATTCCAAAATGTCGCGCTTTCTCCCTGTTTGAGTGTTACGCGATGGTACGCAGGTTCCATGCTTTCTTCAACCGAGAAATCATCCGTATAACTAAACTCAATTGGGACTTGCCCAACTACGGTCACGACTGCGTAACCTTGTGAGCGAATGATCGGATTAGTATTTTTGTTGAATCCATCCGAATGAACGACGTTTTCTGCTGTATAAAGAACATAGTCAAAAAGGGCTCCATTGGTACTGCTGGCATTGTTTTTTATCGGATTGGCCAACGAACCATTATTACTGAAAATCATAGATTCTCCAGGATATACAGTGATTCGAGTAATTGCATCGCCACCGGCTTTTTGGACATCAAATGTCCGATAGGGCACACCATATGTTACAGGCGTTGCTGTAACCAAAGTTACAACGGCGGTTCTTCCTGCTGCTACAGTAGGTTTAGTGGTCGTATTCGTCCCTGTAGAACTTTCCGTTCCATCCGGAAGATAAACAACGTAATCATGCTTATCTTTGGTCGTTCCATCCGTTTGGAGTGCATCGGATTTGGAACTGATATTAGTGAACTGGTAGCTATCTCCCTGATATAGCGTTGTACGCGTATAGGCTGGCTCATCGCTCCATTCACCGGTATAGACTTCATAGGGAAATCCAACACTAACAGGCTGTGAGCCCGCTCCAGTAATAATGATTTCGTTCCCTTCTGCAAGTGAAGGTTTTCCCGTCGTTTCGAAATTGGAAGCTACAAGACTACCATCTTCTTTGTAAGAAGCGTAGTCTATCTTCCTATCCTGAGCTGTGGAAGTATCGGCACTTAGAACTCTTGACTGTGTCCCTTCATTAAAGTATCGATAGCTCTCTCCTTTGGATAACGTAACCCTAAGCATGGCTGGGTTAGCTGATACACTGTAGGAAAATTCGGAACGAATTGTCACTGTAAACGGATTTTGACCCGTAGATGTCACCACAGCTGTATACCCCGAACCTACCGACAAACTGCTAATAGAATTCATGTTTTCGCTCATGATGCTGCCATCTGGTCTATAAATAACGTAATCGTATGCACTGCTTCTTGAAGTCGCGGCATTGGTACTTAACGATCTTGCGGCACTTCCGTTATTCGTGAACGTATAGGAATCTCCGGGACTCATGGTCAAAGTTCCGTCTGCCATGGCCATAGCTTGAGGAGAGAAAGAGTTTTCCCCGTATGTATCATCAGTTACCGTCGCTTCATCTTCTGCTTCTTCGATAACTTCGTCTACACCTTCCGGTTCTTCATAGAAATCCGGATCAATATCTTCCAGATATTCGTTGTCTGTTAAAGCTGATTCCTCCATAGAAACATCAACATTCTCCGCGCTACTTTCACTTGTTATTATGGCATCCGATTGATCCGAAAGCGCATAACCGCTAGTCGGATACATGGTTCCAATCAACAACAAAGCCATCAGAAAAACAATAAAACCTTTTCTTAAACTCATGGAATTCATATTCCTCCTTTATGTTTTTTTCTCCATTTCTTCCCTCAACAGATGTATAAATGGAGTCCGATAAATCATTATCGTCATTTTCCTTATTTTAGGACATAGTAAATTAGTCCCTAAATTCAGGGACTTTTTTCCTTTTATATCTCAGATAACAATTTAAAATATAACCTGTCATTATCCTGATACAAAATAGAATAATAGATTAGATGTATTTCAAATGCTATTTCATTTGAATTAATCGTCTTTCCTATTTTCATTAGAACTTAGATTTAATATCCAAAAAATAAAAAAAGCCGCCAGTTGGCGACTTTTGGGTGAATAAATAGTTAACATTCTGATATATGATCAGCGGACAGCAGGCTACTGTCCCTCTGAATATATAAATACATAAGTACTCTCTTCCGACTTCTCTTCTGAAAAAACAAAACCTAACCGATCAAAGTCTCTTATATCCTCTACATCTGTAATCTTCCGCTCAGCCATATATCGTACCATCTCACCTCTGGCCATCTTGGCCCGGGTTGCCTTTTCAACAAGTTTTCCATCAACCATTTGTCCGAACACACAAGTGATCATCCGGGTTTCCTCTTTCAGGAAAGGCGTGATGTTCTTGCTATACTCTTTGGAAGCCAGATTCAGAATGCAGTTGCTTTCCGATTGAAGCTGATCTGCCAACTTGCTGCCCCAGAATTGATAGAGTGACTTGAAACCTGGACCTTTCAGCTTGCCCTGCATCTCCAACCGATAAGGGGTAACCCCATCCAAAGGCCGCAACATGCCATAAAAGCCGGATAATATACGTAAATGCTGCTGAAGATACGCCAGTTCCTCATGTTGAAAAACACTTGGCGCCATATATTGATACTGAATGCCCTCATAGGCATATATTGCTGGTGTCAGATTTGCTTTTAAATTCATCTTCTGAATCCGCTCCACGTTCTGTTCGGCGATTGCATCGTTACACTTCCACATCGCTTTGAGTTCGTCATAGGATAACTCTTTAAGCAGACTCAATAGCTGTTCTGACTCGTTTATAAACTGCGGCATCTGCGCGATAGCCATAAGATCGGTATCAATCTTCATCTTTTTAGCTGGTGATATAATAATTCTCATCCTGCTGATCCATCCTTAATCTACCGTTGTTTTTGTCGTTATTCATTGTACAGGATTGGCTAGGTGAATCCAATGGTGAAGCTCACGGTTTTTCCTGCGGTATCTTTAAAAAGACTCAAAAATGAACAAGTCAGCCCAAGATTGGACCGGCTTGTTCATTAGAATCAATAAATTCAATTGGATGGATGAGAAAGCAAGGTGTGCATTTCAAACCGCAATTAGGGAGATACGCTCCCCGCGCCGCTATTTTGCTCTGTTTTTGTAGTCGGCAATTGAATCATTGGCGTATTTGACCCACTTACATATGGAAGGGCTCCATCCCATTTCTTGATGGTTTCATATTCAACGAGTTGGCTCGATAAGGATTGTTGAAGCTCTTTATTAGCTTTAGCTTGACCTTCTGCTTCGATCAATAGTTTGTCTGCATTACCTTGCGCTTCCACGCGCTTGCGTTCTGCTTCTTTCTTGGCAATCTCCAGTTCAGTCGTTTTACGTTCCAGTTCTTGAGAAGCTTCGACACGTTTATCGATTGCTTCCTGAGTCTTGGCGTCAGGTTGAGGAACACCTACGGTAACGTTGGATACGATAAAGCCTAACTCTTTAACGTCATCCGAAAAACGTTGTTGCACGTCCACGCCTGCTTCAGATGACTTCTCACCATACACATCAATGACTGTAAACTTGGAAATACCTTTACGAGCTGCATCACGGAAACGTGTTTTGAGATATGTATCCTCAATTTCTTGAATGCTAATTGGCCCAAATGTGTTGAAAATAGAAGATACTTTACTTGGTTCTACTTGGTAGTTATAAGCAAAATCGATTGTGATGTTTTTTCCGTCAGACGTAGCAATCTGAATATCTCTGTATTCCACCGTTTGAATTCGGATCGGATATTTGGTTACTTTATCGAACGCTCCAACCAGTTTCCACCCTTGACTCAGTGTGCTATCTTTTACCCCTCCATTGGGTGAATACACGACCCCAACATAACCATTAGGAATTCGTGTGACGAAGAAGGTCACCAGTAATACTCCTACAATAATAACGAATGCAACTGTAATTGCCCCTACTCTAAACGTCCTTGAATTTTTCATCACCATTCTCCTCTTGTTTGAATTTATTGTATTTCTTCAGAATTCTACTACCTATTTTATTGAATAGCGGGATCATTAATGCCCATAGAATAAATGCTAGGATCAAGATTAAAATGATTCCCCCAATAAATGGCATATTCGTCCTCCCCTCTTTGGATGTAACCGAGTACAAATTTATAAATAGCAACTAATTATATCCTTCTTTATATATACTTTGTAAATTCATATTAGGTTTCAAGATATCCGGCGTCACTTCCTGTAGACCTCTTTAGATACAAACATATTCCGAACAAGACTGCCTTAGTCTTACAAAAAAAAGAGCCATCAAATTATTTGATGGCATTTACCAATGTGTAACTCTATACGAACCAAAATTTATAAACCATTGTACAACAGGCTACTGTCCCTCTGAATATATAAATACATAAGTACTCTCTTCCGATTTCTCTTCTGAGAAAACAAAACCTAACCGATCAAAGCTTTTGATATCCTCCACATCTGTAATCTTCCGCTCAGCCATATATCGTACCATCTCACCTCTGGCCATCTTGGCCCGGGTTGCCTTTTCAACAAGTTTTCCATCGACCATTTGTCCGAACACACAAGTGATCATCCGGGTTTCCTCCTTCAGGAAAGGCGTGATGTTCTTACTATACTCTTTGGAAGCCAAATTCAGAATACAATTGCTTTCAGATTGAAGCTGATCCGCCAACTTGCTGCCCCAGAATTGATAGAGCGATTTGAAACCTGGACCTTGCAGCTTACCCTGCATCTCCAACCGATACGGCGTAACGCCATCCAAAGGCCGTAAAATGCCATAAAAACCGGATAGTATGCGTAAATGCTGCTGAAGATACGCCAGTTCCTCATTTTGAAAAACACCCGGTGCCATATATTGATACTGAATGCCCTCATAGGCATAGATAGCTGGCGTAAGATTTGTTTTTATATTCATATTCCGAATCCGCTCCACGTTCTGTTCAGCGATTGCATCGTTACACTTCCACAACGTTTTGAGCTCGTCATAGGATAACTTTTGAAGCAGACTCAATAGCTGTTCTGACTCGTTTATAAATTGCGGCATCTGCGCGATAGCCATCAAATCGGTGTCGATCTTCATCTTTTTAGCTGGTGATATGATAATTCTCATCGTGCTAATCCATCCTTAATCTACCTTTGTTTTGTCGTTATTCATTGTATAGGATTGGATGGGTAAATCCAATGTCAACGCACATTCATTAATATCGTGGTGTATTTGAAAAGAACTACAAAAATGAACAAGCCAGCCCACTAATGGACTAGCTTAATCATTAAAACTAAAAAAGGCATCATCAAACTAATTGTTGTTACTGAATCAAATACTCTTGTGATGTTTAACTATATGTGGTCTATAGTTTTTCAAGCCATTTCATGCAAGAGATCTATTTCATCAAATATCCTTAAGTAAATCGTGTTCAAGGTCCCAAGGTTCTATTGTTTTTATTGCACTCAGCGGAATCAGTAATCGTGTATCATCGTGAGCCTCTTCAGGTACAATCACTATAACATTATTATGGTAATAATAATTAGTGTACATACCAATTACATTTAAGTTGTCAAGAAAAGTTATCTTGATACCTCTATTTAGATACCCCTTCATAAATATCTCTTGTTTTTCCACAATCTATCCTCCTATATCTTAATTATTAAATTTTTGTTTCCATCAGCCCAATCGTTATCGCACTTACAATTGAAAAAGCTTTTTGTTTAATAGCTGATTGGTTTTCCACTCTAATTCGACTTAACTTATTATGTATTTCCACTTCAGCCTTCCAACTTCCATAATTCCTATATATTCTAACACAATCGGTTTGATATTTTGATCTGTTCCTCCAATACATTTGATTGATACTCCTCTAAAACGGTTCTATTTATCCACTCATAATGGACCCTAGTCCTTACGGAACAAAAACTCCTTCTTTATCGCCTGGGTCCTTATATCTATGTTACTTTATCCACTTGTCAATCTTCTATTACCTGAAGTTAGGTCGTTATTCTCATTATCTCAATGCTCCATTTTGCTATGATTATTATTACTTTGACCGTGAAATCTATTCCACCAATATCATATCAGGTCATATTATTTTCAGATCACAACTAGGTGGGTTGATGATCTTATTTAAATATATTGTTAGAGAGAAAGGGTGTCTCATCCTATGTTTATTGTTCAAATACTGCTCGCTATCGCACTTCTGGGCAGCTCAGGCAGCTCAAATTATGCCACTTCTACACAACTAGAAATCAACCAAATACAGCCTATGGATTCTTCTCCTGAACAAGTCATGGAAACCGGTTTAGAACCTTTCCGGTCCGAACGCAATTATAATGGATGGGAGCCAGAACTCGATCAATTCGAGCAGGCCGCCAGCAATCTTCAGAACAAGCTATATGAAAGTGTTGTGTCACCGATACTATCAAAACCTGGAGAGACAGGAATATTTGATTATGGCGGGAATCTGAAATTACTAAAGTCTGTGCCCCTGAATACACGTTTTGAACGTGGCCCACTAACCATTCATATTGTTCATGCCCAATTATTAGAGGCCAGTGACATTCCTGAAGACTCACAGAAAAACATTTCCATTCTAAATCGAGAAGATATCGGTTCCAAGATCACTTATATTAATATTCTCTACACTGTTGAAAATACAACCGATCAGAATATCGGTTTTTACGGCTTAAACTCCGTTCATCCAAACACGGGAAAGCCGATCTCCGCAGATCGCAATTTTATGAGAAAATCATATGTCTATAATCAGTATGATGGCGTAGTTATTGATAATACGAATTACGGTTTGGTATATACCGATGACCCCGACAAGCTGGAATCCATCGAATTGGTTTTCAATAGGATCTATGACCATGACACTGGAGAAACCATTGTAGAGCCTACTTCGTTAAATATCCCTTTCACGTTCCAGAAGTAATATTAAACCCCGGCCACGTACCTGCAGATGAGCAGATTACAGCCGGGGTTCCTTGTTGTATTAAAAGAATACCTTTAATCTATTTAATAACTCTACCTATCTCATCTCGTAAAATCATGCTGCCCAATGGTCAGCAATGTCGGCCTGCTCTTACTCCATACCGAAGTGGCAATCTTCGGATTGTAATAATACAGCGCTCCATTCGTTGGATCAACACCATTTAATGCTTTGCGTGCTGCCTTATAAGAGGTTGCCGTCGGCTTGGTATTAAACTGTCCATCGTCAACCGCCGTGAACTGCCCTTTCTGGAAGATGACCTTCGAGATCGATGATGGGAAAGCATCCGAATGCACCCGATTCATGACAACCGCTCCGACAGCGACTTGTCCTTCAAAAGACTCCCCGCGCGCTTCACCATGGATCAGCTTCGCCAACTGGCGCAGTGTCTCGCCTTCGGCTTTGGCCTTTTTGTTCAGTCTGTTCAGTGTTGCCGGACCTGCAACTCCGTCCGCAGTGAGTCCTTGCGCTTGCTGGAACTTGCGGACAGCGCTTTTGGTGATCGAACCGTAATAACCGGTCATTCCGGCGTCAAAATACCCCAGGTCGCTCAATTGCTCCTGCAATTGCAGCACATGTTCACTACGAACGCCCTGTTCCAGCTTCTGTGCCCCCGCAGAAGGCGCTGCCACGGTCAATCCCAGCGTCAACGCGCAGGCACCGAGAAGCATGCTGACCCGCCCTGCTCTTTTGCCAGCCGTTCTCCCCTTCCCATGAGTAACTTTCCGACTGACGGTGATAGGTTCCATAGTGTGATCATTCGTCCGCACATCAGATCCTTCATTCAGATTACCAGCTCTAATCAGTGCATCCTCACTGCCCGTGTACTCCATATTTTTCGTATTCGTTATGTTATTCATGATATTATTGACCTCCATCTCTTTCGTAGGTTTACTTTCATCCACAACATAGACATCATACACTCCGTTTATCTCACTCAGTTGTTTACTGTTATTATCACTGTAAGTTACATGTATGTTGTTATCCCCATGTACTCGCACCATGTCAATCACGTTGATGTGGCTTCCATTTATGCTGTTCGCACGAGTCGCTTCACCCATCGTATTGTTTTCATTGAATTCATGCATCTGATCCATTTCACGCTTGGTCTGCATCTTTTCGTTACCCTCCATTTTCTGAATCCAGATCCTACTTTTTCCCCCTGAATCCTCACGGCTTTACATCCCGAGTGTCATTATAGGATATAGAAAAAGTGCCGTCTATCGGACCGATGGAGCATGTAAAAATGAGTCTTGGACATAACAAAAAAAGGCATGAGCCCATGGTCGTATCAGGGTCACACCTCTTCTTGTATCAACCTTGTACCGCTTGTCTAGCCCCCGTTTCCGTAGGCAAGCAGACCCGTACAAAAGTTGCGCTTGAATATAATGACAATTACTCGGCGAGTTCTTGTCCCTTCGTTTCCCGGCCCCAGAACAGCACAGCCGCTGCGCCAATGAGGATGGTCACGAAGAAAATGGTGAAAATCAGGCTGATTGCCACTTCACGCTGAACCAGCATACCGACCATCAGTGGAGCAAGTACGCCACCGATCCGGCCTACCGATGTGGCAAGACCCACACCTGTCGAACGAACAGAAGTTGGATACAATTCCGGGCTGTAGGCGTACAGACCACCCCAGGCTCCCAGGTTAAAGAAGGACAGACAGATTCCTGCGGCCAGGATCGTCGCTTCCGTTGTTGCCAGTCCGAACGCAATCGCACTGCATGCAGTCAACGTAAGATAAACAACAAGTACGAACTTGCGACCGTAACGTTCAATGAAGTACGCTGCGGTGAAGTAACCTGGCAATTGTGCGATCGTCATGATCAGCACGTATTGGAAGCTTTTAACCAACGTAAATCCTTTTGCCATCACAACCGAAGGCAGCCACAGGAACATACCATAATAAGAGAAAATGACGGTAAACCACAAAATCCAGAGCATCAACGTTGTACGGCGATGTGGTGCTGACCAAACGGTAGCCACTTTCTCGCGGAACGTGATTTTATGAAGCTTGGCATGATTCTTATACCGCGGCGGGTCCTGAATGGCACGACGCAGATATAGTGCATAGAACGCCGGAAGTGCACCAATGGCAAAGGCAATTCTCCATCCGTACTCCGGGATAACAAAGTTCGCAATGAGTGCTGATACAATCCAGCCCCCTGCCCAGAAACTTTCCAATAATACGACGGCACGTCCCCGTTCCGCTGTAGGCATCGACTCCGATACCAGTGTGGATGCCACGGGCAACTCTCCGCCAAGTCCAATACCCGCAACCAGACGTAGTGCACACAATACGGCAAATCCAGTCGCCAATGCAGATAGACCGCTTGCAATCGTGAAGATTAACAAGGTCCACATTAGAATGGCCTTCCGTCCAAAACGGTCCGCAAGTGCCCCTGCAAGCAAGGCACCTAATGCCATACCGATGGAGTTAATACTCGTCAGCACACCGACTTGTCCGGGACTGAGACTCCATTCCTTGGCGAGTGCAGCCACGATAAAGGAGATCATTCCGACTTCCATCGCATCAAACAGCCAGCTCATGCCGGCACTGAACAGCAGCTTACGCTGCTTGGGATTCCGCAATACTTCCAGTTTGCTCATCACTTATAGCTCCCTTGATCTCTATGTAGTCACTCTGACACTAAATCATTATTATGCAGAATGCTCCAGAAATCAATGCAAAATAAGCTTTTCCTTCCGATTTCTGTGATACCTCACCCCTTGAGTGAACCAGCTGTCAGACCTGCAACAAAGTAACGCTGGAGTAGAAGGAACAACACAATCATCGGAATCGCCGTGACCAGCACACCCGTAAGCATCATCGGATAGTTAGTTACATACTCCCCACGGAATTGCATCAGTGCTAGTGGTAAAGTCAGCTTGGACTTACTGCTGAGCATGAGCATCGGAATAAGCAAGTCATTCCATACCATGACGAGCAGGAACGTCGCTGTTGCCGCCAGCGAAGGTGCAGCAAGTGGCAGTGCAATCCGGGTGTAGAGCCTCCATTCGCTTGCTCCATCCATACTGCCCGCTTCCAGAATCTCCGAATTGAGCATGCGCATGAAGCCTGTCAGCATAAATACAGAGACAGGCATGAGCATCGCGGCGGATACGACAATCAGGCCCGTCAGACTGTCTGACCACCCAAGCGTACGCGTGAGGGAATAGATTGGCAGCATGCTCACCTGGGAAGGAACAATTAGGCCTGCCACGAACAGCGCAAATACGATTTTGCCTACGCTGCCGCCCCAGCGGACAATGGCGTAAGCAATCATACTGCTCAGCAGCAGCTCAATCGCAACCGTTCCCAGCGTTACGACCATACTGTTCCCGAAGTATTGCCACATCGGCTGATTGCGGAACATGCCAATGACGTTATCCCACGTGAACGGGTCAGGCCAGCTGAATGGGCTGGTGAAGAAGTTGCTGCTTGTTTTGAACGAAGATACGAATACAAAGTACAACGGCACAAGGATCAGCAGCGCGTACACTAACAGAATCAGGCGATTGAACCATTTTAAAAACATGTGAACTCCCTTCTGCCTCTGTTGCAGGATGAATGCTCCAACATCAACCTCAATAGCTTACCCGGTCGGCACGCAGTGCCTTGAACTGCAACAGCGTCAAGAGCGCGAGCAACACCAGGAAGATCATGGAACCGGCAGAAGCCAGACCAAATGAATAGCTGCCAAAGGCGGTATGATAGATATATGTTGTCAAAATTTCAGTTGCGTAATTCGGGCCTCCGTCCGTCATGGTGAAAATGAGGTCAAATGCCTTGAACGACTGAATGGTCGTATAGGCTACAACTATTGTTGCCGAAGGTGCCAGGAGTGGCCAGGTCACCTTACGGAATACCTGCCATTTGCTGCCGCCGTCCATACGAGCCGCTTCATACAGTTCTGCCGGGATGCCTTGCAGACCTGCGATGAATACGATCATCATCTGTCCGGCATGGGCCCAGACTTGGACCGCAGCGATGGAATAGATGGCGATCTTGGGATCACCAATCCAGTTGCGGGCGATGCTGCTCATCCCGGCTTCATTCAGTCCATAGTTGATCAATCCAATGGATGGATCATACATGAACGCCCAGATCAGTCCGACCGATACGGAGGACAGAATCGCAGGCAAGAAATACAATGCCCGAAGCACAACGCGTGTCTTGGTATTGCGTACCAAGAGCAGGGCCAGGACAAGTGAGATAAAGGTTTGTGCTATAACTACTGTTAACATGAACTCCACGTTATTACCAAAGGCTTTGCGGAATACGATGCTGCTGAGACTGTCCTTGTAATTATCCAGCCCTACAAATGCATACGACGGGGATACCCCATCCCAATCCGTAAAGGAGTAGAACAGCCCCGTCAATGTAGGAAATACGAACAGTGCCACGTACAGCAGCAACCCGGGAATCAAAAACAGGGATAGCTGAATACGATTCTTCATCGTTTATTTCCCGATATGCTGATCAATGATCGCTTGTGCCTGCTGTGCTGCTTCTTCTGGAGAAGTGCCGCTCAGCACAGCCTGAATGGAGTTGGTTACGGCTTTTTGATTATCTCCGTTCAGGATGGTAAACCGTGGCTGGAACACGGTCTTTTTGCTTGCCCATTCTCCAGCTACCTGAAGCTCAGGCGTATCGTACTTCACATCATTCACCGTTACATTCTGTCCCGTCTGGTTGGCGTAGTCACTCGCTACATCGGGATTGCTCAAAAATTCAAGGAACTTCTTCGATTCTTCCGGATGTTTCGATTTGCTATTCACCGCGAGCATGAATGTAGTGGTATGCACCCCTTCATATTTCGCCTGATCGGCACTTACCGTAATTGGTGCAAGCAGTTTTTGCTCCAGATTCGGGTTTTGCTGTTTGTTCTGAGCGAGTTGATATGATCCACTGGCCAGCATCGCTGCTTTTTCTTGAATAAACAGTGCGCCAGCCGCAGGGTCCTTCGTACCCAATGCATCCTGCTGGAAGTAACCTTTATCGTTCAGTTCCTTGATTTGAGTCAATGTTTTCACCCAAAACTCATCCGTCAGTTTGGCTTCGCCCGCTTCCACTTTGGTAAAAATGTCGTCACTTGGTGCGTTGTTCATCACCATCGTATTCATGAATTGGCCTGGGCCAATGTCCGCTCCGGCAAAGGCAATCGGAATGATGCCATTGTCTTTCAGCTTCTGGCACAACGCCAGAAACCCTTCCCAGTCCTTCGGTGGCGTCAAGCCGTATTTTTCAAACAGTTTGACGTTATAGATTGGATCGTTATATACGAGTTGATACGGGATCGCATATTGCTTGCCATCATGCTGTCCTGCTTCAATCAGTTTCGGATTGTAAGCTGACAGGAACGAGGATCCGCTCAGGTCCGTGAACAATCCCGCTTTGGTGAAGGCTTCGAATTGTGCACCCGGGAAAGATGCAAATACATCTCCTACCGAACCGTCACTGATTTTGGATTGAACAGTGGACTGATATTGATCGGAGGGCAGTGTCTGCATCTCCACGTTGATGTTCGGGTTTTCTTTTTCAAATGCGTCAATCGTCTTGTTGAGTGCTTCGGAATCTTCTCCACGCCAGTGCATGAAGCTGATCGTAACTTTACCTGACCCCGAGGAGCCGTTCTCTCCAGAAGATGCGTTATCCACGCCGCCGCAAGCTGACAGCAGGATGGACATCACCAGCATACTGACAAGCGGCAGGATCAATTTTTTATTTTTTTTCATGAAAGGCGACCTCCTGAGGATGATTAATGTAAGTTGCACGAAAGTTTTTACACGGCGCACTCCGAGTGCAGTACCATCTTCCGATCGCTGTTATCCCCGAATCTCTTTGAATCATTTTTTAATGGTTAAAATTCGGGAATAAAGGCGAGCGCTCCGCTTCTTCAGATCGGTTCTGCCCTCTCCGTTAAAGTGTAAAAAAAGGGGCACTTACTTAGATTGGTAGTAACTTAGTTAGTAGTAACTTGATGCTGCTTCTGTCTGGTTTTCCATTGCTCGCGAATGATCGGCATCACGGTACTTCCGAAGATTTCGGCCTCTTCCAGATGCGGGTAACCGGATAGAATGAACGTCGTAACGCCGAGATCTCCATATTCCATCAAGCGCTCTGCGACCTGTTCGGCTGTACCCACAATAAGGATTGCACCGCCGGAGCGCACAACGGACAAGCCTGTCCACAGGTTGGGACCTACGACAAACTGCTGCTTCTCGGACAGTTCCCGTAGCTCGTTCTGTCTGCGTTGGTTGGTTGCATCCGTCTCGGCAAAAGCGGCTTTGGCTTTCTCAATCGCTTCTGGTGGTACTTTGCTAATAATCTCCCAAGCTGCTGCCCATGCTTCTTCTTCGGTATCCCGAATGAGAACCTGAGCACGCATACCGTAACGGAGCTGACGATCTTGTCCCGTTTCCTCTTTCACCTGCTGTCGGATGACCTCAATTTCTTCGATCTGCTCCTGAATCCAGTCATGAGGCTCGCCCCACATCAGGAACGTATCCGCATGTTCAACAGCCACCTTCTTGGCAATCGGTGAACTTCCTCCCAGATAGAATGGTGGATGTGGATTTTGTACCGTCTCCGGCATGCCTACTGGCCCTTTGAAA
Source organism: Paenibacillus sp. M2 (assembly GCF_046713495.1). Lineage (NCBI taxonomy): Bacteria > Bacillati > Bacillota > Bacilli > Caryophanales > Paenibacillaceae > Paenibacillus > Paenibacillus sp. M2. The sequence continues at coordinate 4,921,409 of NZ_CP169648.1, forward strand.
TTATAATACTGGCCGTTGAATTCAGGATTGAGATCGCTGGATGCATCAGCTCCTGATTGTGTGCCACTTCCAGCAAACTCCGTCAGATTCAGTCCCGTCGATTGCGTCCACGAACGCTTCATCACTTCCATATACTCACTCGCGCGAACATACCGTTCATCATGCGCATGTGCGAGTGGATCTCCCAGTTCCTCCAGATCCCGAACGGAACTGCCTGTCACTACATTGATCATGGCACGACCACCAGAGAGCTGATCCAGTGCCGCTCCCATTCGAGCAGCGAGTACGGGTGTAACCAATCCTGGGCGAATGGCAACAAGGGGACGTAATGTCTTCGTATGACTCATTACTGCCGAGCCAACCACCCATGCGTCCAGACAGGCTCCCCCTGTCGGAATTAGTACAAATTCGAATCCTGCCTTCTCCGCCGTCTGTGCCACATCGATCAGATAATCCAGACTCGGCTCCCGCTCCGGGGCAACCCCTACATACTTCCCATCCCCTGCTGTAGGCAAAAACCATCCAAACTCCATTTCTTCCTGTTCGCTCACAAAAGTCAATCCCTTCTATGAATAAATAAAGTCTCATGTTAAAAAAAGTTACCGTTACGCCTCCTTGACGTTCCGGATACGAATCGTTCTTCCGATCACTGTTATCCTTGAATTTTTTTGATTCTCCTTTTTAAAGGTAAAAATTTAAGGATAGCTTATGCTTCCGATGTAGCTTTCTTTCAGAAAGCTTTCAGGCGACCGTTTCGCTTCTTCAGAATCGATTTCGTCCCCTCCACTACGTTTGCCCTCGCTTAAAACTTATTTTTAAAGTGTGCCTAATTTCTAATTCATTTTCAAAGTAATTATCGAAAGCCGATTAATTAACTTGGTTTAATAGGTATGGACATCATATCAATTGATTTGTCTGTGAGCAATGTCATTTCGCGGCAATTTCATTTTGTCATTTTGTGGTCTTTTCTCAGATTTAGGTCTTCCTGATCTTGAATATATATAAAACCCACCTGTATAATAGGTTATAATCGAAACTTTTAGAATGTACAAACGATACTTATACAATAAAGAGGTGTTCCTGATGACCGAGAGCATGAAGGAGGACCACCATGAGTTTTTGGAACTTATTTTCTTCACTCCATCTGAATTCGAGAAAGCTGGTGGCGCCTGGCCGATTCGCATTGGCCGTAATATAGCCAAAACCAACTATCATATTGGCCCTCGTACGACGCCTTATTATTATTTGCTGTTTGTACTGGAGGGGGAAGGTACATTCATACAGAATGGACAGCGTCACGCCCTTCGTGCCAGGGATGCGTTCTGTCTGTTTCCACAAGTTACGCATGAATACTGGACGGACCCGGAGGACACGTTGCAGAAAATATTTATTGCCTTTGACGGCGCACATGCAGCGGAGCTACTGTCTCGAATTGGACTTACACCCGACTCACCGTATCGTTCAGGTGTACTGACGCCGGAGACTGCAAGCGCCATGCGCTCGTTCATGGAGGATGTACGCAAACCGCAGGATCGAGCGAGTGATCTGGGGCGACTCACCCGGTTTCTAAACCTCTTTGACCGGATAGCCCGTTCCCCTGCAACCAAAGGATTGCAACCGGATTCAGCCACACCTTGGCTCCAGAAAGGCAAGGAATACATGGATATTCATTTTGCAGGCGGCATCTCCGTGGAAGGTGTGTCCGCTCATGCGGGTGTGGATCGAACCCATTTTGCCAAACAGTTTCGCAAAGCCTATGGTCTGTCCCCCGTACAATACATCCAGCAATTGAAAATGAATCAGGCCAAACGTCTGCTCGTTCAGACCCCGTTAAGCTTAACGGAAGTGGCTCATTCTGTCGGTTACCCCGACTTGTTCTCCTTCTCCAAAGCGTTCAAAAAGCAAGTCGGGCTGCCGCCCAATCGCTATCGCACAGCGGAGAGCAGTAAAGAGTAAGTCCATAAAGAAAAGTGGAATCTGTTTATTGATATGGCTAGAAACAATCAAAGGCAAGTTCCTTCGATCATTTGACCGTGAACTTGCCTTATTTTTGAACTATATAATTTAATTAACGCTCCTACATATAGGTTAGCAACACTAAACAATATGTGTATATAAGAAAAATGAATATAACCTTACATAAATGAAACAAAATTCAAGTTTAGGAGTTACAGCTGGTAGATTCACATTTCATTCATATGTATAAATCCTGTGTGTCTCAACTATAGGAGATTCGTTTACGTTCAGAACTACCCTGTATAAATAGTTGAGACAATAACGAAACACAAATTGGTGCTTAGTAATTTAAAGGAAAAATCTTACTGAACGTGTTTAGATCGATTTACTGAACTAAAGTAAGAAAATTCCTGAGGGATCTACCCTAATAAAGCGGTATCCCTTTAAAAAATCTGAATTCACTTAAGAACACACATGCCAACACAATAAATTACATTATAAAAAACACTACTTTAATCTGTACTATATTTGTATAATTCGCTATTTTTCCCTTCTTTGTGACTTTCAAAGGGTAAGAAAAAAAGTGAATTTTGCTATATTCCAAATATTTTATCTAGTTCATAAGCTCTTGATGCTTTGGATTGTCACTTGAAGAGCTGAACTGTTCAATATTCCCGTCTTTGAAAATGATGTATTGATACTTATCATTAGGCTCGTCAGCGAATGTTACGGCAGCACCATAAGGAGCTTCTGAGCTTTTGAAGGAATACGTGCCGGATATATCTTTAAGCTCCTCAGGTGAATAGCCTTTTTGTTGAATTAAATAGGCTCTCACTTTCTCTTCAGCATCATTTTTTTTGATTGGATTACCAAATAAACTTAAATATCCCCATCCTGATATAACTACAACTAACGCTAGAATAGATAGCAAACTGATTTTAATTCTTTTAGTCATATAAAGTCCTCCTATTTTGAGAGTTGAAACTAGAAATAATTCACAGTTAAGCCCCAAAGGGAGCTTAACTGTGAATATAAGAAATATTTGAACTATTTAGAAGTTACTTCCCCAAGAACCAGCCAATGAGAAACCTTTTTCATTCAGAAAATGATAGGGGCCATAAATACCACTCCAAAATGGTCCATGTCCATCAATGGATACTCCTCCGCCAAAATAATAAGCATCCCAAGCAATTTTAGAGCAATATGTTTCCTTTTCGTAGGATCCAATTGTGTTTATCAAACCATATTTTACCACACTTTTATAATTTGTATAGTAGGAAGCAGCCCATGCACCCGCTTTGCTAGCTACACTTGAATTTGTATAACGCATAATCTTGGTATTCTTGTTTCTGCTTTTCCATGTAGAAATAGAAATTTTCTCTAGTGGCAAGTCGTAACCACCAATTGAGACAACACTTCCTCCAAGATCCGTTACAATGCCAGCATGTCCTGTCAGACCTTTTGAACTAGTACTGTTGGTTACTAGTACGTCACCAACACGAATAGGTGTAGAAGTTCCTGGATAATATTCATCCGGTATTGCGAATACTCCTACGGAGTCATCCTTCTGTTCTGTGATTATATTATTAGTGTTATTAAATTCTGAGGCTCTCACTGTGGGAGAGTCAGTAATTTGTTGTTCGGCATATGTAGTAGTTTCTGCACTAGCCATACCGATAGAAAAAATAGAGAAGATCATTAGCAACAAGAAACTAGTTAACAATTTTGTTTTTTTCATTATTTATCTCCAAAATGAGTATATTTCGAACTTCGGCCGATGTCGATAAAGGAATAATATTACAATATAAAATATATGTAAATAGTAGTATTCACCTATTAATAATAACAAAAAAGGATATTATTAGGTTCCGATATCAAAACCCGTATTCCACCCCAGATAATTTGAATCAAATGAAGCTTTACTATTGGCTTATATATGATTTAAGTCCTATTAAGTATTATAGCTTGGATTCGGATTTTAGGATGTATCCCATTTTTTGATAATCACTATTCCAAATAACTGTTCGCTATCCATATGATAGAAAAATAATGCTTATATAGATTTATTCACTGAAACAACTAAAAGGTAATCTCACATTGGGGTACAGAAAAAGAAAGTACTGTCCTTAAGCTCAAGCTACTATGATTAATTTTTCACTAACTGTCTTATGTAAAAAACCCTTTTGAGCTACAGACGGAAGGAACGAATTCCTTTTGCTCAAAAGGGATGGATAAATAACGTTGAAACTCGTCTTGTATGTTGTAACTATATGTCTTGTTTATGCATGTTCTCGCTTAACACTATTCCTTCTTTTCATCCTTGCGCGCAAGTGGAATACCGTTCTTCTTCGCATACCATGCTTCATAATGATGCACAGCCACACCTGCAAAAGAAGAATGAGAGGAACCGAGATCAAACACCTTCGCCATCTCTTCATTCATATTGCTAACCGGTTTACGGAAAAAGGTCAGGTGATCCCCCTCGTGTGTATCCGCGAGTTCCGCTCCGATCCAGACTTTCTTGCCGAGATCATCCGCTTCGTCCAGTTCTTCCTTGGAGAGATCATACATCTGCTGTCCACTGTCCCGATAAGCCATAATGGCCACCGCATCGAAGTGGGAGATCACCCAGCGACTGAATGTACCCTCACCTTCAGCCGACTGACGGGCATCAAGCCAGAACGGGATGGCAGCGCTCATGTACAGTCCGGCATCCTCGCCGGCTTTTGTCCAAGCCTTCATGTTGTTCTGCCACTCTCCAATGACACTGCTCTCCTCGTTCTCCCAGCGCTTCAGCTGATACGGCTCCACATCCAGTTGAATGCCTTCGAAGCGTTCATTCTTGGCGGAAGTTTCATTGTATGCTCGTACTCGCTCGATAAAAGCAAGTCCTTCATCCCGCTTTTCCTCATAAGCCCAGTCTGCATGACCGTTAAGTCCATGCACTTCAATCTCAGCCTGCCGGGCAGCCGCAATGAATTTGCGATATGTTGCATCAGGCACCTCATCCTGGATTTGCAGGAAGATGGTATCCACGCCCTGTTCTTTGGAAAAAGCAATAATCTCAGGTGTCTGTTCTGCAATAATGGACGCGTCCCACAGCCAGGTCGCTTTATGTTCCTCCGTCGTAAACCATTTGAACATCCAGGACAGAAGCAGCAGGCATAACACCACAGCCAGAATAGCCCATTTCGCCATACCCACCAGCTTGCCCCGTTGCCTCATATATTTCCTCAGACGAGCAACGCTTCACTTGGTTCAAACACAGGATGCTGAACCGAGTGACCAATTTTGTAGATGTGCGGATGTGTGTACGAACGGAATGCATTACGTGTATCCAGAATCGGTACACCCATCTCGGCAATATCAAAGTAAGGCAAATCGCTGTGGTTGGTGATCAGCACGATGCAATCGTACTTTTTGAACTGTTCCAGATTGAACACTTCGCTGTGTACGGTCTCCCCATGCTTGTCCTGGAAGGAATCCGCATGTGGATCGTAGTAGCTAACGTTAGCTCCACTTTCCTTGAACAGTTCATATACTTCCAGTCCTGGTGATTCACGCAGATCGGCAATATTCGGTTTGTACGACATGCCGAGGAGCAGAATATTTGATTTACGTACGGATTTCGCGTATTCGTTCAGAATCGTTGACGTTTTGTTCAATACATAATATGGCATGTTGTCATTGGTAGATTGCGCCAGCTCAATGAATTTGCTATAGAAACGGAAGCCTTTGGCCTTCCATGACAGGTACATCGGATCAAGCGGAATGCAGTGTCCACCGATGCCTGGGCCTGGATAGAATGGCATGAAACCAAATGGTTTCGTCGCCGCCGCGTCAATAACTTCCCAGATATCAATGCCCATACGGTCGCACATCATCGCCATTTCATTTACAAAGGCAATGTTCACGCTGCGGAATGTGTTCTCCAGCAGTTTGGACATCTCAGCCACTTTCGGCGAAGATACCGGTACTACGGTTTCTACATATTTGCTATATAACGCTGTTCCCAGTTTCAGGCAAGCTTCGGTTGTACCCCCGATGACTTTCGGTGTATTAAATGTCGTGAAACGTCCGTTGGACGGGTCCACACGTTCAGGCGAGAAGCAGAGGAAGTAGTCTTTACCTGCTTCTTGTCCGATCTTGTCCAGCTGCTGCTGGATCAATTCTTCCGTCGTACCTGGATAAGTAGTGCTTTCCAGCGTAATCAGCATACCTGGTTTCATATGCAGTTTGATCTGATCCACAACCGTCTCGATGTAAGACGTATCCGGGTCCTGATTCTCACTAAGCGGTGTTGGTACGCAGATACTGAGTGCGTCAATAACGCGCAGCATGCTGTAATCTGTCGTTGGCTGGAAACGACCGCTTTGCATTACTTTTTTCAACTCATCGGACGAAATATCGTGAATATAGGAATCTCCTTGATAGATACTGTCTACTTTGGACGCATCCAGATCAATTCCGATTACCGTGAAACCTTGATTGACCATTTCCACGGCAAGTGGAAGTCCTACGTAACCGAGCCCGACGACGCCGAGTACAGCTTCTTTATTTTCAATCGCATTCAGTAATGTGTGGAATTGTTGATTCTCCATGATATTCCCTCCGGGCAGTGTATTTGGTAGTGCTTAAAATCCATATAAATAGATGAGTGTCTGTGCTCTAAATGTTGCTCTAATCTATCTGATTCATAGTGTAAAAAAAGCTCTTACTTTGCACTTCGCACAATCAGTTGTTCCAAGCTGTCTTCTAATGCAGGCAGCGTCTGATTCGTGCATCCAGCTCTACAGGTGAGAACGGTTTGGTCATGTAATCATCGACTCCGCTGCGGAAACATTGACTAATCGTCTGCTCGACACGTTGTTCGGTCAACACGACAATTTTGGGTGGCTGCTCCATCTCCAGGTTCTGAATATGATGGATGAACGGCAGACCGTCGATGCCATACAGATTCAGTTCGGTGAGCACCAGGTCTGGTGTGACTTTCTCGATCAACTCCAGTGCAGCCAGTCCATCGACGGCTTCATAGGTTTCGTATCCCTGCATCTTCAACCGCAACTGCAGGAATTCGCGTACCGTAGGGTCGTTGTCCACAATCAAAATTCGTTCCGGCTCGTCCGCCGTATTGTCTAGCGTGTAGATATGAATCTCCGACGAATCTACGAGCTTTGAGGACTCAGCCATATGCTGAATAGTTGCCTTCGAAGGGCGCTCCCCTTCCGGGAAACTGGCCAGTGTAATCTGTGGATCGGCACCGGGCACGGTCTCTTGCAACTCATGTTTGATCCGAAGTCCTTCATAATGAACTTCATCCAGTGACAACCCTGGCAGCAGGACGGCAATTGCCTGGGTAGCCCCATCCTTCCACACCTGGAAGGATGTCTCACTCGTTTGCTCCAGATGTGTCCTGACCTGCTGCTCAGGTTGAGAGTTTCCTGCACAATGGATGAACATTAAGCCGCATGTTTCGGCACCCGTATCCTTCAATCCCTGTTCTACACTTCGGTACACATTAACGGCAGCCTCACGCTGCAATGTCGCCGTATTTGGCATGTTCTTTTCCACCCTTCTCCTCGATTATCTATACATGTCCAAAAAATGTTATTTACACTGACACTCCGATGACAGAACGACCTTTTGATCGCTGTTATCCCCAGACTTTTTTGATTCCTTTTAACAAGGGGAAATCCGGGGATAGGGTATGCTTTCGATGTAGCTTTCTTTCAGAAAGCTTTTAGGCGCACGCTTCGCTTCATCAGGTTATTTCTGTCCTCTCCGTTATCGTGTAAATATTTAGTTGAACATCTATATTGCTGTTACTGTATTTCCATGATCTCTGTACTTAAGCGGCTTCGCTTGTTTTCTTCTCATCCTCGGACCAGCTTTGGCGTGTCATGGTACCCCATGAGTTGTTGTTTTGCATGAACTGCACATGTCCCTGCAATCTCCACAGTACGCCGAGCTGGTGGTAACCCACGAATTTCAGCGCGGAGTAGACCAGCATTTTGACCAGATCGGAGAGCTTGTTATAACGCTTGAAAGCAATCTCCTCCAGGACAAGTGCGCCTACACTCAGCAGATAACCACTCACGAAGTTCAGCAGTCCGAACAGAACCAGAATCGGCCATTGCGTCATATCCAGAAGCACATATCCAGCGAGAGCCAGAAGGCCGGTAATCCGGAAATACGGGTTCAGCGCTTCAAAAAGGACGTTATAAGGCATGGTTACCATACCCATGACTTTATATTTCGGATTGAACAACATGCCGCGATTCTCAATCATGTTCTTCAGGTTCCCACGGCCCCAGCGCTTGCGCTGACTGGACAAGATCCGGTAGGAATCCGGCGCCTGCGTCCAGCATACGGCCTCAGGGCAGAAGGCTACGCGATACTTCAATTTGTTCTCCAGCATATAACGGTGAAGTTTAATGATGATGTTCATGTCTTCCCCAGGATAACCATCCCGGTAACCACCTACGGCGATAACAGCGTCCTTACGGAACATACCGAAGGCACCGGAGACAATGATCAGACCGTTCATGTGACTCCAGCCAATCCGTCCGCCCAGGAAGGCTTTGAGATATTCAATGGACTGGAACATGGGCCAGATTTTGCGTGGCAGCGATACATCTTGCACTGCCCCGTTTTCAATTTTGCAACCATTGGCGATCCTTACATCTCCACCGATGGCTACCGTCTCTTCCGGATTCTCCATATACATGCGTGCCATGCGGATCAGGGCATCCTTTTCCAGCAACGAGTCAGCATCGATCGAAGAGATCAACGGATAGTGGGACAGGTTGATCCCGGCATTGAGGGAATCGGCCTTACCGCCGTTTTCCTTGTCAATGACATACAGATCCGGGAACTCCGGGTTATGATAAATCCCACGAATTTTCTGACAGGCGATCTTGCCCCGAATCTTCGTATTGGGTACTGGCTTCAGCCGATATTCATCCAATAAAATCTTCAGTGTGGCATCACTGGAGCCGTCATTTACGACGATCACTTCATAGGTTGGATAATTCAGCGTCATCAGGCAGTTCACATTTTCAATAATCGTCAGTTCCTCGTTGTATGCCGGTACCAGCAGAGAAACCGAAGGCACTAGTTCCGAGCCTGACAATGTATTGTATTTGGAATAATGCGACCGCCGGAAGATCGTCCAGATGTTACGGAACGATAAGGCCAGAATGGAAAAATAGAGCGTATTTACAAAAACAACATAGTAGATTGCGACCATGCCGTAGATTAATAGTAGATCCCTAAGCAGTGTAATCCCCTCCTACCGTAGCGACACCTGTGCGTTTCTTGCTGGTTCTGTTCTCTCGGACAGGGCCAAAATAGCGATCGTACAGCAGTCTTTTTTTGTTATGTGCAATCATCTGCTCTACAGCTCTGTCATCGGTTCTCGTGTGCTGCATGGTACTCTCAATCTGCTGCATCGCAATCTCGCGCTCAGCAACTGTACCTTGCACCGCAGCCTGACACAGCGCTTCGAATCCCGGTTCACCGAGCTTGCTCAGACTCTCCGCACTGTTATATCGAACTCTCCAGTCCTCATCCCGCAGCGCTTTGCGCAGCAATGGAATACTGCCAGATGCATGTTTCGAACCAAGCGCTTGTACCACTTCAGCGCGAACTTCCGGATCGGGGTCCTGGATCAGCTTCAGAATGGTCTCATCCCGGAGTGCTGGACTTGCGCTAAGATACAGCTTCACCGCTTCGGCACGTACATCCTGATGTTCTGCGCCTACCAGTCTGTCGAGTGCAGGCATCACTTCAGGTACAGCCTGTCCCCACATGGCAACCAGTCCGACTTTTACAAAATCAGGATTCCGATCTTCCAGCAATTCAATTAGAATTCTGCTCGTATCCAGACTCGTTTCGAGCAGAATATCTGCTGCCAGATGGTGAATGGACTTACCTTTGGTTAACAGCAACGCGAGCATGTCTTTCAGTTCACCTTGCCGAGTCGTACATCTGGAGATGGATCGACCAATCATAATGGCCATCGGGCCCGGTTTCTCATCCTTCAGCAATTCCATCAAACCCGGAACGGCTTCAGGACAACGCATGCCACCCAAGCGATAAGCTGCATCAATCTGGCGACCATAACGCAGACGGCCCAGTTCCTTCAGATCATGCTCTACGAATCCTGCTTCACGGCACAGTGCGATTAATTTGTCGCGATACTCACCCTTGAACTGGTCGATCCATTCAATCAATCTGTCCTGAATGACTCTGCGTTCCAGCGGAGCCAGTTTGCCTGGTGGCAATTTGAGTGGACTATTCTCAGTCAAGGCTGTTTGCAGATAGGTGAAGTAGTCACGCTGCTTCAATTCATAAAACGCCGTCTTGCGTCGTTTGCCATTGTGGGACATTTTCATGGCAAACAATACGATGACGCCTACAACAACAAGTGCGATACAGATGTACAAAAACAGATAGGCCAAAGCCAAACTTGGAAACATGTGAAAAGGTCCTCCTTTATACTCATTTATTCGATCTGAAAACTAGGAATTTTTTCATAGCTCTTCTTCATTTTTTTGTAGCTTAGCTTCAGGCGTTCACTATACTGCACCTGCTCCCAAGGCTGCCAGCTATATACCGGCAAAGTCTTCAGGTCCAGGGTCGTCTGTTCACCCCCAGGCCAAGATACTTTCTTCGTGCCGCGGTCCGTTAACCACGGAATGAGAGTAACGCCTTCCACAGCAACTGTGGAGAACTCACGTCCATTCTTGAGCGGTCCATAGTCGATCGCTTGCAGCGAACTCGGATCACCGAACCCAAGCAGCATCCAGGGAATTCGCATCTCCACTTGATTGCCATTATACTGCCATGCCGTTAATGAATCCGTATCAGGCTGGCCGGGAGCCGTCGTTCCTCGCTTCAATGTTCCGACCTTTTCATTCATGAACGGTTGAGCAGATCGGGTATCCGGCGGTGTCATCCTCAGGCTGACTGCCAGATTCCAAGGGTGGAACGGATTATCTGCGGAATCTGACTGCTGATCGGGCAGCATATCGTATCCTTCTTTGCCGTACAGACGCTGATTAAAGTCATAATCCTTGGCAATCTCCACCTGTGATTCTTCATCCTGCCCCAGTGTAATCACTGTCTCAAGACCATCACTGAGTGTCCGCCCCGGGAGTAACTTATCAGGCTGACTGCCTCCAGCAAGTGTATCTGTACCAATTCGCAGCACTGTCTTCTCCGGGTCAAACGGTTGATCCAAGGTCAGCCCAATATACAGATAGGCTTCATCATGGGTCATCTTCATTTCCTGAATGCCGTCCACTTGGCCCTGCCAGGTCGTGACCTCTTCATCCTTCAGATCATTCCAGTCATCCAGTGTTCCATCGATGGTCAACTGTTCCTGTTTGCCCGGGTCCATGGCAAGCAGACCAAACATTTTCTCGTTTGTCAGCACGTTCAGCCAATATGCACGGCGATCAGCCGGTATTTCCAGTGGCATCGTGTTCCATGTTTTTTTGAACCATTCATCCTGCCACATGAACACAATAGCTCCCGAGTATCCTTCATCATAGATATCCTGCGTCAGTGACGCGTCAATATCTCCCTGCTCTACTTCGTTATGTCCACCCTGATTCCGGCCTCCCATACCCAGATGGGAAATACCAAGAGAAGAAGGTACGCCATACTCTGTAATCATTACAGGCATATCGGAAAACTCGGCTTTGAGTTTGCGTAGATAACTTTTGTACGTGTTGTACTCACCGTTCTCATCCTTGATGGTTTGAAGCGTTTTATCAATATGGAACAGATCCGGGTAATACGGGTACACATGGTAGGCTGCAAAATAACCTCCCTGCCACGCCTCCGGCTGAATATGTCGGGCATCCACACTGACGAGATCCTCTTCATACAACGGCTCGCCGGGATGATCCAGCACATCGGTCGTTACCCAGTTGGTGAAGGTCATCGGATGTTCCCACCCATACTTCTTCTCCAGGACCGCCGTATGATCCAACAGCTCTGCGAGCCAGTTCTCGAACGGTGACGCTTCTGGAGTAGCCGAGAAATGAACTCCCTTGTACTGCGGTACGTCCGCATGTTTTGCGTTTGTGTTGTCTACCATCGCCGGGTCCCATTCCGTCCCCACATGCCAGGCCATCAGGTATTTTCCTGCATTCGTTTTGTATTTGCCGCTGGACTCTCCCTGCTTGGCCGGAATGTCCGCATCGCCATAGACAGCAGATACGGCCTTTTCAATCTCCTGCTTGAACGTCTGCTCAATATGGGCTGCATAGGCATCCTGTTTCTCAATCAGCTCTTCTTCAGGTGACCATATGCCCTGTATAAAATATAACGGTTGCTCCCGGCCGCGGTTATATTCGACCAATGCGGAGTAGAAAATCGGTTCGTGAACCGTGTATACCCGGATTACATTGGCTCCCAGATCCTCGATCTGCTGGAACCACCGCAAGTAATCCTCTTTGGTCAGCGGGAATTCTCCCGGGTAATGCCCCGGTGAAGTTGCGCCCAGGTTGACACCTTTGACGAACATCTCCCTCCACGTTCCATCTGGCCCGTATTCCATGAACCGGTCTCCATGGGTCTTGAATTTCATCTCCGTGCCGTTCTCCGCTGTGTACGTAACGAGCTTGGGTTGCATATAGTGCCATCCGGCAAATATCCCACCGGTCACCACCACTGCTCCTGTCAACACCGTTAATAGCCAGCGTCTTCGTCTTTGTCTGCTCATGTCTTTAGATTGCTCACCTCTCTAATATGCATCCTGCTTCAACATCGAATGGTCCAACATGAAGTTTACGAATCAATCCGCTTCGGATGTCCGCTTGGTAGAGATGTCAGCGGTGTAGTTCTCACTATAGCGCTAAGACTCTGCATTTGTAACTAGGCTGATGGAAGCAAACATGAAATGGAACATTCTGCCCATAATTCGTAAAAAGCGCCATCAACTAGCATCCGAAAGCCTCCAGGATACATCTGATTACCAAACACTAATATTTGCTGGAATCGCATGGATTAGATGCCCTGCTGATCTTGCACTTCTGGAACCTTTATTGTTATGTGCAACGCGGGAACAGGCAACGTTTGCCGTTTGAACACATACCCCATTAAACGCGAGTTATATTTTAAAGTTGCGGACCTTTTTACAGTATTAACCATAAAGATTACAAAATTGATACTATAGTCCGATAACGCATCAGCGATATTCCGCGTCACATCAAGGTTTTCTGAAAAGTGCAGAAAATCAAAAAAGGACATCAGTCCCCCTCTATAGGACTGTACCCATTTATAACCCTTTTACAAAAAGCGAAATGAACGCCCGGTCATCACCCTCAAGTCACGGATCTCTCACAATAAATGTAAAAAAGCACATCTTATTTCCTAATTTCTGACTCTAATATGGCCTTAGGGCAATTGTGTCCAATTTGCAAAATAATTCCGGTTGCCGCATTTCGAATTGTCGGATATGCTTATAAAACAAGAACACTTGTTCCATACTGTAAATAAACTGTTAATTATAGATATTCAAATGAAGATAATCGACACTTTAAAGTAGAGTACAGCATCACGGATAAGGAGAGAAGTCTTATGCCCCGCGAAGACAGACGTGTCATCATGCTGGCCGACTGCCAGTCATTCTATGCCAGCGTGGAGAAGTCTGCACATCCCGAATACAAGGACCGCCCCCTCGTTGTTGCGGGAGATCCGGCGCGCCGTTCGGGTATTATTCTTGCGGCCTGTCCACTCGCCAAGTCCTATGGAATTACAACAGCAGAACGATTGGGGGAAGCGCTCGCCAAATGTCCGGATGTTGTTGTTGTTCGCCCGCGGATGGCCGAGTACATTCGGGTGTCCCTTCATATTACGCGTATCCTTCAGTCTTACACCGATCTGGTGGAACCCTATAGTATTGACGAACAGTTTCTCGATGTCACCGGAAGCCTGGATCTGTTCGGTAGTCCCGAGACGATTGCCCGCAGCATTCAATCCAGGGTGATGGATGAGACGGGTGTATACATTCGGATCGGCATCAGTGATACCAAAGTCGTCAGTAAGATGGCTTGTGATCTGTATGCCAAGAAAGTCCCGGGAGGCATCTGCACGCTACCTCGCAAAGATCTGCCTTCAACCATCTGGAAAAAACCTGTGCGAGACATGTTCATGGTCGGTTCCCGCATGGCGCAGCATCTCTACAAGATGGGGGTTCATACGATCGGTGATCTGGCTCAGACTCCGCTATCCCGGCTGAGAGAACGTTGGGGTGTGAATGGCGAGGTACTGTGGCGTATCGCCCGCGGTATTGACGATTCCCCGGTCAAACCCGGGACATATGCTCATCAACAGCAGGGAATCGGACATCAGATGACGCTGCCCCGGGACTATGACTCCTGGGAAGATATCAAAGTGGTACTGCTTGAACTGGCGGAACTCGTCAGTCGACGTTCCCGGGACAAATCACTCATGGGCCACGTGGTCTCGGTTGGATGTCGCGGACAGGATTATGATCGGCCAACCGGTTTCTCCCGCCAGATGAAGGTGAATGAACCCACCAACATTACGGATGAAGTATACGATGCGGCAGCAGCTCTGTTCCTGCGCCATTGGGACGGATTACCCATCCGCCGTATCAGCGTGTCATTGACCGGACTTGTACCCGATTCCGAAGTGCAGCTGTCCTGGTTTGATGACCGCGAACGTAAAAGAGAATTGGAACGTGCCACGGATGATATCAAGCGCAGGTACGGAGATACCGCCATTATGCGGGCATCCTCCCTCTGCTCGTCCGCGCAAGCCCATGAACGTTCTCATAAAATTGGAGGTCATTATAAATGAGTAAAAAATTGCAGCAAAACGGTATCTTCGAGTCCTCACGCATGATGCTCCCCGAACACCGGGAAGCCTACATTCTTCATCAGGAACAACTTGCTCCTCGTACCCGCACATCCCTGGATGCCCAGGCCGCGGAAGAAATGTCCCGTTTGCTCAGCAACTCGATGATGCTTGGAGATAGGGTCACTATTACGTTGTTTCACGAACATGACGATATCCGTTACACGGGACAGGTGCTTCGGCTGGACCGTCCTGCCCGTACCCTCAGACTACTGATGAAAGATGGGTCCCGGGATATTCAGATGAACCTCATTACAGATGTGGCCCTAGCCGATGAATGAAGGGAGATATACCCACCCCGATGTTGTGAATATTCCATGATAGATGCAGCATAGCCGTTGCCATGCAGGACTGCCTTCCTACACTTCCTGGTGAATACCAAAAGCAGCCGACGAGACATATCCTGACCATTCACTTCGTTCTAAAGAAGCAAAATATCAGATATGTGATTCATCGGCTACATATAAGGGTAAGCTTCTTTTTTCTGAAAAACTTCTTAGAAAAAACTCCAGTCGAATTCCTTGGACAGACGCTCCAGCAGATGCACGCCGGCAATACTGTTGCCTTTTCGATTCAGAGCCGGGCCAACAAGACCAATGCCGAATTGTCCCGGTACAAGGGTCAATATCCCTCCGGATACTCCACTTTTGGCGGGCAAACCGACCTCGATGGCAAATTCGCCTGATGCATTATACATACCACAGGTGGTCATGAAGGTCTTCGCAATCTGAACATAGCGACGAGGGATGAGTTCTTCTCCCGTAATTGGATCTGTTCCATTATAGGCCAGAACAAGTGACATTCGAGACAGATCTGCACACGTCACTTCAATGGAGCAATGACGGAAATACACGGCAAGCACGTCTTCAACGTCATCCTTAATGACCCCGTTGTGCTTCAAAAAGTAGCCAAGTGAACGATTCATATGACCACTCTCCGATTCGGACTGGAATACCTCTTCGTTATAGCCCAGGCGATCATTATTCGCCAGTTTGCGGAAAAACTCCAGAATGCGGCGTGATTTTTCTTCCTTACAGTCTCCTCCAACAAGCGAGGACACCGTAATCGCACCCGCATTGATTAGTGGATTAAACGGGATTCCGGGTTCGACTAGTTCAAGCTTGATCATCGAATCGTAATCGTCGCCTGTCGGTTCTTTTCCTACATTAAAGAAAACCGCTTCTTCCCCATGATCCATCAGGGCCAGAATAAGGGTAAATACTTTGGAGATACTTTGCATCGTAAATGGGACACCGCAATCCCCCGCTGACACATGGTTCCCTTCGGCGTCCATGATATGTATACCAAGCTCATCCTGAGAGGCTTTGACAAGCTCCGGGATATAAGAAGCCACCTTACCTTGCCCGGTGTGCAAACGACTGGTCTCCAGCCACTCCGGCAGTAATGCATTCAGACGTTCCATGGTTGAATTGCTCATATGTCATCTCCTCCACATCTCTATATAAGCAAGCATCTTGCATGAAAAGTGCATGGTGAACGCCCATATAATTAATGAGTAATGAGTTCCAGCCCTCTCATGCAAGATGCCCTGTATTATCTGATTACCCTCAGAACGGTCCCTTTACCGCTTCATTTGAAGATTTAACTCCAAAATCTCGCCAGGAAGACCCTCGTAATCGCCTGTCCAGGTGGATACAAAGTTCTGTCTGGTCAAGATCCGGCGGGAAGCAGCGTTACCCGGATCGATAACTGCGTAGAGGGATCCAATCCCTGCGGCTTGTGCCTGAATAATCAACCGTGAAGCTATGGATGTGCCTTGACCTTTGCCCCAATGTTCAGGCAGGATCATGTAACCTATCTCAGCCTTGGTCGGGTCCTCCTGATCCGGAATCAATTTGGCATACGCCACACCGGCACCATCTTCACTATATACTCGGTAATGTCCACAAGTGGAACGCTCATTAAACTCCAGCATAGACTCGAATTGCGTTCTCGCCTCTTGCTCAGGTACTGCACGTTCTGTAATCTGTTTCATTACTTCCATATTGGAAACCAATGCATAATAATCATCAAAATCAGGTTGTGTGTATTTAATGAACTTCATGATATGCCTCCTCTGGGGTACATAACTTATCTTGGACTTGTTGAATTCACCTAGAGTATAACAGATGCGAATGACGGAATGCACACTAGGCACCACGCTTGCAGGCAGCCAGATGGTCTGATAGGCCAACAAGTCAGCAATCTGACCACTTTAGATACCAAAAAGCGGCCTCAACTGGAGACCGCTTTGTTTACTTTGTTTTTAATTTGCTTTTTAAGATGAAGAAATATTCTCTGTTCCGTACTTCCAGTGCATGTGTTAGCTTGCCCGTGATGAAGGGTTAAGGTTCATCTGTTTTTCACGTTGACGTGCACGACGACCTTGACCCGGAGGTGTAATGATCAGTGCGAGCAACAGCGAGATAGCGCAGAGTACAGCAATCACGATGAAGGTTAGATGGAATCCACCCAGCAGGGCGCTGATGAATGAGCCAGCCAAAGCACCAAATCCAAATCCCTGATAGATCACACCATAGTTTTTGCTCTGATTTTTCAATCCGAAGTAATCGGCCACAATCGCCGGGAATACCGTAATGTTACCGCCGAAGCAGAAGGCAACGGCCGCCACACAAGCGAAGAAGATCCCGAAGGTCAATGGAACCAAACTAAGTGTCATGACAGCTACGGCTGTAACCAGCAGCGCACCAGCGATGACTTTCATTCGTCCTACTTTATCCGACAGCGCACCGAGAATAATACGTCCCGCCGTGTTAAAGATCGCAACCATGGCCACTGCGTTGGCAGCGGTAGCAACATCAAGACCTGCAAGCTGTACACCGATATCTTTGACAATACCAATCAGATACAAACCGCTCATGCAAGCCGTGAAGAAAATAACAAACAGCATGTACGCTTCTTTTGTACGTAGCATCTCTTTCACCGTGTAGTCATGACGTGCTACGACTTGTTTGGATCCTTCCTTGCTTGCCGGAGCCTGTTCACGAACAACCGCTTCACGGATCAGGAATGATCCCGCAACCACCAGAACCAGAACGATAATGCCCCAGTACATAAATGCCTGAGCAGGACCAACGGAACCAATCAATGCCGTGTTCACATATTTGAACAATAAACTACCGGTACCGAATGCGCCGACCGAGATCCCCGAGATCAGACCTTTACGCTCCGGGAACCACTTGATCAGATTAGACAACGATGTAATGTACGCCGTACCATCTGCAAAACCAACGACAAATCCAGCCAAAATGTACAGCAATGTTAGCGAAGTGACTTGGGAACTCAGAATAAGACCCAGTCCAAGCACAACCCCGGCTACACGAATCAGGCGCTGAAGACCCCAACGTTCCTGCAACCGGCCTGCAAACAATGTGGCAAACGCCAAAGCAAAACTGGTAATTGAAAAAGTTATCGCGACCGAGCTGACGTCCCATCCGAAACGATCAGACAACGGTTGATTAAATAAACTCCAAGTATAGATAGTTCCAAGACCCATTTGTACAATGATGGTCCCCAAAACAATAAGCCAGCGATTCATTTTTGTAGGTGCAGATGTTGATTCAGGTGTTGATGAAACGGATGAAATTGTTGCTTTCATCGTGATCTCCCCTTTGCCGATGTCATATACATGAATGCGTTCACAAGCTAATCATACATGAAAGGGGATTCATCACACCGTTTTGAGCATGAGTTGCATCAGATGCGGAATGAAATGCTTCTAGATGCGCATGAGTTGCCTGAATTCTTTGACCTTCCCACGACTCACGGGCACTTCAGCTTCCAAATCGCGCAGACGGAGCAGATACGTATTGTTAAACCAAGGTACAATTTCACGGATTTGCGACAGATTTACGACGTAAGAACGGTGGCAGCGAAAGAACGTATCCTGTGGCAGACGGCTGTGAAAATCCGATATGCTCACTGGCATGGTGAACTCCCCATTTTTGGTATATACCTTCGTCACTTTCTCTTGCGCTTCCGCATAGTAGATATCTGCCGTATCCGTAACAATAATATTGTCATTCCGCAGCAGATTAATTCTTCTGTCTGTATGGGAATTCGTATCTCGTTCTCGTAACAGATCTCCCTGTGCAGCAGATCCGTCCACCAGAGTAGCTGGTCCATCCTCAACATGTTGCTCCACCGGCGTATGATCACGCTTGAAAGCCATCTCCAGTTTATGGAGCATCGCAGCGATTCGTTTCTCATCATAAGGCTTGAGAATATAATCGAACGCCTCCAACTCAAAGGCTTCCGCTGCATGTTCCTTATACGCCGTAGTAAATACAATGTAGGGTTTCGTTGCAAATTTCCCAATATGATGAGCCAGCATCATACCGTCCAGCGAGGGAATATTGATATCGAGAAAAATAACATCTACTTCTTGTTCCTGCAAAAACTTCAGTACATCCAGCCCATCTTCAAGGCGATCCACCACTTCAATCTGACTATGTTCCTGGATTAAATAATTCAGTTCCTCACTTGCCAGAATCTCGTCTTCCACAATAAGAGCTCTCATTGATCCATCATCACCTTGTTACGACATCTCCTTTGGGCACATCAAATAAAATATTGGTTCCTTGTTCCAGCCGTGTAATGGTTACACCTTGTCCGTAGATAAGCTTGACCCGGCGATGCACATTATATAGCCCGATCTGGTTACCAGGCATACGGTCGTGATAGACCCGTTCAATAATATCTGCACTGATTCCTGCTCCTGTATCGCTGACACTGATTCGCACAAACTCCGGATAATCCTGAACCCGAATTCGAACAGTCCCGGGTCCTTTGACCTTGAGAATGCCATGAATAATTGCATTTTCGACGAGCGGTTGGATAACAAGACTCGGAATATGCACCGCGACTTCATCAATGTCATAGATCACATTAAGTCGGCTACCAAAGCGAGCTTTCTCAATCTCTACATAATTCCGGACCTGCTCCAGTTCCTTATGAATATCGATCAACTCATCCGACAGCTCCAGATTGTAACGCATGTACCCGGATAGATTCACAATCAGCTCCCGGGCACGATCCGGTTTGGTTCGGATGGACGAAGCAATCGCATTTAGCGCATTAAACAGAAAATGAGGGTGAATGGTTGTCTGTAACGCACGCAGTTCTGCTTTGTTGGCAGCAGCCTTGATCTCTTCTACCCGAGATACTTCCATCTGGGTTGAGATGATCTGCGATAAACCTACAGCCATCGTTTGTAATGGATACGTAATTTTGTACGCTTTGCGATAATAGATTTTGAGCGCACCTGTAATGTCTCCTCGTTCTTTGAGCGGAATGATTAACAGCGAGTGGATATCCGGTGTTTTTTCATCAATGACATCATTACTGATCGTAATCTCCCCGCTGGATATTGTCTTCTTGGTCATCTCACTTATAATTTCATTACCAATATGATATCGTTCCTCACCAAATCCTACATATGCTAGCACATTTCGGGTATCCGTAATCGCAACGGCATCAGCCTGAATATCCTCCTGAATAATCCGGCAGATTTTGCGCAGAGAATCCTCGTCAATGGAACGGAAGTACGGCAAGGTCTTGTTGGCAATCTCCAGCGCCAGCTTCGCCTGACGAGCTGCAATCATTTCCTTTTCCCCTTCGACACTCTGTACCAAGAGCACAATCAGCCCAATGTTGACTTCACCCAGAATCATAGGCAGCGCAATCTGCGAGACAATATCGGCACCCAGTGGATCGGGATAGGAAAATAGCAGGATTAGTAACATCGTGAGCGCTTCGCAGATCATTCCGGCACCAATACCGATGATCCATCGCTTAGGCTTGGGCGTGTACTTATGTATATATCCGGATACCAGACCCGCCAGGATACTCGTGATTAGACAAGGTATAGCTGTGACACCATCCATATCGATCAAATACCGATGCACACCGGACACAATCCCCGTAATAATACCCACAGGCGCCCCGAACAAAATACCACCCGATAGCACCGCTATAATGCGGACATTCACCAGTGAACCTTCAACATTAATGCCCGTATATGTCCCAAAAATGGCAAAAGCACAGAATAACAAGGTAACTGCAATAGACTCTTGCCACCTTAATTTCCCCTTTTGCAGAATCTGCCTAAATCTCGGCACCCTCGACAGAAAGAATAAAAATATAATCAACAGCGCCGCCCGTTCAAATAAACCCAGCAGCATCGTAAACATTTCCAATCGTACTTCCTCCACATCTGTCTGAAAATAAAATGCATACCGACGCAGCCACGCCTTTTTGACATAAAATCCAGGACATTGATCGCTGCTGCTCGTATGCTCGTATGCTCGTATGCTCGTATGCTCGTATGCTCGTATGCTCGTATGCTCGTATGCTCGTATGCTCGTATGCAACAGTTTACCGCTCCCCCCGGAGGAAAGCAAAGTCCATCCTGTGAAAATACATCAACTATGTTACACCATTCACACTATAGTTCATCCCTTAACTTCTATGAAATATCCGACTCCAAAAAAACCTATGTTATAATTAGTTGTAATGTTATTCCAATTATTAAGTGAGAATTAATACAGAAAGGTGTTCATGCATGCTTGCCATTATACTCCTAGGTTCATTTCTGCTTTTTAGCCTAATATGTCTTACCCTATATTGTGTCTCCAGACGATCCAACAATCCTGATCGCTCAACAAGACTTGTCCTGCAAATGATTTTATTTATCTCAATCCTGACTTTGATTGTACAGGACTACATTCTAAAAGAATTCCCTTCCAATAGCATTATCATTGTAGTTTTAATCATAACTTTAATCATCATCAGCTCTTTCCAGGATAAAAGTAGAAGTGTAGTGGATGAAAATACATAAACACAATTTAAAGCCCAACTAAAACCTTTTTCATCCCTACCTCCACCAAAAAAAGGGATGTTCCATTAGTCAGATGACTTAATGGAACACCCCTTCCTAAATTACCAAACAATCATTCATGTAATTTGGTTTTATAAAATGAACTCCAGCTACACAGTAACGGAGAGTGCAGAACCAATCTGAAGAAGCGAAGCGTGCGCCTTTATCCCAAGATTTTAACCTTTAGAAAAGGGAATCAAAAAAATCCGGGGATAACAGCGATCGGAAGATGGTACTGCACTCGTAGTGGTCACGTGTAACACCCTGTAGTTCATTTTAGTTCACCCAACGTTACATCGAATCCCTACCTAAACATCCCCCACAGCTTAATCAAATGAAACGTATTGTTCGGATCAATCTTCTGCGCGAGTACAAACGCAACAAACTGCTCCTCCTGCGCCGGAGAGAAATTCTCATTCATAATGACAGCTGAAGACTTGACCAACCTTCTGACCTTGGCCTTATCTTGCAGATCAGACTTGGTCACGCCATCAATCAACTTTTTGATACGCTCTTTGACAGCGGGATTTTTCATCTTTAATTTGATCCGCTCCACCAGCTGCGGACTAATTCCATATTGTTGATAACCCAAAACGTATAGCACCTCCCAAAGAATGAACTCACTTCTTATTCATATGTCGGGAGGGCTTGTACACTTGTCTTTTTTTACAAAGGTAATACGAAAAACCCGCTATTATGGCAAACATTAGTCAATCAGATCACCCTTGAATACTTGCTGTTGCTGTAGGAAATCACGCAAAGGTGCGTAGTCCATAGACGTCCAGAAGGTCGCATTCTCAATCAAGTGGGTTACGTCATCTCTGGCTTGTTCCAGCACAGCAAAATCGGCAACCATGTCGGCAAGACGGAATTCAGGCAATCCGCTTTGTTTTGTACCGAAGAAATCACCCGGACCCCGGAGATCCAGGTCACGCCGGGATACCTCGAATCCATCCTCCGTTTCCGTCATGACCTTCATGCGCTCCTGTCCAACCTCCGTCTTGGGATCAGCAATGAGTACACAATAGGAAGCATGCGCACCACGACCGACCCGACCACGAAGCTGATGCAGCTGGGAGAGACCGAAGCGGTCCGCGTCCATAATGACCATCAACGTGGCATTGGGCACATCGACCCCAACCTCGACAACGGTGGTGGAGACGAGCAACTGAATATCATTGCTATAAAAGTCCCGCATCATCTCTTCTTTCTCCGCAGCCGTCATCCGTCCATGCAACAGACCTACACGATATTTTGGAAAGTTCTGCTGCATCTGCACATGCAAATCAATGGCATTCTGCACATCCAGCTTCTCCGACTCTTCAATGAGTGGACAGATCAGATAGGCCTGACGCCCCTGATCCACTTCTCTGGAGATAAACCCGAGCACCCGCTCCATCATATCGTGCTTAACCCAATACGTAGAGATCGGAATCCGTCCTTTCGGACGTTCCGAGATCGTGGATACTTCAATATCCCCAAAAGCCGTAATCGCCAGTGTCCGTGGAATTGGCGTAGCCGTCATGGTTAACACATCCGGGTTATATCCTTTACGTCTTAAAACGCTGCGCTGATTCACCCCGAAGCGATGCTGCTCGTCCGTCACCACAAGGCCCAGATCACGGAAGAAAACATCTTCCTGAATCAGGGCGTGTGTACCCACCACAATATCAATCATGCCCATTTGCAACGAGGCGATCAGATCTTTACGTTTGCGTCCATTTACACTGCCCGTTAACAGCCCTACGGTTACCCCAAACGGTTCAAACAGCTTTTGCAGTGAGCGCATATGCTGTTCCGCCAGAATCTCAGTAGGCACCATCAGAGCCCCTTGGAACCCAGATCGAACAGTCGTGTATAGTGCAATTGCCGCAATAACCGTTTTACCCGATCCTACATCACCCTGCAATAACCGATTCATTGCATAGGGCGAACGCATATCATGCAGAATTTCAAGCTCCACCTTTTTCTGAGCATCTGTTAATTCAAAAGGTAAACTGCGTACAAACTCTCGAATCGTCGTATTGTCCGTGGTATGCACTACACCATCCATGCGATTCCGGTTGAGCGCGCGATACGCCTGCATTTTCAACTGGAACAGAAACAACTCCTCATACACCATCCGCTGTCTGGCCTGCTGACCTTCCCGGTTGTCCTGTGGACGATGAATCCCCGCAATCGCCTGCTTACGTGGCATCAAGCTGTATTTCTTCATCAAGGAATGAGGCAGAATCTCAGGAATCATATCTCCGAATTGGATTAACCCTTGATTGATTGTTTTCCGCATCCATTGTTGCGTCAGCTTGCCAGTTACAGAATATACAGGTTGCAATGTACCTGAACGCCCATCGCCTTTATCAGGGAACTCCGAGTCAGTCACTGTCATCTGCATGCGTTTTTGTTCCCATTTTCCCGTAATCACAATCTCACGATTGGGGGTAAGTTGTTCTTTGAGGAAATGGCGATTGAACCAGGTGGCTGTAATCATCCACTCTTCCGTCATGATCTTACAGGTAAGACGGGACTTTTTACCGTATCGTTGTAATACTGGAATACCCATTACCTGTCCCTGAACCGTAATCTTGTCCCCATCCTTCACTTCACTGAGCGAACGAAGACGATAATCCTCATAACGGAACGGATAATATTCAAGCAGGTCTTTAACAGTAGAGATGCCAAAGGCGTGAAGCTCTCCCTCTTTGAGAGCACTCACGCCGTTAATTTGCTTAACTGATATTTCTTCCAATTTCATGTCTAATCCCTCATTCCGGAACAGGCCACATAAAGATCGCAATGACACCAGGTCCAACATGACTGCCTATTACGGCTCCAATATTGGTATAGATCACTTCATTCAGTGTAAAATGACCCCGCAGCTGTTCTGCACAAGCGATCGCTGATCCCGGGTCAGCGGTATGACCTACCGCTAGGTTAACCCGTTTGCCTGCAAGATCCTTCTGGAACAGCTCAATAATACGTGCCATTGCTTTTTTATGACCTCTGACTTTCTCAACTGCGTAGATAACGCCTTCTTCATCAATAGACAGGATCGGCTTAATGTTAAGCAACGTTCCCAAGATGGCTGAAGCTTTGCCAATCCGACCGCCCTTTTGCAGATACTCCAAAGTATCTACAAGAAAGAATAACTTGCGAGATTGTTGCATCCCTTCAATAGCAGCAGCGATTTCGACTGCCGACTTGCCCTGTTCGGCAAGTTCAGCAGCCTGTACCACCATTAGACCGT
The DNA here is from genome assembly GCF_046713495.1 of Paenibacillus sp. M2. Classification (NCBI taxonomy): domain Bacteria; kingdom Bacillati; phylum Bacillota; class Bacilli; order Caryophanales; family Paenibacillaceae; genus Paenibacillus; species Paenibacillus sp. M2. The sequence goes on from NZ_CP169648.1 coordinate 4,946,401, forward strand.
ATCCATACGAAGCTGACTTCGAATCCAGCACGGTGATGTCACCCTCACGCTCAAGCAAAGACTTGCCAAGCATGGCCGATTGGTAGGTACCACTCATGCCGGATGACAGGTGGATCGATACAATCGGGCGTTCCGGGTTCTCATCAAGAAGTGATTGGTACACATTCATGAAATCGGTTGGAGATGGCTGTGAAGTTGTAGGCAACACAGAACCCTTCTTCAACTTTTCGTAGAACTGTTCCGAAGTCAGATCAACGCCATCTGCATAGGTCTCTTCACCGAACAGAACACGTAGCGGAACAATATGAATCCCGTATTTGCGAATGAGTTCTTCGGGAATATCTGCCGTACTGTCTGTTACTATCGTAACCTTGTGGCTCATGACTCTCCTCCTCTTCGCCAGAGTGCTATTGGTACCTGTTCAAAAACTCAACAAGAGACGTTTTGAACAACCTTTATTAGGACTCTACGGAGAACAAATAATAATACACAGGCTGTCCTCCACGATGTACCTCTACCTCAGCATCAGGATACTGTTCTTCAAGCCATGCAACGAGGGCAGCAGTAACCTCAGGGTCCGCTTCGTCCCCTTCAAGGATCGTCACCACTTCATCTCCACTCTCCATCATCTGTTTGAGCAGACCTTCACATGCTTGAAGCATGGCTTCATCCGTCGCTACAATTTTGGAGTTATGAATACCGATATAGTGCCCCGCCTTAATATCTAATTCATCATATTGCGTATCACGAACCGCATGAGTCACTTGACCGGACTGTACCCGGCTGATGGCCTCCAACATTTGATCACGGTTTGTTTCCGCAGACTCATCTTCCTGGAAAGCAAAGGCAGCAGCCATCCCCTGTGGAATGGTCTTGCTTGGAATAACCGTAATCCGGCGCTCATCTTCAAGCAATTCACGAGCCTGCTCCGCAGCCAGTACAATATTCGAGTTATTCGGGAGTATAAATACCTGCTCCGCAGCAATGGAACGAACGGCTTTTACAAAATCCTCAGTACTCGGATTCATCGTCTGTCCACCAGACAGAACAACATCAACGCCAAGACTTTGGAAAATCTCTGCAATACCGTCACCGGAGGATACCGCAATAAAACCATACGGTGCCATCTCATCTGCAGGAAGCACAGCCTCTTCCATACTGCGCGCTGCCTCAGGTGGAATCTCTGCAAACAATTCAGGTGATGGAGCAATGTCCATGCCTGCTGTCAGGAGATCCCGATGCTGTTCACGCATATTGAGAATATGAATCTGTGTAATCTCACCATAATGCAGCGCCAAGTTTAATACCTCGCCTGGTGTCTTGGAATGGACATGAACTTTGATGACTTCATCGTCGGCAATGATAATGATCGAATCCCCATTAACTGACAACGCTTTCCGGAATGCTTCGTCATCAAATGCCACTCCTGCGTTCTCTCCAAGCTCACGATTAATGAAGAATTCCATATCATACAGGAATTCAATATCTTCCGTTTCCAGTCTCGCCTGAGCAGACAATGGCATCTCTGGTGCAATCACCTGCTGCTGTGCAGGCTTCTTGATATCCACTTCTGTCGGTGCAGCCGGTTTCAAAGCAGATGCTGCCACGGATGGGGTTACTTCTTTGTTCAGTGAAGTACGACTCCCTCCGTCACTTTGCAGCAATACTTCCATAAAGCCCTCGTAGATATATACAAGCCCCTGACCACCTGAATCCACAACACCAACCTGTTTCAGTACAGGCAGTAATTCCGGAGTCATTGCCAGTGCTTCTTTTGCTTTTAACAAAACTTCATTCATTAATTCAGTAATATCATTCGTCCGTCTTGCATAGTAGTTGGCATGTTTCGCCGCTTCCTTGGCTACGGTAAGAATGGTCCCTTCAACGGGCTTTACGACTGCTTTGTAAGCTGCGTCAACACCGTTCTGCAGGGCTGCTGCAAATTGGAGCGTATTCAGTTCCTCATAGGGAGCAGCTGAACGACTAAAACCACGGAACAATTGCGACAGAATAACTCCTGAATTCCCCCGCGCGCCCATAAGCAGGCCTTTCGATAGAATACCGGCAGCTTCGCCGATGGAGGCAGAACTTTTTCTTTTAATCTCTGCAACTCCTGCACTCATTGTCAAATTCATGTTCGTTCCCGTGTCACCATCCGGCACAGGGAAAACATTCAGGGAATTGACGTGCTCTGCATGCTGTCCAAGTTGTTCCGCTCCGGCAAGTACCATTGCGGTGAAATCTGTTCCATTTAAAGAACGTATACTCAAGTGAGAATTCCCCTTCCTAGCTTGATACACGAACACCTTGCACCAAGATGTGTCTGGTCTGTTCATGCGCTAACGCGGACTGCGTTATTCTTCGTCCATACCTTGTCCGGCACAGGCATACAATACAACATGTCAGCCGGATTAACGGTCTGGGCGGCCGGGCTACCAATATCCTGCACTCTCTGCACCCCTAACTTCGGGGCATACGGATATGCACCGGTATCAAGAGCCGGCATGAATGCCGCATGGAGACTGGTGCCAATGATGGAATGCCGCAGCTCACAGCGTTGCCAAAAAGCAGACCACCGACCTCTAAGTACGGTTTATTCTCCGACTTCCTTACGGCAACAGCCTGTTCACCACTGTATTATGGACTACTCAACATTGTACTATATTAGACAGGAGAAATAAATAAAGTTTTTGGATCAGTTGACGAAGCTTTTTTAATTATGATATTATATTCAAGTATTGTTTTATGCAGGTTAAGTAATGGAAATGATCCGGTTATGCCGGCTTAAACAACGCCATTAGCTACTGAAACCTGATCTTTATGATCAGGAAGAACAATTTAGTCCTTATGGAATGACTTTTCGTTTCTGAAGGCAACTGGTTATTTTAGGATAGGAGGTGTAATCTATGTCTCGCAAATGTTATGTGACAGGTAAGAAACCGGGCACCGGTAACCACGTATCCCACGCTAACAACCGTAACCGTCGTACTTGGGGCGTAAACGTTCAGAAGGTCCGCATTCTCGTTGACGGCAAACCAAAACGTGTATACGTAAGCACCCGTGCACTGAAAGCCGGTAAAGTGACTCGCGTATAATCACGCAAAGCTACTATAAATCGGGTAAGCAAAAAGCACCTTGTTCCTTGCAGGTGCTTTTTTGGTATTCAAAAAAGGGAATCTTGAATACGCTCATTAACATGTGGATAGCCGCCGCATGGCGCTTCGCAGGTACGAATTCCAGATAAGACTGAGCCAAAGCGGCGGTATTCCCTGTCACCTTATCAATCGGATCAGTTCTTTTGAAACGTATTAAGAATCGCCTTTACAAACCCTCCCAAAAACTTCGGCAGTTTGAATGTGTAAAATTTCATAATTCACCCTCCCCATCATGCTCATGCGTCCGCCGTATCCTATGCTTCAGGCCTTCTTTACCTCAGACACGACAAAAAAGGCTACATGAGAAACCTGCTCATGTAACCATATTTATGCGGAACCTTCGATCCCTATTCCACAATGACAAGCCCGAAGATCAGGTCATTTACGTTTGGGCAGGAATATATTGATAGACAGCGATCATGAAAACACTCAGTACATAATACAGTATGCTGAATATGACAAAAGTAACCCGATGCCCGGTACGATCAAATTTGCGGAAATACATAATAACAACGCCTACCCCGATTAATGACGTAATCGCATTAAACGGGGATTGAATAACCGCAAACAAAGCAAGCACAAGTCCCGTCACGAGACTCGCAGCCATCGTCCACAGTGTCTCCTTGAGGGTCATTGATCAGCCTCCGTAGCTACGACGAATTTCAGTAATCGCGGCAGCGCGATCCTCACGGCCAAATACGGCACTCCCGGCAACGAGCACATCTGCTCCAGCTTCCACCACAAGTGGGGCTGTATCGGCAGCAATTCCGCCATCTACTTCGATATGTACATCATGGCGTCCCTTTTCGTTCAACCAGGTACGAATCTGCTTGATTTTGTTCATGGTACCCGAGATAAATGCCTGTCCGCCAAATCCAGGATTGACCGTCATGACAAGAACCATGTCCACATCATCCAGAACTTCGAGAATGGCAGACGCTGGCGTTCCCGGATTAAGGGCAACTCCTGCCTTCACTCCTTGCTCCTTAATCAGATGAATAACGCGGTGCAAATGCACACAAGCCTCAGCATGAACGGTAATTACCGCTGCACCTGCTTTGGCAAATTCCTCAACATAACGCTCCGGATTCTCAATCATCAAATGCACATCGAGCGGCAAGCTTGTATGTGCAGCGATTGCCTTCACAATCGCAGGTCCAAGCGTAATATTAGGGACGAAATGACCGTCCATAACGTCAACATGAATCCAGTCTCCTCCTGCAGCTTGAGCTTCTGCAACTTCCGCACCAAGGCGGGCAAAATCAGCTGATAATATCGATGGGGCAATTTTAATCATATTAATACCTCCGCTTCTTATCTTTCATTTCGGTCAGGAACAGCACATAGTGCTGATATCGGCTTTCGGAGATCAGACCTTCCTCCTTGGCCGCAAGCACACGACAGCCTGGTTCATGTGTATGAGTACAACCTCGGAATTTGCATTGATCTGCAAACTGGGCGAATTCCCGGAAACAAGTGGAGAGTTCCTCCACACCGATCTCCAGAAAGTCCAGTTGGCTGAATCCTGGCGTATCTGCAACAAATCCACCATTATCCAACGGAATAAGCTCCACATGCCTGGTGGTGTGTTTCCCTCGTCCTAGACGCATGCTGATCGCATTGGTCTCCAGCGTCAGGCCCGGCATCAATGCATTTAACATTGAAGACTTGCCTACACCGGATTGTCCGGAGAATACGCTGATCTTACCAGCCAGACGGTCTCTGAGCAATTCACTGCCTTCACCGGTACGTGAACTTGTGGAGATCACTTCATAACCAACCTGTTCATACAATGCTTTCACTTCAGCAACAGTGTCTTTGGCTGGATCAGCCAAATCCAGTTTGGTCAACACTATGAGTGCATCCAGCCCCGCCTGCTCGATGTGAACAAGGAACTTGTCCAACAGGTTCAGGTTCATATCCGGTTCCTTCACAGAGAATACGAGAACAGCCAAACTTACATTGGCTACAGGAGGGCGGATAAGTTCCGTTTCACGCTTCCGAATTTCATCAACCGTTCCTTCTCCGTTCTCAGTCAACATGTAGCTGACGCGGTCACCTACAAGCGGTGAAGTTCCCCGCTTTCTGAAGATACCTCTGGCTCGACATTGAACGGCGGAACCTTCAACCGAAGGAACCCCGTTGTCTTCCACTGGCATGACATAATAGTAACCGCTTAGCGCTTTAACGATGATACCTTCTGGCATAGCTCCGACGCCCTCCTTTAGATGGTGGTACATTTACTCCAGACGCCAGCATAAGCCGCCCTTATGGACGGCTTGATGCGTTAATGACTTCCTTTTTCTTCTCTTTTTCCTTGCCGTGCCCCTTACCATTATTCATGGCAGAAGTGTCCTCATCTACGCTGTCGCCCTCACCGTCTGCCGGTGTGGACTCAGGTTCACCTTCCTGATTGGGATCAACACTTCCCTCATCTACGCTACCTTCACCTGGATCAGGCTCATTTTCTGGCGGCGTCTCAGTGCTTTGTTCCGGGTCAATGGAAGGTACGTTTACTGTTCCGTTTTTGGCTTCACTGTAGGAGACAAGATACGTATCCAGGAACTGTCCATCACGATATACGGACACAGCCCCATTTTCATTTGGAGCGAGCACAAGTGGAATGGTCAAGGTCTGGGTTGAGTTCACGGTGCGTGTTCCCCATTCCTGATTCTTGCCGCGTGCGTCTTCATATGTGATACGGATTTTACTGTTTTTGCCCTCTTCTTTGGGTGAAACATTGATATTAAAAGGATATTCCAGCGCTTCGGGCGGATACCCTGTACTGATAAAGATTGTAATCTTATCGCCAGGACTGACCTCTGTGCCCGCTTCCACAGGCCACTGCTGCGTCACTTTCCCCTGGTCCACCGTATAACTTGATTCTTCCTGCACCTGAGCAAGCACAAGTCCAGCAGATTTCAGTTTTTCTTCGGCTTCACTGCGGGTAAGGTTCTTCAGGTCAGGCATTTTGACCGTCTCAGTACCTTTACTTACGATTAACTCAATCTGAACTAAAACAGGATCAAATTCCTCATTCACACCCGGTGTCTGGGAAATAACAGAACCTGAAGCCACATCATTGGAGAACTCTTCTTTCCGCTGAATCTGATCTTCCTTAATGCCAAGCGCAGTCAACTTCTTGACAGCCTCATCATAAGTTACTTGTTTGACATCAATCATCTTCAACAGTTCTTTTTCTGCCCCAACACTGATCTGGACCTCAGAACCTTCTTTGACAACATCGCCTTCTTTTCTGCTCTGGTCATAGACAATACCCGGTTCGACACCTTCTTGGTACAGACGGATGACCTCATCACTGACGACGAGTCCTTTCTCCTCAAGCATTTCCCGAGCCTTTTCTTCTGTCTGGGTGATCACGTTAGGCACGGTTACTTCAGGTACAACCAGCATACCCTTGACATACCATACAACGCCCACCATGGCGATTAGAATAAGAACGGTTAATGAAATGAGTAGAGCTGGCTTCTTCCAGCTTTTGGATTTTGCCTTACCCTTGCCAGTTTCTTCGTCAGACTCCATCACAGGCACTGCACCCGTCGATGTAACTCCGCGAGGTTCAGGTTTGATCGCTGGCATAACGCGAGTCTGGTCTATATCATCCTCATCCGGAAAATCAATCTTCGTTTCATTACGTCTCTCCGGCATCAGGCAAGTTTCCAGATCGGTCTGCATTTCTTTGGCCGACTGATAACGTTCCTGCGGATTCTTACGCATGGATTTTAAGATGACATTTTCCACACTTTGCGGAATCAATGGATTGAATTTGCGTGGTTCATCGAACTCTTCCTGCAAATGCTTCAATGCCACACTGATAGGACTTTCACCCAGAAACGGAAGTTGCCCGGTAAGCATTTGGTAAAGTACGATCCCAAGAGAATATAAGTCCGATTTTTCACCAGTAACGATGCCTTTGGCATGCTCTGGTGAGAAGTAATGTACAGAACCAACTACGGAACCGGTCTGCGTAATCGTTGTAGATGTAACGGCACGGGCAATCCCGAAATCCGTGACTTTCACACGGCCATTCCGACCAATTAATATATTGTGGGGTTTGATATCCCGATGAATGATTTGATTATGATGTGCATGATCAAGAGCATCTGCAATCTGGGAAGCGATTCGCACCGATTCGTCCACCTGCAGAGGGGCACGTTCTTTGATAATTTCATTCAGGTTTTTACCTTCCACGTACTCCATCACAATATAATGAATGTCATCTTCCTGCCCCACGTCATAAATGCTAACTACATTCGGATGAGACAGCGATGCTGCCGACTGTGCTTCCCTGCGGAAACGGCGAATAAACTCTTCGTCATGAACAAACTGTTGTCTAAGGACTTTGATCGCTACATTCCGGTTCAACAGAAGATCCTGGGCTTTGTACACAAGAGCCATGCCGCCACCGCCGACACGCTCAATCACTTCATAGCGTCCGCCTAGCTGGTGCCCAATCATGACTCACACCCCGTTTCCGTATCCACGGAACCTTCCCTCTGCAACTCGAACAAAGCAACCGTGATGTTGTCGTCTCCCCCAGCAAGTAAAGCCAACTGAAGCAGTCGGTCTGCACGATCTTCCAATGCCAGTTCCAGATTGCCGGCAACCTGAATAATCTGCTCATTGCTGACCAGGTTACTGAGACCATCGCTACACAGGAGAAGAACTTCGCCTTCCTCCAGCTTGACGGTATCCAGATCTACCTTCACCTCGGCATCTGTTCCAAGCGCACGAGTTAGTACGTTGCGACGTGGATGATGGGACACATCCTCTTTGCTAATCTGACCATTTTTGAACAATTCATTCACCAGTGTATGGTCCTCGGTTAGCTGAATCACAGCTTTGTTCGCAATTTTGTAGGCTCTGCTATCACCGATGTGTCCAATAACACCTTCCGTATCGTTCAATAAAGCCGCAACCACCGTTGTTCCCATGTTGTGATACTTGTCATCTGTTGATGCCGTGCGGAAGATAACTTCGTTGGCATGCAAAATAGCATCGCTGAGAGCCGCAGACAGAGACGCATGTGACAGACCTGGTTCCAGTGTTCCCAGATCTTTCACCAACGTCTCTACTGCCAAGCGGCTTGCCGTATCCCCTGCAAGATGTCCACCCATGCCATCGGCAACTATACCCAGAATATATCCTGTATCGAGATTACGAATCCAGGCTGAATCTTCATTCACCGAACGCACTCGTCCGATATGGCTCACATGAACTGTTTTGATCAAAACGTTCTCACCTCAACTCCATATGCTTTGCACGAAGCTGACCGCAAGCGGCAGCAATATCATGTCCCTGTTCACGACGAATGGTTACATTAACACCCTGTTCCGAGAGAATCTTCTGAAAATTGAAAATGTCACTTCTCGATGTTCTTACGTATTTGCGTTCAGGTACATGGTTAACCGGAATCAGATTCACGTGGCATAACATGTTCTTAAGCACACTTGCCAGTTCTGCTGCATGCTCTGGCTGATCGTTTACCCCACCAATAAGTGCATACTCGAACGTAATTCTCCGACCTGTTTTGGCCAGATAATAACGAAGGGACTCCATCACGTCTTCAAAAGGAAAACGACGGTTAACCGGCATCAATTTCGAACGCAGTGCATCATTTGGTGCATGGATCGAAATGGCGAGGTTAATCTGTGTATCTTCATCCGCAAACTTGTAGATGTTCGGAACGATACCGCTCGTGGATACCGTGATGTGACGCTGACCGATGTTCAGCCCTTTTTCATGAATCATAATGCGCAGGAAAGTCATCGTAGCTTCATAGTTTTCGAAAGGTTCACCCGAACCCATGATCACGATGCTGCTGACACGCTCGCCCCGTTCATCCAAAATTTTCTGAGCCTGCACAACCTGGGCAACAATCTCCCCAGCCGTAAGGTTACGCTTGAGACCACCCAATGTGGATGCACAGAACGTACAACCAATACGACAACCAACCTGTGTGGTTACACAGATGCTGTTCCCGTAGTTATGCTTCATGATTACTGTCTCAATGGCATGGTCATCATGCAGACCAAAGAGGAATTTAACCGTTCCATCCTTGGATTCAAACTTGGTAATTTCCTTAAGCGTTACAAATTCAAATTGCTCTGTCAGTTTTTCACGCAATGGCTTGGACAGATTGGTCATTTCACTGAAATCATTCACGCGTTTTACATAAATCCAGTCAAAGATTTGGCCACCGCGAAACGCCGGCTCCCCATTCTCCACAGCCCATTGCTGCAGTTGTTCCAGAGAATAATCATATATAAAAGGTTTCATTTTGTTGTCAACACCTATTCCTTCTTTTCTTTTCGTTGGCTTCCTTCTTTTCGTTCCATTCGTCCTATTCTATCACAAAGACCACGTTACATCCATGTATACCCTTGATATCTGTACTTCATGCATTATAACATCTCAATGCCGCCGTCGCACCCTGTCATCACATTCTCTGACAATTATATCGAAGTCTCATCACAAAGAAATCCGCCGAAGTTCCCCTCGGCGGTCATACTTCCGTGCTCTATTAAACTGTTATTCCACTGTTTTTGTCAACCGTGCGATGAAAAATCCGTCACTGTGAGCGTATTGTGGCAAAATCTGAATACCACCGTTCACAACCTTCAAGTTCGCTGTCTCCGATTCAGACCAGACGGATGTTTCTGCTGGACTATATTCCGGATGTCGATTCAAGAAATCTGCAACCATATCCTCATTCTCAGCAGGCTCAATCGTACACGTGCTATACACCAGAATACCACCTGGTTTTAACAACGGCGCAACCTGATCAAGCAATTCACGTTGCAAGCCTGCGATATCTCCGATATCTTTTACGGTTTTGGTCCATTTCACATCAGGCTTGCGGCGAATAACACCCAGACCTGAACATGGTGCATCCAGCAAAATGCGGTCAAACGACGCTTCCGGATACCGCTCGTTCAGATCAAGAGCATCTCCAGTTACAGCATCGATGCAGCTCAGACCGAGACGCTCCGCCTGATCCAGGATCAACTGGCGCTTATGAACATGTACATCATTCGCGACAATACGACCGCGATCCTGCATTTTCTCCGCCATGTGAGCTGTTTTACCACCTGGAGCTGCGCAGCAATCCAATACAAGTTGGTCTACCTCTGGCGCAACTGCTTCAGCGACAAGCATGGAACTTTCGTCCTGTACAGAGAACAACCCGTCCCGATACCAGGACGTTAGAGCCATGTTTCCGCCACTACGTACAAGAATTCCATCGGAACTCAGCTGAGAAGCTTCAACGATTGCACCTGTACTAGTCATCTCATGCATCAGTTTCTCCCGTGTGGTCATTGTTGTGTTGACCCGGACACTCACCGCTGGCGGCTCATTATTCGCACGACAGATCGCTTCCGCCGTCTCTTCGCCGTACTGGGCAATCCAGCGTTCAACCATCCATAACGGGTGGGAATGCTCCAGTGAAATACGTTCGGCAACGGGCAGATGTTCTGGAATACGAAGTTCATCCCGATTGCGGATCATATTGCGGAGCACTCCATTCACCATACCCGAGATTCCCTGATGGCCCAGTTTCTTCGCCAGATTAACCGCTTCGCTCACCACGGCATGCTCCGGAATACGATCCAGGTATATCATCTGATATACGCTGATTCGCAGCAGGCTACGAACCCATGGTTGCAGTTTGCATACTCCTTTGGCGACGTAACGTTCCAGAAAATAATCAAGTGTATTTAATCTGGCGATTGTTCCATACACCAATTCGGTAGCTAGTCCAGCATCTGCCGGGCTTAAATCCGCCTCTTTCAGACGGCGGTTCAACTCCAGATTACTGTATGCTCCATCTTGCTCAACAGCACTCAGAACCTTGACTGCCAATGTACGAGCAGATGTTTTGGGTTGCTGGGAGCGAGATGCACCACCCGATTTCCCCGAATTCGGACGACGGTTTCCTTCACGTCCGGATGAATTTCCATTAGCTTTCTGGCCTTTTCCTGACGAACGACCTGGTATGTTACCGCTCATCGCAGCACCGTTCCAGGTTTCAGTGTACCCCCGCGAGCAAAGTCAGCGGCCTGCATCACCTTTTTGCCTGCAGGCTGCACTTCAGTCAACCAGAGAGACCCATTTCCTGTGCGGACTTCAATCCCTGCCTTGTTTAATTGCAGCACCGTTCCCGGCTCTGCTTGTCCAGCATCCGAAGAAGTCGCCAGGTCCACCTGATTGGGATTAGCCGCAGCCCAAATTTTAAAGACCTGATCATCCCACATCGTAAATGCACCGGAGAACGGCACAAGACCACGAATCTGATTGAACAGTTCGCGTGAAGTACGACTCCAGTCCATTTTCTCGTCATCCCGAGTCAGATTACGAGCATACGAAGCCTCAGCATCATCCTGGGGGACCGCCGTTGTCTCGCCTGCAATCAATCGTGGCATTTCTGCCTGAAGCAGTTTGGAACCAGCCTCACTTAATTTATCAAACATCGATCCTGATGTATCTTCATCCGTAATTGGCAGTTCCACACGCGAGATCATATCTCCGGTGTCCAGGCCTTCAGCCATATACATCAATGTGACTCCTGTCACGGATTCCCCGTTAATAATGGAACGTTGGATCGGGGCTCCTCCGCGATATTTCGGCAAAAGAGATCCATGCACGTTCACACAACCACGAAGAGGCATATCCAGCACGGCTTTGGGCAGAATCTGTCCAAAAGCCGCGGTCACGATCAGATCCGGCTTCCATTCAGCCAAGCGGGCTACGGCTTCCGGATCACGCAATTTAACAGGTTGAAACACCGGCAGACCATGGCGTTCTGCCGCGGCCTTAACCGGTGTTGGCGTAAGTACTTTTTTGCGTCCCTGTGGTTTATCAGGCTGAGTCACCACACCCACCACATTGTACCCCTCTGCAATCAGCATATCGAGAGAAGGAACTGCAAATTCAGGTGTTCCCATAAAAACAATATTCAAATCGATCACTCCTTAATTACGACGCGGTCCCGTTTGATCGGCTGCAATTTCATACACTTTCTCGGCGACATCCGTAAAGAGTACGCCATCCAGATGATCAATCTCATGCTGGAATGCACGGGACAGCAAGCCACTACCCGTAATGATCAGCTCTTTGCCTTCACGATCCAGACCTTTAACCGTAACGGTCTCGAAACGGCGAACATCACCATTAATTCCAGGGATACTCAGACAACCTTCAGGTCCGAATTGCTCTCCCTCACTTGCAATGATCTCCGGGTTAATCATCTTGATCAGCCCTTGCTCATCACCTGCGTCGATAACAATCAGACGTTTCAAAATACCAACCTGCGGCGCAGCAAGACCTACACCTTCCGCATCGTACATGGTATCAGCCATATCATCCAGCAATTTTTGTACGTTTGGTGTAATTTTGGTTACTTCTTTGGCTCTCTTGTGGAGCACTTCATCTGGCTCTTGCACGATAATGCGAATCGACATGTTGTAAGCACCTTCCTAATCCTCATCATAATTTCAGGACGATATCTGTATTTTTGGGGTATTCATTTTAATCTATGTTTATACCGCTTGTTTACATCCGCATTGCTGCAAAATGCTTACATTAACATCTGCGGGTCTACATCCAGACTAATAAGCAATTTCTGCGCCTGAACATCATCATCCATGCGCCGGGCCGTTGCCAGAGCGAGTCCTATGGCGTCTACATCCCCCCGCCATTTTATCATACATTGGAATCTGTATCTATTCTTGATCCGAGGAATCGGAGACGCTACCGGCCCTAGTACATCAAAGGCATCATTGCTGAATCGATCCAGACTGCCGAGCCATCCGGCTGCATTAGCCTTCTCTTTTAGTATTCGCGTGTAGTTCTCGGCAAGACGAATCAATACCGGAAGCTGCTCATGCGAAAAGGTCACCAGAATCAGGCGACAGTAAGGCGGATATTGCAAATTGCGACGGTGCAGCAATTCCTCACGTACAAACGACACGTAGTCATGCTGACTCGCATGGCCAATGGAGTAGTGTTCCGGCGTATAGGACTGAACAAACACTTCACCAGGCAATTGGTGCCGACCAGCTCGGCCAGCTACCTGTGTTAATAACTGAAACGTTTTTTCCGCAGCACGGAAATCAGGTAAATTCAATGCTGAATCCGCTGTTATCACGCCAACCAGGGTTACATCCGGGAAATCAAGTCCCTTCGCAACCATCTGGGTTCCCAGCAATACATCCGCCTTTTTCTCACGAAACTGTTTCAGCAGCTTCTCGTGCGCCCCTTTTTCCGTTGTTGTATCCACATCCATCCGAATGACCCGAATACCCGGGAAGAGCTTGGCAAGTTCTTCCTCGACTCGCTGTGTACCTGTACCAAAGTATCGAATGTGCTCGCTTCCACAATCCGGACACACTTCCGGAGCCGCTTCCGCATACCCGCAGTAATGACAACGGAGATTATTCGAGCGCTGATGATATGTTAATGAAATATCACATTCGGGACAACCTGCCACATATCCACAACTTCGGCACATAACAAAGGTCGAATATCCACGGCGATTCAGCAGAAGCACCGTCTGTTCACCACGCTCCAAGCGCTCCTCCAACCCTTTGTGTAAAGCCCTGCTGAACATGGAGCGATTGCCATCCTTCAACTCTTCACGCATATCAACGATCCGCACTTCAGGTAACTTGTTACCCAGTGCCCGTGTTGGCATCTCCAGTAAGAGTGGTGCAAAATCATCATTACTCTGCGAGCGTGCCGCGTAATAACTTTCCAGCGAAGGTGTCGCTGAACCCAGAACAACCACGGCCTGGTGCTGCTGTGCTCTTTTTACGGCTACATCACGGGCATGATATTTCGGAGTTTCCTCCTGTTTGTAGGAAGTCTCGTGTTCCTCATCCATAATGATCAACCCAAGCCGACTGAACGGAGCAAATACAGCTGAACGCGCCCCAATCGCAACCTTCACCTGACCCTCACGAATCTTGCGCCATTCATCATAACGTTCACCACCAGACAGACGACTGTGCATAACAGCAACCTGGTCGCCGAATCGCCCTTTAAAACGTTCTACCATCTGTGGTGTGAGTGCAATCTCGGGCACCAGAACGATAGCTTGCCGATCCTGCTCGATGCATTGTTGAATGGTTTGAAGATAGACTTCCGTCTTGCCACTTCCTGTAACACCATGTAACAAAAACACCCCATGGCGTTGTTCCTGCAATCGGCCATTGATATTGTCGTAGACAAGTTTTTGTTCATCGGTCAGAACCAGCGGTTCAGTCGCTTTGAACGTCCTGCCCTGATAAGGGTCACGGAAGACCTCAACATCCTCGGTGACGATTAATCCCTTTTCCTCAAGCCCTTTAATGGTTGCGGCCGATACCTGCAGTGTGGATAACACTTCTTTCATCGGCATGGGCAGCAGTTCTTTCATTTCCAGCAAAAAAGCCAGAATCTCCTTCTGCCGCTGTGCTTTCGCCGGGAATGAAGCAAGTGCTTCCTGAGCAGCAGCAATATCTACAGCCAGATCAACGGACTTCATCGTTTTTTTATTTAACTTGTCCTTGATGGCCTGACTTTCCAGCAGCACGCCACCAAGCAATAATTTCTTAATTAGTGCAGCATGATTGGGATATTTTCGACTCAGTTGTTGTAGCGGTACCTGCCCCCGACTTTTGACAAAACGGATGATATCCTGCTGTACTTTCTCGGTTGTAGACTCTTCTCCCCAAACAAATAACACCTCATCATCCGGTTGTGCACCCGCCATCTGTCCATCAAGTGCATCTCCCAGCGAGATGTATCGCTCTGCTTTCCCTTTCAATGCCGTCGGCACCATGACCTGCAATGACAAAATCCGGTTACTGGCATAACGTCTACTCATCCATTCGGCCAACTCAACCAAATCCTTTGACAATGGGGGAACAATGTCCAGCAACTCCTGAATCTGCTTAAGCTTGAATGTTTCCTCTCCGGTACGCGGCACAAGATCAATCACGAATCCCTGTACCGTCCGATGACCAAAAGGTACACCCACCCGGCTGCCAATCTCGATCCATTCCCTCATCGATTCAGGTACCAGGTAATCAAACGGCCGGTCTGTTTCCTTCACGGGAACATCGACTATGACCTTGGCAATCTCCATATCCTAATTCCTCCCGGCAATGCGCTCCGCCGCAATCCGGAGCAACCGATGAGCCACATCGTCCTTGGCCATCACTTGAAGCTCCTCCACCAAACCTTCCCGGTCATAGATATGTACCGCGTTGGTGTCTGTTCCAAATCCTGCACCCGTGCGGGTTACATCATTGGCTACGATCAGATCACAGTTTTTCCGTTCCAATTTCTCACGTGCATACATCTCAACGGACTGAGTCTCCGCAGCAAAACCAATCAAAAACTGATGGGTTTTCTGTTGGCCCAGCGTTTCAAGAATATCTATATTTTTAACAAGTTCTAGCGACAGCGTGTCGCCTTTCTTCTTGATCTTCTCGGTGTAAACTTCCTTTGGACGATAATCGGCAACTGCCGCCGCCTTAACCACGATATCAGCATCGTCCCATTCGCGTGTTACGGCTTCATACATATCCTGTGCAGACTGTACAGGGATCAACTCAACGTTCTCCGGTGGCTTGGCTTGGGTACTGCCCATAACCAATTTCACATCTGCCCCCAGATCACGCGCAGCTGTGGCTATGGCAAATCCCATTTTGCCAGATGAATCATTCGTAATGTATCGTACTGGGTCAATGCGCTCAATCGTACCTCCAGCCGTAACAACAACCTTCTTGCCATGTAACAATGGAGCTTGTCCCTGCCGGCTAATGTCTGCAGACTCGCGCTGTTCAAAGAAACGTTCCACCACATCCACAATGCTCTCCGGTTCTTCCAGACGTCCCTTGCCCACATATCCACACGCAAGCAGACCTTCACCTGGTTCGATCATCATGGCGCCCCGTTCAACAAGCAGGTTCATATTATGCTTTACAGCTGGATGATCATACATATGTACATTCATCGCTGGAGCAATCATGACAGGGGCTGTCGTCGCAAGAAGAGTTGTTGAGAGCATATCATCTGCCATGCCATGTGCCATCTTGGCAATCACATTGGCTGTAGCCGGGGCAACCAGAACAAGATCAGCCAGATCGGCCAGATGAATATGAGATACGACTGCTGGTTCACGCTCATCAAATGTATCGGTATATACGGTGTTTCGGGTTAACGTTTGCAGCGTCAATTCGGTAATAAACTGTGTAGCGGAAGCTGTCATAATGACATGAACATCCGCACCCTTTTGCACCAGTCTGCTGCATAATGTTGCTGCTTTGTATGCGGCTATGCCGCCTGTCACACCAAGCACGATTTTTTTACCGTTCAACATGTTTATTTCCCCCGATATTTATACGACGTCTAAACAATGAGTTCATTGAAATATGCTTATTCGTAAAAAAATAACAACCTCGCGGTTGTCAATTAATCCGGCTTGCGCCGTATGCAGTTGAAGAGCAGCCGCAGGCGGCTTACTCTTCTTCTTCGTCCTGTCCTTTGATGACAACGAGCAGGTCTCCATAGATTTCTTCCAGTGCAACACCAACTTGTTTATGGGATCTCGCACCTCTTAAATCCGTTTTTTCACCTTCACGTAGCTGTCTAGCCCGGCGGGAAGCAGCAACAACAAGGGAATACTTGCTGTCGACTTTGTTCATCATTTCATCAATAGAAGGATACAGCATATTAACAAACACCTCTTCGCATTAGTATAATCGCAAGTTGCCGCCTGACAGAACTGATGTGGCATGTCTTCACACCCGGGCATTCCGAGAAGGAGTGCTTCAGTATATGATATGACAACTGCCCCACTTATATCGCATTCTGCAGCGGCAAAAGGGATTATTTATTGATCTTACAATGTTCGGCGATTATGATGCTTTCTATTCTCTTGCACGCCAAATCAATTTCATCATTCACAACAGCGTAATCATACTGCTCCAGCAGACTGATCTCATCAACCGCCACGGACATCCGGTGATCAATGGTCGCTTGGCTTTCGGTACCACGGCCCTGAATGCGATCTTTCAGCTCGTCCAATGAAGGAGGAAGCAGGAAAACAAAGATCCCTTCCGGGAATTTCTCTTTCACTTTTAACGCGCCTTGAACCTCAATCTCCAGAATGATGTCGCGGCCTTCGTTAATCGTTTTCTCTACAAAATCACGCGGTGTTCCGTAATAATTACCAACATACTCCGCATGTTCCAACAATTGATCTTCAGCAATCATGTTCTGGAACTCTTCATGACTTCTGAAGAAATAGTTCACACCATGTTCTTCACCAAGACGAGGCTGACGGGTTGTCGCCGATACGGAATAGATCAATTCCGGCACCCGTTTGCGCAAAGCGCTGCATACAGTACCCTTCCCGACCCCAGATGGGCCGGACAACACTACCAGTAATCCCTTAGACATATTACACTCCATTTTATTCGTCGTTATCATCATCTTTCGAAGAAAGACGATGGGCGACCGTCTCAGGCTGAACTGCAGACAAAATGACATGATCGCTATCCGTAATAATTACGGCACGAGTACGTCTTCCGTACGTTGCATCAATCAGCATGTGACGATCTCTTGCCTCTTGTATAATTCTCTTGATCGGCGCCGATTCCGGACTCACGATGGATATAATCCGGTTCGCCGATACGATGTTACCGAATCCAATGTTAATGAGTTTGATTGCCATAATCAGGTTCTTCCCCCTATACATGCGACTCTTTTGCCGAAATGTGGCCGTTCATTCGATATTCGCAGCTTGCTCACGAATCTTCTCCAGCTCTGCCTTCATCTCGACAACACGATTCACCAGAGCCAAATGGTTGGCTTTTGATCCAATCGTATTGACTTCCCGATTCATCTCTTGAATTAGAAAGTCCAACTTACGACCTACGGGCTCATCACTCTTCAGCAGTTCCCTGCTCTGTCCAAAGTGACTCTGTAGACGCGTAAGCTCCTCTTCTATGTTAGAACGATCGGCAAACATTGCAATTTCCATACCCAATTTATGCTCATCAAAAGGGAAAGAGCCTTCTTCCTGCATTTCCGTAAGCCTCTGTCTTAGCTTGTTGCGGTAATCACTTACCACAGTCGGTGCAAGATCAAGCATCTCGGTATGCAGTGACTCCAGACGGGTAATCCGCCGTTCCAGATCACTGGCCAGATGAAGACCCTCGCGAGCGCGCATCTGTTCAAGGCTGGACAGAGCCTCTTTCAATCCTTCCTGCAGAACTCGCTCCCATTCGTCCTTCTGCTCTTCGGAAATGGAACTTGTCCCATCCGAATGAACCATGACGTCCGGCAGCCCAAGCATATCCACAATACTTGGTTTGCCTTGCATTCCATATTGGGTCTCCAGTTGCTCTGCAGCCTGCAGATAGGCCCTGACCGTCTGTTCATTCAGAACAGCGGGAAGAGCCTGGTCTTCCTCTTTTTCTTTCATTACATAAACATCAATCCGCCCACGTTTCAAACGACTCTGTACGATCTTCCTCAAACCGTCTTCATAATACGTCCACTCTCTTGGCAGACGCATCATCACTTCGCAATAACGATGATTAACAGATTTGATCTCTAATTGTACCTTATAGCCGCCAAAATGAAAGGCGGATTGACCGTATCCGGTCATACTGAATGACATCGGCATCACATCCGTTTTACTATTGTAATTGATTATTTGGGTTGAAACAAGTAGGACATTGATGCTCCGACTTCTCCCATACGTATTGAGTCAGTTCGGCCGTCATGCCGTAGAACATAAACGGTGTCATAAGATAGATCCCTTTGAAATGCGCTGTTGCTACGTCCAGCAATTCTTTGGCAATTTTTACCCCCATCGCACGGCCCTCTTCGCCTTCCAGACCTGCCATACGGGAACGCACTTCATCCGAAAGCTGAATTCCGGGAACCTCGTTGTGCAGATACTCTGCATTCCGTCCACTCGCCAGCGGCATTACACCTATAAAAATGGGTACATCCAGATGTTTGGTCGCTTCGTGCATTGCTACAATCAACTCAGGATCATAGATCGGTTGTGTCATGATGTAATCAGCGCCAGAGGCAATTTTCTTCTCCAGACGTTGTACAGCTTTCTCCAAATATTTCACATTAGGATTAAATGCTGCTCCAATGACAAAGCCAGCTTTCTGCTTCAGCGGTTTACCTGAGAAAGCCACACCATCGTTCAACTGTTTGATCATGCGGATGATTTCAAAAGAAGTCAGATCGTACACCGAGCTTGAACCCGGCAGATCTCCAAACCTTGCTGGATCTCCTGTTACAGCCAGTACATGATTAATCCCCAGAGCATCAAACCCCATCATGTGTGACTGCGTTCCAATCAGATTCCGGTCACGGCAGGCAATATGCACCAATGGACGGAGACCCGTGCGATCCTGCACGAGGTGACCCAGCGCCATGTTGCTCATCCGTGTAACCGCGAGTGAATTATCGGCCAGTGTCAGGGCATCTGCTCCTGCTGCTTTCAGAGTCTCGGCACCTTTCATGAACTTGGCAATGTCCAAGTCACGCGGCGGGTCAAGTTCAACAATGACCGTATGACGCTGCTTGACCAGATCGACAATCGTAGGCTGACCTCCACGTCCGGAACGCTCATCCACATGTTCATGCAGCACAATACGCGGTTTGGATTCTGACGGATCAGGCTCCAAAATAGGCGAAGGTATATAGTCAGCAAGCGCCTCTTTCATAGCGGTAATATGATCAGGTGTCGTACCACAGCAACCGCCGATAATACGAGCGCCCAGTTCGGCAAATTGCACTGCCGTCTGACCAAAGTACTCCGGAGTTGCACCATAACGGAACTCACCATCTACATAATCTGCTGCACCCGCATTCGGGTAGACGGACATTGGAATACCAATTCGTCCCGAGACGGTTTCCATGGCACGCATAATCCCGTTTGGACCTGAGCGACAGTTAAAACCAATGACATCCGCGCCCTGCTCCCGCATAATCCGGAAGGCTTCAGGCATCGTATATCCGTCCAGTGTATGTCCTACATCCTCTACAGCGAACTGTCCAATTACAGGCAAATCACTCAGCTTGCGCGCTTGCAAAAGGGCAATATCCATCTCTTCTATATCATAGAAGGTCTCAAGCAAAATGCCATCCACGCCTTCATCTAGCAGTGCAGAGATCTGTTGTTGATAAAAGCGTTTCAGTTCACTCGTCGACACGTTCGTCCGCTTGCCACCTCGAATGGAACCAACTGCACCAAGCACATAACCGGTATCTCCAGCTACCCCTTTGGCAATGCGTACGCCGGCACGGTTCACGTCCTCCACCTTGGACTCCAGACCGAACTTGGATAACTTGTCGTAATTGGCAGAATACGTATTTGTTTCAAATATTTCTGTACCTGCATCCCGATAACGGCGATGTACATCCGCCACCACTTCAGGTGAAATCAAGTTTAATTCTTCATATGAAATCCCCACCGGGAACCCCATTTGGTACAGAAATGTTCCCATGGCCCCATCTCCAACGAGAACCCGTTCCTGCATAACTTTGCGCAAATCCGCCTTCATCCCATTTCCCCCCGCCTAGCTGTGATCATTTACATACTAATGTAACACAAAAAACGCTAAAAAACGAAGAAAAACACAGGTTTTTGATGAGTATCCAGCTCATATGGACTTTCTTGCCATACAGCCCCCAATATGTCTCTGTACAGGAGACACGACCTGTCCTTTTTGACAAAAAAAGAGGCCCGCAGGCCCCTTTGGTTAAACCTTCCACTTTTTATGAAGTGATTCCCTTAAAAACAACTTCAGCAGGTCCAGTCATGTACACATGATTGTCAGCTTCATTCCACTCAATGTGGAGATCCCCACCCTTGAGGCTGATGACTGCTGTACGATCTGTATGTCCATTCAGGACAGAGGATACCAGTGTCGCACAAGCTCCGGTTCCACAAGCAAGTGTTGGACCCGCTCCGCGTTCCCATACACGCATGTCCACATATCCACGGTCACGAACTGTGGCGAATTCCACATTGATTTTTTTTGGAAACATCGGATGCACTTCAAGAAGTGGGCCCCAAGTTGTGAGATCAAAATTAACAGCATCATCTACATAGATAACCGCATGCGGGTTACCCATGGATACGGCAGTGAATTTAAACGCATGTCCATTCGCTTCAATGTAGTGATCAACCACTGGGTTGGCATCCACCGTTGTAGGCACTTGAAGACCGTTCAGGATCGGCTCACCCATGTCGACACGTACCGTTTCCACTTTACCATCACGAATGTTGAGGCTCACAGGTTGTACCCCAGCACCAATCGTTTCAATGGTGATCTGCTCCTGGTTCACGTGACCATGATCGTATACATATTTGGATACACAGCGAATGGCATTACCGCACTGCTCTGCTTCCGAACCGTCCGAATTCATGATGCGCATCTGAAAGTCCGCCTTCTCCGAAGGCAGTATATAAACCAGGCCGTCCGCACCGATGCCGAAGAAACGGTTGCACCATTTTACAGCCAATTCTGCTGCATCTGCCGGAAGCTCCTTTTCACCAAATACAACGATAAAATCGTTACCAAGTCCATGCATTTTCGTAAATTCCATAATCTTGCCCACTCCTTTTGGCAGTCTGCTGCCAAAGCTATATTCTTGCTCTTCTACAGGATTACCATAGAAATTCATATTCAGCATTTACACAAAAAAGCTATCCAGCAAAATGCCAAAGCTGCCGCTTTGAATCATTTTGAGGATAGCATAACGAAATAGGCCAGGAAAAGGTATTGATTTTATGCCGAAAACTTTGTACTTTTCGGTACGAAGCGGCCAGAACCACCCATACGACGGCGGTTACGACGGCCACCCCACACGCTGCCTGCGCCCATAAGGAACGTTGGAATGCCCGCAGCAACGATACAAATCGCCCATTCACGCAATCCCAGAGGTACAGTTTTGAAGATCGGCTGCAACGGTTCAACGTACATGACAACCAGCATCAGTACAACCGATGAAATCACTGCAAGAACCAGATATTTGTTCTGTAAAGGATTCCGGTGGAAAATGGACCGCGAACTACGGCAATCAAAGACATGAATGAGCTGCGCCAAAACGAGTGTCGCGAATGCCACAGACTGTGCCTTGATCAGTTGCCCCGGATTATCCGGTGCAGCCTGAAGGGTAAGCCAGAACGCTCCGAGTGTACATAATCCAATCAATACACCCCGGCTGACGATTTTCCAACCCAGTCTGCGGGCAAAAATGTTTTCCTTGGCGCCACGGGGTTTGTGTTCCATCAAATCTTTCTCAGGCTGATCTACCCCGAGCGCCATTGCAGGCAAACCATCTGTTACGAGGTTAACCCACAGAATCTGAATAGGTACAAGTGGTAGCGGCAAGCCCATCATCATCGCAAAGAACATTGTCAAAATCTCACCCACGTTTGATGCCAGCAAATAACGAATAAACTTGCGAATGTTCTCATAAATATTACGGCCTTCTTCAATGGCAGCCACGATCGTTGAGAAGTTATCATCACTCAGAATCAGCGCCGAAGCTTCCTTCGTGACATCTGTACCCGTAATGCCCATCGCGATCCCGATGTCTGCTGCTTTAATGGCTGGAGCATCATTGACTCCATCACCCGTCATGGCAACGACATGCCCTTTGCGCTGCAATGACTTCACGATGCGAAGCTTATGTTCAGGAGATACCCTGGAGAACACGTATATGCCCTCTACCTGTTTATCCAGTTGCTCGTCTGTCATGCCTGCCAGTTGTTGACCACTTAAGGAGGCACCTCCACGTGGAAGAATCCCGAGTTGATGAGCAATGGCTTCTGCCGTTGTTCCATGGTCACCTGTGATCATGACCGTTCGTATCCCCGCCTTGCGGCATGTGGCAATCGCATCTCGCACTTCACGACGCGGCGGATCAATCATACCTGCAAGTCCTACGAAGACAAGCTGACTCTCGGCGGCGTGTTCGTCAGCCACTTTTTCTTCCGGCCGCACTTCACGGTAGGCCATTCCGAGGACACGCAGTGCTGCTCCAGCCATGCTCTCGTTGGCTGCCATCACTTTCTGCCGCAGCGTTCCAGTGAAAGGCACGACCTTACCTTCCCACAAAATATAACTACAGTGTCCGATTAACACATCTGGTGCACCTTTGGTGTAGATCATTCGGCCCCCCTGATGATGAACCAGAACCGACATGCGTTTTCGCTCCGAATCAAACGGGAATTCCTGCTGGCGGGCATACAACTCTTTGAGTCCGGCAGGAGTAAGCCCCATTTTGGAGGCCAGTGTGACCAGTGCCCCTTCCGTCGGATCCCCTTTCAGCTCCCAGAATACATTGTCTCGTTGAACGGTTTCTTCTTGGAGATCACCTTTTTTTGTGTTTTTCTTGCCGTCCTTTTTGGTATCCTTGCCCTTTTTCTTGCTCCCCACCTCGCTTGCAACACTCTCGACAATACTGGCATTGTTGCAAAGCGCGCTGATCTGGAGCATTCTGCGTAGCGACTGGTCACTCTTCAGTTCTACCGTTCGACCGTTCTCCAGCATCTGTCCTTCAGGTGCATAACCATCCCCGGTAACCTTGATGCTGCGTCCCTCCAGCCATACATCCGTTACCGTCATCTTGTTCTGAGTGAGCGTGCCTGTCTTATCCGAACAGATTACGGATGCACAGCCCAGAGTTTCGACGGAAGGCAGTTTGCGTACAATGGCTTTACGTTTGATCATACGCTGCACGCCTAGTGCGAGTGCAATGGTTACAATAGCCGGCAGACCCTCCGGTATGGCCGCCACCGCAAGGCTGACCCCCGCCAGAAACATGCCAACGGCTGGTTGTCCGTGCAATATCCCTGCGACGACAACCATAATGGTTAATCCCAATGCGACAAAAATCAGAATTTTGCCCAATTGTTCCAGCCTGTGCTGTAACGGTGTTTCTTGCTCCTCCGTATTTTGGATCAGATCGGCGATTTTGCCCATCTCCGTCTCCATCCCAGTACGAATGACCACACCTTTAGCTGTGCCACGAGTGACCATGGTACCCATAAAACCAATATTCTTCTGATCACCCAGCGGAACGTCCTCGTCCGCAATCGGAAGGCAATGTTTACTTACAGGAACCGATTCTCCGGTAAGGGCCGACTCCTCAACATCCAGACTGTTTGTTTGCAGCCAGCGAACATCAGCGGGTATGCGGTCCCCACTCTCCACCATGACAATATCTCCGGGTACAAGTTGTTTGGCGGCAAGGTGTACTTCCTGACCTGAACGAAGCACTTTGGCAAGAGGTGCAGACAACTGTTTCAATGCACGAAGAGATCGTTCAGCCCGGAATTCCTGTACAAACCCCAGAATCGCATTCAGTACGATAATAGCCACAATCGTTACCGCATCCAGATACTCACCCAGCAATCCGGATACCAACGTTGCTCCCATCAACACCAGCACCATAAAATCCTTGAACTGATTCAAGAGCAATGTAATTGGAGAAATGCGTTTCCCCTCGCTCAGCTCATTTGAACCGACCACTTTCCTCTTCTCTGCTACAGCTTCATCCGTCAATCCTTCCTGCGGGCTGACGCCAAGAGTGTTACGAAGCTCTTCGTCACTAAGTTGATGCCACTTGGTATGTTCCATGCTTCAAGTTTCCCTCCCAGTCTGTATTTCATCTGCAAAATAAGCTCACATGACTCACCGGCGCGCTGGTCGACAGGCTGTACACTATGCCGGACAAACTACCTGCTCTATATGTATTCGGACAGGTCTGTGATTAGCACCCGGAAGGTGAATCCTTTCCCTGATGGACAGAATAGGCTAAAATAAAAGTCTGCGATGTTCTGCGCAGTACCGATTCCAGCGTTCAACAGGCAAGCAACGAAGAATCCGCAGCCAGTCCTTGTTTTTTTACATACCTGGTTGCACGGTTTCAGTTATATAGATGAAGCATTTGGCATGATAAATGCAGGTGCTCGATAGAGAGAGGAAGTGGAAAAAATGGCATTGGACGGCATCGTAACACGGGCCATTGTTCATGAACTGCAAGGCTGCATTGGTGGACGTATCAGCAAAATCCATCAGCCGAATGGTCATGACGTAGTTCTCACACTACGTGCTCAGCGCGGTAATAGTAAATTGCTTGTTTCGGCAAGCCCAACCTATCCCCGTGTGCATTTTACGGAAAAGACATTCCTTAACCCTACGGAAGCACCCATGTTCTGCATGCTGCTCCGCAAGCACTGTGAAGGTGCCATCATTGAGGAGATCCGTCAGATTGGCATGGAACGTATTATCCACATCAATGTGCGCCAGCGTGACGAATTGGGGGATGTTTCGGTTAAACGGATCATCATTGAATTGATGGGGCGTCACAGTAATATTATTTTGCTTGATCCTGTTACAGAAACGATTCTGGATGGCATTCATCATGTGACTCCTTCCATCAGTAGCTACCGGGTAATCATGCCTGGATTCGCTTATACTGCCCCACCCGAGCAACATAAAAGTAATCCGCTCGAAGTGAGTCGTACAGCATTCGAGGACAGCTATCATGCCGCTGAGGAAGAGGCATCACGCTGGCTTGTGAACTCCTTTAGCGGTCTTAGCCCGTTAATTGCGGGAGAGATTGCTGCCCGTGGAATTGCAGCTGAAGGTACAGTGAGCACTCAGGCTGTGGTGGAGGGTGAGAGCCGAGTTGAGGCTGGTGCACTGTGGAACGCTTTTGAAGCCGTGATGGGACCTGTCAGAGATCATATCTACACGCCTGTAACCGGAACAAACGCCAAAGGCAAAATGATTTTCTCGGCCGTTCATCTTCAGAGCATCCAGGAGTTGGAGAAAACCTATGACACGATGAGCAAGTGCATGGAGGATTACTACGGAGACAAGGCTGAACGGGACACGGTAAAACAGAGAGTAAGTGATCTGCTCCGTTTTCTGCAGAATGAGCGAAGCAAAAACATCAAAAAGCTGGACAACCTGAACAAGGACCTGCTGGAAGCAGACGATGCGGACAAGTTCAGACTATGGGGCGAGTTGCTGTTTGCCTCCCTGCATCAGGTCCACAAAGGGGACAAGAGCGTGGAGCTTGTGAACTTCTACGATGAAGACCAAGCCAACATTACCATTCAGCTTGATCCACTGCTCACACCGTCTGACAACGCACAACGTTATTTCAAGCGCTATAACAAATACAAGAACAGTCTGGCTGTGATTCATGAGCAGCTTGGCAAAACCAAAGACGAGATTGACTATCTCGATAACCTGTTGCAGCAGCTGTCCATTGCATCCATGAACGATATTGAGGAAATACGGGATGAGCTTGTGCAACAGGGATACCTTCGTGACCGTAACAAGAAGGGTAAAAAGAAGAAGAAAAGCGACCGTCCGACCGTACACCAGTTCACCTCCTCCGAGGGGATTGATATTCTTGTGGGCAAAAACAACCTGCAGAATGAATACGTGACCAACCGTCTCGCTTCTTCCAACGACACCTGGTTGCATACCAAAGACATTCCTGGTTCACATGTCGTTATTC
Source organism: Paenibacillus sp. M2 (assembly GCF_046713495.1). Classification (NCBI taxonomy): domain Bacteria; kingdom Bacillati; phylum Bacillota; class Bacilli; order Caryophanales; family Paenibacillaceae; genus Paenibacillus; species Paenibacillus sp. M2. The sequence goes on from NZ_CP169648.1 coordinate 4,973,145, forward strand.
GCAGTACGGACTTTGGTGAAGCTACATTGGAAGAAGCAGCCCAGCTTGCTGCCTATTTCAGCCAAGCCAAGGAGTCAAGCAGTGTACCTGTGGATTACACGTTTATCCGTCATGTACGCAAACCAAGTGGTGCGAAGCCAGGTTTTGTGATCTATGATCATCAGAAGACCTTGTTTGTCACGCCAAATGATGAATTGATCAAAAGTCTGCCGTCCACGATTAAAAATGGATAAGGCTATATAAGTTGAACTAAAGATTAGTTCCACTTATATAGATGTAACAGTAACAAAGACAGAAACAAAATCCCCTGACCATCAATGGTTCTGGGGATTTTTGCGGTTGCATTACTTGTTTGAATGATATGTGAAGCTCAGCTTATTTATCTTCCTTATTGAATATTAACTCATTTATATGTATAATAATTCAATTATGATGAATACAAATTGTAGTTAAAGGAGTGTACCATGACCCTACATATCAGAGAAACTCAACCTGATGATCTGAAACCCCTGATGGCATTAATGTATGACTATGTGGTGGGATTCTACAACAACCCTTGGCCTGGTGATCAATCCATCCAGCTTTTGATCAACAACCTGCTTAATCAGCAGATCGGTGCTCAATTCGTGGCAGAAGAGAACGGGAAGCTTATCGGATTTTCCACCCTGTTCTTTACTTATAGCACGATGAAAGCAGAGCGTGTCGCCATCATGAATGATCTATTTGTTACGGAAACATTCAGAGAAGGCGAAGCAGAAGCCAAATTATTTGCACACTGTCAGCAATATACACGTGACCATGGATGTGCATATATGTCTTGGATCACAGCAGTGACCAATGAGCGAGCACAGCAATTATTCGAACGTCTCGGGGCTACACGTGGCGCTTGGGTAAACTATTCCATTACATAGACTCTTTTTAACACGAAAAAGGACATGGAAACATGGTAAGGCTAACCTTACCATGTTTCCATGTCCTTTACTTCTACAATATATAAAATGTACTCAATAAGCAGAAAAACCCTCAAAGCCAGATAAAGTGTTAACCTGTCTAAATTATACTCCCCTTTGCCGGGAAGCAGCTGCCTTCAGCCTTTCCAACACATCAACCGTCACGGTCTTGCTACCCAGATCTCCGTGGAAAACAACACCTTGCCGTTTGCCATGATAATCAGATCCACCTGTTTCAATGAGGTCGTATTCCTTGGCCAGCTTACCATACCTGCGTTCCTCTTCCGGGCCATGGTCCGAATGAAACACCTCAATGCCATCTGGATGAGAGTCTTCGATAATACGTCGCACCAATTCATCATTGTTATAGAGACCCGGATGGGCAATTACAGCGGCTCCACCTGCGGCTCTGATCCACTCGCACGCATCCTTCGGCGCAACGCGGGGTACAGACACGAAGCCAGGCTTGTCTTCAGCAAGATATCGATCGAATGCATCCCGCATGTCGACAGCATATCCCTTCTTCACCAGTACATCAGCCATATGGGGTCTGCCGATACTCTCGTCAGGCTCTAGTGGTCGTCCCAGCTCATCCAGTACCTCCTGCCAGCTTATATCAAGCCCGAGTTCTTGCAACTTGGCGATAATCAGATGATTCCGCTCATCTCGAGCTTCTCGTAATCCGCGCAACCGTTGCAGGAACTGCTCATCCTCTGTATTCACATAATACCCGAGCACATGAATATCTTTCCCACCAGCCCGAGTGCTGATCTCCACTCCGGCAACAACATCAATATCGTACTCTTTTCCCGCTTGTTGTGCTTCCGCTACACCAGCTACTGTATCATGGTCCGTTAGGGCAACCGCAGATAGCCCTTTTTGTTTGGCAAGCTTCACATTATCAGCAGGTGGCTGCATTCCATCGGAAGCCTGACTATGTGTATGAAGATCACAGCGTCCTTGGCGCTGATCCATGATCAACAGCTCCTTTGTTTAAAATTGATTATGATTCAATCTTATCTACCATTGATGTTGCCAACTATTATGCCTTCCCCGTCTTATGTACCGACTTAGGCTGCTCCTGCTGACGCAGATAATTCAGGAAAGCGACTGCTGACAGGGGCAACAAGGACGATTTTAGATGGATGGCATAGAACTGCCTTTTGAATTCGAGTCCGCGGATATCCACAATATGAACAAGTCCCAGAGCCAGTTCATGCTGCACCGAAGAAGGAGATAACATCGTAATACCTACCCCTGCCTCCACGGCCGATTTTACCGCTCCTGTACTGCCAAGTTCCATCACAACATTCATATCCTGTGGATCAATCTTTTTCTTTTGCAGTTGGTCTTCCATCACCTGACGAGTACCCGAGCCCTTCTCACGCAGCACAAAAGGATAATACATTACATCCTCAATATTCACTTTGCTACGCTTAGCCAAATCATGTCCGGCAGGTACAATCAGTTTCAGCTCGTCCTGCATGACAGGCTCCACAATCATGTCCGGGTGGTGTACTGGTGCTTCAATCAGACCAAAATTAAGCTGGTGCTTCAATATATCATCCATAATTTGCGTTGTATTCATCACTTTCATGACAATTGAAATGTCCGGATATTGAAGTGCAAATGGTCCGAGCATGCGTGGAAGCACATATTCCCCAATCGTTAAGCTGGCTCCCAGCTGGAGTCTGCCCTGTAACATCTGAGTAAACGCCGACATCGCTTCGTCCGTCTGTCTGACCAGCTCTACACTCCGTTTCGCATGAGGTAATAAAGTCCGGCCAGCCTCGGATAATTCTATTTTTTTGGTGGAACGATGCAGTAACTTTGTCCCAAAATAGTCCTCCAATGATTGAATCTGCATCGTTACTGCCGGTTGAGTCATATGTAATGCTTGTGCAGCAGCCGAGAAACTCCCCTTCTCTGCTACCGTATAAAAAATATGCAATTGGTGAAAATTCATATCTTCGCCCCTCTTCGATTACACTCTCTACATTGTAGCCGATTTCCCGCTTGGCAACAAAAAAAGCATGCAGCTTGTCTGCATGCGATAATACTTGAATCTATGATTTCAACATATTGAATCTACTCAGGCTTACTTATGCTTACGGCTATTTTTGACCAACGTCATTCTTCTTGAATGTCTTAACCATGAATAATATGACTTCAGGTCCCTTAATTCAATGGTCTCCGACATACGTCCCAGAAACGTAACTACAATCATTTTGTGCAGCGGGTTGCCCGCAATATCATATTCTCCTTCGAGTTCGGAAAATTCGGCGACCACCACCAGATCCTCATCAATCAGGTAGACGTCCTGTTCATTACGGTAGTATGGTGTTATACGGTCCTGCTTCAGACACTCCCATAACCACGCCGCAATATGGTCATCATCACTACGTGCAGGCTCAATACGGTCTGCATACCGCATCTTGGCATGATGGGTAATGACGATGTCGGCCACTTTCTTGTCTCCAAGAGCCACGAAAAACGGCTCGTAGGTGCTCCAACGTTGCATCACCTTATCACGCATGGGAATCACTCTCCACCAGATAGGACTTTCTATCTATTTATTACCAAATATATTACAACATTAGTCCCGCAACCTCAAGGCGTAAGTTTAACTTTTTTTCACAATAGCCAATTTGTGTATAATTCAAGAAAAGAGCGACCCCAAAGGGTCCCTCCAGTTTCTCGTCTATATTCCGTAAAAGCTCGTTTTGTCCATCGTTTTGCTGGCATACTCGGTTTTGATCTCATTACGATACGAGCGTTCGATCTTGCGCACATAGGAAAGTCGCTTCACATTTTTCATCGTATCATCTGCCCGTTCTGCATTAACATACATGACTACATAATGCATACGGCGGGAGATATAATGCACGGTGCCATATTTTTCGAGATTACGGGCAGCTTTCAAATCACTGACCCAAATAATGAATCCTGTCCTTTCCGCAAACATCATCGTTCCCCGCCCTTCTATAATGATTACTTAACTGCAACCACACTTGCCGCCACTACCGCAGCCGCCCTTCGGATTCGGGTCATTGCTCGGTACCTTAATGGTCGTTGACACTGCAAATGCAATGGTCTCTGACATCTGGAATAACATATCATCCAGGGACTTCTCTGCCTGTTTGAAGCGGATTACCGCCTCAAAATTTTCCAACTCCTGTTCCAAAGCCTTCACCTGGTCTTTTGCTGCATGATAATCCGGGTGAAAATGACCGAAACGCTGTGTTTCTTCAAACAATTCCTTCTTGGCATTCAGCTTCCGAATCCCCATCTGAATCTCAGGGGTAGTCTCGACTTGCTGCTTCCAATATAAATAATCCGATACTTCGGCAGATTGGTTAATCATGTCGCCCAGTTCATATGCGCCCGTTAACACTTGGGCCATATCGACCGTGTTCATTTCCGCTACGCTCATGAAATATTCATCCTATCTATATATAAAGTTCTACTTAATGTAGACTATCTCATCATAGCATATCCATGAATAGTTAAGAAGAGTTTTTCCTGCAATTAGAAATAGGGGGAACTTGAAAATTCGCCTTTCAACCTGATATTCATGTGAAATAGTCAGGTTATGACATCATCTGGCAGGATAAGACGCATTGTATCCCACTCTGACGGGGAGAATGTACGCCATTCTGTCTCTGATGTATTTTCACTTGAATCCAGCATGCACCAACCGCTTAAAGTCCAGTGTTCATGACCCTCTACCTGATGTGGAATGAGGTATTGCGTACGATTTTCCTGTTGTATACCCAGCTTGGTCTGCCACTCAATGGCTTTGGCAGCAATCTGTCGGGCGGTTGAACTATGATATCGACGCCACTCCTTGTACCAGGTCTCCGGTATCTCCTCAAACCCCAACAGAGAGAACTTCTTCTCAATGACAGAATGATCACGCTCCAACCCACGCAGAGAAGCAGGGACATCAACCAGACCTAGATTATTGGGAGTGTAGAAAGAAGAATATACACCACTCAACATATCTTTTTCTAATAACTTCGGATCATCTGCAGAGCCTGTATTTGCCTCCATTACCTTCATACTCCGAATTACTGTCAACGGTGCAGCATCGGTCTCCTTTCTCCAATCTGCTAATGCAATACGCACATTCTCTGGTATGCCTGTCAGCGCATATTGTTCCAGAAACTCTATCACTTCATGTAAATCAGACCCTCTGGCTAAGGCCGAAATGAATCGTTCTCTTGTCATACGGTATATGGACATTCGATCACGCGTCACCCTCTCTGCGCATTGCTCCAGAATCCAGATCACATCAGGCCCTGCTTCGGGCGGCACCAACATTTCGAAATCAGGCTGCATGTAAAATCCACACGGCTCCGCTTCACTTACCATCTCTTGTTCTCGATATAACAGGCTCTGCGGTTCGATCAGCCAGCGGAATGCCAGATCTCCCGACTGATCTTCACCTACTTCACCATACCCCCAGCCAGCTAGTGCGTAGAGCCAGCCCCTGACTCGTGGTTTCAATTCCGAATTCTCTATACGGCACCATATATTTTTTTCTGGAGCAAACACTGCCAATTGATAACGGAATTGCTGCAAAGCGGGTTCAGCTTCTCCGTATCTTTCCATACACGCTTGATATATTTCCCGATGCATCTGTCTCCACGAGAGCTGCAACCATGTTTGTAATCGATGATCTACAATCTGAATTTGGCCATCTGACTTCTGAACGAGATTCAGACTGAGCAGTAGATCGAGAAGGATTGCTACGTGGGTCGGATACAAATCCGAATGTCCATATTTGATGCTCAAACCTTCAAAGTCTGTCGAAGATAATACCGTGATCACACTTAATTTTTGAACACTTTTCTTATGTATAGTGCCCTTCCCTGTCAAAGGAAGTCCTTCTCTTTCGATCCACGCGATCAGATGAAGCAGCTCCGCAGCAATATCCGGCTTTCCTTCCTGTAATACATGAGCATGCTGTGCCATCTGTTTAACCGTTATACCCACTCTTTGTGCGTAAGCAATCGTCAATGTGTCCATCAACGAAGCAGGAATATAAAATAATCGCTCTCCCCAACTCTTATATACAGACTCAATCCATCTTTGCTGCCTAAGGTTGGCAAATGAAGATTTGGCTTCTGCGACACTTAGTCCTTCGATGGCCCACTGTTCTCGCTGCAGGAGGGAGGAAAAAGGCTGACCGGCATGTTTGTGAAAAATTGCACCAAGCACTTTTTGTTCCACCACAGTCAGCTTTGACCATGAATCAAGGTTCAGTACCACCGGCTCATCTATTGGTTCAAATGAAGACATATCCCAATCCCTCCTCTTTTCGCGAGTATAAATGAACTATTCGTTCTCATGAACGATAGCATATTCATATCCCTGCTCCACCAAGAACATCTGACGGTTTAATGCAAACTCCTGTTCCTTACTATCCTCTGATACCAACGCATAGAAATATGCTTTGTTTTCTCCAGCCTTCGGCCTCAGAATTCTCCCCAAACGCTGTGCCTCTTCCTGCCTTGACCCGAAACTCCCGGATATCTCAAGCGCAACAGCAGCATCGGGCAGATCCACAGCAAAATTGGCAACCTTGGATACAACAATCGTTTTAATCTCTCCTCGTCGAAAAGCGGCAAACCATTTGATTCGCTCTTGCTGTGACATGGTTCCCGAGATTAGAGGTGCTTCAATTTCCCGGGCAATCAACTCAAGTTGATCCAGATATTGTCCAATCACTAGCGCAGGCAAATCCCGATGACGTTCCAGCAAACGCTTGACTACACGTACTTTCGCCGGATTCTCGGCAGCCAATCGAAATTGGTGCTTAACCTCGGCTTGCAGATAATTCGATCTTAGTTCCTGGGAAAATGGGATACGTATCTCCTGGCATTGTACATCAGCAATCCACCCTTGCTGCTCCAGTTGTTTCCACGGCATATCATAAAGCTTCGGACCAATCAGCGAGAAAACATCCTGTTCACAGCCATCCTCTCGAACCAATGTAGCCGTTAATCCCAGTCTTCGCGTAGCTTGAATATCCGCAGTTGCACGAAACACTGGTGCTGGCAGCAAATGTACTTCATCATATATGATCAGCCCCCATTGCCGCTCACTGAGCAGTTTGATATGAGTAAAATCAGCATCCTTTGATTTCCGGTGTGTCAGAATCTGATATGTAGCTACTGTCACAGGTTTCACCTGTTTTTTCTGACCTGAATACTCACCAATCTGTTCACTGGTAATCGTGGTTTTGTCTTGAATTTCCTGAATCCACTGTCGCACAGACGTTGTATTGGACGTCAAAATAAGGCATTCACATTGGAGCCGCTCCAGCACGGCCATGCCAATGACCGTTTTGCCTGCTCCGCAAGGAAGTACGAGCAAACCGCTTCCTCCCATGCCCTCACTGCCTTCGAATGCATCCACAGCCTCTCTCTGGTAAGAACGCAGCGCAAATCGCTCAGAGTGGTCCCCTGGATCATTAGACCGCCAATCAAATGAAAGTTTGGTTCCCTCCCGATACCCCACGTAATCAAGCACAGGGTAACCCAATCGTGTTAATTCCCTTTTTAATAACCCTCGCTGTTCTCCTGGGAGCAGAAGTTCATGAGCGTCCTTGCGTTCCATCCGAAAGGCAGCTATCGTTTTCAATCCACTTAATTCATCCAGCAACCGCTCATCCTCACTATAAAGACGCATTCTGGTGTGATCTGCTTCGGAATGCAGCTTTAATTTGCCATACTGATCCATGATTCTCCGAACATCCTGTATCAGTGCAGCAGGCACCTTCCAGCGGGATACCAGCTCCAGACTTGCGATGACTTGATCTGCATTCCATCCCAGCGCAGCCGCATTCCAGAGCGATAACGGAGTGATTCGGTAAGTATGAAACGCTGCTGGTGTCTTAACCAGTTCTGAATACATCCCAAGCTGCTCTCTTGCTCTTTCGAATCCGGGGTGGCCAACTTCCAGCAAAACTGTAAAGTCTCGCTGAACGATACAAGCATCTGTCCTTACCATATGTTCTGTTCCTTCCATTTGGAACCTTCCTCCTATCACAAAAAAGTCCAGTTCCGGCAGCTTCCGAAAATGAACCTGTATAATTGCGAGTTCAAAAAGTCTGGTTTTCAGTACCGAGAAGATGGACTTTTTGAACACATCTATAAAAATCCACAAAAAAACATCCTGCCCATACCTCGGTATGAACAGGATGCCCAACTAGCTATAAAGTCATTCGGCTGTGTAACCCTTGGCCATGGCGATAAATAATCTCACGGCCGTCTGCATCGCGTCTTCATCAAAATCAAACATCGGATGATGATGCGGATAGATCGCATTTTTATCCGGGTTGCCTGCTCCAACAAACATAAAGCACCCTGGCACCTTCTGCAGATAATACGCAAAATCTTCCGCTGGCATCAGCATGGGGGATGCTTGCACTCGTTCTGCCCCAAATAATTCTGTAGCTTCTCTGAAGAAACGTGCTGTCTCCTGTTCATCGTTCACCACAGGCGGATATCCCATAATATATTTCACTTGCGTCTCTGCCCCATAAGCTGCCCCTGTCTGGGCTACCATGGTAAGCACGCGCTCTTTCATCCCGTTTCGGGTCTCTTCATCAAACGTTCTTACCGTACCGCTCATTTTGCATTGCTCTGCAATTACATTCTGAGCCGAGCCCGCCTGCATTGTACCAATGGTCAGCACCGCCGGTTGCAATGGATCAACCGAACGACTGACAACGGTCTGAAGCTGCATCACAAGCGCAGAACCCGCGATGAGACTATCTATCGTGGATTGTGGCATCCCGCCATGTCCACCTTTGCCTTTGATCTCAATGTAAAAATCGTCCGCCGCAGCCATCATCGGTCCTGCTTTGCTGGCAACAACACCTACAGACAGCGGGGTCCACAGATGAATGCCATATATGACATCCACGCCTTCAAGCGCACCATCCGCAATGACCTGGACTGCACCGCCCGGAAGCAGCTCTTCTGCTGGCTGGAACAAAAAGCGAATCTCGCCTTGGATCTCCTGCTTGTGACGGCTGAAATACAATGCCGTACCGAGCAAGATTGAGATATGACCATCGTGGCCACATGCATGCATCGCTCCTGCTTGTTGTGATGCATACTCGATATTCTTCTCATCCTGAATTGGAAGTGCGTCCATATCAGCTCGCAGCATGACGACAGGACCCGGCTTGTCCCCACGGATTGTACCAATGACCCCGTGACCACCAACATGACGCCTCACTTCCACGCCAAAACTCTCCAACATATCCGCTACAAAAGAAGATGTCTTCTCCTCATGAAAGGAAACCTCTGGATTGCGATGAAGGTGACGCCGCCATTCCACCATGTGGATCTGCAGATCTTCCCACCATATATTATTAGTCATTTCTCTCCACCCTTTCAATCTTGAACGGGACTTATATCAAGCCCGAACCTTCCTCTTCAAACCTATTGCTGTATATTGTAGCAGAATTGGAAGAAAACCGATACGAAACGCCTTCGGAAGGCTTGCACGGGAAGGGGAAACATACTATCATGAACTAGAGAAATACTCGAGAAATTATACTCGGAAGCTTATGAGGAGGATCAAACGCTTATGATTTTTGAGAATACAGGCTTGGATGGCTTGAAGAGCGACTTGGCATACCTGGATGAGAGCGCCGAGAAAGTCGGATTTGTCCGGTGGCAATGGGAATATTACCGTGCTACATATGACTACAAAATTGAAGATGAACAAACCAACTCAGAATACTTTGTACGCATTAATACCCGCGCTGTGGAAGGCAAATTGGAAAAACCGGATACCGTTCTTGCTGTGGAAGCAGTATACCTCGGCAAAGCCACTTTCCCTCACGGCCTGGATTATGACTCTTCCGTTCCGCAACCAGTCGTGAAGCTGGCAGCCCAAAAATTACAGCAGCTCAAAGAACTGCTGGAAGCATAGGCTGGGCCAAACGATGAAACAACAAACGGCCCAAACGAAAACGAAGAGAGGCACGCCGGATTTTCAACTGCTAATCCTCACTTTATTGTTGGTGGGCTTTGGACTGGTGATGGTATTCAGCTCCAGTTCCAGCATTGCAATCGCAAGCGATAAATTTAACAATGATGCCCTTTACTTCACGAAAAAACAACTTATGTGGGCGATTATCGGTCTATTTGGCATGTTTTTTGCCATGAATATCCGCTTCAACAAGTACAAAAAGCTCTATGCACCCTTTTTCCTGCTCACTACGGTCATGCTGGTGATTGTTTTGATCTCAGGTGCAGTATTGAACGGTGCACGAAGCTGGATTCACATTTTCGGTTTTAGTCTTCAGCCTGCAGAGTTCGCGAAAATTGCTATCATTCTCTATCTCTCTGCTCTTATTACCAAAAAAGGTGAGAAATTCAGGGTTTTCAAGACAGGGTATTTTCCCGTCTTGTTCATCGTTGGATTCATCGCAGGACTGATTATGCTGCAACCAGACTTCGGTACCACCTTTATCCTGGTGTCCACCTGTGGTCTCTTGATCTATGCCGGTGGAGCCAGTATGAAACATATCCTGGGTTCCATTCTCCTGGTTGTACTCGGTGGGGCACTGGCGTTCGGAGCGAATTCTCTGTTTTCTTCCATGTCTCCTTCCGACACAACAACCGCTACAACAGCAGTCACTGCGGAGCAGAACTACAAGATCGGACGTATTCAAGCTTTCCTGAATCCATTATCCGATATTAATGGCGGAAGTCTTAACCTCTACCGTTCTCTTGTTGCCATTGGTGATGGCGGCATGACAGGTTCCGGGATTGGACAAGGTACGATGAAGCTGCACTATTTGCCAAATGCGTATAATGACTTTATTTTCTCCGTAATTGGGGAAGAACTTGGATTCATCGGAAGTGCATTATTCCTGCTTGTTTACCTGTACTTTATCTGGCGAGGAATTATTGTCTCTCTCCGCTGTCCCGATCCATTCGGAACATTGGTCGGCATAGGTATCATGGGACTAATCGCGATTCAGGCATTTATCAACATTGGTGGTGTAACTCAGACCATTCCGGTGACGGGGGTCACGCTTCCGTTTATCAGTTATGGGGGTACCTCACTCTTTGTGATGATGGTTGCCATGGGCATTCTGCTCAGTATCTCACGCACCAACAATCTGGACGTGATCAAGGAAGAGAAAACGAAGTCCGTAACTGTACAGACACAGACTCGTACCTCTCCTGCTCTTCGTTCACGGGAGTCCATCCGTCGGATTCGATAAAGAACAACACCAAAAAGGCTGTGCACCTAATGGATGCGCAGCCTTTTTCTGTGTACTCGGTACTATTCTGTCTATCAAGATGAAGAACAGGTCAATATGGCTCTGTCCTCCATTGCGGATTGCGATTTCTACAGATCGTCGCCTTTGAAAGATACGCCTTCTACCTTTACATTGACTTCAACCACGCGTAATCCGGTCATGGTCTCTACCGCTTCTCTTACATTCTGCTGAAGCATACGGGAAACTTCATGAATCGGGGTTTCGTACAGGACGATGATGCGCAGGTCAATGGCTGCTTCCAGCTGGCCGACCTCAACGCTCACGCCTTTCTGTACGTTTTTACCGCTGAGTCGCTTCGCCCAGCCCTCTGACAATCCTCCAGACATTGCGGCAATTCCGGGTGTTTCCATTGCAGCCATTCCGGCAATTTTTGCAACCACGTCATCGGCAATCCGGATGTTTCCGCTCTCCAGTTGAAGTTGTTCTGCCATGCCACATCCTCCTTCACTTCGTTACTCGTATTTTAAATCCTTTCCACCCCAAAAAGCAAATTAAACTCAAAAAGATGCGTTTACAACCTACCACCATTTGGTTATATTGAAATATGAAAATAATCTCATAAGCGATTTACAATGCAATTCAAAACAAAATAATTTATAACCGAGGTGTTTGTTGTGAGAAACCGGATTTCATCCATTTTGCTGATTGCGTTCTTTGCACTCAGTGCCATCGCCCACTACTTGAAATGGGATTCGATTCTACAGTTCGTGATATCAGCCATTTCGGTTATTTTTGTGGCCGGTTTTTTAGGCAAAGCCACCGAAAATGTGGCCCACTACGCCGGACAGCGGTTGGGTGGATTCTTGAATGCGACCTTCGGCAATGCCGCCGAATTGATCATCGCCATTTTCCTCGTCAAAGAGGGACTGTTCGACATGGTCAAAGCAAGTCTGACAGGTTCCATCATCGGAAATCTGCTGTTAGTGCTCGGGTTAAGTATTTTTGCCGGAGGACTCAAGTTCAAAATCCAGAATTATAATGTTTCACTCGCAGGTCTGAATGGTTCCCTGATGATTGTTGCCATCATTGCCCTGTTTATTCCGGCAGTCTTTCTCAATACACATTCCATTACACAGAAAGACACCAATACACTTAGTCTCATCGTGGCCGGGTTGCTCATCCTCGCGTATATTGCGTGGTTGCTATTCTCCATGGTGACACATAAGAACTACCTTGCAGACGTCACTGAGGATCGCGATGAAGAGCTACCTCATGAGCATGCTCCGGCGTGGTCCAAGAAAAAATCTATTCTCTACCTGGTGCTCGCAACAGTCATGGTTGCTTTCGTCAGTGAATGGCTGGTGGGCACGCTTGAAGTCTTCACTTCGGAATTTGGACTTAGCGAACTGTTTGTCGGTGCATTCCTTGTGGCCATCATCGGTAATGCGGCCGAACACAGTGCAGCCATCATGCTTGCCATGAAAAATAAAATAGGAGCCGCCGTTGAAATTGCGGTTGGCAGCAGCTTGCAGATCGCACTCTTCGTTGCTCCTGTACTGATTTTTGTCAGCTACTTCACAGGCAGAACCATGGACATCGTATTTACAACGATTGAGTTGGTCGCCATCGGCGTATCCGTATTTATTGCAAAGTCCATTACCCAAGATGGTTCAACGAATTGGTACGAAGGTTTACTCCTGCTCGTGGTATATATCATACTCGGTGTTTCCTTCTTCCTGGTGTAACCATGCCCTCACGTAGCCATCATTAAAAATAAACAAGCCGCAAGAGGCAGTCCGAATTTACATTCGGTGCTGTCTCTTTGTTTGTATACGCCTTCCGGCTGGGCTTGCATTCCAGTCCCGTTCAGACGCACAAAAAAAGCATGCATAAACGCCTGCATGCCTTCTATTCTGACCCGCGCATTTGCAGGCTATTGCTCATTCTTCTTGTTCAAGGCTTCATATAAAATTGCCAAATTCCGCTCAAGCGCGCTAACCAGCTGCTTACCTGCACCTTCTGGAAGGAGCCCTGCACGAACAGCAAAATCAACTTCCTTGGAGAACCCATACATCTGTGTATCCAATACTTCCTCATAGAGAGGGCAGTAGCGGGTAGCCAGATTCTCCATCTGTACTTCAATAAGCTTCTGTATTTTATCTGCATCTTCTTGAAGAAGACTGATCGCTTTCAAATTCAGCTGGTCCTGCAGATCAGATGAAGTCATGCATTTTTCCCCCCTATGTCCCAAAAATCGCGTAAAGACGTTCTACCTCTAATATTAGACGAAATGAAGAGCTAATACAAGAACCTGACCAAAATAAGCCCGCAAAGTTAAGCCTTTTGTTGAAGCTTAATCCACCTGTTCCAGCCACGTCCAGACGAGTATTCAGATCATTCCATGCCAAAAAACACCCCTGCCAAAAAAGGCAAAGGTGCTTCTTGAGAGCTATTACTCAGATGCGATGCTTACATTCAGTCCATGCTTGGCAAATACTTCTGACATGGCTGTTTTCGCTTCAACTGCATCTGGACCATGAACATGCAGTTCATAGCTGTGCGTGCTGATCAGCGTTGTAAACAATCCGAGAATACTTTTCACATCGATATACTTGTTCTCCGAATGAAGCACGATTGAAGAAGTAAACTTGCCTGCTGTTTGAGCAATTTCTACTACAGCCGCGTTATTACTCGACATAGGAATCCCTCCGTCTTTTTACGATTGGTATCATCTATTAATTACCACTACATGATACCGTGAATCCGCTTTCCTAGCAACAGCAAAATCCTGTTCTTACTTCAAACGGTCCGGATTCAAGCATTCCAGCTCAGGAATAACAAAGATACCGTCTTTACGAATCAGCACATCGTCAAAATAAATCTCCCCGCCGCCATAATCCGGACGCTGGATTAACACCAGATCCCAGTGGATGGACGAGCGGTTGCCATTGTCCGTTTCTTCGTATGCCTGACCTGGCGTAAAGTGCAAGCTGCCTGCGATTTTTTCATCGAACAGGATATCTTTCATCGGATGCAGAATATGCGGGTTAAATCCAATCGCGAATTCACCAATATGACGAGCACCCTCATCCGAATTCAAAATTTCATTCAAACGCTCTGTGTCGTTGCTTGTTGCTTCAACAATTTTGCCATCCTTGAACGTGAACTTGATATTTTCAAAAGTCACTCCATTGTACAGGGTTGGCGAGTTATAACTAATTGTTCCGTTCACGGAATTACGCACAGGGGCACTGTACACTTCGCCATCCGGGATATTCTTTTGGCCAGAACATTTCTCTGCACCGATATCTTTAATGGAGAAGCTCAGCTCTGTTCCAGGTCCGGTGATACGAACTTTGTCTGTCCGCTTCATCAGGTTAGCGAGCGAGTCCTGCGCTTTATCCATTTTGGCGTAATCCAGATTACATACGTCGAAGTAGAAATCTTCGAACGCTTCTGTACTAGTATTGGCGAGTTGCGCCATACTTGCGTTAGGGTAACGAAGTACAACCCATTTCGTATGTTTGACACGTTGTTCGCTATGTACCGGGTGGGAGTATAATGAATTGTACATTTTCATTTTTTCTTCCGGCACATCGGACAGATCATTCACATTTTCTCCCGCACGAATACCGATATAACAATCCATCTGTTTCATCCGGTTCAGATCAATCTCTGCCCATGTTTTCATCATTTCTTCTGTGGCATTTTTCAGCATCGCACGCTGTACGGTTTTATCAGTCAACTGTACAAAGACGTTACCACCTTTTTTTCCTACCTCTTCAATAATGGCGTTAATCAGTTCACGTTCCGATCCAATCATTTCAACCAATACATTTTCACCAGGCTGAACATCTACTGAATAGCCTACCAGGTTTGCTGCAAGCTTTTGAATTCTTGGGTCTTTCATCTTGGTAAAATCCTCCTGTCATCTGCCATACTTAAATTGAACAACGGTAAATTACGATACTATTGTAGCACGCGAACAGTCATCCCGTCAGCAGGCAGTCCCTCACTTCGTTTATTGATATGACTTGAAGTTTACATCGGTGACAAGGGCTTCTTTGTTACTTTTACGGTTGTTGTCCGTGTAACTCATCTGACTTTCAGAGGATAAACGAAGAGGCAGACTGCTCTTCCGATCTACCGTGAGATGATATACCGTCTGCACGCTCGCTTGTTTCATCATCTGTTGCATCGTTGTTTCACCCTGTTTCCAAACTTTCTCCAGATCCTTCTCAAGCTTCTCCTTACGCGCCCCTTTCACCGAAGCTGCCTTATGCATATATTCTGCCCGAATGGCGTTCATCTCGTCGTTTAGCTGGGTTACAGCCCATGATTTAGCGTCTTCCGGTGCAAGTTCAATCCGTAATGTTCTGGTTCGACGACCAGCGCCATACTCCGATTGGATGGTTTTGTGCATCCCATCGATCTTCTCCAATTGGGCAATTGGGTTAAAACGAGAAAGAGACCCACGCAGCGGCTCATGCTGCGCTGACAATGCCATCCATTGCCCTTGTTTCCGCTCGAAAGAGGCGCTAAACCCACTGGGCTGTCCATTATTTTTTACGGCAGTTGTTTGAATGCCTGTCCCCACAGCAGTTACTTCTCCAGGTAATCGGGTCTGAAGGGTCAGACGATCATGATTCTCCAGCTTGCCTTCAAACTTGAACTGATTCTCGAACAGCCCACTGTTCTCCCGTCGAAGTCCTGCCTCTCCTTCAAAACTCAACGTTTCTTTTCCCGCTATCCCCGATAAAGCCAAGGAAAAAACCTCTTCAGGCGTTTGATCTCGCTGGATTAATCCACAACCCGGAACACCAATAATCACGATGCTCACAAATAACCATAATGTACGTACCGAATGGCGGTTAAACATGTCTATCTTCATCCTTCCGTGAACTTTCTCCATAGATTGCCCCGCCCGTATACGCTTATACTTCCTTCTACACACAACTTGATTCTCCCATGCACAAAAAAAAAAGAGAACGACTCCGCAATTGGAATTGTTCTCTCTTAACGTGTTACATTCTGTTCCTCTACAACGATTCTGTTCCGACCACCATTCTTGGCGCTGTACAAAGCCATATCAGCCCGATAAAACAAGGACTCTACACTGACCTTTTCATCCATCCAATTCCACTCTGCGATGCCACTGGATACCGTAACGGGCGGTCTGGTCTCTTCTTCGACTCTCTTTCGAATCACTTCCGCATAATCTAACGCCTGCCTTACACTCACCTGTGGCATATAGATCGCCAGTTCTTCTCCACCCCATCTGGCACAGACATCCTCCGAGCGAACAGAGCTCGTGACGATCTCACTCACTTGCTTCAATACTTGATCCCCCGTCTGGTGTCCGAATGTGTCATTCACCTGTTTGAACTGATCAATATCCACCACTATGAGGGAGCCACAGAATTCATGAGCCTGTCGCTCGTGAATTACACTATCCAGATAATGCCTCACATACAGACCTGTCAACATATCCAGATTAGCCAAGCGCCGAACCTCGGCATGCAGCGTGGCATTTGACAGGGCAAGCCCGATATGAATGGATAACATCTGCAAGAGCCGATAGTTATCATATGAAAAGTAATGCTCTCTACTATGTCCCAACAAAATGGCACCCTTCACTTCACCATTAACTCTGATCGGTGATGCAATAAGTGACATGGACCCCGTATCTTCCATGAAAAAGGAGGACACTTTATCATATTGCGCATAATTGACTATAATAAGCGGTTCCTCTGTTCGATAGATCAAGCCTGCGATACCGTAGTCTACAGAAAAGGATTGGTGAAAAACATCTTTCACGTTAGATGACATCACTTCAAAGTCATTGGTACTGTCATTGAGTTGAAGAATGCAACACGTTTCAGCCTGGAATATTTCCTTTAACTCTTGCTCGGATAATTGATAAATCTCCGAAAGATGGAGGCTCTTGTTCAACCGCTGTGTAAGATCATTAATTAAACGGAGTTCCTGAATTAACATATTGGATTGTTCATGCAACTTGGCGTTCTCAAAGGCCGTTCCGGCAGTGTCTACCATCATCGTAATCAATTGCAAGTCCGATTCTTCCATAATCTCTTCATTCATTTCGATATGGAACACACCGTATATGCCTTGTTTGCCTTTCAGCGGAATCCCTACATCTACAATGCGGTTCTCTGCATCATGTGAGCGAGCAACAATCAGCTTACCTTCCATAAAAGAACGCACACAAATATCTTCTCCTCGCTCGTGGACAAGCAACGGTTTAATCCGTGGATCAGAGTTGCTCTGATCCTGAGACATATACAATTCGATATAAGTGGCCGGGTACAAGTAATCCATACTGTCAAATACCTCATCCAATATGGCCTCGACATCCATTTTGTCATGCATTCTCTGAACAATCTGAAAGAGGATGGACCTCCGGTGTTCCTCACGGGCTGTTTGTTCATGAGCATGTAACAGGTCCGTCATAAATATGTATTCGAATCTTCGGTAAAAGCAGGTGTGATAATGCAATGCCTCAGATTGAACCACAGCTTCAGACGTTTCATATCCATTGGATTCATAGATCACAGCAGTGAATACGGCAAACATATCCTTGTTAGTTCTGGAGAATAAGGGATGTGTTATTATAAGATATTCTCCGTGTTCGCTTGTCCCTTTAAGGGACAGGACCTGTCTCTTATCCAAACATTCCAATACCAGCCTGCGTGCATTTACGCCCGGATCAGCTTCATGATCGCTATCGTATCCTATGCAATCACCTTCTGTGTTCCACACGCTGTAAAAGGTTGATGGTCTGGCCAGCATTGAACCCACTCTGGAGTTCCAGTCACTGTATGCCTGCTCTAGCAAGCCGCCCAAATATGAAAAATCAAAAGGTGTGATATCCATTTTTTGCATCCACAACACATGCTCATCATGAGAACGAGGAGCTGCAAAAGATGCGGAATCGCCCGAACTTCTTGAATTCAAGCTGGCAGGTAAACTTCTTAGATGTTCTAACATGTCAGGCGCTCCTTTGCACCGTTTTTGCATCCACCAGGATGCATTAATCTGCAGACGTTATCGCAAACCTGCAAATCCGTTGCGATAACCTTGTTACATAAAGATGATTTAAAGTTAAGATACAATCTATTTTACTCTGTTTAAACCTTTTTTGCATCCATATTTCAGAAAATTGTCCCATTATTTTAGGCCCAATGACCTATCGACAAATTTAGACGTTTTTTTGCTTTTATTCTGCGCTTGACTTTGTTTCTCTTAAACTGTAATATAAATTGTTGATGAAGACTACTAAATGGGTCTTTAAATTTGGGCATTACCGGTTGTGTCACCCTCATTCTTTTTGTTGCTTTCAGGACAGCGGCTGAACTTTCCTGATCGTTCTATGCGAGGCCAAGCCCGCATCAACAAATTGGAGCGCAAACAGAGCCCTAATATGAACTTTAACTAAAAAGGAGCTACTTTAAACATGGCACGTTACACTGGTCCTAAATTTAAATTGAGCCGTCGCCTCGGCATTTCCCTTAGCGGAACAGGCAAAGAATTGAAACGCCCTTTCCCTCCAGGTCAGCACGGAGCTAACCAACGCAGAAAAATGAGCAACTACGGTATGCAATTGCAAGAAAAACAAAAATTGCGCCACATGTACGGTTTGGGCGAGAAGCAATTCCGCACACTGTTCTCTAAAGCTCAAAAAATGCAAGGTATTGCCGGTGAGAACTTCATGTTCTTGCTTGAGTGCCGCCTTGACAACCTCGTTTACCGCCTTGGGTTTGCTAACTCCCGCGCTGGAGCGCGTCAGTTGGTAGCACACGGTCACGTAACTGTAAACGGCAAAAAAGTCGATATCGCTTCTTACCAAGTAAGCACTGGTGATGTAATCGGCTTGCGTGAGAAGAGCCGCGCTCTTTCTTCCATTAAAGAAGCTTTGGAAGGCCGTTCGCATCTTCCAGCATACGTTGAATACAACGAAGCAGCTGTAGAAGGTAAATTCATCCGCTTGCCTGAGCGTGCTGAATTGTCCCAAGACATCGATGAAAAACAAATCGTCGAGTTCTACAACCGTTAATCGTTGCAATCACATTAAAGTTTCAATCCAAACAGCTGTCGAGATTTTCTCGGCAGCTGTTTTTCTATGCTTTTTTTAATTATCTTCATTATAGGAACGTAAATAACGATATAAAATATAGACTCCCTTCAGGAGAAGCACACATCCATATATACATCACAAGAATGACATCGAGGGGGATTAAACATGCATTTTTTTCGCAATCGCAAGCTCGCTGTTAAGCTTGGACTTTTACTCGGGATCGTATTACTCTGTTGTATTGGAGCCCTGATTGCATTTAATACCAAATCCATTTACGACAAAAGCCTCCAGTACGGCGAAACCGTTGCTGGACAGGCAGCAAACCGGGCTACGAATGAGTTTATGACTGACATTAATCAGGTTAAAAACACGTTGGACACCATGAGTACCACGTTATTGGATGCCGCTCAGAACGGATCACTCAACCGTGAAGAAGTCGTCAGACTCCTTGAACAATATCTGAAGAAGGACGAGAAAGTTTTTGGCTTTTATACGGGCTGGGAACCAAATGCCTTTGATGGAAACGATGCGGAGCACATCAACAAAAAAGAATATGATGATGGTACGGGGCGATTCGTTCCATACGTTATACGTGATGGCAACTCCCTGCATTTTGAGCCTATGCCTACTTATGAGGGAAGCGGTGAAACCAGTACTTACTATCAGCAGCCAAAGAAAACCAAATCCATCTATTGGTCCGAGCCTGTTACCTATACGGTTGGTGGTAAAGAAACACTGCTCGTTTCGATTGTCCTCCCTCTATTAGATGAAAACAAAAATTTTCTGGGCATTGTTGGGGCCGACTTTACCATTGATCGTTTTCAGCAAAATATAGCATCACTTAATCCGGATCAGGGTTATGCCATGCTTATTACTAGTGAAGGACAGATTGCTGCACACGGCTCCAAACCGGAACTGGCTAATGAAGGTGCCGTAATTCCATCTGAAATGAAGACAGTCATTCAGCGTATACAGTCTGGCGAATCTCAGTTTTACGCTACGGACCCTGAATTAGGTGAAGAACTGTTTATTGCCGAGCCCGCCAGGTTACAAGGAACGGATTCAAACTGGTACCTTGTATCGGCGCTGCCAAAGAGCCATATCCTTCAACCTTTCTATGACAGCTTGAACTGGTCCATACTGATTGCGGCACTGGCAGTGCTTATGCTTGCAGGTGTGGTTACCTACACCATCGTCTCCATTGTAAGGCAGTTGAATCAAGTTAATATCGTCGCTGGACAGCTGGCTGGTGGAGATTTGACACAAAAGTTACCTGTACGATCCAAAGATGAATTTGGCATCATGGCGGGTCATATGAATCAGATGATGGATACATTGCGACATACCATATCGGTTATATCCGAACATGCTTTATCTGTCGGCTCCACCTCTCAACAGTTGACCGCAGGTGCCGAAGAAACAGGTAAAGCAGCCGAACTGATTGCATTAACAGGAGTCGAACTTGCAGATAAAGCAGGTAAACAGGTGCAGGAGCTGCAAGAGTCCTCCCGTTCCATGAATGAAATATCTGCAGGGATCGGAAGAATTGCAAAGGCCGCCTCCGATGTATCCGATTCATCGCGAACTGTGGCCGAACGAACAACCATCGGAACGGATAAGATTCAGTCCGCTATGCGTATGGTCGATAGTGCCACTTCTTCTGTGCAGACGTCGATGACCGCACTGGAGAATTTCCGCCAACGTTCGGAAGAGATTGGCCATATTACAGGCATGATCACAGAAGTTAGCCGTCAAACCAACCTACTTGCACTTAATGCTTCCATTGAAGCATCGCGAGCAGGTGAACACGGGCGCGGGTTCGGTGTTGTTGCTTCCGAGATTCGTAATCTGGCGGAACAATCCAGAGTATCAGCAGCGCAGATTGCAGCGTTAATTCATAGCGTTCAGCAAGAGGTCCTTTCTCTCGTTGAAAATATGGGACATGGGAATGCCGAGGTGAGCCATATAGCGGAAGTGATTAATGAAAGTGGTGAACTATTCCTCTCCATTTCATCACAGATTACAGATGTTAATGAGCAGATTGAACATGTCTCAGCTATTGCACAGCAGATGTCAGCTGGATCACAGCAGGTTGATGCCACGTTAGTGCAACTCAAAACCATTGGTCATGAGACAGCAGATCATGCAACTCGTGTTGCCTCTGCCTCTGAAGAACAACTCGCATCCATGGAAGAGATTACGGCGGCATCTGCCTCACTGGCTAATCTTACGCAGGAGCTATTAGAACTGATTCAACGCTTCAAAACCTAATGTAGAAGACCTCCAAAACGACAAGTCATTCAGGCCACCCCTGTGAACCTCAGCATGGAGGTGGCCTGCTTATTTTGGCTTACAACTCAT
The DNA here is from genome assembly GCF_046713495.1 of Paenibacillus sp. M2. Taxonomy (NCBI): domain Bacteria; kingdom Bacillati; phylum Bacillota; class Bacilli; order Caryophanales; family Paenibacillaceae; genus Paenibacillus; species Paenibacillus sp. M2. The sequence continues at coordinate 4,994,809 of NZ_CP169648.1, forward strand.
GAAATGTGCTTCAATATCGCATGATATATAGCATAATGCATGGCAGAATGGCAAATTTCGACCATTACTTGTATTTCTCAGGCATGCAAACCCGCCTTTTTATGCTATAATAAGTGCTGTTAAAAGGAGGAAGACACTGAATGGTTGATGTTAATAAGAAAAAGCCCGATGAACAGCCTGTACGCAAACGCAGTTTTGCCCGCAGACTGGGAAGTTTCGTCAAATGGATGGTTGTCCTTGGATTTATGGGGGCACTATTTGTAGGCGGTGCTTTGATGGGATACGTCAGTTCCATTGTGAAAGACGAGCCTGTCCGTTCAAGGGCCCTGATTGAACAAAAAGTCAGCGAAAACTCCATCACAGGCTTTGCTTACTTTGCCGACGGCAGTCCGATCGGTCAATTACGTACGGAAGAAGACAGGCGTCCGGTCACTACAGACCAGATCCCACAAAAGGTTATTGATGCTGTCATTTCGATTGAAGACAATCATTTTTACGAACATAAAGGTGTAGACATGAGCGGAACACTACGTGCCGTGAAACAGAAAGTGCTGAAAGAATCAGTACAAACCGGCGGTAGTACACTGACTCAGCAATTGGCGCGTCGTGTGTTTTTGAATCTGGATCGCACGGAAGATCGGAAAGTGAAAGAAATTTTGCTCTCACTCCGACTCGAACGTTTCCTGACCAAAGACGAGATCATGACAGCCTATCTGAACAAAGTTCCTTTTGGTAATGGTTCCAGCGGATACAACGTTTACGGAATCAAGGCGGCCGCCAAAGGATTGTTCAATATTAACGATCTGGAAAAAATCAACATTGCTCAAGCTGCTTATCTTGCTGGATTGCCACAACTCCCCTCCTCTTACTCCGCTTTTAACGGTAAAGGTGATTTTGTAGAGGAGAATTTTGACCGCGCAATCAACCGTCAGCATCTGGTACTGCGCCGTATGCTTGAACTGGGCAAGATCAATCAGTCCGAGTATGACAAAGCTCTTGCTTTTGATATCAAAAGCTCACTTGCTCCGAAGACCATCAAGGCTTACAACACTTATCCATATCTTATGATGGAAACGGAACGACAAGCTGCACAGATTTTGATGAAACAGTTGAATTCCGACACAGCTGAATCTACTGACAAAGATACGGATGCAGACACACCTCAGAAGGAAAGCAGTGCATTATTAGAGGAAGCTCAGACGCAACTGCGGACAGGTGGATATCGTATATACACGACCATCAACAAAAGTATCTACAAAACGATGCGTACCATTGCGGAAGATGACAGCAATTTCTCAGCAGATGATCCTGTCAAAGGAAAAGAACAAACTGCTGCCATGCTGATTAATCACAAAACCGGTGCTATTCTGGGCATGATTGAGGGACGGGATTTCCAGGATGAACAGATGAACTACGCAACGCAGATGATACGTCAGCCAGGTTCAACGATGAAACCTATTGCAGCTTATCTGCCAGCTCTGGATGAAGGTCTTGTCCAACCTGCTTCTATTATTGATGACTCACCGATCATTCTCAAAAATGGTCCGAGCGGCTACCACATTGCCAAGAATGCCAACAACCGGTATCAGGGACTGGTCACTGCCCGCAGAGCACTGAACTATTCTCTTAATATACCGGCTCTGAAGTTGTTTAATGAAGAAGTAGGGATCGAGAAGGCTTGGACCTTCTCCAAGAAACTGGGGATTACCACCATTCAGAAGGAAGACTATCAGGCTCAGACAGGTGTTCTCGGAGGTCTCCAATACGGTGTAACCGTTGAAGAATTAACCAGTGCCTATGGCGCCATCGCCAATAATGGTGTATATAACGATTCTTACATGATTAGCAAAATTGTAGATTCCAAAGGAAACATCGTTTATAAACACGATACTGAACCTGTCCAAGCCTTCTCGGAGCAGACAGCATACCTGATGACCGATATGCTGCGGACCGTTATTACAGAAGGAACGGCAGATAAAGTACGTGAGAATTACAAATATTCGAAGAGTGTGCCGATTGTAGGTAAAACGGGTTCCACTCAAAACTACGCAGATGTCTGGTTTGAAGGTTATACACCAGATGTCACACTTGGCGTGTGGGTTGGATACAAACAGCCAGTGAACACGCTGGAAAGTAAATCACAGAGAAAACGTGCGCAGCAACTGTGGTCGAAAATACTGAACGAAGTGATCGATACGCAAAAAGATCTGTTTGTCACGGATTCGTTCAAAAAACCATCTGGCATCGAAACGCGCACGGTGTCGGCATACAGTGGCAAGTTACCAACATCCATGACTGACAAATTTGTTACGGATATTTTCAACAGCAAGTTTGTTCCGAAGGATAGCGATGACGGTGTAGCCAAAGCCAAGTACATTACTTACAATGGTGTAAACTATATTCCACGTGACGGAACACCTTCGGACATGTTGAAGGAAAAAACAGTAATCAAGCGTAAAAAACCAATCTCGGATCTCATCAAAGAATTGCAAAATGCATTCTCACGTATGAGTCGACATGAGTCACTTGCTTATTATCTTCCTGAAGATGCTGGTGCAGACATGCCAACACAGATTGATCCAAGGACAGATAATGGCAAAGCTCCTGATGCACCAGGTAACGTACGCATCTCAACCTCAGGTGACCGAGCTGTCATTACATTTAATTCCACACCTGAAAATGATGTCGTGGGTTATCGTCTGTACCGTTCTGTAAACGGTGGAGGATTCCAGAACCAGGGTCAGGTTGTCTTGGTCGGTGAATCCAGATCATTCTCTGCATATGCAGCGCAAGGCGGCAACTTCGCCTTCTATGTAACGGCAGTGGATGTTGCCGGCAGGGAGTCTGCTCCTAGCGCTACAGTAAATAGTGCTGGTGTAGCTCCTCCTGTGGAAGAAGAGATTGATGAACCGATTGAAGTTCCGGGTACAGTCATTACCCCGGGAGAAACGCAGACCGATAATACAACAACGACAGCTCCAGGCACACCTGGTCAAGTCAGCGTATCCGCCCTCACTCAAGGACTGCGTATTCAATGGGCATCCAGTCCAAACGCAGATAGTTATACTGTATATTACAGTGAAACAGGCTCGGCTCCTTACACCAAAATTGGAACAACAGCGGGAAATACCATGGATTATGGAGTACCCGCATCGACCAGTGGATGGTTTAAGGTATCTGCCAGCAACAGTGCGGGTGAATCCGAACCTTCTGCAGCCATACATTTTCAACCCTGATTCAGACATAGCGTTCCAAAACAAGCCGCATCCTCAGACTGTATCTGAGTGTGCGGCTTTTTATTTGTATTTACAGCAGCCAAAAAGCCTGCTTCATGCCATTGGCATAAAACAGGCTTTTACAATCCATTTTAATGGGTAGAGTCACCGGATTGACTTCTCGTAGAGTATTAATCTCTCCCCACAGCCAGTTGTATTACCATCGATACCGACACATTGATGATCCTTGCACTGTCGTGTTAGTCTTCAATGGTGGATAGATCTCCTGTTGGCAGATCAAGCTCCCAGGCCTTCAGCACACGGCGCATGATCTTGCCGGAACGTGTCTTGGGCAGTTTATCCTTAAACTCAATCTCACGCGGAGCAGCGTGGGCAGACAGGCCCTCTTTGACAAAACGATAGATCTCTTCTTTCAGCTCCGGTGTCGCCTCATATCCTTCACGAAGCGCCACAAAGGCCTTGATGATCTCCCCACGTGTCACATCCGGCTTACCGATTACACCCGCCTCTGCTACCGCAGGATGCTCCACGAGCTTGCTCTCCACCTCAAAGGGGCCGATACGCTCGCCTGACGAATTAATCACATCATCAATCCGTCCCTGGAACCAGAAATATCCTTCTTCATCCATATAAGCGGAGTCACCGGATACATACCAGCCCGTAAGCCTGAAATACTCCTCGTATTTCGCAGGGTTATTCCAGATCTTCGCCATCATGGATGGCCATGGTGCCCGTATGGCCAGATTACCCATACTGTACGGCGGCAATTCCTGCCCGCGATCATCAATAATCGCTGCTTCGATTCCAGGTAACGGACGTCCCATGGAGCCAGGCTTGATCGGCATTCCGGGATAGTTACAGATCAGCTGTGCACCTGTTTCCGTCATCCACCATGTATCATGAATTCGCTGACCATAGGCTTTCCACCCCCAACGAACAACCTCCGGATTGAGCGGTTCACCGACAGACATGACATGACGCAGACTTCTCAGATCATGCTGGGCAATGGTCTCTTCTCCCGCTCCCATCAGCATACGGAAGGCCGTTGGTGCACTGTACCAGATCGTGACTTTGTTCTTCTGGATGGTGCTGTACCAATCTTGAGGACTGAAACGACCACCCCGTATCACATTGGTCACTCCGTTGAGCCATGGAGCAAAGATACCGTAAGAAGTGCCTGTCACCCAGCCAGGGTCAGCAGTGCACCAGTACACATCATCCTCACGTAAATCCAGAACAACCTTACCTGTATAATAGTGCTGAATCATGGCATTTTGAACATGGTATACCCCTTTGGGTTTCCCCGTAGAGCCTGAGGTATAATGAATAAGCAAACCATCCTCACGATTTAGCCACTCTACCTCCATCTCATCCGAAGCGGCAGACATCTCTGCATCAAAATCGATGAGTCCTTCTTCAGTCTGCGCGCCCCCACCCACAATAAATATATGTTTGAGTTCGGGCAATTCGGAACGTTTGATCCGTTTCAGTAATTCCGGAGTGGTGACGAGTGCTACTGCTCCGCTATCCTCCAGCCGATCCTTCACAGCCGTTTCCATAAAAGCTTCGAACAAAGGGCCCGCGATGGCTCCAGCTTTCAATATGCCCAGAAGACTAAAATACAGCTCAGGGCTTCGAGGCATAAAAATAAACACCCGTTCCCCTTTGGCTATACCATATTTGCGGAGAACGTTCCCGAACCGACTCGACTGTTCACTCAGATCAGCGAAAGTATAGGACTCTTCACGTGAAGCATCGCTATACAATAAAGCGGTTTTTCCGCCCCTTCCTTCCAGTACATGACGATCAATCGCTTCATGCGCCATGTTAACTTTTCCGCTGGCGTGCCACGTAAAGTGCCTTTCCACCGATTCCCAATCGAACCGGCTTCTCGCCTCCGTGTAATCGCCCAGATTAGATTCAGACACAACCGTTTGCAGCATCTCACCATGTGCTTGACTCATGCTTGCCAGCCTCCTTCAACTCGACATTTCGATTCCCGTCAGGGGTCAATTCTCATTGCCTTTGTGTTGACTGAACTTCCAGTTAGCGCTTACATTAGTAGAGAGAACTTCTCATCATGTACTTGCTCGGCCAAACAGATGTTAACTATACTGTATTGAATTGTGAACATTTTTTGTCTACGCAATTATAGCAAATCTTTTCAATTGTCGTCTATGGCTTTTCAATTTTTTGGATTTTTGCTATAACGGACCTTTTGAACAACCTCTATAAGTAGGAGAGAGAGGAGCATGAACCATGGAACATATCAAAGAACATCATATGCGTTCCATCTTCAAGTCCGGCCACCGAATTACTGTTGAAGGCCCCGTGCAGGCCGAGGAGATAACACGTCTTGCCTTCCATCCGGATCTGGATGCCTTTCGGCGCCCAACGGAGCAGCAGGAAGCTCTGGCCGAGATCGCAGCATTACCTGAAGGGCGAATTATCATTGCACATGAAAATGAAACGATTATCGGTTATGTAACCTTTCACTATGCAGATGATTGTGAACGATGGTCCGAGGGCAACATGACTGATCTGATTGAGCTTGGAGCAATCGAGGTTGCGGACGACTATCGCTCGCTTGGCATTGGTCGTGAAATGTTGCTTACGGCTCTGGAAGATAAATACATGGAGAATTACATTATTTTCACCACAGAATATTATTGGCATTGGGATCTGAAGGGCAGCGGACTAAACGTATGGGATTATCGTAAAATGATGGAGAGGCTTATGGAAACGATCGACATGACCTGGTATGCAACAGACGACCCCGAAATCTGTTCACATCCTGCGAACTGTTTGATGGTGCGAATCGGAAGTCAGGTGCCGATCACATCAGAAGAACAGTTTGATCGTGTACGCTTTCGCTATCGGTTCATGTACTAATTCAATGATCTGTTCGAAAAACGATATACATAACAAAAACCGCCTCTCGCAGCGTTACTCCATACTTCATGGAACAGCTAATCGAAAGGCGGTTTTTCAAGTTACTCCCATTACATATTTTCTAACATATGCTCCACAATACGGTGTGAACGCTGGGAAGATTCCACGGTAAATTCAGCAAAATTGACATGCGCCGAACCATCCGCTTTATCTGACATCCCACGCAGGACAACAAATGGTACTCGATTCATGTAACAGACCTGAGCAACTGCTGCCCCTTCCATCTCGGCACATGCACCGTCCATTTCGGTATATAACATGTTAACCGTATCTTTATTTGCAATGAATTGGTCTCCAGATAACACTTTACCGATCAGATAATTGGCTCCCTGAGCTTTACATGCTTCTTCAGCCAGTGTAATAAGCGAAGCCTCGGCAGGGAATGCAGATGTTTCCTGGTAAGGGATAACCCCGCGTGCGAACCCCAGTGGCGTTACATCCATGTCGTGCTGAACACATACAGACGATATAACCATATCTCCGATGTTCAGATCGGGGTTAACTGCACCCGCAACACCTGTGAAGATAATCCGATTAACCTGAAAACGATCAATCAAGATCTGCGTCGTAACCGCTGCATTTACTTTACCTACGCCTGATTTGCACACGACAATGTGCTTGCCCAGCCACTCGCCTGCAACGTATGTAATGCCGGTTTGTTTAACCGTCTCAAGCTGCTTCATACCTGCCAGCAAAAGCTCGACTTCCTCATCCATCGCTCCGATAATCCCAATCGTTTCACGCATCTTCCGATACCTCCTGTTTTACTTTTAACCTCATTCAGCACAAAAGCTCCGTCTCCGGAGCTTTCGCATATCCACTATGTAGAGAGAATGACTTCTCCCTTACTGTATATAATCCCGATTAAACTACATCTGCGTGACTTACAGACAGACGAAGAATCGTTTCATGCGGCAAAATAACCCGTGGGTTCTCTACATTTTCTTTCTTCATCAACTTGGTCAGCAAACGCATCGCTACTGCGCCAAGGTCGTACATTGGCTGAGCCACTGTTGTCAACTGAGGACGCACCATGGAAGCCATACGGATGTTATCCACACTAATAATGGAGAAGTCATCCGGTACTTTCAGACCGTCATCCTGAATGCTGTGAATGGCACCAATGGCCATTTCATCTGTAGCAGCAAAGATAGCTGATGGTTTTTTCTTGAGTCCAAGGAAATATTTCATTGCTTCCACACCGGATTCATATCGATAGTTACCAATTCGAACAAGATCCTCCTGATATTCAATCCCCGCTGCTTCCAGTGCTTTTTTGTATCCTTGGAAACGGGCATATCCATTCGCCGGATCTTGCAGTGTACCACTGATCATCGCAATTTCCTTGTGTCCATGACGAATCAGGGTGTTTACCGCGTCAAACGCAGCCGCCTCATGGTCAATATCCACCGAAGGGAATGTGCCCTTCTCATCACTCGTTGCACAAAGTACGATCGGCACAGCCGCAGACTGGAACGCCTGAATGTGTTCGTCCGTTACTGTTCCACCCATGAAGAGCAGTCCGTCTACTTGCTTTTCGAGCAACGTGTTAATAACACGAATTTCTTTTTCTTTCTTCTTATCTGCATTACACAAAATAATATTGTAGTGATACATATTCGCAATATCTTCAATTCCGCGGGCAATCTCCGCGAAGGTTGAGTTCGAAATATCTGGAATAACGACCCCGACCGTGGTTGTCTTCTTGCTTGCCAGACCTCTGGCTACCGCATTCGGACGATATCCCAACCGTTCGATCGCTTCATATACTTTTTTCCGCGTTTGCGGTTTGACATTAGGGTTATTATTAACTACCCGTGATACCGTTGCCATAGACACTCCAGCTTCACGTGCCACATCATAAATGGTTACCGTCACAGTACTTCTCTCCATTACCAGTAAATTTTCATACCATTTTCATTAAGATTTATATTACGACAAATTTTTGCATTAATCAATTAAAATAGGCTTTAGGACTCACCCAAAACATTCGTAAGTGTGGTTCTAGTAATATCTGAATGGGAAGTATGCCATACAGGAATTCCCTTTTTAATCAGGATCGCCTGTGGAGATTCGTGCTTAACACCTAGCTTATCTGCTGCTTCATTGGAAACTGGGCGATCTTCCACAACATAGATGATGCCGTATTTCACATTTTCATTGGCATGGTTATGCAAATAATCGTTCATCTCCTGATAAGCGTTTGAGCTGATCGGACAGCGCGTGCTATGCTTAAACAGAAGCAAAGGTTGATCCTTGGTAGCCTCCACTGCGGAGTTTAGCTGTTCAATACTTGTCATTTTAGTCATGTCAGCCATTAGATATACATCCCCCTTTACCAGGAATACCGCTATGTTGAGCGTTTTCACTCTTCGATATCTTAACAAAAAGTACGCGAAAAAGCCAATTTTCATGAAAACAAGCATTTTACACGTCAAAATTAGACAGCATTTGAGAAGTACTCCTGCCACACAAATCCGGATAATTGACTTAATCTGCGCTCCGTGGTCTCAATCCACGCTGTGTCACCAGACTTCGTTGCGTAGCCCATAATGTCCAGCAACAAATTGATACGCTCCTCCACTGCTTGCTGCATTCGATATTCCATCTCCCGATCAGTCGCATCCGGCCAGGCCAGCAGTAACTCATGAAACAGGTCTGCCAGTTCATTACGTTCACCAAAAGATACATCTTGTTTCACGGGCTGTTCACCCAATGTGTTAATGCATTCTGTTAAGTCCGGCTTGACCGGCGGAAGCACTTCATATGATACACAGTCTGTACACGCAAATACGGGTACGTTTCGAATCTCCACTTTTTTGGCGTATACCACTGTTCTTAATTCCAACTCCATTACATGTCCACATCTGCACGACTTGCGCACCACCATCACCTCATTCGTTCTATACTCTATATAAGTACCATTCGACCTATTTCGGCTCAAATCCTGCTATAAACGAAAGGTTGCACAAATTACCACTCCCTCCAGATGAAGGTTGTCGAATGCAGGCAGTTACTGACTTGTAATCGCTTCCTCCAAACTGAATATGCACTTCCATGAAGTCCCTTGGAGAATCTGTTACAATTAAAGACGCAACAGACCTAATCACCGCAAAAAGGAGAGATGGACATGAGATTAACTGGTAAAAAAGTCATCGCTCTGGTCGATGAAGAATTCGAGGATTTGGAATTGTGGTACCCTGTGCATCGTGTTCGTGAAGAAGGTGCAGAAGTGCATCTTGCTGGAGAGAAAAAAGGAAAAACCTATATTGGCAAATATGGTGTGCCTGCTGAAGCCGAATACAGTTTCAATGAACTCGATAGTTCAGATTACGATGGCATTCTCGTGCCAGGCGGCTGGGCGCCAGACAAGCTGCGTCGTTATCCCAAAGTACTCGAGCTTGTGAAGGAAATGAATGCAGATCGGAAACCGATTGGACAGATCTGTCATGCGGGCTGGGTGCTGATTTCTGCCAAAATTCTGGACGGGGTTACAGTAACCTCTACACCAGGCATTCGGGATGACATGGAAAATGCAGGTGCCATCTGGAAAGATGAAGCCGTTGTTGTTGATGGACATATCATCTCAGCTCGTCGCCCGCCTGACCTTCCACCTTATGGCAAAGCATTCTGTGATGCACTCGCTGACAAGTAAAAATAACCCCATTGTGCTCCCATGCACAGTGGGGTTATTTTATATAACAAGGTTTTCAATAAATAATTATCACAAATGTAAATATATTAACTTAAAGGTATTTATATCCATTTCCTCTAATCAGGATGCATTCGAACCACTTTGTTCGTCTGGACTTCCTGTGGAGTCATTAAAAACTTGCAATCGCTCCTCAATATCTCCACTGGTCCGCAGGGCGAAGCACTTTCGCGCTTCTTCTTTGGCGTCCGATGCTGTTGTGTTCAACACTCTGTGCTTCACACGTAACAGGGATTGCGGAGACATACTCAAGTGGCGAATGCCAAGCTCCAGCCAAAGTGGAATGGCACGCTCGTCCCCTGCCATCTCCCCGCACACACTGACATCAATTCCGGCCGTATGCGCCGCATCCGCTGTGGCACGAAGCATCCGCAGAACAGCCGGATGATAAGGGTGATACATATGAGCGATCTGCTCATTCATTCGATCTACTGCCAGTACATATTGAACCAGATCGTTCGTACCAATACTGAAGAAATCAGCTTCCTCTGCGAGCAGATCAGCAATCATCACCGCTGCAGGAACTTCAATCATGATCCCCACCTGAATGTGAGGGTCGTATGATAATCCCCGCTCGTCCAGATCGGACATCGCCTCACGGAGAATCTCATTGGCCTGTTGAAGTTCTTCCACCGAAGAAATCATCGGGTACATGATTTTGACATTTCCGGCAGCGCTGGCACGCAGAATGGCTGTAAGCTGTGTTTTGAACAAATCCTTGCGGTCCAGACTAATCCGAATGGCACGGTATCCCAGAAACGGATTGTCTTCCTCCGGCAGTTCAAAGTAATCCAGTTGCTTGTCACCACCGATATCCAGTGTACGAATAACAACGGATTGTCCTGCTGTTTTCTCTGCCACAAGGCGGTACACCTCATACTGTTCTTGCTCACCCGGGAACGTAGCACGGTCCATATACAGAAACTCTGTTCGGAACAAGCCTACCCCTTTGGCTCCTTGTTTCAAAGCAAGGTCCAATTCCTTCACCGAACTGATATTGGAAGCCAAGTGCAAAACGGCCCCGTCTTTGGTTACAGCATCCACGGTAGCAAGAACTTGAAGTTGTTCCTTTTTCTTCAGTTGTTTGCTGCGAAGCATGGTATAACGTTCAATTGTCTTGCGATCCGGGTCCGTAAATACCAAGCCATTGTCACCATCCACCACAAGCATATCCCCTGTCTCTACTGGCATGCCAAGACTCGCTTCCAGACCGGAAACGAGAGGAATGCCAAGGGCACGAGCCATAATCGCAGAATGTGATGTTTTCCCGCCAATCAAGGTCACAATGCCTAGTACATGGGTGGGATTCAGATGCGCCAGTTGAGATGGCGACAGTTCTTTGGCAACGAGTACATACGGCTGGGTATCCGAAGGAAGTGTAATCTCCGGTGCACCAAGCAAATGCTTGAGCAGACGGTTGCCCACATCCTTGATGTCAATGGCACGCTCCTTCATATACTCGTCTTCCAGCAAGTCAAACATCGTGACAAAATGGTCTATGGCTTCTTTGACCGCCACTTCTGCTGCCTTATATTGACGCTCAATAATACCGCGAATTTCGTTCATGAATACCGGATCTTCCAGGATTGCCAGATGTGCATCAAAGATACTGGATTCCTCTGGACCAACAACTTCTTTGAACTCATTTTTGATATATTCGATCTCATCCTTTGATGTCCGTATGCCCTCATACAACCGTTCGAACTCTTGGGCGAGATCCACCGAATCCATCTTCTGATCCGGCAGATCCCATTCCCAACTGGGCAGGACAAATGCTTTGCCGATGGCTATGCCTGCAGCTCCGTTGATGCCTTGTATCTTCATTCTACCCCTCCAACGTTCCTGTCATAGAGCACCACGGACATAACGGATGCCTGACCTTTCTTAACTTGCTTAAATGGAGCAAAACTCCATGATTTTACACGATCCGGATTCGTAATTACCATTGGTGTTGTCAGTGACGCCGCTTGCTCACGGAGTACTGCCAGATCAAACTTGATCAACAACTGCCCTGGCTCCACCGTATCGCCCTCCTGAACAAAAGCTTCAAAATGTCCTTTCAACTGAGAGGTATCGATGCCGATATGCAGTAACACCTCAAGCCCCTCACGGGTAGAAATACCCAAGGCATGCATGGTCGGGTACAGGTGCATAATCGTTCCGTACACGGGTGAGACCAGCTCTCCCTTTTCCGGAACAAAGGCTACACCATCACCGACAAGCTTGGCTGCAAAGATCTGATCCGGCACCTCTTCAATCGGGAGCATTTTGCCCTGAACGGGGGCACAGAACAGAACCTGTTGCAGATCTCTTTCCAGCAGCTTCGCGATTTCTTCCCGAATCAATTCCGAGTAGGTCCCGAATACCACCTGTACATTACCGCCACCCAGCTTGATCAGTCCAGCGGACCCCATACTCTTCATGGCACCCGTGTCGATCAGGCGGTCATCATGCACAGTCAGGCGAAGACGTGTAATACAAGCTTCAACCTGTACAATGTTACTCTTCCCACCCAATGCTTCGAGGATTAAAGGTGCCTGATAAGGAATGTTACCTACCCAATCTTCCAGCATGGAGCCCTCTTCACGTCCTGGTGTTGGAATCTTGAACGTACGAATCGCCCATCGGAACAGGAAGTAATAAACCAGCCCATATAGTATGCCAATCGGAATGAGTTTCCAAGCATTCTCCGATAGATGGAAATTGAGTATGTAATCAATAATACCTGCGGAGTAAGAAAATCCATGCCGGATATCAAGCCAGTAACTAATCCACATGGCAACGCCGGACATCACTGCATGCACGATGAACAGATAAGGTGCCGCGAACAAAAAAGCAAACTCAATCTGTTCCGATACCCCGGTTAGAAAACAAACGAGTGCCGATGTCAGAAAAGTTTTCTTGATTTTTGGTTTCAGATCTTCCCTGGCTTCCTGAATAATAGCAAAGGCTATTGCCGGAATGGCAAACATCATGATGGGAAACAAACCCGCCATAAAGAATCCTGCTGTTGGATCACCTGCAAAAAATCGGGGCAAATCCCCTTGCACAATGTTACCATCAGGCGTTTCAAACGTCCCTAACTGGAACCAAAACACATTGTTAAGCAGGTGATGAAGCCCAAAAGCGACCAGCACCCTGTATAACACTCCATAGATGAACAGACCAAACCCCCCGAGACTGTATTCCCAAGTAGCAATGCCGTTCAATCCATGCTGTAGGATCGGAGCGAGCCATAACATAAAACAGGAGAACAATGCCGAACAAAGTCCGACGATGAGTAAAACAAACCTTGAACCTCCAAAAAATTGTAAAATTTCAGGCAGTTTAATGCTTTTAAACCGATTATGCATCCCACCGGCAAGCGCGCCGAGTATGATTCCGATTAAGGAAGCGGGCTGAACAGTGCCATCCCCAAAGTTCCGAGTCACCTGATCATATATCACGATACCAGCCAGAGCAGCAAGTCCCGCTTGTCCGGCCTGGTTGGAGAGTCCCAGTGCTACACCGACAGCGAACAGATACGGTAAGAAATAAAAAATACCGTGTCCGGCCACGGTAGACACTTCACCGACAATATCCAATCCCCAGGCGTCCCAAGGCAGACTGCCAACACTGAGCAAAATTGCGGCGGCGGGCAGGACCATTGTAGGCAGCATTACCGCTCGTCCGAGCTGCTGCAAGGATCCGAGCCAATTCATGGCGACCTCTCCTTTCTATCCTAGATGGTAAGCTTTACGCAACGTTTTGTCAAAGCAAAACAGTAACCAATTGGTAATTAAATCGGCAAAAATAGAACAGAAAAAATCCCGTCAACTTCAAGTTAACGGGATTCAACCTATGTTCATTCAATTGGTTCAGATCAGGAGATCATTCGATCACAGGTGAACGAGCCTCTCAGCCGCGTCCAGCGCCGCGCAGAACGATGGAATCCTCTACCTTGATACAACGATTCGTTACCGCTGTCATGCCGTTCTCAGCAGCAATCTGGACCGCTTCATCACTATGGATGCCAAGCTGTAGCCACAGGACATTCGCTTTGATGGCAGCGGCGTCACGTGCTACATCCGCGCAGAACTCATCGCGACGAAACACATTGACAATGTCTACCGGCTCTGGAATATCCGCGAGGGTGGCATATACGGTCTCACCAAGGATTTCACCTTGCACCTGTGGGTTAACCGGGATGATGCGGTAGCCTCTGCTCTGCATGGCTTCAGCCACCATATAGGAAGTGCGATCCGATTTGTCTGATAAACCAACGACTGCGATGTTGCCTGCCTTGCGCAAAAGTTGCCCAATTTCTTCACGAGTAGGGTTGTTAAATTCCATGTTCAAGCACCATCCTTTTCTGATTAAAGTGCGTGTTCAAAAGACTGATTTTCAGTTATTACTCTTTTACCCATTGAACCGAGGCGCCAAGCGCCTGCAAATGATCGAAATATTGCGGATAAGACTTGGCTACATGGTGTGCATCCCGAATAAGAAGCGGCTCCTTGGAACGCAGACCAACGACTGTAAGCGCCATAATTACGCGATGGTCGAAGTGAGCGTTAATCTCAACGCCGCCTTCTACGCCTTCCGGACGTCCGTGTACGATAATCTCAGCTTGACGCTCTTCGACGTTCGCTCCTGCTTTCCGCAGCTCGTTCAAGTAATCGGTGATTCGGTCACATTCCTTGTAACGCAGGTTCTCTACATTATAGAACCGTGACGTGCCTTCCGCAAACACAGCTGCGGCTACCATCGCCAAAACAGCGTCTGTTGCGGCATCCCCGTCGAATTCGATCGCTTTCAGTCTGCCATTTCCTTGAACGTGTACGACATCGTTCTCATGTGTCAACGGCACTTCCATCATGCGCAGCACGTCAACGATGGCACGTTCGCCCTGTTTGCTCTGCTCCATCAGGCGCAGAATTTTCACATCAGACTGTGTAACCGCTGCTGCTGCAAGAACCGCTGCTGATCCAGGATAATCGCCTTGAACTGTGTAGATCGTTGGCTGGTAAGCCTGTCCACCTGGTACACGGAAGGACATGTAATCATCACTTGCATGGATAACGATGCCTGCCTGCTCCAGCACTTCCAGCGTCTGTCCGATAACGACCTTGGACTTCAGGTCATTCAGCACTTCAATGGTGCTGTCTTCTGCAAGCAAAGGCGTAACAAACAACAAAGCACTCAGATATTGGGAGCTGACGGAGCCGGATACACGAATGTGTCCACCCTTGGCATTGCCACCTTTGATAGTAATCGGCAGGCGTCCTTGTTCGTGCTGTACATCTACACCCAATTGACCAAGCGCATCGATCAGGTCATCATGTGGACGTTTGCCCAAAGAATCCGGGTACGTATTCACAAAAGTAACTTCAGGGCAGAGCGCTGTAACACCCATCAGGAAACGAAGTACAGCACCTGCATTCCCTACATTTAATTCACGCACATCACGTGGATGACTGCCAAAGCCCTCGATCACAATCTTGCTGTCGTCTTCTTCCAGCACTGCCCCCAGATCGCGAATACATCTGCGCATGGCGTCACTGTCTTCACTGTGTGCCGGGAAATGGATGGTACTTGTGCCTTCTGCCAGCGCAGCAGCCAGCAAATAGCGAGTCGTGTAGTTTTTGGAGGACAGAGCCCCGATTTCCCCGTTCAGAGTGGGGGTTGGTTTAACAATAACGTCCATGGATGAAATTCTCCTTCATTGATTATATTGTGGCCAAATTGACATTCCATGCATCGCTTGGGTATCATTATAGGCGTTAAGTCCATACAGAAAAGAGGACCTGAATATGACACAAATAGCTGAAATTGAAACGTCTGAGCTGCGCCGCCGTTTACAGGCGGGAGAGAAGCTGCAGATGATAGACGTCCGCGAGGACGATGAAGTGGCGCAAGGTATGATCGAAGGAGCCAAGCATATCCCGCTTGGTCAGATTCCGGACCGACTGTCTGAGATTGAAAAGTCAGGCGAGATCGTGATCATCTGTCGTAGCGGTTACCGCAGTGAGCGTGCATGCGAATATCTGCAGCAACTGGGATATGAAGGCTGTACGAATATGGTCGGCGGTATGCTTCAGTGGCAACAGGAAGACTAGAGTAGCCCGGAGAGAAGCGAAGTCATTTGTAACCTTGTGACCTCAGCTCTGCTCCACTCCCAGAAACGGGCCTATACGGCCCGTTTTGTTATATCTACCACCACCTATCAACCATCAAACTTCGATGATAACAAGCTTAGACGCGGTAATGCGCTAAAATTAAACGAGTCACTTCAGCAGCGGATAACTCGGTTGTATCCACCGTATAATGTGCGAACCGGTATGCGTCTTTCCGTTCTTCCATAATGGCCTTGATGCGTTCCTCTGCATTGCCTGCAAGAAGGGGACGATTGTCACAGCCGCTAACACGTTCCACAATCACTGCCGGATCGGCAGTCAGTGCAACAACCCAACCATTTTTCGACATCACGTCACAATTATCAGAACGCAACACCACGCCACCTCCGGTCGCTATGACCTGTGACTTCTTCTCCAGCACCGAGCATAACATGCGGCTCTCGGCATCACGGAAATACGTCTCTCCCTTGCCGGTGAACAGTTCCGGAATCGTACAGCCTTCCTCTTTTTCCACCGCGGCGTCCACATCAATCAATCGATAACCAAGCTCGCGTGCAAGCATGTCAGCGACGGTTGATTTGCCGGTTCCCATCATGCCAATGAGAATAATATTGTTAGACTTGCTCAAGGTGTACACTCCTTTAATTCAAGCAATTCGTGAGCACTTTTGTCCTATCATAACACAGCCCTGCGGACTGGGAAAGACCATCTCCTAACCGACTTGCTTTCGACCATCCGCAAGTACATTCAAGACAGATCAATTAACTCCCGGCATCTCAGCATACGTCAGATTACCCTCAAGCAGTTATGAGCCCCCAAACGTCTCAATCAGTAACCATCCCAGCAAACTAACAAACTCCAATGAACTTATTTACAGTAAAAAAGAGGCCTAGCGTTGACCGGCTATCACCGGAACGCCAAACCTCTTTTGAGCCCCTTAGCAGGCCAAAGCTCCTGCTTAAGGGCACTTTGGCCAAATCTAATAGACTTGTATAGGTGGTACTACTCCATCCAGTTGTGGTGGAAGCTGCCTTCTTTGTCCACACGTTTGAACGTGTGAGCACCGAAGTAGTCACGTTGAGCTTGCAGCAAGTTTGCTGGCAGACGCTCTGTACGGTAGCTGTCGTAGTAAGAAAGAGCGCTGGAGAAGCCAGGTACCGGAACACCTTGTTTTACAGCAGCCGCTACAACTTCACGCCATGCCCCTTGATAAGACTCAACGATGTTTTGGAAGTAAGGATCCAAGAGCAAGTTTTTCAGAGCTGCATCTTTATCATAAGCTTCCTTGATGTTTTGCAGGAACTGCGAACGGATGATACAGCCGCCACGGAAGATCATGGCAATGTTGCCGTATTTCAGATCCCAGCCATACTCGTCGGAAGCTGCACGCATTTGTGCAAATCCTTGTGCGTAGGATACGATTTTACTTGCAAAGAGCGCTTTACGCACGCTCTCGATAAATGCTTTTTTGTCACCGGAGAACGCTTCAGTCGCTGGTCCATTCAGGATTTTGCTAGCTGCTACACGCTCGTCTTTCATAGCAGACAGGAAACGGGAGAATACGGATTCCGTAATCATGGACAATGGTACGCCGAGATCCAGCGCACTTTGGCTTGTCCATTTACCTGTTCCTTTTTGTCCAGCAGCGTCCAGAATGACGTCAACCATAGGTTTGCCCGTTTCTGGATCGTATTTGGAGAAGATATCTGCTGTGATTTCGATCAGGTAGCTATCCAGCTCTCCTTGATTCCATTCCGTAAAGATCGCATGAAGCTCTTCAACGGAAACGTTCAATACGGATTTGAGCAAGTGGTACGCTTCACCAATCAACTGCATGTCTCCGTACTCGATACCGTTATGCACCATTTTCACATAGTGTCCGGCACCGTCAGGTCCAATATATGTACAACATGGATCGTCACCGACTTTGGCCGAGATCGCCGTCAGAATCGGTTCAACCAGTTTATAAGCACTTTCCTGTCCACCCGGCATAATGGAAGGGCCTTTCAGTGCGCCTTCTTCACCACCGGATACACCTGTACCGATGAAGCGAATGCCTTTGTCTTCCAACTCTTTGCTGCGACGTTGCGTGTCAGGGAAGTATGCGTTCCCTCCGTCAATGATGATATCACCCTCATCCAGGTGAGGAAGCAGTTGTTCAATGGTAGCATCGGTCGCTTTGCCGGCTTGTACCATGATCAAAATTTTGCGCGGGGATTCCAGGGATGCTACGAACTCTTCAATGGAGAATGAGCCTGTCAGGTTTTTACCTTCAGCTTCTTTCAGAAGATCATTGGTTTTCTCCGGGGAACGGTTATATACCGATACTGAGAAACCTTTGCTTTCAATGTTAAGGGCCAAATTTTTGCCCATGACAGCCAGGCCAATTACGCCAATTTGTTGTTTTGTCATCTGGTCCTCCATCCTTTGCTCCAATTAATTTTATTGAAATAAATTCTCAACAATACTCCTATTTTAACGGTTTTATGTATAGAAGTGAACCCCGTGGCACCGTGGCACAATAAGAAAACACCCCAATCAGCCGAGGTGTTCATCGTATTTTCATAAATACAACCGTAAAGACAATACAACATAACAAGGTAATCCAATTATTGTATATGTACAATGTTATAATCATATCCATGAACTCTGATCAAAAAAGGAGGAGCGTACATAATGGCGTTTGAACAGCTTTCGAACGAAGAACGGTTTTCCCTGGATATTCGAAGAACATTTCTTCTGGGGGCATATATGAATGAATGGGGGATGCCGGAGCACAGGATCGTTCTTTCCAAGCCGGACAGAAACATTCATGTAGAAATCTATTACTTTCCTGCCACGGTTCATTCAGGCATCGCAAGATTTGTGACAGTAGGCTTGTCCCAGGCATGTCGTCCTTCAGGGGAGAAGGTCGCTTCCGAGTGGATGCTCGCGCTGCAATCCAATCTCGGTGGTGAGAATGTGGAGCGTGTGAATAGCTATATGGCCGATCTGATCTCCCATCACATCGAAAATGTACATGATTCAGCGGTTCCACGTGTGATGAAATCAAGCGAATTAGCGCCAGCCCGATGGAATGCAACCGCCTTTCTTCTCGATGAACTGCGGGGAGAAAAAGAATCCCTCGAACAGCTCCATGTAGGTGATGAAACAATAGAGCTATTGTGGGCGGTACCCCTCACTTCTTTTGAAGCTGACCTGCTACTCAACAAAGGGGTGAACGAATTCGATCTTTGGATTGAGAACTCTGATTACTCTATTCTTGATCCTTGCCGCCCCTAAATGACAAAATGGTTTAACGACGATTGTACGTGCAAATGGCTTATTACATAACCACAAAGCCCTGGCATGCACCAGGGCTCTTAACTCAGATTATAATCAGAAGCTTTATCCTTCATCCTTCCAGCATCAACAGATGCCCAGACAACCGTTTCAGTACTTCACGGCAGGCATTGGCTTTATCCACATTATCTACCTGAATGGCCGTATGCAGGCGCTCCAGTTCATCGTCCAATTCCATGCGCAACAACATGAGCCTTTCCTCACCTTCGCGTGAGAGGAACATTTCTTCCATCTCTTCCGCTGTCGGCGCAGGTTCTTTTTGAAAAATGACACGCTGTTTGAACCCAGACACTTCCACGAGCCGAATGACTTCACCGAATAAAATATTCTCCACGGTCATCTGCTGATCCTTGAACCGCTTCACAACCGCATGCCCGCGTGTATCTCCAATCAGCTTCTCCAGCCACTCTGCAAGCTTTGCATCCTTAATGATATAATCCCCAGTCATCTTGTAGTTCCCCGTGCGTGTCTGTTGAAAGCGGAGCTTTACCAGCTTGCGGCCGGTCCGGACTGACAGGATAAAAAAGGATTCGTCCTCGCTCCAATATAGTGAATATCCCTCACGAATAAGGTCTCTGATCAAATTTTGGATATGCCGACGGTTGAACCGCAGCTCCAGATTGCAATATTCAACTTCATAACTCTTATTCACGGCACTCCCTCCATCTGTACCGGATCAACTCCGGCCCTCGTCTTCAATCGCTTCTACTCAATCGGCTTACCCTATTTTATACTTCATTTTATGTAAGGGTACTTGGTTATTTGACTATTTTTCACCGAAAGAGCCGCCGGATTGCAGCTTTCCGCAGGAGCACAGGGGCAAGCCCCCGATTTTGATGATATAATGGATGCGAAAAAGGGAGCTCCACAACCAAGACGGTTGGTGGAACTCCCTTTTCTTTTGTTTATTTGGCCGGAGCGGTACGAAACGGATTGCGGGATAACACAAAGTGCACAACGGCAAGTCCTGCCATGACGATGGCACTGCCAATGAATGGAGCCGGATGACTCACGTGGTCCCACAACAGTCCGGAAACAATGGGGCCTACAACCATGCCTGATCCCTGCAATGTAAGGAAGAATCCCCAGATCGCGCCCCGCTCCCCTTTGGGAATCAGCGTGGCTACAAAAGCATTCCAGGCGGGCAAAATCATGGCATAACTGATGCCCACCAGCATGACAACACCAAACACCACCGGAATGGATGTTATGGAGGAGAATGCGAACAGACTCGCCGCCGCCATCAAAAAACCAATGTTCAGGAACGGCTTAGTGCCAAACCTGTCTACCATTTTACCAACAGGCAGCAAGGCAATAACGGTTATTCCACCACCCGCAATCAGCAACAAGCTGTATAGATTCGGTGAGATGTGCAGGTCTGTGCGTGTATAGAGCGTGATTACTGGACTGAGCAGCCCGATGACAAACGACTGCATAAACAGTGCAGGATACACCAATGGATTAACATTTAGCGTGCTGCGTACCCGTTGCAGTGTGTCCTTCACACTCTTTTGCAGCCGGATGAACGGCGTGAGCAGATTCGGTTTGGCTGGATATTTTACATCACTATTCTTCACTGCTTGCTCGGCATGCTCTCCTTCAACAATGACGCGTCCAGGAAGAATCATAGCCACCAGAATAACGAGAATCGCACAACCCATCAGCACGAGGAATATAGTTCGATAATCATGATGCGTGCGCTCCAGCAGCCAGTTCATGCCTATAGGTCCAAGCCCCGTTCCGCCGAGAGCAGCCATCTCCAGCGCCCCCATTGCTGTACCATTCTTGTTCTGTGGGCCTGACATCGCCGTCACGCCTGTCATGGCGCAAGGCCAGAGTGGTGACGTACCAATGCCAAGAATCAGACAGGCCATGGCCAGTCCAACGGCACTTTTGAGAAAAAGGATCATAATAACAGCGATTAAGGTACAGATTAATGCTGTAACCATCGTTGCGCGGAACCCGATCCGTTCTGCAGCCCAGCCGGAAGGCGCCCTGAACAGATTATCTCCCAGATATTGAAGAGCAAATGCCACACCAATGACGCCTGCAGACAGACCCAGTATATTGTCCATATAGACGGGCAAAACAGCTACCAACAGGGCTCCTTTGATAATTTCAACTAGAAAAAGTGTTAGCCACATCGCGATAAAAAATGGTGATCGCAAAATTTTGGCTGGTTTTGTATCGGTTTGCATTCTTTTTCCCCTTTCGGCGTTCATTTGCCTATTCCCTATCCTTAGTGTAACCGTGGGGAATGTGCCCAAATCTCAGCAATTTAAAAAATTGTCGATTTATACTGTTGCATTCGGTTCTTAATTTGCTATACTCATCTTTGTTTACCAATTTTATTAGGAAGGGTTGTGACAGCACTGATGAATCACCACCGTACGCCGCTGTTTACCGCTTTAAAAAATCATGCGGCACTCAATCCGGTACAGTTTCATATTCCGGGCCATAAAAAAGGATTGGGAGCGGATACCGAATTCCGTGAATTTATTGGCGATAATGCCTTCTCCATAGATTTGATTAACATCGCACCGTTGGATGACCTGCATCAGCCAACCGGTGTCATTCAGGAAGCACAGATTTTGGCAGCAGATGCCTTCGGAGCCGATTATACCTATTTTAGTGTACAAGGCACAAGCAGTGCCATTATGACCATGATTCTGTCTGTATGTTCACCGGGTGACAAAATTATTGTGCCCCGTAATGTGCATAAATCGGTTCTGTCCGCCATTATTTTCTCAGGCGCCAAACCCGTATTTGTTTCTCCTTCACAAGATGCCAACCTTGGTATTGACCATGGAGTGACTACACAGTCTATCCGTCGTGCACTTGAGCGTCATCCGGATGCCAAGGCATTGCTTGTAATTAACCCGACCTATTACGGTGTGGTTACCGATCTGAAAGAGATTGTTGAGCTGGCACACAGCTATCAAGTCCCTGTCCTTGTTGATGAAGCACACGGTGTACTCATTCATTTCCATGAGGATCTGCCGTTGTCTGCGATGGCAGCAGGTGCCGATATGGCTGCAACCAGTGTTCACAAGCTTGGTGGCTCCATGACACAGAGTTCCGTACTCAACCTGAACACGAAGAATGGGTTCGTGAATCCACAGCGTGTACAGACGATCCTGAGTCTTCTGACCTCAACATCAACTTCATACATTTTGCTTGCTTCACTCGATACATCAAGACGTAACCTGGCACTCCACGGTCGTGAAATTGCACAGAAGGCGATTGAACTAGCTGAGTTTGCCAGACGTTCGATTAACGATATGGATGGCCTGTATTGCTTCGGTAGAGAGCTTCTGGGTACAGAAGCGACCTTCAACTATGATCCAACCAAAGTAACGATCCATGTTCGCCATCTGGGCATTACAGGATATGAGACAGAGAACTGGCTGCGTGAACATTACAACATCGAGGTCGAACTTAGTGATATGTACAATATTCTGTGTCTCATCACGCCAGGAGATACGGATGACAGTGTCGATATCTTGCTGAACGCTTTGCAGGATCTCTCCCGTACCTATTATCAAGTGAACCCAGCCCATGAACTGGTCGTAAAAGTTCCGGATATTCCCCAGTTGATGCTGACTCCACGTGATGCATTCTACGGAGATACCGAAGTGATTCCGTTTAAGGAATCCGCAGGACGTATTATCTCGGAATTCATCTATGTCTATCCGCCAGGAATTCCAATCCTGTTACCGGGTGAGGTTATCACCCAGGAAAATATCGACTACATCATCGATCATGTCGAAGTTGGATTACCCGTCAAAGGACCCGAAGATCGCAGTGTAACCAACGTTAAAGTGATCGTGGAAGCCGATGCCATTTTCTAAAACAACTCCCTTGCGCTGTGCAGGGTATAAACTTTAAGGACCAAGCCCTAGCTTGGTCCTTTTTTATTTTATGGGACAAGCGAGTTTGCATTTTCCCGTCTATTTCGTCGTTCAAACCGGTGGTGTACATGCTCGTATAACTCTTAAAAAACAAACAAAAGGCCCCCTGAGATCAAGGAGCCTTCATGTTATGTTCCAAAAGAATGACTATTCTTGTGATGCAACGAGTTCGTTGTAAGCCGCTTCAACGCGGTTCCACTCTTCTTCGTCTTCAATATTGTAGAGCACCATTTCCTCGTCTTCTTCTTCCATACGCAGGATGATGCCGTCAGCTTCAGGATTGTTACGTTCCAGCAGGAGCGCATAAACATGCTTCTCCACGTCAAACGTCTCCACCAAAACCATCTCCACGTCTTGGCCGTTCTCGTCTGTTAATGTGAGAAGGACTTCTTCATGCTCGTGGTCGTGGTCGTGGTCTTGCCCGCATCCGCAGCCATCGCCGTGTTCATGTGTGTGATCGCTCATTGAAATACCTCGCTTTATAAATAGAAATTGTGTAACCTTGCATATCGTAACATGTTCAATGACCCAGGTCAATTTAACTCACAGGGTTATTTCCGCTTCAATCGTTCAGCGCTGTAATGATTTTCTCCGCTACCAGGACGTAGCTGCTGTTTGCATTTTCTTTAATATGAAAGCCGACTTGATACTTGCCGGCACGACTGAAATCGTACGTAAAATCGTAAGTGCGGAACCAGAAGTTATCCTTCTGTGTCGTCAGCTCCTGTGACTGGATATCCTTCACCTGACCGCTTGGATTGGTAATCGTTACTTTCACCGCAGCTACATCTGCTGTCAGACTGTCCACTTGTGAAAATACATTGAATTTCAGCTTACCTACGTTAACGTTGCCAAATACAGTGTCTCCCTTGAAGAGAAAAATATGTACATTCGGTTTGATCACCGTTACTCTCTTGTTACTGCTGTCCCATTTGACGACGCCTCCAGCTTCTCTTACAGGTACATAGGTCGTTCCATCAATGAGATAACCTCCATCAGCTGCTTCCTTGCCGTTAATGAGAACACGAATCTTCTCGTTCACCGAATCTGCAAACAATAAAGACCCGCCGAGCAAGGAGAATACCGTGACACAAAGCAATATTCGTTTCCATTTCATCCCGTCAATATTCCCTCCCCTGCTGCTAGCTGTTGTACATTTATACTGCAGATTCATCCACAAAGTTGCGCTGTTTTTCATCATTTTTCATTTTTTATCCAGAATTTTTTCCACCCCTTGGAATGCACAAAAAGAGGCGATCCTCATTATAGGATGCCCCTGATCTATAATTGTTATATATACAGGATTATACGAAGAGTTATGAAGAAGTATGGCGGGTCAATATACAGGGAACGCCCTTGCCTAAAGCCCCTTCAATTCTCATACGTGCAGCATAATCCATGCCTCGCGTACATGGTGTCTTACATCTCTCACATACATCCGAAGTGACCAACTTCATGGATACACGAATTTTGTCACTCTTTAATGCGGGAGTTTTCTTGCCCTTTGCTTTTGCCATCCCGGATTCCCCATTTCCCCAAGTGCTTACTGATGTAATGCATCATATGGGGATTCGCCCGGTTGTGTGTCTATTTAAAAAACGTATTTAAATAATAAAAATATGACAAGGAGGATGCCTCCGAGAATGAGCCAGTTGCTGATTTCATACCAAATACCCTTGCCTCCGGACAGGTATTTCTGTTCATTCTCCTGATGACGCTGACGATGTGTATCCGTCTCAGAGCCATGGGGTGGTTTGCTAAAATCCATCATAAGTACATCCCCTTTCAGCAGTTTTGTGTAATCTTACTACCATTATAACCCATAATTGAGTATGAGTTTGATTTTTCTGCATAAAAAGGGCTGTTTCATGCCAATGGTTCTATTGGATAGCAGATAATTCTTCTTCTGTGACCCATTTGTGATTCTTTATCGAATCTCCACCTGTTGTAGGAGTATAATCAACCATATATACCGTTGTCTGTTCAGCAGAATCAATTGTGGCCTTGGCTCCCTTCATTCCTTTCATGTGATCAGCGCTCAGCAGGACCTCAGAACCTGCCGCATACGATGGATCCGTATGATCCTGTATTTCCTCATGAATAACCCATTTATGATTCTGCACGGGATCTCCACCTGTGGTTGGGGTATACGTCACTGCATATACCGTAGTCTCATATGCTCCAACGATCTTTGCTTTCGCACCCTTCATGCCCGACATGTGATCGGCACTCATCATCGCCTGGCTTCCTATAGGAAAGGTGGGATTGCTTTTCTCCCGCAGTCCTTCCGGTAGCTCTCCCGATTCAGAATGGTGCATCTCACCTGCGGTGGCTGTATGACTGTTATCGTTACTTTCAATAGTCTGCCGAGTCTCCTTGCCACATCCACTCAAAACCAAACTGCTTGCGATCATTAAAGTCGATATGGTCAGTAAATACTTTTTCATGTTCTGCACTCCTTTAATTCTATTTATATTACTCATTATACCCCCTATAGGTATATTTCAACCATTTTTTCCGGGCAAGGCTCATCTTACAACGGAACAAAATAATACAAAGAAGCCTCCGATTTCTCGGAAGCTTCTTATCAAGAACAAATCATTTCAGTGATTACGCCTTACGCCAGTTCCACGTTAACATTCACGTTCCCTTTGATTCCTTTGGAATATGGGCAGTAGTCATGGGCAAGTTTCACAAACTTCTGTGCTGTCTCCTCATCCAGACCAAGAATTTTAACTTCCAAATCAACTTGAAGCTTCACGCCGTTGTCCTCAGAGTCTGTCACCAACATAACGGTTGCAGCTACAGTACTTCTTTCAATTTCAACTTTGTGTTTCTTCAATTGAAACTCCAGTGCGGAGTTAAAACAAGCACTATACCCTGCTGCAAACAACTGCTCCGGATTGGTAGCTGTCGTCACTTGTCCTCCGAGTTCAGGCGGTGCCGCAACATCCAACATAAACACGTTATCTGGGGATTGTACGATTCCTTGACGTCCACCTGTATTGATGACTGTTGTTTCATATAATGTTTTCATTTGTGAAAACTCCTTTAGTTGATTAGATTTATTTTGACTAAATTTCACTCTCTCTTGTATCGCTAACAATTACATTGTACACAATTTAATTGCGTATGTAAATAGTTAATGTTAAAAAAATAATGCAGTTTAATGTTGCGTTTAAATGAATAGCGATGATGAGGATTATAATTGTAGTCATCAGATAACCTAAGTCGAACTTAAGGAGGAATAACAAGTTTGGAGAATAATTCATTTCTAACCCCGGACAAGCCCAAACATAAAGCCCGAGCACTTTCTGAGGTGTTGGCTGTATCAACCAAACTCGGCCTGACTTCGTTTGGAGGACCTATCGCTCATCTCGGTTACTTTCATGAAGAATATGTTCGCCGTAGAAAATGGATGGATGAACGAAGCTATGCAGATTTAGTTGCGCTATGTCAATTTTTGCCCGGGCCTGCCAGCAGTCAAGTCGGGATTGGAATTGGCATCATCCGAGGTGGTTTGCTGGGGGGACTGATGGCTTGGCTTGGTTTCACACTTCCTTCTGTCATTGCATTAGTTTTGTTCGCTTTCCTTCTTCAAGGATTTGATATCAGCAGTACTGGCTGGATTCACGGCCTTAAGATTGTTGCTGTAGCTATTGTCGCTCAGGCGATATGGGGGATGGGACAAAAACTAACTCCTGACCGCTATAGGGCAACCATCGCTATCACTACTGCAGTGGCGACTCTTGTGTGGCAGACTGCGTTCACTCCAATCCTTTTTATTGTGATCGCAGGCGTGATAGGTATGTTCCTTTTTAGTAAAATGACCGAGTTTAAAACAGTAGACTTGTCTGTCCCTGTGAATCGTAACTTGGCAATCGTCTGTTTGGCTACGTTCTTTGGAATCCTGATTTTTCTCCCGTTACTCACTCCCTTTGATCGTTCGGGGTGGCTGTTATTTTTTGATAGCTTCTACCGTTCAGGATCACTCGTATTTGGTGGAGGGCATGTTGTACTTCCGTTACTGGAACGTGAATTCGTCCCTGCAGGTCTGATTAATAAGTCCGACTTTTTGGCGGGATATGGAGCAGCACAAGCTGTACCAGGACCACTGTTCACCTTTGCCGGTTATTTAGGAGCGATGATGCGTGGGGTTTCAGGAGCTTTGGTTGCAACGATCGCTATCTTTTTGCCAGCTTTCCTTCTGATCGTAGGCGCATTGCCCTTCTGGAGTGCTTTATGTAAAAGCTCAAAAACCCAAGGAGCATTAATCGGAATTAATGCAGCCGTTGTAGGTATTTTGTTGGCATCGTTGTACGATCCGCTTTGGACAACTGCGATCCTGACTCCTGTTGATTTTGCACTGGTAAGTATGTTGTTTCTAATGCTCGTTTTTTGGAAAGTACCACCGTGGATCGTTGTCGTTGCTGGTGCAGCAGGCGGTACAATCATGAACCTTCTCTAAATAAAAAAAGGTACCCGTACACTTGAACACTTCTTTTTCAAAGTGTTCAAGTGTACGGGTACCCGATTATTCTAAGCATACCCTTTTTACTGCTCCATGCAGATTATCGATTTATCCTCTTCGTCATTCCAATCGTAAACTTCTCAAATCCCAGTTTTGCGTAGTAGGTTTCCAAACCTTCCGTGCACATCAGTTGTGGAATCACCTTATTTTTCTCGCAATGCTCAACGATTCGTTTCATTAATTCTGTACCTATTCCTTGAGATTGATAGTCAGGCAGAACGCCTAGCCCGCATATTATACCTGTTATCACTCCATCTGATATTACACGCCCCATGCCCACTAAGCGCTGCTGATCATAAGCATACATTGCATACCAACTTTGTTTGCACATACGTTCCAATTCATGTTGAGATAAATTCAGCGAATTCCATCCCAAAGATTCATATAGCGTTACTAATTGGTCGAAGCTCTCAGGTGGTTCTATTGAATAATGTATCGATTCTCTCATCAGATACCTCCTCTATCTACTCCATTTTAGTTCAGTTACTCCAGATATCCACTTTCATCTGGGCACATTTGAAATACTTGGCCTCAGCCTTGCTTGTAGTCAGTTTCAACAGACATTGCAGCTCTCCATGTTGGAATAGCCCACCACTAAGGTCAGCAGCAACACCGCCATACTGGTCATCCGCACCAAGCCATACAGATGGTCTCTCCAACCCCGCTGAGAATTGTAATCCGGTGCAGAGGAGCACAGTGAGATTCTTACGGTTCTGCGCCTCGTCTCCTGCTACGCCATGTGTGGTGAAGAATACCATGTTTTGCTTGAAATCGGTGTATGTTCCATCTGCTTTATAGGCACGGACCATACCATACTTCTGATTTACGTTTTGATAAAAGGTGATTCCGGCCTTGCTATCCTTCGATTTAATGCCAACCTGAACTGAAATTCCAATGTTTCCGTTTAATTGTAGCGCTTCCAAAGTGATTGCAATTGCTGTTACTTTTGAGCTGTCAATCAGATGTTTCATTTTTAACTCTGCCGTGGCTCCTGCCGTTGTCGGTGTTGTAACGGTTATGGTCCCTCTGTCGGGCAAAGGCTCAAACGTAGGGGTCCCCACCACCTCCACCCAATCCGGTAACGTTCCGTAAAGAAAATCGGCCACAAGCTGTTTGTGAACCTTTCCAAATGGCACGATCTGACCCGCTGCATCACGTATAACCATCTCTACACCCCCACCGAATAGGCTACACCGATATTATGATCGGTATTGTAATACACGTACACTACCCCGTCCATAACGGACACCATCAAGGATTGCATATTGGTCGTTTCCCAATTTAATGCCGGAAAATATATATCTGAAGGTTTGTCCAGCAGTTGACGAAAGTCTGCGCTGATCTTGGCAATGGCAGGCCGAGCTACAGTCGTGACCCCACCGGAAGCATAAGCCGATAACATGCCCAACCACCACATGCTCCCTTTGTACATAAATACACCAGCATTGGGTCTCGAAATGTTTTCATCCGCCGATAAAGTCGCATCATTACCACCCATTAATGGTCTCGGATCAGCTAACCAGCTACGTCCGTCATGTGAATGCCAGATACATTTGCGGCCAAAGTCGCCGCCGCCCATCACCGAGAAACCGATCCATTTGCCGCCATTTCTGAAGCATGAGAAGTAACCGGTATGACCATCACCCGGGAAGCCGGGAGGTTTGTCCAAAATCAAACCCACTCTTGTCCAGTTAACCATGTCTACAGAGGTCGCAAGTGCCGTCGATTGGTTGATCCCCAGTCCGTTTTGTTGATAATACATAAAGAATAATTGTTCTTCATCGTTCCAGATCACAAATGGCGTTTCCGTTGAATTTCCAACTACGGTATCGAGATATACCTGTCCGTGTTTGGTCCATGGTCCTGTTGGACTGTTAGAATAGGCTAGTCCAATACCACCGATGTTATTATGGTTGGTGGAATACGTGGCATAATAATCTGCTTTGGCATCAGGGATAAGCCCCTTCACTTTGATCGCCCGAAACCAATAGATCGATTGTAGACCCGCCATTGCAGCGGTATATATAGGATTGTCCATTTTTTTATCAAATTGAGGCGTGTACATCCGTCTGGATTCTGCATCGCAATAGTCATAAGGTGCAATGTCCCTATTCGCCTTCATCGCTGCGCCCAGTGCTTCCTGAGCAATATTTTCAGTCGTAGACATGGGAACTCAACTCCTTCGTGAGCAGGCTATTACCATTTACCGGTCGCGAATATAAAACATCCGAAGTGTCCTTTAATAGGATTGAAAAATCAACAACATTACCCTCATTTGCAGCCGGCTCCTGAGTAATACAAATGATAGGACAAATTCTAGCATTATATGAATACGCTTTCATTTTGTTCATTCCTTTATTTCCTTTACAGTTGTTATCAGCAACTGTCCCTTTCATTGGTACGCCCGGATAATGTTGATCCTTCATATTAAATCCCTCCTATTGTTTTCTCCCGATAAGTATATTCATGAAGTTACCTTTCTGTTAAAGCATTATGCCCATATTACAGCCTATTATTCTCAGTCTGGTTTTCATATAAAACATAAACAGGTTAACCAATACAAATTGGCTAACCTGTTTGAACGAAGAAACTGCACAACCAACTACTTATTCCTCCGCAAAAAGTGAAGATATGGGATTGGCTACTTTTTTATTGGATTTCTCCTTGCCTTGGTTATCCAATACATAGTACTGGTAAAAGTCGTTCGTGAATCCAATAGACTCCTGTGTTTTCAGCTTAAAAGCTTCAAATGCCGCATCACTCAGATGATCCTCATTCCAGAAATAATGAAGCATCAATCGATTCTGGTTATAGGGATGTTTGATAACGTATGCACCCGCGGCGAGAGGTTGGTTCATGGTATTTTTCCAAGGAAAACCCGTCTGTTTCGTTCGATCAATAATGTTAAATTTTAAAGCCTGCACCAATCCGTTTGACTTGGCATTGCCAATGACAATAAGGTTACTGTTGCCAATCTCTTTTTTCATCTTTTGCTTCAGTTTCTTGCGATCCCGTATAATGTCGTATCTCATACCGGTCATATCAAGGAATCCGGTCAACTGATTAACCATATCTTCCTGCTGTTTAGTTGCAAGCTTACTGACCTGATCGCTGAGCACAATGGTTAATTCCTCGCCTTGAAGGACTTTGTCCATCAATCGATTCATCACTTCATAAGGCAGATTAGGGATCATGCCCATGACAGCCTGATACTGTTGTTGTAACATGTCATGTACATAGGCGGCGGTCTCTTCCTGTGATAATTGGTATTCCGGCTTTAAGACAAAGTTAGGCTGATATAGGGCCATCTGCATTTCTGAACGTACTTCCTTACCAAGCACATCTTCAATGGTGTGAAGCAGCCCCTCTAAAGTTGCATTCTGGTACACGTAGCGTTTGAAATATGTTCTCATCAATTCGTCAAATTTCTCTTCGCCGACGGTACGATAAAGCTGATAGATCGCTTGTCTTCCCTTCTGATAATACACCAAACCTGCTAAATCCCCAGCTTCATCGTTTGTTGACGCAATCGCCATATCTACGGGCGCAGTATCAAACTGTATGGATCTGAACCCATTTAGCTTGTCTCCCTGTTTCTCGGCAAAATACACCATGGAGAAATCAGCAAAGCCTTCATCCAGGAAGGATTCGGTCTCCGAGTTATTACCGATCAATGCATGGAACCACTGATGCGCTATTTCATGAACAAAGGTTGTGTCTTCTTCTGGAATAGCACCATTTTGAATCTGTCCCATCTGGATGAGCCTCGCATACTCCACGGCAACGCCTTGTACATACGTCTCGACAATTCGGAACTCTGGATAGGGATACTTGCCATATTTCTCACTATAAAAATCGATGACCTTGAATGCCTGATTAATGTACCGGTCAACTATCTTTTTCTTGGATGGATCATCGTTGTAATAATAGTATTCCACCGTCAGACCGTTACGGGTAGCGCGCTCCACTTGAAGATTAGGACTGGCAAAGAAAACAAACTCTCTCGTATTCTCGGCTACGGCAGAAACAATTTTACGTCCATGTTCTGTACTGTCTTGAGTGGTGATAGAGCCAGGCATGGCTACCTGATACTCCTCAGGCACATTAAATTGAACTTCAAAGTCCGATGAGGTGTAATAATCGCTCTCAAAAGTTCGACTATACGGTGCCTTGTTCCATTGATGCTTAACCTCGTCGTAAACAGACATCACCGGGAACCAGTGCGCACCATTGATCATGTCCTTGTAGTAGGAAACTCGCTGTGAGCCATAGGGTATATTCAACTGAAACTCCAGTTGGAATGATACAGATTCGCCTGGTTGAACGGGCTCTTTCAACTGCACGGTCAACGCTTGGTTTTCCTTATGGAAATCGAGAGATTGGCTATCTGCTGTTACAGCCTGAATATCGATGCCACCCAGAAAGTCCTCCGCTGTCTTCTCCGGGTGATCTTCACTAATCTTTTCATTATGCTGTTGGTACATGCTCGCCTGTGTAGACTTGGAGAGGTTTACGTCAGCATATGTATGAAGGACCAACTGCTGGAGGGTATCCTTGCTTGTGTTGCGATATGTTACCTTCTCGCTCCCCTGGATCGTCATGTCCTTCTCATTTAATCGAGCCTGGATCTGGTATTGAATCGGGGCCTGCTCTAAAGAGTCTTTCTGTGTGTTATGTATCTTCGTAGATACAGGTGGGACTGCTTCCGCTGCCACAACCCCCATGTTGGCAAGTGGGCTTGTTGCCAGTATTAAAGCCAGTGTACCCGCAATCCCTACTCTGGCTAACTTTGATGTAAATGGGTTTGAATAATTCATTAGTTCTCTCCTTCTCCTGTTCTATGATGACCTCAGAACCAAGTATAGAAGAGGAACCTTACGTTGAATTTATGTTTTATTTAAGTTTTGTTTAAAAAAAGGAAAAGAACATGAAGCTTTCTCAAATCTCATTCATGTTTGTATGTAAAAAAAGAAAAGAAGCCTTACATCGTAAGGCTTCTCGTGTATGATCTGTAGTGGGCTCGAACCACTGACCCCTACCCTGTCAAGATAGTGCTCTCCCAGCTGAGCTAACAGATCATGATATATAAATGTTTCCCAATCAAGTAACAGTATCATATCAAGTAACCGTGTTCATTGTCAATGATTTATTTGGTTATAATTCACCCGAAATGGTGCACAATAAAGGAAAGATTACCATTTCTACAACGAGGTGAATTCCCTATGAGAAACTTAACAAAACGGTCAACATCCAATAAATATACATTTACCAAATGCTTCTTTCTCTTTGCTGGGCTTGTGATTCTCAGTACAACCGTTACGGGTTGCAGCTTGGAGAAGGACGAACATACGGTTCAATTTCAACAGTTAAAACAACCCAATGAGAATGTTGAATCTCTGCCCGTCTGGCTGGACGTATACTCCAAATCTGTAATTCAAGATGTATATTCTCCGCGAGGAAGCAGTGAAGTCTTGCCGTAAAGGTTAACAGATGAATTACTCATCTTCATCCCACTTGCGTGAGTATGCTTTCTTCGTAACGTAATACAACAGAGTAATCATTCCCGCTGACATTAACAAGGTAATGACCATGATGCCTGTCATGCCCATCACTACCCCCTCCTCTCCCAATATGTTCCAGACTTCACTATACAGGAAAAACATTTTTTTGTATAATTCAGTCTGATATGTCGCGCAAGAGCAGAAAGAAGGAATGGAATTGGCAGCTGAGATTAGTTATGTATCGACAGAAGAACAACTGGAGCAAGCCCTGGGAATTCGCCATCACGTTTTTGTGATCGAGCAACAGGTGCCTGCCGAGATTGAGATTGATCAATATGATGTCATCAGTCCAGATGTGCATCATGTATTGTTAAGTACGGATGGCCAAGCTGTAGCCACAGGACGTCTGATCTATTACAGCAAGGATACGGCCAAAATGCAGCGGATCGCGGTGCTTGAGTCTCATCGTTCATTCGGTTATGGACGTGTGCTTCTGCTCGCGATGGAGGAACGAGCACGTGAACTCGGCTTATCCTATTCTATACTGGATGCTCAATGTCAGGCACAGAAATTCTATGAAAAACTGGGTTATGAAGTGATTTCGGAAGAACCTTTTTATGATGCAGATATTCTGCATGTTCGCATGAAAAAGAGTCTGTAAAACTTCGGCATTGGCAAGTCTGATCAGCATATGATGCATACTTCCCATGAATTCGGATAGGCTAATCAGGTAAACAGATTCCTATCTCGTCATATAAGGAGAGTGTGACATCATGGATCAAACGACACGCGAGAGTTTCACAGCAGTACAGAAAAATGGTGACGGTGACCTGACAGCTTTTCAGACTTCAGCAGGACGTGTACTGGATTATCAGCAGGCACTTGCAGAAGTAAAAGCTGGTGCTATTGCCGGTGTGAATGTATTTAAAGGCAAGGATGGCGAAATGTACATTCGCGGCGATGCCGACGGTGACCCAACCAACAACCTGGACCAACTTCCCCATTTCTAAAATAGATGCACATGTCGTACATGTGACACAATAAGCGCCGATCCGGATATCCGGGTTGGCGTTTTCTTATTATGATTAGTAGTCCGTAAAATATTTTACGGAATCACCGGAAGGTTGGCTTTTGCGAATCGGCTGTTGTACCTGTTCCCATGCCTGTAAAATCTGTATACCTTCGAGAGTAGACCGATTCTCCCACGCGATGTGCCCGGTTCGTTCAAGCTCCAGCAAAGACTCATGAATGTAAGCTCTGCTTCGTCCCGTCTTGTTCTCCAGTTCATCCATACGCGGCAGCCTGCGCCGTTGTCCTGCATAGTTCACCATAATACGCAAAATCTTGCGTTCAAAGTCGTTCAGCATACTTTACCTCCCCATTCAGATCGGTAACAGGACGCCATGCCAAAATACCTTGCTCCAGAAATGTTCGGGGTGAGCCTTCTTTTCCTGCTGATGCCCTAATCATCCCGCCACGTACACTGTTAATTCGAATCTGTCGCTGCGTAATCTGCCCTGCACGATCCATGTAGACAAGCTCCACCATCTGGCCAATATATTTCCCTAGCATAATCATCCCTCCGATAAGAACGTTTGTTTGTATTTCTTATTATATGCGAACATAAGTTCTTTATTCAATAGTAAAAAAAGGATTTTGTAAAATAAAAAAAACCAGACTTTCACCTTAAAGATTAAGGTAGTCTGGTTCCTCCAATGATGTAGCTGATATGCAAACATGGCTTATAATGATCAAGTTCAGTAACGGATCAGTGTCGATCCGATTCCGAAAATTGCACTTTCTTTAACTGTTGTGTAGATGGATTAAAATCAACATTTACATAGACTGCGAATTGCTTGCCGTCTTTAGCACGAACCCACAGCTTGAACTGTTCCCGTGATTGATCCGCTGTTAGGGAGGTACGACCGATATGCTTATAGTCCAAAATATCCACATTATACTTGGTCTGTGTTTCTTTAACCGCAATAATTCCCCACTTCGCATAATCAGGGATAGCAGCACCTGTACCAGATGTAATTCCAGCTAAACTCAGGACTACCGACATAACGGTAACGATGAGCATTCTCATTTCACTCACTCCTTGGGACAATATATTTCTGTTATATTGCCCGTCCGAGTTTCATTTTACACGAATAAACAAAAGATCCAGGCAAGTGGTCGTAGGGAAAAAGGAACCACATGAACAAGCCGGCCAAACGAATCAGGAGGCTCCGTCCGGAAACTCATTCCCCAGTCACCCGAGAAAAAGTGTTGTTGTGTCTTCGGCTCCTCAGGACGTTCCAACCCGTATTTCTTCTCAAGTAACTGCCGTGTTTCTTCATCCACCTGAACCTCGTTTGTAACGTCATATGCTGTGGCAGGCTCGCTGCTTATGTACATCTGAATCATTAGAAACATCACAATCCCAACTATTTGTATCCAACGCTTATTCATCTCTTACTCCTTTATGGATTCATAACTCTCTTCTCTTGTATGTGGAGACTCGTTTGAATGTTTGATTATACATAAATTTGACCGTATTGGAAATAACAAATGGGAGAAAAGTTGGGGCATGCGTTATACGATGCTTAAGTCCCATTTGGTTGGTTTTTTGTTTAAAAAACCCAACAAACGTGTAATAGGCCATGACAGAGTGACTCCACGATCTGAAACCCTACACGATCTGCAATACCAATTTGAGGAGGTTACACCCGCATGTTCAAACGCTTGGATGAAATCCTGATTGAGATTCCCAATGTCGAGAAGCCAGATCCGAATGCTGCGGCAGCTATACAAGAATTGCTCGGCGGCAAATTCGGAGAAATGTCAACGTTGAACAATTACCTCTATCAATCGTTTAATTTTCGTTCCAAAGAAAAGCTGAAGCCCTTCTATGACCTCGTCATGAGCATTACGGCTGAAGAATTGGGTCATGTTGAACTCGTGTCTCATGGGATTAACAAGTGCCTCAGAGGCTCAACCGAGTACAAAGAACCCGACGATACGCCGCTAGGTTCGGTGAAAGATGCTCGTCTGTCGTATCACTATCTGGCAGGTGCACAAGGCGCAATGCCTTTCGACTCTATGGGTAATCCATGGACGGGAGCAAACGTCTTCAACAGTGGCAACCTGGTCGAGGATCTGCTGCATAACTTCTTCTTAGAATGTGGCGCTCGTACCCATAAAATGAAAGTATATGAGATGACGGATCACCCGGCAGCCCGGGAAGTAGTTGGTTTCCTGCTGGTACGTGGCGGCGTTCATGTTGTCGCATATGCGAAAGCACTTGAGATTGCAACTGGCGTAAATGTGACCAAGCTGGTTCCTATTCCTTCACTGAACAACAAAGCCTTCAACGAGGCTCGTAAATATGAAGAAAAAGGGGTACACACCAAGCTGTACACCTATAGTGACAAAGATTTCAACACGATCGGTCAGATCTGGAAAGGCACTCATCCCGAAGATGGACAACCTCTTGAAGTCATCCAAGGGATACCTGAAGGGTTCCCGATTCCGGAAGCTCCTGCGGTGGAAGAAGAATTCGCACCAGGCATTTCGCAAGAAGACTTTAAAGAGATTGCTCGTCGTCTGAAGATGGCGGGAAATATTGCGGATTAAGGAACAAGTTGTTTAACAGGTTCTTTCCCTATATATAAATTGTTAACTCTATGTTTAAGTGAAGCCCTCGAACCCTGCTGCTGAATGCAGAGAGGATTTGAGGGCTTTGTTATATTAAATGTATGATACAATTTTATGTTGCAATATGAGTATGTTGTATGAACTTCATTTCCTGAAAATTTAGCTGTAAAAGTAAACCGGATCTCTGCTCACATCGTTAAACTTAGCTAAACTCCAACACCGATTCCTCACGCTGACTCATGACTTCAATTAACATGTTGGCACCCAGACGAAAACCTTGTGTAAACGCTGCTTCCCTATGCATGCCCTCACATCTGCCACACAAGTCAAATAACTGTTCAAGCTCACGGAATTCGTTCTCGCTCAATCGATTCTTCCACTGCTCTGTCAGAGCTGCAATCTGCCGCCCTAACGCTTGGTATTCAGGATGTGTCGGCATCATCATCTCATCCGATCGAAGTCGTCCATTATATAATGCTTCTAATATCGAATTCATGTGCATCCTCCTGTATATCAATTCCCACCTCACTTGAATGAACGTTCTGCACATGGTAGGATATTTATGCAGTCGCTCATTCAAGTGATTGCGGGGTAGGAAGCAGCGTGTTCTTCGTGGGACTAGCGCTGCTTCCTTTTTTATTTTTGGAGATCGTCGTAAATCTTCTCAATCCCTTTGCGAACGATGTCTGATCGATTCGTATTCAGCTTCTCAGCCGAAATATCGAGCTTGTTCATAATTTCCTTGTCAACACGTATCTCAATCGTTCTGCTTTTGGGTTTGTCAGATTTAGGCCGCCCCATCTTTTTGGCGGACATTTGCTTCACCTCTTTTTTTGTCCTGACAACAATATATTATTGCCAGGACAAAAAGTCAATCGATTCATCCTACCTCTCAATAATCTTCTTCTCGACAGGTGATTTTTGATACGTGATTGCTGACTAGTGTTGAAGCAAACAGCCATTCAATATAAGATTTTAGATATTTATAACTTAATTCAATCAACATCTCAGTATAATACTTACATTACATTGCATTTCAAATAAAAAATGCCCAACATTAAAAATTATAGTTTTTTTGCTTTAACACATGCTAAAAAGGAATTAAATAAATAAATTTGTTGATATTTGTAATTTTTAATGGTAAATTATTGTAGACTTAGCTAGGTCGCAACTTTGAAAACAAGATCCTAAACAAGTATAATGTCATTCATCAGAATGATGAACCTTGTGACGACAATGGGAACCATTATACACGTGTTTCTACAGCGGTATCTATAGTATAAGTTTGTAGTCCAATTCTATTTGTGCTAATGAATATGCACTTAGATGCAGCGCGTTATTATTTCATATCAAATAGAAATTTATAAAACTCCATTTTTATATAGAGATACCTAAGTGGAAATAACACATAAGAGCACCATCTTTCAAAGTAATATCAGTTCCCTCTCTTGTTAGTTGACTGTTTATAAAATAAACTAAAAGGTGGATGATACAAAATGAAAAAATTTAAAATCGCTTCTATTGCCACAGTAGCTATAGTTCTGTCCTTATCCCTTTCTGCTCTGACGGCATCTGCTGCATCAATTGAAGCTTCTAGAAATGGTGCTTCTAATTTCGAGAAGGCATGGAAGGCTGAATTATCGACGGCAGATAAAAAAGGAAAAATGCAATATGGGTTTAATAAATTTGCAATTGACGAGGACTTTACCTGGACCATTCATGACTCAAATGGCCATACTGCTATTGTAACCAGAGGTTCAAGCAACAGTAGTTCCTCTAGTGGTTCTGCTGGTAGTTGGGCAAAAGTCGAAGTCACACATAACAACGTTTCAGTGAAATACACAATGAATTACTAATTCATATGTTTCTTTCACTCTAATAGTGTGAAATGTACACAAGGAGATCTCCTTGTGTACATTTTGTAATCTTATTACAAGGAGCGTATGGTTGTTGAAAAAAATAAAATACGGAATTAGTATCATAATGATATTAGTAGGTTTTCTCATTACTGGTGAAAGCTATCAATTATATTTAGATAATTTCGAAACTGCAAACTATAGCACTACGCTCTTTTTAAATGGATCTCCAAATAATACGGAACCCAAAATGGTCGAGGACATAACAAAAGCTGCACAACAAAATGACGTACAAGTATATACTGTTATATCGAATGTCCAAAGTATGCTATTAAGCGAACGTCGCATTTACGGCACTTCAGGTGCATTTCAGTACATACAGGAGCATCTTCATGTCAATGAAAGAAGTTACCCAAGCTTATTATCTGGGACAAAGAATGTCGTTTTTAAAACATTAAACGAACTGCCAGAGAACGAAGATTTATCAAATATATCTCAATACTATCTGATTGGAAGTAAGGATAATATTTTCAATTTTAAGGATAGTTTGAATGGTATATATGCAGGAAACTTCCCACAAGAAGGATATGAAAGTTCAAGCAAGATGAACATTTTTTTTGTGTGGTCTCTTATTTCAATTGTTTTACTTTTCCTCTCTTATTATGATGTAATTCTGCAAAAAAAAGAAAGCTTTATACGTATCTCTCTTGGAGAAAGAACTAGCTCCATTGTTGCAAAAAATATAATTCTGGACACGTTTTCTTACTCTCTTATTTTTTCTGCGTCCCTTCTTATTCTCCAATATTACACAAATTCTTTTTTTTATCTTATTATTTCTGTTAGCATTTTTTCGAGTATGATGTTTCTGAACGCACTTTTGTATTCCTCTCTTTATTTCTACAATATTAAAGAAGCCTTATCGGATACAATTAGTTCAAAAAAATTATTAACAATAAATTACTTTTTAAAAACAATTAGTGTTATCATCACTTTAACTATCGTTTCTAGTAATATTGTTGTAATCGTTGAGGGGGTTCACTTTTATCAACAACGATCTTTTTTTGAAAACCATGCTGATTATTTTTATGTAAAAACACAATACGCCCAAACAAATGAACAAGATCAAAACTCCTCCTTTGAAGAATCACTATTTGTGACTGAAACGTTTTACCGGAAGTTCTTTAAAGACTTTGATGCGACACAACTCGTTACTTCTGGGGTGTTTGGAAAAAACGTGATTTTGTCGAATCAAAATAATTTGTCTTACCTCCAAGAACAGATACCTGAACTCAATCAAATAAACACAAAAAAGGGATTATATCTAGTTTTACCAGAGCATATGAAAGATGATACGGATATAATTAATCAATTGAAAAAAAATTATCAGATGATCGAACAAAATGGCATTGAATACGACTATGATATTATTTATTACGGTGGAAATCCAAAAGTCATAGCCATTGATGAGTTCTCATTAAATGGTAGCTTTTATATAAACAGTCCCGTTATTATTTTGAACAACATAGATTGGAGTCAATATGTTGATTCGGCAAACGCTAGCCACTTTCGCTGGGACTTTGCTCATGATATTTTGTATAAAGTTTCACCCGATCAACTAGCCAACTTTATTGCGGAAAATACCACAGAGACAAACCGGCTTTATTATCAACTAACTAACGCACTCGAAAAATATGAGTATCAATGGAATATCATTAAGAGAACGCTCTATTTAAATATCATACTTACTTTCTTAATTCTATTTTTAGAGTTTGTTACGATTACAACCATTCTTCGTTTAGAATATAAAGTGAATGCGGTAGAATTAAGTGTAAAAAAAGTACTGGGATATACCTTATGGCAGAAAAATCGAAAGATTCTACTTATCACTTTAATTCCTACTATCCTAGGCATCATTGCTGCTTCTGTAGTTCAATTATTTAACGATTCCGGAAGTTATTTTATATATTTATTTTTTGCAAGTTTAATTATTCTTGTCCTTGAAACCTTTATTATTCTGTACTATATACGAAAACTTGAAAGAACTTCTGTTCCAAAAATTTTAAAGGGGGGAAGTCTATGATTGAAGTTACAAATGTATCGAAATCATTTGAAGGTAATATGCTCTTTTCCGATCTAAATTTAAGAATTGATAAAGGAGAGTTTGTGGTGTTTTCTGGACCTAGCGGCTGCGGAAAGACAACCCTTCTTAACATAATTGGAGCAATTGAATCCATCGATCGTGGGGAAATTAAAGTAGACGGCATCAATATTCGCAAACGAAAAAATCAACTTTTTTATTTCAAATATAAATTAGGACTTCTTTTTCAAAACTTTGCACTTGTTGATAATAAAACAGTAAAGGAAAACCTAAGTTTTGTTCGGAAAGATTGCCAGTCAGGAGTATCCATTGACCAAGCATTAGAGAGGGTTGGAATTAAAGACAAACTAAACAAAAAAGTTTATACATTATCGGGAGGGGAGCAGCAACGAGTAGCATTAGCAAGATTGATGATTAAAAAGTGCGATATCATCTTAGCAGATGAGCCAACTGGTTCGCTAGATGACAAAAATGCAGAGGCTGTACTGGATATTATCAAGCAACTCCACTTACAGGGGAAGACCATTGTTATGGTAACTCATGATGAGAAATTAAAGAAGAAAGGGGATCGGATAATCCACTTATGAAGATGACACGAAAGAAAAAAATAATTTTTCTTATAACTGGTATTGCCCTTCTGAGTTTTATAGTATGGAACCTTGTATGGTTTGTTTTTGTCTCAACTATATACACTCCTTTTACTAAGGAGGTTACTAAGGACAAGTATGGTTCCCATCACATTGTTGATTCGGATGGATACAACTATAACGTTGCAATGCCAATATATTTGTTCTTTAGTGGGAACTTGGCTGTAGTGGCTCCCGAAGCAAAATCCACATTAATTATCTGGCCGAAAGTATTTGGAGGGTATGAATACGGTGTACGGATACAAGATGCAAGTGGAGGCTACGAAATAATGATTGATGCTGATGGAAATCCCATCCGATTACCTCAGCAAAGTAATAAGGAATTTGACACGTTGGTAAGTATTATTGAGAACAATAAGAAAGATGTTCAAGAAATACTTAAAAAAGCACATAATGTTTGGGAATTAAATTAAACCATATTTACAATAAAATATGAAATGTAGCATAAACAAATTATCATATAAAAGATTTTTGAACAGCCCTGTTACATTATGAATAGGGCTGTTCATGCTTATTTTCCATCACAAGAAGTTTTTTTATACTCAGTAATAGTATGTTATTTCATACATAATTTTAAAAATAGTAGGAAACTTCAGCATCCTTTCTAGCTCATCTTGCAATTCTATTAGATATTGCAAAGGCAATTTACTAATCTGACATGCCATCATAATGCCATGAATCCCCTCATTCTCCGCCTTGTACCTTAACTTGCTCCTCGTCCTTCACGGTCACATGAACTACTTGCCCTTCATTCGCTGCCTTCGCATCTCGCATCTGAATGGTCCATGTCCCTGTATCAGCATCAAACCGTGTGTCCTCTATGACGAAAATATGCATGTTCTCTGCATCAAGTGAACGCAGTCCGCTACGAATCGCATCCGCATCCGTCATGTGTGCACCATCCGACGCCACTGGCCAAGATACCGCTATCGTTTCTGCTCAGGCCTGCCCGGAATATGGTTGATTTTCCGGGCTTCCATCCGTCCAAACTTCAACATAGGAGCCGATCTGCGGATCAGGCGCATTGGAGAACCATTTTTCCAGATAATACCTACTTTTACCCCATTGGAACTGTACTCTTGAATGCAGGAACAACAACAAGAATGGATTCGTCCTTACGTTTAACCACATAACCAACGGAAACGAAAACCGTTTCACTTGTTCATTGGTTTTCCATATCTCACTAAGACATGCCAAAGTAATTTTAATTCTTGTAGAACTTCTTTGTAGGTTCCTCTATCACTCCAATGACTTGGATTTCGTTTCAGGTCCATAGCTGCAGAACCAATCATATTTGCATCAATCAAATCACTTTTTGCAATTCTCTTGGCTAGTGAAGGCATCGAAGGACCTCGAAAATCCATAGGAACGTCATCTACCAATAGTGTAAAGCCCATGTGCCAGTGGAGATCAATGGAATACTTTAAACATATCTGCTCTAAGATTCGTCCTGTATGTGTGCCTTTAAATGATGGGTCGGCAACAAGAATCTTTACATCTTTTTCAAGGGAAATATCACCATGAACCTGAGCTTCGATATAATGGTCCAGATTTCGGTTTGGCTCTTGGTTGGATGGATTTCGGAATGATTTCTCAAGATTGATGAGCATATGGTCAATTAACTTTTGAACTGTTAGATTTCTTTCACCAATGGCAAAATTATTATAAAATACATCCCTCATAAGAGCAGCCAAAACGAGGTCAAATTCCTCATACGTTCCCTTTTCCTCAGGGTCTTGGTGAGAATCCAAATATGTATACGTGCAACGCTGAGAGACCTCAGTGGATAAAAGGAAATAACATGATCCAAAACGCGGAGCAGGTCCATCGGGATGTAACATGACATTGAGTGCCCCATACTTGGGACGTTCGCTATTGGTTGAGCCATTAATTTGGTACGCTCCGCCAAACATTTTATTCTCCCAAACGTCACGTTCACCGCCTGAAAATGCGGATACACTTCCATTCGATAAGAAAGTCTCAAACTGACTTTTATAAACCCCCTGCTCAAGTAGTACCTCAGCCACGCTTTTCATATTCGGATCTAATCGATCTGGGTGAAAGTGTAGCGCGATACTTGCATGAGATTTTAGTTTAGTGATAGCATCTTCAAATGTCTTCAGCTCGATGTTGGACATACGAAGGATTTCCCTAATGGTTTGCTCCGCCTCATTTTTGCGGCTTCTTGCATAATTGGTTACATGCTCTTGAGCTAATTGCTGAGACCTTGATAATTCCATGTGCAGAAGATTCCTTTCCATTTTTATAAAATCATAATACATGATGGACAGTAAGGGAACTTACAGGCGGTTCAAAAATCATGATAGCCTGCAATGAATCTAATCCACATCATTTCTTTCAATTTGAATCATATTCATGTGCAACGCGCGTTCCTCCACCATCATAAAGCTATGAGCCCCTTATTCTCCGCCTTGTGTCTTAACTTTCTCCTCATCCTTCACGGTCACATGAACTACTTGCCCTTCATTCGCTGTATTCGCATCTCGCATCTGAATGGTCCATGTCCCTCTATCTGCATCAAACCGTGTGTCCTCTATGACGGGAATATGCATGTTCTCTGTATCAAGTGAATGCAGTCCGCTACGAATCGCATCCGCAGCCGTCATGTGCGCACCATCTGGTGCCACTGGACAAGATACGGCTATCTTTTCTGCTCTGGCCTGCCCAGGA
Organism: Paenibacillus sp. M2; assembly: GCF_046713495.1. Taxonomy (NCBI): domain Bacteria; kingdom Bacillati; phylum Bacillota; class Bacilli; order Caryophanales; family Paenibacillaceae; genus Paenibacillus; species Paenibacillus sp. M2. The sequence goes on from NZ_CP169648.1 coordinate 5,039,041, forward strand.
TAGGGTTGATTTTCCGGGCCTCCATCCGTCCAGACTTCAACATAGGAGCCGATCTGCGGATCAGGTGCATTGGAGAACCACTTTGCCGGATAATACCGACTTCCTCCTCCGTTCGCACTGAAATCCTCATATGCAGAATCAACCACAAGAATGGAATTGTCTTTACGATCAACTACATAACCAGTAAATCCATCTTCACTAGGTGCATTTGCTTGAGACTGCACAGAGTTGCACTCGATATGTCCTGAACATCCCGTAAGACATACGAACAGAATAGAGAGTAATATAAGGACTCGACGAAGATGGATCACATGTAAATCCCCCTTTAATAACACTTCTTTCTAAATTTAACGTACCCGGTCAGATTATTGTTGCATTCACTTCCTCATATCCCTTTTATACACGTACCTTCCCCAGATCACCAATGTTGCGCATAACAAGACAGCACAGTAGGCCCAGACAAATAACATGGCGAGTCCTAACCCGATGTTGGCATCCAGGCGTTCATCAAAGATCTCTGTGAATAGCGAAAAACCAAGTGGCACGGCGCCAACAATGAAAAGTCCAATGGACCATCCACCCCAGCGTCGAAAACCAGACCCCTCACGAGTACTTGAAAGTTTGCGAATCCCTTGAGTCAGAAGCCACCAAATCAGAATAAATAATAGACAGGTTAGAAGAATTTTCAGCATATCGTTCAACTGCATATCGCGCACCTCCTACATCTTGCAAGATGATGAACATATCTTACACGTTAAGTGTTCTCTTTACTATATTACCCGTTTCCATATCCATGATCACAGGCAGATCAGAGCGCAGTATCCCTGACTCACACTTGATCATGAAAAAGAAAAAAACGCCACCGTCCTGACTCCTTCCAAGTCAAGAACGATAGCGTTACTTCTCATATTTACATTGTTACATCCACATAGGATAGGATAGGTTACGCACCAAACTGCGCATAGTGAAGGCGGCTGTACACCCCACCTGCTGCGAGTAATTCTTCATGACCTCCCTGCTCCGTAATACCTTGTTCAGCAACGACAATAATACGGTCTGCATTTTTGATCGTTGCCAGCCTGTGAGCGATGACCAGTGTAGTCCGACCTTCGGACAGCTCAGCAAGGGATTGCTGAATGGCTGCTTCCGTTTCTGTATCCAGCGCGGATGTCGCTTCGTCCAGAATCAGAATTGGCGGGTTTTTCAGGAACATACGTGCAATGGACAAGCGCTGTTTCTGTCCACCGGACAGTTTCACGCCACGTTCACCAATTAACGTATCCAATCCTTCCGGCATCGATTGAATCAAAGGTTCCATCTGTGCACGTCTGGCAGCCATCCAGATTTCTTCTTCGGAGGCATCAAGCTTCCCGTAGGCAATGTTCTCCCGAATGGTTCCATCGAAGAGGAATACGTCCTGTTGTACAATTCCGATATGACTTCGCAAGGAATCCAGCGTCATATTCTGAATCTCCTGCCCATCGATCGTGATGCGACCTTCCAGCACATCATAGAACCGCGGCAACAGACTGCACAGCGTTGTTTTACCTGCCCCCGATGGACCTACAAGCGCTACGGTTTCACCTGCACGCACGTTTAGATCGATACCTTTGAGAACAGGCTCCTGATCCGAATATCCAAAGGTCACTTGCTCATAACGAATATCTCCACGCAAATGGGATACCGCAACGGCCCCTGGACGATCTTCCACATCCGGTTCCATATCAAGCAACTCCGTATAACGTTTGAAGCCTGCAATCCCTTTGGGATACGTCTCGATAACCGAGTTGATCTTCTGGATCGGTGTCAAGAACACATTGGACAACATAATAAATGCAATGAACTGACCGTAGGTCATACTGCCTTGAATGACAAACCATGTTCCGCATACCAGGACAAAGAGGGATACCAACTTCATCAGCATATAACTGACAGAAGAGTTCCAGGCCATGATTTTGTATGCAATTAACTTGGTTTGACGGAAACGACCGTTGTTCACAGCGAATTGTGCTTTTTCATGCTCTTCATTAGCAAAAGCCTGAACAACACGGATACCTGTAATATTGTTCTCTACACGAGCGTTGAAGTCCGCAATATCACCGAACATTCGACTGAATGCCTTGGACATTTTGCTACCAAAGTAGAGCGACAGATAAATAATCAGCGGTACAATAATAAAGGTTAATACCGCCAGATTCCCGTTAATGCTCATCATGATGCTGAATGCACCAATTAGCGTCATGACCGCGATAAATACATCCTCTGGACCATGATGGGCAATCTCACCGATATCCATCAGATCGTTAGTCATACGGGACACGAGGTGTCCTGTTTTGGTATTATCGAAGAAACGGAACGATAACTTCTGCACATGATTAAACAGACTTTTACGCATATCCGTCTCAATGTTAATACCGAGCTTGTGTCCCCAATAGGTAACCACGAAATTCAAAAATGAATTCAATAAGTAGATGCCGAGCAATGCCAGACATGCCCATAGAATCCAGTCCCAGCGACCGCCTGGCAGCAGATCGTCGACTACCCGGTTGACCGCCAGTGGAAAGGCAAGCTCCAGCAAGGCGACTAAAATCGCACAACTGAAGTCAAGAATAAAGAGCTTTTTGTAAGGCCTATAATAGGCAAAGAAACGGCGAAGCATGGACTGAAGTCCTCCTTATGCAACCACACAATGATGATTACGTTCTATTTCGTCTTGCTTAAGAGGTACAGGAAGTATGGCGCACCAATAATGGCAACCAGGATCCCCGCAGGAATCTCCGAAGGCTGTAGGATGACACGACCCAGCGTATCTGCAACCAGTACAAGCAATGAACCGATCAGTGCAGATGCGGGTAACAGGAATTGATGTTTTGGACCCACCAGACGACGCGCCAAATGCGGTCCGATCAGACCTACAAAACCGATCCCCCCACTCACAGATACACATGAGCCGGCAAGTCCTACAGCAGCCGCAAGCAAAATCAGTCGCTCACGCTCAACCGGAGTCCCGAGTCCACTTGCAGTCTGGTCCCCCAGATTCAGTACGTTCAACACACGTGCCTTATACAGAACAAGCGGGACAAGAATAATAAGAAACGGTAGCAATGCCGTTACAAATTTCCAGTTCGAACCCCAGATGCTGCCTGCCATCCAGGTAGCTACAAATTGATACTTTTCCGGACTAAGCCTTAACGTAAGCACGATCATGGCAGAACTGATTCCCGCCGCTACCCCGATCCCCGTAAGCAACATACGTGTAGGCAGGATGCCCTCTCCTTTTTTGTAAGAGAGAATGTAGATCAGAAATGCAGCAAAACCGGAACCGATCAGGGCCAGAATTGGCAAAAGAAATACCGGCGCTGCTGTCGTTGTCGGGAAAAAGGAAACAAATAACATGACGACCAGACCAGCACCTGCATTAATCCCGAGGATCCCCGGATCGGCCAACGCATTCCGAGATACTCCCTGCAAAATACAACCAGATAACGCAAGTCCAGCCCCGACCAGCACCGAAATCACAATCCGTGGCAGACGGAATTCAAACAGGATCAATTCCTGTTTCGCCGTGCCTCCACCAAACAGGGTTCGCATCACCTCAAGCGGCGAAAGCTTGGTAAAACCTGTGTTCATGCTCACCACAAAAGCCGTAATAATTAATAGGGCAAGCACAATGAGGACAATCGTACTCTTGGTTCTCTTCTTGCGCTCTGCTCCAACTATTGTTGAGGATTCCATCGTTACAGAGTCCTCCTTTCTTTACGCGCCAGATACAGGAAGAATGGTACCCCGATGAGGGCAACCAATGCGCCAATTGGCGTCTCGTACGGCGGGTTAATCATACGTGCAGCCAAATCCGCAAATACAAGCAACAGACTGCCCATCACAGCGGAACATGGAATAATCCAGCGATAATCGACCCCAACCAGCTTCCGCGTGAGATGGGGAATAATGAGTCCAACAAAACCGACCGCACCCACCACGGACACAGCCGTACCCGCGAGAATCAGTACAACAATCAGGCCTATGAGCTTGATCAGCCCAGTACGTTGCCCCAAGCCCACCGCAATATCTTCTCCGAGACTAAGCAGAGTAATGGAACGGGAGATGAGAAGACCTGCGATTAGTGCAGCGAGTACCCATGGGAACATGACCTCAAGTTGAGACCACTTCGTTCCGGCTACACCACCCGCCGTCCAGAAAGCCAGATCTTGTCCAATCCTGAAATATAATGCAATCCCTTCACTGAGTGCCGACAACATCGCTGATACAGCCGCACCTGCAAGCACAAGGCGTAGTGGTGTAAGACCCGATTTGGAAGCTGCACCAAAACCATACACCAACAGGACACCAAGCCCTGCTCCAAGGAAGGAATACATGATGATATACATAAATGGCAAGCCAGGGAAAAAGGCAAAACAAACTGCAAGCGCAAATCCAGCTCCCGCATTCAACCCAAGCAGACCTGAATCGGCCAGCGGGTTACGAGTCATGCCCTGCATGATCGCACCAGCTACAGCGAAACATGCACCTACCATTGCTCCTCCAAGGATGCGTGGTAATCGAATCTCCCATATGATCTGATGTGGAGTCAGCTCAGGATTGAAATCAAAGATAGCCTTCCAGACTACACTAAGCTTAATATCAGCAGCGCCAAATGAAATGGACAACGCCATACCCAGAGCGAGTAGCAAAACTCCCCCTGTAAGAATAAGTGTGGCTGCCCACGGACGAGTGTGTATCTTCGCTGTGGGTGAATCCGGATTATGTTTTTCTGGTGAAGCTTGTGAACTCATACGCGCCCACCCTCGTTATGAGTGGAGCTGCCCAAACCTATGTACATAACAATCACCTCTCTATAAATACCGAACTTTAATGATATTGATTCTCATTCCCATAGACCATTGTAAGTGAATCCACGGGCTCTGGCAATGGACAAATAGGACATGTTTATTGCATATATGAAGATTTTCACACAATTTTACACGCAAAAAGGCCGTGTAGGAGCCAAAAAGCTCGAACACAGCCTTATCATTGCCTATGTAGAACATATATCATACAGACTCATTTAACGAGCATGTACCGTGATCAAAGATGCCAGGACATCCGGAACATCGGTAATGATTCCTTGCACACCCATGTCAATCATGGCCTGCATCTCGGCAGGATCATTCACCGTAAATGGATAGGTAACAATGCCATGTGCCAGTGCAGCAGCAATATCTTCTTGTGTGACTGCCAGCTTGTAGGGATGAAGGCCGGAAGCTTCGAGTTTGGCGGCATAATCATAGGGACGGTACAACTTTTCCATATATAGAAGTGCTGTACGAATCTCCGGGGCAAGACGTTTACATCTCACGAGCGAAGCATGATTGAAGCTGGACAGCACGACCTGTTGCTCCAGGTTCCACTCCCGGATCGCCTGTATAACCTTCTCTTCCATCCCCTTATAACTCACAATGCCATTTTTCAATTCCAGATTAAGCAGTGTTCCTTTCCCCTGTACGAGCTTGAATAGCTCCTCCAGAGAAGGAATACGTTCCCCAGCGAAATCAGCATGGAACCAGGACCCGGCATCCCGTGTGCGCAATTGATCGTAAGTCGTATCCTTAACCCAACCTTCTGCGCCGCCAGTTCGACTTAACGTCTCATCATGAATCAGTACCAGTCTGCCATCATTCGTCATCTGCACATCAGTTTCAATACCTGTTGCTCCAAGCTCCAGACTCCGTTCAAAAGCACTCATCGTGTTCTCCGGGCATACGGCAGATGCACCGCGATGGGCAATGATCTCCACGTTCCTCATTCCAGCACCTCCTGTGTTCAAGCTTCACTCTATGATTAACACTATAAACACGGTTTGTTAGACCTGTATTAACGGGGCGTATAATGGGTTGCCTGCTTCGCTAATACTAGCGGCCAAGCCCAACATCTAACGGGCTGGGGATTCACTCATTTTTGCGAACTCAATCTGAAAATCGACATAACATAGTATGAACGATGGAAGCACTGAACTCCGTTATAAGGAGGTTGACTATTGAATCCCTCAAAGAAAAAATCGATACCTACGCGTGCTCACACCTCCCAGTTACAGTCGGCTTCCAGGCTTTCCAGATCATCTGTCCATATCAAAAATAAATCCGGCAAGACGGCTAATCAGCGTTCTTTTAACTCCACTTCATCCAGCACACTGGATCAGCTGGCTATTGTTGCAGCAATACTCTCCTTAATTGCAGCCGCCATCGGGCTATATATCGCCTGGAAATCGTTAAGTGTTCCGGATCAAACTGCTGTTGTGGTGTAAGCTGCTTGTTGTGCAGCTAATGGCTCAGGAGGCTCTCTCCTGCTTCTGACCTCATTCAGGGGCAGGTTTTTGCTTTTTCAATTACTTAACGTATGCTGGAAACGTCAAAAAACCGTTCCCCTGAAACGCCGGGATATACCGGCGTCTCTTTGGAAAGGTCATTTTTTATTCGGGCGCTGCCTCTGCAGCGTGATCCCCGTCCCGGGATTTGACCGAATTACAGAATGAATGTGCGAGAGATAATAACCAACAGAATGAACAATACCAGAATTGCACCTGTTGATGTCCATGCTCCACCACCGAAGCCTCCGCAATATCCGTAACCTGTACCTTTGAGTTCGCTCATCAGTGACACTCCCCTCTTCATCGAAGTACACTATAGACTATGTCCGATAGCGCAACTTGCTTGGGCAGATCGAAAATTCTCCCGAGGAACGAGTGGGTTCAGGCCCGTCTTCTTATGCACTCATTTCCCGTTGAGTTGTGACCACTTCTGAGTCAGCTCTGCAGGAATGTAGGATGACATTTGTTTGATCAGTTCAGCCGGATCAGATTCCAGAATCCACAGACTGAGATGCGAGGTGTTAGAGAATCCCTCCTGTACACTATGTTCTACCATCTTCATCAGCGGTCCATAATATCCGTTGACATTCAATAAGCCAACAGGCTTACGATGAATGCCGATCTGTGCCCAGCACAGTACCTCAAATAGTTCTTCAAATGTACCCATGCCTCCGGGAAGCGCAATGAACCCATCGGATAATTCAGCCATCGTAGCCTTGCGTTCATGCATGGTTCCCACTTCAATCAGTTGTGTAAGCCCTCCATGAACAACCTCACCCCGGAATAATCCCGTAGGCATAACCCCGATTACTTCTCCCCCTTGCTCAAGAGCAGCATCGGCTACTGCACCCATCAAGCCCATGCAAGAACCACCATAGACCAGTGCATAACCATTATCGGCAATCTGTTTGCCAAGTTGAACAGCCTTCTCTGTATAATCGGGGTGATTTCCCGGATTGGAGCCTGCAAAAACAGCTATACGTTTCATTGGGTTTCACTCCTTCTCATGATCTTTTTAGATTGAACTAAAGAATATTTACACTTGCCACTTCGATGACAGAACAACCTTCCGATCGCTGTTATCCCCAGATTTTTTGATTCAATTTTACAAAGGTGAATATCTTGGGATAAAGGCGAACGCTCCACTTCTTCAGGTTATTTCTGGCCTCTACGTTTCTCGTGTAAATGTTTAGTTCAATTTATCTATTTTAATAATATATATCATGAATGTAATGGGTATGTACAACAGGTTAACAGAACCCATGGACAAAAAAATACCCGACCGTTTGCAGCCGGCCGGGCTCCCGTTTTATTACACATCAATTTAGAAGGGGTTGTTACTACCTAATATACAGACCAAACATTAAATCCATATGATCTTTGCATGAAATGAATATTAAATCTTCGAGGTACTAACGTATCCCGCGGCGTGAACGTACGACAAACATATGCTTGTCTTTACGAAGAACCCGACCATCTGCAAGTTCAACCTGATCCTCGTCATGACGCAGAATCGTCGTGGATAACGCTACAATTTTGGCCCGGCGCCAGATCATAACCTGTGACTTGAAATAGATCGCATTTTCGAACTGAATTGCCTTTTTCATCACATATCCAACCTTGTGCACCTCAGAACGTGCTTTCTTTAAGGGAAGACTCTCTTCGGGAAGAGGTCTGATCATTGCGATATTGTCAAACGATACCTTGATCCGTTTCGGTCCGATCCGTACACATTCCGCTTCTTCATCCCACTCGACCAGCGTTCCCTTCAATGGCTCCCGTATGCCTGTTGCACGATATACCGCTACTTTTCGTCCTATCCAATGTCGCAATGTTCTCACCTCCATCTGTCTATATAAGTTGACTACAGATTATTTACACAGACACTACGATGACAGAACAACCTTCCAATCGCTGTTATCCCCAGATTTTTTCGATTTCCTTTTCCGAAGGGAAAAATCCGGGTATAAAGGCGAACGCTTCGCTTTTTCAGGTTTTTTCTGTCCTCTCCGTTATTGTGTAAATGATTAGTTCAACTTATATCGTTTTCAGGTATCTTCCAATCGATCGGTTCAATACCTTTGGAGGTCAAGAAATCATTGGCTTTGGAAAAGGGACGGCTGCCGAGGAATCCGCGATGCGCAGCCAGCGGACTGGGATGTGTAGACTCCAGTACCAGGTGCTTGTCCCTATTAATAAAAGCACCTTTCTTCTGGGCATGACTGCCCCATAGCATATATACCATTGGCTCTGAACGTTCATTCAGCGCACGAATTACAGCATCCGTAAATGTCTGCCACCCTAGTGTCTGATGCGAGTTAGGCTGACCTTCACGAACCGTCAGAACAGCATTTAATAGCAGGACTCCCTGCTGTGCCCAATGAACCAGAGATCCATGATTCGGAATGGGCAGGTCCAGATCGGCGTGAAGTTCCTTGTATATATTTTTCAGAGAAGGCGGTACGCGTACCCCCGGTCTAACCGAAAAGCTTAATCCATGAGCCTGTCCCGCACCGTGATAAGGGTCCTGACCAATAATAACGGCCTTAACCTGATGATATGGCGTCAGCTTCAGTGCGGAGAACAGGTCTTCTTTGGGCGGAAAGACCGTCTGTGTTTTGTACTCGGCGGCTAGGGTGTAACGAATCTTGTTGAAATACTCGGCTTCTGTCTCTTCCTGAAGCACCTTGTCCCAATCGTTTCCAAACATATGTATAGGCTCCTTTCCCCTGATGAATGCAGTTACGTGTAGCCCAACTACCGGGCTCTTCCTTCTGAGAGCCGCATGTCATGCAACTCATAGACTATCCACCATTTTAACATAACCGGGGGCAGCAGACCAGAATTGCGCATCAGGGTATGTTCACCTCTAAATAAAACTTGTTCTTGCTGCATTCCGTGTACTCATCCGAAAAAGCCACCACGCTGTTGCGTGATGACTTGATGACTTTACACTTGAACGGGTACCTCTTCGACTTCTTTTACAAGCACACTACTGATTCTCCGTAATCCTTCCTGAAGGACAGAACGCGGACAGGCCAGATTCAACCGAATACAACCCTCACCATTCGCTACAAACATATGGCCATCTTCCAGAAGCACACCTGCTTGCTCAGCGAAGAATAACGGTAAACTTACATGTTGGGGAGCATAGGCTGAAATGTCAATCCAGGCCAGGTATGTGGCTTCCGGAATATGAAAGACAGCCAGCGGCAGATGTTGCTTCACATATTGTTCTACACAGGCAAAATTGGCGTCGAGATAAGCTTTTAATTGTTTCAGCCATTCATCACCCGTTTCATAAGCTGCTTGAGTGGCAGCAATGCTCAGTGGGTTTTTGAAACCATAATGGCGTGCCTGCCAGATGTCTCGAAGTTCCTTATTCGGAATGATGACATTGGAGAACATCAGTCCAGCCATATTGAATGTTTTGCTCGGGGACATGCATGTAATGATTCGATCCGTATCCGGGAACAGCTTCGCAAGTGGCGTATGTCTTTTGCCAGTCCGCAGCAGATCACAATGAATTTCATCCGAAATGACCCATACATTGTTCCTCAGGCAGATCTCACCCACACGCTGTAACTCTTCCGTTGTCCAGACGCGTCCAGACGGATTATGGGGGTTGCAGAAAATACATACCCTTACCTTCTCATCCTTGGCCTTGGCTTCAAAATCCTCAAAATCAATCGAGTACCGCCCTTGCTTAATGTGCATATCCGAACATACCAGTTCAAGATCATTATGCTCCGCGGCTGACTTGAAGAAACCATAAGACGGGGTAACAATCAGTACTTTCTCATCCGACTGACAGATGTATTCCACCAGTTCATATAAAGCGGGGATGATCCCGTTTGAGGTCTCCAAATGATCCTTGGGGAAGGACCAATCATAGTACCTTTTCATCCAATTCGAGACAGATTCATAGTATGCCGGATCAAACACCTGGGAGTAACCCATAATTCTGCGGTCCAAACGTTCCTTCACTGCATCCAGAATCTCGGGAGGTGTAGCGAACTCCATATCTGCAATCCACATGCGAATGAATTCTTCGTCCTTAAATGGAAATGTCATATCTTCTGAGGCGTTAAAAATATATTGACGGAAACCATCCGTATTCATGGCATTTGTACCTGTGCGATCTATAATCTCATCAAAGTTATATTTCATAGTAGCTTCTGCTCCTCTGTCTGTTCAACTTTTCATTGTCGGTTCATGTCGTATGAGATCTATTATTCCATGACGTAGAAATTGCATCAAATGCGATACAATCTATTCTGACGAAACAAATAAAGTTTATTGTTTCTTCAGAATAGGTTTTTCGGTGAGAAAGTGATATATTTCTCATATAACATCATTTTTATGAATGACTTTCACCATTTTCACGTACTCTCAAGAAACATTGCATAAGGAGAACCAGTTATGAACAATATCAATCAGGAAGTTGGCAAGAAAATACGAAACTTTCGGAAGTGGCGGGGACTGACCATTCAACAGCTTGCGGATCAGATCTTCAAGAGTAAGGGTACGCTGTCCAAGTATGAGAGCGGAGATATTACACTTGATCTGGTGACGTTACATCATATTGCGAACGCACTCAACATCCAGGTGGAGCAACTCTTGTACCAAGAACCCAGACACGCTTCCCCCCTGATGAATGCGGTCCCGTCCAGCTTTTTCAAGAATTCCACACGTTTCTATTCCTACTTCTATGACGGGCGTAACAACAGTCTCATTCGATGTGTCATTGACATGATGGCTCAATCGGATGCCAACCGTTATCGCACCGTGATGTATATGAATGTGAAGGATTTTGAGAACTACCAGGAGTGCGAGAATATGTATTGGGGTCACACCGAGCATTATGATACACTCACCACGCTGATTTTGAAAAATCAGGCCACGCCGCTGGAGAATCTATATATTAATATTCTGGCGTCTTTTCAGGAATCAGAGAAAAAGTGGGGACTGATGGCTGGTGTCTCCTTCAGACCTTTCATGCCGATCGCGCTCAAAATGTTATTCTCCAGAACCCCGTTGCCCGAGAATCAGGAGTTATATAATGAATTAAAAATCTCAAAGGAAGATCTGCGGACCCTGAAAATATACAACATGCTCGCTGTCACTTGAACAACGCAGCGTATCACCCATTCTCATTATGGGTCGGCGACAGTTGCTCCACATTCCTCCTCATTAAAAAAGGCACTTCTATAAGCTGTTGAAACCAGCTCATAAAAGTGCCTTTCGCTTTGATGCCTATCGATTCGGGGATAAGCGAGACAAACGTTTAGTTTTTGATTAAATCCAGCGTTTCGTCAAACATTTGCTTCTGTTCCTCAATCTTGTTCTCATTACCGATCACGCAGCGCTGTTGCTGTTCAAGTACAGCCGATAAAAGCTCAGCAAAACCGATAATGTCGCTTTCCTTCGTGCTTAACACTTCGTCACGTTCCTGTTGCAGATCCGCTTCAGTCACATTCGACAGATAACACTCCAGAGAGAATGCTCCTTCGCCATAAGGTGTTCTCGGCGTATCGAGATCCTGAATCGCACCAATGATATAACGCGTCATCTCACGCTCGTCTGCCCGGAAATCGGTCAAATATTGCGGAATCTCTTCATATACTTTGTACGTTTTATCTAGATTCGGATCACGATACGATGCAACATAGCTGTCTCCGTTCCGTCTGAAGCCTGACATACAGCCATAAGCTCCGCCTTTGGCGCGGATATTGGTCCACAAGTAATCCAGAGACAGGATACCCTGCAAGACCCGTAGGGAACCGGTGTATTGATATCCTTTGTTGATATAATTGCCCGTTTGCACCACGTACTGCACCTCTGAAGGAGAACGGAATCCTTCCTTATGCGTAGCCGGTGTGAACGTAAACTCTTCCTTGGCAACCTCATGTGTGAACAGCTTCGCTTTCAGATCGGATACCTGTTGCTCCAGTCCTTCATATCCCTGCTCATCGGCAGTGTAACTAACAAGCAAGTTCTCCGGTCTGAAAATATACCCTGTCAACTCTTGCAGGCTGGAAGATAACTCTTCTTTTCTGGCCTCAAAATTCGCCTGAAGATCCTCCAACCACTGGTAGAAGGCGATCCCACTTACAGCTTCCCTGAAATCGGCAACCGCTGAATGTTTGGACGAAGACCGGCCAATTCCCGCAGAGTGTCCGCTGTTGATCAGATTACGTTGCAGATTACCTTTCATCTGAGAGATGATCTCATATAACCGCTTCGAATTATCGAATTGGGATGTGAACACAATTTCTTTGATCATGTCAAAGGCAAATCCAAGCTTGTCATACAACACTTTTGCGTTGAACTCATAGGTAGCCTTGAATTCATTGTGCTTATGCGCGTTGGCATAAGATCCAATCCCGCTATGAATACCGCCCGAATGGATATGGATCTCATTGGACAGTTCATTGAAGGAGTATTTTTGAGTATCCACGTAACCCAGCACATTCTTCAGCAATCCTGCATACGGCAGCAGATGACGTGGCACTTCTTTGATATCGAACAGCAGCCTCAGATAACCAATCCCGTTTGTATAGAGGTTATGATGCAGAATGGTTGTGCCGTCGACCTGGTTCACCGTTTGATGCAACGTAGAAGCCTTCGGTTCAATATCTTCAATCGATAACGTCGGAATAACCTGCTGCTGCTCTTTGGTTGAAGGTGTATTCTGATACTCGGCAAGGGCTTCCGTTTTCTGAATCAGCGTCTGAACTTCTTCCTCGCTAAGCCCGGCCTGAATGGTTTTCAGACGTTCTTTCAACGCTTCCTCCTTGCGTGAGTTCAGCCCCTTATCCGGGGTAAGCGCCACAAAAGAAGTATGTGTGTTTTGCAAAATATATTTCTCAATCAGTTGCTCGAAGTAACCTTCGTTCATTTTTGTACGCAGTTCAGCAAATACGTCATTGGCTTCCAAATGAGTGAAAGGCGCTTCTTCATCGTACAACCAGCTTTGCAGGGAAGAGAATCCGTAGATCAGGCCCTTCGGCATTCTGCCATAGTCCGCTTCCCTGTGATTGAACTCATACGAGTTAATTCCAGCAAGCAGCGCTTTTGGATCAAAACCTTCTTTCACCACACGCTCAAGCACTTCTTTGACCGTTCCCAAGAAATCCTCTTTGCTCGCCAGATTGCTCTTCTTCAGTCCCACAGTGAATACAGGCTGATACAGACTGTCATCATAGGAACCGTAGACGTCCTTCGCAATGCCCTTATCCAACAACGCCTGTTTCAATACCGCTCCCGGAGCGTTCAACAGTGCGTATAACAAAATTTGGAAGGAAATGTTCAGTTCCTTGTCCAGACTTGTGCCGATCACTGCATTGTAGGTCAAAAAGCTGTTATCCACTTCCGATTCCGTACTTCCAGCAGAGTAAGTCTTAACTGTGTCTACCCGTTCTGCAAAGGCAGGTTGAAGTTGAATGGCCGAATCAATCTCGATTCGATCATATGCACTCAGGTAGTTTTCATCCAGCCATTGCAGCTTCTCTTCCATATCCATATCCCCGTAGAGATAGATGTAACTGTTGGAAGGATGATAGTATCTCGTGTGGAAATCCAGCAACCCCTGATACGTTAGATCCAGGATAGCTTCCGGGAACCCGCCAGACTCGGAGGAGTATGTGGTATCCGGGAAAAGGGAGTTCAGCACTTCTCTGCGCACCATTCGTTCCGGTGAAGAAAAGGCCCCCTTCATCTCATTATATACAACTCCGTTGTAGGTTAACTCATCGTCAGCAGAGGTCAGGTTGTAGTTCCAGCCCTCTTGCAAAAATATCTTTTCATTCTCATAAATATTTGTATTCAATACTGCATCCAGGTAAATATCCATCAGGTTATGGAAGTCATGATCATTACGACTCGCGATCGGATAGATCGTCTTATCGGGATACGTCATGGCGTTAAGGAATGTATTCAATGAACCTTTCAGCAACTCAACAAAAGAATCCTTGGCCGGAAATTTCTTGGACCCACAGAGCACGGAGTGTTCGAGGATATGGGCTACCCCTGTATCATCTTCCGGAGGTGTGCGGAAACCGATACTGAATACTTTGTTGTCGTCCTGATTGGACAAAAGTACAATTTTGGCCCCGGATTTCTGGTGCTCCAACAGATACGCATCCGATTTCAGTTCTTCAATTCTGCGCTCTTGTAACACCTTGTATGGCTTAAGCTGTTTCAACATAAACTTGAGTCCTCCGTCCATAAGATTGTTTTATTGGTTTTGTGACTCTACATAAGTTCACATATGGTTATTTACACGGGCACTCCGATGACAGAACAACCTTCCGATCGCTGTTATCCCCAGATTTTTTTGATTCCCTTTTGAAAGGGAAAATCCGGGGATAAAGGCGCACGCTTCGCTTCTTCAGGTTTTTTCTGTCCCCTCCGTTATCATGTAAATGTATGTTTGAACTTATATCGTTCAGCAAGGTAAAGGTAATATATGCCTACGGATAGTATACACCATTGTTCCGTCTCTTCATAAAAAGCGAGTTAAAGAAACATTACTTTGCATGGTTAAACCATTTCGGTTCAGAATATGCTAATAGATCTTTAACATGCCCTGATATAAGAGTGGCTTCATAACTTTACAAAAAAAAGACATCAGAACAATTTCTAATTCTGTTGTCTTTATCAAATTATTTCCCCAAATATGTCTTGTGGGAAGTCTCCGTAGAGGAATAAATGGAAACAAGAAAAATAAAATATATTCATATACTAAATTAAATTTCTATTACTAATGGTGACATCACGTATATTCTATATTAACTCAAATTTAGTTCTTAATGATTGTTAATAAACTCAAAAATTCTAAACTACAGTATGAGAGATACAGAAATTTTAAGGAGGTACTTATGAGGATCAATTGGTACGACCTTAATACCGAAGAACGTAAAAAACTGATTGAACAACAAATTCTTGGATTTGAAATCAATAAATTGTCTGAGGATGTTTCGATAAAAATTTTAAAGTGTTTCTCAACTTACCAAGTAACTAAATTATTTCCAACAAATTATAGAGTAATTGTTGAAAGTAACACAAATGTCGCTTTTGCCAAGAATTTAGTTGACGCGGTTTGTATCGCAGCTTTAAAAGCTAAAGGATACTACTGACTAATTCCAAGTTAATGAAACTTAATGTGTTTTATATTATCTTTTGTAAGAGTTGGCGAATCAATCATGAAAAGTTGAATTTGTTCTCTTCTATGTTCATTTTTCTTTATAAATAATTTAACAAAATCAAGATCGTGTGTGGAAAATAAAAGTTGCTTTTTTATAATACTTAATACATCACAAACTGAGAATTGATTTACGTCATCCATATTCTGTATCGGATCATCAATTCCTACAAAATCTAGAATACTCACTTTCTGCGATTCGTTTATTGCCAGAAATATCGAGATAGCAAGAACATTTAGTTGACCTGAACTCAAAGTATATTGCGCGTTTGAAAGCCCCTCACCCTCGTTAGGAAGTTGAACCATGATTTTCAATTCTTCATTTCCACCCTCAAATCTTATGGGAACTGTGCTCGGAAGCGGATTAAGGTAACGGAAATATCGCTGAATAGTAGAATAAGAACTATTAAGTATATCTTCTGCAGTAGTCCCTAATTGTAATGCTACCTTATTAAGAAACTCCGATATCTTAGACAATTTCAGATCATACTTTTGCTTTATCAAAGCATCTTTCTTCTCCTTTTCTAAGGAAAGCTCTTTTATCTTGATATTAACTCGTTGATTATTTGAAAATTTTTCGGAAAACGACGCCACCAGATTAAACTCTATTTGTAGATCTATTTTCTTTTTCTGATACTGTTTAATTAATTCATCAATGGGATAAGTCAATTCTAGTTCTGATAAAATATCGGGAATGGGAGTAAGTACTTTGTTAAAATTCTGCACCTTTATTTGAGTAGTTTTAATTTCCTCTTTCATGTCATTTATGTAAGAGACTACTCGATTCTGTGCACGTTGCAGACGGTGTAATTCACCGGGAACATCTGCATCATCAAGTGCATGCTGGAGACCCGTAACAGAACGAAGATTATCCAAATCTTTTCTTACCATTGCTAGTGACTGAATTGCCTCTTTTGACACTTCATCCATTTTAATGTGAGAAAGAAGATTATTCCTGGTCTTCTCAAGTTCAGGTTTCGTTCCTAACAATAGTTCATTATCATAATTAGGGAGGTTTTGAATTGCATTCAATCTTTCAATTGAAGAGCGATGTTTATTGTCAATTTGTTTAATTTCATCTTGATGAGAAATAAGCTCTCTATTGTTACTTTCAATTCTCATTGACAGTCTCTCTTTATTTTGTATTAACTCCTCCGTAACCTCAGCATATTGCCTTATCTTTTCTAAGTGTTCTTCAATCGATGAATAAATTTTGCTCTTTAGTTCACTTCCATGGTTAGCAGAGCATACTGGGCAAGTTCCATCTTTGTCATTATTTTGTATGGAAACATATTCATACACACTTCGTACATCTGCTACTAGTTTTATCATAGGCCCGCCAGAATGATTTTCTATCCTTTTATTCACAACCTGAAGCATTGCTTCAAGTCGTTTACTTCTACGCACAAATTTTGAGAGCCTTTTTTCTGCACCTAACTTGCGGTTAGGAAGATCTTTTTTTTCATTTCTCAACTTTTGATATTCTTCAAGATAAGATATAGCTAAATCATATTTAACTAATTCCTTTTGCTTATCAGAAATAGATTTTATAATATTATCCAAATCAAGAATTTCCGGGGAATTTGATGAAGATTGAAGCAATCTTATAAGCCTTTTTTCTTCTTTCTCCATTTTTCTAAAACGATCATTGTGATTTTTTGCTTCATTAACTCCTTTTATTTCCAAATTAATTTGGAGTAATAATTTTTCCGCTCTTTCTAGGCGTGAAGTATAACTTCTTAAGTTATCTCTACAATTCTTTTCTTCAGTAATGCAATCACCAATGTTTGAAAATTCTAATTTTCCGACTTTATCTAAGCGATCAAGCTTATCAAGAACTACGCTGGATTCTTGTAATAAGCGTTCTTTAAGTTTGTTTAAATTTGCATATACTATATTTATATCCGGAGATATATTCAGTAAATTTGCCCACTCTTCAATCTTAGATAAATCCAAAGTTAATAAATCTGCAGTCCTTTGTTCAATCATGGATTTTAGTTGTTCAGATTCTATTTCTATTTTTGAACGTTGAGCTGAAAGTTTAGAAGATACTTCCTTAATGTTATTCGTTAAATTCAAAACATTCTTTAAGCCCATTATATCTGCTAGAGCCTCGAACCTACTTTTAGCATCGTCATGTGAAACAAACTCTGTTATTTGATCTTGGGATAAAATATGTGATTGTTTTATTAGCCCTCCCATCATCCCTTTACCTTCAGTACGATAAAATTCCCTCCTCAAAAATGTGTCTACTTTCCCTTTTGTGCGAATAATTTTTCCATTTGGAGGCTTTATTGAAACAGTAACGCTTTTCGCTTTTCCATTTTCCACTCGGAAACTACGTTTTAATATGTGCCCCTCAAACTCGATTTCCACAAAACAAGTCTCTGCGGTCTTAACACATTGGAAACATATAATATCCTGCTCTGTGAAATCTTTTTGTTTAGAAAATCTACTAATGCTTCCTGACAAACACCACTCTAAAGCATCAAAGAAAGTACTCTTTCCAAATCCATTAGGACCATAGAAAATAGTTATTTGCTTATCTAAATTAAATTCATGTAAACCTAAGTATTTGCGAAAATTTTGAATCCTAACTTTATCAATTTTCATTTTATTTCTCCTTATCTAACAAGTCATTAATCACACTCTCAATTTCTTTTTGAGAGAGCTTTTTTCTTTCCCCTTCTTTATCACGAAGATTTTTAAGTAAATATGATATGGTAGGATCCTGTTCAATATCATCAATTGAATTTTTATTTAACTCTGTATATGTATCATTGTTGTCATCCAAGAATGGAATACGTCGAATATCTGCCATTGACCGAATGACAAACTTCCTAATAGACAATGAATCTCGTTCAATAGTATAGATTGTTTCTTCATCAATTAAACGATCTCCACCAGTACATAGTAAGTAATAAGAATTCCAAACATTCAATTTCTGGCGTAAAAGAATATCCCTCACAAGACTAGCTTCAAGAATAATTTTTCGTGCTGGTGTTTCATTTTCCCACCTTTGTAAAACCACAAAATTCAGACCATTAGTAAACAACTTAACTCCTATATTCAAAAGATCACTATTAATAACATGAGAAAAACCTAAATCTAATAACAATTTATTTGTTAGAACATATGCCTCCATATTACTCGTTTAACTCCTTCCAAAACTCACATAGATGAGTTCGTAGATCTTCCATAGTGTTGAAAGTAAATAAGTTATCAAATTCATCATTTAACCTTCCACCCGGTACAAAATCCATAATTATTTTCATATCTTTAAGTGAGTCACTTTGCGGAAGTCCCGATACTTCTGGCTTCTCCTCGCAAATAATAACAGATTCTATTCTCCCCTTATTTCCCGCAAAACTCCCATTCAAAATAATACTAGATGGTGGATTCAGTAAAATATCTGAACACTTTTCAGGTTCTTGTAACAATTGACGGATTTTATCAACTGCAGTGTTTAAAGTATCTCCCCGGCTTAAGCTCAAAAATGATAAATATTGAGAGCTAATCTGTTTAACTAAAAGTGACGTGTGATTAGTTGATACTTTTAATAAATCTTTATTAATTAAGATTAATAATAATGCACAGTTAAAGAGTTCTAAGAGTCTTCTTGTTTGATCATGTTCTGTTATTTCTCTGTATTTACTAGATATAGGTCTACAATCTAAATACCTATTGACAAGATCTCTTATCGTACCTCCTCCATCAATCCATTCAATCATATTCTCTTTGTAGCCAATAATATCTCGCTCCAATTCTATAAATAAATCTATATCCTTAATATCAAGTATCATTTGATCAAAAACTTTATTTATAACTTCTTTTGTTTCACTCTTTCTTACAGATTCCCCAGTTATCGCAAAAGCATTATCATGGATTAATTGTCTTATTTCCTCTACTTCTTCAGAGCCCAAATATAGAATAAGATTATCTCCAATTTTTTGACATTTTTCCATCAGAAGTCCAATTAACCATTGAATATTATCTACTTCAACTCTGACCCCAGGCTCAATATTTTTTCCCAGTTCATCTAATAGAAATCCGACATATTCACGAGTTTGAAGTAAATCTAACCTTTTGCGAATATGAAATCTTGATAGTAATTCAGTAAGTTTTTCACCACACAACGATTCATAAGTTAAGAGTGAATTATCATGCTTATCGTAAAATTCTTCAGATAGACGTCTCAGTAAATGATCATCCTCAGGAACGGAAAGGTTATAACTATAATTTTTGGTATAAGGTGTAACATTTGCTTCCTTTGAAGGTGTGACAACAAAACTAGTTAGTAATTCAAACTGTGTTTGAAACTCTTTGTTCGGAAAGTATTTTGCTTTCATTAAAAGCTTATCTAACCAGCTATCCGGTCTTCTATATTTAAATCCATCTTCCTCTTTAAAAGACCTGCTGTAGATTCCAGTTTCACTTGTCTTTAGATCAGTTTGGGCACTTGTTTTCACTTGAATAAAACGTATAAGATTATCTTTTCCAACTATAACATCTTCGTGCAGTTCCATCGAAACAAAGTCCCACGTACCCTTCATTACTTCAATCATGTATTCAATGGTTACTAAAAATTGATAGTAAAAACCTGCCAGTGCAACTCTACCACCTATTTCTTCTGGTTCATTAATTAATAATAATTCCTGAACTAAGTCCTTAGGATTATTTTCTACTCTCTTAATCAGAAGATTCTTCTCAGGCTCCCTTTCTGAGTTTTCTGACAAAACTGAAACAACTAGACTTTTAAGCATATTCCCCTGCCAACCACCCTTCATTAAGCCCTTTTCTTTTTTGATTTTTTTCAATTGCAGAATCGCTAATCAACCACCTTGCTCATATCTTCTTTTAACTTAACCATGCTTAGGTCTTCAATGCTTCAAACTCATTTTCAACCTTATGAATCAAAGCGCCTTTTTTTCATATAAAACCCATTATGTAAATTATTTAAAATTCACCAATAAAAATCAATATATCTACCTTCCAAAGAAATGACATTATTATATCTAGTTCTACACTTTCCTTAATTATCCTCCAAACTCCCATCAATTATAATTTCATATTTCTTTGAAAGTTCACTTTGTATAATAACCAAACTAATTCTTCTAACGTTTTAAACTCCATAAAATTCTACTTTCATTTATAATTTTTTATTGTATTTTCATTTTTCTTTTCCCATCCCTTATTCTCTCAGTCTTTTCAAAGCCAGAGGAGAAACAACAGCAGGGTATAAGATTCACCTGAGAAACTGCATAAAACCTAAAAAATCTAGAAAGTACGTGAACAGATTAAAAAATCTGCAAAGAAATTCGTTTAGATCTGTTACACTAACCCCAATATTAAAATAGATAATAAGAACGAATCTAATGAACTGGTAAAAGCGGATTCAATATGCAGCAGCTATTCTAAAAATCCGACATTTATTCACACTTAAAATACAACTCTGAAGCAACTCCAGCAACAATTTATTATTCTTATCTTTTAATACAAAATAAAAAATACAAAAAAAAGACGTATGACTCTCAATATTTCATAAGAGTCATACGTCCTTCATTTCGTTCTCTTTTTCAAGAAAACCTTTTAAATGCAATATGCCGAGGACCGGGATCGAACCGGTACGGTAGTCACCTACCGCAGGATTTTAAGTCCTGTGCGTCTGCCAATTCCGCCACCCCGGCAGGATTATGTATTTCTTGGCGACAAGAAATATCTTACCATGAACTAATTAACTTTGCAACACTTTTTATAAAATAATCTAACTATATAAGTTTAACTAATGATTTACACGATAACGGAGAGGACAAAAAAAACTGAAAAGCGAAGCGTTCGCCTAAAAGCTTTCTGAAAGACTTATATAAATGAAACAGGCACTGCAAGCGTCAGCTCACAGTGCCTAGAAAGTCCGAGTTGCGGTCCCGGACTTCCGGTAAACCAATCTATATTAAGGGAGGTGTGAGATAAGAATACCTCCCCAACATTAAAGAAACCTAAAATCAGCCTTAAATTAAACTAAAAAAGTAAAATCGGGCGAACACGAGCTGCCTCTTCCTCACTGCACTCCACGATAACCAAGATATGGTCCTTTAACAGCCAATCTTCATAATACCGTGCGTCTTCTTCCGAGATCCCCGCTTCAGTCAGTGTAAGCACCAAATCATCGGTCTCACTCCCGATCTCATTGCCAGCGAGTCTACGGACTGCTTTTCCGATCGACATCGTCTGATCCATTCGCTTCCCCAGACCAGCCAATATGCCTTTCAGAGCGCCAAAGGCACCATCCGTTCCGGCACCCTTCAAAGGTTTGGGCAGCCCCGTCTTTTCGCTCACCAGCTCCAGATTAAGCTGCTCCTTCGCCACCGCTCCCAAGTATTTTTCCTTGATGCCTTCCTCTTTCACCTGATTCAGCATCAATATAGCCTCGTTCTCCGTACGGGCCAGCCCAATCATCAATTGTGTCATTCCGTTCCCCTCCTTTTACCCTAATATAACCCCGTAATGCCTATTCAAAAACGGATCATCCATAGCTAAGACAAATCACCTAGAAGAATGTTGATTTCTCTTCTGGAAATCTATACCTAGTTCTGATAGACTAGATAAAGAAGACAAATTAACCATTGAAAAAATTGACATATGTATTTAACATCTCATAATCAGGAGCAATGACTTATGAAAAAAGAGGTAGAAATTGCCATCCGGCGCAAACAACAGATCATGGTTCGTAATACAAGCGGTCAGACGGTAACCGGATTTCCCGAGCGTACCGCTGATTCATCCATTCTCTCCTTACGTACGGTTCACGGCAGTCTGTGGATACCGTTTGATGAGGTTGAACATGTTACGCGTCTGTTAAGCATACGGTCTCATCATTTAAGCGGAATGCAACTCGTTTAGCCGGATATGTAATCCTTGAAACTCCAGTTCCCGTATAGATACGTTAACTAGATCTATTTATGCCAGCACTTTATACCAAAAAACCAGACGCATGCACGTCTGGTTTTTCTCTTCTTGTTACTTCACTACAAACTTCACTCGTGTTCCATCCGGATATGTACTTAACTGATTCCCTACCCATGAACCTGCACCACGATTATCTTTCGGGGTAATGTACTGGATATCTGCACCTGTTCCTCCTTCAGCACACATCGCCATAGGCCACTCGTCACGATCCTTACCTTTTTTGACCGGAACACCTTTAAGGGATAAATCCCGATTGCCTTCCGCTCCATTACGATCAATGGTGCATACATCCGAATGCCCTGCCTTGATAGCAGCTTTAATATGTTTGGCTGTTTCGGGATAACGCTCTGAAGGGAACGTAATGGTGTGGTCCACACTCTTATTAGCCCCTCCGAATGGATTAGGTATCTCCTCCGGCCATTCTCCCCCTGCCCAGGCGTAGAGGGCTACCAGCAGCATCGCTACCAGTGTCAGTACCTGCTTTTTGAAGCCTTGTTTACCTTTTCGTTTTCGTCCTGTGCGTCTCTTACTCATGCTGTGTCTCCCCCATTCAACACTTACATTATAACAGAACGCCCGTTCGTAAAACAATTCAATACAATAAAAAAACAGCCGAGACCACCCGGCTGTCCTGCTTGATTATTATCCTACATTGGGAATGGCCTGTTGGCGCAGCAAGGGCAGTGTCACCTCAAACTGTGTACCTTTCCCTTCTGTACTTTCCACCGAAATCTGACCATTCATCAGTTCCAGCAGTTCTTTGCAGATGGTCAGACCAAGACCGCTTCCGCCAAATCGGCGCGCATGGGAGATGTCGGTCTGGGTAAATGCATCAAACAATTGTTCGATCTGATGCTGAGGAATGCCAATTCCCGTATCACGCACAGAGAATACCAATACAACGGTATCCATCAGTTGATGCCTCACATCCACCTGTAACTGCACTTCACCTTGTTCTGTGAACTTGATCGCATTACTCAGCAAATTATCCAGTACCTGCCGAAGTCTTAGCGGATCACCGATAAGCACATCAGGAACATTCAGATCAGCATGACAGAGCAAACGTATGTGTTTATTCTGTGCCGCAGGTTCATGTGTCTTCACAATCTGTTGAATCAGCTTCAGAGGTTGAAACTCAATGTTTTCAACATCCATTTTGCCTCTGCCCAGCTTCGCCATATCCAGGCTATTGTTAATGATGTTCAGCAGCGCCTCACCTGATTGACGTGCAAGCTCCAGATATTCTTTCTGCTCATCCGTAGTTTCACCCATACTAGCAAGTTCGATCATGCCCATAATGCCGTTAAGCGGGGTACGAAGCTCGTGATTCAACTTGCCGATGAATTCCAATTGCCCTCTGCTGTTCATCTCAGCCATGGAAGTTGCAAACTTCAACTGCTGTTCGGCATACTTCCGTTCTGAAATATCGTATTGAATGCCTACAAAATATAAACACTCTCCGGATTCATTAAAGATCGGATCAATATTCAGTTCGTTCCAGAACTTCTGACCACTTTTTGTATAATTTAAAATATCAATCTTAATGGATTGTTGTTTCTTTAATGCATCACGAATCTGCATTACCGTTTCGGGGTCTGTATCCTGCCCTTGCAAAAATCGGCAATTGTGTCCGACAGACTCTTCATACGTGTATCCTGTCAGTTGGGTAAAGTGTTCGTTTACATACATGAGCGGAAGCTCAGGCAAGGTAGCATCGACCACCGTCACGGAGGATTTCACTTTCGAGATGATAAATTCCCATTGTAATGAGAGTTGATTATGTTGGCTCATGCCTTCCTCCTTCATCTCACACACATTAATGTTTATATATTCTGCAATCGTACATTATAAGGAGAGAAAACTAACCAAACGGAATGTGTTGATATTAAATCAATATATTTTAATTGTAACACAGTTATTCAAGTCATGTGGTTCTTGGGTAATAGTTGATAACTAACATTACACAATAACCTAACTATTCATCAGGAGGAACATACATGAAATTTCTGTTAATTATCATCATTATCATTTTGATTGTAGTCTTTTTTACCAGACGCAAACGTTAAGATGAGATCCGTTATGTAAGTGAGAAAGGAAGATGGGTATGAGAACCCTCTTTTTTATATTCATGGTACTCTGTATCATCAATCTCTGTTTCCCAAAATTCGGCTGGTATCTACGTTATGGCTGGATTTCCCAGGGTGAAGCCGAACCCAGCAGGCCTTATATGACTTTGGTCAGAACGACCAGCCTGCTGATGTTGCTTATCGCCTTCACACTCGCTATGGCATGAACTATAGGCATTAGAAGATGACTGCCCTGTTGGGCAGTTTTTTTGTGGTGAAATGACGGGAAAATGATAACTTTGTTTGTGGTGCAATGATGACAATGCCCGTAATATAGATATATCGTTTCGGAAAGGACATCATTGGCATGAACATCGCATTTTATCCGTACTGGGCCGCCAAAACGCTGCTCTCACTTATTAATGTCATATATATCATGGTCATTACTACGTTTATATACGGTCTCACTGGATCGGTACTCTCTGCTGCAATGTTTCCACTGATTCAGATCACTGCACGCATAATAGCAGGTTTCTCTTTGCCATTACTTGTGAACCGTTTCCCATTCTCCAAACTATTGATCAGCATTTCCATAGCCAAAACATTCATCATGACCTGTATAGCCATTTCGTTGAATCATTTGATTTCACAACTGCCACTTCTATTGATCGGAGTGGTCATACTATCCTTATTGGACGGATGGGAAACTCCGTTACTGAAGATTTTAACGCCAAGATTGGTTCAAGGTGAAGACCTTATAAAAGCAAATAGCCTTCTATCTTTCTCCAATCAGACTGTAACCATTGTCGGTTACGCCATGACGGGATTCGCCGTGATGAACTGGGGGGCGTCACAGACCTTCTGGGCAGCTACAAGCCTGTCCTGGGCCGTTCTGATTTTCATGATTGCCATGGGTTCGCTCACACAGAATGTAGAAAAACTCCAGAAATCTGCTGTATCCCGAAATGTATTGAGGGAAGGCTGGAGTATACTTTGGAACAACCCATCATTACGACTGATCACGCTTATGGACATTGCCCAGGCTCTTGCGGGTTCCATCTGGATCGGAGCTGTTACGCTAGCCTTTGCAAAAGAAGCTCTGGGACGAGGAGAAGGTTGGTGGGGACTCATGAACTCGAGTTACGCTGCCGGAACCATGCTTGGAGGTATTCTGGCTCTTGCACTGGCCAAACGTATTCAGAAGCATCTAATCGCTAGTATGACCATGGGTTCCCTTCTCTTCAGCCTGCTGACCGTCGTTTATGGTCTAAACAACCTGCCATGGCTCGCTTTGGTGTTATGCATACTCATGGGTCCAGTTCATCAGATTCGTGATGTGGCTCAGCAGACAGCGCTTCAGAACAGTGTACCTGTCGAATCCCTAACCAAGGTATACGCCACCCATGGCGTCCTGATATCCACGGTGATGAGTGTATCCATAGTCATCTTTGGTCTAGTCGCCGATCAACTGGGCGTTCGGTGGGTATACCTTATCGGTGGAGCCTTGTTTATTATGTCTGCGATATGCTCATTATCGTTGAGCAGGGCTCACAGGAACCATCCCATTGCTGAACGTACAAAAAATATGTAAATCAAAAGAGACGAGCAATATTCTGCTCGTCCCTCACAATCTCAATCCAATCGATAATCTGTCAGCGGCCTGCCTTTTTTATAATACAAAGTAGGTGACAATATATTGAAGAAAATATGCACATCCGGCATGTATGCTTCTTCCAAAATAGCTTGCACCGACGATGCAATCCGATTATGAATCTCCTGGTCACGTTGAAACATTAGAATCTCTATAGAAGCCGGAGAAGGTGTTAGCGCTTGTACATCATGACGCTCTGCCTTCATTCTCTCCCTTGGAATATGAGTAATTAGGGCCATCTGCTCTGTAATTTGGGGTACAACTTCCTCTAGTTGAGGACCTGTGAATCCTTTAAAGCGAATAAACGGCATTGCTATCCCTTCAATCTCTGTTAATAGTCTCTTATGTGATTTTAAGCACATTGTTTTCAGTTGTCAAATGTCATGGATGGCATATGTTGCTTCTTATAAACAGGAAAAGCCCCGCTGAAGTCTCAGCGGAGCCACTGTTTGCACGTTTCTATACGTGACTTACAGCCAGAAAGATTTTGTGATAATCACGAGCAGAATGAACAGTACGAGAATTGCACTTGTGGAAGTCCATCCGCCGCCACCAACATTACAACAACCGTATCCAACTTGACTCATTTGATTGGCCTCCTTTGAATTTCAAGGTATGCCATAACATATGCGTATTCTGCGCAAGTGATCGGGCTATTCGACAAGTTCATCAGCCCATTCATCTGGGATTCATACCCGGTAACTTAACCAGATGGGTCGATGGAGATTTTCAGTGGTTTTTCTTGTGACTCCTGAGGTGAAGGGTCTGTATTTCCTCTTTCCAGAAGGATTGTACGAGTACGTGTATCACTTCGGGATGCCAGAACAACCTCTCCATCAGGTGTTATACAATAGGCGATCGGAATGGAGATCTCGCTATCACGGTACGAACCATCCGCATGGCTTGTCCCCATGACAATACATTGATGCTTCATGGCGATCTGCCGAGCCTCTTCGACCCACTCACTGTACTGCTCTTCACTGAACATGCCCACACCAATGGAATGCATCACAATGTCCACATTCCCTATATTCTCATTTCCAAATCCTTGCAGGACCAGCTCATCACACAACAAAGTGCTTATTACCAAACCCTGTTCCTCAACCGTCTCAGCAGGTGTATACTTAGCTTTCTCCAACACAATCTCTCCAGCCTTACTGATGATAATCGATCGGTCTTTTGGACGTTCGTCCAGTCTGCGATGACCTGATACAATCATAGTCCCATATTCAGCCGCCAACCTGCAAGCTTCCTCAACATTCTGGTTCAGATAACCTTCAGGAAAAAACAATATATCCGCATCAGAGTGTTGCTTGAGTTCGGCTTCAAGCTGCAGCAGGTGCTGTTCCAACCTCGGTTGTCCAATGATAACCTTCATCTGGTATCCCCCATTCATAAATAAAAGCCGGTTCATACCTGAATAAGGTACGAAACCGGCTTAAAGGTTGTACGGACAGAACTCCTGCTCACCGTACTTTGCTTTAAGAGTAATTGGTTCTCATGTTATTGCTCGACGACACAATTACCTTTACAGTTGAATGATATGTAGTTAGGCATTTCTACGTTCAATACTATCATAGATAGCCTGCCCATCATAGCTTCGATCTGTAGCGATATCCTTAGCCAATAGAGCGCTGTCTGCGACACTGTTTGCATTTCCAGATAAGATACTCAGTGCCCCCAGCACCCAAGCAAGTGGATATAATGCAACGGATAACATTTTCTTCATAACTCTGTCTCCTTTTCTGCTTAAACAGATAATTGGTTGAATATCCCATTAATACGATTACAATCCAATTAGGTTTCAATTTTATATACAACCATCACTATTTCTAGACATATAGGAGACAAACTAAAATTGTTCTGTTCAGATCAACTCGAAACTCTGGAGCAACGCTGCTGCCTCTTCATGATCAGGTTCCAGAGCCAAAACTTTATGGGTATATGATAGGGTTTCTTCTTCCAGTTCAAGTTCATAACAGCACACAGCCAAATCGTATAAGACGGCTGGATTATGGTTACTCGGGTCTGCAACCAACGATATCTCCAGAAACCGTTTCGCATCCTCATACATATACATTTCATATAATAACTGCCCTGCCAGAAATGCGAGCCCCCCTTGCTGCTCCATCACATAGTAGGACGACCACATCGTATGAATACCAGATTGAATATCAAGCATTTCCTCATCACTTGCATCAGGAAGAAGACTTGAAATGTGCGTTGCACTGTGGATCAAGAACTCTGCATCATACCCGCCCAGACGCCAAAACGGTAAAATATGCTTCAACTCCATACTTTCTATTCGAGAGTCTACCCATTGTTTCATGCTGAAAAAGTCATCCGGGCCAAAACGTTCGACAAATCGATGGTAGGCCAAACGTGTGTTCACATAACTGATGGGTTCGTCCAACATCAACATGCACCCAACATTCAGGTCTTTATAATGATGTGTTGTGAATCGTGTATGGGCACCCTGTTGTTCCAAGACATATTGAATGGCATGATAGTTAGCAGTTAGCGAAAAACTCCCGTGAAGAACAAATTCAGGTGGCTCTGCGAACTTCCAGTTATCCAGCCGATGATCCCCTTTATCAGCGGTAATCAGCACATAACCTGACTGTGACAGCTTGTTCAACCGTTCGAGACAAGACAACCCGATTGCTGGGAACAAAATGTGAGAATCCTCCAGTTCCTCTTTGTACAATGTGATAAGCTCCTGATAAGGATAGTTATCCTCACTGTATTCCGGTGCTCGGCGATACTCATAACTCAGCGTCATGTTCTTCAGCATCTCAGCAGGCTCAAGATCGAGACGACGATCCGGAGACTGTACAAGCAGATCGCACTCATAGATCTCGCCATCCCCAATGTAGATTAATTCCTGTGGGATGCTGTCAAAAAAGTAATTAGCAATCAACAACAACGGTTGTTTCAGATCACCGGGCCGAATAACCGTGCCTGCAACGACCAGATTTAATTCCGTATCCACTACAGCGTCAAAACGTGCAAAATCCACTATACCTTGTTGAATAAAGGATTGCATGGATGGATGCTCCTGCCAACCCAGCACATTCTCCGCTACCAGATCCGTCATCACATATCTGAAAGGCGGTAACTGTATTGCGGCAAATTCCTTTAACTCAAGCAGTTTCAGGAGAATTTGGTGTGCCAACCGCCCTACCCCCGCTCCAAGTTCCAGAATGGTTACGGTCTCGCTGATCTTTCCCTTGTTCGAGAGGTCCTGAAGAAAGCCAAAGATCATCTCTGCATACGCCGTGGCAATCACCGGATTACTCGTAATATATTGAGGGACTTGATTCTCTGTCCAAGCTTGTAACCCCTTCTGTTCATAATAAGCTCTCTGCCAATCCCAGACCGGAGCTTCACTGTAACGAAAACGTTGACTTTCATTTTGCGTCATTAAAGGTAAACCTGCTTTCTATCACTAATTTCGTAAAATTCTCAAAAAAATTCATGTTTTACTTTATTCGTAAATACCGTTCCAATCTCTGTAATGCATTATATCATAGAACCCTACCTACTCGATGAAGTTCAGTTTTCCCCTTCAACAGGTAAAAAACCTGCTTTTGAGGGCAGGTCTGTTATTACCTTCATTTAAAAAGAATATTAATCTAGTTTCACTTAGGCATGAGCGCTCAATATTAGTCGGAATACAACACTCCGTCAAAGTTCTCAGGACCTACACGGATCGTACCGAGCAAGTTGGAACTGACAAATGCAGTGTACGTCAATTGAGGCGTGATAGGCGGATTGAAGTCATCTGCAGAGAACGTAATAATCTGAGGGGCAAGTATACTCAAGCTGAACGTAGACGTTGCGGAATAAATCACAGGATCCGTAGCCAAAGTTCCCCTAACAATTGTGATGGTTATACCAACAAGTGCCAAAGGAAGTTGCACAGACACCGTTCCTTTGAATTGTACCCGTGGGTTAGCTCCAATGCTGCCACCTGTGACTAGACCAATCTGGCCAAATAATTGTGGTGTGTTAATTACAAGGATTGGAATGGCGATAGAGTTAGCCAAACTCGCATTCTGCGAAGTTCTTGCATCAATAAATTGACTCATGAAATCTACCTCCTATGGGTTGGGATAAGGTAGTATATGCGAGATTTGAGATATGGCATGGACATACACTGACATTCGCAAAAAAAGGCATATTAGAAAGATACCATTTACAAGTTACCTTTTTGCTCTAGCACCTAATTGTAGACAGAAAAAAACCCTTGCTAGGCAAGGGTTTCAAGAGTATGGGCCCTACAGGACTCGAACCTGTGACCAATCGGTTATGAGCCGACCGCTCTAACCAACTGAGCTAAGGGCCCTAGACATAATGTATAACGTGCAGATGATGGCTGTAAATCATCCAAGTGAAACTAAATTGCGGGGGCAGGATTTGAACCTGCGGCCTTCGGGTTATGAGCCCGACGAGCTACCGGGCTGCTCCACCCCGCGTCAGTAAAAAATATTAAAACAGCGACTTAATTAATATACACTATCGTCACCCTATAAGTCAAGGGGTAATGTCAGGGAATAAAACGCACACCGTAACGTCCTTTACGTGATCGATAAACTTCCACTTCCGCTGGTTCATTATGACCGTAAATCCACCCATCCTGCTCCATACGTTTGGCCAGACATCCTGCCTGAAATTTGGTTGCATACAACTTGCTGAAATATACCCAGTGCATACCGCTCGTCCTTTCCGGAGTCGTCATTTATTCCTGCTTTTTGTAGAATACCCCATTTTCATAAAAATAGCCGCCAAAGATTAAAATCTTCAGCGACTATATCCTTAACTTATGATATGACTACTTCATCAAATCTCATTGAAACGTAGCTTTAGGATCTTTTTTCAATTTCTGCAGCATCTCGTTTCCTTTCGCTGCCCACTCACCAAGTGCTTCTTTTGGTGTCTTTTTGTTCTCAAGTACCTGATTGAAATATTCCATGCCTTTTTCATTGACTTGCCATAAGCCTGGGGATTTTTGATACATTTTATCCAGATTGGTATTGGTTGGCGGAATCGGCTTCAAAGAATAGAATGCTTGAATGTTGTAATCCAGGCCGTCTTTGGGCTTAATGAAGCTCTTCCGGGATACCATCTCATAGCTGCTACGCGCCTTGATTTTAGCCCAATCTTCACTGTTCATGTACTTGATCAGTTCCCACGCATCATCCGGGTTCTGAGCCGCACTATTGATCGCCATGAGATTGCTCAGGTAGATACTGCCTCCAATTTCAGGAGCTTCCGGGTGAACTGGAGGTGTTACCACATCCCAATCCACTTTCGTAAAGTCTTTCATTTTATCCGCATTTTTATTGGCATCAATTAATTGATTAATATAGCTGTAATCACCAATAGCCATGGCTGCCTTGCCACTCAGGAACAGGTCACCCTGTACTGGATCATAACGTCCACTCGGATTCTGATCCTGTGGTTCGTCGCCTTTAGGGATGACTTTGTCAATGGCAAGTTTGCTGATGGTGCTCCACACTTTCTCCCATTGAGGAGAATCTACGGTCATCTTCTCTGCTTTGTCATCAAACGTCTTCAGCTGCAACGCGCTGTAGTACTGCTGCATGGAGTAGTAAGGCGAACCACCCTGATATGTCGTGAAGGCGAAACCAAATACGTGATCTTTACCCTCACCTTTTGTAAGTCGGGTACCCAGATTGAAGATATCGTCCCAAGTCATATTGTCCGTTGGCGGTTCCACACCTGCTTTTTCAAACATGCCCTTGTTATAGAACAAAGCGGAAGATGAGAACGTTGGTGTCAATGCATAGATGCTCTGATCCCCCAGATCTTTGATACCCTCCAGCACACTAGGAACAATGTCAGTGGTATCAAACTTGTCTTCTTGCATTAATGGGTCCAGCTGTTTCACCAGATTCTCCTGAATTAATGATTTGACAGTAGCGGTATCCGCCACGATGACGTCAACCGGGTTATCGCCAGTCATAATCTTCTTCAGACTTTCCATCGTATCCGGAACTTCCGGCTGTTCTTCGGTGTTGCCATACCCGTACATGCTGCTCTGATCAACAGCAGCTACAATCTCAATGGTTACATTGGGATGGGTCAGCTCAAAAGCATCAGTAAACTGTTGACGGAAATAACTGTCGTCTTGTCCTCCCCACATTGTAGCCACACGTAATACACGTTGCTCTGTATCTTTCGCCTCACTTGCCGTACAGCCAGCAATCAGCGGCAATGCTAGCGTCGCAGTAGCCATGACAGCCAGCACACGTTTTCCCCACAACCTGTTCTTCATTTCCCAATTCCCCCTCATTAATTATCTTGGCGGTGTAATAACAATACGTTCACCGTCAAATTCCAATGTCGCCCGGTTATCAATGGATAAGGCCTCCAGATACTCTTTTGGTACCTGAAGTCGTCCTGCACGGTCTATAATGACAAATGCTTCATGGATGTCCGGCATACCCGCCTCGGACAAGTTATGCTCATCATCCAGATTCGGGTTGCGCTTCACAAACTCGGTACTGGTCAAGCCGTCCCGAATCGCAACGATCCGGTCTACCTTGCCAGCAAGCGTCAAGTCATGGGTAACGATGACAATCGTAACGCCGAGCTCCTTGTTCATTCTTCGGAAAATGCCCATGATTGTATCACATGTCTCGGAATCGACCGAACCGGTAGGTTCATCTGCAAGCAGAATTTTGGGACGATTGGATAAGGAGATCGCAATCGCTACCCGTTGTTGCTCTCCTCCTGACAATTGATGCAATTTGTTATGCATCCGATCCTTAAGGCCTACCCATTCAAGCAACTGTTTTGCATAAGCACGATCTCGCTTGCCTCCCAGAATCATGGGAGTCTCCACATTTTCCAGTGCAGTGAGATAAGGCAGCAAGTTACGACCGTTATTTTGCCAGATAAAACCTACCGTATGACGTTTGTATTCGACCAATTGGGCATCTGTCATCTTGAGCAAATCCCAGTCTCCCACAACGGCCGTACCAGCCGTAGGACGATCAAGCCCGCCCAGAATATTCAGCAGTGTGGATTTACCGCTACCGCTGTTACCGATGATGGCCATCATTTCACCTTGATTGACAGTCAGGTTGAGACCCTGAAGGGCAACGACTTCCACATCGCTGGATTTAAAAATTTTGACAAGTCCTTCGCATTGGATCACGTTTACCTCTCCTCTCCCATTTTGACTGCCTGGTGAACCCGCAATCTGCGAATCTGCCAGAGCAACATCGTTGCACCAATAACCAGCATCACTACGGTGACCCCATACAGTTGCAACATATCTTGCTGTTCAAACACAATCCGAAACGGAGGTACCTGAGCAGATACATTATCCGTCGTTTGCAGGAATGGCAGGAATAAACGACTGGATACCTGACCAATTCCAATACCTAGCAGGATCGATAGCCCCGCTGTGAACACCTGCTCCAGCAGCAGCATACCGCTCAGTTGTGCCCGGGATAAACCCATGGCCCGTAATACACCAAACTGCACAACACGTCCGGACAGGTTGAAGAACCAGTACAGCACGTATCCGATCAACGAGATGATAACCGATACCAGGAATCCAAGGCTCAGTATTCCGAATACGCCACCTCTTGACGGATGTTTACCCTGAGATACCAATTCGGTACGTACGTCACGCACAGAAGATAACTCAATGCCTTCTGCTGCGAGTTTCTCCATTAATGGAGCCACTTTGGCATCCGGTTCCATTTTCAGCCATACCTCATAAGGAATCAAAGGCACCTGATCATAGATATAATCCAGATTCGCCACGAAGAATGGCATCTGATCCGGATATTGGGCTGGCCAGTAAGGAATGATCCCAAACACGACGAATTCAATCGCCTGTCCCTGTACACCCATGGAGACGAGGTCTCCAGTTTTCAACTTAAATTTGTCAGCAAATTTGGAAGAGATCAATACAGCCCCTTCATATTTACCAAGCAAGTCAAGGTACTTGTAGGGATGTGCCGGGAACAGATCATTGCGGAACCATGCCACTTGAGCAAAATCCACATTATCAATTCCGACCAGCATCCCCTGTCCGCCCGATTTACCAGAGACGATAATATTACCTTTGGTCTGCAGCACTCGTGCTGCATGTTCAACCCCGTCTAATCTGCGGAACACTTCGAATGGAGGTTCGGAGTAGATGACTTTGGATGGCTGCGAAGAACCGCCACCACCTGGAGCACCTCCACCGCCATTGCCTCCGCCGGAACCACCACCAGCAGAACCTCCTCCTCCATTGCCACCACCTTGTTGACCTCCACCAGAACCGCCATTCTGTCCAGAACCACCGGGTTTAACCTCAGGTGTTCCTTCCCACACCGTCTGCATAATCACATCAGAACCATAACGGTACAAGGTACGCTCAGTGGAATTCAGATCAATCGTCCGAGCAGCAGCCGAGTTGTACACCCCAAGTCCCAGTGTCAGTACAAGAAGGATCATCAACGGATAATAAGAAGATGATGAACGTGATAACTGCGTTAAAGTCAGATACAACGGGACCGGGAGAAATTTGCGACCGATCAGCTGGATGAGCTTTAAAATCCACGGGAACAAGCGCAGGAAGAATAGTCCGAGCGCAAAAATCGCGAGTGCCGGTACAAAGAACAGAAACGGCTGTACCTGCAGCTGATCGGTTGTCATTCCGGTCTGGAAGGTCAACATCTGACGTTCATAGAACAGGTAATATCCATATCCAGCCAGACCCAGTAACACAACGTCCAGGAACCAGCGTTGCCATACTGGAGCACGGTCTGTCCGTGCTTGCCGCCGTTTGGCAGATACAATGGTTGCCCGTGCATAGGTTATCGCAGGGATAAGTGATGCGATGATCGCAACAAGGACCGCTGCTACGCCCAGGAGAATAGCTTCTTTTGATACACCGATCGGAATAGACTTCCGATCTACGAACGAGAGAAAGCCACTTGCTGAACCGATACTCTTGGCCATAAACCAACCAAGCAACGGCCCAATAACCAGCGCAATAGCGCCCAGAAATATGCCTTCAAGCAGGTAGAGAGAGAAGATCTGCCGAGCTGAAGCTCCACGGCTGCGCAATACCGCAATATCACTCTCTTGCTTCTGTAATGACTGTCTGGCATTCATCGCAATAAAATAAAAGACCATCGCAATCATCGGTGCTGCCAAGGTAAACAACATCGTCTGCAGTTGCAGACTCTGACTGCGGAACTGCTTGAGCAGATCACCAAAGGTGATGTCCACTTTTGTATCTTTCAGCCGCTGGTACAGATCGATATCCAGCCTTTCCAGCATGGAAGTCAGACCTGATAACTGGCTGGTTTGAATTTCTTTCAGATCAAAGGCATAATACCAACGTGAATTTTGAAGTGGAATCCCTTTTTCCTTCAGTAAAACATCATTAAAAACCGATTCATCCACATAAAGTCCATTCATCATGCCGTCAAATCCTTGTACCCAGTAAGGGCTGTTCGGATCATCTGCCTTGAACGAACCCGTAATCTTCACACGTAACGTGATATCAAGACCGCTATACACCGGATATTCCAGAATGTCACCGATATGCAGGTCGTTACGGTACATGCCCTCTTCCAACATGACTGCCTCGATCGTGTCATCTTTGACCTGGTTTCCAGGTTTCACCCCGGCAGAGTAATTCACCTGTGCATCCAGCCCACTCATCGTACCCAGACTCATACTGCGCGCCCTGCTGGCATCCACTTTGGTTGGATCTTCCGGGCTCACCTCTGTGCTGCGAATAGATCTTGAATTCACATACGTATGAAAAGGAAAACCAATATCGCGAGGGACATCCTCACGAATATAACGATCTACTTCATCCAGACCCCGTGTGTCTGTCTTCACGCCACCGGGTGCCTGATAACTCATAAGCAACGAACCGGCTGGCAACCCTTCACTGTTATCCTGCAGCGTTTGCGCGACGACCCGTTTCAACGCACCATCGGCATACATTGGAATACTGACGGTGAACGCTACCGCCACAATCAATCCGATCAGTGTGCTGAAGGTCATCCAGCGCGTGTTCCACATTTTGCGGAACAGCAGCCGAAGCAATGGCAGCCCCATTAGCGTCCCACTACTTTCTGGCCTACGGTCAGACCTTTCAGAATCTCGACATCTGTCGATGTCTGCTGACCAACTTCAACGTCCACTTCACGCTTGCTGCCATCACTCTCCACCACTTGCACATACGTTCTTGAACCGATGGAGCGTAAAGCGGATACAGGAATCACAATTGCGTTCTCGGTACGCTGCGTTACAATCGAGACCGATAGTGGTGTACCACGTTCGACGCCTTTTGGCATTTTCGCAAGTGTAACGATAACATACTTATCCAGCGTTTCCTTGGTTGGAGGCGTACCGCCTTCACCCGTCCCTTCGCCACTGCCGCTTCCCGATGCTTCCGCGATAGGCATAACTTTAATTTTGCCAGAGACTTTACCAGCTCCATTAATATCTACTTCTGCCTTCATACCCGCGGAGAACTTCTCCAGATCTTCCTTGGCAAAGGTAGCTGCCACAACCAGATTGGATGTATCCGCAATCGTAGCAATCGGATCATACGCTTTCACGGCTGCACCCTTCTCTACCTGCACAGCAATAACGGTACCGCCAAACGGAGCTGTCAACGTGGCTTTGCCCAGTTGTTCCTCCAGATCAGCGAGTTCCTGGCGCAGTTCTTCAAACGCAATCGTTGATTCTTCAAACTCCACCGGGTCCATCTCATCCTTCTTGCGAAGTGTTTCCTTCATTTGAACTTCGGATTTGCGAATAGCCAGTTTCTTGCCACGGATCTCCTTCTCCACACTCTCCACATCCAGGACAGCAAGAAGTTGACCCTTTTTCACTTTATCCCCTGGTTTAACATTTAACTCTTTGATATGCATGCCATCAAGCGTGAAGTACACCTTCTCTTCCCGCTGACTCATCATTTTTCCACTGCCACTTACTTTTTTCTCCAACGTTTCCGTCCGGACTTCATATTCCGGTTTCTTGGAGATCGTTGGTGGTGTAATAGGCGGAAGTACTTCTTCCTCTGTTTCTGACGGCAGCAATGAGCAGCCGGACATCGTTGCAAGCATTATCGCACCAAGTACAATAAGTGCTGCGCGTTTCCCCCTCTTCGGAGCGGCCCCTTTACTTGATAAATCTGCCGTCCGCCATTTCATAAACATGGTCCGCAACCTCCAAAATTGTAGGATCGTGTGTAGTCATACATATCGTTACTTGTTCTACTTCAATAATATTGCGGAATACGGCCATGACCTGAGCGCCCATCTTGGAATCCAGTTCCGCTGTAGGTTCATCCGCAAGCAATAATCTGGGTCTATGGGCAATCGCCTTGGCTATAGCCACCCGCTGTTGTTCTCCCCCGGACATCTCGAATGGCCGGTGCTTCACCCGTTTGGATAGTCCAACCAGATCCAGACAGTGACCAACCCTGTCCTTCCACTCCGCTCGCGGAACATCCGCCATTCGCAGCGACAGTTCTACATTTTCCCAAGCAGATAATAAGGGCATGAGTGCATATGCCTGAAAAATGAAACCGATCTCTTTGCGCCGCAAAGCGGTTCGCCGCCGGTCTCCCCAATCCTGAAGAGGCTGGCCAGAGAACAGAATGTCTCCACTTGAAGGCTGATCCAGTCCACCGAGCATATTCAGCAGTGTTGTTTTGCCCGAGCCCGATCGCCCCTTCAGCATGACTAGTTGTTGCGGATTCACTTCCATATCAATGCCTTTGAGCACATGGATAATGCGACTGCCTGTCTGGAAACTGCGATGCACGTTACGCACCTCCAGTACAGGTCCATCATATGGAGGCAACATATCCTTCTTTGGTTTGATCTTCTTCTGGGGTTCATCAACGGTGGTGACAGCCGTTGCAGCCACTTCATCCGAACCAATTCCACTTTCAGATAAAGATGCTTCACTTGTCGGGTGCGCTGGGTCACTTATGTATGTATTTTCCCCCGACTCCGTCGATGCTTCCAACGGTGTTTCCTCTTGTTGATGTTCATCGCCTGACTGGCTCTTGGCAGGTCTTTTTCTGAGAAATAAATTCTTCATGCCAGCAATCACGCTCATCCTTTCTTGATATCCCGATCATTTCTTCAAAAAACCTAAAATTAGAAATCTGTTCCAACCTACACTGAATTATAAACGACCGATCCCAACTAAAAGTTACAAGCTTTTTACAACGGTAGAGAGAAAAAGTTAATATTTTGATGAACAAACGAAAAAAGCACCCCAAAGTGCGGGATGCCTCTTGCATATTCGATGCTTTTGCCGCTATGACGGCAATCATTACAATTTTGATACCGTTCATTCATGAACATTTTTTCGAGGTATCAATGATATTATTTACCAAATGAAGAAGGATCTTCACGCCAGGATTTTAGCAATTCAAAATCGCTTTCCTGAATCGTTCCCTGAGCCAAAGCCACATCCATCAGCGCGGTGTAATTAGATAGCGTCTGAAGTGGAATTCCAGCATCTTCAAATGCTTTAACACCTTTATCAAGCTGGTAGCTGAAAATGGCAAGCACAGCCAACGGTGTTGCACCTGCAACGCGTACAGCTTCGGCTGCTTTGATCGAACTTCCACCTGTAGAGATCAGATCTTCGATGACAACCACTTTCTGTCCTTCGGTAATCAGACCTTCAATCAAGTTCTCCTTGCCGTGTCCTTTCGCTTTATCACGAATGTAGGCCATCGGCAGATCCAGCTTCTGAGCCACCCAGGCAGCATGCGGGATACCCGCGGTTGCCGTACCTGCAATGACTTCTGCATCCGGGTATTGGTTACGAATGATCGTTGCAAAGGCTTCAGCGATATCGTTGCGAATCTCGGGATAGGACATCGTTAAGCGGTTATCGCAGTATATTGGTGATTTGATGCCGGATGTCCATGTAAATGGTTGCTGCGGACGTAACGCCACGGCTTTAATTTTCAACAGTTGGGAAGCAATATGATTCGGAATCTCATTCAGTTCGATCATGCGTTCAACATCTCCTTCAAAATGGTTTCTGCCGCTTCACGCGAATTGGGAGCGCCTGTAATGGGTCTGCCTACAACAATGTAATGACTTCCTCTGGCAATGGCTTCACCCGGCGTCAAGACTCGTGTCTGATCTCCCAGACCACTACCCGCTGGACGAATTCCTGGTGTAACGGTGTGAAAAGCACTGCCACACGCTGCCCGAATTGCGGGCACTTCCAGTGGAGAAGCAACAACCCCATCCAGTCCGGCCTCTTGGGCCAGTCCTGCATAACGGACCACAGCAGCTTCCACACTTCCCGGGATGCCAATCTCGTTATTCATCGTTTCCAGACTTGTACTGGTGAGTTGGGTGACTGCAATGATCTCGGGCTTGCTAAGGGAAGGATCGGCAGCGATTGCTGCCTCAGCACCTTCACGTGCAGCACGCATCATGATCGTTCCACCCGCGGCATGCACATTAAACATGTCTACCCCAAGACGTGTGATACTCTCAGCACCGCCACGAACGGTGTTGGGAATGTCATGCATTTTCACATCCAGAAAAACGGAATAACCTTTGGATTTCAGCTCCCGAATGAAGTCCGGTCCTGCTGCGTAGAACAGCTGCATACCCACTTTCAGATAACAGGGAATGCCTTCAAGAGCTTGTACCAATGCTTTCGCTTCTTCCGCTCCAGGATAATCGAGTGCCACCATCAGACGGCCAGCCATTTCATTGAAACTCGCTTGATTCATCACCAGCGCTCCCCTCCACTTGCTCATTTTTTCCATTTTCGCCCGATATAAAGGACATCCCGCCAGCCCGCAGGCTGACTGATGTCCTTCATCAGTGGATATTTATTTTATAAAGGCAGGCATTGCTTCAGAAGAGAAGTTGATCGTTTGCAGCATGATCAGCAGCGCACGAATCGTATCCAATGAAGTCATACATACAATGCCGTTTTCTACCGCTTCACGACGGATACGGAATCCATCACGTTGCGGTGTTTTGCCTTTGGTGAGTGTGTTGAAGACAAAGTTTGCTTCGCCGCTGCGGATCATATCCAGAATGTTCGGCGAACCTTCACTTAATTTGTTCACAGTCGTTACCGGAATGTTCGCTGCTTCAAGCGCAGCTGCTGTTCCGCCGGTAGCCATGATTTTGTAACCCAGTCTGTAGAAACCTTCGAGCAAAGGAACTGCTTCGTCCTTGTCTTTGTCTGCTACAGTCACAACAATCGCTCCGGTTGCCGGAATTTTCATTCCTGCGCCGATCAGACCTTTGAACAATGCTTTAGCGTAATTCGGGTCACGGCCCATAACCTCACCTGTAGACTTCATCTCAGGTCCGAGGGTTGGCTCTACACGACGCAGCTTCGCGAAGGAGAAGACCGGAACTTTAACAGATACATGATCCGATTCAGGCCACAGCCCGTCAACATAACCAAGATCTTTTAGTTTCACACCCAGAATGGCTTGAGTTGCCAAGTTCGCCATCGGAATGTTGGTTACTTTGCTCAGGAATGGTACGGTACGGGATGAACGCGGGTTCACCTCGATAATGTACACTTGGCCATCATGGATAACAAACTGGATGTTGACCAAACCTACCGTTTTCAGTTCTTTCGCAATTTTGATTGTAATCTCTACAATTTTCTCTTTCAAATCCTGGGACAGGTGTTGAGGAGGATATACCGCGATGGAGTCACCCGAGTGGACCCCTGCACGCTCGATATGTTCCATGATTCCCGGGATCAATACCGTTTCACCATCACAGATGGCGTCAACCTCAACTTCTTTACCCATCATGTAACGGTCGATCAGGACCGGATGCTCCGGATTGATTTTAACTGCCTGTTCCATGTATGTCAGCAATTCAGCATCGGAGTATACAATCTCCATCGCACGACCGCCGAGTACATAGGAAGGACGAACCAGTACCGGGTAGCCCAGACTTTGAGCCGTTTCTACCGCATCATCAACGGAAATGACCGTTTTACCTTTTGGCTGTGCAATCTCCAGACGGGAGAGCAGACGTTCGAATTTCTTGCGATCCTCCGCCTCATCGATGCTTTCCAGATCCGTTCCGAGAATGGTTACACCTGCATTACGCAGTGGCGCTGCCAGGTTGATGGCCGTTTGACCACCGAACTGTACGATAACCCCTACTGGTTTCTCCTGTTCAATCACGTTCATGACATCTTCGAAGAAGAGCGGTTCAAAGTACAGGCGATCCGATGTATTAAAGTCCGTAGACACCGTCTCCGGGTTATTGTTGATAATAACTGCTTCATAGCCTGCTTTTTGCAATGCCCATACTGCGTGTACAGTAGAGTAATCAAACTCAATCCCTTGACCGATCCGGATTGGTCCTGAACCCAGCACCACAACTTTTTTCTTGTCTGAAGGGATAACTTCATTTTCTGTCTCGTAAGTCGAGTAGTAATATGGCGTTGTTGCTTCGAACTCAGCTGCACATGTATCTACCATTTTGTACACCGGGCGCAGGTTCTCTGCTTCCCGACGAGTTCTAACTTCCGCTTCAGTTGTTAATGTGCCTCCTGGTTGACCTTGCGCACGCAGTTCGGCAATGGCACGGTCTGTGAATCCAAGGCGTTTCGCTTGATACAGAATATCGGAAGACAATTCGGATTCTTCGCGAATGCGATCTTCGAATGCGATCAGACCTTCGATTTTGTCCAGGAACCACCAGTCAATCTTGGTCAGATCCTGCAGTTGTTGCAACGTATACCCTCTGCGGAATGCTTCGGCAATCAGGAAGATACGCTCATCATCTGCTTTGATCAGACGCTCGTTCAGGGTATCTTCGTCCAGCGTTTCGGCATCCTTCAGGTAGAGGCGATGTACGCCAATTTCCAGGGAACGAACTGCTTTGTGAATCGACTCTTCGAATGTCCGGCCAATAGCCATTACTTCGCCTGTTGCTTTCATCTGAGTTCCCAGTTTACGGTTCGCCGAG
This sequence comes from Paenibacillus sp. M2, assembly GCF_046713495.1. Classification (NCBI taxonomy): domain Bacteria; kingdom Bacillati; phylum Bacillota; class Bacilli; order Caryophanales; family Paenibacillaceae; genus Paenibacillus; species Paenibacillus sp. M2. The sequence continues at coordinate 5,081,294 of NZ_CP169648.1, forward strand.
ATGAACTTGTCGAACGGCCAGCGTGGGATTTTGCTCACGATATAATCCAGCGTAGGCTCGAAACAAGCATACGTTTGACCTGTTACCGGGTTCACGATTTCGTCCAGTGTGTAACCCATGGCAATTTTGGCAGCCATTTTCGCAATCGGATAACCCGTTGCTTTGGAAGCCAGAGCCGATGAACGGCTTACCCGTGGGTTAACTTCGATAACATAGTATTGGAAGCTGTGTGGGTCCAGTGCGAACTGTACGTTACATCCACCCTCGATGTTCAGGGCACGGATGATTTTCAGTGAAGCTGAACGCAGCATTTGATATTCACGGTCCGACAAAGTTTGGCTTGGTGCTACAACGATACTGTCGCCTGTATGAACACCTACCGGGTCAAAGTTTTCCATGTTGCAGACAACGATACAGTTATCGTTTTTGTCCCGCATAACTTCATACTCGACTTCTTTCATGCCTGCAATGCTCTTCTCGACCAGACATTGCCCAATTGGGCTATAACGAATTCCCGCTGCCACAGTTTCGCGCAGCTCTTCTTCGTTCGCACAGATTCCGCCACCTGTTCCGCCCAGCGTATAAGCTGGACGCACGATGATTGGATAACCAATCTCATTTGCAAATTCAAGTGATTCTTCAAGTGTCGTTACAATCACACTCTCAGGTACAGGCTGTTCAAGTTCACGCATCAGGTCACGGAACAGATCACGATCTTCCGCTTTCTCGATGGATGTCAGCTGCGTTCCGAGCAATTTTACATTTTCACGTTCCAACACGCCTGCACGTGCCAGTTCTACCGCCATGTTCAGACCTGTCTGACCACCCAGTGTTGGCAACAAGCCATCTGGACGCTCTTGACGAATGATTTGGGTCACGAAATCCAGTGTAATAGGCTCGATGTATACTTTGTCAGCCATGTTTGTATCCGTCATAATGGTCGCCGGGTTGCTGTTGATAAGTACAACTTCCACGCCTTCTTCTTTCAGAGCCTGGCAAGCTTGTGTACCGGCATAGTCGAACTCGGCCGCTTGACCGATGACGATTGGACCGGAACCAATCACCAGGATTTTTTTGAGATCTTTGTTAATCGGCATGTTATTGTGCTCCTTTCACTGCGGCTGCCAATACGGCTTGACGCGGCTTTTGCGGGTTAGTGATCTTGTGCTCGCGAATCATCTCGATGAAGCGGTCGAACAGATAGCTGTTGTCGTAAGGACCCGGGGCTGCTTCAGGGTGATATTGAACCGAGAATGCCGGGAATGATTTATGTTTCAGACCTTCAATGGTCTTATCGTTATTGTTGATATGTGTAACTTCCAGATCTGTGTTCTTCACAGACTCTTCGTTTACGGTAAATCCGTGATTCTGGGATGTGATGAAGCAACGTCCGCTCTCCAGTTCTTTCACCGGGTGGTTTCCTCCGCGATGTCCAAACTTAAGTTTTTCGGTGTCTGCTCCTGCCGCAAGTGCGAACAACTGGTGACCCAGGCAGATACCGAAGATCGGGTATTCGCCAAGCAGTTCACTGATCATCTTAACTGCGTGAGGTACGTCTTTCGGGTCCCCAGGGCCGTTGGACAGTTGAATGCCGTCCGGGTTCAAGCGACGAATCTCGTCTGCTGTTACATCGTGTGGAACAACAACAACGTCACAGTTACGTTTGCTGAGTTCGCGCAAGATTCCTGTTTTCGCACCATAATCCACGAGCACAATACGCTCAGCCGTTCCCGGGCTGTTGTAGACATGCTCTGTAGAAGTCATTGGCACTTGGTTACGCAGCTCGGCAATGGTAGTGTCTCCCATCATCTCCAGCAGTTCTTCCACAGGCTTCGATCCTGTTGTGAGAATTCCCTTCATTGTGCCGTGGTGACGAATCCGGCGAGTCAACATGCGTGTATCAATTTCGCTGATTCCTACGATACCGTATTCTTTAAGCAGATTGTCTACGCTATATTCCGCACGCCAGTTGCTTGGCGTTGGCTCATGACGACGTACAACGAAACCGTGCACGTATGGACGAATCGACTCAAAGTCATCACGCGTAATGCCGTAGTTTCCGATCAGCGGATACGTCATGGTTACGATTTGACCGCAATAGGAAGGATCCGAAAGCACCTCTTGATAGCCTGTAATTCCCGTATTAAAAACGACCTCACCTGTCGTTTCACCTTCAGCACCAAATGCTTTCCCGGTGAACAGTGTGCCGTCTTCCAACAATAATCTTGCCTGTGCCTGCATCCCATTTCACTCCTCTGTGTTTATCAACGTTGAATGGCATTTGGGTTGAACGTTAGCATACAGTAGCGTGGCACTCCGTGGACAGAAAACCCTTCAATCGCTGTTATCCCCGAATTACTTTGATCCATTTTCAAATGGTGTAATCCGGTGATAAAGGCGAACGCTTCGCTTTTCAGGGTCCTTTCTGTCCACTTCGTAAGCTAATGTGGCGCACAAATTCAAAATCATGACATTCAACTTTGCTTGTTTCGTATGTTAGACTCTCGGCATGATTTGCCTCGAGTTAGTCGCAAAGATGTTACTGGTGTAAAAGTTATAGATATAGAGATATAAAGACTTGATGTTATAAAGAGTTAATGATAGAAACTTTATTAATTTGATGAGTTGCCGTTTTACTGTTGTACCGTGTTATCCCACACGCTTTTGCCATCCACCCAAGTTTGTACGGCCCAGCCTTTAAGCTTCCAGCCTGTGAATGGTGTGTTTCTTCCTTTGGTTGCAAACGTTGCAGGATCAACCGCTTTTTCCTCGTTCAGGTCAATCATTGTGATATCGGCTGGTGCTCCCTCTTCCAGTTTGCCTGTATCCAGTCGGAATACACGTGCCGGATCAGCTGTCATACGTTTCACCAGGAAGTCCAAGCTCCACAGTCCTGTTTCCACAAACTTGGTGTACAGCAGTGGGAAGGCTGTTTCGAATCCTACGATTCCGAAAGGTGCCAGCTCCATGCCTTTGGCTTTTTCTTCTTCACTGTGTGGCGCGTGATCAGTTACGATCATATCCAGCGTGCCGTCCAGCAAACCTTCGATACAAGCCTGCACATCGCGTGGTGAACGCAGCGGTGGGTTCATTTTCCAGTTGGCATCCATGCCCGGGATATCTTCATCCGACAACACCAGATGGTGCGGACATACCTCAGCAGTTACTTTAATCCCGATGGACTTCGCAAGACGAATCAGACGAACCGATTGTTCTGTACTTACGTGGCAGACGTGGTAATGAACTCCCGTTGCTTCTGCGAGCAAGATATCACGGCCAACGTGGATGGCTTCGGATTCATTTGGAATCCCTTTGATTCCGTGACGCTTCGAAAACTCACCTTCCGTCACATATCCACCAACAACCAGTGAGTCATCTTCACAGTGAGCGATCACTGGCATATCCATGCTTGCCGCGAGGCTCATGGCATCTTTCATCATTTGAGCGTTCTGTACGCCTACACCGTCATCCGTGAATCCAATAGCGCCTGCTTCTTTTAATGCGGCAAAATCGGTAAGTTCACGACCCAGTTCATTTTTTGTAATGGCTGCATAAGGCAACACTTTAACCAGATCAGCTTCTTTGGCCTTATCCAGTACAAGCTTCACAACTTCCGCTGTATCTGTTACTGGTCTTGTGTTAGGCATGCAAGCGATTGTTGTAAAACCACCTTGTGCTGCTGAACGGGCACCTGTCTCGATCGTCTCTTTGTGTTCGAATCCAGGTTCACGCAGATGTACGTGCATATCGATCAATCCCGGAATAACCAGTTTGCCTGATGCGTCTGTCACACTTTGCGCTGACTTTTCGGCATCCAGAACGGCTTGGTCTTCCAGACCAGCGATCTTTTTAATTTTACCTTCATCTATAATGATGGTTTTCCGTTCAAGTTCCCCTTTTTGGTTCAAGACGTTCGCGTTTTTTATAATCTGTAGCATAATTGCCCTCCGCTTCGGTTCTGTCCGACTTACCAGGCAAGCCGGATGATTTTCTTTATCGTGTACTCTCTTATTGCTCTATAAGAACTACCGTACCGTCAGCCTATGACCCACAGCCAGACCCTGTTACAGTTTCATCGCACGTTCCATAACCGCCATGCGGATTGGAACGCCGTTTGCCATCTGTGGGAAGATCCGCGATGCTTCACTCTCCACAACCGCATCATCTACCTCGACATTGCGATTCACAGGAGCAGGGTGCATGATAATGGTGCTTGGTTTTAGGCGTGATGCCCGTTCTTCCGTCAATCCGTAGTGTTCGCGATAATCCTCAGCTGAAGTAATTAAGCCATGTTGATGACGTTCCAGTTGAACACGGAGCATCATGACCACATCTGCATCCAGCGCTTCTTCAAGACCGACATAAGGAGCATGCTCTGCGAGTTCCGGTGCCTGCATCGTTTGCGGAGCACAGAAGCGTACATCTGCACCAAACTTTTGCAGTGCCCACAGATTGGAACGAGCTACACGGCTATGCAGAATGTCACCAATGATGGAAACACGCAAGCCTTTCAGTTCGCCAAATGCTTTCCTCATCGTGTAGAGATCCAGCAACGCCTGTGTGGGATGCTCATTGTTGCCGTCTCCGGCGTTCACGAGTGGTACATTCACTTTCTGAGCCAGTTGTTGCAGAACGCCTGCCGGTTTCAACCGGATCACGCCTGCATCAATGCCCATCGACTCAAGTGTTCGTACCGTATCGTAGATGGACTCTCCTTTTTCCACACTGGATGCGGCTGCCGTAAAGTTCAGCACTTGTGCACCCAGGCGTTTCTCTGCCATTTCGAAGGAGAAGCGGGTACGTGTGCTGTTCTCGAAGAACATGTTCGCAACAAAGCGTGATTCCAGTACAGGAGCCAGTTTCTCTTTCTGCGCTTCCCAGTGAGCCGCTCTGTTCAGAATGGACTCGATTTCTCCTCGACTAAGTTCCTTCAGTCCAAGCAAGCTTCGGTCTCTCAATGCTGTCTGTGTAATCATTATGCTTGCTCCCCCCGGTTCTGAGTGATTTTGACTTCGTCCTGTCCGTCCGTTTCCATGAGTGCAACTTCGATCTCCTCTGATTTGGAAGTCGGCACATTCTTGCCGATAAAATCAGGTCGAATTGGAAGTTCCCGGTGTCCGCGGTCTGCGAGTACCGCCAGCTGAATGTTCTGCGGTCTTCCACAGTCCATCAGGGCATCCATCGCTGCGCGAATCGTCCGTCCGGTATAGAGCACATCATCGAACAAAATCACTTTTTTGTTATGGATCGAAAGTGATTCAGGTGTCATAATCAACATTTCCTTGCGATTCGCTTTATTTTCGTCCAAGCGGTCATCGCGGTAAGGAGTCACATCCAGTTCTCCCCAGGGGACTTTGGCGCCTTCGATTTCTTCAATCTTGGCGGCAATCCGTTCCGCGAGGTAAACCCCGCGTGTGCGGATACCGACCAGCACACAATCGTCGATTCCTTTGTTTTTCTCCAATATCTCATGGGCAATCCGTGTTAGTGCGCGGCGGATCGCCGTCTCATCCATAATGACATGTGTCTCTGTGCTCATGCGTTCAGCCTCCTCAGGATTTCCCTTCAGCATCATGGCCCCGTGACGAGGAGAAAAAAAAAGACTCCTTGCCGTGTTTATTGGCAAGGAGTCTCCGAACTTCAGACCGCTCTGAAGAAAGTTTACTCTCGGGGATGCATCGCTTCATTTGCCGCAGCAAAAAACGATGTATCGTTCACGTTACCTTGCCAGTCTCACGGGACTGATTTAAAGGTGCTATTCATGTCGTTCATATTGCAGGACCTCACAGGGTTCTATAATCAATATGTCCGTTTGTCTACATGAATTATGACAGAAAGACAACCCCCTGTCAACACCTCACCATCGCAGGTGAAAACCCTCTGCTACGTTCTTCTTAGAATCAGCAGTTAGGCTGAAAAACATCCATGCACAATACATCTCATTGGTTATTCATAATTATACAACATTTCTGCATATTTATCCATAGGCAAATGAGAAATTTGAAATAACCAAAATAAACCTCTGACTATACTTAAGTAGAGACAAAACACTTCTTTTGAGAACAAACGGTGAGTTTCGTTTTACGCGATATATGAAGGCTCTGAATTAGTACCAAGTGAAATGGGTACAGTTTATAAACATGAACGCATTCATAGATGCTGCAATAATGCCGATATACATAAGATTCACAATTATGCGACATGGAAATAAGATACGCCCTACATTTATGTACATTTAGGAGGAAGTCATGCGTCACATTTGGCACGTTTACAAAACAGACTGGTTACATATTCTGAAGGTTCCCACAGGTATATTTCTAATTGTGGCTATTATTCTACTCCCCGGGGTGTATGACTGGGTCAATGTGAAGTCCGTATGGGACCCGTACAGTAATACCCAGGGGATCAAAATTGCTGTGACAAGCGAGGACGCGGGTGCGACTGTTGAAGGAACCAATATTAATATCGGAAACGAACTGGTATCCAGCCTCAAAAACAACGAAAAGTTGGGCTGGACTTTTGTAGATCGAGCTGAGGCTAGTCGGGGGGTACAAACAGGAGAATATTATGCCAGCCTGCTCATTCCTGGAGACTTTTCGTCCAAAATTACAGGTATCGTTGACGGAAAGCTGGAACGCCCAGAGGTAATCTATACCGTTAATGAAAAGGTGAATGCCATTGCTCCTAAAATCACTGGCTCTGGTGTATCTGCCATAACAACACAAATCAATGAAAATTTCACTGAAGCCGTCAGTGAGGCCGTTCTAACCAAGTTGAATGAAGCCGGGGTTGAGATTAATTCCCAGCTTCCAACATTACGCAAAATGGAGAATGGCATTTTTACACTGGAGAAAAATCTTCCGGCTATTCAAGCCGCAGGTCAAAAGGTTCTGGAAGTAGAAAAAGCCATGCCCGAGATTGTAAAAGATGCTCAAAAGATCGTTGACATCGAGAAAAAACTGCCTGAAATCAATGAAGCAGCACAGTATGTGCTCAAGGTGCAAGAGTATTGGCCACAAATTAATGATGCGGCTTCCGAGGTGCTGGCTATTCAAGGGCGGATACCGGATATACAAAAAGCGGTAGAACGCATTCGAGAAGTGGATGAAAACTTTGGTCAGGTATCAGCTGTCATCCAAACGGCGCTGGATAAAACCAACAAAGCTCTGTCTATCGTAACGGCCGCAGAACAAGATCTGGACAAAGTATCACAAATCGCTGGCAACGGGATTGAGCTTGCAGAGGGATTAAATCAGTTCGTGGATTCCAGTGAAGAAGCGTTTCAGACAATTAGCCCGGCGATCCACCAAAATCTGCTGCTGGTGCAGCAGATTACTAACGCTGCAGGAGACGTATTTACACAATTGCAAAAATCGGATCTTAATAACCTGCCTACAGCAGAAGATCTCGACCGGATTGCTTCACGTTTAGGGATTGCGGTAAAACTCGTCGACAGTATGGCAGAACTACTGGGCAAAATAGACAACTTGCTTCCAAGCCATCCACTTGCCGATAAAATTACACAACTGAACTCCATTTCAGATAAACTTCAGTTGCAAATCCGCTTGGCTGGCATCATCAGTGATGCCATGCGTCGTAATACAACTCCACCGACAGACGTCATCGCTCAGTTAAATACTCTCTCGAAGGACATTAGCAGCGGGATTGGAAATATCTTAAACACCTATGAAAGTGAACTATCGCCTGCACTTGCAGCTGGTGCGGATAAACTCAGGTCTATCCTCTCCACTTCAGCAGAAACTCTACAAGGAGCAAAGGATCGTATTCCGGATATTGCGGACATTCTTGCATCTGCCAAAGAAGGGATTACGTTTGGGCAGACCGAGTTGACAAAAATCCAGAGCGAACTGCCTCAAGTACAATCGAAGATCCATGAGGTATCAGAGACACTCGCGAACAAAAGTGAAGGTTTTATCCAAGCTTTGAACACCGTGTCTTCATTAATTCGAAACGATCTGCCCAAGCTGGGAAACAAACTGAACGAAGCCGCTGATTTTGTTCGTAATGATCTGCCTAATGCCGAGAAACAGATAGGCAAGGCATCCGATTTTGTCCAGAACCAGCTTCCGGAGGTCGAGAAAGGAGTACATCGTGTTGCCACGCTGGTACGTGATGATCTGCCAGCATTAGAACGTGCCATCAGTAAGGCTGCTGACAAACTTCGGGAAGTCGAAGGTAATAACCAATTTGCCGAACTTGCCAAACTTTTGCGTGGCGATATCGAAGAAGAAAGTGCTTTCCTTGCAAGTCCGGTGCAAATTAAGGAACAACAGCTTTACCCAATTCCGAATTATGGATCGGCTATGTCACCATTTTATGGCGTGCTGTCCTTGTGGGTTGGCTCAACACTGCTGATATCTCTGCTTCGTGCCGAAGCCGAAAATCCAGAGGGCAAGTTCCGGGGATATGAGTTGTATCTTGGACGTCTTGCTACTTTTCTGACCATTGGGTTACTTCAGGCGTTATGCGTCACCCTGGGAGATATCTTAATCCTGGGTACCTATGTTGCAGATAAACTGTGGTTTGTCCTGTTTGCCATGCTGGTGAGTGCCGTATTTGTCACCATCACGTACACCCTGCTGTCCGTTTTTGGGAATATCGGAAAAGGGATCGCCATTATCTTCATGGTGTTCCAGTTCTCCAGCTCCGGCGGTACGTTCCCAATCAGCATGACATCACCCTTTTTCCAGGCATTGAATCCGTTCATGCCCTTCACGTATGCAATCAGTCTGCTGCGTGAGTCGGTAGGCGGCATATTGTGGTCTACTGCCATCAAGGATATTCTGTGGTTGTGTATGTTCATCGCGCTGAGTCTCATTGTTGCTCTCACTTTGAAACGTCCACTCAGCAGTCTCACCAAACGTTCAGCCGAGAATGCCAAGAAGACCAAAATTATTGCTTAACTCATTTGCTCAACACGAAATAAGATAAGGCCATTGGACTTTCCATCCCATGGCCTTATCTTATTTCATTTCATTATATGAATCGATACATTTTGATTATTTCACTGAGCGTTCCTGTTCCAACTGATTATAGGATTGTTTGATTGTTGTTAATGTTTCTACATGGCGATAGATGTTGTTACTTGCCGTAACGATAACACATAACATGATCAAGCCTATAACCACTTTTTTCCCCAATCCCGGACGAAGGCTGATGACAAAACCTCCACCCAACAGGAAGAACACAAACAGATAATGCCCCGCATACAGGTACATATCATATTGAAATACAGCCAAACCAAAGCCCACGACTACGTGAAGCAAAAAGGCAAACAGAATATATGGCACAAGGGTCCACACTTCTCGTTCACGAATCCCTTTAATGAAGCCCATGAATGCCAGTAGTAAAACAAAGATACCTGTCATCTGCACAACGATTGGATTGGAACGGGATAGATCCGTAACAAAGGCTGCCATGCCCGGGTCCAGTAAATGCATCTTCGGTGTCAACATCGGATTAATAGTTAGCATGTTCAATGCTTTCCAGTGAACAGCGAACTGGAATGGTGTTGCATAGCTTGTTCCACCATTTTGAATGCCCAACAGCCAGTTACTTACCCAACTGCGACCTCCAAAGGCAACATACTGAATACCAGTTAATACGACGATGATCAGAACCGCCAATGCCATGATACCGATGTATTTTTTCAAATTCGTCTTATTTCGCCATGCATGCATATTGAAGAATGTGGCAGCAGCAAATGGTACGATATTGGTCGAGGTTAGTCCAAAGTTAATCGATGCAAGCAATGCATTGGGTACATAACGTACGTCCTGACGCTCACGAGTATACTGCATGTAAACTACAGAGAGAAGGATAACGAACTGGACATAAGGATACGAATCCGGAATCAACGCAGTATACATCAGGTAGGAACTGAAACCAAACAGTAAGGCCAACAGTAACGGTACGATGGTCGGTTTATCTTCTTTTTGACTCAGGAACAGATAGGCCAGCACCACCGAACCGGCATTTATCATCGATTGCAAGATTAGAAAGAACCAGTTGCCTCCCAGCAGTTTTGCTACAGCCGCAAGGGTGACTGCAAGAAAGGAAATCAGCGGATGGATCACGGAAGAACTGTTGTCCCCATAATACATTGAAGGATCAAAGTTGAATAAATTAATTGGAAACAGCGTTGTATTAAATGGGCTATACGCCCCCAGCATCTCTGCATTATTTTCAATGTACAGAACATACGAGCCGTTCATTAAACCATAGAACAAAGCAAATCCTGCAAACAGGTAAAAGGCTGTCCAGTTGGCTCTGCGATTATAAAATAAGTAATCTAAAAAGTTCATGCTTTCATTTCACATCCTGATTAATTAAGTTCTAGAACACCAATAAACATAGCCCGCCCATAATACATGCCACACCTATCCAGCGTAAAGGGCCCACTGTCTCTTTAAATACCAACATCGCAATGATGAGAGTCCACACATATGTTAATGCGTTCGCAGGCAACACTACGGTTAATGGAAGAAACTTCAGCAATACAATATTCAGCAACGCACCCGTTCCGTAGAATCCAAGTCCCATGAGTACATGCAGACGATTGCGACTGGATGCATAAGCTTTCAGTCCGGCCCCGCCCAGTGCACCACACAACGTCATGACAATTAATACGGCAATCATCCAGCTATCGATCAACACTGGTTAATGTCACCCCGATTCCAAGCAACACAACTGCTGCCAGCTTCTGCACCGTAATTTCTTCCCCAAGCAAAAAATATCCATAGATTAAGGCAAATACGTAGCTGGCACACATCAGAGGATAAGCAACAGAGAGTTTTTCCAGAGCAAAAGCTTTAATCATTAAAATCGCTCCAAGTCCATAACAAAGAAAACCAACACCCAGGTAGATCCACTCGGTTAGTCCCCATTTCCAAAACAATTGACCCGTTGCTGTCAGAAATGCGGAAACGAGCATCAACCATTTACCCGTATGACGCGATTTTATTTCCCCCACGTTAATGCCTCCATGTCCGGAACACGCTTGTTAATAAAGTATCGTTGACTCACTAGCTGCATGACTGGAAGGTCGGATAAGGAGTCCGAGTAGGAACATGACTGGTCATAATCAATGACCATATTTTTCTCACTCAGATAAGCCTGAATTCGGCGTACCTTCTCTTCCCCTTTGCAATTGCTGCCATCAATTCTGCATGTGTAACCATTCTCATGTCGGACAAGTTCAGTTCCAATGACATGATCCACCCAGGGAAAGTTTTTAAAATATTTCATATAGGCATGCGGAGATGCGGTTACCAGCAAGACATGATAGCCTGCTTCTTTACGATGTTGCATCTCTACACTGGCCTCGGCAAAAATGGATGTACGCAAGCGGGTATCAAAGAAATGTTCGAGATCTTTTTCAGACATACGCTCAATTTCTTGAAAGTAGGATCGTTTGACTTGTTCAACCGTCATGAAGCCTGCCTTGAATAACACGGTATGTAATGCAATGACAGGTAATCTCCATACCTGCCACGGGTAACGGCGAACACCGTAATGCACAAATTGAAACATGGAATCACTGCGTATGATCGTTTTATCAATATCGAAAATTGCGACTTTCGTGCTTTTCACCCTGATCCCCCTCAGCCTTTATTCAAAGATTGCAAAGATTGTAATAACACTTATCACATACAACATAACCGTAATTAATATGGGCTTGTCCTCAAATAGCACTCGATCGGGCGAGCCACCTTGGTTCTTCATGTGGATCAGATACAGATAACGGAACATGCCATAAATGACCAGTGGAATTGTCCACATCAGGTGAATGGTCCGATCTGAAGTGAATGTGAACAGGGAATAACTGATAATCGTAGCTGTCGTCACAATCGTATTGAATTGATCCAGTAACGTAATGGAGTAGTTATCCAAAACCTTACGATGCGATCCCGTATTTCCCTCAAGCAACGTAAGTTCATTTCTGCGTTTGCCAATGGCCAGAAATAACGACAACAGCATTGTACAGATCAAAAACCATGGTGTGAACGGCACATGGATCAGCACACCACCTGCAATGGCACGAAGTACAAACCCGGCTGCAATGGTCATCATATCCAGAATAACGAGATGTTTCAGCACAAATGAATACGATACATTCAACAGGAAATAGACGATACATAACACCCCGAATAGAGGGTTCATCATGAAGGCCGTTCCTACGGAAAGGATTAATAGAATAATGCCAAACAACAAAGCATGACTCGGATTCACCTGCCCAGAAGCCATAGGACGAAACTTTTTCACCGGATGCTGTCGATCCCTGTCCTGGTCTACAAAGTCATTTAAAATATACACACAGCCTGCAACAAGGCTAAATAGAATAAAACCGAGCAACGTCGCAAGAATGGTTTCAGCCCGAATCTCCTCAAAAGAGAATAATAACGCAGCAAATAACAGCAGATTTTTAGTCCACTGTTTGGGTCTTAACAATCTGAATAATCCTGACAGTGTACTGCCTGTTCCTGTAGCCGGTGAAGACACCGTACTTGTTCGTGATGATAACAATTGTAATAACTCCCTTCAAAAACAACTTCTGTATATAAAAAATAACGTAAAGATCTAATCATATGTTGCTTGTATAATTTTGTAAAGGGAGTAAATGAAAAAAATCTAATATGGGCATAAAAAAGAGACCGTTTCCGGTCTCTTCGTTAGTACTTGATTTAATTATTGGGTAATACGATTAAAATTCGAATTGTACGTCGCTCAGACGACGTTTGATCTCAGCAATAACACGTTTCTCTTCCTCTTCACCTTTCGCCTCAAAGGTTACGGAGAAACGAACAAAGTTACCAGCATCATCCCAAGGTACGGATGAGATCAGTTTCTCACGGATCAGGAATTGGGAGAAATCTTCGCCAGATTCGAAGCGACGTCCGCCAACCACACCTTTTGGTGCTTCTACATACAGGAAGAATGAACCTTTAGGTTTTTCAGCCTGGAAGCCCAGTTCGTTCAATGCGGCAACGAGCATATCGTGACGACGGGAATATTTCTCTGCAATTTTTTCCGTAATTTCAGGGTGATTCAATCCATAAGCAGCAGCCTTTTGAATCGCGATGAACTGACCGGAGTCATTGTTGTCCTTCACGTCGCTGAATGCTTTGACTACAAGCGGGTTACCCGCTACGAATCCGATTCTCCAACCCGTCATGTTGTAGGACTTGGATAGCGAGTGCAGCTCTACGCCGACATCCTTCGCTCCAGGTACCGACAGGAAGCTGAACGGTTTTTTGCCATCATACGTCAATGCTGCGTATGGAGCATCATGTACAACCACAACATTGTATTTCTTAGCCCATTCCACAACTTCAGTGAAGAATTCCACCGTTGCACTTGCGCCTGTTGGGTTGTTCGGGTAGTTCAGGTAGAGCAACTTCGCACGTTTTGCGATGTCTTCCGGAATAGCCGTCAGATCAGGCAAGAAGTTGTTCTCTTTCGTCAATTGGATGTTGAACACTTCTCCACCCAGATACTTTGTATGTGTACCCATAACCGGGTACCCCGGAACGGTCATGATGGTCACATCACCTGGATTGATGAAGCATGAAGGCATCATCGCCAAAGCCGGTTTGGAACCAATGGAGTGCACGATTTCAGTATCTGCATCGATACCTTCTACGTTAAACACGTTTTTCAAGTAGGAAGCAGCAGCAGCTTTGAATTCAGGAATACCATTGTCGGCATAACCACGGTTCTCAGGTCTGGAAGCTTCTTCTGCAAGTGCAGCTACAATGCCTGGATCAGCCATTTCGTCAGGTTCACCTACACCAAGGTCAATCAGTTCCACATCGGGAAAATCTTTTTTGGCCGAAGCTTTGGCACGTTTGATTTTCTCGAATTTATAAATGTTCGTGTCTTTACCATAGTTGGAGCCACCGATACGGTCGGCAAAATTAGTCTGAATGTAAGTTTCTTGATATTTATCGATACTCATAACGTTGTTCATCTCCTCATTTGACGCAAATTTCTACACTTTAATATGAAGCATTTGCGTAATCAAAGCCATGGACAAAGTATCCGAACATTTGTACTTTCTTGGAGCTGTTAACGACTGCGTAGCGATGCAAGCACGTCTTCCATATCTTGCGGAATCGGAGCTGAAAATTCAAGGTATTCTCCCGTTGTTGGATGCACAAATCCAAGAATGGCCGCATGAAGAGCCTGTCCTTGCATTTTGATGCCTTTATTCCGTCCATAAGTTGGATCTCCTACAAGCGGATGACCAATAAATTTCATGTGAACCCGAATCTGGTGAGTACGTCCTGTCTCCAGTTTTAATTCCAGCAAGGTGTAATCATTAATCCGCTCTGTAACGGTAAAATGCGTAACGGCATGTTTACTGTTACGTTCTGTGACCGTATACATTTTGCGGTCATTGGTATCTCGTCCAATCGGTGCATCAACGGTCCCTTGATCATGGTTAAGATGACCATGAACAAGCGCGATATAACGTCTGTTCACCGTATGGTCTTTCAACTGGGCAGCCAGTGATGCATGCGCACGATCGTTCTTGGCAGCCATGATCAGGCCAGATGTATCCTTATCGATACGATGCACAATACCAGGACGCAACTCCCCATTAATACCCGAGAGGTCTTTGCAGTGATGCATAAGTGCATTAACGAGGGTACCCGACGTATGTCCCGGTGCTGGATGCACCACAAGACCACGCTGTTTGTTAATCACGATTAGGTCGCTGTCTTCATATACCACTTCCAGCGGGATATCTTCGGCAACGATCTCCACAGCAGCTGGTTCTGGGATCTGTAACTCAACCAGATCCCCTTCGGATAACTTGGCGTTGGCTTTGACTACAGCACCATTTACCGTAACCATCCCGTCTCCGATCCACAATTGAACCTGGGAGCGAGATACGTTATCCACAGCTTCCGTAATATATTTGTCAATTCGTTCTTTTTTATGTTCAGGGGCAACGGTCCATTCCATACGTTCATTGCCATTCATTAGTTCTTCGTCGTTAATCTGTTCCTTATTCGGATTACTCATGATGTTCATTCCCTTCAATCTTCGCGGCTGCTTTTTCGCGCCGTCCTTCAAGCAACGTCTCCACAATGATCAACGCTACACCGATGCAGATTGCCGAATCGGCGATGTTAAAAATGGGAAACGTATAACTTCCAAAATTAAGTTGTACAAAATCTACAACTTCTCCGGTCAATGCCCGATCAAGGAAGTTGCCAATTGCTCCACCAAGCACCAAACTAAGCGCCACAGGCAGCAATCTGTGCGGGGTATCTTTTACCTTTTGTAAATACCAAATCAAGGCAACGACCACAATCAACGTAACCACGATAAAGAACCAACGCTGGTCTTGCAGAATGCCAAATGCTGCTCCTGAGTTACGATGTGATGTGATGACAAAGAAATTGCCAATGACCGGAATTTCTTCTCTGAGTTCCATCCGGGTTGCAATCAGATACTTGGTTCCCTGATCCAATAAAAATACGATAAAAGCGAGGATATAATACACCACGTTTGTTTGTCACTCCGTTCTTGTCTTTTCCAAACCATACCAGGCTTACGCCAGACTTGTTTATTGTAGCACAGCTGTTTGGAAATCGTCCACGACGCGCTACATCGCCATGCTCATGGCAAAAACGATAACATTTCCCTTCTGTAATCTTGCCCATAATGGCACATCCTACAATAGAGTCAAAATCCGGATTCCAGCATGAAATCAGAAAGGGGAAAATCATGTCACATTTTACAACCGAACAAATGCATTTTTTACGTTCCCAACTGATGTCCGATAAGCGCGATATTGAACATAGACTGTCGGAAAACGAGCATTATGGCCTTGGAGACTCCCTTAAACTACAGACAGGTGAATTATCACCGATTGATAACCATCCTGGCGACTTAGCCACGGAAGTGTATGAGCGCGAGAAAGATATTTCCCTGCTGGAACATGATGAATTCCAATTGGAGCGAATTGATTCTGCACTGCACTCCATCGAAGAAGGACATTATGGTACATGTGCGGTCTGCCAGCAACCCATTCCTTATGAACGCATGGAAGCTGTTCCCTACACGAAATACTGCAAAAAACATCAACCGGAAACCGTTGTCTCCGAAAACCGCCCTGTAGAGGAAGAGTTCCTCGCCCCGGCATTCGGTCGAACAAGTCTGGACGAGCGTGATGATCAAAACGGCTTCGATGGTGAGGACACTTGGCAGATTGTTGAAAGCTGGGGCACATCGAACTCACCAGCCATGGCTGAAGGACGCGATATCGACAGTTATGATGTTATGGCCATTGAAGCCACCGATGAAGTGGAAGGCTGCGTTGAAGCGTACGAAAGCTTCGTTGCAACGGACATCTATGGACATGACGTATCCATCGTGCGCAATCGTCAATATCGCCAGTATCTGGAGAACCGTGAGGGCGAGGGTCTGTTAGAACCGGATATGGAGACGGATGACATTTACTAACTGCACTTTGATATCATTCACCTTTAATCGCTTAGTAGGTGTTCATATCAAGCTGACGCTGGACAATGCGCACAATATCAGCGATGTAGTCTCCAACAATGGGAAGATTAAGCGCCCCAAGTAGCTGCAAAACGTAAATAATCGTTGCTGCGAAAAAGGTAAAACCAATCGCAATCCCCACACCTCTTGCGGCTCCAGACAACAAGTTAAGTCCGATTAATTTCCATGGTCTGTTCAGCAATTCTGTGTATTGCGCAATGCGTGAACGTTCCAGTTCATTCGCCAGACGGTTAGTCAAGGTATGTAGCTCTTCAATTTTGTCATGCGAATTCAGATGATCTGATGTTGATTGTTGTGAAGTGGATACGGTTTGCTTATCATGTTCGCTCATGTTTTGGTCAGTTCCTTTGATCAATATAGATTGACTGCACTATAGAATCATTGCCTTTTTGCTTAAAAAACAAACGAGCCCAGAACCAGGGAATATGTCCCTGCCTCTGCGGCTCGTTTGTACTCTATATTCTATCCCTGTTGAATGGGACATGCTCCGAATTACGCTTCGATGTAAATACCGATCGATTTGCCTCCAGCTTCAACGCGTTCCATGGCCTCATTGGTGCCAAATGTCACTTCGGTTACGAGAACATTTTCACGCAATACATCATCAAACGCCTGAATAGCTTCCTGTAGGGATGCATCTACATCCAGTGTCAAACGTACTCTTTTTTCAATCGGCAAGTCGAGTCGTTTCCGGGTATCCTGCACAGCACGAACCACTTCACGGACCCAGCCTTCCTGTTCCAGTGATGCTGTGATTTCGGTATTGAGCGCAACCGTCAGACCGTAACCTGATGCAGAAGCAAAACCAGATTTGGCCTGCTTATCAACCAATAATTCTTCGCTCGTCACTTGCAGCTCTTCGCCTTCCGGAGAAACGATGTTCAGCACGCCTTCCGAAACCACTTTACGCGTCTCATCGGCCGACATTCCCTTGAAGAAGTTTTGCAGAAATCCTACGTTTTTACCGTATTTCTTACCTGCAACTTTCAGGTTCAGCTTCAATGTAAAGTCAACGAATTCCGCATCATTATGCTCCGTACGGATTCCTTTTACATTGATCTCTTCCTTGATGATTTCTTCATAACTTGCCAGGTCAAATCCTTTATCTAGAGAAACGATCAATTCGGACAGCGGCTGACGTGTCTTGATGCCTGTTTCGTTACGAACGTTACGGGCAAGTTCAACCACGCGGCGAGCCGTCTCCATATCTTGTTCCAGACCTGCATCAATCAGCGATTCATTAGCTACCGGATAGTCTTCCATGTGCACACTCTCACCTGTTGCAAGGTTCAGATAGATGTCTTCTGCCAGCATCGGTGTGAACGGAGCAACCAATTTCGCAGTAGTCACCAGTACCTCAGTCAATGTGCGGTAAGCGTCGAGTTTATCCTCTGTCAGGCCACTTCCCCAGAACCGGTCACGGGAACGACGGATATACCAGTTACTCAACTCATCAACAAATGCTTCAATCGCTTTGGAAGAGTTCAGATAGTCGTTAACCAGCAACGCTTTTTCTACAACCAGGATCAGGCTGTTCAGTCTCGACAGAATCCAGCGATCCAGCTTGTGTGCGGACAGTTGGAACGGGTGCTCCTGTGGATCAAATCCATCAATGGTAGCATAAAGCGTCAGGAATGCATGGGTGTTAACCAGCGTATCCACCATTTTGGATTTGGCTTCGCCTACGATACCTTTGGAGAAACGTTTGCTGTTCCACGGTGCACTGTCAGACAACAAAGCCCAGCGGAATGCATCTGTACCATATTCTTCAATCACTTCCCAAGGATCGATAACGTTACCTTTGGATTTGGACATCTTCTGTCCGTTCTCGTCCAGAACGTGTCCTGTAGCCATAACCGCTTTGTAAGGCGCTTTGCCTGTCAAAAGGGTGGAAACCGCCAGCAAGCTGTAGAACCAGCCACGTGTCTGGTCAATTCCCTCACAGATCATATCAGCAGGATACTGCTGTTCGAATACTTCTTTATTTTCAAATGGATAGTGCTGCTGAGCAAACGGCATGGAGCCGCTGTCGAACCAGACATCGATCACTTCCGGTGTACGTTTCATCTCATATTTGCCACAAGAGCTCATGACTTTAACGTCATCCACATATGGTTTATGCAATTCAAGATTCTCAGGCACATCACCTACCGCACGGGCACGCAATTCTGCAATGCTGTGTGGAGCAAATTGTTCGCCAGTCTCCTCGCACACCCAGATGTTCAGCGGAGTTCCCCAATAGCGATCACGGCTGATATTCCAATCCACCAGATCCTCAAGGAATTTCCCGAATCGACCTTCACGAACATGACCTGGATACCAATCCACTTCACTATTGTTTGCAATCAGTTGGTCCTTGATGGCTGTTGTTTGGATAAACCAGCTGTCCATTGCATAGTACAGAAGTGGTGTATCACAACGCCAGCAGAATGGATAGCTGTGCTCATATTTTTCTTTGCTGAACAAACGTCCATTCTCGGACAAGTATCGCACGATATCAATATCACAATCCTTAACGAAACGTCCGGCAAAGTCAGTAACCTCAGCGACAAATTTACCTTCCAGGTCCACCATGTTCACAAAGCTGATCCCATTCTCACGGCATACACGGTAGTCATCTTCACCATGGGCAGGAGCCATGTGTACGATACCCGTACCACTTGCATCCGTTACAAAGCCTGCGCCAAGAATGATGTTGGCTTTCTCAGCCTGTACATAGTTAAACGGAGGATCATACGTTTTGCCAACCAGATCGGCACCTTTCAGTACACCGATGATCTCATACTCACCCTTGGTATCTTTCATCACTTTTTCAACCAGATTGGTTGCCATGATGTACACTTCATCACCTTGACGAACACGGGAGTAGTCCATATCCGGATTCACGGCAAGTGCAACATGTGAAGGCAGCGTCCAAGGTGTTGTTGTCCAAGCCAGTACAAATTCTCCGCTATCATTCAGTTTAAATTTCGCTGTAGCGCTCAGGTCTTTGACGTCTTTGTACCCTTGTGCAACTTCATGGGAACTCAGTGTTGTCTGACATGATGGGCAATACGGACTCACACGGTGACCACGATACAACAGGCCTTTCTCATGAATTGTCGCCAGGATGTTCCATACACTCTCGATGTAGTTGTTATCAAGGGTGATATACGGGTTATCCATATCCGTCCAATATCCGATACCTTCTGTCAAATCACGCCATTGTTGCTCATACTCGAATACGCTCGCTTTACATTCGTTAATGAATTTTTCCACGCCATAATCTTCGATTTCCCACTTGTGGGAGATACCAAGCTTCTTCTGTACACCCAGTTCTACTGGCAGACCGTGTGTATCCCAACCCGCTTTACGAACAACACGGTAACCCTTCATCGTGTTATAACGACCAACGAAATCCTTGATTACGCGTCCCAGAACGTGACCGATATGCGGTTTTCCGTTCGCTGTAGGTGGCCCTTCATAAAATACGAAGTTTGGTTTGCCCTCCCGGTTTTCGATGGATCTTTTGAATGTATTCTCCGTTTTCCATTTATCTAACACGCGTAATTCTCTGGCACGTGCCTTCTCTTTGACGTCAACTCGTTGCATGATGATCATCTTCCTTTCAATTGTGATAAATTGTGGACCGTCCACAAAAAGCGTTTCAATCCCCCTAAATCCCCCTTGCCAAGGGGGACCCCATAGGCGCTCCGCCCTCTGGACACCCGGGATGGGTGGTCGTTGGGGGATTAGTTGCGCTTATGGGCGTGGGTTTATGTGCGTAGTGGCGGCCATTTTGCGGCTGTTCCCTGCGTGAACGCCGCATGGCCTTGCCGCGTGGCGGGTGTTGCCGGGTGCTTCGCTTTCCCGGCGGGCGGCTCTCTCCCTGAGGTCCCTGCGGACCTCATGGGCGTTCGCCTTGGCGAAACCCCGGTTGCCGGGTGCTTCGCTCCCCCGGCGGGTGGGCTCTCTCCTTGAGACCCCTTCGGGCCTCATGGGCGTTCGCCTTGGCGAAACCCCGGTTGCCGGGTGCTTCGCTCCCCCGGCGGGTGGCTCTCTCCTTGAGACCCCTTCGGGCCTCATGGACGTTCGCCTTTTTTGGACACAAAAAAGCCCCGTCCCTGGAAAGGGACGAGGCTATACTCGCGTTACCACCCTAATTCTGTTCATCACAAACCACATCCAGGCAAGCCTGGGTATGCTCTGTCATCAACAGCGCTTATGCCCCGCTATACTACCGCAGGGTGCCGTTATAACGTACGGCTTACGGTTCGGCTTACACACGGCATTCAAGATCACCGCTTCAGCGTCACTTCTCCGGGGAGATATTCGGCTATAACTCATCCATTGGTTTGCACCAACCACCAACTCTCTGAGGGATGAGATCATAACGTACTGAACCCGTCATGGAATCACTATTCATTATGAATATAGTTATAGCCTCTTTGCAGACAAAAGTCAACCAGGCGACAGACTAGTAAATTTCTTTCATCTCCCGCTCACGGTCACGCACTTCCTGCTCCCGGCTCTCCAGCACTTCCCAACCATCCTGAGTCAACAGTTCAAGCTGCGCTTCAACAAGCGTGCGGAAACGGGCACGATAAATCGAGGCCTGCTTTTTCAGTTCTTCCACTTCCAAAGCAATTTTACGCGATTTTCCCAATGATTCGTTCACGATCCGGTCTGCATTTTTCTCTGCTTCCTTCACGATCAACTGCGCTTCTTTCTTCGCATTACCCTTCACATCATCAGCAGCTTCCTGCGCAATGATGATCGTTTTGCTAAGCGTCTCTTCAATTGTAGAAAAATGATCCAGCTTTTCCTGAACGGACAGCAACTGATTGCTCAGCTCTTTGTTCTCGCGAATGACGCCTTCGTAATCTTTGATGACTTGATCCAGGAATTCATTGACTTCATCCTCGTCATACCCGCGCAAACGTCGGGAAAATTCCTTGTTGTGTATGTCCAGCGGCGTTAATGGCATGCTGTCCACCTCCTGTTAAAGTTCCTTCTCGTCCAGAGAAGGTTTGCAGCATAAATCTTTGACTTAATGTATATCGGATACACCGCGTATTTTCTACACCTTTATGATAAACATTTCGACAAGAAAGCGGATTTTCCTGCAACAGACTCAGGCAAATTTGCCGATTTTCACTCGGCAGCGCCCTTTTTTAGTCATCCCATCCTGTTCCATAACCTTGAAACGGCCAAATCCCTGAATGGATACGACATCACCCGCTTTTAGCGATTTGGAGGGATCTTCCTCAACTTTCCAGTTCACACGGCAGCGACCAGCTTTGATCGGCACCAGCACTTTACTGCGGCTAAGCCGATACACATCTGCGCAGATTCCATCCAAACGAAGAGAAGCGACCGTAATGTCCATCGTCTCCAGTTTGCTCTCTGACCATCGCATCTGATCCAAAGGAAGTAACTCTGTGAACACATGTAACCGATGCACCTGATTCAGTTGAAGCGATAAAAAAGCGCCGGTTTCCGCCGCCACCACTGTATGGCAACCGTCCTCCAGCACTTGGATATCCCCGATCTTTCCACGTTTCATCCCAAGCCCGAGCAGGGAACCCATATAGTCCCCATGTTCCAGCTCCGAGATTTTCTGATCATCAGACGTGATACTGAGCACCTGCATTCCCATATCCTCATCATCCAGATACATATAATCAGGTGCAACCAGCGCACGCTTGCGTTCAGCAGCTTCGTAACCACCATCCAGACGAATCTGAACGTCGTTACGACGATTGGCAAGAGTCTGTAAGATAAAAACCTGTCTTGGATCAAGGAAGTCAGTTAGCTTCATGTCATGATACTTGCCTGCCCGCTCAACCCAATCCGAAGCCTTATCTACAAAATCTCGCTCATCATGGCTAAAATGTTCGTAAATTTCACCGCTCATCTATATCACCCTACCCTAATATGCAAAATACCGGAGTATGGAAATCAGCCCATTAAGCGCGAGTTGGAGAACGATCAGCGCCACAATTGGGGAAATATCCAGCACACCGAACAAAGGGGGGATAAATCGACGGAATGGTCTTAGATATGGCTCCACTAATTTGCCCAGCCATTCACCGATGAAGCTTTCCCGCGCATTGGGAAGCCAAGACATCAATATGTAGACAATAACCATGTAAAAGTAAATCTGGTATAACGTGTACAACACGCTTTCGATCTGATACAAAAGTGGCTCACCTCATTCTGTTATAATCTTGCTCGCTGTCAGCCAGTATTTCCGTAATTGAGCCCTGAATTTCAACCGTATCTGGCGTACAGAGAAAAATGTTTCCGCCGATTTTGGAAATACCGCCACCCAATGCATATACCGTGCCACTCAAAAAATCAATAACGCGCAGCGCTTGGTCCTGGCGAATTCGTTGCAAGTTCACCACAACAGTACGATGCGAACGCAGATGGTCGGCAATTTCCTGAGCCTCGTCATAAGAACGCGGTTCATACAGGACAACTTTAACATTTTTCTGGGAATGAATGCTCACCACATTATTCCCCCTTTGGTTTCTACGTTTATCGAGACTGGAGGTTTCAGCTTCCTGATGTTCAGACTCATTTTCCTCCTGCGCAGCCATTCGTTCACGTTCCACAATCTCTTCCTCTTCCTGAAGTCCGAGGAAATTCATAAATTTATTCATTACGCCCATCGTGAACCCTCCTCTTTTCCTACGAGAATCGATCCTAGCCGTACCCAGGTTGCACCTTCTTCAATGGCCACTTCAAAATCATTGGACATCCCCATTGACAGCTCAGTCAATGGCTCTGCTGTAAGGGCTTGTCCATTCAATTGATCTCTCAGCTCACGCAATCCACGAAATACGGGACGTGTCAGCTCCGGATCTTCCTCATGAGGTGCCATAGTCATCAGGCCAACGACCTTGAGATTGTTGAACGAACGAATATCACGCAAAAAAGAACTTGCCTGTTCAGGCTGTAATCCATACTTGCTCTCTTCACCCGAAATATTCACCTGCAAAAACGTTTCCACCTGGATGCCAAGTGAAGCTGCTTTTTTATCCAACTCCTTCGCCAATGACAAACGATCCAGTGAATGGATGTAACGAAACTTGCCAATCACGTCTTTCACCTTGTTTGTCTGCAAATGACCGATAAAGTGCCAGGTACCCTGCTGACCAAAAGCTTCCCATTTGGCCTGTGCATCCTGCCACCGGTTTTCTCCAATATGCTCAAGACCATGATTCAGCACCGATCCCGTTGTTTCAAGTGAGACATATTTCGTGACCGCAATCACATTCACATCATCACGATGACGGTTACTGCGCCGACATGCGTCCTCGATCTTCTGATTTACCTGTTGAATACGCTCCTCCAATGACACAGAGGGTCACCTCTCTTCCAGCCCAATCCAGCTCGCCATCCGCCCTGTAACACCATTTTCCTTCCGATAGGAGAAAAATAGTTCGGGATGACAACTTGTACACCATGTTGTACATTCGATATGATCCGGCATTATTCCTGCTTTCATCATAATGTGTCGATTACATTCTTTCAAGTTTAACATCGTTTTACCGTTATTCACGGCTCGATATGCTTGTTTGGAAGCAGAATCCTTGTATTCATCATTAACCTGGGAATCATCAAACCAAACCCGTACATGCTGCATGACCGCCTCATCCACTTCATAACAGCAATCCCCAATCGACGGACCGATTGCAGCTCGAATGTCCTGCCTACGGCTGCCATACTCCCGTTCCATCGTCTCCACCATGGATACAGCGATACCCGCGACTGTACCTTTCCAGCCGGCATGAGCAAGACCTACCGCCTGCTGTACAGGGTCATAGAAATAAAGCGGCACACAGTCTGCGTAGAAAGAAGTCAGCAGCACACCAGGCACATTCGTGACCAATCCATCCGTATCCTGCAACGCAGATTGACGATCAAGTAATCCTCTGCTCCGATCTTCAGCGGTAATTACTGCGACATGTTTGCCATGCACCTGCTCTCCACAGGTCCAAGCTTCTGCTGCAAAACCAAGCTTCTCGGTTACAAGCCTGCGGTTGTTAAGTACAACTTCAGGGTCATCCCCCACATGATAAGCACAATTGAGCGTAGCATACGGAACTTTTCCAACTCCACCATGCCTCGTCGTAAACCCGACTGACAACTGTTCAAATTGCTGTGTCCAGGGCTCAACATATAATAATAACGGATCAGGACCGAAATCTGAATTTGGGTTCTTGGTCCGTTCAAGTAATTCTTTATCCAATACAAAGGGTTCCATTATCTCACCTCACCACTTCCAGTGTACCAAATGAGCCACATTCTGTCTCCTTTATATCGTTCGACGCTGATTACGTTCCGACCGTTCAATGCGTTCCACTCGCTCTGTGCGGTTATGCTGCTGTTCATCATACAGGCGCGCTTCGCGATCACGCTCGTCATACGTATTTTCCTTCACCTCATCCATCTTCACCAGTATCACATCTGAACCAATCTTCACAATGTTTCTCCAAGGAATGACCAGGTCTGTTCCCCCGCCAAAGAGACCCATAAAACGGCTGTACCCTGGCACAACAATCGCTTCAATTCGTCCCTGCTTCAGATCCAGTTCCAAATCACTGATCTGACCGAGGCGTTTACCATCCGTAATGTTAATGACATCCTTTGTCTGAAAATCCGAGATTTTCATGCCTCGTGCCGCTACTTCGCTCGTATTTACTTTCATTCATTCCCGCCCCCTGTTATTCCTCTTCTGCCCGTTCTTCACGCTTCTATACAATATATGTTTCAAGGGCGAAAAATGTCCTGTTTTTCATCGAATGTGGAAACGGTCCATAACAAAAAGACGACCAACGGTATACACTGCCCCGATTGATCGTCCTTCTGCCTTTGCATCCTGTTATGACTTTACATGTTTTTGCATCTGCTGTATTGCTGATTTCTCCAGACGTGATACCTGAGCCTGGGAAATGCCAATTTCATCAGCCACTTCCATCTGGGTTTTCCCTTCGAAAAACCGCATCGACAGAATCATTTTTTCCCGCTGACCAAGACGATGCATCGCTTCACGAAGTGCAATTTCCTCGATCCATGACACGTCTTTGTTTCTGTCATCGCTGATCTGATCCATAACATAGATCGGATCACCACCATCATGATAAATCGGTTCGAAGAGCGAGACCGGGTCCTGAATGGCGTCCAATGCAAAAACAACATCTTCCTTCGGCACATTCAGTACTTCCGCAATTTCGAATATCGTCGGTTCCCGAGAGTTTTTATTCGTCAGGCTGTCACGGACCTGAAGTGCTTTGTAAGCAATGTCCCTCAAGGAGCGAGATACCCGAATCGGATTATTGTCACGCAGGTATCGACGGATTTCACCGATAATCATCGGCACCGCGTAGGTTGAAAATTTGACATTCTGGGATAAATCAAAATTATCAATGGCTTTCATCAGGCCGATGCAACCAACCTGGAACAGATCATCGACAAACTCCCCCCGATTGTTAAAACGCTGAATGACACTGAGCACAAGACGCAGGTTGCCATTCACTAATTTCTCTCTTGCTGAGCGATCATGGTGTTGCTGAAGGGAATGAAACAATTCCCGCATTTCAGTGTTGGTGAGGACAGGCAATTTTGCGGTGTCCACGCCACAAATCTCGACTTTGTTTCGGGTCATCGTGATTTACCTCCCAAGGAGAAACATTAATGTACATTATCTCCGGGGCAGGCTTTTTTATTCGTACTTGGCACCCTTGCCAGTAATACCCATTCTGACCAATGATGTATTTCAGACCATTTTATTGAACTCTTTGCGGAGTCTTTTAATGATTCTTTTTTCGAGACGAGAGATGTAGGATTGGGAGATTCCGAGGAGATCTGCTACATCTTTTTGTGTCTTTTCTTCCCCATCCGTCAGGCCAAAACGAAGCTCCATAATCATTCGCTCGCGCTCCGTTAATTTTTCCAGTGCCTTGTGCAGAAGTTTTCGGTCTACCTGCTCTTCAATATTCCGATAGATTGTATCGTTTTCTGTACCCAATACATCGGATAATAATAGTTCATTTCCATCCCAATCAATGTTGAGCGGTTCATCAAAAGAAACTTCAGTTCGGATCTTACTATTACGTCTTAGGTACATCAAAATTTCATTTTCGATACAACGTGAAGCATAGGTTGCCAGTTTGATTTTCTTTTCCGGGTCAAATGTATTCACTGCCTTAATCAATCCGATGGCTCCAATGGAGACCAAATCCTCAATATTGATTCCTGTGTTTTCAAATTTGCGTGCAATGTACACCACCAGACGCAAGTTGCGCTCAATGAGCATCGCGCGAATGGCCGAGTCTCCCGAAGATAATTTTTGCAGCAAAAATTCTTCCTCTTCCCGGGTCAATGGCGGCGGAAGTGCCTCACTTCCCCCAATATAATAGATCTCTTCGCTTTTGAGTCCCAATAAAAATAACAGACGGTAATATTGCAGCTGCGCCACCAGTTTCCATTTCACAAGCATGTACGTTCCTCCTATACCACATTCAGCGGCTTTTCTGTTGCTCCCGCAGAGAGAGCCGTAGACTGCGCAGAAGCAGCGTCTTGCACAAGTTCAGGATGAATCACGGCCTGGTATTTCCCATCCGACGACAAAACACCTCCATCCAGCCCAATAAGTACCCTTGTCGTCTCATAACATGTTTCCTCCATCGTCACCTTCACCCGGTCCGGCTTCATTGCCAGCATAAACGCAGTCCCTTTGTTAATGCCCCGATAAGGCACTAGCCGCAGTCGATCCTGCCACTGAAAACTTTCCTGATCAAGCTCCAGAATAAGGTTGTCCGGCGCCTCGTCCTTGAGTCTACCCTTCCATGAAGCAGGTAACATGTCTTGCCATAACGAAACCTCCATCACCATGACCGGCATGCGCGATAAGGGATCTGTAAGTTGATTGCCCGTATCCAGAAGGCCTGTACAAGAAATGACTACCTCATCGATGCAGACCTCAACTTTGCCCAAATAGGTCGTCATGCGATCCGTTTTCCGTTTTGAACTCTGCACAGCTTTAAATAAAAACAGGACAGCAAAAAATACGATAAACGTGAACCAGAAAGCAATTTTCAGATCAAATGACATACCGCCAGAAGCCGTGAACCAAATGCCGTTAAACAACTCACCGGAGCTCTGAAGCATGTAATGCACACCCAGAATACCTCCAGCAGCGACAAAATTAATCACATAGAAGGTACCCAGCGTCCTCGCAAAAGCCTGCAGACCTTTAAACCCAAAAGCAATCGTAAGCATGACCAGCGAGAACCCGAACTTGATCAAAAAGGTGAACATAAAATCAAACTCCGGTACAAACATCATGACAACGTATAATGCACCGACAATGGCTGACAGCAACCATCGCCACCAAACCAGCTTTGTCTTGCGCATCCAGGCGGTCATTCCGATGAGTGCACCGTCAATACACAGGTTTGTCAAAAAAATTAGATCCACATAAACAACCAAAGTCTTCACCTGCCTGCGCGCAACATATCGAAATACCGGTACCCGATATCCTGATATTCATGAGCATATTCACAAGTATACGGAGCCCCCTGTTCAAAGTCTGTCTAATCATGGGGGTGTGGTTCCAACTTTTTTTGTCGGAATTGCTCAGGCCCTTTGTTCAGAATTTGTTCATTGCTGTATGCTATGATATCTAAATAAACAGAAAAAACCCGGTCACTCCATAAGGAGTACCGGGTTTCCAATACATTGATTTGCGTATTAATCGTTGTTATTATTGCGTGAACGATTGCGTAAAAATGTCGGAATGTCCAGCTGATCATTGCTCGGCTGATTTCCAAAAGGACGCAGGTTCGGCGAACGCGTATCTGTCGTCTCCGCTGTTGCTGGAGCTGGCTTACGTCCTGGTGGTGGTGGAGCAGGTTTATCTTCAAAACCGGTTGCAATAACTGTAACCTTAATCTCCTCTTTCAGGTCTTCGTCAATGATGGCACCAAAGATCATGTTTACTTCCGGGTCGGAAGCAGACGTTACGATCTCTGCCGCTTCATTCACTTCATACAGGGACAGATTAACGCCACCCGTAATGTTCATGATTACCCCGCGAGCACCTTCAATAGAAGTTTCAAGCAAAGGACTCATAATGGCTTTACGTGCTGCTTCTGCGGCACGATTCTCACCAGTTGATTCACCAATCCCCATAAGGGCTGAACCACGTTCATGCATAATCGTTTTGACGTCAGCAAAGTCAAGGTTGATCAGACCCGGTACAGCGATCAAATCAGAGATACCTTGTACAGCTTGACGAAGTACGTTATCCGCTTGACGGAATGCTTCAAGCATAGGAGTCTTTTTGTCTACGATTTCGAGCAAACGATCATTAGGAATCACGATCAGTGTGTCGACTTTTTCCTTGAGAGCTTCAATACCTTGCTCTGCATGACTGGAACGCTTGCGTCCTTCAAATGTAAATGGACGAGTTACGACACCCACTGTAAGTGCACCACACTCTTTAGCGATTTCGGCAATAACCGGAGCCGCACCTGTACCTGTACCGCCGCCCATACCGGCTGTAACAAATACCATGTCTGCACCTTTCAACGTGTTCATGATCAGATCTCGGGACTCTTCCGCTGCTTTTTTACCTACATCCGGGTTGGCACCAGCACCAAGACCACGAGTCAATTTATCACCGATTTGCAATTTATGCTCGGATTTCGCCAGGTGTAACGCCTGCGCATCCGTATTTACCGTAATAAATTCAACACCTTGTACACCATTTTCAATCATACGGTTGACTGCATTGCTTCCGCCGCCGCCTACACCGATGACTTTAATTTGAGCCAAGCTCTCCATCTCGAAATCAAATTCCAACATATTATTCCATCTCCCCCTCAATGTGCATGGATGGCCCGTCCAATTTTTGATTTGAACCGAATCAATTTCATATATCGACGAACGAAAGCGTTTATTTTAGTACCGGCGCATTCAGACGGCTTCAAGAATGTATGAAATGGATCCAACCTGTTATATAAATTCGCTGAACATATTCTTCAGCCGCTCGAACAGACCGGGTTTTTGCTCCGATTCCTGTGCCGTATTTGGCTTCGGACGGTTGGTCGGTTTCTTGTTGTTATTATTGTTGTTGTTATTATTTCCACCGCCGTTATTGATCGAGGGACGAATGCGCAAACTGCGAATTACACTGTGCAATATGCCGACTCCGCTTGTAAACCCGGGGTCACGCACACCAATATAATCCGGAACTGCGACTCGTACCGAAGCAGCAAGCTCATGCTGAGCGACCTGCAGAACCCCCGGCATAGAGACCGTACCTCCCGTTAGTATATAACCTCCAGGAAGCTCGTTGTAACCAAGACGCTTCACTTCTTGGGATATCATCTGGAATATTTCTTGAACCCTAGGTTCAATAATTGCTGCCAGATCCTCCTGTGAAAACTCCTTGTCTACATTACTGCCAATTCGGGTGACTTTGAACATCACATCCGCAGCAGCATCATCCAACCAGGCGCAGCCATATTTCAGTTTCACTTTCTCTGCCTGATCCGTTAACGTGCGTAAGCCATAGGCGATATCATTTGTTACGAATTCCCCACCTATAGGCAATGTTGATGTTGCAACAAGACTGTCTTCTTCAAAAATGGCGATGGTTGTTGCACCTGCTCCAATATCAACAAGCACTGAACCCATCGTTTTTTCATCTTTGGACAAAGCCAGTTGACCCGCTCCAAGCGACATGAGAACCAGATCGCTTACTTTCAGACCCGCTTTTTCCACGCAGCGCAAAAGATTATGTATCGCGGTTTTTGCACCCGTTATGATCGTTGCTTCAACTTCCAGACGAACACCAATCATACCACGGGGGTCCTGTATGCCCTCCAAGCCATCTACAACATATTGCTTGGCGACAACATCAATAATTTCCCGTTCCGGCGGAACTGCAATGACTTCGGCTGCTTTCAACACCCGTTCCATGTCTTCTTCTCCGATTTCACGATCCTCGTTAGACACAGCCACGACGCCGTGACTGCTCATCAGTCCGATATGATTTCCCGAGATTCCAACATACACTTCGGATATTTGAATACCTACCATACGTTCTGCATGATCCACTGCGTTGCGAATCGACTGCACCGTCTGATCGATATCTACGATTACACCTTTGCGAATTCCCTCCGAGTCGGCAGATCCAACTCCTATAATATTAAAGGTTCCATTATTCATTTCCCCAATAATAGCGCGAATTTTGGATGTACCGATGTCCAAACTAACAATGATGTCATTGTTGCTCAAGTCTGTGGCACCTCCTGACTCCAATAGTAAATTACGTTCGAATTTAAACACTCTTAAAACATATTCAACACACTTCAGGCTTTCCCTCTTTTTTCTACAATGTTTTTGGGTGTCAAAATCTGGTTGCCAGACATAAAACATTGAAGAAAAAAGAAGGAGGCAACTCATGTGCCATAAGTTCAAGTGTATCATTTTTTCTTCATCTCAGAAAGAACAAGTTTCATTGCTCTGACGGGGTCAAACCCCGACCTGCCTAGGCTTTCATATTCAGTCCAGCCTCATTATGGCAAAGATCAGGGGGTTGCTCCTGGTTCAGCATCATCTTCCGGGTCATCCGGGATGAAAGGGACATAGGTATCTGCCTCAAGCATGGTGATTTTCCCAGGCCGTTCGGTCTCAATCACCTGATTCAGATACTCCACTTTATCCGATAAAAGAGAGACGGTTGTAATCACTTCAAACTGTGATTTGGTATACATCCGAATCTGATCCGGAAATGAAGGCGTTGGATTGGGAATAATTTCCGAAATATCCGTCGTCAATTCATTCGGAATTTTAGCCAGTGTCTGGCTCAGTTTGGCTTTGAGTGGATCATCAGCCTTCCATTGGGTCAATATGGGCTTCTCCACAGCAACACCAATTGTTGCCGGAACCGTCAAGCTTGTCCCACTGGCTAATATCGCTTTTAACGTACCGTCAGAACCAAGCTCATAAGCAACCGTGGCATATTCCTGAACCTTGATATGGATGATACCCGGGAATTGCTTGTCCACGGTAACGGTGGAAATCGCCTTGATGGTCTTGAGACGCTCAATAACCTCGGCAGTACTTGTCCCAAAAAATTGTTCGCCTTCTTTCAGCCCGCTTTTCTCCAGCAGTTCTGAAGTTGCTGTATATACATTACCCGTAATTTCAATTGCCGAAATCCGACTCATGGAAGAACGAAAGAATAATACAGCGAGCAATACAATAAATAATAATAAGAGAATAATTACAATTTTTCGGCTTGTGTTTCCTTTTGGCCGATTCTTCTTCAGAACCGGAATTTGACTTTTAGGCATAAGTAGCGCTCCACAAAGCCTCAGGTCCCCTCCCTTCAAGAAGGGGACGCCAAGGACGTTAATTGGCAAAATCCAACTGTTTCGAAACGGACGACTGTCGCTCAACCGATGCTCCAAGACTTTGGAATAACTTCTCGATCTGATCGTAGCCCCGGTCAATATGATGCACTTGCTCCACAACCGTTTTGCCTTGAGCAGCCAGACCAGCAATGACCAGAGCTGCACCTGCACGAAGATCGGTTGCTTCTACTGTAGCCCCGTACAGACGGGGAACACCACGGATAAATGCTGCGTTCAGATCGACTGAAATATCAGCCCCCATCACATTCAGTTCATCCACATGTTTGAACCGACCCTCGAATACCGTTTCCTTCATCACACTGAATCCGTCTGCCAGACTGAGCAGCACCATGATTTGCGATTGCAAATCTGTCGGAAACGAAGGATACGGAGAAGTCACAATACGGTCTACTGATTTGGGACGGCTCATACAGCTCACCGTCATTATATCATTGCAGACTGTGATTTGAACACCAGTGCGCTTCAATACATGTATAAGTGAAGTAAGATGAGCAGGATTGCAGTGTGTAAGCGTAACATTGCCTCGTGTTGCTGCTGCTGCAATCATCACAGTTCCGGCAACGATTCGATCCGGTATAATCTCATAGGAACAAGGCTTCAGTTTCTCAACGCCATTGATCGTGATTGTATCCGTTCCTGCACCAATAATGCTTGCACCCATAGCATTCAAAAAGTGTTGCAGGTCCTGTATTTCAGGTTCTCTTGCCGCGTTGCAGATGGTTGTCGTCCCTTTAGCCATAACGGCTGCCATCATAATATTCTCGGTCGCACCCACACTCGGGAAATCCAAAAGAATATCTGTACCCACCAGATTACGTCCATGACAGATAATCTGTTGGTCCTGCTCTTCAATCAAAGCTCCGAGCGCTTCCAGGCCCCGGAGGTGAAGATCAATTTTGCGTTCTCCGATGGCACAGCCTCCTGGCTGATACACTGACACTTGCCCAAACTTAGCCAGCAATGGTCCCATCAAAAAAATGGAAGAGCGCATCTGCTTCATTAGATCTTCTGGCACATCATATGACCGGATAGACGAGGTATTAATCGTCACTGTTCCCTGTTCATGCCGACACGTGCATCCAAGCCGTTCCAGGATATACAGCATCACTTCAATGTCCAGCAAGTGTGGAACGTTATGCAGTGTAACTTCTCCATCTGCCAACAAACTTGCGGCCATAATCGGTAAAGCGGCATTTTTTGCTCCATGGATGCGTATGGATCCTGAGAGGGGTTTCCCGCCTTCAATCACCAATTTGTCCAATGTATCACCTCCGGGGTTTACCGCTCACCCACTACGAAGACTTCCGGTACCAGGTTAATACCGTTTTGAGATGATATAGTGCTCTGTATCTGCTGCATTAGGGTGATAACGTCCTCTGCTGTTGCTTGGCCTGTATTGACAATGAAATTGGCATGCATGGTGGATACCTGTGCGCCTCCCTGGGTCATTCCTTTCAGCCCTGCTGCTTCAATCAGGCGGGCTGCATGATCACCCGGTGGATTTCGGAATACACTACCTGCACATGCCATCTGCAGTGGCTGTGTGCGGCGCCGGCGATCTTTGTAAGCCGCCATGGTTTCCGAAATGACGTTACGCTCTCCATGCTGGAGTTCAAATGCAGCTTCCAGCACAATGCCTCTCCGATCATGCAGAACAGAGTGGCGGTAGGCAAAATCCATGTCCTCCTTGCTGTAACGTACCAATTCCCCTGTCTCCAGTACAATCTCAGCGAATTTGAATATCCGTGACACATCCGATCCATGCGCGCCTGCATTCATGTACACAGCTCCACCGACAGTGCCGGGGATACCGCTGGCGAATTCCAGACCGACCCATTCCTTTTTGGCAGCAACCACACTGAGTTTAACAAAAGAATGCGCCGCTCCGGCGGTTACACCACCTTCGTGAAATTCGGCATAATCAAAGCCCTCGCCTGGTTTCACCACAACACCACGTATTCCTTTGTCTGACACCAGCATGTTTGAGCCCCGTCCAAGTTGCATCCACGGAATCTGATACGTGTGAAGCAATTGAACGAGATTCATCATCTGCTCTTTATTCTCGGGAATGACCAGTGCATCCGCAGGACCGCCGATCTTCCATGTGGTGTATTTGGCTAGTGATTCGTTTTCAAGAACTCTGCCAACATTATTCTGGGATAGTAACGATATCCACTGATGCATGTTTGCTTCCTCCTTTGCTTCAAAACCGATGAGCACGGTATGTTCTGTTGTGACAGACCGTGTTCTGGCGCCATGGAACGATGGTCACGATTTATACGGTATCTTATGTCAGCCCCGTCTTGTGTGTGACAATCGCCCACAATCGCACTTTATCGGCGTGCAGCAAGACGCTGAATTTCATGAACAAGCACTTCAGCTGCATCAGGTTTCCCCAGTTTCCTAGAGGCTTCAGCCATCCGTTTGCGTCCCGATTCATCATTCATAATCTTGGCGATGGCTTCATACAGGACTTTGCCTGTAAGATCCTTCTCCAGCATCGTGAGTGACGCACCTCCACCTTCAAGCGTGCGTGCATTGGCTTCCTGATGATTATTAGTCACGTTAGGTGAAGGAATCAGGATCGAAGGAATACCCAGTGATGTGATCTCCGCAAGGAATGATGCACCTGCACGGTTTACAATCAAGGATGTGCAGGCAAGCACCTCAGGCATATTATGCACGTAAGGCAGGACATGCAGGTGGTTTGGCATCGTACCCAATGAGCTGCGAATGGCTTCACGCGTTTCATCAAAATAGGTATCCCCTGTCACGTAAACTACATGTACATCGTCCAGTTGTTCCAGCATTGGAGCCATGTCCACCATGGCCTGATTGATTGCTTTTGCCCCGCGACTGCCCCCAACCACAAGAACAACACGGCTATCCATCGGTACACCTAATGTGGCAAAACCACGATCACGGCTAGCCTGGGCTACCGTAGTCGCTCGCGGATTACCGGTATAGATCACCTTTTTTGCGCCGGAAAACGATGTTTCAGAACCTTCAAAGCTAACGGCAACCGTGTCCACATAACGCATCAAAAATTTGTTCGTCAGACCAGGAATGGCGTTCTGTTCATGAATTATACTCGGAATTCCCAGTTTTGTTGCTGCATATACCACAGGTCCACACACATATCCACCTGTACCAATCACAACATCCGGTTTAAATTCCTTCAGCATTTTTTTGGACTTGCGTACACCTTGAATGAAACGCATGACCGTTTTCAGGTTGTCGATGGACAATTTCCGTCGAAAGCCGGTAATATCAATGGATTTAAAAGGAATATTTTCTTGGGGAACCAGTTTACTTTCCAGCCCTCTGGTTCCTCCGATGTACAGAAATGTCGAGTCCGGGTTCTCCGCCTCGCATTGTCTTGCTATGGCAACGGCCGGATAGATATGTCCACCCGTACCGCCACCGCTTAGAACGACTCGCATCGCATTAGTCACCTCGCATAACGGGATAAATTCACTAAAATGCCCAGTGCTGTGAGCATGAGGGTTAATGATGATCCGCCGTAACTGATCAGGGGCAATGTAATGCCCGTAACAGGCATCATGCCAATGACAACACCAATGTTAATAATGACCTGTACGGCGACCATACCTACGATACCAACACCAAGCAGACTGCCAAAGGCATCCGGAACGGTCATGGCTACACGCATTCCTCTCCACACCAGCACCAGAAACAACAATAATACAATCATTCCACCTATAAAGCCGAGTTCTTCGGCCAAAATACTAAAAATAAAGTCCGTTTGCGGTTCAGGTACATAACTGTACTTCTGCCGGCTCATACCCAGTCCCAATCCCGCCAGTCCACCAGGACCAATTGCGTATAAGGATTGAATGATCTGATATCCGGCACCCAGCGGATCGGACCACGGGTCCAAAAACGCTGTGATACGCTGCAACCGATAGGGTGCTGCTGCAATCAAAGCTGCAAACCCCGCTACGCCGCCAAGAGCAAGCAAGCTCAGATGTTTCATTCGCGCTCCGGCTGTAAAAATAATAAGCATCGATGCGCCCATCATCACGGTGCCAGTCCCTAAATCAGGTTGCAGCATAATAATCCCAAAAGCCAGACCGATCAATCCCAGCGGTGGCAGAAGCCCCGTTGTGAAGTTTTTGATTTTACCCGGTTCCTTGCTCAGCCAGTGAGCGAGAAACAGAATCATGCCCAGCTTCATGAATTCCGAGGGCTGAATACCGAACGAACCAATGCCCAGCCAACTTCGTGCACCACCGCGAACCACACCGATTCCAGGAATGAGCACCGCAATGAGCATTATAAAACAGGCAATCAATATAGGCTTGGCATATTTCCTCCACACCCGGTAGTCTACATTAGCAGTTACGAACATGGCCACAAGCCCAAGCACCGCAAACAGGGCCTGTCTTTTTACAAAATAAAATGAATCGCCATAGTCATGAAAGGCAAGCACCGAGCCCGCACTATATACCATAATAATGCCGATGGCAAGCAATGCCAAAATACAAATCAGCAACCAAATATCTGGTGCCGGTCGCGTCTGTTTCATCAGGAGGCCACCCCTTGCATGGAAGTAGGGGCTTTTCCACCCCCCTACTTACAAGTTATGCGCCGCCTCTTTAAAAATGCGTCCCCGCTCTTCATAGGAAGCAAACATGTCCCAACTTGCACATGCCGGGGATAACAAAACGACATCACCGGCACTGGCAAGCTTCGATGCTTCCTGCACAGCAACGGTTAACGTCAGGGCAGCGTCCTCCTCATTATCGACGACCTTAATTTGCTTTAATCCGGCAAGTTCCGCGACCTTGGCAATTTTTGTCCGTGTCTCTCCAATTGCAACGACAGCTTTTACCCGTTCCTGGAACAAGGGCAACAGCTCCATCATGTCTGATCCACGATCTAGCCCTCCGGCAATTAATACAACTGGCTCCTTGAACGAGTTCAGAGCCATGACCGTAGCCTTCGAATTGGTCGCTTTGGAGTTGTTGTAATACGCAGCGCCATTATGATCTAGTACATATTCAAGGCGGTGTTCAACTGCCTTGAAGTCTGCGAGCGGCGCTGCCAGTACCGCTGGATCAGCTCCTGCAGCCACGGCAATAGCCACAGCCGCCATTGCATTTTCCACATTAAATCGTCCAGCTATGCCAATGTCCTCAATATCGATGATCATGTGCTGATCTCCGTTTTCATCCGCGTAGATAATCTGGCGCTTCACATCATCCTCTTCTCCATCCACATAAGGTGGATCTGCATACACACCTGTATCCAATTTCTCAATCATTGAGAAGGGAAGCAATCTGCCTTTGATGTAAGGAACCAGACCACGACATACCGAATCATCCCAATTCAGGATGGCTACGTCATCAGGCTGCTGATTGGCGAACAGTTTGGCTTTGGAAGCCACATAATCATCCAGATCCCCATGATAGTCCAGATGCGTCTCTGCAACG
The DNA here is from genome assembly GCF_046713495.1 of Paenibacillus sp. M2. NCBI lineage: Bacteria > Bacillati > Bacillota > Bacilli > Caryophanales > Paenibacillaceae > Paenibacillus > Paenibacillus sp. M2. The sequence goes on from NZ_CP169648.1 coordinate 5,118,744, forward strand.
TTAAGCAAGCTGGCGATCCGGGGACGGAAATCAACCGTTCCTTTGAGCTGGAAACTGCTAAGCTCAACAACCATCCAGTTATCTGGAGAAGCCTGCTCTGCCGCTTCACAGAGAGGTGTTCCGATATTACCGGCAACGATCGGTTTGAGGCCGGCATGCTCCAACATTTTACCCACCCAAGTGGTCGTTGTTGTTTTACCGTTGGAACCCGTAATCCCGATCATGGGTGCAGCACATAGATGATAAGCTACCTCTACTTCGGTCACCACTTCAATGCCCAATGCCATAGCTTGCTGCACAGGAGCTGCATGGTATGGGATACCCGGGTTTTTAACGACCAGCTTCACACCACTGTGAATCAGATCATCCGGATGTCCTCCGCATACAACAGAAATTCCCAAAGCCTCCAATTCGGAAGCTTCGGGACATTGATCTCTCTCTTTTTTATCATTTACTGTAACCTTCGCTCCGGCGCGATCCAGCACTTTGGCGACCTGTACGCCACTTTTCGCCAATCCGAGCACGACTACTTGTTGTCCGCGATATGATTCAGGATGATTCATGATCTACAACCCCTTGTTGAGATAAAGTCCAAGAGCGGCCAAAATTGCGCCTACCGCCCAAAAGGTAATAACAACCCGCCACTCTGACCAACCACTTAATTCAAAGTGATGGTGAATGGGGCTCATTTTGAATACACGCTTGCCACGAGTCTTGAAAGATACCACTTGAATGATGACAGACAGGATCTCGATAACAAAAATACCGCCAATGATGACAAATAGAAGCTCTGTCTTGGTTACAATGGCTACCGCACCAATCGCACCACCAATACCCAGAGAACCGGTGTCTCCCATAAACACTTTAGCCGGATGTGCATTGTATACCAGAAAACCAAGCACAGCTCCGATCATCGCTGCTGCACACACTGCTGCCGGCATCGACGTCGCTTGCATCGCCACAATGGCAAACGCGCCAAAGGCAATCGCACTTACCCCTGATAGCAAACCATCCAGACCGTCGGTAAAGTTAACGGCATTGGTAATAGCAAGCATCATGAATACAACAAACGGATAATAGAACCATCCGGTCCAGTCAAACGAGAATGACGTACCCGGAATAGAGATGGCTGTGCTGTGTCCATTCTGGATCAGCAAGAAACACATCACTGCACTGAAGAACAATTGACCCAGCATTTTTTGTCTGGCCGTCAGTCCCAGCGAACGTTTGAACACAATTTTGATGTAGTCATCCAGGAAACCTATAAGCCCGAATCCCAGCGTAGCCACAAGCAAGACATAAAAGTCTGTATTCTTGACTGCCGAAAATTTCAAAAAGGCCAATGTGAACGCAACCAAAATGACGACACCACCCATTGTAGGTGTTCCGCTTTTTTTCAAATGGCTCTGAGGCCCATCTTCCCTAACTTGCTGTCCGAATTTCATCCGGCGTAACAGCGGAATCAGGAGCGGTGCGGCAATCACCGCCAGAATAAATGAAACGCCGATTGTTAACAGTAATACCTGAAAATCCATGGGTTCACCCCTCTAGTCTACTCGATTCTGTAATGGTGCTATTTGTAGTGCTTCGACCACGTCCTCCAGCTTCATGCCTCTTGAAGCTTTGAACAAGACAACGTCTCTGGGATGTAGTTTCTCCAGTAGATAACGGGTCATTTCTTCTTTATCTATAAAAGCATGCACAGCCTCTGCCGGCATATGCTTTCTTGCTCCTTCAGCAATATGTGCTGATAGGTGACCATATACGAGCACCATGTCCATTTTGGCAGATGTAATATACTCACCAATTCCAAGATGCAGATTCTGTTCTTCAGGTCCAAGTTCAAGCATATCACCAAGCACAGCCACTTTCATGCGGTATCCTTTCAGACCCTCTAGTACATCAATTGCGGCCTTCATGGAGGTTGGACTTGCATTGTATGCATCATTCAGCAGGGTTAGACCACTAACGCCTTGAGTAACCTCAATACGCATGCCTGTCAGTTTCAAGCGAGACAATCCCGCTGCAATCTGCTCTGTCGTCACTTTGAAATGACGGGCTACAGCCAAAGCAGCCAGACAGTTAACGACATTATGCGTTCCCAGCAGAGGTAGCGTAAATGCATGTTCTCCAGACTGTTTGGTGGTGAAAACTACACCGTTCTGCGCATTCATAATTCCGGTAGGATAGTCATCATTATCGGTTTGCAGACCAAATGTAAACCGCTGCAATCCCTCAGGTTGTTTCGTTGCGGGCTCTTCAAGGACTTGTGCAATTAAAGGCTCGTCTCCGTTGTAGATCAGTAACCCGCCAGGCTTCAATCCCGCGGCAATCTCGGCTTTGGCTCTGGCAATCTCCAATCTGGACCCCAGCTGAAGCAGATGAGATTCACCAATATTGGTTATAATCGCTACATCTGGCTGAGCAATAACCGACAAATCGTTAATTTCCCCGCGACCACTCATACCCATCTCCAAAATGATAATCTCGGTATCCGGGTCCATGCTTAGTACAGTCAGTGGTAAACCAATGTGATTATTAAAGTTGCCTTGTGTCTTATGCACTTTGAACGTCGTTGAGAGAATGGCATCCACGATGTCCTTTGTTGTTGTCTTGCCGTTGCTGCCTGTGATGCCGACTACAGCCGCTTTATTCTCCGTTAGATAAGCCGATGCGAGTGCTTGCAGTGCGACAAGTGTGTCGTCAACAACAATGACAGCTCCTTGTGGCGGAATACCATGATCCTTTTGCCAGATCGCGCCTGCAGCCCCCTTCTCTAGACAGGCTTGCACAAATTCGTGTCCGTCAAACCTTTCACCCACTAGCGGAATAAATAAACTGCCTTCCAGAGGTTTACGCGAATCGGTAAACACCCCTTCGACCATTACATTGCCATGAGCGGCAACATCACTTAATGTTCCTCCACACATCTCGGCCAATTGTGCCAATGTTCTTTTTATCAATTGGATTTGCCCCTTATCGCTTCTTTGGCTATGATTCGGTCATCAAAATCGGTTTTGGTTGTGCCGATAATCTGATAGGTCTCGTGACCCTTGCCCGCAATCAATACTACATCGGCTGGGCTTGCCATTTCAATAGCTTCATGAATCGCCTGGCGTCGATCCACAATCATCGTATAACGTTCAGCAGGAACGGATTCTTCAATCAGGCCCTGTTCAATGTCTTTGAGAATCAGATCCGGATCTTCTGTCCGTGGATTATCGGAAGTAACCAGTACAAAATCACTATAATTCGCAGCAATTTTCCCCATGAGAGGACGTTTGGTACGGTCCCTGTCACCACCACAGCCAAACACGCAGATTACACGCCCTTCAGCAAATTCTTTCACCGTCCGCAACACATTCTCCAGTCCATCCGGTGTATGGGCATAATCGACAATAACAGCAAATGGCTGTCCTTCGTCCACTCCTTCAACACGTCCATCCACGCCCGGAACCGTCTCCAGACTGCGCTTGATCTCTTCCAGCGGAATACCTTCCACCAGCGCTGCAGAGATTGCTGCCATTGCATTGTACACATTGAATTTGCCTACCATGCGCAAGCGAATATCCGCGCTGCCTGCAAATGTATCCACGTGGAAGGAAGTTCCCTGAGACGTGATTGAGATTTGGGATGCGCGTACATCCGCCTTTTCACCCATGCCATATGTAATCACTTCAGCCGCAGTCACAGAGATGAAATAATCCGCTGCCGGGTCATCTGCATTGATAACAGCGAATTTACGCTGTGAGACATCTTCCGTATAACCGTTACCCAGTCGTGCAAAGAACAATCCTTTGGCCCCGCGATATTCCTCCATTGAATGGTGGTAGTCCAAATGATCCTGCGTCAGGTTAGTGAATACCGCAGTACGGAAATTCGTTCCCTTTACTCGCCCTTGTTCCAACGCGTGAGAAGAAACTTCCATAACACAGCAGTCCGTACCCTTCTGAACCATATCATGCAGACTACGCTGCAGATCAAGCGCCTCTGGTGTTGTTCCTGACATCGGGTAGGTGCGACCGTCATACCGCATTTGAATGGTACCGATCAATCCCGTCTTGCGCCCGTAATCACTCATGATTTTTTCAATTAAATAGGTGGTCGTTGTTTTTCCGTTCGTTCCCGTTACACCAATCATATTCATCTTCTGGCTTGGCGAGTCAAAAAAGAAATCTGCCAGAACAGCCATCGCAAATCGGCTGTCCTTCACCAGCAATTGTGGTACAGGCAGATCCAGCTGCCGTTCAACCACCAATGCAACTGCACCTGCATTTACAGCTTTTTCTGCATAATCATGACCATCTACCGTATGTCCCGGAAGACAGATAAACAGATCACCCGGTTTTACCTGCCGGGAATCTGTCTGAAGGTTTTGGCATTCTGTATTTGATTCGCCCACGAGGCGGGCGGTGGTCAGCATCGATGCAAATTGTTTTAAAAGCACATGAATAACCTCACTTTTCCAATTATACTTCTGTTTTAACATATGTCTGTATTTATTAATATCGTCAATACAACCCAATAATGAAACGCACCTGGATGAATTTTGTTGCGCTAGAAGCTTCAAACTACCCCTAAGCCCCGTTATTCATCCTTTGTGTGATCATGTGCATCGTTCAGTACATTCCCCATATAAATGCGGATGGTTGATCCCTGATCTACCCTCGCCCCAGGCTTAGGTGCCTGATTAATTACGTATTTACCACTGCCAGACTTCGCCAGCATAAAATTCATGTTCAGGTCTTCGTACAGATCTTCAACAGTAGCTCCTGTCAGGTCTGGGACTGTCACGATTTTGGTTTCACCATACTTGTATTCTTTGGCGACCTGATCCTTCCGCACAGGGACATTCATATAATGCAACGCATCTTCAAGGATGTTCTGCACAATCGGGGCGGCAACCACGCCTCCGAACTGAATTCCTTTGGGATTATCCACAGCGGTATAGACTACAATCTGAGGGTCATCTGCAGGTGCAAATCCGATAAAGGATACGATATGCTCGGTTGAGGAATAACGTCCGTTGATGACCTTCTGGGCTGTACCTGTTTTGCCACCGACCCGGTATCCATCAATGAACGCTGGACGTCCTGTGCCTTTGGCGACAACACTCTCGAGTGCTTCACGTACTTGCTTGGACGTATTCTCCGAGATCACCTGACGAACCAGTTCCGGCTTGGCTTCTTCCATGACTTCTCCCGTCACCGGATGAACCCACGCTTTTGTAACATAAGGCTTGTAAAGTTTACCCCCATTGATGGCCGCTGACACAGCTGCTACTTGCTGAATGGGCGTTACCGATACACCTTGACCAAAAGCAGTCGTTGCAAGCTCGACAGGTCCCACTCTGGACAGTTTGAACAGAATTCCACTGGCTTCTCCGCTGAGATCGATCCCTGTCTTGGTACCGAAACCAAAATCTTTAATATAGGAGAAGAGCGATTCTTTGCCCAGCCTCTGCCCCAAAGCCACAAAGCCCGGGTTACATGAGTTCTCCACAACTTGTAAGAAGGTCTGACTTCCGTGGCCGCCCTTTTTCCAGCAACGCAGACGGGCTCCACCCACCTCAACATATCCGGGATCAAAAAATTGATCCTGTTGCAGATTGACCTTTTTCTCTTCAAGCGCTGCTGCCAAAGTAATGATCTTAAATGTGGAGCCGGGCTCGTAGGTCATCCAGATCGGTAAATTACGATTGTATATCTCCGCTGGATATTGCTGATAATCGGCAGGTTCGTATCCCGGCCTGCTGGACATCCCCAAGATTTCACCCGTTTTGGGATTCATCGCTATGGCCAATGCTGAGTTCGCCTGGAACTTCACCATGGCCTGATCCAATTCTCTCTCCATGATGGACTGAATGGATTTATCAATGGTCAGCTTGAGGTTAAGGCCGTCCTTCGGTTCCACATACTTCTCGGATGAGCCCGGCATTAGCCTTCCGGCCGCATCGGACAAGTAGGACACACTGCCATTCAAACCATTCAGCTTCTCATCATATTTCTTCTCGACACCTGTTAAGCCCTGATTATCAATGCCCGTAAAACCAAGAATATGGGCAGCCAAATCATCATAAGGATAAAAACGTTTATTGTCCTCAGCAACAACGATACCCGGAAGCTTCAAATCACGGATGCGCTGAGCTTTCTCCATCGTAATTTTGCGGCCGCCGGGTTGTAGTCGTACAATGAGTTCTCGTTTCTTGATGGTTGCGAGCACTTTTTCTTCCGTCATCCCAAGCAATGGGGCCAGCGCTTTAGCTGTCTTTTCAGCTTCTTTAACCTGAGCCGGAATGGCCATAATGGTCGGTGTTGTCACATTATAGGCCAGAGAGGTTCCATTTCGATCCAGGATCTCCCCCCGCTTGGCTGAGTAAGGAATATTACGCCGCCAGGATTCTTCTGCTTTTGCTGACAATTCAGGGCCTTCCCCGAGCTGTACATAAGCAAGCCTGATCATCAGGGCCGAAAATAACAAAACTAAAATCATTAAACTCCATAGCAACCTGCGCCGCAGATTTACGCTTGATCCTTTCACGAAAAGATCCCCCCACTCGTCCCAAAATCATGACATTCGTTCCATTCATGAATATTCAGGACAACCGGGGGTTAGAACAAGCTGTCAGAGCTCCCTATGGAAGCGAAGCTCCGTTTGTGGCTGGATCATTAGAGGATTCGGATTCATTGGCAGGAGCCTTGTTGTTATCTGTTTTATCTGTTTTGTCTGTTCCGTCGGTTTTACCTTCTCCGCCCGAAGGCTCTTGTTCCTCCACTTCAGCTTCTGACGACGGATCAGAAGAGATCGGAGCCTCATCGGCTATACCTGTCACTGCAGCTTTGGCAGTTTGCAAGTTCAACTGCACAGTTCTCTGCTCACCTGCGACCTGCTCGGTTTGCTTCACGACATAGCCCTCACCCTTGACCGTAACCCCCACCTTCATGAGAGAAAGCACTTCAAGGGCATCACGGAGAGATTCACCTGTTAGATCGGGAATCTTCATCTTGCTGCTTTCTTCCGTTAGCAGATAGATTCGTTGTCCTGGATTCATAGAAGCGCCTGCAACCGGATACTGCCGAATTACATTATCACCTTGACCAAGAGTCACATAAGCAATACCTGCGCTTAGAAGCTGGCTTCTGGCCTGTTTGGCTGTCTTGCCACTCAAGTCAGGTGCCTTGGCTTGCACGACAGAGACTTCTTTTGACTTTTTGTCAGGAGTTTTGGCTGTATCTTTGGGTATTCCCATATATTGAAGAGTCTGGCTGACAATCTTTTTGAACACCGGTGCAGCTGCGGTTCCTCCCCCAATGTTGGTTCCATCCGGTTGGTCAATGACAACAAGTATAGCAATCTTAGGATTATTCACGGGCGCGAATCCAATAAACGATACAACGTCTTTTGACTTGCTGTATGCTCCATTAACAACCTTTCTTGCCGTACCTGTCTTACCAGCTACACGGTAACCTTCAATATAGGCGTTACGACCAGTACCAATCGTTTGGTCTGCAACCACTTGTTCCAAATAACCACTCACCAGTTTAGAAGATTCCTTGGAAATCACCTGACGAACAACTTTAGGTTTGATCACTTCCGTTGTCCCATCATTCGGGTTCTTGATCTCCTTCACCAGATGTGGCTCCAGCAATTTGCCGCCGTTGGCGATCGCAGAGATGGCTGCGACCTGTTGAATTGGTGTTACCTGTACAAGACCATGCCCATAGGCTGCCGTGGCAATCTCAGATTTGTATACAAGTGGCTTGATCGGTGACGCTGACTCATTCGGTAGATCAATACCTGTCTTTTTACCAAAACCGAATTCGTCTATGTAATGACGCAGACGTTCACCACCAAGCATGTTATAACCCAAGTTAACAAAGGCAATGTTACTTGACCGTTTGACACCTTCAAGATAAGATATCCAACCATAGGCATGTCCATTATCACTAATTGGGAAACCACCGATATACATGCGTTTGGATTCGAAACTTGCATTGGGATCGAAAAGTTTTTCTTCTACAGCCCCTGCCAGCGTAACTATTTTGAATGTACTACCTGGCTCATAGATGGATTGAGTAGCATGATTGATAAAATTCTTTTGATCAGGTGTACTCCCATACGAATTCGGGTTAAAAGTTGGCCAATTCGCCATGCCTAGAATCTCCATCGTGCTCGGGTCTGCTGCAATGACCGTCATACTCAGTGGATTATATTTGGCAACGGCTTCTTTCATTGCATCCTCAATGTAGAACTGGATCGTGTCATCGATGGTTAGCGTAAGGTTTTTACCATTCTGAGGTGGCAGATAGTTATCCTGTGAATCCGGAAGTTTAATGCCTTTGGCATCCTTCTGATAATTCAGATATCCGTCTGTACCAGTCAGTGCTTCATCATATGAGACTTCAAGTCCATTGACAGCTTTCCCATCACGGCTCATATATCCCAAGAGGTGAGAGGCAAGTGTTTCTTCAGGGTAAAAACGCTTCGACTCCTGAGCCATCACAATTGCATTACGCGCCTTATATTCATCTTGCAGTTCTTCACGCAACTCGTTGACTTGTGCAGCAAGTTCAGGACTTATCTTATATCCTTCACTGCGTACTTCACGTTGCTGATAGAAGACTCCATCTTTATTTTTGGCTGTGACCAGAGCACGCATCTCACTCTCATTTTTCCCAAGAAGGGCAGAAAGTTTCTCCGTAACAACATCCTGAATTCCAAGTTCATTAATTAATAACGGATTAACAGAAACCGTATACGCAGGCGCGTCAGTAGCCAAAATGTTACCATTTCGATCCGTAATCGTTCCACGTGCAGCCTTAATCGTCTGTTCCCGCTCTACCAAACCGGCTGCCCGTTCCTGCCATACACCGCCATTCACAACTTGAATGAAAAAGATTCGGGTTACGAGTACAAGAAAAAAGAGGGTAATACATCCCCCTATAAGCAACGTGCGCATCTTTATTCTTTTTATCATCGGAACACCTCTTTACTTACTGCTTGCTGTATTCGAGGACGACTCAGTACCAGTTGATTTCGTACTTGTTGAGCGAGGTACATAAATGACATCCTTACCGGAAGCTTCAACGTAACCAAGTTGTTTTGCATTTTCGATAACCTGGTTGTTCAATGTTTCTTTTTCCACCTGCAGGTCTGCGATCGTCTTTTCATACACCTTGATATCCGAAATAGTGGACTGCGCCTGCTTGTTCAGATCGTAGATATGAGCATAACGAGACATCAAGGCTCCTCCAACAAGGATAACTGCAACCAGGGTAATCAGATACAAAATCTTCTCGCGCGCCGGAAGACCCGTACGACGGGTCACCACTTTGGTGGTTTCTTTGTATCGTTGCTGGGTCACACGTTCCTGGGACGCTTTTTCTTTTACAGCGAGATTACCACGTGTATATGCCATACTCCGATTCTCTCCTCCACTCTTGATCTACAATTTCTCGGCTACGCGCAGCTTGGCTGAACGAGCACGTGAATTTTCGGTCAATTCCGTTTCCGTTGGAATCAACGGTTTTCTGTTAACTAATCGCAGGGTCCCCTTGCCGCCGCATACACACAACGGAAAATCGGGTGGACATGTACATTTTTCCAGATAACTGCTGAAAATCTGTTTACATATCCGATCCTCAAGGGAGTGGAAGGTAATAACAGATACACGTCCTCCTGGTGCCAGACAACGAACAGCCTGATGCAAACCTTCCTCAAACGCACCCAACTCATCGTTGACAGCAATGCGTAGTGCCTGGAAGCTGCGTTTGGCAGGATGTCCACCAGTACGTCGAGCTGCCGCCGGGATGCCTTCCTTGATCAGTTCCACGAGTTCACCTGTCGTCTCAATGGTAGACTGCGCTCGTTTTCCGACGATAACACGGGCAATTCTTCTCGAAAACTTCTCTTCACCATAGCGATACAAAATTCGAGCAATCTCTTCTTCTGGCCACTCATTCACAATCTCTTTGGCCGTCAGCATTGCATCCTGGTCCATTCGCATATCGAGCGGAGCATCGTGATTGTAACTGAATCCACGTTCTCCTTCATCAAATTGCGGAGATGACACACCCAAGTCGTACAAAATACCGTCGACCTGTGGCACACCATCCATCATTGGTACATCCAGATCCTTGAGTACCTGTTCCAGATCCCGAAAATTGGTTTTCACCAATGTTACACGTTCTCCATAAGCAGCGAGCTTCTCGCGAGCATTATCCAAAGCCCAATCATCCTGATCAAGTGCGATCAGACGTCCCCCTGGACCGAGCTTGGAAGCAATCACGGAGCTATGTCCGCCACCGCCTAAAGTGCAGTCCACGTATATACCGTCCTGCTTGATGTTTAATCCCTCTGTTGCCTCTTCTTTGAGTACGGTTATGTGGTGAAACAACCTGCACCCCTCCTGACTTTATAAATCAAAATTAAAATCGACCAGCTTTTCGGCAATGTCGTTGAATGCTTCTTCGGATTGATTGAAATAACTCTCCCATATGCCTTTGCTCCAAATCTCCACCCGGTTCGACACGCCAAGAACAACACAATCCTTGTCCAGCTTGGCATACTCTCTTAAATTGCCCGGCAGATTTACCCTGCCCTGTTTGTCCAGTTCACATTCGGTTGCACCCGAGAAAAAAAACCGGGTAAACGCACGTGCATCAGATTTCATCAATGGCAGTGCTTTGAGCTTCTGTTCCATGACCCCCCACTCCTCCATGGGGTACACGAAAAGACACTGGTCCAAACCCCGTGTGACAACGAAAGACGATCCCAGAGATTCGCGGAATTTAGCCGGAATGATAACCCGACCCTTATCATCAATGCTATGTTGGAACTCCCCCATAAACATTGGCCCACTCACTCCTCACCCGTTTCTCCCACTTTGCCCCACTTTCCACCACCTAAGCATAATAGATTCGCACAAAAAAATCAAAACCCTTCTTGCATGACTTGATTTTTTAATTTTTCAGCATAAAAAAACGTCCTTGATCCTGTCACTCAGGATCAAAGACGCTTCCCGTAAACGGGCAATCGTATGTCTACCCGCACATGAGCCATATCATCAATAAACCATTCTATACCTATTGAATCATTTCATCAGCTTGTAATTATTGGATAGTGCTTAAAATTTCCAGCTATCCAGGTATTTCACTTGCTCAGTTGACAAGGAGTCGATGCCAATATTCAGGCTTTCAAGTTTATAGCTGGCAACCTGCTGGTCAATATCATAAGGTACATTAACAACGTTTTTACCCAAGTTTTCATAATTCTCACTCACATAACGCAGACCAAGTGCCTGCAAGGCAAACGTCGTATCCATGATTTCGGCAGGGTGACCATCTGCTGCACCCAGGTTCACAAGACGACCTTCTGCAAGAAGGTACATCTTACGACCGTCTTTGAAACGATATTCCTCAATGTTGCGGCGAACTGTGCGAATCGATTCCGAACGTTTAGCCAGTTCAGGTTTATTCACTTCAACATCAAAGTGACCTGCATTACTCAGGATCGCTCCATCCTTCATCACATCGTAATGCTCCCCTGTGATAACATCCTTATTGCCTGTAACCGCAATAAAGAAATCGCCCAATTTGGCGGCTTCCACCATTGTCATGACCCGGAACCCGTCCATGTGTGCTTCTACCGCTTTGATTGGATCGATCTCGGTTACGATCACATTCGCACCAAGACCTTTGGCGCGCATCGCTACACCTTTACCACACCAGCCATAACCTGCTACCACTACGTTTTTACCAGCGATAACCAAGTTGGTTGTACGAATAATTCCGTCGAATGCAGATTGTCCTGTACCGTAGCGATTATCGAACAGATACTTGCAGTATGCGTCATTAACTGCAACCATTGGAAACTTCAATTGGCCTTCTTTCGCCAATGCTTTCAAACGAATAATACCCGTTGTCGTTTCTTCTGCTCCGCCGCGAATTGTTGCTGCGAGGTCAGGGCGCTCGGATGCAATAATGGTTGCAAAGTCTCCGCCATCATCAATAATGAGATCAGGCTTCACTTCAAGGGCACGCAGTTGCAAAGATTTGAATTCCGCAGGTTCCGGATTGTATTTCGCATATACTGTAACACCGTCTTCCACTAATGCTGCGCAGACATCATCTTGTGTAGACAATGGGTTACTGTGCGTAATCGTTACTTCCGCCCCACCCGCTTGGATCACTTTTGCCAAGTAAGCTGTTTTTGCCTCCAGATGAAGACAAATCGCGACCTTCAAACCTTTGAAAGGCAGATCCTGTTCGAATTGGCGACGAATGCGGTTTAATACCGGCATATGTGCCTCTACCCAGTCTATTTTCAGATGACCCTCTGAAGCGAGTCCCATATCTTTAACAATACTGTTTTGCAACGCAGGTGTAGTCATTTCATATCCTCCTTGTTTATGTGTTTCTTCTATTATAAAGAGCTCTATAGTGCAATAACCTTGTGCTCTCCAAGGAATTCACTTGAGGCCTTAATCAGTTCATCGATCCACTCGGTGCCATAACGATTCAGGTAAAAGAGTGCATTATGTACTCGTTCCTGTGGTTTGCCCATTGGGAATAAGGAGTTTTGAATGCCGTTCCAGTGCCTTAGACTCACATGGTGTTTATCTTCGATAGCTTTGTGAGTCTGCTGTTTCAGATACTGCATTTGCTCGTTGATTTTACTCAAATTGGTATCGCCAATTCGTTCCAGCCCAGGATGAATCTCCGCAATCTCATCTAGCAACGGTCCATACAGATCAAGAAACGCCTCCTGAACCTTGTCAAACTGTTCATCTACCTGGAACGTCTCCTGCTGTGCGAGCCACTGCTCCTTCTTTTTTTCCATATGATATTGAACATCCTGAAAAGAAAGTCCATATTGTTTCATATGTTTGTGATGAACATCTTCCATAATGGTGAAAGACAACCGCGGCAACAAAATGGGCATTTGCAGGCCGAACTGACGGAATGCTTCCCGAGTCAAACCCCAATATGCAATTTCACCTTGCCCCAAAATAACAGCGGCTACAGGCAACACGGAATCTTGCATTAATGGTCGTGTCAATACGTTGTTACTGAAGCGCTCCGGATGTTCTCCCAGTTCCTGAAGCAAACGTTCCTCTGTGAAAGAAACCAAACCTTTGCGATCACTATATAGACCGTCCTTCAACAACAAGAGCAGACGCGTACCTTCATGAATATAGAACAGATTGGCTCCATCCTCCGCTACTTCTGCAGGCATAGCATAACCAGCTTGTTGTACCAGCGAAGCACCTTGTGTGTATGCGCTGCGCAGCACTTCATTTTTTCGTATCAACCGCTCAAACACGGGCTGTTCCAACCTGCGTAAATCTGGATCCGATGCATCCATTAGAACAAGTCCACTACTGGCAAACAAGGCAGATATCATGCGAGCAAACGCATCACTCAGATTTGAACTGGATTGATGGATCTCTGTGATGCATTTCATCAGTCCTGGTTTATGTATCGTATCAGGTAAAAGATGTTCCACCTGTTCGAGTACATTCACCCACTGCTGCGAATCCACATGAACATTACTCACAGAATCCCTTCCTGCGAATCGTCCTTGTAACTTAACCTTCTTCATGTCTCCCTGATGATCAGGTAGATAAGTGTGGTTAACCTCATCCCAGTCATGGTCTTCACCGGCAATCCAAAATACTGGGACTACCGGGCGTTGAAGTCTTTCTTCCGCTTCACGCGCAGCTGCCACTACGCTGGCGGCTTTGTATATGACGAACAGAGGTCCGGTCAACAGACCGCTCTGCTGTCCTCCTGTAACCACTAGTGCATCTTGTTCTGCAAGACGTGTGATGGACGCATGAACCTCTCCATGGTCGTTCACCCGCTTATTATATATACGTAAATACTCTGCCAGATCACGACGATCAATACGTGTGTTTTCCGATTGATCCACCCACTCGGCACGCGCCTGAAGTCCTGATTCCCAGCGAATGTCATACTCGTAAAGGCCACGCGCAGCGTCTCTTGAACAGATATAATCTTCTGCAAGTCTTGATCCGCTGCGGAGTGCCTCGGTAATACCGTTCATGAGGTCTGCCTCCTATTCTGCTTCAAAGAGCCTTTCTTGATTGTACCGAATTCAAGGCCGCTTCGTCAAAAGAAAGTGATCAAAATACGAAAAAAACCGCCGAACGAGTCGGCGGCATTTAATACATCAATAATAGCATATCGCTTTAATATTCCTATTATACGTAAGGTTCTGCAACCCAGTGACCTTTGGAAACCTCAATCAATTGAGAATTTTCCAGGTTGTACGGATCATTTGCAGGACCGCCAGATCCATTCTGAATCGGGCTCATATGCTCTTCTGGCAGCAAGATGCGACGTTTGTTCGCTTCCACTTCCGGATCAGGTACAGGGATCGCGGAAAGCAATGTTTTGGTGTAAGGGTGGACAGGGTTCGCATACAGTTCTTCACTTTCTGCGAGCTCAACCACTTTACCCATGTACATTACAGCTACACGGTCACTGATATGTTTAACCATTGACAAGTCATGCGCAATAAACAGGTATGTCAAGCCGAGACGTTGCTGAAGTTCTTCAAGCAATTTAACGACCTGCGCCTGAATGGATACATCCAGTGCAGACAATGGCTCATCACAGATGATGAATTTAGGGTCTACAGCAAGTGCACGCGCAATCCCGATCCGTTGTCTTTGACCACCGGAGAATTCATGTGGATAACGAAGTGCATGACTTGGATTCAAACCTACAAGATCAAGCAGTTCCTCCACTCGTCTCTTGCGCTCTTTAGAGCTGGAAGCCAGGCCATGAATATCGAGTGACTCTCCGATAATATCCATAACATTAAAACGCGGGTTAAGAGATGCATATGGATCTTGGAAGATCATCTGCATATCTTTACGCATTTCTTTCATTTTGCGCGGGGACAACTTATAGATATCCGTTCCGTTGAAGTTAACATTTCCGCCAGTTGGCTCATAAAGACGAAGAATGGTACGACCTGTTGTTGATTTACCACAGCCAGACTCGCCTACAACGCCAAGTGTTTCACCTTCAAAGATATCAAAGCTTACGTCATTGACCGCTTTGAGAATGTTACCTTTACCCAAATTAAAGTACTGTTTCAAGTTTTTCACTTGTACCAGAGGCTTATTGCTGCCTTTGATAATACCAGCCGGAGCTGGTTTTTCCTTTTTGGGCTCGTCCAGACGAGGCAGAGCATTCAGCAATTTAATGGTGTATGGATGTTGAGGGTTACTAAAGATTTCAGCAGTTGTTCCTGTTTCAACAACTTCGCCTTCCTTCATAACAACAACACGGTCACACATACCCGCTACGACACCAAGGTCATGCGTGATCAGCATGATCGATGTTCCCAGCTTTTGCTGCATGTCTTTCATGACATCCAGAATTTGAGCCTGAATTGTAACGTCAAGTGCAGTTGTCGGCTCATCCGCAATCAGAAGAGATGGACGACATGCAAGCGCGATCGCAATCATGGCACGCTGACGCATACCACCAGAGAATTGGTGAGGATAATGATTCATGCGAATAGCCGCATTTTTAATACCTACAAGTTCCAGCATCTCCAAAGCCGCTTTATTCGCCGCTTGTTTGGACATGTTCTGATGCTTGCGCAATACTTCAGTAATTTGTTTACCAACTTTAATGGTAGGATTCAATGAAGTCATTGGATCTTGGAAGATCATACCGATATCTTTACCACGAATCGCTTCCATTTGTTTGTCTGTCTTATTCAGCAGGTCTTGCCCGTGAAAAGTAATTTCTCCGCTTTTGACCTTCGAAGGCGGGGAGGGAATCAATTTCATGATGGTTTGGGCGGTAACACTCTTACCACTACCCGATTCACCTACGATCCCCAGCGTCTCTCCTTTGCCAAGTTCAAAACTCACATGTTTAACGGCATCAAATTCACCAGAACGTGTTGAGAACGACACACTCAGGTCTTTGACAGTTAAAATCGGCTCCATAATCCCACCTCCTGTTTCTATTTACGTAATTTCGGATCTAGTGCGTCGCGCAGACCGTCTCCGAGCAAGTTAAATGCAAGCATTGTAAGAACCATCAGACCTGCTGGGAACCACATCCGCCACGGGAATAGCGTCCAGCCTGTAAGTGCATCATTGATCATAGAACCAAGTGAAGATCTTGGTGCTGATACACCCAATCCAAGGAAGCTCAGGAACGCTTCGGCAAAGATTGCATTTGGAATAGACAATGTTAATGTTACAAGAATCGGTCCTATTGCATTGGGTAGCAAATGACGGAACAATTGACGCCCTGTGCTTGCTCCCATGGACCTTGCAGCAAGAATAAAGTCTCTGTTTTTGAGTTGCATAATTTCACCACGCACAATCCATGACATGCTGATCCAGCCTGTGATGGTGAGGGCAATGATAATCGTTGTCAGACTTGGTTCCAGTACAACCAGCAACAAAATTACAACAAGCATGTACGGCAATGAGTAAAGGATTTCGGAAAACTTGTTCATAATTCCATCTACACGTCCACCGTAGAAACCCATGATCGCTCCATAAATAACCCCGATAACAAGGTCAATCAAGGCTGCGGCCAAACCTACAGTAAGGGATACACGTGCTCCTACCCAAGTTCTTACCCACACGTCACGACCAAGCTCGTCCGTACCGAACCAGTGCTCCGCACTCGGCGCTGCATTGGCATTCAACAAATCATTGGAATAATAATTATAACTTGTAAACAAAGAAGTTGGACCAATCAAAGAGAAAATCACGACAAGAACCAATACACTCAGACTGATCATAGCAGCCTTATTGGTTGCAAGTCTGTACATGGCATCTTTAAAAAGGGATACACTTTCTTGCGGTTTAACCGCTGCCTGACTAGTCAGGTTCGTGTTCGCCGTTTCATTCTTTTTATTATTCGTGCCAGACAACGTTATGCCCCCTTCCGGCTTTCCAGCTTAATTCTAGGATCAATCAGCACGTAAGCGATATCCGTAAAGAAACGAGCCAACATCAGGAGGATACCATAGAAAATCGTAATCCCCATGATCATAGTGTAATCACGGTTTGTGATACTCTCTACGAATACTTTACCAATTCCCCCGATGTTAAAGATCTGTTCAATTACAACGGAACCTGTGATGATATTCGCTGTCATTGGACCAACATAAGTTACTACTGGTAGAATACCGTTTCTTACAACGTGTTTAAACATAATTGCAGGCCATTTCAGACCTTTGGCTTTAGCTGTTTTGATATAATCTGCATGTAATACTTCAAGCATGCTTGAACGCGTCAAACGAGCGATAAAAGCAATCGGAGATGCAGATAGCGCTGCAACCGGAAGAACATAATCCAATGGACCATCAAAGCCCATAACGTTAAACCAGCCTAATTTAGTAGCAAAGAGATACTGCAATAGTGAAGCAAGCAAGAAGCTCGGAACAGCAATACCTATAACGGCAAAGACCATCGTGACATCATCAAGCAATTTGCGATGGTAAACCGCTGCCAGAAGACCCAGCAACACACCAACAATAATGGAGATAATGATCGCAAAGATTCCAAGCTTCAGCGAAGCGGTGAAAGTCTGGACAATCATGTCAGACACGCTTTGATTAAGGTAGTTCATTGAAACCCCGAAGTCTCCCTTTAAAATACCACCCATATACTTCAGGTATTGTTCATACATCGGCTTGTCCAGACCATATTTCACCTCAAGAAGGGCCCGAATTTCAGGTGATACTCTTTTTTCGGATGTAAAAGGATCACCCGGAATGGCCTTCATCAGGAAAAAGGTAGCTGATGCGAGTATGAAAAGAGATAGCAGCATAAATAGTAGTTTTTTCAATACGTACTTAACCAACCCTTGCACACCTCCACAAACAATATTTTGTATACAAATCGATTGTAGAATTAGACAGAAATAAAGTCCAATCCATTTATCGGAAATTTCAAGAATTATAAGGAAAATCGGTGCACATACAAAAAAATCGGGATATATATGGAATTCCACATATATATCCCGAAGTAATCATATTAGACTTCAGAACAACTTATTTCTCTTCCAGATATGCACGAGTGTAGTCAATAGCTCCACTGAAATCAAGTTGTACACCTTTCAGGTAAGGCTTAGTCAAAGATACGTTAGTGTAGTAATAGATTGGCATAACGCCCATTTCATCTTGAATCAGAACTTTCTCTGCGTCAGCAAAAGCACTCATACGTGCAGCAACATCAGTTGTTTTTACAGTATCTTCGAGGTCTTTATCATACTGTGCGTTGCTAAACTTGGAGTCATTGTTTGTATTTCCAGTTTTCCACATTTCCAAGAAGTTGAACGGATCGTTGTAATCAGCAGACCAGCCCGCACGAGCAACTTGGAAGTTTTGTTTTTGACGGTTATCTAGGAAGACCTTCCACTCTTGGTTTTCTGTTTTCACATCAACACCAAGATTTTGTTTCCACATGTCAGCAACCGCCAAAGCGATTTTCGCGTGACCGTCACTTGTGTTGTAGATCAAAGTCACTGCTGGCAGTGTTGTGTAGCCTTCTTCCTTCATACCTTCAGCAAGCAATGCTTTAGCTTCGTCCACATTTTCAGTGAAGTAATCGTCTTTGTGCTCATCACGGAATTCACCGTTTTCACCACGGATACCTGGAGGTACAAAGCCGAATGCTGGAATTTGTCCACCTTGTGTTACTTTGTCAACAATCAGCTGACGGTTAATGGACATTGCAAATGCTTTACGGATTTTAGCATTATTAAATGGTGCTTCGTTTACGTTGAACTGGTAGTAGTACGTACTTGCAATACCAGTAGCTTTGAACTCGTCCGGCAATTCCGCTTTTACAGAAGGAATTTGGTCGGATGGAATTTCACCGTTAGGTGCACCAGTGTAGTCCAATTGTCCTGATTTGTAAGCTTGCAGTTCGGAAGCACTACTATTTGTCAGGGACATATTAATTTCAGCCAATTTGATGTCAGCAGCTGCATGATAGCCTTCGTTTTTCTTCACAACAATTTTTTGACCTTTAGCGTATTGATCCATTACAAATGGGCCGTTAACGATCATGTTTTTGTAGTCTGTGAAGAATTTGTCATTGGTATCAGCAGATGCATGTACTGGGTAGTACGTGTAGAATGCTGTCAGACCCAAGAAGTAAGGTGTTGGGTTTTCCAACGTTACTTCAAGTGTGTGCTCATCAGTAGCTTTAACGCCTACTTGTGAGAAATCTGTGATTTTAGTACCTTTGAAGTCTTTGTCTTGGCTCATATTAAAGCCTTCTGCACCTTTGATGTAGTACAATTGGTAAGCATATGGAGAAGCTGTTTCCGGTTTCAAAGCACGTTCCCAAGAACGAACAAAGTCTTCAGCAGTAAGTGCATCACCGTTGCTCCATTTTGCTTCCGGGTTAAGGTTGAAAACATATTTCAACCCATCTTCGGAGATTGTCCAGTCTTTAGCAACACCTGGAGCTTCTTTTCCATCAGCATCGATGCGTACAAGACCTTCATACAAGAATTTCAAAACTGTGTTAGTTTGGCTGTCTTTTGCTTGAGCCGGGTCAAACGTAGGAGGCTCAGCTGACAGGTTGATTTTCAGAATTTGATCTTTAGCAAGACCATTTCCTTCGTTTGCAGAACCAGTATCGGTGTTACCTGTGCCTTCGTTTTTCGATCCGCACGCTGCAAGTACGGTACCGAACGCCAAAATCAGCGTCAAAAGGACTAATAGACTTTTCCTTTTCATCTAACACGTTCCCCCTAAATTGATATGGTTTATATGTTTATAGATTATACAACCACCGGTCAAAAAAATCTACATTACTTTTTCAGAAAGTAATGTTTTTTTCAGTATTCGACAAAATCGACACATTTTTTGCCTCTTTTGCGTTATGTAACCTTACATCTGTTTCATGAAGTATCTAAATAATCCAAATAAAGTAAACAAAATATACCCGAAACTCATAATGATGAAGGCCATGCGCCATACGGCCCGGAACATCCTCCCCCCATCGACCTTCCCCTTTAGTCGATTTTGCGCACCTCCGATAAATCCAAGTGCTAGTAGTATGAGTAATAATGTCAGATAAAAACCAAAACTCGAATCAAATGTTAAGTTGAATAACGCCGATACTGAAAAAACAAGAAAAAAAGTAGTTACATCCATTGCCATCCGCATGGCGTTCCGTTTGTCTTTTTTCCATACGTACATGCCCCAATAGACAAGAAAGAACGGAAAAAAGGGCAATATGCTCAACACAATAAAAAGTCCCATTAATTCACTCCTTCCGGTTGCATTCCTTCAATCAGATGAAGCAGTATTTCATGTGTAGGTGCAACAAGGTCCAACTTCTGCGCCATATTTACAATATGACCGTTAATTGACCTCACTTCTGTACCACGTCCAGCGAGAACATCTGCGAGCATGGAGGAAGTATTCGTGGCAGTAGAACGACAGACCGATATCAGTTGATCCCACATATCCTGATCCAAACATATTCCACTTGCAGAGTAGATTAACAATACTTCATCATATAACTGGCGCATTAGCCTCTTTCGTTCTTCTTTAACGATCAATTCTCCATTAGGGATTCGCCATACTGCCGTGAGCGGGTTAATGACTGAATTAATCAATAGTTTCCTGTATATCAGCTTATCGATTTCATTCGACACTGTACAGTCAAATCCTGCCTGCTGCAACGATCCCGACAGAGTAAATGTTCTCTTCTCCTCTATAGAGGTAGAAGCTACTATATGTATGTTGTACCTCCCCAGCCTGGTTTCACCTGTACCTGCACGAGTCACCTGACTTTGTGTACGCTTCGCACCTTCTGTTGTAACTGCACTACACAGAAGCGACTTTGGCAAAGCGGCTTGAAGTTTTGCCAGATGGCCCATCCCATTCTGAAAACAAGCGATATTCAGCACATGATCTTGTAATGGACTCATCTCATGAATGAAATCATCCATGCTTGTCTGCTTAACCATGAGCAGTAACCATTCTCCTGGTGTATTCTTCCATGTGTCAGTCAGCTCAGTTATTGGTTTCGCCTGTATTTGATCCGGTAGAATATGTATCTCCTCGTCTTGTTCTACAATGGTTACTCCATTATGGCTGAGGAGGTCTGCCTGAGCTGTTGTTCTGGTCCAAAATCTGACCTGGTTACCTGACGCCAGCAGTTTCCCGCCATACAAAAGACCCAGTGCCCCCGCTCCTACGATGTCAATGATCATATGATGCACTCCTCTCCGCTTCAGTAGTTTCTCTTCTATTATCTATAATAGAACAAAAACACCAAACTAAAAACCCGTCATACCTGCCGTTTTGTAACGGAGGTGTGGCGGGTTTATACCTGACTTTCACAAATCAAACGTCTGAATTTGTTACTCAATTCGTTCCAGATTTCCGTTGGCATCCATCTTGAAACGTGTCTTAAGTTCCTCTTCTTCTTCGGACAAGAATGCGAGTCTGCGAGCCCGATCCATAATCTGAATCAAAGCTTTGTAGTCGTCATTCACCACACGGTAATCCGTCTGCACTTCATTCACTTCCTTGGAAAGACGGTCATTCTCAAGACGTAGTTCAAGCAATTCATCTTCTTTCTCGCGAAGCTCCTTCTCCAGCATCTTGAGTTGACGATTGCTCTCCTGCACTGTTCCCTTCCATTGTCGCAGGAAGCGGATTACTGCATCCATCGATAATGAATCGTCTGAAATCCCATCTGATTTGTACAGATGTTCTTCAGTGTCCAGGGTAGACAATGCTGCAACCTGCGGTCCGAGCATAGCTGGTTGCTTTCTGAGATAACTTCGTTTTTGTCGTTGTGCCTTGGCGTTACTGATGGCAGAATCATACTTTTTACGTACACAACTGTTCCAGCGAAAACCGCATGCGGCAGATGTTCTGCCTATTTTTTCGCCTACCTCTTCAAAAGCGGCCAATTGTGTACTGCCTTCCCGAATATGACGCAAAGTAACCTCAGCCAATATCAAATCGTCCTCTGTACTCCAAGCATCCTGTCTCACTGCAGTCATGCTATAATACCCTCCTAACAACATCCTAAAATAACCGTCCGCATTACCGGAAGCCCGGTATGTGAATTAGGTATAAAAGCTGCTTCATTCATTCTTATGCCTCTCATAGAGTTCATAGAATTGATTTCATACTAAAATGTATTTCCACATTCAGGCTTGCTCATACGTGACTCACGTAAAACATATCCCTCTATACTTACTTTGAGCAAAAAAAGAATTCGCTTTCATATCCAAATTTGTTTACACGTTTTTCCTTTCCCGGTATAATGTTGTGTAGACAATCTATGAACGTACTTAGGAGAGGAGGATTTACCGTGGCACGCATGTTTCGGGTACTCGGGTTCTTCACGCTTGCGATTGGCCTGATGGCTTTTGCGGGAGATCTGGTCGAAATGGCTTTGCTTTTTTTCCTGCAGACTGCGTTTTTTGTCATTTTGGGATACTTGAAATTTACTGAAAGAACGTACATATTGCTCTTCTGGGGTTATATGATCGTCACATTCACGGGGTTCAGCTACTGGACCGTATTCCAAATGGGTTTGCCGCTATAATCCACCTGCAGCATCAAAGTAATCCGATATCTGTCGGGTTGCTTTTTTGTTGTGTTCAGATTAAATGGTTGTTCATGGTGTTATGTAACCACTAAGGATAATTCACGTAATTGTTTCATATATTGTCTGGAAGACAACTAGCCTGTACTATTGTCATTGAAGAAGTGGAAAGGAGAATGATCGGTGAGACGTCATAACGGCATTGCCGCATTTATATTATGCATCATCGTATTCCTGCAACTATCCTCAACCTATGCCTATGGAGAGTCTTCACCTGAGGATACACGTGAGATATTGCAAAAAAGTCTATCCATCGTTGAAATCGATCATGAAATTGAACGTATCGCAGGCAGACAGAAGCAGCTGGCTCAACAATACGAGACATTATCTGTCCAGCTTCAGGATCAAGAAGAACAGATACATATTCAGCAAGATCGGGCCGGAGCTGTAGTGAGGTCCTACTATACTGGAGAACGCGACAGTCTTCTTATGACTGTCCTGGGAGCCCGGTCATTCAAAGACCTGTTTGTACTGTATGATTATTACCAGATTATTATTGGACGGGATCAGGCTGTGCTGGACAAGTATCAGGACTGGTACCGCAACCTGCAACAGACTTCCACTCAGATTCGTCAGACTACAGCAGAACTAACCGAAATGAAGACTAATCTTCAAAACCAGCGGGAACGTGTAGTCACCTTGCAAAAAGAAGTAGATGCCCAAATAGCCACCAGCGGAGATGCGGCAGCGATTCAGAAACTGATGGATGAACTGACCCTCTATTGGGAGAATATCGGCATCTATGAGGTGAAACGATATTTCAAAGCATTGGCATCTGCCATGCAGAACCTGCCTGACTTTATCCAAAAACAAAACGGAGGCATATCCACAACTGGAACAACGTATACGATTCGTATTGGGCAGGATGAGCTTAATGCATTTTTACGTTCGCAAAATCCCATCTTTGAAGACTTTGCCTTTCAGTTTAATCAGGATAAGATCATAGCTTCCGGTCAGCGGGATCAGTTGCAATTAAGCATTGAAGGACATTATACGGTAGAAAATGAACCTCAAAACTCCATTCGTTTTCATGTGGACAAACTTGTATTCAACCAGCTTGAATTACCAGACACCACTCGCCGAATGCTGGAAAAAGAATTTGACCTTGGGTTCTATCCACAGAAAATCCTCTCGTTTGTGAAAGCAACCGATGTTTCAACAAGTGAAGGCATACTGGAAGTAAAACTAGCTATATCATTTTAAAGAGATTGTTCCAAAAGTCTGCTTAAATTAAAAAGGATGCCTAATGGCATCCCTGGCATTAAAGTTAAAATCCAGACTTTTTTTTGAACAGGAACTTAAAGGTTAGTTCGTCGTTCTAATACTATTTACGTATTGATTCGCTGTAATCTCTCCCTTTAAGAATTGTTGTACCTTTTTATGAAAACGAGTGATTAGATCATGACTTTCGGTTGTTGCGGCGGGGGCATCTTGGGTAGTTGAGAACCATGAATGTCTCTTTGCCATTTCATAACGTCGAGCAAGTTTATCAGACTCCAAATCCAGTTCCTGTTGCTTTGCCGGCAACCGGTTGACCTGCTGGTACCATTTTAACTGTATCGTAGCGGACGTCATTCCTTCAATCCATCTACTGGCCTCCTCTGCCTCAACCGAACCCGAAGTAATGACAAGACTTCTGGAGCTTACAGTTTCCAAGGATTCAAAAGAAATGCGCTCCAAAGAATCTTTATGAACTGTACTCGATTGATCAGCACTTAATAATTGAGATAACAAGGATACAACCATTGGTATGTTATTCTCATCAGCAGTTGATGAGAACATCGGATAGGTAGACTGGGCCATTATATGAGGTTGAATGTGATTCATCAATTGAATGCCCTGCTGGAGATCCCCCGGTTGCGAATCTAATTGCGTTTGATTAACTTGATCAGGTGCCATCCTCGGTTCCAAATGATTTAACCACGCATTTGTCCCGTACATATCATTGATGTTCATTGTAATTAAAGGGATTCCTTCGGCAATGGCTTGTTGAGTAAGTTTGATCCACTGATCTTTATTGTGAGGTAATGACTCTATTCCAGCTCTCTTCAGAAATGAAGATTGTGCAGCCAGAATGTACGGATCAAAATCAAAAGGCATCCCCCATTGATAACCATTCCACTCTGTCATTCCCCGTAATCCAACTACCGTATCTCCAAGCGACTTTGATAATGTTGTTCCGTTTAACGGATACAGGTACCCTTTTTGGGCATAGTATTGCACTTCCTCACTATCAAGCAGAACAACATCACCGTTCTCTCCTAGTGAAAATTCAAGATCCAAAACATGCTTATATGTATCCGGCTTCTCATTCCGAAGATTAATCTCTACCAGCTGGGAAGCAGCAACTTCTTTAGCTATTTTTTGAAAGGCTTGAAACTCTTCATCTGACATGGCGACTACAATCTCCAGCGGAGCTTGAGCATCTTCGTTACGGGACGAAGACCCAGGAAAAGCATCCTTCTCCTGATCGCGTTCCTGATTGAGCTGCGAACCTCTAAAGTCAAAACTCGGCGACAAGATCGTTAACGAAAGCAGCAATACCGCGAACAAAACAACCTGATGTCTACGCTTCATTAACTTCCCTCCCTGTTCCACCTAGTTTTTTCCTGCAGCAATTATTGTAACAAATAAGTAGTGCTCTTGTCCTACCCTGCCGAAAAACACTTTTTCTGATTTTTGCATAATACGAGCATATCGAGTTCTGTGTAATAACACTTACTTATTTTTTCAGCAAAAAACCGGCTCCAGGAGCCGGCTTTAATAACAACATTTTCCGGGAAATAAATCCCCTGAATTTTACAACAAATCAGCTGCAAGCTGTGCCAGCTTGGACCGTTCTCCTTTTTCGAGCATGATGTGTCCGCTGATTCCCTCTTGTTTGAATCGTTCCACGATATACGTCAGGCCGTTACTCGCAGAATCAAGATACGGATGGTCTATCTGCTCGGGGTCTCCCATCAAAATAATTTTACTGCCTTCACCGACCCTTGATACAATGGTCTTCACTTCGTGGCGCGACAGATTCTGGGCTTCATCAATAATGATAAACTGTCCAGGTATCGATCTTCCACGAATATACGTTAAAGCCTCCACCTGAATACTGCCAAGCCCCATTAGGATTTTATCGATATCTCCGGCTTTTTTGGTGTCAAACAGAAACTCCAGATTATCATAAATCGGCTGCATCCATGGACGAAGCTTTTCTTCCTTCTCACCAGGCAAATAACCGATATCTTTCCCCATCGGAACGACAGGACGAGCGATCAACAGTTTTTTGTATTTATGATCATCCTCTACCTTAAGCAGACCT
The DNA here is from genome assembly GCF_046713495.1 of Paenibacillus sp. M2. NCBI lineage: Bacteria > Bacillati > Bacillota > Bacilli > Caryophanales > Paenibacillaceae > Paenibacillus > Paenibacillus sp. M2. The sequence goes on from NZ_CP169648.1 coordinate 5,144,717, forward strand.
GCTGCAAGTGCCAGCAAGGTTTTCCCTGTTCCGGCTTTACCAGTGATGGTAACAAGCGGGATGTCATCATTCAAAAGCAGTTCCAATGCCATACGTTGTTGTGCGTTACGTGCGCTAATGCCCCAGACATTATCATTACTGAGGAAAAGCGGCTCCAGCTTTGTTCCCTCTGTGTTCACTTTAAGCAAAGCCGATTTATTGGTTCCCATCTCATCTTTAAGAATGACAAATTCATTCGGATACAACGAATAAGACAACTGCAACGGTTTGATTGGTAAAAAACGATATGTGTAAAACTCATCAATCACTGACGGATGAACTTTTAGGGCCGTATATCCTGGATATAACTCACTGAGTCCTGCCGTCCGATCTGATAAGTAATCCTGTGTGAACAGACCAAGTACATCCGCTTTAATACGCACAAGTACATCTTTACTGACAAGCACAACCTGACGTTCGACTACTTCCTTTTCATTCTCCTCAATCTGATAATTCAGTGCGACAGCCAAAATACGATTATCATTGGACACTTCACCAAACATTTCCTGAACTTTCACGAAACTCCGATGATTCAGCTCTACTTTCAGGTTACCTCCATTAGCCAAAGGTACCCCACTGTGCAAGTGACCCAGCTCTCGTAATCCATCTAACAGTCTGGATACATTACGGGCATTACGCCCAATTTCATCAGCATTTCTTTTTTTGGAGTCGATCTCCTCCAGTACAACCGCGGGAATGATTACCTCATGTTCCTCAAAGGCAAATATGGCATTGGGGTCATGCAGAAGCACGTTGGTATCCAATACAAAAATCTTTTTCATTCAATCCCCTCCAAAGCGGCGTCGTTAAAGGCATGAATAGTGTGATCTTTCAGCAGCGGCATGGACAATCATGATCCCATACATAAATGTATTCGACTAGGGCAAAATAATTGTCAACCATTCTGAAAAACTCCAAGAAAGGATGAACATTTATGAAAATATGGGTTTGCACGCTGCTTCTGATCTTTATACTTACAGGTTGCAACAGTTCCACACGCAGCGCTTCTCAGGAACCGCATACGTCACATCCAAGAAGCTACGGAGGAAATGTAACAACTCAGCAAGATCAAGGGAAAGGATCTCACATGCTCAATGCACAGGAAGATCGGATGAATCCTTCACGTTTGGATCGTCTCAATGAGAATACAGGTGAAGTCCATGATACCAACATTGCTGATGATGCACAGAGTGGCCGGATGCCAAATGAAAAACGAATCAATCACCTTAAAGCCCTTGCCAAGCAAGTAGAAGGTGTTGAAGATGCGAACTGCGTCATACTCGGTAATACAGCCGTAGTTGGCATCGATGTTGATGGTGAACTGGAACGTGCTCGGGTGGGTACCATTAAGTACGCTGTTGCCGAAGCACTTCGCAAAGACCCCGAAGGTATAGATTCCATCGTTACTGCTGATGCAGATGTCACTGAACGAATTAAAGAGATCGGTGAACATATTCGTCAAGGGCACCCAATTTCGGGTTTTGCTTCAGAACTCGCTGACATGGTGGGACGAATTATCCCTCAACTCCCGAAAGACGTCAAAGTCCGTCAAAATCCGGATGAACACGTGAGTCAAAAACAACAAATGCAGCAGCTGCATTCATCAGACAAAAGACAACAAAAAGCCCAGTGATCTCTCACTAGGCTTTTTTCATGGCAGCAAAAACCTGCTCATCTAATTTCTCAGCAGCACGCTGATCATATATTTTGACATATTGAGGCACAGAGGACAATTGAGCGCCGTAAAACAGAGCATTCCTCACCGCTTCAATGGTAATGTCGAAACAGCACATATTAAATGGAACATCCAGTAGCGGATCTTGTCGTACCGCAGCACGTCCGTTCACTGCGTACACCGTCTCTTCTCCAAAGACAGTAACCGTAATGAGCGGATTAGTCATCATGTTATTCACTAAACGTGAACGATGATCGATCGCTACACGAAAAGTAGAAGCATTCTCCGCATAAATCCAGGAGATGGCTGTTGAAGTCGGACCTCCGGATTCTACATCCACTGTGCTCAAAAGCACAAAGGTCTCATTCTTGAATTGCTGTAAAAGAGATTCAGTTAATTGTGTGACGGCTTCGGACATTCAACCAGCCCCCTAACCTTCTTTATGCAATTCTTGTACTTGGTTTATGTTATTATAGCATACCGATTAACGTGCTTCCAATCCTAAAAGAATGAAGGTTATTCGCCTGAAGGTGAGGCCGTTACTTTACCTGAAAGTGTATCTTGTAAAGCCTGCTTGGCATTGGCGAGTTCCGTTTCATTAATATACACATATGGACTTCTCCACTCTCCAGTAACCGGAGTATAATGCACATCCGAAGTGGAAATGTTCCAATACGTCGAGATAAAGTTTTTCATTTGTTCCGATTCCACATCTGTCGTCATATTCTTGTCAACTGCACCAATCACTTTGCTGATCTTTGTAATACCCCCAAGAGATTTCATCTGATCCAGCATGGAGTTCAGCACTTGGTTTTGACGTTTGTTACGATCAAAGTCGTTGGATTCATCAGTCTTCGGATTACAATTGGATTTGCGGTAACGAACAAAATCTAGTGCTGCTTTACCATCGAGATGTTGTGCCCCTGCGACCAGATTGATATCTGTACCATCGGCTGTATCTCTATAACACATATTTTTATCCACAGTCACATCCACGCCACCCACGGCATTAACAGCATCACGGAACGCCTGAAAATTCAGGACGGTTGTATAATTAATATCTACATCCAAATACTTGCCCATCATTTCTTTCATCTGATCCTCTGCATTTTTGCCAGTGGTTTTCTCTTGTGCTTTAAACCTCGGATAATATGAATTCAACTTGTTGGATTTGTACCCATCCAATTGAATACGCGTGTCTCGTGGCAAAGATACAATGGTTGCCGTCTTGGTCTCCGGATTCAACGAAGCTACCATAACAACATCCGAGAGATATGTGCCCGTTTCAGGACGGTTATCTGTGCCTAATAACAGCATCGTGATCGGTTTGGTTGTGGCTGACATCCCGGGAGGTACCGGTTTATCGATGCCTGTATCCACGACTTGATTGTATACCCAGTACGTATATCCACCGCCTACCACAATAGCAATAACCAATAGACTTAAAAGGATTCTGCCAAAAGCATTCATTCTCTTTTTCTTCTTAGGCTGCTTGCCCTTGCCATTCTTCGATCCAGAAGCACCGGATTGCGTTGGTGCCTGTCTCCGTGGAGGCAGTCCGTTCGAATTTGAGTTCATATCTTCAACACCTTTATCACATCTGTTTTTGTCTAAATAAAAGACAACCGCTTTCCCTAAGGAAAACGGATGGTCTGTACAAGACAGGATTTATGAGTTTCGAGCGGCAGCTTCCGCTTTTTTCTTTTGACGGCCTTCGATAAAATAACGCACTCTCACTAACAACATCAAACCAACCGCGACCAACAAACATTGAATGATGGGAAGCTTGTCGATCTGAAAAATAAGAAGCATGAATGTGCCCATCGCCATCAAAATATAGAGAACGATTTCCTTACCAAGTGGCAATTTCTGACGTACCCGAAACACCTTGTTATATACGTAAGTAATCAATACAAAGATGACGATGTAGGCTACGATCGGGTGTGATGCGAACCATGCTTGCATGCACAGCCAGCTCCTTTCGTGTTCATGCTAGGATATAAGTTAACTGGTTGATGGAGCACCACCAACAACATTAATTACAAAGCTCTCTATGTGACCGTTTCGGATTCGGATCGTTCTTTTGGTCGCTGTTATCCCCAGATTTTTTTGATCCATTTTTCAATGGTAAAATCCGGGGATAAAGGCGAACGCTTCGCTCCTACAGAATCGATTCCGTATCCTCCACTACTTTAGTGGGTTGTAATCAACGTCGATGGTGCATGTGTGTTTCATCAAATGCTAGCTTATATAAATTATTTTGTTGTTATTAAGCTTTAGAAGCCATTTTGCGTTGTTTTTCTGCACGTTCACGCTCGGATTTATTCAGGATCTTCTTACGAAGACGAATAGATTTTGGTGTAATCTCACAATATTCATCTTCATTCAGATATTCAAGCGCCTGTTCCAACGAGAAGATAATCGGAGTTTTAATTTTAACCGTATCATCTTTACCGGAAGAACGAACGTTAGTCAGTTGTTTTTCTTTGCAGATGTTAACAACGATATCATTGTCACGTGTATGTTCACCAACAATCATACCTTCGTAGATTTCAGTACCCGGCTCCAAGAAGAGCGTACCGCGATCCTCAACGCCCATCATACCATAGAACGTAGATGTACCCGTTTCAGTTGAGATCAACACGCCTTGGTGACGTCCACCCACTTGACCGGATACTACTGGAGCGTAGCTGTCAAATGCATGGTTCATTACACCGTAACCACGAGTCAATGTCAGGAAGTTGGTGCTATATCCGATCAAACCACGTGCTGGAATCAGGAACTCCAGACGAACTTGACCACTACCTGTGTTAACCATGTTAACCATCTCTGCTTTACGTGCGCCCAGGCTCTCCATTACGGAACCCATGCTCTCTTCAGGGATATCAATCAACAAGCGCTCAACAGGTTCCATTTTCTTACCGTCAACTTCTCTTACGATAACTTCTGGTTTGGATACTTGAAGCTCATATCCTTCACGACGCATATTTTCAATCAGGATACCCAAGTGAAGCTCACCACGTCCAGAAACGATAAATGCATCTGGGCTATCCGTTTCGTCAACACGAAGGGAAACGTCTGTTTCCAATTCTTTTAACAAACGCTCACGAAGTTTACGGGAAGTTACCCATTTACCTTCACGACCTGCGAATGGACTGTTGTTCACGAGGAACGTCATTTGCAGTGTTGGCTCATCAATTTTCAGAACTGGCAAAGCTTCCGGGTTGTTAGGGTCGGCAATGGTTTCACCAATGTTGATGTCCTTGATCCCTGCAATGGCAACGATGTCGCCTGCTCCTGCTTCTTCCGTCTCAATACGTTTGAGACCTTGGAAACCAAACAGTTTCTCGATACGTGCAGTTTTGCTCTTACCATCACGCATAATAACCGTTACCGATTGTCCTTGACGGATCACACCGCGGTTAACACGACCAATGGCAATACGGCCAAGGTATTCATTGTAGTCCATCAAAGTAACGAGGAATTGAAGTGGTTCTTCAACATTTTCGGTAGGGTGTGGGATATGACTAACGATGGTATTGTAGATCGCCATCATGTTGTCATCTTGTTTGGCAGGATCATTATCCATGCTGGATGTTCCGTTCAACGCGGAAGCATATACAACAGGGAATTCGAGTTGTTGATCGTTGGCACCCAGTTCAATGAACAGGTCCAATACTTCATCAATAACCTCAGTCGGACGAGCCGCTGGACGGTCAATTTTGTTTACAACAACGATTGGTGTCAGGTTATGCTCAAGTGCTTTACGAAGTACAAACTTCGTTTGTGGCATACAGCCTTCATAAGCATCAACAACGAGCAATACACCGTCAACCATTTTCATGATACGTTCCACTTCACCACCGAAGTCGGCGTGTCCTGGTGTATCCACAATATTAATCAGGTAATCTTTATAAGTTATAGCCGTGTTTTTGGCCAAAATCGTAATACCGCGTTCACGCTCCAAATCGTTGGAGTCCATTACGCGCTCCTGTACCGTTTCGTGATCTCGGTAAGTACCGGATTGCTGGAGCAACTTGTCAACGAGTGTTGTTTTTCCGTGGTCGACGTGGGCAATAATCGCAATATTGCGAATGTGTTCTCTTGAATGCATGTTTTGTATCCATATCCTTTCCAATTTCAAATCATATCTACTTAAACTTCCCGCAATTTCGCAGGTTACTCACAAAATAAGCGTCGGTGATATCCCGACGCATGTCTATATCCCTTATATTATAGTTTATTATAGGTAAAAATCAAGATATTTCGCACGAAAAGACCACTGGGAATGTTACCAGCCTCTCCCTTGACGTCCTCGTCCAAGTAATAACCAAACTCCACCCAAGATCAAAAGGACAGCAAGTACATAGATTATTCCCGTTTGCAGCAGGGTAAATCCGAATAATATGATGGACACCGCACCAAAGATCAAAGCTGCAGGTAACACATATTCCGGTCTTCGTCGTTCAGCCATTCCATATTCGAGTAACCCTATGGCGATCCCAAGCAAGAATGCTGGCCACAGCCTGCTCATAAGTCCAGCACCCCATGTATTCGTTATACTGAATAAAACACCATACACCGTTAGTATGCCGGCAGGAACGAGTGACCACGATGGTGAAATACGCGCATAATATAACGCATGAAGGGCGATGCCTGGCAGCAGGATCAGCAAAGGCCAGAAATTACGACCAATAAATCCAAACACGCCAAACTTGCCAAGCAGAATAATAATTCCCGCAGCTACAATAAATAGTCCAATCGCTTTTTCATTTCTCATCCTCAATCACCTCTTATACTATGGCTATGTACTTTATTTCTTCATAAACGATACGCATTCCATGCTGACTGTTGTTTTTCAAACCTGTAATCATGCTTCTAGTGTATCCGATGTTTCGGCAAAAAACTATACTCTATGTCGCACTTTGCGTGCGTCCTTTATCTGTATTACCCTAAAATGTGCAACTTATGACCAGCCCAATGATTGTTGTATTGACAAGCGTATCCTCTCACCACAAAACCGCCTAAACCGGACGGTTCAGACGGTCATATGTTCAAGCTTTTATCCAAAATTAAACTATGCGTTCTTCCGCACAAATTTATGTGCGCCTCCAATCGCAACCACAAGACAAGCCATGGCTACGGGTAACAGCGTATGCACCTCTGATGCCATACCTCCCAGCCATTCTCCTAACTTGGGGTCTTTCATCACCATCTCACCTGCTGTGAAAGCCAGAATGCCTGATCCAACGAATACAAGAATCGGAAATCGCTTCAACAAACCAACAATTAACCCGCTCCCCCATACAACAATGGGGATACTGATTGCAATCCCGATGACGATCAAAGCCAAATCTCCATCTGCCAAAGCCGCTATGGCCAAAACATTATCCAGACTCATTACAAAATCCGCGATCAGAATGGTTTGAATAGCTTTCCAAGTCGTAGAAGCTTCTCGAATATGTACCTCATCATCATTTTGAAGCAGCAGCTTTACTGCAATCCAGAGTAGCAACAGACCACCTGCCGCTTGGATAAAGGGAATTCCCAGCAATAATACCGCTACAAAGGTTAACACACAACGCAGCAGTACGGCACCAAAAGCTCCCCACCATACCGCTTTTTTGCGTTGTATTGGTGGCAGATCCTTGCTGGCAAGCGCAATAACAACCGCATTATCTCCACTTAATACCAGATTGATCATTAAAATTTCAGTTAACAGCCATAGTGTATCCATGTCCTCATCCCCCCACATTAACTTGTATGTCAGAGTTGTCCATGCTATTCTTAATGATTGAACCGTATATAAGGAGTGACATATATCATGGAGCTATTTAGTCCCACATTCTGGCTGGCTTTGCTGAACGTTGTCTTTATTGATCTAATTCTGGCTGGGGATAATGCCATCGTCATTGGTCTCGCAGCTCGAAATTTGCACCCTTCCGTGCAGAAAAAGGCGATTCTATATGGAACTGGCGGCGCACTTTTAATTCGAATTTTAGCAACAGTTGTTGTTTTATGGTTGCTTAAAGTTCCGTGGCTCTTGCTTGTGGGAGGCATACTTCTGATCTGGATTGCCTATAAATTATTGGCGGATCAGGGAGATGAACACAATGATGTCCAAGCAGGAACTTCCTTGTGGACCGCTATTCGTACCATTGTGATCGCGGATGCAGCCATGGGACTCGATAACGTGATTGCAGTTGCTGGAGCAGCGCAACAGCATCTCGTGCTTGTCATCCTTGGACTCCTGATTAGTGTACCTATTATCGTCTGGGGCAGTACCCTGTTTATCAAGCTAATTAATCACTTTCCTTGGATTATCTATGTCGGAGCCATCGTTCTCGGGTATACGGCTTCCAATATGATCACTGAGGAACAGCGACTCTTGCCTTACTTCACTGAACATCCGGCACTGCGCATTCTATTTATCGTTGTGGTTATTGCAGGTGTAGTCTTTGCAGGTTATCGCAAACGCTCCAGCAGTTCCAGCCACAAGGGATCTGGCGGGGAACAGCAGCGCTCCTATTCGTAGGCTAATTTAAACTAAAAATTCATCTGAATACAGCAAAGGACTGAACGATATTTCATCGAACAGTCCTTTTTTTTGCAGTTAACATAGCCCTTATTATGTCAGCCATGCTAATTTTTATTGAGTTTAGAACCAATCATCCTTCATGCCATTGTCTTCTGTCTGATTCGTTACCACAGAAGTTTCACCGGCGTGCAGTGTGATCGTTTCAGTTTGTTCCACCGCCTGATCCACCCATTCTGACAGATGGCTCATTGTTGATTCTATTTTATCCACAATTCGAAGATTCGGATTGGTTGAAGGTGACTTTGGCACAAAGAGAGTACAGCAATCCTCATATGGCAAAATAGATATGTCATACGTCCCGATCTGTTTGGACAGGGTAATGATCTCCTGTTTATCCATCATAACCAGTGGTCGCAACAGTGGCAGATCCGTCGCACGACCAATGACATTCATACTTGGAAGAGTCTGACTCGCTACTTGGCCCAAGCTATCCCCGGTAATCAGCGCGAGTGCCCGCTCACGCTCGGCAAGTTTGGATGCAATTCGCAGCATTGAACGTCGCATCAGCGTAATAATCAGATTATCCTGACCCAGCTGGGTAAATGCCGTTTGAATCTCTGTAAATGGAACAAGATGCAGCTTGATTGTTCCTGCATGATCAGCAAGGGCACGTGCCAAATCAATGACTTTCTCTTTGGCGCGCTGGCTTGTGAACGGATAACTGTAAAAATGTACACATTCCACTTCAAGTCCACGGCGCATGGAAGACCAGGCTGCCACCGGGCTGTCTATTCCACCTGATAGCAGTACCATTGCTTTGCCATTCGTACCCAGTGGAAAGCCACCTACTGCCGGAATGGTTTCGTTGAAAATATAGGTACCCTGATCCCGAATCTCCACTCGCAGTTCAATATCAGGTTGACGAACATCAACACTTAATTGCTGAAACTTCCGAAGGATCGGGGAACCGACCAAATGGTTCATTTCATGGGAAGAGTTCGGGAATTCCTTCCATACCCGCCTTACATTTACCTTAAATGTAGTGCCTTCTTTGAAGTCGTCTTCCCTTTCGTCCATAAACGAAACTGCAGTTTTCACAATCTCATCTAGCTCGGATGGAGTAACTTTAACCGGACTAATCGACATCACACCAAATACCCGCTTCAGCACCTTAATCAGTTCAGTATGTGATTCACCGCCAAGATCCACATAAACACGGCCATATTCTTTGCGAAGGCTCGCTCCTGGATAAGGTTTAAGCAAAGCTTTCACCTGTGTAATGATCGTTTTTTCAAATCGGGCACGATTTTTCCCTTTTAACATAAACTCTCCGAAACGGAGAAGCAGCATATCATAGTTCATATCCATTACATCCGCCTTTCGAGGGGCCGCAACTGCGCCACCATCTGATGTAAAGCCTGTTCAAGCAAGGCTACATCTTTTTCTGTATGTTCATCTCCAAGACTAATACGCAATCCGCCACCAGCACAAGCTGCATCTCTGCCCATCGCAAGTAAAGCCCGACTCGGTTCAGCCGAACGCGAAGAACAGGCAGATTGGGTCGATATGGTTACGCCAAGTTGCTCCAAGGTGTGCAGCGCCACTTCTGCCTTCATCCCGGGATAGGAGAAGTGCACAATATGAGGTGCACCCTCTGTGCGACTGTTCAATTCAAATTCAGGAATAATACGTATCGTTTCCATCAATCGATCACGGAGCACCGTTGTACGCCGGGCAAAATCAACCTGATCTTCTGCTGCCATTCGCATGGCCTTTGCCATGCCTACCAGCAAGGCCACGTTTTCCGTGCCTGCTCTTAGGCCTTGTTCCTGTGATCCTCCTGACAATAGTGGCGTAAGCTCCACTCCACTTCGCACATACAGGAGACCTGCTCCCTTCGGTCCACGAATCTTGTGAGCAGACAGACTGTACAGATCTGCACCCCAAGCAGCAGGTGTCGCCTCCATTTTCCCAAAACCCTGAACACCATCTACATGGAAAAGCACGCGTGGTGCTTTCTTTTTGAGCTGTTTGCCGATCTCTGCAATCGGATGGATGGCTCCTGTTTCATTGTTTACATGCATCAGACTCACAAGCACCGTGTCGGGCCTGATCGCGTCTACAACCTTCTGAGCGTTCACTACTCCATCGGAATTCACAGGAACTAATGTCACTTCCCATCCCCACTGCTGCAATTGCATAAAACTTTCGTACACCGAGGCATGCTCGGTAGCCGTAGTGATGATGTGTCTGCCTCGTGACTGATAACGTAATGCCGCACCTTTTATCGCGAGATTATTACTCTCGGTCGCACCGGAAGTAAATACAATCTCTTCAGGCTTAACGCCGATTGCCGCAGCACAGCCGGATCGAGCACGACGCAGCAACTGATCGGCACGCTCTCCATACCCATGGATGGAGGATGGATTACCAAATTGTGTCTCCATAATTTCGGCCATCGTACGAATTACATCCGGATGGGGAGGCGTGGTTGCAGCATAATCAAAATATTTCAAATGAGGTTAGACCTCCCTTATCTCTTCGTTCATGAACCTACAGTGAGCATTGTAACACGATACCCGTACAACACAAAAAGACCAACCGGGAACAGGCGTTTCAAGCGCTACTGCTCCCACATTTGATCTTGTCCTGCCTATCAATGTTATCGCGAAATGTCTATCTGTGAGTTTAGATCACATATTTCGACTGTGCCTTCTCCACCTTGGAGATATAATTCTGAGTTTCGGAAGGCAAACGGTTAAGTACACTCATCAGTTCGCTATCACTCGACACGCCTAGACGTGAAACACGGCCCGGTCCTGCATTATACGCGGCAAGTGCCATCTTCACTTCTCCACCGAAACGCTGGAGCTGAAGGGAAAGATACTTCGTACCCGCATCAATGTTCTGGGCAGGGTCAAATGAATTACTCACACCCAGCCCTGCAGCCGTGCCATCCATTAATTGCATAAGCCCCTTGGCACCGGCGGAGGACACGACATTTGGGTTAAAATTGGACTCTGTGTCAATGACGGCCTTGATCAATGATTCAGGAACACCGTACTTCGCACTTGCCTCGGCAATTAAAGATTCATAATCCGTAGGTACAGATGCACCGGAATTCACGATTCCTGTATTGGATGAAGATAATAAAGACTCAACGATGTTATTGGAGACAGAGGACGATCCTGCCGTATTTATATCTGGATTGTACGTGCTTCCGAGTTGCAGCCACAACAGACCATCACTGGATCTTTTGGAGACCGTCGCGGTGGAATCTGTATTGCTCGTCGTATTGGCACCCGTACCTAACAGCCCGTCCATCACATTGGCGAAATCCACTGTTGAACCAGCATCCGATTGTGATCCACTGGTTTGGTTATTCACATTGGACAATTGCAGTTCCAACAACTGCCGCGATCCGTTTGGATCAATCTGCATGAGTTATACCCACTCCCGTATAATTAAGCGTATTATGACCTTATTCTACATCGTTTTACAGCAAGGTTCCATTGTTTTCATAAAAATAGTTAAACCTCTCCACATAACCTGCGCATATACGAAAAAAACCTTCTGTAATTCACCGCAAATGGGTGAGAACAGAAGGCTTTTGAATGAATCATTTTACACGTTAGCGAGCGAATGGAATCATGAAAAAATAACTCAGCGTAGCTACAACACCCAGTCCAATGGACCAGGCTCCCGCTGTCTTACGACCATTCACATAGGCATAGTAACCCAGTACGGCTGCGGCCGGTCCAAGTACGATTGACCACATGAACAAAGACGCGATCCCGAAGGCAAGTCCCATGTAACCCGCAACCTTACCTGTTGATTCCATGACACGGTCTGCCTCATGCTTCTCAGGTACAGGCTCTGCCCGTTCGGTACCTCCAGTTCTTACGACAGTCGGAGGAGCAACCTCTGCCCCGTATTCTTCGCGATGTACTTTTCTTGGATAATCGACACGCATACGCTGTTTTTCACTTTCAACCTTGGTTTCAGGGCGATCTTGAAAATTAAACTTATTATCGTCATTTTTCATTGGGAAGCACCTCCGTTATGAATAGGGATGACTGCTCACTTGGGTTTAAACGTGTGACAGCATGTTGCAGAGGATGTGCGTGCGTGATCATGGTGATCGGAGTCAAATGTCTCACCGGCAAATTCCTCATGCAGACGACGGGTGGCATGTTGGTCAATGTCAATCATGATGGCATCAGCGTGGCAGAAGTTGTTCTCTCCCCAAAAGTTGCAGTTGGAGACGCTGCATTTGACAATTGGCTTGTCTTGGCTCATTTTTATCACCTCGACTACTATTGTCTCCTCGCCACAAACCTGATATTCCCCGTCAAAATGCCAGATGATGACATGATTACACCTCGTCTGATTCTCACTAAAAACACAAAAAAACCGCCACAAGGGCGGTTTCGTCCAATTTCATATTCAGGTTTAAACGTTAATTAGGCGTGATTCCGTTGATTTTGCATACGGCGCTGAGTCAGGTAATCACTTTCATAATATGCCAGATCATCGCGCAATTCTTCGTACGTTTTGGAAACCTCCAGAATAACATCCCGTACTGCACGGATTGGCTTATCACGGAAACGAATGGCATCTTGTCCTGTGTAAGCGTATCTTCCGTCTTCGGAATAACATTCATTTTTGGGATAGAAAAAGCTGTTTACGCATTGGTGATACGTATTATAAAGAGCCTTTTCGGCAAAATCGACATCAAAGTTGGCACGACGCAGCACAACGCCAAGTTTTTCGTAAGAAACTTCAGAAAAAACGAGTAAATGACGGAGATCTGAAAGAAATCCTTTGTAGAAGACTGTTGATTCTTCCGTCTGATTCTGATCCAGTTCAGGCAAAGCATTCTCATTCAAAAATTTTTCAATCCGATCGATAGCCGGTTTTAACTTTTCCCTAGTTGACTCACATGTTTTCTGTACATTGGCTGCTGACATAAAGGTAGCTCCCCCTTAAATAAGTCCTTACATATAGGTCGGCCAACGGTGGTTTTCCCCTGACCTTTCAATTCTCAGCTATAATCCTACCATAAAAAGTTGACGAGCGGTATACCTTAATCATGCTTTCCGTTTCTGCCATTGAACATGCCTATTATACGCAGTCAGACTCGAACTCGTTTGCATAAAACGTTCCGCTTTTTCTAACGATAGATATAACCAGTGACAACGATGAAGCACGGTTAACGATTGTTCAAAATGAACGAAGGAGGTTCCATCCATCATGTCCAGACCGAAATGGATTAACTGGGCCCTTGCAGCTGGTGCGGGAGCACTCGCCCTGACGCTTTTGCTCCCAACATCCAATCGTCAAGAACCTAAGCCTAGTGCGCTGTCCGACTCTGCTCATGAAGAGCATACAAGTAAGCAACGTCTGAAAGTACAGGATGTCAAAGCAACAGATCTCTTGACCCGCATGGACGCCAAGCAACATCTAAGTATCATGCTGGAGAAAACCGCCACAATGAATGCTGCGCAGGTTAGCCGATATGTGAATGATCTCCAAAGTTCACATGAACATATCAGATCCATTCATCTCATGAATACCAATGGCTCTTTTGACAATCCCTTTGATCAAGCGACCTCACAAGGAAGCAAGTTGGAACAACAGAAGCTTCAACATTCGCTCAACCTTGCCAAAAAAGCGGTAAAAAAACGTCAAAGTTTTGAGTCCTCTTCTTTTCCTTTGGGAAAAGAAAAATATTTTGTGATGGGACAACCCTCCAAAGATGGCAAAAGAGCTGTAATTGCCTTGTTTAGCCAGAACGTATTAAATGCTGTTGAACAACATCAGCGCAAAAATCTGCGCATGATCCCTTATCCGCGTGAGGGTAAATTCAAAATTGAGTCTGTTCACCCTGATACGCTTAACGAAATTACAGTGAAGACCGGACATGATAATGCAAATGCCAGTCATTTTTACGAAAATGAAATCGTCATCCGTTTTCGCCAAGATCCCGGTGAACGGGATATGCGTATCATTAAATCCGATCTGAGAGCGCAATCTGCGCGCAAGCTGGGATACACGTATGTTTTTCGGTCAGAACACATGAGTTACAAACAATTGCATAGTTATTTCGAAAGCAAGTGGAATCCACTTTATATGGAGCCCCACTATATGTATTTAACCAATGATACTGTAACTGAACAAACCGATGTAACGATACCCAATGACATTTTGTTCTCCGATTATCAGTGGAACCTGCCTGCGATTGAGACAAACAGAGGTTGGAATATTACCAAGGGAAACAAAGATGTCATCGTAGCAGTAGTTGATACGGGGGTTGATATGAATCATCCTGACCTGAAGGGCAAGCTCCTTGAAGGTTATAATGTGGTCGAGCCAGGAAGCAAACCGATGGATGATGTGGGACATGGCACACATGTCGCAGGCATTATCGGCGCTATTGTCAACAATAACGAAGGCGTGGCAGGCATGAGCTGGTATAACAAGGTACTACCGGTTAAAGTACTCGACAACTCAGGTTCTGGTACCACGTATGCCGTTGCTGAAGGCATCATCTGGGCAGCCGATCATGGAGCCAAAGTTATCAACATGAGTCTGGGCAATTATGCTGATGCGCAATTTCTTCATGATGCCATTAAATACGCTTTTGATCGGGATATCGTCCTGATTGCAGCCACGGGGAACGATAATACAGAGCGTCCAGGATACCCTGCTGCTTATCCGGAAGTATTTGCCGTATCTGCTACGGACCCGGATATGAGCAAAGCTTCCTATTCCAACTACGGGGACTATGTGGATGTGATGGCTCCGGGGTCCAGTATCGCCAGTACCTACCCAAACAATCAGTATGCGGCCTTGTCTGGAACGTCCATGGCCAGCCCTCATGTAGCCGCACTTGCAGGTTTGATTCGTTCGTTGAACCCGGACTTGACTAACACGGAAGTGATGGATTTGATGCGCCAAAGTGTTATTGACCTCGGTGATCCGGGTCACGACAAGTATTTCGGCTATGGCCAAATCGATGTCTATAAGGCACTGCAAGCCGCATCAGGCAACAGCGCTCCTTTGCAATTCTGGCCGCAACATGTCAGACAACAAATGGATAAAACGATGAAAAAGTATACGCAGTAAGCCTAATGAAGATAATCTGTAAAAAATACAAAAGCAGCTGCGCCCCGGGGCGTACGCTGCTCTTTTGGTTTATATCCAATTCCCCGGGGCACCCGCTGCAATTAGCGCTTGCGAGAAGATGTGCGGGCTTTACTTGATTTTTTCACGGATTTTTTCTTCGGATTATGGCTGGATACATAACAAGGGTCTTCTTCTTTGACAACAACAGGATACATGTGGTGATGAATCGGAACACAGTGATGTTTTTTGATCACTTCAATCGGGTGGATGACAGGCACGATTTGTGGGATGTAATAATCCTCAACAACCTGGATCGGGTCAAATACAATCGGGCAAAGCGGTGGACAGTAATGGTTCATTTCAAAACCAACTCCCTTTCTGGTGATACTATAACCTATTGCAACAGATCGAAAGTGGATTGGATGTATGTCCATAGTCCGAAAAATTATATGAGCGGTAGCCTGTCCGCCACTGTCCCACCCTGCCCAGGTGTAACTCTGTCAATGACTTGGCACAGTACACGAAGTCCTTCACACAAAAGCTCAACATTTGTTACAGTGAAGCAAATACGCAGACTTGGTGTATCCATCTCTCCTACATAACAGGCGGAACCCGGGAGGAAAGAGACCCCTGCAGCAAGTGACTGATGATGCAACTCACGCATATCCAAGTTACTCGGAAGTTGGAGCCACAGATTGAGTCCTCCCTCTGGCAATCGCCATTGCATGCCCATAGTAGCATGCTCTTCCAGCACTTCAGATGCTGCGCACAAGCGAGAATACAATTCATCCCTCAATCGGGATACATAGACACCGTACTGATTCTGAATAAAAGATTGCAATGCCTTTTGTGTAAGCAGCGGACTCCCCAAATCCGCCGTAGATTTCGCAGCCACAAGCCGGGTCAATACACTTCCGTCTGCAATGGCGCAGGCTATACGGCAACCAGGAGACAGCACCTTGCTGAAGCTTTTGATATATACGACATGACCTGTCCCATCCATCGATTTAATGGATGCCGGAGGAGGGTCCCGAAAATAAAGATCTGCAAACGGATCATCCTCCAGAATGAGGCAGTGGTAGCTTTGCGCGAGATTCAAAAGCTGTGCTCGCCTTCTTGCACTCATCGTGATACCTGTTGGATTGTGATAGGTCGGGATCGTATAGATCAGCTTGGGCGGATAGGTATCACATAACCGGGTCAACAGATCAATACGCATGCCTTCGTCATCCATCGGGACCGTAATGATCTTCGCGCCTCTACTCGTAAATACATCAATAGCTCCGGTATAGCTTGGTGCCTCCATGTATACAACATCCCCAGGTCCGACAAAAGTCCGTGCCACAAGATCGATCCCCTGCTGAGCACCACTTGTAATTAACATGCGTTCAGGTGCAGCCTGTAGTCCACGCTCGGCAAAATGTTCGGCCAAGATCTGTCTAAGCTCACGATCCCCCTGAAAAGATCCGTAAGCTGCCATACGCTCTGTATGATCAGAGGAGAGTCGGTAGGCGCTGTCGATAATCTCTCGTGTAGGCAACAGTTCAGGCTGAATCGCTGACATATGAAGTTCATACCGCACTTGAGGTGACGTATCAAAATGTCTCCAGAGCTGCGCTCGCGGTAAATAATCCACCAGTGCCATCTGCCAATTCCATGACGTACCGGATTCACTGTTGGCATTGTTTCGCTGGGTTCGGTCCACATCCTCCATCTGATCCACGTTCAATGTACCTCTCACATAACAACCTTTCCCCTGGGAGCAGGTGATCAATTGAATCGCTTCAAGTTCAGCATACGCTTTGGATACAGTGACCAGGCTGACACCCAAATCCGCGGTCATTTTACGAACAGATGGAAGTCGGGTTCCGGGTTCAATGAGTCCTGATCGGATGCGATCGGCAATCGTTAGCGCAATCTGCACGTACAATTTGGTACTGCTTCCCCGCTTTAATTCAATATGCATATGTGCTCCCCCAACTGTTATGATCTTCATTTTACTGTTATAGTGTAGTCCGTCTATTATAGTTTATAATATCAGTATAACAGTGAATAACAGGAGATGAGAATAACATGAGTATCCCTTGGTCCAAAATGGCACAAAACACCCCGTCCTCTGTCGTTCGCGACATGCTCCAGGCCGCTCAGGCACCTGGAATGATCTCACTAGCCGGTGGATTACCAGCCCAGACTTCATTCCCGCTGGAAGCCATCCGCGTTGCATATGAAAAAGTATTTATGAGCGGAGCAGCCGCTCTTCAATATGCGGAGACTGAGGGTTACCGTCCTCTTCGCGCCAAAATCGCTGAACGTCTTGAATCCAAGGGCATTCCTGCTTCACCCGATCACATGCTTCTCACTACGGGTTCACAACAATCCATTGACTTGGTTTGCCGCATCCTTCTCGACCCGGGTGACCGCGTATTGGTTGAATCACCAACCTACCTCGCTGCTCTGCAAGTCATTCATTCCTATCAGGCTGAATCTCACGGCGTAGCTTGTGATGATCACGGCATGTTGCCTGAATCTCTGGAGGAACAGCTCCAGTTGCATCGTCCAAAACTTGTCTATATCAATCCCACGTTCTCCAATCCTACGGGAAAAGTATGGTCACGAGAAAGAAGACAGCAGGCTGTGGATCTGTGCCGCAAGTACGGCGTACTTATTCTGGAAGATGATCCCTATGGTGAAATTCGGTTTAATCCGGAGCAATTGGATGTCCCTGCTCTCGCAGAACTGGATGCAGTATCCTATGACGGCTCTTCCAATGTTATCTACACCAGTACATTCTCTAAAACGGTAGCACCTGGCCTTCGTACGGGATGGATTCTGGCCGCTCCCGATATTGTCAAAATGGCAGCACGAGCCAAACAAGGTGCCGACTTGCACTCCAGCAGCATTGACCAAAGAGCGCTTCATGCACTACTCGAATCTTTCGATCTGGATGCACATATCCGCCATATTTCAGAGGATTACGAAAAACGCATGAGAACACTGACTACTCTTATGGCAGCCAAAGCATGGGAAGGTATCTCGTGGAATTCACCACAAGGTGGCATGTTCTTGTGGCTGCAATTGCCTGAAGGCATGCTTGCAAGCAATCTGTTCACTTACGGTATCCAGGAGAAAGTGTGCATTGTGCCAGGTGATTCTTTCTATGCAGGTACACCGGAGTTAAACCGCATGCGGATCAACTTTACTCATACGGACCCTGAGCTCCTTCCGGAAGCCGTGGAAAGAATGGATCGCGCCATCCAACGATGGCATGCTTCCTTAACATCGGACAGTGTTGTTACACTGTAATGAACTGTCATAAACGTTTGACTATTCCATTAGCGTATGAAGGTTAATAACTTGATATGAGAAACAAAAATAAGGCGGCAGGCCCGAGAATCTCGGAACTGCCGCCTTATTTTTATAGAACCTGCTATCAACAGGAGTTATGTTTTTTTTTTAGATGTTCATGGGTCCTTTCTGATCAGTCAGGTCATCGGATGATTCATACGAGTTGTCCTCGACTGATAGATGGACTACATTGTGTTGTGTTGTTGTTGCAGTTAGGAAAGCTTACCGTAAGCCGGGTTCTGTGCTCTTCGTGGTTCATACGGGAACTACCCTCCCACCAGAAGCGACAATCATCTATCTAGGCCATACATTGCTGCACAGCTCAAGCGACCAACCTAGACACACCTCGGGCTAAGGCTGCCTCCTCCGAAGAGGGGACTGTGTCCCATTAGGTCTTGCTCCAGATGGGGTTTACCAGGAACGAAGTCACCAGCGTTCCTCGGGGTCTCTTACACCTCGGTTCCATCCTTGCCTGTGCCGGAAAATCCGGCCATCGGCGGTCCATTTCTGTGGCACTATCCTTCAACTCGCGCTGACTGGACGTTATCCAGCATCCTGCCCTGTGGAGCCCGGACTTTCCTCTCGTGGCAACAAAGGCCACCAGCGATTGTCTGTCAAGCTTTCCGAACAACATTACATAGTATACAGGCATTTGAGTTCCCAGACAAGCTTAATATTACTGGGAATCACTCAGCAACTGTCTTTTTAGATAAACCGGAATACCTCCGTATTGACCTCTGAAGCTGTAACTTGCGTATCATATCGTTTTTCTTCCAAACGGGAACGAAGCCAATCGGCCGTTTTTGGTTTCATAATCTTCTCTGAATTATGTCCCGGGTCGATGATACACATACCTGCCATTAATGCATCATGAGCCGTGTGATAATCAATATCTCCGGTCACAATAACATCCGCACCTTTGAAGCGGGCAGTGAGCGCATAACGGCTGCCAGAGCCGCCAAGAACCGCTGCTTTTTTGATCTGCTTGTTCAGATCTCCTACTACACGGACATGAGGCACATTGAATTGGGTCTTCACGACCTCCACTAGCTCACCTAATGTCTTAGGCTCCCTAAGGGGTCCCAAGCGTCCCAGGCCGAGCGTACGGCCTTTTAAATCCATGGCATAGAGGTCATAGGCCACTTCCTCATACGGATGAGCCTTAAGCATCGCCTGAACGACCTTACTTCTCAGACTTTGGGGTACGACGGTCTCAATACGCATTTCTTCCACACGTTCCATCTGCCCTTGGGTACCGATAAACGGTTGAGTCCCTTCACCAGGTACAAATGTTCCTGTACCTTCCGTGTTAAAGCTGCACTTGTTGTATTGACCGATACTCCCCGCTCCGGCTTCCAGAATGGCCTGAAGAACCTGCTCATGATGGGTACGAGGCACAAAGACAGCCAGCTTGTACAGATGATCTGTGTGTACATCTTCCAGCGATTCTTTACTCTCGATGCCAAGTGCCTCGGCCATCCAGTCATTCATACCACCCTCGGCCACATCCAGGTTTGTATGACTGATATAGACAGCAATATCATGCTTAATCAGCTTTTCATACAATTTACCCATAGGTGTATCTGTACTCAGTGACTTAACCGGACGGAAAATGATCGCGTGATGAGCGATAATCAGGTTGGCTCCGACGCGAATCGCTTCGTCCACCACTTCATCCGTCACATCCAAAGCTACTAACACGTGACTGATTTCTTTTTGCAAACTGCCGAGCTGGAGACCAATGCGGTCATCCGGTACAGCCAGATGTTTGGGAGCGAGTTGCTCCATCAGTTGAATTACAGTTTGACCTTTGGCAAACATGCCAAAACCTCCTTCAAGTTTGCGATAAGACGTTCTACCTCAGCCGCCTTGTCCCGGGAAGAATCCTGATCGGATTTGGAGATGGAGTTAACAACCCCCTGCAGTTTGACGATCTCACTTTCCCATTTGGCAAAAAATACATCCGTCGGTCGATCAACCAAATAAGGTCCCATCCGCAGCAGCAAATCTTCCGTCAATTCTGTCCCGCCTTGAAGCGGACGTGCACGATACACCTCTACATTGGCAATCGGGCTTACAGATTGTGGCATCGCCGTTATAATCTCATAAATCTTGCCATCTTCTTCGAGCAACTGTTCTGCTACAACCACCCAGTGATGCTCCAGTAACCAGCGTCTGAGGATATCCTCACCCACATTTGGTTGCAAAATAAGTAACTGGACTCCTTCCAGTTTGGATATACCTCGGTCCAAAATAGAGGCAATCAAGGCGCCGCCCATGCCTGCGATGGTGATGACATCCACTTCACCCGCAGAGATCACATCAAGACCGTCTCCACGACGCACCGTGATTTTTTCTTTCAAGCCAGCATCGCTGACTTGTTTGCATGCAGCATCATAAGGGCCAGGATTGACTTCACCGGCTACTGCACTTGCAGCTTTCCCACTGCGGATTGCGGCTACTGGCAGCAACGCGTGGTCTGAACCGATATCAGCCATGCGGCTGCCATCGGGAATTTGATCATGTATTTGCTGTAATCGATTCGAAAGTTTCATGAAGCACCTACACCATTCATTTAATTTATTGATTTGCATTGAACAAGGAAAAGCGATAAAATAAAATCCAATAAAACATTTCAAGGATGAATTTCCAAAACCAAGAAATCAAGACGTTTAAATTAAAAATAAAGGAGACCCCGCCGCCGCTAAAGCGTCTTGCGGAAAGTCTCCCATAGTTCGATTATTCGAGGAAATCCTTGAGTCGTTTACTACGACTCGGGTGACGCAACTTACGAAGAGCCTTGGCTTCGATCTGACGAATACGCTCACGCGTAACACCAAATACCTTGCCGACTTCCTCCAGCGTTCTCGTCCGTCCATCGTCCAGACCAAAACGTAGACGAAGCACGTTCTCTTCACGTTCAGTCAATGTATCCAACACATCTTCGAGCTGTTCTTTCAGCAACTCATACGCAGCAGCATCCGCCGGAGCAAGTGCTTCCTGATCCTCAATGAAGTCACCCAGATGGGAATCATCTTCCTCACCAATTGGTGTTTCCAGAGAAACCGGTTCCTGTGCAATCTTCGTAATTTCACGAACTTTCTCTACACTCAGATCCATCTCAGCAGCGATTTCTTCTGGTGTCGGTTCACGACCAAGTTCCTGCAACAGCTGACGGGATACCCGGATCAGCTTATTAATCGTCTCCACCATATGCACAGGGATACGAATTGTGCGCGCCTGGTCAGCAATAGCACGAGTGATCGCTTGGCGAATCCACCATGTTGCATACGTACTGAACTTGTATCCTTTTTTGTGGTCGAATTTCTCAACCGCTTTAATCAGACCCATATTACCTTCCTGAATCAAATCAAGGAACAACATTCCACGTCCAACGTAACGCTTGGCGATACTGACAACGAGCCGTAAGTTAGCTTCAGCCAGACGACGCTTGGCTTCTTCATCCCCGTTCTCAATCCGTTTAGCCAGTTGTACTTCATCATCTGCCGACAACAGTGGCACACGACCAATTTCCTTGAGGTACATACGGACAGGGTCATTGATTTTGATACCTGGCGGCAAGCTCAGATCATCATCAAAGTGGAATTCGTCCTCTCCCTCTCTGGTGTTGTTCTCGGAATCTTCACTAGGACGAAGTGTAACCTCTTCATTGTTTTCATTCACTACATCAATGCCCAGATCGCTCAGTTGCTCATAGAACTCATCCATTTGCTCTGCATCCTGCTCAAAAGGAGAGAGTTTCTCTATAATTTCCTTGTAATTCAGCGAAGCTCTTTTCTTACCTGATTCAATCAATTGATCTTTAACCTGATCCAGTGTCAATTCTGTTTCTAGTTCAGTATGCTGATCATTCGCCATAATTCGACTCCCTCCTCCCTAGAAACATCTAATCATCAGACGTTCACTGTCTCTCTAGGGCAATCATTTCAATTGCAATCTGTGCCGCGCGTACAGAATCACCTGCCCGCTCTGCAGCAATCATTTCTTCTTTTTTCAAATCGTACTCTTTCTTACGCGGATGCTTCAGCACTTCTCTGATGCAATCATCGAGCATTTGAATACTCCATTCACCTGGACCATCCATCATCGAGATCGAACTGACCGTTTTTTCCAGGCGATCGTCATGCAGTGAAGACATAAAACGGCTTGTATCCGACGGTTTGCCTTGCGCATAGTAGGCATATAGATAAGCAGCAATAGCTGCATGATCATCCAAGTTAAAAGCTTCACCAAGATGCTCATTCACGTACTGGGCAGCCTCATCATCCTGCAACATCCAGGCGATCAGTTTGCGTTCAGCTGCATGGTAAGCCGGCAACAGATTGGGTGTAGGCACCTGCCTATTTTGTTGCCTACCATTATTCCACCTTTTCGGGTTATTATCCCCATACTGGAGGTTATTTTTCATCGCCTCCCGTTCTTCATTACACTCCTGCTTCAATGTTTCGAAGGATACGTCCACTTCTGCAGCCAGTTCACGAAGATACACTTCCCTTTCTGTTGGAGAAGGTAAGGGTGCAATCAACTTTACTGCTTCTTTCGAATAGGCGATTTGTCCGCCACCCTCTAGCAGTATATGGTTTTTTTTTAAGTTTATAAGTTTAAATTTTGTAGTTGTCACGGCACCATCCACAATCTGGTTTCGGAACCGTTCACCACCATGCTTCCGGATAAAATCATCCGGGTCAAGTCCCTCGGGAATGAGAGCCACTTTGACCTGCAATCCAGCTTCCTCAAGAATAGGGAAGTTTTTGAGTGCAGCAGCCTGTCCTGCTCTGTCGCCGTCATAACATATGATGACTTCGTCGCACATCCCTTTGAGCATCAGTGCCTGATTCTCGGTTAGCGCAGTACCCATTGCCGCTACACCATTCTGGATGTCCTGATCCCATGCGGAGATGACATCTCCATATCCCTCGAACAAAATGGCTTGTCTTTGTTTGCGAATTGCATTTTTGGCATGATGCAGATTATAGAGAACACGGCTTTTGTTAAATAACCGGGTTTCCGGTGAATTTAGATACTTCGGTTGCCCATCTCCCAATATGCGTCCTGCAAATGCAATCGGCTTACCGCTCCTGCCATTAATCGGGAACATAATCCGGTCTCGGAATCGATCCACATATCCCTGACCTTCATTTCGCGGTGACAGAAGTCCACCCTTTTCCATCTCTTCGAGTGGATAGTTACGTTTCTCAAGAAATTGTACCAGTGTGTCCCAACGATTTGGTGCAAAACCAATCTGGAACTGGTCGATCAACTTATCGCCAAAACCTCTTGAGCGTAAATACTCCATGGCTGACTTGCCGTGCTCTGTATTTTTCAACAAAAAATGATACAGCTTCGCGGTAAGCTCATAAGCCTCCAACAGACGTTCCGTCTCCGGATTCACATGAGCAGATTCACGCCCTTGCCAGTCCCCCATAGAGATGTGACTTTCTTCCGCCATCGTTTTGACAGCCTCGGGAAAGGATAACCCTTCGATTTCCATCCTGAATTTGATGGCATTTCCACCCGTGCCGCAACCGTAGCAGTAGAAAATTTGTTTCTCAGGTGTAACGGTGAACGAAGGCGTCTTCTCGGAATGAAAAGGACAGAGGCCTTTCATATACTTCCCCTGTTTGGTCAGATGCACAAATCGGCTCACCGTATCGACAATATCATTCTGCTGTAACACCGATTCAATAATACTTTCGGGTATACCGCCTTGTCCGGTACTCATCTCTGGCCACCTTCATCTCTTCAACACGTAAATATAATTCGATAAACTTACACATTCTCCTGCAAATCTTTTAAAAGTTTTGTCAGTTTATGTTGAAACATTTCTCGATCCTGCTCTGTGAAAGGCTTTGGGCCTTTCCCGTAATGACCTCTTTTTCGTGCTTTGGCCGCAGTATGACGAGAATCCAACATGAAATCAATGTCACGATCGTTGAACTCACGACCACGAAAGGACAAAACATAACAACGTTTGCCAAGCGCAAGTGCCGCAAGTCCATAGTCCTGAGTGATAACCACATCATATGGCTTAATATGATTAGCAATATACAGGTCTGCGCTCTGATCACTGCGATCCACTTGCACGGTTCGTACCCCTTCTCCTCCTTGAAGCAAATGATCAAATGAAGAGACTAACAATACGGGGATGTTGAAAAGGCGAGCGGTTTGCGCAATCTCGGTTTTGACCGGGCAAGCATCACCATCCACAACAATGTGGCGTATATTTAACTCACTCAAACCCAGACCACCCGGTTTCATAAAATAGCTGCATATTGTTATATACGACCCCGGCCAGGCAAAATCCTTCTGCCGGAACGAGGGAAATCAAAGGCTAAAATACGGAGCGGTTGTCAAAAATACATTTCACAACCCGTTCCGTATATTTATACCCTCATATATCCTTCTTTAATACTGAATTTTAGCTTTGCGCCAAGTCTGTGGAAAAGGACTCATGAAATATGTCCAATTACCAAACCAACTTGGAAAAATCAGCAAATCCTTTCAAGTCACGATCAATAGCCGCGAGCAAGGCAAGTCGATTCGCTCGAACGGCTTCATCTTCAGCCATAACCATGACCGAATCGAAGAATGAGGTAATACCATCCTTCCAGGCAGATGCAATAGCCAGTGCTTCAGCAGCATGATGCTGAGTCAACGCCTGACGATATTCTGCATTCGTTTTGCTCCATGCCTCATGTAGCTGACGTTCTCCATCTTCTGTGAACAGTTCTGGATGTACGGAAGCATTGGATGCTTTGGCAGCCAGATTACCCACACGGTTGAACGATTCAACCGTTGTTTTGAATGCGTCTCCTGTCAGAACAGCCGCCATCAACGCTTCACCTTTTGGAACCACGGCGCTGATATCATCGAATCCGGAAGAAATTACGGCATCCACTACGTCGTAGCGAACGGTTTCGGACAACAATTTTTTCACACGAAGACCAAAGAAGTCTTGCAGATCTTTACGAACCTCTTCATCTGCACGTTTCAACAAGTTCATCTGGGCATGTACTTGAAGTGCTACTCCGAACACGTCTGACAATGTCAGCGGAAGCTTGTGATCCAGCAAAATCTGTACAATACCTGCAGCCTGACGGCGCAGCGCGTACGGATCCTGAGAACCCGTTGGAATAATGTTGATGGAGAAACAACCCACGATTGTATCCATTTTGTCCGCTGCACTCACAATGGCACCAACAAGAGAAGCAGGGGATTGATCTCCAGCGAAACGTGGCTGATAGTGTTCGAATACCGCTTTGGCCACTTCTTCTTTTTCGCCGGCTTTACGAGCGTAATCCTCACCCATCACACCTTGCAGTTCAGGGAATTCTCCCACCATCAGTGTCACCAGATCGAATTTGCAGATATCTGCTGAGCGGCTAACGGATTCGGCAACATCACCGGATACTTGCAGTTTGGCAGCAAGACCATCGGCAATCTTGCGAATACGACGCACTTTATCTCCAACCGTTCCCAATTCTTCCTGGAAGACGATACTTTCTAGCTTCGACAATGCATCCTTAATCTGTAACTTCTGATCTTCCTCATAGAAGAACTTGGCATCAGACAGACGTGCACGCAGAACTTTTTCATTCCCTCTGGCAATAACGTCCAGTGAATCACTTCCACCGTTACGTACCGTCACGAAGAATGGCAACAATTGTCCTTCACTGTCCAGTACAGGGAAATAACGCTGATGCTCACGCATGGAAGTAATCAATACTTCTTGTGGAATATTCAAGAATGAGGAGTCAAATGTCCCGAACAATACGGTAGGTGTTTCCACCAGGAACAGAACTTCCTCCAGCAAGTCTTCCTTAATCGCAATATCCCATTTTTTCTCAGCAGCCAGTGCCTGAATCTGGGATACAATCATCTGTTCACGTTCCTGGATATCAGCAATGACATGTTCGGAACGCAACACTTCCACGTATGAAGACGGAGTGGAGATCACAGCCTCCTTACCGAGGAAACGATGTCCACGAGTTACATTACCCGACTTAACACCTGTCACTTCCAGATCGATAACCTCACTGCCGAGCATAGCCACAATCCAGCGGATTGGACGTACAAATTTGAAATCATAGGAAGCCCAACGCATGAATTTCGGGAACGTCATGGCATGTAATACAGAAAGTAATCCTTCGCCAACTACAGAAGCCGTCTCCACACCTTTGCTGCTCTTCGTTGCATAGATATATTCAACACCGTTCAGTTCCTTGAACGTGAACTGGTCGGGTTCAACACCTTGACTGCGGGCGAATCCGAGTGCAGCCTTGCTCCAATTGCCACTGTCATCCAGGGCGATTTTGCGTGAAGGACCTTTCACTTCTTCCTCGATATCTTCCTGCTTTTCAGCCACATTGTGAATCAAAACAGCCAGACGGCGCGGTGTAGCATATGCATTCACTTCACCATAAGCAATGCGGGATGCGTCAAGCCATTTCACGACACGTTCTTGCAGCTGTGCGATTGCTGCGCGCATAAAGCGTGCAGGTACTTCTTCCAGCCCGATTTCAAACAACAGATCCTTAGACATGCTCGGCTCCCCCTTTCTTGATCAGCGGGAAGCCTAGCTTCTCACGCTCTTCCATATATGTTGCAGCGACTTGGCGAGCCAGATTACGAACACGTGTGATGTAACCCGTACGTTCCGTTACACTGATGGCTCCACGTGCATCCAACAGGTTGAACGTGTGGGAACATTTCAGCACATAGTCATATGCCGGGAATACCAGATGCTGCGCCATGGCCTTGTTTGCTTCTTCTTCATGCATGTTGAAGAGTGTAAACAGCATTTTGACATCAGATACTTCAAACGTATATTTAGAGTGTTCGAATTCTGGCTGACGGAATACATCACCATAAGTGATACCTTCCACCCATTCCAGATCAAACACATTCTCTTTATCCTGAATGTAAGAAGCCAAACGCTCCATACCGTACGTAATTTCAACAGCTACCGGATTTGTCTCGATACCACCAACCTGTTGGAAATAGGTAAATTGCGTAATTTCCATGCCGTCCAACCAGACTTCCCAACCAAGACCTGCACAACCAAGGGAAGGATTCTCCCAGTTATCTTCAACAAACCGAATATCATGTTTGAGCGGGTCAATGCCCAGACGCTTTAGACTTTCCAGGTAAATTTCCTGAATATTGTCCGGAGAAGGCTTGATGATTACCTGGAACTGATGATGCTGGTAGAGCCGGTTAGGGTTCTCACCATAACGTCCGTCCGAAGGACGACGGGAAGGCTCCACATAGGCCACTTTCCAAGGTTCGGGTCCAAGCGAGCGTAAAAAGGTCATCGGGTTCATCGTACCTGCCCCTTTTTCCGTATCGTATGGCTGGACAATAATACAGTTATGCTCGGCCCAGAATTGTTGCAGCGTTAGAATCATCTGCTGAAAATTCATAATCATGCTCCTTTTCAATGGTTTGTTAGCAAGCTTAGGACGGTGAAGACAACAATAAATAGCCCCCGTCCTACGCCTGTTGTACAGACGTAGGGACGAGAGCTATTCCCGCGGTTCCACCCTACTTGGCTTAGATCAAACAGGATGATCCTGTTCGTTCCAGCCCACTTTTCCGTGTCCATTCATGCTCCCGAGTGCCGTTTCAAAGACCGATTCAGCCAGGCTCCCACCATCCCCGGCTCGCTCATTCATGATTACCAAGTGTTAAACAAAGACTTGTCTCCATAAATGCAATAAATCCAGTCTTTTACTTTCTCGTTCAATGCATGTCTCATAAAGAGAAATTATATTTCATAATATATAAAATCTAGTATGAAGTCAAGATATAGTTTCACTTCCACCAAAACGCCTCAAATCCCGTACTTCTCCATCTGATCGAGGAAAGAACGGGATTTAAGATTCAGACCAAGCTGATGATCCATAAAGGCACGCATCAACTTTTTGATCTCATCACGGGTAGACTCACTCACTGATATATTCCCCAAGCGCTGCAGATCCAACTGCGCGAACAAACGCATCAACTTCAGAGCCCTTGGACTTACTGAAATCGCTGGAGGATCGAAATGTTTGCATGCTCGACACAAGACGCCACCAAGTCTGGGACTTATGAACAACTGCTCATCTGGTCGCTCCTGGTTGCAGGAGATGCACTCATCGAACTGTGGACCATATCCGGATGCCTGTAATATTTTCATTTCGTACAGACTTGTAATAACAACCGGGTCTTTCTCTTCCTTCAACGCCTGCAAACACGCCTTTAACTGTTTGAACCAAAATGTACCTGTCTCTTCATCCTGAAGCACCCGATCCAATAGTTCACACGCATAAGAAGCATATGAGGCCTTGACCAGATCTTCACGCAACTCATGATAAGATTCAACAATTTCTCCAGCGTTCAGTGTGCCTAGACCTGTATTGCGAAAATATACATATTGACCATACGTAAACGGCTGCACCAGTGCAGCATGTCGGCTCTTGGGCTTTTTGGCACCGCGGACGAGTACCCCTACTTTCCCGCCGCTTTCGGTGCAAAGCGTAATGATTTTGTTCCCTTCGCCGTAGTCCATGCTGCGGATGACAATCCCTTCCACCCTGTATAGCATGCCTCGTCACCTAACCATTCCCGAATCAGCCAGTTATCCTTCGGCTTCTTCATCTTCAATCACTTCCCTTGCATGATCCGACTCCTGTCCTAACGAGTTACACGCCTCGGTATATAACAAATAGGACTCTACATCCCCCGTCATCGCAAAAACCTTCCACGAAAAATCTCGCATCGGAATTTCATCCTCTCTTCGGAAATGACGTCTGCATCTACCAAATAGGATGGAGTCTTGCAAGGTAAACTATGTGTTGCAATTACTGGATACAATTCCGACGATCAGTCGCGGCCAAAGCCAAGGTCACGCAGAACTCTATCCTGATTTCTCCAGTCTTTTTTCACTTTAACCCACAGGTCCATGAAAATTTTGGAGCCGAGCAAGTTCTGAATATCGTGTCGAGCTCGTTTACCTACTTCTTTCAGAAGGGCACCCTGCTTCCCGATAATGATCCCTTTTTGGGAATCCCGTTCTACAAAAATGACAGCTGAGATATAAACGACACCGTTATCTTGCACTTTCATATCTTCGATCGTTACAGCAATAGAGTGAGGCACTTCTTCACGAGTCATTTGCAGAATTTTCTCACGAATCAACTCGGCACATACAAACTGCTCCGGATGGTCAGTAACCTGGTCATCAGGGTAGTACTGTGGACCTTCTGGCAAATACTTGCCGAGCTGTTCCAGCAACGTGCTGACATTGCTGCCAAGCATGGCAGAGACAGGAACGA
The DNA here is from genome assembly GCF_046713495.1 of Paenibacillus sp. M2. Classification (NCBI taxonomy): domain Bacteria; kingdom Bacillati; phylum Bacillota; class Bacilli; order Caryophanales; family Paenibacillaceae; genus Paenibacillus; species Paenibacillus sp. M2. The sequence goes on from NZ_CP169648.1 coordinate 5,174,778, forward strand.
TTTCAGCGAAATCGTGAAGCTTGCGATACGTCTCAATGAGTGGCAGCAGTGCTTCCGGCTCAATTTTGTCAATTTTATTCATGACAAGAATGACAGGTGTACGGATATTTTTCAATTGTTCCGCAATGTAACGGTCACCGCCACCCAAACCCTCCGAAGCGTCAATCAGGAACAGTGCTGCTTCTACTTCTCCGAGCGTATTCAAAGCAGTCTGGTTCATATAATCGCCAAGTTTGGATTGACGTTTGTGAATACCGGGTGTATCCAGGAAAACGATTTGCTGATGTTCGGATGTATACACACCATGAATTTTATTACGTGTGGTTTGTGGCTTGTCCGACATAATCGCAATTTTCTGTCCGATCACCTGGTTCATCAATGTGGATTTACCTACGTTTGGACGTCCAATAATGGCTACAAAACCGGATTTAAATGCTTGTTTTTTCATATGTTCCTCCTCAGGCGCCTAGGCCTGGAATATTGGTTTATTTTTTGGCAGAATTCAGATCAGAAGGCCCAAAAGCCCAAGGTAACAGTTCAGCAACGGTGGTCTCTTGCAGATCACCTTTCAAGTTCCCCAAGATGACTTTCATATCAGGTTCACACAGTTCGTACATGACCTGACGACATACGCCACATGGAGCAATCGGACCATCCGTGTCGCCCACAATGGCAATCGCTGTGAAGCTGCGAGGCTTCTGCCCACCTGCAATGGCACTGAACATCGCCGTACGCTCAGCACAGTTACCTGGTGTATACGCAGCATTCTCAATATTACAACCATGATGCACATGACCTTCACTGTCAAGCAAAGCCGCGCCAACACCAAAATGGGAGTAAGGCGTATACGCCTTCGTACGTGCCTTAATTGCTTCTTGCATTAACAAACCGTTATCCATTAATGTTCTCTCCCTTAGGGTGCAATATAAAATAAAACTAGTGCATTTACACTGGACACTCCGCTGTCAGAACAACCTTCCGATCGCTGTTACCCCCAGATTTTTTCGATCCCTTTTAATAAGGGAAAATCCGGGGATAAAGGCGCACACTTCGTTTCTTCAGGTCTCTTCTGACTTCTCCGTTATCGTGTTTGCATCAAGTAAATTTATATTAGTGTGTAGTATTAAAATCAAACAAAACGAATCAAAACAAAGTTAATACAAAATCAGTACAAACCTAACCAGTTCATCACCGGCTTAATGAAAACGATACAACCGATGATGACGGCGAATACCGCAGCCAGAAGAACTGCCCCGGCCGCGGTATCCTTTGCCGCTTTTGCCAGCGGATGGATATGGGGATGTGCCAAATCAACTGCTGCCTCTACAGCCGTGTTCATCAATTCAGTCACCAGGACCAAAAATACAGCGGTCAGCACAAACATCCAATCCGTTCTTGAGATTTTGAAAAAAAAGCCGGCTGCACACATCAAAATAGCCACTCCCGTGTGAACTCTCACATTACGCTGAGTCCGCAACCCATATGCGATTCCTTCCGCAGCATTGCGGAATACCAGACCCCAGGAGCGTCTTTTCATTATCGTGTCAACCCGGCCTGGGCCAATACCGCTTCTTGTTTGCCCATCATTTCAGCCTCACTTGCTTCATCCTGATGGTCGTATCCGAGCAGGTGCAAGAAACCATGGACAAACAGAAAACCAAGTTCACGTTCAAATGAGTGTCCATACTCTTCACTTTGCAGGATGGTCCGTGGTACGGAAATGATGATGTCTCCAAGAACATCCGGCATTTCTTCCATTTCTTCATCTTCGTCCAGCTCATAGATAATATCTAGTTCTTCATCTACCGTTTCGTTCATCGCAAATGACAGTACATCCGTAGGACGGTCAATGCCGCGATAATCACGGTTCAACTCATGAATCTGCTCATCATTCACAAAAGTCAGAGCCACTTCTCCGTCTGCAACACCTTCCGCTTCTCCAGCTAGATTAAGCAACTGTTCCAGCATTGCAATCATCGGTTCTGTAATTTCTTTATCCTGTTGTTCATTATTCCATGCCAGGTTAAGACTCATTCTTTCATAACTCCTGTCTACTAATATTAGAGGTTGTTCAAAAAGCCCTCTTTTGATTACGAAGGATGCCTAGGGGCATCCTCAGCATCGAATATGGAATTCAGCCGAAATGTCCGTTGATCACGTAGTTTTCCCTACGCTCCGCTACTCCATTTCTATCTTCATCCCATCTTCTCGGTACTGAAAACCGACCTTTTTGAACACGAACTATTATTGAATTAGCCTGCTTCGGGTGAAGTGGGCTTTGGTTTCTTAATCTCCTCCGGATATTCTATCCTGGAGTGGAAGATACCCATCACCGTTTCCTTCAATGTCCTAGCGACGATATCCAGTTCACGCATCGTAAGGTCACAATCATTGAATTGATGATCGTCCAATCGTCCTTTAATAATCTTCTCAATCATGGACTCCACTTGCTCCACGGTCGGTTTGCGCAAAGATCTCACAGCAGCCTCCACACTATCGGCAATGCCAACAATAGCCGATTCCTTGGACTGAGCCTTCGGCCCAGGGTAACGGAAATCTTCTTCCGTGAAATCAGGCTCAACGCCTGCTTCTTCCGCCTGGCGCAGTGCTTTGTGATAGAAATAGTGGAGAAATGTCGTGCCGTGATGCTGTTCCGCAATATCCCGAATAGGTCTGGGCAGCTTGTAATCCTTCTGCATTTCCACCCCATCGCGCGCATGGGCAACGATAATGGATTTGCTCAGTTTCGGATCAATTGAATCATGCGGATTCTCCATATTGTTTTGATTTTCAATAAAATAGATGGGCCGCTTTGTCTTGCCAATATCATGATAATACGAACCCACTCGGCAGAGCAATCCGTTAGCTCCTATGGCTTCTGCTGCTGCTTCGGACAGATTACCTACCATAACGCTGTGATGATAGGTACCCGGTGTCTCCGTCAACAACTTGCGAAGAAGCGGATGGTTCGGATTAGATAGTTCTACCAGTTTGAGCGCTGACAAAATGCCAAATGAAGTTTCGAAAAATGGCATCAGCCCAATGACCAGTATGGCAGTCAGCACTCCACCAGCAAATGCAAACCCAACGCCATACAGTGTCGTAGTTCGATTCCAATCGCCCGAGTCAATCAAAGCCAGGGTGAAGACGGCTATGGACCCGAACAGACAGACCATAATGGCCCCTTTCAGGATCGTTGATCGCTGGCTAGCCTTATGAGTTGCGAAGATCGCAACAAATGAAACCAATACAGCGAAGAAACCCAGTTCGAAGTCAAAAAGTTGACCCTGATGCGTATTCAAAATAATGCTGGACAACATACCGATCAAAATCGAACATACAAAGGCAAGCGACGTATCCAGCAAGAGCGCAATTAACATCGCTCCTACCGCAACAGGTGCAAGGAAGCCAACATAAGACCTCTCATTGGTCTGGATAATCGCCGTCACATGCATAACCACAATCGTAATAATAAAAATGAGAACAAGCATCAACAGCTGGGCATTATTATACTTAAAATGTGTTCCGCTGCCTTGCTGAATATACATCAGAATGGCTGCTGACAACAGGCAGGAAAACATAAGAAGCCCAAGCTGCGGCCAGTAGTTCACTTCATTTTTCAGCAAATCATTTTCATCCAGCAAAGTATACATCTCCGGAGTGATCATCTCACCCTTGGCAACTAATGTGTCCCCTTGCTTGATAAAGACGGTTTGCGTGTTCTCACGCGCCTGTACTTTGGCTTCCTTGGTTCCCTCTTCATCGTAGAAACGGTTCGCTGTCACCACTAGGCGAGCAAGCTCTTGCACGACCTCACGTTGCGTTCGCTTACCAAGAGAGCTGACACTCACCATCTCAGCTACTTTGGCACGGGCAGTGGTTGCATCGCTGATCTGATCCGTCATTAACCGGGCAACAATATCCCTCGCAACCGGTTTCATCTCCTGGATATCATCCGATGTCAGACGCGAGATTTTGATGTAAGTTTCTTCGGGAATACGGTAGCTTTGCTCCTGTACCACATTTCTGATCTCTTCCAAAAGAGTCTCGGAGTATGTACCGGCTTTCCGATTATTATTGATATAGTTGGTCACAAAGTCCTTCTGACGCTGCGGAATTTCATCCTTATAAATATCAATCTTGTCCTGACTTGAAATCTGATCATCCTGATTTAATCGATCTACACGGTCAAGCAGGGTAGTCATCAAATTTTCGTTTCGCAACTGAACAATCTGAAATATCGGCTGTACCCGTTCTGCAGCTTCTTCCTGTGCTTTGAGTGTGGCCTTGTTATTCGGAATCTGCATGGGCGCAGCAATATCCACTTCACTCCGTGTACCTTCCTGAATATCATACCGCTCAGGGAGCAGCTTGGAAGCCAGACTCACGTAGAAAAGAATCACCAGAAACAAAAACAGAAGATAGCGTGCCCACACGCTATACTTCCATCCTGTAGCCTTATTCTGAAAAGATTTGCCTTTTGACGGTTCCTTCGAGGTCACTTTAGACAATCCCTTTCTATGCTTGATTTTCTGCGGCGTGGTTGTAAGCCACGATAATTTTCTGGACAAGGGAATGCCGGACAACATCTTGCTCGGCAAAATAGACAAATCCAATCTCGTTAACTTCGTTCAAGATCGTATTCGCTTCCACAAGTCCGGATTTCTTACCACGCGGTAAATCAATCTGTGTCACATCTCCGGTGATGACCATTTTGGAGCCAAAACCAAGACGGGTTAGAAACATCTTCATCTGTTCCGGCGTTGTATTCTGTGCTTCATCCAGAATGATGAAGGAGTCATCCAGCGTACGCCCCCGCATATAGGCGAGTGGCGCGATTTCGATCAACCCTCGCTCCAGTGCCTTAGCGGTCTGTTCCTGTCCCATAACGTCATACAGGGCATCGTACAGTGGTCTCAGATACGGGTCTACCTTCTCCTGAAGATCACCTGGCAAAAACCCAAGACTCTCTCCCGCTTCAACAGCAGGCCGTGTGAGTACAATGCGTTTGACGCTGCCTTCTTTAATTGCAGCAACAGCCAGTACAACAGCAAGGTAGGTTTTACCCGTACCGGCAGGACCAATGCCAAATACAATATCACGTTTTTTAATTGTAGTTACATAGTGCTTCTGTCCAATGGTTTTAACACGGATTGGTTTACCTCGGTATGTCGTCGTAATCTCGCCCTTGAACAGATCCAATAGCTGGTCTGCCCGCATATCCTTGGCAAGTTCAATCGCATACTTCACATCTCTTTCAGTTAACACATATCCGTTGCGTATCAATTGCAGTAACACATCAAATAATTGTTCAAGCGATTCCACCTGCTGTGCGTTGCCAAAAATCACAATCTCCGCTTCACGGGATGCAATCTGGGCGGGAATCTCGGATTCAATCAGTTTAAGAAAAGTATCTTGGGGTCCAAAAAGAGATTGGCCCTCTCCCGCACTCTGGAGGGAGATTTGTATGCTGCGTGTTTGCTCTGACAAATATCCTCATTCTCCTTGACTATGGACTAGCGGAAGTTCTTCCGCAATGCTTTCTTCTACTTCAAATAAGACTTTCATATAAACTTTACCATTCTCTTTCTTCTCATGCAAAATTTTTTCACTTATAATTTTTGTGCCTTTGCCGTTTTTGGCGATAATGTCGTTCCTTGCTCCTTCCAATCCTTTCGTTCTGGCCCATTCTATCGTCTGCTGTTCCTCATGCTCTCGGGTCTCCAGATCTTTCTCTGTCAGCCAACCCATCGGGAGTGTGAAGGATCGCCACGTCAATGGTCTGTGATTACTCTCGGTATCAAATGAACTGAACGGTGTACTACCGTACCCCCACAGTTGGATCGCCCAATTCCCCAGCACCATGTAAAAACGTTCTTTGCTCTCACCTGTCATTGTATTATGTTTTTGCACCAGTGGAACCTCTACCTGATACTCACGCCACACCAGACCACGAACTTCACCTTTGGCAACGATGGTTTTGGTGTTCTCCTCATCCCCGAGAATCCCCGAGATCAATACCTGACCCTTTTTGACACGCATGTCCTTCTGAACTACAGGGCGTCCCTGCTCCGCATAGATTTGAGTGACAACAGCATCTGACTTGCTAATCAGATGTCTAGGGTTCAGTAATGGTTCGCGCTTTGGTTGGGCAGATTCTACGACCTGAATGGTAATGGTTGTCCCCTCTTTGCTGACGCCAATCCAGGTTACATCCGGCAGAGCGAGTGCAAGCTGCCTGGAGAGCTTGTCTTGGCTTTCCAGACGGAACCCCCATTGGAAAGGATATATGCCCTCTTTCTTCGCTGCTGCGAGCACCTCGTCGGTGGGAATGGTGACGTTACCCTTGACCTCCACATCCCATACCATGGACGACAACGCAAACAAAGCTACCACAAAAAACAGCATCCCCCCAAGAAAGAACTTCCTCCGCAATAAACGGGCCGCAAAAAAGGGGAAACCGCTGCGATGGGTTACTTTCACCCTGCAGCCTGTCCGTTTCAACACAGGACGCAACCTGAAAAAATGCGGCAGCAGAATGTTCATCTCTGCCACGCGTCCATCGTGAGCACGCAGGTTCCAAACTTCCAGTCCCTGCTCTGCCACCGTGTTAATTAATGTTTCAATGTCTCCCCCAGTGACCGTGATTCGGACTGCTCCCCGCAGTTTATACAGACTGGGCTGCTTCATCCGTTCCCCTCCACTCCATTCATATGAATATCCAGAATCGTTCCTTCAACAGCTACTTCATCCGGCAAAATATTACGTATCACCAAGGCAGTTCCTTTGATCTCTAACTGGCCTTGGGAAAGAGCCAACACGATACGATCCGGCGTGAAATGGATGACACCGCGATGATTCTCTATATACAGTTGCTTACTGCCGATCAGGGTTAACCGTGGCATATCATAAAGCACATCCTGCGGCAGATCCAACACTTCACTGGTCCATCTGCGCAGCTTGCGGCTGATCCGGGTCATTCGAAGGTCTTCCCCCTTCCTCTACAGTTCAACTTATGCGCAGATTCATGAATTTATGAAAATTCCGGAGAGCGTGTTAGGTAGGAATGTTGAGAAAAAAGTGAAGAACACAGAAAAAGCCGTCTCTGGCGCCTTTTGGCTCACCAGAGACGGCTCTATTCCCGTCCAACAGCATAACTTATTACAGTTTCCCTCTTGTACCAAACGGCTGCTTGGAACGGGGGGGACCCAGTACTTCTGCCCATAATACACCTGTGCGGACATCTTCAGAACGAAGTGGAGACACTCCCGATTCACCCGTGCTGGGTATATCCCAACTGGAATCAGACACAACAGGTTTATTCGCAGAAGAGAAGCGATTTAATCTCTCTTGAATCAAGCGCTGCTGTTCTTCCATACCTCTCATCTGTGCCTCAAGTGAATTCTCCATGGCACTCATCGTGCCCTCACTTCTGTAGTCAGTTTCGGGGCGAGAAGATGCAGCAGGCTCTGAATACGGCTCATCATACTGATTCTTATATTGCACGTCATCATACCGATCGTCATACTGTTCATCATAGCGGGGGTCTGCAGGTCCGGAAGACTGCTGCGGAGATGAATTGTCTCTTGAACGTTCATCCCGGCCTGAATCACCACTGCCTCCAAATGTAGGCATCCCGTTGGCAGGACGCTTTTTGTTCGGATCAGCCGATTTGGCAGCTTTCCCCAAGAAGGAGAAGAGTGCAAAACCGATGACGGCCACAATATACAGATTATTAAAAATCCATTCAAATAGGCCCATATGCACTCACCGCCTATCTTCCGTTTTTGGAATCACCCTGATCGTTGGAATTCGAACCTTCACCAGGTTTTCCTAATGTGTTGCGCATCTGAGTATCCGCTTCAATATTTTTGAGATTCATGTAATCCATAACACCAATTTTCCCACTACGTAAAGCCTCTGCCATTGCAAGTGGTACTGCGGATTCAGACTCAACAACACGCGCTCTCATTTCCACAACGCGCGCTTTCATCTCTTGTTCTTGGGCTACAGCCATTGCACGACGCTCTTCTGCTTTCGCCTGAGCAATTCGCTTGTCAGCTTCTGCCTGCTCGGTTTGCAGGAATGCACCAATATTTTTACCAATATCCACGTCCGCAATATCAATGGACAGGATCTCAAAGGCAGTTCCAGAATCCAGTCCTTTGGACAGGACTGTACGAGAGATCAGATCCGGATTTTCCAACACCACTTTATGCGTTTCTGCTGAACCGTTGGTACTTACGATCCCTTCACCAACACGGGCAATGATCGTCTCTTCACCGGCACCGCCGACGAGTCGGTCAATATTCGCACGAACTGTAATTCTTGCTCGAACTTTAACTTCAATACCATCTTTTGCCACCGCAGATACAACAGGCGTTTCGATAACACGCGGGTTAACACTCATTTGGACCGCCTGTAATACGTCACGACCAGCAAGGTCAATCGCAGCAGCACGTTCGAATTCAAGTGGAATGTTTGCACGCTGAGCAGCAATCAGAGCGTTTACAACACGGTCAACATTACCACCCGCCAGAAAGTGACTTTCCAGTTGGTTCATGGTTAATTCAAGGCCCGCTTTTCTTGCTTTAATCAGAGGATTTACGATCCTGCTAGGTGTTACACGTCTAAGTCTCATGGCTACCAGTGTAATGATACTAACACGGACACCGGATGCAATAGCTGAGATCCAGAGCATGACCGGGAAAAAGCTGAAAAATACGCTCAGTACGATAATCGCAACTACCGCAATGAGCAAAACCGTAATCATAGTTGGTTCCATAGTAAAATTTCCTCCATTTGCAATTCAAATTTGATAAATACTTCAACAGTCATTCATGAATCCGCTGCTAAAATAAAGAATGCACCACCTCGCTGGCAGCTTCAGCGAAGTGGTTATGTACATTGCCGAAACGTTAATCCGCTTCGACAACAGAGCGGGTTACACCGGTAATGCTTGCTGAACCACAATCCGGGTGCCTTCCGCTTTAATCACAATAATCGGGGTATCAATGGGAATAAAGTCTCCATCCGATACAACATCAATTCGCTCACCCTCAAACATCGCTGTTCCAGAAGGTCGAAGCGGTGTAAGACTGATGCCTTGTAGTCCAATCAACTCTTTACGCTCGGTAGCGGATGAGTATCCACGCTCAGCTGACAGACTGTCACTCAAAATGAATCGATTCCATATCCCTCTATCTTTAAACAGTACTGCAATAATCGCAATCACTACCAATGCTGCTCCGAAAGCGATACCCAGGGAAACGAATGCGTCACTCGTATCATAAGCAGCCCTCACAACACCTGCAACAAGCGCAATTGATCCCAGAATGCCCAAAATACCCATGCTTGGTATAAACATCTCCAGAATCATCAAGATGAGTCCAACAGTGAACAATACCCACGTCTCTGCTCCTGCAAAACCGGCAACGTAATTTCCTGAGAAGTACAGGACAAAACATACAATACCGACAATACCAGGTACTCCGAACCCAGGAACGATCAATTCAATGGCCACACCTGCGATTCCGAGGAACAACAATATGGTCATGACAACCGGATTCGTAAGAAAGGATGAGATATTCTCTGCTGTCGTCCGTTCTACCTTAAATACATCATCCTGGCTGTAACCGAGCCACGTTGCCGCTTCTTCCGGTGTGTTGCTGATGTGGTCGGCATAACCAACTTTCAGCGCTTCTTCAGCCGAGAGAGCAATAATTTCACCTTTTTGCTTGGTTTTATTAATCTCTGGCATTTCAACAACCATGTTAACATCCGTCATTCCAGCTGCAATCTTGCCATCACGACCACTGATCTCAGCTGCTCCCTGCATTTTGCTTTTCCAGAACGCAACAAGCTTTGGATCCTCAACATGTTTACCCGTACTGTCCACCATTGCTGCCGCACCAATCATACTGCCTGGTGACATTACGATCTTATCTGCATTCAGAGCCAGAAAACTCCCGGCTGAAGCAGCATCTCCACGAACAAATGCAACAGTCTCAATCGGACTGTCCTTGATCAGGGTACCCAATGCTTCTGCAGTGTCGACACGGCCTCCCGGCGTATTGATATCAAGAACGATCAGGCCAGCATTCATCTCTTCTGCTTGCTTGAACCCGCGTTCCATGAACTTGCCAAGTCCCTGCTCGATTGGTTTATCAACCGGAATAATATATACGGCACCACTCTTCTCAGCTGCATGCGCTGACGGTGATCCAATCCAGACAGGAAGCAACAGCGTCAGCAGCATTAAGAGCATCAATGGCCCCGTAAGCTTCTTCCGGCGCTTTCCCTTCACAATAGTCCCCCCTTTTCCATTAATGTTATACTGTCCAGCTTATGGTATTTATTACGTGCAATGCAACATTTCGTTTCAAAATCTTAAAATTATATTTGAAAACTCGATCAATTGCAAGAATAAAAATCCATAATAATATATATTAACCATTAAAAAGAAATTTCGTCATCCCAAGGACATCATGCTTTCTGATAAATGGAAAAAACACCTCCTGACAAGTCAGAAGGTGTTTATTGATTTGCTTTATTGCAGAAATTGTTGAACTGCTTGATTTACCAGTTTGCCGTCCGCTTTGCCTTTAACTTTCGGCATAAGGGCCGCCATGACTTTCCCCATCTCGGCTTTCGAAGAAGCACCGGTTTCCTGGATGGTCTGCTGTACAATAACTTTAATTTCTTCTTCGGTAAGCTGTGTGGGAAGGTACTGGATGAGTACTTCAATTTCCGCTTTTGCATTTGCCGCGAGATCTTCACGGCCCGCTTTGTCAAATTCTTGGAGGGCATCTTTGCGCTGTTTGATTTCACGACTCAGGATATCAAGCACTTCGTTGTCATCCAAATCTCTTTTCAAATCTATTTCAAGATTCTTGATCGTCGAACGAATCAACCGAATGTTGGAGAGTCTGAACTTGTCCTTACTCTTCATCGCTTGCTTCATATCTTCGTTCAATCGTTCGCTAAGATTCATGTAATTAAAATCCTCCTAAAACTTTCTCTTACGAGCAGCCTCGGACTTTTTCTTGCGCTTTACGCTTGGCTTCTCATAATGCTTACGTTTCTTCACCTCAGCCAATACGCCATCTTTAGCGATGGAGCGTTTAAAACGACGAAGTGCAGCATCAATAGTCTCGTTTTTGCGAACTTTAGTTTCAGACACCAGTTTTCCCTCCCTCCGACCAGACCGTCCAAGAGCAATAACACGGTTCATCATCTTACATTATAGGCGAAAGATAATAAAGGTGTCAACCTCAATGTAATGATCACTTATTTGAATCCATTTTAAAACTCAAAGGTATTATGAAATGAATTCATTATATAAGCATTTGGTCACACATTCGTGGATTTAATGCATATGACTAAATCCTCAATATTAGTACCCATTAGCTCGTTTATTTGTGAGAATCGGACAGACTTGTCAACACGCCAAGTCTGGTACCACCCAACAAATGGTAATGCAGATGATGAACGGTTTGTTCTCCATCCTTACCACAATTGTTGATCAAGCGATATCCTGTTTCCTCCACGCCAAGACGCTTCGCCGCTTCTTGAGCAGCCAGATGAATCTCGCCGATCAATGGCAGATCTTCTGCAGTAACTTCATTCATGGAAGCAATATGTTTCTTCGGAATGACAAGAACATGTGTCGGTGCAGCGGGCTGGATGTCATGAAAAACGATAACATGGTCATTCTCCAGTACTTTATTGGAGGGAATGGTGCCCTCTACAATTTTGCAAAATAAGCAATCCATAGTTCATACCCTCCTTTGTATTCCAGTGTATGTATTCCCTTCTATCATACTAGAAGTAAAAACCCACGTCCAATCTCTAGACACACAACCAGGCATTCCAGGTCAACTCTCCATTCCCCTGCCTTTCAGTGATCTATTTCATTAGATTGCAGGTGATGAGACAACAATTAGGAATTCATCATAATCAGTCATATATAGAGGTATGTATTACAGACCATTTTATCGAAATATGATTTTAACACGCACCTTTCCCAAGTAAACCAATATGTATAGTTAATAAACTCCAAAAAGGAGATTGGTTAATTTGACCGTTTATCAACATGTACAGGAACTTATAGGTAATACACCTCTGCTTGAATTAACCCGTTATCCATTACAGGAAGGAATCCGCCTATTCGCCAAGCTGGAATTCATGAATCCCGGAGGAAGTGTGAAAGACCGGATCGGCAAGTTTTTATTGGAGAAGGCCTTGGCACGAGGAGATGTTAAGCCAGGTGGAACGGTGATCGAAGCTACCGCAGGCAACACAGGAATTGGTCTTGCAATGGCGGCTGTAGGCCTGAATTTAAAGGTCATTTTCACCGTACCTCAGAAGTTCAGCGTTGAGAAGCAGCAGTTGATGAAAGCCCTTGGAGCTACGGTCGTGAACACACCCACATCCGAAGGAATCACCGGTGCCATACGCAAGGCGGAATCGCTGGCGAAAGAAATACCGGATTCGTATATTCCAGGTCAGTTCTCCAATGCGGATAATCCACTCGCACATTATGAACATCTGGGCCCTGAGATTTGGCGTGATCTGAACGGGCAGGTGGATGTATATATCGCCGGAGCTGGGTCTGGCGGAACTTTCATGGGAGTATCTCGCTATTTGAAGGAGCAAAATTCGTTAATCAAAACATGTATCGTAGAACCCGAAGGTTCGATTCTCGCAGGAGGTCCCTCGGGACCTCATCGTACAGAAGGAATAGGAGTCGAAACGTTATCTCCTTTTATGGATGTGAATTATTTTGATGCCATTCATACGATCTCAGATGAAGATGCCTTTGAACGTGTCAAGGATCTAGCCTTGTTGGAAGGCTTACTGGTAGGAAGTTCCTCAGGTGCAGCTATGCAAGCCGCATTAAACGAAGCTGTTCACGCAGCTCCCGGAAGTAACATCGTCGTTATTTTCCCGGATAGCAGCGAACGGTATTTAAGCCAAAATATCTATAATGGAGGACAATGAAATGAGACCAAAAACCAAGTTGATTCATGCAGGTATTGTTGGTGATCCACACACTGGAGCAGTGAGTGTACCGATCTATCAAGTAAGCACGTATGAGCAGGAATCGGTTGGCGTACACAAAGGATACGAATATTCACGAACAGGTAACCCTACCCGTCATGCGTTGGAAGAAGTCATTAAAGAGCTGGAGGATGGCGTTCGAGGGTTTGCTTTTAGTTCGGGGATGGCTGCAATTCACGCTGTACTGTCTCTGCTGGAAACTGGAGATCACGTCATTCTGACGGATGACGTATACGGCGGGACTTATCGCATTTTCACCAAGGTGCTGAATCGTCTGGGGATCGAGTCTACCTTTGTAGATACTACCTCACTACAAGCACTGGAGCAGGCTTTGCAACCCAATACAAAGGCCATTTATGTAGAAACACCTACTAATCCGTTACTCAAGGTCACCGATATTGCTGCTGTAGCGAAATGGTCAAAACAACATGAATTGCTGTTCATCGTGGATAACACGTTTAGTACGCCTTATTGGCAAACCCCGCTGGCTCTGGGAGCAGATATTGTACTGCACTCTGCAACGAAATATATTGGTGGTCATAGTGATGTCGTGGCAGGACTTGCGGTTGTCAACAGCGAGAAACTTGGTGAAGATCTGCATTTTATTCAAAATGCAATTGGCTCAGTCCTGGGACCTATGGATTCCTGGCTGTTAATGCGAGGTCTTAAAACATTGGGATTGCGGATGGAAGCGCAAGAACGTAATACAGAGCAGCTTGTGACATTTTTAAATCAGCATCCAACAGTGAGCAAAGTCTATTATCCCGGGTTGCCCGACCATCCACAGCACAAGCTCGCTTCCACGCAAGCGAGGGGTTATGGCGGTATGGTTTCCTTTGATGTAGGCAGTGCTGAAAAAGTAGATGACGTGTTAAGCAAAGTTCGTTATTTCACATTGGCTGAAAGTCTGGGCGCGGTGGAAAGTTTAATTTCTGTACCTGCCCGAATGACACATGCTTCCATTCCCTATGAACGTCGGCAAGAATTGGGAATCACGGATGGTTTGATTCGGATCTCCGTTGGGATCGAGGATGTTGATGATTTACTTGAGGATTTGAAATTTGCATTAAGTTGAGGGCATTTTGAAGTCCATGCTGGTTTGTCGTCGATCTTATACTAATTAGGTTCCAAAAGGTCATACCTTACAGAAGTTCGCTTCTGCACAGGCATGACCTTTTGGATGTTCGTATGTTGCCAGTTGTATTGCAATGACTGTTGCGATACATCAGGCTGAGACTCCGTATGTGATAAGACCTCTCTATCTCATGCTGTACGGTACCATGAATGAAACATCCATCCTCAGCTTGTTATTTTCAAGATTTTCATTGGATGCCCATAGGTACATAAGAATGTTTCACTTGCAGTTATGACTGTTTTTTCTAATTTCAATAGTACGGTAAAAGGGTTAACGCTGTAAGCGCAAATAACGGGAGCACCAGTCGGTTAAAACGTCTACGGCCATAACCATAATACGGATAAGGCGTAGGGTAGCCGTAACCTGGATAAAATCCGCGAGTATGACCTATTGGATAGTTCCCTCCAGGCATTGCATTTGGAGCCCAGTTCGCATGATTCACCATGGCTTCCGGTCCAACGGGAACAGCCAGGTAGATCATTTCGTCATCCACATTTTCCATAATGCCATCGTAGTGCATACCGTCATTCATCTGTACACATACATAACGGTGCATGTGTTCCTTGCATATTTTCTTCGCTTCCACTTTTTCCACTTGCCAACGCCTCCCTGATTCTGCTCTTGATCACCTTTTCATGGTATTCAGAACTGGGCGAATTGACACTACTGACGAGAAAACACAAAAAAAAGAAGCACCCCGTGAGCGGCTTCCTTGGAAGGCTGCTGCGCGGACATCTATTCAGGAAACGTCCTGATCAGATGTCCGCCGGGGTACTTAAAACAAGTTTGTCGGCTTAACTGTAGTATAACAGCGGGATGAACCTGTATCTGTGATGTAACTCACTCCGCTATATTATAAAAGCAAGAAAAGAAATATTTTTACAAAAATAATATTCCGTAATAGTGCGTGTTTAAAAAAGGCGGTTTTCAGTATCAAAAAGACGCTTATTTCGGCTGAATTCCATATTCGATGTTGATGATGCCGCTAGGCACCATTCGTAATCAAAAGCGGACTTTTTGAACAACCCCTATTATTCATTTTGCTTGGACTATTAGAGGCGCTTCTATGTTCTATATTGCTTACACATTTGCCCTCTACAGAGTCTCCAAGACCACACGTGAGCCGTTTCCGGCCTCCCCTGCCGGAATTACCACAAGTTTGCGCGGCAAGCGTGCACGCAGTTCAGGCACGTGACTGATTACACCAACAGCCAATCGGTCGTCATGCAACTTTTCCAAAGATGTAATGACGGTATCCAACAGTTCAGGATCAAGGGTACCAAACCCTTCATCCAGGAAGAAGAATTGAAGTGGGTACTGACCTCGCAGCTGAATCTGGGCCGACAGTGCCAAGGCCAGTGACAACGAAGTCAAAAACGTCTCGCCACCGGATAACGTCGATACCGGTCGTTTGACTCCTCCGTTGGCATCATCACAGATCACAAAACCACCACCGGAATCCACCTCCAGTGAATAACGTTGTTTAGTCAGGAAGCGCAGACGCTGAGATGCCGCATGACTGACCTGCATCAGTTGTTCCTCTGCAATATATTCAACAAATGCATTACCTCTGAATGCGGATTGAAGTTTGCTGAGCAGTTCGCCTTGACGGCTGACCTCCAACCTCTTGTTCTCCAGTTCGGTCCAGCGAACATGTCGCTGCTCCACATCCTCCAGATCACGTTCTGCACGTGCTTTCGCACGTAGGGCAGTCTCATCCTGAGCCCGGACCTGCTGCAAACGTTCAGTGCAGGCTAACCACTGCTCCTCCGATACAACTGCACCACCCAGCTTTTGTTCCAGTTCACGCAATTGGGATGCCAATTCACGCTCACGTTCACGGTGCTGCTGGATCTCGCCCGCCAGTCGTTCCGCTTCCTGGGAAGGTATCGCCGCGGACACAACGGCATCATCCGAGTCGAACGGGGATTGTTCCAGCAATTGATTCCACCGTTCCTGTGCCTGTTGCAGATGCTCTGTTGCCGAGGCGGCAGCCTGCTGAGCCATGACATCTTTCTTGGCTGATTCCTGCTTCAGATGATCCGCTTCTTTGAAGCGTTGTGCCGACTCCGCAGCTTCTTTCCGCAGTCCATCCAGACGAGCCTGAGCCGCAGCAATCAGGTCTTCTACCCGCTGCTGCCCAACCCACTGGCGCAAGCGTTCTTCTTTCTCGGCGAGCAGTTTGTTATTGCCCTGCCACTGCGTTTGCCACTGGATCAGTTGTTTGTCCAATTCCACCAGCTTCTGCTGAAGCGATTGAATGATCTGATCTTTTTCCTCAAGGAATGTCACGCTTTTATTCAGACGTTCCTTGATGTCTTCGGCGCGCGCATCGCGCTCCTGCATCGCCTGATAGAGGGCCTTGGCCTCCTCCTGAGCGATGCCCGGCAGTTCCGCGGTCCAGCGGCCCTGCAAGGCAGCCGCTGCGGCCTCGCTCTCGGCCAGCTTGCGCTCCGCCTGGGCGAGCCCGGCACGGCCGGCCTCTTGCGCAGCTGCCGCTTCCATGCGGCGCTGCTGCGCGCCCACAGCCGCCTGCTGCAACGCGGCGGCTTCGGCCTGGAGCGGCGCTGCTGCGGCAGCCAGCGCCTGCGCGGCTTCGCGCAGCGCAGCGGCACGCGATGCCCAGCTTGCCGGGGGTCGCCCGTATTCGGGCGACCCGGCGGGCTCGGGCTCCGCTGCCGCAGGCGCGGCCTCGGCTGCGGCCGGAGCATCGCCGGCCGCAGCGCCAAGCTGCGTCAGCAGGCTGCGACGTTCGTGCAGCTGCTGGCGCAGCCCAAAGCGCAGCTCCTGCAGCTCCGCGTGCAGGCTGCGCAGCAGTTCCAGGTCCGCATCGCCTGCGTGCGGACCTTCTCCCGTCGGCGCAGCCGGGAGTGGGTGATGCGGCGAGCCGCACACCGGGCATGGCTCGCCATCGCGCAGCTCGGCGCGCAAGGCGGAGGACAGCTGATGCAGCTCCTGCTCACGCATTGTGCGACGCAGCTGTTCCTCCGCAAGGGCCAGCAAGCTTTGTTCCCGGCTAATATCCTGCTCACAGGCAAGCAAGGCCTCAAGACCTGCTGACGCCTGTTCTACCAGATGCTGACGCTGATCACTCAGGCGTTTTTCTTCTTCAGCCGCCGCCTTCAGCTTGCCGGCTCCCTGTTCTGCCGACTGATTATAGGCTTGCATGTCAGCCTTGTTTTGCTGTAATTGCTCCGCAGCAGTATCGACACGATGCTTCAGTTCAAGCGCAGCCTGAAGTTGCCTGCGTTCCTCTGACTTCACCTCATTCGGCTTGAGGCTCTCCTGTAGTTCCTCACGCCGCTTGCGCCCGCGCTGCTGCAGCTCCTTTTCTTTCTCAAGTTGCTGTCCCAGCGCAGTCTGTTCGCCCTGCCCCTGTTCCAGAAACTGAGCAAGGCGCGAGCAATCGGCTTGAAGCCCGTCCCGTTCCCGTTGCAGCTCTTTCGCTTGTTCGAGCTGCTCCAGACGCAGCAAAAGTTTCGGTTCTTCCTCAGTCATTTGCTTACGTCCCGCCTCGGCCTTCTCCGCTTCCTGAACAGCCAGACGCTCATGTTCCAGGGCTTGCTGATGAGCTGTCTCGGCAATATCCTGCCGCTGCTTCTGTGTAGCTGTAGCATCTCGAACCGTCTGCAACGCAGGCAGTATGGCATCTGCCGCAACGGATTGTTTTAGCCGTTGTTCGCCCGCCTCAACCTGTGGTTCCAGAGCTTTCAGCTTCTGCTGTTCCTCTGTACGGGCCTGCCGTTCGTGACTTAACTCACGAATTTTGCCCAGTTGTTCGGCTTCCTTTGCAGCTTCATCCAGCGCTTTGCGGGACAATTCAGACTGCTGTACAGCGGCTTGAAGAAGACGTTTCGTCTCATCCAACGTTTCCTTGCTGGCATTGCCAAGTCCCTGTTGCTCCGCAGCAAGGGATTGGTGAACCATATCATTATCCTTGACCCGTCGACTTAATTTGATGGCCAACTGGTCCCCATACTTCTCCAAATGGAATAATCGTTGCAGCATCTGGCGACGTTCACTGCCTTTGAGTGACAAAAACTCGGCAAACTTCCCTTGCGGAAGCACCACTGCCCGTGTAAAGTCATCCATCTTCAAACCGATCACATCTTCAACACAGCGATTCACATCTGCCAATTTGTCGGCAAGCACCTGCTCTTCGCCATTGACCGTCTCTATGAATTTACTGATCGTGTTACTCACCGACACTTCATTATTTCGTTTGAAACGTCGCTCTACCCGGAACCTTCGAGTGCCTTCCGCCGACATCAGTTCAAATGTAAAAGCAACCGACAACGAATCCTCTGCATGATTCATAATACCCTGCGTCCCGTTCACTGCACGTTCCACTTTGCCATACATGGCGAGTGTGATGGCATCAAGCAAGGAAGATTTACCACTACCCGTTGGACCGAAAATACCGAATAGTCCCGTCTCCGTCAGCACGGTAAAATCAATCTCCTGCATCTCCCGATAACTTTGCAGTCCGGCAACTTTTAATAGAATTGGCTTCATCTTTCCTCGACCTCCTCACGCACACCTGGCTCGTCTTCATCCACAAGTTCCAGGAAAAGCTGTACCAGGCTGTCTTCCGGCTGTGCACCACCTGTCTGACGCTGATAGAATTTACGGAACAGTTCATGTACAGGCAGCTCGGATCGTTGTTCCAAAAGCCCTGCTGCAGCCATTTCGGGATACACCGGGCGAATATGAATGATACCTTCATGTGATTTTCGCAGCTGCTGAATCTCCTTCAGGGACATCGCCTCGTCCAGCCACACTTCCATGTCGATAAAAGCCTGTGGATCACGTCCCTCATCCAGCCAGCGATATACTTCTGCCAGACCACCACGGGCCTGCCAACGCACAAGCGGACGCCCGGACGTTAACAAAACTTCCTCTACCTGTGCAGCTCCGCCCGGCGCCAGATCAACCATCGTGACAGACTTGCTCTGCCCTGCTTCCGAGAAGCTGTAAGCCAGCGGAGAGCCGCTATATCGAATCACACCGTCTCCTTTGACAGCCTGTGCACGATGAAGATGCCCAAGCGCCGTGTATTGCGCACCAGTCGATAAAGACGAAGGGTCCACCGTGTAGGCCCCACCGATCTGAATCGGACGTTCCGAATCACTCTCAAGACCGCCGAGCACATAGATATGACTCATGGCCAAGTTCACGGTATCCGGGCGAAAAGAAGCGGCCAGACGCTGCATTAACATCCCCACCCGTTGACTGTATGCCTGACGAAGCACATTTTCGTCCCCATCCGTTGTCAGCAATTCATTCAATCTTGCTTCAGAAGGATAAGGTAATGCGGCAATCTGTGCAATTTCTCCGGTTCGTTTGGCATGGATAGTCACCGCTTCTGAAGTAGGCATCCCTACGAGTGTGATGCCCTGTCTGTTCACAAGCGGAGTCACAGAAGCCACACGCTCTGGCTGATCATGATTTCCTGCAATCACCACGAGGGGTCTTCCATGCTCCGTCAGACGCGCTGCCGCTTCATAAAAAAGTTGTTCCGCCGCTGCGGGAGGATTCACCGAATCATATACATCTCCGGCCATCAATATGGCATCCGCCTGCTGCTCATCAGCCAACCTGACGAGTTCATCAACGAAATCTTCCTGTTCACGCAGTCGGCTTCGTCCTTCCAGCGTTTTTCCCAAATGCCAGTCCCCTGTATGCAAAATACGCATCGTCCGTTCCACCCCTCTCCCATATGAAATCCAAGGTTTTAAATTCCCGATCCAGTTCTTTTACAATTCCACTGCATGTCCACCATCAAAAAAGTACAGCCATTTCCGGTCAACTTTCCTTCCCAATATATCTTCAATGGCCCGTCCATACAGATCCAGCTGGAAGCGATAATTTTTGGTGAGTTGATCCAAACCACCACGATGCTCCAATACCCGATCCGTCTTGTAATCAAGCAAGACAAGCTCGCCGTCCACCTCATACAGACAATCGATAATCCCCTGTACAAGCACGGTTTCATTTTCAATCGTTGCCTGCATTTTGCTATCTTCTTTTAGCATCTGTATATCTGAGTTCGCCTCCCGTTCATTTAGCCATTCCACTGGAGACTGATGTGCCGGAAGTCCATACACAAACGGAATCTCCCGTTTCACCCACGCTGCACGCAATAATTCTTTCCCTGGTTCTGTATTGAAAAATCCGCCCAGTTCTTCAGGTTCGATAGCCTCCACGTGGTGGGGCAGCAAAATCTGAAGCTCTACCAATCGCTGAGTGGTCTGCTCAATAAGCTGTGAATCAATGGCCGATCCATCTAGAGGAAGATGTTGCATCAACGTATGATACACGTTCCCCCGTTCTGCCCCTGTCAGCTGCGTTGCCTCCATGAATTTCGGACGACGCAGGTGCAGTTTGAAAGACGTACCCGCAGATCCCGCATCTGGAAGGTTCACCGTACCGTTTGAATCTGCCCCTGATCCAGTCTCGCGCTCGTTAGATTGATCGGATACGCCACGTAGCACATGGCCTGCTTCATCTTTGGTGTAATTGATTCCTGGGGTGTTGTGAGCCATTAATTTTTCGGACTGTTCTCCCAGTTCCTCCATCACCTCTACGGACTGGACATCGTGCATCGCAAGTAACGTTTTCAACTCCGTGACAGAAGTACTGGCTGCTACTTGAGTTGCTGCTTCATAGGGGTACGTCCATGAAAGTCGTTGATCAACCTCGTTGATCAGCCGTGTTTCCTCTTGTTGAAGAGCTACTGTATCTGCACCTTCATCTTCAATGTTTTGGTTAGCCGTATCTTGTACACTCTTCGTCAGCTCTTCTACAGTTGAGGATGTAACCACCTTCACAGGCTGAACAGCTTTTAGCGCAGCAATTCGTTCTTTCCGTACCTCAGTCATTCCGTCTTCTTCTCCGAGTGTCTGATCCACCACATGTTCACGGGATACCTGATCGGCGGAAATAATAGAGATCGCCCATCGTGATTGATCATCTGCAAGACAGGACGAGAACGAATCATGACTTCCAGCAAGTTCACGCAGCACAGCCGCATCTGGATGTCTCATCAGGGATGGTCCAATCCAGTCCAGGTAACTCCGTCCTGCAGCAAGCAGATAATCTGGCAATGCCAGTTCAGGACTATCCTTGACTTGAGACCATGCCAGCGCTTTTTTCGCAGCATCTTTTACAGTACCTAGCAGAATCATTTTCTCTTTGGGACGGGTCAACGCAACGTACAACACACGCATCTCTTCAGCAAGCAATTCAAATTGCGCACGACGACGTATCGCCAGATTGGCTAATGTAGGATAGGCAACCCGGTTCTCACGATCCACGAACCTCGGACCAAATCCCAGTTCCTTATGCATGAGAAACGGTGCGTTCAGATCCTGCTGATTGAACATCTTGGATGTGCCACCGACAAAGACGATCGGAAATTCCAAACCTTTACTCCGGTGAATCGTCATGATACGTACGGCGTTGTCCTGCTCCCCCGAACTACCTGCTACAGTTCCGAGGTCTCCCCCGTTTTCCCGCAATCTTGAGACATAGGTCAGAAAACGGAACAAACCGCGATTTGCAGTTGATTCCTCATACTGTCGTGCGCGATCGTACAATGCCTTAAGATTACTCTGACGTTGCAGTCCTCCAGGAAGACCACCAACCCAGTCTAAATACCCGGTTTCTCGGTACATACGCCAGATCAGTTCACTTAGACTGCCTTGTCTTGCCTCAACTCTCCACTGCTGCAATTGACGCAAAAAGCGAATTAACTTTTGCTGCAACTCTGAGCCTGAAATCTCCGTAACACCCATATCCTCGCTTGCATTTCCAGTAAAACCAACATCTTGAATTCCTTCTGTATGCGCATCGGATTCATAGACATCATCCAGGATCTCAGCCTGGACTGAAGCTGCTGTCTCCCGCTGTCCCTGTTCCATCTCTGCCCAGGCTTCCGGCCACTGCAACTGGACCATATTGGAATCAGGATGATTATCCTGCCGGGATTGTTGTACAGCATTAGTGGAGGAATCGCTCAAATCTCCCGCAGCCGATATAACCGCATCATAGAATGATTGTCTTTTGTCACCAAGTCGAATCTGTGCCAGTTCCTCTTCATCCAGTCCGACAATCGGGGAACGAAGCACGGAAGCAAGCGGAATATCCTGCCTTGGATTATCAACAAGCTGAAGCAGAGACATCATGATTTCCACTTCTGTAGCCTGAAAATAACCCTTGCTCTGTTCTCCTCCAGCAGGAATTCCCTGCTGTCTGAATTCCTCAATCATGAGCGGAGCCCACATCAAGGTTGAACGCAGCAAGATGACCATGTCACCGTAACGTGCCGGGCGCATCGTTTGCAGGGCTTTGTCGTATACATGGAGGGCAGGTTTGTCCGTATCCCCAACCATCTCACGAATACGCCTTGCGATGACCCTTGCTTCCAACTGGGCCGTTTCAAGTTCGGCACTCTCCAGTTCTGCGGAAACCAATGCATCCCCGTTCTCATCCGTACTCTCCGTTAGATCAGGTCCACCGCCCTGACGATCAATCAGCATGAGTTCAGGTGTATACGCCTCATCACCAAGTGTTTCTGACGGAAAA
Source organism: Paenibacillus sp. M2 (assembly GCF_046713495.1). Taxonomy (NCBI): domain Bacteria; kingdom Bacillati; phylum Bacillota; class Bacilli; order Caryophanales; family Paenibacillaceae; genus Paenibacillus; species Paenibacillus sp. M2. The sequence goes on from NZ_CP169648.1 coordinate 5,197,561, forward strand.
GTAGCCCCATATGCCAGTTGAGCTCGTTCATCGTAAGCAATCTCTGCCACACCTTCGTTCATGAGTTGCCGGAATATCATATTGACCGAATGCACGACTTCCGCACGACTGCGGAAATTCCGCGCAAGATCAATACGTTGACCTGTACGATGCAAACGATCTTCCACTATTCCATCTTCACGTGTACTCGCTCCATATTGGCGATACTTGTTCATAAACAAACCTGGCTCAGCCAACCGAAAACGGTAGATACTCTGTTTGACATCACCGACCATGAATCGGTTACCCGGGTTTTCTCTGGAGATCAGTTTCACGATATCTTCCTGAACCGTATTGGTATCCTGATATTCATCAAGCAACACTTCATCGAATCGCGAACGGTACTCCATAGCCGCATCGGAAGGCATCGACAGTTCAGGCGTTGAATCCTCATGTCGCAAAATGTGAAGACAGTAATGCTCCAGATCACTGAAGTCAACTTGCCCACGTTCCTGTTTGGCCTGTCGATAACGTTCTCCAAATGTACTAACCAACCTCGATAACTCCTGCATGAGTGGTGCCGCTTGCTCCAGCTCCTGCCAGAACGAAAACGCACTTCTTCCGAACAATGAACCTTTCAGGTCGATAACTGCCTTTTTCGCAGCCTCACGGAGTTCCTTCACCTGATCTTGTAAAGCAGGGTCCGTTTGATCCTTTTTACAGGGTTTCAGTTTGCCAAATGCAGCGGGTTGAAACACTTCAGGCAACCTTTCCCATGGCATAACCTGGGCCGCAGACAACAGCTCTTCTACCATCACCAGGTCTTCTTTTAACGTATCCGCATAAGGTGCCGGACCTTCAGGCTGCATGGAAATATGGATGCCTTGACGGAGCAGTCCTGCTGCACCACTCAAAGCAAGAGCCGCATCACGCAAAATACTCTGAACCCATGCTGAATGCCCCAGCTCCTCCACACTCTCCACCTGAAAGGCGGATGCCATCTCTGAGAGCCAATGATCCGGCCAGGAATGACTGCGGGAGAAATCATACAAGCGTTGCACCAGTCGATGCATGGCATCATCGTTTCGCTCTCCACTGAACCAGTCCACCAGTTCACGGAATGTACTCCCTTCATCTTCTTGGCCATACTTTTCCTCAAATAGTTCTTCGAGCAGTTCCTGCCGCATGATTTCCGCTTCATTTTCATTCAGGATACGAAAAGCCGGGTTCAACGGAATTTGCTGATAATAGCGGCGAATGACTTCCATACAGAATGAATGCAGCGTTGTAATAGATGCCCGTCCAAGCAGCGACAGCTGCTTGCGCAGATGCTCTTCTCCAGGCTGTTCTTCCAGCGCACGTTCCAGCGCTTCCCGAATCCGTTGTTTCATCTCGGCGGCGGCGGCTTTGGTAAACGTAGCTACAAGCAAGCGATCCACACTGAATCCTTGGGAGGGATCTGCGATCTTGCGAATAATTCGTTCAACCAGTACAGCTGTCTTGCCTGATCCCGCCGCAGCGGCAACCAGAATGTCTTCTCCGCTTTCGGAGATGGCACTCCACTGGTCATCACTCCAGAAGCTTCCTTCCGGTTTTGGCATATTCGTCATGATGTTTCCCCTCCCTTGGTGTGAGATAACATATCCCAGATTTGCTGTTTACCCGGTTTGGACAACAGGTTGTATTCATTTCCTTCTATATTCTCATCAAACTGACATACAGGCTTATACGGACAGAACGTGCATGCCACTTCCTGTTGAATACGATAAGGCTCAATGGCCACATCCCCATCCGTAATTCGGGTACCAATCTCACGGATATTACTGCGAACCGAAGCAAGCAGCGTATCCCATTGCTCTGGCGTAGCTACAGCGGCGCTGCTATAAAAGCTTCCGTCCGCCTTAAGGGCAACTGGAATAATGGCTGAATACCCCTTATCCAGGGTGTTGTCCATTTGAGCGATTGCGTCCCGATCCGCCAGCAGCAAACCTTTCATTTTGAACCGTTTCAGCAGTTCTTGTCCTGCCTGCTCTGATGTCATTCCGTTTGCGGATTGCAACAGCGGGTTATGCACGTGGAAATACAACGTTCCTCCCGGCATCGCCGTTTCCCCAAGCCATTCTTCGGCAGCACTAAGCAGCACCTCCAGATAGGTGAGCATTTGCAATGACAGACCATAGTACACTTCATGTAACTTAAGGTCCGTCTGGCTTGATTTATAGTCAATGACACGCAAGAGCAGACCATTCTCGCCTTCTGCAACATCCACACGGTCAATCCGACCCACGATCTCCATCACACAGCCGTTCTCCAGTTCAAAACGCAGTGGCGGCAGTGTTTTATCCGGTCCAAAATCAAGCTCCAACCCAATCGGTTCAAAACTTCCACGTCTGGACTGTTCCCCGAGAATAACAGATGCCCGGCTAACAATGTCCTTCAATTTGCGGAAAATATAACCGTATCGCTTGGTGCTTAGCAAAATCTCCCCTTGCAGCTGTGGAGCAATCTGCTCCACCGTTTGCTCGGCTTCCTGACGGCATTGGTCTGGAGTCAAACTGCCCCAACTACGATTTTCTTCGCGCAACCGCATAGCCAGCTGGCTTAGTGCAGCATGAAACAGCTGTCCGATATCAGGAGCCTGAAGGCGGTACAATTGCCGTTCTTTGAGACGCAGCCCATGCGAGGCAAAATGGGAGAACGGACAAGCTACGAACCGCTCCATTCGTGAGACACTCGTCCTTACCTCTGTGCCATACAGTCTGCGACTGGTGGCTGTACGTAGTGGTAATGCTCTATTACGATAAAAGATCGATCCCATCAACCGCTCCAGCTGAGGTCTGCTTGTCTCTCGAGATACATGCCAATTGTAGACCGCCCACCACATTTCAGGAATGTCTTCTCCGCGGCGCCATTTGCGCAATTGTCCAATGAGCGTTGACAGACTCTGACCCGGATGGGTGACATAGGACCAATGCGTTTCTTCTGAGTTCGCAACCGGTGGTTGAGCGAGCAATGGCTGTTCTTGTAGACCAAACATTTTCCGTACATGGCGGACAATCTCGGAAGGAAGCAGTGCTTTTCCCTCATCATCTGCAACCGGGTAACTCAGCCACAACTGGCTGCTTGCCGCTGTAAGTGCCGTGTAGATCAGAAAACGTTCATCCAGCATCTGCCTTGTTGCACCTGGTCCAAGCGCCATGCCACGTTCAGTCAGTAACACTCTCTCCAGTTCCGTTAATACGCCATCATCCTGAGGTACGGCGGGTAATTCACCATCAACGGCGCCAAGGATAAATACGTATTTGATGTCCTGAAGGCGTGTACGGTCCATGGAACCGACCAATACCTGATCAAGTGCTGGTGGTACCAGACCCAGCTTCAGTTCCGTCAATCCGGTCTCAATCATCCCGGCAAACAGCGTGATATCCAGCCGTTCATTCCCCATCATATCGACCATCTGATCCAATAAATCCAGCACAGCTCCCCACATCTGCCGATGTTCTCTTGACCGTTCGGGGTCACCTTGAGCCTTAGCTTCAGCAGACATGTTCTCCAGCTTCCATGGGATCTCAGCATCTTCCAGCAGTCTGTATAGTGCCTCGCACTGGGCTTTGGCTGTCTTTGCCTTTTTCATTCGTTTCTCAAAAACACCCAAGGAATCTGTAATGACCGTTCGGCAGTTCTCCATTAATGAAAGCATCTGGTCCCGTCTTCGACTACGGCCATCCTGACCGTTGTCTTCCAGCGACAGGCTTGGTACATACTTCCATGGTTTGCCATCAGTCCAACGATACCCGTGAATACCACAAGCCAGTACATAATTCTCAAGCTGGTCCATATCTTCACGAGTGATGGAACCATCACGCGGAAGCAGCAGATCCGTTTTGACACAGCGAAATACATCCTCGTAACGCCAATGGCGCCGAACAATATCCAGTGCGGAACGGATAAACTCGGATAATGGATGATGAAGTTCATTTCTTCTGCGGTCCAGAAAGACGGGTACGTCATAATCCCTGAATAGAGGTTCAGCTATATCAGCGTAGGTATCCAACTGACGAACAAGTACTGCCATATCCCGATAACGCGCACCTTCGTTTTGCGCCAGACGCCGCATCTCACGCAGTGCTCCCTCCATCTCAGCTCGTCGGTTCTCCGCTGCAACCAGTCGGATTCCGGAATCAAGGCCATCACTTTTCCAACGAATTCGGCGGTCGAAACCAGCCTCCAGATGAGCAAGTCCCGGACGATCCTTGTATCTCGGTGGAATCTCCGAATCTAGCACGGTTATATCGCTCGGTACACCCAGTTCTTCAGCCATTCCTTTCAGACGCGCGTAGGCACTCCCCGTGGGATAGAACAGCTCCAGTTCTCCAGGCAGAGCCCCCTGATCATATGGACGATCCAATGTCAGTGCAATCGTCACGGAAGAGCACTGCAACATCAGGCGACCAATCACACTCATTTCCTGTGGCGTGAATCCCTGAAAACCATCAATCCAGACCTGTGCATCCTGCAGCAATGCACTTTCCGACAAACGATCTGTCAGCTCGGTCAACGTGTCTTCATCATCAATATATAAATTGGTCAGTTCCTGTTCATAGTCACGATATATCAGATTCAAGTCATGCAACTTGTCCTCCAGAATTGGCGAAGTGGATGAGGTATTCCCTCCAGACAGCCCTTCTTCCAGCAATGATGGATCAACTTCATAACGTTTAAATTCACTATATAAGTCATTTAATTCGCCTATAAAACCCAGCTGGCTGCCGGATGCACCAAACAGCTTTAATTCTTCCTTACGACGCTGGATTACTTTATAGAGCAGCATCTTTTTGCCTTCGGCTCCGATCGGAATACGAGCAGAACCACCTGCTTCCTGCATTACACGATAGGCTAAACGGCGAAAGCCGAGCACTTCTGCACGCATCGTACCTTTAATTGCTCCAGAAGACACCAATGCCTGCTCTGTTCGAAAAGAACTCTGTTCTGGAACGAGCAAAATCAAAGGTGTGCCTTGCGGTTCTTGTTGAAGCAGGGATGTAATTTCCCGGGTAATCAGCGAGCTCTTGCCGCTGCCTGCCCGGCCAATAACAAAACGAACGGACATGTCTAATCCTCCAAACCACACGTACAAGATTTTAATTCCCAGTATAACATATCTGACTTGGTTCGGAACATACGTTTGCCACTATCCGGTAAAACCGGAGATCATCTCCGTTAACACAGCAAAACAGCAAAAAGCCCGCAGCTAGCACACACTGTGGACTTTTGACTTGATCTATAGATTAAATTAAAGATAATTTACACTTGCCACTCCGATGACAGAACAACCCTCCGATCGCTGCTATTCCCAGATTTTCTTGATTCAATTTTTAAAAAGTGAAAAAAAACGAGAATAAAGGCGAAGATTATGCTTCCGAAGCAGCTCTTCAGAAAGCTTTTAGCTTCACTCCTTCAGGTTATTTCTGTCCTCTACGTTCTCGTGTAAATCTTTAGTCCAATCTATACAGTGAAATTTGAACGGAAATCATACGATTAATTCTTTTTGCTGCGCACTTCGAAAATAGCAAATTTGAGGTAATGTCCTTCATCCACACCCAAAATTTGCGGGTGATCCTTACCAGCTGCCTTCCAGTCGATTAGACGCAGTACTTTTCCTGCATCTTCTGCTGCATCGGCAATCGTGTCCAAGAAAAGGTCAGGACGCATGTGATACGAACAGCTGGCTGTTACCAAATATCCGCCCTCATTAACCAGTTTCATACCTTGCAGGTTGATATCCTTATATCCGCGGCATGCACCTTTAACTGCTGATTTCGTCTTGGCAAACGCCGGGGGATCGAGGATGACTACATCAAATGTTTTACCGCCAGCTGCAAGCGCTTTGGAAGTATCTACTTTTTGTTCGCCAGCGCGCGCACGTGCAGTACGTTCATCCAGCCCCTTCACTTGTTCACGCAAGTACTGGAATGCATCAGCAACTACGAATTCGACCCGGTCGGTGAAACCGTTCAACTCCACATTTGTTCGTGCACTCTCAATGGCATGCTCCGAAATATCAAGACAAGTCACTTTTTTAGCTCCATACTTGCAAGCATTCAACGTAAAGCTGCCCGTGTGTGAGAAACACTCCAGTACAGTGGCACCATCCCAATATGGGAATGTAACTACCTTTCCGCTTTTATTCACAGGCAAGAGCTGCTCTGTGCCATCCTGCTCAGTCGTTTGAAGTGTGATTCCACTCTTGTAGCCCCAACCCTTCATGAGCGGTTCGATCGCTGCACGATTCTCACGTTGATCGAAGAAGTAACCTGTCTTCTGTCCTTCCACGATATCGACTTTAATGAGTAGTCCATTCTCTGTAACCGTGACATGCCGTGGACACTCTCCGTACAGCGGACCTTTGGTCTGCTCCAAACCTTCCAGTTCACGAATCGAGACATCACTGCGCTCGTAAATGCCTTCAGGCTGCATTACTTCAATGAGTGCCTGTACAATGGCTTCACGGCAACGATCCATGCCAAGTGTAAGCAACTGTACAACGAGAATGCTGCCGAATCGGTCAACGATTAATCCTGGCAGAAAATCAGCTTCGCCGTAAACGAGACGGTAAGCCTCTCCATCCTGGATAAAACGTTCCCGATGACGCAAGCAATCGCGGAAACGCGCTGCAAAAAACGCCGTATCCATTTTTTCGGACTCCAAAGGTTGATAAGCTACAACCCTTACAGTGATTTGAGATGCGGGATTGTAATATCCTGTCGCCAGATAGCGACCTTGATGATTCAATACATTGACCAGATCTCCCGGTTCCGGGTTTCCGTCAACAGAGGCAATTTCGTTGTTAAATATCCATGGATGTGCATGTTCAAGCCGCTTTTTGCGACTGCGTTCGAGTGTAACTGATGGCAAGGTAGATCCACTTCCTTTAATTTAATAGTTCAAAAGATAGGTTTTGTGCGGCGCGTAGGTGGCGTTCCGGGTTCGAATCGATCTTCCGATCGCTGTTGTCTCCAGATTTTTTTGATTCCCTTTCTTAAAGGGAAAATCCGGAGACAAAGGCGCACGCTTCGCTTCTTCGGCAACAATTTCGTCTTCTTCGCTACGTTTGCACGAATCACCGTATCTTTCAAATTGAGGTGGGGTAACTTAGGTCGCTTCCCTCTGAATTCCTATAGGCTTGTCATGGTTGTCTTTTCTTACTCATAGGATGAGTTAAGGAACCGGACGGAAGGAATGATGTTTCTATGTTTAGAGATGTTATATTGCCCCTACTATATGGGCTTATTATCTTTTTTGGTGGCATGAAGCTGATGGAAACGGCCTTGCAGCGCATGGCTGGGCCCATGTTGGAAAGTTGGCTCAATCGTGCCACCTCTGCTCCATGGAAAGGCATGGCCTTCAGTGCGGGCGCAACGGCTCTGTTACAGAGCAGTACTGCAGTCACCGTACTCACCATTGGACTGGCTAATGCCAGATTAATTACCTATGGGCGGACACTCGGCATCATCCTCGGCACCAACATCGGGACATGTCTGACAACGGAGCTGGTGGGACTGCAGATCGGGCGAGCTTCCCTGCCATTGCTTGTCCTGTCGCTGACGGGCTGGGCCATGTTTGTTGTACTTGGTGAACGCAATCTGACCGCTCCTGAACGTACTCGCCAGACTCTGTTTAACATCCAGTATAGCTTCCTCGCAGCTGCGGGATTTGCACTTGTTATGACAGGCATTCAGGTGATGCAATCCATTGCCTTACCCTTGCGGAGCATGGGCGTATTTCAATGGTTTCTCGACCGCTCGGCCGACAGCTTGTGGTGGGGCTTCCTGGCAGGTGCCTGTCTGACAGCGCTCATTCACAGCAGCGCTGCTGTCATTAGCATGGCGATTACGCTCGCAGCCACAGGGGTATTACCTGTGGAAATCGGCATCGCCATTGTGATCGGGTCCAATGTGGGGACCTGCATCACCGCTGTGATCGCTGCCGCGGGCGGAGCATCCGCAGGCAAGTTTGTCGCTGCCTCCCATGTTGTATTAAACATTGCGGGAGCGCTGCTCTTTATGCCGCTGATCGGCCAGCTGCATGCAGCTTCGGCCTGGCTGTCAGCGGACAACGGGGCACAGATTGCACATGCCCAGACCCTTTTTAACATCACCAGTTCACTGCTTGCTTTACCGTTCTGTTACTTGCCAATATGGCACAAAAAACCACCGGTCCACGCCCCCGCGGCGAAGTCACCCGTGGCTTGATGATCTGCCTATCAGACCCACAGAGCGCGAGGGCTAACTGACTCGAACCAGAACTATAATGCGTTATACGTTAATACCTAACTTGTTCAGGGCTACACGCAAGATATCATCGTTATTATCATATCCGCTCTGCTGCTGTAAGGACCATGCTTCTTCCGGAGCATACCAATCCACACCCTTGATTTCTTCAATCTGAGGCTGTAGATCACCACTCTCGGCTTCAACGAGATAATAATGGACTTCCTTGTCCACCGGGCCAAAATCTGCATGTTGGTACGTGTAAGCAATGATATCGACTGGCTCTACAATGCGACCCACCATACCTGTCTCTTCCAAAATCTCGCGCAGTGCCGTCTGTTCGATTGTTTCTCCATCTTCCATTTTGCCCTTGGCGAGAGTTATTTTACCGTAACGATCTACGATAAGCTGAATTTGAAGACGTCCGTCTTCCCCTGTTCTATAAACAACTCCGCCTGCTGAAATTTCTTTTTTGTTCATCGCGCTCTCCCCCATCAACTTCGATATCTTTATCTTATTTTTTGCAAAAGAAGGACCTCATCTCCCCGGGTAAGCTCCCCAAGGAAATGAAATCCTTGTTTCTGACGCCTCGATCACATCGCGGCGGACTTAAGATTCTCTTCCAATACCCGTACCAGCGTTGCCTGACTCTCGTTGACGCCGGCTTCAACCACTTTGACTCGGCACACTTTACCGACCATATCCATCGTTCCGTCAAAGACCAGTTGAATGTAGTTGTCGCTATAACCGTGCAGCTTCCCACTTCCCTCGCGGCCTTTGGCTTCACCTTCGGGAATAACATCCAGTACATGTCCGACAAACTGCTCAGCATACTCCAGCTGCATCTGCTCAGACAAGTCAATCAGTTCATGCACACGTGCATTTTTGACCTCTTCGTCCACCTGATCTTCCATTCGTGCTGCTGGCGTACCCGTACGCTTGGAATAAGGGAATACGTGCATTTCGGAAAAACCGATCTTCCGCATCAACTCATAGCCATTACGGTACATCTCATCCGTCTCACCCGGAAATCCAACAATGATGTCTGTTGTAATCGCTACATCCGGCATTGCTTCCCGAATGCGAAGCATCTTGTTGTAAAACTCTTCTGTCGTATATTTACGGCGCATGCGTTTCAACACCGTATCATCACCCGCTTGCAGCGGAATATGGAAGTGACGAACCAGTTTGTCTGAACGTTTGATCACGTCAAGCATACGGTCATCAATCTGGCTGGCTTCAATCGAGCTGATTCGAATACGCTCCAAACCCTCCACCTTATCCAAATCCCACAACAGATCGGTCAGATCATAGTTCTCCATGTCATCCCCATATCCACCTGTATGAATACCAGTGAGAACAATCTCCTTGTATCCGGCGTGTACGAGTTGATGCGCCTGTTGAATAATGCTATTCGCCTCACGACTGCGTGAGAGACCACGAGACCACGGAATGATGCAGAACGTGCAAAAGTTATTGCATCCATCCTGAATTTTCAGGAAAGCTCGGGTACGATCAGCAAAATCAGGTACATCCATTTCTTCAAACACACGGGTTTTCATAATATTACGCACCGCATTAACCGGTTGACGGGACTCCTGAATTTCATTAACATATGGCAAAATCTTGTCACGGTCCTGTGTACCGATAACCAGATCCACCCCTGGGATGTCCAGAATCTCTGCCGGTGAAGTCTGCGCGTAGCAACCTGTAACGGCCACAATCGCCTCCGGGTTGCGCCGAATGGCACGACGAATAATTTGACGGCTCTTTTTGTCGCCGGTATTGGTTACTGTACAAGTATTAATCAAGTATACATCCGCTGTCTGTTCATCAAAGTCCACTTGATCGTAACCTTCGTTTTTGAACAATTGCCAAATCGCCTCTGTATCATAGAAATTAACTTTGCAGCCTAAGGTGTAAAACGCCACGGATGGCATAATTACATTCCTCCCATTTCTCCGGATTCATATAACACGCAAGTTAGTGCTGCCATTCCAGCTGTCTCAGCACGCAAAATGCGTTTGCCCAGTCCAACAGATACAGCACCTGCCTGATCAGCCTCTGCCGTCTCCTTCTCAGAAAATCCACCTTCCGGTCCAACAACGATCAGTACTTCTGCACTTGCATCAGGTGCAAGCTGCTCAACAAACGGTTTCAATGCATCTCTCAACTGTTTACCGTTTTCTTTCTCATAACAATAACATACCAGGCTATAGCCCTCAAAAGAAGATAACAGCCCTTTCCAGGAAAGCGGCTGCTCGACGGAAGGAATGCGATTCCGGTGACTCTGTTCGGCAGCTTCCTTGGCAATTTTCCGCCACCGTTCCAACCGTTTGCCTTCTTTCTTGGCATCATATTGCACAATTGTACGTTCTGATAGGAATGGTACAAAGGATACCGCCCCAATCTCAGTGCATCTCTGGATGACTGTTTCCATCTTGTCGCCCTTGGGCAAACTCTGCGCCACAGTTACACGAATCCGTGCTTCATGGTCCATCTCGAGAGGTTCCACAATATTCGCTGTCACTTGGCCAACTTCAATGGTCTCAATTTCCACGAGTGCTTCTCTGGAGTTTCCGTCACTGACAATCAGTTTATCTCCAGGTTTACCACGCATGACCTTGCCGATATGGCGTGCATCATCACCTGTGATGATCACAGCGTGTTCATTAAACTGTTCTGCAGATACAAAATATCGCTGCATTAGTCAATCCACCCATTCTGTCCTGTTATGACTGGAATTCACCCCGCCTAATGACAAGCGTGAATCCAATCGCCACAGATGATCATACAACTTTTACGTGTTTCTGACCAGTATTCCGGTCCAATACAAGATGCGCTTTTAGCGATATAGTTCAATAACCAGCTTTGCCAAGTCCACATACATTGTTTGCGCAAACTCATACAAAGGTTGAATCGTCACATTTTGCAACGGAGGAATAACAAGAATCAATAGGAAGATAAAAATGGACCATTGCTCCACCCCTTGTAGCTTGCGGCTGATTGCAGGTGGCACTAAATCTTCCAGAATCCGATAACCATCCAGTGGGGGCAACGGAATCAAGTTAAACAGGAACAGGAAAAAGTTGGTTAAGTTAAAGATAGCGAAGAACGTTGTGATTGCTGTCAGCAACCGCTCATTATCAATGCCGCCGAGTGCTCCCGAACCAACCAGTGAAGCATAGATGATTGTACCAATGATCGCGAGCAACAGATTGCTCAGAGGCCCTGCTGCGGATACGATGATGCCCATCAATCTAGGTTTTTCGAAGTTAGCCCGATTAACCGGAACTGGACGTGCCCAACCAAAGCCAGCAATAATGAGCAACAGCACACCAAATAAGTCAAAGTGTACAACCGGATTCAGTGTGACCCGACCCAACAGCTTGGCTGTTGGATCACCGAATTTGTTGGCAAAATACGCATGCGAGAATTCATGCACCGTAAATGCGATCAGAATGGTCAGCAGGAAAAACGGAAGCTGATCGATCGGATAACGAAAGAACGAATTCCAAAAGTCCATACGTTACCCCTTTCTGGCTACAAACGCGAGCCAATCCTCATCACGGTGGATGGCACTTACTTCAAACCCGGAGGCTACCAGAGCATCGTGTACAACCTGCTCTTTGTTCTTCCAAATGCCAGATACAATATAGGTGCCACCCGACTCAAGTGCATTGTACACATCGTCCACGAACAACAAAATGATCTCAGCTAGAATGTTCGCCACCACAACCTTAACCGGTAATTGCACACCAAGCGCAGGGTCCTGATTCCCAAGGACGGACAACAGATCACTTTCTTTAACCGTAATTTGTTGCTCCAGCCCGTTCAGTTCCACATTCTCTCTGGCACTGATTACCGCAACCGGATCAAGATCGAGCGCCAGCACATGTTTTGCCCCGAGTTTAATCGCGCCTATAGCCAAGATGCCAGAACCTGTACCTACGTCAATGACTTCCTCACCGCCCTGAATAACCGTTTCCAGTGTGCGCAAGCAGAGGGAGGTCGTTGGGTGGGTTCCTGTACCAAAGGCCATGCCTGGGTCAAGCTCAATAATTTTCTCATCCGAACTTTCTGGCGTATACTCTTCCCACGTTGGTTTAATCGTGAGACGTTCCGATACACGTACCGGCTTGAAATATTGCTTCCAGGCTGTTGCCCAGTCATTTTCATCCACTGTACGCGTCTCATAACGAACCTCACCCGTATCAATTCCGAATTCAGAGAGTTCCTCAATTCTCGGATGAACTTCTGATTGAAGTTCAACCATATCCGTTCCTTCGGAGAAGTAGCCTTTGATGACTGCAAAACCTTCCGGAATATCATTCAAAGGAACGTCGTATAACTCACCATATGTTGTGTCCCGTTTTTTATTTAAAGTACCGGACTCTTCAATCGAAACCCCTCCAGCACCCGCTTCATGTAAAAAATTCGAAATCATCTCCACAGCTTCTTCTGTGGTATGTATTGTTAGTTCATGCCATAACATACTTGGTTTTTCCTCCTCATTTTTCAAACATCCCAACTATTGTACTACACAAGCTAGCCGGAGCACAAAGCCGTACCAGTAAAAGAAAAACAAAACAGGATATCCGCAGCCTGACTGCTCGAATATCCTGTCATCTATTCATACATATCTGTTTCATTTACTTCAGCATTTTGCAACATTCGAATCTCAGTTAGCAAAAACGTCCACCATTCTGCGTGATCATCTCTGCGGCTTGCGGGAACGAATCGTTGGATACGGACACGGTTAGCAAAATTTCCTGTTTTAGCCTGTTGGCCGAGTCCTCTTTGGGTGTATCATAAACCTGACCATTGGACAACATTTCCGTTTCATCACTAATCAGGGCAAGTACATTCAATTCGCCACTAAATCCTCCGACGACGGCTGTAGGAGAATTATCGAAGCCCTTAACATCGTTTGAATCCAATGCAGACGATTCATTGCCAAGACTCTCTATACTCAATTGGTTTGGGTGCAACAATTCCAGGGCTCTGCGTGCAGACTCGGCCTCAGTCCAGCTTGTAAAAACAGCTTCGAGGGTCACTGCCGAGCGATCTTCAGTCATGAAGCTCCCGTCCCTGACGTCGATCAGCCGCTTCACTGCGGCGTAATGCTTCGATATCTTCATGATCCGCAGCTTCAGCGCTGAATTCCACGTCCTCATTTTTTGCGGATTGCATACGTTTCATCTTTTCCGTTTTCGTTAAAATCTTGCCTGGACGTTCATGTTCTGCCATTGTAATGCTCCTCCTTCAAATTGTATAAGTTCAACTAAATCATATTTACACTGACACTCCGATGACAGAACAACCTTCCGATCGCTGTTATCCCCAGATTTTTTTAATTCCCTTCTTCCAAAGGAAAAATCCGGGGATAGCGTATGCTTCCGAAGTAGCTTTCTTGCGAAAGCTTTTAGGCGAACGCTTCGCTTCTTCAGTTTTTTCTGTCCTCTCCGTTATTGTGTAAATGTTTAGATTGAATCTTATATTGTGATCTAAATATAGATTTCTTGAAACTAGATCATTCCACCGGCTTGTTCGATTATAGACATGGCGCGGTGATGTACCGATTCATCTACGATGACCGTTAGTAATACATCCCTTCCCGTAGGTCCACCTTGTCCACCATCACTCATGCCGCTTGCAGAAGGGTCCGCCGCAGCCATGATTCCAGCACTGGCATTTGTTTGCATCGAATCGGGCACCCATGATGAAAAACTGCCGGAAACGCCCGGCTTGTAGGAAGCCCCGCTTGGTCCTACACCCGCATAACGGCTGAATCGATTAATGGACAGGTCCTCCACTCGCAATGCCTCCAGTTTTTTGGCTGCCCCTTGGGCCTGCTCTGGGCTGTGAAAGTACGCCAAAATATTTTTCTCGGTCATCCGCTTCACCTGCTTCCTAATTTCTCGCATATCAGCTATGCATATCATTCTCGCCATGCTATCTTTCCGCAAGTTCGCTCAGAATATACCGAAATGCTCCCACAAATTACTTTCGTTCTTCGTAGCATATATCCATGGACTTTGCCAAAACCACTGAACCACTAAAAAAAGGCGTACAAAAAAGGACACCCTGCGGTAAAAACGCTGTGGTGTCCTTTTGGACTTGCTATATGTTATTCTCAGTCGCCGCGGAAGGCGCGTTTCACTCGATCAAAGAAAGATTGTTCATGCTCATGTGTTTGCTCTCCATCCAGCGCAGCAATTTGGCGAAGCAGATCTTTCTGCTCGTCATTCAGCTTACTAGGTGTAACTACAACCACTTTCACATGTTGATCCCCTTGCCCCATACCGCGCAGGCGTGGTACGCCTTTGCCTTTGAGACGGAAATACGTTCCCGTTTGTGTACCGGCTGGTACTTTCAACTTCACTTTCTCGGTCAACGTCGGGATCTCAACCTCATCTCCCAGAGCTGCCTGAGCAAAGGTAAGTGGGATTTCGCAATAAATATCGTCGCCTTCACGCTCGAAGAAATCATGTGTCTTCACGCGAATGACAATATACAGATCTCCGGCTGGTCCGCCACGCAGGCCTCCCTCGCCCTCACCTGTCATACGCAGTTGCGCGCCGTCATCTACACCCGCTGGAATGCGAACATGGATTTTGCGTTGCTTGCGGACTTTACCGCTACCACTGCACGTCGTACATTTTTCTTTGATAATTTGGCCCGAACCACTACAGTTCGAACATGCACGACGATTAACCATACGACCAAACGGTGTATTTTGCACGACTTCCTGCTGACCGCTACCTTGGCAGACCGAGCAGGTTTCCGGTTTCGTTCCAGGTTTGGCACCTGAGCCATGACAGGTATCACAGCCTTCGGTACGCGGAATCGTAATATCGGTTTCTTTACCAAATACGGCTTCCTTGAACTCGATCGTCATTGTGTACTGCAGATCATTTCCCCGTTGCGGAGCATTAGGATCACGTCGTCCACCGCCACCGCCGCCAAAGAACATGTCGAAGATGTCGCCAAATCCGCCACCGCCAAAATCACCGCCACCACCGAATCCACCTTGATTCGGATCGACATGACCATATTGATCATATTGTGCACGCTTCTGACCGTCACTCACTACGTCGTAAGCTTCTTTAACTTCTTTAAATTTAGCTTCCGCATCAGCAGCCTTGTTTACGTCAGGGTGATACTGACGGGCAAGCTTACGGTAAGCCTTTTTAATCTCATCGTCGTTAGCCGTTTTACTAACGCCAAGCACCTCATAATAATCACGCTTTTCAGCCACTCTTCCACCCCCATATCATTCACCTTATCGCACATCGTGACAAAAGGAAAGCCAAAGCACGGGAGCCCCGGCTATGACTTTCCCTCTAATTCGAACGTCACCGATGTTTAATTCGCGTAGAACTACGAATTAGTTTTGTTTTTTATCTTCATCCACAACTTCGTAATCAGCGTCTACGACGTTGTCACGTTTTGCGGAACCTTGTTGCTCTTCAGCACCTTGCGCTTCTTGCTCTTGCGCCTGAGCCTGCTCATACAGTTTCACGGACAGTTGTTGAACGATCTCTGTCAGTTCTTCTGTAGCAGCTTTGATATCTTCCAGGTTGTCGGAAGCCAGAACGCCTTGCAGTTTTTCTTTGGCAGCATTCGCTTTTTCAACTTCGCCAGCATCAGCTTTTTCGCCAAGATCTTTAATCGTTTTGTCAACAGAGTAGATCAATTGATCTGCACTGTTTTTCGCTTCAACGAGTTCTCTGCGTTTTTTATCTTCTTCAGCGTGCAACTCAGCATCTTTCATCATTTGCTCAACTTCAGCATCGCTCAAACCGCTGGAAGAAGTAATTGTGATTTTTTGAGTTTTGTTCGTACCTTTATCCGTTGCAGATACGTTAACGATACCGTTGGCATCAATATCGAAGCTAACTTCGATCTGTGGAACGCCACGTGGAGCTGGTGGAATATCACCCAACATGAAACGTCCAAGCGATTTGTTACCCGCTGCCATCTCACGCTCACCTTGCAGAACATGAATCTCAACACTTGGTTGATTGTCTGCATAAGTGGAGAACACTTGAGATTTGCTTGTAGGAATCGTAGTGTTACGCTCGATCATTTTAGTGAATACGCCACCCGCTGTTTCGATACCCAGGGACAATGGCGTTACGTCGAGCAATACAACGTCTTTCACGTCACCTGTCAGTACGCCCGCTTGTACAGCAGCACCCAAAGCTACAACTTCATCCGGGTTAACGCCTTTGTGTGGCTCTTTACCCGTCAGTTTTTTGATAGCTTCTTGTACTGCTGGAATACGTGTCGAACCACCAACCAATACGATCTTGTCGATATCGTTAGGCGTCATACCCGCATCACTCAATGCACGACGAGTTGGTTCAAGCGTACGCTCAACCAGACCTGCAGAGATTTCTTCAAATTTCGCACGGCTCAGGTTCAACTCCAAATGTTGTGGAACGCCATCAGCAACTGTGATGAACGGCAAGGAGATCGTTGTTGTCAATACGCCGGAAAGTTCTTTTTTCGCTTTTTCCGCTGCATCTTTCAAACGTTGAACCGCTGCCTTATCTTTACTCAAGTCAATGCCTTGATCTTTTTTGAATTCACTTACGAGGTAATCAATGATTACTTGGTCAAAGTCATCCCCGCCTAGTTTGTTGTCCCCGCTAGTTGCTTTAACTTCGAAGAAGCCATCACCCAGTTCAAGAATGGATACGTCGAACGTACCGCCACCCAGGTCATATACGAGGATCGTTTGGTCTTCGGATTTCTCCATACCGTATGCCAAAGCTGCTGCTGTCGGCTCGTTGACGATACGCAGAACTTCCAAACCTGCAATTTTACCAGCATCTTTAGTCGCTTGACGCTGACTGTCATTGAAGTAAGCTGGTACAGTGATAACTGCTTGAGTTACCGTTTGACCCAGATAAGCTTCAGCATCAGTTTTCAATTTTTGCAGAATGATTGCAGAGATCTCTTGTGCGGAGTAGTCTTTGCTATCGATTGTTTCCTTGTGGGAAGTACCCATGTGACGTTTGATCGACATGATGGTACGATCCGGATTGGTGATCGCTTGACGTTTTGCTGTTTCACCTACAACGCGCTCTCCATCTTTTTTGAAACCGACTACGGATGGAGTTGTACGTGCGCCCTCCGGATTTGGAATTACGACAGCCTCGCCGCCTTCCATTACTGCTACGCATGAGTTTGTTGTTCCTAAGTCAATACCAATTACTTTGCTCATCCGAAAATTTCCTCCCTCAACAATTTAAAATGAATGGGTCTGATCTGACCCTTATTTAGATGTTCATGTTGCTAATCGTGCTCTATGTGTACAAACCTTTATATTAAACTTCGCCCACATTGTTCAACTATGGAGCCGACTCATTCCTTCCTATAAGGAATTTATGAGCTGACTTTAACCATAGCTGGACGAAGCACTTTATCTTTCAGCATGTAGCCTTTTTGGACTTCCTCAACGACGATACCTTCTTCGTACTCGTCGCTCTCCACTTGCATAATGGCTTGGTGGAATTCAGGATTGAACGGTTGTCCTACCGATTCCATAGCCGTCAGACCTTCATTATTCATCACGGTTTCCAATTGACGGAAAATCATTTGGATGCCCTTGGAGAAAGATTCGACCTCTGCTCCTTCCGGTACAGTAGCCATGGCACGCTCGAAGTTATCAATAACCGGTACCAGTTCGGTGACCAGCTTCATCGAAGCGTATTTAGCCAATTCTTCTTTTTCCTTCTGAGTACGACGACGGAAGTTATCAAAATCAGCCTGTGCACGGACATAACGCTGTTGTTGCTCCTCAGCTTCTGCCTTCAAACGTGCAAGCTCATCCTGCTCCTGATCAGCCATCTCTTCAGCTTGTGCTTCTGCAGCGCCAGCTTCATTAATAGGCTCCTGCTCAGCTGCTGTTACCTCTTGTTCTTCTGTAAATGATTGCTCCTCTTTCAAGATGTTCACCTCCTTATACGAATGAAATGGTTCATTCCCGAATCTTATTTGAAACGATGTGTCAGCATCGCCGTCAAGTCACGGGATAGTGTATTTAGAATATGAATGACACGTGCATAATCCATCCGCGTGGGTCCTAGAATACCGATCGAACCCAAAGCCTCACCGTCCAATGAATAGGAAGCTGTAATCAGGCTGCAGTTGGCAAAGGCTTCATGATCATTCTCAGTGCCGATTCGCACTTGAATACCAGATCCACCCGGCACGGGCATCATCAATTTCATGAGTGTTGGTGTCTCTTCCAGCAGGTCAAGAATATCTTTTACCTTTTCGATATCTTTAAACTCCGGTTGAGTCAACATATTGGTGGCACCACTGAGGAACAGACGATTATCATGTTCGTTATCAAAGGCACTGTTCAGCACCTGCATAACTTCCTCATAACGTGTAATATGCCGCTCCATCTCTTGCCCAAGTTCGGTATAAAGACGGGACTTCAATTTGTAGATGGGTACGCCCACAAGCTTGGTATTTAACAAACGAACCACATTTTCCATCTCGGCAACCGAGATTTCTGGTGGAATCTGTACCGTCTTGTTCTCCACCTGACCTGTATTGGTCACGATGATTGCTACAGCCTCACTCTCGTTCAGCGGAAGCAATTGAAAGTGACGTAAGGACGTATGGAATACTTCCGGTCCAAGCAGGATCGAAGTATAATTCGTCATATGTGACAAAATATTGGATGCATGCTGAATAACTTGCTCCATGACGTTCAACTTTTCAGCGAAGAACGACTTCAGATCATCCAACTCCTGAGGCTCCACTTGATTCCAAGGAACCAAATGATCGACATAATACCGATAGCCTTTATGGGATGGAATGCGTCCAGCCGATGTATGCGGCTGTTCCAGAAAGCCCATATCTTCAAGGTCCGCCATTTCATTACGGATCGTCGCCGGACTGTATCCAACATCTCCCCTTTTGGAAATGCTCCGGGACCCTACGGGCTCAGCTGAACGGATATAGTCATCCACTATAGCGTTCAGAATCATTCGTTGACGCTCTGTTAACATGGTGAGTATTCCCTCCTTCTGACTGTACTGTCCCATGTCGTTAGCACTCCGGTTAGATGAGTGCTAAGCGGTAATACAAAAATACCAAACTGACGTGAACATTGTCAAGTGAGTTTGATGAGTGGGCTCATCTATTTATAGTATAGACCAATGTCGACGAGTCCTAACAACTTTATTGAACATACTTTGAAGTAAAAAAGGACTGCATGTAGGGCAGAGGTTGACTCGGCTCGATCCATGCAGTCCATTCAGTTATTAGGCTGAAACGTTAAGCTCTTTTAATACCGCGATCTC
Source organism: Paenibacillus sp. M2 (assembly GCF_046713495.1). Lineage (NCBI taxonomy): Bacteria > Bacillati > Bacillota > Bacilli > Caryophanales > Paenibacillaceae > Paenibacillus > Paenibacillus sp. M2. Next base: position 5,217,140 of record NZ_CP169648.1, read on the forward strand.
GTCACAACAATCCTGCTTGCTGCAATGAACACAGTCAGTCCATACTTTCTCGGGGAAAATCTCTTTTTCCACCACGGCAAAGCCGTTTTTGAGGAAGAAGGATACTTCATATGTCAACGCCATCACCTTAGGAATCTGTTGTTTCTCTGCTTCTTCTACCAGTCGGTCCAGCAATCGGGAGCCAATACCGAGCCCTTTGTGTCCTTCCGAGATACCGAGTGACCTGACTTCTACCAAATCATTCCCAAGACGACAAAGTGATCCGCAACCCACCACTTCACCATCAACTTCGGCTACAACAAAGTGCTCCAGCTGTCGGTGCAGTATTTCCCGTGATCGCGGAAGCATGATCCCACGCTCTGCATAGCCCTTAATCATTTCATACAGTGGTTCAACATCTTCCGGCACAGCTTTTCTGCATATTACCGACATCCTGCTCTCCTCCTATTACCAAGCTTTCCAGAGGAAAGCTGACTTCGTAGTTGTTAAATTAACACGCTCTGTAAAATCAATATGAATAAATATACAACAGAGCGTATAGAATTTCAAGCTATGAATTCAGCGATATGGACCCGATAAACTCCGCAAAAACGTCATTTCCGAACAGGATACCCTGCTCGCTCAGTCGGAAGCCGTCTGCCGTCCGCTCAAGCAACCCTGCGTTCAACATTTTGCCCAAAGGCTTCGCAAACACTTCTTCCATGGACTCTCCGAACTGTTCGCTAAAGCGTGAGGCCGAAGCTCCCTCCAACATTCGCAGTCCAACCATCAGATAATCTTCCATAGCTTCCGGGCGAGCAATCTCAAAATGATCCAGACGAGGCAGCCCTGCACGTGAAGCTTCAACATAAGGATTTATACCTTTAATATTCATATGCCGTTCGCGGCCCACATATCCATGTGCACCTGCACCCAGACCGTAGTAGTCCTCATTACGCCAGTAGGTAATATTGTGACGACTCTCAAAGCCCGGCTTGGCAAAGTTACTGATCTCGTATTGTCCATAACCTGCTTCTTTCATACGTCTCATTAATAGAAGATACATCTCCAGTTCATCATCTTCATGAGGAAGTGGTAACTGGTTCTTCTGATACAGTGTATGGAAAAGGGTATTCTCTTCCACTTTCAGGCTGTAAATGGAGTAATGCGGCAGATCCAGTTCCAGCGCTTTGTCGATACTTTCATTCAACATCTCTACAGTCTGGTTCGGCAACCCGAACATCAGGTCAATGGACAGATTAGTCAGTCCCGCTTTTCGAGCGTTCTCCAGACTCCGATATACATCATCCGTATTATGAATACGGCCAATGCCTGTCAGCAGATCATTCTGAAAAGCCTGCACGCCAAAGCTGACACGGTTGACGCCGCCTTCTTTCATTGCAGCGAGTTTCTCCGCATCTGTTGTTCCCGGGTTGGCTTCCATCGAAAATTCAATATCGTCCGCCCAATTGGGGAAATACGTCTTCACGGAACGAAGAAATACGGCCATCTCATCCGGTTTCAAAGCCGTTGGCGTACCCCCACCTACAAATATGGTCTTGATCTCACCCGGTGGATTGGCCTTGACTGTATGTTCCATCTCCCGTTCCAGCGCTTCGAGATATTGCATCACGGGCTGATCTTTCAGAACGTAGGAGTTAAAGTCGCAATAAAAACATTTATTCGTGCAAAAGGGAATGTGAAGATACACCGCTTGGGGCGCACCTGTCTTCCGGCTGTGTGCTGCCAATGTCATGGCAAGTCCCCCTCTATTTGAAAAAAGGAAAGCCATCCGGCTTCCCTTTCAGCTTAGTTATTTAATATTCTGTGTTGTAACCATGTTGCAAGCAAACGTCCTAATCATCAATTTTCAGTACCGCCATGAATGCCTCTTGCGGCACCTCAACGTTACCAACCTGCTTCATCCGCTTCTTACCTTCCTTCTGCTTCTCAAGCAGTTTCCGTTTCCGCGAGATGTCACCACCATAACACTTGGCAAGTACGTTTTTACGCATTGCTTTTACCGTCTCACGAGCAACAACCTTGGTACCTACAGATGCCTGAATTGGCACCTCGAACATTTGCCGTGGAATCAGCTCGCGCAGTTTCTCACAGACAATGCGTCCGCGATTATAGGCACGGTCACGGTGAACGATGAAGGACAGAGCATCCACCTGTTCGCCATTCAGTACAATATCCATTTTCGCCAGATTGGACTGACGGTAACCGGACAGTTCATAATCCAGGGATGCATATCCTTTGGTACCGGATTTCAACTGGTCGAAGAAGTCATATACAATCTCTGACAACGGAATCTCATAGGTAATGGTAACCCGGGTTGTGTCCAGATATTCCATATTTACATATTCACCGCGTTTAGTCTGACACAGCTCCATAATGGTACCTACATAATCATTCGGCACGATAATATCTGCCTTGACGTATGGTTCCTCGACGTAATCAATCCGTCCCACCTCAGGATAGTTGGATGGGTTGTCGATTTTCATCACTTCACCATTTGTTAAGGTGACGTGATAGATTACACTTGGTGCCGTTGTGATCAACGGAATGTTAAACTCCCGCTCGATCCGCTCCTGGATAACGTCCATGTGAAGCAGTCCAAGGAATCCGCAACGGAATCCAAAACCGAGAGCACTGGATGTTTCCGGTTCAAAGCTTAGAGACGCATCGTTCAACTGCAATTTCTCCAACGCTTCACGCAGATCAACATAGTCCGATGTTTCGATCGGATAGAGACCACAATACACCATTGGGTTAATTTTACGATAACCCGGCAAAGGTTCCGGTGTTGGATTTTTGGCATCCGTTACCGTATCCCCGACTTGTGTATCGCCAACATGCCGGATACCTGCAACGATAAATCCAACATCACCCACGTTCAGCTCGTCCACGATGGTCATGCGAGGTTTGAACGCTCCAACTTCAATGACTTCAAATGATTTACCTGTTGCCATCATTTTGATTTTGGAACCGGATTTGATTTTGCCGTCAACAACACGCACATATACGATTACACCTTTGTACGGGTCGTAGTGCGAGTCAAAAATCAGCGCTTTCAAAGGCTGGTCAGGATCACCAGTCGGTGCCGGAACACTTTTCACCACTTGTTCCAAAATTTCTTTGATTCCGATTCCTGATTTGGCCGAAGCCAAAACCGCATTACTTGTGTCCAAACCAATAACATCTTCCACTTCCTGCTTCACCCGTTCAGGATCAGCGCTCGGAAGGTCAATTTTGTTGATAACCGGTAAAATTTCAAGATTGTTATCCAATGCCAGATACACGTTAGCAAGTGTTTGGGCTTCAATTCCCTGAGCCGCATCCACAACCAGCAGAGCACCTTCACATGCAGCAAGACTGCGTGATACTTCATACGTGAAGTCTACGTGTCCCGGTGTATCAATCAGATTCAATAAATACTCTTCACCATCATCCGCTTTGTAAGTCAAGGCTACTGCTTGTAGCTTGATCGTTATTCCACGTTCACGTTCAAGGTCCATTTTATCCAGAACTTGTTCCTGCATTTCACGTGAAGTGAGCGCACCTGTGTGCTCCAAGATCCGGTCCGCAAGTGTTGATTTGCCGTGATCTATATGTGCAATAATAGAAAAGTTACGAATTTTACGTTGTCTTGCCCGAATGTCAGTCATTCCTTACCCCCAGAAACAGCCTAGTGTCAATCACTTCATTATAACAGTTGAAGCACAGTGCATCAATCCCGTGATGTCTCAACTTTATAATAAAGTGTCATCATGCACTCCCAGAGGTTATATTGTACCTTGAAATTATGGTATTTTATTCAGCAACACCGCTAAAAAGAGAGACCACCCACTTGATTCCACTGTGTGAGAGATTTTGCAATAGTCCAGCCGTTTTGTCTGCCAACACATCAACCGGAGCCTTATTTTGATCTGCCCCAAGCACTTGGCTTGGTGACTGAACAGGTACAAATGGTGGTTCTTTAATTTCCTTTTGGACAGGTGCAGTCGGAACAGATTCGGTCACCGATGAAGTTGGCTCAGTTGTCACAACGGTTGACGTGCCTCCTGATGGATTGCCCATATGAAAGTTGCTGCCAGCCAGCTGCATTCCAAACAGAATACCCAGCAACATTAATACAGCGATGGATAACAGTCTTTTACCGAATCTGGACATGTACATTGCCTCCTGTCACGCTCTACTATTTTTCTTTCTTACATATATGGTTCCTATCCACCCTGCGACGAAGTTTTGGCACTGGCTTTGTCCACCTTCTGATCTTCCCAATACACTTGGGCAATCATGTCTGCTAGAATCTTCGATGTCCGTTGGAGCTCAGCTCCTGTGTTGTCGATGCCACCAATCTCAATCAAAATGCTATTTGGTGAAAGGGTTTGGTTATACTCTCCATTGTTGGCTCCTCCGCCATCTTTGCCCCACACACCACGGGATACCCCAGGATACTTCGATTCCAGTTTCTTATGAATTTTCGCTGCAAAGGCTTCATTCTGCCGCCAATTTGGATTTTCATGTCCAATAATGAAATATACTTTGGCGTAGCCCAAGTCATTAATAGTGGTTGTTGTTTTGCCATGACGCTGTGAATCGCGATGAATGTCTATGAGATACGTCAGATCATCATTTTGAGCGAGTGCCGCTTTTACCGTTTGACGGGAGTATTTATAGGAATAGTTCCAGTTGTAGTCCTTAACTTTAGTGGGGTAATCATCCTTGGCGTGTTCTACGCCGATTCCCAGCTTCTTCAGACTGTCTGAGAGGTAGGTTCCCACTTGAAACACATTGCCTGTTGATTTGCCTGATGATGGATTATCACTTTTTGTACCTAGTAGTGGATTGTAGCCTTCACGTGGATGGGAATGATAGATAAGAATTGACTTTTTACCTGTTGTCGGTGAGCCTGAATTGTCTTTCTCACCATTCTTCGCTGGGGGATCCTCTTTACCTTGTCCATCTCCAGGCTCACTCGACTCAGGTGGATCCGTATTGTCCTGACCTGGTGGAACATGCAGCTCACTACCGGGTTTTCCTCCACCTGCAGAAGCCGTATCCGTAAGACCGGGACCTGGCTGATAATCTTCGGGAGCCTCGGCTTTTTCGTTACCAGATCCAGGACGGAGCAGAACAGGTTGGTTGGAACCCATGCCCGGCATTTCTCTCGCAATCAGGCTCTTCGGATCTTGAGGATTTACATTTGTTAGTAATTGGAAAACAAAAGAGGTGAGATTCTCACCGGATATGGCAGAGGTCTGTTCCTTCTGGGTGAGATGGGGCATCTCCATACCGAGCATATCGACAAAAAAGCGGCTTGATACGGCACTCGCAAATCCTTTCATGGAAGAAACGGGGGAATTATTCAAGCGTTTCTCTGCCATCCCCCCCAGACCCAGTACGACAAAAAACAAGGCAGATATGATCATAAGCAACAACAACGTACGGCCCATGGCCAGCACGTGCAGACATCTTTTTTTCCACTTCCCAATATTCCAGGCCAATATCTTGTTCATTCTGCTGTCTCCTTCCCTGCTGGACAACTCTTATACTTCAACTCTATGAGCCCGCCCAAATTGATAGAACAGGAAAATGAAAGATTCCAGAAACAAAAAAAAGAAAGTCCGATAGATTCGGACCTTCTTCTCAGCAGTTTTAGTTTTAATGTGTATAGGCGGCTACGTTATCCGGATTCACGGCATCATGGAGTGCGGCGTTAAGTCCTGTAGCGATAACATTGGCAATTCCCTCAATAAACTCATCGATTTCCTTTGGGGTAACAATGAGGTCATGACCCAGTGGCTCCAGTACCTCTTTGACCAGACTCAAGCGATCTTGCTCACCGATGTCGTCCAGCATACCCATGATCTGTTTGGTCTGATCCGTTTCCTGGCGGAAGTGTGAGCGCATCATCTCAATCACATTGTTCACAATGGTGGACGCATAACATACGGTTGGTACTCCGATGGCGATGCAAGGCACACCTAATATCTCACGGGTCAGGCCACGCCGTTTGTTTCCAATACCGGAACCAGGATGAATACCAATGTCCGCTACCTGAATCGTTGTATTTACACGTTCCAAGGAACGGGAGGCCAAGGCATCAATCGCAATAATGGCATCCGGCTTGGTCCGGTCTACAATTCCCTGTACGATGTCACTGGATTCAATGCCTGTTGTTCCTAACACGCCGGGAGCAATCGCGCTGACTTCCCGATACCCTGGCGCTACCTGATCTGGCACCAATTCGAAATACTGACGGGTTACCATCAGATTTTCCACAACAAGTGGACCGAGTGAATCCGGGGTGACATTTAAGTTGCCCAGGCCAACAATCAAGACCTTGGATGTTTTGTTGATTCCGGCCTTAACCATAAAATCTTCCATTTCACGTGTGAACTCGGCAGCAACTCGCTCCTGTAACTCGGTATCACCATTCCGGAGGGAAGGTACTTCCAAGGTGACATAGTGACCTTTCACCCGACCAATGGCCGTGGCTGCTTCTTCAGTCAGGACATCAATACGTGTAATCGTAATGCCCTCTTTTTTCTCCACATCTTCCCGCAGTCCGGGAATCGTCTGTTTCTGTCCACCTTGCGCCATTTCCTTGGAGTCGATCGCCAAATCGGTACGAACTGTATAGTTTTGCAAATCCAGTGTCATTCTGTCCCTGCCTCCCTTACCGCATTTGAGCATATTGTGTGGGAAAAAGGGTTTCTTTATACAGCATGTCGAACATCGTAGGAATATCTGTTGCATTTTACATGCTAGCGTGATAGAATATTTTAAGTTGTGAAACGTTTGTATTCATGCAAATGCCTTACAGGAGGTGAATGTAATGCCAAACATCAAATCCGCTGTTAAACGCGTAAAAACGAGCGACAAGCGCCGCGCACTCAACGCTTCCCAGAAGTCTGCACTCCGTACAGCTGTTAAAGCTGCTGATGCTGCTCTGGTAAGTAACGAAGTTGATACTGCAAAAGCTGCGATTCAAGCTGCTTCCAAAAAGCTGGACAAGGCTGTAACTAAAGGTCTGGTTCATAAAAATGCTGCAGCACGCAAAAAGTCTCGCTTGGCGAAAAAACTGAACGCTCTTTCCGCACAAGCGTAAGAAGCGTTACTTATACGATCCAATGGAAAAATCCTGAACAGCATAGGCTTTCAGGATTTTTTAGTATCTGATTCGATAAGTATAAGACACAGACAAAGCGACCTTTATTCCGATGATCTAACCATCATGGAGCAAAGGTCGCTTTGTTTGTTATTCACACTAGTAATCTATTACGGTTACTTATCCATTCATGCACCAAGTCTCAATAAGAACAGCTCCAGACCAAGCACTTTATCCACCGCTCCTGTTTTCATCTGGTAATCCAGCTCGCTGAGGTGACTCAGAATCATTCTCAGACGTTCCGGCTGAAATTTGCGGGCTTGCTCACCTGCAATCTTAACAGCATACGGATGCAGACCTAGCTGACTGGCAATCTGCTGCTGGGAGTAACTTTGTTGTCCCAACTCTTTCACCTGGATCATGATCCGAAACTGACGAGCGATTAAAGCCGCAATTTTAATCGGTTCTTCCCGCTGCTTCAGCAACTCATAGAAAAGAGCCAATGCTTTCTCCAGTCGCAAATTTGCGAGTTCCTCCACTAGTGAAAATACATTCTGCTCTGTACTGCGGGCAACCAGTGACTCGATATCAGCACGCTTGATTGTCCCCCCATTACCCGCAAACAAACATAACTTATCTACTTCAGCAGACAGGGTCTGAAGACCTGTTCCTGCATAGCTGATCAACGTTTCCGCCGCTCCCGTCTCCAAGGAAACATCCCGCTGCTTCGCCAGTTTCACTATCCAATTCAATAACTCTTCTCCACTGAGTGGAGCAAAAGCAAGAACGACTGCCTGTTTCTTGACAGCTTTCACCAGTTTCTTACGCTCATCCAGCTTATCCCCTTGGGCCAGGAAAACAATCGTACTGTAATCTGCCGGATTTTCCATATATGTAAGCAGACGATCAACCTGATGTTCAATCTTGGATTCTTTACCTGCGGTGAACAGGCTCGCATCCCTTACAATAATTAATTTGCGTGGAACCAGAAAAGGTACAGTCTCCGCTTCTTCAATAACGACCTCCACAGCCGTTTCAGACAAATCATATGGAATAATCGCAAAATCACGATGTTCTTCTTCAATAACCTGCTCTTTTAACATATCCGTAAATTGCTGTATCTGGTACTTCTCCGTTCCGTACAGCACATAGATCGGTGCCGTTTCTCCATTACGTATTGCCTTTGTTGCACTTTTTACATCCATTCACGGCGCCTCCTTATCCCTCTTATCCTACCAGAAAACATGCAAGACAACAAAGGGACCTTACATCCAGTTATGGATGAAGGTCCCCTGTCCTACATCTATATAAACGCAGACACCAGCAGTTCTAGAAAAAGCCGGAGCGCGGTCATACGACGTCAGTTGTTTGAACTGAGATAGGACGTTTTGTTACTCCACTATATGCTTGTCATACTGAAAATGTTCTTTCGTTGAGAGGAGCGCACTCCCCAATTTTAATTATTTCGAAGAAGCTCCACCTGAAACAGCAGGCACATTAAACGAGTTCTTCGCCGTTGTTCCGTCCTTGTCCGTTTCGTAATTAAATAGGGTACCATCCTTCGACCAACTCGCTGACTTCAGTGTCCCATCTATACTGCGTTGTTCAACCAAATTTAGAACATCCGGTTCGCTCGCAGGTTTGGAGTATATGCTGATTTGATCACCAATAAGCATAACTACATAAGAGCCGTCAGGGGATTTCCATTCTTTTGGTGCTGCCGTTGTTGTCATTTCCTGATCCTGTCCTGCTGCAAAACCTTTGTTTCCTCCAGAAGCGTCTGCACCTGCACTTGAATCAGGTACAGTGTTACCTTCAACCGGAACATCTTCAGTCATATTAGGTGTTGTATCCTGAGAAGTGAAGGATTGCGCATCTCCATTTTCCGTTTCTGTTATTCCATTCTCTTCGCCATCTGCAGAAGATTTAGGAGAATCTCCTGATCCCTGAATTCTCTGCTCAGAATCTTGGTTCTGAACCTGATTATTCTGATTATCCGTCGAAGGAGTTCTGGACGAATTATCCTGCGGCCCTTTATTCGGAGCAGGCGTTGATTCTGTAGCCGGTTGTTTAGGTGTCGGATCTGACTGAACTTCAGGCTCCTGTACCCCATCTCCACCGTTCTCTTCAGGAATTGTTTCTACGTCTTGGTTATCTGGTTTAGTTGGTGAAACATTCGATTGATCCACAAACACATCGTTGCTGCTTGGTTGGGACGAAGGGGCAGGATCATAATTTTCAATATTCTTGCTTAATGAATTCTCATCCAAATTGCCGCCCTCTTGAGAAGCTCCAGAGCTCATTAGCATGGAATCGGCATTCTCAATCTGTTCAGGCGGATTCCCCCAGATGGCGAATCCCAATATAACTGCCGCAGCCGCTGCACCCATGGACATACGTCCCGCCATCGAGTTAAGCCATTTTTGCTTCGTTTTCCGCTCACTTGAACGTTGTAAATTCTCAAATGTAGCGGGGACAGGATTCATTTCCTGTATGGTGCTACTTTGTTCCTTCCGCGCTTCGTCAATGGCATCAAGTTGTGGCATAATCGCATCAACCAGACTAAATTTCGGGCTTACTTGCGGTAATTCTTCCAGTTCTCTGGAAAGAGCTCTGAGTAAACTAAAATTCTCGGCGCACTCCGGACACTTTGCCACATGCTGTAGCATCTGCGCGGTTTCCGCCTCGCCCAGATCATGATCCAGATAGCGGTGCATCCATTCCACCACCTCTTCGCATTTCATCCTGTCACACCACCTTTCTGATATTCCTGTAGTAGATTCTGTAACTGCTGTCTGGCTCTAAATAAATAAGATTTCACCGTATTCAACGGAAGATCGAGACAATCCGCAATTTCATTGTAGGATAAGTCCTGCAAATATCTTAGAACAATAACGGTACGATGGTGCTCGGGAAGCTTGTTGATCGCATCCTGAATGTCCTGGGCCACATATGTAGACATGACCTCGTACTCCACATCCTGATTATCCTGAAAAACCATGTCATGTTCGTCAATGGAGACGGACGGCTTGGTTCTTCTGAATTTATCAATACAGATGTTCGTGACGATGCGTTGTACCCATGTTTTGAATTGGGCCTTTTCTTCGTATGAATTGATTTTGGTGTAAATTCGGATCAACGCTTCCTGAGCAGCATCCAAAGCGTCCTGTTCATTATTTAGAATGTAATATGCGGTCCGATAGACATGTTGTTCAATCTCCCGCAATAGGGTAATTAGAGCGTCGCGATCGCCCGATTGAGCGGCTCTGATGAGTTCCGGCTCTACCACAAAGGATCCCCCTCTCCCTGCAACCTTACAGACGTGATCATCAATAAAATTGTTGCAAAGTTAAGTATTTTTTTAATTTGCCATAACAAAATAACGGCGTATGTATTAGGGCCGCTGAAATCTTCTCTTAGAATAACAGAAATTGCATAACGAGTCACCAAACGTATCCAAAAACGATTCCATTACTTACACGACTCAATTCAAATGCAATGGCATACATTATAGATAAGCACTTTTTTGGTTCCTAAAATAAAAAAAGTCGAAATTTGTCCAAATTTAAGCTGATTTTAATGCAATTTTCATGAAAATAGTGTATTGTAAATTTACATTCATAAACACGAGGTGATGAGCATGCCAGCTCTTGCGAAAATTCAAGCTTTAAAAGAACAAATGCCCAAAGAATACCAAAGTATTTCCCACTTTGTGGAACATGCATTGGAGTCCATTGATACTCTGGTCGAGGAACATCGGAAGTACGTAGCTGCACAGGCATTATACGGCGATAAAATCGTTGGATCGGAAGAACGCTTGTACAGAGAAACCGTACTTGATGTCAGAGCACAGCTGTTGATGACTCTTGAGAAAACGGTAGAAGATCTGTTGCACAAGGGAGATAAACACTGGAACAAACACTTTAAGGACGGCGTTGAATAGTTCTTATATCTCTTCTACAATTTGAAAAAATGGCCCGTTTTCCGATATTCTCCCTCGTGGAGTGTAACGGAAAGCGGGCTTTTTTTGTGCTGTGCTGTAACCTGCAATCAAATGAAGTGATGAATTGGTATATTCATCAGTAAATCGCCATCAGTTTGCCATTGAGAAACCCTAAAGCTCTTATGCCTGCTGAGCTGCCATACACCCAAACTTCGATTTTGCCTTTTGAACTCGTTTCATACGTAATGTTCGATGGATCTCCCCATGCAAGGCGCACCTGAGTTATGTTCATTCCTAGAGCTACCTCTCCACCAATGATTTTATTCCAAGTGGACTTGGACCAATTGTATTTCTTATACGGATCAGAAGAGAAGAATTGGTTGGAATCGGCAAGCATCTCCGTCACACTGGAAGGTGTACCTCCTGCGTAAGCGGAAACGGTTTTTCCTTTTGCATTACGGAAGATAATAGAGTAACTTCGATCACCGTATTTAATCTTCTCAATTTTGATATCTGATATGGTCACTTTACTGAATCGTTGCCCTAAACTCGTATCACTGTTGATCCAGTAGGACTTGCCAATGAAGCGAGCAAGATTCCCCAACTCTTTTTTCTTAATCAGTGCAAGTGTATCCTTCGATTCCACCACAATAGAAGAATTTCCAACCAGCACCTTGGCCTGTTTTAGCTCAGCATCCCATTGAACCTGAATACCCGCAGCCCGTCTTAACAAGTCTGCTGGAAATACAGTTTGTCCTCCAATGGTTTGTACTTTCCCTTTCAATTTCAGCTCTTTGTTGTTTAATCGCGCAACAGCACTTCCCTTTTGCAAAGTAATACTGTCATCTCCAAATTGAATCTCAAAAGATGAGCCCTTCACATCAATTGTGGCTCCCAATGTTTTGAACACCGACTGTACTGGCAAGTATACATTTCCATCCAGCAATGTGGCCCCTGATAACTTTTGCTCTGAATCAACGTTCAGTTGAAGACTTGAAGCCAAATCTCCTATCTTCAATGTCACTTTGGTTGTTCCCATGCCCGTAACCTTTAGTTTGCCTCCTGCCTGAATCTGTGCAACTTGGGGCTGCTCCACTATAAGTTCTTCAGGCAATGGCGCACGTTTGTTTTTGAATCCATTACTATAATTCTCCTGAACGGTAAGGGTAATCGTATCCCCAATATTAGCGTCCTTGGAAGATGCCGCAAGTGTCACTTGATTTAACGCAGGAGCTGATAGAGGAGCTAACTTTCCATTATCATATGTAGCCCATGATCCATCCTGTAACTGTGCATATAGTTCATCCAGATTAGGCGCATACACCATCCGCGATACGTTACTTAAACCCGGCAGTTGCTCACCCTTATATTTGGCAGTTCGATCGTAGCTCCAGACGGTTCCATCCTGCTTCACCGTGAGCAGCTTATGCGTACTCCCCCACCAAATCAAAGATTGCACATTATTTGCAACCGTGATGTAGTCATCCTCATATAGCATACTTACGATCACTACCGAGCCATCATTTTTCAGCACAGCTGCGTAAACACCATTTGTTGCAATTGCTTTACCATCAGGTACATTTCCAGCTTTACGTATTTTGTTGTATTTGTCATAATATATATCTCCTGATGAAGATAATGCAGTATAAGAAGAATCTCTCCCAGAACTATCCCGATAAGAATCCGCATCGATAATCGATTCCAAAACCTTAGCCTGATCATCAAAATTATAAAGGTTTCCATCCTGAAGCTGAACCCATCCATGGCCATATACCTTAATCACACCATTGAATTGTTTCGTTACTGGTTTATGCGCATTGTCCTTATCCCACCGAATCACTTGGCCATCGGCAGTCCACCCAAAGATGAAATGGTTGTCAGATTTTGAAATACCAATCAGTTTTCTATTTTGTGTCCATACTCCACTTATGATCCCTTTAGACCAAAGTGTACCATCGTCCAGCAAATAGTCATTCCGGTCAAGAACTGAAGTGATGGAGTTACCCGATCCAGATGATGCCAAAGCGGAGGACTGTCCTGCGATCAAACCGATAACTAAAAATCCAATCCATAGGGCTATCGCTTTTCTAATCCATTTCACTCTAAACTTCTGAGTTGCATTACAGTTCCTTTTACTTTGTGTCATTTCTACAAGTTCCATTTTCTTGATCCCCTCATTATTATGTATAGTGCTAGTGCTACGATCACTAAGTATCTCTATCCCTCCTCGAAGGTGGGCCTAACTATTATTCGGTAAAAATAACCATAATCCTGCAACAAAACTCACCTAACAATAATAAAACCGCAACTAAACCATATTTTCACATAACTCTAACAAACCAAATACAAATGATTGCATTTAATAATCTAAAATAGAAAATATATTACAGACTAAATAGAGCGTGCAACCGTAACAAAACTATAAATGGATATGCGGGAGATTAAATGAATCTAATCATATTTTTCAAATACTTCTTGGGATTCTTTCTACTCAGTAGTGTGTTATTGATTGCATTTAATATGATAATCTGGCATAAAAGTTGGGATCAAATTGATCATATACTAAACTTATTCAGTGCAACTATAATTAGCTTGCCGATTAGTATCTCAAATGCAAGAGAGTGAGAGTAGTTCCTCCCTAGTCAACTATACTAACTGACAGCCAAACTATCCTCATAACGCATAAAGATTGAAATGTGTTATTATCATGAAATTCAGAAAGAAGTCGTTCGCAACGGAACGACTTTTTTCTGTTATGGATTAACCAAGTACTACTTTCTCAATATCCCTCACTCATTCTTTCTCAGCCTGTGTATGCTAAAATATAGTAAGTCCCTAAGTCTATCAGTTGTTGAATATAGTTATTCAAGATGGAGGTCAATATACGAATGACAAAAACCCATAGAATCAATAGGCCGCGCGGAAAAATACTTGCAGCTGTACTAACTGCAGTGTTCATTTCACTTGCAATGGGGATATATCACTATGTCCCTATAGATGAAAGATTAGAGAATACTTACTATTATTCATTCGGGTATCAATTTGCGGTTGGATTATTGATTAACCTCGCTATTTTACTTTTCTTACTTACGCCACTTTCTATATTGGTGGATGGATTACGTTTATACAGAAAAAAAGATAATACGTATATGAGATTGCTTGTTGCAATCGTTGCATATGGTCTATTAGGCTTCATAGGTGGGATCATCTACTCGATATTTACACTTAACTTCAATACTTTTTCTGCTCAAACTATCCACATTGTTCTATGTTCTCTTGTCTTTTTAACCTTCCAGTTGGTATTAAATCGGAGTTTTCTTCACTCATCTTCACACCGATAAATAGATCGCGTGCCGTCATAACCGTTTTATAAACACTTCAACCTGGTTATTATGCAGCCTTGTAAAATCGTCACTCAACCCCGACCAACTTGTACCGGATAGCAATCTCCCCATCTTTCACCCTCATCTGAACCTCGCCCATCTGATCTGTCCGATAAATATCTGACCCGGCAGCTTCCAGACGTTCCATCACTCCCGGATTGGGATGCCCATATGTATTGTTAACTCCTGCAGATATCACGGCGGTTCTGGCATTCCAGTATTGGAGCCAGGCTTCGGTTGACGACGTTTTACTCCCATGATGAGCGACCTTTAGAACGTCAATGGATACAGATGCTGAAGCATCATTTAAATTACCTTGCAACGGGCGTGTAAGTACCCTTTGTACAACCCCCTCTGTAACTCCAATATCTGCACCTTTCTGTTCAAACTGGGCAGCCAACGAGCCATCCTGAATCATATAGAGCAGGTCCTGCTCGGCTGCTGCATCCATATCCCCAGTGAACAACATGGAAGTGCCAGCCATGTCCAGCAAAAAAACAACGGAATCATGATTCTGGTGTTCAGACACAGGCAAACTGCCCGATACATTTACATCCATATGTGCCAGATCTGGAGCTATAAAATGTAAACTTGTCTCCTTATCAACCTTATAGGACATGCCCTGCCGAATGGCGTACAGAGGAATCTTCCGTTCCATGGCTGTATTCAGCAGCTTATCAAAGCTATCCTTACCGCTGGTCGTGCCATTAAACATGAAACGTTTAACTGGAATCTGTTCCAGCACAGCCTGTAGTCCTCCGGCATGATCTTGGTCAGCATGCGTGACAATGACAGCATCCAGTTGATGGATGCCTCTTTTTTTCAATAGAGGAACAACCACCTTAGCCCCCACCTCATACGGATCACGTCTTGTTTTCCATGATTGTTCGGTGTTCCCAAAACTAACCGTTCCCCCGCCATCCACCAGAATGTGTTTGCCTTCCGGGGTTGTAATCAATGTGCTGTCTCCCTGACCAATATCCAAAAATTGCACGATGCCGGTTCCAGCAGGCTTGGGAGTCTGATATGCCCACCACAATCCAGCAATAAAGCTGATTGCGAGCAACCCGCACAACCATTGCTGAGCTTTACTCATTCGTTCACTTGAATAATAACCCGCACCTCGTGCGGTAAATGCACTTGTATATTCCGGCCAGGCAATACTGGCTCCTAATGTCGTTAATGAAGATTCTTTTCCATCTACACGGTTCTTACCTTGATCCTGTGCCACCACCGTAGACACTGAAGAGCGAATGCCCATATTCGTCATTGAAACTGAAGGTTGTCCCCTCACAAGAGGAGCCGTCTCTTCCTCAACAAACGCTGTTTCTTGCTGCTCACCATTGCCACGATGCAACAGGTAGAGTAAGGTATACAACACAGCATAATATGCGGCAATCCATAACAAGGGCGGTGTTGCCCAGATCAACACAAAACCTGGCAGACTGTTCATCCACTCCACGCTTACAAATGTCAGTTGATTCAATTGCATCGCTATCCATGCGAGGGGTTTCGCCAAAGGAACCCATATGAATGACAATAACATGGCGACCGTCCCCAGAGGTAATACAATAGCACTGATCAACGAAACCAGCAGAAAGTTGGCTACAAATGAAAGTAGTGAGAACTGGTTGAAATACAAAATGGTTACTGGGAACGAAATCAGCTGAGCGGTCACGGTAACGGATGCCGTTGCAGCCAGAGACTTCGGCCAGCTGCTGAACAGCCGGTTAATCAATGGCATGTATATCATCAGACCTGCGGTAACGAGAAAGGATAACTGGAAGCTCACGCTTAGCAAAAAGTACGGGTCCCACCACATCATCAGCAATGCTGCTGCACTGATCATCTGAAGACCGTCTCTGGCGAGGCCACGGCGTGCCATGTACAACCCAATCATGGACATAATTCCTGCCCGAATCACCGAAGGTGAACCTCCGGATAACAGCACATAAGCTGGCACCAGGATCAGAACAATTGTGAGTGCCGTCTCTCTGGTAAGCCTTAGCCAAGATAGAATGAGAAGCAACGAAGCAACATATACAGCGACATGGGTTCCGGAGATTGCCAGGATATGCGTTAGACCGAGTTGTGAAAACTGACCATAGGTACCTGGATCGATATCAGTAGCCATCCCGATAATCAGGCCCTTCATATATCCAGCATGAGGCTCTGGAAATAACAGCTCAACCGCCGAGCCCAACTTATGCCTAGTCCAATCCGTCCACCGTAGTACGTTATATTGTCCAAGTCCCTCAGGAGCAACTACTGTGACCGAACTGGCTCCCTTCACTTTGAACAACCAGTGGATATGCAGGGTGCGCAAGTAACTGCGATAATCAAACCCGCCAAAGTTCCTGGCTTCACCAGGAAGGACAAAAGAACCATTAAGCGTAATCAAATCGCCCCTCTTCCATCCCGCTGCTACCTGTTGTTCTTCTTCCTCCAACAGTCTGACTTGTACCATCAATTGTTCATCTATGTTGAATGCAGATGATGCTGCCAGATCTGTATCTGCTGATGAATCCGATAAGGGCAATATTGCAGACATCTGAATCTTAAAGTCAGCCCGATCTCCATCAATGCGTACATCTGACACCAGCTCACCCTGAATTTCAGCTGACCATCCGTCCAACTCATAAGCTGCGATATGCAGGGTCTCCGGCAGACTGCTATGATTGCGTGAGTCATTCCACTCCCAATGTGTAGCGCCTCCAATAAAGGCAGCGAGTAAAAATAAAACAGACCATCCACGCACATCTATAAAACGAAGTAAAAGTGGCAGACATGCCAGAGCTCCAATTAACCCCCAGATTAATGTCCAGCCTGTTAACGCGCATGCTATTACGCTCCCGCACATCCAACAAATCGTAAAACTTAATAACGGTCTGCCTTTCATTTCTACCCCTCCTTCATTTCACCCGTTGAACGCAGAAAAACCCCCGGGAAGCCGATTCAGGCTTACCGGAGGTTCTCCCTCACGTATTCGATCATATTTACATTAATTGCTCACGGTCATCATCGTTTCCCGCGGGGGCTGGTAATTCTCCAGCCTGCGAAACGTTATTCCCTTCTGTTCCATCATATTTGTAACCTTGCCGGTATCTTTAGGATAAGAACGATGAAACACGATTTCTGTAATCCCGCTATTCGCCAACATATTGGCACATGTCCAGCACGGTTCGTCAGTCACATACACAGACGAGCCTTCGCGGTCGATTCGATCTGTGAATAAAAGCAAATTTTGCTCCGCATGAATTGTGCGAATGCATCGTTGTTTTTTCACCATTTCTTCTTGCCCATCGGTCACGACCAACTCATACTCTTCCGATATCATGCAACCTGCTTCAGAACAATCCGGGACGCCGGTGGGTGCACCATTATAGGCTGTTCCCAGCAGTTTCTTTCCCTGAACAAGAACGGCACCCACATGACGACGCGAACAGCGGGAACGGGTGGAAACCATATACGCGATGTCCATAAAATACGTATCCCAGTCCTTGCGTACCTCTGTACTCATGCTGCTTTCCTCCCGCTTAATACAATTTATATTTTATATTTTACCGGATCTGCACATACGGCGCCATCTTCTCCAGCATCTTCATCCCGATTCCTTTGACCTTTGTCAGATCACTGACTTTTGCAAAAGGACCATGTGTATTCCGATAGTCCACAATAGCTTGAGCTTTCTTCTCCCCAATTCCGGGAAGCTCAATAAGCTTGGAGACAGGAGCGGTATTCACATCAATCTTGCCATTGTCGCCAGCTTCCTCACGAACTACAGGTGGATTACTGCTTGATGCCGTCTCCGAAGTAACCGAAGGATCAGAATTCGTACCCTGCTTAACTGGTTCAATCGAAGTAGCAGCATCTGAAGGGTTATCGTTCGTCTGATTTGGAGTTTGAACAACTGAATCACCTTCAACCCCAACGCTCGCAAGCTCTTTAGACTCATCTGCCTTTGCATCATTTCCAGTCTGCAGCCCACTTGCCTCGGTTCCCGAAGAAGATGCTCCTGTATTGCCCTGAACCGAATTAGCCGACAGTACAGCAGGGAGTTCCTGCTCTATCGTCGGCTTCTCGGTGTCGAGCTGCAAGGCTTCCCAGCCACTAGGTGGTTGTTCACTTTTGCCCGACCATAATATTAGTATACTTCCAACCACCGCAGCAGCAATGGTCATCCCTTTGTTCCATCTCATTCTTCCACACCTCTCCCTGAATTCAAAGTCATTCATTTCGAACACGGGCGGTGCTTCCGAACCGTTGTACTTTCCTGATGAAACAAGTTGTGCATTTTTCATGTCATGTGAAACAGGTCCTCACGCATAGAATAGAGGGAATGAACTGCGCCAGTACCGTAAAGCATGAAAGGAGGCCTGAAACAATGAAGGTTGGATTTATCGGAACCGGCAGCATGGGCAGCCTGCTAATCTATGCCCTGATCCAATCGGGTGCACTTGAGCCCCGGCAGATCGCCGCCAGCAATCGAACCCCGTCCAAAGTACGTCAGTTATCCCTCCGTTACCCCGGTCTGCATGAATCCCAGAGCAATCGGGAAACGGTGATCCGAAGCAACATCATCTTCCTGTGCGTGAAGCCGCTTGAATTCAAACATGTTATTGACGACATCCTGCCTGTCGTGAATCCCAATCATATAATTGTCTCGATCACCAGTCCCGTGCAGCTGCGACATCTGGAATCTTCACTTCCTTGCAAAGTCTCCAAGGTAATTCCCAGTGTCACACACCAAGTCGGCAGTGGAGCGTCACTCTGCATACACGGCGAACGAATGACCAGTGAAGACCGCGCTGTGTTAGAAAGTCTGCTTAGTCATATAGGCAGGCCGTACCAGGTGGATGAAGCCTGTACACGAATTACATCCGACTTCTCCAGCTGCGGACCTGCATTCATATCGTTCTTTTTGGAACAGTGGATCGAAAGTGCCGTGAAGCTGACAGGCATCAAAAGGGCAGATGCCTGCGCTCTGGCTGGCGAAATGCTCCTGGGAACAGGCAAGCTGCTCACCGAAGGAGGATACACCCCGCAAGAGCTTCAGGCTCGTGTCGCTGTACCTGGCGGTATTACCGCTCAGGCACTTGCACTGCTGAAGGTAAGTCTCGACGGTGTTTTCGACAGCCTGATCCACACGACACATGACAAATATGATGAAGATTTGTTAAAGCTGGATGAACTATTCCGAGCCGGTGAGATTAACCGGCAACAATATTAACGAGTTTGCCTGGAACGGCAATGACCTTGCGAATGGTCTTGCCTTCCAGTGCCTGCTTAACAGGTGCCAGCTCCATCGTGAAGTCCTGCATACCCTGTGCATCCAGATCCTTCGCGATCGTAGCACGAGTTACGATTTTACCGTTTACCTGAACAACGATTTCTACTTCAGCATCCACTGTCATGGACTCATCATATTCAGGCCAAGCCACGTAAGAGATTCCACCTTCATGACCCAAACGGCTCCACAGTTCTTCTGCCATATGCGGTGCCAGTGGTGACAACAGCTGCACAAATTTCTCCATCGCTTCACGAGGCAGTGTGTCCGCTTTGTATGCATCGTTGATGAAAATCATCAGCTGGCTGATGGATGTGTTGAAGCGCAGATGTTCCAGATCTTCCGTAACTTTTTTGATCGTTTTGTGAGCAGTCCGTTTGAACTCATCCGTTCCACCGTCCACTGTAATCTTGTCATTGATGGCTCCTGTGTCTTCGTTAATGAAGAGACGCCATACACGTGACAGGAAGCGGTGCATGCCTTCAACCCCGTTTGCATTCCACGGTTTGGTCGCTTCCAATGGTCCCATGAACATCTCGTACAGACGCAATGTATCTGCACCGAATTCATTCACGATTTCATCCGGGTTAATGACATTACCACGGGATTTACTCATTTTCTCATTATTAGTACCCAGGATCATACCTTGGTTCACCAGTTTGTGGAAAGGTTCTTTGGTCTCCACAACACCCAGATCATACAGCACTTTGTGCCAGAAACGAGCGTACAGCAAGTGAAGTACCGCGTGCTCTGCTCCGCCAATGTACAGGTCAACTGGCAGCCACTGCTGCTGTTTCTCCTTGGAGATCAGTTCCTTGTCATTGTGCGGATCGATAAAGCGCAGGTAATACCAGCAGCTACCCGCCCATTGTGGCATGGTGTTGGTCTCGCGACGTGCCTTCATTCCCGTTTCCGGATCTACCGTATTCACCCACTCCGTAACATTCGCCAGTGGTGATTCTCCTGTACCCGAAGGTTTGATCTGGTCGATATCAGGCAGCAGCAGTGGAAGTTGATCCTCCGGTACGGTCTTCATCGTTCCGTCTTCCAGATGCAGAATCGGGATTGGCTCACCCCAGTAACGCTGACGGCTGAACAGCCAATCACGCAGACGATAGGTTACTTTCCCTTGTCCTTTACCGTTCTCTTCCAACCAAGCAATCATCTTGGCAACCGCTTCTTCATTATTCAGTCCGTTCAAGAAATCGGAATTCACATGCGCGCCATCACCGGAATAAGCCTCTTGTGTAACATCTCCACCTTGAATAACTTCGATGATATCCAGACCAAACTGCTTCGCAAATTCCCAGTCACGTGCATCATGACCCGGAACAGCCATAACCGCACCTGTACCGTAACCTGCAAGAACGTAATCAGCAATCCAGATCGGCAGTTTTGCACCGTTAACGGGATTGATTGCATAAGCGCCAGTGAAAACACCTGTTTTGTCTTTGGCCAAATCTGTACGTTCCAGATCACTTTTACGAGAAGCCTGCTCCTGATAAGACTGAATCGCCTCACGTTGGTCATCGGTTGTAATTACTTCTACCAGTTCATGTTCAGGAGCAAGTACTGCAAAGCTCGCACCGAACAATGTGTCCGCACGGGTAGTGAACACCTTGATGACTTCCTCGCGACCCTCAATGGCAAATACAACTTCCGCACCTGTCGATTTACCGATCCAGTTGCGCTGCATATCCTTGATGCTTTCAGACCAATCCAGCTCTTCCAGGTCTTCCAGCAGACGCTCTGCATACTCGGTAATTCTCAGAACCCATTGACGCATCGGTTTGCGTACAACCGGATGTCCACCACGTTCACTCTTGCCATCAATAACTTCTTCATTAGCAAGTACCGTTCCAAGGGCTTCACACCAGTTAACTGCAACTTCATCCACATAAGCCAGGCCTTTATTGTACAGCTGGATAAAGATCCATTGTGTCCATTTATAATATTCAGGGTCCGTTGTGCTGATCTCACGATCCCAGTCATAGGAGAAACCAAGCGATTTGATCTGGCGACGGAAATTGTCAATATTACGGAATGTAATATCTCGTGGATGTTCACCTGTATCCAGTGCATGCTGCTCAGCAGGCAGACCGAAAGCGTCCCAACCCATTGGGTGCAATACATTGTAACCGCGCATACGTTTGTAACGGGAAACGATATCCGTTGCCGTATATCCTTCCGGGTGGCCTACGTGCAGACCTGAACCGGATGGATAAGGGAACATATCCAGTGCATAAAATTTCGGTTTAGCAGGGTCCTCACCCGTTTTAAACGTTTTATTTGCATCCCAGTATTGCTGCCAACTTTTTTCCATAACTTGTGGCTGATAGCCGTGTTTCGGCTGGTTATTCTCACTCATCTATTGTTCCTCCTTCAGGTTATTCGCTTTAGCTTTAATTGCAACAAAAAAACCTCAGCATCCCGTAGCGTTTGCAGCGCTAGGGACGAGAGGTTGAATTCCCGTGGTACCACCCTAGTTAGCGGACGAACGTGCTTCGTCATCCACTCCCTTTGGACCTGTAACGGCGGTTAACCGATGCGGATTTCCATTCCTGAACCCAAGCTTTATACAAGCAGGTTAAACAGAATGGTGTAATCACCGCATTTCTCCAAGGCGAGTTCGCAAATCACTGTCAACCGGCTTGCACCAACCGCCGGCTCTCTGTTATGTACAGGAATTACTACTGATCCTTATCATCGAAATATGTATACAATATCGGGACCATTATATAAAAAAGCAAGCCCAAAGTCAATATTACACGTTATAATCGCCATCTTGAAGTCTAAGGTTCGTACCGTTCATAACGCTGGTTGCTGTTCAGGATAACCGAAAACGCTCAATGCCTTCCTCCAGATTATGAATGGTCCAATTCACATGTTCCTGATTATCATATTGACGATAAGCGCACTCAATGCGTAGCACCAGATCAAAGTACAAGTCATAGAGGCTTCTTCTTTTCAGCTCACTTTCAGTCGTAATCGCATGCCCATACCCTTTCACAAAACCAGGCGTATAGTTAAAATGACTGAAATAATGCTCCATCAGAGGATCTGCCCATAGTGAACGTTCAAAATCAATAATCGCTGTGATACGACCTTTGTCTACTAAAACATTGCCATCCCACAGATCCCAACTCACAAGCACAGGTTCTTTGACATCATCCAGCACATTTGATTTTTCTTCAATCAAGCGTCTCAATTCAGGGTAATCGATCGAAAATGTAATTCCGGCTTCTTCACCATCGGTAAGAATGTCATCCATCAAATTCATAAATGCTTCTTTCCATGTGGAATAACGCTGTTTTTGCTCCGAGAAATATCCAAACTTCTCACCCTTGATTTCATTAATTCGACGATTGTACCAACCGAGTTGTTGTTCAATGGTCTCCTGCTCTTCCGCAGAATACTGATCCTTGACCTGATTATAGGGTGTTCCAGACATGTACTCCATGATAAAATAACGCGCTGAAGCCTTGGTTAACGAATCATCATAAGCCAGCACTTGGGGTACGGGAACATCCTGTAGCTCCGTAATGAGGCGTAGTGCCTCAACCTCGGCAATCATGAGATCCTGCTCACAGCGCATCAGATTTGTCGAAGCCGATGGAGCAATCTTGAGTACCACTCGCTGTGCGTCACTCAGTGTAATGAGATATGCATGATTGGCCCAGCCATCCACCATTTCCTTGTAGTCCTGTATACCTGCAGAGAAATGCTGCTCTATTATGGCATTCAACTGTTCTGACGTAAGTCTTGTTTTATATGTACTTTCCATTTTCACACCTCACATTGACAATTGATTTATTTTCTCAGAAAACGCTTTCTATCCGACTATTATCGCCTCCTTTACTTTAACTGGCAATACTTTTTGTCACGTCGTTATGTCTTTTCTTGTACTCCTTTACCCTATTTAAGAATATTGCTATTCACTCTCCATGGAAAATCAAACAAAAAAACTGCCCTTATGCACCATACATAAGGACAGTTGTCATCTTTCGTTCTTACTTCACAGCAACGTAGAACAAGCGCTGAGCGCTGTCTTTGGCCTCTTTCCATTCAAAATCCGCATATACCTTCACGTCTCTAAAACCTGCCTTGGATAACTCCAGCTTCATCCAGTCCGGATTATATGCACGCTGGACATGAACTTCTTCAAACCGTTGATACATATCCTTGCTACCATCATCCACACGCGAAAAAATACTGAGATGATGTTCGATCTCACAGCGATCCTGATCCAGATCACAAGTCCAAATATACGACACGGAGCGCTCATCCAGTACAAAAGGCTGCTCCTCATCATAACGAATAAGGGTATTGGGATGATGCACATCAAACAGGAACGTTCCATCAGGCTTCAGCATCTCATATGTGCGCTGGAATGTACGAATGACATCTTCTTGTTCAAGCAAATAATTGACACAATCACAGAAAGATATCACCGAATCCACAGGTTCCGGAACTCGCCATTCCCGCATATCCTGCTGCACCCAACGGACACTGCCTTCCCGATACAAACGATGACCTTGAGGCGTAGCCTCCATCTTGCTGCGTGCAACCGACAGCATATCTGCTGAGAGATCAATGCCTGTAACTTCGAAACCGGAGTTCACGAGCGGGATCGTAATGGAGCCCGTTCCACAGCCAAGTTCAGCGACACTTTTGGGCATTCCATGCTTTTCCCATGCTGTTCTTGCAAACCTTATCCAGTCCGGATAAGGCATATCTTCCATTAATTCATCATACACATAGGCAAATTTCCGGTAAGACATGTCAGGCACCGCACTTTCAATTTCATTTTCTAATCCTGCTAACAAAAGAAAAAGCAGGGGCATCCGGTGTTTACCCAGCCTATCCCTGCCTTATCCGAGTTCCATATTACAACTATTTAATCAAGAAGATTATTTGTTTTCACTTTGATCCGCAGGAGCATATTCGGACAGATACGTCCAGCTTTCCTTTTGGACCACCAGTCCGTCCTTCATCAATTTGCCCAAGGCACGCTTGAACGCAGACTTACTGATGCCGAAGCGCTGCTTGATGATATCCGGCGGAGTTGCATCCGAGTATGGCATGCCACCCATAGGGCGTTCTTTCATGAAAGCGAGCAGCTTGTCTGCATCTTCGTTACGTCCAACTTGTTTGAGTTGAGTCATGGCCAGATTCACACGTCCGTCTTCACGTACCAGTGTCACTCGACATTTCACTTTTTCACCAAGGCGCAGCATATGACTGCGTTCGGATGAATGAATCATACCAATCGCGCCAAAGCCCAGTACACCGCCCTCTACAAGTACAAAAGTACCCATCTGCAGTGGCTTGTATACCGTCGCTTCAACCCACTCGTTTAACCATGAAGTTGGCGCATGGAAAGACAATGGTGAAAGCTCACGTTCCCCGGCCAATTTGGCACGCAGACGTCCCTGCTTGTCATGTTCCATGATTACAAAGACTTCATCCCCTACTTGAGGACGCAGTTCTTCCAGTTCAGGCAATTCACGAATAGGAAGCAGCAATTGCCGTCCAAGTCCCATTTCCAGGAAACAACCCAGTCTTGGGTGAACATCAGCCACAACCAGTCGTGCCATTTCGCCAAGCATGAGATAAGGCTTTTTCATCGTTACGGCCAGACGATCTTCCGTATCAAAGAACACAAATACTTCAAGCGTCTCGCCAATCTTAATATCCCGCGTTAACTCGGTGTAGTGAAGCAGTACATCTTCCGATCCTGTCGTCAAAAAGAAGCCAAACGGAGACACTTCACGTGAAACCGGCAAAGAGACGACTGTTCCAGCAATCAAACTCATACAGTTTCCACCACTTTGGCATCAGACCATAGACGCTCAATATTGTAGTATTCACGCTCGTCGCGGTGGAAGATATGAACAACAACGTCGCCCATGTCCATCAGTACCCAACGTGCGGAATCCATACCTTCGATACCTTTGATCGTCGCTCCGGCTGCATGAGCCTGTTTGCGAATCTCAGTGGCAATGGCTTGTACCTGTGTATCGGAATTCCCGTGACAAATAACAAAATAATCCGCCACCAGAGAAACATTAATCAGATCCAACGCTACAATGTTGGATGCCTTTTTGTCGTCAGCGGCAGCAACCGCCATATTCATAAGTTCTTTCGATGATACTGTCATGAACCAACCTCCATAATCTATAATTGTGTGTTTAAAAAGATCCTTCGTAATCAAAAGTGGACTTTTTGAACAACTCTATAATTGTGCAATTAAGTCATTCCGCGACAGCATGGTCAAAGGATAAATGACACGTCTTTGCGATATCAGCAAGCTGATCGTCGAATCGAATCCGGCAATTAAACCTTCCTCCAGACTACGTTCAGCCTGTTCGCGAATGTGATCCACTCCCGGGAAATCTCGTCCCGGTTCAATGTAATCGGCAAGACATACCACTTTGTCCAGCAGGCTCATGCCTACCCGACCCGAGGTATGCCACCGGATGGCATTAATAACTTCGGAATCCTCTACACCGTAATCACGCTCGGCTACAAAAGCACCGACTTCGGAATGCCAGAGCTGTTTGTCATGCTGCAGAAGTTCCTGGTTTAATCCGTTATCACGGATGACCGCTTCCATCTCCGCTACGGGCCAGTACTTCGCCACATCATGCAATATCGCTGCCAGATCTGCTTTCACAGGATCAGCACCGTATTTTTCAGCCAACATCACTGACGATTCCATTACACCCAGTGTATGCTTCCAGCGTTTTTCCGGCATTTGTCCGGATACGGCTTGAATCAGTTCATCACGGCTTAGTGCCATATAAACCGCTCCTTACAATGTATTGGTGCACTTCATCAGGAATCATGAAGCGTACCGAATGTCCTTTGGCCAGACGTCTGCGTACGGCTGTCGATGAAATATCGACCAAGGGCATCTCGGCCAGCAGGACCCGATCCTGTAACTCGTCTGGTAAATCATCCAGATGTAACTGGAAGCCCGGCCGACCAACTCCGATAAAGGTTAAGCGTTCTGCAAGCTCTTCAATCTGCTCCCATTTGGGAAGATAGTTCACCATATCCGCCCCGATAATGAAATAAAATTCATGTTCAGGATGGCGACGCCACAGTTCCTTCATCGTATCGATGGTATAAGACACTCCGCCCAATTCCATCTCGATACCCAGCACCTCATATTGCTGCACACCCTTCACAGCCGCTTCCGTCATATCGAGACGTTGCTGTCCCGAAGCTCCGGCTCCGCGTTTGTGAGGTGGAACATGGGAAGGCATGAACCAGATCTCATCCAGTGCATGTGAGTCCCTTGCCGCTTCAGCTGCCAGGAGGTGTCCCATGTGGATCGGATCAAACGTACCACCCATGATGCCGATCTTCACCCGCGTCACGCTCCCTTATCTAGGTAGTTCGATTTGTTTATTATCGCGAGATTCTTTGTACAGGATGATTGTGTTACCGATGAGTTGTACAAGCTCACTTCCCGTTTCACGGGCAACTTCTTCTGCCATCTCTTTTCTGTCCTCGTCATTGTTGTTGAGCACTTGCACTTTCATCAATTCGCGCTTCTCAATCGCATCTTCAATGTGACGGAACAGGTGCTCGTTTGTTCCACCTTTACCAATCTGAAATACAGGGGTCAGGTGATGTGCCTGTGACCGCAAAAAGCGCTTTTGTTTACCGTTTAACATGAATACTCCATACTCCTTATGTTGAGCAGGCCCTGATCGACAGCGCAAAAACTGTCCGGACCTGACCATTCAATTATTATTTTTCACTGGTGAAAATGATCACTGAGACACAAGGTGACTCCGATTGCAGTACCATCTTCCGATCGCTGTTATCCCCAGATTTTTCTGATCCCTTTTCACAAAGGGAAAATCCGGTTATAGCTTATGCTTCCGAAGCAGCTTTCTTGCAGAAAGCTTTTAAGCGACCACTCCGTTTCTTCAGATTGGTTCTGCACTCGTCGTCTGCCTGTACTCTTAATATCATTTTCACACTTCAAAACTGTTTAGTACCGCTCGTCTCATCGTTTCCACAGGAGCCGGGATGCCGAGCCAATGTTCAAAAGCTACGGCGCCCTGGTATACAAACATCCCCAGACCACCGTGCACTGTGCATCCACGTAACCGAGACTCTCGAAGCAGACGGGTCTCCAGCGGATTGTAGATCAGATCACTCACCGCTGCTCCTTCACGGATCAGTTCAGGATCAACCGGAACGTCATCAACATGAGGATGCATACCGGCAGCCGTTGTGTTAATCACGATATCAGCCGTAGCCAGTACCGTTGCAGCGTCTTCCATGCCACTGCCCGAGATTTCTCCCAAGCCATGGCCACGTAAATCCGAAGCAAGTGCAACAGCCCTGTCCGCTGTACGATTCAGAATGTGGATCTGCTCAGGCTTCTCCAATGCAAGTGCGTATATAACGCCTCTTGCCGCTCCACCTGCTCCCAATACAGCGATACGTTTGCCCGCAAGCTCAGGCACAGCCTCTTCCTTCAGCGATCGGACATAACCAATACCATCGGTATTGTACCCTGTCAGTGTTCCACCTTCATTAACGATGGTATTCACCGCACCAATCAGGCGAGCACTTTCATCGATCACATCCAGATACTGCATCACCTGCTCTTTGTGCGGGATGGTGACATTAACACCACGATAGCCCAGTGCCACAATTCCCCGAACGGCCGCTTCCAGTTGATCCGGATGAACATGCAGTGGCATATACATTCCATTCACTTCTGCAGCCTGCAGAGCCGCATTGTGCATTGCCGGAGACTTGGAGTGAGCAATAGGATCACCCATAACACCAAGCAACACGGGAAGTGAAGAGTTGAACTTTTTCTGCTCAGACATAGTGTTCCGCCTCCGATCCATCTGATGTACAGCTTCTGAGATTACTAGATCAAGGATGGGCGGATCTGTACACGAATGCCTTTTGGAGCATGAACAGCAACAAGCGCTCCAATATCGCCATTAACCTTAATCCAACCCAAGCCAGAGATGAATACATCAGATTGACTGCCGCGTTTGATGCGGAATTCATGTCTGGTCCATTCAGCCATCTCTGCTGCATCCTCACGGGTTGGCGGAGACAACAATTCTCCCAGATGGTCGCGGTACAGGTCATCTGCACGCTCCAGCTTCGTCCGGTGAATATCAAGCGCAGTGCTGATAAAACAAGTGAACGACTGGCGATCACCTTCCACAAAGTCAAATCGAGCCATGCCGCCGAAGAACAGCGTCTGACCGGAATTTAACTGATACACAGCCGGTTTAAGCGGCTTTTCAGGCATGATGGCGGCGAGATCCTTACGTGAAACAATCTCGCTGAAACGCCATGGATACACGATTCCAGGCGTATCAATAATATATTTTCCATCATCCAGCGGAATGTTCACCATATCCAGCGTTGTTCCCGGATAACGGGACGTGGTCAGCTCCTGCTCCAGATCGCTGTAATCACGGATCAGACGGTTAATCAGTGTGGATTTACCCACATTGGTACCGCCAACCACGTAGACGTCACGATCTTCGCGATAGGTTCCAACAAGCTCAAGCAGACGGTCAAAGCCCTGATTTTGCTTCGCACTGCACAAGACGACATCCACGGTGCGCAAACCCTGTTCTTTGGCTTGCTTCTGTACCCAGTTGCGAACCTTGTTCCAGTTGGTTACTTTCGGAAGCAAGTCCGTTTTGTTCACAGCAAGCAATACCGGATTGTTGCCTACAAAACGTTGCAGACCGGAGATAATACTGCCATCAAAGTCAAACAAATCAACGATATGGATGACAAGTGCATCCTTATCCCCGATTTTGCTAAGCAGAGCCAGGAATTCGTCCTGATCCACCGTAACGGATGATGACTCATTGTAGTTTTTGATGCGGAAACAGCGCTGGCATATAACCGGTTCACGATCCAATGCCTTCTCAGGGATAAACCCTGGTAATTCCGAATTTTCTGTTTGCAGATGCACGCCGCATCCGCTGCACCTTACGGCAAGATTGCCGTTATGCGGTTCTGTCATTTCTTCTTTTCCTCCTCAAGCCATAAGCCTTTCCTGCGTAAACTCGTTAGAGCAATCCGTTCCACGCGTCGATTGAAGCGGGTCATAAAACCTTCGTCCCCAATGGAGATTGGCAGTACCAGAACGGTATATAACCCCATTCGGTTCCCTCCATAAACGTCCGTAAGCATCTGATCGCCTACTACAATCGTGTTTTCAGGAGATAACTCCATCATTTTCATTGCTCTACGAAACGGTACATTCGATGGTTTGCGTGCACTATGCACAAACTGGATATCCAGCGGGGTCGCAAACAGGGATACACGATTCAAATTGTTATTGGACACAATCATCAGCTTGAAACCGGCCTCTTTCACACGTGCAAACCATTCAATCAGTTCGGGCGTAGCGTCAGGGGCTTTGGCTCCAACGAGTGTGTTATCCAGATCAGTTATAATTCCACGGTAGCCTTGAGCGTACAGCTCTTCCAGATTAATGTCAAAAACCGTGTCTACACGCAGCTTGGGCATTAACATTTTAAACAAAGAAGTCACCTCAGTTTCATACGACACACTATATCACAAATCCGTCTTTCCTGAAAATGCATACAGCGCCTGATGGCATAGGAAAAAAGGAAAAACGGGACGGGCAACAACTATGCCCGTTCCGCTTTCAGTTCCTTCCGCAGCTTCAAGGCGGTCTGATAGACACCCTTCCAGTCGTCGGCAGTTACGGACGCCGGACTGTAACGAGTCTGTTCAAACTTCGTGAGAAGCTCATACAATGTTGCTTCTGCAGCAGGTTTTGTCTGGCTCCAGCGGGCTACCGATTCACGAAGTGTCTCGTCTCCGCTCCGGGTTAACCCTTTGCGTTTCACATACTGAATCCAACGCTCGGTCTCTGCCACTACCTTCTGTTCAGGGGTGAGCGGTCCACCTGTCCGTAGACGAAGAAGGAAGAATCGCATGGAGAAACGATTACGCCAGAACATGTATGCTACCCACATTACAATAATGGCTCCTGCAGCCCAGATAACAAAAGTCGGGATGGCAGACGATGTCTGCTCAGGTGCAGGGGTCTGCTCCTCCTCTTGTACCGGCTCCTCTTCTGGCTCTTCTTCTGGCTCATCTACAGGCTGTACATCAGGCTGTTCCGTCAGCAGCGGCATATCAAAGCCCGGCGTTGCCTCAACAGGAATCCATCCATATTCACCAAAGTAAACCTCTGCCCAGGAGTGTGCATCTGCATTGGTAACGGTGTAGCTCGTCTCAATCTCCGCGCCAGGTTGACGTGGAGCCTGCATGTCCGAATTCAGGGACAATTGTCCAGGCGCATAACCTTTAACCCATCTTGCAGGAATGCCCTCCGAGCGCGCCATCATCACCAGCGCAGTGGAGAAGTAATCACAGTAGCCTTCCATAATATCGAACAGGAAACCTTCCACAAAGTCGCTGCTTACTTTTCGAGATAAATCCGGATTGTTCGTGTATTCAAAATTAGTTTGTAAATAGTTTTGCAGTAATGCCACTTTTTCATACGGAGTATTCGCAGATGCCGTTATCTCGGCTGCTAGATCCGAAACCCGGTCAGGGAAACGGGATGGTAACTGCAAGTACATATCATCTGCCGGATTACTGTTATACAGATCTTCAAATGACTTCGTACGAAGCTCATCTTCCACAATCACAGGGGCTTCCGATACGATAGTATACGTCTTGGGATACTGCGGTTGCTGACGGTCTGTCACCACATGCAGTTCAGCCTGTTCAGCATTCCACAACATCCGTTCCGTTCTGTCCTCACCATTAATGGAGCTCACTTCCGAGATCGAATAAGCACCAAAGAGAATCGGATAGACATTATCATTCAGCATCGTTACGTTCTGAGTTACTTGCTTGGTATTCACATTACCGGATTCTTGGTTCTCCAGAGGCTGTCCGGCTTCAACATTCTCTGTCGCACCCCGTCCACGGTCATCCCAGCCTGTACCTGTATACTCTGCACGTGTCTCACCGCGCCAGTAACTACGCTCATTGGTGGTGACAGACATAACAGGGGTATAGTCGAAGTTGAACCCTCCACCAAGCTGATTGTCTTCCCTGCTGTATCCCGATTCGGTAGCCGCGGGAATATCAAGGTTTCCGTTACCAGTCTGACTTGTGGAAGTTCCTGTATAGTTACGCCACGCCGTATATGGGTCCGTCAAGGTGGGTGGAATCTCCGGCATATTAACGCTGGCTACAATAATTAAAGAAAAGATAATGGCAATATTGGCCAGGACTTTATAAGGATACCGGATGATTCGTTTCCAACCTTGTGGATACTGTAGCTGATAGTTACGGAAATGCTGACATACGAGCCATCCCATCCCCGCAAACATCACCCACGCGATTTCAATCCAGAGTGGAATCTGGGTGAAAGAATCGAGAATCCCCATCGAAATGATGTTAACACCCAGAAAAACAAGAATGCGACGTGTTGTGGTCACGAGTCGAAGCGCAGCTTCAAGCATCACCCATGCACACAGGGAGAACCAGATGTACGGCGTCATGTGTAATATGAATTGCTCCGCTCGGTCCGTTAAAGAGCCATAAGGGATGTACACCGTATAATCAATCAGCGTTTTATGCAAAATGTAACCAACAACGACCGCCTTGATGATCGCCCGATACATCGTTTTGAAGGGCAGAATGACCTCCAGCACACTGACCGCTGCAAGTGTCCATAACACCAGAGAAGTTGTCTCCGTGTACCACGATTCCTGCGTAAATGAAATCCACTGCATGCCAATCAGGAAAATCCAGAGCAATGACGCTGCATGATACCAGGATCGTTTGCCTGCAATACTTTCATTTCCTTTTGTACTCATACAGAACCTCCCCCCATCACCGTTGGAAGCTCCTGCAGGTGAGAAACAGTGAATGACCTCGTGCCTCTTCCACGCAGCATTGCATTCCACTCGGCACTCCGGCGAGATTCACTGGTATCGATCAGAATATGACATGGCGTCATGCCCCTCGTATCGGCCCAGCGCAACAGTTCCATTATTTTTTCATCCTTCTGGGGAGAAATCACGACAAAGTAAGCTCCCTGAGGCAGTTGACGTGCGATTCTTTCCACGCCGGGCAACAGATGGGTATCCTGACCGTTATATTGAATATCCACCAGATGATGCATCATCTTCTGTCGTTCCATCAGACTTTCACTGGGGACCATGAAGGATGTCTGTTCTGACAATGTCAACAATCCCATCCCCATTCGTTCCCTGACACCATATTCCAGCAGAGAGGCAGCCGTGGAAACGGCAATTTCAAATGCATCCCCATGTTCATAACTTGATGCCAGCGCATCCAGAACCAGAACGGTTTTGGGCACAGACTCATGTTCAAACTCCTTGGACTTCCAGTTCCCTGTCTTTGCCGTTGCATTCCAGTGAATGCGGGAAAGTCGATCTCCGTATACGTAGTCACGTACACCATTGATCTGAGTAGTCTCTCTCCGTGAGCGGGTTAACGCCGTCTGAGGACCGGATAGCCGTGATTTGCGGTCGTAGAGCTGCCAATATGGAATAAATACCGTTCTTGGCAGTACGCGAAACTCACCTTTGGCCTTAAACTTTCCTCGATGTTCAATCAGTCCAAATATGTCCTCGCTGGCACATTCCGTTTCTGAAAAAACATACTTCCCCCGCTCAAGTGGCGGTGTCTGAAAAGACAACTCGCCATTACCTCGCATATTGGGAATCAAACTTTCCTTGAACGACCACGATTCTCCGTTATGCCGATGCAGCATTTCACGTACAACAACATAGGGAAGCGGGAGGAATCCCGGAATCGTAAGACTCAGCTGTACTTGAACCTGGTCACCCGCATGCAGCAATTCTTCGTGGTCTGGACCAGAAGATAACCTACGAACTCCTTGAGCACGTCTTACCCCGCTAAATCCAGCAATGGCAAGGTACACACAGAGCAGGGTCACCATTGACAGCAACATAAGGGATGTCTTCCCGCCCTGAAACAAAACATAAGCCAGACAGCACATCCACACCATTGCGATGCTCCATACGCGTGGGTGGCGTAACCCTCTATTGACTGTTCTCAAAAGCGGCTTCATGAACTATTGCCCCATGGAGACGGGCACGCGTACTTGCTGGAGTACGGCATTCAAAACGGCCTCGGAACTCATACTGTCCAGTCTCGATTCAGGACGAAGCACAATACGATGAGAGATCACATAAGGGGCCATCGTTTTTACATCATCCGGAAGCACATAATCACGTTCCTGCAAGAAAGCAAAGGCTTTTACGGCCATCATGAATGATATGGCTGCACGTGGGCTGGCACCCAGCAATACAGATGGGTGGGAGCGGGTTTGACGAACAACATCCAGCAGATAGTCCATGACAGGATCACCGATAAAGACTTCTTTGATCTCCTGTTGAATTGCCGAGATCTGATCCATATGGGTCACGGATTCAAGCCGATCTACAGGCTGGCCCAACTGATGTGTCTTGAGCAGTGTTTTCTCAATTTCTTTATCGGGATAACCTAGACTTATTTTCAACATAAACCGGTCGAGTTGTGCTTCCGGCAAAGTATACGTACCTTCAAAATCAATCGGATTCTGAGTTGCACAGAGCATGAATGGATGTGGCAGATCATACGTATCGCCATCAACGGTGACGCTGCGCTCCTCCATCACTTCGAGCAGAGCCGATTGGGTTTTTGTTGTGGCCCGGTTAATCTCATCAGCTAGCAAGATGTTGGTCATCACAGGACCTGGCCGGAAATAAAAACGCTCATCCTTCGGATGGAACACAGATACGCCCGTAATATCACTAGGTAAAATATCAGGATTACATTGAATACGCCGGTATTCACCACGCATGGATTTCGATAATGCCTTGATTAATTGCGTTTTGCCAGTTCCCGGTACGTCTTCAATCAGAACGTGCCCGCCTGCAAGCAAAGCTGTAAGTAAAAGTTGAATTTCAAAGGATTTCCCCATAATACAGGATTCCAGATTTGAACGAACTGCGGATATGATTTGGATCGACTCTTTGCGCACAGGCATGTGGTCTAACCTCCTAAAAAAGCATACAGATTTCCTTTTATTGTACATGATCCAGAGTCACGAGTACACTCGAAGGAACTCACAATTTGTTTCCAGCCCGTCAGATTCACCGCAGTTCTCGCATGAATACGACAAAAAAGCCCCGGATAGAAGTTATCCGGAGCCTCTGCTGAATCGCAATATGTTCAAGGAGATTTCTCATTCTATGTTAGCCTTTTGGTCTAACGACCAATGCCGCGAGAAAAGAAAAGATGATCGCTGACGAAATCCCCGCCGCAGTCAGATCGAAAATCCCTGTAATCACACCCAGCCATCCCTCTTTTTCCAGCTCCGTCAATGCCCCGTGCACCAAGGAATTACCGAAACTTGTGATGGGGATGGTAGCACCCGCACCTGCAAATTTAACCAAGGGGTCATACACGCCAAATGCATCCGCAAGCGCACCTGTCACAACAAGTGTACTCATGGTATGAGCTGGCGTCAGTTTAACCCCATCCATTAGAAGCTGTCCGACAACACAGATTAAACCGCCAACGATAAATGCCCACAAGAACTGCATTACCTTTATTCCTCCTTTTCAATAGCTACGGCATGTGCAATACAAGGAATACTTTCACCCTGCTGGTACGAAATCGGAGATAACAGCGCACCCGTAGCAACGACGAGCACCCGTTTAAGATCACCCTTCTGCATCCGGTTCAAAATGTGACCATAGGTGACGGTGGCAGAACATCCGCAGCCACTTCCCCCGGCAACAACATAAGGCTGCTTCTCCCGATCATAGATCATCAGGCCGCAGTCATTAAAAACCGTCTGTTCCATGGGAATGCCTTCTTTTTGCAAAAGCTCTTTCGTAATTGGCAGACCGACGGAGGCCAGATCCCCAGTCACAATGAGATCATAATAGCCGGGTTCCAATCCCGTATCCCTGAAATGAGAGATTATAGTGTCGGCTGCTGCTGGCGCCATGGCTGAACCCATATTAAAGGGATCTTTGATGCCCAAATCCATAATGCGTCCAATAGTGGCTTTGGTAACAACGGGACCATCACCAGTACGGGAGACCACACCACACCCTGATCCTGTGACGGTATATTGCGCATAAGGCGGCTTCTGGGAGCCATACTCCGTCGGATACCGAAATTGTTTCTCAACCGTACAGTTGTGGCTCACCGTTCCTGCAAGGACATAATCTCCAGCTCCGGAGTCAACAATCATGGACGCTAACGCTAACGTTTCCATGGAAGTAGAACAGGCTCCAAAGACACCAAGGTAAGGCACACCCAGTTTTCGCGCTGAAAAGGAACTGCTGATAATCTGGTTCATCAGATCTCCACCAACAAAAAATTGAAGCTCTTCCTTGGTGATATTTGCATTTACCAAAGCAAGTTGGGAGGCCTGTTCGAGCAGTTTGCGTTCTCCCTTTTCCCACGTTTTCTCGCCGATCTCGAGATTGTCGTAGACATAATCGAAATCAGATGACAGTGGACCCTCGCCTTCTTCTGGTCCTACAACTGCGGCTTTACCAATGATCCGCGGACGATTCTCAAACTGCCATGTCTGGCGACCCAATCGCTTCACAGGTGCCCACCTCCAAATCCCAAAAAGGCGTAAACAATCCCTACGACAAATGCTGCCACGACACCAAACACGATAACGGAACCAGCAAGTTTAAACATGTTGGCCCCTACACCGAGCACCAGTCCTTCAGCACGATGTTCCAGTGCAGCAGAACACATGGAATTGGCAAAGCCGGTAACCGGCACAGCAGTTCCTGCTCCTGCCCATTGAGCCATTTTATCGTAAACGCCGAGACACGTTAGAATAACCGATATGAGAATCATGACCGCCACCGTAGGACTGGAAGCTTCCTTCGATGTCATGTCGAAACCGGCCATAAAAGCTTCTTGAATGGCCTGTCCAATCAAACAGACGGTACCCCCAACCAGAAATGCTTTGAGGCAATTTTTCAGGATTGGACGAGGCGGTTCATGTTTTTTTGCGACTTTTTTGTACTCCTTTTCATCCATGGACAGGGACGACGATTTTTTTTCGCTTCCGGATGCGGATTGAGCTGGCAAGATACAAGACCTCCTCTATGTGAAATGGTTCAAAGCTACGGCTGAATGCCAATGTGTGTAATCCTATATTCATTGTTTGTTAATCATCGGAAGGTTATGTATCCGGCGACAGACAGCATATGTTTCCAACAAGATCATGTTGTGGAAGCAAGATGGGAATACGCCGGATCTAAGGACTTTTAGATACGTCTATAAATAAAGAAGAACAATCACGAGCAAGATAAAAAGAACGATAAACAGTACTTTTTCCGTGCCCTCTTCTGGAGGCTTCATTGTATATTTAGCTCCTTCCTGTAAACAGACAAACAAATATTGAAATAAAGAACTTCAAAAAATGATGACATCTCCTCCATATATTCATATTCATTGAAGTGGCATCAGGACCGCGACTACAGCGGATAGAATCATGAAACTTGGACACGGTAAGCGCCCAAAATATGCCTTAAATACGTGACATAAACATGGACAATCACTTGCGCAAGGTTCATACTGTAATGTGACCAGTGGTTAAATAACAAGTCCTCAGCATATTAAAGTGCATGTTGAAAAAGTCTAGTATTCAGTACCAAGAAGATGGGATGAAGATAAAAGACTTTTTGAACTACATCTTAAAAGGACAACAGGCGGGTAGCCGTTCTACTGTGACCTGAAATACATACCAACAGAGGAGTTGTTGACACATGAATGAAAAAACGATGGATATGTTTCGTACGTTGACGGAATTTCCTTCCGCATCCGGTTTTGAACGTGAGCTTCGCGGCTGGATGAAAGATAAGCTTTCCGCTTATACCGATGAGTTCGTCCAGGATCGCCTGGGGAGTCTATTTGGTGTATTACGCGGGGAGGAATCCGGTCCTAAAGTTATGGTAGCCGGACACTTTGACGAAGTTGGTTTCATGACTACAGGCATTACGGAAACGGGTATGGTCAAATTCCGTCCACTGGGTGGATGGTGGAGTCAGGCTGTACTGTCTCAGCGACTGGAAATCATCACACCTGATCGTCGGATTACCGGAGTTGTAGGTTCTACTCCTACACACTTGCTGGACGAGTCCCAGCGGAGCAAGCCTGTTGACCTGAACACCATGTATCTCGATATTGGAGCAGACGACCGTGCGGAAGCAGAATCTTGGGGCATCCACCCAGGTATGCAGATCGTACCGATCTGTGAATTCACGCCGATGGCGAACCCGAAGAAAATTATGGCTAAAGCGTGGGATAATCGTTACGGCGTTGGACTTGCACTTGAACTGGTTGAAGCGCTGCACAAGGAAAAACTGCCTAACACGCTTTACGCTGGTGCAACGGTTCAGGAAGAACTGGGGCTTCGCGGTGCACGTACGGCGGCCAATCTGATCCAGCCTGATATCTTCTTTGCACTTGACTGTAGCGCGGCGAATGATATGACAGGTGATAAACAGTCATTTGGACATATCGGAGAAGGCGCATTGCTTCGTATTTTTGACCCGGGTATGTTCACCCATCGCGGAATGGTGGAATATGTTCAAGATACGGCTTCATCCAATCAGATCAATATGCAGTATTTCATCTCACCAGGTGGTACCGATGCAGGTCAAGTACACCTGAGTGGAATTGGTGTACCATCAACAGTTATTGGTATCTGCGCACGTTATATCCACACCTCTTCTTCCATCATTCATACGGATGACTACGATGCGGCCAAAGAACTGATCGTAAAGCTGGTCAAAGGTCTGGATCGGACAACGATGAATACCATAATTAATAACGCGTAGTTTGGTTAAACGGAACGTCCTTAAATATGATGTACCTGAAAGAGATGTCCCGTCAGACCGGGATGTCTCTTTTTTGGGTTTAATCAACTAGATTAATAGGTCGAACATTATGGAGAATGCCACATAAGATATACGATAATGGAAGATCAATAACCAAACACCAACCAGTGGGGGACCTGTTATGGCAGTGAGAAGGAATGGAAAATCGAATAAAGGTTCCAAAAAAACAAATGCCGCAAACACCCTTCTCAATGGCAACCTTAAAGGAAGAAATCTGGAACTAATTGTAGCGGCGTTATTGGTGAGCGGAAAGTTGAGAGTGGATGCAGTCACGTTGTTTCGTGAGGCTACATTGGTTGTAGAATTGGTTGGTCAATATAAAACACTTCAAAAGGTCACACCCTCCAATTCAGACAAACTGGTACAATTCCTGGATGAAACTGGCGGGGATATGACGCTTAATGATGTTATACAGGCATTTCAGCAGAGAATCAATTCTTAATAAAGAAATGAGGTGGGCAACATGTCCGAGTTTGACGGAACCGGGTTCGCCGAACTGTTAATTGTGCTTATTCTTGTTGTTTTATTTGTATTTGGCTCCTCCGATATTGAAAGTCTATCCAGCACTCCAACAGCAACTTGATCCCATTACCCTCTCATGGCTTACAGGTAAATAACAAAAAAGAAATACCAGCCCTTATGCAGGACTGGTATTTGGTCATTACAGAAATAGCGGTGAGAATGCAATCCAGGCCAAAATAAGAGTAAGCACAATGCAGACATTCTCTACAACGGCCCCACGTTTGGTCCCTGTACTCATCAGATTCACCCGTATGCGCCACTTGAGCGGTGGTAACGGACGAATCCCCCGATTGGTTAGTGAATCGGCCAACAAGTGCATGGCATATGCTGTACCTCCTGCTACCCAGATCTCCGGTCCCTGCTGCTGGGTCGTGCTGTAAAGCAAGCCGGCCCAAATGGCTGTTCCATATAGGGTATGCGTTAATCCCCTGTGAGTTAGCGTTGTACACAGCATAAGTAGGCTGCCTGCAATCAAGTTCCACGGTGCAAACGCATGACCATAGAAGACAAGCCCTAGTCCAATCGCAAACATCAACACTTTGCGAAGCGAACGCGAAGGCAGGAATGACACAAGCGCAATGAGGATCGCAAGTAACAGGTTCCATGGTTTGGCATGAACATAGAAGTACACAAATACAGCTGTGGGCAACAGAATCGTCTGTAACAACCTGATCAGACTGTTAGGCAAGGCTCTGGATACCAGCAGCGAATTTGGCTCATCAATGTCAGGCAATAACGAACCAATCAGTGCAACCGTAACTGCCGGCGCAGTCACCGGCATGCCGGCCAACTGCAGAACAGAAAGCGACACGCCTGTCCCGATAATAAGGTGGGATCTTCCCATCATGATGCAAAAACGTCCTTTCGAAGAAATCGGGAACAATACGGCCCAATTCCGATTTTACAACGAAAACAAAATAAGAACAATAGTTCGCATTTCTTATTTGTATGAAAATTAATATAACTTTCTGTGATGGGGCTCACATTATTATATTTATGACTCTTTTATCTTTATTAGTGAATTAAATCACATAAATTGTCGTCAACTACTTGTATAATTTCAAATATAAACCACTAAAATTTTGAGTAATGTACAGCGTCTATTCAAGGAGGCATACACACATGAACGGAAAAAAAGAGAACCTCATTATCATTGGTAACGGTATGGCAGGAATCAGTACCGTTGAGCAAATTTTGAAATTAACTACGCGATTTGATATTACTGTTTTTGGCACAGAGCCCTATCCTAACTACAACCGCATTATGTTGTCTTATGTACTGGAAGGAAGCAAAACACTGGACGATATCGTGCTGAACGACCTTCACTGGTATGAAGATTACGGCATTACGCTGCACACAGGCACAACGGTTACACGAATCGATGCCGAGACACACGAAGTTGTGACTGAAGATGGAACTCGCGTTCCTTATGACAAAATTATCATTGCAACAGGCTCCAACTCCTTCATTCTCCCCGTACCGGGACATGACAAAGAAGGTGTTGTCGGTTTCCGCGATATCGCCGATTGCAATGTCATGCTGGAAGCTGCTAAGCAGTATAAACGAGCGGCCGTTATCGGGGGCGGACTGCTAGGCCTTGAAGCTGCCAAAGGGTTGGTACAACTTGGCATGGAAGTTACCGTAGTGCATCTGATGGAAGATCTGATGGAGCGTCAGCTTGATCCACAAGCTTCAGCCATGTTGAAGGCAGAACTCGAACGTCAGGGTATCCGGTTCAAGATGGGTGCGCAGACTTCCGAACTGCTGGGCGGCGAACGCGTTGAAGGGATACGTTTTGCAGATGATACGGTTCTGAATGTTGATTTTGTGGTCATGGCTGTAGGCATTAAACCCAATACGACTGTAGCCCGCGAAAGCGGTATGGAAGTGAACCGGGGTATTGTCGTGAATGACTATATGCAGACTTCACTTGAGAATGTGTATTCGGTCGGGGAATGTACAGAGCACCGCGGGGTATGTTACGGCCTCGTTGCCCCCTTGTTCGAACAAGGCATGATTCTCGCGAAACATATCTGCGGTGTAGAGACCGCTCCATATGAAGGTTCTGTAGTATCTACGAAATTGAAAATTTCGGGTGTAGACGTGTTTTCAACGGGTGAATTCATCGACAGCCCAGAGCACACGGTCATTTCGCACAAAGATGACTGGAAACGAACCTACAAAAAAATTCTGCTTCGTGATAATAAAATGGTCGGCGCTGTTCTCTTCGGTGACATTACGGATTCTGCCGAATTGCAGAAACTGATTAAAAATCAAACCGAAATGACCGAGGAATTGTACGGTTCACTCATGGGTACAGGCTGCGGCGGTCATAAGAAAGCAACCTCTGTTGAAACGATGCCCGAGGACGAGATCGTCTGTGGATGTAACGGGGTAACTAAAGGCACGATTGTCGATGTAATTACAAACCAGGGCCTTACCACTGTAGATGAAATCAAAGCCTGTACCGGTGCAACACGCTCATGCGGTGGATGTAAACCGGTTGTGGAACAGATTCTGCAATATGTGCTGGGAGACGGCTTCAGCAGTGGAGCCAAACAGGGAATATGCGGATGTACTTCCATGGGACGGGATGAGATTGTAGCTGAGATTCGTGCAAAAGGATTACAAACGACCAAAGAGGTCATGAATGTACTGGGTTGGAGTCAGCCTGAGGGTTGTTCGAAATGTCGCCCTGCAATCAACTATTACCTTGGCATGATTGCACCAGACACACACGAAGATGAGAAGGAATCCCGTTTTGTTAACGAACGCATGAATGCAAATATTCAAAAAGATGGAACGTATACGGTCGTACCTCGGATGTATGGCGGAGTGACTACACCAGCGGATCTCAAACGCATCGCTGATGTTTCAGTCAAATATGATGTGAAAGCAGTCAAAGTTACCGGCGGTCAGCGCCTCGACTTGATTGGTGTCAAAAAAGAAGATCTGACTAAAGTCTGGGCTGAACTGGATATGCCTTCAGGTTATGCATACGCCAAATCGCTGCGCACGGTCAAAACATGTGTCGGCTCCCAATTCTGCCGATTCGGTACACAGGATTCCATGGCTATGGGTGCTCGGATTGAACGGAAATTCGAACGTCTGGATCTGCCTGCCAAGTTCAAATACGCTGTCAATGGCTGTCCACGGAACTGTGCAGAGGCATGTACAAAAGATATCGGTATCGTTGGTAATGACGGCGGCTGGGAAATCTTTATCGGTGGTAACGGCGGTATTAAAGCAAGACTTGCTGATTCCCTATGCAAAGTGAAAACAGATGAAGAGTTGATTGAATTGTGCGGAGCCATCATGCAATATTACCGCGAGACAGGTAACTATCTGGAGCGGACTTCCGAGTGGGTGGAACGTATGGGTCTGGAGCATATTCGTTCGGTTGTCGTGGATAATCTTGAGGAACGCAAAGCGTTGATGCAACGGATTGAATTCGCACTTGAGCATGTGGAAGAACCTTGGCAGAAAGCGATTCGTAATGAGGAAGGCCAAAGCAAAATGTTCCACGGCATCGAAGTATCGGCTCGTCCATAAGTAAGCTCGCAAGATAACACTACCGGAATGTTAAATATAGATAAGGAGTGGTTTTAGATGACGACAAAACAATCAGGCACCTACTTCCCTGCCGGAGTAGTTGAAGAATTCCTGCCACGAATCGGAAGAGTAGTTGAGATTAAGGACCATCAGCTTGCTGTCTTTCGTGCATCGGATGGCACCATCTTCGCTGCGGATAATCACAACCCCCACCCCAAGGGTGGGCCGCTGGCAGAAGGCATCGTGTCCGGACATTATCTGTACGATCCACTGTATGATTGGAAAATCGATCTGACGACCGGTCTTGTGCAAGCACCGGATAATGGTCAAGTCCAGATGTATCCAGTCAAGGTAGAGAACGGCCAGGTCTGGATTGCTGTATAGCTCCATTGAAACGTTCAAAGATTGATGCAAAATAATGGGGGAAACCGTGATGTATACACCAAGTGTTGAGGGAATTATTGAAGCTGCAGTTAAAAAACGGGATCAGATGAACTCCAATCTTTCACGCTACATGGTTGCCGCCTTAATGGCGGGTGCCTATGTAGGACTTGGCATCGTGCTGATCTTCAGTATCGGTGCTCCGCTCCTTGCGGCACAGTCACCACTGCAAACCATGTTGATGGGCATGTCCTTCGGACTCGCGCTCACGCTGGTCATCTTTGCCGGATCGGAACTGTTCACAGGTAACAATATGTTCTTTACCATGAGTACACTGGCAGGCCGGACCACAGTTAAAGATACACTGAAAAACTGGGGGCTCGTCTTCCTCGGCAACTTGTTAGGTGCGATCCTGCTCAGCCTGCTTATTGTAGGCAGTGGCCTGTTCAAAACGGCTGCGCCTGAACATCTGTTATTCGTCGCTTCAGCCAAAAAGATGGCTGCTCCCGTATCGGAGTTGTTCTTCCGCGGCATTCTCTGTAACTGGCTCGTCTGTCTGGCGATCTGGATGGCTGCTCGCACCAAAGAGGATATCGCCAAAATTGCTCTTATCTGGTGGTGTCTGTACGCCTTTATTGCAAGTGGGTATGAGCACAGTGTTGCCAATATGACTTTGCTGTCCTTGTCCTGGCTGTTGCCTAACCACCCGGATACCATTACTCTGGCAGGCTGGTTTCATAACATGATCCCGGTGACACTTGGTAATATCATCGGCGGTGCCCTATTTGTCGGAATGGCTTACTGGTATACTTCACCGGTACGTAAAAGATCATAATTCTTTATTCAACAGCAATTATGTAGCGCCAGGTAACACAACATCTACACACTGAAGCCACGATGGATGCCGAACTTACGTTCAGTCACACATCGTGGCTTTTTATGGTTTGTCGATAA
The DNA here is from genome assembly GCF_046713495.1 of Paenibacillus sp. M2. Taxonomy (NCBI): domain Bacteria; kingdom Bacillati; phylum Bacillota; class Bacilli; order Caryophanales; family Paenibacillaceae; genus Paenibacillus; species Paenibacillus sp. M2. Next base: position 5,261,241 of record NZ_CP169648.1, read on the forward strand.
GCATCGTACTCTCTCGCATGGTTCCCCTTTCATCCTCTCGTCCTTCTATAAAGAATTAAAATTCATTTTACCTTCGTCGCTATCCGCCTTAATCCACAGTTGACATAACTGGTGTATAGTCGATGGATACTCACATTTATACTCAATCAGCAAAGGATGATCGCTTATATGGGAATCCATACATACTTCAGGTCACTGAATGATCTTGAACGTATTATTCGTACACCTGGCAAATTCAAATTCGAAGAACACAGCGTCTCCGCTCATTCCTGGAAAGTGGTACAGTACGCCAAAACACTCGCAGATATTGAGGAACAGCATGGAGTCATCGTGGATTGGAAGAAGTTATACGAAATTACGAGCAGTCATGATTATGGTGAAATCTTCATTGGTGATATCAAAACACCAGTCAAACATTATTCACTGGAGCTGCGTTCGATGCTGCAGAAGGTGGAAGAAGGCATGGTTGAACATTTTATTAATGAAAATATTCCTGAAGAGTTCCAGCCTATATTCCGCAGACAGCTGCGTGAGGGCAAAGACCAATCGGTTGAAGGACTGATTCTCGAAGTCGCAGACAAGATGGATCAGGTATATGAAGCCTTTGCTGAGCTCCAACGTGGCAATACGGAGAAAGAGTTTATCGTTATGTACCGTTATGCCTTGGTCAAAATCAAAAATATCGACCTCCACTGTGTGCAGTATTTCCTGGAACAGATTCTACCCGACATGATTGAAGAAGGTATTCGCTCCCCGTTTGATATTCGCAAAATAACCGAAGAAGCTCTGGCCCAGTAATCAGCTCAGGTCAACATGGTTCTCCTCATCCATGGACAGGGCTTTTTTTCGTTCCTGCAATTGCAGTCGGTATTCGCTAGGGTACAAGCCCGTTTTGTTTTTGAAGATCCGGCTGAAATAGTGGGAATCACTATACCCTACCGCTCCACCAATCGTCTTGATATCCATATTCTCATGGGTGACAAGCATACGTTTTGCTTCATTGATCCGCAGACCTGTCATATATTTCAGCGGAGTCTCCCCCGTTACTTTCTTAAAACACTTTCCTAGATAGTCCACAGTAAAATGCATCTGTCCCGCCATGTCCTGGAGTGTAATCTCATGCATGTAATTCTGCTTCAAATACAACTTAATGGCCTCTGCGATATCCTCCGGCTTCACCTGCTCGTCCAGCACGGCACTGACGTGGGCAAGTGAATCCACAGCGCTCCCAAGCTTCAATTCCATCGCATCCAGCAGTGTCCGAAGCTGTTCTTCCGATAATGGTTTGAGCAGATAATCCTCCACCTTGTAACTGATTGCCTGCCGTGCATATTCGAATTCATGGTAACCACTCAGAATGACAATCTTTACATGCGGATAGGCAAAATACAGATGTTTGGCGAGCTCCAATCCATTCATTACCGGCATCTGTATATCAGTTACAACCAGATCAGGTACGGAATGTTCGATCAGCTGTAACGCTTCCTGACCGTTCCGCGCTTCACCGATCACCTCGAACCGGGTGTCCAGCTCTCTGAATTTGCGCGAGACATTCCGGCGAATCAGGGCTTCATCTTCCACAATAATCGTTCTGTATTTGATTGTCATGGGTTCAGTCATGCTCCTTTCGAATGGAACCGCCTATGGTAATCTGGACACCGCCGGAAGGCTTGTTCGTGATCTGCATGTGGGCTGCCGTGCCATACCATAATTTCAATCGGACCCATATATTTTTGAGTCCCATGCCGTTAATTTCGAGATCAGGCATACGCTCCCACTCCTGTGATTGTTCGATGTAATGCATGATCTTGGCAAGTGCCTCCGGTTCCATGCCAGGCCCGTTGTCTTCCACGTGGATCTGCCAGGTCTGCTGTACCGCATCCATATCTCCAGTAATATTCAGTCTCCATGGAGGGGAATCACCCAGTCCATATTTCATGGCATTTTCGAGTAGTGGTTGTACCATCAGCATCGGAACCTGGATATACTTCATCTCTTCTGGAATATGAAACTCATAGTGTAGATCATCCTCGAACCTAATCTTCATACACTCCAGATATCGCTCACAATAATCCAGTTCTTGGGACAGGGGAACCCCATTCTTTCCCGGAGTAGAAATATAACGCAGCATAGACGCAATATTGGTGCAGAACGCGACAATCTGCTCATTCATGCCTTCTTCCGCCATGATGCTAATATTTGTGATGTTGTTATAGAGAAAATGCGGGTTCATCTGGGATTGCAGCGCCAGTAATCTCGCTTCTGTCTCCTGAGATTTCATCGCCAGCCTGTCCTGAAACGATTGCACAAGCTGTTGATTCAGCCGGATAAACGTATCATTCAGCTCATCCATCTCCCGAATAGAACCGGGATGCTCCAGCTTGAACAACTGACCGGAATCCTGACCGGATACCAGATCATTCTCACCCGTTTTCTGAATAATGCGCTGCAAACGATGAAGCGGCAAAGTAACCCGTTTGGAGATGAGATACGAGAGAACCAGAATCAGCATGAGAGTAGCTAACGTGGCACCGATAAACATCACAGCCATCCGGTTGAGACTCGCGAAAAGGGACTGTTTGGACTGCATGACAACAACGGTCCATCCCGTCTCCTGTGATGTCATGTACGTCATCATTTGTTTGGACTGACTCAAAGGATCGGTGATCTCCTGCATCGTATCAGGAGGAAATGAAAGATTTTGAATCAAGTCCACATCATCGAAATAACCTGCTTGAGAAGCATCGGCATCCGAAGAAAGTGGGTACAACCGTGTATTTTGTTCATCCACTACATAGATCCGGAGATCGTTGTTATTCGCCTGCAATTCATTCAAATGCTGAAACAGGGTTCCCGCATCCTGCAAAATCTCAACGACGCCTTGGCTGACATAATTTCCATCTTTGTATACACGGGTAAGCGAAATGTAAGGTTGATCTGATTTTCCCTCGCCGGTCGGAATGGGCAAGGCTCCACCCTCTAACAATTGGATCACTCGCCAGCCACTCCGCTCCCAGGTTTCCTTGTACCACGGTCGCTGAGTCAGGTCTACCGACAATTGACCGTTGAATGCACCCGCTCCCAACATCTTGCCGTTCACGTCATAGATATTGGCCTGCTTGGCTGTATTGGAGCTGCTGATGATCGCGAGAATGACGTCAATTAGTGTGGTTGTATCCTTATACAATGCTGGATCACTCGTCATTGTCTGCTCACTGCCTTCTGCTGGTGCCAAGTAGTGACTGAAGTGTTCTTTGACCAGATTGGAGTACACAATATTCATGGAGAAGTTGTTCATTTTCACCACTTCCTGATCCAGATTACTGACGATTGATACCCCCAGTTGTCTCTGTTGTTCTTCACTTCGCTGACGAATGTCACTTGCGAGAAAAACATACAGAAGCCCCGCCACAATCAGCGAAAAGATAATAAATACCGCAGAGTAATAGGCAAACAGACTTTGCTGAAGCGTTCCAAATCGATATCGCAATCCCCTCACACCTCGTCCTATGATGATCTCTGTCACACCATTCGAAAATGTCCACCCAACAGAACGCTTTTGTCTATTGAGCACATCCCTTGTTCACAGTAAAGTTATCCACATAAGAATACGCTTACATTAAGCGTTTCGGCAAGTGACAATTTTCTTTATATTTCGGGAGGTTCAATGATGAGAAAACGATTTCTATTTTCGCTTGCAAGTGTGCTCCTGCTCTCCACCCTGCTGCTTGCCGGGTGCAACTCAGGTAAAAGTACGGAAGGTTCGGGTAAGGTGACACTCACGTTTGGAACAAGCCAATCCGGTATTCCGCGTACAGGCATCATGCAGACGATGGCCAAGGAATATGAGCAGGAGACCGGTATCAAAATTGACTTCCAAGTTGTCCCTGACGCACAGTGGCGTGACCTGATCAAGGTGAAGCTGGCCTCTGGTGAAGCACCTGACATTTTCAATGTCGATGTGGACCCACTGAGCATGCCGGCTAACGTAAGACCGGAGGAAAATGCCATTGACCTGACCAATGAGGAATTCACAGGTCGGATGTCTGAAGAGATTTTGCCAACCGTCAGTCACAATGACAAGGTGTACGGGGTTTCTTTTGCGCCAACGAAAATCTGGTATGTGTACTATAACAAACGTATCTTCCAGGAGCTCGGCATAGAGCCTCCTACATCCTATGCCGAATTCAAGGCAATCAGCCAGAAAATTAAGGATAAAGACATTATTCCGTTCTATCAAGCACCTGCCAGCGGGTGGTATCAGGTTCTGCCTTTGTTCGAAACGGGACCTAACTATGAGCAAACAACAGCGGGAACGTACGAGAAACTGAATAATAATGAGATGAAAGTCGCAGATATGACGCAACTCAAGACGGTCATTGAACAGTTGAAAGAATTTGCGGATCTAGGTTATTTTGGCAAAGACTTCTTGTCCAATACGGTAGAAGCGGGAATTGAAGCGTTTGGTCAGGAGAAAGCAGCGATGTTGCTGCGGGTTCCAGGGACGGAAAAGGAAGTCTCCGAAGCGTATCCGGCAATGAAAGATAATATGGGGTTCTTCGTCATGCCGTGGGGAGATAATCAGACGATTGGTGTGAATCCGGGCGGTTCAGCTGCGATGTTTGGTAACAAAAACAGTAAACATCCCGAAGAAGTGCTGAAATTCTTCCGCTGGATTACCGAGCATGATCATCTGCAACGTGTGTTTGATGAAGGTGAAGGTAACCTGACCATTTGCTGGCCGGAAATCGAACCAAAGCTGACACAGGATTATATTGATTATGAGAAAAATCATGAAAAAGGAACGGTCATGCAGGCCGCTGTGAAATATATTGATCCACAATGGATGGATATTGGCAAAGACTTGTCGGGCATGTTCGCCGGAGCCATGACACCGGATCAGATTCTGCAAAACATTGATAAACGCCGTGCTGAACAAGCCAAAGTGCTGAAAGATGAGAAGTGGCAGTAATAGCGCATATTGCAGATAAACATAAATGCTGAACAGCGTTACATGCAGCGGGCATTTGCCCGCTCATGTATTTTATTTTGGCAGGAAGGAAAGGTGTTACCGGTTATGAATGCAAACAAAATCTATCCCTGGTATTTCTCATCTGGAGCGATTGTATTATATCTGCTATTTATCGTTGCTCCCGCCCTGCTGGGCATCTATTATTCCTTCACCGACTGGAACAGTTATAGTTCGGAGAAGAACTTTATCGGTCTGGAGCATTTCCGTACCATATTGGCGGGTGATCCGACCTATCTTCTTTTTATCAAAAACACAGTCCTGTTCACCCTCGTGACATCCATCGCCAAGACTGTTCTGGGATTGTTCCTGGCTCTGCTCCTGGTCAGCGGTGTAAAGGCCGCAAATGTGCATCGGATGATCATTTTCTCGCCGCAAGTGCTGTCGTTCCTCATTGTTGGACTCGTGTTCAAAAGTCTGCTCGATCCCAACAACGGGTTCGTTAACGTGACCCTGCGTTCCATGGGACTGGATGTTCTCGCCCAGAACTGGCTGGGTTCCCTAACTTGGGCCATGCCATCCATTATGGCGGTGGATACGTGGAAAGGCATGGGATACATCATGGTGCTGTTTATCGCCGGACTGCTCGCCATTCCACGGGATTACTACGAAGCAGCATCCATTGATGGCGCCGGCTTCGGGCAGAAGTTGTTCCGGATCACGATTCCGATGCTGATGCCTACCATTACAATCGCAACGGTACTTAATATTACGTATGGGTTACGGGTATTCGATGCCGTATACGTGCTAACCAACGGTGGCCCCGGTAACGCAACAGATGTCATTAACACGGCGGTCTATTCCTCTTTTGCCAAAGGGTATTGGGGACTCGGAAGTGCGCTATCTACCATTCTGTTTGTCATCATGGCGATCATCTCCTTTTTCATCATTCGTTTGATGAACCGAAAGGTGGAATACTAACATGCGATTGAGAAAAAGATTGGCTTCCATCGGGTTAAATGCACTCGCCTGGCTGCTCAGCCTGGTGGTCCTGATTCCTTTTGTCGTCATTGTACTGAATTCATTCAAGTCGGACGCCGAGGCCAAAGTGCTGAAGCTGACGCTGCCCGAGAAGTTTATCTTCGAAAATTACAAAATTGTCTATGAACAGGGACATTTGGGCGGTTCCTTTTTCAACAGTCTGCTGCATTCCGGAGCCTCTTCCCTGCTGCTGGTGTTTGTTGTAGCCTTCTCGGCCTTCACGTTATCCCGCAATTATTCGAGGCTCAGCAAGTTCCTGTATTTCTTCCTGATTCTTGGTATCACACTTCCGCTCAACTACATTCCGCTGATGGAAGTCATGAAGTCGATGAGCATGATCAATTCACATCTCGGCATGATTCTGCTCTACACCGCCATGGGGATTCCAATCTCGCTGTTCATTACGTATGCGTTTGTGTCTAACATCCCGAAGGAGCTGGATGAAGCTGCGATCATGGACGGATGTAACGGTATCAAGCTGTTCCTGAGAATTATTGTACCTCTGCTCACGTCCGTTTTGGTGACGGTATTTGTTCTTAATTTTCTGAGTGTCTGGAACGAGTTCACCGCCCCACTCTATATGCTGAATACGGTCGAGATGTGGCCGATGACGCTTGCTGTATATAACTTCTTCGGACAATTCAGTGCCCAGTGGAATCTGGTCAGTGCCGATATCGTGCTCACGTCATTGCCTGTGTTGATTGTGTTCCTCATTGGGCAAAAGTATATTGTAGGAGGACTAACTTCAGGGGCAGTTAAAGGGTAAACTCCACCGACAATCCAAATACACAAACACTCTTGTCTGAGTACATCTTCTGACTCCCCGGCACAAAAAAGCCCTTGTCTGCTCATCGTGTGATACTTCTTCGTACAGAAGATGTATCACACGATGCTGCGGACAAGGACTTACGCTGTTGGATTCGAATTAATCGTGCGCCAACCCGCCAACATCGGATGGAGCTGTTATATCTGGGCTCTGCTCCAGAGATTTGATCATTTTCAAACGGGATGTGATTATTGCGATCAGAATAACAAACAGACCCGCGATGATAAACAGAAAGGCAATACCTCTGCCTGGCCCAGTTCCAATAATTTGACCAACAGACGAAGCCAGTGCTCCCCCTTCCATCAACAGTGGATTAAACACATGGTCGGCCAGAAATCCAGCCAAACTGTATGCAATAATAAACCCGAGTTGTGACAGAATACCAATGATTCCCCATACCCTGCCCTGCTTTTCGTTGGCGATATTGTTTCGCACCAGCACATCTGCGCTCATATTGACAAACGGCAGCGATGACAGGAACAGAAAACCTGCGAAGATAATAAAATAAATATTGGTAGATATCCCCAGAAGCGAAAAGGACAAACCGCACAAAATCAGACCCATCACAAGCACACTAGCGTATCTCTTTGTTATTGTAAATATGCCGATGCACAAGCTGCTAATGAGCATGCCGATGGCACTTACAGACTGAAACGTTCCAAGTGTCTTTGCATCCGTGAATGACAGAAGCATCGGACCAATGAGTGTCTCCAGGAATCCCAGATAAAAGGTGACAAGTGAAATAATCACCACCAGCAACAGTACTCCCTTGTTGGTTACAACTTCTCTCCAGCCCTCTTGAATATCGGTGATCCAGTTTTTTCCTTCTCGATCCTCTCGCTCCACTTTCATGCTCTTCCGAATAACCAGCACAGCCAGAATGGCAACCAGGAATGTCAGAATATTAATGACCAGAATGACTTCAATGGTTGTTATACTAAGCAGAATGCCCGCAATGATGGGTGAAAACAGAAACTTCGAGGATTCAGCCAGTTGTACAAGACCGCTTCCTTTTGAGAATTGATCCTTATCCAGCAGGTCCGTAGCAGAGGCCTTGTATGCCGGGCTCTGCAACGCGGAAAACACCGAACTAAAGGCCACTCCCACATAGATATGCCATAATTGGATATCACCTGTGAGCATAATGGACAGAATGAAAATCAAACCGGCTGCCGACCCCAGGTCGCCGATAATCATCATCGTTCGACGGTCGAATCGGTCTGCCAATACCCCTCCAATAGGTCGAAGCAGGATATTCGGCAGAAACGTGAATAAGGTAATCAATGCAACACTTGTTGCCGTATTCGTTTTTTCGAAAGCATACACCCCCAGGGAGAAGGCTGTAAGTCCAATCCCAATCATGGAGATGAGCTGACCGAACCATACTACCAGAAACTTTTTAAATGATTTTTGAACGGTATGTTCCATGGATGATACTCCTTTCTCGGCTAACCTTGATTCGGAAAATAGAGACGAGTGACGTAGGCGAAGCTTCCTTTTTCTGCTCCCAGCACACGTTCCATAATCTGTGTGAATGCTTCAACCTTTTTTTCGAGTTCTTCCTCCTCCCATTGAAAGATGCCTCGATCCAGCAAAAATTGTGACGATACGAGCAGGAATTCGATGGATTCCTTTGGGTTAGGTGTATGAAATACCCCCTCCTGAATGCCCTGCTCTACCACCTCGGCCAAGATGGGACTTAATCGAATTACCGTCTCTACAAGACTCTTTTGGTGCATCTCCACATTATGAACACTGTGCAATTGCTCGATGAGATCATGTTTTCTGCCGTCAGGCTGATTCTGCGCCATCATGATGCGAAAAATTTTGTCATGGGCATTCAGTTTGGGGTCGGACACCACGTGCCTGGCCGATGCCTCCCCGCTCAGAATAAAACGCATGACGATGGCGTTCATGACCTCTTCCTTGGACTGAAAATAATAATAAAATGTACCCTTGGCAATGTTGCACGCCTGAAGGATATCCATGACCGTAGCTTTGGTGTACCCCTTTGTTATGAACAGAATCTCGGCGGCATCCAAAATCTCGTTCCTTCGTTCTTCCGGATTTTTTATCAATCTCATATCCTGGCCTCCGATACGTTCGACCGACTGTCGGTCTATTGTAGTCATGGAGTTCTTTTTTTAGAACCCCATTTCAGTCAACCATTGCGCCAAATGGCTTTCCCTTGTTTTTAGATCCTGACGCTCTCTTGCATATTTTCCAATATTTCTGTCTGCAACAAGCTTACCGTCCATCATAAACAGTACACGTTCCGATCTGGCAGCGACTTTCACATCATGGGTCACCAGCAGAATGGTTGTACCTGTTGCATTAATATCGCCCAGAATATCCATGATTTCATACGTTGATTTGGAATTCAGCGCCCCCGTTGGTTCATCGCCGAATAAAATATCTGGATTATTGATCAGCGCACGGCAGATGGCAATCCGTTGAAGCTGTCCACCTGAGGCTTGGGTGATGTTATGCCCAGCAAGCTCATCAATCCCCATTTTTTTCATTAATGACATTGCCCGTGTATTAATCGTTTCTCTGCTGCTATTCTTGGCCAGATACGCGGAAAGTACGATATTGTCTAATAGATTCAGATTCTTGAGCAGATGAATATTTTGAAAGATGAATCCCATCTTGGTCAAACGTAGACTTGCCAGATCCCTCTCCTCAAATGCCGATATTTTTTTGCCATTAAAATAGACACTTCCAGCACTAATCTGATCCATACCACTTATGTTGTACAGTAAGGTAGACTTGCCTGAGCCAGATGGCCCCATGATGGAAACAAATTCTCCCTTTTTTAATTGAAGGTTGATATCTTTCAAGATGTTATGTTCTTCATTCTCGCCGATCGCTACGGATTTATTCACGTCTTTAGCCTCAAGTATAGTTGTCATCGTTGATCCTCCCTATTCGACAATCATTTTGGAGATGCTCGTTTCTTTGATCGATTGGATGCTTATCCATGCTGTTAGTACAATCGTGCCTGCAAGTAACAATGGACACAAAACATATGCCTGTAACGGGTTAACAACAAAAACAATATTGGAAGCACCAAACGTCGACATAATGGCACTAACCAACAACGGACCCAACGTATTGGACAATATCGTTCCAGTAACAACCCCTAAGATTAATATGACAAGTGACATCACGACATACTTGAACTTGATTTTAGACAAGGCAAACCCAAGACTTCTTAGTACAGCAATGTCGTTGTTGTCCTTGGCTACTAACATCTGAAGGAACAGTGCTGTAATTAAAATAGATATGAAGACACCGATGACCAAGGCCAGCATCGTCACCAATTTCAATTGTTGGATGGTTCCGCCTAACGTCTGATCCAGATAACCTTGAAGATCGGTTACTTTGGCCGGCGAGAAAGCCGCCTCATATTCAGCAATTTTGGTAGCCATGTCCCCGCGATTATTCAGATCCAAACTGACCACATACCACAACACACTATCCTTGTTGTAGGGCAATAAGGCCTTCGCCGTTTTCCCACCATTCGTAACGTCCTGGTATATCCCGCTGACTGTCATCATCTGGTCCTTGCCATTAACCAGCAAGGTAAGTTGCTCACCAGTCTTCAGGCGCAGCTCGCTACTGTTGGCATCAGATAACGCAATTTCATTCTCAGTTGTTGGCGCATTACCGCTAACATAAGACAATGGGAAAATACTGAAATCCCCAGTTTCTACACTCAGATTGTCGTAACTTCCTTCCGCATTTTTAATCTTGAACTGGCTTGTTACCAATGGGGAATATGTTTTGATGTCTTTATCATTTTGGATCTGGGCAACCAGATTGTCATAACGCTGCTCCACATCATCTGTATGCCTCAAGTCAATGCGAATATCACTTTGTCCAACACCCATATAAGAAATAAAACTTGGCGCCTGCAAAGTGTTCAGGAAGTTGACCGGCACAATCATGATAAATGAACTGACTACAAAGACGAATAACAATAATCGGAACATCTTGATTCGCTGTATGACTTCCTTCAGACCAAGAAAGACAGGTACAGAAGACCAGCGATTGCGGGACAAACTAAGCCGGTTTCGAATGATCTGTGTATCTCCCAGGCTCCCGGTACGGAGAGCATCCACTGCGGAGATGGAACGAAAACGTCGCAGTACCGTTCGACAGAACAGAACAACCATGGCAAATATGATTCCAGCGGCTAATAACGGAATCGCGAAATGCAACAGGGTTGCAGGTGCTTTTCCCATATACAACATGATGTTGGAAACAAATAATCTGTTAACGCCAAGTGATGCAATGTAACCAAGTACGGATGCAAATCCGGCCATAAATACATACTTCATCAGATACAGTCTCTTAATATCCTTCTCTGCGATCCCAATCGCTTTCATGACACTAATCTCACGATAATCCTCTTCGATGGTCGCAAGCATCGTGAATCGGATGCAAAGCATCGCGATCAGAATCAGCACAAGACTGACCAAAATAATAACGGCTGCAATAACTCCGTCGGTCATGGCATTCAATACCTGGAACAGCCCATAGGTTACGACTGGACCCGCATTGGGAAGCCCTGCATTTTGGTAAGCCTGGGTAAATTCACTCGTCAGTCCGGGATCCGTCAACCGGAATTCAATGAGATACTCCATCTCTCCGATGCTCTGCTTCAGTTCCTGCAAATTCCCTGCACTCACGATAAAACGTTTGGAGTGCACAACCGATGGATTCATCTGAGCATCACGGACAAAATCAACGATGGTATAAGAACGCTCAAATTGACCATTATCGATCCGAACCTGGTCGCCCACGCTCAATTTTTTTTGCTGCATGTAATATACCGGAACCGCGATCTCGCCATCGTTAACCTGAATAATCTCACTGTCCAGATTCAACAAATAGTCGAAACCCTGATTCTGTGTAACAAAGTCAATGTCCATAACGCTGTTCTTTTCGGACTCTGCTCCGAGAAACAGATTAGAGCCGTCAATGTTGACCATTTCCACAATCTGATGCTGCTGGACCATGGCATTTTCTTCAGCCCATGTGTTCACTTTGGCCTGATCGAGTTCTCCGGCATGCATTTGCACAAAGTGTGGTGTTTTGGATTCAGAAAATAGATATTGGATGGAACTCGTCAGTTCCATAATCATTCGTGACCCCGAAGATACCAGCAAGGCGGCCAGCAGTACAAAAATAAATAACGCAGCCGTAATCCCTTTTTTTCTCGTTATATCGTTTCTCAGCATTCGTAGCAGCATAAACGAACATGGCTCCTCTCATCTACAAGTTGTTCCTATTTATCTGGAGTCATAAAGCTTGTCAGACAATGCGCCACCATTGAAGGTTGATGCATCATGAACATGTGAGCACCCTCTTTGATGGTTTGAAGCTTCATGGATGTGCGAAAATATCGGCCCCATCTCAACGCTGATTGAAGGGTAACCGTACGATCCAGTTCTCCCCACAGATACAATACCGGCAATGAGAGCGGCTCATATTCAAGCGTTGCTGCAGATTCCAGCATCCTGAAATCCGCACGGATGACGGGCAGAAAATAATTCAATAATTCTTTTTCATGTATCAGTTCTTGCGGAAGAGCTTCATAGGAAAACAGATGATCAATCAGATTTTCGTCTGACATCCGATCATAATTCTGCATCCCGCATTCGTCAGGCGTGTTGCAGGCAGATAACACAAGCCGTAGCGTTTTAGCTACATCTGGACGTTCCTGACATAAGCGCTGCGCAACGAAGTAGGCTGTAACCCCTCCCAGACTATGTCCAAATAACAGACTGCCAGGTTGTATAACATCCAGCAACTTGCTGGTATACAGTTCTACGAGTTGCTGCATATGCTCCAGGGGTGTTTCGGTGTTCAGACCATGACCCGGGGGCGTAAACGCCCAAATTTCCGTGTCAGGAAGGTACGGCACTAGGGGCTGAAAACTGTTGGAGTTGCCACCGAGATAAGGAAAACAGACCATTTGTCTGTCTCCCTTCCCCTTTTGTAGCTGCTCCAAATAGATCGGTTCCATCACTTATCCACCACCATAACCAGGCTTACTTTCTTTCCAGAACATATGCAGGGAATGTCTGAAGTGAAGTATCCACATTTTTACGCTTGAAGATGACATGAATGACAATAGCCGATATTGCAAAAAAGAAAAATTGCATAATTTGAACTTGCGGATTAAAGTAGTACAAATCAATTTGACTTCCTGTGGCTACAAGCCAGAATGCAAGCAGATAAAACAGAAGTGTACCTTTGGTTGCATTGAAGATATAACTTTGGAACACGATAAATGCCATAAGCTGAACAACGTAGTATATGTAAGTGGTTGAGGTGCCAAAAGAGGAAATCAAGTATCCCGGAAGCACCCATAATCCGAACAACAGGCCGGTAATCAGACCACTTGTTATATTATTTTTTAACTTCCCTTGCAAGAATGGAAGCAAAAATCCGATCCAGCCAAACAGCCCACCAATCAGCCCCGTCTCCTTGATCAGATTCACAATCCCCAACCAGATCATTTCAGGTACACTATATGTCAACTCAGGAACCGGTATGCCGAATAACAAGGAACCAAAGTGCATTGTTGATGCAAAGATGATGGAAATTCCGATAATTAGCGGTATCCAGAACAGGTCCTGTCTGCGCGGAACCAGCTTCATAAACATTCCTTTTAATGCTTCCGTTCCGCCCATCACATAACATGTAATTAATCCGGCAATGGAAGGTGAATACAGAGCAACGATCGCAAGTGGATGCATCAAGGTTAACTCACCTGTTATGGGTACAATAAAATCCGCAAAGAACATGAACAAACTTGCGATTCCATAACATGTGCCAAAGGAAATTCCCAAAAACAAATACATATATTTGTTGGACGGGCTGGTTGCCGGACTTGTGACTGGACGAATGGATGCCTGATTAGCTGTAATCATAGTGCCGCCTCCTTCTCAGTCAACTTTCTCTCAATAAGATCATGCAAACGGTTAATCGTGCAGAAATTAGCCAAATCCAGATCTTCATTTGCGATCTCAATCTGGAATTTACGCTCTACAAAGTCCACCAAACGCATCGCAAAGAGCGAATTGACGAACCGCTGCTCAAAATAATTGTCATTATCATTAATTTGAGTGTCCTCATGATCCATGGTGAGGTTGTTCCCGATAAACTCCCGAATTTCCTGACGATAATCCACTGCCCTTCCCCCTTGTTATTGATGTTGCCCCTCGGGCACTAAAACCTCAATGTAATCTGGAAACTCTACAGCCTGCTGCAAATCATGATAAAACAGTACTCTTCCTTCCTGATCTGCAGATTGCTGCTTGAAACCGGCAAAGCGATAGCTGATATTCATCATTCGGTTCCTTCCGGTATCCCTAAAGTCCGCAAGCATCTGTTTGCCCTGCTTCTGAGCTTCACGCATGATATACGTTAGCAGCACACTCCCTGCTCCCCTGGACATTACTCTGCAAGACATCAGAAGCATGTTTAGCCGCCATACTTTCTGCTGCATGTGAATTAGTGCAAGTCCAATTTTGCCATACGTTCCGTATTTGTCTTCGAGTTCACACACCAATAACATATGGTCCTGCGAGGTCATCAGTTGATGCAGCTCCTCGTAACTGTAGGTAATTCCCGTTGCATTTAGCTGATTGGTACGGACAGTAAGTTCCTCTGCACGTTGAAGATCATCCTCAGTAGCCTCGTAGATGGAAAATTTCATGCCGAGCGTAGCCAGAAATTGTTCTGAAGGTCCTTCATACTGTTCCTCAGCCTGTTTACGGAGCGTATCCGCCTGATACATCTGCCTTCTGCACGCAGAGTCGGCTGTAATGAATCGGGGCATCAGCCTTGGGTCATCAAGCATGGCTTCATATTGATCCGCATGAAGTACCTGGATATCAGCATGTACACTTTGCACTTCTTCCAGTTCAAAAGGTTGATCATCCACAAACAGAATGGCATCCATGCCGATATTAATGTTCTGCTGAATCCGCTGAACAGAGACGGACTTCGCATCCCAATGGATTTCGGGATACAGAAAATATTCGGCGATGCCCAGTTCGTTTAGTTTCGCCCAAGCCAGCTCTGCATCATTTTTACTGGCAACAGAATGCAAAATACCTCGCTGGTCCAGTTTTTCAATCACCTCCTTTAAGCCCGGCTTCAGTTGCACATCTGCAGATTCAAGCAAAACTCCATCCCATATGGTGTGGTCCAGATCCCAAACGATGCATTTGATATCCTTGAGCTTTTCCATGGTCATGCCACCCTTCATCTTAGTAGGCATAGAATCCTTGACCCGTCTTACGCCCCCACTGTCCTGCATCAACCATTTTCTGCAACATCGGACAGCATCGGAATTTAGGGTCCTGATAGCTGTCGTACAATACTTTCAATGAATGCACGACCGTATCCAGACCAATCAGATCCGCCGTCTCCAGCGGCCCCATCTGATAATTGAAGCCCTTCTTCATAATGGCGTCTACCTGCTCGGGTGTAGCGATCCCATCCTGCACAATGTACGCCGCTTCATTCATTAACAAGTGCGAGAGGCGATTAGAGACAAACCCAGGCAAATCCTCTATGACAACTGGACTTTTATCAAGAGTTTCCAAAAACGCTACCATCTCATGTTCCGTACCCTGCGTTGTATGATGTCCTTTGATCACCTCCACCATGGATTTAACAGGAACCGGATTCATCAGATGCACCCCAATGACTCGACCTGGGTCAGGCAAAAATGAAGCGAGCTTTGTCACGGAAATACAACTTGTATTTAGCGCAAATAAAGCATCCGGACGAGCCGTGTGGTATAGTCGTGCGTAAACTTCCTTTTTCAACTCCAGATTTTCAGTTACATTTTCAATAATGATGCTTGCCTCTTCCACACCTTCATCTTGTGTCTGGAACGAAATTCGTTCCATGATCTGATCCAGGGGCACCTGACCGTACCCTTGCTTCAGGAAGCAAGCTGAACGATATTCACGACGTATAACATCAGGAGCGTGTTCGATGACCGACGCCGAAATATCCTGCAAAATCACACGATAGCCAGCCCTCGCGACATCCAGTGCTGTGGCGCATCCCATCACACCTGCGCCAATGATTGCAATGAGTCGATTATGCATGCCTAATCACCTCCTTATTGAGCTACCATCAGATCAGCTCGTCGTAGAGCTCTTTCATTTCTGCAAGTGCTGCTGGGACACGCTCACTAAACCAGGCAACATCCTGCATATCAAGCAGGATATTCGGATACATCCGCGAGAGCGTAGATACCAGAACACCGTGCTCAGCAAGCTTGCTATTTAACAAAATATCAAAAGACATCAATTCAAACGTATAATCAGCCGTATCCGTAAGCGGCTCCGTGCAACAGTGATAAGAAGCACAGCCAGACGGACCCTGAACAATTAAAGGCAGACCTACCTTCACTGCTTCCTGGCAGAGTATGTCATGCATCATCTCAGCGTGGCGGTTCATGCTGTTCATCGCCTGTCCTCCATTGCGGCCCAACATTTCCAGCGTAGCTTTTACAGCAGCTGTACCTAATGGATAGCCATTAAACGTACCCGCATGAATTACTTTTTTGTCTACAAGCAACTTCATGATATCCGCTCGGCCAACCAGGGCTGACACCGGAACTCCGCCACCGGCGATTGCCTTCCCAAGTGTAGTCAGATCGGGTGTTACACCGAATAACTGTTGGGCACCACCGAGTCCCATACGGAATCCTGTTATAATCTCATCAAAAATGAGCACGACCTGGTACTGGTCACATAACTGTCTGACTTTTTGCAGATAACCCGGAGCAGGCATGACTCCGCCTCCATTTACACAAACCGGCTCCATGATTACTGCTGCAATGTCGTCTCCATGCTCGCGAAATAGTTCCTCCAGACGGACTGCGTCATTCCATGGCAGGAGGTAGGATTGAGATTCCATGGCATCCCTTGCCCTCCCCTTTGTTCCTTTCATGTCACCAGGATAGTCTGAAGGTACAGGCAAACCTGTACGTGCAGTCTTGCCACCCATAATATTGTCCGCATTGCCATGATAATGGCCTTCAAAACGTACAAAGCGATTTTTACCTGTCCACGCCCGGGCAAGACGAAGTGCATTCTGGACAATCTCCGTGCCTGATAACCCAAAACGAATCATCTCTGCTGAAGGTACATATTGATGGATCAGTTCCAGAGCCTCTGCATCCAGATCGCAATGACTTACGGAAAGAACACGGTCAATGGTATCCTTCAGACACTCGTTATACTCCTCGTTGCCGTGGCCAACAATGAGGGCACCAAAGCGGGCATATAGATCCAAATACTCGTTGCCGTTCATGTCCGTCACTCTGCTTCGGGAAGCATGCTTGAAATGGAGCGGCGTCTCTTCCCAAGGAAGGTGAAAATTATAGTGGACACCGCCAGGCAGCCATTGTTTCACCCGCTGATTGTACTGCATCATCTCCGTGATCATCCCTTATCGCCTCCCCCACTTGTCTGGTTTACTGCTTCATATCGCTCCAATAACCTGATCCGATCTTGCGGATCATCCAGCGAATAGGCTGCAGGCAAGGTCTTATTCTCAGCCATCATATTTCTTACGCTCTGGCCTGGACCGATATCGATCCATACCGTCGCTCCCAGATTTTGAACGCGTGCCAATGCCTGATTCCAGCGAATAGGTTGCAAAAGCTGGCTGCTCAGCAGCTGAGGAATGTCCTCGGCTCCGCGAATGAACTCACCATGTACTGTAGAGCATATGGGAAACACCGGTGCAGAGAAGGAAACCCCTGCAAGCATCTCTTCAAGCTCAGGCTGAATGAACTGCATCAACTCGCTATGATAAGGTGCATCTGCCTTCATTGGCATCATACGAAAAGGAATGAATTCCCCACCGTAGCCATCCACCTGATCATCCAGCAGTTGAAGACCCTTCACAGTACCTGCGACGACAAACTGTCCCGGTGAATTATAACCGGAGATCGTCACATACTCGTTCTGACGAATATTCTCGACTAATTCTTCAAGCGCTTCTTGGGTTACATCAACAACAATACCCGCTCTTCCTTTTTGCTCCTGAATGGAGCGATGCATCAACGCACCACGCTGAGCTGTAAAACGGATTCCATCAGCAAATCGCAATGCACCCGCCGCTACTAAAGCCGAAATCTCCCCCAAACTGTGACCTACTGCATAATCTGGAGTCATTCCAGTCCGGCGAACAAATGAGTCAAATAGAACGTAGCTTGCCGTCAGTACAGCAGGCTGAGCATATTCAGAGACCGTCAATTGATCCAGGGTCCCTTCCATAACCAGTGCCTTCAAATCAAATCCAATCACCTCGCTTGCTTCCGCAAAGATCTGATTCGCCTCCGGCTCACTGTCCAACAACTCGCTGCACATTCCGATATACTGGCTTCCCTGGCCAGGAAATAGCGCACAAAACGTCATACGCCACCGCCACGCTTGTAATAGGCTTTTAATCCGTAATGCGAGATCATCTCCTGCTGCATCTGAGAAGAACCTTCAATAATCTCCAGAATTTTGGCTTCCTTATACAGCCTGGCAACAGGATATTGGTTACTAATTCCGTTCGCACCATGCACCTGTAACGCATCGCTTGCAACTTCAACAGCAACTTTGGACGTAAAATATTTGGCGATTGTTGTCTCCATGGCAGCCTGCGGGTCCCTGGCTTCTCTCAGCTCGGCTGCCCGTAAACATAATGCTCGTGCTGCATGGACTTTTGTCACCGCATCTCCAATCATGCCGCGAATCAGCTGAAAATGACTCAGCTTCTGATCAAATTGCTTCCGCTTCCTTGAGTAAGTCACCATGGCATCCAGCGCTTCCTGCGCAATCGCCAGCCCTGCCCAGGCTATGCTATATCTGCCCTGATCCAGCGCCCCGGTTACGATGTACTCAAAACCTTCATTTAGACGTCCAATAATGTAATTCTTTGGTACACGCACCTCATGGAGATCAATCTCAGCTATACCTGTCTCTCCCGCAACCATGACACCTTCAATAGGTTTGGTCTGTACACCCTCAAACTGGCGTTCTACCCAAAAAGCAGTGCTTCGTCCCTGATTCGAGGCAATAATGATAAATACATCTGCCAAATGTCCAAACGTGATCCACTTCTTTTTTCCATTCAAAACATAACAGTCCGATTCTTCTCTCCACTCGGTCTTTACACTTTTGGCATCCGAACCAACTTCCGGTTCAGTCAGGCCAAAGGCAGCAATCCATTCTCCCTTCACCAACTTGGGCAGCCAGGACGATTTTTGCTCAGGCGTTCCGAAACGTACCAAAGTTTCACTTACAAGTGAAGTATGTACCGTTAACAAGCTGCGAACGGCTGGAAGAGCCTTGCCAAATACTTCAGTCAACAGCCCGTACGCCCTGGGGCCGAGACCCATGCCGCCATATTCAGCGGGGATCGAGGCAGCCAAGTAACCTTTTTCAGCCATGGCACGGATCAATGTTCTGGGAATGGCTTGCTGCTCTTGAATCTGTTGAGCATACGGACGAATTTCACGGGCAGCAAACAATTCAGCTTCATGAATGATCTCTTGCTCTATATCCGCTTCAATCATTCGGCAACCCCCTCTTGAAGAAGAGATTCATTGAGATAAGCGGCGAACTCGGCAATTGTTTTGTATTCAAACAACGCAACCGGACTGATGTCAACTTGAAGATGCTTGCGCGCACGGTTAATGATCTTGAGCGCCTGCACAGATGAGACACCAATTTTCAAAAAATTCATCTCTTCATCAATGTCTTCTGGCTCCTGATTCAACGCTGCTGCAATCTCGCTTTTGATAAAAAGCTCAATTTCTTCTTTTGTCATATCATGACCTCCGTTCCCTGATTCACATCTATCCAATGTACATACGGCTCGAATGGATGTGCTGGCAGATGTACAATCTGGCCAGAGCCATTCGGATGTAACTGTTCCCAATCCAGCGCAGCACCACGTACATAAAGCTGTCCCAGTAATAAAGCAAGCTGATCCTCCATGGTAAGCGTCGACTTGGCAGACAGGCGAATGAAGCTCTCCTTGCCACTGTATTCAAGCTGCTGCACTGTCTGATCTGCAGCAATCATAATTACAATGTCGGCGCTTGCCATCTTGCCAGGTGTGTCTTGCAGACTGTCTAACGTCACTCTGTTGTTCACTGGAATGGATTGGCTTGCATGAGCGCTGTGATGTTCCTCGCCATCCAGATGTAAACTGGATACAAGCTCCTCTCCTGCAGCTATTCCTCGAATCTCCTGAATGGAAGGGACCAGACGTACAAGTGTCTCAAGCAAGGTCACCCAGTAGTTCAAGGTGGATACCGTATCTTCATTAGAATCGTCTGGCCTGATTACCTTACGAGCTTGAGCCTCATCTTCTCCGCAAATCTCATGCCCCCCAACCACAATATTGACACGAGCAGCTCGGTTTCTAGGCTTGAAGCCAAATTCCATCTCTTCGATGTTCCACTCTCCGGTTGAGCTGACAGTTACTGCTGCACGATGCCGATAATGTTTTCTATATCTGTTTCGGGTAAAACAAAGATCCTCTGGTGCCAGGTCCACATGTTTCTTCACATACTGCTCCGTGTTATCAATCAGCTTTTTTAAAGCATGCTCTGATTTGGCAGAGAACGTTAACAACTGGCCTCGTGCCGGGGCAACTGCACGGACAGGGGCTTTCCATTCCTCCAGCACAATGTGGGCATTCGTACCTCCCAGTCCAAATGAACTGATGCCTGCCTTCCGTGTTTTTCCTTCAGGTACATCCCACGTTTTATGCTCGCTAACAATATGGAACGGCGATTGGTCCAGTCGTAGGGCCGGATTCGGATTATCCATATGCAGACTTGGTGCCAGTTCACCATGCTGCATACTGAGCAGAACCTTGGCAAGACTGGCTCCACTGGAGGCTGCAAATAAATGACCAATATTGGTTTTGACTGAACCTAATCCAATCGAATTGTCGCTTGTGCATCCCTTTTCCCGGAACAGTCGGAGCAAGGCATTCACCTCAATTGGATCTCCAATCCTTGTCCCCGATCCATGGGCTTCAATATAAGAAATCTCGCTCGGATTTAGGTTGGCATCGCGATAAGCGGCACGGAGCACCTCATATTGTCCCTGAGGGTTGGGTGCCATAATGCCCAGGGAATATCCGTCGTTATTCACCGCTGTCCCGCGAATCACACCATAAACATGCTTATTGTTGCGAACTGCCTCTGTTAGCGGCTCCAGATATACAACAACAGCACCTTCTCCCAAGACTGAACCATCTGCTTCCCGGTCAAATACCTTCGTATGTTGAGTGGAAGAACAGATTCCAGCATTGCGTGATAGTTGATGAACATGCGGTGTAGCCAAAATGTTCGCTCCACCTACAACTGCTCCAGAGATACGCTTGTCCTGAATGGCCGCCACAGCTTGTGTCAGTGCTACCAGAAAAGAAGAACATGCTGTATCTATCGACAGTGCCGGCCCTGTAAAATTGTACATGTGTGAAATGGAGGCCGCTGCAATATTGGACATATTGCCTACCATAGCGTGAGAATGAACAGCCTTTCCAAGGCTCCGGTTCATATAATCAACAACCAGATCGAAGTATGTGCTTGGGTTAATCCCTACATACACACCCACATCACGCTTCTCCTCATGATCCACGAGCATACCTGCATCCTCCAGCGCCTCATGAGCAACTTCCAGCAACTTCCGATGTTGCGGATCCATAAATGCAGCTTGTTCAGACGGGATTTCAAAGAAGTCGTGATCAAACGTATCCGGTTGCTTCAGTTCCCCAATCCAGTCATCCCAACCGGGTTGCTTGGAACGTGTTGCACGCTCTAAGCTAACCCGGTCAACACTATCTAACCCGTTAACCAGATTGCTCCAGAACTGCTCTTGGGTGTCGGCATCAGGCAGACGCAGAGACAGCCCGGTAATAGCAATAGCACGATGTACATTCAGGTGATTATCTGTTGTTTCAGCTTGTTCAAAGTCCTTCTTTTCTGCTGGAAGTTCCTGCAGATATTCCACCATCTCACGTACTGTACTGCAAAAAACAAGTAGTTCTTGTCCTAATTCACGCCCCATATGTGCAGACAGCTTGTCAAGTAATTGATAGGAGAGAATGGAATTGCCTCCAAGTGCGAGAAAAGAAGTATCCATCTCAATCTTTCCTGCGGGTAATTGAAGAATTTCGGCCCAGGCTTTACGTACGGTATATTCCAAAGACGATGTGGAAACCGTCTCGTGTTGTTGCTGTTGTGTGTTTTGGCGAATCAGCTCTTCAATGGCCTCGATGTCCTTGGTAAATACTCCACGCTCATATTCGTTTCTCAGCATGAAGCGCTGGACCTTGCCACTCGTCGTTTTGGGAATAACCTTGATTGGGAGAACATGGGTGATCTCAATACCCAATCCAGCCCTCATACGTTGGATCAGATCCTGACGTACATCCAGAAACTGTGGAGTGCCCGATTTGTATTTAACAAATACAAGCAGCTCTTCTACTTGTTTGAGGCTGTTAAAGTGCCCGACTACCGTCAGATTCCCTCTAGGAATGCTGCTATTCTGGTACAAAATTTCTTCAAGATCATGCGCATAATGGTTCTGTCCCCGAATAAACACAATGTCCTTGATTCGTCCGCTTACAACCAGGGAGCCATCAGCCATATAACCCAAGTCTCCAGTGCGAAGCCACCCATCCATATACATTTCACGATTGATCTCCGGGAGACTGTAATATCCGGAGGTTACCGATTCCCCACGGATCTGGATTTCGCCAACAACTCGCTCATCCAGCACTTCACCCTGTTCATCCGCAATCCGGATTTGAATCCCTGTCATGGGATATCCTTCATGAACAAATTCGATCACATCCGAAGTATGGCTATCACTGCTAGGCAGCTGGACTGGCACAGCCAGTCCATCCTGCACCAGCCGCGAACGTGAAATACGTTCAATTCGCGGCTCTTCCCCCAGTCTGGAGGTACATACACCTACTGTCGCTTCGGCCATGCCATACGCAGGAAACATCATATTGGGACGATAGCCACAAGAGCTGAATTTTCTGACAAATCGCTCAATAACAGACGTTGATATAGGCTCTGCACCATTCAAGGTCATACGCAGTGAAGACAGATCAAGCGTTGAGAGCTTGGAATCCGGGATCTTCTGAACCATCCATTCGAAACCGAAATTGGTACAGCAAAACCATTTTCCCTGATGCTCCGTAATCTTGCGCAAGAACAGATAAGGCGACCGTACGAAGGTATAAGGTGACATCACCATGATGTTGGCTCCACTCAGGACGGGTGTCAGATGCTGTCCAAATATCCCCATATCATGCGTATGCGGCAACCAGGTAAACACATTATCTCCTTCTTCAGCTCCAAGAAAAGTCTTGCATGCAATACTGTTGGCGATAATATTGTGATTTGTTAACTGCACACCTTTGGGAATTCCCGTGCTTCCTGATGAGAATTGCAGGAACACAATGTCATCAGGAGAGGTTGGGCATAGATCAGCCATCTGCTGGCCTGCTTGAAGCTGATTCACGCTAATCAACATAAGATCTTTGAATACCGGACTTTCCGCAAGCTGTTTATACTTGGGCATGTAGGCTTCCTCGACGATCACAACCGGACGCCCGAGTACCTCCCACACTTTCGTGAATTTCTCCAGACCAGCTGAGCCTGGTTCCCAGGCGGCTGGAGGACTAACAGGGGCGACAATAATGCCCCCCAGCATACAAGCCCAAAATGTACGGTAAAATTCCTGTGACTGGTCAATTTCCAAAATAACGACCTGTCCTTGTTGAATGCCTTGCTCCTGAAGAGACTGCAGGTACTTGCGCGCCTGCATCAGTAATTCAGGATATGATTCAAACTGTTCGTCACCTGAAGAGCTGATATAGGTCATTCCCTTTTCTGGATGAGTATCTGCAATGTAGATTAACATCTCAGCCACTGTTGAATAATGCTCTGGCACAATCAGCTCGGGTCCTCGCTGTATGGATTTACTGGACATGTTGCACCTCCATTGCCTCATTGTGAACTACCACTTTCACATCGCTACCAAGCTTGTCATCAATCAACTGTTTCATACGTTTGATGTCCAGACCAGCCTGACAGGCCAGATGTACGTACAGACACTCTTCGTCGTAGCGAATAACCCATTCGAATTGGGCGAGTCCCGAATTCGAATCTTGGTCATCCGACGACTGAGACGACATTGGGATCGCTTCGCTACTGGAGATGAAGCCTTGATAATTGAACAGAATCATCTGACGCGGCTCCTGTTCTGCTTGCCTGTAGGCAGTTCCCAATTGTTCCTGTATGCCATCATATTGTGCCGAGAGGGAAGAATCATGTGTAAGTGCCATAAAGTTAATGCTGTGTCGCTTCGTAAATCCCAGACGTTCCAACAGATCTTCCTGTGTGAATTCACTGTCTACCAGCACTGGAATCAGATCAAGGAATTCTCCCACATATTCGTAGTAGGATTCTTCGCCATACTCCCTTCCGTAATGCACTAGGGCTATTGGCAATTGGCTTATGTTCAGATAAGCCGCAATGATGTTGGCAAAAGTTTCAAAGCATGTCCACCAAACATCTACAGGCTCCTTCCCTGCAAGGGACAACTCGACAGTCATCGCTGAAGGCGACAATGTTTCTGTTTCCTTCAACTTGTTCATGACGATGGTGTTACATCTATGCCATGCCTGAAGTGAAAATTGTTTCTTCATTTCATCTTCTGATACCCCTATGGGGCCTTGAGACAGAAAATTTACATAATCCTCATAATTTCGATCACTCTCGAGCTCTACACCTTGCGGTCTATATAATGCCTTCGACTCAAGTTGTTGTTTGATGATTTGGGCACTCATACCATCAAACGCAAGGTGATCAAAACTCCAAATCAGCTTATGCTCTGTGGCTCCTGTACGCAAAATACATAGACGCCATGGTAGTTCCTTCAACGTATACGTTTTGTGTAACAGAGACTGAACCAGTCTGTACTCCAGCTGCTCCATTGTAGCCGAAGCATAATGACGAATATCAAGATACGGGATAAGCTGTTGCAGCATGTCCGCCGCTAATGACATATCACATGGATGCCAATACAATTGTTCTTCCTCATATATTATGCTGTGCAGTAACTGATGCCGGGATATAACCCCAAGTATCAGGTGTTTTACAGCTTGTTCATTCAATTCGCCTTCCAGCGTTGTTGTAAATCCGCTTGCTCGTGAAGTCGTAGAAGCATGTGCTTGTTGAATTGGAGATAGTCGGAATTGACCCATAGGGGTCATGCCAGCCATAAAAGATGAAACCTGATTGCAGCTGTTTAAGACATGCAGGACCAGGCTGTCCAGTTGTTTCTCATGAAGTGTTATGTCCTGTGGTATGACTATCGGGGACTGAATATGCAGGCTATCTTCGGACCAAACTGACGCCGGAGGATTAATATCTACCAATTTGGCAAGTCCTCTAACTGTCGGATATTGGAATAATTCGTTCACATTGATGGCAATTCCTTCTTTTGCCAAAATTTGAGTGAATGCAATCGCTTTGAGCGAATGCCCCCCATTTTGAAAGAAGTGATCTTCCACACCAATGCCTGGATTACCCAGGATCTGTTGCATGGCGGCAAGAATGACACGCTCTGTTTTTGTCTGAGGTGAACTCACTTCCATAGACCTCTGCTGCTCTTCAACCAAATGCTCGGACAATGCTCTTCGGTCCACTTTGCCATTGGCATTAATCGGAAGATGATCCATTCGAATAATTCGTGCAGGCACCATGTACTCTGGCAGTTGCTGGTGAAGTTCTCTTCGAATATACTCAACATCTGCCCCAGTGTCGCTTGTATAAAAAGCGGCAATGTATAGACTTCCTGATGGTTCTGTAACTGTCATGACAAAGGCATCACGAACTCCCGAAAGACGCTCCATGCAATTGCCTATCTCCGATAACTCAATGCGAAAACCTCTAATTTTGACCTGGAAATCCGAACGTTCAATAAAAATCAGACTGCCGTCAGCCAGACGTTTGACGATATCACCTGTCCGATACATTCGTTCTCCCTTGCGGAAGGGATCATCAAGAAAGTGTTTTCGGGTAAGATCCTCACGGTTAAGATATCCAATACCCACCGCATCCCCACTGATATACAGTTCACCTGGAACGTTGGGTGGCACAGGCTTCAGCTCATCATCCAGAACATACAAAGCTGTGTTAGACAGGGGGTAACCAATGGGCAGTGAGCCAGTATAAGGCTCTGTTTGCTGTAATAAGTGGTAGGAGGCAAAAAAGGTTGCTTCCGTTGGCCCATATCCATTCAATAACCTGCCCGGACCCACACATGCAAGCGCTTTGTTGGCATGACTCACCGATGCAGCTTCACCACCAAACATCACTCTACGCACATTCTTCAAGCATTCAGCATCCCAATCCACCAGCATATTAAACAAGGATGTCGGAATATAAAATACTGAAATCCGTTGCTGTCGGATGACATCCGCCAAACGAGCCATATCCAAAATGGTCTCTTTTGAGATTAATACAAGAGTAGCGCCATTTATTAATGAAGCAAAAATATCGAAAATGGAACCGTCAAACGCATAGTTAGAAATTTGCAGGATACGATCCTCTGGCACGACGGTGACAAAATTGCTATTTTTCATGACTTTGGTGACATTGCGATGACTCATCACAGTCCCTTTCGGGGTTCCTGTAGACCCTGATGTATAAATGATATAAGCCGGGTCAAGAGCGGTCGTGTTCATATCTTCAACGGGCTCCTGCATGTCTCCTGAATCAAATGCTGCCAGTTCATCTGCCGGCACGATACAAGGAACTACAGATTGCCATGTGGAGGCATAAGCCGTTTCAGTCAATAACACAGCCGCATCGCAATCTTGCAAAATAAATTCAATTCTCGATGGCGGCGAAGCCGGGTCGATCGGAACATAACTGCAACCGAGTTTGAGTGTAGCAAGAATACTGATCATCTGGATCGGTCCACGGTCCAGAATGAGAGCAATACTGGAGCCTGATTTTATCCCTTGTCCAAGCAACCTGAACGCCAGCCACTGAACACGTTCATTCAGATCCGCATAGCTCCATTCACCGTCTTCCCAGACCAATGCTGTCTTCTGTGCATGCACATGAACTTGTTCCTCGAATAATTGGGAAATGGTCGCATCTCGCGGATACTGAGCGGCATTATCGTTGACTCCGTACAGCAGCCATTCCTCTTCCTCCGGTGTAGTGAGCTTAATCTGACCAATTCGTTCATTATGCCCTGTTGTGATCTGAGACAGGATATACCGGAATTTATCCAGCATCAGTTCCATGGACTCCGCTTTAAACAAATCCGAGCGATAGTCAAGTTCAACCGTGTACCATTGCTTGTGCTCGACCAGTGTCCAAGTCAGATCAAATTTGGCATCCACCTTACCTTCGACCCATGGTTCAAGCATTAGTTCCCCGGCTTCAGGATCATCGGTTCCCATATTAATGTAATTTAACACCACATCAAATAGGGGGTTGCGGCTTAAATCACCGAATAGACCAAGTTGTTCCACCAGTGCTTCATAAGGATAATGTTGATGCTCATAACAGGATAACAGCTTGCCACGCATCTCATTCAAATACGTCTCTGTGGACCATTCTCTGTCCATGCTGGTGCGAATGGCAAGCATGTTCACGAACATACCCATAACGTTGTTGAGTTCTGGCTTCTCACGCCCCGCAACCGCTGTACCAACGACCAAGTCGTCTTGACCCGTATACTTCCAGATTAATAGATTCAAAGTTGCCATAAACAACATATAAGGTGTAAGCCCTTGTTGAGTACAGAAGTCATTGACCTGTGTGCTTAACGACTCACCAAGTTCAATGGAACGTCTGTCTCCGCTGTAAGATGACGCGCCATGTCTTGGGAAGTCTGTAAGCAATTCAACCGGTGCAGGCTTGTCCTCAAATTCCCGTATCCAAAACTTGGCGTCTTCAACAGATTGTCCGTGTGACGCATCTTCATCACGCCATTCCGCATAATCCTTATACTGAATGTCAAGAGATTGTAATGTTTCTCCTCTGTACATGCGAGCAAAATCCTGCATCAGGATCGCAATGGAACTCTGATCCGAAATGATATGATGCATGTCGATGAATAAGATGTGTTCCTCTTGAGAAAGGCGAATGAGCTTAACACGAACCAATGGTGCGCTGGTCAGATCAAAAGGCTTTATCCATTCCATGACCTGTTCTAACCCTGCTGTTTCTAATTCCAGCAACTCCACCACGCTTGGAACCTGCTCCTCGACAATTTGGAAAAGCTCACCGTCAATCATTTCAAACCTGGTACGGAATGCTTCATGTCTCTCTACCAGTGCATCCATGATTACTCTGAATTGGGCAGGGTCAAGTTTTCCTCTTACCATATAAGAGCTGGCGAGATTGTACGCCGTACTCTCACCTTTCATCCACTCATGTACCACATACATTCTTCGCTGTGCAGAAGTGGTCTTGTATTTCTCTTTCTTAGTAACTGGCAAGATTGGGTCCACTGAATTGGAGTCACTTGTAGCCTGGTGTTCAGCAATCCATTGAACCATGTGTTCAAACACAGAATGATCAAAAATCTCTTCCAGCCCCAAATTTAGTCCAAACATTTCTTTAATCCTCGACGCCAAGGAAATCGCTTTTAAAGAATGACCTCCAAGCTCAAAGAAATCATCTTCAAGGCTGACTGTTCCATTACCAAGCAACTCCTGCCATAATTGCGATAATACATGCCTTATCTCATCATCAGTCCGTTGAACCGTGACTTTCCCAGATGGAGATTGGTCTAATGCTGCGATAGAACCCGCTGCAACCTGCGACATACCTGCAAGCTGATACAACGCAACATCATGTTGATGAACAATGGGATCAAAGGAATACGTCGGCAGGGAGATTTTTTGCCTACGCCCCGTTCCGTTTAACTGTTCCCAATCCAACTCCATGCCAGAGCACCAGCAAAAAGCAAGTACTTTCATTAAATACACGTCTGCCTCAAGCAAGCTCTGACGATCTCCAGTAAGAGCAATGATGTTTGGCTCTGATAATGAATCCGGGGCTATTTGTTCTGTATCCTGCAGCTGATTCGAAACGATCCACAGCGTATGCCCAGCAGATTCAGAAAGCGTCTTGCGATTTAGCAGCGTGAACAGGAAATTTGGAGATAACAGTGGTGCAATACTCGACGCAAGGTCTGTTACATTTGCATCTGTCATCCTTCCTGTCAAAGCATCTGACAATGCTCCTTCTTGTAGTGACCAATGCTCCAGATTGTATAGAAGCCCAACGGCATGTACTGGATCAAGTGCATCACTAATAACCAATCCCACCAGTTCGCCAACGCCTTGTCCACAGACAGCATCCGGCTTGATACCAAGCTGCATCACGGTTTTATAAAGAGCATATTGCACAACAAAGCACTGCATGCGCTCAAGCCTTGAATCGGTTAACGATCGCCCTATACCCTGGCGAATGGCATACTGTTCCTTGGACTCAAAGAGATTCAGTATCTCTTCAAAGTGCTGCTTGAATATCTCTGAGACCTGGCTGCGATACACAGAAGCATATAGTTCCCGAATCTTGCGCGCTTCCCAACTTGCATTTCCGCTGAGATAAAACATGACCTTAGGCTTCCCATTCATCACACTTGCCTGTGTCTCAAACTCTACAGACTGCTCGCTTGGCGGAATATAACCATCTACAACGATTAGTGCTTTACGATGAATGAATCTGCTTCTTCCCTTCTGTAGTGTCCATGCAGCATTGGGCAACTGCTCCGGCAATGCATGGATCGCCTGTAGAACCGAATCGTACGTGCGTTCCAGCGCAGATTCACTTTTGGCCGAGAAGGGCAGCAGAAGCAATGATTCATAATTGGCTTGGCTCTCTTGGACGGGCGGTTGCTCCAGAATGACGTGAGCATTAGTACCCCCGATCCCAAACGAACTGACACCTGCTCGCAGGACATGCTTCGCGTCTTCTAATGACTGTGGCTCCTTGTTGATATAGAAGGGACTATGCTCCAGTTCCAACATCGGATTCGTCCGATTCATATGAATCTGTGGCGGAACCACCCGGTGATAAAGCGTCAGTACGGTTTTAATAAAACCGGCGACACCTGCTGCCGCATCAAGATGCCCAATATTGGCTTTCACAGAACCTAGAGCACAATAATTTCTACGATCTGTTCCCCATGACTGCCTGAGTGCTTCGATTTCAATCGGGTCACCCAGTTTGGTTCCTGTTCCATGCGCCTCCAGATAGGAGATCTCTTTTGGAGACACTCCCGAACGATGAAGAGCTGATTGAATAACCTTGACCTGCCCGGCCACACTCGGTGCCGTATATCCAATCTTGTCCATGCCATCATTATTAATCGCTGAACCTTTAATGACTGCATAGATATGATCTCCATCTCGCTGTGCGTTGCGGAGTGACTTGAGCACAACCATTCCGCATCCATTACCAGACACAGTACCAGATGCCTGCTCATCAAACGGCCTGCAATGACCATCCTTTGAATAAATCATGCCTTCATGCCAGCGATAACCTTCTTTGAGCGGATAGGAGATAGAGACACCTCCCGCAAGTGCCACATCACACTCCCCACGAATCAGCGATTCAGCAGCTTGGTGGATAGCGACCAAGGAAGTTGAACATGCGGTCTGTACGGCCATACTCGGCCCTCTCAGATTTAATTTGTGAGATACTCGGGTTGTAATATAGTCCTTTTCATTTAAAGTCATGGCTTCAAAAGCATGTAGCAAATTACCGGAACGACCTAGAAATTGCACCATCCATGGTAAGCTCAGTCCACTTCCGGCAAACAATCCTATAGATCCCTCATAACTGTAAGGATCACACCCGGCATGCTCAAGCGCCTCCCATGAGCACTGATGCAGCAGCCGTATTTGCGGATCCATCATGTTGGATTCCTGATGCGGATATTCGAAAAATCCGGAGTCAAAATACTCAGTATCTTGCAGTACACCTTTGGCCCGTACATAATCGGGATGTTTGAAGTCTTCCGGTCGTACACCCGCAGCGTTTAGATCCTCCTCATTCAGACGGGTGATGCCGTCCTTACCTGCCATTAGATTATCCCAGAACTCCTCAATATTTCCTGAGCCGGGAAAATGCCCTGCCATGCCAATGACTGCGATATCCGACAACGAAGAATCTCTGCTACTGTGGTCTGAAGCAAACGAGATACTCTGTTTTGGTCTACTCTGTGCCGGTCTGTTCTGCTCCACTTTGCTGTGTTCAACTGTGCTCATCACATCATCTTTGGGAGCTGTTGTCGGGTCCGGGTTCGTAACAGGATATCCAGCCGTAGCGATATGCCCGCTCTCCTCTCGCACCTGTTGTGTAACTGTCGGCAGCATCTGCTCAGCCACCAGATGAGTGACCAGTGATGCAATGGAGGAATGCTCAAACAATTGCACCAGCGGAATGCTTTGATCCAGATAGGCATTCAGCCGATTATTAATCAGAATAAGCCCCAACGAGTTGCCTCCGATGTCAAAAAAGTGATCATGGATATTAACCGTATCCAGATTCAATATTTCCTTCCAAGCTGCAATGAGCATCTGCTCCAAATCAACTTTTGCCCGCTCCATTCCTTGAATCGATGAGCCATAAACCATAGCAGGGTTATCCCTCTCTGCCGTTTCAAAATCAGCCAGACGAAGGGCATTGCGATTCAGTTTGCCATTAGGCAGCACAGGCAGATTTTCCAGACAAATCAAGCGAGAAGGCATCATGTACTGTGGAAGCCGCTGCTTTAACCAGGTCCGAAGCTGTACGTCTTCATCTTCCATAACGGAAGGCCCAATCCCAGGCTTCAGACTGTAGAAAAGGATTAATTGCAATGAATGTTGCTCGGCCCCTTCTACCTTAACGACAGCTTCTCTTACACGTTCATAATTCATCGCTGCCTGCTCAATCTCGTTCAGTTCAATCCGGTAGCCACGAATCTTCACCTGCTGATCCAACCGTCCCATTAACTCAACATCCCCATCCGGCAGTATACGGGCCAGATCGCCAGTTCGGTACAAACGGCCTCCCAACACATTCGAGTTTGCAATGAATCGGGCATCGGTCTCAGCTGCATTGTGCAGATAACCGCGGGATAATCCTTTTCCTGCAATGCACAGCTCTCCATAACTTCCAGGTGGCAGTATTTCACCTTCATCATTCAGAATATAAATCTCTGTATTGGTAATGGGCTTGCCAATGGTAATCGCGGCTGTGTCATTCAATTCTTTGGTCGTTGACCAGATCGTAGTTTCCGTTGGTCCATACATGTTAAAGACTCGAGCGGGCGTAAGCCGCTTCAGATCGGTGAGGAGTCCCACAGGGACATTTTCCCCTCCGGTAAGAACACACCGCAGATTGCCCAGCGCCTGAGCAAATTCCGGATTTTCGACAAATGCCTTAATGCGTGAGACCGTGCTAAGAATGTGCGTAACACCATGTTCACGTATTCGACGTGAAGCAAGAGCCGGGTCAAGCTGTTCCTGCTCATTGGCCAGATACAGCGAATATCCGGTACATAGTGGTGCCCACACTTCAAATCCGAAAATATCAAAAGATATGGTCGTTACACTGATGATGCGATCTGTCTCATGTGCAAAAATATGTCGGTGCCTGATGTCCTCAACAAAATTGACCATCGCCTCATGAGTAATCATGACCCCTTTGGGACGACCCGTCGATCCTGAGGTGAAAATCACACAGGACAGGTCCGAAGACACGAAGTTTACGTCCGGGTTAACGGATGCGCGCACATCCTGGGCAGTTGGATCATACACGAATCGCTCTCCGCTAAAAGTCACTGTGCCTTCTTCATCAGGCGTACACAGCAATACGTTCATTCGGCTATCTTCGATCATATTCACGATGCGCTGCGGCGGAAAAGCAGGGTCCAGAGGCACATAAGCCGCCCCAGCTTTCAGCACTGCCAATAGCATAATGATCAACGATTCATCACGTCTGGATAATATGCCCACAGGTTCATCCCGGCGTACACCTTGATCAATAAGCTTCCAAGCCAGCGTATTAGCTTTTTCATTAAGCTCCCTGTAGGTAAAAGCGGCTCCGGATGATACAAGGAGAGCTTTCTTGTCTGGTGTGTGTTCTGCCTGCAGCTCGAACAGCCGATGCAGACCCACCGCAGGAGTGTAATCCAGACGTGGACCAGCAAGCAGATGGACTGGGTGCTCATGAGAACCAATGTTTCTCTCAAACAGTTCGCTCAGAGACAGATTAGGCTGTTGTACAACCTCCTGGCAGAGTCCGATAAACTCCTGCATCATACCTTCAACTGTGTCCCGGCGGAACAGATCCATCGAGTATTCGATATATCCTTCAATCACCTGCTTCTCCCTGTTTTCTTGACAGGTCATTAACAGATCATAAGTAGACGTACCCGTCTCCACCGGGAAAGAACTGAATTGCAAACCATGAAGTTCGAGTCCATGCAAATCCATGTTCTGATAATCAAAACAAACATCAAATACCGGATTTCGGTTCAACTCACGTGTCACGCCCAGTTGTGCCACAAGCTCATTAAACGGATACTCCTGATACGCAAAAGCATCGAGTGTATGTTGTTTGAGTTCGCGTAAAAAATCAGTGTACGTACGATCAAACGTTGGAAAATTCCGCATCGCAATCATATTGACAAACATGCCTACCGTCTCTTTCCACTCCTCTTGCATCCTTCCTGCAACAGGCGTTCCTACCACAATGTCCTGCTGACCTGAGCGGTGTGCTAGAAGAAGATTCCACACACTTAGCATTACCATATACATGGATGCTTCCGATGAGGAAGCCAGCTTGTGCAAGTTTTGTGTTAACGAACGATTCAACGTGAAATGAAGACGTCCCCCTTGCATGGATCGCTGTGATGGGCGCTCCTGGTCAAGTGGAAGCTCCAGCACAGGTAATGAAGGGCCAAGATGGTCCAGCCAGTACGTTTGATGTGAATTGTATTCATTTGAAGCGAGACGCTGCTGCTGCCATACCGCGTAATCTTTGTACTGTAATCGGACTGCATGCTCTTTGCCAAAATATAAATCATTGAAGTCACGAGTAATGATTTCGACAGATGTACCATCTGCGACAATATGGTGAATATCAAAGAATAGCAGGTGCTTGCGCTCGCCTATCTTAATCAGTTCAACCCGCATAAGCGGAGCACTCCCCAGATCAAAAGGACGAATCAATGTCTCGATCATCGCAGGCAACTCTTGGTCATCTGCCACATGCTGCTCTGCATAGCCCATACTTAAGCGAACCGAAGGTTGGATGATCTGAACGATCTCAACGCCCCGTATCTCAAACGATGTTCTGAGCGCCTCATGATGCTGCATCAACTTTTGCAAAGCAGCCTCAACTCTTATACGGTCCAATTCACCTTCAATAATGGTTACAGACGGTAGGTTGTATGCCGTATTGCCTGGATCAAGCATCGCTTGTGTGAACATACGCATCTGTGCAGAAGAGATTGGATACGCATCCATAGTGGGTGCAGATTGAATTGTCTGTTGGTCCACTTTTGGTTTCGCAATGACATAGAGATGCTCCGCCAATTGAATAGGCGTTGAATGATTGAAAATATCTGCTACCTCAGGCCGAATTCCTAAATGAGACCGGATCCATGCAGACAAGCTGACTGCTTTGAGAGAATCTCCTCCAACCGCAAAGAAATTAACCTCTTCATCTAGATCATCGATGCCAAAAATCGTTCGATATGCATCCAGGACAATCTGTTTCAGTTGGTCTGAACCACCAGTATAAACTGTCCCTTTTATTAGAGTAGAGCCACTTCCCTTACCCTGCTCTGCATGCTGCCTATCATCCCCGGTACCCATTCCTTCCGCTGCTGATGAGCCAGAAAGAGAAACACTGACAGGATAGGATTGTTTGTTGAAAACATAAGTAGGCAGAGAGCATTTGCGTCGTACCGTCTGCCCTTTGAGCACCTTCCAGTCCGGTTCAATGCCTTCGCACCATAACTCCGCAAGTCTGCGGTTCACATAGATACTGTCCTGCTCTGTTTCCCTTACGTGACGCAGCATATTCAGTACCGTCTGGGAATCTCTTGATTGACTGTGCTGTCTGGCAAAGGAACTTAGCGTTCGTCCTGCACCGACTTCAATTAATACAGCCCGCTCATCCTTCAACACTTCAGCCAGGTTTGATTCAAACAACACCGGCTGTAAAATATGACGGGACCAATAGTCAGGTTGTGTGATTTCATCTCCAAGCGCCCATGTTCCACTGGTGTTGGACAGTAATGGGATCTGTGGCGTATGAAGTGAATGCTCTGCTAGATAACGTCTAAATTCCTCGGCAGCCTGATTCATCATTGGCGTATGGAATGCATGGGAAGTCTTCACACGAATGCACTTCCAGCCCAGTCCTTCAGCCTTGGCTTCCATCCGTGAAATGGCTTCAGCTGTCCCACCAATCACACTGGAACCTGTAGTATTCACCAGGGCAAGCCACATGTCTTCCTCCAGTTGTGACTTCACCTGCTGTGCATCCGCCATAATGGCAAGCATGACCCCGGGTTGTTGTTGCTGCATCAGACGTCCGCGAAGCCGAACTAACTTGACAGCATCTCCGAGTTCGAACACACCCGCTACCGCAGCGGCAGCCAATTCACCAATGCTGTGTCCGATCATGCCATCTGGCTTGATGCCCAGATCCAGCAGCGACTTGGCCAGCGCATAACTGGTCATGAACAGTGCGAATTGGCTGTACTCCGTCTGGTTTATTCGCTCAGGCTGCTGATCCCCGTATACAACGGACAGCATATCTTCTCGTTCTTCCGCAGGCAGAAGGTCCAATATTTCCTGAATATAACTTCTGAAGATTGGAGCCAGGCCTGCTTGCTCTGTAGATCTGTATAGTTCTGCACCCATTCCCTGATACTGACTGCCCTGTCCGGGGAACATAAAGTATACGGGACGGGTGTCTTGAGCTGAATGGTATACGCGTGCTTTCCCCAGCTGCTGTATCAGCTTGTCCGGATTATCCTTCGATGTCTTATCCAGAATGAGTGCCTTACGATACGCAAAAACAGATCTACCTGACTGCAAGGTCCACGCTGCGTTCGACACAGATTGATCCGGATGTTGAGTCAGATGTTCCATAATCCGTTCAGCGGTGCGGTTCAGTGAGTACTCTGTTTTGGCGGAAAAAAGCAATATATTTACGTCATCATCCGGACTGCACTTCTCCATCTCGGGAGCCTCCTCCAATACCATGTGAGCATTCGTGCCCCCCACACCAAATGAATTGATTCCTGCGCGCATGACTCCAACATTGCCCTGTTTCCAGTCCACACCTTGTGCAATAACTTTAAAAGGCGTATTCAAAAAATCAATCTTGGGATTAGGCTGCTCATAATTCGCTGTTCCAGGGATATAACCTTGTCCAAGACTGAGCGCTACCTTGATTAAACCAACCACACCTGCGGCTGTATCCATATGTCCCACATTGCCCTTGACCGAACCCAGATAACAAAATTGCTTTTGGTCGGAAGCAAAGGCCCGAGTTAACGAGTTTACTTCAATTGGATCACCAAGCAACGTTCCCGTACCATGTGCTTCGATATAACTCACCGTTTCCGGGTCTACTCCGGCTACCTTATAAGCATCCTGAATGACTTCAGCCTGTCCGTTTACGCTTGGAGCAAGGAAACTGAGTTTCTCTTGTCCGTCATTGTTAATTGCTGAGCCTTTGATGACCCCGTAGATATGATCTCCGTCCCGCAGAGCATCGGTTACCCGCTTCAGCACCACAATTCCCATACCATTGGAGAAGACGGTTCCACTGGCTGCCGCATCAAATGGACGACAGTGTCCATCTGTGGAGAACATCATGCCATCCTCAAATATGTAACCCCCTTCATTGGGCAACTCCACGGTGACCCCACCAGCCACGGCCACATCACATTCTCCAACGATCAAAGATTGACATGCCAGATGAGGTGTAACCAATGAAGTAGAACATCCCGTCAGAGCGGTATAGGCCGGCCCTTTTAAGTTAAGCTTATAAGCCATTCGGGTAGCGAGAAAATGATTGGTGCTGAGGGTAAATGCTTCGTATTTACTGCTATAGTTAGCATCGTTAAAAAGCACTTGACGGTACCATTCGAAGTCATCGGACCCGCCAAGGAACACACCCACCTTACCCGACTCATCCGGTCTGCAGCCTGCATCCTCCAGCGCTTCCCATATTCCCTGATACAGAAGTCTGAATTGGGGAGACAACATTTTGGCTTCACCGGGAGTATAGTCAAAGAACCCTGCGTCAAACTCATCGATGCCGTTGGCACGTCCTTTTGCCTTGACGTAACGAGGTGAACGCAGCAGCGCTTCCTCCACACCAAGCTCCCTCAATTCATCATCACTATAAAAGTGAATGCTTTCCCGCCGTTCAACCAGGTTACTCCAGAACTCCCTTATATCCTCAGCGCCCGGCACATTCACCGCCATGCCCACAATTGCAATGTCCTCACGCATAATGCCGTCTTTTCTTTGAAACAATTGTTCCCTTTCAGTCGGTACCCGAACTGCCTCATCCTTCGGACCCAGCGCGGCAAATTGACGCAATGTCGGGCATTCAAAAAAACGAGGAACAGGGAACTCCACATCGGTATAATGTTTTAGTTTATTGTGAGCCTGAATGACAGAAAATGAATTTCCGCCCAATTCAAAGAAATGGTCATCGCGCCCTACTCTCTCAACACCGAGCACTTCGGCCCACACTTCGGCTATAACCTTCTCAAGTTCGGAAGACGGGGCGGTATAGAACGTACTGGAAGTGTGAGCATGCGTAATATCTGCCATGAGTGCCTTCCGGTCAATCTTCCCACTGCTATTCAATGGAAATTCGGATTTATGTACAAAAACGGATGGTATCATGTATGCCGGTAACGAACGAGACAGGTGCTCTCTCAATCCGACAGAAGGCAGCTCCTGCTCTGACAGATAGTAGGCATACAGCAAGCCGGACCTACCTTCAAATGATTTCATGACTACCACGGTCTGGATGACACCCGGATAGGATGACAGCGTATTCTCAATTTCGCCTGTCTCCAGTCTGGCTCCCTGAATTTTAACTTGGAAA
This sequence comes from Paenibacillus sp. M2, assembly GCF_046713495.1. Classification (NCBI taxonomy): domain Bacteria; kingdom Bacillati; phylum Bacillota; class Bacilli; order Caryophanales; family Paenibacillaceae; genus Paenibacillus; species Paenibacillus sp. M2. The sequence continues at coordinate 5,299,323 of NZ_CP169648.1, forward strand.
TCAATGCGTCCCAGATATTCGATCGTACCGCTTGGGAGTGAACGTACCAGATCCCCTGTGCGGTACATGTACCTGAAATGCGCTGCGTCCTGTCCTTCTTGAAAGAAAGGATTAGGGACAAATTTTTCTCGGGTCATCTGTTCCAGATTCAGATATCCACGTGCAAGCCCAACACCGCTAAGACAAAGCTCCCCTGGAATACCTAACGGCTGAAGCTCATCATGATTTCCGACGACATACCATCTGGACTCATTGAGCGGGTAGCCAATCGGTACATTGCCCAAGCCTTCGTAATGGCTTAATGGATAATGAGAAACCCATATGGTGCATTCGGTTGGACCATATACATTTTCAAGACTTGCTCTAATGCCTAACCTGTTAAACTTCTCAATGATGTCAGGCGTAACTGCCTCTCCGCCAACAAACATCCATTTCAGCGTTTCCAATGCTGACAGATCGGAGCGGAGCTCCATCGTTTCCAGAAAAAGACGGAATAACGTTGGAACAAAGTTGATGTGGGTCACCTTATGTGATGCCACCGTAGACAAAATACGAGAAGGGTCTTTTTCTGCTCCAGGCTCAAGAATACTTAGTGCGCCTTCACCCATGAACCAGCCGAAAAGTTCCGTGGCCGACACATCAAAGGTATATGCTGTTTTCAGCAAGTAAACATCCTGCGCCTGCATTGGAAAACGACGCTCCAGATCAAGCAGTGTATTGACTACGCTATGATTTTCAACCATGACTCCTTTTGGCTTGCCTGTTGATCCGGATGTGTACATGATATAGGCAAGGCTATGCGGATTCAGCGCCTCTTCGAGGTTTGAGACATCCCCCGTATAAGCCTGATCGCCCTCAACGTAGATGTACTGGACATCCAGAGTCTCGTCATCTTTTTCGGGCTGCATAGCCAGCACTATGGATATGTCTGCATCCGATATAATATAGGCCTTTCTGGACAAAGGATAGGAAGGGTCTACAGGCACAAAAGCACATCCGGCTTTTAATACAGCCAATAGGGCTATGACCATATCCGAGGAACGCGGCATCTGCACGCCAACTGCCGCGTTATCACTTTTTTTACTCGCAACGATCTGCCTAGCCAATTGATTCGCTTTTGCGTTGACCTGCGCATAGGTCTGATGCTGCTTCCCTTCCATAAGAGCTACCCGCTCCGGGAAACGTGCTACTTTATCGTGAAATATATCCATAATATGTTGTGGAGTGTAGGGAAAATAAGAAGTTTGATTGAATCGGTAAAGTAAGTTTTCTTTCTCATCTTGCATCAGGAGGCTGAACTCACTGATTTTTTGATCAGAATTGGTTACTAGTTGATTCAGCAAGTATAGAAATCGTTGGCCCATTCGCTCCATTGAATCTTCACGAAACAAGCTTGGTTTGTATTGCAGCTTCAACTGAGCACCTTGCGGTAAACGGCTCAACACCACCATTAGATCTCCTGGAAACGTAACCTTATCCTGATCCAGAATACGAGTTCCGAGCATATCTTCCTCATAGGAATCATAAACAAAGGAGATATCAAACAACGATGGTGATCCGGGTTGAGCCTGTAACATGCTGTCTCTGACAATGAGGTTATTGGGATATCCGATGTTCCTGTACGTATCCATCCAGGTTGTGGCTACTTGTTGCAGCAGAGGTTTTAGAGTTGATTCGAGGTCAATATGGAATCGCATGGGCAACATATGGACAAAACATCCAATCGCTTCTTCCAAGTCCATACCGGGACGATGAGAATATGGGGAGGCAAAGGTGATATCGTCTGTACCGACATATTTACTCATAAGAATGCCAAAGGCACCCATAAAGAACATAAAAACGGTTACTTCATTATCTTTGGACATCTGTGTAATATCAGCCATTAACGTTTCCGAAATATCAAATCGCAGTTCATGACCAATTCCTTCTTGTAAAGAACCTGCTGGAAAGTCGTGCTTTAGAGAAAGAGGTTCCGCTCCCTTCATTTTGTTTAACCAGTATTCCCGCTCTTTGGAGTACTTGTTTTCGTGCAGTTTCTTGTTCTCTGCCTCAACATAAGAGATGAATCCTTCATCCAGCTTGACATCCACAGGCTGATCTTCAAGAAGACACCTATATGACTGAATAAGTTTGTTTTTCATCAGTTCAAGCGACATGCCATCACATATTAAATGATGAATACATAAGGTCAGAATATATCGGCTTTTATCCATCTGAACAATCATTATACGGAACAGAGGACCTTTCTCCAGATCAAAAGGTGTCCCGATGCATTCATCCACCAGTGCTTCTAACTGTTGTTCATTTGGATTCTCCTGATTCTCGCTACTTAGGTCCCACAAGGTAAGTGAATAATCCATATCTTCAAGAACGGATAACACGGGTACATCATTTTGAATCTCAATCCGAGTACGCAGCACCACTTGCTCATACATAAGCAATTCGATGGCCCGGCGAAATATCTCCATTTGAAGATGATCAAATTGAATTGAAGCTGAGATGTTATACGAAGTGGGATCATTCACCTGACAATCAAAATAGATTCCCTTTTGTGTTTCGGAAAGTTCAACGGTTTTTTGTACCATCACGACCACACCTCATCGTTTAATTGAGATTCAAGCTGTGTAAGGCAAAAAATCAATTACAGCTTAGTGCATTACCCAGATTCCGCCAGCCAATACGGAGAGAACCGTGATAAACGTTTGATACACCACATCCATAATGAGATTCCCGATACTGTCTCCATCTGCCTTGCGATTTTTAATCATGACATAAGTATGTGACCAAAGACCACTTAACCCGTATATGTACATCGTTACCAATACACCAACCCAAAAGTTCCCCTGGAACCATATGGCCATAATCCCCATAACTCCAAGCCCTACCTGGGAAAAACCGTATTTAACCTGAAACGGTCCACCAGGCCATCCTAACATTTTGGCTGTCTGATCCGCTCTGGCAATGTTGACAACATAACCAATCACTCCAACCAATCCAAAGGTAACCACAAACTGATGAAGCAGCAATACTCTGCTAATCTCGCTCATTTCCCCGGGAAAACCTAACACATATAAGTGTACTCCCCCTGAAATTAGACCTAACAACCATAGAACCAAAAACCACATGCCTGTCCCACTCCCACCGTTTGTTATTTGGAATCATTTGTAACTAAATGTACAATCTTGTAGATACACACATTATATAATCGCTTTTACATTTGTCAATTCATACATAATTTTCTATTTTGTCGAAGCTTTTGTCATTTTTCTTCCACTGTACGCAAACAAGAAAACCATATAGTTCCATTTAACTTGAAAATAATAGGAATTTAGCCCTATTATTACATTAAAAGGTTTGAAACCTGCTTCTTTTTTAACGCTTCAAAAGAACCACAACTCATTTATTTGACATAGGTGATAATTCAATTATCATCTGTTTGATCATCTACGATTACAGGATAACAGCAACTATCAATTAACATATAATATAAAAGAATTGACAACCAATCACTTTGTAACTATTATAGTTACAACGGTGGTGATTATCCCATGAGACAAATCAGCAGTCGCTTTTCCATTGCGGTTCATACCCTGTCCCTGATCGCTGTTATGCCCAATGAATGCACCGGAGATATGATAGCGCAGAGTGTGAATACCAATCCCGTGATTATTCGGCGGATTATGTCCAAGCTGAAACAGGCTGGTCTAATTGACGTCAGACCCGGTGTGGGCGGTGCTTCCTTGTTGAAAGATCCGGCCGACATTACCCTTCTCGATGTATATCGAGCGCTAGAGGTCGTGGAGGATGGGGAATTGTTTAACTTTCACAAACATCCGAATCCGAAATGTCCGGTCGGCAACATGATTGAACACACCTTGCGTGCCGAACTCATTGAGGCTCAGACAGCCATGGAACAGCGCTTGAATCGTGTAACCATACAGCAGATGATGGATCAGATTCATGTCTCTGAATAAAAAAGCTCATAATGAGCTTTTTTTAACCCTTTCGTTGTAATCACACCTGTTATAACATTTTTGATTACAACCATATGCAAACAAAACACATATCCTAGGAGGAAAAGAAGATGAAAATTTTGGTCACTGGCGCAACAGGTCAATTGGGTTCACTGGTTGTAGAGGCATTGTTAAAAACGGATTCTGCCAAGGATGTGGCAGTAAGTGTACGTAATCCAGAGAAAGCGGAAGCACTCCGCACTCAAGGCGTTGACGTGCGTCACGGTGATTTCGATCAACCGGAGACGTTGGAGAAAGCTTTTGCCGGTGTAGACCGTCTGTTGCTCATCTCCACCGATGGTGACAATGAAACGCGAATTCGCCAACATCAGACTGCCGTGGACGCTGCCAAGAAAGCAGGCGTGGGTTTCATCGCTTATACAAGCGTTGTGAATGCAGAGAAAAATACCCTTTCTCTGGCGGAAGTCCACCGCGCTACAGAAAAAGCTATTCGTGAATCCGGCATTCCGTATTCTTTCCTGCGCAACAACTGGTACCTGGAAAATGAAGCAGGCAGTGTACAAGCAGCTACGCAAGGTGCACCTTGGGTTCATGCCACCAACAACAGCCAAGTAGGCTGGGCTACCCGCAGTGACTACGCCCATGCTGCAGCAGCTGTACTCGCAGGAGAAGGACATGAGAATACCGTGTATGAATTGTCTGGCAAACTACGCACGCAAGCTGAACTGGCTGCCATTGTTGGTGAAGTTCTTGGGCAGGAAATCAACGTGCAAAACGTGGACGATGCCGCTTACGCTGACATCATGAAAGGTGCAGGTCTACCAGACTTTGTCGTATCCATGCTTGTTGATATGCAAAGTGCTATCCGTGAAGGTGCATTGGCTGTAGAGAGTGATACATTAGAGAAATTGCTTGGCCGTCCGGCTCAGCCTCTTAGCGAAGGTATTAAAGCGATTGTAGGCAAGTAAGTTTTGGATATGAGAAAGGGACGCACCAACCAATGTTGGATGTGTCCCTTTTTGGTGTAGCTAACGATCAATACAACGATATCCCCGTTGAACGGATGACTGTACACTCACCCGTTGATTGCGACTGCTGCAATTCGAGATAGATATTTATGCTTTTCACAACAGTTCCTCACTCATTGGTTACTGTTCAAGAATATAACGTGCGGGAATGTGATCGGCCAGCCAGATATTTTCGTTTCCATGATAAAAGAGGATTCCATCTGTGGCCGCTTGAGCAGCATTGATTTTCAAAATGACAGGCAGATCATCCCGTCTTCGTCCCACCTGATTGGCCGTATCGATATCTGCGGACAGATGTACATATTGCCTTTGCCGCGGCTGTAAGCCATGTTCCATAATAGAATGCACTGCGCGTGCCGGCGTCCCATGGTACAGGGTTTCCGGTGGCTTAGCAGGTATCTTCGATATCTTATGAGGTGTCGAATGTCCATACAATGCCCGGATGCGGCCAGAACGGATTTCATGTCTCTTTTTCTCCGAGGCTTGAATCATCTGCTCCAGATCGGCTTGTGTGACTTCCTTCCACTGCGGACTTTCATGTAAAGCCACCAGCAATTGCGAGATTTCCACCCAACCCTCTTCGTCCAGTTCCAGCTCATACTCCCATGGTGCATGTCGCAGAGCGTATGAGAGTTCCTTGCTTAATTTCATCAGATCCAATGCAATCATCTCCCACATCTTATAAAACCGTCTAATTTTGCGATTGAACCGCGGTTAAAATCTCCTGAATGTTACGTTCCAATCCTTCGTCGTCTTCCTGATTGAATTGGCGGTGTCCATCAATCCCACGTTGGATAATCGTATTCATCACCGGATGAACCTCACGATCGGAAGCCACCCGGATCAGATCATCGGCAAAATCAACAGCCTGCTGCTCACTATAATTAAACGGTTTGATCAGCATCCGAATGCTCAAGGCATGGGCCTGTGGCTCTGCCAGCTGATCCCGATGAGTTATGCCATATACCGCGCCAAAACCAAAAGCAGCCATGACCTGACGCTCCAGTTCACTCGTTTGTTCCAAAGGGGTGCCAATCAGCTCACACATTTTGTCCACCATCTGCTCCAGTTCGTTTGCCGCAGCACCGAGAATTACATCATTAATATCATCAGCGTTGATAAATTCAGTCATATTGGTTTTCTCCATTTCTGCACCGTATTTGATCCATTCTCTCAGACTCTATGAGAACATTGTATCGGAGTTGGGGTGTTCGTTTCAAATTCCTCTGGAGATAAAAGGCGAAGCGTATGCTTCCGAAGTAGCCTTCTTTCAGAAAGCTATTAGCTCCTCTTCTTCAGTACATGAAAATCTCTATTTATGGTTAGTGCAGTTTGGTAAATGTTCATATGCGTCACTGTTAATCCCGGCATGATTCATCGTTTGGCGTAGCTCCGAAACAAACTCCATAAAATAGACTTCAGGACTGCGGCTTCCGGCATAATACTGCAGATCATAATCGTAATTAAACCTCGAATACACATCATGCAGATCGTCAACCAACACCTTTTTCATATCCTCTCTCGTAATAGCCGGGTCCATATTGCACTCATTGACTAGGGTCTGTAGTGTCTCCTGGAGAGCTTGCTGATCGTATGACGGGTTAGACAACAGATGCTGCAAATCATACAAGTCTTTAAACCTGGGCCTCACTATCGTTTGATGCAGCTTCCATGCAATTTGGATGGAGAGTGGTACAGTGTAAGGAACGACAAAAGCTTCACCAACCATGGGTTGGTAGGATAGAGCAACAGACTTCTCATTCAAGTCGAGGTTAAAGGATATATCCAGATGCAGCTCATCCTCATCTCCATACTCATTTTCGCTCCTTGGTTCACTATCAATATAAAAGGCAAGCTCCGTGTTCACCGTGGGAAAATCATCCGCCATCGCGTAGTCTATTCTGCGCCAAAAGGTATTCTCCCGAAAGCTTCGGAATACGATACCGTCATTCAGATCCATCTCAGTTACCCGAATCACCCAATCTGTAAAAATTTCATTGGCTTCATCCTCGGTCTCAATCCGACCTACATACAAAAAGTCAATATCATCAACATACCGAATACTTGGATTCTCCAAATACTGTCTGGTTAATAAGCTACCTTTTAATATAAATGGGCCATCTACTAGAGTGGCACGTTTCAATAAGGCTTCTAACACCACAATGAATCTCTCATCCTCATTTAAGAGGTGCATTTTTATGTTTTTTCCAGACAACCGTTCTCCTCCTCATTCATCGTACTCAACATCCGGCTAGATCCATCCACGATCCAATTCTTCCCGGCTATCGTAGATGCACAGTTCATATTGCTGTTTAAATAGTTCCATCTTGTTCATATGCAGAATGGCATGAATCTCTTCAACTCTACGATAAAAGTGTTCTGCACTTTCATATTCTCGGACCGTTACGAATCTAATTTTCCCATTCGCATTCAACGAGTTCCTTGAGATATGTCCGCCTGATCCGGCGCACAACTGCTTCAACCTGCCCACATCATCAACATACACTTTACCGTGCCATTCAAAATAAGGCTTGGACTGCATCACCATCGGCTGATCAAAATACGTCTCTTCCTTTGCCGGAATTTCCACCTTCGTCCGAACAACCGTGAATCCGTTATCCCGAAACTTCGCGGCAACCTCTTCAATAACGTTCTTCACTTCTTCATAATCCGCGCTATGTACAATGCCTGTGATCATCGGTTGATTAATATATTCACCTTGGTCCAAGACGATCAATACGGGCTTCACATGCTGTTCATTACAGATGTTGATAAAGGTCTCTGTCTCGTTCTGCTTCAGATCACGCATGGTTACATGATATTCAAATTCCATCAGGTCACTTCCTTACTGATTTTTGTCATCTCCATTGGCTAGGTACACCATCATTTACTAACTTACTACCTATGACTAGAGGGAGCTTACTCATAGCATATCAAAAAATCTGGGCCACTATTTGTGTTAAAGAAGAATGCTCTTCCGACTTCTCATGAAACCAAATAAAAGCTCATTCCTACTCATAATTCAAGTAAGAAAGATCTTCTGAGAAGCTTATCCTTTTGTTCATGTATTGTTCGATCTTGTATTAATATTGTAAGTTGTTTAATAGGCCGAATAAATCCATAAATTAATCAATATGCCCATTGTCAAGTGCTTCCAAGGTTTCATCACTTATATCAAGTGGTTCCCTTTTTACTCGATTTGCAAGCGAAAGAAAATGAGTAGCACCAGCTACATTCAAATAACCTGCCCTTATAAAAAAATGGCCACCTCTTTCATATAGCTTTACTGCTGGCTCAAGCAAATCTTTATTATCAATAGCAATTTGATTTCCTTCATCAATGAGTGCGTTTAACTCTAAATAACTGGTAGCAATTTCTCTAACATAACTATTGTCAATCTCCTTTAGTATCTGTAATTCATCAACACTTACTTGTGACTTAGTTATTGAACTTGAAATGATAATAAAAGGATACCTACATGGACCAGAATAATATTGAAAAAATATTGATGCTCTTCTTAAGTATTCTTTACTCAAATGAACATGTGATCTTGCTTGCTTGTTTCCAATACAACTCCAATCTATTGCAGCAATACGCTTAATTGCCTGATTAAAATTTCCCATCAATTATTTCGCTCCATCTTCTGTATTTTTATTGCCCAAGAACTTTTTTTAAATAATATTCATATGCTGCAGGGAGTTCAGATGAAGGTTGATCAGAGACTACATCATGTACACCAAGAGGATCGTTTAAATACCATTTTCACTTTATTCGAATTTAAATTTATTCCCCTCAATTGTTATTTGATTTCCTTACTCAATATTTACCTTCATATTAAAATTTGTGATTCATCTTTTTTTATACTTCCGATTGATTTAGGGTGTTACATCTACGACCAAATTTAATAAAAAGGCAAGAAAACAAAAAACAGCTCAATTATGCTGTTAAATAACTAAATTGGACCTATAACGTATAACACAATTACTTTAGCTTTTTTCTACAGCTATTTATTTTGACTATTTAAATAATTCTCTACAAACTGTTTATTCTTTTCTTTTTCAGGAAGCAAACCTAGATACTTATACTCAAAAATCATTTGTCTTTGAGTTGGGGTTACTGTTGAAGCTATTACATCTTCATAATCATAATGAATTTTCAACTTACCAGGATGCTTTAAAGTTAAGGTTAAATTTGTCCACGCCTCTTGATCATTGTCTATAAAAATTTGTCTTAATTCTTTAAATTTTGTTTGTAATTCTAATAATAAGTTATCATAAGTTTTTTCACTCAGTCTATATTTTTCAGGAATATCATGAGAGTATATGAACTCCTCATTCTCATAAGTGTTGAAATAGAAGTATACCTCTCTTGATATTGCTCCATTATTCCTCTAACCTCCAATTTGATTCTCTATTGTAATTTTCTTTGTCCTACTCCATCTATCGGGTACTCTACTATCAAACTATCATTGATTAAACACATTTACATAAAAATTCAAAATATGGAGATCGTTCTATCACTAATTCTAGTACTTGTTTTCTATTTTCCACTTTGAACAAAACCTTCGTTTACCAAAGATCAAAATTGCTGGGTTTGAATACCCATTTTCCTCCTTCATCCACAGTGCAATCACGAATAAAATGAAACAACAACATTACTGCCAATTCTAATCTAGTATAGTTGTTACAGTCTTCTGTTCAATATTCTCTAATATTACCTTTCTGCGTGTATTAAGATCATTAAATTGTTCAAAAGACAACTTATCCTTTAGTTGATGTAGACTCAAATTTTTCCATTCTTTTAACAAATACTCTTTAGATTTATGAAACCTGCCCAGTACTATTTCGGACATTCGTAAACATACTATGTCGTGGAACGGTGCGTGATCTTTCACGAGGAAATGACAATTTATTTAGAAGTCTTTTCTCACAAAAAGACCCATCCACCTGAATAATTCTGATGGAATAGGCCTTAAAATTTGCAACTTCTAATTTTTGAAATTATTCACGATTGTTCCTACGTCTGAGAAACAAATAAACTATCCAAAAGGTCAGTGAAACTTTTGGCGATCAGTCTGATATGTTCTTCCTCTAGAGGAAGTTTCTTTTCAATATAATTGTCATAATCCATATCAAAATGATATACTCTCCCTTTATTAGCTCCTTCTACTACAATACACACTAAATTATTCCTCGGTGTCTACCTATTGGATAATAATTTTCGATAAAATATTTGCTTCTGTGTACAGACGATACTTTTGTTCTGAATTATTATTTAAATTATGAGACAAAAGAAAAAACATCAAAATAGAAGACTCTATTTCACCTTCTTTTTGGTCATCATTTGTAGTAAATCTCCTTCTAGTACCAGTGTTTCCACCATTCTTTAACATTAAAAATTTCTTATAATCATCAGGGAAAGTCATATTATACTTTTTCTCGACTGTCAAAAACTGTTACATTCTTCTGTAATGGAGTCCTCACCAAATTCTTCATTGTTAAGAAAAACAACTGAAGGTGAATTTTCACTTTTTCGGTAATCAAAGCAAAGCTGATTGCCAAAAGGATCTGTTCCAAATGGAAATATCCCTTTTGGCATGAAATCACTTATAAATTCATAAACTACAACAATATTAGGCTCACTTGTAAAGCTTAGTAAATGGTCAAAAACTCCCTCTCCTCCATCATCATAGGAAAATATATTTGGTACAGGATGCCCACCATTATAGTTTTTAACACATTCTCTATAGTCAACAGGAAATTGTATACCATATTTTTTTTCAACCTTATTAATTATATCTTCACTAATATCTCCAACCGTGCGTTCCCAAATTATCCCCATTTTTTATTTTAATTCCATTGGTCCCATAAAATGATTGATTATATATATATGCTCAATAAATTTAACTTTTTTTAAATTCTTAACTTTCTCTGCTCCACCTAATCCTAAAAGAGGAACATAGCCAAAACATTCATCGTAAGCAGGCTCTCCATATTTTTCAAACGCTTCAAGATAGGGAGACCAGTCAAGAGCTTTATTCAAAAAATATTCATCACTTATGTCCCCAAAAAAGTACTTAAAATTTTTCCCTATAACATTTACTTCATGCTTTCTGAAGTTAAGCGCCATTAAGTATCCATCTTCCCAAATCAATATATCTCCCATTGCTGTTGTAAATAGAGGAATTGCTAATTTTGCTCGACTGTAGGTATCCTGTAATAATTCTAAATACTGATCAGGATTAATAATTTTCAGATATCCATTGGAAAGACTACCCATTCCATATTCCTTCCATACTTCAATTAGTTCAACAGGAATTCTCGATCTGTATTTCTCGATAATGCTTATAGGTATTTCTTTCTCAAAAACGAAATTCGGAATAGATGGCATACTTCTTTATACCTCCTTTAGCTCTTAAAACATTTCCTGTTTGAATCGTTTAGTGTTCTATCTGCTGGTTGTATTGTACGATCTGTTGTAAATATTTGTGTAACATTAACAGGCCTAAGTATATTGTTTTGTTTATTAAGTTAACAATGCCAAAAAATCTTTAAAACTTTCCGCCAAAAAATAACTCACTGGATCGAATTCACCAGAATTCGCGTGATCCCAGACACAAACATTAGGAGAATTTCTAGATTCACGAAAATCTAAGCATAGAAAGTCACCAGAAAATAGAACAGCTACTGGTAACAAGGCAACTCCTATTAAGTCCTCATCATCAATTAATCTCTCATCAAGTTGGGATTTTATAGCATCAATATCAAATATTCCAAATTCATTGCCGGTTGGATCTTCAAGAATGCACAAAAATCTAGTAATTAAGTAATTATGACTATTACAACTAAAAGAACATTTTTCTGGAATGCCTCCGTTGTTTATCTTAACAAATTCTTTATAGTCTGAAGGCAATACTACCCTCCAAAAACCTTCTTCTTTTGACAATACCTGATCAGTTGGTAATGGATAGATAATAGATTCTGCTCTCATTTCCACAAATTTCTCTCCCTTATCTCGGTGCATCTGCCCATATTCCGTTTGATCTACCACCATTATGAGTAGTAATGTTGTGTATACCAAAGGGAACTAATTGCATTTTCCCCGGTACTTCTGTGATGCCATGTATAAGGTCCATTGTTAACCGATTTCATTATGTCTTCCGGTAAATTTTATTCAACCAGTTAAACTGATCTGTGTCACCTTTTTTACACAAATCTTTTTGGAAGGTGCACTTCTACATCAGCCCCTCGAAATCAGCAAAGCCGAAACAAATACCTTCTACTTTCTTCACTTCAATTTTTGGTATAAGATTTAATTCCGCAGCTTTATTTCTATCTGTTTTCTTTGTTTACCTGTTAAATCTGCACCTCCCTGTATACTTTTTCGTAATTTATAAAGATCTATTACAAACAGATCGACCCCATTGACTCTTTGACCAGGATCGATCTGTTTTATTTATGCTTATATCTACTTTGCTTACATTTCTTTTTCCGATCCCACATATATACTGTCTTATCAGCGTATCCCGGACCCACTTCAAAAAATAATAACTTTTGAACTGATTAGCCTTCTAAAACCAATTTACGATTACTTTATTTTCTCATCCCAATTTTTGTCGAGTTTATCCAGACTATTTTCACTAATATCCATTGGTTCAACCGTGCTCATTTCTACAGAAACAATTCGAGAACGTGCAGCCCTTCCATAGGTTAACTCTCCATTATGGTATCTTATCCTCCCGCCTCTACTAAACAACTTTATAATTGGAGTATAGAGTCCTTGGAATTCGATTGCTATCGACTCGTTTTCACCAGATAAATATGCCCATTCCAAATAGCTTTTACAAACTGATTTGACTAACCACTCATTCTTAATTTCGTTTAATTCATCACAGTATTCATATATTTCAATTGGCAACTTTATACCACAAATATCTGCTGCACTAAACACTGCAAGTCTCTTGTTAGGTTCTTGATCTATAAAATCATAAAAATGAGAACCTCTCCTTAAAAACTCATATAATAATATTCCATGTGAAGGTTTGCTAGGTTCTTCATTTTCCCAATTAATGTTTCTTATAATGGTTCTGGCATCTTCAAATATCTGATTCAACTAGGTGTCCTCCTGAAATTAAATTATATTAATTATAAAATAGTCTCATCCGCTTTAAAATCCGGGAAATCTTTCGGTGGAGGAGGTGCAAGATCATGAGCCCCCTCGTTAGGTGGTTTTCCAGTCATACCTTCTATAGGATTCCATGATTCAATTTTACGATACGGTACTCCTTCTTGCATCATCTTACTTTCAGCTAGCTCATGGTCTGCTAGCTGTCTAAACCATACTTTTCCTGCAGGTGTTAATTCACCTTTAAGTGCCTTTTCCCAACCATAAGCGATATGCATATCAGGATGAAAATAACCACTATAATAATATTTACCAGTAATGGTATCTGGTAAATTAACATGCTCAGTTAAAATTAAATGTTTCTTCAAGTCAATCGTTTCCTGCAAACTTAGTCCAGTGTTTTTGGAGAACAGTTCAAGTTCATTCATATCTAGACCTGTCCCTCTTAACCTATCGTATGTCTGTTGAGCGATTTTCTCTTGCTTAATTAGAGGTTCAAATTTTATAGGCTCTCCTCGCGGTTCAATACGCTTAGTTGGGGGTAATACATCACCCGTCCCCTCAGCCTCTGATTCACTTTTTTGTCTGTCTTCCTCTTCCCTTTTACGTTTTTCCTCCTCTTTTTTCTTTTTATCATCTTTTCCTTTTTTCTTCGATGAATCTTGTTTCCACTGATTATGACTGTTGGGAATCTGATTATCTTTCTTGTTAGCGCTAGATGAGCTTGTTCCTTCACCCTCACTCGACTTTTTCCCTGTACCTGTATTTGATCCTGTAGTATCAGGTTCTCCGGATGTTTGGGTCTTCTTACTGGTATTCGGAGTTGGATCCTCTATCTTTCCACTACTTGATGGCCCTGTTTCTTCACCATCGCCAGGCTTCTTCCCTGTACCTGAACTTGAACCCGTACTATCCGTTTCACCCGATGATTTGGGCTTCTTACTAGTACTCGGTGTCTGACCCGTTTTCTTGCCACTGCTTGGTGAGTTTGTGCTTTCACCATCGCCAGACTTCTTCCCTGTACCTGGACTCGATGCAGTAGCATCAGTTTCACCCGATGATTGGGACTTCTTACCGCTGCTCGGGGTCTGATCTGTTTTCTTGCCACTGCTGGAGGAACTTGTTCCTGCCCCATCGCTTGACTTATTCCCAGCGTTCGAACTTGTTTTCCCTCCGGAACCCACTTCCCCGGCATTCCCCGACTCTTTGGGCTTGTTATTTCCCAAGTTGCCCCAAGGCTGAAAGCCGATCTTCTGTTTTTCTTTATAATAATCGCTGACGGCTTTAACAATCACATCTTTTGACTTTTTCACAAATGTCTTTGTTTTGCTTGTAGCCGGTTTATCTGTCGTCGTTGTTCCTTTAGAAGCAGCACTTGGAGAACCCGTTGTTCCTGGATGGTCCGAGGGTTCGGGTACACCTGAAGAACCCTTTTTCGTGCCTACTCTGCCCGTAAATCCATTGAACTCCCCGTCCAATCCTTTCATAGTCATCTCGTGTTGCTCGAATTCACCCATCAGGGTAGATAGTTCTTCTTCGCTCATGGGAGCCATAATTCGCCGGGCAAGATACTTCTTCTGTTCTACCGTCAGATTCTGTTTCTGCCAGTAATTATAGTCACCCATTTCTTCGGCGGTGATGTCTATTCTTCCGATATCTCGAGCAATGCCGTTATGATTGAAAAACAATTCATATTCAATATCATTCTGCTGCACCTTCCCATAATGCACGAGTGCTTCCTTCAACTCTTCGTCAACCTGTAGAAGCTAATTCTTCCAAAAATATAAAAGGAGATAACCAATTTTAGCTCCAGATTAAAAAGTTAATTAAAAAGAAACTACCTCTCCTCAATCCTGATTCTCTATTATCATTTATTCAAAAAAAGGAGTCATTCCACCTAAAAATTGGAATGACTCCTTTAATCAATCATTAGTCTCTTTTTAGCAGCAATCAGTTACATCACAGAACTTCTTCTTGTTGGACTATAATTAACATATCCTTTTTCAAACATTTTATCAGCTACAATATATATATCATCTTCTTTTTTTGCTATCTCCAGTTCCTCAGCCGTTACACCTAGTAATAAACTTATTCTACCGTATCCAGAAGAAACAGGTATAATTTCAGGTAAATCTATTGGTGGAGTAATTATGAAGCCACTTAAGTCTGTATTTGGAAGCCTACCTTCGCGATATTCTATAAATTGGCCAGGATAAATATGATTTTTTGTTTCTTCAATATATTTAGTCCAACTAACCAATTCATCTCTAAAAACACTTTCGTTAGGCTTTGCCGTTATCATCAATTCATACCCATATCCAGAAGTTTTTCCATTTTCAAACTCAATAAGGGATGGGGCATTATTCTCAGGATTAGTTAGCCCCGATGTGATGTATACATCCAGTCCATCAAAAGCATTTTCATATTTAAGGATTAACAAATCACTCTGCTCACTTCTCCACACGATCCTAGGTTCTATGCAATCAAACATCGACCAATATATTATTTCCATTCGATCTGACAATGGGAATTCTAAAGGTGGAATGAAAATTCTTTTTAGAATGGTTTCAACTTGAGGATAAATAAAATGACCCTTATTTATTGTGATTTTCATTTTCGATAAGGGAATTTCAGATGAAGCAAGATTAAATAACTCCTCTTCATCTAATTCTATCCACACATCCGGATTTGCTTCATCACGAGAATATAAAGTATTAATATCCACAATACCTATACTAGATAATCCTAGCAAGTCTACTAATGGAGATTTTTGTTTTCCAGCAAATAATACAAGTTCACATCCACTCGGAAAGCAGAAACCTATTGATTCAAGACATCTACATAAATATTCAAAATATGGGGATCGTTCTAACACCAATTCTAGTACTTGTTTTCTATTTTCCACTTTGAACAAAACCTCCGTTCACCAAGGATCAAACTCATTACTTCTTTAATTCAAATAGATAGATTTCTCTTCTTCTGTTAATTGTTCCACTACATCGTTTAAATCAAATTCTTCCAAATCATTCTTAAGTTCATAATCAGTATAGTCTTTTGCCTTGTTATCACGATTCAATCCACTATGTAATAAAATTCCTTTTTGTTTATACCTTCGATATTCACTTCTGAATATGCAAAATTCAGTTCATCTACAGTAGTGAGTAAATTTAAGAAACGCAAGAAAGCTAAGAAAGAAAAAAACAAGTCAGTTGCGGTAATATACTTGACTCGTTATTTCCTGCTCCTTAATTGGCCGTGCATGGTGCGCATGGATGTTGGAGGTACAAATCAAAAAAACGGTCAATCATGGTAATATCTGACCATAATTGACCCGTTCGAGGTACGATATAGAGATTAACTAAACATCATTATTATTAAGATCAATTCTCTCCAAATTAGAGTCACTTATATCGGTTTCTAGCCTACTGCTATGAAAATCAATCCAATTTTCAAGAACAAAAGCAGCACTACCACAACTCAAAGCCCTGTCGCTATCGAATCTTAGTTTCCCACCTCTTTCAAAAAACTTAATAATAGGTTCATAAATATTTGCTACTTTTAAGACTTCCGATAAGCCTTTTTCAACAACATATGCTGTTTCTAAATAATTTCTACATATTTTATAGTGTATAGGGTTGTTAATGTCAGGCAAACTTTCATCCACAATTCTATCAATTTCTAGCAGCAAATCATTGTTTTCAATATTTAGGACTCTAACTGGACTTCCTATTGGGCTTTGATTAGAAGTATAAGAACTTGTAAAGACAGCAATTCTTCTCAAGTATTCAGCTAACAGAGCTGAATGTGATTCTTTGGGCTTTTCTCCTGTATTCCAGTCTATTTCATTTATTTTTTGCACCGCACTACTAAAAGACAATCTCATATTCATCACCTTTTTTGATTTTATAAAATCTCGAACTTTCCTCCTTATATCCAGGAAATGTTCCAAATTCAGGTTGTGGTACAGCATTATCATGTGCACCAGGAGGCTTTGATTTCCAGGTTTTCGACTCGAAATCCCAAGAACCTGGATGCCTATAGTATTCTTCCCCAGAATCCATTCGGGCTTTTTCATCTAATTCATGTGCTTTTAACTGTTGAAACCATTTTTTCTGATCAGGAGTCAGTTCTCCATCCAGAACTTTGTGATAAGCATATATTACTTCTGGATCAGGTGTTAATCTAGTTTTATAAAAGTATAAACCTTTCTCATCGTAAGCTGGAAGATCATATTTATTAAGAAACAGATGTGATTTTAAATCAATTGCATCCTGTAACTCCAAACCTGTATTCTTAGCAAAATCCTCTATATCTTTCAATCCTCTACTTCTTATTTCTTCAGCTTTCTTTTCAGCAGCAATTTCAATCTTAAATTTAAATTCTTCCTCGGGAGGATCACCATACCTCTTCGTATCTTTTCCCGTCCCCTCAGTCTCTAAATCACTTTTTTGTCTTTCTTCCTCTTCCCTTTTACGTTTTTCCTCCTCTTTTTTCTTTTTATCATCTTTTCCTTTTCCTTTTTTCTTCGATGAATCTTGTTTCCACTGATTATGACTGTTAGGAATCTGATTATCTTTCTTGTTAGCGCTAGATGAGCTTGTTCCTTCACCCTCACTCAACTTTTTCCCTGTACCTGAATTTGATCCTGTAGTATCCGTTTCTCCGGATGTTTGGGTCTTCTTACTGGTATTCGGAGTTGAATCCTCTTTCTTGCCACTGCCTGATGGCCCTGTTTCTTCACCATCGCCAGGCTTCTTCCCTGTACCTGTACTCGAACCCGTACTGTCCGTTTCTCCGCTAGATTTGGACTTCTTACTAGTGCTTGGGGTCAAATCCGGTTTTTTGCCACTGTTGGATGAGCCTGTTCCTTCACTGTCGCCAGACTTCTTCCCTGTACCTGAACTCGATGCAGTAGCATCAGTTTCACCCGATGATTGAGACTTCTTACTGCTGCTCGGAGTCTGATTTGGTTTCTTGCCATTGCTGGAGGAACTTGTTCCTGCCCCGTCGCTTGACTTATTCCCAGCGTTCGAGCTTGTTTTCCCTCCGGAACCCACTTCCCCGGCACTCCCCGACTCTTTGGGCTTTTTGTTTCCCAAGTCGCCCCAAGGCTGAAACCGGATGACCTGGCTCTCTTTATAATAATCGCTGAAGGCTTTAACAATCACATCTTTTGACTTTTTCACAAATGTCTTTGTTTTGCTTGTAGCCGGTTTATCTGTCGTCGTTGTTCCTTTAGAAGCAACACTTGGAGAACCCGTTGTTCCTGGATGGTCCGAGGGTTCGGGTACACCTGAAGAACCCTTTTTTGCGCCTACTCTGCCCGTAAATCCATTGAACTCCCCGTCCAATCCTTTCATAGTCATCTCGTATTGCTCAAACTCTCCCATAAGCGTAGATAATTCTTCTTCGCTCATAGGAGCCATAATTCGCCGGGCAAGATACTTTTTCTGTTCGACTGTCAGATTCTGTTTCTGCCAGTAATTATAGTCACCAAGCTCCTCGGCAGTGATATCTATTCTTCCGATATCTCGAGCAATACCATTATGATAAGGGTTGAAAAACAGTTCATATTCAATGTCATTCTGCTGCACCTTCCCATAATGCACCAGCGCTTCCTTCAACTCTTGGTCAACCTGTTGATGAGCCCAATGCTCCCTCGTATAGCCTGGAATCTGATAATACATCTGGCTAATTTCCTTATCCTGCTGATGCAGTTTCTTCACAAAATCCAGAAAGGAAGTAGCCGTGCTTAACTCTCGTGCTGCTGAGACAACTTTACCGAATAACTGGCGCTTGTACGACTCCTCTTCCTCCAGCATACCTACAAAACCATCTTTCAGACGATTTAATAGTTGTAGGGCCGAAGGCTTAAAGGACCCGGTACTTGGGATACCCGAGATCAAGCCGATTGCTGCAGCGCCAACGGCAACGGCCTGTGCTGCAACAGCTGGTGCACCTCCCAGCATACCCAAGACGGGGATCATCCCCGCCATGGCGACCGCTGCACCAAACAGCGAGGCCTCCTTCATATTAACCACAGAAGGCTGCATAGCAGCTGCTTCGGCTGCAGCTGCTGCTTGAGCTGCCTCATATTGTTCAAGCGGAATAAGGGGCGGCTCCGGCTCTGGCGGCAAATCGGCTACCACGACGGGGGCCTTATGGCTGCCTTCCTGTTGCAGCAGTCCAGCACGGACATCAGCTTGTCCATCGAGAATAAAGCTGCTTCCTCCGCCAAGGAGCCAAATTGCTTCAGGGGCGGTCGCTTTAATCTGACCTGCTTTAAGCGATAGACTGCCACCCTGAATCGAGATGTTACCTGCACTCTGCATCGTTACACCCTGGTCATTCAGTGTGATGACCAATCCAGCTCCAGCCTGTACGGTCACCTCATCCGATGACATACCAATGGATGGTCCGTCAGGGTGGCCCCACATTTTGTGTTGCGTTCCACCGGAAACCGAACGCTTGCTTTCGGGCACTGCATGACGAATATAAGCCTTGGACTCGCGACTACCGGGAATGTACAGTTCCACCGTGTCACCAATCTCTGGCATCAGATAGAGTCCGCTGTGACCTTCGGCGACGTAAGCTGTCGATAAAGGATATGGACAGGAGGATTCTGCTTTAATCGGACCATCTTCGATATAAAGTTCCATCTGTACACGATCACCAATAATGCGGATTACTTCACCGTACAAGGAGAGGCCAATGAGATCCAGAAGATCGGACCGCGGAACCCGAATATGTTCTTCCAACATCATACGATATGTAGTCATGAGCAACCCGGATTCCAATCGGGATTCCGCTTGAGTTACCGTTAATTCTTTCCCGTCAGGCAGTTCGACTTTATCACCCAAAGCATAGGTTTCATAACACTCCATCGTATAGATGAGCGCCCCCTGTGTACCTTTGGGATCCTGCACCATATACCGATGCTGTTCATCCCCATGCCAATTCAGATGGCCCATTTCTTTCTTGACATGATATGGACGATCCAGAGGCCATTTCCACAACTTGCCCATGGGCAACCCGAAGAACAATTTCGGTGAAGCTGCGGTCACCTCAGGCACCAGTACGGTACCAAACCGGGAAGCCAAACGTCTCAGAAACATCCAGTCGGTTTCTCTATATTGTAAAACAAGTTCTCCCAATTGGGTATTCTCTGTGACATTATCAATTACATCCGAGTAGGTATACGCCTTCATCACGTATTTAACTAATTCGCCATAGGACATCGCCCTGTTCTGGAATGCTCGCTCGGATATTTCAATGTCCATCTGATATGTATTCGATATGGCCTCTAGCTCGAACCTGTATATGCCACCAACCAAATGTACAGTTAATGAAGTCATCACGCCATGAAACAGACGCCTTACAGATTTCCCCATTTGATCTAGCTGTCTTAGTACAATCGCTTCTCCTTCAGCCTGGACATGAAGGATGCCTGGTCCATCTTCCTCCGGTATAACGCCACTAATATATAACTTTGCATGCTCATTAATCTGTCGGGTAATTCGGATTTCTTCCAGCCATTGCACTTTATACGGCCAATATAAACGGAGTTGTTCGTATCCGATGCGTTCCTGTACCTTTTTCTTGGATTCGCTCATCTCAAAAATCCAGCTGCTGTCCGTCATCCTCGATGACGATATTTCCACCATACAGACACTTATGCGTACAGTGACCAAGTAGAGCAGCTTTCCCTTCCACCTTGGCATCTCCTTTTCCATGTAGCCAAGGCATAGTCAATACAGGTACACACGGTGCTTTCTTCACCCCATAGATATCCACCATCATACTATTGGATACAGCCGGATTCTCCATATTGGAGCAATTTCCAAATGATCCAATATGGACTCCAGGTACATAATCTTCAATCGTCAACTGAGCCTTGCCTTTGATGTAAACGCCATGACTAAATGGGATCTTCAATCGGGTACGCTGTGTACCACAACTGCAATGCAGAATCGCTCCGGCAACCACATAACTCTTGGAATCTCCTGTAGCAGGTTGAAGACTGATCTCACTCTCTTGATTACCTTGTGCCATTTCGCCTCTCTCCTCTCTATATTGTCTGTTCCTGCTCCAGACGGACCAGCTGAATCCCGGAAAAATCCCGACGCAGCAGACTCTCTGCCAAAGCTAGATTAACGATGATGACAGATTCACGAGGTTCCTTTAATTGAAACAAAGGAAGTTCAGCCTTACCTCGATCCAGCACAATCTGTTTCAGACTTCCATCCAGATGACGTTCCGTTTGGGGAGAGAGCACATCCATTACCGTTGGATAAATAGCCCAATAGGTCTCCTGGGACATACGTGCTTTGTCCGTCAACACTGCTGCCCTGCGAATTAAGCCGGGATGGTACAACGTAAATACTTCCAGCATTCGATCCGATACCAGAGGTACAGGACGCTCCAAATAGTCGGTGTAATCTACATTAGGTCTGCTTTTGATTGAAAGGTTAATTGCGGTGTGATTACTACTCCCCTCCTGAAAAGAAGCATTCCACTCTCGACGCTGTATCTCACCAACCGCTTCTGTCTCTACACGATTTGTCCATCTGGTATCCTGCATCAGCCTAAAGTATCGCATGGCGATTCCTCCTTCACCGACTCCTCAAATATCGCATCTTCCAGATCTGCCCCATCCCATAACACGTTGGTTAGGTTTGCTCTACGAAATATAGCTCCACGGAGTCGCGCTCCCCTGAAATCTGCTCCGGTTAAGTTCGCATTCTCGAAGTTGATACCTGAGTACCCAGGACCCTGTATTCGACCATCAGGATGCCCTTCTTCCCCAGAAATGCCCCTGAAGATAGCCCTCTCCAGTAAACATCCATTGAAGTCAGCACCGTATAGTAGACTGTCAGCAAAATTGGTATCTCTCATATCACAGTTATGCCAACGTGTGCCTACCAAGACACAACGTTCAAAATCTGTTGATTTTAATCTGATGTCATTAAACCTGCTATACCGGAAGTCTAGATCACTGCATATCATCTCTTCCATGTCCAGATCGTGATAGTCCGCATACATCCCACCCAAACCATCACCCTCTTCAAGCTCCCTGCCGATGTCTTCCAGGTTCCGTTCTCGTTGGTCAAGGCGATACACACATTCACTGGTATCCAAATACTCCCCTACACGAACCTCAAATTCGGGCTCCACCTGCATATCCAATATCAGTTGGGAATCAAGGAGCTGATGGAAACATTGACGAATAAAATAAATAACATAGCGGTGAACCAAAGTTACCTCTTGAAGTCGTATTCGATCCAGTTCAACCATCGAGATCATCCCCTGATAATCAGGAAGTGTCTTCTTCAAACGATCAAGCATCCGTTCCAAACAATCAAAGGCCCACTTGGCATCATATATTGCCTGTATAGGGTCTCGGTCGAGAAGCCATGACATATCCCTGGCTTCGGCAAGATAATGCATCGCTCCCGTAGAGACTTCTGTCCGCAACAAAGAATATTGGATGTAAGCAACGTTCCCTTTGGCACCAATCTGTTGACTGTGCCTTACTTTACTAGTTAATTCCTCGAAATATCTTAGGAACTCCGTAGTCAACATTGGGGATTGGCTATTTACTGTATATTGAAGGTCAGCCATCAGCCTGATTCGTTCAGGCTCCACTTGATTCGTATAAAAGTGCAGTAGTGATTCCTTCCGGCTCACTGACTTTCCTCCTTCCAACGTTAATTAGATTTCACTTCTGTCCCGCTCATTTGAGCTTGACCATCAAGCCTTATTTTCCCTCCTCCTCCTTCAAGAAGAAGTTCTGATCCTGCAGATAATGTAATTTTCTTTCCTGCTTTTAACGAAATGCTCCCTCCTGCTGACATACTTACTTGCTGACTACCTGCAATATGAATACCTTCATTTCCACTAAGTCGAATATAGACCTCTCCTTCTTTGCCGCTAATGATTACCGCGTCTGGGGTAAGACGTATCTCTTTCCCATGAGGAGTGCGAAAAATTTTATGATCCGGATTGTTCAGCTTGTTGGTGGATGTCGACTTGTTATCCAGTCGTGGAGCACCTGTGGCGTAAGCATCTTCTTCATACATCGTTGGGAAATATACAGCTATCGGGTCACCAATTTCGGGCATGACATACCAGCCGGTCTCTCCCTCTGCAATATACGGAGATTGATACAACAGCCACAGTGCATCTTCCGTCCCTTGTTTATCATCACAATCAAGATGCACCTGAACCTGTCCACCATGTACACCGATAACACGCCCCATTAATGAGCTTCCAGCAATCAGCGGATTGTAGTACGTCTTCTGCCGCAATCCTTTGTGAAGACTCAGCACATATTTATGCTTTAGAATACCTCCGGCGAGTTCAGTATAGGCTTCCGTAAGATACAGACTTCTGCCTCGGAATGAGATATGGTGTCCCAGTTCCATAACTTGATCTGTCTCCACTTCGTATACAATGAAGTCACTTTCATTCACATTTACAGTCTCGTTCTCCGTGAAGTACATGAATGGAGTCATGTTTTTGTGAACGGTATAACGTGTATTATCCAGTTCGATCGAGTTACCATGCTCATATACGCCGAAATAAAATTTGGGGCTGTCGAATTGAGCCGCAGGCATCAGACTCGTATGAAATCGAGAAGCCAGCCTTCTGAGAAATGCCCAGTCTGTTTCCTGATATTGCACGGCAACCTTGCCAATCTTGGCTCCCCCGGTCCCCTCATCGATCACGTCCAGTCCCGGATAATCCTGATCCAGCTCCTTTAACAATTCAGGGAGCGTCATCTGGATGTTTTGAAACGTACGCGTTCGCTTCTTGACATCCATCAGGTACGTATGTGAGATCGCTTCAATCTGGAGCGTATATACGCCCCTCACAACCTGCACTTCTACAGATAAAGGAATACCTTTGAATAGCGGACTTTTGTTCCCCTCCTCGTCCTTTTGCCACACTTCAATCGGGGTATTCTTATCCGTAACATCCACATAACGATCTTTCCATTCCTCGGATACCATACCTTTGAAAACAAGGCGGGTGTGCTCATTCATCTTTTTGCGGATTGTCAATTCTTGCAGATGTACTAGTTCATAAGGTTCAATAATCAGGTTTTCATACGTCAGGCTCATGGACTCAGCTCCTCTCTAATTCATCTCGACAATGAGTGTATCCAGAAGTGTACCACCGGGTTCCACCCAATTTTTCCTCTCATCGTCCGTACAGTTAAAGCCATAAACAAGAACTTTCTGATTTATAATGGTGAACACCATATGGTTATAAATTTGATCATTCAACCCCTGAACAGCGAATTGGCAGTAACCCGTGGAAAGACCAGCATCCGTCACTCGAACACCGTGTTTTTTCCATTCTCGTACAGGTTGAGTTGCACGAATCACGTCAGCCATCGATTCCGTAAAGGAACTCAGCTCTTCCAGAGCAAGACGATGATCCAATGTCTTGAACGTAAAGTTGATCGTTCCCGAATCATTGGTATAGATCCATTCAGGACGATGGGACGACGGATATTTTAACTGAGCTTCTCTTTCTGTCACCAAACGAAATGTGCGGGGAAGAGATACCGTAACCTTTCCCTCGTATAGCTCCGTTCTTCTCAGATGTATCGTTTCCTGTTCAAGGTGTATCATGGTTATTGGCTCGAATGGTTTAACTTCTCTTGATTCAGGAGAGGCTTCAACATCTCTGGTCTCTGTTCCCTGATGAGGTTCACCGTTCAATGTTTTGCCATATAACATCGGGATGATTTTGCGATCCATATGTTCCATAAACGAATTCCATCCTCCCATTTCTCTTGAAAATTTCAATCCACAATCATACGATGTGGTCCACCCACTGGCATACCCGAACGTCCCGTTCCCCGACCTGCATTCGCCAATATGCGATCCAGATATCGATGAATCTGCGCATTATCGTATTCTCTGTACTCCAGTCCCAATCGACTGGCAATGTGATGCAAAATGACGCTACGTGCAACTGTCCCTTCATTAAGACACATCATGGCGAAGACCAGATCCTGGAGATCAGAGGTCCCCGTTCGAAGCAACCTCTCGGCATAATCCTTCATGACAACAGGGGATAAGGTGCTCGCCCCCTCGGCTGCATAAGGAACATGAATGACATGCAGCGTATTGAACTCCGTTGCCAAGTCGGCAAAGGTCTGATAGTCCCGCCGCAGCCGTGCCCCTTCCTTCAGCTTGAATCGAGCCAGCTCCAACTCTCTCGATGTGCACGCTGTCTCTTCATCCAGGAGCAGTTCCGAATGGCTTATCGTCATGTCACTCACGGTCTCCTCCCCGGTAAACCGAAGCTTCAGCACATTGACCCGTCCCGTAGCTTGGTATGCCAGTTCCATAGGCTCTGTCAGCATATAAAGCCTTCCTTTATGCAACACCATCCCAGGAGCAACAACCAGCTTGTCCGGGAACACTTCTACCTCTGCACCTGCAACAATGCCATCTGCATAACCGCGATAGTACAGTTCGATGTAGTCTCTGGGGAAATCGCGTAGTCCCTCCAACATGGATGTTTTCAGAATTCTTCCCTTGTTAAAATGCGGATACGAATATGTGAACATGAGCGTTGTTCCCCCTTTCTGCTCGTGATCCTCACTTCATTCCGTCAAAGAAGTCCAGTTCCGACAAGTCTGTTTCAAATGGAAGCAACTTCTGCGATCCCAGATATAGCCGTTCATTTCTACGAGCTACAGGCAACACATGGAAGCCCCAATGACGATCATCCGGAAAGACAAAAAACTTCGTCTCTCCATTCACAATGGAATCCGTATCATCTTGCGGAATTTTATCTCCATATCGATCTCGAATGTCTTCGTAGAGCACCTCTTTATAGAAATCCGGACGGTTGGCATAGACGAATTTTTGTCTCAGCTGGCCATCGCTTCCGCTAAGGTATAACTCCACTTCTGCCGTCTCGAATGGACGGGAAATGCTACCCGGAATGCCATCACTCCGATCCAGACTGCTGATCAGCATTTTTTCACGTCCATTATGCGTGTAGGCACTTACGGTATACGGAATTACAGCGGCATCATGCGTGATGTCGGCTTGAACGCTTCCTGTTTTGCGGGCACTCAGATAACGAATCGCCCCTCGAAGGCAGGCAAGTTTAAGATCAGGCACACGTCCTTCCGCGGGTTTTTGCCGAAACTCAATGCTTCTGCCTGGAACGAACTCTTTCAGTGCTTCCCGAAATACATCAATGCGGCAGGACTGACCTGTCAACTTGATAATCGAGTACTGGTTCATCCGTCCCTGACGATAGAAATCATCCAAAAACTTACGGACCACCTCATAGATATCAGCCTTAATCAGCTGGGTAATTTCCTTGATATTGAACACCACATCGGGGAACTCATATTCATCCTTCAACTCCCCATTCCGTTCTACCGAGAGGAACCAACGCTCCATGGTGGTGATCTGTAAATCACTGTCCCCGTCGCCCTCCATCTCCGAGTGAAATCGGTTACGCAAGATACCGGTTTTGCGGAAAAATTGCTGCTTCATCTCTTCTGAGATTTCCCACAGGAAGTAGAAGTTGCCTCTTACCCGCAAATACTCATCCCGTGAACGATTCTCTCGACGCGCAAACGCAGTCGGGATGATGTGTTCTGCCTCCTCATAGCGTTGCTCCAGCTTCTGATAAACGGACTTCACACCCTCTTCGTCCACCTGACGGAACACATCCGCACCAGGTGCCTCGATTAGACTATCAATATCCGTCACTTGATGGCGTCCGCTATAGTAGTCGGCGAATACAATTTTCATGAATTGCATAATACGATAGGTGATGTTGTGACCTCCGAAGTTCGTATCCCCATTTTCGTAGGTGGTATGGATATCGAGCTTGTACGCCATATGTCCATCCTCAATCGTAAAGGCACAGGAAGACAAATCCGTCGTTCCACCGCCACAATCAATCACGAGCGCATGATACGTCTGCCCTTCCATGAAAGCACCACGTTCCATGCCGTCAGCAAGGGTGTTATAGAGCACAGCCATTCCCTCATCCAGCGCATACGTCTGCTCAATCCGATAATCCGGAAGCATCTCTCCGAACATCTGCAAAAACTGTGTTTTCATCTTCACGGGACTGGTAAAATGCACATGGCGAAACTTGCACTTGAACTGATGCTCTGCCGTTCGGATGATGTAATTCATGTACGCACGCAGCAGATCCATACGAGACACCATGGCCGCATTGCCATGAACATCGACGATTTCTTCCATTTTGTTGTAATTGTTCACCCAGCGCTTCATGCTGCGGAAGACACTCGCCCGGCTGCTGTACCCTCCCCGACGCATGCTTCGCAGCGCTTCATAGCCGAACTCGTAACGAATGTTCGCTGGATCCGAGCACTCCGCCACACCGATTGCCGTAGGCAGGACCTCGATCCAGTCCGTATCTTTGTATGTAGGGTCGGGAAAAGCAACATAGTTAATGGCATCCATACGGACTCGTCCATTCAGCACATCCTGGCTACTTGGCGCCTGAATATAACCGTTATGCAAATAGGCGCCTGCCGTCGTATTGGAGGTGCCAAAATCAATGGCAAGCACTGCTTCTGTCGGTTCAAGCTCCCGGATGTCCAGATCTGCCAGTGGGATTTGGGTATATTGAATATGAACCGGTGGAAGCGGTCTGCTGGAATAATAGGTCTGATATAGGTACTCCGAGTCGCGTTTACGGAAAAAGAGGAGACTGTACTGTCTGTTGCCCGATTTCTTCCAGGTCGACCCACTTCCTGCCGTCAAATAAAAGGTTCCCGATATGGAGTCGTCCTTGACCAGGTTGAAGATGCCACACAGCTCCATGCTCTCATTGACTAAAAGTACGTTGGATTCGGTTAGTCCACCCGGTGCCGTAACCACATATCGATCCAGCTTGTCCACGTTCAATCCTTCGTATAGAATCAGTCGCGCAGGCACACTAATGCCTCCATCACTGCTCATGGGCGCCGTCATATGACGAGAGATAGCCTTTTGTATCCGCTCGAATCCGCCATCAACAGACTGATCGATCCACAATATATCGTCCGCTCCCAGAAATTTTAAAATAATCCGAATCAGTTCTTCCCGCTCCGTCCGAGGGCCCAATCCCTCGATTAACCGTTCCTTGTAACAAATGTTCCGTAATTGGAACGTGGTCATGTCCATCAATTCTTCGCGCGTATAACGCATAGTTCCTCTGGAACGTTCCCTGCTCGTGGCATCAGGATACAATCGGTATGAATAGCCGTTCATCTATACTTCCTCCTTACAACTGCTGGTGCTGCTTAATATAGGGCAATCCCGTCCTGTATCATCGTATAGTCCACATCCAGAATGCCAAAATGATGCCCCCAGTATATTTCCGTGTCAAAACGAACTGGCAGAAAGAGTTCAAGAATCAGTTCAAGCTTCTCCTTCGCTTCCGTACGTTCTAACTGACCAATATACAAAAGCAATTCATCCTTTTCCTCACAATTAGCATAAAGGGTTGAACGCGGGAACATTCGAACAAGGGTATCCCTCAGCAGATGAACTGCCTCACCCGTATCATACAAACGGAGCATATTGCAGGCGATCACTTCCTGCTCCTCCTGCCCGAACAGCTCCAGTCGCCGCCGAACCCGATCCCCGTATACACCCGAATGCATATCCTTCAGAATGAAGCGAATATAATACTCCCTCTTGTTCATACCCTGCATCAAATCCATATCCGCCAGAAAATGAATAACCAGATCAAAGAGTGCTTCCCGCAACTCCACCTGCTCTTCATTATTGATATCAAAGAGGTCCCGGAAAATATCAAAAAAGCGATAATACGGATTGACTTCAACCGTGCCTTCCACGCCTGAAGCATTCAGGTTCCTCTGGCTAAGTTCCATATAAGGCGAATATACACGTGCTGGCACAAAGGTTACGTCGCGCAGATCGGTTCCATTACGCTTGGCCCGAATAATCAGATCCCAGATGTAATTCATGCTGTACTCACACCCATTCCCCTTCGCAGCAGTATTCGGGGAAAGCCAGCTGGATTTCGGATACCAGAAAGCTCAGCAGATCATCCAGAAAAATGGCCTGTCCCGGCTGCTTCCCGTGTCTGCTGAACCTTAAGATCATTCGATGTTTATCTGTCTCAACACGGACATGATCGCTAACAAATGCATTTAGTGGATACGTAATGCCCAAAGCGGGACCTGGCGCCACCACTTGCACATCTTCCAGTTCCAACCCCTCTGCTGCCTGAAAAGCATGAACCATGCGGGCAATCTCCCCTTTAGATCGTACAGAACGTCCTTCCTGACGCGCATATTTACCGGCAAACCCTTCCCGCTTGTTATTGGAAAACAGCGGATAGTCCATCCTGCCAATGCGGGTTGCGACGGGCCCCGCTATTTTCAGCACCGTCCATGAATCGGATTTTTCCAGTGGTGATACGATGGTGATATCTTCTTCCGATCTTTTGATATAGCGAATATGCGATTCGTCTCCATCGACCAGATATCCGTGTTCCGTTCCGGTTTTGCGGAGTGGCAACACATGTTCATAATTGATTCGGTCCGAAGCAGGAACAGGGAATCCACCCGTTTTCATATCCAGCTTCTGGATGTTCCACAGTGGAATCATGTTGGATCTTTTATAAGACTCGAACTCCTCCAGATGGATGGAAAGTTCCTTGACAGTATGTTGTTTGTCCCATGCCTCTCCATCGTCCGAACCCACAAGAACACAATCAATGAATTTGTACACATAGGGTGCATTGATCGATTTCCATGGCAGACTGTTCTTACGAAAGACCCGGTACAATTCTTCAAATTTGGAGATATACGCTGCACTTGATTTCAACCGAACCGTTATGGCATGCCTGCCTCCACTGGTTACTATCTCCCCGCGAAATGTCCGATTACTGTTCAGTAGAGATTGGAGTTCCTGTTGCCCACATTCCATGTAGAACGTGAATAATTTCATCTCTTCCTGACGCGCCAGTGCCTCTGAAGCCTCACTCAAATAGACGGACTGTGATTCAGCATCCTCAGGAATGATCGGGTACAGAAATTCATGAATGGGATCCAGATCTTCCCGCGCACATAATGTGACATATACATCATGACGTTCCTCCTGCGGCAACACCTCATCAAAAACCCGTTGCTCAATCTGTTTGTTCAGCGTCTCCTGATACTCCACAAGATTAAGAAAAACGCCTGTCATTAGATCTTTGAGCATGCGGCGTTGTTCAAGATCCTCCATCTTGTTAAGACGGTCACGAATCATGTCTTTCATCATGAATCTCCTCCTTCCGATGATTCCTGTTCGTTCACGTCACCCTCCGTGGTTCCGGTGCTTCCGTCAGCCTTGGAGGCAGAATTACTGCCAGCATTACTTGTCGTTTTTCCAGAAGAAGCACCTGAGCCAGAAGCATCCGCATTGCCATTTCCAGCCGAGAAGCCATTAGCAGTGGAAGAACCGTTCCCCACTGTATTGCCTGTATTCACACTTCCTGTACTCCCGGTCAGATCCGAGGTTATGTCCGATGTATTTGGTGTATCTAATCCTGCCGTATCCTGCGTAAGATCAGCCGCCGGTACCGGTGGGTTCAATTTCTCATCCAGCTTGTTTATTTTCCGCTCCATGGCCAGCACACGTTCCAGCATATCGATCTCCTGATAAATTCCCTGTGCCGAAGCATAGGCATCCATGGCACCACTATAGTCTCCGGCTTCATTGAAGCGGTCACCCTTCTGTTCCAGCGTATCTGCCTGAAGCTGTCGGGATTGCCGCTTGATATCTGCACGTTTGGTCTCGGCCGTCTCCAGTTGTGTAGCAATTTCCTTCAGAGCATCCTTGTAAGCTGTCTCCGTAGCGGCTGTTCTGGCCCGTTTATACAAAATGATTGCTCCGCTGTAATCTCCGTTCTGAAGTTTCAGATCGCCCTCGGTGATCCAGTCTTGCACTTGCTGGAAGGTCGTCATCTGCTCCAGGCGCTCCTGAATAACTTCCCGGTTGAACATGCTATAGGATTCAGACAATTCTAATGCTTTGGTGTAACTCGCGGTTGCTTTGGTAATGTCGCCTTCTTTCAGGTGAGCTTCCCCATCAACCAGCGTCTGAGCAGCAGCCATCTTCGCAGTCAACAGCTTTTTATGTATAGGGTCCTTGATTTTGATGGAATTATTGCGTGCCAGGCTGTAGTCCGAGACCGCCTTGGCATACTCTTGTTCCTTGACGTACTGGTCTGCGGTCTGTTCATATTGCAGCATATCTACGGCCATTTCAGCTTTTTTGGCTGCACTTTTCACCGCATAGAATATGCCGGCTCCACCAAAAATCAGGAGCATAACCAGCATGATGGCAATCCGCTTAATCCATTTCTTACGGTTCTTGGGCTCTTCATGAAAAATCTTGTTCACATATATGGCTGCCGCACTATAATTCTCGATACGGGCACGCTGCTTGCTAAGCATCACTTCTTCAAGCATATCCGCCAGCGTCTGCGGGTCATTGGCACCTTCAACCGCATCGATCATCTCGGCATCCTGAACCCCTTCCCATAATCCAGGGGTGCAGAGCACAAGTACATCGCCATCGGCCAGCTTGATCTTATCCGATACATACGGCCTGATCATGCCAGGTTTGCCCGCGTATTCGTTCAGATTGCCGCGTTCATCATGCTGATCCACACGATCCTCTGCAATCTGGCCTTCGGCTGCCAGCTGGGCAGCAACACTATGATCCTTGCTTTTTAATGCAAGCCGATTTCCACGGAAATGATACAAGCGGCTATGTCCGGCAGATGCCCACACCATGCGTGTATAATCGGTCACAACAATGACAAATCCCGCTTTGAGCCTGACTCGGCGGCTTTCATACTGAAGCCACTCATGTGCAATCTTGATATACTCTGTTAATCTGCGTTTGGACATGGTTGGCTTTTCCAAAAAGGATTCCAGAATGGTCTGCACTGTGATCTGTGCGCTATTCACTTCCGTATCCGTATCCAGGCCATCTGCAATGACATAACAGGCCCAATCTTCCAGCTCAACGCAGCCGTAGAAATCCCGATTTCTCAGGAAAGATCCCGCTTCCGAGACAAAAGCCGTCTTGAATTCACTGTTCTCCTTCCTCATCCGTCTCCCCATTTCCCTTCCCTGTGAGTTGCCTGATCCGTTACCATCCTTGCTCCAAAATGATAATCGTGGCATTATCCTGATGCACAAGCTGTTTTGCTTCAATCAAATCAATGATGGTCTGGGCCGCATCAAATGGCGACATGTCTTTCGCAAGTATAGTTTCCATTTCCATCTCAGTAAGAGAGTTGTATACCCCGTCACTGCATAACACAATCTTGTCCGCCGGCTGCAGTGCAAACGGCTCGTCCGCGATTTCCATTTGTTTAAAATG
The DNA here is from genome assembly GCF_046713495.1 of Paenibacillus sp. M2. Lineage (NCBI taxonomy): Bacteria > Bacillati > Bacillota > Bacilli > Caryophanales > Paenibacillaceae > Paenibacillus > Paenibacillus sp. M2. The sequence continues at coordinate 5,331,858 of NZ_CP169648.1, forward strand.
GTCGTACCCCAAATAGTTGACCAGCCTTTTGCGCTGCGGATTATCCAACGCCTCCTGCTCCGATATTTCTCCAGACATATACTGTTCTTCGAGTTGAGTTTCCAGCGTATGTTTATGATTGATAGCAAGCAGCTCTCCTTTACGAAATACGGCCAAAATGCTGTCCCCTACTGCGCCCCAATACAGCTCCCTGCCCTTGATCATGGCTGATACCAGCGTCGTTCCTCCAGGAACGCCAAGTAAATTGCGAAGAATCGCCTGATTTGCCGCATGAGAAGATGCATCCCAAAACTCCTCTGGATCAGGAAACCGCTCCAATTCTTCGAACTCACGGATAAATGTCTCTACAGCAGTTGTACTGGCTACTTTCCCACCAGATAAGCCGCTAATTCCATCGGCAAGTACCGCAAGTACACCATAAGGCTCCACGGCACAGGCAAAATAATCATCCTGCTCACTGCGAGCACCAATGGTCTGTCCATTCCCGATCTGAACACCCACTAGCCTATCGTCACGTTGCCTTACCGGAATGCGGCTTCGGACGAATAACAACAACCAGATCGACAAACAGCCTGCTGCCAGAACCCAATAAGGCGTTAGCTCCTTGTCGTTCCACAAGATCATGAAGGTATTCACTGTTGTTCCCATTCAAAATGCACACCACATAATGGGATGAAAATGAATTTACTCCGTCCCAATTGAATGACGTCGTACGCAGCCAGTTCCACCGGAGAATAGACCGCTTCATTGTTGTGATAAGCAAGGCCAGAAGCATCGCCGGGCAGCAGATAGAAATTCCGTTTTTTGGGATCATATACAATCACCGCATGATTACGCCTTGAAATCGTGTTATCCCCAAGGATTCGAACATGCATCTCTTCCGAACGTCCAATAAAGTTCTTTTCAGCCATAATCCGATAATCCTGGCCCATCTGTGGACCTTCGATACACACCATCCATCCCGTTACCGGTTCAATTCCTGTCGTTTCTCCCAGGTATGGCATCGTTCTGTCATCCTCTGCCGTGCGAGGCGCGCGTGGGATTGCTCCCCCTGCTTCACTATTGCCGGAAGGCGGTGACTCGACGGCCAGATTGCAATATGGACAGGTGTTTCCGTGCCGTCTCGTGCTGAACATATGTCCGTTTCCACATCTTGTCAGACTCATTTCTTTTCATTCCCCCGTAAGCTTGTATAATGGTACGCCAACGTTATTTCACCAAAATGCGGGTATTGGCAATATAAATTAAGTCCCCTGCCTCAATCAGGCTGGGTTCTTCGATTTCCAATTTGGATGATCTGCTTTGATTTCCCTTACGTACGCCCACGCCGCTGGCGGAGTCAATATCCTCGATAAACCATTGGCCCGAAGCTTTGTTCAGCACAGCATGTTGCGGACTGATGAGGGAAGCATATGGAGTATCGGACAGATCAATGTCCGCCTCACTGTTCTTCGAACTTTTTCCGATCAATACACTTGTCTCACCCTGAATGTACCATTCCTTCACACTTGTACCGTCATCGTCCAACAGTACGAGTTTCACAACACGTGAGGACAACTTCTTCTTTTCCCTCTTGGTGGCAGGGAAGTATTTAAAAAACAGGTATGCTCCCCCGGAGAAGACCACAATAATTCCAGTTATCCACTGGGCACTCATGTCCCGGTTAATGATGAATATGTAATACAGCACGGCTAACGAAATCATGGCGACGCATGCGTCAACCCCTATCGTCATTACCGACCTTCCTCGTTTCACTTCCATAACCTCCGCCTGAACCGGCACGATCCATTACAGGCCACCGGCTTACTTTTTTCGAACTCCGAAATATCGGTCAAACATGGCGGACATATCCATTCCTTTGTTGGGATCGGCTTTGCCACTGTTTGAGCTTTCCTTGCCTTTGGGGCGATAGCCAAAAAATTGTTCAAACTGTTCCTGCATTCGTGATGGATCCGACCATACCTTCTCGGTATTCATAGGTCCATTTTGGGCTTGTCCACTCTTTTCTCGTGCAGTACTGGATGTTGCTCCATTTGGCCCTCCCGGGTTCCCTGTAGATCGAGGTTGTTGATTGTATGCTGCCCTTAACTCGGGATTTCCGAGTGTACTGTAGGCCTCATGGACTTGCTTGAAACGCGCCTCTGCCTGCGGATCTCCCCCATTAACATCCGGGTGAAATTTCTTCGCCAATTGACGATAAGCCTTCTTGATCTGCTCCGGAGAAGCTTCACGTTCCACACCAAGCACGGCATAATAATCTTTCATGATATTCGTTCCTGCCTCCCTGCCGTATTCGGGCGTAAATAAAGATTAAGGGGCACCAAGGCCCCTTAACATGACAGAATTATCCTGGGCCAGCCATAACTGACCCGGAACATCAGCTGCTCCCTTTTATACCGGGAAGCCGCCTTCGATTTTAGTGAATTCCGTTTTGTCTTTTTTCTGTTTGATGAACAGGCTGAATTCACCCACGCCTTCGGTATCTCCGAAACGCTCTGTGTAATCCACAACGAACGCATTAGGCATGTAAATTTTGCGTACCACTTGATCCGCTGCAACCACTTCCAGGGTTACTTTACGGTAGCAATCTGCTTTTTCAGCTGGAACGAGGGACCATAGAGCAAGTTTCATCGTGTCATCTGCATTGTCACCGTCTGTTGCTGTAATAATTTTGCCACTGATGCGAAGTGTTGCACCTACATCTGTGGATCTAGCATTGGAATCATCCGGTGTATCTGTGTCATACACTACTGTGCGGATATTATCCATTCCCAATTCGATTGTTTCTGCGCCTTCTACTTTCAATACAAAACCCATTAATAAAAACCTCCTTAAGATTAGAAAACAATGTGCCCGACATGCTCTCCATCTGGGGAGAGGTGCCGAAATATATGTATAAGGTCAGCCATAAAGGCTGCCTCTAACACCAAAATAAATGTCTACAATTCATTGTTTAAAGAATTATATTTAAAATCCAAAACTTGTAACTACTCAAGTCTCTTACACTTTCATCGCGCTGGTGCCTTTGGTAATCATGACCTCAAGGTTCTTCACGTTGCCGTTGAATACCAGGTCAATGTGGCACATATTGCTCTTCTCATCGATGATAAAGCTCATGTCGTCGCCTTCCTGAATGATCGAATTGATCGACCCTCGGGTTCCCAGCCACCGGCTCTTCTGACTGCTCGGATTGTTGCTGAAGAATTTGACGATATTTTCATGTTTGAAATCACCCGTCTGGAAACGGAGCAAGCGCTCAATGTAAGTACTGACGAGTGTTTTATACAAGGAATCAAAGCCATCTTCGGACATCGCCATGCTTCTCGCTTTGTATACCGTGATCCGCTTGATATCACTATCCTGGATTTGGGCATTTTCCGATGAGAAAATAAATCCAAAGTTTTTCCGGTTAATCGAATCCTTGATGGTGTTCGTGAATCCGGAGATTTCTTTGGTCATCGTAGTCACTACACGCAGACTGTTATCGCCTGCCTCAATATCAAAACGCACACCTGGATAATCCCGGTTCACGGTTTTAAATGCGCCTCGTAGATACTCGGGGCACTGATATGCAGCCACAATTCCGGCAGATACATAAGACGCACCGACATACACACCTTCAATCCACAGCTTCAGAATGTCTTCTTTCTCCTTGGAAAGTTCCACACCATTCTCTGTCTGAAGCATACGACTGTCGATAACGACACCGGATTTCTCTTTCGGAATAATGGTGAAATTCGGAGCACTTGGAATGGCGAATTCGCTGTAGTCCTTGCGAGTTAATACCGCGCATTTATCAATGTATTTATCGATGCCTGCAGTAGCCATGCTGCTGAATGTAGTCTCTTCTCCAGATTCAAAGCTGAAGAACACTTGTACTTTGTAGTCTTTAACGACTTGCAAGAGCATGGATAGAGATTCCATACTGTTTCCGTCTTGTTTAACCACTTTCTCGTTACCACGGAAACGGGCTCGACTGACCTGAACTTGTCCCGTATTCTCCAGTTCAACGGAAGGAACAATCCCGAACCAAATGGTGTCGGTAAAATCATTCTTCGCATTGACTGTGTTGAGATAGGTCTCCAGCCGCGGAATGTTACTGCTCTTAACCAGCATATCCAGCTTGGCATTGGCAATCAGCATGGAAGGCAGCATGCCTTTGTTTTTGGTCGCATATTGATCAAAGAACATTTTGACACCCAAAATTTTCTCTACCAGCGGTTTTACGGTTTTCACGAAGTCATCCTTGGCGTTCTTGTAAAATTCCAGGTATGTATTGTAATTCTGTACTTCAACTGCCGTATCAACATCCGTCTGAACCGCAGGCAGTGGGCAGAATGTACGAACGACCAGATCCTGTACATACGGTGAAGGTGCCTCGGAGAGTGAATCATAATCTTCGGCAAACACCTGAGTCAAATCTGTGCTTGTTGACTCATCCAGGAGCATCAACTCGTTGTTATCACTCTTTGGAGCTTCGATAATTTTCAATTCTCCGCTCTCACCAATCGTGAGTTGTCCTACCTGAATCGCTTCAGAAGAAGTTTCTTCTTGAGCGCGGCCCAGCAACAAGCGGGTTTTGATATCTTCGATGGCCAGTGGCAGCATCGCCATGACATTGTTATAGTTCCGGCTGGCATCTTCAAACATGACATTAAGTTTATCCCCGATATCCAATTTCTTCGGGTCCCCGTCATCCAGCTTCTCATGCTGGCCGTACATGTAATGAATTTCTTTCCGTACCTGCCGAATGTCATCCATAACCTTTTTCGGCGAGATCATATCGAGCAAATTTTCAAACTTGAAATCTACATTCGTAATCCCCTGGCTGCGTTTGGTATCGATCAGAGTAAACAGCATTCTCAGGAAGTCATTGCTATGATCAATTTTGATCTCAGAGATGGCTTCATCCGGAATCCCTTCCGGTTTTTTGAGCGTATACATGACTTTCTGGTTCACCGCATTGAAAAAGGAATACACACTGGGAGAAAACTTGTCCAAAAACTCATCGAAGCTTCGTACAAGCAGGTGTTCATTGATCTCCTTGATCTTGTCATCATTCAAACTGTCGATCCCTTTTACGTCACCGACAATCGTAATCAAATCCATTTTCTCCGGATTGATCTCTTCAAAAAGCATCGTTCGGTTCGTTTGATTAATAATATCCATTCAGGCAACATCCCCCTAATGATGGTTCATTCGGGCGAATGCTTCCCCCCCTCCATCAATTTTTGACACTCCGCACGCACTATCAGTCTTTGGTCATGATCTAAGAGAATCATCTTCTCAGACGATTACAAGTCCAATAGAACGAGCTGTCAACATATGACTGGAACTTATGTACCAGATTATGCCGTTTGCTTTGGAGATTTATGGAATTCATCTTAATCATCAGCGATATGTTTTGTCAATATTCCCCTATATAGGTCTAAAAGCTCATTTATGTGACTTCGATATACCTATAGAACTAATTTCCGATTTTCGCTTAACTTCCCTTCGAATCATGCCGATGATAAAGAATATCCTATAATCTGGATGATGTTCAATGTTTTAAAACTAGTGGAGTTTTCCCCCTAATCAAGAGGAAAGCACCTTAACGTCTGCGGTGTTGCAATATTATTCACTTATTAAAACTACGCATAACGGGGTTTTATCGAGTATAAACAAATTTTTTAACAAAATTCAGTTTGATATCCAAAAAACAATTGTAGTGTTCAAAACAGAAAGGAGATTCAAAGCATCGTATGATATTAATAAAATTCAAAAAAACAATTTTCTCTCTCTTGTTCATCAGCTTTTTAATTCCAGCATGGGACATGGGGACCATATACGCTGAATCATCCGTCAAGACCCAGACGTATGAAGGACTCGATGCCATGTTTATCCTGGATGTTAGCTACTCTATGAATGAGACCGACAAAGATCGCATCGCCGAAGAAGTTATACATATGTTTATGGATATGAGTAGTGGACCTAAGACCCGATTGGGGTTTGTAGCTTATAATGACAAGATCACTTCATCCGTACCACTGATGGATATTTCATCCTCTGGAGCTCGCAATAATCTTCGTAGCCGTGTGGATGGCTTAAAACGTTCAGGATATACAGATCTCGGACTTGGCTTACGCCGAGGCGCTAGTCTGCTTGAACAATCCAAGACGGACAAACGTAAACCATTTATGATTTTGCTCTCTGACGGAGAAACGGATTTACGAGGATCGACGAGCAGAACACCTGCCGACTCATCCAAAGATGTGGACAAGGTTATTGAGATGGCACAACAAGCTGGTTATCCCATCTATACTGTGGGACTAAACCGCGACGGTACGGTTAACCCCGCAGAATTGGAGCGCATCGCTAAAGAAACGGGTGGTTCTTCCTTTATCACCGGGAGTGCGGACGATCTGCCTGAAATCTTCAATCGTATTTTTGCAGATCAGATTCAATCCGTTCTTGTATCTGTAGCCGCTGTGACTGCAACCGGAGCAATGCAGGAGGTAATCGTGGATATTCCTAACTCCAGCATGGGGGATGCCAACATCATCATGCTCTCTGATCATGCTGTCTCAGAAGCTCAGCTCTATTATCAGTCGAGCAATGTCAGCTTCATTCGATCTGATAAGTATGCTCTGATGAAGATCATTCGTCCGGTCAAAGGACAGTTCAAACTGAAATTCAAAGGCCGTAGCGGTGATCTGGTGAAGATTAACCTATTAGGGAACTACAACGTCTCTGCGGTCGCAAATATGGCAGCGGAGCAGCCAGTCAAGGGGAAGAGCATCACATTTGAGGCATCACTCTACGATCAGGCTGTGGACCCTAAACCCATTCAGGACTTGGATGTGTACAAGGGACTGGAAGCGGAACTCATTGTAACTCCATCTGATGGAAAAACAGAACGCATCCCTCTGACCAATACAGGCAGCGGATTTACAGGAAAATACACTTTTCCCAAGTCAGATTTGTACACATGGGGACTACGGATCGACGGTCCAGACTTTTATCGGGAAATTACTCCGGTTGAAGTAGACATTACGAATCAAGCACCCGTAGCCAACGGCGAATCCATGGTGTTATCCAAAGACGACAGCAATACAGATGTCGACCTGAACAACTACTTTAAGGATGCCAATAATGATCCATTAACGTATGTCCTTGCTGAAGGTGGAAATGAACGCAAGCTCGGGGAGGCCGTCATTGAAGGTAACCTGTTGCGATGGTCTTCTCTTCACACTGGAAGTTCAACGATCAAGGTGACAGCAACGGATTCTGAGGGAGCAAGTATAACGACAGACATTTCGTTGCAAATTCATTCTTTACGTGAAAAGGTACTGCTATATACAGGCCTGGGCCTGCTTCTTGCTGGTGGTATTTTCGCACTGTATTGGTTCGTATTGAAGCCAAAACCCGTCTTCCGCGGAAGACTGGAAGGATACTTTCTAGCTACAGCGAACGGCGAGGATATACCGGTGACCAATTGGCCTCTCACTTCATTGGAACGCCGAAAAGTAAGACTCAGTGAACTGTTTGATCGCATGGACATTGGGGTCAAGGTACCAGAGGCGGGACGAATCTGGCTGGAGGCGGGTAAAAAAGAAACGTTATTGGTACGGCACGATACGAATTGTACGGTTGTCCGAGGCCGCACACCAGTGAAGCGCAGACACACGGAAGCTATCGAGTACAATGAAAAGATGTATATTACGTTTGAGGATGGAGTTACGGAGATCGAAATTCGTTACAAAGCCATCAAACCAAGTACCAATATCTATGTAGGACAAAAGAAAGATGCACAGTAACCTAAGGTTTACTAAATAGAATTGAAGCACGCTGATGCATGTTCTCTCTGAAAGTATAAAACAGGCCAGTTCTTACCCTTGAAGGGGACGAACTGGCCTGTTTATGTTGTTCCAATATTCAACTGCTATGCTCTCATTGAAGTGCATCCACTTTATGAACATAGGTCACGCCTGCTTAAGCCATCTCATGTTGCTTTTTCGGCTCCACTTCATAGACCTGTGTATGTTCATTCTCGGCTAAAGACCATTCCACTGTACCTGGCTTGCGCACTTTCCATACCCAGGCTTGAACTCGCAGCGAGCTTCTGACCCAAACTAAAGAAGCACAGCGTTTCTCAGAACGAACCGTCAACCCCCAATGAATAACACGAGCGAGCCAAGGATTCACATACTCATTATGTGAGCGAACAGATGGCAATTCATCCTGGAACAACCGCTGTTTCACGTCCATAGGGGGTTGCCCGCATGTCCAATAATGGAGCAGAGCAGCCAAACTATAGATGTCCGACATCGGTCCCTGACTGGATTTCTCTGAATAGAACTCCAGCGGAGAATAACCTGTCGATGTAAATATCACCTGTTTCTCTCCGGATTGCATAGGCCAACGGGTAGCTGAGCCAAAGTCCAGAAGTTTGGGTGTACCATCTTCCATAACCATAATGTTGGAAGGTTTCACATCCCTGTGAAGAATGCCTTGCTTATGTATGTAATCCAATGTATCCACCAGTGGAAGCAGCGTCTCCGTTATGAAGGCAGCATCAAGAGCATGATTATGTTCATTCAGATACTCGGTCAATGTGATTCCCGTGCAGTATTCCATAACGAGATACCCCGTATCATTCGCTTCAAAATGATCCAAATACGAAACAATATGAGGATGATCCAGTTTCGATAACAATTCACCTTCGAGCAGAAATGCTGCCAGTAACTCCTGATATTGTCCACCATATCCTCGCGAAGAACAGAACACTCTCCGTTTGTCTACCTGACGTTCAGCCAGTCTCTGTGGGAAGAATTCCTTAATGGCTACCTTGGCACCCGTGTTACGATCTCGCCCTGCATATACAATAGCCAACTCACTGCTGGCTAATACCTGTCTTACCTGATATGTATCATTTATAATTACATTGCGCTGCAATGCCATTTTGCAATTGTCTTTTCTCATAACAGACCTCTTTTCAACCTTGTCGATCGGAAGACTTTCCGCGTAAATGCATCATTTGGTTCAACCAGTCAGCAATTCATCGCCAACTATACATATAAACCAAATGATGCAATTTGAAACACCTTAACGCGAAATATTTAAATATTAATGAGTTCAAGCCTTCTACGATCTACTGCTAATCCCTATCCACACTATTCTATAGAAGAAAAGCATTCTCTTATATAGAGTATCGACAGATGGATGTAATTACTTTATTAAACTGGAGAAAAACATTTTTAATCCTTCATTTGCAGCTTTTATTAATAATTATTCTGTAAAAAACGTCCTATTTCCTCGTTCATCTGAACCAATACGTCCTGTGAAGGAAAATGCCCTGTATCATACTTGATGGCTTGAACATTTTGAATAATCTTTTGAGCCCGTTCAATACACTTATCCGCAGGGAAAAAGACATCCTTCTCCCCTACCAATAACAAGGTTGGTGACGTATAATTCACCAGTTCTTCTCGCTCCGTTAGCTTGGGCAAATCCTGATCTATGCTGACGTATTTAAAAAGTTTGCCGATAATGTTTTTATCCATTTCTTTCATGCAGTTGCACGACATGTTGTCCGTAATTTTTTGCAAAGAAGATGGTGAAGACGTCATCCGATACTTGACGAGCGGCAGCGTGATATCCTGAGCTGTTTTAATTTTGGAATTGACCGCAAGTTTTTTTTTTCCGGAATATAGGTAGCCAGTCTGAGAATGATGCCTCCTCCAAATGATGGGCCGATAAACGCACTCTTTTCAATCTCATAGTGATCTAACAGATCGGATACCCATAATGCCAAACTATCAAACCGTGTGGAGATACTCGCTTCCTCACTATAACCAGGATGACCAATCGTATCAGGAGCAATAATCCGGTATTCTTTAAATAAAGAAGAGAACCATGATAATGTCATCGGATTCACACAATTACCGCCCTGGAGAATAAATAACGGCTTGCCATCTAGAGGACCTGTCAGTAAAACATGCGTCTTGCCAAAACGCGTCTCTACATACTCCCGAGTAAATTTCTCACCCAACTCGTTCAAATAAATCTCATACTCTTCAAGTATGCTGCTCTTGCCTTCTTCACTTCTATAAATGGAACTCATGTCTGCCTCCTGCAATATATACTCAAATACCCCATTCTATTGAATGGACTTGCTAATCAATGGACCAAAAAGATAAAGAGGGCCCGCAGATGACAGGCTCCTCCATATGTTTAACTAATCATATTCAGATGATTATAGAGCGGAAACTGGAAATTGTAAATAACGATTCTAATAGACCAGAAATAAAGGGCTCATCTTATAGAGAAATACTTATTTCCGGCCGTAATCTGCCTTGATTTCGCCCCACTGTTTGGTCTGCCATTTGAGCACTTTATTCCTGTACGTATTCGTCTGGAGCCACTGCTCCGCACGGTCAATCATCAACCAGATCTCTTCCGTGGAGTTGTCTCTTGGCAAAGTCGTGGCTACTTTCTTCTGCTTTAGCCATTTCATGGCATTGACCGAGTCCGTATACACCGTTTTGCTGCTGCCTTCTTTTTTCAGATGTGCGAGGGCATGTACAATGGCCAAAAATTCGCCCAGATTGTTCGTACCTTTGGAGATCGGTCCAACGGAGAAAATAATCTCACCGGTGCGGGTGTCTACCCCTTTGTATTCTACAGGTCCGGGGTTACCACGTGTGCCCACATCAACAGAGATGCTGTCGTAATCCACTTCCTCTGACGTTTCCATGCCAGCACTTCTTCCGCTACCAGCCGACTTTGTCTTCGACGCTCCGCCTGCACTTGAACCCCAGTTCCCTTTCCATCCAGCACGATACGCTTCTTCTGCGGCTGCTTTGGACTCATAGGATTTATATTTTGCTCCAGTATAATGATCCGTCTGCGCTTTGCAATCTGCCCATGTGTTATACACACCAGGCTTCTTGCCTTCCCAGACAACATAGTATTTCTGTTTTGCCACTGTGACCCGCTCCTTTGTTCACTTCATCAATACCCTATTGTATACGATCCGGTGGGCGGAATGAAAGCTATCGATTTAGCCATCTGCATAATTCCTCCAACTCCAGAACAGCCTAAGAAGCAAAGCGCATACTGGAATAGAAAGGAATATACGTATGGACTGGATATGGAAATCTGTTTTACTTGTACTTATCGGCATGATTCTCCTGCGAATTGCAGGACGTAAGTCGATCTCACAGATGAGTGTTGCCACAACGGTCATCATGATCTCCATCGGAACAACGATTGTACAGCCCATCGCGAATCATGAGCTTGGCAAAGCGATTGGATCAGCATCGGTATTCATTTTGACGTTACTTGTGGTGGAACAACTGCAATTGAAATTTAATATTTTTGAACGGTTAATGAGTGGCAGTTCCAAAATTGTGGTAGAGGACGGGAAGGTCATTATACCCAATCTGAAACGTATGCGTTATACGATGGATCAGCTTGAGATGCATATGCGGCAGAACGGAATTACAAGTGTAGATGATCTGGAGACGGCAACCGTGGAACCCAATGGTCAACTTGGTTATGTCCTGAAACGACATGCTCGTCCCGTGACGATTGGAGATCTGGAAGAGATCCTACGAAGTTATGCGATTACAGGTAGTAATCCAGCAACGGGAGAACACCCCCAACAAGACAACAGCAGCAAGCCTTCAACGCATAGCGATAACTCCACAGATATTTTCCAAGAAGTTAGCAAAGGTGCTCATGCTCATCCCGTTGATCCTAAGCTTCAATAGTTGATCCCGACCCCCACCTCAAACAAAAGACCGGCCCTGTGAGCACTTAACAACATTGCTCCATCAGGTACGGTCTATGTTCACTTCAATTGATTATTTCGAAAGATTGCTCCACGTCATCCAAACGAAGATATAGTCCCAATCACCGTGTACTCAGGTAAGCAATACCCAGGCCACCCGTAACCGGATTCTTATAGATTTCACAGTCTACATCGAACACCTCACCAATCATCTCGCGAGTCAGAATATCAGCGGGTTTGCCATGGATCACAATCTGGCCCTTTTTCACCACATAGAGATAATCGCAATATTCTGCGGCGAGTTCAAGATCATGCAACGCTGCCAATATGCCAATCCCGAGTCCACGGACAATATTTAGAATCTGAAGTTGGTATTTGATGTCCAGATGGTTCGTCGGCTCGTCCAGGATCAGGAATTGAGGTTGCTGTGCCAGAACACGCGCCAATACGACACGCTGTTTCTCTCCACCAGACAGAGACACGTAATTGCGGTCTGCATGTCCAGTCAGATGTACTTTTTCCAAAGCCTGCTCTACGATTTCGTGATCCCGTTCATTATCCGTCTCCAGCATTTTTTTGTGCGGGGTACGCCCCATCATGACCATCTCGCGCACCGTAAAATCAAAACTCAATTCATTAAACTGGCCAACAACGCCCATATGTCTGGATACAACCTTTGGGCTGGATTTGAGAATATCGGTATGGTCCAGAAAAACCTTGCCTTGCTGAGGTTTGATCACTTTATAGATGCTCTTGAGTAGCGTTGACTTCCCACAACCATTCGGTCCGATCAGTCCAACGAACTGTTTGCCGTCCACCTGTAAAGATATGTCCTTGATGATGTCCGTGTTCAGCACAGAGATGGATACATTTTCTACGTTCAGCTTCATGTTTAATTTCCTCCAAAACCGTAGCCTTTTTTGACCAGCATATACATAAACATGGGTGCACCAATCATGGCTGTAATAATACCGATTGGCAGCTCCACGCTGGATATCAGGGATCTTGCGATCACATCCGTCCAAATCAGGAAAATGGCTCCAAACAGCACGGATACAGGCATCACTTTACGATGGTCGGAACCCACCAGACCTCTGACGATATGCGGAATAATGAGTCCCACGAAACCAATCATGCCACAGCTCGCCACCATGACGCCTGTCACCAAAGCCGTTAACAGCATGTACACCCTGCGGTACACACTCAGATTAATGCCCAGTGTGACAGCTGCTTCATCCCCCAATAACATCGTATTGAGAACTCTGGACTGTAAAAGGAAGAATAGAATCGCCACCAGCACGACGATACCTACGAGTGGAAGCTTGTTCCATCCAGAAGACGCCAGACTGCCCATGGTCCAGAATGTCACCGTTTTGATGCCTTCAGCATTGTTGGCAAAATAAATAATAAAGTTCGAAAATGCGCTGCACAGCGCGTTAATCACCATTCCGGCAAGCACCAGCTTGACCGACGTCATTTTCCCCCGAATCCCTGCCAAAGTCAGGACCAGTAAGGATGCACCCATCGCTCCGGCAAAGGCCCAGAAAGCCACCCCGGTCTGACCAAGCCACCCAATTGCACCGAATCCAATGAGAATCGCAAAGGTTGCTCCAAGTGAAGCACCTGAGGATATACCCAGTATGTATGGATCAGCCAGTGGATTCTGCACAGCAGCCTGCATAACAGCACCGCACAAGGCCAAGCCTGCACCGATAAACATCGCCATCAGCACACGCGGGAAACGAATCTGCCAGATGATATCGGTAAAGGAACCTGCCTCAATGGGTGTTGTTCCCCACTGGAATCCCGTTAATTTGTACAAAAGAATACGATATGATTCCGCCAGCGGAATACGAACCTGTCCAATGGAAACCGCGATTCCTACAGAAATAAGCGTAATCATGATTAAAGCTGCAATCAGTAAAGCAAACCCGGATTTACTATGAATCAGAGACTCCCTTTTCCCCATACGCTGCGTCTGAACCTGAACCGTCTGTGCCATCTCTTCCCCCATCAATTCATGTAAAATGTAGAACATATTCAATTTAGCTATTTACAAAGCATTTTCTCGGATTATAATTGAGAATGATTATCTTTGTCAATTTAAAACACATCGAAAAGGGGTTCACCATTTCATGAAATTCACATCCAGAACCATTGGTTTCGCTGCTCTGAGTCTCCTGTTACTGCTGCTTGCAGCCTGTTCGAATGCTTCAACTTCTTCCCCTGCCGAAGGAACAACTTCAACAACTACCGCGACAGAAAACTCAACTCCTGCTGAGAATACAAATAAAACGACGTACCCGCTCACTATTGAGAATTTCACAATCTCGGGTGAGGGCGGCGAATGGAAACCGAAAGTGCAAGTATTCGATAAAGCGCCTGAACGTGTGGTTGCGAATACCCAATCTGCGGCAGAGATGCTCATCAAGTTGGGTCTGACCGATAAAATGGTCGGTGTTGCTGCTCTATATGGTTCCGTTACACCGGATGTGGCTGATGATTTCGCCAAAATTCCGGTATTGTCCAAGGATTACGTAGGTAAAGAGCTGGTTGTAGGTGCAAGCCCGGATCTGGTACTCGGACGGGGTGACCTGTTCGCTGATGCAGACTGGGGTGTGGGTACCGTCGATGGATTGAATGAGATGAATATTCGCACATTCTTGCAAACGACGAATCACAAAGGCACACTCGATAGCCTGTATAGCGATATCGCACAACTTGGGCAGATCTTCGACGTTCAAGAAAATGCCACAACATTCACAGAAAGTCTGAAGACTCGTGTTGAAGCCATTAAGGCAAGTGTAGCCGATCAGCCTGAGCATTCTTTTGCCTACATCGTACCTGCTACGGAAGACACTATTACGGTAAGCAGCATGCAGACCGATACGTATCAGCTTGATGCACTGGGACTGTTGAAGCTGAAAAATACGTTTGATGGTGTGCAAGGTGAGGTAAGTGTTGAACAACTGATCACAGCGAACCCGGACTATCTGCTCTTGTCTGCGTACGCCGGTTCACCGGATATCGACAAGCTGATTCAAAATCTGTATGCCAACCCTGCCCTGCAAAGTATGAACGCAATCAAGAACAAACAGATCTATGTCACAGATTTCAGCCAGTTCTGGGGTTATGGATATCAAATTCTGGATGGTATTGAGAAAATGGGACAGGAAATGAAAGCTAATCCAATCAAGTAATAACTGGAGCAAAGGAGCAGGAGAAGAAATTCTCACTGCTCTTTTACTATACTGCGCATGTAATAGATTATGGATCAAAGCTTGACATTAGTTTGATAACAAACTATATTACACTTATGAAAACAAGAGACGCTATTTCACTCATATCCAAAATTAAAGAGAAGGTCAACCGCTTCATCCTGGCCGAGATGGCTGAGCAAGGAATTCAGGATCTCGCCACGTCCCATGGAGATATTATCTATGCCCTGTATAACAATCACAGGATGACCATGGCTGAAATCGCCAAAAAAATTGGCAAGGATAAATCCACGGTGACTGCACTTGTGGACAAATTGGTGCGGACAGGATACGTCGTCAAAGAGCGTGATGCAGCAGATTCACGCGTTGTTCATGTCGCTTTGACTGCAAAAGGCGAAGAATTAAAGCCGGTCTTTGAAGAGATATCGCAGCGCATGCTGGACGCGTTCTATGCGGACGTTACGGAAGCGGAGAAAAAGGAACTGCTTCGAATTTTAATGAAAATTCATGGTAACTTCTAATTTTTTTTGGAGAAATAGTTTGATATCAAACCAATATCTTGGAGGAGGTTTTTAGTATGACAGATTACACAAAATTATTACCGATTCATGAGGTCAAGAAGATCGGAGAACATGATTTGCACTTGGAGATTTTCGAAGGAACCCTGTCTCATGATGCCGAAACAGTGACCAAGAAGCCCCCACTGCTGTTTCTTCACGGTGCCTATACAGGCAGCTGGATGTGGAGCAAATACATCCCCCACTTTGTCCAGCAGGGTTGGACCTGTTATGTCATGAACTTGAGAAGTCATTACATGAGTCGGGTCATGGACATGACAAAGATTACGTTTGACGATTATTTGGAAGATATTCGTGAAGTGTTAGCCGGGATCAACGAACCTCCCGTTCTTATTGGCTTCAGCATGGGTGGGATTCTCAGTCAAAAGATTGCCGAAACCGTTACTCTCGCAGGCCTGGTTGTAATTGATGCCAGTATAAGCAAAGAGGTCCACGACGCCGTGCCTTATCCTGAAACAGATCGAGCCACCGTATCGGACATCATCATGCCTGCACCTGTCCGTGATGAACTGACCAGTATAGATGAGACGGCAGAAGACATTGCTTTTCAGCGAAAATATCTGCAAACGGAATCTGCGAAGGCATTTGCTACCTTTTCAGCCCTGTGTGGAGCCGATGGAATATCCATTAATGGCGACCTGATCCATTGTCCCAGCTTGGTGATCAAGGCTGTTTCCTGTGAAGACGAAGATCAGAGAGGCCAATTAACTGCCAAGCAACTGGGCGCTGCATATGCCGGACTTTGGGATACAACCCATACGGGTTTACTGGTAGGCCAACGGTACTTGGAACCTGTCAAACTCATTCTTGAATGGTTGAACAGACAGCACCCTTTTGAATTAACGGAAAAACTCACAAAATAAAATAAATACCATGTTAAGACCTCCTTCTTACCTTTAATCCTGTATGCAAAAGTTTGTTTTTTTTAGATAAGCTTATATGCATAGTTCTGGATAGGATTAAACAATAAGAAAAGAGGTTTTAGTTCATGGCCATTAACACATCCCTCCCCAAGCAAAGGGAGCTGCCTTCCATATCTTCAGAACGCCTTCCGTGGGCGGGACTACTTGCTTTAGCCATGGCTGGCTTCATTTGCATCCTCACTGAAAGCCTGCCTGCGGGACTGCTGCCGCAAATTGCAAAAGACTTGGGGGTCACCGAATCCCTCACTGGACAGTTGGTGACTCTTTATGCCATTGGATCACTTGTTGCTGCCATTCCCTTGACTGCTGCTACACGTGGATGGAGACGCCGACCTCTTCTGCTGGTATGCATCGGTGGCTTTCTTGTCTTTAACACCGTTACCGCAATATCCTCAGATTATATCCTGACACTTGCTGCTCGTTTCATGGCCGGTGTCTCTGCCGGTGTGTTATGGGGAATGACAGCAGGTTATGCTCGTCGGATGGTCCCGGATTCGTTAAAAGGCAAGGCCATGGCCGTGGCTATGGTCGGCACACCGGTGGCGTTAGCCCTGGGTGTCCCAATTGGCAGTTTTCTCAGTTCTTATATCGGCTGGCGCCTCATCTTCGGGATTGTATCTCTTCTGACCGCAGCTTTAATCGTATGGGTTCTCTGGAAAATGCCGGATTTTGCAGGAGAACCGGCTGGGGAACGTCTTCCACTGCATAAGGTGTTTTTAATTCCCGGAGTTAGGCCCATTCTGTTTGTTGTTCTGGCCTGGATGCTGGCCCATAATATCCTTTACACCTATATTTCTCCCTACCTTGCCCAGACCGTATTTGCTAACAGAGTAGACTTGATTTTGCTCATTTTCGGTATCACTTCCATTGTGGGAATTTGGTTAACCGGAATGCTCATTGACCGATTTTTGCGTAGATTAGTGATTATCAGTCTGGCAGCATTCGCTCTCGCGTCTGTCGTGATGGGAATCGGTACTCATCAACCTGTGATGATTATCTTTGGCATCATGATCTGGGGAATTACGTTTGGCGGGGCCGCGACACTGTTACAGACTGCCATCGCTCAAGCCGGAGGCAAAAGCACAGATGTCGCCCAATCGATGCTGGTTACAGCATGGAATCTGGCGATTGGCGGAGGAGGCATCATCGGGGGCATCCTTCTTGAAGTGTTTGGAGCAGGATACCTTTCTGGGGCGCTGTTTATCTTGCTCATTCCTGCGTTGCTTGTAGCTATGCGTGCTTATAAATATGGATTCCCCAAAGCAAATTAACAGGAAGGCATTTTGCATGAGACACCATGAGTGACACAAAGGACAAAAGAGGAGTTCACTTGATGTGAACTCCTCTTTTGCATTTCATTTTTAAGTTATATAGACTGCGGTCTTATTCTGCCTGTGCCAGCAAATTCGGTCCTTGCATCAGATTTTTATGTGCAATCGGAGAAGACATCGTAATCAAGGTCATGTAAGTCCCGTAGGGGTCACACTTGTTCTGGAACTCTTCAAGTCCCTGGATCGTGTCTGTGAGGATTTTCAGCAAGTAGTTATACTCCCCGCTAATCCGATAACATTCCACGACTTCAGGTGACGCACGGCAGAAATCCAGGAAGGGATAACAATCCCGTGTACGAAAAAGAACATATGCTGTGCTCTGCTTGCCCAATTTGGATGGGGAGATCACCGTACGATATTCCTCGATAATCCCCTTTTCTTCCATTCGTTTGACTCGTTCAGTCACAGCTGGTTGAGATAAACCTACTAATTTGCCTAGTTCGGTCATGGATAATCTCGCCTGATTCTCCAAGTGATACAGAATATGCTGATCTATTTCGTCCATGTGATCCGCTCCTTTAAATACATAAGATATATTCAGAAATTACCTTAAGTATATTCGCCAATTCATTATAATGCCTTTAACAAACTATGTAATACAAGATCAATCATTTATATAATAAACACAGTTAACACGAGAAATCAAATACATCAGTTGGTGAGAGGAAGATAAACATGGGAAAAGAAGACATGACGACATTGCATAATTATTTGGATGAAGCCATGGACCGCGCGATAAGCGAAAAAAGAATCGTAGGAACGGTTGTACAGGTTGCATTAGGAGGGGAACTGATATACAGCCGGGCAGCTGGTTTCGCAGACAGGGAGCAAAAACGTACCATGGCAGAAAACGCTCTGTTTCGACTGGCTTCCGTAACTAAACCCATTGTGTCCACAGCAGCTCTGGCTTTGGTCTCACAAGGAAAGCTGAATCTGCATGATCCGGTGACTCGCTGGCTACCTGCATTCCGGCCCAAGCTTGCCAATGGTCAGGACACCCAAATAACAATTCAACAATTGATGACACACACCGCTGGCTTGACCTATCGGTTTTTCCAAGAAGAGCAAGGAACCTATGAACGTGCAGGTATCTCGGATGGAATGGATTTATCTGAATTAAGTCTGGAGGAGAATCTCCAAAGGCTTGCTTCTGTTCCTCTTATATATGAGCCAGGAGACATGTGGAGGTATTCCATCGCGACAGATGTACTCGGAGCCGTTATTGAAAAGGTAACCGGAATGTCATTAAGAGAAGCTGTTCAACTGCTGGTTACTCGTCCACTTCACATGACGGACACTGACTTTGTTGCAGTCGATTCGGATCGATTGACCGCTGCATACGCTGATGGATCTGAAGAACCGCGTCTTCTCCATAATCAATTGGAGCAGGTTCCTTTTATTGAAGGGACTGCCGGTTTCCGGCTTGCCCCCAATCGTGCGAATCAACCTTCGGCTTATCCATCAGGCGGAGCCGGTATGGTTGGAAGTACCGGAGATTTTCTTACTTTACTTGAAGCATTGCGACAAGGGGGACAGCCTATCCTTGCAGAAGCCGTTGCGGCTGAGATGTCTACCAATCAAATCGGTGATCTCGTGATGCCATACTGGCCAGGCAGAGGGTTTGGCCTTGGTTTTACCGTACTTAAAGATCCTGCGGCAGCGGGTACACCGGAATCAGCGGGTACGTGGCGAATGGGTGGAACTTACGGCCATTCCTGGTTTGTTGATCCAAAAGAAGAACTTAGTGTTGCAGCGTTCACCAACACTGCACTTGAAGGGATGTCGGGCCAGTATACCACCGATATTTGTGATGCCATCTACGCAGGCATTCGTGAAAGCAAAGGGGCTGCAAGAATTTAAATACGAATAACCGCCCAATATCATTGGGCGGCTTTATTTGGCGACAATGGTAACACCTACTGTCTGTTACTACTCAAATTTTTCTTTTTAAAAAGGTAAATCCCCGCAACAAGAATAAACCACACCGGCGTGACAAACAGTGCCACACGCGTATCCTCGGCCAATGCCAGTACCACCAGTACAAATGCCAAAAACGCTAGGATCAAGTAGTTCGAGAACGGATAAAGTGGCAGTTTGAAGCGGCTGCGACTCGCCAGTTCCGGCTGAGTACGACGATATCGGAGATGACAGATCACCATGATGCCCCAGACAAAGATAAAACACACGGTTGACACGCTCGTGATCAGCGTAAACACGCCCTCTGGCATGATATAGTTCAGCACAATCGCGATCAGAATAACAATCGTGGAGAAAAACAGCGCATTGGAAGGGACTTTCCTCTTGTTCAGTCTTGCAAATGATTCAGGTGCGTTGTGATCCTTTGCCATGGAGAACACCATACGGCTTGTACTGAAAATGGCACTATTACACGCTGACGCTGCGGACGTCAGTACCACGAAGTTCACAATGCCTGCAGCAGCCGCAATACCCACAGCGGCAAACACTTGTACAAACGGACTTTCAGTCGGCACAATGGCGTTCCACGGGTAGATACTCATAATAATCAGCAGTGCACCAACATAGAAGAGCAGTACCCGGATCGGGATCTGGTTAATTGCTCTCGGAATAACCTTCTCCGGGTTCTCCGTTTCCCCTGCTGTGAGTCCCACCAGTTCCATGCCTACAAAGGCGAACACTACCATCTGGAACGATATGATGAACCCATGCAGTCCATTCGGGAACCATCCCCCATGACTCCACAGATTGGTGAAGCTCGCTGGACCCTGATCCGTTGTAAAACCTTTGAATATCATATATAAACCAACAACAATGAGTGCAAGAATAGCCACGACTTTAATCAGGGCAAACCAGAATTCCATCTCCCCAAACAACTTGACCGTTGCCAAGTTCATGATTAGCAAAATGACTAACGCAATTAATCCCGGCATCCACTGAGGTACATTCGGAAACCAGAACTGCGTATACAATCCAACTGCCGTAATATCAGCCATGGCAATGGAGATCCAGCAGAACCAGTAGGTCCAGCCTGTAATAAATGCCGCCATATTTCCCAGGTAATCACGCACAAAATCGACAAAGGAATGATACTGCAAGTTGCTTAACAGCAGCTCCCCCAATGCACGCATGATCAGGAACAACACAACACCCGTAATAATGTAGGCCAGCAAGATGGATGGCCCTGTTAGCTGGATCGTTTTGCCTGCTCCGAGAAACAGACCTGTACCGATCGCACCTCCGATCGCCATCAACTGCACGTGCCTGTTCTTTAATCCCCTTGTTAACGTTTCTTGCTGCATGATCAACCACCACTCTCTTTCTGCACATGCTCTCTACGATGAAAAATAATATTAATCATCATATAATAATCTGCCCAGAATACATATCCCTCTTTATATATTTTTTTGCACAGCAAAAAGGATGTCCCATAAGTCATGGATATGACGGGTGACATCCTCTTTGCTGTGTTATTTTGCTCTAATCAACCTGACACACGCTATTCGCTTCCATTTGCCTAGATCTGAGATCTAACGAATCACAGAGACGCTAATTCGTCGATTTACTGGAATTTTTAGGTTCGGAACCCCTCTTATGACGAAATAGCGTTACTGAGGTTCGTTAAATCTTGCAACCGTTAATGATCTACCATTTAAGGTGCGGTAGGTTCGTTAGCAATTGTGCGAGGCGGAATCCCTTTTGAGACAGTTCCTGATTATGTACATGTTTACCATACATACCTAAGGAAATATATTAAAATATAAACCAAGCATAGAACGGAAACGAATAAAAAGGCAATCGCTAATGGTCGATCGTTTTTCCAAATTCGAATCGCATTAGCAACATTAATCATGATTAACGCAATAAAGTTGATAACACTGGAATACCATTGAAACGAGTTGAACACGATCATCATAAATCCTAAGATCCAGATGAACCAAAACCAAAGTGGAATTTTCAGAAAAAGCTGCTTCATTAAGATGTACTCCTCATATATTAAATTGGTCTATGTACAAGATATTCTTCGAAGTAGATATAAATTCCTTTATTTAGGTTATAATCCCAAATAATAAATACGAATTAGACCCAATTTCAAGCATCCTCACAGTTAAAAGGGCCCCGATAAAGGCGCCCTCTGGTCTGTTTAGTAATTTCTTTGCTTATCCAATCTGTTCCGAGGATATCGATCAGTGTAATTTCATTGCCCTCTTTGTCCGTACCAATTTCAGAGAGCGCAGTGTATCAAATTTTCGATCTTCATGCATCCAGCTACAATTAATGGGTTCGGAAAGCACCATCGTTTTAACGAACAGCGCTATCTAACCAGCAACTATTTTTGCTTATAAAACTCATGATACAGCTTCATTAACGCCCGCTTCTCAATCCGTGATACATAAGAACGTGAGATGCCCAGTTCCTTCGCAATTTCGCGTTGAGTTCGTTCTTCCCCGCCCGCTTCCAGGCCAAATCGACCGATTACAACTTCCTTCTCCCTATCATCCAGGATGTCGAGATTGCGATAAATTTTGCTTTTTTCAATCTTGAGCTGTACCCGATCTACAACATCATCAGCTTCTGTGCCAAGGATATCGATTAATGTAATTTCATTGCCTTCTTTGTCCGTACCAATGGGGTCGTGCAGGGATACATCTTTGCGTGTTTTCTTCAGGGAACGCAGATGCATAAGTATCTCGTTTTCAATACATCTCGCCGCAAATGTGGCAAGCTTCGTACCTTTGCCTTGTTGAAAACTTTCGATGGCTTTGATCAAACCAATGGTTCCGATGGAAATCAGGTCTTCCTGATCTTCACCCGTATTGTCGAACTTCTTGACGATATGCGCGACGAGGCGCAGATTGTGTTCAATGAGCAAATTGCGAGAGTGGGCATTGCCTTCAGCCATAAGGCGTAAATGTTTGGCTTCATCACCCTCAGCCAGTGGCTGGGGGAACGCATTATTTTTGACATACGAGACGAGTAACGTTAACTCTTTAATGAATAGAGCAATTGCGGTAAACAATCCGGGCACAGATGACACCTCCTGCAGTTTTACAACGATCTGGCCTGAGCACATGTGGGAACAGGGTCGATCTATTGTATGTAGGCAGAGGCCCAGAAGTGCACGTACACTTGAAAAAGGTGAAGCTTCTGTAGTTATTTCACAGGCTCACAGAGACAATGGAACCCACCCGCTGAAGCAGGAGAAATTCTTTTTCCACACTTTCGATAAAATATGTTTTCTCCCCAAATATAACGACATCGCTCTCCGTTAATGAAACATCGCTTTTAAAATAGATCACATTGTCCGTTTCCCGGAATGCACCTTTGTAATAGAACATCCTATTTCGCTCCTTCATGTATCTACCTATGTAATTAACTACCCGCTCCATGTGGATCTGCTTCCTTCATGCTAACATATTCTCTCTCATTCATCATGTCATATTCGCACACTAACCAACATAAAGCCCCAGCCCTGTGCAGAACAGAACTGAGGCTGCATATCGATATGAATTCCTGTTTCTCCTGTCAATTGCTTCAAGAAGCTAATTCAAATTAAATCATTTGAAGATTCGTTGAGAGAACTGATACAGTCCACTGTTCCAGACAGATGGTTCGTGTCCACCTACATCCAGATAAAACGTATGCGGAATATTCATGCTACTCAAGCCGTTTTTGAAGTTCTGGCTGACCCATAACAGACCATCACTTGATCCGCAGGAGATCCACAACAATTTGAGTTGGCTGGCGACTTGTCCCGGGTTGGAAACCAGCTGTGATACAGATTGCGTATTCGGTGCAGCCGAGAAGGCCCCTACCCAAGCGAAGGTATTCAGATTTTTCAATCCGAAGTTAAGCGACTGCCCACCACCCATGGACAGACCGGCCAGCGCACGACTATTCTTGTCTTTGTACACCGGATAATTGGCTTCGATATGAGGAATCAGATCCTTGAGCAGATCTTGCTCAAACCGTTCAAACGCAGCCACTTTGTCCGGAGCAAAAATGTCACCGACTGGACGGTCGTCCTTCATGGCACGGCCATTCGGCATGACAACGATCATCTGAGACAACTTACCTTCCGAATACAGGTTGTCCAGAATGTTCTTGGGTTTCATTGCGTTAACCCACTCATACTCATCTCCGCCGATGCCATGCAGGAGATACAGGACGTTATACTTTTTATTCGGAGAATATCCTGGCGGTGTATACACGGTCGCTTTGCGTGTATTGCCCACCGTTGTGGAGTAATAGGATATCAGATTGGTATTTCCATGCGGAATATTGTTTCGATAGCCATCAAAACCCGGTGGTGCCGGCACCACCGGAGTGTTAGCCAGAGCATTGTTTGCGTCATTGCTGGATACATTCATAGATTCATACGCTGTGTTCTGAGCACCAACCTCGCTGGAATCCGTAGCAAAAGCCATTGTTGGGGCAATCATGGCAACGACTATCGAAAGACTTAAAAGGATTGAAATACGTTTTTTCATCTCAATTTCTCCTCTCAATTTTGTCAAACTTAAGTATGCGTTTCTCGATGTTTCACTGGAGTACGCTTGATGCTGAAGTTCAACTTTTTCTAAAGCGGTGAAGCAAGCTTCCTCTCAACCCAAAATTGAAAGCCCTTACAATAAACAGGTTAGATCACCTCCCTTCCCTTCAGAAAAACACTGAAACATGTAGATTTCACTCTGTTTTCCCGACATAGAATTACTTATATAGTATATTTAAACTTATTTATCCATTTTTTGCAACAATATTTTCATTTCTATCGATTCAATTCAATGAATCTTAGAGCATCAGAGTTTTTCTTCTTTATCCTCGAATCATAATTAAAAATGTAAAATACTGTTGTTAAATTGAATATTTTACCTTATTATAGCTTCCATAGGGGGGTGTCTATGAACAATTTCAATAGATTTATAATATTTTTCTTCTGAGATATGCTTACGCAAAAGTTTCTCAACGTTTCGGCCGCCTATATCTTTTGCAACTACTTTATATTTTGGGAGGAAAATGATGATGTTCAATGTACGCTTGTCGATCAAAAAATCATGGGTTTCATTCCTGGTGATTACATTATTGCTGCCTTTACTTGTGGGGTTATGGCCATCCAATGTCTATGCTGCATCTAACAATGAAGGAAAAATATCCATAACCGCAGATGATGAGTTCACACTTTTTATAAACGGAAGACAGACGGGAAAAGGCACCGACTGGGCCAAAGCCTATACGTTCCCTGTGCCGATTCAATCTGGCATCAATGTGATTGCGGTTCAAGCGAAGGATATAGGCCTCTATGCAGGACTGCTGGCAGACCTTAGCTACGGAGATGAGAATCTGGTTACGGATTTCAACTGGAAAGTATCTGAACGATATGTCGAAGGTTGGGAGCAACCCAAATTCGATGATTCGTCATGGTCACGTGCTACTGACTTCGGACGGTATGGCAGTGATCCTTGGAAACAGATTAGCGGCATGCCTGAGGAGACCAGTGCACGCTGGATCTGGGCAGGCAAGACCAATGTGGATGCTCCAGTTTCAGAAGCATATTTTCGAATCTCGTTTAACGTATCCGAAGATGGACTGGCTATTAGCAATCCCATTTCTTCTTCCGGTCAATTCGAGCAAGTCGATTATCAGTTAAAACCGACCCAACCCATGCCTGCTTCCATGGTGAAGAGACTTCCCGTGGTAAATGCCGTCTTTGAAACGGTGGAAGAGAAAGGTTCTATAGAACTTAGCACCCAAGAAGCTGCCCAAATCGGTAATAACCTAGCTCCTGGTCAGATCTTTCTCGATCAGTCTTCTGCCCGGGCTATCAAAGTTACAAGCGTCAATAGAAGCTCTGGTGGTATGCGGGTAGATTACACCACTCCGGGTGTGGAGGAATTGTTCGATTACTATGATATTCCCGAGCAAGAGGTCTCGTTCGAAGAGCGTAACATCGTCATGCCTGATCCTGAGATGGTATTGGATAGCAAGGAATGGCTTGTTCAGGAAACCCCTTCCTTGTTAGAGACCGATATAACTGATGATGCTGAAATGCGACAGTTCAACATCGACAACACCATTCAAAACGATTTAGATGCAAATATGGACATGCTTGCGGATGCAGAAACAATGGATATCGCTTCCACGGATATCGCGCCCATGGATCTGAATGATGTGAATTCCATGGACATGAATGATACAAACGATATGGATCTGAATGAAATAAACTCCACGGAATTAACTGATATTAATTCAACGGATCTGAATGATGTGATTCGCGCTGCTGGAGCAGGTGATTTTGCCAATTGCAAAAAATCCGGCAATGAGTTTGTCTGTGATTTCAAGAAGGTACTTGTAAATCAACAAAATGCAAACGGTAACAAAGTGTTCGTTGAAGCAGGTGGCAAGCTCACCTTGATTGCACCCAAAGTTACGGGGAAATACGGATTTTGGGGGAAATATGATCTGAAATTTACTGCTGGTGAGAAAGCCAACATCTATATCAAAGGTGATGCCAAGTTCAAAAAAGAAGTTAAAGTTCCAATCATGGGCTTCAACATTGGTGCTGGCAACCTCGGAGCCGTATCTGTCGGCGTTTTTCTGGTCATTGGTATTGACGGCAACGTCACCTTTGAATTTCAGGTCGATCAGGGATACACGGTTACCGCGGGAGTCAAAGGGAAAACACGTGTCTTTATTCCCGTGAAGATCCAGCCTTACAGCAGTGTGAACAGATATCTTACGGTAACCCATAAAATTGAAGGACAGATCACTGCTTGGGCAGGAGCCAAAGCGGAAGTCGGTCTGAAAATTGCCGGCAAAAAAATACTTGAGGTAAGTGTTTTTGCCGGCATTGAAGGCACAGGGAAATGGACAAGCAGCAATAATGTGCCCAGTACCATGTCTCTAAAGATTGATGCTCTCGTCAAAGGAGAAGGAGCTGTATTTAATAAGTCCTTCAAACTCTTCGAGCTGCGCTGGAATTTGGTGAATCTGGTGAAAACCCCTACCAATCCGGGAACCGGACAGAACCTGGCACGAAATGCTGCCATAACGGTAACTTCCACCTATCCCGGGTATTCAGCAGCCCGAATTAATGACGGGGATCGTAACACGGCCTTGGGGGAAAATTATAGCTGGGCCAATAACCGTAATTCCTCACTTCCCCAATATGTCGTCATTGATTTGCCGGCATTGAGTTCAATCCAGCGAATTGATCTGTATACCACCCAGGGATACCCGCTTGCCAATTATGATCTGCAATACTGGAATGGCTCAAATTGGGTGAATCTTGTACAGATTACAGGCAATCAAGAGTTAATGCGTTCACACACATTTTCAGCAGTCAGTACCTCCAAGATCCGTGTCGTAGCGAGTAAAGGTCCTTCCCATCAGTCAACCTATGTGCGAATCAATGAGCTTGAAATCTATTAAAACAACATACCCAAAAAGCCTCAGCTCCTGGTTACACAGGATGGCTGAGGCTTTCTTGACATCTGTTTAGTGTACGGATACTGGATTAACTGCCTCTGCACCCTCGGGTGAAGCCAGTCTGTCTTTCATCAACAGACTGATGAACAAGCCCAGCAAACCCAGTGCAGCAATTACTGCGGCATACAAAGGCACTGAGATAAGTCCCGTATGCGTAATTGCATACCCACCCATATAGGCACCGGCGGCATTTCCCAGGTTAAATGCCGAATGACTTGAGGTTGTCGCAAGCAGCGGTGCTTCACGAGTCATATTCATAATCCGAATCTGAAGTCCCGGCATAATACCAAAAGCAGCTACACCCCAGAAGAATATGGTGATTACCGCGAGATAAGGATTCTCTAGTGTAATCGTAAGTGCAGCCAAAAGAACCGCCAGTATCCCAAAGTTGACGATCAACGAAGGCATCAGCTTCCAGTCTGCCAGACGGCCGCCAACCATATTGCCCAAGGTTACACCGAAGCCAAACAACACCAGAATCCAAGTCACACTTTGCTCCGCAAAACCACTAATATCCACAAGCATCGGCGTAATATAGGTGAAGACTGTAAACAAACTTCCGCACCCCAACGCCCCAATAAGCAGAACCAGCAACACTTGTGGACGTACCAGATTTCGGAATTGCTGACCGAGGTTTGCAGGCGGTCCTTGCGCAATAACCGGAATAAAACGAATAATTCCCATTAATGAGATAATGCCAAGAATTGTAATGGCTCCGAAGGATGATCTCCACCCAAGCTGTTGCCCGATAAATGTACCAAACGGAACGCCAATGATGTTGGCAATCGTTAGCCCCGCGAGAACAACCGATACCGCTCCCGCCCTTCTCTCTGGCGCAACAAGCCGTGTTGCCATGATTGAACCTACACCAAGGAACGTACCATGGGCAAATGCCGTTAAGATCCGTGCCGAGATTAACAACCCATAGGTGGGAGCAATAACGGACAATGCGTTCCCGATAATGAAAATGCACATGAGCAGCACCAGTAGTTTTTTCTGTGGAATCTTGTGCGTAAACACGGTTAAAATCGGCGCACCTACCGCTACACCAAGCGCATATCCCGTAATGAGTTGTCCTGCCTGCGGAATGCTTACATTCAAGTCTGTTGCCACATTGGGCAGCAGGCCCATAATGATAAATTCAGTCATACCAATCGCAAAAGCGCCAATCGTCAGGCATAACAGGGACAATGGAAACGCCCCACGTTTACCCGGCTGCGAAGCCTCTAGTTCTGTTTTGTATCCTGTATTGTGTCCAGTCGTGCTCATAGATGTTCTCTTCTCCAGTCTCTTAATCAACGATTTTCTGTCGCCTTCAACCACAAGGCTTCTGTTAGTTGTTCGAACGTTTCACGCATAGCCAGCTTGTCCCGCCAGTGTGCCGGAATACCACTCAGTCCATAATAAGCACCTGCAATCTGCCCATACACCGCACCCGTGGTATCCGCATCATCACCCAGATTAACAGCTAGCAACGCACCTTCTTCAAAGTTCGCCGATTTATGGAACGCCCAAAGTGCTGCCTCAAGTGAACGAACCACGTAACCACTGCCCTTAATTTCCGGCGGTTCTTTGCTCTGATAGGAACCCATAACAACCTCTTCAATAGCGGGCGAAAAGGCAGGTTCTTCCCTCCACTGTCTGCATGTCTCCGGCATCAGCATGACGCTCTTGTCCACTCCGCGCAGTCCAGCAACAAGTATGGCAGCCAATACCTCACATGCCTCTACGCTTTCCGCTGCGGCATGTGTTGTACGAGAACTCAACCCGGCATAGCGGACCATTTCGTTTGGTTGATTGGCATAAGCCATCGCGACAGGAGCAAGCCTCATGATAGAGCCATTGCCTGCCGTCATCGGGTCAGTTGATCCGCTGTAAGCTTCCCCAGTTATCTCAAATCTCTCCAAGGCACTTCGCGTTGCCCCGCCGATATCAAAGCAATCGCCTGTGCTGCTCATATACCCGACCCTGTACCAATTGGTGTATCTGCGCATCTGATCCGCAGGATCGAAGTTTGCCTTGCGTACCAGACTTTCTGCCAAACATAGAGCCATGGATGTATCATCTGTCCACTGTCCAGGTTCCAACCCGAATACACCGCCTCCCACGATATCCGTTACAGGTTCAAACGTACCCGGACTGCTGAATTCCACGGTAGTTCCGAGCGCATCACCCACTGCAAGCCCGATGAAGCAGCCATTGAAACGGTCTCTTAGCAGCATGCTTGTCTTCCTCCCTTACTCCATATACTTTCAGAATCTTTCTTCTATTTTCCCACAGTGTTTAATCTGGCGTAAAGCTAATATTCCTGATAACAGGAACACGATTTCTTCTATTATAAAAGTGTCGAAAGCTGTTGAACGATCAGAAAAACCAATTTTCATAAAAATTCTTTTATTTTATTATGCTGAAAAAACAGTTTATTCAGTACACCGCTTACATGTAAAGGGCTTAACGGTTTGCAAGGTTCATTACTTTCTGAAAACACGTCATACATACGAAAACTTTCAATGTAAACATTCATAACACACTTGACCCCCAAGTTTGTCCTATGTTACGGTTTTATTAGCTTTTAACGCATATTTTTTCCCAAATTAATATTCATTAACGATAAACTGCGTCAGATAACATTCCGCGGGTTAATGAATATACGGAAATGAATTTGCAGAAAATTTTCATTTTATTTTATCCCAAACTAATTCTGAAACAGGAGGAACAAATTTATGATTAAGGCACTGGTATTTGATTTCGACGGAACGATTATTGATACAGAGACAGCATGGTATATTGCTTTTCGTGATGCTTACAAGGAACATGGCGTAGATCTAACCCTGGAGATGTACTCACAATGCATCGGGACCAGTCTAAAAACATTTAATCCGTATGAGTACCTCATCACAGATTTGAATCTTCCGATCGATCGGGAAGCGTTCAGGGAGTCCGTTCAGTTGCAGCACGCTGCATTGATGAACAAAGAGAAGGTGCGTCCTGGTATTCAGGAATATCTCGAACAAGCACGTGAAGCCGGATTGAAACTCGCTGTAGCCTCCAGCTCCAAACGGGAGTGGGTTGAACAGCATCTGGAACAACTGAAACTGAAAGATTATTTTGAAGTCATTCGTACGGCAGATGATGTAGCGAATGTAAAGCCTGACCCGGAACTCTACACTCAAGCGCTTGAAGCCCTTGGAGTAACTGCAGACGAAGCCGTAGCGATTGAGGATTCACCTAACGGCGCGCGTGCAGCTGCTGCGGCTGGTATGCACTGCGTAGTCATCTCGAATACCATCACAGGAACACTGGAATTCGATATGCCTCACCAACGGCTGTCTTGCTTGACTGACCTTGCATTTAACGATTTGATTTCGAAGCCACTCGTCACTACCGTCTAAGGTTTGCACGAATTTCGCGATTTAATCCTTAAAGGGGGAGTTCACATGAAAGCTGTACATTTTGGTGCGGGCAATATAGGCCGCGGTTTTATCGGTCATATGTTGTCCGCTTCCGACTACGAAGTCTGCTTTGTCGCACGTAACCCGAAGAAAATCTCCATGCTTCAAGAGAGACAGGAATATCCGATTACACTTGCCAATAACGATCAGGACACTACGATTGTCAACAACGTGACGGCGATCAATGTGAGTGAGCAGAATCTGGTTGCGGAAGAGATCGCTTCAGCCGATCTGATCACAACCGCGGTGGGGGTATCTGCACTCGGAGATATCGCCGAACCGATCGCCAAAGGCATTCAACTTCGCATGAAAAACAATAATCAGGCTCCACTGCATATTATCGCTTGCGAAAATGCCATCGGTGGTAGCACCAGGCTGAAGAAACGCATCTATCCATTTCTGGATGAACAAACTCGCAAAAAAGCCGAACGTTATATTTCTTTCCCCAATGCAGCTGTGGACCGGATTGTTCCGGCTCAAAACCACAAAGACCCGCTGCAGGTCACTGTTGAACCTTTTTACGAATGGGTCGTTCATCGTCCAGCACTTCTGGATGGATTCAAGAAAATAAACGGCGTCCACTATGTGGATTCGCTTGAACCTTATATCGAGCGTAAAATGTTTACGGTCAATACAGGCCACTGTGTCGCTGCATACTTCGGCTATCTCGAAGGATTCAAGACGATCCGCCAGGTGATGAGTAACTCCACCCTTCGGGCCAAGGTACGCCATGTTATGGAAGAGACGGGTCAGATGCTTATCCAGAAGCATGGATTCAACGCACAGAAGCATAACAAATATATCGACACCATACTGGAACGCTTCGCCAATCCCAACCTGACGGATCAGGTCACCCGGGTCGGACGTTCCCCCCTTCGCAAGCTTTCGCCTCATGATCGGCTTGTTCGCCCAGCGCTGCAGGCCATTGAATTCGGAATTGACATTCCTCATTTAACTTCTGCTATGGCGGCCGCAATGTTGTTTAATGACAAGCGCGACGAGGAAGCCATGAAGCTACAACACATGATTCGCGAAGATGGCGTCTCCGCCTTCATCCGTGAACGCATGGGAATTCCCGACGAACATCCCGTTCATCAGAATGTAATCGCCCGTTATCAAGAACTTAGAGGGCGCAAGGAATCGACTATACTAACCTGAGTAACGGATCAGGGCATGGGTTCGATCCTGCAAACTGAATAGAAACACGGCCAAGAAGCCGGGAGGAACCTTTGCAGCATCGCTCCTTCCGGCTCTTTGTCTATGCACGGCGTGGCATGGCACGGTACATTCTATCTACATTGTAGTAACGTTAATAAAACAGCGCACCTCCTCTCTCAAGGAAATACGCTGTTTAGGGAATCTTTTTTTAAATTTACTACATCGTTTGGCTCAGCCTTGGGCCTCATCCCTTTTCTACTCATTCATGATGGAATTAAGGGATGCATATGCCATGGGCAGGAAACCTTCCGAAGGTTCACCAATAGGTGCTTGGATGTGGAAAATGTAACCATTCCCGTCCAGTTCTTTGACAATAAAGTACTCTGTTTTCTTATCATTCTGGGACATCATGTACAATTTTGCATCCTTCATCGGGCCGTTGCTGAGTTGTTCAGCCGTTAACTGCTTCACTTCTCCGGTCTCGGACAACTCTTCCTTGGCATCCATCTTCAGCGCATCCAGATTGTAATTCACCGGCAACTTCTCAATCTCTACCTCATAATCGGGATCAATCTTCATTGTTAATTCATGGTCTTCGGCGTCAAAAGCCATCGGTTCAAACACATAAAGTGAATAACCTTTCGCTTGTGCCAGTGTGACTGGACGTTTCTCGGTCATTCCTTCTACCGTCGCTTCCAACTCTGATGTCTTCGGACGATCGGAAGTTACTGTACCGCCTGTATTGGAAGCGTTATTGTCATCACTCGATTCAATCTTTGCAATCTCTGTAAGTACCAACTGTTTTGTTGTTGCATCAATCGTTTTCTCTACATATTTGAAACGAACGGAATCTTCGTCATCGATATCATCCATAGACTTCTGCAGATCTTCGCTCACCTGGAATGACATCGGCTTCTCATTCACTCGAATCTCAACGGTATGCGGATCAGCCCACCCAGTCAGAATACCTTCTGCTTCTATTGCAGCACTTTCATTCGGTTGTTGCTCCGGTGCTGGTGACTGTTCTTCCTTATTATTCACTGGCGGCTGTGCAGCAGGATTACTGTTCCCACAAGCCACAAGCGAGAATCCCATAAGTAAAACCAGGAGTGATGCACTGACTTTCATTTTATTCCCTTTTCGCATATGAACACCTCCGTTAGCTTATACGCAATGATGCTTGTCCATGTTGCTTCTCATCCATTGGCTTGGCTGTATACTAGTACTTACACGGGAGAAAGGCAGCTCAATCATGCAAAATGTCTGAACGATTTTTGTAGTCCTCTACCTAACTGGCCTGATCCATCTGTACCAGTTTGGCATTGGCTACGTTAAATGCTTTGGTCTGGAGGTTAAATTGCTTGCGGAATTCAGCAAGCTTCGCATATTCGCTATTTCGTAACCGAATGGCTCGCTTGATCTTAACCAGATTAGGTTCTGCACTTTCTCTCATCAGATCATACAACTGCTCATCGGCACTCAGACTCAGCTGATACGAGGCAATAAAATTTTCCAATGCACGCGCTCTTGCTTCATATTGATCCAGCACCTTCTCAGCCTGTGCCAACGTTTCTTTGTTTTCAAATGATAGTTCTTTCAATGAACTGCGCAGGTCTACCGCCTTCTCGTTGGTCTGTTTCATGGCCTCTTCCGCCTCTTTCAACAACGTGCTTCGTTCATCAATATGATCTACTGCCTGATCCAGAAGTGCTTCGAGATCACTGTTTTTGTTCTTGCCTTTGTCTAAAATGGACTTGTATAACTTCATATCTTCCTGCTCATGACTGGTCAGATTGTTCAAACTCTGATCAATCTTCTGACCACTGAGCACCAATTGGTTTACCTGATTTGCCGCAGGCTCCTGCGGATCTCCACAACCACTCGCCAGCAAAACTAGCAATACACTAACTGCTGCAAGCGCCACTTTTTTACTCGTTAGCACCAAAGTCCTTCCTCTCTTGCATCATCTTGTTGTTCTATTACAAGCGGGTATCTCCGCTAAAATTGGCTACCCAGTGTGCATCCGGATCGTATACTTCGAACTCGTAACCCCGATCTTCGAGTAACTTCAGAATACGTGGTAAAGCCTGAACCGTCTGCTCGCGCTCATGCATCAGAATCACTTCCTTATCCCGATGTACACTTTTGCTCACCCGGGCCACAATCTTGTCTGGCTGACCGGGAAGATTCCAATCGAGTGAATCTGTCGTCCAGTCCCACATTTTGAACCCGGCCGCAGCAATATCACCTCTGAACGTCTCACCGATCTGTGGACTGCTGCCATAAGGTGCACGAATCAGATGAGGTGTAAAACCAATCAGGTCTTGCACCATCTTCTGCTCTTTTTTGAACTCTTTCACAAAGTTTGCAGAACTGCCGCTCTTATACAGCTTTTTGTAGTTATGCGTCATGCTATGAAGTCCAGGATAACTGCCTTCCTTCAACAGCCGTTTCACTGCATCTGGATGCTGATTCAGCTGTCGTCCGATCATGAAAAAGGTAGCTTTCGCCTCATGTTGCTTCAATATATCCAGCAGTTGTTCTGTATATTCAGTTGGCCCATCATCAAACGTTATGTATGCCAATTTGCGAACCTGGCCCTGGAACCGTACCGGCTCCTCCTTCGCATCCGGAGTAACTTGTATCATGCCGAGCTTGGCCGGCTGTTCGATTACAGTCATCGGAGGCGGCGCCACAACGCTTTTGATCCAATGCGTCATGCCAAGGAATATATAGGTTACACCGGTAACGAACAATACCAGAAGCATTAGAGCTATGCTAATCCTTCCATACCGGATTTTTCTTCGTTTATGTGTTTTCTTGCGACTTGTGCTAGGCGGAATACTTCCACGATCTCCCGCTCTCTCTTGTTGGACTCTCACTGTCATGCCACTTCCTTACTTTCATTTATTCCCGATTATTGGTATATTATCTCGTTTCATGTCTCTATATAGAAGATTAATAGAAAAATGGATCGGGAGAATGACAGAATAGTTACAAGCCCGGTTACAATCTACTTATCTCTTCGCTCTATATATCTTTCCTGCGGTTACCTTCTCCTGTATAATGAAGTGATTTACGCCATCAGACTTCAAGAAGGAGCTACACCCATGACAAGTTTGAACCGTGCCGGCAGATCCATCTATCTGTTATTCTTTGTCGGCATTATCGCGATTTCTTTCTCTTCGATCTTTGTACGCTGGTCTACCGCAGACGTTGCGGTCATTGCCATGTACCGTTTATTTCTGACCAACCTGCTGATGCTCCCTTTTGTCTGGAAATATAGACACGAGATGATGCGTCTGAATGCACGACAGTGGGGATTGCTGCTTGCATCCGGTGTGATGTTGGCCCTTCATTTCCTGCTCTGGATGGGTTCACTGCGGCTCACCAGTGTTGCCAGTTCCACCGTTATTCTCGCGCTTGAGCCTATATTGATTCTTGCCGGTTCGGTATGGCTGTTCAAAGCCAAAATTAACCGCATGATGATCATCGGCATGGGCATCGCCCTGCTTGGCTCGATTGTCATTGGTGCAGGAGATTTCCAGTTGGCAGGTACTGCCCTGCAAGGGGATATCCTGTCTTTACTTGGCACAATTGCCGTCGCTGTCCATATGCTGCTGGGTCAATTTTTACGAGCAGGACTTAGTGCATTTTCGTATAACTTCTGGGTGTTCTTCGTAGCTGCTTGTACGCTGGCGGTATATAATATGATTATGGGCCACCCATTCGGGGGTTACGCTGCGTCAGAGTGGGGAATCTTCCTGCTGCTTGCCATTGTACCAACGATCTTCGGACATTATCTCTTCAACTGGTTGCTTCAATATATGAATGCCACGACGGTATCCATGGGTGTACTTGGGGAACCCGTATTCTCTTCATTACTGGCTTGGATGCTGCTCGGCGAATCGCTCAGTGCAATACAGATGTCTGCCGGGGTCGTCATTATATTCGGGGTATGGATCTTCATTCGATATGGCAAAACCAAACCTCAGATTGCTTCAACAGAAGCCTCTGTTGCGGGAAAAGGGCCTATTGAACCTACAACGGTATAACGTATTTTTTCGTAAATCATAGTTATAAACGACTCTACCACTCTCATAAGGCGGTGTATTTTGATGAAAAATATTGTATCCATGCGCTGGCTGCTCGCCAGAATGTATGAACCGGATGTCGTTATTGCAGATTGCCGATTCTTGCTCGGTCAACCGGAGGCTGGACGACAAGCCTATGAAGCTGGACATATTCCAGGGGCTGTCTATCTCGATTTGGAAAAAGATCTGTCTTCTCCTGTGTCTGCGCACGGAGGACGTCACCCGCTTCCTGATCCGGCTGTTCTCGCAAGTCGACTCTCCAAAGCGGGCATCGGCTCCAATAGTCGTATTGTTGCTTATGACGATCAAGGCGGGATGAATGCATCTCGGCTATGGTGGCTGCTTCGCTATATCGGTCATGAACAGGTGTATATCATGGACGAAGGTTTCTCCGCTTGGAAAAACGCAAAATTCCCGGTGACCGCGGATGTGCCCGTTCAGATCCCGGCTTCGTTTGAGGTGAATGTGCAGCCAGCCATGCTGACAAGTGTTGAGGATGTTCAGCAGGCTTCGGCAAGTGGCAGTGCCGTACTTATTGACTCCCGTGATGCCCGCCGCTACGCCGGTCTGGAGGAACCGATTGATGCCAAGGCTGGACATATTCCAGGTGCGGTGAATTATTTTTGGAAAGATGTGTTGGATTGGGATGGACGTTGGACAGATACCGGGGTGTTAGAAGAGCGTTTCAGTAAGCTGGACAAGGATGGTGCGATCATCGTGTACTGCGGCTCTGGCGTATCGGCTTGCCCGAACGTGATTGCGCTGGAAGAAGCGGGATATACGAATGTGAAGCTGTATTCCGGGAGCTGGAGCGACTGGATCAGTTATGAGGAGAATCCAGTGGCTACCGGGGAAAAATAAAAGTATTAAACAGATATACAGATTTTAATTGGAGTGCATCAGCCAAGTGGGGATGTACTCTTTTGTGTTGAGTAAGGATGTGCCGAAGTTAACAGTAAGTCAACACTTGCTCCCTCTAACCATTTTTAGAACCCCCCGCTCCGAATGCTTGTTTATATGATTTTTCATACCTCATACAGCCCACGGAGCATCTTGATCCTCACTGCTGTACCCACACAAAGTAGGCCGATCAGCCCCTCCTTTGGGAGAGATGCTGTACCGACCTTGAACTTGAAGTCAACATTAAAGCTTCGACCTTGGTGGATTCAACGAAAAGTCAACATAAAGAGTCTTATTTACTTCCAATCAAAGCTCGCACTTTTTTCGGCAACCTAATCACTAATTTCTTGCCGTTTGAAGATGTAATGTAGATATCATTATCTTTTATTACCGTATTTGAATAATCGGAATCGTAATAGCCGAACAAACCCATGTCAGTATAGTTGGGTGCACCTGCATCGTCCCAATAAATATTGAATCTGTACCAGTCAGATCCACTTCTTGAATTTGCGTAATTAGAATAATGTACAATAGAGATTGGAGTTTCTTGAAATTCGTATAATGTCTGGCCGCTCTTGATCACTTCTACTCTACAATTTTGAGTTTTAGAGAAAACTTCCCCTTCGTATGTCATTTCATATTTAACTTTAATTTTATGAATTGAATTAAAGTTTCTCCATGCAGTTTTATATGAAAGAGACTTAGGCTTTTTCACTTTTAGCACATCCTTTATATTGAGCATTTTCATTAACTTACGCCCTTGATACCTAAGAAATTTCAGACATAAAAAAGGGGCTCTACCCCAACTTGGATAACTTTTTAGGTGACCAAACCAAAAACCTCAAAAATAGAGGAAGTCACCTTGTATATTTTCCAAGAATGTCTATTATACTTTGAAGATCTGATAAAAATGCATTCAAAAGATCGATTGCTTTTTTTAGTACGTTGGATCTGCGGCCTTACGCCAAAGCACTCAGAAACCTTTCATACGAGGGGCTGACGGACACTGCAGAAAAGGTATTTTACGTGTATTTTTAACCACTCTCTTGAGTACATTGAAACGTTTACCGACTCATATCGTCGTTTTTAAGAGCAAAAAAATACACCGTAATTTAGAAACTAATGTTCTTCAGCAAAGGTTGAACTGAATTGTATACGGTATTTAACAATCCAATTAAAGTTTGAACAGACTCCACAGTAGTTCCTAGGGACTGTATTTTTCCTAAAGCATTTTGAATTTTGTTTCGGCTTCCTCTTTAGTTTTTGCAGTACTGATACTCATTATTTCGCTGAGTAGTTCAATAACTTGATCTTGTTTCTCGTTGCTTGAATGAACAAGTTTAACGAGATCCGCTATTCCACCCGTGTTCTTTTCTATGCCTTGAAGCAAAGCAAGAACATCATGCTTATACTGTTCTTCGCGTTCACTCTTTTTACGGTTCATTTCGGACATTTCTTCCACTGCCCTGTTTGATAAAGCGTTAACGTTATTCATACGAGAGAACAAATCATTAGCTGCTGAATCAAATTTAGGCATATTGATTTTCATGTCTCTAAAATCTTCCATCCTTTTTCCCCTAACAATATCATAGCGCGCTAGAGAGGATATACGTCCTCGGGACATATTGGTTGCAGAATCAATTATTAAAATCAAACCCCCGCCATATGAGAGCAAAAAAAAAAGCACCACAGTGGGTACTTAAAGGTCATCAAGGACAATTGCTGGTGCTTTAAAGATTGTACCCTCTATCTGAGAAAGCAAAGTCTTCATAGGAACCTTATGTGTTTTGACCAAAATTTTTGATAGTACCTCTTTCAATTTAAAGTATCTATCATAAATATCTGGCTTTGCAATGTTTTTTAGAAATCCCGAAATATCACCATGAACTACTTTGCTTCTTAAGTTGTACAGATCTTTAATCAAGTCAAATGTTTGTTTTCTTTTTGTTTCATCTTCTTCAGTCAAAAGACTAGCATTTAAAGATACACGATAGCTGACTTGGTCACTTCCGTTAACCAGAAGAGCTTCTAGTGCAGTGATAATACTGAGAATAGCTTGCTCTAAGTAAGGAGTAGAACAAGAGGACAAATAATTATTGTAAGCGTAAGACCATTCCGTTGTCTTCCATTCTGAGTTAGACATAGCTGTGTGCTGTATCTGGCTATGTTCAAAAATTATGTACATTACTTTTTTTATACTGTCGATATCAGTGTCACCTATAACATAAACATCATCTGACACACTCGGTACATCAATGGCCGTTGATCCATAATAATTAATCAAAAAAGAGTTCTTGCTGTTGTTCAATGTATAGAGATAACTCTCCTCAAACCCAGACATTTTTCTTACCCTTAAGTTTACTTTAGGTAAAGCCAACCTTAAACAATCAAAAAAAACAGTTGGATGATTTTCATAAGTTGTCGGTTCATCCTTTGTTCGTGAAAGTATCGTTTTATCTCCATCTTGAAACAAAGTAAAATACTTATTCAGTATAAACATTGATTTCTCGAGCTTAACATTCTCTAATATAACGAGTTCTATATTATCTTCCATTTCATACCTCCCCTTATTATTTTATATTGTAATATATTTCTATGTTTAATGCATTCGGATCTACTACAGAACTGCTTCACACCATCCCATATGCCCTAAACACAACTTTTGCATTTCTCTGGCTGTTTGTTAGGGCAAATGTGTATCTTCTTCCGTCTTCTTTTCCAGATCACTTCGATTCCTCCAATAAAAAAAGCCGATCCAGTGAAGGAGCGACTTTAATGTGTTGTGTGTTATGTATAATGTTGATGTTAAGTCCTAAAAGCATGCATCCGACCCGGTCGCCGCAAATGTGTCCCGCTCTTTGCTTAAAAGCATACGTACTATGTAACTATAGAGGAAGAACAAGATCATTTTACTGATTATATAATATAATTATCAATTTAGTTTTACGATCTTAATAAGTGAGTATTCAAGACATAAACTACCCTGATCTGAGTAACGCTCTCTTTCTCAATGTCTTGTTACTACCCAACCTAAATTTTAGGATTACAAAAAAATGAAATATAAACATAAAACCCAATGTCAGAATCGACATCGGGTTTTATGTTACTTAAAGTCTCAACAGAAAAAGTTGGCACTAAAGATACCTTAATTAATCTTTGTTCGCCCTCAGTATGAAAAACGAATAACACAAAGAGATACATAATCAATAAAAGTGAGATAATTGCTGAGAAAATAATGACTAGCTTCTTTTTTAGCTTCATAATTCCCCCCCTTGTGACTTCTTCCATTAGGATTATATCACATTTAAGTTACAAATTGTATATGCCTCCGTAGCCTGTTCCTGCTTTATTAACTTCAATCCATTGTCTCTTTGTACCTACCGTGAGGCCTAACTTATCCCATAAGAAGTTCCATGACCAGTCAACAGTGAACTTTGCTGTTGTTTTATCTGACGAAATAACAACGTTATGCTCAGTTTTAGTTATATGGGCTCCCGGAGTATAATTTTGAACTAGTGTCCCTTGCTTGTTGAGAATACTTGTAATTTGACTTGAATTAGTTTGTACTTCCGTTGTTCTGTAAGATAATTCGACCCGAGTCTTAACCATGTCGAGCCCAAATACATTAATAACATCCTCATAGTACAATGCATGATCTTTTGTATCACCTTTTGCCATGATAGACACGCTAGATGAAGATGGGAATATTTCCATTACTGAGCTAGAACTAACTGTCAAATCTCCATTATAAAATGTTTTACTAGCTTCTGTTTGCTCGTTAATAGCTGTAAACGCCGTGTTTAAAAATTCTGGATCATTCAGATAATCAACGAACTGTTGCTGTTTATCTCTAGGTAAACTCTTAAACTGGCTTATGAATAATTTTGTTCTAGAAGACTCTTCATTTGATGACCCAACATTGGTTTGTTTTAGATAAGAGATGTATTCTTCTGGTGTTTTAACCGAGAAACCAGATTGTGTTTCTACTGAGTATGTAGATTGTGATTCAACCGAACCAATTGAATCTGCACTAGCACTTAATGGAACCGAAAGAAGTAACGACATAGCAGCGACACCAGTAATCAATTTGTTAAATTTACTCACGATATAACCTCCGTCATATTATCTTTTTTGGTTTATAAATCATTATAATCCTTATATTGGGTTATATTGATTCTTTTATATCGTATATAACTTTAATGTTATTGTAAAGGTAAATATTTACAATTTAAATAATAAGAAGTAGAAAAGGTGAGAAGAGGAATGCCCCAATCATATGCTGCTATTGCAGCTGTGCGTTTCACTAGCTCGATTTCCACAATACAAATATATCCATGGTTAAAGTCTAACGAACGGCCATCTTTTGGCCATACATAGGTCAGATAACGGCCAATATCTTTTCAGTAACCTGTTGTTACGCCGTGCATCTGCTTCCTTCTTATCTATGAGTGCCTTCTCTTGCTCAGTATAAGCGTTATCTACACATTCTTTTAAGCTAATAATCCACTGATATCTCATAAAGAAAACTGAAAACCCTACTAGCAATATTCCTATAAGTATTAGTAATGCTGTCCCCTGTGCTTGCTGCAACATGTTTAATGCATCAGTGAATTTTTTAGCATCTTCTGAAATTGCTTTTGATATTTACTCCGCCTTTTCATCTACAGTTTTAACTGGTTCTAATGCTTCTTTATAGATATACATTCTTGTCTCGTGTTCCCAATCTGAAGTCTTTAAACCTTGTCCTAGAAAAAATATAGTAGGGGACAAGATAGCTGAAAACACAAAAGTGACAATAACTCAAACAAGGTTAATTTGCTTGGCTGTCTCAGCTTGAATATTAATTCCACTTTTAATCACACCCACTTCGACCAAGTCAGGATGTGTCTCTTTAATCTTTCTTTTTAGTTCATGTGAAATATTCAACCTAATTGCTCCTAGAAACCCAAATAAACTACCTCCTTTTTAATTGTACACTTCAAGCGCAAAGGCTGATCCAAGTATTTATACCTTCCGATTTGATTCTACGGGAATGAAGTATCTGGTTTCTTAATACCAGTTCTCATAAGATAATTGGATCGTACTCACCCTCGTCATCTAAGTAATTCCTTTGAATTACATCTCGTTAAATTGAAGAAAGTTTCTTTATACCCAAACTGAGCAAACGATTTCTCCAGTTCAGATCCCGTCTTCCTTTGAGGTGAACGTACAGCCGCAGATGCTGGCAAGTGTTGAGGATGCTCAGCAGGCTTCGGCCAGCGGCAGCGCCGTGTTGATCGACTCTCGCGATGCTCGCCGCTATGCGGGGCTGGAGAAACCGATTGATGCCAAGGCCGGACATATTCCGGGTGCGGTGAATTATTTTTGGAAAGATGTGTTGGATTGGGATGGACGTTGGACAGATACTGGGGTGTTAGAAGAGCGCTTCAGTAAGCTGGACAAGGATGGTGCGATTATCGTGTATTGCGGCTCTGGTGTCTCTGCCTGCCCGAATGTGATTGCGCTGGAAGAAGCAGGATTCTCGAATGTAAGATTGTATTCCGGAAGCTGGAGCGACTGGATTAGCTATGAGGAGAATCCGGTGGCTATAGGTGATACGGAAGCGGATAAAGACGTATAGCAGTGTATCGATGTTGAATACATCGCCAGGTGGCTTATCTTCCCCGGCGATGTATTTTTCTTTGTTTGGATTCATGATAATAGAAAAACCGTGATGGATATCTGTCCACCACGGTTGAATCATGAAATCTATTATTGCTTTTTACTTAAAGATACATTTGCTGTTAACGTCTTGTCGATCGTCGTCCAGTTGACATAAGCACCGAGTATTTCATTAATAACAGAAACTGGAATGACAGTTTCACCATTTAAAAGCTTTGGTACGTTACTATTGAATACTAGTT
Source organism: Paenibacillus sp. M2 (assembly GCF_046713495.1). Taxonomy (NCBI): domain Bacteria; kingdom Bacillati; phylum Bacillota; class Bacilli; order Caryophanales; family Paenibacillaceae; genus Paenibacillus; species Paenibacillus sp. M2. The sequence goes on from NZ_CP169648.1 coordinate 5,374,653, forward strand.
TATCGTTAATTGAATACACATCTGAACCAATTTGAGCACTTATATTTTTCGTACCTAATTTGATTTGTGTGGTACGCGTCTTATGATCCCATTTTACTGTACCGCCCAATAGCTCCGAAATGGTTCGAATCGGTACGTAGAACTCATCATTATGAACAACCGGTTTGATTGTCGTCCCCCCTACATTCATAGCAACATCAACATATTCAAGGAAATCAGTCTTTCTAATGAGTCCATGAACGCCTTTTGTTCGGTCCACGACCTGAGATACTTCGTAATCCGTTGCGGCCGATAGGTACGCATAAGCTACACTTTTATCCATATCAAGCTTATCGGATAAGAATTGAATCGATTCACGTACTGATTCTTTCATAGCTTCATCCAAATCAGGGTCCAGTCCAATCGGAATCCAATAATCCTCTGTTTCAGCAAAGGGTTGCGTGAATTCTCCACTGTGTGGTAGTGATGGATCACCTTTCTTTAACACCGTTAACCGAACTGTCCCCCTTAAGGAAGCTTCCAATGCAGTTAACGCCACTTCTCCATCTCCTTGAGCAAAGTGTGGATCTCCAGTATAGAATAGACCGCCTTTAACTTGAATCGGATAATAAATAGTTGCACCAACACCCAACTCATTAATATCCATATTCCCTCCTGTTTCAATAGGTGGAATCGAACTCACAACTTCACTGGTATTTGGTGCAACCCCCATAACACCTAGAAACGGGTTAATGGGGAAACGTACATTTTTGCCAGCTTTTGTTGGTAATACCCCATACCAGTTGCCGTTGATTTCTTCAATAGGCGTAAATATAGATACATTATTATATAATTCCGGTTTTGTTGCGCTAGCTCCCTCTTGTGGGCCTGTATTTTCTGGAAATTCGTTAGGAAGGGCACCTTTACCATGGCGGTTAGAAATGACACCATATGGAACTCGCGTTTGCAATGAAAGGACTTCTACTTTAAGAACATCACCCGGCTCTGCCCCCTCAACCGCTACTGGCCCAGTGATAATATGAGGTCCGTCTTTTACAAAATCATGCTTAATCTCAGAAGCTGCAATTGCCTTCGCATCATCCAACACGCCATCGGATGAGATACCAAATTTGCCGAAGTACTCGCCTGGATTTCTCCCTTGATCCTCCATCAGTCCCTCATGCGATACCGTGTCAAATGTTACAGCACTTCCTGATGGTACAGTAAGAATCGGAGAGCTGTCTCGATTAGGCAGTGATCCCCAGCGAATGTTCTCAATCGCAGACGTTACATAATAATCACCTTCAACCTTTGCAAGGGTTGTTGGTTGCAGTGGCATACTAAAGCCCACTGAAGGTAGAGCAAATGTAAACATACTTATAATCCCTACTGAAACCCCAAATTTCCTAATCGTTCGGTTAATAAACATAACGTTCCCCCTCTGTACTATGTAATATTACCTAACACAAATAAACACTAACATATAAATAAATTTACAACAATATTTTTTTGTTAAAAAACATAACATAATGTAGCTACTCTTTAAGAATTAACTTATAAAAATAAATGATATGTCATTATACTTACCATATGAAAGACAACTCACGAATGTGGAGTTGTATTCCGGAAGGTGGATTGACTGGATTAGTTATGAAGAAAATCCGGTGGCTACCGGGGAAGAGATAGATACGGAGCACAAGTCTACAGGATCTCAACAGCAAATACACCGCCATGCAGGCTGATGCCTGGGGCGGTGTATTTGCCGGGCCTCAGCGTCACCCGGGAATACGGGAGAGAGGCATCGTTGCACGGGAAGACTGATCCAACCAGATCCCTTCCCGCTTAATGAAACAAAATCTGTAAAAGAAAATGAGGAGAAGCATTCATGAGTCCATGAATCAGAATAATCACCCATATTTTACGATAGCGGGCCCACATATAACCAAGAAACAGACCCGTAACCCCATGATTTGCAATCACTGTTGCCACATCTATATCCCACTGACCATTTCCTTGAATGGCGATATGCCAAATGGACCATAGTATTGAAACTAGTAGTATGGCTGGCCATCTTCCAAGCAACGCCTCCAATCGGGTTTGCATCCATACTCGATAAAAAACTTCCTCCAATACGCTATTGATCACAAAACCAATCAACACCAAGAGAAGTAATTCTGTCGTATCGGTTCCTACAATTGCTCCTTCTGGTTGTGCAATTGGGGAATAGAACTTTAGATAACCCCACACCACAATAACGATTAGTGGTGCGATGACGTGTCTGTGGGTGCGAGGCTTTGCAGAGATATTATCTTGCTGTCCGCCAGTCATTTTTCGATAAATCAGTAATAAAATCAATGGGATGAACAATAATGTCGTCAACTTGAACGTCAAATAATATAGCTGGAAATGTAATCCTTGCGGGTCTATCGTTATCAGAGAAACCGTAAATAAAACGCCTGACAGCAATAATACAATGGATTGAACGACCAAGTGCTTTTTCTCCATTTGCTTGAAATAAAAGAGATCTTGACTTTTATAAGGAATCATACGGATTAGAACAATGCCAAGGAATGCCGGCAACATACTATGCCATATTGGAATCACTTCCTCACGATCAGCCGTGTACCTTATATTCAAGTTTCCTGTCCACACTAACCACAATACAGCAGCAAATATCATGATCATGCATAATAAGCCGATTGCCTTTCCCCATGCTGGAAACATTACTTTGAATTGCTGATTCATTCCAATTCCCCTCCTTGAGTGCTATGTCGCCTTTGCTTCTTTTTTTAATTCAATTGAGTTAAATAAACTCTAGCACATCTCATCTTCATCGTCTATTTATTTCAGTTGAGTTAAATAATATGATATTCTGTGTGTATGCCAAAAATCGTGGACCATGAGAAGATGAAGAATATTATTGCTGAAGCAACTTGGAAAATCATTAGTGAGCAAGGCATTCATCATGCAACGTCAAGAACAATTGCGAAGGAAGCCGGATTATCACAAGGAGCCTTAAGACATTATTTTTCCAAACAAGAGAGCCTGCTAGCATTTGCAATGGAGTTAGTTAAAGAAAAGGTACTTACTCGGTTAAGGAATCTGAATGCAAAAGAACTGGCGCCTCAAGAAAGAATTGTTGAATACTTGCTCGAGCTAGTACCTACGGATGAACAAACATTATTGGAAATGGAGGTTTGGTTTGCATTTGTAACCTATGGAAAGACGCAAAAAGGGTTCGATGCCAATTATGAGGACCTGCAGAGTGCAATCAGGAACTGCATTATGTACTTAAAAAATGAAGGTCTTCTGCGCACTACCGATGAAGAGAAGGAACACGAAAAGCTGTATGCCTTTATGAATGGGATGGCTCTCAATTTGTATCTAGAGCCGCATAAGATAAATCGAACACGAAGCAAAGAAATGATACAAGACTATATCCATTGGATTATACGTTGAAGGAAAGCATGACACACAGATCGGGGAGTTAAGTTAGCGTGCCAAAGCGTAGCAGAATCCCATCTGCAGCAGGAGCGACTGAATAAGTTATGAGGAAAATCCGGTGGTTATCGGGGAAAAATAAAGATTAAGAACCCGCGTCTGACGCGGGCTTCTTTGTGCTTTCTATACATCCATATCCATGCATTTCAGGAGCTTACCTCTCCGACTTCTGTAACGTTTAGATTCAGCTTATGTTTTTCGCATACTTCGTAAAAATCTTTTGAAACAATGGGTTTGAAGATATTGATATAATCCAGCATAAAAAATTCATGCTCGCCAATTCGCTCTTTATGAAGGCAGATTCGAGATACAACTTTGACGTTCTTACGTGGAGGCTGTTCTACAGATGCAGCAATGACTGCTTTGCGCCCATATTCGGAACGTTCATAATCAAAAACATCCAAACGATCAAGGTGATGTGCAGTCCAATAGGTTTGATCAACCGAACGACCGTCATGGTAACATACCGTTGTCGGAATAAACTGTGTGTTTGTTTGCTTTTCCTCCAGCAGCTTTTTAAAACAATCTGATACGTGTCTTGTGCCTGTGATCGTCTCAAAATAATCTACATTCAGGTTGCGCACCGAGGACAGTAACTCAACCTCTGCGGTTGTCCCCTCTGGCAACCGATTCTCTACCGCCAGATAATTCACCTCTAATTGGGGAGTGAAAATCGTTCCACCACTAATAAACCCTCTACGTGGATATTGAGATTCCAGAAAATAATAGTTCAAAGAATGATGTCTCCTTTCCAATTGAAGTGCTTTTCATCCATTTTACATCTTTGCATGCAAAATAGGGGCCGGGTTACTCATGAACATGAGTGCCCCTGCCCCTTGCTTTAATATACATATGAATATACAAACCTTAAGCAACACTATAACAGATCGAAAAGAAACAGTCTATATTTTTGGGGAAATGTTCTATATATTTAGGTTGCTGGCCGGCAAAATACAGATGAAACGGAGCATAAATCAATGATTTCCAACAACCATCTTACTCGTGAAGAATTACAGGATTATCTGTACAATGTATTTGGTGCCGGTTACCACATAACGCAGAGCGCAAGAATTCATGGAGGCGCACAAAAAGTCATTTACAAAATTGATTGCACGAATGGTTTCACTTGTATGTTTTACGTTTGGGATATTTCCAGCAACTATTTTCAGGAAGAGATCTTGAATGACTCCACTTTCCACAGTTCCTATGGCAGCGAACTTTTCTCTTTGAATACTCGCTTTCTCGCTCAACATGGAATTCGAACACCAATCTTGTATGATCTAAATAACGATAGAGACCGGCACTCTTATGATTTTGCTCTTGTTGAGTATGTAGATGGACAAAAAGCCGAAGCCTATTTCCAGCATAAAAACCACAAAGATCGGGATGAGTTGTTTCAACGGATCAGGGATATGTTGTCTAATATGCATAACATCCAAAGAAACGTTTATGGAAACGCCAACAATAACAACAAAAAGGCTGGGCCTTGCTACCAAGTTCAGCGGTTAGATGCCGAAGCAGCCTTATCCTATGCATCCAAGCACATGACAGATATAAGGAATAATGACGAAAGGCTGCTTGAGAAACTTTACGAATTGGAAGCAGCCATTCAACCCAGAGATCTCTATAGTTTCATTCATGGAGAGTTAGGTCCGGATCATATATGGATAGATCATGCTATGCAACCATGCCTTATTGATATTGAGGGCGCAGGATTTTTCGATCTCGAACATGAGCATAGCTTTCTGGAGTTTCGATTTGGAGACTTTTATCAATACTTAAAAAATAATGATCTCGACCCGGAGCGGATGACATTTTATCGATTTTGCCATCATTTGTCCTTGATATCAGGAGGATTGAAACTGCTTCACAGACAATTCCCCGATCAGCAATTCGCAAGAGGCCTCGCGGAGTATCATGCCAGATGTGCAATTCAGATGCTTAGCCAAAAAGTTTAATTATCCCGCTTAATCAAACTGTGATAACACTATAAACATGAATATGGATAAGCCTGAAAGGAGGTTTGAACATGGAATTTATTTACGAAGATGAAAAACTTGCAGTGAGCTTTATTCAAGCCATTCACACTGGAGATATTCCATCGTTACAGCAACTGCTGGCAGAGAATCCCGGGTTGGCAAAGATAAGAATATTGGAAAGAAAGCCTGACAACGTAGATTCAGATTCCAGAATCTCTCGAACGCTGCTGCACGTGGTAACGGATTGGCCGGGGCACTTCCCTAATGGAGCGGATACCGTGCGAGTGTTGACCAAGTTCGGTGCGGAAGTGAACGCTCCTTTTGTCGGTCCAAACATCGAGACACCTTTGCATTGGGCTGCAAGCTCCAATGATGTTCAAGTGCTCGATGCCCTTCTTGATGCTGGCGCAGATATTGAAGCCCCTGGCGCAGTCATCGCCGGAGGCACACCGCTGGACGATGCTATTGCTTTTGCACAATGGAATGCAGCACGGCGCTTGGTTGAGCGCGGCGCGATCTTTGCCCTTTGGCATGCGGCCGCCCTAGGAGATATTCACGCCATACAAGAACACTTTAAAGGAGCTAAACTCCCGGAAAGTTATCCTTGGGGAACAAGCACCTCCCCTTCTCCTCCCGATGCAGTAACCGTTGCTTTCTGGTGTGCTTGCCATGGAGGACAAAGAGAATCAGCCGAGTACCTACTTGACCAAGGTGCCGAATTGAATTGGATAGCCAGCTGGGATGGAATGACTCCACTAGACACAGCAAAGCGTAATTTTTCAGCTGAACTGATCCCGTGGCTTGAAAGTCAAGGTGCCAAATCCGCTAGCGAGATTCACAGGTAGATGAATGGCTAGCATAGAATTGCCAATCGCCAGTGGCTGCGAATACAGTTATGAAGAGAATCCAGTGGCTACTGGGGATGTGTAGAAGACTCCAACAAATATACACAACGAAAAGTACATCACCACTTGAGCGATGTACTTTTCGTTGTGTGGTGATTCTAAAACCGTGATAGGCGACAAGGTTCTAATTCATTTCTTGATTTTCCATCAATAATTTCACTTGCAGCCAGATTCGCAATCAGCGGCGCCAGCGTAATTGCAGAATGCATTACCGTCAGATAAAGTCCATTCATGTGATCATGGAAGCCCACAATCGGATAACCGTCTTCAGGCATAGGTCTCCATCCAACCTTTATGCTCTCCAGTTCCAGTTGATTTCCGTGCTTGAGACTGCGACGCAATGTGTCGTAAGCTCGCTTACCGACCGCCTGTGGTCCGTTTTCCTCCGACTCGTCGATATAGTCTTCCGCAGCCAGCAGCGTATAATCTGTCAGTTGACGCGCTTCAAATTGAGCATTGGAGATTAATGTGTGTATCCGTTTATTAGCAGTTTTTATCCGAATCAGAATCGAAGGTGACGTAGTTACTGGCACGTGACAACCTAACGGGTTACAAAGTTCGGGTGTACCTGTTCCTGCGGCCAATACCACAATATCTGACTCCACAAAACCCTTGGATGTATGAACACCAACCAGACGGGAACCCTCTTGCTTCAGTTGTGTAACATTGGTGTCGAACTGAATCTTTGCTCCGTACTCTTGCGCTTTGCTCAACAACAGCTCCGTTACCACTATAGGGTCCACCGCACCTTCTTTGCTGACAAACATGGCTTCATCCGGATATTCCTTCAGATTGGGCTCCAATGCCTCAAGCTGCTCCCGGTTTAATTTTTGAAAGTGTTGCTCCCTTAAAGGCGGAATGTCCCAAGTTAGCGCGCCATGCCAATGAATTTTCAGTTCGGACAACTCTTGCTGAAGTGTGTGATATTCTTCCACAGCTGCATCGTACAAATGCCAGTATTCAGGAGCCACTCTATGCGTCGTATGTATCCAGGCAAATGATTTTTCTGTGACTTCACGCGCCGCGGCTGAGTGCCGTTCAATAACAGTTACATCCTGATTTCGTTTGGCTAGATGATAGGCCATACACGCCCCAACAATCCCTGCACCAATAATCACAATTTTTTGTTTATTCAAAACTAACTCTCCCTTGTCACCCTATCACCCCAAGGAATCGATTTTCCGAGGTTCGGATGGGTGTGCTCCTTTTTCGTCTTCTTCGCCGTACAGCTTCTCCATATGCTGCACATGGCCGGCTCCCCAGTCGCTCATTGTCTGGAGCACAGGTTTCATGAGCTGTCCGTACTCCGTAATCGAGTATTCGACCTTAGGCGGAATTTGGGCAAATGCTTCGCGATGCACAATATCGTGATACTCCAGTTCTTTTAACTGCTGGGTCAGCATCTTTTTTGAAATATCCGGAATGGCTTTTTGTAATTCGCTGAACCGCATTGTACCGTTGCTCAGCAGTCGTAGAAGGATCAAAGATTTCCATTTACCCGTGAGGATATCCAAGGCCGTTCCGAATTTGCAATATACCGTCATTCTTATTCCTCACTTTCTGACCATACCCGGGTATACTTTTGGTTACCTGGTTAGGTTTAAGTGCCTACTTCCAGATTGGGCCTTCTCACTTTAGTATAGAGGCAGATATTAAAATCGAGCAAGTGAGGGGATACGAAAAGATGAATGTAACGTTATGGATCGTACAAATCATATTGGCGCTAGGTTTTGTATATTCAGGATGGATGAAAACCATTCGTATCGAGTCGTCAAAAAAGACCTGGGCCTGGGTCAATAATGTGCCGAAAAATCTAGTTGTTCTGATCGGAATCGCGGAGCTACTAGGAGCGCTTGGCCTTGTTTTGCCTTGGGCGCTGAACATCACTCCGGTGCTTACACCCATCGCTGCAATCGCTTTGGCTACGGTCACCCTGTTCGGGATGCTGTTTCATGTTTGGCGTAAAGAGTACCGGGAGCTCGGCGTAAATATCTTTTTTATAGTTCTGGCATTGATCGTAGCCTTTGGAAGACTGTAGAAGAAACGGTAAAGTACAAATCCAAAAAAAAACTCAAAAGTGGATGGACAGGTGATGAGAGTGAGGATTCCGTTTTTGAAGGTCTTATCTGGGATAACCTCCCTGCTGTCCAGAATAATCACGTTTATCGTGAGGAAAGCCGTGGCTTCGTGTTTAGTGACCTGATTTCGTTGCAAGCCCAACTTAAATTTGTCGTAGACAGCCTAACCCAAACAGAGTGAAATGGAGTAGACCACGGTATGTACGAGGCAAGGAGCAATCCTCGTCTTTTTATGTTTTTGCATAGTCCTTATCTTTCATTTAAAGAGAGTTTGAAAACAAAAACGCGACTTATATGTAACATTGCCACATTTGAAAAAGCCTGGACAGAATACACACCTATTTACCGACGAAGCCTGCGATCTGTTCCAATAGTGTTATGCTATCGTAGTTGTGCACACAAATAAACAGGGACCTCTCACCATGTTGGCAATGGTCCCTGTCTTTAAACTTGTTATATAGCCCATTTTCCGTTACGTGATGGTAAGCCCACCACTTGCATAACCGGCCACGGTTGTAGCCACATCAATTCCGGCTGTTACGGATGCTGAGAAGACCATCAGCAGGCGGTCACCTGCCGATACCGGAATACTCAGTCCCGTAGTTAACCCGCTGGATATTGTCCCCAGTGCCAAAACCCCGGTAAGTGCAGGTGCCAAAGTTACCAATGCACCCGGTACAGCTGTAAAGGAGTTATTAGGTGTAGTGGAACGGAATAATTGTGCAGTTATCGTTACTGTAGATCCAACCAAGCTAAGTCCGGCAGTCGTACTGAAATAAGCGGCTAGTGAAGTAATCGTTCCTGAACGTGATGCCGAGAAAGCAAAGTTAAGCAGGGTACCCGCAGCGCCAGTGAGATCAATAATTCCTCCGGTAACACTTACTCCTGTAGCATTGTTACCAAAACCAACTAAACTGGAAGTATTCAAAAGTCCACCCAATACCGTAGTCAACGCAACCGGAAGTCCTGATGCATACGGAATAATTGCTCCAGAACCTGTCGCACCCGTAGCCCCGGTTGTACCCGCTGTGCCTGTGGCTCCAGTTACTCCGGTTACTCCAGTTATACCTGCTGCGCCTGTCGCTCCCGTTGCCCCTGTCACACCTGCTGTACCCGTTGCTCCCGTTACTCCGGTTGTACCGGCTGTACCGGTTGTACCTGCTGCGCCTGTCGCTCCAGTTACTCCGGTTGTACCCGCTGTGCCTGTGGCTCCAGTTACTCCGGTTGCCCCGGTTGTACCCGCTGCGCCTGTGGCTCCAGTTACTCCGGTTGTACCTGCTGCTCCTGTAGCTCCGGTTACACCTGCCGTGCCTGTCGCTCCAGTTGCCCCACTACCTGTCGTTCCCGTTGCTCCGGTTGCCCCCGTTGTGCCTGCTGCTCCTGTAGCTCCGGTTACACCTGCCGTGCCTGTCGCTCCAGTTGCCCCGCTGCCTGTCGCTCCCGTTACTCCGGTTACTCCCGTTGTGCCTGCTGCTCCTGTAGCTCCGGTTACACCTGCCGTGCCTGCCGTGCCTGTCGCTCCAGTTGCCCCGCTGCCTGTCGCTCCCGTTGCTCCGGTTGCCCCCGTTGTGCCTGCTGCTCCTGTAGCTCCGGTTACACCTGCCGTGCCTGTCGCTCCAGTTGCCCCGCTGCCTGTCGCTCCCATTGCTCCGGTTGCCCCCGTTGTGCCTGCTGCTCCTGTAGCTCCGGTTGCACCTGTGGCTCCCGTGATACCTGGGATTTCACCCAGCAATTCGGAAGAAACCAAACGATGGGCTGTTACCAATGAGCCTGTACTGCTCTTACCCCATACAGATACTTGAATAGGATCATTAACCATGGTTGTTGTTGTAAAAGTAAACTCGAAGGCGTCCAGATTCGCAAAATAATTGTTGGTTATTACTTGATTCGGTGCGATGTCAAAAGACTCACTGACATACAAAACCCTCAAGCCACCGCTCATATAATACCCTTGTATCTGTACGGTTGATACTGTCACATCACTACGATTATCTATTCTTACTGTAACTGTTTGAGTCGGTCTTACACCACCAACCGCATTATTTTCTATCGGCCCTGTTGATAAAAAGCTCATCGCTACATCTCCTCTTTTGGGGATTTCTGATCTCCTAGATGTCATTAACTGTTTTTTCGTGCTCCACCACCCGGTGTGCATCTACCAATTGCCCAGAGGCTTGTTTGCCCCACACTGAAATCCCTACTTCCTCCACACCTTCCACGTCTGTTCCAAAAACAAACTCAAAAGCATCTAAATCTGCAAAATAAGTTCTGGTCACTGCTTCATTGGGAGCAATACTGATCACTTCACTCACATATAGCGTTCTTGTTGTGCTGAGCACATAACCCTGAATGGACACGGTTACCGAGTCCACCTCAGCCCGACTTACCAATCTAATCGTTACCTGTTGGGTCGGTCTAACCCCGGAAACCGGATTGTTTTCAATCGGCCCAGTTGACAAAATAGCCATTTTCCCATCCCACCTTTATGAACCTCTGACTCTAGCAGTATTTGGCATAAGCTCACTCGATAGTAATATTCAAACACTCAATCAACGGTGTGGACAAAACACAGGGGGCAATCCACCATTGTCACTTAACAACCTATTACGCACAGGGCTTTAGCTATATAAAAACTGGGATATGTACAGCAAAGAGAAAAATATGCAATATCAAAGTTGGTCAGCAAGTAAGAGTAAATTTTGTTATGTAACCAGGATCGATTCCAGAAAAAAAACGAAATGACCGTTCCCCCGGTAGATTCCAGGGAAACGGTCGCAGCTTAAGACGTCTTTTTCTCGTATCTAATTGTTGGCCGGGTAAAACTATGCTTGAAAGTGCAGTTTTATAGAATACGAGAGAGTATTTTACCATTAAGCCCAATGTTAAACACATAGAATAATAATGGTCTCTTCATCCTCTACTAAAAAATAGAAAAAGATTGTATTATCTTAAAATTGTGATATGATATCGTCAAGTTAATAAACATTTAAAAGAAAATATGAAAAATAATTACATTTAAATGTGACCAAACCTCTTTCTTCGCCAAATTTCAGTGTTCTAACTCATTTTATTGAAAGCGATTACAAAAAGAAACCTGACAGATTATAGCTTTTCTAATCGCACCCACAGATGCAGGCTTAATTCGGGTTATAGCCACTCCCCTTGCTGCCGTTACTACGTACCCGGTACACAGGTTGTCTGGCTTAAACCATATATGACAACATGAAGACTTATCCTAACAGCCAATCTAACCATTATTTCAAGAAGGGGGTGACATGAGGAAAATCTTTTCGTTTTTTCGGCATTTCATCATCTCAGCTATCCTGAATTTTAGCTCACCAACTAATCCAATCTCATGGAGGCGAAACGTATGATTCGTAAACCGCTAGTTTTGTTGTTGTCGTGTCTGTTAATCTTTGTCACCCTGCCCGTGGAATCAAGCCATGCAGCAAATGCAGCCGTTGCCAAACTTCCTGGAAACTCTAATCCTCTCATCGATCATAAACTGGGAGCCGATCCTTATGTGCTCGTCCATAACAATCGGGTCTATGTCTACATGACAGGTGATGCATATCTGTACAATAGTGACGGCTCTGTCCGAGAGAACCAGTACAGCACGATCGGGAAAATTAACGTCATCTCCTCAGCTGACATGGTGAACTGGACAGACCATGGTTCCATCCCGGTAGCGGGTGCGAATAATGCCAATAATGGACAAGGAATTGCCAAATGGGCTACTCAGTCCTGGGCTCCTGCCATGGCGAAGAAAACCATTGCTGGCAAAGAAAAGTTTTTTCTGTATTTTGCCAACTCGGGTGGAGGTATTGGCGTACTCACGGCTGATTCTCCTATTGGACCGTGGTCAGACCCAATCGGACGTGCCCTCCTGACTCACGGTACACCGGGTATGTCCGGCGTAACTTGGCTCTTTGATCCGGCTGTACTTGTCGATGATGATGGCTCTGCTTACTTGTATGCTGGAGGCGGCATTCCGAACGATACCAACGCTGCTTCCATTGCCAATCCCAAAACAGCTCGGGTCATTCGTCTCGGTGCCGACATGACCAGCGTGGTGGGCAGTGCGGTTACTATTGATTCTCCTTATATGTTCGAAGATTCTGGCATCCACAAGTATAACGGCAAATATTACTACTCCTACTGCATCAACTTCGCGGGAACACATCCCACGGCATATCCGAAAGGTGAGATCGGATACATGGTTAGCGACAGCCCAATGGGGCCTTTCACGTATAAAGGACACTTTCTGAAAAATCCCGGCACGTTCTTCGGGGTAGGCGGCAATAACCACCATGCCGTGTTCCAGTTCAACAACGAATGGTATGTGGCGTACCATGCACAAACGGTAAGTAAAGCATTCCTTGGGGATGGCAAAGGGTACCGTTCCACCCACATTAACAAGCTGACCCACAACGCGGATGGCTCCATCCAGGAAGTGCAGGGTAACATGACTGGTGTATCCCAAACGACCAACCTCAACCCGTATGCCCGGGTGGAAGCGGAAACCATTGGCTGGCAAGCAGGCATTAACACCGAGCCGAGTCAAGCGAGCGGTGGACCTGTAGCCAATCAGAATGTTACTAATATTCATAATGGAGATTGGATCGCGGTCGGCAATGTTGATTTTGGCTCAGCTGGAGCCTCCAAGTTCAAGGCTAATGTCGCTTCTACCGGAAATGGCAACATCGAGGTACGACTGGACAGTCCGACAGGTCCTCTGGCTGGAACACTTAATGTAAGCTCAACCGGCGGTTCGCAAACGTGGCGCGAGATGGAGACCAATGTAACCAACGCTACGGGCGTACATCGTTTGTATCTGGTGTTTACAGGCTCAGGTAATGGAAACCTGTTCAAACTGGATTACTGGCAGTTTACATCCGGTTCGGGCGGCAACCCCAACCCCAATCCTAACCCATCCGTTACTCGCATCGAAACGGAAAGCATGACACTTGGCGGTCAATATGCCGGTGTGATCAGCTCCCCTTTTAATGGAGTAGCGCTCTACGCCAACAATGATTATGCAGCATACAATCAATATTATGCTTTCCCAACCCATCATTTCTCTGTCCGCGGTGCTTCCAACAACAATGAGACGGCCCGTGTCGATCTTGTCATCGGGGGTGTAACGGCGGGTTCATTCTACTTTACCGGTACACAACCGACCGTACAGACCCTGTCGAACATCACACATGCTACAGGCAATCAGGAAGTCAAGCTGGTCGTAACAACGGATAATGGTACGTGGGATGCTTATATTGATTATCTTGAACACTCGCAATAACACAAAGGTCAAGATAGACTTGGGAGGACAAGTTATGTGGAAAAAAATCTGTACGCTTCTGCTCTCAATTCCGTTACTCCTGGCATCGCTGTCAACGACAAGTCCTACCGCTTCCGCATCAACGTTCAGCAATCCTGTCATTTATGCGGATGTTCCTGACAGTGATGTCATCCGGGTGGGCAATGCCTTCTATATGACCAGCACAACGATGCATATGAATCCGGGTGTACCTGTGATGAAGTCTTATGATCTGGTCAACTGGAGCATCGTAAACTATGTGTATGATACGCTTGGAAACGGGGATATACAAAATCTGAACAACGGACAAAACGAGTATGGGCGTGGTTCATGGGCGAGCAGCTTGCGGTACAACAACGGTATATATTATGTGGCCTTTGGCTCGCTTTCCACGGGCAAGACATATATTTACCAAACCAGCAATATTGAAACAGGGCCATGGACACCTTACACATTGAACAGTTATTATCATGACCCCTCCCTTATGTTTGACGGGAATCGAACCTTTCTTGTTCATGGCAGTGATAACATCAGTATCGTTGAGCTGACACCTGATGCCAAGGCCGTCAAGTCCGGCGGGCTGAGTCAGGTTCTGATTCCAAACGCAAGCAGCATAGCTGGCTCTAACATGATCGTAAAGGCAGAAGGAGCACACATTCAGAAGATCAATGGCATGTACTATGTATTCCTGATTGCTTGGCCTTCAGGTGATGGCCGCATTCAGCTTGCCTATCGTGCAAACACATTGACAGGGCCATACACAGGTAAAGTTGTACTACGAGACTCGGGCATTGCCCAAGGAGGTATCGTGGATACCGCATCCGGTGCATGGTACGGCTTGCTGTTCAGAGATAGCGGGGCTGTTGGACGCATTCCCTATCTCGTGCCGGTGACATGGTCCGATAACTGGCCTGTGTTTGGGGTGAACGGCAAGGTTCCCCTGAACATGAATATGCCCGTTGAAGGTCAGCCTGCTGCCAAAATCTACGGGTCCGATGAGTTCAACTCAACCACATCAGGCACACCCTCAGTAACGCAACTGTTAGTGAACGGCGGCTTTGAGGAGAGCAGCATTCAGCCCTGGACCAGCAACAATACGGCGAACATCACCGTAACAAATGCCGAAGCTTTTGGCGGTTCCAAAAGCCTGCTCGTCAGCGGCAGACAGCAGACAGCAGGCGGTGCCAAACAGATGATTACAGGCAAGCTGGTACCGGGAGGAACGTACTCTTTTTCGGCTAAGATCAAATACACGACTGGTCCTGCAACCAAAACGTTCAATCTTAGCATCCAGAATGGTGCAAGTTATACCGGAATTACCATTATGGGCAGTGCGACGCTTACCCGCGGACAGTGGGGTACCATTCAAGGTACGTATACCGTTCCGTCGAATGCCGACCTGTCCCAAAGCTTTATTTTTGTGGAAACACCGTATAACTTGAATCCGGACCCGACCAATGATTTGATGGCGTTTTATGTGGATGACGTCTCCCTGACGAGCAATTCGTCTTCCGGTACATCCAGTCTGGCTCCATACTGGCAGTGGAATCATAACCCTGATGCTGCCAACTGGTCCCTGCTCCAGCGACCGGGTTTCATGCGGTTAACCGCAGGCAAAATCAGCAAAAACCTGTTAGAAGCCCGCAACACACTGACACAACGAACCTTTGGTCCAAAAAGCACAGGCATTACCGCTTTGGATACAGCAGGCATGAAGGATGGTGATTATGCTGGACTTGCTGCTTTTCAGGCCAGATATGGTTTTGTCGGCGTAAAAATGACGGGCAGCACCAAATCCATCGTTATGGCTAATGCCAGTTCCGGCACCATGACTGAAGTAGCAACTGTGCCATTAAACCAGAACAGAATCTATCTCCGCGTCATCTGTGATTTTACGAACCAAACCGACAAAGCCTACTTTGCTTATAGCCTGAATGGCAGCAACTGGACAACCATTGGCAATACACTTCAAATGTCTTACACCCTGCCACACTTTATGGGATATCGGTTTGCACTATTCAATTATGCAACGAAGTCTACCGGAGGATATGCAGATTTTGATTATTTCCGCGTAGAATAAATGTAGTTTTATTCGGTTATTAATTTTTCGTTTATTGATCAGGACCTGTAACTTCACCATGTGTGGAGCCGGGTCCTTTAGTACATTTCTTATGAAGAGTTTCAGCTTTTAACTTTTAAAAATCCCGGAACTGTTTTATATAACGCATGTATTCTTCAGCACTTCGGTTAATCTCTTCATCCGTAGCCTGGAACGAGGCACCGTAGACTGCATAATGCGGCAGCGCCTGAACCCCTATATGATTCATGCTTGCTATGAAAGGTGCAACCAGTTCCTCTACGCTGTAAACGATAGAACCATCTTTCGCATAGTTCTCCTGCTTATCCCCTATGGACATCGCCAGTCCCATCCGCTTTCCCTTCAATCGATTTCCTTTCGATCCGTACGCCCATCCATGAGTGAACACGTCATCAAACCATTTTTTCAACAGCGGTGGGTAACTGTACCAATATAACGGGAACTGCAACATGATATGATCATGCGTCTCCAGCAACTCTTGTTCTCGGGAGACATCAATCTTCCAATCGGGGTAGGTCGTATATAATTCGTGAAGAGCAATATTATCTGTATACTGCAGCAACTCCTCCTTCCAGCGACGATTGACTCTCGAACTTTCCATATCGGGATGTGCCAGAATAACAAGTGTTTTCATCATAAGTTCCTTTCTTCCCATCCAGGGTGTTGGTTTCTATATTTGGATATGGACCATTATCGATCACATCCGGTCAAAAGAAAATACACACAATGAAGTAAGATGCTTACCTCAAAGTGTGTATGGACTTCCGTGTCAGAACCATGAGAAAATAAATAGTTACACCCTATATAACACGTAAAATTTAACTTGAGGTGAATCAGGATATGAAACAATACAATCTGGGCATTGAAGCGACGCTCGAAATTATAGGTGGCAAGTGGAAAGCCTTGATCATCTGTTTATTGATGTCCGGAGTCAAGAGAACAGGCGAATTAGAGCGCAGCATCCCCGGCATATCGCAAAAAGTGTTAATTCAACAATTGCGCGAGCTGGAGCGGGACGGCCTTGTCACCAGACATGTCTACCAGCAGATGCCTCCCAAGGTGGAATACGGGCTTACAGAATATGGCGTTACCGCCAACACCATCGTGGATGTCATGTGTACTTGGGGAAGGGACAATATTGCTCTCAGACAGCAGCGGGGCGAAGATGTTGTATTGTTGGAGAACAACCAGCCCGAGTCTTGATTTCACAGTTGCACATCCTCCATACATTAAGTAGGACATATGTCTCTTTTTCTACGAAAACGTTTAAAAAACCTTTATATTCCAGACCAAATGATCGATATACAAAATGGGACACCTGAATATCCCGTGTTGAGCATTGGATTCACATCTCACAAATGCAACACGGGAGAACAGAATGATACATACGGTAGCGAGTAAGGGAAAAAGATAAGCTCTATCTGGTGAGATGGAAAGGGCTAACAAAGGAGAAGGAGAGTCATATGAAGGTACGAACGACTCAAAGAGGAAAAACACGCAACATCTACATCAACTTGCTGTTATCTGTTCTGTTGTTGATTAGCAGCATCTCGCTGTGGCCGGTCTCAAAAGTGAACGCCGCAGATGAGGAACATCATCTGTTATCCCTGAACCGGCCTGTGTACAGTTCCTCATCTCTGGGGGGCAATACGGCAGACCATGTGGTTGACGGCAACAAAAACACCCGCTGGGAAAGTATATGGCAGCAAGATCCGCAGTGGATCTATGTTGACTTAGGCGCGGTGGCCTCCATCTCGGGCATCTCCATCCAGTGGGAAAATGCGTATGCTTCCGCCTTTGATCTGGAAGTATCCAACGACGAGGTCCATTGGCAGTCTGTTTACTCCACAACAAAGGGGCAAGGCGGCCTGAACGAGATTGAGGTCACAGCGGAGGCACGATATGTGCGCTTGTTCAGTCATCAAAGAGCACAGCCAGCCTATGGCATCTCTGTATACGAATTCAATGTATACGGGACGGGCGGAGCAAATCCACCTCCCAAACCAGCAGCCATGAACCTTGCACTCGGACAACCGGTTACCGCGTCTTCGGAAGAAATTGATGAGCCCAGCCGTTCAGCCGAGGATAAGGCCAAAATGGAAAAAGGGAATTACGAAGCCCGGAATGTAACGGATGGCAATCCGGATACACGCTGGTCTTCCATCTACAAGGATCAGGAATGGATTGTTGTAGACCTTGGACTGATCCGGGAAATCGGGAACGTATCCTTGCAATGGGAAAACGCTTTCGGACGTGCATATGATATTCAAGTATCCAATGATGCACAGCAATGGACTACATTGTACCGGGAACTGCACAGCAACGGTGGACGGGATGAAATTCCGGTATACGCTGAAGCACGGTATGTGAAATTGGCCGGACTTGGCAGAGGAACAACCAACGGATACTCCCTGTACGCCTTAGATGTCTACGAGTATATCGAAGGTGATGCCAAACCTGCGCATACCATTCCGAATATCCCTGAACCGTCCTCGGTACAGGTGGGTTCCGGCAGTTACGCTGTAAATGACATCACGATGCTGCAGCCGAAGAACCCGAAAAATCGTACATCTGATATTACGGCGCCTCTCCCTTCCAATGACTGGTGGCAGTCTATTCTTGTATCCGATCTGGGGGATGGCAACAGTCTGGTCACACTCCCGCTCAAAAGCAGATATACCAAACAAGGACTTCAACTTCTGAATCCCGGAGCTGGTTACGTTTCGGCTGATGGCGGTTCTATGGACGCTGACGGGGAACCGGATCTGATCATGACCACCAGCAATATGAATCCGGCGGAGGTCAATACCAAGGTGGCGGGATACGGGGATTATTCTGCAACGATCATCATGAGCGATGATGACACGGCCAAAATGAACACCACGTTTGTGAAGGGTTCCCCTTTCCTGTACAACACCTTCGATAACCCGGATACCATTATTGTTCGTTCGCCCAACATCACACGTCTCTTCGATGATCAGAACCGTGAAATTGTTCTGAAGGATGGAGAATCGCTGACGGCCGATCATATCGGCGTTGAAATAACCAATCAGGACAGAGCGCCCAAGCCTCAGACCTTTAAAAGAAATTACGGGATCTTTGCACCTGAAGGAACCGTATTTATGAAACTTGGCAATACGCTCAAGATCAAGCTGGGCCAGAGCGAAAACTATCTGTCACTGGCTACCCTGCCGTCCGCGGCAGAGCTGCCTTATTATTACCAGCATGCCTACGCCTTTGTTACCGATACACAAGTGGACTACAAATATAACGAGAGCACTTCACTGGTAACGACTAACTTCAACTCGGTAACCCAGACGAAACGGGCAGGCTTTTCCTCCGAGACACTCATGGCCTTGTTTCCGCACCAATGGAAACTGGCGACTACTCCGTTAACGGAGCTTGCTTACCCTTCCATTCGCGGCATGATGAAAGTAAGTGAAGGCAATACGTTTACGACACAGGATCGATTCTATGGCATTATTCCGCAGTTTGTAGAGCCGGATGATCCGACCTACTCGCGTGCACAATTAATCAGCTATCTGGATCAGCTTGACGCGGATACGGCAGGCAATCTGATGAGCGAGGATCCTTACTGGCAAGGGAAAAAGCTTCATCCGCTTGCGCTGGGTGTACTTATCAGCGACCAGATCGGAGATACGGTGCGACGAGACCACTATCTGTCCCTGCTTCGAAACATTTTGACAGATTGGTATACTTATTCGCCGGATGAACCTTTGCACTCGTATTATTTTTATTATTCGGATGAATGGGGAACCATTTTCCCTTACGGTAGTGGATTTGGTGTTAATACCGGATTGACAGATCATCATTTTACCTACGGCTATTATGTTTTTGCATCGGCTGTGTTGGCCACATATGACCAAGCATTCTTGCAAGATTACGGCGACATGGTTGAGCTCCTGATTCGGGACTACGCCAATCCTTCACGGACAGATGATCAGTTTCCAAGGCTTCGCAATTTTGATGCGTACGCAGGTCACTCCTGGGCAGGTGGTTACGCCGATAATCGCAGCGGGAATAACCAAGAGGCGGCAGGTGAAGCCCTCTTTAGTTGGGTCGGCCAATATATGTGGGGTGAGGTGACAGGCAACAAAGCCTATCGCGACACCGGGATCTGGGGCTTCGTGACCGAAGAGAAGGCTGCCGAGCAATACTGGTTTAACTATGACGGGGATAACTGGCTGGAGGATTACCAACATGCTACGGTAGGTCATGTGTACGGCAGCGCCTACCTGTACGGAACGTACTTCTCGAATGAGGCCGAGCACATTTACGGTATTCACTGGCTACCGCCAGCGGAATGGATGACCTATTATGGACGTGATCCGCAGAATACTAAGGCTCTCTACAATGGTCTCATCAAGGATCTGGGCGGTCAGCAGGAGCGCACATGGCAACATATTATCTGGCCGTTCCAGTCCATTGGAGACCCGCAAGGTGCTCTAGCCAAATGGAATACGAGCGAGATGCAGCAAAATGAAGTCTTTAACGCGTACTGGTTCATGCACAGCATGGCTTCTACGGGAACACGCACGATGGAAATATGGGCAGATGATCCGGCAGCAACGGTGTACGAAAAAGACGGCGTCTATACAGCGCAAATTTGGAATCCGTCCAACACTGTCAAAACAGTGCATTTCTACAATGCCAATGGCGCTTTGGGTTCAGCTACCGTTTATGCTAAAGCGCAAGTAAAGGTTAACCCGCTGGAACATTCCGTTGTTAAACAGCCGGATGCCTCTCAGGGTGTAGTCTATCTCGATCGGAGCCAATGGACCATTACGGCATCCTCCAGTTCAGAACCGGTAGAGCGCATGGTCGACGGTGATCTGACTACACGCTGGTCATCCGGACAGCTTCAGAAGCCCGGCGATTGGCTGCATATCGATCTGGGTAGCGAACAGTCTATGGATACGGTATTCATGAACTCCGGCAACAATGGCGGTGATTATGCTCACGGGTACGAAATCTACGTATCCAAAGATAACGAGAACTGGGGCCAGCCTATCGCAGAGAGCGCTGGAACATCTCCAAGTCTGTCCGTGGAATTGGGCATGCAAACCGCCCGTTATGTCAAGATTGTATTGACTTCCTCTGCGGACAGCTGGTGGTCAATCTCTGAACTCAAGCTTGCCCGATTCGGCAAACTTGACGCAACACCGGAGCTCCCGCAGCCCGTACCGCTTCCAGATCGCTCTTCATGGATTGTAACAGCATCCTCTACTCAAGGAGCCGATGTGACAGCCAATATGCTGGACGGTAGTTCAGATACCCTATGGACCAATGGGAGGAAACAAATCGAAGGACAATGGATTACCATTGATCTCGGTCAGAAGAGTTTTTTCGATGCCATAGAATTGGACCCGGGTCATGCGAAAGAAGACTATCCGAGACAGTATCGGATTTATGTCTCGGATGACGGCGAACACTGGGGCACGTCCATTGCAGGCGGCGAAGGCACGCCTGGACGCATGTCCATCACCTTCCCTGAACAGCAGGCACGTTATGTGAAGGTGGTACAGATCGGGGATTCCGATCAATGGTGGTCGATCTCCGAGATGTTTATTCATCATAATGGGACGGGCAAACAAAAGCGGTTGCTGCCAGACGGCTGGTCCGTGACCACTTCCACCGGAGATGATGCAGCGGCTATACTCGACGGCTCGGACCAAACCCGCTGGACCTCCGGTCAGACTCAAACCGGTGGCGAATGGATTCAGATTGATCTGGGAGCCTCGCAGCCAGTGAACCGGATTTTGCTGGACAGCGCGCACAGCCGGGAAGACTTTGCTCGCGGTTATGAAGTATTTACTTCTCTGGATGGAGAGCATTGGGGAGATGCCCTGGCTTCGGGTAAAGGATCAGATTCGCTGGTTTCTATCCCCTTTGCAACGCAAGAGGCACGTTATATTAAGGTCGTACAGACGGGTACTGATTCTCATTGGTGGTCCGTAGCTGAATTAGAGGTCTATACCACTGATCAGACACCTTGGATATCCGGGGAACAGGATCATCTGTTACCTGCTGAACTGGATCGAACATCATGGACAGCGACTGCCTCCTCCTCTGAAGATGTTGCGGCAATGCTGGACGACGATCTGAATTCACGCTGGACCTCTTCAACTGGTCAACTTGCCAATCAATGGGTCCAGATTGATCTGGGAAGCAAGCAGAGCTTCAGCCGCTTGACCATGGACTCGGGCAGCAGTAGTAACGATTATGCTCGCAGTTTCAAGCTCTTCACTTCTGATGATGGCGAGCACTGGAATGGGGTTACGGAAGTCCTGGGAACAGGCCCAGCCATCTCACATACGTTCTCCAAACAAACGGCGCGATACATTAAACTGGTTTTGACCGCGGACACTCCCGAGTGGTGGTGGTCCATTGCCGAGTTAAAACTTTACCATTAATGTCATCATGATCTGTTCAACCACCTCTCTCCCGTCCCTGCGGGACAGGGGTGGTTTTTCATTGCCAAGGATGAAGCAAAGCTCATTCAAACTTCATGTTCCATATATCACCTCTGTAGTAAGATATAGATTAATGTAATTTCACTACATTCTATTCAACAAGGAGGGTTCCTTATGAAAAATATGATTGTCTTCGGGGCGAGCAAAGGATTGGGTGACGCATTCGTTAGAGGCGTGCCACAGTCCGGTGATAAAGTCTGGGTGGTCTCCCGCAGCAAGCCGGAAAGTCTGAACGTGGAGGATGGCGTCCAGCGAATATGGATTCAGGCCGATCTTTCCGAACTTCAAGCCGCGGAGCATATTGCCAACCAGCTTCAAGGCGAGACGTTGGATGTGCTTATTTATAACGTGGGGATCTGGGAGAAGGAAGGATTTGAAGAACACTATACGTTTGATCGGGATGAACCCGCAGATATCAGTCAGCTAATTCATGTGAATGTGACCTCAACGATTGTATGTATACAGGCTTTACTGCCTCATCTTCGCCAGTCAGAGGCAGGCAAGATCATCCTGATCGGTTCAACAGCCGGTTTGAGCAATGCAGGCAACAGCCAGGTTTCATTTGTCGCCTCCAAATTTGCCATACGGGGTGTTACGGAAGCTCTAAGAGAGCATACGAGAGAGGACCGCATCGCAGTGACATGTATCAACCCGGGCGAACTGGCGGCAGCAATCCCTTATGAAGACGGAATGGAACGTGCACTCGCCGAGTATGACGGGACCCGTATTCCCCTGCAGGACATGGTCGCCATCGTTCGATGTATTATCAGCTTGTCCAAAGCGGCCTGCGTGAAAGAGATCAACATACCCGCATTAACGGATACGAACACCTAGATAGCAATGACATCTACACGCCTCAATCGGTCGGTTCACCGGAGTGCGCTCTGTATACACATGATGGACAGACGCCCGTTTACATTAATACATGCGATAAGTGCGCAATACCTATAGAATTCAGGCGTTCATGCTCAGGGATATTTTCATATAACAAATTCGACTTTCCTGCCTTGGCCAGGTGATCACGCATAGCGGCAATCCGTCCTTTGTTCACATCAATATAACGAAAATCGATTTGGCGCAAGTGCTCCAGCTCGGTCAGTCCAGCAAAAGAATTGGCCTTGAGCGCCGTATTCATCTCTTTTAGTTCAATAGATTCCAATGTGCCTGCTGTCCATAGATGTTCGGTATCCCGCAACGATTTCATATAGTCCAGTTCGAGCTGTCTGAGGCAGGTCATCTGGGAAAAGTCGCATAACTGCTCCAACTTGGGCAAGGACAGATGCAGATATTCCAGCCCGCGCATCTGTTCGAGTCCCTGAATGCTTGTCAGTTTGCGAACAGAGCTGAGCTTCAACATCGAGATGGTCGACTGTGTCAATACATCCAATCCCCCTTTTAACTCACAGTGATCCAGGGATAGATACTGAAGCATGGGCAGTTCCGCCAATACATCAGAACTTTCAACCGTGCAGTTCAGAATGAGCGTATGCAGTTGGAGGCATGCCGCAATGGAAGCAAATCCGTTGAATTTGCCACGCAGTTCAAGAAAGGTCAATCGTTTGTAGTGTTTAATAAAATCGAGCCCAGTCGCCTTTGCAGGTGAATTCAATCTTAGAAACTGCAGTTGCTCCATCGCACCCAGTATCGTCAAATCCTGTGCCTGCGAAAGATCAAGCTGCAAGGCAGACACATGTTTCAACTGTGCCAGTCGCCCCAAAAATCCGGATGAATATACCCCTTTAGGGTCCGTATGTGATATATGTAGGATCAGATCCGGCCGGGCAAAGAATACTTTGGCATCGAGCTCGGCAAGGTCCTCGTATGTATCCGCGTCAACGCGAAAATGAACCGTTGCTCTGCGACGCAACAGATGTACCGCCTGGTGCATCTTTTCGGCATTCCATGGAACCCCCTGTATTGATGCATGCCATAACTCACTCACAGATAATCCCCCTTTTCCACCCATAGTTCCAATTCATTCCATTATAAACAAGATCGCCTGGATGAACCACCACCGATCCCCGTTTTTTCATTCCTTTCCTCTTTTTTCGTTTCTTCCCTTTCATCCTTCTCATACTCATGCCTTTTCTTTAAGTTGCTTTCAGGATTATTCGACAGAAATCTACATAAAACTATAGATCATACCGACATATAACTTAGGCGTTTTGAGCTTTTTAATAATCATCTGGGGAGATGGAATATGTCGAACATGTTAAACAAGTGGGGGAAAACGGGAGCACGGACATCCAGTATGGCAAATACGTTGTCCATTGTGCTGCTCGTCATTATCGTAGTTGTCTTTGCCGTGCTGGGAACATTTATGTTTGCAAGCACACGAAACATTCTGGTGAAACAGCAGGAATCCATGCTCCAGACCAAGACACAAGCCATTGTTAGTGAATTTGATGCACTATTCAAGGAAAAGGGCGCACTGGTCAAGCAAATGTCCACCAACACATTATTTCAGCAATACATAGAAACAACAGCATCTGCTGCGGATGCGAAAAGTTCAACCTACGCTGCGGAGACACAGGCAACACTCGCCGCTATCGTTAAGGCAGAGCCATCGTTTGCCGATGCCTGGGTCGCCGGTCTGGATGGAAAAGGATTTTGGATTCAAAATGATGGTGTTGTATCTGCACCAGACTTCGATATCCAGTCGCGTCCATACTACAAGCCGGTTACCACCGCAGACGGACTTTATTTCTCCGATCCGTACATTGATATTGCAGCAGGCAATGTACTTATGGGTATCTTTTATCCGATCAAAGACGACAACAACAACACGATCGGCTTTGCCGCAGCGGATATTGCATTTAAGGATATTCCGGCGATTATGGAGAGTTATTCCCTTGGAAGCACGGGCTATTCCATGTTGCTGTCCAAGAGCGGGGAAATTCTGTACCATCCGGATCAAGAGAAGGTTTTGAAGGAGAACATCCTGGACAGTACGGGGGACATGGGGGACATTGGCAAGAAAATGCTTGCAGGTGAAAACGGCGTACAGCTTATGAACGACAATGGGGAGCGTCGTTATATCGGCTACGCTACCAGCAAGGATACGGGATGGTCCGTTGGTCTGACCATATCCGAAGAAGAAGTTCTCGCGGAATTAAAAACGTTCACGTGGATTACGCTTGGCGGTTTTGCTGCAGCTACCCTTCTACTTGTGATTATCTGTTACATTACCCTTCGCCGTCTGTTACGCTCCATACCACAGCTGCTGGCTAAGATTAAACAGATTGAACAAGGTGATCTGACTGTCCAACTGGATATCAAATCTAATAATGAAATTGGACAAATCGCTACAGGCTTGAATTCCATGGTACAGAAAATTCAGGTCATGCTGCAAATGGTCGGCAGCTCGGCGCAAATCCTGAACCAGTCGTCGAATGATCTGCAAGCCATCTCCTCTCGAACAGCTGTGACCATGAATGACACATCAACAGCCATCAACGAGATTGCTAATGCAACGAATTATCAGTCCATCGAAACGGAAAATATTTTACGAAAAACAGGCTCTTTATCCAGCCAAATCGATGAAATTGCTACCGATGCGCAGGCTATGGGATCGGTCGTGCAGACATCTGCTGATCAGAGCAGCCAAGGACTTGCGGTCGTGGAACAATTATCGAAATGGTCCGAGGAAAACCATCAGTCCACCCAAGCAATGTCCTCTATTATCCAGGAGATTGACCTGAGTCGGAATGAAATATCCAGTTTTGTGGATACAGTCAAACAGATTGCCTCTCAGACGAACCTGCTCGCTCTGAATGCCTCCATTGAGGCTGCACGTGCTGGCGAACATGGAAGAGGATTTGCCGTCGTTGCCGAGGAGGTCCGCAAACTTGCAGAACAGACGGCTCAGGCAACAGAGGAAATCAACAAAAAGGTGAATGTTATTGAAGAGAAAACAACCCTTTCGGTTGAACATACCATGCGCGGTATGAAGATTGCGGAGGAGAATGCCAAATCCGTAGAAGATACCAAACATGTATTCTTTAGTATTAACAAAGACCTGAAAGATCTGCAGCAACGTATGATGCAGATTACCACTAATACCGCCAATGTACACAAACACAAAGATGAGATATTCCAGGCACTGGAGATTATCTCCTCCACCACAGAGGAGAATTCGGCATCAACGGAAGAAGTAAGCGCCAGCACGCAAGATCAGCTGGATAGTATCGAACAGGTAGCTGATCTGTCGAAACAGTTGAACCAGCTATCTGGCAAACTGCAAGACGAACTAAGCCAGTTTAAAGTAAAGTCATGATCTGCAAGCTTTCACCTGCTCTTCTCTTTTAGTCGCTGTCCATTTATTATTAATGAATATGCGTACGAAGAGGATTGGAGGCTGAATCATCATCATGAACTTTGCCAAACGAATGGATCATTTCAATGAAGGAATTTTCACCCGGTTGCTGGAGATCAAACGCCGCAGACTGGAGAACGGGCAGCCCGTTATTGATCTCAGTGTGGGTACGCCGAATATCCCACCTGCGCAGCATATTATAACTGCACTATGCGAGGCCGCTGCAGATCCGGCTAATTATATATATGCTGTGAATGATCAGAGTGAGTTGCTGCAAGCTACAAGCGATTGGTACAAGCAGCGTTATCAGGTCGAGTTAGACCCGGCAACACAGATCTGTTCCTTGCTCGGTTCACAGGAAGGACTGGCACATATATCCCTCTCCATTGTCGATGAAGGTGATCTGGTGCTCGTCCCTGACCCCTGCTATCCCGTCTTTGCGGATGGACCGTTACTGGCAGGTGCAGAACTGTATTATATGCCGCAAAAAGAAGAAAACGGGTATGTTATTCAGCTTCAGGATATACCGGAAGATATCGCTCAACGAGCAAAATTCATGCTGGTCTCCTATCCCAACAATCCGACAACCGCGATGGCACCGGATCAGTTCTATCTTGACCTGATTGCCTTTGCGAAGAAGTATGATATTATCGTGCTCCACGATAACGCGTACAGCGAACTCGTATTTGACGGAAAGTCATGTGGAAGCTTCCTTGCGTTCCCTGGCGCCATGGACGTCGGTGTGGAATTCAATTCCCTGTCCAAAACGTACGGACTGGCAGGAGCTCGAATCGGCTTCTGTGTGGGCAATACAACCATGGTCTCCATGCTGAAAAAGCTAAAATCCAATATGGATTACGGGATGTTCCTACCGATCCAAAAAGCAGCAATTGCCGCCATTACCGGTGATCAATCGGAGGTTGAACGGGTCAGAGCTATATATGAACAGCGTAGAGACATCCTCTGTGAGGGCTTCAGCCAACTCGGTTGGCCTATTGCCAAACCGGAAGCTACCATGTTTGTCTGGAGTCGCATTCCGGCTCACTACGACAGCTCAGAGCAATTTGCCATGGATCTGGTCACACATGCGGGTGTCATTGCAACCCCAGGTAGTGCCTTTGGTCCTTCAGGCGAAGGTTACGTTCGATTCGCGCTTGTTCAGGATGTTGAAGTACTGCAGCAAGCTGTGGAATCTGTCAATCACAGCGGGATACTGAAAACCAGCTAACAGGAACATCGTTAGCATGCTCTCAACCATCAATCCCCTCAAGGTCTACAGGGAGTATTAGCTTCACGTTTGATAACGTGATCTCTGCTTCTTGTAAACCTGAGGGGATTTTGTCATTTGGTGCAGGACCAGACATTCAATGGATAATGCTACTTGTGTTGTGCCTTCTAGGGTCCGACAAACCATCGATGAGGACCGGTTAAACGGATTTTTAAGCTGGTAGCTAAATGTTGAAAAGGCATAGCAAAAAGCCTGCTCGGGGAGCAGGCTTCCGGTTTCAACCATTTATACAGACTTTCGCCAGTTAGAACGATACATGAGATACAGGAAGTACGGTGTTCCAATGATCGCAATGAGTATGCCTGATGGAATCTCTGTCGGTGCCATGACGGTTCTGCCGATGGTATCAGCGAGCACCAGCATGACTGCACCCGCTAATGCGGATAGGAACATGGATCGTCTTAACTTATTCCCCGTCAGTAGCCGTACCATATGTGGTGCAATCAGGCCGATAAAACCAACGGTTCCTACGCAAGCAACAGCACCTGCTGCAAGTAATACACCAACTGTCATGGCTAATAATCGTGTACGACGTACTCCGAGACCAAGCCCGGATGCACTATTGTCGTCAAATACCAGCAATTCGAATCTGCGTGCCAGCCACCAAGCCACCGGTACCAGAATAACTAAAAATAATCCGATAACCCTCACCTGTTCCCAGGTACGAGCATAGGTGCTTCCTGTCAGCCAGATATATCCGCTGCTACCGTATACTGCACCACGGACAATCAGAATCTGAATACCTGCTCCAGCAATGGCAGACATCGCGATCCCCAGTAACACAACCGCCGAAGGGTTCAGTCCTTTCTTCCAGGCGAGGGAGAACACCACCACTGCAGCAATGGCTGCACCGATGATTGCCGCAATTGGCAGCAAGTATATCGGAAGACCCGGCCATAAGATGATGACCATCATCGCTCCAAGCCCTGCACCTGAGGACACACCAACAATTGAAGCATCTGCCAGCGGGTTACGTACCGCCATCTGAATAAGCACACCACTAATTGCCAGTGCAGCTCCTGCACCTGCGGCAACAAGTGTACGCGGAATCCGAAGCTGAATTAGCGCGGAGAACAGTCCATCCGATTGGAACAGACTTGGTAACCAATCGGCCAGCGGAATTCGCATACCGCCAAACATCGTACTGAGCAAGATAAGCATCACCGTTATGACTGAGAATAATACAGCCATCGGGCCAAATGCAAAGCGACGCGCAGCTCCTCCTGTGCTCATTGAAGTAGACATGCCTGATCCGTTCGCAGCCTTCATGCGTGTAAGAACAAGCCAGATGAGCCACGGTGCACCAATAATCGCCATAACGGCACCCGTTGGCAGTTCCATGCTGGAGTTATGCACCATCTTGGCGAGGACATCTGCTCCAACCAGGAGCGCTGCGCCCCATATGAACACACCAGGTAAAAGTAATCGGTTAGAACGTACACCACTCAATCGAACCAGATGAGGTGCAACCAGTCCCACGAACCCAATCGGTCCGATTACACTGACAATCACGGCAGCCAGCAATACAGCAAGAATTAACCCTACTGCACGAGCCAATGTAACCTTTTGTCCCAAGGAAGAAGCCGTTGATTCATCCAGCTCCAGCATATCCCACTGTCTGGACAGGATTAACGTGAGAAGGGTAATCCCAACCACCCAAGGCAAAGCATAAAACACACCACTCCAGTCATTCTGGACAAGTGTTCCGGAGCCCCAAAGGAACAATCCTTGTGTCTCCATGGAGAAAAAAATATGTAATGCACTTGTAAATGAACCAAGCACCATTGATACAATCATACCGGACAACGCAAGTCGGACCGGGCTTGATGTTCGTCCGCCGCCCATGAAATAAGCCGCAAATGCTGCCAGCAAACCACCTAGTGCTGCGAAAAGAAAAGGCGACTGACTTAACACGCCTGGAAAAGCGATAGCTCCCAGCACCACCACAAAATACGCTCCTGCATTAATCCCCAGCGTATCTGAAGCAGCCAGTGGATTACGAGTAATCGTTTGCAGCAAAGCGCCCGCAACAGCCAGTGCGCCACCCGCAAGAATACCGATCACTGTACGCGGCATGCGCAAGTCCCAGACCATATTGTGCTCTAATGAATCCTGTCTGCCTGTAAGAGCGTCCCAAACGACATGCAAAGGAATGGATGCTTCTCCATAAATTAGACTTACAAAAAAAAGCACGATGAGAGCGGTTAAACCGCCCCCATATATGCTTATTGTGCGCCAATTCATAGCTGGCTTAGATCCTTGAACCGAACTCATTTGGTAATCGCCTCGACTACCCCATCAACCAATACTTTGGAGGAGATCGGTCCACCAAAAGTCCATGTGGTGCTGGCCAGTTGATAGGTACGTTTGTCCTTCACAAAGTTCAGTCCGTTCCAAACCGAGTTATCTTTCATGGCTGTGCCAAAAACGTCATCGTCTGGTTGAGTAATATAAATGAAGTTACTGTCCTTAACAGCGGTCAACGACTCAATTCCTACTGTCGAGAAGCCGTAGTTTTCCAGTTTGTCCGGCTTCCAATCGTTCACCAGACCAATTTTGTCCAATGTACCGATAACAACCGAATTATCCGTAAACATACGCAGGCTGACTGCATTTTGATACGTGAATGCTTGAGTCAATGCAAAGTTGAAGTTCTCTTTACCTGCAGCAGCCAATTTTTCTTTGGCTTCTACATAGTGCTGATCGAGATCACTAAGAACTTGCTTAGCCTTGTCTTCTTTACCAAGAGCTGTTGCAATGGTATTAAAGATCTCTGTCATTTTGTCATAATTATAGCCATCGCCATCATACGGATCGAATTCAATGGTTGGTGCGATAGCATTAAGCTGATCGTAGACCGCATTATTATTATCTGCGTTAGCAATGATCAGATCCGGCTTCAATGCAGCAATAGCTTCCAGATTCGGCTCACCGCGTGTTCCGATATCCGTTACACTATCATCCAGTGCTGCTTCGGATGTTACCCACACTTTATAGTTAGCATTATCTGCATTACCTACTGGCTGAACCCCCAGGGCAACAACATCTTCCGTATATGTCCATTCAAGCGTAACAACACGTTCTGCTGGCTTGTCCAGCTTAAGTTCTCCACGTTTATGCTTCACAGTAACAGGACCTGCTGTCTCCTCAGCTGGAGCACTGCCCGAATTAGTACCTTGACTTGTGTCTGTTGTAGTCGTGGTTTTACCACAACCCGCCAAAACCAGCACAAATGCCAGCATGATCAACAGTCCGTTTAACCCTTTTTTCATATCTTTATCTCCCCTGTTTATATGTATTTATATGATAACAATTATCATTATCACTATTGGATTATGCCGTAGGAATGGATTTTTGTCAATGAAAAGTACCTTATTCCAACTCTTTTATGAAATAAAAAAAGGAAAAGGATAGCTCAACGGCCATCCTTCCCTTCGATTGCTGTCTGTTTACATTAACTCAACTGCATCGTAGTGATGCACGTATTATCATTTTCGTATGTAGACAATTGCGTTTCTGCAACCTTTCCATCTCGAACAATACGAATCAGATAGGTTCTGTCTCTTGGCACCCAAAAATCCATAAATCCGTTTGCACCAGACTTCATCACTTCATCTTTCATAAACGTGTTGCCTTGAGAATCGTGAATGGTAACACTGAATTCCTTATTGCTCATTTCCCCCTGACAATCGGTCAAGCTATGAATTGCACAGGGATGGGTCTGGTCCACATAGGGTGCAATGGAAAGGAAAAATTCGTTCTCAGGCAAATCATATGTAGTCGTATGTTTATCTTGATCGGTGACGATTAACTGTTTGGCATTAATGGAGGCAGATTCCGGTTTCTCTTTTCCTGTGCTGATATCTTCCACCAATTTTCGGATGTTGGGCGCATTGGCTGTACCCGCCTCTTCCTTGCCTGTATTGCTTGCAAACAGATAGGTTCCGATTACAATTACGATTGCAACACTTGCAATAATCCATATTTGTTTTTTCATCTGGAGTTCATCTCCTCGTCCGTTTTCATTAAGTATAATGGAGAACGAAGCAATATGGACTTATACAACAAACAATTCACCAGATTATCACATTATTGGTACGAATCTTTTCGCATCATAGTTGATTGGTTCGAATGGTAGGCTGGGCTCTGGAAACGCAGAGAGCAGCGGTGAAGTCTATGCGCTTCATCGTCCCGCCACTCTCCAGTGCCTACTAGTGTTCAGACTATCTTGCTGGATAAATAGACTTATTGACTGGATAAAAGACATAAACTTTTATTTTTATGCTGACATAGACTATATTGAGAATCGGAATTAAGGAGTCAGTTTTAGAATGGTCACAGTGGTATTTAGATTGTTATGCAACTGTGCAGGAGTTGCATTCGCATTTACCAGCTGGATCGTCGTCGGAACCGTTGTTACTGTAATAATTACTTCAGCAGAGATAGGTCCACCTCCATTACCTGTGAAAGGCACAGGAGTTATGGGCGTTCCGTTTACCGTGAGGTTGAAAGCCGCATCGCCCTGATTATGAATGCTAAAAGAGATCAAGTAACTTCCTGTTTCATTGATTGTTATCGTGGAGGACGGCGGCACGAAAGTGAATGCACCTCCAACATTAGCCAAAACCCCGGTTAAAGTTATTGGTGAGTTGCCAGGTACTGTGTCTGTGCCTGTGCCAGGATCTGCTCGGAAAACACTTAGGAAATCGGATATTCCAGCCCCAACTGGACCGGCCGGACCTGTTGCTCCTGTTGCTCCTGTTGCTCCTGTTGCTCCTGCTGGACCTACTGGACCTACTGGACCTACTGGACCCACTGCTCCGAGCGCGCCTGCTGGCCCGACTGGCCCTTGTATACCCGGAATCCCTTGCAGTCCTTGTGGTCCCGGTATCCCTTGAGCGCCAGTTGCCCCTTTTGGACCTATCGGTCCTATTGGTCCAGAAATTCCTTGAGCGCCTTGCGGTGCATTAACCACAACCTTAGGTCTAACCTTTACCACCTTAACCTTAACTCGACAATGCATGCTTTGTTTAAATTTACGTCTACAAATGCGTTTTCCATGACGATTTAACAATCAACTCACCTCCGTGATATTTCTCCACATACTATGTGTATCCATCACGAGGGGCATAGACTATTAACTATAAATTAGAAAATTATAGTGCCTATAATGAGTAAATTGGTCTATGAATCCAGTCTATAACATAAATGCATAGACCAATTTTCAATATAATATGCAGATAAAAAAGCCAGTCGAACACGAGATAATCTCGATGTTTGACTGGCTTTTGCTATGCTTATCCCTTTCACACAGGTTCTTCTTATTTTACAATAGTTCTTTATTTTTTTCATAGAATCGTGCATTGTGAGAGGATACACCTGCCATATCGGAAGCAGCAGGTTCAAGATACATCTTGGCACTGTTGACTGCGAGCACCGCATCGTTAAAAGCACCTGCGATCAGTCGAACTTTGCTTCCATAAGTGATGAAGTCACCTGCTCCGAATATGCCTGGAATGTTGGTACGCATGCGCTGATCAACGGACACGCCGTAATCTTCCCGCTCCAGTCCCCATTGCACAAGGTTACCGAAATCACGATCATACCCATGGCTTACAACAACTTCATCCACTTCAACATGTGTGATCTCACCAGTTTCTACATGAGCTAGCTCGACACGATCGATTTTGTCACCTGTACCGTGTAAGCGTGAGATGCTAAATGGCGTCATGACGCTCGCTTGAGCTTTCATCTGAGCAACTGGCGACTCGTGTCCGGTAAACTCATGACGTCTGTGTGCTACCGTAACTTCACTTGCGATCTTGCCCATTTCATTCGCCCAGTCGACTGCGGAATCGCCGCCACCCGAGATCAGAACACGCTTCCCTGCAAATCGAGATAGATCAGTTACGGTATAGTGCAGATTCGTCAGCTCATACCGATTGGCACCCTCGACATCCAGCTTCTGCACCTGAGTCATACCTCTGCCCGCACATAACAGGATGGTACGTGTGTAATGACGCTCGCCTGTTTTGGAAATGAGTACAAATACACCATCCTCACGTCGTTCCAGCTCGGCAATTTCCTGACCAAACACAATCGTTGGATCGAACGTTCTCGCTTGTCTCTCCAGCGATTCAATCAGCTTCTCGCAGCGAATCGGATCAATCCCGCCCACATCCCAGATCAACTTCTCGGGGTACGTACGCATGAATCCACCCAGTTCCTGCTTGGCTTCGATGATCTTGGTGCGCATGGCTCTCATACCACTATAAAATGAGGCATACATGCCAGCTGGCCCACCACCAATGATCGTAATATCGTAGATATCCAATTGTGTCTCCATCTTCATCTATGGCACCAACTTTTCAACAACATAGTCCATTAACTTCACAGAGCCAATCGGACCCACACCGGATACGAATTGACTTGTTTTCAATGGAAAGACATGATCATTCTTCACAGCCTCCAGATTCGACCACACCTGGCTTGCTTTCAGATCTTCCATAGATTTCTTCGTGTCATAACCTACGAGGGTTCTGTCTTCTAGGAAAATATAATCCGGATTCATCTCAGGCAAGAATTCCAGTGAGAACTGGCTAAACCAATCTGTAGAATCTTTAATAGCTTCAGGACTATTCAGACCCAGGATATCATAGAAGAAAACACTGCTGCTTCCTCCTTTGGGACCCATGAAACGGTAACGATTGTGCTCAACCCGGAGAACCAATACGGTCTTGTCTCCCAGGACTGCCGCAATTTTCTCTTTCGCTTGTGTGGCTTTCTCGTCGAATTCAGCCAGTACTTTGTCAGATTCTTCGGTCTTGTCAAATATGGCAGCCAGCTTTGGCATAGCACGTTTCATTTCACTGTTGGCATCCAATGCCACCGTTGGAGCAATTTTGGACAACTCGTCATATACGCCCTGTTCCATACCTTCCCCCGCTGTAAGGATCATATCCGGTGACAGCGCCAGCAACTGCTCATAGTTATATTGGTATTGCTCCACTTCGATGACCTGAACGCCATGTTCTTTAAAATAAGCAGGACGGTATTCCGCTTCAACTTCGGGAGTTAACAAAACCATTTGGGGTGTAACCCCCATCTCAATCAGATACTCGGCATAGATCGAATCAAACACAATTAAATTTTGAGGATGGGCAGGAATCGTTACTTCCCCAAACTGATCCTGCACCACTTTAGTTCCGTTAGCATCCTCTGCTTCGTCTGTTGGACTCGCTGCTCCTTCAGTTGTAGCACCAGCTGTTCCAGCTGTAGCGTTCTCTTCAGTAGTTCCACCGGAACATGCCGCCAGCATCATACTGATCACCAACAGCATGATGCCCAACCCTTTAAATCTTCGTAACATGATATACTTCGCCCCTTATGTATATTGATAATGATAATTATTATCAAATAGTATCAAATAAGAAGTGTTGCTTCCATAGCATATCGTGCGTATTCCGTTGGATTATTGTGCTCTCTCATGAAGAGGTTCCGTAAGATGGCGAATGATCTGATTGAGAATCAGAGTGTGTCCCGTAATTCCGTGGCCGTCTACCCACAGGTGAGTATCTACGTAAAATACCCGATTATTTTTTACAGCCTTCAGGTCATTCCATTGTGGACTCTCCCATAGTTTCCTCAAATTCTCTTCAGCACTAAAGTGCTGCATGATCCGCTTCTCCACAAACAAATAATCGGGATTGGCTTGTGTGAGCAGGGCCAGCGAACAAGGATTAAACCAAGCTGCACCTGAATTAAGTGCTTGCGGCAGTGTTAATCCAAGCTGTTCATATAACAAGTGTGATACCCCGTGTGAATGCCCACCCAGATATCGATAACCAAACGCTTCTACCCTTAGCAACATGACAGTGGACGCGGATTGGATGATGGGTTGCAACTGTCGCTTAGCTACGCTGACTTCGTGTTTCATCTGCTGATGCAGTTTAAAAGCCTCATCTTCTTTATAAAACCAGGCTGCCAATTGATCGAGCATTGGTTCTACATCTTGATGAAGTCCGGTTAGAATCGGTGCAATTGTGCGCAGCCCCCTTTTGACCTCTTCCGTCAATACGTTTCCTATCAATATCTCCGGTTGAACTTGTCGAACAAGTTCTATCTCCACCTCATACTGTGTTACCTCCAGCATCTCTACTCCATACGATGTAAATTGTTCATGGTGATGTGGCGACAACAGGATCGGGGTGACCACTACGGCATGGGGGATGACACCCAGATGAATCATAATTTCTGCACAGATTGGAGAAAGTGATACGATCTTGCGCTGCGTCATCGTCTGCCTATATATCTTAGGTGATACGCCAGTCAGTTGTTTGAAGCGTCGGCTAAAATAATGAGCATCTTCAAAACCAGATTTTTTGGCAATATCCTGTGAGGTTGCAGCTGTTAATATCAATTCTTCCTGCGCACGGTAGATCCGGTAGTGTGCCAGATAATCCAGAGGTGGCTTACCATATCGCTCGCTAAATTTGCGGGAGTAATGCCATGGACTGATTCCGGCAATCTGAGCTAACTGTGTACGTGTAATGACCTGATCATAATGTTGCTGCATGTAGTCAATGGAGCGAAGTATACCGTGTTCTGGCTTTAACTCGTCATCTGGCTGTTTCCGATAAAGATTACTTAACAACTCATATAACA
The DNA here is from genome assembly GCF_046713495.1 of Paenibacillus sp. M2. Lineage (NCBI taxonomy): Bacteria > Bacillati > Bacillota > Bacilli > Caryophanales > Paenibacillaceae > Paenibacillus > Paenibacillus sp. M2. The sequence continues at coordinate 5,411,271 of NZ_CP169648.1, forward strand.
AATGCTGATGGCCAACCCTTCCTGCACCCTGATCCTGTGAATGCACTTCACTCCAATGCTGAATGATACTTGCCAAACCTCCACCGGACAGTTGCACTTTCTGATACGCCTCTCCTGACGGTAACTGCCATTCGAACTTCTCAGCTTCCCGTCGATCATGCAGCACCGAATATGTATCGAACTGAACATGCCAGCCTGCCAGATCCAGGTTGCCACCTTCAATGACCTCCATTACGGAGTTCTCTTCAAGCGCAATTAATTCTCCATAAGAGACGTGAACTCGGTGTCCATTTATATTCCAGATCGCTTTTCCATCAATAATAAATATCAAGGTGTGACTGAAAAAGTGATGCAGCTCGCCTTTCGTTATCCATGCGTTGCTTAGTGCATTCGTTGACTTCCATTGAGCAATCCATTCCATGTTGTCAGACATAGGTTATCCTTTCAAAGGGATTAGTAATCCAGATTTATAGGTTTCACTATATCAAAATACATGACAACTCCATAACCAACAAGCTATGGCTTGAATAAAATGGTGGACAGCTACTGAGCATTTCATACTAGTATTATTCAGATACAAAAACAACAAAAGGCCCGTGCCATCAGGCACAGGCTCTTTATTACAACTTAAATGCTACTTCTCAATGCTACGTTTTACGTATTACTCAATGCTGGATTTTGGTGCCCCCTATCTCCGGTTCTGTCCTTTTCCTGCCATCCAATACGTCAGTCCACCTGAGACACCAAACGCAATAACCACACCAATGCAAGTGTGTAACAGATTCAGGCCACCCTCTTCAATGAAGAGCGGGAGGCTGACCAAGCTCGGATTCCCCACCATAGCAAATGCCTTGACAGATAACAACCCAAAATATAGTCCACCCGCAGCTCCACCCAGCAATGCCGCGTAGAAAGAGGATCTTTTTCGCATGTTGACCGCATACAATGCAGGCTCTACCACTCCAAGGAGGGCTGTTCCCGTTGCCCAGAAAGCAAGTCTTCTGGATGCTGGCTCTTTCGAACGCAAAGCGGTTGCGAGCGCAGCCCCTGCTTGTCCAACAATCGCCACTAACATGGCAGCAATCACCATAGAACCACCATTCATAACCATTTCATTAATGATGATGGCAATCAGCCAGTAGTGTAATCCCATAATTAACATCAGCGAGAAGACCGCTCCCAGTAACATCACCGACAACACTGGAGCATTAGCTACGAGTGAATCCAATGCCTGTGGCAGATATTCATCAATCCAGGTACCGACTGGACCAAGTATCATCAATACTAGCGGAACAAGAATCAGTAACGTCAGGAATGGAGCAAACATCCCTTTGGCGAATTTTGGACTCCATCGTTCAACGTTTCTTTCCAGGTAGGCCGCTGCACAGATCGTGAGAATGATCCAGATGGGCGTAGAGTAAAAAGCAGGCTGGGACACAAGTGGCACACCCAGGAAATGCACCTCTTTTTCCCCTGACATCAGCATGGTCATCTCCGGATAAAACATGAGTCCGCCAATAGATGCAGCAACATAGATGTTGCTCTTCAACCGATACGCTGTGCTGATTGCTACCAATACAGGCAGTACATAAAATACACTGTCTCCAATGATCCTGAATATCGTAAAGGTCTGGCTGTCCATCAATGCGGAAGAATCCGCAGAACTGTACGTATCCATTAACGCTATAATGGCGACTACAATTTTAATAACAGCGGCTCCGAGAATCGCAGGCATCAAGGGCATGAATACATCGGATACAAAATGTAAGATCGAGAATCTGTTCTTCTTCGCATGTCCTGCTTCCTGCAACACTGCCCCTGTCGATTTCCCAATCCCCATACCCAGTAACGTATTGTAGATAAGTGAAGATTCGTCTCTGATTGCCAGATGACACTGCTCACCTGTTACCCGAATATCTGCCATATCATCTGTGATGGTAAGAACCGACAGGTTCAATCGTGTGCTGTCCTTCAGTGCCAGCGTCGTTGTACCCTTATCATGTTCTACGAGCTTGATGTTCTCCTTGCCACCTGCGAGTTTCAACCAATCTTCAATCTGTCTGTCATGCATGATTTACAATCTCCTCATGTTACGGTAAACCCGTGTTTTGTGATGTGTTATGATCTAATCTGCCTCTATCTATATACACATTTCCACGAAAAAACTTCAATAGGATAAAAAAACTAATTTCCCTGACATTGCATGTTTATTTATACAAGGTATATTGACCTATGAAGGTCGAAAAAGCAAAAAAGCCTACTCTTATGTAGGCTCTTATCCATCTTTACTTATGAGTCATACTCTACATGTAAATATACATCCTCATCCTATGACAGTGCCAACATCGCGTTCATATCTTCTTCTGCTGTTGTAATTAACTTCAGACCGAACATGTCCACGAGTACATCCAAGACACCTTCGGATATGAATTCAGGTGGTTTTGGTCCAATGCGAATGTCCTGAATGCCGAGGCTGAACAGGCCAAGCAGGATCGCAACTGCTTTTTGCTCAAACCAGGACAGCACAATGCTGACAGGTAACTCATTTACAGTACAGCCAAAAGCATCCGCTAAAGCCATTGCGATTTTCACCGTAGAACCGGAATTGTTGCATTGACCCAGATCGATATAACGCGGGATACCCGTGTCTCCAACCGTACCATAATCCACATCGTTGAAGCGGAACTTGCCACAGGATGTCGTCAGAATTACGGTATCATTTGGCAATGATGTCGCGAGTTCACGATAGTAGTTGCCGCCTTTGCCTGGTGCATCACAGCCTGCAATAACGAAGAATCGACGGATATGGCCATCTTTCACCGCTTGAATAATCTCGGGCGCAAGCCCAATCACGGTCTCATGGTGGTATCCTGTCGTTAAGACTTGCTCCGACTGTACATCAGCCGCAGGCAGTGACAATGCACGCTCAATCAGCGGTGAGAAGTCATCATTCATAATCTTGGCAACCCCCTCCAGACCCGCCACTTCGTATGAGAAAAAGCGGTCTGCATAGGTGCCTTTAATCGGCATAACACAGTTGGTTGTTGCAAGAATAGCACCCGGGAATTGTTCAAACAGTCTGCGCTGATCGTACCATGCTTTACCGATATTACCCTTGAGATGGGCATATTTCTTCAGCGCCGGATAACCGTGCGCAGGCAACATTTCCGAGTGGGTATAGATGTTGATTCCTTTCCCTTCGGTTTGACGAAGCAGCTCCTCCAATGCATACAGATTATGTCCTGTCACCACGATGCACTGTCCTTCAATCTGGTTCTGGCTAACCGTAATCGGTTGCGGTACACCAAAGCGGTCCGTATGCGCACGATCCAGCACATCCATAATGCGGATGGCTGCATTACCTACCTTCATCGCCATCTCCAGATGTTCCTGTACATTAAAATTCGAGTTCGTTAATGTCATATATAATGCCTCATGTGTAATCCGATCCACCTCAGGATCATGATATCCCAACTGGCGTGCATGTGTCGCATAAGCAGCGATACCTTTTAACGCAAAAATCATCGTATCCTGCAAACTTGCGATTGTTTCGTTTTTGCCGCATACCCCTACCACGGTACACCCGCCACTCGGCGTCTGTTCGCACTGATAACAAAACATATGATTCCCCTCCAAACTTAGATTAAACGCAGTTCGTTATGTAATAGCGTAACAGACCCTGATATGAGCTAGTGTGATGGTGCACACAGTTTCTGATCCAATATCTGTATTTGGTTCTCCAGATATCATCCAAACTGGAAATAATAACATTCAAAAAAAGGCATATCTCGAATCATTATGAAAAATACTGTGTACAGCTAAAAATGTATAAATCCATAATCTTAAAAAAATACGAAAATGAAACGATTCTAGATTTTGCCCGTAAGGGTAATACACAGAGAAATCTAATATTCAAGGAGCTGGTCAATTGCAACATTATAGACACAGTGCGGAGGAAACCCTTCAGGATGTACAGAGTTCCTCCAAGGGACTCACAACCTCCGAAGCTGCCAAGAGACTTGAAACCGAAGGATATAACGAATTAAAAGGGAAAGATGCAACACCTGTCTGGAAATTGTTCCTCGAAAATTTTAAAGATCCGATGGTCATCGTGCTGCTGATTGCAGCTGCGGTTCAGGTTGTACTTGGACACCTGATTGAATCGTTGATCATATTCCTGGTTATTTTGCTCAACGCGGTAATCAGTGTAGTTCAGACCAAAAAAGCCGAGAGTTCGCTCGACGCGTTAAAACAAATGTCTGCACCCGAAGCCAAAGTCATTCGTGACGGGCAGAAAAAGACCATTCCAGCGAGGGAACTCGTTCCCGGTGATATTGTTATGCTGGATGCAGGTGATTATGTCCCCGCAGACGGGCGTATCCTGGAATCAGGAAGTCTGAAAATCAACGAAGGCATGTTGACCGGAGAATCCGAAGCTGCGGAAAAACACGCTGATGCCATCCCGGATGAAGCTCCAATCGGAGATCGTCGCAATATGGCCTTCAGTGGCTCACTGGTCGTATATGGACGAGGCATGCTTGTCATTACAGGTACGGCTCTCAAGACGGAAATTGGTAAAATTGCCGAACTGATCGAAAATGCCGAAGCCAAGAATACGCCGTTACAGCGTAAGTTGGAATCATTCAGCAAAAAATTGGGCTTTTTCATCCTGGGGTTGTCGATTCTCATCTTTGGCATAGAAGCCGGTCGTGTATGGTTGACCGAAGGTACGGAGAATATCGGGCCTTCCATCGTAAATGCACTGATGTTTGCCGTAGCTGTTGCGGTTGCTGCCATTCCTGAGGCGTTATCCTCCATTGTGACGATCGTATTGTCACTCGGAACGAATAAGATGGCCAAACAACATGCGATCATTCGCAGACTGCCTGCCGTGGAGGCGCTCGGTTCTGCCAGTATCATCTGTACGGATAAAACAGGAACACTAACTCAGAATAAGATGACTGTCGTTGATTATTACATTCCCCATGGTACCAAGGATGAATTCCCCGATGATCCCGATCAGTGGTCGGAAGAGGAACGACGTCTGTTACATATTGCAGTGCTCTGCAATGATTCGAATATTAACCAGGAAGGCAAGGAACTGGGTGATCCAACCGAAGTGGCTCTCATTGCCTTCAGCAACCGGGTGAACAAGGATTACAATGAAATCCGTGACCAGTTCCCGCGTGAAGCTGAGCTTCCTTTTGACTCGGATCGAAAACTCATGAGTACGGTGCATACCTTCGAGGGACAGACGGCTTTGCTGACCAAAGGTGGACCGGATGTGCTGTTCAGCCGCTGTAGTCATGTATTTATCAACGGTGAGGTTCAGCCCCTCACACCCGAGATTCGCACACAGTTTGAAGAAAAAAATGAGGCCTTCTCGAAGCGTGCCTTCCGTGTGCTGGCCTATGCGTACAAAAAATTTGATGACAAAAACCAGGTCACCATTGATGACGAGCATGATCTGACACTAGTTGGCCTGACAGCGATGATTGACCCACCGCGTGAAGCGGTATACGGGTCGATTGAAGAGTCCAAAAAAGCGGGCATTCGCACCATCATGATCACCGGAGATCACAAAACGACGGCTCAGGCGATCGGTGTGGATATCGGCCTTGCCGAACCGGATGATCTCGCCATTACCGGCGCCGAACTGGACAAAATGTCTGATGAAGAGCTGGATCAACAACTTGAACACATCTCGGTATACGCCAGAGTATCACCTGAGAATAAAATCCGGATCGTGCGTGCATGGCAACGCAAAGGCAAGGTTGCAGCGATGACCGGAGATGGAGTTAATGACGCACCTGCGCTGAAACAGGCCGACATCGGCGTAGCGATGGGTAGCGGAACGGATGTCGCCAAGGATGCGGCTGCCATGATTCTGACGGATGATAACTTTGTCTCCATTGTAAATGCGGTCAGTGTTGGGCGGATGGTATTTGATAACATCAAAAAAGCTATCGCTTACCTGTTCGCCGGTAACCTCGGCGCCATTATCGCCATTTTGTTTGCCTTGATCGTCGGCTGGGTTAATCCGTTTACGGCCCTTCAGCTGCTGTTCATCAATCTGGTGAACGACTCCCTGCCTGCCATTGCTTTGGGTACAGAGAAACCAGAGCCAGATGTCATGCGGCGTAAACCACGTGATATTAACGAGGGTATCTTCGCAGGTGGAACCCTGCAGGCTGTGATTACACGTGGTGTCCTGATTGGTGCAGCTGTTATTGTGTCTCAATATATTGGACTTGGTATTTCGGAGGAAATCAGTGTGGCTATGGCCTTCACAACCCTGATTCTGGCACGCAGTCTGCAAACATTTGCAGCACGTTCCAACACACAGACGATCTTCCAGGTGGGCTTTATGACCAATAAATTCGTGCTTGGCTCCATCCTGGTATGTCTCTGTCTCTATGCAATTACACTGATTCCAGGTGTTCGCGGCGTCTTCGCCATCCCGGATACATTCGGCTGGAATGAGTTCCTGATTGCAGGCGGACTTGCTCTTGTCGCTGTCATACTGATGGATGTCATCAAGTGGATTCGCAATCGTGGCAAACAAGTTACTGCGGCATAAGATCTGCAGATATCGTACGTATGCACAAACAGGCGCCCGTTATCGGAGCGCCTGTTTATGTATCTAAATCACCCCTGTTTTATGCCAAAAGCGATCCATCTTCCATCGATATCCTCGATCACAAACTCCTTGTTATTATAGTCTGTATGATTCAAGACACGTACGATTTTCACATCTGCGTTGATCAATTCCTGTTGAAGCTCTTCCTGGTTCTGGGTAATAAAATATGCGTCATATCCATAACCATATAATTCTCTGTTGGGAATGACCTTCTGTCCATTGCTTTGGGTCAAAATAATCTCGGTAAGATCACGATAAAGACATACATGAGGTTCCTCGGCATCAAGATATTCGACGACTCGAAAGCCCATCTTTTCTTCATAAAACTGCGCGGTGCGCTTCATATCCAGCGTCGGAAATACGCTGTGGGACATTAATAATGCATGAGTCATGGGTATAATCTCCTTCATTTTCAACATGCTAATAACTTACATATCTAATTACCTCACCGCTGATCCATCCGCTTATGTATGTTCAATGATCATTTTAGTTAAATTCAGGAAATCCGTCTATTGTTTATTATTAATATCTCTCTATACTCATCACATCCGAATGAATCAGTATGACATTATTGCCATATGATGAAATGGAGTGTAAAATGGTATATTGCTTTTATACAAAATTTCCTTTGAGGTTTTATCCGAATTCATATTCATACACAAGACAGGAATGGTACCGTGAAAGATAAAATTGTCATGCCACTCTGGACGTGTTGCTTGTTCATCGTTGTGATGAACACCACCATGTTCAATGTTTCTTTGCCAGTCATTATTCATGATCTTCAAATCACCTCGGACCTGGGGTCTTGGGTCATCTCAAGTTATTCGATTGGTTACGCCCTGTCTACGGTGATTTACAGTCGATTGTCAGACCGTATCCCGGTACGCAAACTGTTAACGGTTGGGCTCCTGATCCTCGGGTTATCTTCATTGCTGGGGTTGTTCGCGCATAACTTCGCGATCCTGTTGCTGACACGCATACTACAATCTGCGGGTGCAGGAGTTATGGCCGGGCTGGGTCTCGTCATTGCAAGTCGTTACATCCCGGTGGAACGACGCGGAGCTGCTATCGCACTGATCTCATCAGGTAGCGCCATGGCTTTTGGACTTGGCCCCATTGTCGGCGGACTCATTAGCGAGTACTGGGGGTGGAACGGACTTTTTGCCATAACCGTGCTTGTCCTGCTTGCCCTGCCTATATTGCTTTATTTTCTCCCCCGTGAATCCGTCAAAACAGATCAGCCGTTCGATGTTATTGGTGCCATATTAACCGTCATAAATGCCACTACACTTCTCGTCGCGATCACCCAGCAATCCTGGTTCTGGTTTACCATCGGCGTTATCTCGCTTATTGCACACCTCTTGTATATTCGGAAAGCGAGTCTTCCGTTTGTGAATCCACAAGTATTCCGAACGCCAGGGTACACCCGCTTAATCCTTATCGGGTTCTGCGTGCTGGTCGTGAATCTGGGCAATCTGTTTTTGATGCCGCTTGTGCTCGCAGATCTATATGGACGCTCATCACTCGCCATTGGTTTGCTGATTGCTCCAGGAGCCATTGTTGCAGCATTTTGCACCCGTTTCGTCGGACGCTGGATCGACCGTTATGGCAATATGCGGTTTATGATCATCGGACACATTCTGCTCGCAGCGGTACTTGCCTTATTCATGCTCGTACTTGATCAATCCGCCCTGATCATTACCAGTGGTTATCTCTTTTTCTCACCGGCACTCTCGGCATCCATGGCTTCATTGAATAATGAAGCGTCACGTGTGCTGCCCAAGGCACAGATTGGTTCAGGAATGGGGATGTTACAATTGATTCAGTTCTTCGGTGGATCGGTATCTGTAGCCGTGTGTGGGTTGCTGTTGCACAGCATTCCGGGAGTATCAGTAGAGGAAGCTTATCATGTGGTGTATGCTTGTCTGTTGCTCATCTGTGTTGTTTCACTCGGGCTGACCATCTGGCATAGCAGAGCTTCACGCTCAGGCATTAAACCTGTTACATTGGACAATTGATAATTGAGGTTTAAAGTTCAGAGCAAAAAGGCCCGCGCCAAGCGCGAGCCTTTTTTAGTTTGGAACAGAAATGCCGTTTTTTTTAAAAAGTGGATCACTCAATGAACTTGAACTTCCCGGTTACTTTCCTGATTTCATCCTACAGCAGCATGCCAACTATTTACCGTCCAGTGCGAACTTCCAGGCCTCCATGATGCTAATTGGGGCTTTACTGCTGCTCTCGCCGCCACCTTCCTGCGTCCAAAGTGGTGGGTAATACGCGAATACTTGACCTGTCTGTAGCTGAGACATATTCTCTTGCCAGCCTTTCCAGCGAAAGGTCTGATAGAACTGCTCCAGATCGCCATTTGCCAGCCAGTTGATGAAACCTGAATATGCCAGTTCTGTCGATTCCCATTCGAGTGTATCCGGTGCAAAATAATAAATGTGTCCCGTGCGGCCATACTTGCCTGTATCCAGTCCGAAGAAACCGCCTGCCGCATCATATGCAACGACCATCATACCCTCCAGCACATCTACCCAAGGTTGCTCACTTACCCCATTCCAACTGGTGAGACTCCCAGATGTACTGTCACCACCCGCACCAAGCAGCGTGATCCAGCCATGGTCCAGTACGATACCTTCTGTCTCATAAGCAACAGCCCCCAAATAGGATTTGGTACTTATTTGCAGACGATAGAGGGTATCCGTTCCAGCCTCCTGCTTTGCTGGAACATACACATATGTATTTTGCCCACTATCCAGGAGTTCCTTGAGTTCTTCCCACGCGTGATTCTCCCGATCTACTAATTCAGCTACAGTTAATGTATTCATGAGCAGTCTCCTCGCTGATTTTATAAGAGCATATCATGGGTTATTAACCCGTTCAAATCTGCTATAATCTAGGGCGTGTCTAAAAACTCCGAAGGAAGCAGATTTTGCCGAATTTTCGTTCCAAGCAAGGAAGTTTTCCGCAGGCGTGCCGGGGCACGTCAAGGGAAAGTGACGCAGCAGGGGGCGAAAAGGCGGAAAAAGATGCACTTCAGCGAGTTTTGAGACACGACCTAGCTTCAAAGCTAAATTCAAGGGGGAAACGATTTGATTCGCGTAGTTATACTTATGATTCCGATTCTGATGGTGCTTGTATCCGGTTGTCAGAATCATACATCTGCCATGAAGGAACCCGTTTCTGTTCATAAGTCTGATCCCCAGGTCATCCATTACATATCACCCCAAGGAAACGACTCGAATAAAGGCACCATTCAATCTCCTTGGAAAACGTTGCAGCACGCAGCAGACCATGCTTCGCCAGGAAGCATCATATATTTGCGTGAAGGTGTCTATCATCAGAAAGTCAAAATCACCCGGAGCGGTAATTCTTCCGCTAATCCAACGCTATTTTCAAGTTATCCTCAGGAGCAGGTTATCATTGATGGTAAAGGTTTATCTGTTCGGGGCATTGAAGGGTTAATTGAAATTGAAAATGCCAGTTATATCACGATTCAGAATCTCGAAATTCGTAATTTTACAACCACACTTGGGGGCCAGGTTCCAACCGGGATCTATGTCCACGGAGCAGGTGAGCATATTCAGCTGTTAGGCAACACCATACACGCGATCTCTAGTTACGCACCTCCTGAAGGTCCCGATTTGCGGGGCAGGGATGCCCACGGTATTGCCATATATGGCACAGAGCACCCGCAAGCATTACGCGATATCATCATCAAGGATAATGAATTGTATGATCTTACACTTGGTTCCAGCGAATCACTTGCAGTCAACGGTAATGTCGATACCTTTGCCATACAGGACAATATTATCCATGATTCCGACAATATTGGTATTGATCTGATCGGGTACGAGGGTACGTCCGAGGACGACACGTACGATCAGGCTCGGAACGGCATTGTACGAGGCAACGAAGTATACGATATTACGTCCAATAACAATCCCTCCTACGGTACAGACCTGCCCAATGATACCAACTCGGCGGGCGGCATCTATGTAGATGGCGGGAAAGATCATATCATCGACCAGAACCGGGTATATCGGAGCGATATCGGAATTGAGATTGCCTCGGAACATGCCGGACGTTCGACCAGCAACATTACCGTGCGTGATAACCTGATTTATTCCAACAGATTGACGGGTATTGCCATGGGAGGTTATGACGAGGAACGAGGAGCTACCGAGGATAGCAAGATTATGTACAATACACTTATAGGGAATGATACCCTGAATGCAGGCAATGGACAGTTATTCATGCAGTCACGGACAAAGAACAATACGTTCATGCGTAACATTCTCGTATCGGGCAGCTCGGAAGTACTAATATACAACGAATATACTAGCAATACCGGCAATGTGTTTGACCATAATGTCTATTATTCACCAGGAGAGCAGGAAGACGCCCTGTGGGTTTGGAAAAATAAAGCCTACTCCGGCATCGCCGCCTACATCAAGGGATCTGGCAATGATGCACACTCCATATATGTGAACCCGGCATTTATGGATGAACCGAGCGAAGATTTTCGTCCTCAGGCGAATTCTCAAGCTAAGGCGTATGGTTACCTTGCTCCGCGATAAATCAACCCTGAGTCTGTCATCTCAACTTAGTCAATCTGTTTCACGCAAATAAAAGGAGCCTGTGCATGTGGGATCACTTCCCCCATGTGCACAGGCTCCTTTTCGTTTCTTTTGATGCAATCCAATCCTTAACTTCTTACCATCTGAGCTGCATGTGTCACCCGGTTTCGTCCTCCGGTTTTGGAGGCATACAGGGCGTTGTCCGCTCTTTGGAACAAGGACTTTTCTGTATCTTCCTCTACTATAGTGGCCGCACCGATACTCACCGTAATGTTATATTCACTCCAGTCGGCTGAAGCAACCTGTGAACGATATCGTTCTGCGATACCGATCGCCTGCTCCTCTTCACAACCTGGAAGAATGATAACAAATTCCTCCCCGCCGTAACGTGCAACCACATCCGTACTTCGCGACACCGATTGCAGCAGCCCTGCCAGATTACCTAGCACCAGATCCCCGATCGGATGTCCGTACGTATCATTAATGCTTTTGAAATGATCAATGTCCACAACGAGAAGGGAGAAATAACGTTGTTTCTCCTGAAACATCATTAAACTTTCAAACATTTTTTCCTGGAAAAACCTGCGGTTCTTCAATCCTGTCAACAAGTCGGTGGAGGCCAGTGTCTCCAACTGATCATTCACTTTAATTAACGCCTGCTCTTTAATTTTATATTCCTCATGCAGTCGTTCAAGTTCTTTATTCGCTTCTTGCGTCGCTTGATACAGCTCCTGTAGTTTGGTTTTGGTATGCAAAATATCCTTCTCATGTTCGATTCGCTTACGCATGACTACAACGACACAATCTACCACACTCTCCCCGTTACGAGTCTGACGAACACCGTTAAGCAGAACGGGAACAGCCTGCTGATCACGAGTACGAAACGTGAAATACATCTCGTCCACATGTCCATATAACTGGATGTAAGGATAGAAATACGTATGGAAAAATACCTTATTGCTCACCGACATGGTGGATTCAATATGTTGCCCTATGAGCTCATCGCGTTCATATCCAAGCATCGTAAGCAAAGTTTGATTAACCGACTGTACGACGCCCGAATCAGAGATAGAAAAGTATCCACAGGGAGCCAGATCTAATTGTATATCCATGGAATAACTGCCTTTCTTCCGCGTTTTATGCGCTCGTTAAATAATCCTTAATCATTCGGATGGTTTCTTCCGGTTGACTTAGATGCGGATAATGTCCCTTGGCCGTCATCTGTTGCAACCTGCTATTCTTCAGATGAGCGTGTAAATAATCCCCTACTTCTACCGGGGCAATGCTGTCATCCGAGCACTGAAGAATCAATGTTGGCACAGTTGCCTGCTCCAGATCAATACGACAGTCAGATAAAAACGTCACTTCGGCAAATTGTCTTGCAATATGCGGATCTCTGGAGCAGAAGCTTTTCTCCAATTCTTCCGTCAGCTCTTTCCGTTCCGGATTGTTCATCACAATGGGTGCCAAATAACTCGCCCACCCAATAAAATTCATCTGCATCATCTCAAGTAATTCATCGATATCATTCCGATCAAAACCTCCATAATAATTCGGCAGATCATTCACGTAACGTGGGGAGGGCCCTAACATTATAATTTTTTTGAAATATTTGGGTTTCTGAATGGATGCCAGCATACCAATCATACTGCTGACGGAATGCCCGACAAATATGGTGTCCTTTAGCTCAAGCGCTTCCATAATTTCCAGCACATCCTGAGCGTATCCTTGAAGGTTGCTATATTTGACAGCATCATAATAGTTAATTTGAGATTCGCCAGATCCAACATAATCAAACAACACCACACGGTAGTTCTCCATAAAACCTGGAATAATGTAACGCCACATATCCTGATCACATCCAAAACCATGAGCAAATACAATCGTTTGGCTACCCGAGCCAAGTACCTTAACATTATTTCTTACAAGTATATTAACCGTCATTGCATATCACCTCTCCGAGGTAGTATTCACTTGAATCATTTTATCTGGTTATTATACCGGAAAATGTTGGGATATGAATTAAAAATTATTAATACTTCTCTCACCCACCAAAAAATAATGAACCCCTGCTCTGAATGTGCGCTTTACAATCTGACTACCGTCAGGTAAAATCAGTTCAACATGTCGCGCGACAGAGATCAACATTACGGAGGAAAACCATGAGTACTTCAACATTCAGTCCTACACCTCAGCAACTCTGGGGAAGATCATTTATTTTCATCATGTTAGCCAACGCATTATTGTTTATGGCATTTGAAATGTTGCTTCCCACCTTGCCTTTGTTTGTCTCAAGTCTTGGTGGCGAAGCCTCCCAAATTGGGCTTGTTACCGGCGTATTTATGTTCTCTGCCATCTTGATTCGACCCTTCACTTCTGTTTTGGCATCTCGAATAGATAAAAAATATCTGTTAATTATCGGCATCACTATCTGTGCATTAATGACAGGTGCATACTACCTATCGTCAGGTATTTGGATGATTCTTATATTTCGAGTGATCCACGGATTCGGATTTGGTTTGGCAACGACATATTTTGCAACGATTGCCACTGAAAACATACCAAGAGATCGCCGGGGAGAAGGTATGGGGTATTTCGGCGTAGGGGAGACGGTCGCCATATCCATCGGTCCTTTGATTGGAACAAGCCTGTTGTTTAGGTACGACTACCAGAGCCTGTTTATGGGAGGTATGTGCATTTTGCTGTTAGCTCTCCTGATGACAGTGTTTGTCTCCAGAAAGCCGAAAACAGGAGGTAGTAGCGAGTCCATGCAAACTCATGTACCTTCGGTGAAACTGATTGAAAAGAAGGTACTCTTCCCTTCTCTCCTCATTATGCTTGTTGGTATTGCAGCGGGTTCAATCATGTCCTTTGTGGCTTTATTTGCTGCCGAAAGAGGATTCGAGAATATAGCCTGGTTTTTCTTCATCGTTGCCATCGCCAGCTTCGCCGTTCGACTGTTCTCGGGGAAAATGTTTGATCGATGGGGACCAGGTTCCGTGTTGTTACCTTCTGCCGTGTTTGCAATCGCGGGACTACTGGTTCTGATTATCGCCCAGAGTAATGTGCAATTCCTGATCGCCGGCGCGTTATACGGCTTTGGTTTTGGTGCCATATTCCCGGCGATTCAGACCTGGTGTGTGAATCTTGTAGATGAACATGAGCACGAAAGTGCGATGGCTTCCTTCTTTAACTTCTTTGACCTCGGAATTGGCGGTGGTTCGTTGATCCTGGGCGTGGTGGCTTCTGCATTTTCCTATACGGTGGTGTATGCTATCTCTATAGGTATTTTTGTGGTATATATCTTGTTATATTTGGTATACTCCCAAAAACAGCAGAGGTATACCGCTCGCCAACTGGAGGTAGACATTGAGTAAAAAACGAATCAAGGAAATTGCCATTCAACATTTTAATCGTCTGGGTTACGAGGGGACCAAGATGGCGCAGATTGCCGAAGAGGCAGGCATTCGCAAGCAATCCCTGGCTTATCACTATTCATCCAAGAAAGCATTATTGCTGGAGTTATATGAGGAAGTTGTGCAGGAGGAACAACAGTTTGTACGCCAATTTTTCAGCGACTCTGTTACCCAAACCCATGCTCTGGATCAGCAGCTATATGCCTTTTTGCATGAACACAAAAATCGTTTTCTGACTCATCCAAACGTCGCTTTTATGTATATCCTGTCCTTTATCACACCACTGGAGGTGCATGATTTTGTACTGGCCCAGTATCGAACGTACCTCGGGACACTGAAGAAAGAGCTGGCAGCCGTATTTACCAGACATCCTGATATACGCCTGAGTCCGGAAGAAGCCACCGTAGCTTTTGTCACCGTGATGGATGGATTGGATGTACAGCTCGTGTATGAGACACGGCAATCCTATGAACAAGCTTTGGCAATCACCTGGAATGTCTTCTGGTCAGGCATCCAGCGTTAACGGATCAATTACGATCAGACTACACAAGTAGGAGGAATCAGACAGAATGCAACAACTGGATGCGGCCCTAAGCCGTTTTGTGGAACAGCAGGATTTATATAATGAAGCTTATGGACTTTTCAAAAATCATGATCTGCGTCCCCGCGAACAACATCACCAGCCGGAAGTGGATACACGAATACCTCTTTCTCCAGAACTTCAGTATCTGTACAGTCATTATGAAATGATGGATGCGGATGCGGAAGGTACACTCAAAATGAAAAATGCCGCCGTCGAAATCGGTGATGCAGCGCTGATCTCCTTTGTCGCACCTGAACATCTGCTTCGGCAGCAACTGGGTTTCCGCTGGATTGGCATGAATGAACCTTATGAGGAGTCCTCCACTTGGCCAAAAAATCACGTCGTCATCGCAAACTTTAACGATGATCCGTTAATTGTAGATGTGGAAGCACCAAACTCTCCCGTATATGCCGCTTTTACAGGTGGAGAACCAAACCGTGTTGCTGATTCGCTATCAGACTTTTTCAGTGCACTAGCCATCCTGATTGAAGCGGCGCGCACCTATGCCGGAGAAGTAAAAGATGAAGAAACCTATGAAACCAAGCCCGAGTATCTGGAGCAAGTGGAACCTTTATTGCAAGATTTGTTGGGAGAAGAGTATACTGCTCATCTTTTCGAATATCTGTCCTTTTGTTAAAACGGTGAATTGAAGGAATTGGAGGGGTGCCCATATGATCTATGTGGCTTTGCTACGAGGCATTAATGTAGGCGGGAACAATAAAATCAATATGAAGCAGCTGAAAGAAACGTTTGAACAAGCAGGCATGCTGGATGTTGTTACCTACATCAACTCTGGCAATATTATTTTTGCCGATCATCAGGAACGTGCCAATGCGAATGTGGAGATATCCCATGTGTTAGAACAGGCCATCGCTGCCGATTTTGGCTTACAGATCAGGGTTATGGTGCGGAATATGGATGAAATCCATAGCGTTATTCAGGCGCTGCCAGAAGAATGGGTTAATGATGACACCGCCAAAAGTGATGTGATGTTCCTTTGGGATGAGATCAATGAGCCCTCTGTGCTGGACCAACTGCCCATCAAACCGGAAATCGGCACACTGATCTATGTTCCCGGAGCGATTTTATACTCAGTCAGCAGAGAAGATGCATCCAAAAGTGGCATGAACAAGCTTGTGGGTTCCAAAGTCTATGCTTATATGACGGTTAGAAATGTGAATACCACACGTAAGATATATGCCCTGATGCAAGCAGCAGCAGAGAAATAATACAGACAGGTGGAGATGATGCCACGCAGCTTGTGGCAATTGGAGGTAGTCTAATGAACAGAGCATGGACATTAAATGTCAGCGTCCGATCCGTAGAGCGGGAACCTTTCTGGTATGCACCCCAGACTCCCTGGCAGATACAAGTACAAGGTTTTCGAGTAAAATTCCATACCAATAGGGCAATCGACTTGCTTGCTCAAGATCGACTGCTTGTTACCGTTGGTGAGGAAGGTACCGCGAACTGGGCTGCTTTTATCGGAACAGTCGTGGAATGCGAACCAGACTCTCTCCTGCTCTATACAAGTCCTCAGTACGAGGCACAGTTAATGGATATTCGGAGGTTGGAACGCGAATTTTCTCCTTTGGCTTCCATTCTCGGAGCGCAGCATGTAATCGAAACTCTGGGCTATTTCCCTCCCTTCCATTATGACGAAATTACGGATGTGCAGCTGGAAACAGTCCAAAATATACAATCCCTCTCTCTTGTGCTAACGCATAATGCTGATCAGGAATGGGAACAGCAGGTGCACTTCCATTTTGAACATATTCAGCAAGAGATGTTCTCCCCTGTGGAGGCATCTAACGTTTGTTTACAGCTAAGTTTCACTTATGCAGCCGATCAGATTCGTGTTAACTTGGATGCCGTATCCGGCTTCTCCGCTACATTCCTATGCAGCACAATTCATATTCAATTCCATTAACCCGGTTATGTAAAAAATCCCTTCATGGGACAACATGAAGGGATAGCTCAACTTCTTCAGCTACACATGTTGCATCTGGTTTAGTCAATCTGAATGCGTCTGCGAGATTGATCATCACCAGGACGTTTCGGAATTTCGAGCTTCAGCACACCTTCTTCCAATTTGGCCTTAATGTGCTCCTCATCAATATGATCAACATAGAATCGCCGGATAAATTCGCCGGAACGGCGTTCTTGCCGTATGATTCGATTGGAGTCATCCTTCTGCTCCACTATATCATTGCGTTTGGCACGAATAATCAATTCATTACCTTGAACCTGAATGTCTATATCCTCTTTGGCAATGCCCGGAAGCTCGGCTTCTACCGAATATTTGTCTTCTTCCTCACGAATGTCGGTCCGGAATGGCTGGGAGCCAGTTCCAAAAGGGGAGAGGAATGAGTTCTCAACCATGTCATTGAAGGATTTCAACATGTGTCCGAACGGGTCTTCATTTCGCTTACGAAACGGAATCAGATCAAACATGAAAATCAGCTCCTTTTATGTGGTTGGTTTATTGGTGTTGCTTACATTGATTATTATAATACCCGTGCAATTAAGGCTCAAAGTCCGTAAAAGACGAAAAAAACCGATTTTCTTTCACCATGGTTCACTATTTTAAAATAGATCCTTTTTTCTTTTATTTTGACCTTATTTGATCTTCTGACTTTGTCTGACTATAACGAATGAATGGGGTCCGTTACAGTATTGGATTCATTCTTCCGCATTCCCAGCATCATGATTGCCAGCAAGATAACCAGAACAGCTACGAGCATAAATGGAACATGTTTGTCCACCTGATAAAGTGTCGTTGTAAGTAAAGGCGTAATGACGGCGGATATCCCCTGTATCGCTGCTACCAATCCCGCTGCACCTCCCTGCTGTTCTTTGCTAACTGCCAGCGAAGCACCTGCCATGAACCCGGGCATCATCAGACCTGAACCCATGCCAAACAGGAAAAACGAGAAATAATACATGGATAACATATTGAAGACCAAAAAAAGGATCATGCTTGCGATCAGGAAAAGGGAACCGAGCAAAATCATTGGGCGTGACTTCCATTTCAACCATTTCATCTGAATGACCTGCATGATCAACATCGCTGCTCCAGAGAACATAAGTCCAAACGAAACCATTCGGGCAGTCGCCGCTGAGGATAGAGCCAGTTGATCCTGAAAATAAAATCCCCCGACAACCTGTAGTGTCATGATACCCATCATCGTGACTAAGCCGGCAGCAAGGTACATTCGTAATCCACGTTGGAACGGGTTTACTTTAGGCGGTTTTGCCTGAATGACCGGTTTGGCTGACGGGATTAACAGCAAGGCAATAATAAACGCAGCGATCGCTATAAAAATGCCAAAATAAAGCGGCCAGAGCAGACCGATAAGTGTAAAAGCTCCTGCAATCGCTGGTCCAAATACAAGGCCAAGTCCATTCGCAGCACTGATAATCGCCATCCCGCTTCCCCGCTCTTCACCTTCTGTCACATCACCCATATAGGCTTGGGCAGAAGACAGCACCGCCGGAATGAACATGCCGATCAGACTGCGCGTCACAATCAGAAGGGTTAACAATACTCCCCCTCCGATCCATGCATTTAATCCCCCGTACAATGCCAGTGCAAATAATGCACAGCTCACAGACATACCTATAAATCCAATCAATATGATTGGTTTTCTTCCTCTTATATCACTCCATCTGCCCCACACCGGAGCCATAACAGCCATCATAATGGAACCAAGTGAGATAATAAGACCGGAATGGCTTTCTTTCATGCCCAACTCGCGAATAAGCGGCGGCATAATGGGTGCAATCAGCATCAGACCCAACATGGCTGCAAATACGCTAAAAAAAATACTTCCTCTGATTCGGTTCATGCTCATACACTCCTCTATATTTCAGTACAGTATCCACTGTACCTGGAGTATACAAGGCGGAAAGAATCCCCACTGCCTCCATACGGAACAATTCACGCCAAGACGGATTTATTAATAAATCTTTTTCATCTCTGAGGGCTTCACGCCGAATTTGCGATAAAATTGCTGCGAAAAGGCACTGACATTGCTGTAACCGACCGCAATCGCGGCCTCGGTGACGTTGTTATTCTGATTGCGCAGCAGCTTCATGGCGTTGTCGAGACGAACCTGACGCAAATATTCGAAGACCGTGCTTCCGAAAAGTGCCTTGAATCCTTTTTTTAATTTAAAATCGTTAAGACCTACTTGTCTGGACAATGCTAGCAAAGATGGAGGATCTACCATACAGGCCTCCATAATCTCCCGTGCCGTATGTAACTTCCGGATGTCCTCTCTGGAGAATCCCGCGGGGATTGGCGCCAGATCAAACAGTTGGATCATAAATCGATTCAAGATCTCCAAGGCTGTCGCTTCCATCATTAAGGATGATCGATAACTGTTGTTTAATTCCACAATCAAACTGTCGATCATCGTTCGTATCCGGTTATCCAATTGAAATACAATCGGCCTGAACACTTTTCGTCCCAACACCTGATTAAACGCAATCGACTTGAAACCACCCAGTTGTGCCGCAGCATAATTGAACAGAGAAACCGGAATCCCCAGCGAAAAGGACGTATACAGCTCCCTTGCCGGAGGATGAAACCACGCTTCGAAATCATGCATAAAAATAAGGGCCCCTTGCCCAAGCGATAATGAATAATCCTGACCGGATATATCCACATGTCGCTCTCCCGATAAGGCAAATTGCAATTCCACAATGGGTGTCTCGGACGCAAAATACGTAGGATAAGGCTGAAGATATTCAACCTGGGAATATAAAATCTCAATGCCACTGTATGTTGTCACTCTTTTGACCTTACCGCTACCCGCCTTGGGAGAGAGCAGATACGTGTGTTCATCTTGCTGACTGTAAGGTTCCTGGGTCAGGTAATGCTGATATACTACGCCTAATGCATCATCCATGCGCATGGTATTCACCTCGCCTATATCTTGATCAGACTCATCAGTAAAGAAAGTCCGAATTAATTGATAATGATTCTCAATTAATTCTAGCGTATTTTCTCCCGTTCGACCAGTCCTATATATATGAAGGTCACGTATAACCTTTTACACAAATCGCAGACTTCTCTTACCTCTCCTTAACATTAGCTCCCTATACTAGAACAATTGTACAACTCATTACACAAGAAACGATAAAGGGGATCTGGAACATTGAAAAAGAGAAATCAATGGCTTGCCGTTCTGTCGATGACTGCCATTCTTACCGCAGGAACAACCAGCTACACATCCATGATTCATGCTGCTGACGTAACTAAAACTACCAATAATCATGTCGTACTGCGTACAGCCATCCAAAATATGCAGGGTACGGTCACATGGAACGGAAGCAGTCGCAGCGTTGATATCCAGATCGCAGATACTAAAGTACAACTTCCAATAGGAACGTCTTCAGCCACCATCAACGGTGTGAAAACTCCTTTGGACAGTAAAAGTTACATCACCAAAGGTACAACGTATGTATCTTCCCAAACGCTAAAATTAATTAAGGATCAACTGATCCTGAAACAAAATAAAAGCGGTTTTGAACAGACCGCATCCTTTCAGATGCCTGGGGGCAAAGCAGAAATATCAGCCTCTACGCCAGATGGACAGCGCCTGCTCGTAACCGAAGCAGACAATGGTAGCATTGCCATACTGGATATTGCTGACTTGAAAAACATCAATGTCCTGAAGACAGTCAGCTTCCATGACCTCTCCGCCAAAGCTGAAGTCACAAGCGTAACCGTGTCCAAAGATGGTAAATACGGTCTTGCTATTATTCGTACAGGGGATACAGATAGCGAAGCAAACAAAGGATTGCTTGCCATTGTGGATCTGACAACCTACAAAACCGTCAAAACGTATGAACTCGGCATTGGTCCTGACTCCATTGCACTGTCACCTGACGGTCTGCATGCGGTTATCGCGATAGAGGATGAAGAGCTGAATACAGCTGCCGATGAAATTGACTATGCCAACACCAAACGTCCGGGTAGCATTATGGTTGTATCTTTTGCTGGCGGGAACGTATTGGAGGGTGAAATCACCAACTTGCCGGTCTCTTTGGACAAGGTAGAAGGCGCCATCTATCCGCATGATCCACAACCGGAGTATGTTGCCATTAGTCCAGATAGTAAAACAGCAGCCATTACGTTACAGGAAAACAATGTCATTGCCATTGTAGATCTGGAGACAAAAAAAATTAGCTCAATCTTCGCTCTGGGTACCACTTCACATCAAGCAGATCTGAAAGATGATGGTATCGTTCAGTTTAAAGAGACGTTGACAGCTCGTTATGAACCGGATGGAATTGCTTTCTCGGCAGATGGTAAATACCTGCTGACAGCTAATGAAGGGGACTTGGGCAAGAATGAATTTGAGGATGGTGTAAAAGCGGGCGGACGCAATATTGCTGTCTGGGATCTGCAAGGCCAGCGGATGTACGATAGTCAGAACCTCATTGACGAGGCAACCGCCATGGTTGGTTTGTACCCGGACGATCGCAGTCCCAATAAAGGCAGTGAAGTGGAGAATCTGACCGTTGCTACTGTAGACGGCACAACATATGCCACGGTAGCTTCCGAACGGGCAGATGCCATTTTGTTCTTCGATCTTGCTGATCCGGTCAATCCGGACTACCTGGGTCTAATCCCTACAGCCGGAGAATCACCGGAAGGAATCCATCGTGTTAACGGACGCAGCCTGTTTGTAAGTGCAGATGAGAGCACCGGAACGCTTAGTTTTTTTGCCAAGAAATAGTTCGAGTGCACTCGGTATGTAAAGACTGAAATGAACATTTTCACTTTGTATTGAGTAGGAAGGGGCGATGAAGCCCCTAACCTCTCATACTATTGAACGCACTATTCCATGTACCCACATATAATGCTGCAAAGGTTATCGACGCTTTATATTTTCCAATTCCCGCCTGTTCCGCTCGACTTCCTCTTGTAATACTCGTACTTCCATCCTTAATGCGGATACTTCCTCTTTGACACCAGACCTCTTCATCACAAGATAGAAAACCAGATATAATACGAGGCCCATCATAATAAAGAAAATCAATAGAGTTATAATCCCAGCAATAACAAAATTACTAGCTCCATCCATAATGTACGTTTTCCCCTTTCCCATATCTTATTAATTTATATTTACAACAATACCATATTTAAGCATAACGAACAGTATAAAAAAGCCAAGAGAGCATGCTCTCTTGGCTTTCAATTTATCTATATATACCTTCCTATCCGGTGATTCTTATTCCCAGAAAAAACGACCTGCGAACACTTTTTCCGTCAACAATTTATACGTTTCTTCAGGCAATTCTTTTTTCATCTTTGCCATAACGGCGTCTTTGCCTTGATTATATTGTGTGGACATGCCAATCTCTGCGGTTGTATTACTTGCATCCAGACGCATGATTGGGGCTTGGGCATCTTTCGTCCAAGGTGTCCATGCCGTTAGATCAGGTGATCCACCCGTACCTGGATTGCCTGTGTACAGGAACTGCTTCAGATATGCTGCCATCGCGGCGGACAACTGATCACGTCCTGGTTTGTTTGTATCGCTAAAGTACCCCTCAGGGAAATAGGCAGCAATTCCGTCTGCGTGTCCTGTATAAAAGTCCATATCCGCACCATGTGGTGCGCCCAGTAACGTGAGCAAACGCTCAGAGATGACCCCAGGTTGTGTACCCCATGCAAAACGATACGCATATACCGGTGGCTGACCTGCTTCATTTGTCAATTGCTCCGCTACACGCTCTGCATTAAAGCCTGCATAAGCTTCGCTTCCGTATTTCAACGCAGCAGCATATTGTTCCGCCTTGGTTTTATCAGTAAACAGAGTTTCATCCGTGATGGATGGAGAGAAGTTTGGATCACCGAAGGCAAATCCGGAGAACTCCGTTTCCAGGCTGCCGAGCAATACAGGAACTTTCTTATAATTTCCATTATTGATGGCGTCAAACCCTTCTTTTGGAATCACTGTGCCATCACGGAACAGATGCGGGAATGGGTCCATACGGATTGCCGTTGCACCAAACGCTGTGACCAACTTGTCCGCAGGCAGTGCACGCAGGTAACTCTCCAGCTGTGCCTGAGATTGTTTACCAATCCATGCTTTTGCTTCTTCTGCGTTAGCCGCTTTTCCCTCTTGCACGAGTAGCTTCACAAGTACATCCTCGGATTTTTGTTCGCCTTCTTCCGGTGATGCTGTCGTCAATCCTCCGCTGAAAGCAACTGCTTTTTGATACAGTCCTTTGCTAAGTGGAGAGATCAGAGTTGCCAGCACATCACGTGCACCAGCAGATTGTCCGGCTAATGTAACATTGCCTGTGTCTCCGCCAAACCCTTCGATATTATCCTGCACCCACTCCAATGCACGGAATGCGTCAAGCAGACCATAGTTACCTGAGTCATCCAGGGCATTGCCTGTTTTCAGCGCTGCATTCTCGAAGAATCCAAGGGCTCCCAAACGGTAATTCACGGAAATGATAATGCTGTTGGTACTCCGTGCAAGCTGTTCACCTTGAAAATCTTTACCTGATCCGGTCATATTCCCGCCGCCGTGCAGGAACACCATAACCGGAAGTTTCGAACTGGTTGTGTCGGGACGCCAGATATTAAGATACAACGAATCTTCGCTTCCCGCTGTCGTCTTGCCGGAGATCTGCAAGCTGTTCGCTGCAAATTCCTTAGCCGATCTGGTTCCTGTCCATGATGCCGGTTCTTGCGGGGCTTTCCAGCGCAGTTCACCTACTGGCGGTTTCGCGTAAGGAACACCAAGCCAGCCGAGCGTGCCATATTGCTTATAGGTTTTGCCATCAATCGCGCCATACTTGGTCTGTTGCACCGTTTGAGGTTGGAACGCCCCAGCTCCTTTATGTTTCAACCAGTTCTGCTCCAAAGTTCCACTGCCATTCTTGAGCTGTATCTGCAATGCCTGTGCGGTTGCCTCTGCCATCAGACAGTTGGTAAGTTGACTCGCTCCCTTTCCTTGAAGTGCCTTGATTCCCTTACCAGCCGCGTAGGTGGAAGCCGTTCCCTGCTCATAATCCGTACCTGCTTCATATCCAAGCACCTTCAGCAGCATTTCGGCATAACCTTCCGCTGTAAGGGGTGCATTAGGTTCAAACTTCTCCGTTCCTGTTACGATCTCAGCCACATACGGATGCTGCTTTAAGTAACCAACGACCGGTTGCAATACTTTGCCCGCCTGAGCCGCATCGTCATACGTTTCCGATCCCTGATAGGCGAGTGCTTCTTTCTCCAATCCGGACAAACGCAAGTAAAGTACTGCGGCCTGAATACGTGTTGCCTTTTTGTTCAGATAAGCTACATTAACACCTTGACCGCTGCCACGAATAAGTTCGGATTGGATCAGCTTGTCCATCGCTGCTGAAGAAGAGGATGCTGTATTGCCTGCTGCATAAGCTGGTAGAGCGGATACACATAACCCCAAAATGGTTGCTACGGCAATCGAACGTTTAATGGTTTTCATGTCATAAATCTCCTCGCTGTCGAATAGTGTGTGATGGGATAAGTTCATTGGAAATGTTCAGTTGAAATGCGTATCTAAAAATCAGTATTCCAATGTCTGGATGAGTCTATATCTCTATTTATGAAAAATTAAATCTGCTGCGCTCCTTTCTGTTCGAAATATCTGCTACGGCGCTTGCGGTCATGCCATCAGGCATTTTTTTATATAAAAAAACCTGAACCGAAGGCAAACAGACATCGCTTTAGCGTGGTCTACTGCCCTCAATTCAGGTTTTGCCTGCAATCAGTAACAACCCTGAGGAATGAGGTTCATTCCATATGAAAATGTAAACGCAATCAATCGTTTGATGAACAAACAACCAACGAATGAACTGACACAGGTATTGCCCTAAACACGGTTACAATCCTGTTGTTATGGTGATGTTAGCACATAATGTAAGCGTTCGCAACACCCTTTTTCAAAATCGTCATCATACGATCTCTAAAAGGAGTAACAGTAAAAACAGTTCACCTGAATTCCAGCACCCTTCACTAATCGTAAATTTTACATATAGTTAACCCATTTCATACGTTAGTTTAGCAATTGTTGTATACACTTGGTTTGAGATACCAAACTATACATATATTCTAGGAGGATGCATTCATGTTAAACCGGTTTAATGTCCGTGCAGCCAAAATGATGCTCGCGGTGACAACAATTGTTACGGCTACACTCGGAGGAAGCAGTGCAGCGTGGGCTGTGGAAGACACCACCTCAACAACATCTGCATCACCGATTAAAAATGTAATTATTCTGATTCCTGACGGTATGGCTAATGATGCTACCGCTCTGGCTCGTTGGTATAAAGGCTCATCCTTGACACTGGACTCCATGGCAAGCGGCATGGTTCGGACTCACTCCGCCGATGCGCCGATTGCAGACTCAGCTCCTGCCGGAACTGCTTTTGCAACAGGTTATAAATCTCATACCGGATTTGTTGGTGTACTGCCGGACAAAGCTACGATGCCTGGACAAAAGGCTATTGCGCCTGGAGACGAAAGAAAACCGGTCGCTTCCGTACTGGAAGCATCCAAACTGGCTGGTAAAGCAACTGGCATTATCGCTACATCCGAGATTATGCACGCCACACCAGCGGACTTCTCCTCTCACTATCCGGATCGTAAAAACTACGATGCACTCAGCAAACAACAGGTCTACAATGGCATGGATGTTGTGTTGGGTGGAGGTAGCAAATATCTTGAGCCAGCCGGACGCAAAGACGGCGAGAATCTGATTTCGTCCATCAAGGCACTGGGTTACGATTACGTCACTACACCGGCTGCAATGAAAGCATCCGATTCGAACAAACTGTGGGGTATGTTTGCACCCGCAGGCATGGCTTATCATATGGACCGTGATCCTGCGAAGCAGCCAAGCCTTGCCGAGAT
Source organism: Paenibacillus sp. M2 (assembly GCF_046713495.1). Classification (NCBI taxonomy): domain Bacteria; kingdom Bacillati; phylum Bacillota; class Bacilli; order Caryophanales; family Paenibacillaceae; genus Paenibacillus; species Paenibacillus sp. M2. Next base: position 5,437,408 of record NZ_CP169648.1, read on the forward strand.
GACATCCAAAGCCATTGAAGTTCTCTCCAAAGACAAAGACGGCTTTTTCCTGATGGTCGAAGGCAGTAAAGTGGACTGGGCAGCTCACGCCAATGATCCTATTGGTATTATCAGTGATGTGCTGGCTTTTGACGATGCCGTAAAGGTAGCCATGGATTTTGCCAAAGCCGATGGAGAGACTGCCGTTGTGGCTGTTACGGACCACGGCAATGGTGGACTCACCATTGGTAACAACGCAACTTCCGGCACTTATGACAAAGAGCCATTGTCTACATTTATCGGACCTTTGAAAAAGGCTAAGCTGACAGGCGAAGGCGTTGAAGCGAAGTTGAATGCGAAGCGGACAAACATCAAAGCAGTGATGAAACAGTACTACGGTATTACCGATCTGACTTCCGAAGAGATTGCCACAATTAAAGCGGCCGAGCCAGGCAGTCTTAACTATGCAATCGGTCCAATGATCAGCAAACGTGCAGGGATTGGCTGGACAACCGGTGGTCATACAGGTGGAGATGTCGTGTTGTACACGTATGCTCCGAACAATGACCGTCCATTCGGTGTGATTGATAACACGGATGTCGCCAAATATATGGCACGAGTACTGGATCTGGATCTCGACAGCGTGAGCAAACAATTGTTTGTACCTGCCAAACAGGCATTTACGACCAAAGGCGCGACGTACAAACTGGACCTGACGGACGCCAAAAATCCGAAGATCCTCGTTACCAAAGGCAACACCAAGCTGGAACTGCAAATCTACAAAAATATTGCACTCGTAAACGGCAAAAAGACAACTTTGGAGGGTGTCATTGTTTATAACGGTGTAGAGGCATTTGTACCACAGACGGCCGTTGATCTGATTCAATAATTCGCTAGAACTGCTGGAACTATAGGAGATTACACCATTTGGCTGCCGAATATTTCGGCAGCTATTTTACTGTTTATTATTAAGGAGTAGGTTCCTGCTAGCGCCTATCGTATAATGAACGTAACAAAAATACATATGATGCAAGAAAAAGGAGAGATTCACCCATGTTGATCAAATTAAACTGGATTACGCTGAGGGTCAGTAATTTGGAAGCTTCACTCAGTTTCTACCACGACATGCTTGGACTTCCAATTCAGCGCAAATTCGAAAGCCGCGGACGGCAGATTGCCATGCTGGGCATGGAGAATGAAGCCAAGCTGGAACTGATTGAGGGCAGTGAATCCATTCTTAAACCAGAGGCCGGCGTGTCGATCGGTTATGAGGTGAACTCGCTGGATGAAGCCATGGAACGACTAGCAGAGCTGAATATTCCAATTGTACGCGGCCCCATCCAGCCCAATCCGCACCTGCGTTTTATATACATTACAGATCCAGACGGCTTCGAGGTACAACTCGCAGAGCATGTTTAATTAGGCGATTGTGAAATGAGTGTGCGTATCACGATAACCAGTTGTTTGTGCATGTGTGCAGTCAAACCTGTATGCACACCCCCTCCTAGGGCAGCGTAAAACGTTATTATGTCTGTTTACAGCTTCATACGGCGCATCAGCGGAACACCTATGCGATTCAGCAACCGATCAAGCAGCAGCCAGCACCAGCGTCTGCCCCATGAAAGCTGGCGCTCATACACAGCGGAATATTCAAAATCCGCCACAGCACCGCGATTGCGCTTGAACTGTGCAGCCCCGGCGCTCTCATGTAACAGATGGCCGTTCTCGCGAGCCTGTCCGATCAGGCATGCCGATAACATGCGGTATAGTCCTACAGACTGGGGCAGCGCCGTATCGTAACCAAACAGTGGCGTTGTCATGATTCCATTTCGGCAGAAATAACCCATCACCGCGTCCAGGCGCCCCTCCTTTCGCAGTCCATAGAGTCTGAGTGTTCCTGATGCCATCGCAGCAGCAATGAAACGCTCGGTAAATTGCGGATTGTGATAGGAGTATTTTTCAAGGTACAACAGCTTGTACAATTCCACAATTCGCGGAATATCTGCATCCGTCATATCTGACTCGGAAACGAATTCGTAGTCGTGCTTGGCCAATAATTCGTAATCCCGCTTCAACAGCCAGCGCGATTTCGAGTTGCCAAAATTCGGATCATGCGCATGGTACAGGTAGATTTGTCGGCTCGGAATTAGTCGACACCCCACTTCCGTTAGCCTCGCCGTCAGATCGGGATGAAGTCCCGGACACAAGGAGCGAAACACAATGACATGCTCAGGGTATCGCTCTTGTACCGCTGTAAGCAAACATTCTGCCTGTTCACCGGACATGGCTGGATACAGATTGGTGGACAACAACCAGTTGTTCACATGCACAACTTTGTTGATCTGCGATTGCTTCATTCCCCAACCTATTAGACTGAGCAGCACAGAAAGACCTTTTTCCAACACAGGCTTCTGCAACATGGTCAGTTCCTCCTTGGCGTAACTCACATAATGCGTATATGGCGAACAAACATAAGCATTATCATACTCTGTATCATTCACCGTCAGCGGAATAACGAGATCATCAATCCGGGCGAGCAACAATGTCGTTTCCACGTTGGACATAAAGCTTTGGGTCCCGTCCAGCATCATAGGCTCCAGATAAGCTCTGGCATATCTGCCGTCCTCTGTATCGGGCCAGTCCATGCCTTCGAACGAATGCTGATCATAAAGACGCACGCGTTCAGCGTGATTATCATTCCTAACTTCATATGTACGGTCATCATAGGCCGAGCTGTCTTTCATTCCTTTATTCTTCAACCTTTTACTCCCCCATGAGGTAACATCTTCTTTTAACTACCATTTACATGGTTAGTTCTACTCTCTTCATACTCTACACAACACACTGTATAGGAAAAAAATGTCGGCATCAAGCTGTTTTGCAGATAAAAAAGGCCCGTCCAGTACGCTAAATACGCACCGACAGGCTCTCAACTATTAATATTAGTAATATTAAAGTTTGTTCACAACGGAAGAAGCCTGATGATCCGAGACCAATTCATTCAGGTCTACAATCAGTTGCTCCAGTTCTCCAAAGCTCTCTACCATCTTCTGTGTCAGGTTGCGTTGTTCTTCCATGCTTGCCAGAATCTCTTCTGTCGCTGCACTGGATTGCTCAGTCACACTCGAAATCTCGGAAACCTCATTCACAACTCTGGTGGAAGATTCCTTCATGGTCGCCGAACTAGTCTCGATATCTGTCGCTTGATTCAATACATGCTGAGAGTTGCTGTTGATGGTACGAAATACTTCCTCTGCCGTATGCACGCTATCTCTCCCTTGTTGTAACGAAAGACGAATGCGTTCGAATCGATCCGTCAGTGCCTGCGTCTGCCCTTTTAATCGAGACAGGATGGTTGCGATATCACTTGCGGACTGACCCGAGTTCTCTGCCAACTTGCGAACTTCCTCTGATACAACAGCAAACCCGCGTCCATGCTCACCCGCACGAGCGGCTTCAATGGCTGCATTGAGTGCGAGCAGGTTGGTCTGACTCGCAATATCCGCTATGCTGTTCAGCATAAGTGTCATGGATTCACTTTCCTCGTTGAACTTTCGCATGTCATTTGCAGTTGTATTGATCGTTTCATATAGATCTTGCATTTGGATGTTCAGCTGGTCCATCTGTGTGCTTCCTGTTTGCGTGCTCGTTGCCATACTTGCGGACAACTCTTTCATCTGTTGGGAATACGAAGCAACGTCCTTGATATGCTGATCCGACACAGATAAGGATTCCGAGATCTCGGCTACACTGGTCGCCTGAAACTCAACACCTTTTGCAACCTCACTGAACCCAAGTGTCACCTCATTGGTGATAGAACCGGTCGCATTCACTTTTTCCTTCAATTGATCCGTATAACGTGATAAACCTTCGACCGATTCCTTCACACGCTCCAGCATGGTTTCCACTCTTTGCTTAGAATGCTCCACCTCATTCTGGCGTACTTCACTTTCATGGAAGAGCCTTTGATTCAGCTGGGAGACCAGCATCAGAATGGCTCCCGTGAGAGCGAATAGTCCCACATTAACGATATTACCTATTAGCTCAACAGAGTCAACGGTATTCATAACAAATAACTGAAGAACACTGTTAACTAGTAATACCGAAAATCCAACCACAAAAAATTTCTTGTTAGGAAATAACAAAAGAACTGCGGTTATGACCAAACTTAACGCAAAATTGACCGTTCCCCAACCGACATAGACTCCACATATTGTCAGTAATACGGTAATCAGCCATGGAATGAGATGAATATGTTTCTTTTTCGCATTAGCGTATGTAATCCAAACTACAAAGATCAGAGCTACTCCATTGGACACAAGTAACTTCGGCATCGTAAAGGCCAGACCCATACCAATGGCAATAATAATCCACAAAATGATACCGATTAATTTGTTCCTTTTCCAAATAATTTCGTCCATACGATCCATGCATACCCCGTCCTTTTAAGTAGGTTAAATGTGAGTTGTAGGGCCTTTCTGTACTACATCTATTAGTCTTTGGTCCTGCTTATGTGCAAATCGCAAATACGCATCGCCTTAACATAGTACATATTAACTTCACAAGTATGAAATCAGCGCTACTTTATGTATATCGGTATTGTTAATTAAAAATTAATATGAATTGTAAAATGATATGTAAGCATATCATTTTACAAAAAAAAGGTCTGTCTTATGCGTTATGGTGCACAAGACAGGCCTTTTGGGTCGTGAAAGGATGTGCAGCAACTCTTACTTGCCAAATACAAGTGTCGTATTGGAGGAACCTGCATACTTGGTGACGAACTCACGTGCGTAGCTGGCACTCTCTACCTGATAACTGTAATTGGAGCTTGGTCTCCAGTTCGTTTTAGGAGAAGTCGGGCTATTCAGGGCCGGCGTACTGCCCGAATCCGTAAACTCACCTTTTCCTTTGTCATCCAAGATGCCGCCCTTTTCAGCACCTGCACCAAAGTAGTTGTTTTCGGAATAAATCCGTGCTTTTTCACCAATTGTGATGGCCTGATTAAAGTTGTTTGCATAGTTGTTTTTGAGATGGAAGTAACCATATCTTAAAAGCCCAGGACCACGTACATATAAATTTTCGAAGTAATTATTGGACATCGTCACATGAGGTACTCCGTTGTAACTGCTGTTACCATCATTCGGATGACCGAGGATGACGCCATACTTATGGTTCGCAAATTTGGAATTGCTAATCGTAATATAGTCGGCGCGATCGCCAATATACAGAAGCTTGTCCAGATCACTACCGCCAGAGCTGTAGCTGTGACCAGCAAACGTCACATGATCAATCCAGTAATTGGAGCCTGAAGTGATATACATCTGGATATCATCATTGGCATTAATATTGGAAGCGTGTTCAAAAGTCAGATTCTGAAATATCACATTGCTTGAACTGCTTGTGGATCTGAAATGAATATTCGTTAATGTATGTTTGCCAAAGGAACCTACCAGGGTCTTGTTCGCTCCGAATTCAACTTTTTGCAACGTAGAGGAGGAAATATTCTGTTCAACGACGACAATTTTGGCCGTAGATCCCGCCATGTGTGTTCTCAAATCATTGAGATTACTAACGTAAACCACCTGACCGTTCTTGCCACCTGTCGTAGCTGACTTGGATACACCATTCTCATTCTTGGCACTGCCTGCAAAACCAGTCAACCCGTTCGTACCTGTGTTTGGATAACTAGCCGCACCATATGTAGACGGGGCTGTGGAGACAGTTAACAACAATAGAGTTACAGCAAGTAAAAGCATCGAAAATTTCTTCAAAATTTCACCATCCTTTATAATATTATCCTCAAATACAACTCGATTATATCGTGTAACTTTGGCTGTGACAATACGAAAATTGCAAAAAGACAATAATTATCATTTTTATGCAACAGCAGATCAGATATAGTGAAAAAACGTAAAACCAGGCCATTCGTTCACACAAAATAGAGCCGCTAATTAGCGGCTCTATTAACGAGTACTATGTGATCCAACTTGGAACTGATCTGCACTCGGATCAGTTCCTAAAGCCTCTGACAAAAAAACATCGCTTGCGGATAATAATATGTTACGACTTCTGATAGCTGCGGCGGAAGGAGCCAGGTGTAATTCGTTCCAGCTTCTTGAAGATGGCTCCATAATAGCTGGTCGATTCGAAACCGACTTGACGAGCAATATCCTCCATCCCGCGCTGCACATTATCAAGCAGCAATTCCTTGCTCTTGTTGACTCTTACCTGATTAACATAGCTGATGGGACGAATACCTGTCGTTTTCTTAAACAAATGACAGAAATATTCTGGTGTGACACAGATCAATCCAGCCAGCGTTGGCAAAGTAATCTCTTCAGCATAATGTTGTTCAATATAGTCCAGAACCGGTTTTAATCGCTCATACTGCTGCCCGACCGTATCGCTGCCCTCAACAGATACGCGTTGAATAATCTCTGTCAATAAGGTATAGAGAATGGCGGAACAGGCGTAATTGCTTAATGTCTGCTCTTGTGGTGTTAAAGCAGCTTGCAGCAGCTCCCGCATTCGGGATAGAAGGTATTCAGGTTGTGCAAGCGTGTATACGCATGTGTGGACAATGCCCACGGTTTCAAATAAATTTGCTGACCCATTGCCATCGAAAATGATCCAGTCGACTTCCCAACTGTCGGATAGCGCATAGTATTCGTGCTTCTGTCCAGGGAATAACAGCATGCCCATACCTGGCTTGACGATATGTTCCGTTTCACTGAGCTTGAGCTTACCCACACCGCTGCGGCATTGTATCCACTGATAATCCTCAATGCCTTGGTCTCGGCGGATATGCTCCTGTTCATGATGCAGGCCAATGCCAAGTAAATAAAAAGGGAGCAGCTTGTCTCGGGCAGATAACACCGGAAAATTACGATTGGGATGAGGCATACGACTAACTCTCCTGATCTTAATATTGTTATATCATATTAATTATTTAAGATATTCACTCAAATTAATATAACATATAATCGCAATATATTGATAAATAAAGGAGATCACAGGATGACAATTAAGATCGGAATTGATTATTATCCAGAGCAATGGACCCCGGAGTTATGGGAGAAAGATGCCATACTTATGCAACAGACGGGGGTTGCTGTTGTGCGAATGGCAGAGTTCGCCTGGAGCCGAATGGAACCGACTGAGGGTAATTATCAGTTTGAATGGCTGGATGCAGCTATAGAAGTATTCGCTTCGCGTGGTATGGAAATTGTGTTATGCACCCCCACCAATACCCCGCCAAACTGGATGACTACCTGTTATCCGGATGTGCTGCCCATGGATGAACAACGCCACATCATTCGGCCAGGTGTCCGTGGACATCGCTGCAACAACAGCCCTTCCTTGAGAATGCTGGGCTCCAAATTTGTGGAAGCGATATCACAGCGCTATGGTAAGCATTCCGCCGTTATTGGCTGGCAAATCGATAACGAGATGCACTACCAGGAATGCCATTGTGATACATGTAATCGCGCATTTGTTGCTTGGCTGCAAAAGCGTTATTCCAATCTGGAGGAGTTGAACCGGGAGTGGGGTACGGTCGTCTGGAGTGGTGAGTACAGCAGCTGGGCTGAGGTAACAACACCACTCGGTGCCAGCAAACCGATGAATCCTTCCTATCTTCTGGAGTACAAGCGATTTTGTTCTGACAGCGTAGGCTATCTGCTGGGATGGCAGCTTGAGATTTTACGCCGTAACTGTCCAGACCAATTCGTGACGCATAACATGTGGCAGTATCCGAATAGCCTGGACTATTATGATATGCACAACGAATTGGACTTCGTCTCTGTTGATTATTATCCGAATGAGCTGTATCGCGATTATGGCGATCGGTTTCCGAGGAACGGAGCGCTTACGCTGGACTTGGTTCGCGGCATCAAACGCCGGAATTTCTGGGTAATGGAACAGCTCAGCGGAGCACAGGGAGCCTGGATGCCGATCCAGCGCACCCCGTATCCTGGACTGATCCGAGCTCGCTCTTGGCAGACAATCGCCCGCGGTGCCGATATGGTCGTCCATTTCCGCTGGCGGAGTGCAACCGTCGGAGCCGAACAATTCTGGCATGGGCTGATTGACCACAGCAATGTTCCTGGACGCAGGTTCAGGGAGTTCGCCGAGCTTACTCGCGAGGTGAACCAGCTAGGAGAACTGCTGGCCGACTCGACCATTGTTACCCAGGTTGCGATTCTGCATTCGCATGATCAGCATACGGCGCTTTCCCTTCAGCCGCAGGCGGAAGGGGGAATGCACTATATAGACAACTTGTCCTCTATGCATAATGCATTTCTGAAAATGGGCGTCGGTACGGACGTTATCAACTGGACCGAGGAACTCGACGGGTACAAGCTGGTCATTGTCCCCTCTCTCTTCCTGTTAAGTGAAGAAGTAGCACAACGACTGGAGCGATTCGCAGCTAAAGGGGGGACGGTTGTCCTCACCAATCGGACTGGTGTGAAAAACATGAGGAATGTATGTGAGATGCTGCCTCTGCCAGGGTTGCTGGCGGAAGCGGCGGGTATTGTTGTAAGTGAATATGATGCCATCGGCAACAGTGAGCATTGGATACGGAACGCAGAGGGCAAGACATTCGCTGCGAAGCAATGGTGTGATCTACTGGAACTGCGAGGTGCAGAGCCGATCGCCTGGTATGACAACGACTTTTACGAGGGTGTACCAGCGGTTACTGTCAATAAGTTTGGTGAAGGTGAAGTATATTATGTCGGCACTTGGCCGGAGCCATCGTATTTCTATCAGTTGTTTGAAGGCATATTGAAGGAAAAGGAATTGGCGCCCAAAATCGAGCTGCCGGAAGGTGTCGAGATGTCGATTCGAACGAAGGGGGAGCAAAACTTCCTGTTTCTGATCAATTTGACGAATGAGCAACGAGAGATTAAGCTGGACGTTCCTTATCGCAGCTTGTTGACCAGTGAGAGGTTGGATCAAAAGTTGACCCTTCCAGCTCTGGGAGTAGATATTCTAACTGTATAAGATCAGCAGCTTTTCGTATTTAAAAAGGGATGTATCACAAGGCTTACGACCTTGAGGGACATCCCTTCTCTGATTTCACTAACGTACACCTAATCCGAATAAAAGTACTGCCAGTTAGTTAGTTAGTTTGTTTGTTTATTTGATTTTTATTGCCAGCTCATCATTCTTGGCTTCCTGCAAATCATCATAGACCTTACCTGGTTTACCACTAAGTTTTAATATCATGGACTCCGGCTGGTCCAACTGATTGCTGCTGAAAGAATACATCATTCCATCTTCCGTTCCACTCCCGCCTACCATGGATAACTTGGTCTGCTTCCCATTCCTGGAGATCGAAATGATCTCGATAGGCCGAACGATCTCGTTGAGCGACAACTTCGTTTTGTAATCAATTTCTTGATCAGGTACATGGACAAATTTGACCCGAGTTACTAGAGGAGACACCTCCACCTCCGACAACAAGATCTCATAACCTCCGAGAGTAAAAGTCCGATTAACCTTGATGATTTCCGTTTTGGGGATAGAAAACTTGGGGTCCAGTGGGAAAGAAATATTCATCTTTTGGGAAAATTTATACTTTCGTTCTTTCTCCCCTTTGTCTGCATGATTCACCACATCTGGTACAACTGAGGACAACTGGAATTGTAGATTCACTTGCTCAGGCAGCGGTTTATTTCGACTTCGCTCAATTGTATTCCGGCCATAAATGGTATGCTTATCCTTGGAAAGATGAATACCTCCTGCACCGCCATTGTCAAGCAAGTCTCCTGTCGAAGCGTCCATCATCTTCATATCGACAGTCGAATACATCTGCTGCGAAGCATCCGTTCTGGCGGTATACAATACCGTTATTCGATTCTCATCTGCCATAACTGCATTCACCGTAAACGCATATATGCCCGATGTAACCGTCCGATCCACGAGTTGCACATAACCATTATTGAGCGTTGAAGTAATCGTGGCACGGTCCATATCCGAAGTTAGCAGGCCACGAAAGGGCTCTAGTACTCCCCAATTGGTTACAGGCTCAGTATATGTTGCCGGTTGTTGCCCATAGTTTCCAAGTGGGCCTATAAGAAACCAACCTGCAGCCAAGACCGTGACCAGCACTGCCGTGATCCATTTGACACGAAAGGTCCTACCTGATCGTTTTGTTCTAGCCTTTGCGAGACCACGTTGAATTGCCGCAGTCGTGTCCGCCGGATTCCAGTGCTGGTTCTCTCTTTTCACCTGATATGCGTCTGCAAGAAGTGCTTTCTCCTCCGGGTTAGTGGTCATGCCAATCCCTCCTGTTCTTCATCAACTTGCGCAACTGTTGGAGTCCTTTGTGCTGCCAGGTCTTAATCGTCCCTTCCGGTTTGCCGAGGATCGAGGCAATATCCGTCAGTGTCATGTCGTTATAATATTTCAGCAATAACACATGGCGATATTTTGGTTTCACCTTTTGCAAAAGAGATTCCATCGCAATTCGATTATCATCAACGCTAATCATCCAAGACGCCGGAATGCTGTCCTCCAGATTCTCCGCTGCCAGAGGTGTCGCCCGCTTGCGACGTCTCTGTTCATCGATGCAGACATAGATTAGAATCCGAATGATCCACGACTTGAACGCCTTCTCATTAATCAGCGTACGACGTTTAATCCAAGCCCGGCATGTCATCTCCTGCACAGCTTCCAGCGCATCTTGCCGGTTACGCAGGTAGCTATAGGCAATAGAAATGAGCGTATCTTGATGTTCCTTAATAGATTGCACAAATGCCGTCTCGTCTTCGGTCTGCACATAGATCCTCTGGTTCATCTCTGCTTTTGTTTCCACCCCGCATCCCTCCTTCTCTCTCTTTCTGTGGTATAAGACGGGTGAGTGAAGCAAACGGTTTTTATTCATCAAAAAAAGCTCCGCCATCATCATGAGGGAGCTTGATTACATAGCACTTCGGCCGCCGGTATACTGAATTACGCACAAGCATGAACAATTCAAGATCAACTAACTTACAGGTTACCGGTGACTTCGATCCCGTCGGCCAATTGCAGATGGTTTCTCACCCAAGCTGTGAACTGATTCAAAAAATTCCGTAATTCAGGCTCTGCAACCACCTGTTGATCCAACTCTGATAAAATCTCTACCCATACATCCTTCGTAATGGGATTGTCCCAGCAGGGATCAAGTGCCTTCATCTCTTCTCCAGTTCGCGGGTCAATTAAGGGAAATGTGCGATCCAATGCAGGACGAATGTAATCAAAGTCTTCATTATATATAAACAGCATGTCTTCTATCTCTACTTCAACCGATTCTTGTATGTATAAAGGGGATAAAACAAAACCCACATTCCGCTGTGGACCTTGATACTGATACACGAGTGCAGGAATCGTTCTCTTTAATTTTTTAGCCATATATGCTCCTCCTGTTTCAGGCAAATCTTCTATCGATCAGAGTTCAAACCAGATTAATCCACCATCTACCTGCCTGCTTTCTTGCTCCATCTGCTGCATCCAGCTCCGACCCTCTTCACCCCAGATATGAAATAAACAGTAGATATACGACTCCCCATCCATAATCTCTTCTAACCCGGAAGCCTCTTCTATCCACACTTCAAGGGCTCTAGGCCAGGAAGAATCTTCACGTTTCAGTACAAAACCGTTGGCTTGGTGTTCTAAGCTGTACATGTTGGTAAACGTTAATGCACTTGCCAGACGCTTCACAACTTCAGGTAAAATCGCAGGCTCCGTTGCTCTAATTCCATATTCCCAGCCCAATGTACAACCTCCTTTAGACTTCGTTCGCTCCAGATTGTTGCTTTTGTTCATGCATTTGATGGATCGAACGATCCAACCACAACTCATACCAGTCCAGAAAATGTAGTCGATTCGAATTGCCCCAATACTGATCAGGATAAATTCCATTACGGTTAGCCCGGTCATCAACCCAGACCTCTCCGTAGGAGGCTCCCTTAACAATCAGATTCAAGGATATGCCACAGCCAAAATCACTGATGCGCAACATGCCTGCTGACCACTTTGGATCAAAATATTCATGTTCCAGCGCTTCCCATTCCTCTTCTTCCTTGCTGTCATCGAACCAGTCATAGTTCCAGTTCCATGCTTCCGTGAATTGGAAAGGGTCCGAGACCGCGTTCAGCTCATCTTCATAACCAAGCACAGCGTATACGCCATCATCCGGATTTTCCAGACCATAATAAGGTCCTGCACCACCTGTTCCCATATGAAGAAGCCATATCTTATAATCCTCCGGCAACTCAATTCGCCATTTCTGTTCAAATTGCGCAATATCCTTCTGCGTCCACACAGACGCCATTTCATATTCATGGTTCTCTGCGCCAAACAGGTCCAGATCCGGGTCCAGGCTTCGTAGAGTGATCAACTTTTCACGCATACGCTCCAGTTGTACATTGTACATGGCTTCCCCACCTCCCTTCTTTACTCTGTTACGTTTGTTCCACGGCGTACCCGCGTTGCTGTAACTCATCCAGTACTACTGCCACATCTCGCTCAGGACACAACTGCTTAATCAGGCTGGCGGTCACCGGTTTTTCTTCATATACTTCAGCTACGGCTTCCAACGGCAGATCCGGCAAGTCATAGTACCCTTTGGCCCAATCAACGTAATCTACCGGGTTCTTCTCCAAATATCCCAGCAAAAATTCTGCACCACCTCTGGCGTCCGCTTCACCTTCCTCGGCCATCGCCATCTGAATCCAGTTACCAACCTTCCATGACAAGTCGTTCCCTTCTTGCCATAGGCAAAAGGTCACATTCTCCAGATCCAATGCCTCCTCATGATCCCGCAGAACAGCCATCAATGTCTTCGGCACTTCATCGTACATGCCTGGGTAGATCTCTCCATCCTCACGAGCATGCGGACTTAAAGGTGACTCATGATCGAATCCCTTGATCAACGTGCCTGAATTCGTAAATAATACATGCAGATGATCACCTGCGCCGTTATCGATGCTTCCCCATGGCACACCTGGCTGAAGTTCAGCTTCATAATGATGAACGCGTAGCCATTCTTCCTCCGAAAAGATAATATCCAAAGCAGCGAGTATTCTTATTTGTTTACGCAGGGCATCTGCATTCATCATCGTTATCTCGTTCCATTCCTGCATATGAATCCCTCCTGTTTGTATCTGTACACTATATCCGGATTAATTCATCCAGCGTGTTATTTCCCTGAATACTTGGTGTCATGACAATGGTGATCCGACTGGCTTCTCTGGAGACGATACATGCATAATTTCCAGGTTTTAACTGAAACAGAACCCCTTCACATGTCTCATCCGGCTCTAATTCACCGCCAGTGACATCATCCGCCGCCCCCAGATAGACGTGCCCAGACGGAACTTGCAGATGATACACCTTTTCCCGTTCCGCGATCTGGATCTGAATCCTCCTCTACATCCTCCAGGCTCCATTCCACCTCATACACTCCATCTGCACCCAGATTCAGGAACAGACAATGACCTGCATTCACCTCAGCCAGCTCATCCACTGGAATGGACCACCAGTCCGAAGTATCCTCAGCACGATGTTTTAACGCTGCTAGATCATACAGGCACAATGTTGCCGTATCTGTAACCATTTGAAATGTTCCTCTCATATTCACCCGTCCCTTCTGTCTGATCCAGTTCTGACCTCAGAAATATATTCCATCATTATATCAAGCCTGATACACGTGTAAAAGGAACCCATGGACCATCTCTGCTTGCGCAACTCTTCATTTCTTGCTCCAAATGGTCGATATAAGCATAACTGACTTTTTTTGAACCTGATGGAGGAAGCCAAGCCATGTCAATGAACAATAGAAAAGAACCCTTTCGCTACACATTGAAGGAACCAATCCACTTTGAGATCTATATTCTCAGCATCAACGGGGTTAACGCACCAGCCAAACCCATTCAGGCCGAACTCTGCGATATCAGTCGATCCGGCTGTCAGCTGTCATTTCCGCTGTCCCTTCCTGTAGAGAATAACGATATTCGGATTGGAATGAATATGCTGCTCTTTGAAGACCCTCTATATATGGAAGGCACTCTCCGCTGGGGTCAAGAAAAAAACACCTCATGGCATTATGGTGTTCAACTCGAAATGCAGGATGGGAACCAGGACCGTCTCTCTAGAGAGATGCGAATGCTTGCAGGACAAGGCAAAATTATTGTGAAATAGTTAGATGCCATATAGACTGATAACAAAAAAACAGCCCAATCAAATTGGACTGTCGCAAGATGAAACTCTTTATGCCGCTTTACTTACTGTCGCTGGTTGTTCCATTTTGGACCAGTTCACGGTTTTTTCAAGAACCAGTGAGACCAATACCCCAATGACGAGACCATTACTTATGATCGGGATGAGGTACATGGGCAAGGTTTGAAAGGCCTCAGCAGGAATATTCATGACTGCAACTCCCGTGAGGACCGGCAACGCTACACGATAGATCGTTTTAGAATTAAACGTTGTACCTTCAAGCGTTCTTAGTGCCGTGCCGAACATCTGAAGATAAGCCACGAACAAAACCGCACTGCCGACGCTTGGTGGTATTTGTGCAAAAAATGCTGTCACTGAAGGTGTAAGACCTATCATACATAACATCCCCGCTCCAATTATCAAGGCAGCACGACGCAGAATGCGAGTACTCTCCAAGAATCCGATCGATGATGCAAATAAACCAAAGGGCAGCACACCTACACAGGCTGACAACATCGTGAACAGACCCGTTAGCGCATAGGAATGCCTATACTGACGGCTTGTTGTTTCTGTCCGGTATAGTTTCTCAACTGTGCTTAAAGTGGTGATCGAATTCGTCTTGTTCACCAACCCCACGAAAAATGCAGTAATGACAATACCCGGTTCCCATCTGGGTGCTCCCCACGGAAACAGTTCGAGACCTGCCGGAGCCTGATTAGGCTGTCCGCTATGCTGTCCAGGAAACAATAGACTATAAGCGATCCAGCCTGCCACAATCCCAATCAGGATCGCGTAGTTCCCCAGTTTCCCCCTACCCTTTAATTGAATCCATGCCACCAAAAACGCAATGACAACGGACAATGCGGCAACAGGCAGATCGAAACGACCAAACTCCGTATATCCAATCATACCTTTGAAAAAATTCATGGTTAATTGAATCGTCATTAGAAACAACATGGCACTCTTCACCATAGGTGTGAACAGCTTTTGCAGCACTTGCGCTGCTCCCAGCCAACCCAGAATCACCATCGTTAGTCCCGCTAACAGAAAACCTGCAGCCAGTCCACCGCCAATACGCTCCAGACTCATACCTGCCGATGAAGCAGATACCGTCAAACTTAGCGTCAATCCCCACCATAACCCTGACGGACCATCCATAATCGCATATCGATGACCAAATACGGCTTGAAGAATACACACTGCTCCGGTAAGGATAAATGCGTGCTGCATGGAGGCAGCGATGGCATCCGGAGACAGATGAAAATTATGTCCAATGGATAGCGGAACAACAACGGTATTGGTAAACAGGAAGAAAAACCACTGTATACCTGCCAAAATCAGTGAAGATACGTCCTTCATATTCTTTTGTAAAAAATGCTCTTGATGTCTGTTCATTCGTTCGGAATATCCTTTCACTGTTCTGTATTATAAATGTATAAGTCTCTTCAGACTTGGGTTAATAGTCGTTCCATCTCGGCATACCGATGCCGGCTCGCATGTGCAAGCGGTGTAATCCCGTCCCGATCCGCAATCTTTGGATCTGCACCATATTGCAAAAGCAAGGCAACGATCTGCTGGTGACGCGGCCCGCCATCTCCCAAAATGACCGCTTCCAGTAAGGCTGTCCACCCCAGGTTGTTGATATGGTTCACATCCACATCACTGCGTGTCAGCAGAAGCTCCACAATGTCCACATGGCCCCGATCTGCTGCTGGGATAAGGGCTGTACCGCCAAAACGATTCGTTAACCTCGTATCCGCACCAGCTGTAATCGCCAATTCGACCATGTCATACATACCCTCAGCACTCGCATATAACAGCAGGTTGTCCAATCGTGCATCCCGAAGATTAATGTCGGCTCCGGCATCCACTAACATCCTTACCGTGTCTATCTTGTTACCGTGCACCGCAGCCAGCAGAGGTGTTCGCCCCAATGCATCCCGTTCATTCAACCTGTTACCCTGTTGTGTGATAAATCGAATGACCTCATCGGTATGTCCCGCTTGCGCAGCATCATGTATTGTTCTAACCACGTTGTTTTATCCTCCAATTCAAGGTCTTTCTCATGCAATAATATTCATATAGAAACCAAACTCTGTTAGTCAGGTATGCAAATCTAATGTATGGTAACATAAGATCGTAGTATATTAAAAATACATGTTTTGTTGGCTTTCCATACGAATTACATATACATTGCAGGCGAAGGAGAACAACCACTTGGATATCAAACAATGTCGCTATTTCATTGCCATTGCTGAGGAGAAACAGATTACAGCAGCTGCCCGAAGACTTCACATGGCTCAGCCACCCTTAAGCCAGCAGCTTAAGTTAATGGAAGAAGAGCTTGGTGTGATTCTATTTGAACGCAAAGGACGTATGATGGAGCTAACGCAGGCGGGTCGCAGCTTCTATGATTATGCGGTTACCTTGACCAAATATATGGAGGAAGCTGTAATGGAGATGCAAAGTTTCCGTCACGGCATACGGGGCAAACTCACCATCGGCATCAATACCATATCGGATCGCCTGATCCCGCAAGCACTGCAACAGTTTCGCACCACCCATCCACAGGTTACCTATAAAATTCAGCAAAATGAGTCTGCACAATTATGTCGCCTGCTGGAAGATGGCAAAGTTGAACTCGCCTGTGTACGCATGCCCGTCCAGACAGAACGCTATGAGGTGCTGCACCTGCCACAGGAGCGACTCTTCTATATTTCTTCAACACCGCTGGATAGTCCGACAGAGATGGGACCAGGAGCGGAGATGGGGACTTATTTTGAGCAGCTTACAGGTATCCCTCTACTGCTGCCAAGCACAGAAGGACTCGGTATGTTCGAGCTAATTTTGGACAAGTTCCGGGAGCATCAGGTTATCCCCTCTATCATGGGTGAGTGCTCAGACATTAATATGTTGCTGGAACTGGTCCGACTCGGCTTCGCCAGTTCCATCGTGCCTCACACGGTACTACAGCTATATCACGAGCACCCATTCCACGTATATCGCATCCATGATCAGCATTCCACGGTTGGCTCGGCGCTGGTCTGGTTGCAGAACCGTTATTTGTCCAAGCCTGCACAGCACTTTGTACAACTGGTGCAGGGTATGCTTCCCATGTAAAAGGCTATAAGCAAAAAAACAGCAGCTTTACCGGATTACATTCCGGTGAAGCTGCTGTTTCATTTCTATGGTTAAGCTTTAGCTGTGAACAACAAGTCTTTTTCTTTGATCGTAGTGCGACCAGCAGACTCAATCGACTCATACTGGTGCATGTTTGTAATAATAACTGGTGTAATCGTTGTATAACCGGCTTTTTCGATCTGTTCCCGGTCGAACTCCATCAGTACATCACCTACGGCAACCTTCACACCTGCTTGAACTTTAGGCGAGAAGAATTGACCTTTCAACTTCACGGTATCAATCCCGATATGAATCAACATCTCTGCGCCTGTATCACTTACCAGACCAATGGCATGTCCGCTCTTCGATAACGAGAACACAGTACCGTTAATTGGAGAAACCACACGTCCTTCAGATGGTTGAATCGCAAATCCTTTACCCATAATCTCTTCAGAGAACGCAGGGTCTGGCACTTCGCTCAGCGGTTTAACTTCACCTGTGATTGGGCTGAAGATTTGCTCATCTTGTGCTTTTGCTTCTTCAGTTACAACAGCAGAAGTTGTTGCTGCTGGTGTTGCCGGCTCAGCTGCTGGTGCTGGCTCTGTTGCATTTTCTTCTTGGAATCCAAGAATGTACGTCAGTACTGCTGCAGCTACGATGGCAATCAAACCACCAGCCAGAGCATAGAGCAGTGTGCTAATTGCTGGACTGATAAATGCTGCCACACTCGGCAGACCTGCAAGTCCTGTAATAACGTACGATTTAACATTGAAGATACCCATGAATCCACCGGCAATCGCTCCCCCGATAAGGGCTGCAATAAACGGTTTTTTGAACTTCATGTTGATACCATACATCGCTGGTTCCGTAATCCCCATGATAGCCGTGAGACCTGTGGAATATGCAAGGGATTTGGTTTTGCCATTTCTCGATCTGAGACCTACACCAAATGCTGCACCACCTTGTGCCAAGTTAGCTGCAAACATCAGTGGAATAATAAAGTCGTAACCCAGTGTTGTCATCGAACCAACTACGATTGGCAGCAACGCATAGTGCATGCCTGTAATGATTAGCAGTGACATCGTACCACCAATCAGAATACTTGCGAAGATGGACATGTTATCGAACAACCATGAAATACCACCGGACAAACCATTACCAAGAACCGTACCCAATGGACCTACTGTCATCAATGTCAGTGGAACCATAATCAACAAGGTAACTGTTGGAACAACCAAGAGTTTAAGTGAAGCATGTGTTACACGATCAACGGCTTTCTCTACATATGAAGCAATCCAAACTGCTAGAACAATCGGAATAACTGTAGAAGAATACGTTGCCGCTATGACTGTAATCCCCATAAATGATGAATTGTGACCATCCGCCAGTAGTGCTGTAATGGTCGGATGCATAATCCCTGCTGCGAGCGCTGCGGCAATATACATATTGCTACCCAGTTTACGGGCAGCACTGATTGCCAGAATGATCGGCAGGAAGTAGAATGCACCGTCACCAATCGCCGACAAAATGATATAGGTTGAACTAGTGTCGGACAACCACCCAAGTGCCACAAAGATGGCCACGATCCCTTTGATCATACCAGCACCCGTAATTGCAGGCAGGATTGGTGTAAACATACCTGAAATGAAGTCGAACAGCGCACTTATTGGATTTCTCTTTTTCTTCTCCCCAGTTGAAGCGCTTGAGGTTGCATTATCTGCGGTTGGTGATTTGGACATGTTACCAACGAGTGCGTTATACACGATAGGTACATCGTTACCGATGATAACCTGGAACTGTCCACCGTTTTCCATCACGCCCATCACGCCTGGTGTATTTTTTAGCGTCGCTTTGTCCGCTTTTTGGTTGTCATTCAGGTTAAATCTGAGTCTTGTCATACAGTGTGTGACTTGATCGATATTCTCTTCGCCACCAACAAGCTTCAAAATATCCTTGGACAATTGTTGTTTATCCATTGTGTTTTGCTCCTTTTATGTGTAATGAAGGTTAAAAAAAAAACCTAAACACTGAATAATGACAAAGCAGAAAAGCTTATCATTATTCAACGTTTAGGTTTTGCCTTTTTAGCAGTAACAATCCCAATTTTATTCAATTGTTTGTTCATTTCTGACAACTCGTTCAATATGAATGGTCAGATACAGTATTTCTTCCTTGGACAACACCCGATTATAGATCTTACGCGTATAGTCACTGATCCTTACTGCACATGCATGTGCTTCCGGATACTGCTTGCTCACCAAGTCATGAAGCGGGTTATCTTCTTCTTTATCTTCAATCGCTGTTCCTTGCAACACACGTTGGGCAAAGAACTTCAGATGAGTTAAAAACCGATAATAACTCAATGAATCTTCATCAAGTTCAATCACAAAGCTACGTCTTACGATGTTAAGTATGTCCTTAACAATGTTCGTAATACTGATCGTTTCCCTCATCTCACCGTTCATCTGGGCATTAACCAGATGCATTGCAATGAATGCGCATTCGTCTTCGGGTAACAGGACACCTAACGTTTCCTCAATAATCTGTAGCGCCTTGAGTCCAATGGCATATTCCTTCCGGTACATGCGCTTGATCTCCCAGAACAATGCGTTACGGATCTGCAATCCTTGACGATGTCGATCAATGGCAAAATGAATATGATCCGTCAGTGAAATGTAGATGCTTTCATGCAGCTTCTCACCTAACACCGTCTCGGCATAACGGATAATCTCATCCGAGCACTCGACATATTCAACCGGGATATCAGACAGAAGTGTTTTAAGTTTCTGTGATACTTCCTTACTTTCAAGCGAGAATATTTTTTCGACAAGACTCTCGTCAATCGATTCACCAGTATGCTTTTTGAAGGCAATTCCACGTCCCATAACGACCAGTTCGTTTCCTCCCGGATCAATTACGGTAACTACGTTGTTGTTCAGCACCTTCTCAATTTTCATTTCTTCACATCACCTTGCACCGTCAAAGTAGTAAAAGGCAAAACCAAAGCAGGTCACGAAATATGCCCCGCTTCTGGTTTTGCCTGATTGAACAGTAACAATCCAGTATTCATTAGCCTTAGGCCCATCTTACCATATAATTATCCATATGACAATGTTTTTGTGAAAGCGGTTAATGTGCGTTAATGTGACATAAAAAGGTGCTAGTACAACTATGCTTATAGAACTAGCATTTACTCGTTACTGTTCTTAAGACTTGCGCCATTTGTACTAATAACTTCCTTGTACCAAAGGAATGATTTTTTCTTGTAACGATCCAATGTTCCTGAACCATCATTGTTGCGGTCTACATAGATGAAACCATAACGCTTCTTCATCTCTGCTGTTGAAGCACTTACCAGGTCAATACAGCCCCATGACGTATAACCCATCACTTCTACGCCATCCTCAAGAGCTTCGCCAACCTGTACCAGATGGTCATTCAAGTATTGAATACGGTAATCATCGTTCACGGTTTTATTGCCATCTTCGTCCGTGATCAGCTCATCGACTGCACCCAGGCCATTTTCGACAATAAACAATGGTTTTTGATAACGGTCCCAGTATTTGTTCAAGGTTACGCGCAGTCCTTGCGGATCGATCTGCCAGCCCCACTCACTCGCTTTCAGATAAGGGTTTTGCACACCTGCGAACAGGTTTCCTTTTCCTTCGATACGTTTCTCGGGATCACCAGTCTCACAGATACTTACATAATAACTGAACGAGATAAAGTCTACGGTATGCTTCAGAATTTCAGCATCGCCATCTTCAAACTTAATATTGATATTATTCGCTTTGAAATAACGATTAATGTATTTTGGATAATAACCACGTGCATGGATATCAGCAAAGATATCATTGCGCTGTTCAGCATGCATCGCTGCAACCACATCATCCGGGTTCGGAGTCAGCGGATACGTAGGCATGCTCAGTACCATACAGCCAATTTTGGCTTCAGGCATAATTTCATGTCCCAGTTTTACTGCTAATGCACTGGCCACCAATTCATGATGGATTGCTTGATACAGATCCTGTTTGGACAGTTCTGCTTTTGGCGTATAGATTCCGCCGCTCATGAATGGCTCTTCCAGAATGGAGTTGATTTCGTTGAACGTCAGCCAGTATTTAACTTTGCCTTTGAAACGGTTGAAAAGAACTGTTACATAACGCTCGTAGAAATCGATCATTTTACGGTTAACCCAGCCATCATATGTTTTGGACAAATGCAGCGGTGTCTCATAGTGAGAGATCGTTACGAGTGGTTCAATCCCGTATTTGTGGCACTCATCGAACAGGTCATCATAGAATTGCAGACCTTTCTCGTTTGGCTCCAATTCATCACCTTTAGGGAAGATACGGGACCAGGCGATAGATGTACGGAACACTTTGAAGCCCATTTCAGCAAACAGTTTAACATCCTCTTTGTAACGGTTGTAGAAATCGATACCGATCAGTTTCAGGTTATCTTCTGTAGGTGCTTCCGTTCTAGGCGTTGTAATCCCGTGTGGCATTACATCTTGAACAGACAGACCTTTGCCATCTGTATTATAAGCTCCTTCAAGTTGGTTGGCTGCTACAGCGCCGCCCCATAGGAAATCCTTCGGAAATGGTGTTGTCATGTCAATCATTCCTCTCATTATTTAGTCTTCTAAGTGTCGATTCGCCTTTGTCAGATACAAGCGGCCCATAATATCATGAAATTCTTCTCCATCAACCACATCATTAGGTGCAAAAAGTTGTGCCTCTTTGCCGCCCATAATATCGTATTGTGAGCTGTTTCGTATTGCTTCATATGCCCAATGAGTCGGAGGTACATCATCAAACATAGCCGCCTCTGATTGATCAGGTTCTATACCCAAGTTTTTCTTCATTTTGTCCAAAATAACCGCTAATTGAGCTCGTGTTATATCACCTAATGGGGAAAATTTATTATTCCCCGTTCCTTGCATTACACCTGCTTCTGTAACCTGCGAGATAGCCTTTTGAGACCATCGCTCAAACGTATCGCTATAACTCTCTTCATATTGAGGATTTGGGAGTTTCAAAAAATCAGCAATCCATACGGCAAGCTGAGTCCGATCCACAATTTCATACGCTTTAATTCTCCGGTCCATCCGGGTATATATATCGGCATCAGATATTCCTTTGTCTTGATTAAACAAAAAGTCAGGTGTCTGATAACTTGCCAAAGCAGGAACCCACGACCAATGTTTCAATCCACCATAGAGATTATTTCCTTCCATGAAATCATCATCGTATACGAAAATGTCCGGATCACTCCCTAGTTCCAACAACGCTTCATACGCAAGTATACTCGTACGACTATCTGTTGTAGGATCACCCTTAGCATGGTGAAGCCAAATAGGAACATTCACTATATCTTTAAGTGCATCTTTAAATCCATCCACAGACCCCGTATAATCTGCAACTGTATCCTTGGCCGCAATGACAACAGCTCCTGCAAACAGATCCGGATATTGCATCATAAACCGAAGGGCTCCGCCACCCCCACTAGATACACCAGCCAGATAAATCCGATCCGGATCAACCTCCCCTTCAGCTACAAGCTTCTGGATCAGCTCATACTGTGCAACAAAATAGGCTTGCATTTTAGCCAGTTGTTCAGTGTTATCGTAAATTTTGAAACTGTAATTCTCGGGATACTGTACAGCAAGCACGGAAGTATCATACCCCGATTCTGTCCAGACTACTGCTCCACGATTAGCCGTAAGATGACTTCTACCATCCGTACCTACTTCTCCCCCGCCATGAAGCCATACGACAAGCGGTTGTGCGTTGGTGGAAGGACTACGCTTCAGACGGTAAGACAACGTTTCACCGTTGCTGCCCGTGTACGTACCTTTTTCAAAATCATCGACGGTTCGGGTAACAACCTTATCCACATTGGTCTCATCAAAAGATAGCTCTGGATACGTTTTGTTCGTTACCTTAAATTTTGAAATCATACCTCCAGGATATTTAAACGGCTCGACCTCCATATGGATGGTATGATCCTGAATCGTCAATTTTATCCCGTCGTCTGCATAGTTAGTTTGTACAATTTCTTCTGCTTCATTTAATGGATAACCATCATAATTGCCTGTAATTTCGAAGTCAGAAGCTTTTAGATTCTGATATTTCACGGGATTGGCAATGGTAATATCAAAGGATTCGACCATTTCTCCCGGATCACCTACATAGGTATTTGCCTGAATCCGACTGACCTCAACACTTTCCGCACTCGCTGCTGCAGGCCAAATTGTGGTTAGGCACAGGGTTAATGCTAGCATCCATCTCGCACTCTGTGTGCTCATGTTCCATCTTTTCAAACGACAATCCCTCCAATGTAATGTTGGGCAACACATGGAAAAGCGGACAAGCACTAACCAAAAGGGCCCTCAAAACCATGAGTTCATTGAGATAGCTACTTTCGTGTTAAGTTTTGCCCGCTTTTTATGCGGTAAAAATCCTGAAAACGTGAGAACTACAGTTGCTCACCATTACTGGAGATTACGTTTTTGTACCAGTCGAATGAATCCTTTTTGGAACGTTTGAGTGTTCCGTTACCTTCGTCATCCAGATCCACGTAGATGAAACCATAACGTTTGGACATTTCGGAAGTGGACATGCTCACAAGGTCAATCGGGCCCCATGCTGTAAATCCAATCAGATCGACGCCATCTTTGATGGCTTCTTTCATTTGTTCGATGTGTTTTTTCAGGTAATCCACACGATAGGAGTCATGGATCGAACCATCTTCTT
Source organism: Paenibacillus sp. M2 (assembly GCF_046713495.1). Classification (NCBI taxonomy): domain Bacteria; kingdom Bacillati; phylum Bacillota; class Bacilli; order Caryophanales; family Paenibacillaceae; genus Paenibacillus; species Paenibacillus sp. M2. Next base: position 5,461,470 of record NZ_CP169648.1, read on the forward strand.
CAACTTTATCATAGGCACCCAAACCATTTTCCACGATGAACAATGGTTTCTGGTAACGATCCCAGAAGTTGTTCAGGGTTACGCGCAGACCGATCGGATCGATCTCCCAGCCCCAGTCGGACGCTTCCAGATAAGGGTTTTTCACACCGCCAGTCAGGTTGCCGGATGTCTCTGCTTCGTTGGCAGAAGCGGATTTGGTCACGGACATGTAGTAACTGAAGGAGATGAAATCAACGGTATTGTTCAGCAAGATCTCGTCATCGCCTGCTTCTTTTTGGATCACGATGTCGTTTTCTTCAAAATAACGAGCCATGTAGTTCGGGTATTTACCACGAGCATGCATGTCCGTGAAGAAGAGGTTGATCTGATTCTCGTGCTGAGCCAGACGAACATCTACCGGATTACATGTTGCTGCATAAGTTTCCATACGAGCAAGCATACAGCCGACTTGGGAACCAGGGATAATTTCGTGTGCAAGCTTCGTAACCATGGCACTTGCTACAAATTGATGATGAAGCGCTTGATACGTCGTCTGCAGCTTGTTGTCCACTTTATCGATCAGAATGCCGCCGCCAGTGTATGGGCTGAACAGCATTACGTTAATCTCATTAAACGTCAGCCAGTATTTCACTTTATTTTTATAACGGTTGAACACCGTTTCTGCATATCTAACATAGTGCTGAATTACTTCACGGCCAGCCCAGCCATTGTATTTTTGCGTCAAGCCAAGCGGAGTCTCGTAGTGAGACAATGTAACGAGTGGCTCAATACCGTATTTCAACAATTCGTCGAATACTTCATCGTAGAATTTCAGACCTGCTTCATTTGGCTCTTGATCATAACCGTTCGGGAAAATACGTGCCCAGTGAATGGACAAACGGAATACTTTGAAGCCCATTTCGGCGAACAATGCAATATCTTCTCTAAAGTGATGGTAGAAGTCGATACCAAAACGTTTTGGAAAACGTTCTTCAATTTTGCCAGAGAGAATCTCTTCAATTCGGGAAGAGGAAATTTCCATGGCATGTCCGCCTGTACGCTTCTCTTTCGGAACATGAGCGATCATGTCCGCTGTGGAGAGGCCTTTGCCGTCCTTATCGAATGCACCCTCCAATTGATTGGCAGCTGTAGCGCCGCCCCATAGGAAGTTTTCGGGGAATCCTTTTTTTGCCGTGGTCATGAATAACAACCTCTTTTCGAAATTTATTTTGGTTTTTCCAGGTAAAAAACTGTAATTTAGAGCAGAAAACAAGAAAAACCTAAACTCAAGGTAAAATAGCACCAAAAAAAGGAGCTTTCATTTCACCATCAGTTTAGGTTTTGCCTGTCTTCACAGTTACAATCCATCAAAAGATGTTATTGCATATTCTGTTGTGTTTGCTCTTGTAATGTAAGCGTAACATATCTATTTTGCAAAATCAACTTCACTGGATCATAGGATCGTTCGCACACTCTCACCATCGAAAAAATTAACGCGGCATACGCATAATCGCTGCCCTTAATGCCTGCGCTCCTTCCTCCGTTTCCAGGTAAACAGCGGGACTTTGGTCCCCTAAAGCCGGGATATCTTTCGCCATCCATTCAAAAGCGTACTCCCCCATTTCACACAAAAGCACCCGACTTATATCTGCCGGAATCCCTTGTAATCGCGCACGTTCTACCCACGCGGGGTCCATCTTTTGTCCAAGTTCTTCAAACAGTTCGGAAAATGAGTCCCAGCTTGCCTGATTAAACTCCTTTAAATAGATACCTTTCATACTCATGTAATTTCACTCCCTGGATTGCAATTAATAACACCGAAGTCCTATCTGACACAATTCATCCTTAAGCCGCTTGAATCCGTTTCTGTAACAGGTAGACTTAATTTTAAATGTTTTTCGGGGGAAAGAACAGTCAAGGAGGATTCAATAATGACTCAGGAAGAAAACACATCCGGTTGGGATGCGATTGATCAATCCATGCGTGAATTGTATGGGGAACAAGAGCCAAAACACTACGGCACTGCCCTTCCGTATATACTCGGAGGTCCCGATCCACTCGATGGCATTAGCGTTTATGAGGTGAACACACCTATGCCTCACTGGCATTTTGTCACCTACGGTTTCTCTGAATTATATGAAAAAGAGATGCAGGATGCATCCAAGAGCGGGTATGGATTCGAACTCACCTTTCGTCTTACACGCACTGAAGAAGTAACTGAACCGCCAGCCTGGGCGCTGAATCTGTTACAGAATGTAGGACGTTACGTGTTCAACAGCGGAAATATCTTTCAGCCAGGAGATTACATGGACGCCAACGGTCCGATCTGCCTAGAGTCGGATACACTGCTGACTGCTCTCTCGTTTATTGAAGACCCGGATCTACCCGCGATCTCTACGCCTAATGGTTCAGTGCAATTTATTCAGATGGTTGGCATTACAGGTCGGGAACTGGAAATGATTCAAAGCTGGAATGCTCGTGGCTTCCTGTCTGCCTCCTCCATGTTCATGCCCAAATATGTGACGGATCTGATGAGAAATTCGTACGCAGATATTCCTTCGGTTATACAAGCGGTTGAGGATGGAATGGAACAGGACGGGTCCAGCACCGCCTTTTTATTCATACAACAACTGGCCTGGGAGTCTCCACGCAAAAAAATGCTGATAAAGACCGTTCCGGGCAAACTCCAGCTTGGAGCCAAACAGGCTGTATTAGTCGGAACCATCCTTCGTAGCCGAATTTCGAAAGGTACCTCTCTATCCTTGATCGGACCTGATACTACTATTCTGTTCGAAGCCGGAGAACATCCTTCAGTACTAGAATCGGACAGGCAAGTTACCCTGACGGTGAACAAACAAATTGTTGAGGAGCTGGCAGAAAACCTTCAACCCGTTGAAGGAACATTCGAGATAAATTCACTGGATCATATTCTCGTTCAGATTGTTAAAACAGAAATAAAAAACCAGGAAGGGCACGTAATCAAAACCATTGGATGACGCACCTCAGATTCAATCAGAATCCTACGCTTACTAGCGACTGTGCAGGAAGGAGGAATCAAACATGCCTGCCATTACACTTGCCTCGCGGCACAAGGAGTCCGCCATGTGCCAACATGTTACCGAAACAGATCCGTTCGATTATTTACCAAAATCTCAACTGGACAGGCTTCGCAAAATCAATCATTTCCTGATTCATGCATTCCAGAACAGCCTCTCGGATATTAAAGAGAATTTAACGGGCACTTATCTTTTTCTACTCACAGATATGGACGGTGTGCTTCTCTCCATGGATTATAGTCCAGATCTGGAAGCCGTCGTAGAAGGTTCGCCCATCCGTCCGGGCATGATCTTCACTGCACAGAGCTGTGGAGTTAACGCCATATCAGAAACGATGGATAACAATAAGCCTGTACTGCTGCTACCCGAGCAGCATGAAAGTCCTTATTTTCAAAGCTGGCATTGTTACGCCGCACCTTTGTTCATGGGATCGCAACATGTCGGTTATCTGGATGTGTCCACCATTAATGCAGATATGCAAGGTGAACTGATTGCCATTGCCAAGCTAATTCCAGCGTACATGCAGAACTGTTATCAGAGTCAGCAGACTGCTGAACTGTGCGACAAACCGGCAGTGGAGTTCACCGAGCGTCAGTTAACCATTCTGGAGATGATAGCCGGAGGCCTCACGGTAAAAGCCATTGCTTTGAAATTAAAGATCAAGGAATGCACCGTGAATCATCACAAAAAAGTGATTTTTAACAAATTAGGTGTGCAATCCAGCACAGAAGCTGTTTCAATTGCCAGCCGAATGTCTTATGTATAGAAGACCCCTATAGATTCCTATAGGTAGTATATGAGAACGTTTGTGCTACAATTTAGGAAGCAGGCAACATGTAGAGAGAGAAACAAACACACACATTTCAGGAGGGTAATATGACAATTCCAAAAAAAGCTTCTTTATTCGCCATGCTCATTATGATTATGCTGGTTGCAGCCGCTTGCGGTGACAAAGCAGATAACACAGCCGCAACAGAAGAGCCTACCCCGACAGAAACAACGACGGGTACTGATTCTAATACAGCCAATACAGAAGAAACAGAGAACACAGAACCAGCAAGCGAAGAGTCCAAGGAAACTGATAATTCCCAAGACGTTGAGCTGGGGACCACTGAAAAAGGTTCTTACACCAATGACTATTTCGGCGTATCTCTGAAATTCCCGGAAGCATGGGAGTTCCAGGATGCTGCAGGCATGAATGAGCTGACAAGTGCTTCATCCGAAGCGATTGCTGGTGATGATGAAACAAAGAAAAAACAAATTGAACTGTCTCAGACCAAAACATTGAATCTGCTTATGGCTTCAAAATACCCATTGGACGGAGGTCAAGTTGGCCCTTCCGCTATGGCCATTGCTGAGAAAGTAAGCTTGTTGCAAGGCATTCGTACAGGTAAAGACTACCTGGAAGCAACCAAAAAATTCATGGTGGATAGCCAGTTCCCTTACGATTATAAGGAAATGACAACGGAAACCATCGGTGGTAAAGAGATGGATCTGATGCAAATCACGATGGATCCAGGTGACGGTTCAACCATTACTCAAGATTACTATAGTACAATTATTGAAGGATATGCTTTCAACTTCATCTTCACTTACATGGATGATAAGACCAAAGCCGAGATTGATACCATCAAGAAATCGGTTCAATTCAAATAATTGCTTTTGATTACTGCCATTATATGAAGAACATATAACTTAACCCCGATAACGATCTATGGAGATCATCGTCGGGGTTCTTTTGTCGTTGAAAAAGACTATATATTGCACTATCTAGCTAGATATGGCTACCCAGTGCCCTTCTGTGACTTCTACCCACTTGGAATGTTCGAGATTATAACGGTCCTCTACTTCAACATTTTCTCTAGGTGTTTCTCTGAAAACATGTCTCTTTTTCTTTGCTTCGATCGCCGGATCAGGCACAGGAATAGCAGATAGTAATGCCTTGGTATAAGCATGTTGTGGGTTGGAATACAGTTCTTCACTCTCAGCCAGCTCCACAATTTTCCCGTTATACATCACAGCCACTCGGTCACTGATATGTTTAACCATGGACAAGTCATGCGCGATGAAGAGATACGTCAATCCGAGTCGCTGTTGCAACTCTTCAAGCAATTGTACGATCTGAGCCTGTATCGACACATCCAGTGCAGACAGTGGTTCGTCACATACGATGAATTCCGGCTCCACAGCCAGAGCTCGCGCTATACCGATCCGCTGTCTCTGTCCTCCCGAGAATTCATGTGGATAACGCTGCGCATGGGTAGGATCAAGACCCACCATCTCCAGCAATTCCTCCACACGCTTCTCCCGCTGAGATGCTGTACCTGCAAGTTGATGAATATCAAGGGCTTCTCCAATGATATCCATAATCCTCATTTTGGGATTCAGAGATGCATATGGGTCCTGGAAAATAATCTGCATATGTCTGCGCATCGTTTTCATCTCCGAAACTGATAAGCGATTGAGTGGGACTCCTTTAAACAGTACATCTCCACCTGTTGGCTCATGCAATCGCAGAATCGCACGCCCCGTGGTTGATTTTCCGCTGCCGGATTCCCCTACAACGCCGAGCGTCTCTCCTTGACGAATATGGAAACTGATATCATTTACAGCCTTTAAGGTATTGCCTTTTCCCAGATTAAAATGTTGTTTGAGTGATTTCACCTCAAGCAACGGCTGATCATCCTCGAGATCTCTTGGGACCAACGATACCGGTTTGGGCTTTTTCTTCTGATCCAGACGTGGTAATGCATTCAGAAGCCTGATCGTATACGGGTGTTTGGGATTAGCAAAAATCTCTGTTGTAGTCCCGGTTTCCACAATCTGTCCTTCTTTCATCACAACAACCCGATCACACATGCCTGCTACTACGCCCAAATCATGGGTGATCAGAATAATAGATGTCCCAAGTTGCTCTTGCATATCTTTCATCAAATTCAGAATCTGTGCCTGAATTGTAACGTCCAGTGCGGTTGTCGGCTCATCGGCAATGAGCAATTCAGGACGACAAGCAAGTGCAATACCGATCATGACCCGCTGACGCATGCCTCCAGAGAATTCGTGCGGATACTGGTTGTAGCGGATTTCACTGCGAGTTATCCCCACCCGCTCCATCATGGCAATCGCTTGTTTCTTGGCTTCCCTTTTGGACACCTTCTGGTGTTTGATCAGACTCTCGGAGATCTGTTTCCCCACTTTAATGGTCGGATTAAGGGAACTCATCGGGTCCTGAAAGATCATGCCAATATCACGTCCACGGATACTCTCCATCTCTTTCTGCGTTTTATTGGCCAAGTCGACACCTTTAAATAGAATCTCTCCCTTTTTCATCTGTGAAGGCGGCGATGCAAGCAGCCTCATAATGGAACGTGCTGTTACACTTTTTCCACTTCCCGATTCTCCTACAATACCTAGCGTCTCACCTTTTCGTACTTCAAAACTCACTTCTCGCACTGCCTGAAACTCACTCTCTCCAGAATGAAAAGAGACCGATAGATCATTCACTTTCAATAAAGGTTCCATGTTATCACCAGCTCTCATCCGTTTTTCACATACCCATATGTATACAATTATTACCTTGACAATTGTTTAGACCCTAAATAATATATACTATATCAATCGGAATAATGCAATTTAAACCTGAATGAAAGGAGGTGCGCTTGGTTTGAATCTTGCAGAAAGCAGCAGACTCTCGCGGTTGGTACATAATTTAAGCTTTATTTATGGCAAAATGCTGCTTCATCCTTCCTACCGATATGTTCTGTTCATTCTTGGATTACCGATCAATCTGGTCGTGTTTCTAATATGGCGTTCGAATCGAAAAAATGACGGCTGGGTAGCTGCCAGGCAGACGGCTGAGCAAGAACTGCTCACTTCTTCCTATCGGAACCAGCTGAAGTTCGAAGTGGAAGATCAGCTGCGTCGCAAACATCGTTTTTTCCAGCAGCAGGTCAGTGAGGGAGAATTCACACGTCAGACCGAGGAATGGTTGGAAGAAAGTGTTCAGAAAGAGTTGAAGGAGCGGACGTCTCGAATACTTCAGGAACAGGGAAGTCACCGTCTTACGATGGCTGATACATTCCACTCACTGATCGACAAACCATGGTTTTTCACGATATCCCTTATTCCCGGCTTTCTGATGTATGGCATCCTCTTTTTGTATGGAAATCCTTATCTAAAGTACATATTTGAAAGAATACTGATGACGGTATTTGTCATTCTGGGCGTAGCCACACTCGTATTTACGATTTTGTATCTGTCTCCGTTTAACCCGGCAGCTAACATTCTGGGAGAGACAGCAACGCAGGAACAGATTGCCGCATTCAATCAGGTGTATGGCTTGGATCAGCCTTATCTTACACAGCTCTGGAACAATATCAAGGGCGTCGCCTTCTTCGATCTTGGCAAGTCTTTTGCAGGAAATGAAGACGTAACAGCTACGATTGCAAGGAAGTTTCCCATTACCTTGACGCTTGCGGTCATTTCCCTGCTGTTAGCACTTGTCATTGCATTACCCATTGGCATTATCTCAGCAATTAAGCCTAATTCGTGGTTCGACTACACCTTCATGTTCATTGCTCTGATTGGATTATCGATCCCGAATTTCTGGCAAGGACTTATTTTCATTCTGAATTTTTCAATCAAAATGCAGTGGCTTCCCGCTACCTTCAACCCGCAGAACTGGCTGTCGATCATTATGCCAACCATTGTACTGGGTACGGGACTCACAGCTGCGGTGGCCCGGATGACCCGGTCTTCTACACTGGAAGTCATTCATGAGGATTATGTGATGACTGCCCGCGCCAAGGGGTTAAGCGAACGTCAAGTCATGCTGAAACACGCAGTACGTAATGCATTGATCCCCATCGTAACGGTGGTTGGACTTCAATTCGGAGCGATGTTGGGTGGAGCAGCAGTGACGGAGAAAGTGTTTAATATCAGCGGTCTCGGCAGCTATATTGTGGATAAACAATTTATCCCCGATATTCCGAGTATCATGGGCGGAGTAATCTACACAGCAATTACGATCTCCATTATCAATGTAGCGGTTGATCTGCTGTATGCTTTTATTGATCCAAGAGTGCGCTCCAAGATGAAACAATATTAATGTGTGAACTTTTTGAACTACCTCTTAAAGCAGGTGTATTATGACAAACTCGTCCTTAACACAAGAAATGCGTTTCCGGCTTAAGTCTTCTCGAGAATACAGTCAGGCCAGCTTCGCCTGGATCACGTCCCTTCTCTTGACTGCTTTGTTGCTGTTCAACAGTTACGACTGGAGCGAGCAGGCGTTCAAACCATTTCTGCTAACGATACTTTGGATCTATGTATTCTTCACACTGGTTCAAAGTATCATCACCCTTCGGATTCGAAAAGACTTGATCCGTACGGGTACGATCTCTACTTTGACCCGCAGGATCGCCTGGGTTCAACTGTTTGCTATCATTTCAGGCAATATATTTATCGTAACGGCAGCCTTTCATCTGATTCGAAAAGCGAGGAATGTGGAGTATACCTTTGCGGTGTACATGCTGTTAACCCAGCTGTTCGTGATTGGTGTATCTGCGTTAAATATCTTCAAACCTTATGTGGCTGACAACTTTCTGCCAGCCATGGCGGTGCTCATATTTATTCTCGTCATTGACCTGGTCGTACTGATTATCGTATCCCGATATAACGCGACCTCTATCCTCCCTCGCTGGATGATCGGTGTCAGTGTAGTGCTGATTCTGACCTCAATCACAGGTAATGTATTTGCACTATTGCTCGGCATTTCCATCATTGGACGCATTCGCAGACAGGGGAAACAAAAATCAAACTTCTGGAATGATCTGTGGGAGCGACTTGCTCCGAATATGACTGCCATGTCCGGTTTGTTTTTTATCATTTTTCTGTTCTCGATATCGATCTGCAGCTTTTTTACCTTTGACTACAGCATGGCTGTGGAAAATAACTACTCGGCGCTGCTTCAACCCCCTTCCCTGGCGTATCCGTTGGGAACGGACGATTTCGGACGATGTTTATTTTCCCGGATTGTATTTGGTGCCCGAATCTCCTTAATCGTAGGTTGCATGTCGACCATCATTCCAGTGTTGATCGGTGGAGTCCTCGGAGCTTTCTCCGGCTTCTACGGCAGACATACGGATAACATCATCATGCGGCTGCTCGATATTCTCTATGCCATTCCGGGAATTCTGCTTGCCATTGCGATTATTGCGGCGTTTGGAGCCAATACGATCAATCTCATTCTGGCGCTGAGTCTGGGTTCGATTCCAACTTACGCCCGTACCATGAGAGCCAGTGTTCTCTATGTATCTACTTTTGAATTTGTGGAAGCTGCACGTGCACTGGGGTACAACAATCGTACGATTATTTTCAAACACATTATTCCCAACTCCCTTGCGCCCATGATTATCAAGTCCACACTCACGATTGGTGGAGCTGTTATCGCTACCAGCAGTTTGAGTTATCTGGGACTCGGCGTGGAGCCGCATATTCCGGAATGGGGTAACATTCTGAAGCTCGGCAGTACATATCTGGAGACCCACTCTTATCTGGCGATTTATCCAGGTTTGGCTATTATTCTGCTGGTTCTTTCGTTTAACTTTCTCGGTGACGGTCTGCGTGATGCGCTTGATCCCAAGCTGGAGAAGGCCTAAATGATTTGTTGAAATGAATGATATAGAAAAAAGAAATCACACATCATACATTCCAAAATATGGAGGGTAATCCCATGAAAAAACGTACACTGATCTCATTACTATTAATTCTCGTCATTGTGATTTCTGGTTGCAGTGTAAAAACGAAAACCGAATCCCAGGCGGAGACCGCACCAGCGGACACAACGGAAACTGCACAAAAACCGGCTGATATTGAGCTGCTCGCCATGAGTTCTTCCGAAAATGATGTAAACATTGTACGCGACCAGCTGACTAAAAACGGCTTCAATGTGAAGTTGAATCTTCAGCCGGATTACGGTAGCTTCAAATCCCAGCAGGATGCAGGGAATTATGACATTGCCTTGTCCAGCTGGACCACGGTAACGGGAAATCCCGATTATGCGGTGCGTTCCCTTTTCAAAACAGGTGGAGATTACAGTATCCTTGCAGATGCGGAACTTGATAAACTCATCGATCAGGCAGCTACTCAAACTCCAGATGAGTACAAAGACACGTACAAACAATTGGAAGATCGCTTGGTAACGGATCAGGCGTATATCGCTCCTCTGTACATTTCCCTAAAGAGTCAGGCTGTGAACCAAGACATTCTGAATGTTGACACCGTTCGTCTCTCCAAATCCCGGGCCATGGCTTGGGAACCGATTGAGTTCAAGGACAACTCCAAAAATGCCAAAGATCCGTTGATTCTGACGCAAAGTGCATCCGTACTGACTTCCCTTGATCCAATCAAAGGAAACGACGGTTCCATCAACCAGTTGAACACCAATATGTATGTACGTCTCGTTAACTTGACAGATGACGATCAACTGACAGCAGAAGGATCACTGTCCCATAATTTCAGCATTGCTGAAGGTAATTCCGACTATTACTTCATTCTCAGAGACGATATCAACTTTGCGAAGATTGATAACAAAAAAGCGGTAGATACAGGAGAACGTGTTGGTGCAGATGATGTGATCTTCTCCCTGGATCGTGCTAAGAATAAAGATTCCGTTCCGGATCACCGGACGTACAGTCTGCATGAACACATCAAAGAAGCTGAGGTTGTAACGGATCTGAGTGCATTAAAATCCATCAAACAATCCAGCGGCAACGGCACAATACTCGAAGCATTGGAACAAGGATTGGGCAGCAAAATTACAGAACTCGTGACGGACAAAACCAAAGCAGATAATAGTGCAGGTAAATATCAGGTCGTTAAACTGACAACAACTGAACCTTTCCCGCAAGTACTGAACTATCTGGCTCACCAATCTGCGGGTATCGTGTCCAAAAAACAGGTGGAGAGCATCAACACATATGATGTAGCTTCCTTTGACGTCAACAAAGATATTCCTTACGGTGATCAGAACACGGTGACTGAAGGCGCAGCATACAATAACACCCTTTATACTAGCGGACCTTATATTTTGTCTTATAAAAATGACTATGAAGGTGTATTCTTGAAAAATCCTGCTTACCGTAAAGGCACGGAAGATGAGCCAAAAATTGCTCAGGTTAACGTCCGATTCATCGCGGATGCAGACAGCGCCCTCTCTGCTCTTCGCAGCAGTGAAATCCATTTATACTACGGTGTACCTGAAACCAAGTATGACATCATCGAAAACGACAGCAAACTAAAACTGCAAAGTCTGCCAAGTAACGCTGTCTCCTATCTGTTGTTCAATACGGCCAATCGTGAAGTTGCCAAGAGCAGTGACCTGAGAAAAGCCGTGCTGTACTCCATTAATCAGGATGAGATTTTGAGTTTCTACAAGAATAACAAACTCAAAGCATACTCCACAGTAAGCCCGCTCGTTCAGACGGGGAATGAGTTGAAAGCTGATCCTGCAAAAGTAAAAGAATTCTTGAGTAACTACAACGCCTCCAAATAAACGTATACCAAAAAGGCTGTCACTGGATCATCTACCGATCCTGGTGACAGCCTTTTTATTCTTCCAGCACACGACAATCTGCCATAACATCAGGGTAATTTCGCATGCTGTCTGCTTCTGTGATTTTGCGAATAACTCTGCACGGTACGCCTGCTGCAAATGAATGCGGTGGAATATCACGAGTCACCACGCTACCTGCTCCGATCACACAGCCGTCTCCAATCGTTACGCCCCCGCACACTGTGACGTTTGCCGAGATCCATACATCGTTACCAATCGTGACCGGTTTTGCATAACATAGTGACTTCACATCACCATTTTGGTCCACCATCTGTCTCCGCTCGCTGGCAATCATGGGGTGAATGGGGGGGTAACAATTGTAACGTTGGGTCCAAAACTGGTATAGTCCCCAATCGTCACTTGCGCATCGTCTTGTATCGTCAAATTGTAATTACCGAAGAAGTGATCGCCTATCCGGGTATGCACACCATAATGAAAAAAGATGGGGCCTTGCAGGAATCCACCTTTACCGATCTGCCCCAGTAACTGTTGCAATATCTGATCCCTTTCCTCAGTCTGTTCCTCAAAGGTCTGACTGTAACGCTGACTGAGATTATGGGCTCGCCTTTTGATGGTTTTTAATTCCGAATCACTTGGACTAAACAATATGCCCTTCATGATTCTCTCTTCTTCACGCATCATGAATCCTCCTCTACAAGAGTTAGCTTATAAAATAAAAGCCACAGACATGACCTGTGGGTTATAAGGCTTCTGATAGAATGCCTGACTTCAACGCCTGAAGAACCATTCCTCGTAACCCGGCATCAAAATCATGTTGGAACGAGTCCTGATGTACGATCTCGGGCAACGATGGCATGGGATGATCCTTCCCGTAGTGTTTCCACGCCAAATCCAGTTCTTCTCTCTCCACCCGTTCCTGATAAATGACAATCTGGTGCGGGGCAACGACGGCATTAATCGTTTGCAAGATATGGCATACCTGCACTACAAAATCATCGTTACTCATGTCACGTTTCCAATCAGGTGAATAAGGAAGATACTTAATCTCACCAAACATCCCGTTTTTCCCACGGATCATCTGTCCATTCAACATCATGCCCATACCCGGCGGGTATCGGTTTGGAAAATAAATTCCCGCTACACTCCGTTCCTTCATATCCGCGTGCTGTGCACAGTACCCGCTAATCGCTGCATTCACATCATTCTCCACGAGAACTTTCAGCTGGAACTCGCTCTCGATCTCCCGAATCAGATGTGAATGGATAAGCTCTTCATGACTGCTCACCGTGATGTCCCCATCCACGGCTTGCCCCGGAATACCGATGCCGATCATATCAATGGAGGGATACTCCTTAATGAAACGCGCGATAAGTTGCAGCATGTTCTGTTTATCAAAAGCAGGCAAGATGCGCTCTTCCTTCAACACAACCTTATTCTCCAGATTCATGACCGTTGCCGAAATTAACTCCTGACCTTTCATCTCTTTGATGTAAAGAACCAAAGCAAGCTTAAAGTTATAATTATATCGATATGCCTGAGCAGGACGACCGCCATTCGAGGGAACCACTTTATCCTGGTACAACTCTCCGCCATCACATAATTCCTGAATCAGCGCATTAATGGTAACCACACTAAGATTGGTGAGTAAAGCTAATTGCGGTTTGGTCGCCGTCTCGATCTGCTGCATGACTTCACGCACATTATTCAAATTGATGTATTTCATCATTGTAGCGTTGGCTTTTTTCATAACCCTCTCGTTTCTACTCTGGTTCAATGGAGCCAAAGCAATGGTATGGATGTCATTCACACCATATCATAACATAATGCCTTACTCGAACACATGAGTTCCATCGTGCTGGCGATGGATCGAAATCGGCAGAGCTACTTGGTTCACTCAAACAAATCATCCATTGACTTCACAGGCTTCACTTCAATTGGTTGCTTGGACAAGACCATACTGGCATAGGTACCTGCCCAGATTATAACTGCCATAATAACGTAGACCATCCATACTTACCTCCCTGTTTCATGCGGTTTATGATTTTGCGATCCTTCCCCACATGTGACTATTCCTCTAGTTAATAAATAAACTTTATAAAGTATATTTCGTAAGTATGCGAGGATAATAGTTCTTTGTCAACTACAACAACACGTATCAACTCGATGCCCATAAAAAATAACTGCCGAAAGAATCATTCAACGATTCTTTCGGCAGCCGTTTGTTCAATATACAAGTAGTTTATTTCGAATAGATTCGCTGTACCCCGGGCAATAAGGTCACAACTTGAATACCCACTCCCCATGCAAAATAGACCAAGTGAATGATAGAGACATCCTGAATCCAGTACACCTGCACCATAATCCAGATGATGAGAGCAAACCCCGAATACAAGGAAAAAGTCCAAGCCCAATAGCGGTCAGGATAGAGATTCAGTCTCTCAGCCGGCCCCCAATGAACGTAGCGGATGAGCGAAATAGCAATCGTCGTAGGCATCACGCCAAGAACCAGCAATAGGATGATCCCCGGGAACAAAAAACTGGCAAACGGAGAATTCTCCAACAAAGATGCGGGCAAATTCACCATACTTCCGGATGGGTCTATGATTAAAATGACGCCTCCAACGATCGCCCCAATTCCCAGCATTCCATGCATCAAAATGAGTAACCACGATCTGCCTATACGCTGCTTCATCATGAATTGCTCCTTCCGTCCTCTCGTTTCTCAACTTCATATATGGAGGATTATGCTCAAACCCTCTAGTACCATTCTCACACATGCCACGTATTGTTCCTGTGTTTCTTTTCACTATATTGAATCTCGAAAATCATTCTTAATGGAAAAACTTGATAAAAGAACGTACGTTCGGTATAATGGGGATATCCTGAATAAGCGAGAGGCAGATATGGACGACAAATTTATTAAGGAATTACGCGAGATTAGTCGGGATGACAGACGAAGATCGGAATTTATGATTCAAGGTTTGAAGGAAACACTGCAAGAACGCAAAGAAGAAGGCATACTCAAGCGCTGGATACGGCGTAAGAAAACTGAAAAAAAAATCTCTCAAAGATTTAATCAAGATCCTCACTCGGATCAAAAGTAACAACATAAAAAGGAGGCATAATACGCCTCCCTTGCTATTTACATATTTGAATCATTTAGATTAGTTAGTTGTGACTTAACCCATAAGTCTGCCAAAGCACACATTTATGCTTCTAATAAATCAAACCCTGGCTTGGTTCTTGATAACTTCCTTATCTGACTTTCTTATACAGGGAGTGAAAATATGACAAATACTTCGGGCTCAATATCAAAAAAGAAGGCGATAATTCTGGTGACAGGAATGTCGGGAACAGGTAAATCAACGGTTCTGGGCGAACTTGCTCATAGAGGGCATAGCGTTATCGACACCGATTATGATGGTTGGAGCGAGAATGTGGATGGTTCTGGGTGGTTATGGCACGAGAATCGAATTGATGAGCTGCTCACTGAACATAACGAAGGTACTTTATTCATTTCGGGTTGTGTATCAAATCAGGGGAAGTTTTACCCGATGTTTGATGCAGTAGTGTTGTTAAGTGCCCCCCTCGAAGTAATCCTTGAACGTATAGCTTCCCGTAAGACGAACGATTATGGAAAAACTGTCGAACAACGTGAAGAAATTATACAAAACGTCGCTAGTGTTGAGCCTCTCTTACGTGCTGGAGCTACTGTTGAGATCGACACCAGGAAGCCGCTTGATGAAGTTTTAACAGAGCTTGAGCTCATTGCCAACTCCACTAACTGATCACTTCTTCGCACTGTACAAAACCTCCCAGTTCGACCAATCTAAGTACCTTGTTAAACTAAGCAACCAATCACAATGATCGGCTGCTTTCTTTGTTTTATTGAGTTAACGTTTCCCGCTAGCTTAAGAGTAATTTCACTTTTTTAATTGAGTCATCTTTTTAAGGAGTACCGCGGTGCAGACAGATATAACACTGGCTAAGTATAAAAGAGCATATGCTATGGTAGCATAATATGTAAGTTCAGCTTCAATATCAGAGCTTGTAAGAAGAAGAATAATGGAAAAGCCAACAACAAAAACTACAGTACCTAACAGAACATTTTTAATTCCTTCTTTCACATATTCACCTCCCAGGGATTTTTGACAGTTCCCGACCTGCTATTTTAGCGTTTATAATTTTTCCTCCCTTTGACTATTCTTGATTGTGATCTAGCCCTTTCCCAAAACAAGTCTTTAGGTTATATGATTCGAAAAATTCGGAACGAATATCCAGTGTTTTAATAGTGAGTAGATACCCATTTATCGTATTAGTAATCATTTCAATTTCAGATACATTGTATGAAGTTATATCCATTTTCGAAATGATCACTTGCTTACTAAGCACTTTTGATAAAGAAGAGGTAATTTGTTTCTTTACATCGTCATTTAAACTTTCAAACTGGAGTACAAGGCTTTCAAGATCATCCTTGCTACCTTTAATCAAACTGTGGGATTGGATAGCACTATGCTTTGGAGATGAAGACTTGATAGCATAAATCTCAATGATATCATTCATTTTAAATTTAAAGTTTTTACCTTCTTCTGTTTCAACAAATAGGTAGTCTTCCTTTAATTCTTTAGCAACACCACGGAAAAATTCATCTCGATTATTAACTTTAAATACTACGGAATGTTGTTCTTTAACTGTCATCTCAATAAATTGTCTCTTATTCATCATACTGTGCAATGTGTCCCCCTCCCCTTTAAAGATAAAGTATTCTATATGAGGTATGTTATTCCCTTTTCATTAAACTAACCTGCCCGTTAGCTTAACTGAAAGACAGCCGACTATTTAGCCGGCTTTCTACTTGAGTATCATTCTGAATTCTGTGCCTTATTTAACTATTTCAGCTTTTGATCTACCCCGTTTCACGGCAGAATGGCAAAGGATCGAACTGGAAAACCAGATGCTTTTTCCGCCTTCGGTACGATGTTGAAGATCACCGCACCTTTAGCCGGCACCTGATCCAGGTTTGTTAACAGCTCAACTTGATATGTATCCTGGGCGAGTACATAATATTCTGCCAGAAGTGCTCCATTCTTCTGATAATCCACGGCCGAATCCGTGTCAAAGGTTTCATGCCCAATTGCCTTTATTTTTCTTTCCTCAAATAAAAACATGAGCGCACCAACCGACCATCCGGGTGCATGACTGTTGCCCTTATCATCCTTGTTATCAAATGTTTCATGGTTAGGCCAGCGTTTGCTCCAATCGGTACGTAAGGCTACAAAGCTCCCAGCTTCAATCACGCCATGCTGTCTTTCAAATTCAAGAATATGCTCCACATCCAGTGTGAAATCCGGATTGTTCTCTACTTCGGCAGACTGGTCAATGACCACAAGCGGGAGCACAAGCTCCTTCAAACCTAGTTCAGCCAGATACCGGGTATCCCGAACGAAGTGGATCGGCGCATCAAGATGTGTCCCGTATTGACCTGGGAACTTGAAGCTCTGGGCAAAGAAACCTTGATCGTGATCAAACAGTGTATCGAATTGTGCTGCCTCAAAAGCTGAAAAGTGTGGAGAGTCCGGTCCAAAAGTATGGGTCAGATCCACCCATTTCTTTTCTTTTAACAATTGAATGGCTTGAATGAGTTCGTTGGACATCCTAATCACCTCATGCACAAAATAGAATAAATTTCTCCTATTATATCTTATTCCACTGCAATTGGGGAGCATTCCCTATATTGGTTCTTAGGGCTATAAATTTCAAATTCGAAAACTTCACTGACCGTAGTTGTCAGTGAAGTTTATTTATAATAGGAGAGTAATCCATTCAATCATGAATAACAAAAGGAGTGTGTATGATGCAAACGAGGAACGTATATCTTTATGTATTCGATACGATGTCAGACTGGGAGGTAGGTTATTTAACTGCTGAACTTAACTCGGGAAGGTATTTCAGGAAAGAGATCGAGCCTTTGCAGGTCGTAACGGTAGGTGTAGATAAACATCCGGTAACTACAATGGGCGGATTAAACATCCTCCCCCATATTTCTATTGATGAATGTACATTGAGAGGTGATGACATCATCATTCTTCCAGGAGGAAACACCTGGATGGACACCATCCATGATCCTCTATTGAAAAAAGTTGCTGCCTCTATAAAAGAGGGTACGGTTATTGCGGCGATTTGCGGTGCGACAGTTGCACTTGCAAAAATAGGGATGCTGGATTCCAGACAACATACAAGCAATGATTTAGAATACCTGAAGATGATATGCCCAGATTATACTGGAGAAACATATTATGTAACGGAGCCTGCAGTAACCGATGGAAATCTAGTTACTGCATCTGGAATAGCTCCGTTAGAATTTACGATGCATGTGTTGAAGCTGTTGAATGTCTATGCACCAGAAACATTACAGGCCTGGTTCAATCTGTATCAGACTCATGAGTCCAAATACTTCTACCAGTTAATGAATTCTATTGCACCTGAATAACCAGTTTCCCGCGTGTATGATGGGATTCACTTTTCTCGTGTGCTTCCCTTACTCCCTGCTCAGTTAACGGGTAGGTTTCATCAATAATCGATTTGAGCTTGCCTTCCGCAGCCAGTTCAGCCAGCTGATCCAGTTGATCCCCTTTGGGCTCCATCATGAAAACGTTGGCCGTTACTCCGGCTTCCTTGGCAAGCTTCTCATCCGGTTGTTCCACCAAGGATACCAGATGCCCGCCAGACTTTAACACCTTGAAGCTATCGCGCTGAATATCACCGCCCATGGTGTCCAGCACAACATCATAACCGGAGAGAATCTCCGAGAAATCTTCTTTTTTATAGTTGATAAAATGATCTACACCCAACGAGCGAAGCAACGCTTCGTTTGATTCACTTGCCGTGGAAGCCACTTCAGCGCCGAGGGACTTGGCAATCTGTATTGCATACGTTCCCACACCACCTGCACCAGCATGAATGAGTACCTTCTGCCCTTTGCCTAAACGTCCATGATCCACAAGGGCTTGCCAAGCCGTCATCGCAGCCAGCGGGATCGCTGCCGCTTCCTCGAAGCTCAAATTCTCCGGTATACGGGCAATAATGTCTGCATCAACAGCAACATATTCTGCATAAGTTCCGAATTGACGCGGACGCGCAAATACCCGATCACCTTCTCTGAACCGCGTGACATTTGAACCTGCTTCAGCCACAATACCCGCAACATCGCCGCCCAGAATCAACGGAAAACTCTCCGCTGCTTCTTTCATATAACCTTGTCTGATTTTGAAGTCCACCGGGTTCACCGACGTGGCATGTGTTCGAATTAACACCTGATTCACTCCACATGCTGGCTTGGCTACTTCCTTTTCCTTCAATTGTTCCGCTCCACCAAATTCTTCAATCACAATTGCTTTCATTAGAAATCCCAGCCTTTCCATTGATTATCGTTATACTCTCTCTCTCCCTTAATTACCCTTTCCCGGCGATCACTTGACCTATTCATTCAAAATTCACAGCAATCTGGGATTCACAAGCCCGTTCAACAATCATGATATAATGTCCATTATCATTACGTTAAATCTTAACCCAATAACTGAACAAGCGAGGTAACACGATGGAAGTAGAAGTAAGTACATTACATGCATTTTCGGACAAGGTTTATGGTGGAAACCCCGCAGGTGTTGTTTTACAAGCAGCGCATTTGTCTGAAACCCAGATGCAGGAGATTGCCAGACAAGTCGGTTTTTCAGAGACTGCATTTGTTATGCCCTCGGATCAGGCTGATTTCAAAGTGCGTTATTTCACCCCAAGTGATGAAGTCGATCTATGTGGACATGCCACAATTGCTTTATTTTATCTAATGAAGATACAACAGCTCGTTAATGTTGGTACATATACACTGGAGACACTAGCCGGAATTCTTAAAGTTGATATCGCAGTCAATGGAGAAGTCTATCTGTCTCAGACGTTGCCAGAGTTTGGGGAGATCGTGGATCGACAGCAGATTGCCGATTCGTTACGTATTTCTATGGAGGATTTGCATTCCGAACTACCTGTACAGATTGTGTCTACCGGGCTACCCGATATCATGATAGCCGTTAAAGATGTTGATGCTCTGACCAAAATCGATCCTGACTTCCAGCGTATCACTGAAATAAGCAAGGCTCATCATGCCGTAGGTTATCATGTGTTTACACTCAAATCAGATGCTGAGGACGTTCTGGCAGAATGCCGTAATTTTGCACCACTTTATGATATACCGGAAGAGAGCGCAACGGGCACATCCAATGGTGCCATGCTCTGTTATTTATCCCAGTACAACCAGCTTACAGATCCTCATCATCACACGTACACGATCAGACAAGGGTATACCATGAACCGCCCCTCTGAGATCCGAGCCAGATTAACGCTGGACAGCTCTAATGAAATCACACAGATTCAGGTTGGCGGTCGTGCAATTCATATCAAAAACATTCAAATACACCTCCCTTAGTGGGAGGTGTTTTACGTACTTAGGATATGTAAACTATCTTATGCGAAGCAGTGTAATAGCCTGGCCTGTGGTCATCATTGAATTTGTTGTAAAAATCGTAGTACCGCTACCTCCAACTGGTTCAGTCCTGGCTGCTCTATAGGAAAATGGCCTGCCCCTTCCAAGATCACACATTCCTTGTCTACCACCAGACGATCAAAAAAAGATTGGCTGAACCTGATCGGTGTCATGGGGTCCAGATCAGGGTGAACCAACAGGACCGGACACTGATTGAACTGTTCCGGGCTTACCTCCGGTTTTTTATTAAGGAATGTTCTTAATAATTCCAACGGAATACGTGTAGCTGCCGCTTGTGGATCATTCATAATAAGCCGGGTTAAGTCCTTGTTATTAGTAATCAGTTGCATACGGGATACCTGTTTGACCGAAATACGTACATGATCCAGCAGAGCAGGAAACATATCCATCATCCGTTTTCCCGCCCGGCTTACCAGACGATTCGGTGCAAGCTGATCTCGCATTTCCTGATTACTCGTGTCTACAAATGTAGTTGCGATCAAACCCTTAACATGCTTGCTGCGTGCACTGGTGTGATAGGCAAGCATACCTCCGATGCTACTTCCCAATACAACGATTGGCTTGCCATCTTTTTTGTGTTCCCGTTCGATGAGTGACACAAGCAGCTCTATCCAAAGTTCGTAGTTAATACGTGTACCAGACATTGCGTAACTTAACCCATACGGCGGAAGATCTGGCGATACCACCTCGTATCCATGTCGCTGCAACATGCGGGCATATGGAGCGAGCAACCTGCCGTTGCCCCCCGCACCATGAATGAACAGAATTTTGAGTGAAGACTCCGGCGCAGGTAAGCGATCGATATGCATATTAACCCCATTTGACTCCCACCATTCTTCCTCAGGAACTGTATGCTCCCCTAACCTCACTTCTTCCGGGAAAAAGCCCTGATACTGTTTCCAATAGGGATGTGTTGTCTGATATGAAGGCAAACTTTTTTTCATACGGTACATTCTCCTCTTTTCGTATACAAAAAAAGCCGTACAGTGTACGACTTTTCGTTAAGAATACGTCTATGACCATACTTCTTTTTATAACACCTTCGTATATCTGTCAATCGGGAAACTGTACATTGCCCGGTACGATATATGCACCACCTGACCCATCATTAGGTAGAGCCGGGATCGTGTCATTTAATACCTGACCGCGAATATCGGTAATACGAACGTTTAGTTTTTCTTTGCCCAGTCCAGTTCCGAGGAAATGATTATAGTCCTGCTTTTCAAGATTGAGCCACGTACCATCCTTCTGTTTCACTTCGAACTTCAGCACCGGATATTTGTGATTACGAACCTGAATGGCTGCCCACCACTGACTGCTGCCTTCCTTGATCCGATAGGAGACATTGCCTTGAATTGGAGCTTTGACCACTTTCCAACTGATATTGATTTTGCCTGCCTTTGGGTCACCAATCAGGTTAAAGGCATTCGGGGAGAGGTCGAGCGCTCCACTGGCACCTTCTGGATAGAGGTCTGTTACATAGACAGTTGTTTTGCCTTTAGGACCTTGAACTTCAAGGTAAGCTCCCGCTAGAGCGGCTTTGACACCGTTATAATTGAGCTGAAACGGATTAAGTGCAGTAATCTTCATGTCCGCCGGGATGGGATCAAGCAACACCGCACCTCCCGAGTAACCTGAGCCTGTATACGTCGCATAACCCTGATATGTATCATTCCATGCAGCAGATGCAGGTAGAGCAAATAATACGAGACTGAGCAACATCCCTGTACCGGCCCATTTTAACCGTTGAAATCTACTTTTCTTGTTCATGAGCTATTCCTCCTCGTCTGTTCTCGTGTAAATGATCCTTTCAACTGCTAGATTTGAATATAACATTATTTTACATAATGACTGTTTATTTTCAATCCCTATCTACCAAATCACATCCAAAGTCCTGCCTCTGGACTTGAACATTCATGACCACGCACAAGATATGGATACATACCATAATTTGGTTGAATGAGCATAACTACAAGCCGACATTAGGACGATTCCCAGTAATAAAAAAACGCCACACCCCGGAGTAATTTCTCTCTCCAAATGGTGTGACGCCTATTAAACACTCCGGTCAGAATACCCGGTCTGTCCAAGGACAGCCAGCGTTTGACTCAACCTGTTTCCCTTCGTTTCATCCGCTTCCTTAGTCGCTCATACGATGCGTAAATCCGCGGAGATTCTTTTGTCAGGATAGGCCCCAGCACAGCCAGAATTAACACATACAACACGGCAAACGATTGGATGGATGCCATCAGCCCTCCGGCCTTGCCGATGTTCGCCATGATAATGGAGAATTCGCCCCGCGAGACCAGGGTAAAGCCCACATTCAACGAGGCCTTAGGGCTCATTCCAGCCAGTCTGCCAGCGATCATACCTGCACCATAGTTACTGGCAATCGTCAGAATAACGGCAATAATCGTCATCCCAACAGCTCCGCCAAGTGAAGCCGGCTCGATGGTCAGACCAAAACTGAAGAAGAAAATGGCACCAAAAAAATCTTTGAAAGGCATGATCTGATGCTCAATCCGACTCACATGTCTTGATTCGCCCAACACAAGCCCCATCATCAATGCTCCAATGGCTTCTGCTACATGCAGTGTCTCCGAGAAACCAGCCACCAGGAAGAGCAGTGTCATGACGGTAAGCAGAAACAACTCTGATGACTTGATATTCAGTGCCTTATCAATATATTTGATGCTTTTCCTGCCAATAATCAGGAACAGCACAATAAACAGCAGGGCAGACAGCGATACCAGCAGAACACTTAAGAATGAAGTTGCCCCGCTGAGCACAAGCCCAGTCAGGATGGAGATATGAATCGCGATGAACAAGTCATCAAACATGATCATGCCCATAATAATCTCTGTTTCAGGGTTTGCCGTGCGTTTCAAATCAACGAGCACTTTAGCTACAATGGCTGTAGAAGAGCTGGTCATGATCCCGCAGACAACAAGTGTCTCCTGAAGGGGCAGATCCATGAACCACCCCAACAGCAATCCAGAGACAAAATTCAGACCAACATAGAACATGCCCCCGGTCAGAATGGCTTTACCAGACTTTAATAACCGGGAGACCGAGAACTCCAAACCCAGATAAAATAACAAAAACAAAATGCCAAGCCTGCCCATAAATTCAATAAAGGTCGAACTTTCGATAAAACGTAAATCCACTATGCCGATCTGTGGTGCATGTGGTCCAACAGCCATACCAATCAGGATATAGAAAGGAATGACCGAAAATCGTAATCGTGAAGATATCAGCCCAGTAAGTGTAATCAGCGCAACGGCAATTCCCACTTCGAATATGAGCATATCCATAGGCTAAGTCCGTCCATCAGTCAACAATTGTTTGAGATGTTTGATCTGATTCCGTTCACCGGCAACTACAATTGTAGCTCCAGCGGTAAAAGCATAATCCGGGCCTGGATTAAAATGCTTCTCCTTATCCTTGGTCACAACAGCGAGAATTACGGCGCCCGTGGCCTGACGGATATCCAGTTCACCAATCGTCATGCCTACGCTTGCGGCGTGAGGCTCAATCCGTAGCCATTCGATTAACAGCCCTTCAAGCATTACTTCACGTTCATCCTGAAACTTCGGTTTATAGGTCATACCACCAACAATAGCGGCTACCGCCCGGGCTTCATCATCGTCCAGGGTGACAAGAGATACCATATCACCCACCTCTTCAGGTGTATCCCCTGACTCCATATGGAACAGGTCACGTCGCTCGTCGTTATGAATCACAATGACCAAATGCTCACCACTACGGGTATGCAACCAGTATTTACGTCCAATCCCTGGTAAGTCCGTCTCTTTAAAGTGCATGATCTGCACCCCCTAGCGCCGGCTCGTTCAAGGTTTCGCTCCTCAGCTCAATCCCCGTAATGCGTATCCTCATGGAACCTGATGGTGTATGAACAGACCTAATTTCCCCTACACTGCCAAGCAGTAATTGACTCCCTACTGGAGAGAGGAAGGAAATACGCCCCTCATCAGGATTGGTATCCTCTGGCATGACAATCATGAACGAATCCGATGTATGAAAATCGATATATTCAAAATCAATATGACTACCGATCAATACCGCCGAGTCCAGATCTTCATCCGGGCCCAGGAGCAGTTTTTCCACATACTCCTTATATGCCGATAATTGTTTTTCCAATTGTATCCGCTCCGGATCGCGCACGTCGAAATAGGCGTCGAGAAATGTTCTTTTCTCTTCACCGAATGTAAATAGCTGGCTCACCAGCTTCTCTCTGCAATTATGGCGGGAAGTTCTATGGTTCATAATAGATTTCACCCCCTATACAAGCCTTGTTCTCCATGTTGATTGGCATGTTTCTCTTCATCATCTTGTTTTCCTCCTTTTTATTTTAAAAAGCCCCCGGGATACGAGACCTTCTTACCATCTTACCAAAACTAATATTTTAATCCAGTATATTCGTCTAACTTGCTTTTTTATTATCATTTGTGGTCATATCTTCCATTTAATAACTTAATTCTTCACATCATATGGTAGATCCATAGAACATTTTAATTACTGCATAAAAAACATTTTATGAATTTATATCTCGTATTTTTATTTGCTTTCCTGTATATTTAACTACAAACTTTTATTCAATTTATGCAAATAGGTATTTACAGACTTTAACACGATAAAGGAGTGCATCGAAAAAGTGTCCACGATAACAAAAGAAACTACAGAGTCCGTTCAAGTTACTGCCGCAGATTATGTTCATTCCGTTTATGAGTCGGTTGTCGCCAGAAATCCGCACGAAGATGAGTTCCATCAGGCTGTCAAAGAAATTCTGGATTCCCTTATTCCTGTTATTGAAGCACACCCCAAGTATAGGAACCATAGTCTGCTGGAACAGCTTGTTGAACCCGAACGCGTAATCACATTCCGTGTCCCATGGGTAGATGATCAGGGCAAAGTTCAGGTTAACCGTGGATTCCGGGTGCAATTCAACAGTGCCATTGGCCCTTACAAAGGCGGACTTCGCTTCCATCCTTCTGTATACTCGGGCATCATCAAGTTCCTTGGCTTCGAACAGATCTTCAAAAATGCTTTGACTGGTCTGCCCATTGGCGGTGGTAAAGGCGGTTCTGACTTCGATCCCAAAGGAAAATCGGATCTGGAAGTCATGCGTTTCACGCAAAGCTTCATGACAGAGCTGTACAAATATATCGGCTCAGATACGGATGTACCGGCAGGTGACATTGGTGTAGGCGCAAGGGAAATTGGTTACATGTTCGGGCAATACAAACGTATTCATGGCGGGCATGAGGCAGGTGTATTGACAGGTAAAGGTCTGCTGTACGGAGGAAGCTTGGCACGTAAGGAAGCGACTGGCTTCGGCTGTGTGTACTTCGTGAAGGAGATGCTGCAATCCAAGGGGCTCAGCTTCCAAGACAGCACAGTCGTTGTCTCCGGCTCTGGTAATGTGTCCATCTATGCCATTCAGAAGGCACAGGAGCTTGGAGCTACAGTCGTGGCGTGTAGTGACTCAGGTGGCTACATACACGATCCACAAGGCATCAACCTGGATACCGTGAAACGTCTGAAAGAGGTTGATCGTCTTCGCATCAGCGAATACATCAAAGAACACCCGCATGCTACATATACCGAAGGCTGCGAAGGCATCTGGTCTATCCCTTGTGATATTGCTCTTCCATGTGCAACGCAAAACGAGATTGATGAAGAAGCTGCGGCCCTGCTGGTTAAAGGTGGCGTGAAGGCCATTGGCGAAGGCGCGAATATGCCTTCCACCCTGGATGCCATTGACGTCTTCCACGGTGCAGGCGTGCTGTTTGGTCCAGCCAAAGCGGCTAATGCCGGCGGTGTAGCCGTGTCTGCTCTTGAAATGTCACAGAACAGCATGCGGTTGTCCTGGTCATTTGAAGAAGTAGACGCGAAGCTGCATGACATCATGAAGAACATCTACACCAGCTGTGTAGAAGCTGCTGAAGAGTATGGCTGTGAAGGTAACCTCGTAGCGGGAGCGAATATCGCCGGTTTCCTCAAGGTAGCCGATTCCATGATTGCTCAAGGTGTAGTTTAATTTAAATACGTGATTCTCCACGATCAAAGGGCGTTCCCATCAATTTGGGTAACTGCCCTTTTTTCCTTGTCTTCAATTGCTCTAATCGCAAGGCAATGGTAAAGTGGTACTGACGTAATTCCATCTATTTGTACTTTTATAAGGAAGTGTTCACATTGTCTAACCAACCATTTTCCAGCACTGCGAATCCTCATCTTAGCGCAGACTGTGAGCAATGTTTTGGCCTGTGCTGTGTTGCCTTGCCCTATGGCAAGTCATCTGACTTTGCTTTTGATAAAGCCAGCGGCACACCCTGTTCCAATCTGCGCACGGACAATCGCTGCGGTATCCATACCCAGCTTCGGCAGAAAGGGTTCAAAGGTTGCACGGTATACGACTGTTTCGGAGCTGGACAGAAGCTGTCCCAAGTGACCTACGCGGGCAAAGATTGGCGTGATCATCCAGAGTCTGCAAAGGAGATGTTTGATTGTCTGCCTGCCTTGCGACAACTTCACGAGTTGCTCAGTTATATGAAGGAAATGATGATGAGACCGGAGACGTCATCCCTTCACTCGGCATTTGGTGAGTTATATGAGGAGGTTGAGCGCTTGAGCAATCTGGAGCCTGCGGCTCTTCTCCGTCTGGATATCGCCAATTATCGGTCCAGTGTGAATCAACTCTTGGTCCAGGCAAGTGAGATGGTACGCGCGAATTTGCCACCCACCGCTCATGGACAAGGGAAGTCGAAGAAGAGTAAAAAACGTACCGGAAGTGACTTTTTTGGTGCCAATTTAAAAGGGGCTGACCTGCGGGGCGCAAGCTTCCGTGGGGCTTTAATGATCGCAGCCGATCTCCGAAATGCAGATACACGAAATGCGGATTGGATTGGCGCGGACTTGCGGGATACGGATCTGGGCGATGCAGACCTGAGAGGTGGCATCTTCCTGACGCAATCCCAGATTAATGCAGCCAAAGGTAATGTGAATACCAAGTTGCCGGATCATCTTAACATTCCCTCACACTGGGTGTAGCAACAGCAAAAAAAACAGCTCGTCCTATACATCCAAGGACGAGCTGTTTCTATAAAATCACTGGAACCAATCAGAATTATAACAAGTCACGGCGAAGATCTTCAGCCGATTTCGGAGACAAGTGACCGAGCGGAATATCAAATACCGTTTTCGCTCCCTTATGTCCTTCCACGCTCAAGCGTTGTGCGGCTCTTGCATACGCCACAAGTACGCTTGCTGTAAATTCAGGATTGCTGTCGAGTTTCAGACCAAATTCAATAATTTGCTTTTGACCAGCACCTGTAACCCCACTGCGAATAACAAATCCACCATGAGGCATACCTTCATGCTCGGATTTCAATTCTTCTTCGCTAATAAATGTTACAGTTGTATCGTAATCTGCAAAATAGTTAGGCATCGACACAATCGTCTCACGGATCTCATCCTGATTAGCACCATCTTCTGCTACCACATAACATTGACGCAGATGTTTCTCGCGTGTAGACAGCTCTGGTGTCTCCCCTGCACGAATGCGGTTGATCACCTCTTCAACAGGTACAGTATACTGTACACCCGCCTTAACGCCTGGAACACGACGAATAGCATCCGAGTGGCCTTGGCTCACACCTTTGCCCCAGAACGTGTACTCTTTTCCTTCTGGCAGGATGGACTGTGCAAGCAGACGGTTCATGGAGAACAAGCCTGGGTCCCAACCTGTGGAAATGACACTTACGTGACCGCCTTGCTCTGCCGCAGCATTAACTTCTTTGTAGAATTCAGGAATCTTCGCATGTGTATCGAAGCTATCTACCGTATTGAACAACTTGGCGATGGCTGGTGTCTGCTCTGGAAGATCGGTTGCAGAACCACCACAGAGGATCATAACATCAATCTTGCCTATGTATTGCTCCGCTGCAGAGATATGCTCAAAACGTACTTCTGTGCTTTCAGCGACCATCTGCTCCGGATTACGACGTGTAAACACAGCAATCAGTTCCAGATCCTCGTTCTGGGAAATGGCTTTCTCTACACCTTTACCCAAGTTACCGTAACCAACAATACCCACTCTAATCATGTTCAATCCTCTCCTGTCTTCTTCTATAGTTGTCTATTACTCTGTTTATAATGATATAACATACCATGTAACCTGTCAGGTTTCCAGTTCGAAATAAAAATACCTTGCAGCGGTGCAGCAATAATGCGGCTCCGTATGCAAGATATTTTGGCGTTCATTCGTTATATTTGCTTATGATTCTGTCCAGGTCAATGTCAGTTCAATAACGCCTTCCTGTGACGCCAATGCCCCTCCAATTAAAGACCAGACATCCTGCGTTTCCGGGTCAGTTCCCTGAATGATAATATTTTTGTCATCAATCGTCTGACCTGCATCCGTCAACTTTTTGGCATCGAAGTAATCTTTATACAGCTTGGATATGGTCTTCATATCTTGTTCCGTGGTGAAAATCACCATGGCCGATTGCTTGCCTTCATCCTCACCGGAATTGGCCAAACGAATGGTTGCATCTTCCGGCAGGGGGAAGTCACTTGGCAAATTCTCTGGCAACTCATTGGTTCCAGCAGCCGCTTCCTCACCACTTTCTGAATCCGAGTCGGTTGGCGCAGTCGTACCTTCCGTCTCGGTCACTGCACTAGTTGTTGCTTCGCTTGCACCTTCATTAGTCGCTTGTTCACCCGTTCCGGAGGAAACTTCAGTGTCCACCTTCTCCGTATCACTCGGTTCGTCTGCCGCGCTGCTGCAAGCACTCAAGGCCACCATCATCGCCAGTGCCGCACAGGCCATTACATATTTCCTTCTCTTCACCATCTGTTACCACTCCTTCCACTTCATTTAATGTGCTAATCGCGTTCAAACGACTGGATCACAGGCACCGCATGAACGTTATTCTTAACCCATATCACAGATACAGATAATACACTTAAAGACAATAGACAACTGGCTACGAGAATGGACAGGAAGCGGGTGATCACTCTAAACTTTTTCATCCATCCCTCCTCCTCATCCTGTTCATCATGTGTTTGTGGAATCATGTTACTCATAGGTCACTGGACGGTGTCACTAATTTCATGATCTCGGCGGCGACAATATCCGGTTGACTGTTGTGAATGTAATGCTCGGCGTCAGGAACAAGCCGCTGGTTTCCTTGTTTGGACCATGAAGCAAATTTTGCTTGATCTGCCTGCCATGCCCAACTCCCCTCACTTGGTTGATCTGTTCCGGCTGTCAGGATCGTCAGAGGGAAAGGAAACTCCTTTTTGTTCTCCAGCACACGTAATGCGTTGATCTTGGAATGACGAATCTCATCCATCACGTTGTCATTGTATGCATGCTTCAGGGTAGAAATGGTGGCAGCCTTTTTCATCGGCGCAGAAACCAACTCCGGGTCAATGACCAGTGTTGCCATCATCTGATCCGAATGTAGCAATGTACGCGCAATGCCTGTTTTAACCAGGAATCGGACTGAAGTAAAATACCATTCGGGCGTATCCATTTCCACCGTACTGTAATATTCAGGACTGCCTCCATCGATCATAACCATGCCAGCCACCTCATCAGGATACCTTTGCGCAAACCGCAGTGTCTCCAGCGCACCCAGGGAGTGACCAACCATGATGTAAGGTGGACGTTGACCGGATGTTCGCAGCAATTGGTGGATCTCTTCCGAGATGGTGTCAACATCACGAGGGTCATCCGTATAGTCGCTGTATCCGTACCCGAACCGGTCATATACCGCAATTTTCACCTGTGATTTCAACTTGTCATATAGCGGACTGAAATCCACATACGGATTAGGTGTACCCCAGCCTGAGGCGAACACCACGGTTACCTCTCCTTTGCCAGCGGTGTATAGGTGCATGTTGCGACCACTCACTTCATAATACTTGCCTGGCGGGGGATAAGACTTCATATCCTGCGTGGATTGATACGCTTCATACGCTGTACCTGCCAGCAGCAAAAGTCCTGTGGCAAGCATGATGCCTCCCAGCACTTTTAAGCCTCTCCGTAACCCCTTCTTCATCTTCTCTACCCCTTATCCCAAAGGTTCATCTATATATATGTATGCTTCAATCGTACCCAAGAAATAGCGGGATTGAAACAATCCCGAGTCCAGTTCTTTCCCCAACCAAAGTCCAGTGTCCCTCCCCTACCTGTGACGCAAAAAAAACTGCAAATCTCCCATTCAGGAAACTTGCAGTTCATCTATACTTGTATTCTAAAACTCCTACCTCAATCTATCTCACGATGATCCTTACCTATAGTTGCAAAGTAAGACCCACCGGGCAATGATCACTGCCCATCACATGGCAGTCGATATGCGCATCTGCCACCTTGGGTGCCAATTGATTGGATACTAGAAAATAATCAATGCGCCAGCCGACGTTCCGTTCTCTAACCTTCGGCATATAAGACCACCAGCTGTATACATCCGTACGATCCGGGTACAGATGGCGGAAGCTGTCCACATAACCGGAAGCAAGCAGATCGGTCATCTTGCCACGCTCTTCAAGGGTAAATCCGGAATTGCCCAGATTGGGCTTCGGATTCTTCAGGTCAATCTCCTGATGAGCCACATTCAGGTCACCACAGACGATAACCGGCTTGGTCTGCTCCAATTGCAGAATGTACCCCCGGAATCGATCCTCCCATTCCAGACGGTAAGGCAGTCGGGTCAGATCCCGCTTCGCGTTAGGGGTATAGACGTTCACCAGATAAAACTCATCATACTCCAGTGTAATCATCCGGCCTTCCGGCTCGCTGTCCTCCTCCATCCCGTAACGAACGGATAAAGGTTTAATTCGGCTAAATACAGCCGTACCGGAATATCCTTTTTTAATCGCATAATTCCAATATTGATAAACATCTTCCCCCAGGTCCATCTCAATCTGTCCGGCTTGTAATTTGGTCTCCTGAAGGCAGAAGATATCTGCCTGACTCTCCTGATAATAATCCATGAATCCTTTGGTCACACATGCCCTTAAACCATTCACATTCCAGGACACCAGCTTCATATCCTCATCTCCTCACATCTCTCCAATATAGCATGGGCTCATTCAGAGGGACAAGCCTTACGGCTCTGGAATGAGATGGTGTCATTGGAATCCTTGTGGGCTAATTTCGATTCGTAACTTAGAGAACACCGCAAGGTCAATATATCTGCCTTTCTCAAACTCATGCTGCCGCAGTACACCTTCCTGTTGAAAACCAAGCTTGTGTAACAGGCGAATTGACGCCTCGTTCTCCGGTTCAACCTTTGCTTCGATCTTGTTAAGCTGCATGCTTGTGAATCCAAAATGTAACACAGCACAGGCCACTTCAGTCATAACACCGCGGCCCCAGAAAGAGGAACGCAAGTCGTATCCAATCTCTGCACGATGATGTACATCTTCATAGTTCAGGAACCCACAGGTTCCGATCACTTTACGAGTTTCACGGTCTTCAATCATCCAGCGTAAACCCGTATGTTCCTTGAAAATCTTCGTATACCAGTTCATCTCACCCTGTGCATCCTCCACGGATTCAAAGGGAGTGAATGGCATATATTGAACCACAGCTTCATCGGAATATAACGCGAGCAGATCATGGCTGTCTCCAGCCTCTGCTGACCGGAGGATGAATCGTTCTGTCTGAATTAACGGAAATAGATCAAACCTAAATTGTTCACTCATGCGAGGTCTCCTTTGCAACATTCATTGTAGAAGTCCATTTTACTACACTTGCCTTCATCAAGCTTTTACTATTAATATGTTCTATTAAGGCATTACTGTAGAAAAGGATACATAGGAGAGGACGTGCTATTATTACACAATCATATGACGTTATTATCGTAGGAGCCGGCTCCATGGGCATGAGTGCAGGTTATTATCTATCGCGCAGTGGATGCAAAGTTTTACTAATGGATGCCTTCGACCCTCCGCATACAGAAGGTAGCCATCATGGGGATACCAGACTGATGCGCCATGTGTACAGTGGTGGGCCTGACTATATGGCCATGGCACTGCTTGCGCAGAAGTTATGGCATGAACTGGAGGAAACGACCGGAGACCAACTGTTTGTTCCTTCCGGTGTAATAAATGTGGTTGATCCGGAGATTCATTCCTTCCACAACCGATTGAGCCATGCAGATGATGCAGGCATTCGTTATGAAACTTTGCACGCAGCCGAGGTGATGAAACGCTGGCCAGGGATTACAATACCTGAACATTACGAGGGCATGTATGAGCCTGATGCGGGTTATCTGTATAGTGAACCCTGTATTCGTGCCTTTCGCAGGGCAGCCGAAGCTCATGGTGCTACCTTGTTAACGCACACTCTTGTGGAGCATATCGAATACGGACCACATTCCGTGGCAGTTCAGACTTCAGGTGGCGAGACATACCACGCGAATCAAATCATCCTGAGCGCTGGCGCCTGGTTTCAGACATTGAAACCTTTCGTGGATCTCCCCATTCAGGCCGTACGTAAAACAGTTGGATGGTTTGATGTACCAGAGGCTTTGTATGGTGAGACACATTTCCCCGGATTCACATTGGCAGGAAAAGAAGGTACATATTATGGATTCCCGAGCATTGGCGGATCAGGACTGAAGATGGGGCGTCATGATACAGGTCAGGTGTGGACACCTGGAAGTACAATGGCTGCTTTTGGTACGGAAGAGTCCGATGAGGGTGATCTTCGAAGATTGCTAGAGCTTCATATGCCGCAAGCAGCTGGAGAGTTGAAGCGTGGCAGTGTGTGCAAGTATGAATTCACTTCGGATGAAGATTTTATTATCGACCGACACCCTGCCCATGAACGTGTGTGGCTCGCAGGCGGTTTCTCCGGTCATGGCTTCAAGTTCGCAAGTGCCATTGGACAGATTCTATCCGACCTGGTGCAAACGGGGCACACGGATCAAGATATTAGCAGGTTCGCCCTATCCCGTTTTCGTTAAGTACCTGCCGGGTGGATGAATATATGTATTGTCTAAAATAGCTACTTTCCTTGAGGGTGCAGTGTTGCTTAGAGCACTGCACCTCCAAGAAAGAAGGACACGTAATAACGGTTAATTCATGCGTACTCACACTAATTAACTTTGACTAGGCTCCATTGCTGATTGGCCCCGCCATTGTCGGCCCACTGAATCGTGGAGGCACCCGCGGTCAGAGAACCTTGATTGATGTCAATCGTCAGGCCACTGTTTCGATTCGCAAGTACCACATATCCTCCCACATCAATTGGCAGCCATTGCTGATTGTTGCCCCCGTTATCTTGCCACTGAATCAGAGCGGCTCCGCCTTGTGTAGAACCCGAATTCACATCCAGCAAAAGCCCACTGCCCACATTGCGGATGTTGTAATATCCGTTCCCTGCGGACTCCAGTTTCCACTGCTGGTTGGCTGCTCCATTATCATTCCACTGAATGATTGTTGCCCCACCCGTAGAAGAAGCACCGTTAACATCGAGTGCAAGTCCACTGTTGCGGTTGATTAATTTGTAGATGGCCCCGGATTCATATCCTGTACCGCCATTGTAAGTTGCACCGGAAATGACGTAGGTTGTGACCGAATTGGCCTTGGCCGTAGCGGTAAAGGTTTTGTTTTGCACCGAAATATTGGTCAGTTGCTGCAACTTCTCTGTTGAAGAGGTCCGATATACTTGAGCAGACGTGCCTGTGTTCGTAAAACGACTGAGATCATAGGTTACCGTTGTATCCGTCGAATCCGAATTGGTTGTTACCAGCACAACTTTGCCGGAAGCCGCATCATAGGCTGCAAGGGTATTGGCATCACTCATGCCGATAATCTTGTACCCAGGACGAATAAATTTGCTGTAATTACCCATGACATAGTATTTTTGGTTCACGGTGTAACTGGTCGTTTGGGTATTGTTCAACACGTTTTTGAAGAATCCCCATCCGTCGGCACTATCCACGGCTTGCCAATACACCCATCCACTTGCGCCCATATTGCGAATATCCTTGAGGATGGTCCGTGACATCGTAAGTCCGCTTGCATCCCCATCGCCATATTCCGAGGTCCACAGATGTTTGCCCGCAGACGTCGCTGTGTTGCGCAAAGCCGTACGATTGCTTCCACCATACGTATGGGTATTGATCTGAGTAATCGCTGATTTAACCGCATTGCTGTAGCTGTTGAACGACACATTGGTATCATCGATACTGTATTCTTCCGGTGCGCTCAGCTTCGTGGACAGACCCTTCGCATTCAACGAAGCTTGTAGCTGACTCAGAATTGTGTTCTGATCCGCCCGGTCAAAGTGCATGCCCTCCTGGTCATTGCTCTGCTTCCACCATGTCGAGATCGGTTCATTCAGCGGAGTTACACTATCAAATGTGATCCCCCAGTTATCCCGAAAATGCTTCACAACCTCGGTTAAGTAATCGGCAAAATCATCGTAGTAATCGGGCTTGAGGTTGTTACCTCCATTGGCCGAACCGGACACATTACCACTGATGGTCATCCAGTAAGGTGCGGAATTCGCAAAAGCTTCGATGACATTCACGCCTTGCGCTTTGGCAGCTTGCAGCATATATCGTTGGTTTGCATCTGCATTCCAGTCATACACGCCCGGAGAAGGCTGGTAACCAGGAACGGCTTTGCGATATTCAAGGATATTGGACGATGGATTATCCCCGCCTCCAATGTTGTACCGCAGGATGTTCAGCCCCAGTCCGGTATTCGCATTGAACATTTTCTCCACATACTCATCCCGATTGGAGTATTCTCCAACCACCTTGCCCCACCACGCGAGGGATGTTCCCCATCCTTCCATCGTCTGATATTGCTTCGATGGATCGGCAACAGCCGTGTAGGCTCCCGCAGCAGATACCTCTGTGCCCAGACCCAAACTACTTGTTAGCAGACTTCCTGCCAGCAGCAGCGAG
The DNA here is from genome assembly GCF_046713495.1 of Paenibacillus sp. M2. Taxonomy (NCBI): domain Bacteria; kingdom Bacillati; phylum Bacillota; class Bacilli; order Caryophanales; family Paenibacillaceae; genus Paenibacillus; species Paenibacillus sp. M2. The sequence continues at coordinate 5,496,588 of NZ_CP169648.1, forward strand.
CTCATTCGTTTTAACCACTTCATCCGCTTCACTCCTTGTGATTTTTTAGAAAACGAACACCCATTATTGTGCAACCTCTCGGAAGGTCGCGTCTGACTTATCAAGTGCGGTAACGACAGCTTCCAATTTCAGCACATTGTTGTAATGTCTAAGATACAGGTTCGGATTACTAAACGAGGTATACGATGTCCAACTGGCGTTAGCAAGTCCATTTACCCGTTTGAACGTGGCGTCATTTCGGAATGTAGTGCTGCCGTCATTTTTCACGAGTGTGATGCTGCCATTATTATTGCGCAGGAAATAACCCGGATAATTCATGGACTCAAACGAAATGCCTGTTGCATTCGACAGCCCGGGAACGATACGGAATTGTGCATCTTCCGCTGGACTGACATTGACATCAATCCGTGCCTGATAGTTGTAGTGACGAATGAAGCTGCCCGGCACATTGAATGACTCCAACTTGCGGATATCACCCGGTTGTCCGGATTCTTTCAATACGGTCATATGCCGGACGAGTCCGGTAAGACCTGCAATCTCTTGTTTGGCACCCCAGGTCTGGAAGTTATCAGCAGAGTCGCTGTAATAATATTTTTGTGTTGCATAGCCGTCAAAGTAGATTCGCCATGAACCATTATCCAGTTGAACAAGCGCCGGACCTTCCACCCAAGAGCCCCAACCTGCCCAATCTCCTGTACCTTTGAAGGTATAAGGACCCTTTAGCGAAGTGGATGTCGCATATTCAATGTATTTAGTGGTCTCATTCTTGGTAAACGCATGATAGGTTGAGCCTGTCTTCACAATAAAAGTGTCGATATAATTGGGAGCAATGCCTGCCAGTTCAGTAGGTGCAGACCATGAGGTAGACGCTAGATTGCTGCCTGAAGCTGTGAGGACATAAGGTTTGAAATTCTCATAGTTGCCTGGGGAGAGGGACACGATAATATTCAGACTGCCGTTGCTGTCTTTGAACCATTCCGGTGCCCAGGTGTGTGCGATTGTGGCAGGTGTGGATAATGTAATGTTACGAACAAATGTCCAGTTAACCTTATCCGGGCTGGAGGCGATGCCGATGGTATTCCCTGACCAGTTCGTGGTGTAGACGACGTAATATAGACCATCTGTGTGCTTCATGATGCTTGGATCGCGGATCAGATTGGCCGGAGGTGTATAGGCTGGCCCTTTTAGCAAACCATAGTGTGTCGCATTATAGGATTCATAGATATACATATTGGACTCACTTGTGTTCGTGAAGGCGGATATCGTATAGACACTTGTCGCTGCTCTGGCTGTATTGGGGAATACCATGGTTAATAGAAGCAATGTTCCAAGCAGCAGGATCATTCCGGCCTTGAAACCGCTGTGTCCTCTTGCTCTGTCTTTCCTCTTCGTTAACATCAGGTCATCTCCTTATCCAGGATTGAAAGGAATAATGAATTAGACTTAACATACCTTACAGCCGATTTAAACGTTATCTTGGAGTCATCCCTCTATAAGCACACCTTACGACTACCTGTTCAAATTCCAATTACATGAAGCATCACTCCCTTCACAGATCATGGATGAACACTCTTTATATATGTAAACGGTTACAATTCATTAATCTACAAGTGTTACCTTAGTTCGTTGTACCAACCTGATCACCACAGTTCCCCCATTCCCTTAGCTAATTCACTCACAAGACTGAATCCAAAGATTCACAAGCTCGGGTTATTTGACTAAGAAAATGAGGTAGTGTGACTGTGTTAAAAGGTGAAACGTAGCGTGCGACTCGAACTATCTCGATCCAGTTCTTGTTCTCAACCATAGTTGAATCGGTAAGACAGCTAACGATCCATACATGAACTATTCCACCGCAACCCACGGATAACGGGATAATGCGTCCAACAGGAATCGTACCCGTTCTGGCGTTTTTCCTTCTTCATCGAACAAAAGTAATTCATTCTCTTCCTGTAGCCATGCTACTGGAATTTTGTAATCCTCTTGCGGACCAATCTGCCAGTAACGGCCCAGATGATGTCCGTTCAGGTGAATCGTTCCTTTGCTCATCCCGGTCAGGCGAAGCATCAGATTCACTTTATGATGCTCCGAAACCGCAGGCTTCGCGAAACGCCAGCGGTACCAGACCGGCTGACCATACGATCCTCGGATTGGAGTATGATTGGATACAGGGTGAGACTTCTCACTCAATGTAGCACGATTAACCGATTCATTCGTGGTGTGGGGCACCAGATTGGCAGTACAATTGCCACCTGCGGCGATACCAGGCTGTCCTGCACGCTGGATTGACCCCTGTGCTCCAGGTTGGATCGATTCCTGTCCTACCTCGTAGCTCACCCATTGTTGCGGAAGCAATGCATCCGTCCCTGCCATACGCCAATCCTTCAGTTCTCCCTGACTCGGATATGTGATTAGTTCCAGTCGATCCAGCGAAGAGCGGCTATACGGCATTTCCAGTGTATTTGTCTCTCCGGGCTTGATATACAAGGATATGTCTAACGTCTGGAAGGCAAACCAATCCTGATATCCTTCCATCGGAACTTCGATGCCATTGATACGAAGGCCTTTGCTCAGTGCACCCACGAGAATCGCACGATCCATGCCATCCAGCGTAAAGCTTCTGCTCAGAAGTGGAGATTCTTGGAGAGAGTTCACCTCATCGAGATGCACAAGTCCACTCTCCATACGCCAATCCCGACGAATATCCTGAACCTTGCCACTCAGATACACAGCACCAGCCAGACCTTTGCTCTCACCTAAATACGGAGAGAAGTTCAATCTGCCCATATGCTGTACCAGAATCTGAAGTGTATTCTTCCCTTTGGCCACCTGCAACTGCACTCCAGCGGCACCTATCTGACGCACTAATGCCTGCTGAACACCATTAACGATGATTCTGGCAGTATCCTGGATATCCGGCAAAATGAGGTTAGTGACCCCTTCGGTTGGACTCTCGAAATCACATTCGTACAATAGATAACCAAAATCTTGTCCGTATCGGGAAAAGTCTTCGGGTTGTCCACTCGCCGAGCGTTGCTTCGCAGTTAACGTAATACGTGACATCTCAGGAGAATCAGACAACGTCGGCGCACTCGGTAATGTCCACGGAAGCTGCTGCTGTATACCTGTAATAGACTCCTCACCGTCAAAGAACTCGTGACCTGTTAACGTCCGTTCTCCATCTGTCCAGTCACCAAGCAGCATTATCATGCGATCCGGATCCGTGATCATGCCCTTGACCTGACCAGATGACAACACGTCCACGTCATCGAACCCGATCACATAACGTAGTCCCTTCTGATCTGTTGCTTCCAATCGCCATGTTCGATTCATCATCTCTTGATCCAGAATGACGAAACGGATCGGTGTGCCGTTTGCTTCCAGTTGGATCATTCCCGGCTCCTGGAAATGGAACAGGTCGAAGCGGTGTACATTCCTTGATGAATCATGCTCGACCAGCACTTGCAGCGAACTGTCCATGACGTTCAAGTCCACGGCTTCCAATTCAACTATGGAACGCTGCCCTGCTGGGGCCACGATGAACAGGGTCAATACTCCATTGATCATTTCATTGCCCGTAATCATCGTTCCTGCAGTCAGGTATACGTGTTCAGCAATCTGTACTCGATCCAGCAACGGAACAATCTGTCCTGGATTCAGCGATACGAGAAGAGTCCGGCCTTCCTCTAGCGTAATGTGCATGGTCTCCCGTTCATCCTTGTGACTCTCCAGGAACCAAATCTTCTGGTTGTTAGCCTGTCTGCCTCGTACAGATATGCCTTCAGGATGACGTACAACGATCTGTTCTTCTGGAATTTCCTCTGTTTCCATCAGAAGGGCCCCGAAAGCATGGACGAAATAGGACAAATTCTTGGTTACAGCATATTTCGGTGTCACCCGTCCATATTCGTTCAGCGGTGCATCATAGTCATAGGACGTAATCATGAAGATGTCACTGCTACCCATCGTTCTGCCGCCATATCCTCCGAAGTTCGTGCCACCATAGAACATGTAGTGACTGATTCCGGTATACCCGGCACGCAAAATCTCCATGATACGTCTCTCCAGCAAAGGCGCTGTCTTCTGAATGGCTGAAGGCCCTCCCCAATTCTCAAACCATCCGGTCCAGAATTCAGTGACCATCTTCGGGGTGTCCGGCTGTTTGACTCGAAGTTTCTCATAATGCCCGTCAGCACCTGACCAGAAATTAGCCCCTTCAATGGTGCCTTCCGCCCCGCCAACGCAAGTGATCAGCGTAGCGTCAATGCCACGTTGCAACAATCCATCTCTCAGCGTAATCATATGGTCACTTGCAGCAGCGTCATCCATCAGATACCCGTATTCATTCTCCACCTGCACAAGAATGACCGTACCCCCAGCTGATAACTGTCGCTCCCGAATAATTGGCACAAGCCGGTCAAAATACAAATTCACATAGTGCAGATACATCTCATTGTTTTCCCGGAATTTCACGCCGTCCTTCGTACCAAGCCAGTATGGGAAACCGCCAAAATCCCATTCTGCACAGATAAACGGACCCGGACGTGCGATGACCCACATGCCCAGTTCTGCGCACAAATCCAGAAATGCTCCGCAATCGTTGTCCCCTTCAAAGGACCACTGTCCTTCTTCCGGTTCATGCACGTTCCACGCAAAGTAGGTGTCGATGCAGTTCATACCTGCCAGCTTCGCCTTCAGCAGAACCTCACGCCATTCCTCCTTTGGCATACGGAAATAATGGATCGTTGCACTGTTCAGAAATACACGCTCTCCGTTCAGGAAAAAACTGCGTGCATCGTATGTTAATTCAGATTGAACACTGTTCTCAGCCCTGGCGGTGTTCTTCTCCTGTTCCTGCAGCAAAAGGGATGCTTTCTCTGTCAAAGATATCCCCTCCTTCTCTTTATTGATATAAATTGAACTAAAGCTTATTTACACTGCGCACTTCGATGACAGAATAACCTTCCGATCGCTGTTATCCCCAGATTTTTTGATTTTCTTTTCTCAAAGGGGAAAATCCGGGGATAAAGGCGAACGCTTCGCTTCTTCAGGTTTTTTCTGTCCTCTCCGTTTGGTGTAAATGTTTAATTCAATTTATATAGTTTCATATGTCCTATGACTTTTTTAAAAATATAAGGCAAAACAAATCCGTTGAACTAGATGACAATTTACACCGAGACTACAATGACAGAACAACTTTCAGATCACTGTTATCACTTTGACTGCAACGTTACACCGTCCAGTACAACGGTTGTGATGGAATTGTCGGCCGTAGGCACTTCCAGTCCGTTTGCGTACACCGGTATGTCTTCAAGCTGTTCCATGTTCCGATCCGGTGAAGTCTGATACACCTGCGCGTTGGCTGATTTTCCGTACGCATACCCTTCCAGTTCAAACGCCGTTGTTCCAGCCGACAATTCATTACGAATGACCAGCACCAGTCGTTGACGTTCCGCATCATAGGCAGCCAACGTGCGACCATCATCCGTTGGAATAATTGTAGCACCAGGACGAATGAACTTCGTAAACTGGGCCATGCCATAATACTGTTTGGTCATCTCATACTGCTCTTCTCCGTTAAAATTGGCGTGAATGAAGCCCCAATTATTATTGGCCCCTTCATCTTCAACGGCCTGCCAATATACCCAGGCGGATGGCTGCATGATTTTCAGATCAAACATGATCCGCTCCGCCAACTCCTGCACCGAGGTCATATCCTCATGACTGTGCGGCTCGCTGCCGCCGGTTCCGTACTCGGACATCCACAGCTTCTTGCCATGGCCTTCTGCCAGCGTGCGCAGCTCTTCCATTTTGCTACCATTATAGGAGTGGGTATTGATCTGCTGGATTACGTCCAGCGTGTCCTGATCGTAGAGGTTGAAATTAAACACCGTCTCATCAATACTGTTATCGTCCGCGGCACTAATGACGGTTCCATCCAGTCCTTTGCTCTTCAACGATGCAGCGACTTTCTTGATAATCTCGGCCTGCTTCTCATTCGTAAAATGACTGCCTTCCTGCATATTGCCTTTCTTCCACCAGTCGGAGGAAGGTTCATTAAGCGGATTCAGTGTACGGAAAGTGATCCCCCACTCGTCCCGATAATGCTTCACAACTTCGGTCAGATAATCGGCAAATGCATCATACTGGTCGTCACGCAGGTTATTGCTGCCATCCACGGCTCCGGTAACCGATCCACTAATCGTCATCCAGTAGGGTGGTGAATTGGAGAATGCTTCAGCAATGTTCACGCCGCGCTCCATCGAGCCTTGTAGTACAGCACGCTGACCTGCATCGGCATTCCAATCCCACTCCCCAGGTTCAGGCTGAAAGCCAGGTACATCCCCACCGGGACGGAGGGCTTTCATCTCCGGATTTTCCTCACCGCCAATATTGTAACGAACGATGTTCAGACCTAATCCTTTCTCCGGGTCAAAGACCAGATCCATCACTTCACTCACTTTCGCCTGATCCTTCCATCCGCCAAGATCGTTGGCCCACCAGGCAAGTGACGTGCCCCAGCCTTCAAAATGATCATAGGACTGATCCAGCTTCAGACGCACAGGCTGCCCTTGGAACTCAAGTGTTTTGGATGATTCATTGGCAAAATGATTGATAACAATTCCTCCTCCTGCCAGCAGGGCAACCAGGGCCACACCCATGAGGATGTAACTCCGTTTGCTCCTGCTGCGTTGTTTTTTATGCGCCATGGGCTATACAATCCTTTCTCCATGTACGTTAATGACTTCATTGGCCTTGAACAACAGGTTCAATACATACACGCTACACACCTACTGTTACTTGATTCCGCTGCTTCCGCCGCTAATGTTCGCTTCATAGACATAACGTTGTCCGAACAGATAGACCAGCACCATCGGAATGGTGAGGAAAAGGGAAGCGATCATGACAAGGTTCCAAGGCGGCATCTGTCCGCCACCTACCGTAGTCAACAGCTGCACCCCGAGTGCAAGCGGCATTTTCTCCGGGTCATTGATATAGATGAGCGGCCCCATGAAGTTGCCCCAGTTATAGGAAAACGAGAAGATCGCAATGGCCGCCAGAATTGGATACGTCAGTGGCAGTATGATCCTCCAATAGATTCCCGGGTGGCCCATTCCGTCGATCATGGCGGCTTCATCCAGTGATTTGGGAATACTCATGACGAACTGTCGAATCAGGAATACGTTGAATGCCCCAGCGAAGAAGCTCGGTACGATCAGCGGGTAAAATGTATTAATCCAGTCCAGGTGACGGAAGATGATGAACTGCGGCACCATCGTCACCTCACCCGGAATCATCATCGTACTGAGCAACACAATAAACAGGAAACGGCTTCCTTTCGCTTTGATCCGGGCGAAGCCGTAGGATACGACCGAAGCTGATAATACCGATCCGACAATCGTAAAGACGGTGATGATAATCGAGTTTTTGAGATACGTACCAAGATTGTTATTCGTGAAGATCGTATAGAAGTTCGACCATTGGAACTCCATCGGTACGAAGGTAAAGGCTGACTTGACGGTTGTTGCGTCACTTGCCAGTGCAATGGAGATCATGTACAGGAAAGGTGAAGCAAGCAGCACCCCGACCAGAATCAGAAAAATGTAGGATATCGTCTTCTCCACAGTCGATGGATTACTCATTGGCTTTTCCCTCCTCGTAATGCACCCATAGCGCCGATGAACGGAATACAACCAGTGTCAACGCCATGATGATAATGAATAATACCCACGCAATCGCCGATGCATATCCCATTTTGTAGAATTGGAACGCATTCTGGAACAAGTAGGGAACGACCATCTGACTTGAATTATCAGGTCCGCCGGCAGTGACGATGAATACCTGCGCGAAGGTCTGGAGCGCTCCGATCATGCCAGTCACGAGATTGAAGAAAATGACGGGAGTCAGCATCGGGAATGTAATATGGAAGAACGATTGTGTACTTTTCGCACCGTCGATGGCAGCGGCCTCGTAGAATTCCTGCGGTATTCCTTTCATACCTGCAAGCAGTAATACCACACCACCACCCACACCCCATAAGGACATGAGAATCAATGCAGGTTTAACCCAGTTCGGATCAAGAAGCCAGGCAGGACCCTGAATACCGAAGATCGCAAGTGCCTGATTGATCAATCCTTCCGTCGGCGCAAGCAAGTGGATGAAGAGCAATGAACTCGCAACCACCGGAACGACGGAAGGCAGGTAGAACAGAATCCGGAAGAAAGTAATACCTTTGATCTTCTTGTTCAGGTAATACGCGATCCAGAGCGAGATCGACATGCCCAGCGGGATCGATATCAGGGCGTAGAAGAACGTATTTCCCACCGCTTTCCAGAAGATCGGGTCATCCGTCAACAGTGTTTTGTAGTTGTCTATACCGATAAATTCAGGGGACTGGAACAGATCCCAGTTCGTGAAGCTCATATAGATGGAAAATAGGATTGGTCCCAGGGTCAGCCCCAGAAATCCGAGCAGCCAAGGCGAGATGAAGATATAAAACCATTTCCCGTCCTTTTTTTTCACGTTAAGCCCTCCCATGACGCAGAGAGCAGATGAAATCCGCATTCACGCCGAATTCCACCTGTCCTCCTGTCGATGCTATTTGAACAACCTCTATTTGTAGAGTCTTTCCAGTCCACTCTGGATTTCGGTTACGGTATCATCAAGCGAAGCTTTGTTATTGAAGTACACACCCAGCTTGTCGTTAATGAGCTTCATCATTTCGTTCCATTGCGGGTTGAATGGTTCTGCATAGATCGTCGATTCACTGAACGCAGCCATGTTAATTTTTTTGCCACCATATTCAGCATTGAGGAATTCATCACTGGACAGACCCGCTTTGGTTGCAGGAGCATCCTGACCGGCTTTGACCATTGGCATCTGCGCTTCTGGTGTCGTCATTGCTTCAATCACTTTGAATGCCTCTTCCTTGTGTTTGGAAGCGTTGGTAATCGTTAAACCGTTGAAGAATGCGTTTGTTTCGCCCCATACCGGAGAAATATCCCAGTTGATGCCTTCGACCTTAGCAAGCGAACCAATGTTCCAGAAACCGGTTGTTTCCATGGCGATCTTGCCTTGTGCAAACAGCGGATCGGCTCCGATATTCCCCATGTCGGCAATCTCAGTTGGCGTTGGTCCTGCACCGTGGGTGAAGGTCAGATCATTCATGAATTGCAATGCTTTACGCACAGGCTCCGTATCGAAAGTTGGTTTGCCACTCTCATCGAACAATGAGCCACCGTTCTGGTAGATCAGTTGCATCCATTGCGGCCACCAGCTGCCTGGGTAGTAGCCCCATTGAGTCGTTTTGCCGTTCTCCTTCACCGTCAGCTTCTGAGCAGCCGCCATCAGATCGTCCTGCGTCCAATCTTTGGTTGGGTATTCCACCCCGGCTTTATCAAACAGATCTTTGTTATAAAAGAGGACCATTGCGCCTGCCCGATCCGGCAAACCAAATTGCTTGCCATCATATTTCATGAGGTTTGCTATATCATCGGAATAACGCTCAGACATGTTCACATTGTTCGCCTTAATCATGTCATCCAGCGGTATAATCTGATTCTTGGAGGCGTAGGCCTGATAGTTCTCGGCAATCATCATGATGTCCGGTGCTGTTCCCCCGGCGATCATCGTCTGTACCTTCTGGTCATAATCTCCTGCAACCACGTTCAGCTTCACGTTGATATCGGGATACGTCTGTTTCACAATGTCGAGTCGTTCCTGATAAATCTTCTTCTCATCCTCCGAGCCCCAGATCGTCATGCTTAGATCAACCTTGCCACCGGACTCGCCGGAAGAACCGTTTTTACTCCCGCTACTGCAGGCTGTCAGACCCATTACCATGACCAGCATCAATAACGAAATGACCTTTAGACTTCTTCTCATACGTTACGCCCCCTTGAACTAATGAATGGATGACCACACTGAAACCCGTTTCATGAAATGGGTTTCATTAAGCTGAAACATAAAACCCGTTCCACTTTATGAAAGGGGTTTCATTCACGCACTCATTATATTTCACCCTTCGAGGAAATGTCAACGCTTTCTTTTCCAATTACAGGCCCTTTATCTTGCAGCAGGTCCTGTACTTTGACGCACAATCAGCTCCGGTTGCAGAATGATCTGCTTCTTCGGTTTGCCTTGGTTAATCAACTCATGCAGCACATCCACAGCCTGTTTGCCCAGCTGATATGTGTTCTGGGAAACGGTCGTCAGTTCCGGTATAACCGCACTGGCAAGAGGTGTATCATCATAACCCACAATGGATATATCCTGTGGAATCGAGAGCCCATGCTCAATCGTCGACTTGATTGCACCAATGGCCGTATTGTCATTCACACATATGACCGCGGTTGGCGGATTGTCCCGATCCAGCAGTTTGGACATTTCCCGTTTGCCATCGTCAATGGAGAAGCTGCCGAGCAGTTGCCGTTCTTTTGGTATTTCGAGCCCATGCTCCCGAAGTTTCTTCTGCACAGCTCTGACCTTGACCATGGTGGTTGATAACTCTTTCAGCCCGCCGACAAAGGCGATATCGCGATGCCCCAGTTCAAGCAAATGCTCAGCTGCAAGGGCCGCCCCTGCTCCTTCATCGGTGTACACCCGGTGGAACCCGCCTTTGGCAATATTGCCATTGACCAGCACGATCGGCATGCGTTTGCCCATATCAATCAATTCCTGCGCCATGTCATCCGGACAGACCTGCATGTTGATTCGCCCTCCGAGAAAAATAATCCCGTCTACCCGCTTCTCTCTCAGGATGGACAAATATTCAGATTCCCTGTTGTAGTCGCCTGCAGTATTGCACAGAAAGAAGGTATACCCCAATCCGCGAGCCTCATTCTCCGCACCCCAGAACACTTCCGGGAAAAACGGGTTTGTAATGTCCGGCAGGATGATGGCGATGGTACCCGTCTCTTTCTTGATCAGACTGCGCGCCTGCGCATTGGGCTGAAACTGGTGTTTTTCGATGATGGACATAATCTTCTCTCGGGTGCTTGCACGCACAGGTGCCGTATCATTCAGTACCCGGGAGACCGTCGCGACAGATACATTTGCTTCCTTGGCGATGTCGTATATGGTGATCGGTGTCATAGCGGAACCTTCCTTTTTCTCTAATTTTCCCTATTTTCCCTGCTTATCATACCAGATAAGGAATGCCGATGAAATGGGTTTCATTGTTGGGCGAATGATTTCACACTGAACCCATAGAAGTTCCGGGTATGACATTCATACGTGAATTGTTCGTTGTATTACGCATTAGCGTCAATATTTTCAACCGGACATGTTTGCTTTTCTTTATTTCACCTTCTAATCTGCGTTTATGGTCCATATATTAAATTGTAAGCGAATTCATTGGAGATTAGAGGAGTGTGAACAACGTCATGATCATTCAAGTCAGTCCGCTGGCAGAAGCAAGACTTACTGAAAAGCTGGGAGATCGACCAGGCTATTTCAAATTGTTTTATGATACCGATGGATGCGGTTGTGACGGAATTGCGGTACTTCTGATCTTAAACGAACCGGATAGCGATGATGTTACCGTAGAAGCGGGTTCGCTTCCCTTTGTAATCAACAAACAGCAGCAGATTTACTTTGAACCCTCTCTGCGTCTGCAATCCGAGCACAGTTTCCCTTCATTCCGATTAAGTAGTGATTCCATGATCTATGGCAGTAATGTTAAAGTCCATGATTTACGAGATACCGCAGACGTAGCCCCTCAGCCCACTGGATGGTTTGTACGATAAACGTTGAATATGCACTATAATCAAAACCTCCCAATCCCATATGCTCCGTGGGACAGGAGGTTTTTTTATAAATTTCGATGAGTTCATTAGGCATTATTTTCGAAAACATTTCATATTCGTGCAGTGCCTCTGTACCTCTGCCAATCTATTTCCGACCATTTTTCAGGACAAAAGAGGTGAAAATTTGATTAATTAATATGGACTTTAGTTTAATACAAATAATTACAAGCAAACCGTATACTTAGATAACCACATATGAATTTGGGAGATACACAAAATGGAATACCTGATTAAAGATATAAGTCTAGTTATACCAAAAACACGGTTAGACAATGTATCCGTTTAGAAGTGTCGAGGAGGAAAATTGAAACTTATGAAGTCACCCACAATCCTGAACGTAGTCCGCATCTTGTTGAGTATTAAAGTTATATACCTCATTGTTTCTTTCAGTGTATTTCTCTATATTTTCAGTCAAAATCCTGAAGCCTTTGCCGGTTATCAAGTGAACGGCAATGATCTGATTAATTTCTCTAATGAAATTACTGGGAGAATCATATTTTTGATCATTCCTAGTTTGCTTGCTATCATTTGCATCACCAAACGACAATTCAGATCGACTGTTACGTTCCTGAGTATCGCTTTATTTATCGGACTACTGAATGAAGGATTATTAACTGGACTTATTCAACTATTCGCCTTGTTAGTTGTGCTCTTACATCGACCAAGTAAGATATTCTTAAAGCGCCAGGATTCAAATGACACAGAGACACAATACATCGCCAAGAAGAGCCTGACTTAAACGTCTGGCTCTCTTTTGCTTTGGTTTATTCACAAACAAATCCATTAAGCGTACTTATCTACCCGACAACTCAATGTAACTAAAATTACTTCACAAGAATTTCAATTGGATTCATGGTTAAAGAGATATCCGCGGTCATATCCACAATGAGATTTTGTTTCCCTTTTTTGGTTACCATAAATTCATCTTCAACCTCAACCACTTGACCTGATATAAATTCAGTTACATATCCCACATCCGTATAATTACGCTCCTCGTTACTACCGGAGAAGGAGAAACGAATTATAGGTTTTCCATGGGTAACTTCAACGGGTTTAATACCTGTATATTTTAAAGTCCCTTTTACTTTCATTGTCTCACCCGTGCCTATAACAGTTGGTGTTGTTACTTCGAGAACAAAATCAGATGCGACTACACGTTCAGTAACTTTATCTTCAATTTTCTCTGTTGATGAACACCCAGATAACATCGCGAATACCACTGATACCAACATTAAGATGCTATTACTCATTTTATTCATTTCACATCACCTCTCTCATACTCTAACGAATGATATATGGAGAGGGTTGCTCAATTCGTTCATTGATTCCCTGAAATATCTTTTACCAATAGTCCAATCATGTATCACACGAATTCAATTAACTTCCTATCTATTTCTGCGATATCACCAATCTCGGATGTGCCATCCCAAAGAATTATTGAAGAAGCTTCATCGTTTTCAACAAAATCATCAAGTTCGCACAGTTCACCCATGAACAGAGCTCCATACTCTATCCGTTCCGGTCCATGAAAACTTGGCTGGAGTCTAAACTTCATTAGCCCTTTGAATTCAGCTGTATCCAGAATTTGATTGATTTCCTCATACAATTCTCTAATTACAGCATCATATATAGTACTTAATAGAAGTCTACCGATCATTCAATAGTTAGACTAATTTAGAATCTCACCTTTATCTATTTTCGCCAAGCGTTTATGCCAAACTGCGAGTTGTTCAGGCGTTTGTCGCACCCAATCTTTCACTTCGCCAACAATTTTTAGTGGGGCTATGCTGCGATATGATCTCGTCGGATTACCTGGAAATTTCTTGTCCGTCACATTTGGGTCATTTTCCCATTCCCCTGTTGGTTCAACAAGATACACGCGCGGTTCACCACCGCCTTTTGCCAACTCCGCAGCTAACCCAGCCCCATCACGCAAAGCTGTAAAATAAATGTGATTCATCACAACATCCGGATTGTAATTTGAACGAAAGCCAGCTGTAAGCAAGTCCCCAATCTGCAAATCTGCTCGTGTCCCATGATAAAAAGGACCTTTGTCAAGAATTTGAGCCATCTCGCCACCACCTCCAAATTTAGTAAGATGCTCTATTTTATCATGAACCTGCCCTTAGATTTTTCTCGCATAATACATCCACAGTGCCAAAAATACGATTAAAACAAATAATAAACAAGTTAGTAAGGTGTAAAATATCATGGTTGAATCCCGCTATGCGGCGCGGTGAAAAATGGAGACGCCTACGATTTCCGACACAGCTATTCATTAAGACTTCCCGATCGCAGACTTAGGATTGAAACTCTTTTCCCCATACTCTTATAGACTCGATGATACTCGACAATTTATTTCCTTGTTCAGTGAGGGAGTATTCTACTTTGGGTGGCACAGTGTCTTCTATGACCCTCTTCACAATCCCATCCGCCTCGAGTTCCCTGAGTTGTAAAGTCAACATCCGTTGTGTAATCCCTGGTATTAATCGTTTAAGTTCATTAAATCTGACCGATTTTTCGGATATAATGTCGATAATGATTCCCTTCCATTTTCCTCCTATCATATGTAAAACCATTTCAACAGGACAGGCCTTTATAACCTCTTCACTGCAGTCGCCATAATTTTTTAATCCATATCCCATATTGCCACTCCATTCATTAAGTTACAAAAATGTGCGTACTTATAAGTATCAATCATTTCCACTATATTAACTATATCAGAAATGAAAGGAGATATATCACGGTTACAATGAGAGAATCTAACTAGCAGTCACAACTATAAGAAATAAATACACTTTTGTAAGTACAGGTTGTAAAAACAGATTAGGGAGGAAATTTTATGAATAAATCCAAGATCGTATTAATTACAGGTGGCAACAAAGGTATTGGTTTTGAGACAGCAAGACAATTGGGAAACATGGGGTATGAGATTTTAATAGGAGCAAGAAGCGAAGAAAAAGGACATGAGGCCGTAACGCGCTTGGAAACGGAGAACATTAAAGCTAAAACGGTGGTTCTTGATGTCACAAAACCCAGCTCCGTTCTCTCCGCAGTAGAATGGATTGAACAAGAATATGGATACCTTGATATCTTGATTAATAATGCAGGCGTGTTTTTTGAAGGCAACACATCTCCAAGGGAACTGGAACTGTCCGTTCTCAAGAATACTTATGAGACAAACGTTTTTGGCGTATTTTCTGTCACCAAAGCTTTACTTCCATTGCTCCAAAAATCTTCTGCCGGAAGAATCGTAAATCTTTCCAGCGCATTAGGTTCCTTAACTTTGAATTCAGACCCAACGTCGGAATTTTATAATGTGAATTCGCTCGCCTATAATAGTTCCAAAACGGCTGTAAATGCTTTAACTGTTTTCTTTGCTAAAGAATTAAGAGATACTCCTATTAAAATCAACTCGGTTTGCCCTGGATTTACAGCTACCGATTTAAATGGTAATACTGGCTATCGCACAGTCGAACAAGCAGCTTCCAGTGTAGTTAAGCTCGCCACAATCAATAATGATGGTCCAACGGGTAGCTTTTTTGATGAAAATGGAGTTGTGCCTTGGTAAACCATTTTACCCGTGCAGTTTCTGAGTATTCCGCAAGCTATATGCAGTTTACCCCGTCCCACTCACCAGAGTAGCGGAGTAGACATTCTGTGTAGTCAACGGATATAAGGACTTGTTCATGTCCACTATCGGCATAGGGTCAAATTCATGTATCTGACCAAGGACATGAACTTGACCCTTTAAAATAAAAAAAACGCGCTTAGAGCGGGTTTGCATAGGGCTGTATTAATTGACTCCATAACTTCGCAATCTGCGATCTACAATCCAGTAATGTACATTTAATATTGATTGCTAAGTTGAATATGTATTTAAACTAACCTGCCCGTTAGTTCAATAAGATAGATCAACAACATCGTCCAACTCTGAACAAGCTGATCCCCATACTTCCCCATCAACACGATAACCGCCACCACTCCATTGAAGCAAGTAGTCTCCAGTACTCATACCTTCTGAGTAACCTTCTTTAACATTTATCCAATCTAACGATTCCCCGGGAGCAATTGTTCTAGAGAGATACACTCTATTAGTATCCAAGTGCGTTAAACTAACATTGACTTCATGGCTACTATTGTTCTTCATAAGCAGTTTTATATGTACAAATTCCGGATTTATAGAAAAGTGTTGCTGCACCGTAGCGCCTCCAGAAGCAATAAAGTGGGAGGGTTTGCTCTCTTGTTCGCTTAAAGAATCAGAAAGGGTTGAACTTTGGGACTTGCTTGAAAATAAAACAGATTTTGGAGGAGACAAATTCTCTTGAGTTGGACTTGTTGGATCACAAGCATTTAGGGTCGCTGTGGTCAAAACTAATGATACAACAGTTAAAAACAGTCTCTTTTTCTTCAATACTTCATCCCTCGTATTCTTTTGTTAGTTATTCTAAAGAACCTATAAAAAGTTTTTCGTTATTAACAACGCTATTAATTAGTCAAAAGTTACACTTGTAATTCGCAAGATGACATTTAGTTAACCTGCCCGTTACCTGAACAAAAGCAGCCGATTAGGTTAATCGGCTGCTTTCTGTGGTTTATTGAGCTATCGTATTCCTTAAGTGTAACGACGAATGATATAATTTGTCCCTTCAGTCTCTCGAAAAACCGAAATGCCTCTCAACTTCTAATAACATCTGCTCTTTATTAGACTGAGATGTTCTCATAAACCATTTTAATTGATACTGCTCTGCTTGCTGCAGGTAATGATTCGATGCTCTAACCACTGTGTTTAATGTTTCGTCCCGCGCACGTTGTGGATCTGATAAATTAGGAAACAAACCCTCCATGCCTCTCAGGTGATCTCGATCTAAATAATCTGCTCGAATGAGGTCATCTTCTGCAAACATATAAATAACTCGGTTGGGATCAGCGATCTCCCTTAGATAAGCAGGTTCCATAAAAGTATCTACTACGATTGGCTTCTCTTTCCCCATCTGTAACAAATCCAAGATGATAAATTCCACACTCTCGTCAAACACGGAATTTAACCAGTGACTTCTATCATTCCCTCGTCCTAAAAAGAACCATTCCCAATCAATAAAATGTCGTAATATGGCGGGATGATCCTGCGGATTAGCCTTTTTTTGATAATCGAACGTGTGGTCATCTGAAGAATAATAATTCATATTCCATTTTGAAGAAAGCAAATTAGTCATCGTGCTTTTTCCGCCGCAAGGGCCTCCACATATCCAATAAACATGATCTAAATATTGTCTTAATAGTCGGTCTGAAATTTTCATAGTATGAACAGCTCCTAGTATAAGATTATTTTCTTATAAGGGAGAATGTCTCTTGTCCTATCTGCACTAAATGTCCAAGTAGCTGGCATTTTTACACCGCCTTTCCTAACTTCCTTTTATGACAAATTTATTTCTCGGAATCGCTTTTCACAAAATAATTACCATGAGAAAAAATTTGTTTGGTATCGGCCGTTAAATGTTCTAAGTTATCAACCGTTTCCTTCTCGGTAATGTAGGGGTCTTTCTCGGTTACCCTTTTAAATGTTCCAAAAGAAGTCGTTATACCACTGACATTTTCTAAAGCTCTATTTATTTCCTCTTCTGATAATGTTACTCCTGGACCAAAATCTGGATAGTTTGGGTTATCCGCTGTAGCATCATCATAAAAATTACTGGCATAAATACTTAAAGCAGTCACTGCCGAAACTGTCATAATCAATGCCGTACTGATCAAGAATTTTTTCATTGGAGGTCACTCCTCAATCGTTTCTATAGTATGCATTCATAGATCCATTGCCTTCTAGTTCAAGTGGGCCTATGTTTTAGTAGAAGACAGATACAACAACTAATAATCTGTATACTGCATAGCGTGAATCGGTGTACCTTTCGTGACTTCACCTGTCCATGTATTGATTTCTAGTGGCTCTACTAAAACCTTCCATCCATTTCCGCTTTTGAAAATTTTATATGGGAGTGGCGGTGACTGTTCATAGTCTTGTCCTGCATACTTTTGAACGACATAAAGTTGAACTTCATCCGTATTGATTTGTTTGCTCTCCACAATCTCATACCCTGTAGTTGGATTGGTCTTCAAGTCCTTTACATATCCTTCTTCACGACTCTTCTCATCCAAATAATTTGTATCTTTAGCATAGAACATCATCCCCTCTACATCCTTAGCAATGTAAGCATCAAAGTACTCAGTTGCGGCTTCCATCGGAGTTTGGGCTATGACTCTTTCCGCAGTTGTAGTCGATGCAACTAAAATAGAACTAGCAACAACACTGGCAAGTAGAAGCGATACTAATCCTTTTCCTTTCATGGATCGAGAACTCCTTTTTAGTGATAGAATTGTTAATAGGTATCAAATTTTCTTTATATCTATTTAGTATAACGCATTGAATTATTGGAAAGTTTTTATATTTATGAGAAATTTGTTTGCATTGGATTTCCGAAAGCTATCGACACCATTCGATGATCACCGAATCAGACAACTGCTGATCCTCCTTATCTTATGTAACTTTACCTCACGCATTTTAATAGAAACACACCTAATCCACCTCAGCATTTTGTACAATCTGCTTAAAAAATCAATATCATTTAGCCTCTTTATCCAAACTCTTCTTTACGCCCACCTCACTTAATGTTAGATTTTATAACATATTATGATGAAAGCGGTGGGTTGAAGATGGATCTGCAACAGTTATTGACTATCCCCATTCTCTCCAAAGCAAAGGTTATTGCCGGACATCGTGGCCTCGATCGCTTGGTGCAATCCATTAATATTATGGACGCGCCAGATATTGTACAATTCCTGAAACCCGGAGATATGCTGCTGACCAACGGTTATATCCTGAAAGACCGGCCCGAAGCTCATCTTGGATTCATTACTGACATGCATGCGATTGGTTGTGCGGCGCTTGCTGTCAAGACACAGCGCTTCTCTCTTGAATTATCTCCGCAACTGCTCGAGACAGCGGACAGGCTGGGCTTCCCGATCATTGAGCTGTCTGAGATAGACAATACACTCGGTGAAATATTTCAACATTCGATCAGTGCCATCCTACAGAACAAAACCCATGAGCTCCACTATGCCTTGTCTATTCACAAGCAATTTTCCACGATGGTGATGCAAGGAAAAGGCATCCCCTCTATCGTAGATACGTTGTCTCAGTTGTTATCCTCACCTGTACTGTTGCTTGGCTCCAAGAAACAGATTACGGCCAGCTCCCATTATGCAGAACAGATGGATGACCAGTCTCTCGCCGCACCCTTACTGACATTTATAGATGAGCACCCTTCCTTCCATACCACAATCTCAATCTGTCTACTTACCGCTGAGAAATATCGACATGCCGAGTTTCATCCCATCTTCACGGATCGGCACGAGGGCTATTTGATCGCACTATACGACAGTTCCGCAAGCTCTAAGCTCTCCACTCTGGCACTGGAACAAGCCGTCAATGTAATCGGTCTGGAGTTAACCAAGAAGCAAGCGGTCAAGGAACGCTCCCGCCGTTACAAAAATGAATATTTCTCCGATCTCATTCAAGGCTTCATTCGTTCGGAACAAGAAGCGCTGCATCGCGGCAAGAAATACGGGCTGCAGGCAAAAGGAAGTTCCGTTCTCATCATCGCCAAGATGGATGAACCTTTAACGAACAAACCTAATCACATTCTCACTCCCTCAGGAGAAGAGCGGTTCATCTCGGAACGAGACGCTAATTACGAGCTGATTAAGCAGGAGTTCACCAAACTGGATCTTTCTTTTGTCATGTTCACGAAGAATGACCAGTTCGGCATACTCGTCTTTTTGGCCGAATCATCTTGGGATGAACACACTGTTATTCAGCAGCTTGAGTGGATTGCGGGCAATCTGTATATGGCGTCGCAGCTTAGTCTTTCTTTCGGAATAGGCAATCCCTACACGAATGTACTGGATATCGGGCTTTCCTACAAGGAAGCAGTCAAGGCACTTCAATCCGGCTATCAGATGCGAAAGACCCGCTTCGCCCATTCCTATCAGACGATGGATATAAGTCGCCTGCTGCGTATGATTCCCCACGATGAAATGTTACAGTTCCATCAAGAAACCTTTAAACCCTTCGAAGGCCGAGATCCAAACGAGCGCAGCGAACTTATGAAGACCTTGTCCTCCTTCTATGAGAATCATTGCCAGATCGTCGATACAGCGAAAGAGCTGTTTGTACATCGCAATACAGTGATCTATAGGTTGGAGAAATGTGAGAAACTAACCGGCAGGAACATCAAGGACCCGATGGAGAGCCTGCGCTTCCGTCTGGCCTTTGCACTGGAGTCGCTGCTGAATGTTAATTCAGCCCTTAGCGAAGCTGATCATACGTCTTGAACGGAGAGCGTGTCATGTATAATGACACGCTCTTTTGTTTTTCTTTTCATATCCAATCTTCAATTGTTCATTTTAACTGATTTAATTGTATTTTTATGTTCAAAGTAACTAATGACAACAGGACCCACAGTCTATATGATTAGGAATATATTAATTAATGTCACTTTAATTAACATCAAATCACATCAAGAAACAAACCATCATCAGGCTGTAGGAAAGGGGCTACCTATCATGGCTATACAGATACAAGGCGTATCCAAATCATTTGTCAGTGCAACCGGAGAAGATATTCAAGTACTCGCTGAGGTTTCGATGCAAATCAAGAAACAGGAGTTCTTCAGTATCGTGGGACCGAGCGGCTGTGGTAAGAGTACGATCTTCAATATTATCGCGGGTCTGCTTAAGCCAACGAATGGCAAGGTTATCGTCTGTGGCGAAGAGATCGATCAGACCACCGGGCATGTCGGCTATATGATGCAGAAGGATCTGTTGCTGCCTTGGAGAAGCATCTTGGACAATGTCACGCTAGGCTTGGAAGTGAAGGGCATGTCCAAAAAGGATCGCGGCGATATTGCCATGGATTATCTGGATCGTTATGGCCTGGCTTCATTCGCAGAAGCCTATCCGTCCACACTATCAGGCGGTATGCGCCAACGTGTAGCCCTCATACGTACCCTCGTTACCCAGCCCGATATTATACTACTGGACGAACCCTTCTCCGCACTGGATTATCAGACCAGACTCATTCTGGAAGATGAAATCTTGTCCATCCTGAAATCCGAGGGCAAGACAGGCGTGCTTATCACTCATGACATTGAGGAAGCCATCGCCATCTCCGACCGCATTGCCGTCATGAGCAAACGACCAACAACCGTGAAGCAAGTGTATGACATTGGTCTCGCCTCGCAATATGGCTCAGCATTGAAAGCCCGCTCCGACCACAAGTTCAAACAGTATTTTGAATCGATCTGGTTAGAGCTTGATATCCAAATGGGGAGGATCAGCTAATGAAGAGCACATCACCTGAAATTACCCTTACCGGAAAACCTGCTGGAGTTGTGAAGAGCAAACGCAGACAGTCCACCTTCTCCAAAGAATGGCTAACCACGATGCTATGGCGATTCATTATTGTAGCGGTCATCCTGGTGATCTGGGAATCCGCTGTTCGTTTGGAGCTGGTTAACGGGTTCCTCATGGGATCACCAAGCGCAATTCTGGATGCCGCCATCACGATGGCCAGCTCAGGGCAACTGCTTACAGATGCTTTTGCAACGGTGAATGCCACTGTTATCGGCTTCGTAGCAGGAAGCTTAATCGGCTCGTTGGCAGGATTGCTCATGTGGTATTCCAAATCTGTTGCCCGTGTACTCGATCCCTTCATCGTAGCTATGAACGGTATCCCGAAAATTGCACTTGCCCCCATGATTATTATCTGGTTCGGTTCAGGCATCTTCTCCAAGATTGCTCTCGCCTCTGTCGCAACGTTTATCGTAGCGCTATTATCCGCCTACCAAGCGACTCATCAGATCGACGAATCCCAGATTAATCTGATGAAATCCTTCGGTGCAAAAAAATCACAAATTTTCCGCAAAATTATCGTTCCTTCCTCTCTGCCATGGATCATCTCGGCCTTCCGGATCAATATTGGTTTGGCATTAGTGTCTGTCGTAGGTGGAGAATTCATCTCTTCTGACAAAGGACTCGGACATATGGTATTCGTCGAAGGTAACCTGTTCAACCTTCCAGCCGTATGGGTTGGCGTGTTCATGCTGATGCTGGTTGCCATGCTCCTTTACACCTGTGTCGGTTATATCGAATCTCGTCTCCTCCCATGGAATGACAACAAGAGCAGCAGCAAATCTACATCTGTCTAAGCTGACCCACAACGACTAACTTAACTACGACCATTAAAGGGGCCTGATGACTTATGCGTACATTCAAAAAGATAGCTATCCTAGCAACGATGACGGTGATATTGACCACACTACTCATTGCATGCGGAAGCAATGCTACAACACCTGCGAGTGGCGGAGGTACATCCAGTAGTGAGGGGCAAGATGCTACGAAGGTGGATAAAATCATGGTGTCCGAGGTGTATCACAATCTGCTCTACCTTCCGCTCTATGTAGCGAATAACCAAGGATTCTTAAAGGAGAATCGCATTGAGCTAACCTCCATCCGTGCTGCCGGAAGTGGACCAACAGCATTGTCTTCGGTCATCTCAGGCGAGTCTGCATTCTCCTTCCACGGTCCTGAGCATGTCGCATTCGCGAATGCAAAGGGCGGCGATGCTCGCTCACTGGTCCTTCTGTCCGGCAGTGCTCCTGTTTGGGCGGTTGCACGAGAAGGAGTAACGGTGGACTCAACAGAGGATTTCAAAGGTAAAACCATTGTTGTAGGTTTGGCACCTACAAGCTCCAACAGCTTACTGCGGAAGCTTTTCGCTGACAACAACATTGATATCGACAAAGACGTGACGATCACCGAGGTTCAGAATGGCTCCGAGCTTGGTGCTGTATTAGCCGGCAAAGCCGATATTGCTATCGTCTACGAGCCTCAGTTAGATCAAGGCATTGCAGAAGGGCTGCATATCGTCCATGATTTCACGAAGGATTATCCTGACTTCGCCTTTGCAACGATGAATACAACCGCAAGCTTCATTGAGGACAATCCTGATCTCACCCAGCGCTTCGTCACCTCCATCGAGCAAGCCCTGGACTATATTCAATCCAATCCTGATGGTGCCAAAGCAGTCGCTGTGAAGGAGTTCCCCAATCTGGACAAAGAAGTCGTGGAACAAGCCGTACAACGTATGATTGACAGCAAGGTATACCCTGCTGAGGGGCTCATCAACGAATCAGCTTTTAACACCGCAATCGATATGCAGCGCTTCATCGGCAATCTGAAGGAAGAACTCGCTTACGAAGATATTATCGATTCAAGCTTCACCAAATAGAGAGAGAAAGGGTGATTACTCTGAAACAGGACGACTATCTCACACACCGCCGTACGGAAAATGCGAAATACACGAACGGAGTTATTACGAGCGAGGAGCTTGATCTATTTACAGCCGACTTGGAGCTGATTCGAGGTTTCAAGTTGCCAGAAGAAGTCGGCCCCAATGCTCCGCATAGGAGGGTGCCTCTGCGATGATTACGAAACCACTGAACGAACTGACGATTACGGAAGCCGCAACATGGATTAAAAACAAGACGATATCTCCTGTTGAGCTTACAGAGTCCTATTTGAAACGAATTGAGAATGTAGAGCCTGCTGTGCAAGCCTTCGTTACGGTCACCGCGGAACAAGCATTGCAGGCCGCAAAAGAGTCTGAGCGTAAGCTAATGAATGGCAACTATCTCGGCCCTCTGCATGGCATTCCCTATGGAGCCAAAGACATTATCCATACCGCTGGCATACGCACCTCGGCTGGATCTAGTACCTATCCTGACTTCGTACCAGAGACGAATGCTACTGTGATAGATAAGTTACACGCTGCGGGCGCTATCCTGCTCGGCAAGACAACAACGACGGAATATGCCTTCCAGGGAGGAGAAGCACCAACCCGCAACCCGTGGAATCTGGAGCACACCCCAGGTGGTTCCAGTTCAGGCTCCGCCGCTGCTGTAGCTGCTGGTATGGCCTCCTTCACTCTCGGAACTCAGACCTTTGGATCTCTGCTCAGACCCGCAGCTTACAATGGATTAACCTGTATGAAGCCAACTTACGGCAGGGTTAGCCGTAACGGTGTCATCACAGCCAGTTGGAGTCTGGATCATATTGGCGCCTTCACTCGATCCTCACAAGATAACGCGATCGTTCTGGAAGCGATGGCCGGGCAGGATGAGTTGGACCCCTTCACACTTCCTCACGGCAAGCCAGACTTAACAAGCGCTCTTGAGCATCCTATTTCGGGAATGGTGATCGGCCTGCCGAGCAACTTCTTCGAGACCGATGAACCGGCGATCTTGTTAGCTGTAGAGTCGGCACTCGCTGTACTTGAGAAGCTGGGCATGCAATGGAAGAAAGTTGATCTGCCTTCTTATATGGAAGAGACCATTGCTGCTCATCGTACGGTTATGCGGGCAGAAGCTGCCGCCTTCCATCAGGAACGCTTCGCAGAAGCCTCTGATCGTTACGGTCACACGATGCGGGAGCAGCTTGAGCTTGGATATCAGACGAGTGCCGTTGATTATTTGCAGGCACAGCGCATTCGAACGATATTCCGCAGCGAGATGATGATGCTTTTCGATGAAGTGGATGTGTTATTGACTCCATCAACGCCGTATGTGGCCCCCTATGGCTACAAGACCGGTAGTCCCATTTTCAACGGACCTTTTACCAATACAGGGCTACCTTCCATTACCGTTCCCATTGGGTTTGATCCTTCCTCAGCAAAGCCATTACCTATCGGCATGCAGCTTGCTGGTCCACTCCTGAGAGAAGACCGCTTGTTGTCCATCGCCCATCATTATCAGCAGGCTACGAACTGGCATCAGTTAACACCCAATATACACCCTCATTAGGAAAGGAATGATAACTACTATGTCTACCATCATACATGCCAGTACAGCACCCAAGTTCCCACTTCCTTTCTCCCACGCTGTCCGTGCAGGAGATATGGTCTACGTTGCAGGTCAGGTAGGCGTTGATCCACAGACCCTTGAGCCTATCGGCGGCATTAAGGAGCAGACTGAACAGTGCATTCGCAATATTGAGGTCATCCTGCAAGAAGCCGGACTTACACTGGATCATATCGTGAAGGCAACGACTCATCTGGCACGAGTGGAGGATCAGCCCGAATACAACGAAGTATATGCGCGAATGATTAAGCAACCCTATCCCGCCCGTATTACCGTATTCAGTGGGTTAGGTCCTTATTTAATTGAAATGGAAGTGCTGGCGTATGCGCCATCCATTCGAGGAGAGTAGCACATCACAAAAGAGCACCTGAAGACATAAATGGCTACAGGTGCTCACATTTTTGAAAAGCCCGGTTCTCTTTTGAGAAACGGGTTTCTTTCGTATTCATTTAACTATGCAAACTGAAGAAATTCTACGCTGTGTCTCACAGACTAGCTATACTGCTTCTCACTACGCAGGTGGCTGCTATGCTACTTTATTTTGAAGCGGGATGATTCCTCGGCAAGTTCTTTGGTCAGTCCATCAATTCTCTGCACCATATCTGCCAAATGTTCTGTCATACCGGACTGCTCCTGCATCGTCGCTGTGACTTCTTCCACAGACGCGGATACTTCTTCACCAGAAGCGGACAGATTCTGTGCAGCTCCAATGACGTCATCCTTATCACGTTCAATGGATTCGATCTCAGTAGCAATAGCCTGAACCTGGCTCATCATCTCATTCATATTCTCAGTGACAAAATTGAATGTCTCCTTGGTCTGGCTCACACTGCTCTTATGCTGCTCCGCAATCTCCTCAATAGCCTGAACACTTCGGTTATTCTGCTCCACGTGATTAATTGTCTGCATGACAATTCGGTTGATATCCTCCGATTGCGCTGTCGTCTGCTCTGCCAGCTTGCGAATCTCGGAAGCAACCACGGCGAAGCCGCGCCCTTGCTCACCCGCTCTTGCAGCCTCAATGGAAGCATTCAACGCAAGTAATTTCGTCTGATTCGCAATTTCGGCAATGGTACCTGTAATCTGGTGAATGCCCGAGGAGCTTTCAGCGAGTTGCACTGTAATTTTGGAGATGTTGCCAACTTCGATCTCGTTCTGCCCGTTCACTGCAATGAGCGCATCAATAACTTCATGATTATTTTTGAATGCATCCGTAATTTCATCTGCCTTGAGCATAACGGACTGCGACATCTCATTCACGTTCTCAATCTTGTTACCGACATTCATGAATTTATCAACAATGGATTCGGTATCGTTCGCCTGGGACTCCATAGCTCGTGAAATCTCAAATGCTGTTGTCGTTGTTTCAGCAATAGTGGTCGAGGTTTGCTGAGTGGACTTTTCCAGCTCGGATGTACTTGTTTTCAGGATGCCGATGGAATGGTTCATGCTGGAGATCAGCTGTTTGTTCCCCTCGGCCATCGTGTTGAAGCTATCTGCCAATACTTTAAATTCCCCACTATACTTCCCTTGTGCCTGTACAGTAAGATCTCCTCCAGCCAACTGTTTAAACAACAGTGTGATTCGGCTAATCGGTCTGGTTACCAGTTGCGAGATCAGGATGCCTGCAATGATCGACACCGCAATAGCACTGAACAGAACAATGTACATTTGATTCGCCATACCTGTCAGCGGCTTCTTCACATCTTCATACGTATCCTCCACAATGACAGTCCAATCGGATTTCGGAATTTTGGAATAGAACACTACTTTTTCCTCCGTGCTCGCCTCCCCTTGTTGCAACTGCTCATTGGCAGGCAGATCAATCAGCGACTGATACTCAGAGGAATTCATCTTCTGACCAATCATTTTCTCATCTGCTGAATTAAATATAACCAGGCCTAAACGATCCAGAATAATAACTTTTCCCTCTTCGTTAATCTTGACGTTCTGTAACTGGTTGACGAAAAATGAAGTCGAGGCAGTCGTCGCAAGCACGCCTTTCACTTCTTTGTTATCACCGTAGATCGGCATCGCAAAGACGGTCCCCAGCGTTCCAAGAGATTCGGAGATCACACCTTCGCTGACATAGTTGTGCCCTTGAAGTGCCTGCTGAAAATACGTGCGTGTGGCACGTTCCCCGCCGACCACTTCGGGATTGTTTGCTGCAACCACAACGCCTTCCCGATCCAGGAGAATTAGAACGCTACTGCCCTCCATTCCTGTCAGGCTATCTGCCAATATGCCATTGGCCTTGTTCACCAGTTCGCTATTTTCCGAAAAAAACGCGTCATCACTCTGTCCTGCTGTATCTCGAATCTCCAGTAAGTCTTGGAATGTCCGATGTGTTGTGATTAGAAACGTGGACTGCTCCTCCAGACTTAGTGAAGTAAATAAACCTGCTCCAATCCGGTCAGAAGTTGACTGGATCTCATCCTTGCTTTTGTCCAGTGTGATCTCTTCTGCCACTTTGTAACACAGTACTGCCGTCACGGCCAGTACGATGCAGACCAGAATACTGATCATCATTGGCAATTTGAACCGAAAAGACATGTTGGTCAAGCGTTGCCTCGCTTTTGCAAATAACATGAATACATTCACCATCCATCCTCATTCTTGTTGGGCTCCATATAATATGGGATAACTTTATATCGGTTGTTATTAAATAAACGTCCAGTATGGAAAACGCTTTCAAAAATATTTTCCTTATTCTTTGGAAGCGGATATCTGTAGGTCCAAGATCGGTGTTGACGATTGGAAAATGTAGACTTTGGGTTAATACAAAATATGACATCAACCTCGATTAATGTCTGTAATACATATCGTCCCCCGGTTCTGACCATCGTATGGATCACAAGACGAAGCTATAAGCTAACCATTACGTTCATGAGCCAGACTCTATTGTTTGACATTGTGTTCTTTCAGAATTTCCATGTCTAGTTTCACATCTTCATGTTGCTCTGTCTGTTGCTCCACAAGCCCAGCAAGGTGTATCTGAAGCAGGAAGCTCCTTCGCGAGATGACAACCAGGAGAATCTGAGGTTATAGGTTCGAAGTAGAAGAGGAGTAGTGGTATGGTAAAAACAGCTTTACCCACACTTTTAAATGTCGTGCGCATTTTATTGAGTGTAAAATTGATCTACGTGATGGTGTCCTTTATTGTGTTCCTCATCGATTTTAACCAGAATATGGAGGCCTATCTTGCTTTCTCACGCAAAGGAGATGATCTGGCTTACGCCTCTGGCGTAATCGTAGGCAGAATGTTGTTTATGATTGGACCAAGCCTGCTCGCCGTTATATTCATTACCAAGAGAAAGTTCAAGCTCACCGTCACATTTCTAAGTTTGGCGCTACTTGTTGCTATTTCCAATGAAAGTAACCTGTTTATCCTGATTCATCTCTTCGCCCTGCTCATCGTGCTCTTGCACCGTCCAAGCAAGTTGTATCTGAAACGGATGTATACTGGTGGCAATGATGAAGCGGTTGAACAATCTTAAAGTGCTCGCAAGATATGAATCTGGAATATACCGTTGAAGGTACAATAGATGATGTTAAAATAAAAACAAGGACTTTCCTCAGTCGTACAGGAAGGTCCTTGTTTATTACATTCACTATATAAGTGAATTTCCAATTACAGTGCGGCTTGATAGATTTGCACGACATCTTCACGCTGCAATTTTTGGAAGAATCCGAACGGGCCGAATCGCATCGCTTTATCAGCCATCGCGTCAATCTGACTATCGTCGATGTCATAGTCAGCCAGACGGCTAGGGGCACCGATCGAAGTCCAGAAATTACGCAGGGCTTCGATGCCTTCTTCAGCCACTTGTTTGTCTGACTTTCCATTAGGATTGATATCAAATACATTTACAGCCATACGTTTGAATCGATCTACATCCACATCCAGATTAAGCTTCATCCAGTGTGGGAACAGTATGGCGAGGCCACCCCCATGAGGAATGTCATACACGGCTGACACAGCATGTTCTATATTGTGAGATGCCCAGTCTCCAGCAAGCCCCATATTCAGAACATCATTAAGCGCCATTGTTCCACAGTAGAGAATGGTTTCGCGCAGTTCATAGTTTTCCGGATCTTTGATCAGACGAGGGGCAGTATCAATGACGGTACGAAGAATCGTCTCACAGAATCCAAGCTGAACCGGTGTATTGGTATCCAGATGGAAATAATGTTCAAACACATGAGACATCATGTCCACCATACCGTATACCGTCTGATCCAGTGGTACGGTGTATGTGTACTCCGGATCAAGAATGGAGAACGCTGGGAATGAATACTCGCTGAACCATGCCCATTTCTCCTGCGTATCCTGATTCGTAATCACTGAACCGTTATTCATCTCGGAACCTGTCGCTGCCATCGTCAGAATTGTACCCAGTGGAAGTCCGCCTTGCGGAGTTGCTTCTCGCACAACAACATCCCACATGTCTCCATCGTATTTGGCCCCTACTGCGATGGCTTTAGCGCAATCAAGTACACTGCCGCCGCCAACCGCAAGAACAAGATCAATATGATGTGTTCTGCATAACTCTACACCTTTATGAACCGTAGACAGCCGCGGGTTCGGTTCTACACCAGCCAGTTCCGTCACCTCTGCTCCAATCTCATTCAACTGGCTGATCACCTGATCGTACAGCCCGCTGCGTTTGATGCTTCCACCACCATATACAAGCAAAATACGCTTTCCGTATTTTGGAACTTCGGTCTGTAGTGCTTGAAGTTGCCCTTTGCCAAAAATCAGCCGGGTCGGATTATAAAACTGAAAAGATCTCATTACGTATGTTCCTCCAAAAAAGTCTTAAATTTTGTGCATCCACCATTATAGTTCTCTTTATTCGTAAAAACAAATACAGGCAAAAAGGAGATGACAGATGAGTATGGAGTCTCTCACATTACAACAACTAATAAAACAAACCATTCATCAATATGTATCCTCGGATGTTCACATTCAAAGTATTAAAAGTAACCCTGTCGGTGCGGGATCTCAAGCCGTTGAATTGCTTCGACATTATATTCAATTTCTTATAAATGGAGTGAACAAGGATATTTCTCTCGTGACCAAGAAGGCCACGTTTATTGAATGCTCTGCCTTGTCCAGATTATTTTTACAAGGAGCAAATGTACCTTATAGTCTAACCAATGAACTTCATAACAAGGATCGCAGCCTGATCTGTATCCAGGATGTGGACTACCAAACCGATTATAGTCATTTGGATATAAATCTGCTTCAGAATAAAGAATTACGAGCATTGGCTTACATACACGGAACGAATATGGGGGCAAAAAAAGAATTGCCCTGGATACCTAATGTGGATCGATCTCATATCGTTGATATGATCGAAACTCGTTGGAGACCTTCTTGGAAAAACGCCATAGAAAGTCCACCATTCATTGAGGAATTTGGATCGACGCTCATTAGGGAGATTGAAGCTGTAGCAAGTAGCATCATAAATGATCTTGAAACTCTTATTGAGGACGAACATACGCATACGCTGATTCATAATGATCTGAATCCCGGCAATGTATTGGTATATAACAATGAGGACGTTTATTTTATCGATTGGGAGGAAGCAAGGTATGGCTCCCTGTTCTTCGACATCCCTCTGCGCTGTGCACATATGAGACAAGTTGAGATCTATCGAGAGGCTCTTAGTTCTCAAGGATACGATATTCCACAAAATCAATTTGAAAAGTACTTCTCCTCGGCATCCCGATATCTCGGAATTCGTTATATGAGTTGGAACCTTGGAGTTTGGCAACACTCCCCCCAAGCCAAAGACGACTTAAAAAAGTATATGAAAATGGTGACTGAACCTTTGTTCTCCTGATCCCTTCATTTCAGATCGGACGTAAGATAAATTCAGTTTTCCTGAAACCAAAAAGCTCCTGCCAGCAAAGTGGCAGGAGCTAACACGGCAGGAATTCAGCGTGAACATCGCATGCTTTCTTGAATGACATACACGGATGATATTCCCTCAAATATTAAAGTTTCATTACTTCCCTTTTAACCCAGATCAGCAATCCGCTGTCCAATACGTGGAAACAGCCCAAAGGCATTCTCGTAGAAGACTTTATCATGATGCTGTTCCGGTACAAGTCGACGGACAAACTCGGCATACAGGTCGATAGGGGCAAGCGGCCAATCCGTGCCAAACAGCATTTTCTCGTAATGATCCGAGTAGACCAAGGCCCGGCGGAAATGATCCATGAACAAAGGCTCGTTCATGAAGCGTTCAAAATGAGGCCGATCCCCCACCACCAGACCGGACAGATCCGCATACACATTCGGATTCTTCGCCACCACTTCAGCTGCATCCATCACCCAGGGATCACCCAGATGACAGATCATGAAGTTCACGCCACGTTGCTGAAAGGCCAATTCATCCACGGTCAGTGGATGCGAATACTTGAGCAGCCCGTTCATGGAGTACGTGTCTCCTGTATGAATCACGACAGGCAGGTTGTACTTGGCTGCAAGTTCATAGACAGGAGTATAGATTTTGTCATACACATAGTGATGATAGTATCCGGCATAGAGTTTGATTCCGGCTACTTCAGGGGATTGCAGTCTAGCTTCAATCCGGTCGAGCTCGTCCTGAGCATTTTTTCCATCCAGCGCATTGGGATTGATGCCCACGCATTCCATGAGAAATGACGGAACCTTCACTTCCAAATCAAGCCCCATCGGGTTGGGGGAACTGGAATCCGGGAACGCTCCCTTCGTCTGCTCCGTAACCCCCATTCCAATGCCCAGAATGACATCGTTTTTATCAAACTCCGCTTTAAGACCTGCGGCTGAGTAATCCACTTTGGAGAGATCAACCGCTGTTCGGTGAAAGCTGTCGATGTCCGACAGATGAATGTGAATATCAATGATCGACATGTGAAGCCTCCTTTTCATCGGTAGAAGTTGCAAAATTCAGTTTCAGAAGGTCATGCACATCCGCTGAACTCAGCGGGATGGGTCCCAGGACAAGATAGGTCGGTTCCGTCCAGACCGTCTCCCCGTGATGAAGTGTCAGATGATGATTCACGTGCAGACCCGTCACCTGATTGTTGGCAAAAGCCCATGCACTTTGATTCGGGTAACGTTGGACCGCATGCAGCATGATTTCACGCGAAACCGATCCGACTCGCAAAAGGTCTTCAAGTGGCAGGCCTACATCCACCTTGCCTAGCGGGAATCGATCTTTGCCCGGTTGTTCGATCCAACCTTCTGCAAATACAGATGAAGGCTGGAGGAAACGTTCCTCCGCAAGCGAGTAATCCGTCAGCGTCAGGCCACTTTCGTTTGTCACCGCAAGCAACGTGCAGAGCACAGGAACACCCGGCAGCATCAGATAATGCTGGTGGATTATGATTCCCCGATTCGCTTCATGTTTCTCAATCCGGGTGGTCAGTTTAATGCCCTTCCAGACGTTACCGTATTGATCCTTCTGCTCTGTCCAGGAAGCGACTCTCTGTTCCAACTGGCGGCTGAAACCATTCATGCCCGGGATCGCCACTCCCAGTCCGCCGTACCACGGATTCCACCACGAGCGTGGAGCCGGTTCAGGGTACGAGCTGTCCAGCCATTCTTCTCCTGCAACTTTCAGAGAGTGTACTACACTGCCGAAGTCTGGAGCAACGGCGATCGACAATACGCCATTGTCTACGGTGTACACAGGTCCAGTTGAACCTTCATCAAGTGTTTGCTTCACCTCTGTTCCGCTCTGCGGGAACCAAAGAGACGTTCGTTCCTGTATCCGATCTTCGCCCCGATAGACCCCACGAACTTTCCAACCACTCACGTGCTGGTGGCGGTCCACTTCATCTGGTGAAAATGTCAGCTTGGCGGAGTTTAGATTCTGCTCCGGATTGAATTCCTTCGCTTTTGCCATAACCTCCGGTTCACTACCCTGCTGTATATACAGCTCCAGCTTGCCCGCAAGCGGAACCAGTTTATGTTCAGTCAACGTTGCTTGCAGCACATCCGGGGCAAATGGATTTCCCTCACTGAGTGTCAGATCCAGATGACTATCCAGCAATGGAATGACCGGGTTATGCTGTTTCCGTGCAAACGCACGGAAATCATGCCATTTGGCGAACGTGTTCAAAGCATATACAGTTGCTTTTGTCCGCACAACGGCTCCTGCGGGAATACGGCCAAGCTCATGCTGCAACCCCAGCGTGTATTCCGGACGAAGCAACTTCAGAGAAGGGTCCCAATAGATGCCGCTGGCACCATACTCCTCCTTACAGAACAGCCAGTTCTCCGTGATTTGGGCGCTGTCCCAATGGCTCGGATCGCCAGCGTAAGAATCTCCCATATCCACAAAACGATCTTGGTACGGGAGAATTAACCTGCTACCATAGAACCCGAAGTTATTCATTAGATACAGGTCCTCTTCCCAGGCGGTATCTCGTGTATTCTCAACCTCGTGGTGGAATTCGGCGATTCCATTCGCAGACAGCTTGACCACGGACTTAATCTGTAAACCCGGGAAGTCCTCCGAGTCATACAGCGCTTCAAGAACCTGACGTTCCCCTTCGGGATAAATATTCACTTCTTTGGCTTGTTTCTTGGATAACTCTTCGGCAAACGGCTTACCCAGCTTCGGATAAGTCCACCAGAATGAATGACGGGAACCGGGATATTCAATCCACATGTTATTATCTTGCTTGCTCATATGAATGGAGAATGCGCCGTTGACGGCCACCCATTGATCTTCAATCTGCCCGCCATATTTGCCTTCAATCCCCTTCATCAGGACAGAAATTTTGCTTGTAAAAGAGATCGCATGGCTCCCCACGGGGACAGCCGTCACTTCTACTTCTTGGAAATATAGACCATATGAACGCAAGGTGAAGGGTACTGGCACAGACACTTTGCCTTTGGCAGGTGCCGTAAAGCGTATCGAACGCTCCGCCCATTCAAGGAACTCATCCTCAGGCAGGTTCAGGCTGAACTCCGTTTCTGCATCCACATTATTTTCCACATTCAGAATTAACTCCGCCGGGATACCTGGATAGAGCTCCTTCACGGGCAAAACAGTCTTGATCTTGGCCGGGAATTTCGGGGCAATACCTAACCTGAACTCCGCTTTCTTACCACCGATCAACCATGTGCTGGCAACAACGGGATGGGTCTTATTGTTATTCTGTTCCTCTGTAATCGGATCAAGGTGAAACTCACCTTCCACGGTAATGGTTTCTCCCGGAGCAACTGCTCGTGCAACGTCTAGCGCAAATCGAATGTTTTTGTTATCCTGACCCTTGATTTCGATCGCCAGTTCAGACGCAGAAGTGTTCTTAATGCGATAGCGAACCTTATAGCTAGAACCGAAAACCAGATCATGATCATCGACCTCTGTAGCGATTTCGTAATCCGGTGTTTCGAGGGCAGTCAGCCCGCGACCCGACTTTTCAAACTCAGCCCTCAGGGAGACCTCTCCCTTTTCCCACGTATAGTCAAAGAAATCAAACCCACGCTCCCGTCGGCCATCCGGCTCGACGACAAGTTCACGCGTGCTGTCTGCATACCAATCCAGCTCCTCGAAATATGGAGCGAGTGCTTCGGTCTGCAAGATGGTGGGAATGAAATTCATCAGATGCACATTCTCATCTTTTTTCTCCCAGAAGAATCCGCATTTCTTGTACATCGGTACAGCCTTCGTATTGCCTGCCCATGTGAACAGATCCAGGCGGGGCCATCCAGCCTCTACGGTCTTGCGCACAGCATTTAGGATCAGGTTGCGTCCGACTTTGTAACCGTGATAGTCGGGGCGTACGTTAAGCAACGGTACATATAACGCTCTCTCGTCATAACGGTAGTGAGCAAAACTGCAGAAGCCAACAACCTCTTTCCCATGAACGGCTAGAAATGCGTGAAGATTGGACGAACTCTCCATCTCGCGGCGAACCGTTTCCTCTGTTCTTAGGTTGGTGCCACCTCCCCAGCTCTCATTACTGCGGTTCCACATATCCGCGAGTGCGGCAGCGTAAGTGGGATCGTATTCAATAATGTGAATTTGATCGATAATCGAAGTTACGGTCATGTTCTGATCTCCTTCTCTGTATGTATAGGATGTTGAAGAAGCTAGTGATAGTCTTATCATACTATAATTGGAAGCATTTTCAGAGGATTAAAAATCTTTCTTATCAACTTATAAGTGCCTTTCGGAAGCTCTTATCCGAAGCGTCAAGGATGGACGAAGCTATTTAGATGTGAAAGAAAAAATCCACGTCTTTTAGTTAGACGTGGATTTAGGAATATGACCAGCTACTAATTTTCAATTATGCCAATATAGAACGGACATTGCGTAGAACTGATTTCATAAATTCAGAGGTTGGTTCGGCATGCCCCGCAATTTGGATACGTCGTTGCCGCACATCAAGACTCTTCAACTGATCCGTCAAAACAACACCTGAAAATGGCAGGTCTTCTGGTAGTGTAACTTCAAAAGGATAATCCTTGGCTTGGCTGGTTATGGGACATACAACGGCAAAACCCGTTATTTCATTGAATTCAAGTTCCGATAGAACAATAGCCGGTCGTCTCCCGGCTTGCTCATGACCCGCTTGAGGATCAAAGTCAAGCCATATCAGATCGCCTCGCTTGGGAATAATCAAAGTAACTCGTTCCCTTCAGTGCCAAAGTCTATTTCTTCATGTCTTGTATCCTGTTTCACTTTAGAGAGTAACGTCTTTAGATGGTTACGAAGTTCCTCATTGGACTCTACAGGCTTGGTTTTTGGACGCAACAACAATTCATTATCTTCTGTCACCAAAATCTCGATTTCCGAGCCTTCTTCCAGATTAAGACGCTTAAGCAATTGGTTAGGAATACGAATTGCACTGCTATTTCCCCATTTGCTAAGTGTGGCTGTAGTCATGGCAATCCCACGCCTTTCGTTTGATTGATGCTCCAATTATACCTCACCTCCCTACAGTTGTATATCTATATGATATACATGAAACAATAAAAGGATACATTGTATTCAACCATAATATGTATCTGGTCGATAATCGAAGTTTCGGTCATGTTCTGATCTCCTTCTCTTTATGTACAGGATGGTGAAGAAGCTAGTGATAGTTTTATCACGCTATATTTGGAAACATTTTCAGAGTGTTATATTGGTGTCAGGGGCAGGGTGATATGGAGTTCATCTTGTTCGAAGACCGACCGCCTGCTCAGCGCATGTCGAATGAGATATCGCTTATGTATGACCTAACATATCCCGCCGTGACGGGCTTAATCGGATATGCGTGTGAGTTTTGACAAGCTCTATTCGCTATTGTTACTCTTGGTATAGGAGTGTTTCTAAACTATAAAAAATAGATAGATTTGTGGAGGGAAAGCATGACGGAGTGGATCACGCAATTTATACTTTTTTTCAAAGACTTGTCGTACGCAGGTCTCGTTATTGCCTTGTCATTTGAATTCGTACCTGCTGAACTCGTGCTGCCCATGGCGGGATATTGGGTGTACCTTGGAGATATGAAACTGTGGCTGGCTATCCTGGCGGGTACCGTAGGTGGAACGTTTGGCCCTCTGACGTTATATGCCCTGGGACGGTACGGCGGCAGACCTATGGTCGAAAAATACGGCAAGTATTTCTTGATTAAACCTCATCATCTGGACGCCTCCGATACGTTCTTCGAGAAATATGGCAGCGGGGTCGCTTTCTATGGCCGTTTTGTACCTGGCATTCGGACCGTGATCTCCATCCCTTGCGGAATGGCGAAGATGAACGTGTTCAAATTCAGTCTCTTTACATTCTTGGCCATGCTTCCGATTACCTCGTTGTACATCTACTTAGGCTTCAAATTGGGCTCTCAATGGGAGCACGTGGATGAGATTGTTAAGCCTTATATCGTTCCAGCAGCGGTGGTTTTCTTGGGTGCTTTTGGATTGTACGTGCTTTTGAAACGTTGGAAAAGAAGAGCGGCTTTGAACAAGTCATAGGAGTTAGTTAAGATACTAGTGATAGATGATATACCGTACTAATCTACTCGTATATTCATATGCAAAGCCCCACCGATCATGTCGATCAGTGGGGCTTTATCGTTTCAATTGCTTTCTAAATCAATTCCTGCCTTCTTTTCAAATACACATACAACACTACGCCAGATCCCGCACAGATCACTGCACATAAACCGATGAATCCATATCCCGCCTGAAGTCCGCGCAGCAGCCCCAACTGAGTCGTTGAACCGTATATATTCTTCACCCCTTCAATGACCCAGCCAATCACATAGTTACCGATGACACTGCCGACCCCCATCAAGGTAACCGTGAACGTAATCGCCGTGTCACTGCCGTTCGGATATCTGCGTGCGATAAATGCCATCACTGTTGGATAGATCATCGCTATACCTGCACCCGAGATGGCAAAGAAGATGGCGAGCCCCTCTCCTCCCGCAAGCGCAATGAACGTACAAATGGCCGAGAACGCAGAGAAGATTATAAGCGACAGTACAAATCCGATCCGGTCCGTTAGAGGACCCAGCAGCAAACGTCCAAGCGAGAACGTAAGGAAGAATGCTGACAGTAACCCCGAAGCTTTCACCGTGTCCCACGTATAGGCTTTCTCCAGAAAGTTAACGAGCCAACCCCCAACCGCCAGTTCCGATACCACGCCAAAAGAAAGAATGAGCACCATCAGCCAGATGGCTGGATCACGTGTTAAGTTCTTGAGTGAGGTCCGATCTTCATGAGGAAGATCATCCCCCGGAAATTTGCTGCGCAGTGCCGCAATGATCGGCAGCAGACAGAGCGACAACATCACCAGATACATGCCGCGCCAGTCCAGTACATGTCCGAACACGCTCAACGACATCACCCCTGTCGCCAGCAAAGGCGCCACCGTTGAACTCAACCCATAGAAGAAATGGGACAGGTTCATCATCGTACCTGTGTTCTTCACAAAGATCCGCGCACCCAGAATCGCCAAAGCAATCTCCAGCATGCCGTTACCGATGTACATGAAGAAGTACGATGAAGCAAAGAGCGGATAGTTATGAGACATGTAAATGAACACACCCGAAAGGATCATCGATGCAAATGAAATGATGCTAACCGCCTTGATGCCCCATTTGCGTACCAGGATGGCGGTAAAGGAGCAGGCGATCAGATACCCCAGTGCATTCAGGGACAATAACGTCCCGAGCTGTTTTTCGTCCAAATTAAAATCGAATTGAATGCGCGGAATGGCTGGTCCCTTAATATTTTCCGATATGCCAAATACGATAAATCCCAGAAAAATCGTTGCCAATTGCATGGCGTACAGCTTGTTGAACTTTCGTTTGTTCCCTTGTGTACCAGCTTGTTGATTCAAAATAAGTTCCTCCATTGTGTCTATATAAGTTGAAACAAGGGTCATTAACTTGGACACTCCGATGACAGAATAACCTTCTAATCGCTGTTATCCCCATATTTTTTGAATTCCCTTCTCCAAAGGGAAAATCTTGGGATAAGCGTATGCTTTCGATGTAACTTTCTTTCAGAAAGCTTTTAGGCGACCGCTCCGCTTCTCCAGGTTTTTTCTGTCCTCTCCGTTATCTGTTTAATGAAATAGTTCATTTTATATAACAGGGTTACTACAACTTATCTGTTCTGAAGAGAGATCATCCTTCTGATCAATATCCCTTTACCACTGCTTCTCAACCACCTGAATGCGGTAGGTCAGGCTTTCTAGCGTTACCGCGACTAGTCCTGTCACATATTCTCGCCGAGTGTCTCTTTGGATGATTAACTCCGGCATATGCTCCTGTGGGATCAGGTGATCCAGACAGCCTTGTAACAGGTCATCCCGCATAGCCGGGTCCATTGTATCGCCCGTAACGACAATCGCTGCCGGGTTAATAATCGCAATGATGGAGATCAGCGTCTTTGTGACGAGTTCCTGCAACCCTTCTGTCGCTTTCAACATGCGCAGTTGCTCTTCCCGTGACACGCCAAAAGGTAAAAAGGACACCTCGCCCCCAAATTGCGTGTTCCCGGTCAGCGGACGACCATCAATGATAAAACCTGCACCCGGAAAATGGTTCTCCGGAAACGTCACCACCGCGAAGTTCTTCTCTTCCTCAAACTGTTGCTGGTTATACAGTCCGTAGACCGTCAGGTTCATATCGTTGCCAATGACCACTTCCACGTCTTCATATTGCTCCTTAAGCCTTGGCCCGAGCGGCTGATACATCAGCTCCGGTACGTCGCAAATTCCAATCACGCCGTTGTGCGCCACCCCAGGTATGCCAATACCAATCGCCTGCACATTGTGGTGTTGTTCGATCAAGTTTGCAATCAGATCCTCTACCACCACTACATTGATCTCATCCAAAAAGAGTGTCTGTTCGTCGGCCATCTCTCCGTTCAGATTGGCATATGTATGTGTGATCGAGTGAATTCCGCCCTCTGTTCGAATAATCAGGCACAGTACGCTGGCGTAATCCGCATTAAACTGATATCTACTGGCAGGTCTTCCCCCACTCGATTCATCCGGTCCCAGATCAATAATCTCACCCGTTTGGAGTAATTCGTTCAGGATCGTGCCGCATGTCGCTACGCTGAGTTTGGTCAGGTTCGCAATGGAAGCCTTTGTGCCTACGCCAATGGATCGGAGCGTATTCTTCACAAGTTCAACGTTAATGCGCTTCACCTGTTGGGTGTTGTGTGATGTGGGTAACATGGTAAGTTATATGCCTCCTTTCGTTCATCTCGAACCATTCAATGAATGTTTTTAAAAGTATTTTAATAATTGAAGTGTAGGGGGATTTAGGAGGAAAGTCAATGCTTATTTGGGAGCGAAAAACGTTTGGATGGAAAGGAAAAAGGACAGTTCAAGATCATCTAATTTGATCCTGCGCTGTCCTTTAGTTAAGGTGGTTTATGTAGACTGGCTCATTTGATTTGCCAAGATGCTCTTCTCCAGACGGATTTTAAATAACTTTCGGTTCAGATCCTGTTCCATGGCATGTAGGTGATATGCAGCCTGTTTCACTGTGTCCATGTGTAGCACTCCTGCCTGCTTCGCAATGATGTCCATAGCGTCTAGGATGAGTTTGTTGCATGTGACCAGTTGATCGACGTAATCGTCTTCTTGTCGGACTAGTTGTGCGTACAGGGAAGACAGGTCTTCGCTGTTGGTACTTGTCATGTTAACCTCTCCTTTTTTAATGAGAGGGTAACATATCACTAGAAAAGATGTGGTACGTGAGAACGTACCATTGTATTCCTATTCGCATCATTGTTTATTTACAGTAATCATATATTTGACTGAATTTATAGTAATCTTTAAGTTTTGCCTGCTACACATGCGGCTTTATGAAGTATTATTATTATAGATTTCCAACATAAGAATCATTAATTCAGTTTTTATATAAATATGTGAAACATTCCTAGAAGTTCCACTGTCTAATTATTGGAAAGAACATATATTTAGATTGGAGGTTAGCTTTATGAATAAAAAATTAGTTTTTTCAACAGTCATACTCTCTTTAATGGCAGGTGGAATGATTTACTCAGGTACACTTGATCAAAGGAATTCAGGGTCAGTCGTTAATGGGGATGCTCAGACTTCAGGACCTATAAATAATCAAGAAACGGATGAAAAGAAAACCTTCAAAGGTCAACTAGAGGTATTTCCCTTCGAGGATGGGGTTAAACAAGCAGATTTAATTGTCAAAGTAGTATTACGTGAAAACCTTGGTGAACTTACCG
The DNA here is from genome assembly GCF_046713495.1 of Paenibacillus sp. M2. Lineage (NCBI taxonomy): Bacteria > Bacillati > Bacillota > Bacilli > Caryophanales > Paenibacillaceae > Paenibacillus > Paenibacillus sp. M2. Next base: position 5,537,087 of record NZ_CP169648.1, read on the forward strand.
AACCCGTGCCTAAAAGTATATTTAATGCTCAAATTCTAAGTACACAAAAAAGTGACCCTACACTAGTATCAGAAACTATTAGTATCATGCAACAAGGTAATCGTGAAGTCTTGTTTAATGATAATCCGCTATTCCAAGAAAATGAAGAATATATTCTATTCCTGAAAAAAGCTGTTGGTTCTGTGGCAGAAGAATATCCAAACCTTTATTGGATACTGGGTGAAGAGACTAATATGTATAAAAATATTAGAAATAACACTGTTGAAAAATTAGGGTATATTGACAAAGAACTTAATGATGTTGAGAACAACCATACTTTAAATCTCAATGAAACGACTAACACACAAGTGCTCAACGAAGAAGCATTCATTAAGAAAATAGAATCAGTAACTAAATAATTATTAACAAAGAGAAAGAAATGGGTTATAGATTATGAGAAAATTCCTAGTAAAGTTGTCGATAACTTCTCTTCTTTTATGAACTCTTGTTCCTATAAATGCATATGCACATAAGTCTCCTAATACTTGTCACTCGAATGGAGAATCTTCTGGATACTCTGTTGATTGTAACAATCATCAAGGTTCTTCAAGTTTCACTTATAAAGCTGCTTAATTTTTCTTGTATTCGAGTCCCACAATATAAAAAATATCCACTTAGCTACAACTTAGATAGCATATTTGTTACATTATTGTTGGCATTTCCTCCCCCTATTTGACACCCCTCTAAAAAATGCTTATCCTAATAACGAATCACCCATTCACTATTAAGGAGTCGTTCCCGATGGTGCAAGCCAAGAAAGACGAAGTCAGGAAAGAGATTGAATACGCGGCGCTCAAGGTCTTTTTTGAAAAAGGCTATGTGGATGCCAAGATGAGCGATATCGCCGATGAGATCAATATTTCCGTAGGCAATATCTATACTTATTTCAAGAACAAGAAAGAATTATTCTACGCTGTCGTGCCGCCGGATCTGGTGGATTATTTGAAAAATGTGCTGGTGGAGACGATTCACTTTGATAACCAGACCTTGTTCGAGGAAACGGATATCGAGCGAAAGTCAGCGTTATTGCAGGAACAGGTGGATGTATTACGTAAATACCGGAATCAGATTGTCATCATCTTCGAAAAGAATAAAGGCACCATCTACACCAACGCCAAGAATGAGCTTGTCGAGCTGATGATTGAAACCAAGAAAGCCTATCTGAAGAATCAATATAAACGTTATGAGATTGGCACGGAGGAAAACATGATCCTGTTGAACATCCTCGCACACAACGTTATCGACATGAACTTAGATCTATTGAAGCGGGATATGAGTGAGGACAGCCGGAAGCAAATTTTCGAAGCTTTGTATGTATACAGACTGTACGGCATGAAGAGTCTCAACGAATAACGCTCCATCTCATCATTTATGCCGGGTAGACAAAGCGTGCAGATCAGGTCATCTTCACTTGGTTTGCACGCAAAAAAAATCTAACATTAAGTCGCTCTATTTTTTTGATCCAAAAATGAATTGATTATTCATTTTTAAGTTGGATATTTAACATTTACTAAACTATTTAAGTTGAACCTACATTTACACGATAACGGAGAGGACAGAAATAACCAGAGGAAGCGAAGCGTTCGCATTTATCACCGGATTTCCCCTAATAAGAGGGTATCAAAAAAATCTGGGGATAACAGCGATCCGAAGGTTGTTCTGTCATCGGAGTGATAAGTGTACATACCCATCATTCAACTTATATAGCTTCACCCACCATTCTAAGGAGGAACAACATGAACACCGCTTACGCATTAAAAAACGTCCTTCTGATCCACGGCGACTCAAGCCGCAATCTGCAAAAAAACATGACCATTCTCGTCAATGAACAAGGACTTATTCAGGATATCGGCCAAGATCATGAGCTGAATATCCCAAGTCACTACACAACAATCGACCTCTCAGGAAAATACGTAATGCCAGGACTAATCAACGCCCATGTACATCTCTTTGCAGATGGTAAACCGTTCAGTCTCTCGGTTAGTGAAGGCTTGTTGCAGTTCGCATATGATCGAATCCTGAACACGAAACTCGGCAGAAACGTTTTGAAAAAACGTATGAAACGCAACGCGCTGACCGCACTCCATGCGGGTGTGACGACGATGCGCAGTGTGGGGGAATTCTTTTACACCGATGTCCAGCTGCGAGATGAGATTAATAACGGCAACTTTGTCGGTCCTAATCTGCTTGTCTCCGGGTTTTTCCTAAGTGTCACGGGCGGACATGGTGCTCCATTCCTCGCTCTGGTGGGCGATTCTCCGTGGGAAGCACGAAAAAATGTACGGCTGAATGTGAAACACGGTGTGGATCTGATCAAAATCTGTGTGACGGGTGGCGTGACGGATGCGAAAATGGTGGGCGAAGCTGGTCGTTTACAGATGACGGTGGAGGAAGTTGCAGCGATCTGCGATGAAGCGCATAAGATTGGCCTGCGGGTGGCAGCGCATGTGGAAAGCACGGAAGGTGTACGCGTTGCGTTACAGGGTGGCGTCGATACGATCGAGCACGGTTCGGAGATGGATGACGATATCATTCGTTTGTACAAAAATAATCCCAATGCCCTGAATGGCTACACCGCACTCATCCCCACCCTGCAAGCCGCTTATCCATCCGCCTCACTGGATACCAGCGTAACGAAGGTCAGTGCAACGGTAAAAGAGAATTCCAGACTCGTCTACGATTCCATGCTCAAAGGCGTCAAGCAAGCGATCGAAAACGACATCACCATCGGGATTGGCACCGATGCCGCCATGCCTTATGTGACTCACTATGATATGTGGAGAGAGATGGACCACTACATGAGACAGGCCGACCTGAGCAACAAACAGGTCATCGACATGGTAACTCGAACCAATGCGAAGATCTTAGGCGTTGATGATGTAACAGGGACGGTGGATATCGGGAAACATGCTGATCTGATTATGATGGAGCAGAATCCGCTGGAACATATTGAGGCCTTGTCAGACATCTCTATGGTCATGGTCAAGGGAAATCTAATTCAAACACCATCTGTCACAAGAATCCAAGAAGTCGACGATGTTCTAAACTCAGTTTGGTGAATTCAGATATATAAACATAGAGTCGATCAGTACTACGTAATATTGGCTTCAATTAAATACGCTTTATCTTTAGAGTTCATAATTCAAGCATTATGCTTTGAGGTGGCGGAATATCTTCAACAGGTTCTCCATCCAAAAATAATTCTAGTGCTTCTTTCGCCATCAATAATGCTTCTTCAACTGAATCGCCACAGGTGATACATTCAGGCAAATCAGGAAATGTAACATTAATTCCATCCTCAGCAAAATTAAAGATTGCGTAGTATTGGTAAGTTCGAATCATACGGGACACCTCCTGTTATCTTCATTTCAGCAAAAACAGCAAAAAAGCCTTTCGGATTATATCTGAAAGGCTTTCAACTCGTTTAACTCTTCATTTCCCTTAAATATATAGTTATAAGATTAATCATTCAACCCTTTACCCTCCAGGATCGGCTGCATGTACTTCTCGATTCGTGACACTTTTGTTTTGGATTGCTTCGGTTGTGAGAAATAATAGAGATAGGCCCGCTGCCGTCCGGGTGTCAGTGCTTCAAATGCATCCCGGAAAGCAGGGTTCTCATCGAACTGCTGTTGAAGCTCCTCGGGAACGCTATATTCGGCAGTCTTTTTCATTTCTACTTGCAGTCCGGCCTGTTCCACTTCAATCGCTTGCTGGATATAGGCTTTGATCATAGCCTCCTGCTCCACAATCTGCTCCAGACTGGTGAAGCGAAGCTGGCGCTCTGCCTGTACATTTTCCGTTTGCTGGACCAAAATGCCATGCATATCCTTCAGAAGAGCACCTTTGAAGAACAGAATGGCTACGTACTCTTTGAATCCATGGATGAGAACGATGTTCTTCCCATCGAGCATGTAACAAGGGTGCATCCACTTCATATCCTCTGTCAGGTCAAAATCCCGAATAATCTCTCTCAGCTTCGTGGATTCTTCCTTCCACGATTTAAGTTTCTTTATATAGCCGTCAACTTTGCGATTTCCACTTGTTTCTGTCATGGAGAAGTACCTCTCTTTATCTCATGTTATTATAGGTTCAATTGTACTGTTTTTCAGTGGATTGTACAGCGTTGCTTACAGAGCTTTTATTGACTTTTCCACTTGAATTTAAACCTTAATAGCAATAAAGACCATCCTGTTAGATGGCCTATAATTTAATCCAATCTCATCTAATAAGTTTCAATCGACAGTTCACCATACACATAGTAAAATAATGGAATGTCTATTGTCATAATTCCAACATATGAAAGGATGATCTAAATGAGAGAGTACACAGTTGTTCCAGGTCCCAAAAATGTTCAAGTAAACCGAGGTGATACTCAGGCTGCTGTTAATTTATTTGCTGATATCATCAATCACAAAGCACAATCCGGATGGATCTATCAATCCATGGAGTCGCTAGCCGTTACCGAGAAGCCCGGTTGTCTCCAGCAACCCGTTACAACGCATCATTATATGCTGATTTTCTACAGAGAGATGCATTAATCGCACAACAATCATGAGAAACTCAGAATCTGAGGAACTGATATATAATAACATGCCATCCGAAGAAGAACTTATTAGACTCTTACATACACATCATGAAGAAAACGACCCTCGAAGCAGTTTCTATATAAGAACTCATGTTATTCCAGAAATCGATTGGTTGAAGTCTTTACTCAACGTTACACTTGCACTATTCACAGGACTAGTCATCTCTATGATCTGTTTCTATCTTCTGAATCTATTCATTCCAGTAAATGCTTTGCTAGGTGCCCAGATTGTTTTCATAGCAAGTATGTTTTTCATAGTTCTACGACGTGTTAGAGCAATCCTGATATGGAGTATTAGAATTTATCAACGTTTTGCCCCCATTGAAGTGAGGAACAAATGTCGTTTTGAACCAAGCTGTTCTGTGTATATGATTCAAGCTATTGAGAAATACGGGGCGATTAAAGGTCTTTCCTTGGGCATTCATCGTCTTCGCAAATGTAATATCAACGGTGGAGGATATGATTATCCATAAAGCAAAAAGGTCCATAGACAATCTATGGGCCTTTTCGTTTAGTTAACATTTCTGGCTTAAGCTAATATCCAGTAGTGACTGTGTCTCATCTTCCAACATGGAGGAAGCTATCATCATGAAGTCTTCAGCCCCAATCTCAAAGTGACCTTTACGAAATGGGAACCCCCAATTGCGATTCCCGCGCGTAAAACTGAGTTGGTCTAACAACGTTGCGATCTTTACTTCTCGACATGGAAGATAACGTAGATCTCGGCGAAAGGGTACAAATGATTCCGACATCTGATATTGGTAAACCCTGTCGTCGATAATCTGACCAATAGCGGTAAAAGCCTGAAGTGGCTTCCCTGTTGATATCTCTGTACGTGGAGAATAGTATATCATCCAGTCACCCGGGGACATCTGTCTCAACATCGCTGACTTACCATGGCAAAGCTGCGCAAACCCTCCCTCTACGGCTACATTCACATGAGAAGCTGATACAACACCAATCCAATATCTACTGTCCTGATTTGGTTTCATAGATACATCCCATTCCCTTCTCTCGTATACATTTCCAGATTCGATATCAATCGATCCAATTGTAAAAAATGATGTCTGTAGTGCATTTCTATCAACAAAAACCACTCCTGTGCGTTTAGAGCGCCAAGCCTTGGATGACGTATTTTGTTGTTTACCGATGCTTGGTTTACAAGAGGTTCTGTACTCCTCATCCGCTCCACAACCATGTGAAGACCATCGATCAACGAATCCTTGCTCTCGGGTGGTTGCGGGGTGTACTGAGGGGAAGCAGGTACTTTAACGGGAACGGGAGGGAAGTGTCCTGATTCAAACACTTGCCTACCCAGTTCCGTTTTTTCCTCATCCGAGTTTAACGCCGAATCCTTGCTGCTCAAACACTGCTCTTCAACATTATGAAGATGCATGAAACGCGCTGATTGAATCAAATGTACATACATCTGTCCAATGGACCATTCCTCCTCACTCTGTTTTCTATGTAAGCTATCCATATCCAATTTGTTCAGTTCTGCCAAATATCGTTCTACTGCAGTTTCCAATGATTTCAATGCTTCCGTTGTACTTCTCATTCTTCAACCCACTCCAATTCCTCTTGATCTGTGATATATCCAAATATAAAAAAACACTACTGACAGGTGTATGTCAGTAGTGTTTCAAGATGTTTTTGGCGACTTCCTGCATTCGAAAGCGTAAAGATTCCGGCTCCAAGACCTCGATATCCCCACCCCAGCCAAGCAAATAATGCAATATTTCCTCCGGATAGCGGACACGAAAATGAAAAACCACACCATCCTCTCGCTCCTCAAATGCATCCATATAGAAATGAAGGGCCTCCATAATTTTGTCAGCAATCTCAGGTTTAGCCCGAATGTATACGTGTTCGTTACGGTCGTCAGGAGGTCGATAACTGTTTAGATCAAAATCAGGGGGCAAATGGAAGTGCTCCTCCAGCTCTGAAAGTTCAGTCATGCGTGACAAACGAAAATGACGAATGTCTTGCCTTAGATCACAACGTGCGATCAACACCCAATTTTCCTGAACCAGCGAGAGACCATAGGGTGAAACCTCACGCATGTTATACCGATTGCCATCCGATCCCGCCATTTTCTTCAGGTACATAAAGCTGATCTTACGTTGCTCCAGAATGGCATTCCGTATCTGGTTAAGGTATGTTTTAACCCTTGTTCGGGTTAAGGGTTCAACCGTATGAAGCAGTCGCATCGTTTCCCGAACACGCGTGGATTCGTTACGAACGGCTTCTGGTAAAATCGCTTCAATTTTCCGTTGAGCCGACTTAGCCTCCATAGCGTATTCTGTATCCAACCTCTGTTCGATAAAATCTGCTCCCATGAGCAGGGACACGGCTTCTTCTGCGGTGAAGCTTACCGGGGGCAGAAAATATCCTTCCATGAGGGAATACCCATGACCCGGCGCTCCCATAATCGGAACACCAGCCTCACTTAATGCCTGAATATCTCGATATATTGTACGTACACTTGTCTCAAATTGAGCCGCTAAATCTTCTGCTCTTAACATCTTTCTTCGCTGCAATTCAAGCGTAATCGCAAGCTGCCGCTCCGTTTTGTTCATTTTTAAGCCCCCACCGTTTCATCATCCAGACTTAACTCATTCTATCACAGTAACTTGCCCTTTCGTTTCGTGAATTACAGCAATGGAATGCCTTACATGCCACCAAGATGAGACAGCCTTTATCCCAAAAAAACTGACACCCCAAAAGGATATCAGTTTTTTCTTCTACTTTTTAGCTACTTTTCGTCTATTTCCATCTATTCCTATCTAATTTACACACAGTTAAATCTCTTCTACACTTCTTACACGTACATGGCGAGCAACAAGTTATAGATCATCGTTGCTGCTTCCGCACGTGTCGTTTCACTTCCTGCACGAACCGTATGGTCCGTATATCCGCTCACAATTTTGGCCTGTACCGCTGCATTCAGCGCTTCCTGTGCCCAAGAAGGCGTCTGCGATGCATCAGTGAAATTTGGTTTAACGGATGTATCGCCTGACATGCCGGCTTGTGCATCTGAACTTACTTTCAGCGCATTCGCCATCATGACTGCCATCTCGGCTCGGGTAATCGTCCGATCGGGCTTAAATGTGTTATCGCCGTAGCCTTTCACGATTCCAGCTTGCACAGCTGCGGCAATGTCGCCTTTCGCCCAGTCTGGCAGATTACCTTGATCCGCAAACGTTGTATCCGACTCCACGGACTTCAATGACAGCGCCTTACTGAGCAACGTAACAAACTCTGCCCGGGTAATCTTCTTCGATGGTTGGAATGTTCCATCTGTGTACCCTTGAATCACGTTCATGCCCAGCAAACGATCTGCGTAGTCGGAAGCCCAGTGTCCATTCAGGTCAGACAGATTCATTGGTACATAGCTTGACACAACGAATGTACCCAGATGATTCACACTGGCCGTTATGCTTCCTGCTCCATTCGTCCTGCCACCGATAAACACCCAGCTCTGACGAGCTTCATTATAATAGTAGATTGCAGGTTGAGTGCCATTCGGCAGATCTGCCAAATCCACTTTCAAGCTCAATGCCGCCTGATCATTCAACGTTCTTCCGCCACTGCGACTAATCTGTACAGCTTGTCCAAGTACATTCAGGGAAGCTGTATTCTGCAACTTGTCCTTGGCAACCACAGACACGTGCAACGTATCCTTGGAACCAATGGCTCCCGCTGGAGCGTTGAATTGTACGATGTCTTTCAATCCGGCTTGGACCGGCTGATTCGCTTCCACCTCAACCTTCACTTCAGTGGATGCATCTGATTCCGTTTCAGGGTTCGTTGGTGTGGTTGGAACGGTAGGCGTTGTTGGCACACTTGGTGTGCTTACTCCTGAATTCCCACCAGAGTTGCCTCCATTACCTCCACCTGAACCCTCGCCACCATTGCCTGAGCGTGCTTCTACAGTCACGGTACGGATAACTTCTTGTGCTGCATTACCAGCAATATCCTTCACGTTATACCGAAGGGTGTAGATTCCTGCTGCTTGTGTGTTCACCGTGCCATCCACCTGCACGGAACCACGGATGCCGACATCATCAGAAGCCTGTGCTCCAGGCTCATTGTAAGTGTCTCCCACATTCAGCGTCATCTGGCTGCTACCTTGCAGGGTGATGACGGGAATCTCACGGTCAGTTTTGATGACCAGAGGTAAAGTATACGTTTGTTCCAGATCATCGGTTGCCCGGAATAAAAGGTTGTGCTCCCCCGGCTCCGTTATCTCCAAAGGCGTATTCTCTGTATATCGTTCATATGTCTGCCCTCCATCACGGGACAACTCGATGATCGCAGAAGTAGCAGGTGCGTATACTGCGGCGGTTACACTAACGGTTACAGACTGATTCGTCCATGTATCCGTGTGATACGGCTGGCCGTCAGCGGTTGTCATGTTACTTTTCAACACCAGCGCCTGATTATTCGTGCCTTCCACAATGACAGTGAACGTTTTGGGTTGAGATTCCGTGCCACGCTGCACGGTTGCCGTCAGTTCCAATCGCTCATTATTGTCCGGTTGCGTTTGCAGCTTGCCCTCGTTATTCATTAGTTCCGGGTTGGAGCTGGACCAGCTAATCGTTGCTCCATGCTTCCCTTCAACAGGAAGGGCAAGATCGGAATGGACCGCGTTCAGATCGCCCAGATCGATTGCTTGGATTGTATCGTTTACCGCCTGTGCGTCACTGTAAGGTGTAGCACTCATGAAGATTGGGTTGGAGTAGAACCACAGGTCGCGATAATTGCTATCGTTAATTTGATCAAAACGAGTCGTTGCATCCGCTGTCGTATTTTTCGGATCAAGCTGCGGTTCACCATTGACAGTCTCACCTGTCACGTTCATTCCCAGATTCGTACCGCGCAGGCGGAAATACCGATCCTGGTCTGTGGCTTTGATTTTGTACGTGATGACATTATAGCCTTCAGCATCTGTCGTCCAATCGTTGGATGTGAAGGTAGCCAGTACTTTGGTAGAATCGTTGGTGTCTTTGGTATATGCGGCTGTACCCTTCTGGGCCTTGGCTGTCACATCCCCAGCGATGAGATCGACGTGATCCACCACGGGTACTTGTCCAGCGGACGTACCACTGTTAATTGGTTTTTCATAGTTGTTGCTCGTCGTTGGACTCTTGAAGCGAATCTTCAGTTCCACTTCGTCACCTTGGGTCACACCTAGGTCTCCACCCATCTCAACCTGAGCACCCGCTCCGGAAGCCGTGAAATCGAGTGCGTTGATCAGGTCACCGAATACGGAAAATGATTTCCCCGAACGCAGTCCATCCAGAACAGCCTGCATACCTGTACCCTCAACCCAGGAATACGTCTTGGCATATTCGCCCGGAAAATAACCACTGGAATTCGTGCCAATCGTCTTGAAGTGGTAATCCGAATTGCCATAGTTCCAGAAGTGACGTCCTTCTCCAAGCAATGCATCCCATAGTCCGCCAACCTTGGCGACCATATAGTCTACACCGCCGTATGTACGATATTTGTATCCATCATCTGCGGTTGGATTAGCTACATTGTAACTTGTGTTGTACCCTCCACGATCCGGTTCCATCTGATTGCCCAGCATGCCTTCGATACCGAATACCACTTGTGGAGCCAGATCGTTGAACTCACGGAAGTCCGCGATGGTATATTTGTTTTTGCCGCGTGAAGGATGGTTGATCATCGCATAACTTGTCATTGGATAGTTGGTCGCGAGCCAATTGATGGCGGTTAACGCATCCTGATGAGTCGTGTAAGCACGCCCTCCGTTCTGCTCCCATTTTGTTACGTCCGCCGCATTAAACAGGTTCGCTGCGCGATTCGTGAAACGGTATTCGAATTCCTTGGCAGCGTTTAGCGCTTCGGTTGAGTTTGGCTCATCCGTAAGAATCCCCACCCCAACGTGTTCATGTGTCGGCATGTCCCATTCGAAACCGGAGAAGATCGTTTTACCTGCGTATTTGCCTGCATCCTGAAGTGCCTTGATCTGTGGTACCTGATATTCATTCATTCCCTGAGACATCGGTATTGGTCCACCCGAAATATCGTTCCCGTTGTGATCTCGCTTGGATAACCGCAGGTGATCCGTAAGGGCGATCCAGTCCAACCCATATTTCGTTAAACCCGCATCAAGCACGTTCTCCAGTGAAACCTGTGCATCATCGGACTCAAACGTATGTACATGCAAATCTCCCGTTTGCCAAGAACCTGTTGCCGAGCTGTTGATCGATGTGTTGTCTCCCGCATCTGCATACGTTATCGCAGCAGGGAAAGCCCCCATGACCATCCCTGTAGCCAAGGGTATAAGTGTAAGCATAGCGAGCACTTTCTTGCCTTTATTAATGAACAAAATTATCCCACCACCCGTTCTGAGTTGTTGTGTCGGGAGTAAATATAAGAGACTTTTGGGGGCAGGGTCAACGGCCTGGAAGTATGTATTTAAAATTTTACATATACCTGCATTCTTTCATATTCCGTTAAAGGTTTTTCTAACTTATCCTGACGAAGTCATACTCTATACTGCTCCATATTTGGAGAGTGAATCTAGGAATAACGCTGCAAATAGGAGGAGATACAAAATTCAGAGATTGTTCACGATTCAGGAAAGTTCCACCACTGCTGTGGATCATTAGGAGGAGAACTGGTGAATGAGGAATGATAAAGCGGAGAAAATAATGAGTTTTGTAAAAAGATCAGGGTTACGTATACGCTGAGTATAGAAAAAAGCACCCCGGATCATGGGCATAATACGCCCTGAATCCGCAGGTACTTTGGGTTGAGCTGGATTTTGTTTTGGCCCTTACATCTTTGCTTTTGTGAACTGGGGACGAGTTGTTTGTGAAATCCGACCGATCTCCACTTTATATTTAAACTGGAAAAATACGATACATAAACCGATAATGTTGAAGATGGCTAACAACACAAAGATCATTATTCATTGAAGGGGTTGCACACTTTTGAAAAGATTCTATCTCGGTTTTGGATTAACGATCATCGTTATCATTGTACTATTATCAAGCTCTACTCCAACAGAAGCAGCATCGAAGAAAGTAAACTTAAAATTGTCCGATGGAGGGACGTACTATGGTGAAGTTTTAAACGGAAAACCTCATGGTAAAGGAACCGCGAGATGGGAAGAAACCGAAGTTTACTCTGGAGATTGGGTGAGTGGTAAGCGGCAAGGAAAAGGCAAGTATACATATACATTAGTTAAAGGTGGAGGTGTCCCCTTTGAGGATTACAATGAATCTAATATGGGCCATGGAACAGGTGAATTCATTACAAAAACCTACACCGGATCATGGATTAATGATACATATCATGGTAAAGGAAAAGAAATTACGCAATGGTTAGAAGTACAGTATCTTACTTCTGATGGTAAGGTTTACCCTATACATGACCGTTACAACAACACCATTAACGATGGAACATTCAATCAGGGCAAGATGTCTCAGGGATATTATGCAATCCACTCTTCAGATACTGTTTCACTAGGGTATACCGATCATACGACTACGATTGTTCTCAAAAATGATTATTTCAACGAAAAGTTAACCGGGGACCCGTACTTTTTTGACACGATTATCAATTATAAAAAGAAACACGGTTCTTCAGAAAAATATATTGGGATTAAACCATCCGAATTCTCCAAAGGTACATTAACTAATGGCAAATTCACGGGGGTTACGCATCTAATCGATTATAGTAATTCAGTCAGTTATGCTAAACAAGTCATAATGAACGATAACGTATTAAAGGAGAATCACATAACATCTGCCGTCTTTGATAAGGATCGCAAGCAAATCATTAATGAATTCCTGCAAGCTATTAGGCCCTATTCAGTCAAAATCAATACAATCTCTGACGAGATTATGTCATTAAAAGACATTAACTATGAGGGAATGATCCCCTAGGTAGCGGAGGTCACAAAATGAGAAAAAAGCGATGGATTGTGAGCATAGTCATTTTGATTATCATCCTTTTCATGAGCGAATTGATGATGTTGTCCTCAGGAAAGGTTGGAGTTCTCAACATAACGCAGAGAGTTATTTCAGGTGCACCTCATGTTATCGTTCAAGGGCAGACACTGTCTTACCAAGGTAAGATTCATTGGGAGGATATGCAAAGTAGTATCGAAAAATATTCCACAAGCGATGAAGGAACGGTCTTGTATAAAGCACTAGGCACCCCTGTCCCCCCACCTTGGATATATGTGAAAAAAGGGAACCATCAGGGTTTCCGATATAAAATCCCGCAGCTTCCCTGGAAACTATAAATGATCTGGGAACTTCACGAGCGGACATCACCAGATGTCCGCTTTTGCTATGAATTTGTAGTCTACCTCGCTCAATGGTGACATGTCCTATGGTTCGGGTATCAAATACAATCCACACTAATGTTCCTCTCACTTTTCTTCCAATCCATTAAACTGCCTGAGCATGGCGGTGAAATGCTCCAGTTCCTTATCATCCCATCTCGATATACGGTCATAAAAAGCTGACTCCTTCTCCTTGAGCGCATCGACCGTCGATTGTTGACCAAGTTCCGTAAGAGACAGTAACACCCCGCGCCGATCCTTGGGGTCTTGCTCTTTGCTAACATATCCCGACTTTTCAAGTTGTTTGATTAATCGGCTGACCGAACTGCGGTCCATTGCATTTGGTTTTGACTGAATTTTCACTCATTATTATTAACTCAAACCAAACTGCTCAATATTATACTGGTGAACTAGCCAGACTATGGCGTGGAACCGGAATTCGCGTAAATGCCCTAAATCCTGGCGGAGATGAGGTCATGTAAAACAGACTGTGGATCGTTACGAAACAACTGATGAAAGATCACGGCGTACTGGATTAATTGAACAAGAACAGGGGGGTTCCCTAAGCCATAAACATAGCTAGGAACACCCCCTCCTTTTTTTCAGCAACTTAGATTGCTGCAAATACCTTGTCAAAACCTGCTTTCGATTTAGCCAATATTTCACTCAAACTTAGATTCGATGCCGGTGCCAGTACTTCCTGAGCCACCACACCATTGTAACCAATCGCCTGCAGATTTCTCAGAAATCCGCCCAGATCAATGACCCCTTCGCCGGGGTACAAACGCTCATAATCCAGTAATTCCTCTATCGGCAAATCATAAGCATCGTTGATATGCACATGAACAACCTGTTCTTTCTTCAGCTTCAACAGATCTTCCATCGGTAAACCATTTGTATGCCAGTGATAGGAATCTACCAGTAAACCTACGTTAGGTGCATGGATCGTCTCGATCCAGTCCAGCGTATCTTCCACACGCCAGATAAACGGATTCTTCCATTGCGTCCGCAAGTGATGGCATCCCACAAACTCCAGACCCAACTTAATCCCGTAAGCGTCCAAGATATCTGCGCAGAGTCTCAAACGTTTCGTAGCCGCCGCCATAAATTGCGCTGCCGGTTGATCCGTTGAGGGTAAAATATACGTGCAACAGCTATAACAGTTTAGCGAAGCAGAAGCTTCTGCCATAGCGACCAACGATTGCAACCCCTCACGGAATTGCTCATCTGTTGTCCGCCACTCCACCGTCAGACCCGATGAACCGATGATCACCTGATTGCTTGCCAGCAGATGTTGTGCCTGTTCCTTGCCATACGTTTCAATCAATGAGAGCGGATTCAAATCTACAGATCCGAATCCGTGCTTGGCCGCATCCGTGATATATTGTTCATCAGACTCGATATTGCCCAGTCCCGCATTCGTTAACCCTCTAATCATCCTAATCTCCTCCTGTGACTCGTCTGGAATTGCAGCTTGTTTATCATTTTATAATAGCAGTACTCTCCGAAAAAGAAACCATCAAAAAGAGCGGCAACACGTTATATTAACGTCATTACCGTGCGCATAATCCACTGATCAGAAAGCTCATGGAGATCGAAATACCGGACCAAGCTTCCAAGTCGCTCTGGATACCAAGATCATTTTGCAGAAATATAGGAAAAAACGGAACGGACAGTGAGTATGCCATATGATTGAGAAACAGGCCGAACCACAGAATATACAGATTTCGCTTCCATTGTGGCATCTTGGCATTCCCCATACTATATAATTCCTATGTAAAAAGCAGGTTATTATCCATATTAGGGTAACGTCATCGGAAAGTATAATAGAAAAGTTCAATAGACCCATTCAAGAATTAAATGAATGGGTCTATCTTATCGTAGATACATCGTATTTAATTATTGTCCTAACTGTGATTGATACTCGTATTCGAATACATGTTTCACAATATCCAATTCCATATTTTTCAATTCAATGATTTTATCCAGCATGACATCATACTTTTTGTATACACCCTGCTCCATGATGAATTGATTCATATACATGACCAGATTACGGAGTTTTAAAGCTTCGCTAACCAGTTCTTCCAACCTTATTTTTATCGAAGGATCGGGGAGAAAGTCAAGTATGGCTTGAGCAAGCAGTTGTTTATGTTCGTAAAGCAGGTGAAAAGGATGTATAGCAAACGGCTGATTTTGCATCCCTTCCTTCTGCATCCCCAGCATATCAATCATCTTATCGTATATTTCACTTCCAAGATAACGGTGATCCTTTCTCAGAACACTGCGAACTTGATTAGTCTCTCCTACGTATTCTTTCAAAATATTCATTAGATCCTCTTTGGAGAACTGGAGAACCGTTTCATAATAATATTCACTTGGTTCCTTGTACTCTTCTGTCTTTTCAATGGCCCATATTCCGTTTAGGTAATCCGTAGACCATTCAGCATCGAAATTCGAATCTTGAATAACAGTGATCTCATCATAGGGAAGCCATTTCTCACCATAGAATCCATCCCAAAAATCATGGCACAGAAACTCTTTACGATCCGAATCGAATCCAGAGATGAATACCTCATGTTTACCACCGCCAGGAATATTTCTCAGGAAATAAATATAATTATTCTTTTGAATTAGTTCCACTATAAAATCTTGCAGTTCCCACTGTTTTAAAATCATATCTCTATCGTACACCCTTGTAATCAACATAGGGCATGTCGACATTTTGAATTTGTGCCAAGGATAATACTGTGAACAGACGTCCAATCCATAGCCCCCTTCATCATTGTGATGCAGGATGACCAATAGAAAATTATGATAAATCCAGCTACGTGAACGCTTGTCCAAATCCAACATGGAAAAGAGACTCGCGTGATGTGGGTAGGTAGTCATTAAAGGCTCGTTCACTTGCAATTTTTTAATCATGACTGATCTCCAATCCTGAGCAATTTATTAAGTTATGCTTCTCCAGTTCATGAATGGCTTCCAGCTTGCTTGTGAATTTTCTCCACTGATTATGTGTCATATTCTCCCGATATACCGCCTTCGCCAGCACATTACGTAACTCACTCCAATGATCCTGTATTGCCTGAGCAGCAGAAACAAGATCGGTATGATGTTCATATAACCGTTGCATACGATAGGTTTCGACCTTTTTGGCATTCACAGTGTCTACAATGGATTGTAGAACAAGTTCAGCATAGACCATATCAGGTGAATCTTCTTCATTGAACTGATACGTCTTCTGTATGAAGGACATAAGATGACTCAGTTCCTGATTAATATCTCCTGGTGTAACGCGCACATGATGAATAAACATGTCACGCAGTTCTCCCAGCATGATGCTGTTTCTTTTGTGTGAGACAGTTTCACAAGCTGAAAATGCGTAGAACGTGGGTACTTCTTCTTCCTCCATGAAATGCCGTACGAATCCTTCGTAAGCTTGTACAATATCTTTCATAGGCATCTCCATCGGTTGATACGTGAGATTGTCCCGGTGATCATGTTCTATTACATGGAACACTTGCCGTTGGAGATCATACCCATAGATTAATAAGGAATGTGGCCAGTGGGTACGTAAATACATGTCTTTGCGCATGGACTCGTAATAACAGTCCACTCGGATAATTACTGGGCGGTTCAAGTTAACCGCTTCTATAATCTCTTTTCGTACATCCCCGCTGTAGGTCTTCGTTTCATAAGTTATCCCCATGCGCTCAATTAGCTGGTCATCTGATAATACAGCTTGATACTCTAATCGGAGTATGCCCTGATGTTCATCGAATCTATAGTGCATTCGGTCGTTAATCATCACAGGCAGTACACCAATAGAATAGAAGTTCAATACGGGAAAGAGTGAATTATAGAAGCAGTTTTTGTAGAAAACATCATTAAACGGCTCTATTCCTGCGATGATAACTATTGGCCTATGGGAATGATGTAATATAAGATGATTCGCTTCCGCCGTTGCCCCGACTTCCTCGGTAAATTGCTTCATTGCACCATCTGTCTCTGGCATATCCTGCTCTTCAAGAAGTATCTCTTTTTCAGAGTTATACTTATCCGCTTCATATCCCTTGTTTCGAAGCACTTCAGCCAGTGATGCAATAGTCTCATGCCGCATCACTTCATCAGCAGTAAGCGGAATACTCTGCCTCTCCATATTCGCCTCAAGTTTGATGACATTCAGTGAATGCCCTCCAATTTCGAAGAAGCGGGCATGAACGTCAATCTCTTTTAATTGCAACAGATCCGACCACAATTCGGCGAGCACCTGCTCTAATGCATTGCGTGGAAGTGTAATATCTGTCCCTTCTCCCTGTAAGAGCAAGGGATCTGGAAGAGCTTTTCGGTCCAACTTCCCATTGGCCGTATATGGCATATGATCCAACATGGTGTATCTGGAGGGCAGCATATATTCAGGCAACTCTGTCAGCAAAAAAGATCGCAATTGCTCCTGATTGAGACTTTGGCTCTCCGTTACTGTGTAATAGGCACATAACAGGGACTGCCCATCCTGATCTGACCGAACTGTGACCGCAGCAGCCGAGATAGCCGGGTACTGGAGCAACCTGTTCTCGATCTCCCCGAGTTCGATCCGATAACCACGTATTTTCACTTGAAAATCGGAACGACCCAGATACTCCAGATCTCCATTAGCATTGAGACGTGCGAGATCTCCTGTTTTATACATACAAGCGCCTTCATGAAAAGGATCTTTTAGAAACCTCTCGGCCGTAAGCTCAGGTCTGTTCCAATAACCTCTGGCTACTCCATCTCCTGCGATGCATAACTCTCCCGTTGCTCCGATTGGCATATGCCGATGCCGCTTATCCAGAATATAAATACGGGTATTTGCAATCGGATGACCGATCGAAATTGTCGTGGTAGGCGAAAGTTCCTTAATGCTCGACCATATTGTTGTTTCTGTGGGACCATACATATTGTAGATGCGGGCAGAGGTCATTCCCGCTACCTCTTCATACAAGGCATACGGTAGAGCTTCGCCTCCAATCATCAATATTTGGATTACGCTCCATACCGGTGAATCGGCTGTAAGCCCAATCTGAAGCATCCGCAGTCGAGAAGGCGTTATTTGAATTAATTCAATGTTGTGAGTAACAATTAGATGCGCAATACGGCTTGGACTTAACTGATCCTCTTCTACTGCCATGATCAGTGTTAACCCGTTAGCGAGTGCCCCAAGCGTTTCCAGTACAAAGATATCAAAGGAGAATGTTGTGAGGGCGAGAATTCGTTTGCCAGCCTCAAAAGAAATGCTGCGGGATACACCTTCCACAAAGTTTCTTAGTGCCCGATGTTCAATCATGACCCCTTTTGGCCTGCCTGTAGATCCGGAAGTATATATCAAATAAGCCAACTGCTCCGACGAAACAACTGGCAGAGAGATATGTTGTTCATCCCATTCTTCCATGCGAGAAATATCGATTATTTGTCCTGTGTATATGAGTGAGCCGATCAGATCGGGGTTCGTTAGCAGAATCGCAGCCTGGCTATCCTCCAGCATGAACTGCAATCGATTATTTGCATATGCGGGGTCCATTGGCATGTAAGCAGCCCCCGCCTTAAGTACACCCAGCATAGCCAAGAGCATGTCTTCCGATCGCGTTAACAGAATTCCTACAATAGCGCCTGATCTTACTCCCTGAGCTAACAGGTATTTCGCAAGTTGATCTGATTTGTAATCCAAGCTTTGATAGGTAAGGATATTTTCTCCGCAGATCACTGCGGGAATATCCGGCTGTTGTGCAGACCAGGACTGAATCATCTGGATGATTGAACGAGCTTCAGGAAAACGGATCTCCGTATCATTCAGATGTTCAATAACCTGGTCTTCCTTGCGCGAGAGCATCTTTATATGATGTAATCCCTCATCTGGATGGGCTGTACAAATAGAGAGCACACGTATCACGTGGTCTACAATCTGTTCAATAGTTGCTGGAGAATATATTGCGGCATTGTAATTCATGCGTAGCGCCAGCCCCACTTTAGACATTTGAAGTGAAAACACCATATCGGCTAGGGGGCCTGTTTCCTGTAGATTCTCCTGCATATTGTCCATACGAACCACAGTGGCTACCCTTGGCAAGTCTGTCCCTTCATGACCAAGCAATTCAAGAATTTTCTCCAGCGAAAGATGGTTAAACTTTTTGGCCGCACCCACAAGGGTCCTGAGCTGAAGAACAACTTCCTTAAAAGAACACTCTTCACCAAAATTGATGCGAATAGCACGTAGTTGACTTGAATTTGTTGCACCAGATGAAGCGGGAATACCTACAGTTATATCGTCATTGTCCAGATAACGGTGTAACACGTATGTGACACCTGCCAGAAGAAGAATAAATGCCCCTGCTTCGGTGTTCCCGGAAATGCGAAAGATTTGTTCTGAAACAGGTTGAGGAAATGCAATTTGCATCTCCTCAAACACTTGCTCACCCCATGTTCCCCTCGTTTGTTCACTAGGAAACATGCTGAATTGAAGGTCCCCCGAGAGATGGTTTAGCCAATATTGCTTCTCCTCTTCGAACTTTCGGCTCGATAATAGCAAATTTTGCATGAATGCACCTGGCTCTGCTGACAATTAGCACGCCTCCCCTTCTCTTTGAGATCAAGAATAATCAGATTAGGTTGAGACCTTTTTTCTTTGCCATCTTTTCTACCTTGCGCAGCATAACGATTGAGATAATTGTATACGAAATGGCAAAAAAGATGAGAATGCACCATTCCATCCAGATCGGTGCAAGGGGCACCCAATCTGTTTTGAAACTGTAATAACGCACCATATCATACCCCCAGGTATAAGGCAGGAGATATGCGATCCAACGAACGACTGCCGGAAACTGGTCCACTGGGAAATAAGCACCTGCTACAAATTCAAACATGATAAACAAAATACCCACAATGGATGAGACCTGGCGGTACAGAATCCCCAGTAGTGCAATCATGACGCCAAGCGCCATTAATGCAACGATGACCACAAGACAGGTGACTAGAATCATCATGGATTCAGCAAAGTTGAGACCTGCGTACAGAACAAGCAGAATATACATCGGTATGAACACAATGACATTCATTAATGCACTGGCTACAACCGTCCCTACATAATACGCATAACGAGAGATTGGATTGCAGTACAGATACTCCAAAGTGCCGTTATGGAGATCATTCGTCACGGCGCCGAGCGGTGCGTTTAACGCTACTCCGTAGAACAGCCATACAAGTATTGCACCCAGATAAAAGATAAACAGGTTATCTCCTTGAAGTACATTCTCTCCCTCGTATACAACAAACGTGGACATCAGCAGGAAAAAGAGTACTCGTAGACCCAACTGTAGGAAGTTACCGAAGAAGTTGGGCAGATACCTTACAGCAATCTGCAATTCCTTCACGGTTGTTGCCCACACGACGGTGAAAAATCCGGTAGGTTTACCTATCGCTTGCAGCTTTAGCGTTTCCTGACCTGTCCCGGTTTTAGCGTATTCGATACTCACTGTTCTCTGCCTCCTGCCAATGTGTACTCTAAATTCTCATCAGACTTCACATAGAGCTGAACAAACAAATCTTCAAGTGTTAGTTGTCTATGCTGAATGGTCGTATGGATATTGCCTTCTTTTAATTCACTAATAACCGCGCCCATCCCGTCGTACAGGTTCGTGATTCCGAAGGAAACCGTGTCTTCCTCCTCACGAATAATAGTGGAAGTTACCTCCGGCAGAGCAGTGATTCGCTCCTGAATGGAAGGGGGCAAGTCTGCTCTGGGAATGTCGATGAATTCAACTGCGCCCAGATTGGATTTTAGTTCGGCAATTGTACCTGTTTTAAGGAGCGTTCCTTTACGCATCAGGGACACACGGTCCGTCATGTCCTCTACCTCAGTCAGAATGTGAGAGGTCAGAATAATGGATTTCCCCTCATCCCGCACATAACTTTTAATGAACTCACGTACACGTCTGGAGATCACGGGATCCAGGCCCTTGGTCGGTTCATCCAGATATATCACTTCAGGATCATGCAGCAGGGCTCGCATAATGACAACGGTTTGCTTTTGGCCACCCGATAATTGCATGAATTGCTTGTTCAGATGTTCCGAGAAATCCAGATACGTACTTAATTTGTCAATCTGGTTAGAAATCTCTTGTTTGCTAAGTCCGGTAAGTCTTCCAAAGAATATTAAGTTCTCTCGAACAGTTAATCTCGCATAAGCAGAGCGTTCAGTATCTTGACCCACGTATCCAATTAGTCTCCTGATGATGTTCGCATCGGTATCCAAATCGTAGCCGCCGATATTGACAATTCCGGAGTCCTTGGTCAACAGAGTCGCCAGGACTTTAATAAATGTTGTTTTCCCTGAACCGTTGGTCCCCAGAATTGTGTGGATCTCACCCTTGCGAAGCTCAAAGGACATGTTATCTAACGCTAGGTGTTTACCATAGGACTTAGTGACGTTCTCAGCGGATAGCACTCTCACTTGTTCTCCCCCTTTATGTATTGCCTGTATTGCTGAATTCATGGGAGGGCGAATACGCTATTACAGCGTATTTCGCCCCTAATGTAATCACTTTACGCCGACAGCTTCGTGTACCAGATACTCAGCCAGTTCGTAGTGATGTCCAGTATCATCAATGATATGATTCATCCACTGATTTCTTTCTTTAACAGGTAACTTTTTAGTTTCAAAGATGCCCTTGAGCAGTTCCAACGCTTCTATCATTTGCTCTTTTGAGGGTTTGTCCCCCGCATTTTCAACCTGCTCCTGAATTGCCTGGATTCGTTTGTAACGCTGAACAACACCTTGTTGATACTCTGCTTCATCCCAATTCTGGTTCGGCGTTGCCACTGCAATGGCTAAACATTTAGTTATGACTGTGGGTACTCCTTTTTTCTTCTTGCCATCCGATTGAAACATGCTGATCAATTTTTGACGTTCCGCTTTTTCGCCAAAGCAGAGCGAATTGATATCAGGACAGTTCGTTTTAGTCAATTTATTCAATACATTTTTGGGTCCCATTTCGATGGCAAGTGTGACACCGAAACGCTCAAGGTATTGAAGAATCCGTGTCCATTGCACAGGTTTGACCATCTGATCTGTCAGCAATCCCGGAATTCGCTCCACATCACCATAAGGTTGACCTGTAACATTGGATAGTACCGGCCATTTGAACATATTGTACGAATACTTTGCCAGTTCTTGACCGAGCCGCTCTGCATCTTCCGCCATCAGCGAACTATGAATGGGTGCACTGGACATTAGGGGAGTAACCTGACCATCGGCATCCAATACGGCTGCTTCGATCTCCTCCAGTACGTATTGATGACCGGACACGGCAGCTTGTGTTGGCGAATTATAACAGGAGACCACAGCTACACCCTGCTCGCCGCTGTATTGTTCACAGAGTTGCTCCACAATGGATGCGTCAATACCGTCCATAATCGTCATTGATCCTGTGCCCCGATCAATATGAATCTGCATCATTGCACCGCGCAATTTGGTGATTTGAACAGCATCGGAAAATGTCATGGCACCTGAACATACCAACGCCGAATATTCACCCATACTGTGACCTGCACAAAATTGTGGTCGAATCCCCACTTCTTCCATATACACTCTGAAAGCCGCTACATTCGTTGCCAGAAGAGCAGGTTGCATGTTCTCATTCTGATTCAGTTCAGATAAACTTCCTTCAAAACATAGTTTTGCCAGATCCACACCTGCAACGTCACTCGCTTCCTCATACGTTTGCTTGGCAATGCTATATTGATCATAGAAACTCTTTCCCATACCTACATACTGAGAACCTTGTCCCGGAAACAGCAGTGCTATTTTTTCCATGTCGTAACCTCCATTAATAGGGTTGGTGTATTAATTATTAATAATGTTCAGTTCCACATATGAAGGAATTTTCTGAATATAGCTCATGTCGTGTTCAAAAATGACAAGGTCCTCTTCCTGATGGATTTCTTTGAATCCGCCAAATTTATAGGTCAGATACATCATCCGATTACGATCGGTCATTTTGAATTCAGCCCGTATCTTGACCCCGGCTTCTTTCGCCTGTTCCAGGATATAATTCATGAGAATCGTGCCTACCCCTCGCGACATTACACGGCAAGACATCAGCAGCAGCTTCACGGTCCAGTACTCCTCTTCCAGCTCAAGCAAAGCGAGTCCAATTTTTCCATATGCTCCATACTTGTCTTCCAGTCCTGTAATGAGAATTTTGTGATTAGGAGATTGACTGAGTTGTTCCAGATCTTCATAGGAATAGGTATACCCTGTAGTGTTCAGCTGATGAGTCCGCACCGTTAACTCTTCTGCACGCTGCAGATCATCTCCCTTGAGGGGAGAAATCGTAAATGTCATGCCAAGTGAAGCAAGAAAGTCATCTTTGGGACCTGTGAATTCCTCTTCCGCCTTATTACGGATCTCATCGCTTTTGTACATTAAACGGCGAAGTCTGGAGTCCTCCGTAATAAAACGGGGATTCATCATCTCCATGTCAGGAATGTCCAGGTACTGGGCAGCATCTATGCATCGAACTTCAGCATGCTCAAACTGTACCTCTTCCAGCTCAAACATCTGATCATCCACAAAAGCAACCGTATTCGCTCCGATATTAATGGACGTTATGATGGATTGAATCGAGCTCGACTTGGAATTCCAGTGAATCTGGGGGTATAGGAAATATTCATGAATTCCGAATTCCTCAAGCTTCTCCATGGCTGTCTGATGGTCATTTTTACTGGCGATGGATTGCAGAACCCCACGCTCGTCCAGTGTCCGGATCACATCAATAATTCCCTCTCTCAAGACAACATTCTCATCTTCCAGAAGGACACCTTCCCAGATTGTATTATCCAGATCCCAGACGACCAGCTTCACCTTCTCTTGCTTTTGCTTGTCCATTACCGAACTTACCGATGGATCACCCATACCTGAACCCCTCCTTGGCATATTGTTCCAAACTATTGCTTCAAGACCTTCAGGCAGTCTATGCTGTCTTTCGTTCAATCAGTTCATTAATCTTGTTCAACGTACGGAAATTGCTCAGATCCATATCCTGGGTCTCAATCCGAATGTTGAATTCTTTCTCCAGAAACATCACCATCTGCATTGCAAACAGGGAATTGGCAAAACCCAATTCAAAAATATCCTCATCATCCTGAATTTCACGTTTGCGATAGAAACGACTCAGAAATGTTTTTACTTTGACTTTGGACTCCATGCACAGTCACCTCGTATAATTTATAGTCGATACACTTACAGAATCACGTGCTCAAAGAAGCCTTGACCGCTTTTGGCGCCTAACAATCCGGCATCCACCATCTTGCGAAGCAAGGGACATACTCTATATTTCGGGTCCTGATAACTCTCATAGAGTACATCCAATGAATGAACCACAGTATCTAGACCAATCAAATCCGCTGTGTGAAGCGGGCCCATCTTATGTCCAAAACATTTGACGAATATATCATCAACCTCTTCCGGTGAAGCTACCTGATCCTGAACGACAAAGGCAGCTTCATTCATTAGAAGATGGGATATTCGGTTGGATACAAAACCGGGAAGATCTTGTACCAGTATGGCTTCTTTGCCCATGGTATGGAGCAGGGATCTGGTTGCTTCAATCGTTGTATCCGAAGTGTGATAACCCTGAATAGCTTCGACTACCGGTTTTAACGGGACTGGATTCATAAAATGCACACCGATGACCTTGTCCGGCCGTTTGGTGATGGAGCCCACTTTTGTAATCGAAATGCATGATGTATTGACCAAATAAATGCAAGAATCGGGGCAATAGTTTTCAAGCTGTGCATAGACCTCTTTTTTCATATCCCATTGCTCAGGCACGTTCTCAATAATAAAATCTGCATCGCTCAGCGAATCATAATGGGTCGTAAACTCCACACGTGAGAGCACAGTATCCGGGTCTTCGGCATCAGCATCCTTGTTATAGAAGCCGGAAAACCGGATGTTGGTAAACAAGGCTGTTCTCGCCTGATCCAAAATTTCCTCATTCACGTCGATCAAAACCACGTTGTGCCGGGACTGCGCAAGGCTCTGCGCAACCCCTTTTCCCATGACGCCTGCTCCGATTACACCAACCTTCATTCCTATCAACGCCCCTCTGTGATCTTGCTAGAAATTGAAATTCACTTCTTCATCTACAGCTTCATCCGTGATATCCGTGACACGATCAACTTCAATATCATAGATCAATGTATCCGGCTGTTCTGAAATTATCTCAAGGATTTTCACAAAATCTTTGGCGATATATTCAGCTGTGCCAGGCAAGAACAAGCTCGTATTATATTCCAGAATAAACTCGATCGTACCCTCCCGCTCAATCGCATCCAGTGCCAGATCAAACCGTGAAACTCCACTGTCATAATCAATTAATGTGCCTTTGAAAGCCTCAATCTCTCCGGTATACATCCCTACATTTTGCAGTGCAAAATACACATCAAACAGCGGATTTCTGCTCGGATCACGTGTACTATTCACAAGTTGCACAATTCGGTCGAATTGACAGTCCTGGTGCGCAAAAGCCGATAACGTACGCTGCTTCACATCCAGAAGTAACTCCCTGAATGAGTCATCAGGCACAGGTTCGTTTCTCAGGACGATTGTATTCACAAACATGCCAATGGTGGCATCAAAGTTACCCTGTTGACGACCCGTTACAGGCGAACCGATGAGTATATCACTCTGGTTCGTATATTTATGCAACAGGACATTTAAGGCGGATAAGAGCAACATGTATAGCGTTGTTCCTGTACGTGCTCCAAGCTTGCCTATACGAGCAGTGAGTGCTTCGTCGGCATAAAAAGTCATTTTGGCTCCATCATAGGTTTTTCGATCAGGCCGTATAAAGTCTGTTGGAAGTTGCAGTGTGGGCAATGGCCCTTTCAGCGTTTCCAGCCAGAAGGCTTCCTGTGATTTAATCGAATCCGATTGCTGATACTGGTTGCTCCACTCCGAGTAATCTCTATACTGATAAGGAATATCCGGCAGGGGTGAACCACTGTACATTGACGTGATTTCGTGCATCATATTGTCCATCGACATACCATCTGTAACCAAGTGGTGCACATCAAACATCAACAGATGGCGACCGTCATCCAACGAACCAACAATCATTCGGATCAACGGTGCCGCTTCCAGATCAAACGGTCGGACAAACTGCTTCACTACATCTTCGACTGCTTCCGTTCCACGAATGACATCTGGCAACGTTTCGATTGAAAAATCCACGTTCTCGTGAATTCTCTGAATCGGCTCTCCTTGTTCCCAGTGAAATGATGTACGGAACGATTCATGGCGCTGAATCAGAGTGTTCATATAACCGTTCAACGTGAATGGGTCAAAATTCCCCTCCATAATCAACGCTTTGTTCAGGTTATAGCTGATGTTGTCCGGGTCCTGAGTGCAAAGGTAGAATATCCTTTTTTGAGCTGATGAAAGTGGATATTTTTCTTTGACTTCTGCATGAGGGATAGACTGTTGTCCGACTGTTGCATTCTCCACATCGACCAGAGATTGCAGGTGAACTCCCAGTCCCCAGATCGTCGGATATTGCAGCACATCCGAAGGATTAACCTGTATCCCCGTTTCCCTGTATATATCCGATGCCATCTTGAGTCCAATAATGGAATCTCCACCATATTCGTAAAAATCATCATACAGATCCATTTCTGTCAGTCCCAAATGAAGTGACCAAATCCGGGATAACATCTGTTCCATGGCTGTATATTGACCATCATTACGGCCGTGTAACGAGACTTCCTTGTTCAGCGTTGCCTTTCTCATCTCCACTTCAGCAATCACGCCGGCACTTTGATCCTGAATCGTGTTGTATACGTCCTCGGACATCATCATTGGCATGTCACCTACGTAGGCCATATATTCCGAGTCATAATTCAGTTCGCCGATGATAGACCGATGCACTTTACGCTGAAAAGCCTGGTCAAAGGCCTTTAATGCAGAATTTGTTAAAACAGACTTGAACACCATGTCGTCATTTACGCCAAAATCTTTGGCCATCCCGGTCTCTTTCCAGGCCACCCAATTGATCGTTAATGTACGTCCACCCCTGCGGTTGCGATACGCTGCATAAGCATCCAGATAACTATTCGCTGCTGAATAATCTCCTTGACCCGGAGAGCTGAATAATGTTGAAGTGGTTGAGAACAGAACAAGAAAATCCAGAGAGTCGTGGGCTGTTGCCTGATCCATATTCCAGGTTCCCTGGACTTTCGGAAGCAACACACGGTTAAAGGTCTCCGCATCCTTGGACGCAAGGAATCCTTCACCAGCTACCCCTGCACCATGAACAATGCCATCCACTTTGCCATACTTCTCTCTGATGTTCACCATGAGTCTTGATACTTGTTGAAGATCACCTGTATCCACGCTGTAGAGACCTACTGTGGAACCTTTGTTCTCAATCGACTGTATCCATTTAATTTTGTTGCATTGCTCCAGATCCTTGTTATCCTCCAAAATGGCTGGCCATGTTTCCCGATCAGGGAAATCCGATCTGCCTGCAAGAATCAAGGTAACGTTGTGTCTGTTGGCAAAGTGTTCTGCAAATGCTCGGCCAATGCCGCCCATTCCGCCGGTGATGAGATAGACCCCCTGCTCCTTAATGGTTACATCAGAGAGCTCAGCTCCCAACAGATCTGTCTTCCTAAACTCTTCCACATATCGTTGACCCTTCCGATAAGCAGTGGCGTAGAAAACATCATCTGCATTCATTGCATTAAGCAAAATAGGAATAGCGGTGTCATCATCTATATCCATGACTTTGCATTCCAGTTGAGGATGCTCTTGTCCAATCGCTTTACCCAAGCCAAACATCGTAGCATATTCAGGAGCAAGATGTGATTCGTGGCCGCTAACTTCGTGAACGAACTGGGATAACAGAACAATGCGCATTCGATTTCGCAATCCTGCACCCGCAATGGCTTTTGTGAGGTAAAACAAGCTATGCACCCCTCGGCATAAGGCATCCTCCAGTTCCTTCGGACTCTCGGGTGCTATATGACCATTTATGGTAAAGGTGTGAATAATCTGATCTATTCTGTGATTCTTCGTAGCCTTCAATAATTGCAGATACTGCTCCTCCGAACCATCGATCTGATAATGAACCGGAGAGATCTTCGCATATGTTGCACCAAGAGTAACTTCAATTACATGTGCTCCACGTTCAGTAAGTTCCCGGGAGAGACTGTCACATAACGGAATTGTCCCCTTCAAAAGCAAGACGGTTTGCGGATTCGGAATAAGCCTTTCAGGATTATTCGCTTCCACCCAGCCAATGGTGTAATGCATCGTTGGTTCTTCCTTCTGCACAACCGATGGTTGAACCGCAACTCGTTCGGGAATATCAATCCAGCAACGATTGCGCTCGTAAGGATACGTTGGAAGATGCAGCCTGAAGGTTTCCTCTTCTGCGTACAATCTGGACCAGTCAATATCGGCTCCCTGTGTATAAAGAATCGATATTTCCTCCAAGTGCTGATCTTCCCATCCGTGCTCGTTAATGAGCTTCAGTACCCTGTCTGACTGCTCGTTTAATTCACGAAGTTTTTGTTCCGTCAATTCGCCAACACCTGGCTCCTTCGTCTCAGGAACCATTCGATGTTCAGATGCATAAGCAACGGGCGGTTTAATCTCGCTAAACGGGCATCCACGCAGCTTGTCCAATCGGGCTAACAGATCTTCTTTGTCTTTAAAAGCAATGGCGATACGCAACTTGTAGTGTCCTCTTCCCTGAGCAGCTGTTCCGCACAGGCTTAACAGATCCAGTTCATCGTAACTATCGAGATAATCATGATAAGCGGCGATCAATCTGGACAGAGAGTCCTTACTTTTGGCGGAAAGAGGCAAAATATAAGGTCTGCGTTCCTCAGCTTGGACAAATGTCTGTACTGGGGCCTCTTCCAGGATAACGTGACAATTGGTTCCACTAATCCCAAACGCGCTGATCCCACAACGTCGCGGTCCTTCCTCGGAATGCCAAGTACGCAGACGGGTATTCACAAAGACCGGTGAATTGGAAAATTCAATCATTCGATTAGGTCGATTAAAGTACAGCGTCGGAGGAAGCTTTTTCTCACGCAGTGCCATAACCGCCTTCACCAAACTAATCACTCCAGCAGCCTCCGAAGAATGCCCCAAGTTGGTCTTGATGGAACTCACCGCACAGAACTGCTTGCGATCTGTGTAGCTCGACAGTGCATCGGATATGCCCTTAATTTCAATCGGATCTCCCAATGTCGTGCCCGTGCCGTGTGTTTCAATGTATGTGATTGTCTCCGGTTCAACTCGTGCATCCTCCAAAGCAGATATAATTACCTCTGTTTGAGATGCCGGATTAGGTGCCGTGATGCCTATTGAACTGCCATCCTGATTCACAGCCCCGCCTTTAATTACAGCATGGATCGAATCATGGTCATCCAGTGCCTGCTGAAGTGATTTCAGCAGTACCACTGCAACCCCTTCTCCAATACCTGCTCCATCTGCTTCATCATCAAAAGCTTTGGAGCGATGATCTGTAGACTCGATGCCAAGTTTCATATTTTCATCATCCACCGGGCACAGGTTAATCTTGATTCCGCCAGCCAGTGCATAATCACATTGCCCACTACGAATAGCTTTGCAAGCCATGTCTACAGACACCAATGAAGATGAACAGGCCGTATCAATAACCATGCTTGGGCCCTTTAGATCCAATAAATATGAGATCCGCGCAGACATCATGGCTGTCAGATTACCCACCATGGAGCTTGAACCGCTCCCAGGATCAACTTCATATAAGAGACGTGCATACAGATCTCGCAAGGTTGCCGCATATCCAAGATATACGCCCGTTTTACTACCACTCAATCTGGTGCCGCCATACCCTGCATCCTCAATTGCAGTCCACGCAGCTTCAAGAAATAATCGCTGATTGGGATCCATAAGACTTGCTTCCTTGGGCGATAACCGAAAGAAACCTGCATCAAACTTGTCTATGTCTTCCAGATACGCGTTCTCGTTGTATTTCATCTGTGCCTGGTCATGACCTGTGAACGCAAAATGCTTGTCAATATCCACTTTTCTCGATTCCGGAAACGACCGAACCAGATCCGTGCCGTTGACGAGATGCGCCCACAGCTCCTCAGGTGTGGAAGCAAGTGGCACATTCACAGCCATGCCGATAATCGCAATATCTCCATCTCGTTCCGCCGCAGTACGCTTCTTGAGATGCATCGCTGGAGAAGGACGCTGTTCCTCCTTCTTGTTTTTTCCACCGATGAATTTTGCGAGATGATGAACATTCGAGTATTCGAACAGATCCGTAACATTAATGGCTCCTGGAAAAATCCGCTCAATCTCACTCTGAATTTTCATCAGCAGAATAGAGTCCGCACCTAGTTCAAAGAAGTTGTCGTGAATATCGATTTGATCAAAACCCAATATTTTTCTGCAACATTCGGCTACACGTTTTTCCGTATCACTAAACTCTTCGTTGAGGCTTCCTGTCAAACTCACTTCTCCTGCTGGATTTGTCGCTGCACTCTTTGCTTTGGTCGCTTTTTCCTTCTTCTTTTTCTCCTTGAATAGTTCAATTTGCGCAGTCAGCACAGGAGATAGCATCACCCCTGATTTTTCGAGCAGAAAGACTCCACCGTTCTCATAGTTGAGATAACCTACAAGTGCTCTCGGTACATTATGAGATAACACCTGCTCGAACCCTTCAAGAGCCTTACCGGTTGGCAGCGTCTTAAAAATGGTATCGATTGTGAACCCACCTTCGAGGGCCATACCGGTTTCTTTCCAGGTCGTCCAGTTCACCACATGTGTCCTTCTGCCGAGCTTGTTCCGATATTCCCCGTAGGCATCCAGATAAGCATTGGCTGCGGTATAATCTCCTTGAACGGCTCCGCTAAACATCGTTGCTACCGAAGAAAACAGAATAAAGAAATCCAGATCATCCGAATGGGTAACTTCATCCAAAATGCGTGTACCCATCACCTTCGGATTGAAAATGCTTTTAAACTGGTCATCCGTACGATTCATCAATAAGTCGGATCTTCCGATTCCCGCACCATGGATAACCCCCCGAATCTTCCCATGACGTTGACGCAGCTCTTCTACAATTGGAACTATCTCTTCTTTTTTGGAAATGTCAGCGCTGTATATTTCAACGCTAGCTCCCATATTTTCAATATCAAGCACTCCCTGAATCTTTCGGCATAACGACTGATCCTGCTGTGCTTCCAAAATTGCTTCCCATGTTCTCCGGGGTGGAAAGGCAGTACGATTAATCCAGGCCAGATGTACCTTGTCCCTGCCAGCCAAATATTTGGATACTTCAATCCCGATACCTCCGGCTCCACCAGACACAAGATATATCCCTTCTGAATGAAGAGCTGGAAATTGTCCGTTGTTACTGTCCGACTCTGCAACAGGCTGGAGTGTACCGAATGACTGAACATACCGTTTTCCGTCTCGAATGGCGGTAAGGAAGTGATCTGTTTTTCTGAAAACAGACTCTGCACTCCCCTTGCTCCATAGCATATCTTCCACGTCGATAACTCGACATTGTATGTTCAGGTGCTCCTTACGTATGACCTTGGCAAGACCTTCTAGCGGTGCGAGTTCAGGTCTAAGAAGGTGTTCTTTGCCTGTGACATGATGGACACATTGGGTCAAAATCACCATATCCATATCATAATCAATACCATGTCTGGTCAATGAACGAACCAGATACAGCAGGCTGTAAACGCCGCGTTCCTGTGATTCATTCAACTCCACCAGATTCTGAACAGAAGTGTCCGAAGCAAAGGTAGGTGCGTAGATGACCTGTGACCATGATTTTAAATCCAAAGCATTGACTAAAGAATCAAAATCGACCTCTTTCGAACCAATTCGAAAATCAGTATCGTTCCTCTGTTCAAAGTAATCTCCCGGGCAAACCTTAATGACGTCCTTACCCGATTGTTGCAAAAGCAATGCAAGGTCAGCCCCACCTTTGTCATCGGCTGTAAAGAGTACAACTCTCTCGCTTGAATGAACTTCGTTATCCTCGTACTCTCCCTCAAGCTCATGCCACGTAAGAGAAAACAATCCGTTGTCAGGGTGGACACTCTCTTCTGCTGGTCTGCTTCCCATGTCAATCCAGCACTTCTGCGGATCAAAAGGATAACCCGCCAGAGGTACGGTCTTCGTAGACTTGCCCTCATACAGACGCCACCAGTCCACGGATGCCCCTTGCACGTAAAGAGTACACAGGCGCCCCCAGTCGAATGTAGCCTCATTCATCTGGTTCAATTCTTGTCTGACCTCTTCACTTAACGCACGAACGTTTTTCTGGGTAATATCATGTCCCCCTGAAACTTCCCGATTGTCGCTGATCAGTCGGTGTTCCCCATAATGAAACCAAGGTGCTGTGAACGTGTGAAAGTCTCCAGATATAACCTGGGTTAGCTTAATGCGCAAATCCTCCAAATGTTCAGCCAAAATGATCACTCGGTGAGCATAATGTCCGCGACATGCATTGGCTGTTCGACACACATCCAGTAATGAATACCTGTCAGGGAAGGCAGATACTCCGTCCAGATACTGTTTCATCAGGATT
Organism: Paenibacillus sp. M2; assembly: GCF_046713495.1. Lineage (NCBI taxonomy): Bacteria > Bacillati > Bacillota > Bacilli > Caryophanales > Paenibacillaceae > Paenibacillus > Paenibacillus sp. M2. Next base: position 5,569,689 of record NZ_CP169648.1, read on the forward strand.
TGAATTCCATTAACTGATCCCGCAGACAACGTGAATGGATGAACACCCGTATGCCCATCATGCGTAACGTTCAGCGTGGCCTGTACAGGAGCTTCTTCCAGCACTATATGACAATTCGTTCCGCTCAAACCAAATGTGCTTATCCCGCATCTACGCGGATCAGCACCTCGCTCCCACTCTCTTAACCTTGTATTGACATAGACGGGTGAATTCCCAAAATCAATATTCAGGTTTGGACAATTAAAATGAAGGGAAGGCGGGAGTTTCCGATGATACAATGATAAAAGACCCTTGATCAGACTGGCCATCCCTGCTGTTTCATACAGATGCCCGACATTGGTTTTGACCGAACCGATTGCACAAAATTGCTTTTTATTCGTATATTTTCGAAAAGCACGTTCCAGCCCCTGAATTTCGATAGGGTCACCCAGATTCGTTCCTGTTCCATGAGTTTCAATATAGGCCAGGGATTCCGGGTGGATACCTGCTCGCTTCCACGCTTCCTCGATTACTTCGGATTGAGCAACCGGATTGGGGGCCGTGATGCCCATGGACGTTCCATCCTGATTCAAGGCGATGCCTTTGATTACACCATAGATGTGGTCTCCATCCTTCTGAGCCTGACGAAGCGGCTTCAAAATTACTGCAGCCACACCTTCACCCATACCGGATCCATCTGCTTCTTTATCAAAAGCTCTTGTCCGGTAGTCGGTGGATTCAATCCCAATCTTCAGAAAATCATTATCCACTGGCAAAATATCCAGCTTAACTCCTCCGGCAATCGCCATGTTGCAATCCCCGTTCATCAGCGATTTACAAGCCAGATAAACGGATACTAGCGAGGACGAACAAGCAGTATCCACTACCATGGTCGGTCCTTTTAGATTAAGCAGATACGAGATGCGGGTAGGAAGCATTGACGCGATATTTCCAGTCATCGCAATAGACAACTCTTCCGGATTAGTATCCTTGATCATTTCCTTATAGTTGTTGCTATTGGCAAATCCGGTAAAGACGCCGGTATTGCTTCCTGCAAGCCTTTGCCCGCCGTAACCGGCATCTTCGATGGCATGCCATGCCGTTTGCAAAAATAAACGATGACAAGGGTCCATCAGACTGGCCTCTTTTGGAGAGAGACGGAAGAACCTATAGTCGAATTGATCCACTTCATCCAGAAAAGCACCATCCAGATATTGAAGGAATTCGTCTGAATATCCGCTTAGTCTGAGGTACTCATCCGTTACAGATTTCCGATCAGATGGATAATCACCTATGCAATCAATCCCCTGCTCAACAATGTGCCAGTATTCCTCCGGATGATTCGCATGGGGAAATTTAAGGCTCATGCCTATGACTGCTATATCCTCTTGATGATTTGCTTCTTCCTGCTTCAGCAGATTGATGACCTGAATCCCCGTCACTTTGTCAATTTTGCCGGAGGCTATGTTTTCAACAACATGTTTGTAGACTTTCTCCACAAGCTCACTCCCCTGGCCGTATTTCATCCAAACGATGAAGAATGTCTTCGACAGATACTTCCCCGTCCTGCAACTTGTCCAGCATATGGCTTAATGAGTCATTCCAATCTCCGTCCTGCTCTTCTGATGCGGATGTTATCGGTGCAGCTTGCAGGATATGTTGCTCATTGCCTGCAATGTAATTGCTGAGTTTGTCTACAGTTGTATATTCGAACAGATCTACCAGTTTGATCTTATTGGGGAAATGCCGATCCAATAACTCATGCATCTGGCCCAACATGATCGAATCTCCCCCTAATTCGAAGAAACTGTCATAAATATTGATTTCACTGAACCCTAGTATCGAACCGAAGATTTTGGCAATCAGATCCTCAGCATCGCTATATGCTCCTTCTCCTGTCCTGCCATCCAGAGTAACTTCTGCATAACCGGTCTGGTTCTGAGTTTCAGTAAAAACAGTCTTCTCATCAGTAGCGAGGGATCTCAGGTCATCAGATAATCTCACAGCAACACTTGACATCATGCCAAGCAATTTGCTTTCACGATTGATCTCGCCGACGATTACCCGATTCAAGGTCATTCCCATCGCACGATCCAGCCATGCAATGCCCTGCTCCGTAGGAATTGCGGAGAATACGCCATCCACATTGATACCGTAACGAACGCCCATCCCCGTATCTCGCCATGTGTTCCAATTCATAGTTAGGGTTCGTTTCCCAAGCTTGCTTCGATATGCAGCAAATGCATCCAGGTATGCATTGGCAGCAGCATAGTCCCCTTGGCCCGGAGCAGCAAACACCGAAGAGATCGTGGAGAAGAGCAGGAAGAAGTCAAGATTATCCTCAAGCGTGACCTGATCAAGCGCCCATGTTCCATAGACTTTGGGACCTGTCACCGCTGAGAACTGTTCCTCCGTCTTGCGCATCAGCATGCCTTCACCAGGTACACCGGCACTGTGAACTACGCCACGAATGGGACCGCAAGTATGTCGAAGTTCATCAAATACCTCACGTAGCCTATCCAGATGCCCGATATCCACTTGATAAAATGAACATGACGTTCCCTTCTTCTCCAGATCCATCACCCGGTTTATCGTCTCGCACACTTCCCTGTCTCTGTTCTGATCAAGCCATTCAGTCCACTGGTCACGCGGCGGAAAAGGTGAACGGGCAAGCAAAGCAACATGTCCTGCTCCCTTGTCAGCCAAGTACTGGGCGACTTCCAAACCAATGCCTTTCGTGCCGCCAGTAATCACGTATACACCGTCATTTTGAATTGCTGGCGAATGGCCGATTACCGTCGTATCGTCCAAAGTCTCGAACTGTTCCTCATAACGAGTACCTTCCCGGTAAGCAACAAGATATAGCTCAGACTTTCGGCCGATCTCTTGTAACACATCTTCAGCAGAGACAACATCATCCACGTCCAGAAACTTGCAGGATATGCCCATCAATTCCTGACCTACAACCCGTCCCATTCCCATAAAAGGAGCTTGTTGCGGCTGAAGGACACGTTCATTGCCTGTCACTTCGTTCACATAATCAGATACCAGCGTAAGGCTCAGTCCGCGTTCATAACCCACATGTGCCAGCGCCTGTGTAAGATACATCAGGCTGCGAGCCCCACGCTGCTGGGTCACCTCTAATTGTTCGATACTCTCGGGAAACACTGCTTGTTCAGTCGTTGACATATGGATAATATGTGTGAATTGATACTCAGATTGAAGATCTGTTAACAAGTCCTCATACGCCTGTTTATTTGAATCAACGCCATACCATCCATCGCCTGGAGTAGAATCCTTTTGAAGTCCAATCTCTACTCTTACAACCCTCCGACCCGCAGCTAGTAATCTCTCATAGATCGATGCCGAAAGAGTGGTTTTTCCTGTGAACAATAACACATCTCCAGATTCGGAGGACATCCATGATGTCCCATCGTTGGATGGCGTGTTAACCCAACGAATAACATGAAATGGTTGTTCCATACGTTCCACTTTTACCGGGGCGACGTCGGGTATGTCCAGCCAGTGTGTCTTACGCTCGAAAGCATACACCGGGAGCCGCACTTTACGAGGTGCCTGTCCGTCATTCCATAATAATGGTGGCAAATCTGCGCCCGCCGAATACAACTCACTAATTTTGACCTGCATGGATTCGTCCCTGTATCGGCCGTCCCTCCAAGCTAATGCCACTTCTTGAATTTCGGTGTTCAAACTTTCCTTCTGAACCAGAGTAAGATCATCCGGACGTCTAATCCCATCCGTACCTGATACCAATCGGTGTTCTCCATAACGGTAGAAAACCTGGCCTGCTTCGCCCAGTTCAGACTCCCAAAAGTAGAGCCGGTTCAATTCATTCAAACGGGAAACAAGCTCCATTGTCGTATTCACTGCAAAAATTAATCGATGCGGATAATGACTGCGCCCAGCTTGGACCGTGTAACAGATATCCTGCAGATCCATTTGTAATAATTGCGGACCATATGCAACGTACCTTGTAACAAGTTGCTGCAAGCTCTCACGTGATTTGGCCGAAAGCATGAAAAACTGTGGCCCAACGTGAGGAACATGGTCAGACAGTTCTTTATGGATATAGTCTGTCGGTGGCTCTTCCAGCACAATATGGGCATTGGTTCCGCTCATGCCAAACGCACTGACGCCAGCTCGCCGCGGATGGCCTTCAACCTCCCACTTACGAGTAACGGTGTTGACGTATATGGCAGAATCGTAAAACGGGATATTTTCATTGGGTCGATTAAAGTGAATCGTTGCAGGCAATTCCTTGTTTTTAAGTGCCAACGCAGTTTTGATCAACCCGACGATTCCCGCTGCTTCAAGCAGATGACCCATATTGGCTTTGACAGATCCAATCGCACAGAAATTTCGTTTGTCGGTGAACATACGAAATGCATTTGTCAAACTGTTTACTTCAATCGGGTCCCCTAAAGGTGTACCCGTCCCGTGGGCTTCCACATAACCAATAGTCGCAGGATCAATGCCGGCATCATCCCACGCTTTGCGAATCACGTCTTCCTGAGCCGCCGGATTTGGTGCTGTCATCCCGGCAGAACTGCCATCCTGATTGGATGCTGATCCCTTAATGACTGCATAGATTTGGTCGCCATCCTGTTTAGCTTTTTCGAGTGGTTTGAGCATGATTACACCAATGCCTTCGCCAAATCCCGTCCCTTCCGATTCTTCATCAAATGCACGAGTGATTCCATCCATGGATTCCATGCCTATTCCCATGCGTGTATTCGTGTGATGAATCGGCATGGTATGGATTTTAATCCCACCTGCTATGGCCATTTCACATTTGCCGCTACGAATCGATTGACATGCTGCATCTACAGCAACGAGGGATGATGAACAGGCTGTGTCTACGACCATCGATGGTCCTTTCAAGTCCAGCATATAAGATACTCTTCCAGAGGTAACTGCTGCTGTGTTGCCCACCATAGCGCTGGATAGAAGAGTCGGATTGGTTTCATAAATGAGTCGTGAATACATATCGCGAATATTCGGCGAGTATCCGACAAACACCCCGGTATGACTTCCACTAATGTCTTCTACACAACCGGCATCTTCAACTGCTTCCCAGCATGCCTGCAGGAAGAGACGCTGATGCGGGTCCATCAGGCTTGCTTCCTTGGGAGACAAACGGAAAAAGGTACTATCAAACTTATCAATCTCATCAATATACGACCCTTCCACAAGAGCAACGCTGCCCTCAGGAAACTGTTTATATCGAATATAGCGATCAATGGCATCCTTTCGTTCTGCAGACAATGTGGTCCTGCAATCCAACCCGTTGCGAATATTGTCCCAGAACTCATCTGTGGTGTTGGCGTTAGGCAGTTTGACGGAAATGCCAATAATGGCTATGTCCTGTTCCGTTCCTTTCATCGTTGCATGATGTGTCATGTTGTTGCTTCCCTGGCGTTTATCCACCAGAAAACGGGCCAGCTTATAAACTGTTGCGTGCTCAAACAAATCCGTAATCATAAGTGAACCTGGATCAAGCAGTTCCAATCTGGCATGCATCGTTTTTAACAAGAGGGAATCGGCTCCCAGTTCAAAGAAATTTTCATGGATGTTAATTTCCTCGAAACCCAATACCTGTCTGCAAACATCAGCGACACGTCGTTCTGCTTCGGTGTAATCCTCTTTTTCTTTTCCCGTGAGGATCACCTGACCCGCGCCATGTTGTGAAATTGATCGGGTAGAAGCCATATCTGCTATAGATCTGGTCGTAGACTTCATCCTCTTCAATCGTTCGAGCAAATATGGAGCAACCCGAATCCCTGAACGTTCGAGTAAAGGAATGCCCCCACCATTTATGTTTAATTCCCCGATAATAACGCGGTCTACTTTTTGAGTAACAACGTCTGCGAGAGTATGGATCGCCTGTTCAGGCAAAATGGCCTTAAATATAGTATCCGCCGTAAAACCCGAACGTGCTGCCATTCCCCGCTCCCTCCAGGTCACCCAGTTAATGGCGAGTGTGTGAAGTCCCTGCTTGGTTCGTTGTGCGGCGAACGTATCCAGGTAGGCATTGGCTGCAACGTAATCTCCCATCGTCAACGTGCTGAATGTTGTAGCGACAGAAGAACATAACAGCATAAAATCAGGCTGATCTTGTCGGGTAAGTTGATCAAGCAGCCATGTCCCCCTGATCTTGGGAGCCAACGTGCGCTTGACGTCATCTTCACTCTTCTGATCGGTAGACAGATCACTTCCCGTTCCTGCGCAATGCACAATTCCACGTATAGAACCAAACGTTTTTCTGATACCATCCAACGTATGGGTAAGACGCATTTCATCGGATACATCTACGCTAAAATAAGTTACCATTGCTCCGAGACTTTCCATGGCATCTATTTCACGAATAATCTGCTGAACAGCCGTCTGGTCTTTCCCATTCTTACGAAGCAGCGGCCATTGCTCTCTGTTAGGTAATTCTGTCCGTCCCAGTAGGATAATTCGTACCTTTGCCTGACCAGCCATCCATCTCCCAATCTCTGAACCTATCCCCCCTGCTCCACCCGTTATGATGTATACTCCATCTTCAACCAGTTGCCAGTCCCTATTTTTCTGAGTCTCTGTGTCCCATTCATCCAGCTGTTCAACATAACGAATCCCATTCCGATAGGCAAAATTCTCGTTGGAGATGCCTATGCCACCAACCAACTCCGGAATAGATTCAAGTGAACTATGTTCATCTCTGTCAATGCACTGACAACGGATATGCGGATATTCCTTTCCTATAACGTTAGCCCAGCCGATCAAGGCAGCGTGCTCAGGATACAGTTCCACCTCGTCCCCCGTCACTTGATAAGCAGTTGTCGTAGCAATTGATATGCCTACAGGGCCAGACACTGCTCTCTGCACCAGAGATTTGACCAGTCTGAACAGACTCAGAGGACCCTCTATTTCCGCCTGAGAAAGATCCGCCAGATTATGCACCTGCATTCTGGGCGTTGAACTCAGTAGATGAATAACACGGGTTATATCATTGAAAGGCAATGCACCAAGCAGATGATCATAAACATCTTCTGAAGAAAGTTGTACTAGACCTGAGAGTCCTTCCATAACGGCAACATCTCCGTCAAATGTCACGGATACCAGCTTTCTTCCCAGATTACGCAAGGTGGTTTCAAGCCTTTCGCCTTCAAGGTCTTTATCTTTTCGCAATATCAGGGTTATCCCATCATCAATTGGCTGCTGCTCCTCATCGGGTATGGATGGTTCCAAAGAATCCGCGATCCAGCGTGTTCTATACATACTCCGAGTCATGTCATCTGTCTGGCGTTGATCCATGTCCGCTTTCCAGTCCAGCCAGCATATGTTCGGTTCAAACTGGTATGAAGGAAGTGGAATTCTGCGCACAGACTTTTCTCTGTACAGATCTTCCCAACTCACATCGGCTCCCTGAACATACAAATCACAAATGGCCTCCAACAGCACTTGTCTCGGATGAACATGAGGTTCAGCAAGCCATGCTTGGGCTTTCTGTCCAAGTAGTCTGACCTCCTGCTCCGTGATTTCCCCTGTACTCCGCGTGGACTCCCCTGCACCGGCTGTTATAATCCGATGTGTGCCTGTGTGTACTCCGTTTATCTCGAGATCAGGACCACCATTTGCGGCTGATACCAACTTCAATTTTCTTTCCAAATCCTTGCGATCACTGTAAGTGATCGCAAGCCTTTGAGTGTAGTGCCCTCTTCCGGTATTAGCCGAGAATGATAGATCTGCCAGCGAAAGTTCAGGATTTGAAACGAGCAAGGCCTGATAGGCATGCACCAGCTTTGTTAAGCTGGCAGCACTTTTGGCAGAGATCGTTAAAATTTGCATATCCGGGATCGTTGCGGTACCTGCCCTGTGATAATGTGGCGGCTCTTCAACTACAATGTGACTATTGGTTCCACTTAGACCAAACGCGCTGACACCACATCTGCGTGGAGCTCCTTCGGCATGCCATATTCTAGGGCGAGTGTTGAGATAGACCGGAGAATCTTCAAAGTTGATTTTTGAGTTTTGACGCTGAAAATGAAGTGTGGGTGGCATCATGCCTTCACGCATTCCCATAATGACCTTGAAAAGCGAAGCCATACCAGCTACACAATCCAAGTGGCCCACATTTGTCTTCACTGAACCGATAGCACAGAATTGTTTCTTGTTTGTAAACTTTTGGAACGCTCTGCGAATGGCCTCAAACTCTATGGGATCTCCCATATCTGTCCCTGTACCATGTGTTTCAATATAATTTAGCGTCTCCGGGTTAATCCCCGCATTTTTCCATGCTTTCACCAGCAAATCTGTCTGTGAAGCGGTATTCGGCGCTGTGATGCCTACGGAAGTTCCATCCTGATTCACAGCACTTCCTTTAATGACTGCGTAAATATGGTCTCGATCCCTGAGTGCTTTGTTCAAAGGTTTGAGGATAATAGCGGCAGCGCCTTCACCCCACACCGTCCCATCCGAATCTGCATCGAACGCCTTCACTTTGCCATCTGGCGCTTCCACACCAAGCTTGTTCCCTTCATCCAGGGGAAACAAACGTATCTTTACGCCACCAGCGACAGCCAGATCACAATCTCCGTTTCGAATGGCCTGGGACGCGAGATGGATGGCTACGAGAGAAGATGAGCATGCTGTATCGAGACACAGGCTCGGCCCCTTCAGATCCAGCAAGTAAGAAATCCGGCTAGCCAGAATGGAGGCCAGATTACCTGGAACTGCACTGGGATCTGCCTGCGGCTCCAAGTCAGTGATTAATCTTTTGTAGTCATATACTTCATCGTTACGAAACCCAACGTACACACCTGTGTTGCTTCCTTTAAGTTTACCGCCCCCATATCCTGAATTCTCAATGGCGTGCCAAGCCGTTTCAAGAAACAACCGCTGATTGGGGTCCATGAGAGAAGCTTCACGGGGAGACAGGTTGAAGAAACGATAATCGAATCGGTCAATATGATTCAAAAAACCTGCTTTGGTATACGTGACCGACTCTCCCCGTGTCTTCATATAATAATCTGTGAAAGATTGTCGTTCTGCGGGAAAATCGCTGATACTGTCCACACCGTTAACCAGATTGCTCCAATATGCCTCGAGTTCCTCTGCACCCGGGAATCTGCCGGACATTCCAATAATGGCAATGTCCTTAGTCGAAACACTTTCGATATCGACCGATTCTGCCCCGGATTCCAGGAGATCATCCAGTTTAATACTTCCCATTAATCCTTTTCTCATTTTGCTCTCCTTTACAGTCGGCTTGAGATCATTCGAGTATCGGGTTCAGTAGTTTAAAGTAGAGTTGCAAGAGTGACTCTAGCTTGCTCTTCCGCCATTTCATTGAACGGAATCCACATACAAAGTGCAGGCTGTCCTCCTGATGAACCACTTGTAACGTTAAGTCGTACAGTTCAGACACCGGCACTCCCGAAGCAACTGCACCAGCGTTATAGAACAAAGGTAATGTTCCTGTACCGGGCTCCTGCAAGAGTGTACTAACATGTTTGGTGTGGAAGGTCTCTCTGCCATCTTGACCCTTGGATTGATGGATAAGCTGGAATAATTCATTAAATTGTTCCAACGAGCCGAAGTCCAGATCAAATACTTGAATATAGTCGGCCTGCCCAATGGCTGCATGCACACTCATCCGATCACTGTTGGAGGTCTGTGCGAGAAGGTACGCAAAGCCGGCAAATAAAATATCATCCACCTCCACGTCCCACCTGCTGGCAGCATTCACCACACGATCATAGAGTTCTGCTGATAAGGCAAACTGCAACTCTTCTGTTTCGTTTGATGTTGAATCTCCTTCCACGAAATAATCCATGGACAAGGGAATGCGGGAGCGGGATACATGGATTACATCCATCTCTTCCAACTGATTCTCGATAAAAGCGGTAATATCCGAAATAGTTGGCAAATTAAACATGTCGGTTATTTTCACAATTCCTGGATATTGGTCATCAAGTCTGGCATGTGCTTTGATCATCAGTACAGAATCGCCGCCGATCTCAAAGAAATGCTGATTCACACCAATGTGAGCATTGCCAAGTACTTCGCTCCATATCTGTACCAATTGTTTTTCAATATCATTGGCAGGAGCCTTGTATTGGACCTGAGCTGTGTGTAGAGCTGTTGGTTCAGGTAATGCATTACGATTGATTTTTCCATTTGCTGTTAAAGGGATGGCTTCCAACCGGATAAAGAATGAAGGCACCATGTACTCCGGCAATCTGGATATCAGAAACTCTCGCAATTCAGCAATGGAAACTTCTTGATCAGAGACATAATAGGCACACAGATATTTTTTCTTTTGCTCGTTCTGCCTGTCCATTACATACACACGCTTCAAGGCGTGGTGCTGAATGAATATGGCTTCAATTTCACCAAGTTCCACGCGATGCCCCCTGATTTTGATCTGGTTGTCCTTTCTGCCCAAAAATTCAATGTATCCCTCTTTGCGCAAGACGCCATGGTCTCCCGTTCTATACAATCGACCAAGGAGCGGATGCTGAATGAATGCTTTCTCCGTTTTATCCAAGTCATTCACATATTGATTTGCAAGACCTACTCCGCCGATAAACATCTCACCTGGAACATCAACCGGACATGGACGCAGTTTATAATCGAGCACATGGAATGTTTGATTCGCCAACGGATACCCGTAAGGGATACTGTTCCACTCATCAGATATTGAATTAATAGGGTAATATATAGACCAAATACTAGCCTCTGTTGCACCACCGAGACTCACAATGCTTGCATCAGGACACAGATTTCTGACTTTGCCCGGTAACGATAGAGGTATCCAGTCACCGCTGAGCAGTATAAGACGAAGACTGTTTTGACGGTTACCCTCGTTTGTAATGTTTACTGCTCTTTCTATATCAGAACTTTGGATATTTAACTTAGCCAGCGGAGCGGTCTGTGCACCCAGGACTGCTACGGAACGTTCCGATAATAGGGATGGGTCAGATGCCATTGGGTTTTCGCCATAGGATACCGATACGCTTGGACCTTGTCTGATATAATTGCTGCTGCTCCATTCTTCCGTAGAAGCCATTTCATCGTCTGGCTTCAATCCTGCTTCCACCGTGTGAAGCCAGATCTGATTTTTATTTAAATTGAATAACGGTTTTACTTTCTCAAAAGGCATATCTCCGATCGAACACATTCCAATGCCCAACATCTCTCCAACACTGTTTAGTGTGGATACCATAATTCCGGTATCAATAAGGGAGTATAAATAACCTTGCGCACCATATTTCGGCATGGTTGCTTCCGCGTTGTAAATGAAGAAAACAGTAAACGCTGAAGACTGATAAATGGACCTGTTCGTGTAATAGTGCATTTCGTCAGTGAATGACTCATTCCCATGAATAAGGCGTACCGTGTGATCCACTGGACTAAAGTAGTACAAGCCCGCCTCCATTCCCGCAACTCTTCCTTCCTTCACATACACAAACACATCTATCGGGTATAGTCCTCCCGCAGAAGGATAGTAATAACGAATTTCCTGTCCTTGATCATACTGACCCAGTACTCCCATCAGATCGGAGAACTGTTTCATAGTGACAGGCTGATCCTCCTTAAAGGAACGATGAGAACGTCGCTTGGAGATGAAATCAGGATATTCAACACCACGCTCCAGTGAGACCTCAAGTGTGGTGTTCTCACCGAAATTACGATGCAACTGTATTTTTTTGAATGCCTCGTATGCCTGTGCATCGTATGCCACCTTTTCGTCATACGGATTGCGGAATAACTGCGTCTGCTTCTTGAAAATTTCTGCTGGCTCCATAAGTCCGCTGACCAAAGCACGTTTGCGAATAAGCAGTTCCATGAGCGAATTCACTTCACTAGCAGGTACATTCGGGAAGAAAGAAGCAATCTCGGATTGCCGAATTCCCTTTTGTGCCAAGAAATACAGTTCAGGGAACATACCTGTTGCATATGCAGGGCATTTGAACTCATCCACGTAGATATGCTTTCCATCCATTCGCCACAGTGTGGAGAATGACCAATGGTATACCGATTCTACTGACTCTTTCTCCACAGCCAGTTGGGTTGACGCCTGAATCTCTTCATCACTTGCCCAACGGTAGCTTCGTCCAGCATCGGATTCCAGGCGATCCATGAACATATCCATAATTGCTGGAACCGAATTCCAGATTGTAACCTGATGGCGATCAACGGCCTCTTTCATCATTCGGATATCTCTTTGGTCGGATACAATTACGAGAGCTGCACCCGAGGAAAGTGCACCGAACACGTCATATACGGATAAATCGAAACACATGGAAGATACGCCAAGCATGCGATCCTTCTCATGAACACCGAACTTTCGGTTCATATCCTGAATCGTATTCGTTACAGCCTCATGAGTAATGGCAACACCCTTCGGTCTACCCGTACTTCCCGAGGTATAGATTACATATGCAATATCATCAGGTGTTCCAGATGGCTCACCTTCGAGTAGAGGATAACCTGAAGCCGAGACCTGATCATAGGCATCCACGTCCAATACAATTTGGCAATCACTATTCTTAAGCATGTAAGCTTGCCGATCTTCTGGATAATCCGGATCAAGTGGTACATATGCCGCACCAGTGCGAAGTATAGCCATTACATTTACAATGGTCTCCATACGGCGCCTTGCCACAACGCCAACTCGATCCCCTCGCCCGATCTCCTGTTCAAGTAAATATCCTGCCAGTTGACCAGATCTTCGGTCCAGCTCCGAATACGTCATCCGCTCATCCTCAAACAACAATGCGTCCTGATCTGGATAATGTTTAGCCATACGGTCAAACAAATGTTGCAATGTTGTTGGCATGATATTTTCTTCTGATTGGTTATACCTTTCCAAAATGCTGCGATCAACTGAAGGAATGTCAGGCCCGGTAATCGTTTCTCCCACAATTAGGCCATCCAGCAGCGCAATATATTGCGCAAACATCGTTTCGACCACCTGTTGGTCAAACAAGTCATCCACGTAATCCCAGGTTAGCGTTAGTTGCCCTCCCGCATCCGAAGCCTGATGATCCAGATATACCTGCGATGTTTGGCTAACCCCAGTTCGAACCTTTCCAATTAGTCCCTGAGTTGCTTCCGATGTCTCACGTTCATTAAAGATCATACTTGTGAAGACAATTGGCATTACGGTCTTGTTCCCCATTTGATGATGCTTGGAGAGATCACGTATGAATTCGATGCCTTCATAATGCCTGTGCTCCAGCGCCTCCAGTATACTGTCCTGAACATGACGCACATGATCCATAAAATCATTCCCCGAAGCCATATCCACATCAATTAAAATCATGGAAGTAAAGTCCCCAATGATATCCTGTATGCTTGGGTGGAATGGATAACGATTGAAGACTGTCAGGTTCAGTGCAATCTTCTGTTGATTGCTCCAGTACGATAAGATCTGGGCATAGGCTGCACAGAGAAGCGCTGAAGGTGTTAGCCCGTGTACATTAGCAACCTTTTTCAATATCTCCCAACGCTGTGGTTCAAACACTTCATTAAGTCGCTTGAATTTGGGCTCACTGATCTGTGCAGGATCTGTCTTCAATGGGAGTGCAGGTGCTGCTGGGAACTCCTCTACTCGGGCACGCCAGTATTGTTTATCAGCCAGGTACGTATTCGATTTACGGAATTCATTGTAAGCAAGAATATAATCGCGGAATGTAAATGGATTAGGCTCCGGATCAATCTCGGGATGATGATAGAATTTCAGTAGATCATTATTGAAGATCTGTATGCTTGCCCCATCAGCAATGAGCAGATCATATCCAAACAACAGCAGATGTGTATCCTTAGATATTTTTTTCGCACGTATCTCAAATAATGGCCATTGCTCCAATTCAAAAATATGATGAGACATACGTTCTCTTTCGGCTATGATCACCCGTTCCATCTCGTCAGGACTCAAACTACTGATATCTTCAATATCCATCCGATATACCGGTACATGTGGCAGGATTCGTTGCTCCCCGGTAGGCAGGATAATTGCCCGCAACATAGGATGATGTTCAATCAGCTTGATTAGTGCTTCATTGAAGCGCGTCATCTCCAGTTGAGTTTCGAATTCGAGGTACCCGTGTGTCGAAGTGCCCCCCATTTCAAAAGCCTGACTTCTTCCTGCGACATAAGCCATCTGTACCTCGGTCAGCGGGAATGGTCGGCCTTCAGGATCAGGGCATGGATCATGCTGAGGATAATGAATTGTTCCCACTGACTCTTCATTTTCCACAGAGCTCTCAAGCAAAGACGCCAGTTCATAAATATCTCTCAGGGCCATAAATTCCTTGAAGCTGAGACGTTGATTGAATTCCTGCCCAATCCGATTCACCAGCTGCACCATTAGAATTGAATTGATCCCCATCTGGAAAAAGCTATCGTGAGTTCCTATTCCATTCATACCAAATACCGATTCACAGAGTTCAATCAGCTTTTGCTCCGTTGGGCTTTCTGTTCCTGCAAGTGCACTGGACTGTTGTCCAAAGGTTGGCTCCGGTAACGCTTTCCGATCAATCTTTCCATTGGGTGTAAGTGGAAATTCAGACAACTGGATTAAATTCTGAGGAACCATGTAATCCGGAAGTGCTTTTGCCAAAAGACGCTTCATCTCCAGTTCGTCATAACTGCGCTCCGCTGAGTAATAGGCTACCAGTACCTTTGTTCCTTGCATGTCCACTTTATCTATAACGACAGCCTGCTTCACGCTAGGAACTGTAGATAATCGGCTTTCAATTTCTCCAAGTTCAACCCGATACCCCCTGATTTTCACTTGGGAATCCCGTCTGCCAAGGAATTCAATGTATCCTTCTCTTCGCAAGACTCCAAAATCACCTGTGCGGTATAAACGTCCCAATTCCGGATGATTAAAAAATGCATTGTCGGTCCTCACCGGATCATTAAAGTATCCTTCAGCCAATCCTGCTCCACCGATGCAGAGCTCACCAATGACATCGACTGGGCTCAGGCTACCCGTGTAATCAAGCGTATAGAATGTCTGATTCGCAAGTGGTCTTCCATAAGGAATGCTCTTCCAATCAGACTTGACAGTATCAATGGGATAATAGATAGACCAAATGGATGCCTCTGTCGCACCTCCCAAGCTGATAACCTGTGCCGAAGGAAAACGCCCATGTACTTGCTCTGGCAATTTCTTCGGTATCCAGTCCCCACTGAGCAGGATGAGTCTTAATTGTTCATTGGTTTGGTCGGTTACGTAATCTGCCATCAGTTGCATAATGGCTGGAACTGAATTCCAGATGGTTACTTTATGCTGTTGTATCGCGTCGTACATGTCATGAATATCACGTTGGTCAGCAATGATCACAAGTGCTGCACCCGTCGCAAGTGCACCGAAAATATCATAGACTGACAGATCAAAGCACATTGAAGAGATACCAAGCATCCGATCTTGATCCGTCACTTCAAACTTCATATTGATATCCCGAATGGTATTCATTGCCGGGCCATGGGCAGTAGCTACCCCTTTTGGAGTTCCCGTGCTGCCAGACGTATAAATAATGTAGGCAAGATCGTCAGGTGCTGCATTATTTTCCAGTGGCTCCACCGGCAATTCAGCCAGTCCCTCAAACGTATAAAGTTTGGGTAATAACAGCATTTTGCAGTTACTATTTTGTAAAATGTATTGCTGACGATCTTCGGGATAATCGGGATCAACAGGCACGTATACCGCTCCTGCTTTGAGAATGCCGATGGTATTCACAATTGTCTCCATACCACGTTTGGCTAACAACCCCACCCGGTCTCCCCGTGTTATTCCTTGTTGCGTCAAGTAATGAGCGAGCTGATTGGAACGTTCATCCAGCTGTTGATAAGTCAATTGCTGATTACCGTAAATCAATGCTGTCTGGTAAGGAGTCTTGGTCGCCTGCTCCATAAAAGACCCATGCAGTGTAGATATAGGAAATGATTGTGCTGTTGCATTAAATGCATTCCAGATGGCCTTATCCTGTTCAGGCAATTCTGGTAAAAACTCGATATTCTCTTGCTCACACAGATGAGTAATTATCGCTGTATAATCATCAAACATGGCGGAAAGTGTATCGTAATGAAAAAGATCCTGAATATAGTCCCAGTTAATGGTCAGTCTCCCGTCAGTCTCCATTACCTGATTATCAAGGTAGACTTGGGAGGTCTGACTGATACCCATTTTCAGATCTCCGATATGCTGCCAGCTTCCGATGGCATCCACAAATAATGTGCTGGTATACACAATCGGCATAATGGCGGAAGTACCCGCTTCTCGATGACGGGCCAGTTCTCGAATGAATTCCACGCCGTCATAATGTCGATGTTCCAACATATTGAGCATGCCACTCTGCACGTCTCTTGCTTGTTCCCAAAAAGGTTTGTTTTTTTGTTCGTTAATTTCGAGCAACATGATGGATGTAAAATCACCGATAATTTGATTGGTTTCTTCATGAAATGGAAAGCGGTTGAACGCCGCCAGATTGATGGCAAGTCGATCCTGATTGCTCCAACGGGCCAAAACTCGAGCAAAGGCAGTACATAGAAGCGCGGAAGGTGTTACATTTTTTTGCTGCGCCTTATGCTTTAGTTGCTCCCACAGATCTTGTTCCAATACCCAGCTTAGCCGTGAAAATTGCGGTTTCTTGATATGTCTGGGCTCCTGCTTCAGTGGAAGTGCTGGAGCGGAAGGGAATGTGTCTAACTGATCCATCCAGTACTTCTTGTCACGTGCGTACATCTCACCCTTTTTCAGTTCTCCGTATGCCATCATATAATCCTTGAACGAAAACTTGAGTGCAGGAAGTTCCTTTTCCGGCTCACGGCAATAATGCACCAGGTCCTCTCCAAGGATCTGGATACTCGCACTGTCACAGATCAGCAGATCATAACCAAATAATAGGTAATGCCGTGTATCATCTATTTTAAAAGCTTTGAATTCAAACAGCGGCCATTGGCTCGGCTCAAACACATGATGGGACATTCGATCCCGTTCCACCTCAATGTGTTTCCACTTTTCCTGCTCATTCAGATGGCACACATCAACGATTTCCAGTTGATAGTCTGGTACCTGTGGCAATATTCGTTGTATGCCCTCCGGCAATATGACCGCTCGCAGCATTGGATGACGCTGAATCACTTTTTGCAATGCTGTCTGGAAATGCGTCATGTTCAATTTGGTTTCCAATTCCAGATAATAGTGAGTGGATGTCCCCCCCATCTCAAACCGCTCGTCTCGACCTAACAGATAAGCCATCTGTACTTCTGTCAAAGGGAAGTCCTCATACAGGGTCGCCGGTTCCGGCTCTTGCTGGGGATACTCGGATATCGCACCAGCTTCCTTGAGTGCACCAATCAGATGAACTGCAAGCTTCGCCAGATTCATACCTTCAAAGAACGTGTGGTAGTTTAGGTGAACATGGTAGCGTACCCGTATTTCAGTAATAATGCGCATCATTGATATTGAATCAACGCCGAGTTCAAACAAGTTGTCGTATACATCTAACCCGGTAAACCCGAGAACATGTCCCACCAGTTGGGCAAGTTCCTTCTCCTTAGTTGTATATATACCGTTATCTCGTCCGTGCAGTTCAACCTTTTGTTCATATTCAGTTCTCGTCAGCTGGTTGTTATGATAATTCAAATGATTACGTTCCTGTTGAATTCGAGCTGTCATGGCTTCCGAAAATTGAATAACCCTTGATGACTCTATCAACGGTAGGAGTTCACTCGCATAATTGGGCTCACCGATCAACACTCGGCGTATACGACGGCTCAATACCATGTCAAAAGCACTGATCGCTTGATGAGTCGCTAACGTCTTGAATGCTGTATCCACATTCAGACCAAATCTGGCAGCCATCCCGATTTCCTTCCAGGCCGGCCAGTTAATGGTTAGCGTTCGGCCCGATCCATTTGCGCGGTAAGACGCAAAGCTATCCAGAAAACAGTTTGCAGCAACATAATCGCTCTGTCCCGGTTCTCCTAACATGGATATGCCAGAAGAAAACATAACGAAGAAATCGAGTGGTTCCTGCGCTGTTATTTGATTCAGAACCCAGGTTCCCTGAACCTTCGGTCTCAGAACCTCTTGGAATGCAGTCTCTTCCTTACGGATAATCAAGCCATCATTGGCAACACCAGCGCTATTAATTACCCCATGGATTTGTCCATATTTTGTTCTCAACCTCTGCACAACCTGAGTCATCTGCTCCAGATCGGAGATGTCTGCACTGATTAATTCAACACTTGATCCTCCGGCTTCAAGCTCCATAATGGTTTTCATTCGTTCAATCATTTCTATGGATATTATCTTTGGATCTTCTTCTTGAATAAGCTTGTCCCACACAGTGCGATCAGGCATCGCCGTACGACTGATTAGTGCCAGACGAATGCAGCGTTCATCAGCCAGATGCTTCGCGAATTGCAAACCAATTCCGCCTGTTCCACCAGCAATAAGATATAAACCGTTCTCACGAATAGTCACTTCCTCATGACTGGCTTCCAGAATATTGGCAATATCCAATTCTTCTACGTATGACTGATTATGTCGATACGCCACTTGGAAACGGTCATGGGAGCCATTCAATTCTGCATAGATCGTATCCGCATCGGTATCTGAATCCACATCAATGAATCGGCAGGATATCTCCGGATACTCCTGTTCAATGACTTTTGCGAATCCGTTAAGCGTTGCATTCTCCGGTCTTACCTGACCTTCATAACCCGTAACTGCATTTGCTAGAGAGGATATGAATTGAAGCTGCAGTCCCTCTGTCATATGATGATGTAGAAGGGCACGGGTCAAGTAGAATGCACTCTGAATTCCACGGTCCTGGCTTAACTTCAATTGTTCCTCGCTTTGTAAATAATCATCTGAATCATTCTCTGCCAGAGTAAACCCGTGAATGATACGGGTTAGCCCCTGACCCTTCATATCATCCAATAACTGAATGTAGTCACTTTCATCGCCACGAATCACATAGTGCGAATCATCATACTTCTCGTAACGATCCCCCCAGGCTACCTGAATGACTCGTGCTTCGGGCTCACGCTCCAATCGGACCGTCAAGGCAGCATTGACTTGATCGTTTCCGCGGAAGAGAAGTACGGTGCCTTTCATTTGTGAGACGACAGAATCTCGAGATACGGGCATATATCGTTGCCATACAGCTTGATAAAACATGCCCTCTGCCTGTACCTTTTCTGATCTTCTGTTACGTTTTGGAATGTCGATCCAACATCTGTGCGTCTGAAATGCGTAGGATGGCAAACTGACCTTGAATACACTCTGATTCGCATAGAGCGCTTCCCAGTCAGCATCGCCCCCAGAGACATAGAATGAAGCAGCCTGATGTAACGCATTGACGTCTTGCTGCCCACTGTTCATGAATTTTCCAAGAGCTTGTCCCAGCGATACGCTCATCTCACGCCTGGATGAGAGCGACATTCTGAATTCCTGATCCGCTGCCTCCTCATCTTGAACCAGCTTGTGAAAACCGGTGTAGATGTGCGAACCATGTGAAGTACCAAATAGCTGCTTTGAACGCTCCAGCTGGATAAGTTTCTGATGCAAATCGATGTTGCTGTCCATTATGATTGCTACCCGATATGGGAATTTCCCTCTTCCCGTGTTGGCGGTATAACATATATCTTGTAATGTTGGCAGTTCATCTTTTTCAAGAAAATAGATATACTTACTGATCATCTGACGCAGCGATTCCTCAGACTTGGCGGACAACGTCAGAATGGATGGCTCTGTTACAGAAGTGTTCGCTTTATGCTCTGCATTTGCCCGATCCGGCGCTTCCTCAAGCACAAGATGGCAGTTGGTTCCCCCAATTCCAAAAGAACTGATACCACACCGTCTTGGGGTTGTTCCATCCGTGGTCCACTCTCGCAGTGTAGTATTCACGTAAACGGGTGATCCACTGAAGTCAATCGCTCTATTTGGCTTTTCAAAGTTCAAGGTTGGAGGGAGTTTTTTATTTTTCAGCGCCAGAATTGCTTTAATTAAGCCAGCAGTTCCAGCCGCTTCGTACAGATGACCGATATTGGTTTTAACCGAACCAATCGCACAAAATTGTTTCTTGGAAGTATATTTCTTAAACGCGTTCTGAATTCCCTTAATCTCAATGGGATCTCCCAATTCTGTCCCCGTCCCATGCGGTTCGAAGTACGAGATCGTTTCGGGATCGATGTTACCGTCCTCCCACGCTTTTACAATCAACTCAGCCTGAGTGGACGGATTTGGTACAGTCAATCCGCCAGAACTTCCATCCTGATTGACGGCCAAACCTTTAATTACCGCATAGATCTGATCACCATCACGCATTGCAGCATCTAGTGGTTTCAGCAATAAAGCAGTGACTCCTTCGCCCATTCCCGCCCCATTTGCAGAATCATCAAATGTTTTGGTCCGATAGTCTGGAGATTCCATCCCGATTTTCTCATTCTGATTCTCGCGTGTCATGAGATGAAGTTTCACACCGCCCGCGATTGCCATATCACATTCCTTGTTCCGTATGGCCTGACATGCCATGGCGACAGCTACGAGCGAAGAGGAACACGCTGTATCAACAACAATACTCGGTCCCTTCAGATTCAGAAGATACGAGATTCGATTGGATAATATGGAAGCCAAATTTCCAACGATGGACAGTGCACTCGTCTGCATCGTTTCGGTAATATATCGCATATACATATCTTTGATATTGTTGGAAAAACCTACATAGACACCTGTATTGGTGCCCGATAATTTATCGTTACCGTATCCTGCATCCTCCATGGCATCCCATGCCGTCTCCATAAACAAACGCTGATTAACATCCGTTAAACTGGCTTCTTTGGGAGGTAAACGAAAGAATTCATGGTCGAATTGGTCAATATTGTCCAGGTATGCCGCTTCGTAATATTGAATATCTCCCTCAGGTATATCCATATAAGAGAGAATAGCGTCCATATCCGATTTTCGTGTCTTGGGAATGGGACGTATACAATCTACACCACTCTGGATATTATCCCAGTAGTCATCCAGTGTTTCCATATTGGGCAACTTGGCTGAAATACCGATGATGGCGATATCCTTGACGGGTTTCTTTTCCCCTTCTTTTAGCATTTTCACGATCTGAGCCGCCGTTGTTTTGTTCATCTTCTGGTCCTTGACACTCTCTACCAGGAGCTTCAGAATTTTCTCCACGCTTCACGTCCCCCTACATCTTTTGAAGGTTGATGATTGCTTCATCCAGATCCATTGCTCCACGTTCGATCTCATCGAACAGATTCTCAAGATCTGTATCCCGTTCCTCTTCGAAAGTTTCCTTATGAGGAGACTGGTGAGGCTTCTGCTTTTCTGTGGTGCTCATATAAGTAGTTAGTCTGGAGATACTTGGATATTCGAACAGATCGGTCAGTATGAGTTTTCCAGGGTAAGTTTTGTCCAATTTCAAGAAAATCTGCTTAATCATAATAGAGTCTGCACCGAGTTCGAAAAAGCTGTCATGTACATTCATCTCTTTAATGCCTAAATATGGTCCAACTATATTCGCAATAGTCCGGTCCATCTCCACGGAAGGTTCCAATTCAAGTTCATACTCTTCCGCTCGGATCTGAACAGTAGAAGCGGATTCCTTCTTCATTGATATTTGCTTTGCACTCTCCGGTTTTCTCATCAATTTTTGTAACCTTTGTCCGATGTTGGCATCAAGATGAAAGTGGTAGTTATTCAAAATGTTTAAATAGGGTGAATTCCAGTTCATTTCCCCCACCAGCAGACGGTCGGTCTGTTTTCCCATTATTTCGAACAATCGATCCAATGCCCACTCTTTGGGCATCGCTTTGAATAAGGTGTCAAAATCAAACCCGGCTCTGGAAGCCATGCCTACCTCTTTCCAGGTAGTCCAATTCAGCGTTATTGTACGCATCCCTTTGCGGTTCCGCATCGGGGCATAGGCATCCTGATATGCATTCGCGGCGGCATAAGCAGCCTGTCCAGTAGAACCAAATAACGTAGCGACGGACGAGAACATGACTAGAAAATCTGGCTGATCTTCGGCTGTTAACTGATCCAGCAGAGGAGTCCCCTTCACTTTCGGAGCCAGCATTGCTGTAAACTCTTCCTCAGTCATCTGGTCAGCTTGTTGTGTACTCCCAACGCCTGCTGCATGGATGATGCCACGTATACATCCAAATCGACTTCTTAATTGATCAATGGCATGACTTAACTGATCTGGATCGGCAACATCAGCTCCAAGATACATCATCTGTCCGGCCCGTTTCTCCATATCAAGCAACCGAAGAAGCTTACTTTTTAGAGCTGGTGAAGTATTTTTTGCATTTAGAATGATGTCCCAATTGTGACGTTTGGGCAGTGGCGTTCTTGCAATTAAAGCCAGATTCATACGTCCTAATGACAGTAAGCGTTCAGCAATCTCCATCCCCAGACCACCAAGTCCACCTGTAATAATATATACGCCGTCTTCTTTCCAGTTCATCTCAGCATCAGGCATGGAACAGACATCAGCAGGTGCGAATTCAGCTTGATATGCTTGTCCTTTTCTAATCGCCAAAGACTTCTTCTCCAACGGCCCCAAAATGTAACGCATATACTGAGAGGTATCCCAATCTTGGTCAACATCTATACAGAAGCATTCGAGATTCTGAATCTCACGCTGTACTGTCTGTCCGAAAGCCAGCATCGCCGAATTCTCCGGATACAGAACTTTCTCGTCACCCGTCACTTCATTAGCAAAGCTTGTCACCAAAATCATCTCAACCGGCTCTGCAATGACGTGTGAGCATGCCTTGGTAAGTCTCCATACAGACATAAGACCTTTGCCCAGCCTGTTTTCCTTAGTTTCTACATGGTCAAGTGATGCTATATGCACGATCCGATAGGGCCCTCCAAAGGACACTTCCTGCAAAAGTTTGATATAATCACTCTCGTTATTCCGAATTACATATGTCTGTGCATCCTGTTGAAGGTAAGATGTTCCCAATATCACTTCGATAACTGCTACTCCAGCTTCACGAATTTGGTTCACCAACTGGGTTGCATGTAGCTGTGTATCATCTCGTATTAATAAAACACGTTCAACATTATGGATGCTGGATGAGTTAGTCTTGCCGATCTCGCTCCAAGGCTTCCATGACAATGAATAATACATTGCTTCTTCCTGAGTCTGTACCGAATTATCGGTATTAGTATCGATCCAGCACTTACTCTCCTCAAATGAATATGTGGGCAAGCTCAACTTGTTATAGGTCACATCTGGATAGATTCTTGACCAATTGATTTGAGCTCCACCTTGATAATGTGTGCACAACTCCTCTAGCACGGTTGCTCTATCGTATCCTTCGATATGCCACTTCGTGATAAGTTCTTCCGAAGTGAATATCTGATTACTTTTCCTGAATGTATCTTGTTCATATTTACCGGTCTTGGGTTCTGCAAGAAAGGCGTTTAAATGCTGCAGCAATTGATCCAACGAACTGACCACCCACACCGCTCGGTGTGCATGATGCTGTCTTCCAGTAGCTGCTGTGCAGCATACATCCCTCACATCGGCCTTCGGGTTCTCATTGATCCACTTCACATATGATTGCACCTGACGGGAGAGATTTCCGGATGATACACTTGAGATCAAAAAGGGATAATGGTCATCGCGCACCAATTCCACTGATATGTTCGGAGCTTCTTCCAGTACGACATGGCAATTGGTGCCGCTTAACCCAAATGAACTGACTCCACATCTTCGAGGAGTGGCCGCTCCTTCCCACTCTCTTGAAATGACATTGACATAGACTGGTGATTTATCAAATTCAAATTTTGGGTTTGGCTTATTAAAATGAAGTGTAGAGGGAATACGCTTGGATCTGAGTGCCATAATCGCCTTCAACAGACCCGCTAACCCTGCACTGTCGTACAAATGGCCCACATTGGACTTAACCGATCCTATCGCACAGAATTGTTTTTTGTCCGTAAATCTGCGAAAAGCCGATTGGATTCCTTCCAGTTCAATCGGGTCCCCAATGAGCGTACCTGTTCCATGTGCTTCCAGATAGGAAAGACTCTCTGGATGAATTCCAGCATCACGCCAAGCATGCGTCAGTACTTTTTCATGAGCTACCGCATTGGGCGTTGTGATCCCTGCCGAATACCCATTCTGATTCACGGCTGTGCCTTTTATGACTGCATACACATGATCATGATCCCGCAATGCCTGTTCCACAGGTTTTAGTACAACACTTACTACACCCTCACCCATTCCCGATCCATCCGCATCTTCATCAAAGGTTCTTGTTGTCCCATCACTGGATTCAATACCGATTTTGTAATACTCTTTATCCAGTGGAATCATATTCAGCCTGATCCCTCCAGCGATAGCCATATCACAACTTCCTTCACGTAACGCACGTACTGCCATATCCAGAGCAACCAGCGAAGAGGAACATGCTGTGTCTACAACCATAGCCGGCCCCGTCAGATTAAGTAGATACGCAATTCTTGCAGGAATGATGGACGAAAGATTACCTACGGTGGCGATTGGTAACATGTCCGGACTTAATTCCTCGACCATCTGTTTGTACTTGTAACCTTCTTGATCTCCGATTACACCCACGTACACCCCTGTTGAACTTCCAGCCAAACGGTCACCACCATAACCTGCATCTTCAACCGCACGCCATACCGTTTGCAAAAACAATCGTTGGACCGGACTCATCAGCTTGGCTTCCTGTGCACTCATACGAAAGAAGGAATAATCAAATTCATCGATTTCGTCCAGATAAGCTCCGTTCAAATAACGTACATGCTCCAATGAACCTTGCTTGTGAAGCAAGTATTGATCCAACTGGGCCTTTCGATGATTGGGCAATTCACGTATACAATCAATTCCGTAATCAAGCATCTTCCAAAATTCATCCAGCGACTCTCCGGTCGGCAACTTCGCACCGATACCTATAACAGCTATATCATGTCTATTGTCTGTTGTTATATCCAGTTCAATAGCAGTGTCCTGGTCATCTTCTTCCCATTGCTCTCTGTCGAACAACTGATCAAGCATGGCCGTCCCCCTATGAAATTTCATTTCATTTCCGGTTGTACCAATAGTTGAAGTCCTCTCACATAATTGGCAATAAGACGTTTCACACGGCTCTGTTTTAATTTACGTCCATTAAAACGACAATTGCACTGCAGAATATCATCACCTTCGTCAGACACTAGGATAATCAGATCGTAATAGTTCAGTATATCGTCCGATGCCTTGAACAGATGCTGTTCACCATATAAAGGAATAATTGCCCACTCCGTGCTGCTTGTTCTGATCTGGCTCATCTGCTCGACAGGAAACGCTCGATCCGAAGGCATGGTTATGATCTGTTGATGAACATTTTGAAAGAGCTCTTTCATTGTCTTGTATTGATCGAAATTCAATCGTACAGGTGTAATCATTCTCGCTGTACCATAGGATACGTGCATATCAATAGCGGGTTTTTCTGACAAAGTGTGTAACAAGTAAGCATACATAGCTGATGCCAATACATGAATACTGATCGCTTCAGATTGTGCAATCAGTCGCATATCCTGTACCAATGAAGCTGGGAGAGTGAATTGATACGACAAGGCTTCGTAACCTCGATCCGCATGGAAGAAGCTCCGATCCATCCGTACAGGCTCCAGTTCCACTCTGTCTTGTCTGATCAGATTCCCCCATGAGACAATAGAGGTATGTGAATACAAGCTGGAAATTGCCATTTTGCCTGGAAATGCTTCATCGATTGCCTGATGAATCTGCGTTACTTTTAGCGAATCGAATCCAGCTTCAGCCAGGTTGTCCGTTACTCCGACATTCCTAAGTCCCGCTACGGATTCAACAATCTCAATCAGCTTTTGTTCGATATGATCACGAGCTGGTTGTACTTCTTTGATCTCATGCTTATGACTTAACATGCTCTGAATGGATTGTTCCATTTCACTAAATTCTCCTGCTTCGTACCGCTCCTGAAGCCTGTAACGTTGAAATTTTCCACTCGTCGTTTTAGGAATTTGCTTAATGGGTAGCACGGACTTGAGTTCAATCCCCATCCGCTGTTGAATATGTGCTTTTGCTTCTCCAACTCTTGGAATAAAAGATGGCAAGTCCTTTTTATACAGTACAAACATTACAACGCTTTCCGATCCTGTAAGCGGATTGTAGACACCACATACAGCGACTTTCCCCAGATCAAATTGCTCCAGTTCCTCCGTTACACGTTCAATATCATGCGGATATACGTTTTGACCATTGATGAAGATAATGTCCTTGGTTCTGCCCGTAATGACTATTGCGCCATCATTCATAAATCCAATATCTCCAGTACGAATCCATCCATCGGCTGTACTTGCTTTTTCCGTAGCTGCTGCATTGTTGTAATAACCGCTTGTTACACTCAATCCTTTAATTTGAATACTGCCCAGCACCAATTCCTCGACCGGCTTATCATCATCATCACATATTCGTACATCACAGTATTGAACCGGCTTGCCTACTTCGACAAAAGAAACAGCATGCTCCGAGCCCGGTTCAACTTCTATGAAGGATTTCCCGGTCTCCAAATATCGTCTGTCCAGTACATAACAAGTCAAATCACCGACGTTACCAAAGGAAACACCAACGGTTGCTTCGGCCAAACCGTACGCCGTCAGCATTGTATTGGAGGCCAGTCCATAAGGACTCATCGCCTCCAAAAAATTGAAACATAGTGCCGGAGATATCGGCTCAGCACCGTTCATAATAAAACGTACCGAAGACAAATCCGTTGATGAAAAGGTTAGTGGATTATATGAATCCAGAAAATATTTATAAGCAAAATTTGGAGCATATAGTTGGGTGACACGGTGTTCAGAAGTTTTGGTTAACCATAATGTAGGGTGACGGATGAATAAGGAAGTCGGCATAATAAATTGTTGCAGACCTTGGAAGGTACTTGTAAGATGAAACGCAATCAGACCCATATCATGGGTCAGGGGTAACCAACTCAAAGAACGGTCATTAGAGGAGATTTGGGTTGCTATATTCATAGATTGTATATTTATCATGACATTGCGGTGTGTAATTACTACACCCTTGGTTTGTCCTGTAGAACCTGACGAAAATTGGATAAAGGCTATGTCATCCGGCTGGATGTTAGCTTCAATTCCCTCAACAATAGGTTCTTCTCGTACGTTCGAGATGCCCTGTACTATAAAGATTCGGGCATGCATTTCGCGGACAACCTCTTCCAATCCATTCTTCCGGGCAAACTTGTCCAAACTTTCCGTGAGATCCTGATCAGCAGCAATAAACGGATGGTTCAACGTTTTCCACACATTGTAAAGCTTCATTCTTTGCTCCTGATTTCCGCCTACGGTTATCGGAACCGGTATGATTTTTCCAAGCGTGCAAGCCCAAAAGGTGACAATAAACTCTTCTTCCGAATTCAGTTGGAAGATCAATTCATTACCCGGCTGCATCCCAAATGCCTGAAGTTCTCCTAACCGGATTTTGGCTGATTGCAGAAGGGATTGGTACGATACAACCTTCTCTTCTTTGCTGCCATTCAGAAAAGTAATACCTCTGCCTGTGACTGAACCAAGGGAGTTAAATAATTGAGCCAAGTTATCCATGCTCATAACTGGAACACACTCCTTGTCAACTAGATTACGTAAGGTTGCAGTTTTTCATTTATAATTCTCGTTGTTTCCTGAATATTTTCCTGGATATAGAAGTGTCCTCCATCTAATTTAACAATGTCACATTGTGAACCAGCATACTTTTTCCATCCGATCAGATCGCTAGATTTCACTCGAGTGTCGCTTCGGCCAGTTAACACGGTAATATCACTCTGAACCTTGAAAGGCTTAGGTTGAAAACGATAGAGTTCGACAATCCTGAAATCGGCTCTGAGTACAGGGGCAAATAACGAAAAGAGCTCTTTATTAGTAAAGACCTCATCCGACGTTCCACCCATGTTCTGAATCGTCTCTCTGAACTCTTCGTCTGGTAATGCGTGAATATTCTCATCCTTGAAAATATGGGGTGCACGATTGCCTGAAAGCATCATATGTTCAGGCAATTGTTTCGTTGACTGTGCAAGTCGGTAATATAGTTCGAGCGCCATCCAGCTTCCCATGCTATGTCCGAAAATAGCATAAGGCCCATGAATTAGCGAGGAAACCGCAGGGTAGATATCTTCAATCGCTTCTTCAAAGCTTTCATAGAACGGTTCTCCCACTCGAGCGCCTCTTCCTTTTAATTCGATCGGTATTACGTCAATAAAAGGGCTTAAAGATGATTTCCAGCGATGAAAAATCATGGCTGATCCACCTGCATGAGGCAAACAAAAAAGTTGAATTTTCTTCATTAGCCCTATCATTCCTCGTATTCTTATTTTTATCGTAATTTATCATTTTACGTAAAAAAATACAATATTTTCTGTGTTATTGAATACATTATGTAGATTGAATAGATAGGGGGAAATCTCCCTTGTTGCTTCTGAATTGATTGCGATGTTCGGTTGGACTTTTGCCCACTTTTTTCTTGTACATTGCACTAAATTGTGTACTAGAACTGTACCCTAGCTTCGTCGTAATTTCAGAGATTGGAAGATCCGTCTTGGTTACGTACTCCTGTGCCTTATCCACCCGAATCTGCTGTAGGTACTTCAGTGGCGAAACATTGAAAACCTTAGAAAACAGATTACACAGATACACTGGATTATAACCAACCATATCCGCCAGAAATTGCAGAGTAATTGGCTGCTCATAATTGTTTTGGATATACTTGCATATCATGACCAAGTTCCGTTTGACCGAGTCCTCCCGATCCGTTTCCGGTCGCATCAAATTAGCCAGATTCGTTTGATAGTAACTGGAGTATACTTCAAGAAAATCTCTTTCAGCTATTTCGATGTCTTCTCTACTCTCTACCGTTCGGTTCAACAGACTTACAGCAAGATCATAGTGTTTACTACCATTCTCACTTAATATGTGACAGCTTGGCAGTCTCTCAAGCAGATCCGATCCAAAAATAATACCTCTCATTTTCAGAACAGGTTTATCGTAGTTTTGCAGTCTTATTTTATTTGCCAGCAGCACAGCCCCTGCCTTAACCTGCACCGTTTTGCTAAACACACTGATTTCCAAGGCATCCATAACCTCAAATATGGCAATCTGTCTTCTGAGAGACAAGTCAAATAGATGTTTTTTTTCACGGACGACCATATCATAAGAAACAACAGAACGTAGTTGGAAATCCATTATCGTTAACCTCCTGATTGTTTTTCGGACGGTTTTGACAAGTACGGTGTTATACATTCATTCCTAATCTTGATCTAAGTTGTGTTGAATTTTTTAAGCTGATTACGAATGTAATCCAATAAATCCTTTTTTTCCTCAGGTGGTATCCACTCCGTTAGTCTGGCTGCAGCAATGGGAAGAACCCATCGATGTATCTCGCGAATGTCCATGCCCGAGAGAGACAAGTAATACTCGATATACGCTTTACTCATCCTGCTTTTGATTATCTTCAGCAGAACTTTCATCATCAATGGAGCGCCTTTGGGCAAATTTCCGTATTTTAATAATACTAGCGTCCTTGCCACATCTGCTGCTGGACAGCCCGATGCGCCTGTCATCCAGTCTATGATCCAGGATTCTTTGCCTGTAATCACATTATTAGGATGGAAATCCCCATGACATAGAGATCTGCCTTCCGGCAAACTATGTACATAGTCCATAATCTGTTGTTTCTCAATGTCCGATAGATCGCTTGCGTTTGATATATTCTTCTCTAATACAGTCTTATGCTTTTGTTGAATCTGTTCACCCGATTGCTGGTGTATTTGATGATGAAGTGCTGCCATCTGCCTTGCTCTGCGCTCAATAGACCATGGTTTAATAATCATCTCTTCCAAAAGTGTCCTTCCACTGGCCAACTCAAATATGATACCTTTACGATTATTGATCGTCACCATATCGATTGTTTGTGGGCATTTAACTCCAAGTTCCAAAACGATTCGAGTATTATCAAACTCATGCTGAATCGCTTCCGCAGAGAAATCTTCTCTGAAAAGTTTCAAAATTGAAGTTTCACCATGTCTGAATATTTCCGCTGTCTGTCCCTGCCCAATCCGTCTCAATCCTAATCAACTCCGTATCTTTCCTAAATCAATTATGGTAAAACATCAAAGAACCTAATGATCAAGCCCTTTTTTCATAGCATAATGAATGATCCTGCCTAATGCAAAAAAAGGGCTCTTCCTTAGGTCCTGCAATGCAAAATCTAAACGTTTCGATTCGCGCTATCCTTAACTTTTTCTGCTTTATTTGAACGTCTCATTTCACGGCGGTGTGTTACAACCTCCTGTGTTGCGATTAAAATCTCATGCATTTGAGTCGTACCTTCGATAATTTCATTGATCCGGGCATCCCGATAATATCTCTCTACGGGATAGTCTCGATGGCAACCATTGGCACCATGAATCTGCACCGCATCACTGGCAACTTTGTTCACCATGGTTGAAGCAAAGTATTTGGCAGTCCAAGTTTCCATAATGCTCTCTGGATCACCCACATCTCTTAAATATCCTGCTCTGTAACACAGCATCCGTGCCGCTTTCATATTCACTGACATTTCAGTGATCATTTTTTGTATCATTTGATTCTCTCGTATAGCTCTTCCGAATTGGATTCTGGAATTGGCATAATGTACCGATGCATCCAGACATGCCTT
The DNA here is from genome assembly GCF_046713495.1 of Paenibacillus sp. M2. NCBI lineage: Bacteria > Bacillati > Bacillota > Bacilli > Caryophanales > Paenibacillaceae > Paenibacillus > Paenibacillus sp. M2. The sequence continues at coordinate 5,600,441 of NZ_CP169648.1, forward strand.
GGCTAAACCTACACAGCCACAAGCGATCGTGTATCTTCCATAATCCAGACAAGGTAAAGCAACATGTGATAACCCTGTACCGACTTGACCCAGGAGGTTTTCCTTCGGAATACGACAAGAATCCATTTTCAGTTCAGCAATCATCGATGCTCTCGCTCCAAGCAACCCGCTCATAGGTTCAACGCTGAACCCAATGGAATCTCTCTCCACGATAAACGCTGTCGGCTTGTTCTCACATTGGGCAAGAATCAAAAATACGTCTGCGAGCTGCCCCATGGTTATCCATTTTTTATGACCGTTAAGTATGTATTCATCTCCGTCTAATACGGCCGTTGTTTCAATACTTTTGGCATCGCTTCCAACACTCGGTTCTGTCAATCCGAATGAACCCAAAGTTGTTCCCGTAGCTAATGCAGGCAACCAGTACTGTCTTTGTTGCTCCGTTCCCCAACGCAAGATGGCTAAACCCACCATCCCCTGAACGGTTAACAAACTTCTTACAGAGGAGCACCCACGTCCAACCTCTTCGTTAAGAATCCCGATAGTGATATTGTCCAGTTCCATCCCGCCATATTCTTTTGGCAACATGGAGCCCAGATAACCAGCCTCTGTTATTTTCGCAAGGAGTTCCGGGTGAATTCGTTCTTCGCTGTCATTTAAACTAGCATATGGAATAATCTCGCTGTCTACAAAATCCTTGAATTGTTCCTGCCACATCAATTGCTCCGCATTCAGTTCAACTTTCATCACATATCACTCCTGATTTTGAGGTTATAAGTCCAATAAACGGAACTCGATGCTGTGATTGTCTGATATGAGCTTGTGTCGTCATTTTCCTTTTATGACTCATTGGGAATCTCATAATTGATGCACTTACGCAAACTGTCTTTCAAATGTTGCAATGTTGTGAAGTTCTCCAATTCAAGATACTCATCGTCCATCTCAATATTGAATTCGTTCTCCAAGGCAATGATCAGTTTGATAAATGAAATGGAGTTTAATCCAAGAACTCTTAAATCCTCATCTAACGCACCTACATCCAGCTTTTGTTCAGAAAACATTTCCACGACCTGATAGAAGTGAATATCAAACTGATCATAAGCCACAGGATATTCTTGCAAAAAAGATTCCTCCTCCATGTGAGACATGTAATCTTTGAAAATCCATTTTTGTGACACCATTTCTGTGATCAGATTCTGTTCGAACGTTTGCCTAAGAGTATAGGAATCGGAACAAGAAAAGTCCTACATTTTGTAAATATTCCATATATTCTCTGACTTCGATACTATCATAATCTTCCTGAGTCAAGCAATCACTATTGCCATGTATTCACAAATATTTAATAGGTTTCCACCTTCGAGATGATATCCCTATCTTGCAACAAGGATTCATTCTCTCAAAGGTGCTTTGACATAAACACATCGACCTCATCTTCACTGTCCAATATAAATCCAAATCGTTCATACAATCGCCGAGCAGGGCTTCCCTGCAAAACATTTAAAATAATCCGTTTCCCCTGAACTTCATCCTGTTCCAGCAGCATGTTCAGTACCTGAGTTCCAATTCTTTGGCCTTGATAATCGGGATGTATATAGAAATGTTCCAATAGATATGCCTCAGACTTGGGCTTCAACGCTACACAACCTACCATTAAACCCTTCACTTCAATAATCTGTGTATGGGCAGGATTGAATGTATTCCGGAAACGTTCACGCACCTTCACATCATCGTACCTTCCCAGCCTGGTTAGATCATCGTACAGTACCAAGGCTCGCAAATCAGCGAGTTGCTCTTGGTCTGCCTGTACAGCTTGACGCATTGTTATTGGGTTCATTTGTTGAATTCCTTTCCATTAGAGACACGTTAATTTTTGAATGTCTTATCGCACTTTAGGGGTAGAACACTAAAAATCATACCTTTGGCAGCTCACTTGAGCAACATCGGATTTTAGAATACACTATTTTTTTCAAACCTATTAAACTCCTCAAAAAATAAAAAAGCCCAAAAAGGACGGTGCAGTCTTGCTTATACAAATAAGCGAACCCGCAGCCATCCCTTCTGGGATGTAGATTATTATAGAAAACTAGGAAACATGTGAAGCTTGTGCTGCATGTTGCAATGCTTCCAGTCCCAATGCTAGCGCACCACACAAACCTGCATGCTGGCCCAATCCGGGCTGGACGATATATTGGTCAATATGTTGTGTGATTGGGGCTGCATTCACATAACCATTGAGATTCCGCACTACCTGCTCCCGGATCATAGGAAACAGATGATCTTGCTGCATCACACCACCGCCCAAGATGATTTTCTGCGGCGAATGAAGCAAGATGGCCGTAGTAATCGACTCCGCAATGTAAAAGGATTCGATCTCCCACGCCGGATGATCTGCCGGCAGTTCACTGCCAGGGATCTGCCAGCGAGCTTCAATGGCTGGACCTGCTGCCATTCCCTCCAGGCAATCGCCATGATACGGGCATAATCCGGCAAAGTGATCGTCTGGATGGCGTCTTGTGCGAATATGTCCACCCTCGGGATGTAACAATCCGTGTACTCGTTGGCCCCCTGCCACAAGTCCGACACCAACTCCTGTGCCAATCGTGTAATATACACAGTTATCCAGCCCTTGCGCCGCTCCCCACGTCACTTCACCGAGCGCGGCAGCATTCACATCCGTATCCCATCCAAAAGGGACCGGAAATTCATGCTTCAAGGTTCCAATCACATTACAGTTTCCCCACCCAGGCTTAGGTGTGGTCGTAATATAACCATAGGTGGGACTATCCGGTTGCAGATCAATCGGACCAAAGGAGCCAATCCCTATGGCTTCCACATCTTTATCCCTGAAATAGTCGATTACCTTGGCAAGAGTGGTCTCTGGATGTTCTGTTGGAAAGCTGATCCGATCTTCAATCTGTCCATGCTCATTACCTACACCACATACAAACTTCGTTCCGCCCGCTTCTATAGCTCCAATACGCATCGTTTTGGGCTCCTTTCCTTCATTACAATTAATCTTTAGCCTTGGTTGATGATATCTCATAGATATGAAGTGAAGAGAAGACCAGATCGGTATTTTCCGCATGAGCAGAGATGCCTTGGCAATCCGCATCCGGATAGATCAGATCCGTGATAACCGCCTGACCATCATTTGCAAATACCTCCACAGATGATTGATCTACAAAGATACGCAAACTTTGATTCGCATTTACATCTTTTAACTCAGCTGTATGGCGGCTCAGGAAATGTTCATGAAAATCGCCGATACCCGATCCACTACGATCGATATATACTTCCCCTCGGTTGGCGTCTACACCAACGAGCGTTTCGTTACCAGCTCCGCTTCTTAAGGCAAAATGGAACGACTGATCTGGAGTCCACTCTGCATGGATCTCATAGTTCACTAGTTGCAAAGCGTTCAACTGCTCACTCACTTGCTGAATCGAAGCATCCTGTAGGGACAATAATGGCGTACGGGCTTGATCAAGTTCACGCGCAGGACGTTGAATCAGTATTACTTCTCCGGCTCTTGTCTCCAGTGACAGCTCCCGCGCAATGGTCATTGCTCCACGATAATCATTGGTTGGCGTCTGATTGGCATACATCCAGTTGCTCATCCACCCCATGAACAAGCGTCTGCCGTCTTCAGCCGGAATGTCAGACCAACTAACTCCCGCGTAGTTATCCCGGCCATGATCAATCCAGCGAATCGCATGGGATGCTTCATCTGGGACAAATGTACTTCCATCAAAATCTCCGGTAAAATATTGTGTTCTGGAGCCTTCAATAAAAGCAGGATCTGCACCGATGCTAACGAGCATCACCCATTTCACCTGCTCTGAGCTTCCATCCACTTCAAGCGGGAACAGGTCCGGGCATTCCCACACACCATCGTGTGAACCGATCCCTTCGCCAAATTCACTTCCTAGTGTCCAATCCTTCAGATTGGGAGATCGGTACAGACATACCGTTTGACCACAAGCGATAATCATAATCCATTCCTTGGTCTGCTCATGCCAGAACACTTTGGGATCACGGAAATCAACAAAGGACTCATGCGTTAATACTGGATTACCCTCGTATTTAGTCCAGGTTCTGCCATTGTCTTTGCTATACGCCAGACTCTGACGCTGAATAGGATGCTCATTTGGTACTTCCAAATGATGTGTAAAAATAGCAACCAACCCCGGCTCATCTTCGAAGAATCCGGAAGTATTATTCCAATCCACCACCGCACTGCCGGAGAAGATCATGCCATGTTCATCCGGTGCCAGAGCTACAGGAAGTTCCTCCCAAGTGATGAGATCTCGGGTTACCGCGTGCCCCCAATGCATCGGCCCCCATGTCGTACCAAACGGATGATACTGATAGAACAAGTGATACTCCCCATTGAAAAACACCATGCCGTTCGGGTCGTTCATCCACTTCTCTTTCGGTGAAAAATGGTATTCATTTCTGTAATCTTGTTTAAGAATTGTTGACATTATGGTTTCTCCTCCGTACTTTTCTTTATTTGTTATTACGGTCATATCCCGCTTGTTTAATCTGTAGCCATTCTTGCAACCCAAGGCGATCCAGCTCTTTCAAGTAAGCATCCCATTCCTGATCTATTTTCCCGTTCTGATACCATTCTGTACGCAGACGTAACACGTAAGCGAAGAGATCGGTCTCAATCGTGGACAATCGATCCAGTTCATCAATGGAGAAGAACACACTTGGATATACGTTCTCCGCTTTCATATGTGGAACCATTACCTTGTCGAGAAGTTCCATCCGCCAAGCCGCATCTTCCGGTTTGGTTGTGTATTTGTCATAATAACTGTCGAGAATGGCCAATGGTCCTGCGATACTGGTTTTTTGTCTGAGTTCCACAGGTGCAGATCCTTCCAGTGGAAGATGCTTCAGCATGCCTTTGGCTTCATCGAATTCAAAAATATTTTGCTGACTCTCGTCTCCATAGGTACCCCAGTTGTTCTGCACAGATTGCAGCGGATCGTACAGTTGGTCTACCCACTTCGCTGTGGATTCCAGGTTTTTATTGCTGCTGGTAATGACCATGCGACCACGATCAAGCCCAATTCCGTTTGTTCTTGTGACATTGACCTCTCCGTTAGGCCCGGCAACCGGAGGCAGAACATCATACGTATCATTCATGCCTGTAATGTTAGCCTTATCCCATGTGAAGTACATGCCGTACTTGTTATCCTTGCCTTTCGCAAGATACGTGTTCCAATCCTGCTGGTACGATTCGACATCCACGAGGCCTTCCTGAACCAGCTCATGAATGTATTTAACTGCTTCCTTGTAGCCTTCATCAGCTGCCGTGAAGACCACTTTCCCATCATTGGTCACCACGGTATGATCCCAGTTCTCTCCGAGTCCAAATGCCGCAAAGAGAAATGTCAGATCTTCGCCCCCCGGTTTGTTAATGAAAGATAACGGAATTTCGTCTGCCTTACCGTTGCCGTTTGGATCTTGAGTTTTGAACGCGATCAATACTTCTTTCAGTTCTTCGGTTGTTGTTGGCATCTTCAGTCCAAGCTTGTTCAACCATTCCACATTAATCCAGGGCAAGTTATCCACTGCCTGAATCCGTTGTTTGCCACTTCCGAGTTCTTCAATCCATGGGAATGAATAGATATGTCCGTCTGGAGCCGTGATCATGCTCTTGTATTCGGGAGCTTCCTCCAGCACCTTTTTCAGATTGGGCATGTGTTGTTCAATCATGTCCTCAAGTGGAATGATCGCCCCGTCTTTCGCCAGTTTCAGGAGATCATAATCCCCGTAACCTGCATCAAAAATGGCATCCGGCAAATCACCGCTGGCAACCGCCAGATTTCTTTTTTCTGCAAACACATCACTCGTATAGTTCTTCCAGTTGATATGCACATTGGTTTTCTCTTCGAGTCGCTTGTTAATCAGCTTGTCGTTTGGATCAGCGGGAGCCAGCGGAGAGCTCTGTGTTATAAAGTTCAATGTCACCTTGCCATCAGGGGATTGCGCCTCACTTGCCGCGCCGCCTCCACCCCCGCCACAGGCGGTTAAAAAGAGCATTGCAGATAACATGGAAATGGATGCCGTTGTAACGGCTTTTCTCGACTTGTTCACTTTTTTCATAATAATGACCTCCATGAGTTGGATTGGATCAACTTACTGTATCGCAGGCTGTTCACTATTTGAGGGAACCGACCATGACACCTTTTTCGAAATACTTCTGGAAGAACGGGTACATGATGATGAGTGGCAGACTCGAAATGACAATCGCTGAGTATTTAATCATCTCGGAGAGCCGTTTCAGTTCTGCCATCGCGAGTTGATCACTGATCATGCCCGGTGCAGCCTGATTCTGAATCAGAATGGAACGCAGAACGAGCTGTAACGGATGCAGGTTCGGATTATCGAGATAGATCATTGCATCAAAATAGGAATTCCATTGCCCAACAAATGCATAAAGTGCGAGTACAAAAATGATCGGTTTCGACAACGGTATGACGATCTGGAAGAAAATTTTCATTTCAGAGGCGCCATCCACGTTTGCAGCTTCTTTCAGTTCTCGAGGGACTCCTTTGAAAAAGGTTCTGGAGAGAATGATGTTCCAGACGTTAACGGCTCCAGGGATAATGATCGCCCACACCGTATCAAGCATGCCGAGATTACGTATGAGTAGATACGTAGGGATTAATCCCCCGCCGAAGAACATCGTAATGATAAAGATAATCATGAAAAATCCACGTCCCGCTAGCCTATCATCCGACAATGCATAACCTGCAAATATGGATACGGTCACGGTGATCAGTGCAAAGGAAACCGAGTACAATACCGCATTTGCAAACCCCCGGATCATGGCTGGATTGGATAAAATCATCTGATATCCGTCCAGACTCCAGTCCGATACATTAAAGGACAGTCCACGATTCAGTAGCACCGTGGGGTCCATGAATGAGGCGATAACAATATAAATCAGGGGAACAACCACAACCAGTACAGCACAGGTGAGAAAGATGGCATTAAGTGTGAGGATCAATCGATCCATTCCCGTGTGTTTAACAACCATGGATAATACTCCTTTCCTAATAGAGGCCTTCGCCTTCATTCAATTTCTTCACAATCAGATTCACCGTCACCAGCAAAATCACATTGATAACCGAGTTGAACAATCCAACTGCCGCAGAATAAGCGTAATCTCCAGACTGTAACCCCACCTTGTAGACATACGTGGCAATAATCTCGGAGGAAGGCAGGTTCATGGACGTCTGCATCAGATAGGCCTTCTCAAATCCAATGGACATAATCCCGCCAGCTGCAAGGATAAAGACGATGGCCATAATCGGACGAATCGTTGGAAGGTCAATGTGGCGAATACGCTGAAGGAGATTGGCTCCATCCAGATTAGCCGCATTGTGAAGCTCCGGATCAACATTGGCCAATGCCGCGACGTATATGATGGAAGCCCAACCGGCTCCGGTCCAGATATCGGACAAAATGTAGATCCAGCGGAAATATTCCGGTTCAGACATGAACATGATCGGCTGACCTGTAATCCATGTGGCTAATTGATTAATTGGCCCTGTCGGTGAGAGGAAGATGAACAACATACCCACAACAACAACAACCGAGATGAAATTGGGTGCGTACAGAAACAATTGAATATTTTTCTTGATGCCAGCTTTGCGTACCTGATTCAGCATGAGTGCCAGTAAAATGGGCACCGGGAAACTGAATATCAATCCCAAAAAGCTGAGTTTAAGCGTATTCATTAAAATGATATCGAAATTGGGTGAAGCTATAAATTTCTCAAAATGCTTCAGTCCTACCCAATCACTGCCCATGATGCCTTTGATCGGACTGAAATCCTTAAACGCAATGATGGCTCCGTACATCGGAATGTACTTGAAGATAAGAGTCAAAATTAAGGCTGGTGCAAGCAACATATATAAAAAGTAATTTTTTTTGAGTTGCTGCAACCTATGACCGCTTGTCGTCCTCACTTTCAGTACCCTTCCTTCGCCCTTTTTGCTGTCGGCTATGTTATCCAACACGATACCCCCGTTCATTCTAGAAGTTGACAATTGTTTTCAGTAAGGGCTTTCAATATTTACAATTGCCTATTTGATAATTTACAATTTATCAGGTTTCAACGGATTTAGTCAATACGTTTTGTAAAAAAATATTTGTGCATTTGATCATTTCATCTTTGCATTAATGTAACTAAAGAGGATTAAATTTGCATATATACCGCACTGAATCGTTAATACCCGCATAGATATTCTATATCATTACTGTAATAGGTTATCATTGTTACACTAATTAACAAAACTCCTGGAACAATTGTGAAAATAGAATTCGCCTATCTAAATGTAAATGTAATTGTGCATTTGTAAAACAGAGATTGCTATTTGTCCCGTTCTATTATACATTTGACTTAGAGAAGAATATGGATAACTATTGATGATTAGAGGTGAAGCATTAGATGGCAAAGGAAAAAGTCACGATACAAGACATTGCTGATGCTTTGGGGATCTCCAGGAATACGGCTTCCAAAGCATTAAATGATAGCGGAAACATCCCGGATGAGACCCGAAATCGTGTAATTAAAAAAGCAATTGAACTTAAATATAAACAGTTTGCCTATATGGACAATGAGCATGTTCTAACCAAGGCTCCGGGCAATATCGCCCTGTTAACTGAAAACCTGCCTAATACATCTCACTTTGGTTCGTTGTTAATCAGCGGTTTGGAGAAAAGAATCAGTGCGGAGGGATACAATCTCTCGATTCATATCGTGCGTGAAGACGATCAAGATACACTTACACTTCCAAACAATTTTGATATAGCCAAAGTAGACGGCATTATTTGCATTGAATTATTTGATCTGGAATATACACAGCTGATTACCGATCTGTGCATTCCCACCATCTTTATCGATTGCGCTTCCAACATATGTTATCCCGAATTCCAAGCAGATCTGCTACTCATGGAGAATGAACATAGCATCTATCAGTTAACCACAAAATTAATTGAGAGCGGCTACACAAGTATTGGATTCGTCGGAGATTACAATCACTGCAAGAGCTTTAATGAACGATGGGTTGGATATCAGCGTGCCATGCTGGAGGCAGGGTTGCAGGTCGACCTGTCCCATTGCATCGTAGATAATGATCGCCTGTGTTTCTCCAAGCCAGGATGGTTGAACCAGCGAGTGGCAGAGCTGGCATCCCTACCTTCCGCTTACGTATGCGCTAATGACTTTATAGCAGTTGATCTGATCAGGGCGTTAAAAGACAGAAATGTCGCTGTGCCACAGGATATTGCGATATGCGGATTCGATAATGCACCCCAATCTCGAATTATTGAGCCAGCATTAACGACGGTTCATATTTATAGCAATGAGATGGGCATTAAGACTGCAGAGATGCTGTTATCCCGGATTAATAGCCCGACACAGCCATATCAGGTCTCCCACATTGTGACCAAACCCATCATCAGGGAGTCCACACCAGCAATCATGGCCGATCATTCTCAGATGGTTCATAGTTCTGCAAAATAAAAAACGTATGTCTCACGAGTAACAACTCGTGAAACATACGTTTTTTTGTGGTTTCGATTTGGTTGGATGAAAACTCTATCCTATCCATCGTGGCCTGGATAAAAAATCATCTAACGATTAGATTTCTTTCAAAATGCCTTTTACAAGTCCGATAAAGGTTGTTTTCACTTGCGCAGCCACTTCAATAACTTCATCATGACTTAACGGCTGATCCAGAATACCACAGGCCATGTTCGTCAGACAGGAAATGCCTAGTACCTTCATACCGCCATGAATGGCAACAATGGCTTCAGGTACCGTGGACATACCCACTGCATCCGCACCCATCGTACGAATCATGCGAATCTCCGCTGGTGTCTCATATGCCGGGCCACTCCACCATGCATAGACACCTTGCTGCAGGCCAACATTCTGCTCTTCTGCAACCTTAAGGGCAATGCTGCGCAGTTCGCGATTGTATACCTGTGATACGTCTGGGAAGCGCACACCCAGTTCGGCGTTATTCGGTCCCATCAACGGGTTATTACCTACCAGGTTAATATGGTCTGTAATGAGCATCAGTTGACCCGGCTCAAAGCTTGTGTTGATGGCTCCGCAGGCATTGGTGATAAGCAATTGCTCGACACCCAGCGCCTTCATGATCCGAACGGGGAAAGTCACTTCGTCCAATGTAAAACCTTCATAATAATGAAGGCGGCCTTTCATCGCTACAACCGTTTTGCCCATGAGTTCACCAATAACCAATTCATTGGCATGACCGATAGCCTCCGATTGGGCGAAATACGGAATATCTGTATACGGAATAACGGTCGCATTTTCAATCTCATCCGCGAGCGCTCCCAGTCCAGAACCCAGAATCATGCCTACGGCAGGTTTGGTATGGATTCGGTTTAATATGTAATCTCTTGCTTCCTGAATATGTGCGGATTGATGCATAATGATATCCTCCTGATGATCTGAATTGAGTTAACGAAAACTGAGTTAATGAGGTGCTACTCATCAAGTGTAATGAACAATGGTCTTGATGTAAATGGATGCTGTTCTACATACAATAAAAAAACGACCCTATGCTCCAGAATCGTTTAAAAACATGGACATACCCTAATCCAATGTATATTTATTTCTACTTTTCATGTAATCGATTGTCATAATCAGCAACAGCATGAATGTAGCAAACATCAGCGGTTTGGCAAAAGTACCTTCTTCAAAGATATAATAACTAAATGCAAAATTTCCGGCAAAAGTAATTAAATAGTTTCGGATGCAATCCATCTTCTCATCTCATTTCAGGAAAGAATTTGGTTCACCATTTCTTCAACCTTATCAAAAAATTCCATTTAGTACCACATTTTTATCATCCACACAAATCAACACCTCTATCATTCACGAGATAACCGTACTGTGTAATTATATTAAGTACAGCAAAAAATCGGCCACATCGTGACCGATTCTCTCCACTTCCCTGATGTTCAGGACATAGAGTTAATGATACGCCAAAATGATTCCTTTGGCTGCAACTGTTGATCAAAAACAAAGGGCCAATTTTTGCGTCCACGTACCGGGAAATGGTCTAACCAAGTATAATTGTCGGCCACTCCCCAGAACGTCACAGAGGTAATGGATGATTTATACTCACGGAACAAATTGAAGATTTCTTCATATCGACGCTCCTGTAGCTCAGCCATCTCCGAAGTTGGCGCGGTGAGGTCCGTTCGACGATCCTCATAACGAAACACGGACATATCCAGCTCCGTAACATGCAACTGCACATCCAGTGAAGCATAACGCTCAATAGCCATTCGGATCTCTTCAATCGAAGGACCATGAATATTCCAATGTCCCTGCATGCCTATTCCATGTACAGGTGCTCCCTTGTCCAGCAAAGACCGAACCAGATTGTATATCTTCTCCCGTTTGACCGGATCCGTCTCATTATAGTCATTATAGAAAAGAAGCGCATTTGGATCAGCTTCATGAGCCATACTGAATGCTTGCAGCAAATAGTCTTCTCCCACTAGCTGTAACCACTTCGTGTCCCGCATGAACAGGTCGGTCTTATCTTCAATCGCTTCATTGACGACATCCCATGCATATATTTGCCCTTTATATCGACCTACTACCGTATCAATATGTTGCTTCAAGCGAGATAATAGCAGCTCTCTGGAAGCAGGAGCACCTGAGGTATCCTCAAAGACCCATTTCGATGTTTGATTATGCCAGACCAAAGTATGTCCGCGAACCCCAATACCTTGAGCAACAGCAAAATCAACAATTTTATCCGCCGCCTCAAAAGTATAACGATTCTCTTCCGGGTGAATTTCTTCGAATTTCATCTGATTTTCAGCCGTGATGCTATTGAAGTGTTTGGCGATGAAATCCCCTTCGGACTGCAACATTCTGGTATGTACAGCAGCACCTATTTTGAACGTATTAGCGTACGCAGCATGTAGTGATGGAATTTCGGTTGGCATTTACAATTCCTCCCTGCCATTTTTTATCCATCATATCGTTTGTTGAATACGCTTACAATGAACAAATTATACTTCTTCCCCCTCATATTTAACTATTTATGAATCCTGGGCCCTGTTCGCAAAACAAAAACACCCCCACATTCGTTCCGCTGCTCATTGCAACAACAAAACTATTTCGTGGAAGGTGCCATGTGATTGTCATGTTCGGTTAATTCAACTCATATACGAAGATAGTATGAAGCATTATAGCTTGTCCACCTGTAATAAGGTGACTTGTTTCACTGTACATGCCGGGTTAATTTGCTCCTCGGACAGAATGTTCAGCTTGATGAGACTTTTCAGCTTATGGCTGTCTACCTTGGATAACAATCGCCAGATGTCCGGGTCTGGAAGAGAAGCATACAGCTTCTGATCATCATATTCTTTGCGGTTCTGCAGCACTGTTTTCACGGTGTAACCACCAACCTGCGTCTCATAGACCCCTTGTTCTGCACAATACGCGACAATCTCATCTCGTAGTACAGACAACTGCTGCTCAATATCTTTTTGCTGCTGCTTCAGTTCAAAGTAAGTTTGCACTTTTTGCTCCATATCGATCACGCTCCTCTACTATCATAGGTATGCGAGGATCGCTAGTTTAGGACTGGCTGTTTATTTTATTTAAACAGCAGGTGTTCATTCAAATACGGATTATGGACAGCCATGCTGTGAACCCTTTCCATTACATCCGGCCCCATGGGTACATCCCCAACGCGTCTTAACAGAATCCAGCGCAGGCAAGCTATCGCTCTAAAAACCTGCTCCTCTTCCAGCGTGTACACATAACTTGCAGAACGTGCAAATTTAGCGCGATACATGTCGCCGTAGCTTCTCCCATTATAGATGGTGATCAGAAAAACAGACCATGCCATATCGTACCTTGGATCACCATACTGCCCATTAGTCCAATCGATGATGGTGTAATGGTTGTCCATCTCAAGAATGTTTCCCAGATTATAATCGCCATGAATCAAACGGTCCTGTCTGATCTGGACCTGCTGGATCAAGATTGCCAGAAGATCATTTATATCGTCATGTAATTCAATTTGAGGAAAAAAGTATTGAACAAAATCGTACCTGAATATGTATTCTTCATCTTCTCCAGTACTCACTTCATTCACCGGATAACGATGGACCTCCATTAATCGCTCAGCCAAATGTGTCAGTTTGGTTTGTGTTAATTGGTTAAGCGGCTTTCCATCATAGCTCGTTAACAGCACTTGATTCTCTTGCTCGTCTAATCCCCAACCGTAGGGTTTGGAAACACGAATTCCACTTTGATAAAGCTTGGACAATAATCGATATTGTTTGGCGATATCCGGTTTGGAATCCTTGTCCCAGACTTTCAATACGTACTGCTGATCTTCCATTTCAATTCTCATCACACTCGCTTCCAGTCCAGGTGGCAAGGGAATGATCTGAACCTCCTGTTCGATCACCTGCTGGATACATTCATCCAGTTCTATCCAATTCATCTGGCTAAGTTGAATTGTCATCGTTTTCCTCCGTTCATTCATGTCATGCCGCTTTCTCCCTGTTAGTCAGGTATCATCAGGCCTTTGCCAATGACATTGGCGGATACAGGCTGCTTACCCAATTCTCTGGCCCATACCGACAGCTGTCCCATATGGTGAATCTCATGGGCGATCACATGTCGCATTACTTCTCCCCATGAATATGTACTGGCCTTGCCAGCTGAGCGATGATCAATAAAAGCTCTTTTTTCCATACTCGAATCCCATGCTGTAACAAATGCCTCCACATCAGGACGTAACTTGCGATCGAGTCGCCTTACTGCCTCAAAATTCTGGTAGTTTGCAAAATCTTCTGCATCATCCGGTTTGCCCTGAAGCAACTGAAGCCAGCTCCACTCTACATCAATGATATGAAATAATGTTTGTAATATGTTGCCTACTCCGCCCATGCGAGGCCGAAGCAATTCTTCAAGCGGTACATCTTCACACCACACATACCATTGCTCACGCACCATCCAGTTATAACGAAAGAATGTTTCCATTGGTATATTCCCCTTTATCAGCATATTTTTCAGAGAGATTTGATCAATTCTGTATTGGCAAAGGTATCCTCCGAATTAATTCTTGTCCATATCCCTGCCTCCCGGTGGAAGGTGGCCTTCTTCAAAACATTCTTTTACATAGTTCCGATCGTGCTCTTGTCCATCCCATTGATGCAAGTACCGACTGGTCTCATATATGGACTCAAGTTCAGGAATATCGATTCTTCCACATTTGAGATAATAAGTCGGTCTGACTTCCATTCTACTGGAAGTTGTTTCATCGTAATCACTCCATCTTTATATTCTATATAAAGTTGCACTATTGAATATTTACACTTACCACTCCGATGACAGAACAACCTTCCGATCGCTGTTATCCACAGATTTTTTTGATTCCTTTTATAAAGTTAAAATCCGGGGATAAAGGCGAACACTCCGCTTCTTCAGGTCCTTTCTGTCCTCTCCGTTTTGTGTAAATATTCAGTTCAATTTATTTAGTTAATTTCTTTTTTATATACAAGATTACATGAATACCTGCATAAATAAACAGGACATTGAACAAAAATAGAAGTACATTTAAATAGATACCAGATATAAACCAGATTGTTCCATCCGAGTTGGCATAATGATAATCCGTAAAGAATCGGATTGGGAAACCATACTCTGTTCGGAGCGGCCCATCTTCAGTATGTAAAGTTCCAGGAATACATAGGATGGCTAATACAGCAAGCCAGGCTGATAGATTCATTATTCTTTTGTTAATCGTCAATACCTCTCCTCCTTATTCAACACTAACGGTATCTTCACCAAAATACGTCCCTTCCAACTTTTGATCCATAAAGTCTCTTAAGTCCTTTTGATCAAGTATATATTTCGTATCTCTATTAAATCTGCTTTTTGTGGATACTATAATCTGTTTCCGATTGTATTGAATCGTAACTTTAGCGTTATGCTTTAATTTTAAAGCAATTCCTGCACTAATGCTTCCTGTGACATCATCTACTGGTATTTTGGCTGATTCCGGGGCTGCATTCATCCAGCCGACTATACGGCTAATGTCTTCTTTACTTAACGTAACATCGTCAATGCTAGTGTGTGCTCCACCATCGCCTGTCCTGGTGTACACAACTATGCTCATCTCTGTGCTTATCACTTGATTTCTCGAAATCGGCTTATTTGGATCTGGATTACTCGTGATTAGAAAATACAAAAACATGATTGCCGCACCTATGAAAAACCAGAATCGCCTACGTTTTCCTAGCATTACAGCGCATTCTCCGTATCCACCACGTTGGCAAACAGTCTCAGTACCGTATTGTGATGTGCAATAATCTGCTCTGCTTGAAGCGTCTTTGAATTCCATGTGCTGTGCGCATCTTGAACCAGATTGACCGTGTAACCCAGACTGAACGCTCTGCGGCAAGTCGTGTCTACACATACCTCAGTCTGCATACCCGCGAGAATCAACTCCTTCACGCCATTATCTTGCAATTTCAGATGCAGATCGGTTCTGTGAAATGAATCCGGTGTCTCCTTTTCAATAACGAGGTCACCAGCTATAGGTGCAATGGACGGATGAATGGCCCACCCCGGAGTTCCTCGTTCCAGTGGACTGCCTGCCCCTTCGCTGTGCTGGATATATATGATGGCATGCCCTGCTTCACGGGCCTTGGCAATTAACACCTGGATCTTTTGAAGCAATCGTTCCCCCTGATAGACGGGATCTGCTTCATCAAACATCGCTACCTGTACGTCAATGATTAGAAGTGCACAATGCGTTGTCATTTTGCTTTCCTCCTGACAAATCAATTTAATTCAAATCTTTCTTCTTCGTACCTTTAACAAAACTTCCAATCCCATATCAATCAGTACAAATAGGATAGCAGCAAGAACGCCAAATAAGGTCAGAACTAACGTCTCTTTGAAATCCAAGATTGCTTCTCCTTCGCCCATGACCAGATAATAAATAAACATGCCTAAAACTCCAGCACATGCATAGCCTAATATCCTCGTACATAGATACAACACATGATTAGGGAATTGTATTCGGCTGAGCAGATAGTCTAGCAATATCGATAAAGGTAGCCCGATCAACAGGATCAAGGGAGTCGCGTATACCAGATAAATAAGAATGTAAAAATCAAAACTGTAGGATTCATTCATCGATATGAGACTTGCAGCCAAAGTAAAACCAATGATGGTTAGAACGGTTGTTATCAGCTTTCTTCCCATGTTCATCTCATCACTCCAATACAGTTATCTCTATTCATTGGATGTGCTCATGCGTCAGATTTTGCCGGCTGCCATCCGATTTCTTGAGACCAACTGTGTGCTCTCTGTAATATGCTCCACACCATTGGTCCTTTTCCTTCAACATATTTGGGACGCTCATCTTTATACAGTGACATGAGTCTGTGCTTTTCTTCCGCATAGTTCAAACAATCTTCTGGGTGCTCCCTTAAATAGTCTCTGAACAGCAAGGTCATCTGCTCGGAGAAACCGCCTGCCTGTCTAACGTGTATATGTATCCTTCTGTTTCCAGGTTCTTCACGAAAGTAACGTTTAGTCTTATCCGGATTTTCTGCTCTGAATACAAATCCGACGGTTTCGATCTCATGTTTGTAGTCCAACAGATTCATATAATTAGAAACAGATAGTTGTATATCTATGATGGGTTTGGCGTCTATTCCCACAATTGAAGTGGACCCAACATGATCAATCCGCACGGCCTTTTCTCCTAACGCTTCTCTTAATTTCGAACCCGTTTCGAGAAACAAATCACGCCATGCCGGATCATACTTTGCAATTCTCCATTGATCCTCCATACAACTCCTCCTTGGTTATCCAATCAAGCTATATAATTAAATAACACGTTCTTTTAACCTTTTGTTACATGTAGATTATTTAGTGATGCCATATTGATATCATGCAAAATCATCATTGTTTATCCCTAGTTCTATTTGTTTTTTGGATTCCATCATGTATTCGTACACATCATCAATTTCTGTTATCCCTTTAATTCTCTCTTTTAACAGTTCAATAATTAATTGATTTTCACTCTCTCGCATCTTTATATCTTCCATATAGTTATCGTTATAGTCGTTCATAAAATCTAATTTGTTTTTATAAAATCGAAATCTCTCCAAAACATATACTTCCTTAAGATTAATAAATAATGCTATAAAATCCTTAATGTTTCTGGCAACTAAAGTTACTTGATTACCAAACGCCGTAGGTTGGATAAAGATAACCGGAGCTTCTTCCAAATCACTAATGGATCTGTTAAACGTGAAAAAAGCAAAATGGTCACCATCTGCCCCTGTTCTTCCAAATATAATGGCATCATCTGGCGTACAATAGTATCGATCATCATCATTGTTAAAACTAATATAAAACCCCACATAATCATGAAGGGTCGCATCATGTTGTTTACGTAATTCCTTATCTATTCGAACGATGCCTTCTAATGATTCCGGCATTTTATAATGTACTTCCACGTTTGCATACCTCTCTTCTATTGGCATTGATTAATATATCTATATTTTGACACAAATTAAAAAAAAGAGAAGGACCCTTAGGCCCTCCCCTTAACTTCTTAATGATAATCACACTTGAAATTTGTAAACTCAGCTGAAGTATCTTGCCCGCTCGCGTATAACCCAATAAGTACGCCCGTAAAACCTCCTGCCACCTCCGAGGATAGGTATCTCGTCTGTGCCGTGCCCAGCAGAATCTCTTCACCATCTGCTTGAAACAGGAAACTGTAGCGTTCTTGGCTTGAGCAGATCACCAGCGTTGCATACTGTTTATTTCCCAGATCTACTTCATGTTCTATCGATTTGATATCACCGATATTTAGACGCTCGACCACCTTATAACCGTTCTGCTGCCCACGAATAGCCACTTCATAATGATGATTCTCATCCATGTAGATCGTGATCCCGGCTTCTCCACTCGTCAGACTAACATCGACAGAAATCGTAGCATTAAAGTCTTTTTGACGTAGCCCAATGAACGTTGGGGATGCCGGAACGTCCAGCGTTACATCGGTTCCTGTTAGCGTAAGCTTATCTGATTCAAGCTGATAATGCTCTGTATTTGGATGACGAAGATAACACCAGTCGAGGTTCCAGTCTGTATTTTCAAACGTATAATTCTTCTTATCCTGCTGGATCACCGTGTCGGGAATGCGATCCGTCTCAAAACTCGTCAGCGTTGTGCCTTCATGCCCGGCTGTAAACCATCCGTCTTCACCAAACGTAATTGGAGTCAGAAATACTTCTCGACCCAGATGATGGTACGTAGCCCATTTGCCAATCTGTCGGAATCCCAGGTGAAAGAGCCACCAGTTCCCCCGATCATCCTGAACCAGATCACCATGCCCTACTCCCTGCAACTCATAACCTCCCAGATTGCGGTTGGTCAGAACTGGATTGTGCGCATAGGCTTCGAACGGTCCCGAAGAAGAAGTGCCCCGAGCATATGTAACCATATGACCATACTCGGTGCCGCCTTCGGCTGCAAGCAGGTAATAATAACCGTTCATTTTATACAGATGCGGACTTTCCAGATATCGTCCACCTGTTCCGTTCCATATCGAACAACTTGGACTAAGTTTGCGGCCAGTTTCAATCTCAAGCTCACACTGGACAATTCCGCCAATGCCTTCATCATCAACGCCATTACTCATAAACAATGTTTTTCCATCTTCAAAATACAAATCGGGATCAATTCCGCCTTGATCCACATAAATAGGCTCAGACCATTCTCCGTAAATATCGTCCGTCCAGACATAAAAATTCTGATGCGTCGTATCATTGGTTGTGACCATATAAAAACGCCCGTCATTGTGCCTGATGGTTGGGGCAAATACACCCCCGGAGCTGTTCACCGTCTCGAGTTGAATCTGGCTTTTACGAGTCAGGCAGTGACCAATCTGCTTCCAATTCAGCAAATCCTTGCTTTCAAAGAGCGGTACGCCCGGAAAATATTGAAAAGAACTACACACCATATAGTAGGTATCGTGCACCTTAATCACACTAGGGTCTGGATAAAAACCTTTTACAACAGGGTTATTGTATTTCATTACTTCACTCCACCTCTTAATATAAAATTCACATATATAAGAATTCAACTTTGTAACAACTACAAAAATTAAACACCATCGGACGTAAACTTGCAATGAATCTGAATTGCATCTTGGAGCTAATTTTATTAAATTAATATATATGTGATTTTAGAAGATTGAGGGTAGGGAGTTGTACAGATGATCAAAGCAAATGGAGAGCCCCAGTTCCTTCCTTTATATGAGGCGCTGGCAAGCGAAGTCAGATGGGAAATCATGGACATAATTGCAGATCGCGAAATGAATGTGAAAGATATTGCCGCAGTATTAGAGCTTAGCCCCTCCATCGTCACGATGCATATTCGCAAACTGGAGGATGCGGGTCTAATTGGGAGCAGACGAGTTCGGATCAACGGAGGGACGCACAAATTATGTTACCTCAAGCAAAATCAGATTGAGATCGAGCTGCCATCCGCAAGTCAAACTTCACGAACCAGAGAACAGACGATAGCCGTTGGACACTACACTGCTTTTGATATTCACCCTACCTGTGGGCTAGGAACACTTGAGAAAGAAATCGGCGTATGGGATGATCCACGTTACTTCCTTGATCCTGAGCGTGTACACGCCGCTATCTTGTGGTTTGGGAAGGGCTATGTTGAATATAAAACACCAAATTTTGTCCTTCCTGATCAGACAACCGATGCGATTGAAATTTCGATGGAACTGGCGTCTGAAGCTCCGGGATTGCGAGATCATTGGCCTTCCGATATTCGTTTCACCTTCAATGGCATTTCTCTTGGAACGTGGACAAGCCCTGCCGACTTTGGCAGAGCAGCACGCGGCAAATATACGCCAGAATGGTGGCATCGCAATGTGAATCAGTATGGATTGTTGAAGACTATTCGTATTGATGCCTACGGTACCTATATGGATGGTGAGCAAATGTCAGACGTTACTCTCGCGGATATTAAGCTTAGCGAGCCGTTCTGGACGCTTCGTTTTACGGTTGACGAGGAAAGCCCCAACGTAGGAGGATTAACGATCTATGGTGCCGGTTTTGGTAACCATGATCAGGATATTGTTATTCGTGTATTGGGTTGAATTTTTTAACCTAATCGATTAACTTGATTTTCTCAAAAACTTTATATTTCTCCAGATCTGAAGTAATTGCATAAGGCAGGTAATGATATAATTCAGATCTGGTTGCCCACTTGTATTCACTATGTTCTTCTGAAAGATTCACTTGATGATCTTTAGTTCTACACAAATACATTAGAAGAATGACCTGTCGATGAGGATCGGTAAAGAACGTATTGGCAAACAGTAATTCATCTATTTGAACTTTAATGCCAACTTCCTCTCTAGCTTCACGAATCAGAGCCTCTTCCAATTCTTCTCCGAAGTGAAGTTGCCCCCCTCTGTCTCCCAACTTCCGGCGCCTACCTCATCCACTAGTGAGCGCTTAACAATTAACACTCTGCCTTCATTCTCGATTAGTCCTTTTATGACAGTTACCATTTTATTTTCCAAGTGTTTAATCGCCCCCCCATTTTTGTATTAACAATCAGTTTATGTTTGGAACCATCTTCTTAACTGATTAATATGAGCTTGATGATAACGGTTATGGTCAGCCATGTGCCATAATCCCCAACGTATCGTAGCTTGCTTTTCGTTCTGATGTCCAAAAGTAACGACTCGATCTAGATCAGCATCCGCTAAATGTGTGCATGTCTCTTTTAGAAGGGTTAATACACCCTCATATTGAGAGATAAGTGTGTCACGTGCCAGACCTTGAACCAGCGGAAGTCTATCATTTTCATCGATCATAGGGCCATATTGCTCTATTAAACGCTGAGGAAGGACAGATCCCTTTATTCTATACACCCAATTCATATCAACGAACGTAATATGTCGGATTAATTGAGCTGTACTATTAAACTGATTGTTTTCCCCTTTGTAATCCACTTCTTCTTGCGACATACCTTCTGTAATTGATTTAAGTCGTTGGCTATTTTCTGTTACAGCGGATAATAACATCCCCACAACAGGTGTCATATTGGCTTCCCCTTGTAGGTCGTGAATCATAGTCATCACTCCTCCTTTACCTTCGCTCTTTCAATAAGTCCTTTATTTCCCTTAACTCTGATAATATTTCTTTGGTGTGCTGACTATTTTTTGAGTTATCTATTCCAACTTTCACAACATAAATACCGAGGAACAGATAAACCACCAACATAATGATCATTCCCATGTGCATTTCTCCTTCCCAAAAAACAAAACGCTGTTACGAGAATCACTCTCCCTCATACTCTCTTTCCAACTGATTCCCGTGAAATGCCTTCAAAAGGAAAGCAAGATCCGGAACGTTCAACCGTTCATACGACTGCAGATACTCTCTGTTGTCATATGGAACGCCAATGAATCTCACATTCAGTTTGCCCTCTTGAAGATCCACAATCCCATATCTGGCAATGGCAAGATCGTTACAGCCTAAAGCTCCCGGATTCATATATACTCTTTGATCTGTCCTATAATAATGAAGAATATGATAATGACCAAAACAAACCAAATCATGGGCCGTCCCCTGATACTTCGCGTCCAGTTTGGTCCCTGATGGTTCTTTATCGATGACATCCAGCTTGTCGTTGTTCATATGATAGTGAGTCAAAAGGAATCGACGTCCTTCAACCTCTTTTTCAACAAACTTCGGTAGAGCCTGAATTCTCTTGATCGACTCTGCACTTAGATGTTGACCTATCCATTCGTGGTGTTCAGCCATGCCTTTGTGCCCTTCTAATGGTCCCTTATGTTGGAGCAAACTCAATACGGCCTCTTCGTGATTCCCTGAAATCGCTATCATATTTTTACGGTTGTACAACATCTGGATTACTTCATTGGAGTAAGGGCCAATACCGATCATATCCCCTAAACAAAATGTATGCTCAATGTCTCCTCTGGAATCCATATCAGCCAATACCGCTTGAAGCGCGGGAACATTCCCATGAATATCGGTTAAGATGGCAACCTTCATTGTGATTCATCCTCAGGAATATACATCGTCTGAATCTCCTGCACACCCGGAATAAACCCCAGATTCAGATACACGGACTCCGCATCATTTCCTTGCATCACATACAATCGCAGAACGGGATACTTACCCTTTAGTTCATTTAATGCTCTCTGTAACATCAGTGTAGCAAGCCCTCTACCCCTATATGTCGGCCGAACCCCTATGCTATATACAGCAGCCTGATTATCTTGCAAGCACAAGCGACAATTTGCAATAAGCTGTCCCGTTTCCTCGTCATATACAAGCGTGGATGCTTGGGTCAGAATTTCATTGGTATAATTAGGGTCATCACTTGGTATAAAATCTGCAAGAGTGGTATGTTTTCTTCGTGTAGCTTCAAGACTTCCTGCAAAACTCTCCAGGTCACATTGAGCAATCTCATCTTCATTCACATATTTTCTATTGCCGGTTTCACTTTCAATAATCTCTGGACTCTTTACGGTTACCCTGCTGTCCCATTCGACTTCAAAATGATCTGTAGGCCGCTGCATCCAGCGGCATCTGAACTCCACTGGCCAGAATCCAGCTCTTGCGTATATATCAACTTGGTCTGGAAGAATCTCAAAGGTCAGAATGCGTTTGGTGCGATCGGACCACTGTAGTAATTTATGCTTCAGAAGCTTCAATACCTCAAAGCACTGCTGGAACGGCGGGATAAAAAATAAATGATACATCCGGTTAGGCTCCATTCTCACGCCACCTATTTTGCTTTCCCCTTTGTAAATCCAGTAGGCACTGATCTTGGAAGAACTGAACTCTTCTTCCCTGAAAAATCCGACATAACGCATATCATAATAAACCGTGCAAAATAATCCCCATTCGGCAAAATCAGCTCTGCGAATCGAATATTCATCCGACAGATCATATTGAAGTATATCTATGGACCATTCTGTTAAACTCATACGTCATTCCTCCTCAATTCTAATTACATGTACAGCAATCAAAGAGCCTTTCTATACGCCACCCCGTGAACATGAATTAACACATGCTGTGTCTCCATACGTTCGAAGAAATCCAACATGTCCTTAAACGGATTCTCGAAATACGAAGTCAGATATGCAAGCTCTGGCGTTGTTTTTATGAAATTGTAAAAAAAGTAAGGGTCCATGTTACCCACATCCTCTGGACTACCAAGGAAAACCTCTAATGTCTGCCCTGTTTCTGTATTCTTGAACATACAGTGCTCGCCGTGAACATCAAAATACCAGTTCCCCGTTAATTCTTCTTCTCCTTGGATTACATCCGCATTGGACAACAAATGGTACGCCCCTGCGAGAATTTCCGTCCGATCAGGCTGATCGGTTTCCAATATCAGTTGGTCGATTAATTGCCGCGCGATTCTTTGGTACATATCCATCACAGCCAACAATTCTTCCGTAATTTCCTGCGTTATCGCCTTCATAGTTTCAGATCCTTGCCCTTTCAAATGGAATAATTAGTTGCCCGACCTTGCGGTTAGCAAAGATACGATAACGTAGCCAAAAAGTTGAACCGTAAATACAATGGCGACAAACTCAACCATTATGCTGTTCGCTGCATTAAAATCATTCACAAGATCCACAAAGATCTTCCCAGGTCGGGATAATACATCCCACGAATTCCACCGATTAAATCTACCAATGTAGACCCCTATACTGCTCAATAGCAAAATAACACCGACAACCATCATACTAATTGACTTATTTATTAATTGGTTTAACATTCCGTGGATTTGAATGATCGAACAAGTCGAGAGCAGCAATCCGATGATCGCTACGGCAAACGTCAGGGTGAGTCCATACCAAAAATCAATATTAACCCAAAATTGAACCTCCCCTTGAGCATCAAAATATCGGAATGAATGCAGAATCTCCGTAAAAAGGTAGGCCGAATTCGGCAGAAAAAAGAGCCAAACTGCACACATCAACCACATACATATAACGCTCGTTGTGGTTACTTTCTTATGAAATATGTATCTAATGCAGGATGAGATGATGAATGGTACCCATGCCAGGAACATATCCCAACTTAAAAAGCGATACATATTCGTATCTGTTTGGGCCCGTAAATACATCACAACACCTAAACAACAACAAGTAGCCACGAACAAGGTAACGATGAGTCGGAGATCTTGCACCGGATGTTTGTTATCTTTCATTTCTTTGCTTCTACTTCCTTTTCCCTAATGAATGTTATAAATACTTTTTAAATGCCTTGCTGGATTCTCCGTCGTACCCCAATTTCGTATAAAAGTGATGTGCTTCATGTCTGGTTGATCCACTGGTAAGAAACACCTTCACACAATTTTTCTGTACACATACGTCTTCCACATATTTCATCAATTCGGAACCATATCCCTTGCTCTGCACATGTTCCGTAATAATAACCCGCTCAACTACGCCGAAGGGTCTATTTTCCACCAAAGCATCCAGACAAATATGTAAATGAGCCGTGCCGATCACCTGATCACCCAGTTCATAAACGCACAAGAAACTGTTTGGATTATTCCGAACCTCTTCAATACGCTCTGCCAATACCTTTGTGTTCAGGTTGTTCGGCAATAATTCTCTATACAACCTTTCGATAACTGCTGCATCCCTGGCTTCCGCCTCTCTTATCATCGAGCTTGCCCCCCCTGTTACCTCACTTGATAACTTAAAATGATATCACCGTTGTCCTCGAATTCACCCGTGTCCTGAAATCCGCACCGCTTATACAGCGCATTTGCCGCACTATTATGCGGAACATGCGATACCCTGATTTGCTGGCAATCACTTCTCTCTTGCAACATACGAATCACTTCTTGAATAGCAAGTTTGCCGTAACCCTTCCCCTGGTACTTCTCGTCAACCATGAAGCGCAGAATCCAGTAATACCCGTCATTGTAGATCTCGTTATCAAATAAAATAAAACCGACCATCTGATCCTCTGCCAAAATACCGTATGGCTTGGACGTAATTTCCTTCGTTGCATGAATCAATGAATCCGCATTGCTTGCGACCAACTCCAGCTGATCTTCCCGTGGTTTAAGGTGGATGCACTCAAGTTCATTTTCTTTGGTTATGGGTTGTAGGGTTACTTTCTTCACATCCACAATCATCTCTCCTTGCAGCTTACTTACTATATTTTCTTGATCAATATAATCTCCAGAGGTTGTGTATCCAGCAACAGAGCCCCTGCATCAACATACCCCAGCTTTCGATAGAAATGTTGGGCATGTTCGTCTGATTGCGTTGAAGTCATCACGGTATCGAAGCCTTGTTGCTTCATTAGACTTTCCCAGTGATGCACTACTTTTTTGCCATATCCGCCGTTTCGATAGGTTTCATCTATCCAGATCATATTCATGAAGGGAAGGTTGTCCCAAAAGTAACCGTACCTCATCCATCCAACTCTTGATCCCTCGTCCTCATTCCAGAGGATGAATATTTCTTTCTCATTGATCTTGGTTTTCACAAGTGCATGATGGATATGCCGATCTCTATCCATGATATAGTCGTAGTCAGCTTCCGTTGCAAATTCAATCTTCATTCGTATTGCTCCCTTCATTAACTATGTCCATCATAACCCAAAATGTGGTAGTTGCGAACAGTTCTTTCCTCTTTTTTTCCCATGCCAAAAAACCACGGTTTCCCGTGGCTGCACCCGCTCTATTGTCCTCAATGCGATATCGATCCGCTCACCAATTGCCCCTTGTACCATACGGCCTGCCGCGCAGATCGCCGCGCAACGGCTTCCGCCGAACAACTCGCATGCACCAATACAAAACTCGCGGTGTCGCCTACCTTCGGCCAGACTTGTTCCCCTTGTGAATCCAGCGGTGTAATACCGCCTGTTACCCATGCCAAAGATTGAGATAAGGACAGTTCGTCACTATATCCGTACAGTTCTGCGAATCGTCCCGCTTTCTCAAGCAGATCCCCATTGCCAAAAGGAGACCAATGATCCGTCAGGCTGTCTGTGGCCAGCTTCACGTCCACGCCCATACGATGGAGCATGGGAAGTGGCATCATCGTTCTGCCAATGGGCACCGTGGAAGCAATGCTCATCCCAAGCGAAGCCATTCGCTGCGCCATATCTTCTGCTTCCTGCTGCTCTGCGCGGGCGAACCAGAACGCATGACTTATCGTAACTTTACCTTGAAGCCCTGCTGCTTCTGTCAGATTTGCGAGTTCCAGCAGCGTTTGTTTGCCGGCCTGACCTCCATCATGCAGATGTATGTCAATGCCCGCCTGGTGCTGAACAGCCAGTTCAACCATGGCATTCAGTGATTTCTCGATGTCTTCGTCCACGGTATGGGGATCGAGTCCACCCACATGTGTTGCACCTTCCTGCATCGCTTGGCCCATAAGCTCCACTGAATTCGAGCGAAGTAGTCCATGCTGCGGGAAAGCCACGATTTCCGAAGAGATTTTCCCCGAAAATGATTCCAGAGCCTGCCGCGTCGCTTCCAGTCTTTTCAAGCCACTGACAGGTTCAATATTGCAATGGCTACGTACATGAGTGGAGCCGTACCCCTGGATCAAGGTCAGAATACTCTTCGCTTGACGCTGGGCATCTGGCAGTAGCTTGGGTAACAGAACCTTTTCTTCTTCAATACGTTCGAAAATACTGGAGATACGCTTAACGGCTGTCCACGGCCCATCGTAGTAGGTTTTATCCAGATGAATATGTGCCTCCTCGAACGAAGGCAGCAGCAGAAGTCCCTTGCCATCTACTTGTGGTAGATCGCTAGACAGCGGGTTGTTTCCTTCCACAATCTCCGCGATCACTCCATCTTCAATCCGTAGATGAGCGGGGCTTGTCCGCGTCCCCGTCACCTGTTCTCCCTCCCGAACATACCCCCGCTCCACAGTCACGTTGGTTAACCAATAAGCCTGCTTCATCATGTCATCCCTCTTTTCTTACCCGGCATTACGTCCCCCGGATACCGATTGATCTATGATCCATGGTACCATACGGTTTCACCGGGCAAAAATACGTAAAACGTTGGTGTTCCATATGCGGAACGTTTGCATTACGCTACATTAATACATGCAAAAAAACAGGCACAATACGTGCCTGTCCCCTCCAATCACCTTAATCTTCTTGATTACGCGAGTCTATTAAAAATGAAATCGTGCATGCCCTCCATCGGTCACGCCTTCAATCTGTTCAATATCCAGCAGTCTGCGCTTCATCTCCAACCCTCCACGGAACCCCGTCAGCTTGCGATTAGCCCCGATAATACGGTGGCAGGGTAACAAAACCGGAATTGGATTGGCCCCATTTGCAGCCCCAACCGCTCGCACAGCCGAAGGTCTTCCAATTGCAGCGGCAATGTCTCCATAGGTCCGAATTTCACCGTAAGGCACACGCCCTAGCTCTCTCCATACCTCTTGTTGAAAGTTCGTTCCGATCAAGTCCAGTGGGATTGCATCTGTATAAGCCATGGGTTCTCCTGCAAAGTAGGACTGCAACCAGTCCATCATACCTGTTTGTTTCAGAGCATGCTCGTTCTCTTCCAGTTCCACGCCAGGTGCTACTTTCTGTATCCAGCCGTTCCAATCCTCCAGTGTTTCGTTGGGCATAACCACTCGGCACAATCCCTGTTCCGTAGCGAGCAGCACCCATGGACGACCGTCCAACTGCATCGTGGTGTACATCAACTTTTTTCTCATTCGTTTATCGCCCTCTCCCCGGTGGAATGCTTAATGCTAGAACTAGGAGATAATCTGCTTCTTCACCTTACGTTTCATACTGCGGATGATCTGCTTGCTCTCCGGATCCACGCGATAAGATTCCGTGATTTTCTGAAGTGCCTTATTATACGTAAAATCGTCCAAGGTATTATGCCTCAGATAACGCATGGTCACCTCAGGTTGTTTCACATAGGCCATTGAGATGGCCCAAGCCACTGCCATTTTCACATAATACGCCTCGTGTCTAATGTGATCCAATGCGGATAGAACCTGATCAATATATCTCTCATTCAGATAAAAATTCAACAGCATGACCACACCAAACCGGATCTCATATTCCTGATCTGATCTCAAATACGGCTGCAAGAACCCCCACATGGGCTCCGAATGAACCTTTGTATATTTCAGTCCCGCACAGAAGCTGTCACACACCGACCAGTTGTCAATCTTCGGTACAAATGTTTCAATAGCCTTTAACAGTTCGTCCAGATCAGCCTGGACATGTCCAATGACCATTGCTTGTAACATCACTTCTTCAAAATATTCGTCCTCTGCCGTTTCCAGATACGTGCGCCAGTCCCCCGCGGCAAGCTGCTTGGCAATTTTTCGTAAGGCTGGCAACCTTACACCAAGTACATTCGTGATGTTGGGAATAAGTGCAGCCGAGAATTTCTGATATTCCGGCTCAACCATGCTGAACAATTGTGTTCTGATATCTACTTCCACTAGCGCATGTCCTCCTCGTCTGTTGCTGTACAACAAGTATATCCTTGCAGCGGCTGTTTGTAAGCCCATATCGAATGTTTGAGCAAGATTACAATATCATTTTGGGACTCTCATTTTTTCTCCATTTGTTTAACTGCCAACCCATTTCGTTTAAAAATATGAAGCTGAACGTTTAGAAAGGAGTTTCGATATGAACGGACCTCATACCAAGAAAGATTTCTCCGTGGAGGAGATCACCGAACAACTCGTGCAGCATGTACAATCCCGGAACCTTCCCGATTTTTATAAATTGGTGAAAGAACTGCATCCCTACGACCTCTCACTTGTATATAAAAAGTTCCCTGAAGAAGAAACCAATCGGTTTCTGCTCCTGTTCAAACCCGATGCTCTGGCGGATCTCGCCGAGACCTTGAAGCTGCACGAACAGATTCAACTGTTTGAACGACTTGGGCCGGAACGAACACTTGAAGTCATGCAGCAGATGGACAAAAGTGATTTGATCCGGTTCATGCACGATTTGCCTGCAAAACGCAGAGAAGAATTGCTGTCCAACATGAACCTGGATCACTCTGCTATTATCCGATCCGTGCTTAATTACCCGCCGGAGACGGCAGGGCGTATCATGACAGATCAATATCGGACCCTGCTCGCTCATGAGACAGCCAAGGAGGCCTTACGACAATCGCAAGGTACTATGCATATCTCAGCCTCCAGTTATCTCTATGTAACCGATAATGAAGGCAAACTGGTCGGTGTCGTGAGTTATCGATCCCTTGCCTTGGCTGACGATAAGACCCAGGTTGAAGAACTAATGACCCGGCGGGTGATCCATGCAACGGTAGATATGGACCAGGAAGAAGCAGCACAGCTTCTACAGCGTTATGAGTTTATTGCACTTCCGGTGGTGGATGAAAATCACAGGTTATGCGGTATCATTCAGATGGATGATGTCATCGATATTATTATGGATGAAGCAAGTGAAGATTTGGCCAAGATGGGGGGCGGCAGCAAGGATATCGACTTTGATACCAAACCACTCGTGGCCGTCAGACGCAGGCTTCCCTGGCTCATTCTATTACTGCTGATTGGCCTAATCTCGGGAAGCATCGTGGATTTTTTCGAGGATACACTGAATCAGGTTGTCGCACTGGCATTCTTTATGCCGATGATCGCGGGTATGACCGGTAACACAGGAACGCAATCTCTGGCTGTCGTAGTACGAGGACTAATCGGACGCAAGCTCGACAAAGCCACCGTACTCGCACTGATTGGCCGGGAGATCAAAGTAGGCACAATGATTGGCTTGGTATGCGGATTACTGATCACCGTCATTGCTTATTTCTGGCAAGGGGACTGGCTGCTGGGCGCGATTATTGGGGTATCTCTGTTTCTCACTCTTGTCATTGGTACGCTGACCGGTACATGCATCCCGCTTCTGCTTAGTCGTTTCAAAGTCGATCCGGCTGTTGCCTCTGGCCCATTAATCACCACATTGAATGATATATTGTCCCTGTTTATCTATTTTGGAATCGCCACACGTTTCCTCGATGCCTTGATGTAACTAAGTTGTGCATACAGCAAAACAGACCTGATCCTGAGATCAAGGTCTGTTTTTTCATTTTACCAAGTGTTACGCTGATCTTTTATTTTTATTATAGATATCAAATGCTACAGCCAGCAGCAGTACCAATCCCTTAATCCCCTGTTGCCAGTCAATACCGAGACCAATCAGGGACATCCCGTTATTCAACACACCCATAACCAAACCACCGATGATGGCACCAAATACCGTACCTATCCCCCCTGAAGCGGAAGCACCACCGATGAAGCAGGCCGCAATGGCATCCAGCTCAAAGTTGGTACCTGCTCTTGGCGTAGCCGCATTCAGACGTGCGGCGAAGATCAACCCGGATACCGCGGCAAGCGTACCCATGTTCACGAAAACCCAAAAGGTAACCTTTTTTGTTTTGACCCCAGACAGACCTGCGGCCTTCTCATTACCTCCAAGCGCATACACATGCCGTCCCATGACAGTACGATTCATAACGAAGGAGTACACAACGATCAGGACAAACAGCAGGACCAGAATATTCGGAATTCCCGCGTAACTCGCGAGTACAAATGTAAACAGATTGGTCACGGCAGCCACCACAATCAACTTGAGCAGAAATAGTCCCTGTGATACAACCTCGAATCCATATTTTCGCTGGGAACGTCGTTCCCGCAGTTCATTGACAATGTACCAGACGGTGAGCACAAGACCCACAATAATGGATACCAGACCGAAGCCTGAGAAGTGAATATCCGGCAGGAAACCCGAGCTTATTTTCTGGAATCCACCCGGAAAAGGAGAGATCGACTGTCCCTCCAGCACAATCATCGTCAAACCGCGGAACAGAAGCATCCCTGCCAGCGTCACGATAAATGCCGGAATTCGTACATATGCGATCCAGAAGCCTTGCCATGCACCGATCAAAGCGCCCACCAGCAAGGATGCGATGACTGCAAGCCAAGCCGGAAGCTGCCAATCAACCATCATAATTGCGGCAACAGCACCAACAAAGGCTGCAATGGAACCAACAGACAAGTCAATATGTCCGGTAATGATGACCAGCACCATTCCGATCGCCAGCACCAGAATGTAGCTGTTCTGCAAAATCAAATTTGTAATATTAATCGGCTTGAGCAACAGCCCGCCTGTAAGTACCTCGAACAAGAGCATAATCACTACCAGGGCAATAATCATGCCGTATTGACGGATATTATTTTTGAACAGTTTTGTTATCATTTCCATGCTTGCCGCCTCCAGACTTGGTCATATATCTCATCAACGTTTCCTGCGATGCTTGCTCCCGGCTGACTTCACCGGTGATTCGTCCGGCATTCATCACATAGATCCGGTCACACAGGCCAAGAACCTCCGGAAGCTCGGATGAGATTACCAGTACGCCCTTGCCTTCAGCAGCAAGCCGATGAATAATCGTATAGATTTCGAATTTCGCTCCCACATCAATACCGCGGGTAGGTTCATCCAGGATAAGAATATCTGGTCCGGCAAAAATCCATTTGCTGAGCACCACTTTTTGCTGGTTGCCACCACTCAGATTACCGGTCTTCTGCAAAATACTTGGTGCTTTGATATTCATGCTTTTCTTCATCTCTTCCGCGACCAGCACTTCTTCGCGCTCGTTCACTACCGCGTTTCGCGTCAGTTTGCTGAGGCCCGTTAAGGAGATATTCCGCTTGATATCATCCATTAGAATGAGTCCATATTCCTTGCGGTCTTCTGTCACATAAGCAAACCCATTCTGAATAGCCTCTGTGACGGTATTGTTGTGGATCGGTTTACCATTCTTAATGAGTTGACCCGAAATATTCCGGCCATAGGATTTGCCAAAGATACTCATGGCAAGTTCGGTACGCCCAGCGCCCATCAGGCCGGCAATACCTACAATCTCACCACGTCTGATATTCATATGGATCTGATCCAGTACTTTCCGCTCGGCATGATGTTCGTGATATACCGTCCAGTCCTTGACCTCAAGGATAACTTCACCAATGGTCGCATGACGCTCCGGATAACGGCTGGTGAGATCACGTCCTACCATTCCGCTAATAATCCGGTCCTCCGTCACTTTTTCCTTCTTCATATCCAACGTCTCAATTGTCTTGCCATCTCGTAAAATGGTCACTGAATCGGATACCTTGGATACCTCATTCAGCTTGTGTGAGATCAGGATACAGGCGATGCCCTGTTTCTTGAATTCCAGCATCAATTGCAGCAGATTTTCACTGTCGTCCTCGTTCAGCGCAGCGGTTGGCTCATCCAAAATAAGCAGCCGAACCTTTTTGGAGAGCGCCTTCGCAATTTCGACCAGTTGCTGTTTGCCTACCCCGATGCTGGATACCAGCGTGTTTGGATTTTCGCTCAGTCCCACCTTCGAGAGCAGTTCTCGTGTACCTACAAAAGTTTCCTTCCAGTTGACAATTCCTCTGCTGGCACGCTCATTGCCCAGATATATATTTTCCGCGATTGAAAGGTAGGGAATCAGGGCCAACTCCTGATGGATAATGACAATCCCCAGATCCTCGCTCTGCTTAATATCCTTGAACTCACAATTTTTGCCCTGAAATAAAATGTCGCCTTCATACGTGCCATGTGGATATACACCACTCAGTACCTTCATCAACGTAGATTTACCTGCGCCATTTTCACCACATATGGAATGAATTTCGCCTTCACGGACTTTCAGATTGACATTTTCCAGTGCTTTAACGCCAGGAAAGGTCTTGGTGATGTTCTTCATTTCCAGAATGATTCCGGCCATGGGATGTGCTCCTTTCATATATTATTTCAGTCCTATCTCTTCCTTCGTGTAATACTGGGTACCCACGATATCCTGTTCCACATTGGTACGATCCACGGAGATAGGATCTAGGAGATACGCTGGAACAATCTTAATTCCGTTGTTATATGATTTTTCATCATTAACTTCCGCCTGTTTCCCTTGCAAAATACTATTGGCCATCTCTACCGTCTTCTCCGCTAGCTTCCGCGTATCCTTGAACACCGTCTGCGTCTGTTCCCCGGCCACAATCGACTTGATCGAAGCAAGTTCGGCATCCTGTCCTGTAATAACGGGCAACGGTTTGTTCGAAGTACCGTAACCGATCCCTTTCAAGGATGAGATGATACCAATACTGATTCCATCATAAGGAGATAATACTGCATCCAGATTATCACCCGAGTAATACGCACTCAGCAGGTTATCCATCCGTGACTGGGCCAATGCACCGTCCCAGCGCAAGGTCGCAATCTGGGCCATCGTCATCTGCTTGCTGCGCACGACCAGTTTGCCGGAATCGATGTATGGCTTCAGCACAGACATCGCACCGTCGAAGAAGAAATAGGCGTTATTATCATCCGGAGAGCCACCAAACAGCTCAATGTTATATGGTCCTTTTCCATCCTTGAGCCCAAGCTTTTGTTCGATGTAGGAGGCTTGAAGCACACCCACCTTAAAATTGTCGAACGTGGCATAATAGGTTAAATAGGGCGTATTGCGAATGAGCCGGTCATACGAGATCACCTGGATCCCTTCGTCATGCGCTTTCTTGATTACATCCGTTAATGTATTGCCATCCACGGACGCGATAACCATCACATCCACACCTTTGGTGATCATGTTTTCAATCTGTGAAATCTGATTTTCAACCACATCCTCAGCATACTGAAGATCGGTTTTGTACCCCTGCTCCTGAAACAGACGGACCATGTTCTCCCCGTCTCCCACCCATCGCTCTGATGATTTGGTTGGCATCGATATACCGACATATCCCTTTTCTTTGCTGCCTGGGCCACTCTCTGCCAGATTACAGGCCGAGAGCATCAAGGTCATCACCAGAAGCCAGATGAGCATTGCTCCTTTTTTCATATGAAGTTCCCCTTTCCTCACGTCATACGGTTCTGAATGAGTTCTAAGATAACGCTTACAATGCATATGGTACATTCTGTTGCTTGGTGTTCCTGTCTGAGACCAATGGTAGCATTGGAGAAGCCGTAAGGTCTTTGCACGTTTTGAACCTTTTTTATAAAAATTTAACTTTTGATGGAAACGCTTAAAATACAAGTGTGACCCATGAGATACCATACCAGAGTCAAAAAAAAAAGGACATGCTCCACTTCGCTTCACACGAAGTAGAACACATCCATTTCAATTATCACACGTCTGAATGAACAACTGTAATACGATATTTAATTCGCAGAAGGATGATAGGCCGTTCCCCCGTTCTTTCGATACTGCACTGGCGAAATGCCCATTGTTTTCTTAAATGCAGTGCTGAAATAATGCTGGGTATCATAACCTACACGCTCAGCTATGGTGTGGATCGGCAGTGTTGTTGAATCTAAAAGCTGTATAGCCTTGCGAATGCGAGCATGCGTGACAAGCGTGACAAAGGAATCATTCAACTCTTTCTTCAGCACACGGCTAAGATATACGGCAGATACTTGTAGACGGGAAGCGAGCGATTCCAGGGTCAGTTCCCGCTCGGCATATTCTTCGTGAATAAGTTGTCTTGCCCGGCGAACCAGAGGCGACAACTGCACTTCTCCGTATACCCGTTCACGGCAATGACGGTACGTATCCGGCGTTTCTTCCAGTGTCCCTGCATGTATCTCCACATGAGCATGAATGGCAATATTCAGGCAAGAACTGATCTGCTGTTCCAGAAGGGACTCTATTTCTTCAGGGGCTTCCTTCCACAGACATATGCCGATCAACCCGCTTACGTCCCGAAACAGGACATGTGGAACGTCCCCCAGCAGTTCACTGATTATATTTTCCACTGCATACAGAAACAACTGACGATCATTCTCTCTCAGTATCGTCTGACGCGCTTCAGCGGCAGGCCAGCGCACGACCCCGATCTGCACAGGTGGGACGGCGGGTAACCGCAAAAACACAAGCTGCTCGGTCAGATCCCTCCCTTCAGCCTGCCCCTCCAGCCACTCCAGCATAAATCGCTGGCGAAGCAACGGAATATTACGTTCAATCTGATGAGCTGCCTGTTGTACATATGCCATCCTCTGGTGCTCTTCAGTAAGTCGCTGATGCAATCGCTCAAGTGCAGCATGTAATTGTTCTGCTTGCACAGGTTTTAAGATGTAATCCTCTACGCCAAGACGAACCGCCTCCTGCGCATATGCAAATTCATCATGTCCCGAGATGATCAGGTAACGACAGCCCGGGCACTTCTGCTGAAGGGCACGGATTAGTTCGATTCCGTTCAGAAATGGCATATTCATATCAACGAGAACAATATCCACACCCAAATCAGCCGCCCGTTCCAGCGCTTCCTCCCCATCTTCCGCTTCACCAACAACCTCCATCCCGAGAGTTGTCCATTCAATGGCATCCCGAATCCCCTCACGAATGATCGGTTCATCATCAGCGATAAGCACGCGGTATTTCTTCGCCACATGGCTATCCGGCGTAATCTCCATTACTGTAGTCAATGCCGATGTCTCATCTGTTTCAGTGGAAGTTGTCACGGTCGACTTCATGAATTTTTCCATTCACTCTCCTGCCTCTCTTCGTTACTGATTTGCTTGGTTGCCGGGAGCTCTCGCATCAACGGATGAATAATGGTCACACTAGTTCCTTCCCCTTCCTGGCTCTCCAGCACAATACCGTATTCATCGCCAAAGGACAGCCGGAGACGGGCCTGCACATTCAACATTCCATAACTTTTGCCTGTCATCCCAGGCGATGACGCTTCCAAACTTGCCAAAGGAGCTTTGAGCAGCTGCTGCATCTCGGCAAGCCGTTCGTTGGACATGCCTGCTCCATTATCCTGAACGGTCAGCAGCAGTCGGTTATGTTCCAATCTGGCCTCCACCCGAATGTGTCCCGGCCCACGCCTGCCCTTGATTCCATGATAGATTGCATTCTCTATCAGGGGCTGAAGCAGCAGCTTTAACACAAAAAGATGCCGCAGTTCATCTGGAATATTCAATGTATACTGAAGACGATCGCGGTATCGTGTCTGCTGAATTTGCATATAGCTGGTCATATGCTCAATCTCGGAATGCAGCGGAATGTAATCCTGTCCTTTACTAAGTCCTATACGAAATAATCGAGATAACGCACCAACCATGCCGGATACATCTTCTGCACCCTCTTTGCGTGCCATCCAATGAATTGTATCCAGGGTATTGTACAAAAAGTGTGGTTTGATATGCTCCTGCAAACTTCGCATTTCAGCGTCGCGTTTCTGCCGCTCCCGCAATTCATTTAGTGATATCAGTTGTCTAATCTGCGCGAGCATTCGGTTATAACTGTTACCAAGCATGCCAATCTCATCAGCGCGATCGCTCCAGCGTCCTGGTCTGAGATTGCCGGTCTCCGCCCTGCGCATGTAGGACATGAGCCGGAAAATGGGCTGAGCAATGGAACGGGAGAACCATGAAGAGGCGCTCAGGCCAAACAAACACACCACAAATACAAAGCTAACCACGTAAAACTGGATTTGGCGTACTTCGGATATGGAGTCTCTTGTGGGAAATACTCCTACCGTTCTCCAACCCGTAAAGGTAGACGACTGATACATGAATAATAACGTTCCACCTTCTGTTTCGGCGGTAAATGTTCCACTCTCACCGGAGGGGAACCAGTCTGTGGGAATGTGTTCTATTAGCGGGTGCTCCGGCTTGTATACACTTTGACCTTCTGCATCCGTCACCATCACATAACCGGATTTCCCCAAGGTTACATTACGGGCAGCCTGAGAGACGGACCTTAGTTTAAGATCAATCATAATAACGCCTCGCACACGCCCTGACGCTTCATCCGTGATGGAACGCGCAACCGATACAATCTCATCATCCTTGTACCGTACATGTGTCGTGAGATTACGCTCTTTTGGCTGGCCCAATACCATGAATATGCCCGGATTGGCCGAAGCTTTTTGATACCAATTTTCCTGAATCAGGCTCTGCTCTGCTCGGGGATACATCTCGTTGCTAATATAGTCACCAATTGCATTGACGAGAACAATCCCGGCGATTTCAGGATACAATGTTGTGAATCCCTGCAAGGTTTGTTTGATGCCATATAACCGATTTTGCTCCGTTTCGGCAATTGTGCCCATGTTTATCGGCTCACTGTCTGCATCATCATTCAACGGCATTTTGTCGTTCATAAAAGCATCAATATCCGGGTCAAATGCAATCAGATAGGTCATATTCTGCAAATTCTCCATTTTGCTGTTCAGAGCTTCATTCACTTTGCCAATCAGTTGCATGGTATGCCCTTCAACCTGTCGTTCAACTACCCGCTCCACCGTCCAGTTCACAAGCAACCCAAGCCCTACGGAAGGTACAATGGCAAATAGCAGAAAAAGCAGCATCAGCTGGTACCGAAGGGGCATATTACGCAAGCGTAAACGCCGAATTCCATTCTTAAAAGTTGAGAGAATTGCTCTCCTGCTCCAAGGTCTTGGACTCTTGAAATCCTCCTTGTTATTTGGCATAGTAATCATCCACATCCGAGCGTGTCACCACAGAGATCCCTGTGTCCACCATCACGGGAAGCGGTGCATTTTCACCGGATGAGGATGGGGCAGGAACCGTTAACTGGTGATGCAGATGGAACAAATATTGGAGTGACCAATATCCCATATTCCAGGTTCCCTGTGCAATTGTAGCTGAGATCGTACCGTTCTTGATCATATCCAATGTGGCCTTATTTGTATCAAACGAAATAATCTGCAATGGATGTCTGTCCCCGGCAGTTTGAACAGCTTCCCCCGCCCCTGCTCCTCCGGTGGCTTCAGTCACAAAAATACCCGCCAGCTCGGGATGTTCCTTCATCATTCTCTGTGTTTCGTCTCTGGATACCATCGCATCACCGTGTCCGTCTGCAACTTCAACGATCTGCATGGAAGGGTATCTCTCCTTGATCGTATCGCGGAAGCCCTTCGTCCGCTCTTCATGATTTTGTTGCCCAGGCAAGGTTAATACCGCGACCTCTCCCTCACGCCCCAGCAGTTCAGCCATTTTATCGGCAGCCATTACACCTGACTTGTAATTATCTGTCCCTAGAAAAGAATAGGCCTGGCTATCAGGTGCATCCGCGTCGAATAAGACAACAGGGATATCTGCGTCGACTGCCTTGTTGATCGCTGGTACTAGCGATTGAGGATCGATTGCAGATATGGCAATGCCTGCGGGTTTACGAGCGATAGCCTGCTCGATTACCATGGTCTGCTCCTTCGCATCATACCGGGTAGCCCCGCGATATTCTACGGTCACGCCAAGTGCATCCCCGGCATCCTCGAAGCCTTTAAGTGGGCTCTTC
Source organism: Paenibacillus sp. M2 (assembly GCF_046713495.1). Taxonomy (NCBI): domain Bacteria; kingdom Bacillati; phylum Bacillota; class Bacilli; order Caryophanales; family Paenibacillaceae; genus Paenibacillus; species Paenibacillus sp. M2. The sequence goes on from NZ_CP169648.1 coordinate 5,638,899, forward strand.
CAATACTCCAGCCCGGACTGGAATGTAATCATGATATACGTCTCTCCGATATCGCCGCGCAGCCCACGGTCCTCCCATGAACTGTTTACCTGACTGGTGTATTCGAATCTCAACACATACAACGCAAATGCTGAGATTAGCAAAATGTAAACAAGCAGCATTTTTTTCATTCCGTTCACTTCCTCAAGTTGTCTGATCACCTTGTACTTCGTTTAAATTGTAAACGCAATCATTCAAAAAGAAAACTCCCCCTTATCTTTTTAAAAGGAATCTCCTGTTGCTAACGGTGTACCTGCTGCAATAATGTACTATATGGTTTCTCCCTCTGGACGTATGATCATGGAACTAAACTACAACTAGAGGAGAGCATCATCATTATGAATCTTGCATCTTTTTTAATCTACTGCATCGTTGTTACATTCACCCCTGGCCCCAGCAATATCGTAATTCTTTCTTCTACACAGATCGTTGGCGCACGAAAAACAATGCGCTATGTCTGGGGAGCTACGTTGGCATTTGGTCTGCTGCTTACCGCTTCAGCTTTTCTTAATCAGCTTCTTGCGGGAGTGTTACCTGGAATTCTGAAGGTGATGCAGATTGTCGGCGGCCTTTACATGGTGTATCTGGCGTACCAGATCTACAAAATGGGTACCACCGAGGATGCACCGAAACAAGTTACCGGATTCTGGAACGGTTTTATCATGCAATTTGTGAATCCAAAGGTCGTCTTGTTTACTTTCACTGTCATTCCAAGTTATGTATTGCCCTTTTATCAAAGTTCATTTTCTTCGTTCCTGTTCGTGCTGCTGATTACATTCATTGGATTTCTGGCCTATTCCAGTTGGGTTGTTTTTGGCACGGTTTTCAGAACGTTGCTGAATCGCCACCAAAAATTACTGAGTATTCTCATGGCCCTTTTTTTGTTATACTCAGCCATTATAGTATCCGGATTAATCTAAAGCTTGGGAGGTGTGCTGCATGGAACGGTTCAACTATAAAAAGTCACAAGACGTGCTGGCACTATCCGCCAGCTTTACTGATTTTGCATACAAAAAACATTGCCATGAAGAGTATGCGGTCGGCGTAACCCTGCGTGGCATTCAACAATACAACCTGGACGGACAATATCAGGCGTCTCACCAAAATGGTGTCATGTTATTCAACCGCGAACAGTCTCATGATGGAAGCTCCTATGATAAGGCTGGCATTGACTATGTGATGCTGTATTTGAAGCCGGATTTGGTAGAGGAGATTATAGGTAAAAAGGAATTGCGTTTTGGAAGTCCCATCGTCTATGACCCCGAGCTTGCACGTAACATTCTGATGCTGAACGATGCCGTTCAACTCAGACAGGACGAAGCCGAGTGCAGCGAACGGGTATTCGATCTGGTTCACCTGCTGGCTCAGAAGGAAATGGACACCAAGCTCTGGTTGCCTCAGGACAACCTGGTCCGCAAAGCCAAGGAAATCATGTTTTGCAGCACCGAAGATGTGCTCAAGCTGGACAACCTGAGTTCCGAATTTGGCATGTCCAAGTTTCAATTTATCCGTGAATTCAAGGCACATGCAGGCATATCCCCCTACCAGTTTTTCTTAAACTGCAAAGTAGAGCGTGCCCGTCAATCCATTGAAAAGCAGAAGGACGTATATACTGCTGTTGCCGATTGCGGATTTGTTGATCTGACCCATCTGAACCGTCATTTTAAACGGGTATTTGGTGTCACAGCTTATGAATACATGTTACAGCTGAACTAGTTTCATAAAGATTGATAGTCCCAGCTCCAATTGGATAAACTTTTGACACCACTCCTGAAAATCCCCGTATAGAACGTCAAAGTTTTCTTAACGCTCTGTACGGGGATTAGTTTTTTTTCGTCATACAAAACTTATGTTATACAATCCAACTTTCAATTTACATTAGACCTACAATCACACTCTTTTCTTTCTTCTCCAGACCCACACAACTGCCAACACTGCTAATAAAATGACTGTACCGTATAAGATGAGATAGAAAGGCCCACTTTGCCCACCACCCTCATTGGCTACTTCAAAATCTTCTTTACTTATAACCTTGCCCGCGCCCAGCAATTTCAAATCGTCTCCGGCTTGTTCAATTGGAACATTGCCACTGCACAGATTCGTATGCAGTCTGTTGTCTCGTTCATCCAGACTGGCAAAGATCAGGTAGGACTGATTCTTCTCAAATTCAACTCCGCAGGAGCCAGACCCTCCGTCACTCCCTATGATCTTCATTTTTTTGGCATGAACTCCCTTCCATGCCGTATCTACATCAAAGGTATACTCTCTTAATAAGCCATCATGTTTCGATTGCTGAGACTCGCCTTTTTTCACCACTTCTCCTGTAAATACCGTGGCATAGCTCTTCAATCTCTCTTGAACATTACTCTCTACACAACTGCAAGCATACACTTTCTCTCCGGGAAATAGAGCTAACCCAGATGTAACCAACAGTAAGATCAACATAAACATCACCAAACGTCGTTTCATTCCGACCGCTCCCCTCCTACATTCTCTGCTTGAATAAGCGTTGTTAAGGTTACATATTTTTATTGCTGCTATATTTATTGTAAAATTATAGCACAATACAAATATCGTTATGTCCAACATACGCAAGGAGACAACATACGAAATCAACCATCACGGAGGATCTCAACACTTGATGCACAACTGGAAAAAAAACATCTCATTCCCGCTGCTCTTTGCAGCGTTATGCATGATCGCTTTTATAAGCATCGCCCTGTCCATCAGCGACAACCAGATTCATCGATTTGATGATACGCTGATCGGCTGGATTCAGGGGTTGGAATCCCCCAGCATGACGCAATTCATGCAGTTTTTCACCTGGATCGGCAGTGAAATGCCTGTAGTTTTCATTACAATCATTTCCATGATTGTGTTATACGTTTGGCTGCGACACAAACGCGAACTACTCTTCCTCGCTTGTGTGCTCGCCGGTTCAACCCTGTTAAATGCATTGCTCAAGCTGGTATTCCAGCGTGCCAGACCTACCATTAACGGGATTATCGAAGTGAGCGGCTATAGCTTTCCCAGTGGGCATTCTATGGCAGCATTTAGCCTGTACGGTGGACTGGCCTTTCTAATCTGGAAACATGTACCCACCGTCACAGGACGTGTTCTGATGATTGTTGCCAGCGCCGTATTTATACTGACCATTGGTATAAGTCGTATCTACTTGGGGGTGCATTATCCAAGTGATATCGTAGGCGGATACTTCTTGAGTGGTTGCTGGCTCTCCACATGCATATGGTTTTATCGGCGGCATTTGGAGCGCATGTCCCAACTGCAAAGCAGAAGACTGGCATAATCTCCGACAGCTCTCGCACATAGAAATACCCGGCTTTCCTTAACTGAAGGATAGCCGGGTATTTTTATATTCTTATATTTGATCCTGAATCCATCCTGAACGAGTTCAGAACCTATAAGAACCCGCCTGTCCTATTTCAAGGAACAGACGGGTCTTGATTTTTATACCAAATTATAACACTTCACCATTGGATTCGATGACTTTTTTGTACCAGTGGAAGCTCTTCTTCGGTGTTCTGCTCAAGTCTCCGTTACCATCATTGTCCTTGTTGACATGAATGAAGCCATAACGCTTCTTCATCTCTCCAGTGGACGCACTAACCAGGTCAATACATCCCCACATCGTGTAGGCAATCAGATCCACGCCATCCGCTACCGCTTCTTTCATCTGTTCAATGTGACCTTTCAGATAATCAATACGATAGTCATCTTGAATGGAGCCATCTTCCTCAACCACATCGACAGCACCTAGGCCATTCTCAACGACCATCAGTGGAATCTGGTAACGGTCATACAGATGATTCAGCGTGTAACGCAATCCTTTTGGATCGATCTGCCATCCCCAGTCGGAAGCTTCGAGATATGGATTTTTGATACCACCCAGCAGATTGCCTTCAGCTCTCTCCAGGGACTCATCTGCACTTTCTACTAGAGACATGTAATAACTGAAGGAGTAGAAGTCTACGCAACCTTCACGCAAGGTCTGCTCGTCTCCCGGTTGCATCTCGATCTGGATACCTTCTTCGGCGAAGAAACGTTTGGCGAATCCAGGATATGCTCCACGAACCTGTACATCACCGCAGATCATATTGGAGATTTGGTCTTTCTTCTGTGCAAGCAGCATGTCGTCCGGGTTACATGTGTTTGGATAGGTTGTCATGAAAGCGACCATACAGCCGATCTGGAAATCAGGGTTGATCTCATGTCCCAGCTTCACCGCTTTGGCACTAGCAACGAATTGGTGATGTAGTGCCTGGAAACGAGTTTGTGGATCATCCACTCCATCCACCAGCGTCTCTTTGCCTTCAAACAGAATACCTGCAGCCATATATGCACCCATTGGCATTGTCAGACAGTTGATCTCGTTAAACGTCAGCCAGTATTTCACTTGATCTTTGTAGCGGTTGAAGAGAGTTGTACAGTAACGAATATAACAGTCGATGACTTCACGGGAAGCCCAGCCGTTATACTTCTGTGTCAGACCGAATGGCGTTTCGTAATGGGAGATCGTTACGAGCGGCTCAATATTGTACTTTTTCAACTCGGCAAAGACATTATCGTAGAACTGCAATCCCTCTTCGTTTGGCTCCAGTTCGTAACCGTTCGGATAGATCCGGGACCAGTTAATGGACATGCGGAACATTTTGAAGCCCATCTCTGCCATCATGGCAATATCTTCTTTGTAATGTCCGTAAAAGTCAACCGCTTCATGGCTCGGATAATACGTGCCCTCTTCCAATACAGGCGTAATCCGGCGTGGAATCGTGTGGGTTCCCCCTGTCATCATGTCAGACGTGCTTGGCCCTTTGCCACCCTGGTTCCATCCACCCTCGAATTGATTGGCAGCCGTTGCGCCACCCCAGTAAAATCCTTCTTTCATTGTCATGACCAGTTCCTCCTTCATAATTAACTCATTTCGATATAAAATGCTTGATATTATGCGAGTAGCCGTTCCGGTCACGAATCGTTCTTCTGATCGCTGTTATCCTCGGATTTCTTTTATTCTTATTTCTAAATGGAAAAAATCCGATGATAGCGTTTGCTTCCAAAGTAGCTTTCTTACAGAAAGCTTTTAGCGAACACTTCGTTTCGTCAGAATCGATATCGTCCCCTTCACTACTTCGCAATAAATGAAGAACAAGTTATAAGACTGAGTCAAAACGTCTTCGTAAGACCATGTAACCAGTGTACCACCCATACCCTGACACCTATTGTCATGGTATAATCAGAGCATGGAAAATAACCGACTATTTCGAATGTTGCTTTTGTTATTGGAGAAAAAGAAAGCCACTGCACCCGAACTCGCCCGTATGTTCGAGATTTCTGTACGTACGGTGTACCGCGATATCGATCGGCTAAGCGCTGCGGGCATCCCCGTCTATACCACGACCGGAAAGCATGGCGGTATTCATCTGATGGACAACTATGTCATGGACAAGTCCCTGCTGTCGGAAGAAGACCAGAATGAAATTTTGATGGGACTATACAGCATCAGTGCGATCCCACACCTTAATAGTGCTCATATGCTGCAACGGCTGACCGCCCTGTTTGATCACAAGCTGGATTGGATCGAATTCAATTTCTCACCATGGGGCAGCATCCCTCTGCAGGAGAGAGAACTGTTCAATCAGGTGAAGCAAGCCATATTAACGAATCAACTGATTACGTTTCATTATGTTAATTCGGATGGAGAGAAGAGCATTCCAACGGTGGAGCCACAGAAACTTATATTCAAAAACAGTACATGGTACTTCAAAGGATATATCCATGATGACCCTGACCGGAGAGAATTCGAGACATTTAAGATGAAACGGATCACCCAGTTGACTTTTCTGGCGAGAAAACACGATCAATCTGTTACTGCCGGATCAAACGACCCTGAATCAGAAGCAGCTCCTGTCCTGACTCCTCTGACACTCTCGTTCTCCAGCAATATTGCATACCGAGTGTATGATTTTTTCGAACCTTCCCTCATTAAAAAAGAGCCTGATGGCAGGCTCCGTGTGTCTCTCGAATTAAATGTAGGGGAATGGCTCTACTCCTTCCTGCTGTCGTTTGGTTCTGAGCTGACCGTCATCGAGCCTGTTCATGTTGGACAGGAATTGCTCAGACGTCATATCCAAGCCGTTGAACATTTGCAGAACGTCATGAACAAACTACCCAACAATGAATGATATAATATAGGCCTATACAACTTTTGATCACAGCTGACTCTCCATCATCCATCCGACCGAAGGAGGTTTATCCATGCAAGACATTAGACGCAACAATGTGGAACGTTTCAAAGGTTTTGGTACGTTATACGATCAGAACCGACCAGCTGCTCCCACTGAAGTGGTGGATATTCTAACGACATATCTTGGCAGCACACCGCGCATGGTCGCAGATGTTGGCTGTGGCACCGGCTTATCTTCGTGGATCTGGCTTAATGAGGCAGAACGCATCATCGGCTTCGAACCCAGCGATGACATGAGGTCTGTAGCAGAATCCAAGTGGGAATCTGCCGGGAAGCCGGATAACTTGCGGTTTGTGTCCGGCTTGTCTCACGACCTCGGACTACCAGATGGCAGTGTGGATGTGCTGACCTGCTCCCAATCATTTCACTGGATGGAGCCGCAACCCACACTGCGTGAGTTTGCACGAGTACTTCGTACAGGGGGCATATTTGCTGCCTACGATTGTGACTGGCCACCAATGCTGGACTGGCAGTTGGAACAAGCCTATCTGCAGCTGAATAAGGAAGCAGATCAACGAGCAGCCAGTCTGGCTCCCCAGGATAGTCAGGCACACAAATGGAGCAAGAATGGGCATTTGCAGCAGATTCAGCAGTCCGGGCTGTTCCGATATGTTCGGGAAATCGTATTTCATCACCACGAGACCTTTGATGCAGACCGATACGTGAACCTGGCCTTGAGCCAAGGCGGCTTGCAAACGGCGTTGAAGCTCGGAGCAGATGATCTATTAACTGCTGCCGACGAGTTCAGAGCGCTGGCTAATCGTGTATTTGACGGACAATCCAGAAGAGTCCTCTTTTCTTATCGCATGCGCCTCGGTATTGTCTGAATGTAGTACGTCGCTTGCATCTCTCCTACATACCAAATGCCAAAAGGAGGTCGTACATGTCATAAGCATGACCTGTACGACCTCCTTTTGGCTATATTCTCAGGAAGAGAATATGTCACTTAATTGTTGCTCTTGTACATTCAATGCCAACACCAATTTTGTCGGGTCTTGTCTTGAATAAATGACGTTAATGATATGGCCTTGCTGCACTTGCGGCAGCGCAGAAGACAAAATTTCTTTTTGCGTTGTCACATTAAACGTTTCACCATTTGTCTTTGTTATGCTAAGTTTGAGTTGAAGCTTGATCTTATTACTGCCTCCACTGCCAAGTGGAGTGACATCGAGAATCTTGGCCATCGCTTTTTCGCCTGTTCGTGCAATATCCATCATCTCAGGGGATACCCCTTGTTGTACCATCTTTTCATCCAACAATTGCTGCATATCCTCCTGTGATAACTGTCCTTTCATATCAAGCCCTACCTTGCGTTCATCCTTCACAGAGACCACTAACGGAATGAAGCTGCCCGGCTGAAACTGTGCCATGGAGGTCAGTGGAATAACGGTTTTCATCTCCGTATCGTATTTCTCGCGCCCCTTACGTGAAACTGTCAGACCCAATCGAACCTCCGGCTGTTCATTAATATACGTCCCCGTCTGTTGTATAGTCTTAATGACCCCAACTGCTGGTAAACCTGTCTTCACTCGACCTACGCCAAAAATATTGCTCAAAATCGCAGGAATAAAGATCAGTGCAAACCCGGCAAAGATCGCCGGAGTGTACCACCATGCCTGCATAATCATAAACGGATCATTCCACATCTTCTGTGCCAGAAATGGGGAGAACCCTACTCCAAACACAGTTAATACGCCAATGAATCTCAGGAAACCTACCATATGATCCACCCTCTCTTAATCCTTCTCTTACTATCTCTATCCATACCTCTAACGATATATCTATTTATCGTTGTTATACGTATTGTACACATGGGGTATCACTGTCTTATAAGCAAAGACCTTCTAAATGGACACTAGTCCCATATAGATCAGTTCGGACGGATTCGCTGGATTCTGACCCAATCCCACCCGATCTCCAACTCGTGGAATCTGCATTTTGGACACCAATGTCTCCAAGGTTCGCTGATACTGGTTACCGTTTGTCTCTGTCACATCCAATACAAGCACAACAATCGGATCAAAGTTGATCAGTTTGCCTGTATCGGTGATCGTCACCACCGTTGCTGTTGCCGTTAATGGAAGCGAACCACTCGCGGCCAATTGTGCCTGCTTTGCCGAATCCAGACTTTGGTTGATTGCCTCCCGATGTTCCTTGGATACGAAACCTTTCATCATCCTGCCAGTGAGTCCTTTATTCATCATTTTATCCGCTTTAGCAATCGCATCTTCCTGTTTGTTCTTTTTACCGAACCATCCCATAGTAAGCACCTCATTTGTTTTATTTTTATTTATAGTTAAATTATAAACACCGCGGCTTGTCTTTGAATACCCTTCTGGCGGCATACAAAAAAAACGAAAAATCCGGTAATTGAATGACCGGATAATCGTTTCTTAAGTAAGGATCGAAGCCAATTTCACAAAAAAAGGTCCGCTAATCTGATCTTCATTTCACGATTGCCAGCCATTTTTTGTACCAAGTGCGTTGGCAACGCACAACATCATGCCAAAAACATTAGAATTTTAGCCCATAAGCATAAGTATTACGAATACACACTTTTTCAACCTTTTACACTGAGCGAGCTATTCCCCGGAATCAGCCCCTACCGCTGAAACGTTTGATCGCTTCCTCGGTCACTGGCTGGAATAGATTAACGAGATTTCCATCAGGATCACGAAACAGCACAGCACGATTCCCCCACGGCATCGTGGTCGGTTCCTTTACCCACTCGTACACAAACGGCTTCAAGCGCTCGTATTCGGCTTCAACATCGTGGACACGGAACTCGAGGATGACCGTGTGATTGTTGGCTGCCACGGCAGAATCAATGCCAAACAGGGGCACCGTCTGGGAGTGGCCGATTGCCAGGGTGCAAGATGGCATAACGAGTTCGGCAAAGATAGGCGCGGGACGTACCGCCGAAACACCCATGACTTTCTCATAAAATTCAACAAGACGATTCACGTCGTCGGTAATAATGCGTACAGAAGCAAAATACATAAAATACACCCTTCCTGTTATAGAATAAAAGTACCCTATCATTGTGTGGGGCCTGAATCGGCCTTCTATCCCTTTATATTTACTTCAAATATGTTTACTTAAGTGATGATAAAATAACGCTACTGACAACGGTATGTCAGTAGCGTTATTCAACATTTGTACTTCTCCTGGTTAATACCATTTCGTACTAAAATTAATTTTGATTCATTCTACTTTTTGCGTAACAGATATACCAGCTTCCGATAATACATGGCTGCTTCCTTGTATTTCCGCTGATCCTCAGACACTACAGCCATTCCCTCATATAACGGTTCAAGCCGCATGACGTGCTGCGCGGATTCAAAATAAGGCAGACACGCCAGTGCCCGCTCCATGAAAACCTCGCGATCTCCATGTGCAAGAGCCAGATGGCTCTGGTAGAAGGTTGCGCTCATCTGCTGGTCCTGTGTTGTTGCACATTTCAAAAGTTGATCTACACTCTGTGCAAGCACGCCCCAGTTCTTCCGTGCCAAAGCTACTTCGCATCGATACACACCGATGAGCGGCTGCATGGCCTGCTGTGTTTCTTCCGTTTCCTGCTGCAATAGTGACTCAAATCGTTCAATCTCCGCTTGTGCCTGATCCAGTTCACCTGTCATCGTTAACATAACAATCCGATTGTTGGCAATCGCCGTCACCAGATCTCCCTGATTGCCTGCATACACGAGGTTTGCCTCCGCCATGGTTAATGCAGAAAGTGCCTCCTGAACCAGCCCCATAGCAAAACAATAACCACTATATGCCACATATAACCCAGACAACCGATGGAACATCCGCTGATCATAGACATGACGCATTGTAAGCTCGAATACCTGTTTTGCCTCTTCATACTGTTTGACCTGAATGTAGGCTTCCATCTTGATATTTTGCACAGACAGCCAGAATTCACTCCCAGGAAGCGCCAGATCACTGAGCCTGGTTGCGTGAGTTAGTACATCTACAAAGGCCATTTTGGAGCGATAATATTGTATTTTATAGAATAAAAGTGCTTTGACTAACGGGCGCGGCAGATCGATATCGTCTGGACGACCGTATTTCTCCAGATAAAAATTGAGGTAGGAGGTATGTATATACTCATGAGCCGTAACATCGTTTAATTGTTGATAATAGACCGCCTTCATCAAGGCCGTTGTTAGCTCAACGGTCAGCGTGTCATCCCGATCTGCCAGAGCATGCACCGTATCTTCGGATATCGCCGACGCTGGAACAGACATTTGTTCGAAGATGGCCTCTGCCCGTTCGAGTGTTTCCTCGTCCTGTGCCGCAGCTTTTAGAATATAGGAAGGGGGTACCCCAAGACGCCCGGCGATGGCTTCTGCCAAGTCCTCAGGGAGAGGATAACGATCCGCCAGGATATTGGTAAAGTGGGCCTGCGTGACCAGACCTTCCACAAGGTCTTTACGGGAGATTTGTTTTCTTTTGCTTAGCAGTTCAATGCGTTCCTTCAGCATGGTATCCCTGTCCTTTCTATCCTAACAAGCGAGTACATTCTATTCCATCATCGCAAAATTAGAGATATAACGCCACCCTTCCGGCGAAATCAAACGAAACGGTTTCCGTTTCCGAGGTAATTGTTTTACAATAAGAAAGTATGTGTAAGAGCATTTTATTGAAATGCTGAAACATGAGCTGAATATGAAAGGATGCAAATAAATGATTATTAAACCAAGAACACGTGGTTTTATTTGTACCACTTCCCATCCTGTAGGTTGCGCTGCGCAAGTGCAGGAACAGATTGATTATGTGAAATCCCAGCCGGAGCTGAAAGGACCGCGTAATGTGCTCGTGATCGGTGCTTCCACTGGATACGGTCTGGCGTCACGCGTCGTTTCTGCTTTTGGAGCTGGAGCGAATACAGTCGGCATTTATCGTCCAAGCAGTTCCACAGAGAAACGTACGGCTTCTGCAGGCTGGTACAATTCCGCTGCATTCGAAAAAGCCGCAGAGGAAGCAGGCCTGAAATCGTACAGCGTTACAGGTGATGCATTTGCAAACGAAACACGAGACAAAGCCGTTGAACTGATTCGCAGTGAACTCGGTCAAGTTGATCTGGTTGTATACAGCGTAGCCTCGGCACGCCGTACCGATCCGAACACGGGTGAAGTATTTAACTCTGTGCTGAAGCCAATCGGACAATCCTACACGAACAAAACGGTGAACTTCCACACAGGCGAAATTAGCTCCGTTACCCTTGAACCGGCAAACGAAGAGGAAATTCGTCAGACGGTAACCGTTATGGGCGGAGACGATTGGGAACTTTGGATGGATGCCCTGCAACAAGGCGGCGTGCTTGCTGACGATGCAACAACGATCGCTTTCTCTTATATCGGTCCTGAACTTACGCATGCCATTTATCGTGATGGTTCCATCGGTCAAGCCAAGAATCATCTGGAAGCGACTGCACACAAGCTGAATGATCGTCTAAGTGCAAAAGGTGGACGTGCGTACTTAACTGTAGCCAAGGCGCTGGTGACTCAATCCAGTTCTGCAATTCCAGTCGTGCCGCTGTACATCTCAGCATTGTACAAAGTCATGAAAGAAAAAGGCTTGCATGAAGGATGCATCGAGCAATTGCAACGTCTGTTCGCTGATCGTTTGTATGCGGGGGGAGAAGTTCCAACCGATGCCGAAGGCCGTATTCGCATTGATGATTGGGAGATGAGAGCTGACGTTCAGGAAGAAGTGGCGAAGCTCTGGAATGAGTTGACCACAGAGAACATCTACGATCTGTCCGATCTGGAAGGTTACCGTCGCGAATTCTTCCAGCTGTTTGGTTTTGAAACCGATGGTGTGGATTATGAAGCAGATGTTGATCCCAACGTTGAAATGCCTCATCTGGTGAACTAAAGAAGTTTGGGCGTGGACGTTGAACCTAGGTTATTGTTTTCGTTAGCACTTCTGATGTAATGCTAGAGATATGATATTAAAATCAAATGAAGAAGGAGGAGCCGATTGGCTCCTCCTTTTTTTGTCCTTACTAATTCCGCTCAACAATTCCAATTTCCGTATCCATACATTCTTTCGTATATCCCCTACTTAAATTGATTTAAGCTGCTTTTTCAGCTCTTTCGGTACCGTCTTCTCAATAGTAATAGAACGCGCTCCATGCATGGACGCAAAGAATTGAAGCCCCTCCCGAAAATCCGTAATCCATTCCTCCACAGGTGGAGCAGTCTCTTCCATTGATAACAAACGAACGGTAAGTACTTCAGTTTTGCGATCAAGTCGTGGGTCCATACGCCCAATCAACCGATCACCGTGAAGAATAGGCATGGCATAATAACCGTAGGTTCTCTTCACCTCTGGGGTATAAATCTCCCATTTATAATGAAAATCGAATAAATCAACAATACGTTCTCTTCTCCATAACAGGTTGTCCAGCGGCGGCAGGAAACGGACCGGGCCTGACGGATCATAGTGCGGCTCTTCCCTTTCCATGTGCAGCAGCAATTCCTCATCTTCAGCACGAATATAATAAGGCGTGGCCACGTCCTCCACCTTAAGCGGGATCATTCGCCCATCTGACACACGGGCAGCAATATCGGCGCGTCGTTCAGCCGCTGTAGATTTCAGCCAACCGAGACGGGGATCACGGGCATCTACGACACGATACGCATAAATGTATTTATCCAGCAGAGCCTGTCTCTGGGCCAACACATCCATGTCTTCTTTCATCGGAAGTCCCTGTTGCTGCAATCCGGATTCGGTGATATGGAAATAACGTTCATTCCCCTGCCTCGCCACCACACGAATTACAGCGGAGTCTAACAGTAAATTCAGAGCAAGTGTCGTATCCTTGGTCTTCGGCACATCTGCACTGTCCCAATAACCACTAACCCGCTCAACAGCACGGAAGGCTCTTGAAGGTAAAGGTCCTTCTTCCTTCAAACGCTGTAACACATGCTGCACTGTTTTCTCCAAACCTTGCAAGGACGGAGCCAGACGCTCCCTTAATCGAGCACGCACAGGTTCAAAGAGAGCATAGTCTTCCATTGGAATGACACAGGCAGCATTTGCAAAATATTCAAACACCTTGTGATCACTCAGCAACGTATTTAAGCTGTCAGCAGTATAACCAGGGTCACGGGCTCCCAGCACCAAATGCTGGTTTCCAGTTACAGCAGCCACAGGATCAATCTGCACGCAACCAAGGGAGCGAATCAAACTCAAAACTTGGCTGGGTCCCGAAGGTAAGGAAACGGCGGGCCAACGTCCCAGTAAAGCTTGCGTTTGAAGCAAAAAACGCCGAACGATTTTTTTATTCATGTGCAGCGCTGTTGTCATATGTATAGGTTCTTCCCTTCATTTAGTGTACAAAATTCTATCGTCTTACTTATCCAGCAATCCGTACCTTATAGACAAAATAAAAAGAAGCACTACCATCCTGGATGATCTGCTTCTTGTGTTTGACCTTTTGCAATTTTTCCTGCTTCGTAGGCATGAGCCGTACATGCTGGGATAACGCACCATAATCTCCGTTAACTCTTCGGCTCTGTTCCGAGCACCATTGACCTGACCGCTCTGCTTTACGTAATGCTTTTTGTGTTTGTGTACGTGCCATAATGGATCACACTCTCCTTTGGTTGATATACACTCAATATATCATGTGCAGCTATGCAAGTGAAGGTGAAGCTTTTTTGTTGAAGAGGATAAGTAAACCATGTCATCCAAATTATAATTATTTAAGCTATGGCAAAGGGAAACTGCAACGTAAATTGCCCATTTTCCTCAGGAAGAGTGAATAAAACCTGTTGCAATATAATTAATACAAAAGTTCTTGAAATCAAAAAAGGCCGCTATTAATAGCGGCCTTTTTTGATCTTTCATCTTCTTTATTGTTCAACTTTAAACCATGGACCTGCATTTTGTATGACACCCCATAGTTTCGCTGGCAACACAAGATCTCTAACGTTAGATGATTTAATCACGTTTTGGATTTCCGCCTCCCTTCCTTGTTGAACTTTTTCAACCCACTCTGGATCGGAGATTAATACACGTCCAATTACCGCTAAAGAGAGTCCTTTCTCCATGCTTTCAGAGACATCCTCTGGGCTTTCCAAGGAACCCGCTGCAATTACAAAAATCCGATTGTTGGCATGTTCAACAATCAGCTCAAGATACGTTTTTTTGTTATCTTGGTTATATTTTGGTTTTGATGTAAGGGCTTGTACCAAGGAACCATGAACATAATCAACATTTTCTTCAATCAGTTTATCAATCAGTGCGTAAGTATCTTTCATTCTAAGGGCATCTTGTTGATGTTCCTCTGGGGAAATGCGGTAACCTAAAATAAATGGTTTTGTCGAATATCTCTCAATAGCTTTTTTCACCTCTCGAATAACAGCTATTGGAAAACTCAGACGTTTTTCCAGTGATCCCCCCCATTGGTCTTGACGTTTGTTGAAGAATGGAGATAAAAAGCTTTGAAGTAAAAAACCGTGGGCTCCATGGAGTTCAACACCGTCAAAACCAGCTTCAATTGCACGTCTTGTAGCTTCACCGAACGCATGTATAATTTCCAGAATTTCTTCATGCTTGAGTTCTCTAGGGGATACTGCTTCAGTCAGAGCAACACCGCTCGGACTTACCACGTCACCATTAGGAACTAATTCAGCAATCGCTTTATCTCCAGCATGGAACAATTGAAGAATTGCTGGAGCTCCTCCACTCTTAGCAGCATCTGCCAATTTTTTTAGACTAGGGATAAATGAATCATTATATGCGGCGAATTCATGTGTAAATCCAATCCCATTGGGTAGGACATGAGTACAGCCCGTGATAACTAAACCTACACCATTCACTCTTTTTTTATAATATGCAACTTCCTCATCGGAAATCGTGTAATCATCATT
The DNA here is from genome assembly GCF_046713495.1 of Paenibacillus sp. M2. Taxonomy (NCBI): domain Bacteria; kingdom Bacillati; phylum Bacillota; class Bacilli; order Caryophanales; family Paenibacillaceae; genus Paenibacillus; species Paenibacillus sp. M2. The sequence goes on from NZ_CP169648.1 coordinate 5,654,091, forward strand.
ACTTGACCATGTCGTCATCGGAGACATAACCACTCTATTCTTTAAGGTAATCCCTTTATTGAATATAAAGGGTTCAAACAAGTTATTAAATTTACTCATTGTACGTTCTCCTTTGTATTTTGATTTCTAAGTACTTATTTATGGAACAGATGAAGGTAACCCTATCTCATCCATCCCAACCACAAGTTCTACTCAAGAATATCAGGTTAACCTAAGGGGAAGTAAAGCAGGGATTTGATACGTAATTTAAAAGGATTTACTTTTAATAATTTTCTATTTTGATAAAATAACAGTTACAGTAACTGTAACTATGGAGGCGATCAGATGTTTTTTTCAATGAAATATGTGGTGGAGAATTATAATATAACTGCAAAGACACTTCGATTTTATGAAGAGCAAGGGATATTACCGAATATTTCACGCGACGAAAAGGGGAATAGAGTTTATACCGAACAACAAATCGATTGGATTTCTTTTATTCTTTGTCTCAAAGAAACAGGAATGCCACTTTCTAAAATTAAAGACTACAAGGAATCTTATGAGATGGGGAACTCCACCTATTTAGAAAGAGAGGAAATGTTAAAGAAACATAAAATTGAATTACAAAAGAAAATCGAAGAAAGTTTGAAACATATGGAAGAAATAAATTATAAATTAGCTATGTATGAACTTCAAAAAGATGAGGTTAGGAAAAATCCTAACCACAATTTTAAATGTCACGGTCTTGAGGTGAACATTGTCGATACCAGGGGGGGTGAATCAAATATTCGGAATGCTACAACCAACAGATGAACAAACGGAGCACTAAATATCTATCCAGAAAAATAACCAGTCGCCTATATTTACCTAGCGATTGGTTATAATTATTTTAAAATCTGCATCTGTCGCATCATCCATTTTTTTGAGGGAGTCTCCACGGTTTAAAACGTTAATCCTGACTACATTACTACTTTCGATATTTAAAAATCTACATTAAAGCACAGTAGCACAATGCACCCTAACGGGATTGCCGCTTTCGCCGGGACTGCCACGTCTCGATTGGCTCATGGTCATCTTCTTCGATCAGTTCCAATGCTTCTTCCACTCTTCTGGCTTTGAATAACAGAATTAATTCCATCAGGTCCTCCCGGTCCAGCAGCTTCACTCCATTAACCGCTGCAAGCGTCCGACAGGCTTCGGTGTAACGGGCGGACGTTAATACAATTGACCGGTCGGCTTCATAATAACGCATGGATGTATATATCTCCTGCACAGCACTCAACCCTACGGGATGGTTCGCACCATATCGCTTCGCTTGTATAACACTTCGTCTGCCGAGTCTATCGACAAATACCAGATCTGCCCCAAAATCCCGGCTGCTCGTTGTCTTATGCACCTCATCGTACCCGAGCTCTTCGAATAAATGATAGAGATATAATTCAAATTCCGAACCATCCTCCATCTTGTCGATGTCCTTTATTGTAATTTTGCGAGGATTGGCTTCACTTCGGATCCGCTGCCCGCGCCCGATAACACGCCGAATAATCCAGGCCAGCAGCAACAATATGATGATACATCCAATGACCCATTGGGTCACATTTTCACTCCAGTTCATAACTATTCTCCTTGTTTCATTTCCTATGTTCTATCCAACGTCTTACGCAGATATGGCTTGTCACCGCACTAAATATATCAGACTTCCACCTTCATCGAAAGAAGATGAATTCCCTGTAACCGTTACGCTTCTCCAAACATAGCCATTTCGACAAACCAATGATAAAAGGTTACAGTGCGTTCGGTTGAATTCAGCTTAACTTTAATGGTAAAATTCAACAATCGGTTCTATTTTGAACTGAAGAAGAAAGGTGGTTTATCACTTGCATACATTGACCAAACACAAGTCCAAAACATGGGCTGCCCTCATTCTCAGCGGCATGCTCCTCTTCACCATGAATACAACAGGTTACGCCGCTGCTTCAACCGAATCCATGCCCAAACCGGCGTGGACGTCATCTTCCCTGATGTTATCTGAGGCTAATACAGAGAAAGATGTCCTGATCAAGGGAATTCATGCCGTGCCATCCAAAAATCTTGTATATGTACATGCCTCCCAGCCCGTAACGAAAACAAGCAGCAAAACAACACTCGACTGGCAACTGGACTCTCTCCAAGCATTCGATGTTACAACTGGACAATTGAAGTGGAATACGATATTCCATGAGAAAAGTGGTCCTTATACCACCTACTCTGATTCGGTATATGCCAGCAACGGTACGGCTTATGTATATATGGAATATTCAGACAAAACCAAAAAATTGTACTCATTCAATACATCCGGAAAAACCAACTGGGTCAAAACGGTGAACTCACCCGCAAGCATATCCCTATTGGATAACGATACACTGATGGTTGCTTCAAGTCAGGGCGTGCAGTCAAATGGTTCCGTTCGCTCAGCCATCTCGTTATATGACAAAAAGGGCAAATTGATTACCGAAAAGACCATTAACGGTAACGTGCTTAAGGCTGATCATGGTCGAATTGTAGTAGATGCCAGTAAACAAACGAAGGTAGGCAACTTCTGGCAGCAAGCTGCGAATCCCAAAGTAGAGATCTATGATCGTACGTTGAATCGTCTGTCCTTCTATCAATTCCCTGCCAATGCAAATACATTAGGAGATGGCGGGGGTGAATCGCTGGCCATTCTCGACGATGGTTCCATCATTATGCGTGCGAATTTCGAAAACACCGGTAACCGACTGATGGGCTTTGGCACCGATGGCAAGCTTGCTTGGGGACGTGCCATTGCTGGTGATGCCTACATTCAGACAGCTGGCAACGGTTATACAGTCTTTACAGGGCAGAAGCTGGAACTGTACACGATGAAAGGCAAAGTGACTGAGCGTACGTTCAAGGACGCACAGCCTGCATTGATGCATGTCGACCAGACACAGGATGGTCAGTATCAGCTTGATTTTGCCAAAACAGGATACATTCTTGATCCTCAGACGCTGGAAGACGTGCACATCTACACGACCAGTGCCTTAGTTCCTTCATTAGAAGGGGTCTCAACCTATGTCGATGATGTCATCTATTCCATGAACAATGAGACATTGTCCAAATATGTATTAAAGGCTACTGCAAAATAATGAACGGAGCGCTTCTGTATGACCGTCTAAACGGTTGACAGGGCGCTCTTTTATTTCAAATTCGCCTGGCTCCCCTTACTTGTCATTTCTTCTCATCCTGTTATACTGGTAACGTTCTCTTGCTTCACCCTAATCTTGATAGGCAAAAGGAGCTTAACCTTCCTATGATTATTCAGTACATTCGATACAGATAACTTGGGGCATAGCCATAAACCTCTTTTTTTGAATTTCGTGCAGAGGTTTATTTGTTATGCCCTTTTCTTCAGTTATCCAAATCTGAATGAATGGGGTGTTATTCCATGTCTGTCCATCGCAGAGAACGCAGCGCTGCGCTTATTAATCCATACATCCATATGTTGAACTGTCCCATCTGTCATAGCCCTATGGCAACCATTAACTCAGGGAGCATTCAATGTGTGTCCAGACATAGCTTTGATTTTGCAAGACAAGGCTATATCAATTTCATGACACGTTTTTTCAAGGGCAACTATGACAAACGTTTATTTACAGCCAAAAGGAATATCTTATCGGGAACCGGTATTTATGCTCCTTTGACCGAAGTACTACGCAGGTGGATCGCACGTTATTCCGTTGACATCAGCTATCCCGTGCATATTCTGGATGCAGGCACAGGAGAGGGAACATTTCTGCAGCAGATTACGCAGAATACTCCAGCCGTTGGCTGGGGCATCGATATTGCCAAAGAAGGCATTGCCATGGCTTCCTCTGCCTACAACCAGCAAATTTGGTTTGTCGGCGATCTGGCATGCAGTCCGTTTGCAGAAGGTCAGCTGGACATCATCCTGAATATATTTTCTCCTTCCAACTATGAAGAGTTTGGACGAATTCTGAAGGATGGGGGATGGATCATCAAAGTCATCCCCCATGAACGATATTTAATTGAACTGAGAGAAATGCTGTTCCTGAATCGACCTGATCGAGCAGACGTCCGGGAACTTACGCTGGACCGATTCCGCAAACATCATCATCTCATCGCCAGCATTCCGCTGACCTACACGCTGCCCGTCACCGAAAACATGCTAGATTCACTCGTTCATATGACACCACTTTCCTGGCATCGGTCGAGATCATCCCTGGTGAGCATTCAAGCTTCCCTGTCGAAGATTACCATTGACGTAGAAATACTGGTGGGAACAATCAGATAACCATTATGGCTGATTTCAGCCGCCATACAGTCAAAAAGCCGGGCGAGTTCCAACTGGAACTTTCCCGGCTTCTCATTTGATCTGATGCATTATTTCCAGTTCTGCTCGATAAATTCGTCCCGTCCGGATAACGCACGGTCTTCCTTATAATGTTTCTCGTTTTTCTTGTGGTATTCCTGATGATAGTCTTCAGCCGGATAGAACACGACGGCATCCCGAATTTCCGTAACGATCGGTTGAGTGAATCGTCCGCTGGTTGCCAGTTCCTGTTTGGACTGTTCAGCAAGCTCACGTTGACGTTCATTATGCACAAAGATTGCCGTACGATACTGTGTCCCCCGATCCTGGAACTGTCCTCCGTTATCTGTCGGGTCAATCTGAGGCCAGTATAGCTCCAGCAGTCGTTCATAAGGGAATACATCTGGATCAAATGTAATTTCAACCACTTCGACATGACCGCTCTCCCCGGTTTTGACCTGCTCATATGTTGGATTCTCGACGTGGCCGCCAGCGTAACCTGATATAATGCCATGAATGCCCGGTTGTTCTTCAAACGGTGTAACCATACACCAGAAACATCCGCCGGCGAATGTAGCTTTTTCCATTCCGTTCATCCCCTCTTATCTAAACTACGTATGAATATAGATAGCATTACGCATATCTTCTTATATTTTAAAACAACAAGAGGTTGATTGAAAGCCATCGTTATGGCTCTCAATCAACCTCTTCATTGGTAATTTGTTTTATTCATTTGGTAATGCAATTTAGCTGACAACTTTATTCAAGAACTGATCTTGAATGAGTTACCCGCGACTACGTCCCATCGAACGGAAGATCAAGCTTACGATGGCTACAAGAACGATCGCACCGATCAATGCAGGTACAATGTAGAATCCGCCCATCTCAGGACCCATATCTCCCAAGATTACTCCACCTAACCATCCACCGATGAAACCAGCAATGATGTTACCAATAACACCACCTGGAATGTCACGACCAACGATCAAACCTGCCAACCAACCAATGATACCACCGATAATTAATGACCATAACCAACCCATATCATTCACCTCTAATTAAAGTTTTTGTTGTTGTCTGTCTACTATTAACCGCTACAGAAGCATTTAAACAATTGGCATAAAAATTTTTGCATATTACCTTTTGTCCCCATGCATCTTTCTCTGCAAAACAAGCCTTAGTCAGGTATGAAACAGATCGCGTTACTTTCCGGCATCTCACCAGCTCAGGGCTGCGTTATGTACCTCCCGAAAGTCATTGTATGTTAGAGCAGACAAGGTTAGTATCACCAATTGAGGTAGGATTATTTATAAAATTGCGTCATATTATAGGATGGATGGGTTAGATCTGATCAATAAAAGCCTGCACGACCCTTTCCTGGCTGCGCCAGCCAAGTATGTTTATGGCTCTTGTCCAGCTCGCCACGCATCGACTGAATGACTTTCACAATGTCTGTCTGTCCATTCTGATGCCATTCGAGCGCAACGCTCACATACAACTCACCCAGCTGCGCAAGCGAAAACGTGTCGGTCAGACGAGCAGCTTCAATTGCTCCTTCTTCACCAGCAAATATGGTGAAGCCCCGCTGGCGCAAATATTGCAGGCGCAGCGCTTCATCTGGCAGCGGAATTTCGTAAGCCCGGTCAAACCGTCCAGCACGGTTCATGAGGCCAGGGTCTATTTTCTCAGGATAGTTCGTTGTCCCGATCAGGAAAATGCCTTCTTTGGACGTAGCTCCATCCAGTGTATTCAGGAAAAAGGAACGGACTTCATCCGGCATCGAATCGATGTCCTCAATGATCAGTACCATCGGTGCGAGCCGCTTGGCAGCCTCGAACACTTCACGCACCGATTCACTGTTGGTATACTCCGTTATCTGCCAATACGCAGCCGGTCCCGGAATACTTCCTGCAATGGATTTCACCAATGTGGTCTTACCGTTTCCGGGATGTCCATACAATAGAATGCCCCGTTTGTACGGGATATCGTAATCTCTGTAAAAGGAACGATCTGCTTCGAAGAACTGATCCAGCGAGCGGAAAATATCCTGCTTGATCTGTGCCGAGAGAACAACATCCTCTCTTCCTACGGAGCGAGTAATGGATTCAACATGACGATCGCTGCCATTGCGGGCATCGGTATACACCGTCACTTTTTTCATATTTTGCTGACGTTCCCGTTCCCGGACACTTCCCAGAAATTGCTTCATCTCCTCATCACCGATGGCAAAGACAAAGTCTTCACTGTATATCCCGTTCTCTCGGAAAAACGGAACCCGTACGAGCGCAACGCCCCATTTTGGATAGGCAAATACATTGTTTCGAATGGAGTAATGCACACCATAAGTGGGTACATCCCCATCATCGTCGTAATGCAAGGTCTGAAGCTCCAAATCTTCGAATATGCGGGCTACCAACTCCACTTCGTCACTGCCATTTTGCAGATCCTCCCGGAGTAATTCCCAGTATTCATTGTTCGGGTCAGAACTGGCATAAAGCTTGTACTCAACCCCATAGCGCTGATGGAGCGCCTCACTGATTCCACGAATCAGCCTTGAATAGATGGCGTACCCTTCCACTCGAATTCGGGTATCATGTTGTTCGTCATAGGTATAGATCGCCTGGGTTGGATCTGTTTGTTTTTCGTTTATTGTCATTATTTCGCTCCCTTTACCGCTACAAGCGGTTTGCATTTGGCTACAACTTGAGCCAGGCCTGCGCCGGTAACACTGTCTATAATTTCATCTACATTTTTATAAGCCTGAGGTGATTCATCAATAATGGATTCAAGTGAGCGTTGGTTTACCACAATCTCATCTTCTGTACCCACACCCAGTGCCGTAGCAAAATCTTCCACGCTAATCAATCGTTTTGTTGCCGTCCGTGAACGGATACGACCCGCACCGTGACATATTGAATAATAATTATCAGCACCCTGCGGCTGACCTACCATGATATATGAAGCAGTTCCCATGGAACCGGGAATAAGCGCCGGATGCCCTGTTGCCAGATAAGGCTTTGGATTGTCCGGGTGACCTGCCGGCAACGCACGTGTCGCACCTTTACGATGCACAAAAACGGAACCTTGGTCTGCGTGAGATTCCTCCCAAGCATAGTTGTGCATCAGATCGTATAACGTACGAAATTCACATTTGGAGCCAAACACATCCCGGAATGCTTCGCGAATAGCATACGCAATCAGGTGACGATTGACAACAGCGTAATTCAATGCAGAATACATCATGTTCACATAATGACGACCTTCCGCATGCTCCAGTGGAGCAAATACCAGTCTGGGATCGGATGTACCCAGGTTAAGCCGCTGCATGACTTTGGCAATTGCTGACGAACTCGTCTGACTTACATACCCACCCCATGCACGAGAGCCGGAATGAATCATGACCACGATCTGTCCATCGTACAATCCCCAAGCTTCGGCGATTTCACGATTCTCTTCAGCGATCTCAATCGCCTGGATCTCGGCAAAATGATTCCCCCCACCCAGTGTACCGAGCTGACGATGCGAACGATGCCACGTCATATCAGGAACGTGGTTTAACACATCCTCATCGTAACTGAACTTGCTGCTTTCCACATGTGTCATCGCGGTTGATTTTTTCGGTGTATAGCTGTCCGGAATATACTTTTTGGGTAAACCATGCAGTCCTTTACGAACGATATGCTCCAGTCTGATATCCGAGTAATGACCTCGCTGGTTCGCCTCCATCGGCAATACTTTCTCAATGGCCTTGACGAGTTTGCGGCGGAGCTTGATGTCTTTCAATTCGTCCTTATGCAGGTTCGTCATATGCACTCGCATGCCACAGCCAATGTCACTGCCCACAATGGAGGGAGATACGTAGCCGCTCTGCGCATCCCACACGGCTGTCGTTCCAATGCAGGTACCTACACCGACGTGTACGTCTGGCGTGTAACTCATATAAGAAATTCCCGGAATCTGCAGATTATTGTTTGCCATCTCGAACACCTTGTAATCAAGCGAGGAGAAGAGTTGTTGCGCCGCGTATACGGTTAGATCACCTGCAGGCAATTTTACTTCATGCCGGTAGGCTCCTGTTAATTCGTTTGGATTGGTAAATAAATTAAATTCTGTATTCATAAAAGTGTATTATTCCTTCCTGTACGTTCAGCAAATTCGGTTTGCTGATTCATCTGTAAAATAAAACTAAAAAAAGCCATAGGCTAATCGCCCATGACTTCTACTGAATGACAATAACGGAGAACAGAGCAGCATAAACATGCTGTGTGTCTGTCATCCATCGCTATAATATAAGCGAAGAACGCATATCGATTATCAAACCCGCTAAACGATATGCCTATCCCCTATGTCGACCGTATGAGGCCAATGAAACGATGAGCCGGATATGCTATTGTGTCTACGTTGCGCCCTGTTTGAATCAAATCATAACCAAGCATCATGTCTCTCAGCCTCCCTTCGTTAATGTTAGTCTTATATTAAGGGGACTAGAATTCATGTGTCAACCCTTTTCTTGGAAATTGGTCCATGGTGTAGATTGCATATGTAAACAAAAACAGGAGATTGTCCTAGGACAATCTCCTGTTTTCCAAATAATAATGATGTTGTTAGCGTAACATGATTATTACAGTCCTGCTTGTTTTTCCAACTCTTCAACCGGATTTTCGTCTTCTTTTTCAGGTACTTTAGAAGACAGGAACCAACCACATACCGCAATGGTGATCAGTACAATATAGAATCCGAATTTCCAAATTTTATTTTCCGGGAAATGCTCATCCAGAACACCCAATGAAGGGTGTGCAAGTGTAATAACGGCCAGCTTAACCCCTACCCAACCTACGATTACAAATGCCGCAACTTCAAGTCCTGGACGGGAATGAAGCAATTTTACAAAGTATGAGGCTGCAAAACGCATGATCACAAGCCCGATGAATCCACCGAGGAAGATAACGATAAACTGTCCACCGTCGAGTCCGCCAATTGGAGGCAATCCACTTGGTGGCAACGCCACGGCCAAAGCAACAGCAGCCAGAATGGAATCAACTGCAAATGCGATATCCGCTACTTCGACTTTGAAAACGGTCATCCAGAAACCGGATTGTTTTTTCGGTTTCTTCGGCGTTGAATCAGCTGCTTCATCTGTCTTATTGCGACTACCCAGTATCTTTTTAACGATATGGTTAATCGAAATGTACAGGAGATACAAGGCACCGATCGCTTGCACCTGCCATACATCGACGAGGAAAGAGATCAGGAACAACGAACCTAAACGGAAAACAAATGCACCCATCAGACCATAGAACAACGCTTTTTTGCGCTTATCTTCAGGCAAGTGTTTAACCATGATTGCGAGTACCAATGCATTATCTGCTGCGAGTAATCCTTCAAGGACCACTAAGACAGCAAGCACCCACCCATATTCTAATAATAATGAAACATCCAACATTGACTCCTCCTTAATATTCTTATGATGTACAAAAAAAAGGACCTTTACCATCACTGGTAAGGTCCTTTTATATCCACAAAAAGAGACCTTTACCGAGCATGAAAACTTGGTAAAGGTCTCGCTAACAACAAAATTGCTGCCAATAAAGCCGGGGATATGATCCCGAATTGACGACTTTACTGTAAAAGCTACTCCCCTTTAACAGGAATATGTAGTTTTAGTTGGAACGGGTTGTTTAACCTGTACTCATCATATTTCATAACGTTAAATAAAGTCAAGCTTTATTTAGTTGACGATACAGCTTACGGAATACGACAACATCGTAGATCATATTCCCCAGCGGAATGAAAGAAACAAAGAACAGAGCAATTGGACGACGCAGACGCCATTTCTGTGAGGTGTACATAGTCACCATAAATAACAAATACATTAAAAACAAAAAACCGTACAGATTTCCAAACCATGTGACAGCCTGCGGCATAATCCCTGCATCTCTCAACGGAAAAGCAACAAAAAGTAACAACACGTACGAAATGCCCTGCAACCACAACATCAGCCGGAAGCGCCCCAGCGTAGAATGTAACATTATTTTCCTCCTGCTTTTATACATGTAACGAATTCAATTGTTCCCGTACAGTATATCACAAAAGCTGAATATCTCGCTTAATGCCAAGCAGCAGATTATTCCTGCTCGCTTATATGGGTGATTCACCTACCCTTTCGCAGGAGCCAAATGCTTTAACTTCTCATAAGATATATGACGAAGATTGTTACAGATGTCGGACAAGGAGGAGCCGGATCATGAAAATAGCTATGGTTGCACCCGAGAAATTGCCTTTGCCCGGTAATGGTTCCGTGGAAATCTGTATCCTGGGCATCGCTCGTGAACTAGCCCATCGCCATCAGGTAACCATTATAAGTCGTCAAATGAAAGGTCTCGCCGCCACAGAACAGATCGAAGGGATCACCATTCAACGTGTCCCTGCTTCGAGTCCTGTCATGTACACCAAAGCAGTCATACGTTTGTTATCCCAGCAACCCTATGATGTAATTCAAGTGGATAACAGGCCACGAAGTATGGCTACCATCAAACGAGCTTTTCCACGCACTCCCGTTGTACTCTATCTTCACTCATTAACGTTTGCTCAGCCCGGACCTTCCAAACTCACATTAATGAAAAAAGCGGATTGGATTGCCGTCAACAGTCATTCCCTGCGACAAAGGTTAGGCCGCAGATTTCCGTTGGTAAAACACCGAATGAGTGTTGTTCCATTGGGTGCAGATCTAAGCCGCTTCAGACCTGTTGAATCCAGCGAAGAACAGATTCATCTGCGTACACAATTTGGAGTAACGAAACCATTCTCTATTCTGTATGTCGGCAGGCTGATCCCTGGAAAAGGTGTAGACGTATTAATTCGTGCGACTGCCCTCCTTCAGCAACAGATGCCTGTTCAACTGGTTGTTGCAGGCAAAGGACCTCCGTATTACATGCGTAAACTTCGCGAACTTGCCCAAAAACAAAAGGTCCATGTTTCCTTCCGTGGTCAGATAAACCATGAGCACATCGATCAGTTGTATCGGGCAGTGGATTGTCTGGTCTGTCCGTCTCAAGAACATGAAGCTTTTGGCCTGGTTAATGTTGAGGCGATGGCTTCAGGATTACCCGTTATTGCTTCGGATAACGGAGGTATTCGTGAGATTATTGAATCAGGTATCAATGGATACCTTGTCACTGCTTATAAGCGCCCTCAACGTTTCACCTCTTACCTGTACAAACTTGCAAGCAATCCCACTTTTGCCGAGAAGTTAGGAAAGGCTGGCCGGGACAGCGCAAGGGCATATTTCAGTTGGGCAAGAACAGCCATGCATCTGGAAGCGACCTATACCAGGCTCATCCGTAAATGAGCCTTCTTTTGTTACAATGATCAAGCTTTTTCACGAAATTGCCATCCCTTAATCAAAGAATCCATCTGCGGAACAGGAATGTGACTCATCTCAATTAACTCCATAATCACCATATCTCTCATCATGAATCGTACTTTGGCACACGTTAGTTGATGAAACACATCGTAGAATGCCGTCCCGACCCAACATCCATGAGGTACGACCAGCGGATCATTAACGATATAACCTACAGCTCCAATCGGTGGAATAACAACCTTAATTGCTTGATAATCCAAACGATTATCTGGATCTTTGACGAGATACACGGTATCCCCCACATGTAAAGCCTGTACTCCATGGTAGTGGTCCATCCCATACATAGCTGCGAATAATTTGGTGCTCATATTACCTGCTCCTTTTCCTGTATTTCTCCATGATTAAAATTTTTACAATGATACATCGGTTTCATAATGTTCCAACCACTCGACAAGTTGCCTGCGTATCTCTCTACGAAACTCACGAGGTTCAAGTACCTCTGCTTCGGGCCCAAATTGATACAACCATTTCAAAAATTCTCTGCTGCTATTCAGTGTCACTTCAAATAACAATCCCCCATCCGACATATTCGTCATTCGCGGGCGAACAAACATTTCTTCTTCTTTTATGTAGGGGGCCACTTTCTCAGAGAATCTTACCTTGAAATGGATATGCTCGTCTCCACGGTCAATAGACCATGTGTTTTTCATGTACTGCGTTATGTTGAAATCACCCTTGTCGAAACCGGCATTTGTTCGTGTCACATCCAAAAAACGGCTGATCCGAAACAATCGAACTTTTTGCAGCAAATGGCAGTATCCAATCAAATAAAAACGTTGATCACGTGGAATGAGATAATAGGGATCGATATCCCGGACTGTGATCTCATTTCTTGTCAGCGTATGATATTGAGTACGAATGGTTTGCTGGCTTAGAATAGCTTCGATAATGGGAATCAGCAAATTAGGGTCTTTTCCTTCCTCACGATAAGCTGGCGTGCCCATCCGAATAATTCCCGCAATATTCTCTACAATGTCACTGTTTCTTGATTTTAATTTGGTATGAGCCGACATAACCTTGTCAAACGCTGAATCAAACTCAGCAGGTAACTTGGAGGTATCAACTACGGACGGGAGCAAGGAGAAAACCATTGCTTCCTGTTCAGTAAAATCTAACGGATACATCGCAAACTCACCAATAAATCGGTACCCTTTGCCGTATCCTTCATTCATAATCGGGGCGACCCTATCCAAAATCCGGAGATCACGATAAATCGTGCGTACAGTCGTACCGCATTTCAGCGCCAATTCCTTGGCCGAAATTCCAGGATTTGCTTGTATAGCCTGAAGTATACGCAGCAGACGAATTAATTTCTCTGTCATGTAGTTTCTCCCCTTCGATATTTTATCGGCAAGGAAAACTAGTTCCTTTAGTACAGAACTAAATCTTTAGTCCCAATATTATTTTCGCAATTTCACCATTTTTGTATAGTCCAATTGCACTCTTACCCCCTTTTAATATACATTCTCTTACTCGCTTGCGTAAAACATTAACCCAAAAGCCCTTAAACCTAAGCCTGAAAGCCTATACAATTTTCTAAAAATAATACAAAAAAAGCCCAGATCTCACCAAAGAGACAAGGCTTTTCTCGGAATTGCTAGTTATGCAACTGTAATAATTGATTCATCACATTTGCCATATGCTCACAGAGTTCAGGAATGTCCCCCATCTGGTCTTCATTCACACTGCGGTCAAAATGTACGTGTGCCGTAAGGTTATACGTGATTGGCTGTTCATCAAAGATATATTGGATGTTCTGGCACATCCTCTGCTCAGGCCAGCTCTTCTGTAATATCGGACGAATAACCGTGCACTGCTCCTCAGGATGCTTCACAACCATACTGAATCGTAGCTCCAAGCGGCAACCCGGACTCGCACCAGGCGTCTCCAGGATCTCCGCTGCAAGCTCCTCAAGGGAACTGCTTAATACAACTTCCCCTGTTACTTCCGGGCGATCCCTGAGACAGAATTGTAATGTGAATTCTCTGGACATCACTGCCATCTCCAGCCGATCTTTACGCCCCGTAATCTGAATACGTTCATCCAGGTTATCCATATCATAGAGATAATTCTCAAACCCGACTTTCAAATTGTCATACACCGTTGGATCAAACATTGAATTAAACCTACTTTCTTACCCTTTAACAGTATTGTAGTACATTCTCATTTTTCATGCGAACGATGTGCCTATTGAACTCTCTTGCTCGGAAAATAAAAAAAGCCCAGTCACGAGGACTGGGCTTTGGTTAAGAATGGGATCTGGCAAGATCCCGTAGCTTGGCTTATTCTTCTGTAGCTTTTTCTTCAGCTGCCGACTCAGCTTCCTCAGCAGAGGCCGTTGGCTCTTCCTCAGCCGCTTGTGGCGGCATGACGGACGCAATGATGGATTCAGGTGATGTTACGAGTGTCAAACCTTTATCGAGTTTGATATCCGCAGCAGTCAAGCGATCACCAATGTCCAATCCACTGACATCCACCTCAATGGATGTTGGCAGATCCGCAGGCAATCCTTCTACTTCCAGCTGTGTCTCCTGTGTCTGGAATACACCGCCAGCTTTCGAGCCAGCCGCTGTACCCTGGAAGTCGATCGATACACTTACGCTGATTGGCTTGTTCTTGGAAATTTGCAGGAAGTCTACGTGCAGCAAACGTCCATTACGCTCTTGCTGATCCTTGATCAGCACCGGAAGCGTTTTACCGCCCTCAAGTTTCAGGTTGAACATTTCGGAGCGGCCTGTGCGTGCCACTTTCAGCATTTCTTTTTCATCTACATGTATTGAAGCACCTTCAAGTCCCGGGCCGTAAACGACTGCGGGAACTCGTCCGCCTTGTCTTAACAGGCGCAGTGCTGCACCTTTCTTTTCCGTTCTTGGCGTTGCTGTAAGTTGAGCCATTTTTCCGTTGGATTTCATGATTGAACATCCTCCTTCAAGGGATCACTACATTATATTTGTTGGAAAGCACTGAGGCTTATCTCATAGACCTTAATGGTCTTTTTTCCTTTGGCCGAATCGTGGGCCATATCTATATTTACCCCAATGATAGAGGATCTCAAACACGAAACAGGACAATTAATTATTTTTTGGCAAGTTATGCGGCTTCTAATCAGAGCAAAAAAGCAGTCGGAATCTCTTCCAACTGCTGATTTATCAAGGTTTTGACGAACTACATTCGACGTTATACATAAAGAAACTATGCGCTATTACGATCCTCTGTTTTTTCGCTTTCACGAATGATCTGCATCTCGTCTGATCCGCTACGCACAATAATGTGTACATCCCCGTCTTCAGGTACAATGTCCACGTAACGGTCTCCGCACGTATCTTTAGCTTCCCATTCGTTCAATCGAATGATCAATCCCAGGTGATGCAGACCCGGAGCAACCCGGAAGCGGGCTTCGGCGGCATTTCCGACTTGTTCCAGCCGTACTGCTCCGTCCTCCATACCTGTGCCCCACACCCAGACATCCCAACCTTCATAATGCTGGTCTTCCCGTTCGTATCGAAGCGTGACCGTTCGCGAAATCTGTTTATGAATCGTCACGGCAAGCGTTGCCCGAATTCCTCCAGCTTCAGCAATAATATGGGTTACTCCAGGTGTCATCGCACGTACGATCCCTGCTGCACTCACCGCTGCAAGTTCTGGATGAGAAGAGCTCCAGCGTACATTCGAATCCTGAAGCGGCTGACCAAATTGATCAAGGACCAAGGCACGGAAGCGACTGATTCGAGTCATGTACATGACTGGTTCGCCCACAATTTCGATTCGTTCAGCATGACGATAATCCACTTGTAACATACAGCTTGCCGTTATGTTCCCACAGTGGACTGTAATCGAAGCTTCCCCTCGTTCCAGTGCATGGATTGTTCCATCAGGCTGGATCTGAAGAATATCCGGATCAGAAGAAGTCCAGGTAACTGGAGCCTTTTCTACCACATTGCCAATGCTGTCCCGTACGATCGCTCGTAGTTGAGTGGACTCCTTAGGACTATATACCTGGCGAGGAAAACTAATCTCCACTGTTGATGGTTCAGCGCCTCCAGCTCGCTCTGTGTCATACAGTACCATTAATGACCATCGTTCTATCTGCACAGTACCACGAACCGTCTCGATCAGATCTGTACCTGCCTGATGATCATTGACTACGACATGCCAGTCCCCTTCCCCCAGGTCCACATGCTGCTCATGTTCCGTTCCGTTATAGATGACCATAATCTGATTCCAGGTGTCCTGATTCGCACCATCCTGAAGTATAAAGGCAACCACATTGCCATCCGCACGAATTATACGAAGGTGATTTCGTACCTGTTCAGCATCAATCATACGAAAAGCGGGATGTGTGCGACGCAGGTGAATAAGACCACGATAGTAGTCGAACACCGGTCTGAACCGTGATTTGTTGGCCCATGTGATGGCGTTCACCGCATCCCCGCTCCGATAACTGTTATGATCACCGGCTTTGGATCTGAGCATCTCATCCCCTGAATGCAGAAACGGAATTCCCTGAGAAGTAAGCAAAATACCGGAAGACAGTAACGAGCGACGAACCATCTCGTGATCCAAAACATCATCTGCATCCACATACCGATAAGGATCTGCTGCTTTTACAGCGGACTCAGCACTCCCACCACCCACGGGCTGTCCGTCCTTCCATACGGGAAATCCTAATTCATGCCTAAGGTTCATTGTTGTCGCAATTTTATCCCACAGATTGAGATTGTCATGAGCAGTTACATAATTGACAACCTCCACAGGTGAAGATGTGAAATCATCCAGTGCTCCTGCCAATCCTCTGAGAATCTCATATTCCTGCCCTCCGGCACCCGTGACAAACCCTCTGCCACTGCCATCACTATCGCCCTTGATTGCACTGCGAAAATGATCATTAAATACTGCAAATCCCTGACCTCGCTGGGTTCCTTTTAATGTTTTGCGGTCCAAAGGCGAATCTCCACCCGTCCAGGGTTCCCCATAGATCAGAAATGCCGGATCGATATGCTCCCGCAATTCGCGTGTCAACTCATTCATCGTTTCCGTATCAATCAGAGCCATAAGGTCAAATCGAAATCCGTCCACATGATATTCTTCTGCCCAATATCGGAGAGAATCCACAATATATTTTCGCACCATTGGACGCTCAGTCGCCAGTTCATTGCCTACACCGGAACCATCACTGAGGGTGCCATCCTCCCGATAACGGTAATAATAGCCGGGTACAATCCGTTCAAACGGTCCTTCTTCCACGCTGTACGTATGATTATAGACAACATCAAGTACAACGCGAATACCTTGTCTGTGCAGCGACTGTACGAGTGATTTGAGCTCCCGAATTCGAACTGCCGGATCACGAGGGTCGGTAGCGTAGGAACCTTCGGGAACGTTATAATGTTGCGGATCATATCCCCAGTTGTATGGTGCTCTGACATTCGAACCAACATCCGCTGTAGCGAGTTCATTCACCGTCTGATAATCCGCCACAGGCAGAAGATGTACATGAGTGACTCCCAGTTCGGCAAGATGGTCTACGCCAATGCTATTGCCAGCTCTATCCGTCAGACCGGATGCTGTGAATGCCAGATATTTTCCCTTATACGGAATATCTGCATGTGGGTCTGAGGAGAAATCACGGACATGCAACTCATATAACACGGCATCGACAGGACGCAGGAAAGCAGGTTTGACATCCAGGTCCCAATCGGCCGGATTGGTGGTGTCAGGATCTATAATAGCCGTTCGTTGCCCATTGGCCGTTACCGCTCTCGCGTAAGGATCAACAACGACTTCAATCCGCTGATCATCATGGATAATTCGGTACATATAATAATGGCCTGCCCAATCACCGCTGAGCTTCAGACTCCATATTCCGTCCGTATCGCGCGTCAGAGTATGTTCCTGCCCATTTTCATGATCTTGTACTTTACCACTATCGTTGTAATGCCCTTCATCTTCAAAAACCAATATATAAACCCGTTGTGCCGTAGGTGCCCACAATTTAAAAGTACTTGCAGCACGAGTATATGTTAAGCCAAGATCGTTGCCTTCGTAACAAAAAGAAGTCCATTCCGGCATCGTTCCCACCGCCTTTATATCCATTGATTTCGTGTTGTCCCGATGTTACGGAGTGGGACGTTGTTTGTCAACCCGGGGTTGTCTGTACTAACATATCGGTTCGATTCGAGTATTCAATTAGCAATCGCTTTCAAAATATAGGATATGAAAACAAGTGCCATAGATTGACAGCATTTGTACCTGTCCTGACAAAAAAAGTTTGGAATATACAAGAATAAATTACAGGATGTCATTGGGTTGAGATTAAACTACACCAACAGGTGCATAGCATACAAAAGTTCCAGACATGACAATGTATAGCCCTGCGACCAAGGCAATGGTTTCTGACGCATCAATAAATCCCCCTTTCTTACGGAAAAGGGGGATTTGTTTTATCTCAATTTATTTGATTAAATTCGATGGATTGGATATCTAGAACGTGGCCTTGTTAGCAATTTTACTAATGGTTTGTTGGTACCCTTCAATTCTTGGCAATCATTCCATTCATCAGGAATTGGAATACATCACCGTTATGGATAGCCCGTTCACATGTACCTGTCCGCCCTGTACGTTGCGTATCGGATCAACGCCGGCTTGTCCTTTCTCTACAATTACATTCCATGTTCCTGCGGGAACAGAGATGTCACGTTTTCCCTTTGCCCCGTTATAGATCACAACAATGCGATCCCACGAATCTTTAGCTGCTGTACCGTTCAGTTCATACGCTAGCAGCCCATTATTTTTTTCGATTAGACGAACATGCTTCTCGATCTCTTCCCGTGTACGAAGCCGAAATACGGGATGCTCTCGCCGAAGACGGATCAGCCCACGATAATAATCAAACACCGGCTTGAAAAGCTTCTTCTGCTCCCAATGTATGGCATTGACCACGTCTCCACTCTGATGGCTGTTGGCGTCCCCATATTTGCTGCGAAGCAGCTCATCTCCAGCCGCGATCAGAGGAACACCCTGGGAGGTTAGAACAATACCGTTGGCAAGCAGACAACGCCTAACGGTCTCATTCTCCAGAATGTGTTCCGGATCAATCTGCAGGTAAGGCTTAGCCTTCTCTACTGCCTCTTCCGCACTCTGGCATCCACGAATACTTCCATCCTCGTCATAGGTAAGGAAATTCAAGGTATCGTGAAGTCCTTGTGTACGTGCGACTTTGTCCCACAGGTTGAGATTATCATGCACAGTTACATAGTTAATCGTCTCGGATGGACCATCCGTAAAATCCTGAATAGCTCCCCGGACGCCAGTCCATAATTCGTCTTCTTTTCCGTCCGCACCCGTCGCAAATCCCGTACCCATGCCATCGCTGTCTCCCTTGATCACTCCGCGGAAATTATCGTTAAACACAGCAAAACCCGCTCCGCGCTGCGTTCCTTTTAGGGTCATATCATTTCCAAGCGGCGAATCCAGTGCGCCCCATGGTTCACCATATAACAATATGGAAGGTGACACTTCGGAGTGCAACTCCGCTGCAAGCTGTTTCATCGTAGTGGTGTCGATCAGGCCCATCAGATCAAAGCGAAAACCGTCCACATGGTACTCCTCTGCCCAGTAGCGGACCGAATCGATGATAAACTTGCGAACCATGGTGCGTTCAGTAGCCACTTCATTACCTGTACCTGAACCATTGCTATAGGTTCCATCAGCGTTTTGACGATAGTAGTACCCTGGTACAAGTTTTTCAAAAGAGCTGCCTGCCGTATCAAACGTATGATTATATACCACATCCATAATGACACCTATTCCCTTGTTATGAAGGGCAAGCACCATGGATTTGAACTCACGAATTCTTGTCTCCGGGTCGTCTGCACGTGATGCATAGGAACCTTCCGGGACATTATAATGAAGCGGATCATATCCCCAGTTATAGTTGGAGGCATCCGTCGTATCACCATCTACTCTGGATTCATCCACCGTCGCAAAATCAAATACGGGTAGCAAATGCACATGGGTAATCCCGAGTTCAACCAAATGATCGATTCCCAATGTGTTGCCCTCCGAATCAAGCAGACCCGTCTCGGTAAAAGCCATGTATTTGCCTTTATTCGTAATACCAGATGATGGGTGAATGGAAAAATCACGTACATGCAGTTCGTACAGGACTGCATCGTCAGGACTGGTCAATCCCAGGCGAATATCCTCACTCCATCCCTTCGGATGTGTCTGCTCCAGTCTGACAATGACACCCATTTCTCCATTCATGGTCACTGCTCGTGCGTAGGGATCTACAGCATGGGTTGAATGTCCATCTTCGAAAGTAGGCTTGTACATGTAACGGTAGCTACTCAAATCACCCTCCAGTTCCAGCACCCAGATGCCTTCTTCTTTCTTTTGCATAGGTAACGCCTGCTGTTTCCGTTGATTGGGCTCATCCTCCGGGGTCCCCCCTGTCAAAGGTGGATACAGAAGTAGTTCCATCTGAACGGCTAACGGTGACCAGACTTTGAAGCGACAGACTTGTGCTTCTAATGTGACACCTAAATCTCTTCCTTTGTATGTATCTTCTAAAATCAATAGTTCCTGCTTACCCTCTTCAATCATGTGGTTGTTCCCCTCTCGTTGAGAAAATTATGAATATGGATAGAACGAGTGCTCCTTACCCTTTATACCCGTTCTGCTGCCCAACCATAATCCCAATTACACAAAAGAAGACAAACGTCATGTAGATTCACATAACATCTGCCTTCTTTATGGATAAACGAAATCTCTCTAATGAGGTACCTGGGATTGGAAATCATTCCGGCTGGATTGATCGGCGTGGTACAAGACCACGTCCCCATCTTGCATCGGCCAGCTTCTCCCCTGATTATCTACCGGACTATAATCAAAACCTTCCATTTGCCATTGATTCATCAACGGTGCATGAATATATTGCAGATGAGGTGCATTTGTATTGCCACTGCGCAAAGTTTCGATATTGAAGTTGACTGCAATGTAACCGTCCCTCAGAAATACCGTTGCCTTGTCATCCAATCGGTTTTGTCTGGCAAGCGATTCGAGATCGGTTCCTTTGGGCACTGCATATACATCCGCTGGCAAGCTATATTCCCCATACCAACGCTGAATCGCTGCATTCGCCCGATCCACATTAACACTGGAGGGAATATCTGTTTTTGGGCCAATGAGTGTGCGGATCTGTGAAGGAAGAATCATCCAGTTATACCGACCTACCCACGTTTTATGATGAGAGGTCTGATCCACAAATCGAACCATATGTTCCGCCATTGTACCCTGATTGCGTTCCTTCTCCGACAGTTCATAAGTATACTGGTAGCTCGCTGTATCACCTAACTCCGTACCGGGAACATTCCGCAATCGTGAGTTCAGGACAACAAAACGTTTTTCTAAATCTTGTGCCGATCCAATACGAATGAGTCGTTCCTGTCCCCGATGGTAGTATAAATCCACTTCTTGCCTGGTGGTGCCATCTTTACTCACAAAAGAGAACGTTGGCGTGATTCGGATACCATCCTGTTTGCCAAACATATTACCCTTGGTTTTCAGATCAAACTTGAAATGGTAACCCGTCTTCACTGCAGCATTTCGGAACCCCTGTACCGGATGACTGCCGGGACGAATTGGCAGGACATAGGGAGCCAAATTACCTCGGGGATCTCCGTCGATACTGTTTCCTCCGGACCAGTAGCTCACATCCGTTGATTCGGGGCTGCCCATCCGCTTACGGAACACGTTCTCCCAGTTATAGTCTGAAATATCAGTGATGTGAAAATCATATAATCGTCCGATAACCTCTACAGCAACGGTATCTGCTGCGACATGATGGGTCAGATTCGTGTTCGCATCCTGCTGTTCAGTGAAGTTTTCAGGTGCATTTTCGGCGATATTTCGAAACTCAACCTGGTAATTCCCTTCATCTACCCATACAGGAAGATAAAAAGGGGTGTCTAACTGATTTACCGGAATATCCACCCATGTCATGGCCTGAATAAACTGACTTCTGGCACCGTTATAAACATCGAATGGGAAACGAACCTGTTTGATCCGGAAATATTTCGCATAATCATGGTTTCCATAACCAGGGTGACTCGCTACATCCAGATGCTGCCCTGAAGTTGGGATTCGTACAATAAACGGACGCTCTAAAATAAGTGCAGCTCTGGTCGGATCAGGCGTAGTCTTCTGGTTATGCGGCTGATCATCGGATACCCAGGCATAGTTCACAACTGGAGTATGTACTGTCACCGAGTTGATGCCCAGAATGGTAAACTTCTGATCCTGCCCACCGTTAACATTGCCAGGGAGCAGTCCATACGTAATCTCACCTGTGGTGGGCTGGTTAGCTTTGTTCATCAATGTGTTTTTGATCGTCAGACGGTTCTGGTACAGAACATCATCTCCAATCATGCCAGGTTGCGGGATCGTCCCAGGTCTTGGAGCGGTTTTCTCCAATGGGGCAGGATCCATAATTGTCGCTCCATTAAAGGCCACCTTGTCGTTATTAACAGTGTTCTCTCTAACCTTCGCTTCAGCTTCAGATTGAAACAATGACGTTTCATCCGGCGTAGGCGGTTCAGCCGAACCACCCGGAACCCCTTGGATGCCAAGATCAATTTCTTGACATGGCGCAGGTTTCACATGATTGGTAACCGCAGTATCCATAGCCGATTGCAGAGTCGGCGGTGTATATGCATTGGGCATCAGGGTCACGGTGTCACCATAACCGCCTAGTGCATAGTTAGATACTTTGGCCTCATTTAACTTGTATACCTCCAGGTTATCGATCTGCCAATAGCTATATGTCCTTGTTACTTGCATCGTTTTATCCCCAGGGACGTCAAGTTCTCTGGGCTCAGGAGGTGTTCCTGGATCCCCCTCACCACTAGACGCTCTTCCCGGAATCGTCCAGGTTTTATGATAAACCCTTTTCACAGGAACCGTGTAAGTCACCGTTCCTGTCATGTTAACCCAACGGTGCTTAAACAGATATTCCTTGGCCAAGACATGAGCATAGAGATCTTCCGAAGTTGGAATACCACGGGTAACATCGAACTTCTCAGATCCACGCTCGTCTGCCTTCAACACACCTCGGACAGACGGGTCCATAACCGATGCTTCGATAACCGTACCTCTACTAGGTGGACTGATGGTCACAGGGCATGCGTTAACAGGGTCGCCCCCCGGATCACCACCTTCTCCGTTATCCGTACAATCCTTCACCTCAAGCACCTGAGTCCCTTGTTCATCCAGTTGCTGAGCAGAATCAAGAAAATGAGCTTTTATGGTAGTGCTACCCACGATCCCTTTTGTCGTGATTTTGCCATCAGAACCGATCGTTGCCACAGCCGGATTTGAACTCTGCCACGTCAATTTGGGATGAGCCGTCAGTTTATGAACAGAGCGATCCGGTTTGGTTAGAACTGCTTCTGCCTGTAGTGGTGTTGAATTGGCTTTACAAGCATTAGGCAGATTCACAACGAGTCCTGGCTCAGACGTAACTGTTATGGTGGCGGTATCCGAGATCAGGTATGTACCATTGTTCCAGATTGCACGCACAGTGACCATGCCTGGACTTTCGGCTTTTAACATCCCTGTCTTCAACTCTATACTCGCAATTGTCTCGTCAGAAGAAAACCATTTGATCTCTGCTTCTCTTCGGGATACGTCGATGCCAGTGTTGAAATCTGTTTCGCCGTAGTGCCTTGTACTAACATTGGCTTTCATTTGCTTTGTTTGCCCGATTGTTAAACTTGAATCTGGTGTTACATCGATTTCTTTCTCTTCGACCAGATCGCCTTCCCAGATGATGTCCATTGGTGTATGATAGGCAACGATTTGCTTCAGACAACCTTGATTTGTTCTACCACCATTCTCATAATCATCCCACTCAGTTACTTGATGTGAGCCCCCTGTTTTAGTAATGATTTTCACTACACTACTACCTTCTCTTATAACCGTAGTACCAACGCCAGTATAGAATAACTGCTTGTTGCTTGTTTGATAGTCTACACTCTTAATACGAACATTTTCTACCATTCGCTGTGTAACTCTTTGAGATTGAAACTCTGGCCAATGTTCAGCGGGCCATATAGAAAAATCCACCTCATTAGGTATTTCTTTCTCAGCTGGGTACGGTCTAGAACATGAATTACTATTAAGGTTATCCGAGAAAGTTGGTCCGTTAGTGTGATCTGCCCTGAAGCTACCATTATCAAGCTGATACCAATAAACACCCGGATTCGCTACCCTTTCTAACGACTGTATTGTATTTGATATTTCTTGTTTCTTGGGTCCATACGAATCCGAGCTTGCAGCTTCTATAGGAGATGATAAATTCAAACATAGTATATTAATAAGAAAAATTAAGATAACAATTAGGGATTTCTTCTCACCATGGACCTGCAATAATAATTCACCACCATTTAGTACTACTTACATATTCTGAATTTGTAGTACATTTTCACTTTTTTCATTAAAGATATATGCCCCACTTTTCCCTACTAAAACGGATGTGATCCAAAATCTCTTCTTCACATCTTTTTTTATCAAATCTCTCGAACTTTCTGGAATAGTAACTAACCCGTTCTTAGAGGTGTGCTTAAGATCCAATCGATTAAATTGTAAAAAACCACTATATAGGCCGCCATTAAAGGTGATTAAGTTGGATTTATCAATTTTGGATGTAAAAGATATATCTGCAAAAGCCATATAATTACCTTTGAATAGATGTGTTTCTGGACCAATAAATAATGGTGCATAGATACCTTTTGCTTTACCTTGGGTAACATCTACGACAATATATCTATGGAGTGTAACTACACCAGATTTATTAGATAAATTAATTTCTTCTTTAGATATATCACTTACTTTAACTGAGTTCTTCGTATACCTATAATTACTAATCGTCGTTAAATTCGTACCCGTCGTGCCGACCTCTCTCATCTCATTCAGGTCACTGTACTTACCGGCATCCGTGCCCTCCACGTCCATATAACGCAGCAAAATCGCCGATACTTCTGCACGTGTGGTGGAATCCGCGGGTTTTAATGTGCCATCCTGGAAGCCAGCCACAATGCCAGTCCCACGAACAAGGGCAAGATACGGAATCTGCTCGGCACGAATGGTGCCGCGGTTCACTTCTGGTGTAGGAAGTAGCGTATTTGTTGTGTCATTAAACGCATCCTGGAAGCTGGCTCCGGACTTGATCAGTCCATTGGCAATCCATTTCATCATCTCGTAACGCGTTAGCTCCGCATTTGGATTGAAGCCTTTGGCGTAATCGCCCGCGTTAATGAATCCTTGTCCTACAAGCTGGCTAACCGCCGCTTCAGACCAATGTCCCTTGAGATCAGCAAAGGGATTCTGCCCTTGTACCTTCTCTAGTCCAGTCGCGCGGGCGAGTATTGTCGCATATTCCCCACGCGTGATTTTGCCATTGGGACGAAACGTTCCGTCCTGGTAACCAGAGATCAGATTTTTTTCATAAGCTTTGGCTATTGTGGCTTGAGCCCAATGCCCCTTGATATCCTTGAACTTGCTAAGGGCATTGTCACTTGTTCCCGACGCCGCATTCGCTGTTGACGTCAAATGTACGGGGCCAATCGGTAATAGTGCTACTGCCAATACAGCTGTCGTTACCAACCCGACGATCCAAACATTCCGTTTTTTCTTCTTCTCGTGTCCTTCAATCTGCTTCTTCAATCTACTCACGCTCCTATGTACCTTAGTATGGGGATGCTTTACTTGGTCAACCTAGTCACTTCTCTTCATAACCAAAACCTAAATTTGACATAATAATCAATATTCTACCATGTCGTACTAGGCTATTGGTATTATTTTTCGTCCATCCCCATCACATCAAGGCGTGCAACGCTCCTTCCATAGACCCACTTGATTCGCTTAAAACAAAAAAAAGGCCATGAATCCGCAGATTCATAGCCTTATGCTTTAAGGTGTGTGGTCTTTCTTATGATATTGGAAAAAGAACTCTCTCATAGAATAAACCATATCATTCCAATTGATCAACCTTTTTTTTATTTCATTCAGCTTTATTTTCCGTTCAATTCCTTATAGGATGCTTCCAATTCCGTGATCAATTGATCACCACCGGCTTTTCTCCAGTTTGCGATTTCCTGCTCCCAACCTGCATCATCGATTTTACCCATAATGTACTTCGTCTGCGCATCCCAGATCATCTGATCCAGCTCCTGACCACGCTCAGTATATATTGCCGAAGACAATGTGAGTGCCGGATTAGCGATGGCGTATTGCTCATTCTCACGCGCCATCTTTGTACCTTTCATTCCAATGGGAACATCGACCAGTTCAGGTACATTATAACCTTCAATGCTTAACAAATTATCCCGATAGGGCTTCACTTCACGCTGATAAGCGTCAAAATCCTTAAGTTCGGTTTTCCCATCAGCCGTCTTGGTGTAGTGCACATCGAGCAATCCGCGGAGCTGCAAAGCGCTCAATTCCTCATCCATCAACTGATCCAGGAACGTGAGAACCTGCTTCAATTGCTCCTCATCTGTTACGGACGCTTTCGGGATGACCAGCATTCCGTAGTTCCCTGGTTCCCCAGCGATTCGAATGCCGTCGGTTCCCTGGAACGGAGCCACATCAATTTCTCCATCCGGAGCGTTAGGTGTAAGCCGCTGTTGAGAGGACTTTCCGTTCTGGGCCACACCGTTAAGCTTCATACCAACCAGGCCGGAATCCATTTTTTTGTCCGCATCAGAAGGGTCCAGAGCAGGGAAATCACTATTAATCAGTCCCTCGCTGAACAGTCGCTTGAAGAGTTTCATTGTATCCACATATTCGGTAGTCAAGAACTCCGGGGTCAGTTTCCCGGCATCATCCACACCCCATTTGTTGACACCGCCAATACTTACAGCAATCCGCGTCAGTGGGGAAGAGACACCCTCATTATACTTTTTGAAAAGCAGTGCGCCGTACGTATCTTCCTTACCATTCCCGTCCGGGTCATCCTTACGAATAGAGCGCATCACTTCATACCAGTCATCCAGCGTTTTGGGTATATCCAGCTTCAATGTATCAAACCAGTCCTTGCGATATACGATCGCAGTCCGTCCAATATCCCGGAAGTTCGGAATACCGTAGACCTTGCCTTCAATTTTGATATTGTTAAAATAAGCTTCGGATTGGGCAGACAGGTTTTTATAATCCTTCAAGTAAGGCCCAAGTTCCCAGAACAATCCCGTTTTGGCGGCATTAAATGTGGTCGGTACATAATTCACACGCATAATGGTTGGCATCTCACCTGAAGCAACCATAACATTCACCTTATCATCAAAAGCAGACTGCGGAATCCACTGTACATTGACATCCGTATTTGTATATTCCTCAATCTTCTTTTCAATCCCGTTCTCCTTGGCCGGTATATCTCCTACCTGCATTAAAGAGATGGAAATGGGAAGTTTACCTTCCCCTGCAGCAGGTGCTTTTTCTCCCCCACAACCTGCAAGCAATCCAGCGGACATTGCACCAATTACAACGATTCCGCCTAAACGGGACATTGGACCTTTTGGACTCATGAACCATCTCTCCTTTTTCATAGCCAAATTGTTCAGCAATCTTGCCTCACTTTACTCAAACTAGCCATGTATGCGCTGTCATAAGTGTTCTAAAAAGAAGAACCAGCATTACGCCAGTTCAATCTCCACTCCTGCCAAAATGAACGGAGCGACCGATTTCGGATCATTGATCCGAATGGACTCGGTCACATAATACTCATAGGACCCGTCACGATACGGGCTTCCTCCAAGACCGGCTCCGCCATTACACTGCGTCAAGGACAGCACGCCTTCACGATCCGTTTGCAGCAGATGCTGTAGCAGACCCTGATACCCTTTTTCCGCAACCGCTTTGAACTTGCCACTTAGATATCCTTTACGCACACCCTTGGCCAATGCATAGACAAACATTGAGGTGCCTGAAGCCTCCAGATAGTTCCGCTCTCGTCCCGGCTGATCCAGCAAATGTGGCCATAGTCCGGTCTGTTGGTCCTGCACATGCACCAGGGCGTTTGCTACGCGTTCGAAGATACCCACGATCTGCCCTCGCTGCGGATGATCTACCGGCAGATAATCTAATGTATCTATAACCGCCATCACATACCAGCCCATCGCCCGACTCCAGACATGTGGAGAACAGCCCGTTTCTCCCGAACTCCAACGCTGTTCTTTGCTCTCATCCCAGGCATGGTACAAGAGACCGCTACGCGGATCACGTGTACGTTGCTCCACCAGCAAAAGCTGTAGAGCCGCCTTGTCAAACCACTTCTCGTCACCCGTCACCGCGCCATACTGGGTCAGATACGGAGTAGCCATGTACAATCCATCCAGCCACATCTGGAAAGGGTAAATCTTCTTATGCCAGAACCCGCCTTCACTCGTATGTGGCTGTCCCTTGAGCTGAGTCATAAGCAAATCAGCAGCTTTGCGGTACTTTTCTTCACCCGTTTTCTCATGCAGCAGGAACAGTGATTTTCCCTGATTGATCTGATCCAGGTTATACTCCTCGATCGTATAGGAGCGAATCGAGCCATCTTCCTGAACAAAATGATCCATCAGCTCACGGATATAGTCAAAATACTTTTGCTCCCCGGTGTGCGTGTACAGCTCCTCGAGTGCTTTCAGAAAGCAACCATTTTCATAATGCCAAGTGGAGTAAAGCTCATGGTTGCGATAACTTTCCATGAATTGCTGTGCCATGCGCACGGATGTGAATTGCATTGTTTCCTTCATGATCAAGCCTCCGCTTCCGGCTCTTTATTGAGCCTGTTTTTTGTAATCTTCGGCATATTCCTCACGAATCTTGTTTCCACCCGCATTGCCCCAATTCTCGATTTCCTTTTCCCAGCCACTTTGATCGATCTTGCCCATAATGTATTTGGTTTGTGCATCGGCAATCACCTGATCCAGATCCGCACCACGGTCACCATACGTTGGAGAATATAACGTCAGCGCAGGGTTTGGCACAGCGTGCTCCGCCAGTTCCTTGGCAAGTGCCGTACCTTTTTCACCCAGTTCGGTATCCTTCAATTTCGGTACGTTGTATCCTTCGACATAAGGAAGGTTGTCACGGTAAGGTTTCACTTCACGCTGGAATGCATCGAAGTCACTCATCTCCACCTGATCTTCGCTTACTTTGGTGTAATGTTTGTCTTCCATACCACGCATCAACAGGGTCGCCATCTCAGGGTCCATCAGTTTATCCAGGAAAGAGAGCAGGTTCTTGAGTTCTTCTTCCGATTTCACCGTCGATTTAGGGAATGCCAGAATGCCCGAGTTACCCGTCTGTCCTGCAACACGATCTCCATTGGGTCCGAGCAAACCAGCGATGTCTACCACACCATCCGGATTGTTTTTGGACAGACGCTCTTGCTGACTTTTTCCATTCTGAGCAACACCTACACGGATACCCACAACGCCAGAATCATACTTTTTCTCCGCTTCCGTAGAATCGAATACGGCAAAGTCCTGGTTCAGCAGTTTCTCGTCATACAAACGTTTCAGCAGATCCAGTACCTGCATATATTCCGGTGTCATGAATTCCGGCGTGAAGCTGCCATCCTCCTCGACCTTCCACTTGTTAGGTGCACCAAAACTTACACCAAGGCGCGTCGTGAAGGAATATTGGTCCTCATTGTATTTTTTGAAAAGCATCAGTCCAAACGTATTATCCTGACCATCTCCATCCGGATCGGAGGTTGCCAGTGTTTTAATCGTCTCATACCATTCATCCGGTGTGGTTGGCACCTTAAGATTCAGCTTCTCGAACCAGTCCTTGCGATAGATCACGGTAGCTCGCGCAATATCGGAGAAAACAGGAACCCCATAGATTTTGCCCTCTACCTTGATGTTGTCAAAAAAACGCTCATTCTGTGCCGACAGATTTTTGTAGTCTTTCAGCAATGGGCCCACTTCCCAGAACACGTCATTACGCATCGCGCTGGTCACCGTTGGGTTATATTGCACTTTCACAATTTTTGGCATATCGCTTGATGCGATCATCACGTTAATTTTGTCATTGTAGGCCGATGCCGGAATCCACTGGATATCCAGTTTGGTATTGGTATACGCTTCAATCTTTTGCTGAACTTCATTGCCCTTGCTTGGCACGTCACCCACCTGTGCAATGGCTATAGACACATTTTGTACGCCGCCCTCGGCAGCCTGACCCTCGTCTGATCCGCATCCTGCCAGCAAACCTGTCACCAGTGCCAGTGTGCTCAAGACAGCTACGGCTTTCTTTTTTGTTGCTTTCATAACATGAAAACCTCCCCTTTTTTATGCAGTCATATTGTCAAAATGTACTGGCTTTGATGCATGTGACGACTCAACCTTTCACCGAACCCAACATTACTCCTTTGGCAAAGTGCTTTTGCAGGAATGGATACACCAGCATAATCGGGATCGTGGAGAATACGATTACCGCCATGCGAATGGTAAGCGGCTGGATCTCGGTCTCTTCGATACTTGTGTCTCCGATTCGGCTCTGTGCCAGAATGACAATCTCACGTAGCCAGACTTGGACAGGCCACTTCTCACTATCGTTGATATAGATAACAGCGCTGAAGAAACTGTTCCAGTGGGCCACCGCGTAAAAGAGTGAAAAGGTTGCCATGGCTGGCATGGATAACGGCAGTACAATCCGGAACAATACGCTGACATCGTTACATCCATCAATTTTGGCTGCATCCTCCAGTTCGTCGGGAATGGCCTGGAAGAAGTTTTTCAGTACGATCAAGTTAAAAGCACTAATGGCAGTAGGTAACATCAGCGACCATAACGTATCCGTCAGGTGCAAGGATTTCACGACAAAGTATGTTGGAATCATCCCGCCACTGAAGAGCATCGTGAACAATACACCGAGCAAAATAGGCTGGCGTCCACGCAAATATCTTCTGGAGAGCGGATAGGCCATAAGTGACGTAAACAGCAGGTTAATGAAAGTACCGATCACCGTAATATAGACCGATACACCCAGACTGCGAATCAAAGTATCTGTAGAGAAAATGTAACGGTATGCCGCCAGAGAGAACTCTTTTGGAAAAAGGATGAATCCTCCCTTAGCCACTTCATGCGGACTGGTAAACGAGACGGCCAAAATATAAATGAACGGGATGACCGTCACGATTCCAATCAACAGCAGCAAGCCGTGATTGAGAAAATCAAAGATCCGGTTGCCCCACGTTTTATCCTGTTGCATCTTAATGTTCACTCCTGTCTGGTGAAGAACGTCTGCTCCCGAGGGTTAGTAAACGCCTTCCTCCCCGAATTTTTTGGCCATCGTATTGGCACCAAGGACAAGCGCCAGCCCAACGACCGATTTGAACAACCCGACAGCAGCACTATAACTGTACTGTGCCTGTGTAAGACCCTTCGTGTACACGTAGGTATCAAATACCTCGCCCACATCCCGGTTCGTCGGAGTCAGCATCAGGAAGATCTGTTCAAAGCCAGTATCCAGGAAATTGCCCAGACGCAGAATGAGCAAAATGACGATTGTACTGCGAATGGCCGGCAACGTAATGTGCCAGGTTTGGCGCCACCGATTGGCGCCATCAATCCGGGCAGCCTCATAGAGCTGTGTATCAACACCGGAAAGTGCTGCCAGGAAGATAATTGTGCCCCAACCGACTTCTTTCCAGATGGATTGTCCGACAATCATCGTTCGGAACCAACCGGGTTCAAGCAGGAACGCCACTTTTTGTCCAGTCAGGTTATAGAGCAATTCATTAATTGCACCACCCTCAGTTGTGAACAGCATGTAGAACACACCGACAACAACGACCCAGGAAACAAAGTGTGGAACATAAACAAGCGTTTGTACAAATCGTTTGAAGCGTTCACGGCGAACTTCATTCATCATAAGTGCCAGTACAATCGGCAGTGGGAAAAAGAACACAATGTTATAAATGGCAAGTAAAAATGTATTCCGAAACAATGTCCAGAACTGTGGTTCTCCGAAGAAACGCTGGAAATGTTTGAACCCTACCCAGTCACTTCCCAAGATGCCCTTGTAAGGCGTGTAATCCTGAAAAGCCATCGTGATGCCATACATGGGTATGTATTTGAAAATAACAAAGTAAAGCACACCCGGTATTAACATGATATACAGCCACCGGTTTTTGATAATGTCCCTCCACAGCAGGTTTTTGTCACTGCGGGTAGCGGGCCGTGTTCGAGCCGCCGTTTCGGCTTTCATATTGTCTTCCTCCCCACATTGGAAACGATTACAAAAGATCACTTCCTGAATTCATGTCTTCATTGTGGAGGATAAACGAATGACTGGCTATCATCTCCTTTTAGCCTTTTGTTTTTCCTTATGTAGCAAGGGTTTAGCTCATTTCCCTCATAGAATCTAACAACGCAATGAACTGCTTTCAACCTCTATATTCCTGTCTTAACTTCATGGAGAAAAGCGGTCTTCACCCTACACCTGGACATGAAAAAGCCTGCCTGCCATGGCGGGCAGAGCAGGTTTTTTTTATCGCTGCTGCTCCCGGTACTTGCCGGGGGTTGTTCCTGTGATTTTTCGAAACGTACGGATAAATGCGGTTGGATTGGTATAGTTTAATTTCTCGGCAATCTCAGATATTTTAAGATTTGTTGTTTGCAGCCAGGTCTTCGCTTTTTCCATACGATACTCTGCAAGATATTCCGTAAAATTGACTCCGGCTTCCTTCTTGAATACCCGACTTAGATAGACAGGATGAAAATTAAGCTCAGCGGCACAGGCTTCCAGCGATAATTCACGGTCATAACGTTCCTCGATCAAACGGATCATGCGCCTTGCAATGTTCATGTATTGGGATTCTTCCTGTTCTCGCCAGAAACGAATGACGGGCAGGAACAGCCGCTTGCGGAACCAATTGGTCATTTCGTCCAATGTAGACAACTTCAGCAAATGTGACATGGATGCTTTTTCGCCCAGTACCTCAGCCACATCTCCACCTTGCTCCTGCACAAGTTGATATACACGAGACAATAACTGAACCATAATGACGGGGTATTCACTGAAATGAAGCTTTTTGTCTGCAAGCAGTCCCAAATATTGCTTAAAGTAGGTGTCCGTTTTCTCTTCATCTCCTTGCTTGAGCGCAGAAGCGAGCTGATCCTCGATCATACGTAACTGGGTATACAACGCGGCCTCCATCTGACCACGTGGCTGAATATCTTCGTAATGCAAAATAATACGGCTGCCCAGACTTACCCGGCCTTGCAGAGCCTCTCGGCTCTCCTGAACCCCTCTTGGCGTATCACCAATACAAGTGTAAGAACGACTGATGCCAATACTTACGGGCAGATTCAGATAGGTCACGACACGTTCGCGAATCCAGTCTGCCTGAGTGTGCATCCATTCCTTCAGCTTCACCTCATCCGTAAGTTCGGAGGCAAGTACGGTGACCTGAGCATCATCCAGCATAACCGGCGTGAACCGAACTCCTGAAGGAAGGAGCTCACCTACCATATTGTTGACAGCAAACAGCAGCAGATCGCGATCCTGTTCCTCATATCGGGTCCCTTCCAAGGTATCGATCTGGAGCATAAGTACACCAAGACTCGCCCACCCTGTCGGGAAATCGTACAATTCTCCCTGATATCTGAAATCTTCTTCCGAGATTTTACCTGTTAGCAGTTTGGTCATAAAAAACTCTTGAAGATGCACATGCTGCCCCTTCATCTGCTCACGCATCGTTTTCTCCGAACTGAACAGTGTTGACAATTGCTCCTCAATATAGATAAATTCATCCTGACGGCGTCCTGATGGAGTAACTGGAGAATCCAACCCCTTCGTAAATTGCAGCAGTCTGGAGATCGGTGAATACATCCGCCGACTGCCGTATATGGCGACCAATCCCGTTACACATAACATGACCAGTGTAGCAACACCGGTAACCAATGCAATTTTCTGTGACTGGGCCGTGATCTGTCCAAGAGATACAACGGACACGTATAACCAGCCATTGAGTGGAGATTGCCTATAGCTAACCGCCACTTGGTTACCTTCCACCTCTGCACTGAAGAAACCTTCTGGCTCCCCCGTCGTTTGCACCATTTCATGAATTTCCTTATTCAGCGTGTCATACTTCCCGTCTTGCTGCATATCGTTCAGAAAATACTTCTGCTCCCGATCCAGAACGTACATATCTCCAGAATTCGTATTTCGGCTCAAAAACGTACTCAGTTCCGTATCGGCGATATCAATCACAAGAAATCCCTTTGGTTTCACATTGGTTGGCATCATCGGGATTTTGAATACCATACTGACCACATTATCCGATGATATAAGGGCAGGTGCCTGTTCGGGTGTCAGTTCACCCATGCCAGCTGAAACGGGTACACTTTCTTTGGATGAACTGGCATTCTGAGTAACCCAGAACAGGCTGTTAGTGTAGGTCAGATAAGAACCAATCCGGTCCCGAATGCTGAAATCATCCAATTTGCCAAAAGAACGCATCGAAACAACCCAATCTTCGTCCAGATTAACCAGATAGGCTTGGTCAATGTTCGTAACCGCTTGCAAGTTGTTAAAGCCTGACGTCAGGTCACGAATCTCTTGAAATTCGCTGCTGTCCAGCGGTTTCTTCATCGCTTGAAGTACCAAGGGCGAATTGACATACTGGATGGATGATAATTGCAGGCTGCGCAGAACTTGTTCTACCCGCATTTGGGTCTGATGCAATATCTGAAGGTTGCTTTCACGTACTTTCTGTTCAATGTCACGTGATGCAATCGTATACGAGACCGAACCAATAACAATGACTGGAAGGGCTCCGAGGATCAGGGTAAAGCAGAGCAAACGCAGTAAATACTTAGGCAAGAAGAGCATCCTCCTTTATACGTATGTTTATTAAATTAAATCGCTTTCATTGGATTATTTTACTATTGTTATTTTAAAACCCATTCTTATTCAAGTCCACTCATTTATTCTAAAGGTTGACTTCAAACCAATTTCCAGTTTATATTGGTTGCATATTCCTCAATCAAAGGAGAGATTTTTAATGTCGGTGAATGTTCTTAACTAACCAAGTTTCATATTCAGGAGTTTGGCCTTTCATTGCGTTTGTGCCCATATGGCATACGTGTATTTCATGATGCGCCAGATCCCTGTACTTAGTTAAGAACAGCGGATATCATAAATCGCCTCCGGGATTGTCATTGTCCGGGTCTATTTCCGCGCTGAGTTCAGCGCGGATTTTTTATTATAGACCTATAGTGGACTTTGCTTTCCCATATGTTTAGGGCGGAGAATGACGTTTGTTCATTCTCCGCCCTTTTTGCGTTTTCCAGGAATATGTTTCGCGTGCCAACTGCAATCCCAATTCAAATTCAAGGAGAGATTACGCATGAATGAGAACACATTAAACAGTCTGGGTTATCCACAAATTCAAAAAAATGTTGCAGACTGCGCCCTGTCTTATCTGGGCAAACGTTATGCCAGAGAACTGAAACCGATGGTAGATGCTCACCTGATCCAGATTCGCCTGGAAGAAACAGCAGAAGCTGCTGCGTTGATTCGTTTTGGCGCCAGTATCCCCCTCCCTTCACTGGACGGAATGGAGACCATTATGGATCTGCTTGGCACCGGTTATCTATTCAGTGAACGTGACTTCAGTCATCTCGCTCAGTTCCTGCGGAGCTGTGCACAACTTATGAAATACATGGAGGGCAAATCCGGGGTCGCTCCCACCGTTAGTCGCTACGCTGCATCTATGATTCTGATCGAACCTTTACTGAGTGAGATCGAGCGCTACATCCATAGTGGACGCATTCAGGATCAAGCAAGCAAAGAACTGATTCGAATCCGCAAAAAAATGACGGTGAATGGAGAACGCATGAAACGAAAGCTTGATTCTCTGGTGAGCAAACATCGCTCGATTATGCAGGAGCATGTCATCAGCCAACGCGGAGGAAGAACCGTTCTGCCCATTAAGAAAGAGTTCCGTAAACAGGTGAAAGGCAGTGTGCTGGATGAATCCGGCAGTGGGCAAACCGTATATATCGAACCTGTTGAGTTAGTAAGTTTACAGATGGAATTGGCGGCTCTACAAGCGGAGGAATCCAGAGAGGAGATGAGGATTCTCGGTGATTTAACCTCTCTGGCCGAAACGTATAACCGTGAAATCGCCCTGAACACCGAAACGGTAGGTGTATTAGACTTCCTGTTTGCCAAAGCCAAATATGCGGCCACCATGGACGGACGCAACGTTCGAGTCAATACTAAGGGCCATATCAGTCTTCAACGTGCACGTCATCCGTTCATGGGTTCTTCCATGGTTCCCCTTGATTTTGCAATCGGCAGAACGTACTCGTCGCTCATTATTACTGGCCCGAATACCGGGGGGAAAACGGTCGCACTCAAAACACTTGGTTTACTAACCCTGATGATGCAATCCGGTTTGCTTATTCCGGTGGAGGAAGGTGGCGAGATGGCTGTTTATACCGAGGTAGCAGTTGATATTGGTGACGGGCAGAGTTTGGAACAGGCGCTCAGTACATTCTCTGCACATATTCGCAATATGATTGGCATACTGGAACAGGCCAATACGTCAACTCTGGTGCTCATTGATGAGATGGCCTCCGGCACAGATCCCGGTGAAGGTGTCGGACTGTCCATCGCCATGCTGGAGGAACTGCACAGCCGCGGAGCAACCGTTGTGGCGACAACGCATTTTGGTGAAATCAAACATTTTGCTGCGGCCACGCCAGGATTCGAAAATGCTCGTATGGAATTTGACACTGTTTCTCTCCAGCCGCTGTATCGATTGCGTATCGGAGAAGCTGTGAGAGCTATGCTTATTCCATCGCATTAAAGCTGGGCATGCCACAGCGAATTATCGAGCGATCCAAGTCCCTGTCGGATCAAAGTATTTCGAGAGATCGTACATTTGTGTTCACGTCACCTCCTTTGGAAACTCCGACCATGACGCCTGAGCGTTCCTTTAAGGAGGCAGACGACTCGGCAGAGTTATCCAAACGGAATCAGATGAAGAAGCATTCAAAGAATTCAATCGCTCTCCACAAAAAGACAACAACCAGAGAGTCGGATTCTCCTGCTCCTGCCAAAACATTTCGCAAAGGGGATCGGGTATATGCGGCCTATCTCAATCAGTCGGGTATCGTATGTGATGTGGAGGATAGCCGTGGAAATATCGGGGTCATGTTACGTGGACGCAAAGTAAAAATCCATAAGAAACGCCTGACCCTGCATATATCTGCCAATGAGCTTTATCCGGGTGACGATTATGACTTGGACATTGTGCTGGAAACAAAGGAAAATCGAAAGAAACGTAAGTTGATGGGACGCAAACATGTGGAAGGCCTACAGATCGAATTACCGCCTGAAGAATAGTCGATGGGAGAAACAAATGTGGTGAACTGGAAGTCATATGTACAGAGTGAAATCCATAATCACCGGCACATTTCTGTTATACTGGGACCAGTATGTTTAACTTCAGCTCGTAGTTATTCCACAGGGAGGGAAGAACTGTATGTCTGCAGAACAAGACGATCAAGAGCGCATCCATATCGATGTTCTTGTCTGCCCATTATGCGGGGAAGCTAATCGCTGTTCCTATGCCGCAGGACATCCTCATTCGGAATGCTGGTGTAACCGGGCTACTTTCCCCGAGGGTGTGTTTGACCGCATTCCGCCAGAGCAGCGCCGAAAATCATGCATATGTCAACGCTGTTTGGATGACTATGCCGATAAACTCCAACCAAAAGAAGAGCCACACAGTTAACAACTGTATGGCTCTTCTTCTATTATGCCTCATCTATACTGTTAGCTGGCTACCAATGTTCTTACATTTGGTTATACTGGGCAACAGCCTGTTCAAGCACCGGATGATGCTCATCCATGGACGTATAATGGTGGAGGGTTGCTGTAATTCCCTTCTCGCGGATCATGTTCTGCAGTTCAACTGCTTCCGGATCATCGGAGACATCGAACTTGCAGGCTGCTGCCATACCCATAGCCAGATAAGTCGTATCAGTTCCATCCGCATATGCCTGAAGGGCCGGGCGAACCAGACGATCATTCGGAGACAACTTACGCAGCGGGGAACGACCAACACGAGTAACCTCATCGGTAAGATACGGGTTGACAAACCGTCCCAATATTTTGACAATATACTGCTCATGCTCGTCAGGATTAAATCCAAAGCGCTTCACCAGAACTTTTCCAGTTTCCTGCAAAGCACCGTAGACAATCGATTTCACCTTCTCGTCGGCAATAGCCTTCTGAATCGTGTCATACCCGTGCACATTACCGATATATGCTGCAACGCAGTGTCCTGTATTAACCGTGAACAGCTTCCGTTCAATATACGGCTCCAGATCATCGACATATACAATGCCCTCAACCGGTTTGAATGCAGGAGCCATCTGGGAACGATCCACCACCCACTCGTAAAAAGGCTCCACCTGTACATGTAACGGGTCTTCATGATGCTGAATAGGCACAATCCGGTCTACGGCCGAGTCTGGAAAATAGACATACTGA
The DNA here is from genome assembly GCF_046713495.1 of Paenibacillus sp. M2. Classification (NCBI taxonomy): domain Bacteria; kingdom Bacillati; phylum Bacillota; class Bacilli; order Caryophanales; family Paenibacillaceae; genus Paenibacillus; species Paenibacillus sp. M2. The sequence goes on from NZ_CP169648.1 coordinate 5,692,385, forward strand.
TCTGCAAGGGAACGTACTTCTTTATTGAGCAGAGCATACACATGCTCTTTCAATTGTGTACTGGCTCCAATGGCGTTCTCGCAAGCGATAATGTGAAGCGGGTTTTGAGCAGGACCGGAATTCAGTCTTTTCTCAAGTCCCTTTGCAATCCCTGGTGCAATATGTTTCAGCACACCCACACCCACTGCGGTTGTAATCAGATCAGTTTCCACAACGGTTTGGGCAACCGTCTCCAGTTGGGTTCCATCGATTGCATTTACGCCTGTGACGGTCTCCTGATCCTTGCTCTCGTTAGCCAGTTCCACCGTATATTGCCCCCGTTGCTGAACAGCGGTTACCAAGGTCTGATTCACGTCGGAGAAAACCACCTCATACCCTGCGCGGGACAGAATCAAGCCGATAAATCCACGTCCAATGTTACCTGCGCCAAAGTGTAGGGCCTTCATAGCTCCATTTCACTTTCCAGAATAGCGATTACTTCTTCAGCTGTTTTCGCAAGACGCAGGGCCTCCATATTCTCATCCTCAGCACAGATCACCGCGATGCTAGTCAAGATTTCCATATGCTCCCCGCCTTGAGCCGCGATACCTATGACCATATAAGCCTTTTCTTCGCCAAAATCAACACCCTGTGGATACTGAATGACAGAGATACCTGTGGATAAAATGAAAGCTTTGGATTCCTTCGTACCGTGCGGGATCGCAAGTCCGTTCCCTACATAGGTCGAGACAATCTCTTCTCGTTCAATCATCTTCTCAATGTAATCAGCGGTAATATGTCCCGCATCCTTCAGAATCTGCCCTGCCATACGAATCGCTTCGTATTTGTCCTGAGCCGTCGCATTCATGATGACTTTATCTGTTGTTAACATACTCATAATGGTTGACCTCCAATTTCGGTTTTACTGCGATAAAATCCAACAAGTTCCTGAGACAGGTAATGAATGAGTTCATCCCTGATTCCCTTTTCCAGCAATGTAATCATTTCTTCCTGTAATAACAGTGCGCTGATCTCACTGAGAACCTCCAGGCTTTCCTTGGATAATTCTCTGGGACCGAGCATCAAAAGAACATGGGTAACTCCTGCCGGATCATCCGGCGTACGAAGGAGTGGCTCCGTGAGCTGAAACAGACTGATAGACGGCCTGTATATCCCCTCACTTCGTGTATGAAACAGTGCAAGTCTTGTGCCGGGAATCTTCTGACTCCCCACTGCTTCACGTGCCTCCAGCCGTTTTGCAATCTCCTCTGGTCCCTTCAACACACCAGATCCATGGAGTACGTTGCACATCGCATACACCGTTTTATAGAACCCGATATCCTGATTATCCAGCGGGTACACCTGAAACTTGCCAATAATTCGGACGATTTCAACTAAAATAGCTTCCATTCCATCAGGGTCCGAGTAACGACTTGTTGTCTGAACCTCTGCTTCACGGGGCTTATTATGCTGTCGTTGTAATGTTGTTGTTCGGATAAAATGACGCAGACGTTCGCTCTCTTCTGCCGTAAGCAGTGGACTCACTTTGTAATACTGATGCTCATCCATCGGCAGATCGACCGTCGATAACACCAGATCATATTGATCTGTAGGTATCCGGGCAGCTTCATACCAGGACACGCTATCCATGATTCGAATCTCGGGAATCTCCTTGGACAATCGGCTGGATAGCATGCGTGATGATCCAATTCCGCTTGTACACACGATGATCGCCCTGATCTCCCGTTTCAATGTACGCAACCTCTCGATGGAAGCCCCAAAGTGCATGACCAGGAAACCAATTTCCTCATCCGGAACGTCTGTGCCTGGCCAAGCTTGCCCCACAGATTTTTTGACATCTTCAAAAAGTGAATCATAATCCTTCCGGATCTGCTGCAGTAGCGGATTACGAATCATCTGGTGCCCTTCAATACGCTCCATGACAGGTTGCATATGAGCAAGCAGACCTTCACGAAGCAAACGATCCTCATGAAAGGCGTAATGCGTTCTCCCCTGCATCTGATCAATCAGTGAATGCACCCTGTCCAGTAAAATTAAGTCGTCTATTGGCAACAGCCGCGAAGAGTGAATCCGCTGCTCTGTCTCAACTAATAGTCTGTGAAAATAAGCTTGCTCCTCTTGGGAGAATGTCAGCCCCAGTTGAGTGGATAACACACTACACAAGCGTGAAGCCATATAAGGCGGAACCTTCATCTCATCTTGCGCTGCAACTGCATCTCCCGTGTTCTCTCGTAGAGACATACCACCAATACCAAAACCTTTACGAATACGGACAACCGCTACGGATAATTGAATCAGCAGCTTCATGTATTGACGTTCCGGGATGTTCTCCAGCCATTCAATATCTGGTTGCCATAACGCATTTTCTATCGTAAGCACATCACCGTGTCCAATCATATCCAGCAATTTTTGGTTTACGATGGAGCCACCTTGTTCAGGTTGTCTTCCGAACAGGTCGGATTCATCCAGAAATTCCAGAGCAAGTGCAGCTATGGCTGTGCGATGAATCGTCTCACTCCCGTTAATCTTGACGCCATATCCACGTCTGCGAACCAGTTTTAGTCCCGCCTGACGAATTCGTGACTCCAGATCGTCCAAATCCGTGGTTACGGTGGATACGGTCACTTTCAGATCCGAAGCCAGAGCGAGTAACTTTACAGGCTCCGCTTCATCAAGCAGGATGCAAAGCATGAAGAGCTTACGCTCTTCCGGCGTAAACTCTACATATTCTTTACCCTCTAGTTGCTGGCGCAATACAGCCAGATCATCGGAACTGGCATCAATTCGGATACCGGTTCCCGATTTTTTTTCCAGCCTCATGCCCAAGGGTTCAAGCCATTGTTCAATCATTTGCAGCTCCCGGTGAACCGTTCGGGTACTGACCTTTACTTCAACGGCGATTTCGCCGGCTGTTACTTCATGTGGATGCTCCAGCAGAAACTCCACGATTTCACGTTGTCTTTTGGTAATACTCATATCTCAGCCTCCGGCTCAGGGAAAACAAATGCGTACAATTACTTTAGACGTTCAACGAGCGCATCGTATTCCGGGCTTTTTAGGAAGTTGTCGATGGATATATGTTCTGCGTTCGGCGCAACGGAGCGGGCACGATCGGTTAATATTTGTTGTGTGATGACCACATCTGCATCTGGCGGGATATCACTGATGGCCGTATTGGTCACCGTAACGTCAATCCCCTCTGCCTTCATCTTCTTGCGAAGAATGGAAGCGCCCATGGCACTCGAGCCCATACCTGCATCACAGGAGAAAACAATCTTCTTCACATCTGTTTTCACTGGAGAAGAAGCCATATCTGCGGCTCTGTCTGCTTCACGTCGATTAGCCGTAATGCCAGCGTTTGGCACGGTTCCTTGACTCTTCATGTCTTTCATCCGACTGGATGCGGACTCCAAATCTTCGTCCTTTTGTTTACCCGTTTTCAGCAACACCGCTGCAACCAGGAAAGATACGACGGCTGCTACAAGCACCCCTGCGAGCATCGGCAGGTATCCACCTTTTGGTGTTAAGAGGAAATACGCGATAATACTACCCGGTGATGGTGCCGAAACAAGTCCCGCTCCGGTGAGCATGAATGTTAATGTACCTGCGACGCCACCCGCGATTGCGGCAAGAATCAAAATGGGTCTCATCAGAATGTAAGGGAAGTAGATCTCATGAATTCCCCCGAAGAAATGAATGATAACGGCACCTGGTGCAGAAGATTTGGCCATTCCGCGTCCGAAGAAACAGTAAGCAAGCAAGATACCAAGTCCCGGACCCGGGTTCGATTCAAGCATGTATAATACAGATTGCCCTAATTCTCTCGCTTGATCTGTTGCAATCGGTGTCAGAATTCCGTGGTTGATCGCATTGTTCAGGAACAATACTTTACCTGGTTCAATGATTAGGTTGACCAGTGGTAACAAGCCCAGATTCATTAAGCCTTGTACCCCGGCAGACAATACTTTGCTAATTGCTTCTACAGCAGGCCCGATGCCCAGTAGCGCAAAAATCCCCAAGATCCCGCCAATAATACCGGCTGAAAAGTTGTTAACCAGCATTTCAAATCCGGCTCTAATTTTACCTTCAATGGATTTATCGAACTTTTTGATGATCCATGCTGCCAGTGGTCCGGCAATCATGGCACCGAGGAACATCGGGATATCACTACCCACGATGACCCCAATGGTCATAATGGCACCCACGACACCACCACGCTGACCATGCACCATCGTACCCCCGGTGTAACCGATTAACAGTGGCAGCAAATATTTGATCATCGGATCAACTAGCTGCGCAAGCGTCTCGTTAGGGAACCAGCCTGTTGGAATGAACAGAGCCGTAATTAATCCCCAGGCGATGAACGCTCCCATATTCGGCATGACCATACCACTCAGGAATCGGCCAAAACGCTGAACACCAACCCGTAGCCCACCTTTGGAATTGGACGATTGGTCCAAATTACTCATTGTATTATCCTCCTTGGATCAAGTGATTATGATTTATGAAAGGGGTATCATTTCTCCCCTGCTGTAATCCTAAGCGAGAATGCTCTCCTGTTCAATGAAATGAAAGCGTACTTTCGTCATGAACAATGATGACAACATTAGGTTATGTAATCGTTTTAATCGATGCATAATGGCTGAATCCATTGGTACGCAAGGCTTTTCTTGCCTATGACTTTTATCATTTCCAGAATCATTTTCTAACCTATAGCTTGGTCCAATCAGGTGATTTACATCCACAATCTGCTTCAATCCACATTCAAAACTATTCCTGGAAAGCACAAAAAACCTGTGCAAGCATCCGGCTCACACAGGTGGAAACAATATGAAGCTCATTTCATTTGGTTATAAAATATATGTTAATAAGTACAAGTTCGTTGCTACTATTCTTCCGTATGTTTACGATACGCGTCTGCATTCATCAATGTAGACAATGCTGCTGTCAGATCTCCCTCAACACGAATCTCAATCATCCAGCCTTCCTCGTAAGGAGAGCTGTTCACAAGTTCAGGTGAGTCCTGCAACGAATCATTGACTGCAATAATAGAACCTGTGACGGGAGAGAACAAGTCCGAAACTGTTTTGACCGATTCTATTGTTCCGATACTGTCCTCTGCTTTTACATTGGTTTCAAGGTCAGGCAATTCCACAAACACAATGTCACCCAGCTGATGCTGCGCGAACTCGGTAATACCAATACGTACAGTATCCTCCCCTACGGTTTGCACCCATTCGTGCTCTTCACTGTACAGGAAATCACTTTTCAATTCGCTCATCGATATCCGCCTCGCTTTTCATTAAATGAGTGCATGCGTTCTTTGACCTTAACCCTTTTCCCAGAACATAGCGTATGATATTTATGAATCAAATGTCAAGATACCTCACAATTTATTTGCTGAACACCTCTAAATCCTGTAACCGGATTACACTCTTTCTTCATATACTGGTGAATATTAGAATAGTAAGCGCAGTCTTTTTAAATACACGAACAATAATACTTAAAATATATTAAATATTCGGTTTTTATTCATTATCAATGATATCGTTCTTGACATCGGTAGTGGATTCACGTTTTAATGAGAGGAGTAAATGTGTTTATTGGACTATGTTATACTCGCGGATGAATGTAAAGGGAGAGATTACCCGTGACACCCGATTCGGGATGTACATGAGGTAACGCCGAAGGAGTAAACCACCGATAAGCGGGGGTGAATCTCTCAGGCAAAAGGACTTTTACGGGACGCAACTCTGGAGAGAATCTATTCGCCCTGTGCGGGCGTTATGATCACCCAAGGGGAAACCTGCTGCACAACGCAGCGGGGTAACTCTCAGGTACAAGGGACAGAGCCTTAGAATACAGCGTGCTACTTGGCATGCCGATTCTTTGGCCTGTCCTTTTCCTTTTTCCCAAAAAACGAAAAACAGGATGTCGAACGGCGCTGCCCTAGCTGCTTACCATACTTATGTTATGAAAATATCTAGCTGAAAAATTTAAAAATACCCTGCTTCATTGATCCACGATTATATTTCCGGCCGGTTGACGGTCCATGACGAGGTGATTTGATGTCCGATTTGCTTAAAACACCACTCTTCCCCCTATATCAGCAATACGAAGGTGTACGGTGCATTGATTTTGGAGGCTGGGAGCTTCCGGTGCAATTTAGCGGAATCCAAAAAGAACATGAAGCGGTACGCGAGCGCGCTGGACTGTTCGATGTATCCCATATGGGCGAATTTACAGTACAGGGTGAGCAGGCCGAAGTTTTTTTGCAACAAATGACGACCAATGATGTGACCACGCTGGTTCCCGGTCAAGCCCAGTACACCCTGATGTGTTATCCAGATGGCGGTGTGGTGGACGATCTGCTCGTGTATAAGCTGAAAGATCAGCATTATATGCTCGTCGTTAACGCCTCCAATATCAACAAGGATTGGGCGTGGCTGCAAGAGCACTTGATCCCTGGCGTAAGCATGACCAACGATTCGGAGCAGACGGCGCTGCTCGCCTTGCAAGGTCCACTGGCTGTAGACATTATCGGAAAAGTTACAGATACGGATGTATCCACGATTGAACCGTTTCGTTTTGTGCAGGATGCTGAAGTATGCGGAGTAAAATTACTGTTGTCCCGTACCGGTTATACCGGTGAAGATGGCTTTGAGCTATATGTACCTGTGGACCAGGCTACTGTAATCTGGAATGGATTAATGCAGGCTGGAGAAGAGCATGGGCTGGTTCCAGCTGGACTTGGTGCAAGGGATACGCTGCGTTTTGAAGCCAAGCTGCCTCTGTATGGGCAGGAATTATCGGCAACGATCTCTCCGCTAGAAGCTGGCGTTGGTATGTTTGTGAAACTGAATGCCGGACCTTTTATCGGACACGAAGCCTTGTTACAGCAAAAAAATGACGGGCCCGCCCGTAAACTGGTCGGCATCGAAGTACTGGAGCGCGGTATTCCTCGCCCCCACTATCCGATTTACGCCGAAGGCGTACAGATCGGTGAAGTGACAACAGGCACGCAATCACCTACATTGAAGCGTAATCTGGGGCTTGCCCTCATCGACAGCAAATACGCTGCGCTGGGAACCCCGCTTGAGATTGAGATCCGCGGCAAGAAACTAAAAGCCGAGGTTGTGAAGACCCCTTTTCATAAACGGACACGTACGTCTAAGACACCTACTCAAGGAGCTGATCAAGCATGAGCAAGCACCGGTACATTCCCATGACTGAACAAGATCAGAGCGCCATGCTCGCAACCATCGGTGTGGATACGCTGGAGGAACTGTTTCAGGACATTCCAAAAGAGATTCGTTATCAGGGCGAGCTGCCCGTATCCTCCAAACTTGATGAATATGCGCTAACACGTCATATGTCCAAACAAGCCGGCGCCAACGCCAATTTCGAAACACACGCCAGCTTTCTCGGCGCAGGTATATACGATCATCATGTTCCTTCCGTCATCAATCATGTCATTTCCCGTTCCGAGTTCTACACTGCCTACACACCTTATCAGCCTGAGATCAGCCAAGGTGAACTACAGGCCATTTTCGAATTTCAATCCTACATCTGTGAATTAACCGGTATGGCTGTAGCCAATGCCAGTATGTATGACGGCGCAACCGCCTTTGCTGAAGCAGGTAATCTGGCCGCAGCGGCAACTCGTCGCAAACAGCTCATCGTCTCCCGTACCGTTCATCCGGAAGCCCGTCAGGTATTGCAGGCGTATGCGCACGGACTCCGTCTGGAGATTGTCGAGATTGGTTATAAGGATGGCGTCACGGACTGGGATGCCTTGCAAGCCGCCATATCGGACGATACCGCTGCTGTCATGATCCAGAGTCCGAACTTCTTTGGTGCCGTGGAAAATGTGAAGCAGGCTGCCGACCTCGTGCATGCGCACAAGGGCCTACTCGTTGTAAGTGCCAACCCGCTATCGCTGGGTCTGCTGGAAGCCCCAGGCAAGCTGGGTGCCGACATCGTTGTAGGTGATGCGCAGCCCCTTGGCATCGCCGCTTCACTCGGCGGCCCGACATGCGGATATTTCGCCGTATCCCAGCCTCATATGCGCCGAATTCCTGGCCGAATTGTAGGCCAGACCAAGGATCGCAACGGAAAACGTGGATTTGTACTCACACTGCAAGCACGTGAACAGCATATCCGCCGCGAAAAGGCGACATCCAACATCTGTTCCAACCAGGCTTTGCTTGCACTCAGCGCATCTGTGTATATGTCCATCATGGGGAAACAAGGCATGATCGATGTCGCGGATCTGAATCTGCAAAAGAGTCATTACACCCTGAATACATTAACTGCGATTCCTGGAGTTAGCCTTACTTTTAATGCACCCACATTTAATGAGTTTGTTATTAAACTTCCTGAAGGAACCGATCTGGATGCTCTTCAACTGAAACTGCTGGATGCAGGCTTCATTGGTGGTTACGAACTCGGACGTGATTATCCGGAGCTTGCCGGACATATGCTGATTGCTGTTACCGAACGACGCAGTAAGGAAGAGATTGACGAATTCGCACGAGCATTGGAGGGATCGCTGTGACTCAGGAAACGACGACAACGACAACACCGGCACAAGGACAATCGGAAACAGGCACCTCTTTCTCCACTTCGTCTAAACCTGAGACGGATACAACATTCAGTGCACAGACCCTATCTCCTGCTCCGGAACAATCATTGATTTTTGAACTCAGTAGCCCTGGACGTGTCGCTTATTCCTTGCCAGAATGTGACGTTCCTCGTCAGGCTGCCGATACGTTGATTCCCCGGGAAATGCTCCGTTCGGAAGCAGCGGCACTACCGGAAGTGTTCGAGGTAGATGTTATCAGGCACTATACTGCGTTGTCCCGCCGCAACTTCGGCGTAGATAACGGATTCTATCCACTGGGCTCCTGTACGATGAAATACAATCCAAAGATTAATGAGGACGTGGCCCGTTACAATGGATTCGCCAAAATCCATCCGTACCAGCATGAATCCAGCATTCAAGGTGCACTTGAACTGTTGTATACGTTGCAAAACGACCTTGCGGGGTTGACAGGTATGGACGCTGTAACCTTGCAACCAGCCGCTGGTGCTCATGGAGAATGGACTGGACTTATGATGATTCGTGCCTACCACGAAGGTCGTGGCGAACAACGTACCAAAGTCATCGTGCCCGATTCTTCGCATGGTACCAACCCAGCAAGTGCTACCGTTGCAGGATTTGAAACTGTGACGATTCCATCCCGCGCAGATGGACTGGTCGATCTGGACGCGCTCCGTGCAGCCGTCGGTTCGGATACGGCAGCATTGATGCTCACAAACCCAAATACACTTGGTTTGTTCGAGAAAGACATTCAGGAGATTGCATCCATCGTACACCAGGCTGGTGGTTTGCTTTACTACGATGGCGCGAACTCCAATGCCATTATGGGCATTACCCGTCCGGGTGATATGGGCTTTGACGTGGTGCATCTGAACTTGCACAAAACGATGAGTACACCTCATGGTGGTGGTGGACCTGGCGCCGGACCAGTCGGTGTGAAGAGCCGCCTGATCCCGTTCCTGCCTAAACCGATGGTGATCAAAAATGATGACGGTATGTATGCATTCGATCGTGAAGGCGATCAATCCATTGGCCGGGTGAAAGCCTACTACGGTAACTTCGGTATATTGGTACGTGCCTATGCCTACATTCGCACCTATGGACCGGAAGGCTTGCGCCGTGTGTCTGAATGTGCGGTACTGAATGCCAACTATATGATGGCCCGCCTCGCACCATACTACGAGATTCCGTATCCGGGTGTATGCAAACATGAATTTGTCATGTCTGGTCGGGGTTTGAAGCAATATGGTGTGCGCACACTTGACGTTGCCAAACGATTGCTTGATTTTGGATATCATCCACCTACGGTGTACTTCCCGCTCAACGTTGAGGAATGCATCATGATCGAGCCGACGGAAACCGAAAGCAAAGAAACACTGGATGGGTTCATTGATACGATGATTCGGATTGCCAAAGAAGCGGAAGAGACACCAGAGTTGGTACTCAACGCACCTTACGGAACACCAGTCACTCGTCTTGATGAGACCACTGCCGCCCGCAAACCTGTACTCAACTGCGCATGCAGTTAAACACTAAGTGAATTTCTAATCCATGCTCTTGCTGATGTTAACTTACCCCAGCAAGAGCATTTTTTTGCCTAGACATTACAGGGTCTTTCTCCTCGTACTCCCCTCCTATACATTCGCGCAACAAAAAAAGCCGATATCCACAATGAATCGCGGATACCGGCAAAATTGCTGCACGACTGCAGCTTTTTATCGGAAAAAGAAACCCTTAAAATCGGGTGGAAACCCCGTAAAATTACATTACGCTTGAATGCTTTGAACCAATTCAACGACTTGTTCAGCCGTTTGCATATCCAGAGCTTTAGCAGCCAGTTCCTGCATATCCGCACGGGACAGCTTGGTGATCTGACTACGAGCTGGCAGGATGGAGGTTGCGCTCATGCTGAACTCATCCAATCCAAGACCAAGCAGCAATGGAATTGCTGTTTCGTCTCCTGCCATCTCACCACACATGCCAACCCATTTGCCTTCACGATGCGCAGCATCGATAACCATTTTAACCAAACGCAAAATGGCTGGGTTGTAAGGCTGGTACAGATAAGCCACTCGTTCGTTCATACGGTCAGCAGCCATTGTGTATTGAATCAGATCGTTCGTTCCGATACTGAAGAAATCCACTTCTTTGGCAAACTGATCTGCCAGAACTGCAGTCGAAGGAATTTCGACCATGATTCCGAGTTGAATGCTGTCAGAAACAGCAATACCTTCAGCAACCAGCTTCTCTTTCTCTTCGAGCAAGACAGCTTTTGCTTCACGGAATTCACCAAGCGTTGCGATCATTGGGAACATGACACGCAGGTTTCCATGTACGCTTGCACGCAGCAATGCACGCAATTGTGTACGGAAGATATCCAGACGGTCCAGACACAGACGAACTGCGCGGAAGCCGAGGAATGGATTCATTTCTTTTGGCAGATCCAGGTATGGAAGCTCTTTGTCTCCACCGATGTCGAGTGTACGAACAACGACAGGTTTGCCTTCCATTTTTTCCAGTACCGCTTTGTAAGCATTATACTGAATGTCTTCGGATGGAAGCTTGTCTCTGCCCATGTAAAGGAACTCGGTACGGTACAGGCCTACAGCCTCGCCGCCGTTTTCCAGAACACCCGTTACATCATTGGGTGTACCGATGTTGGCTGCAAGTTCAACATGAACGTTATCCACCGTTACCGTTGGCTCATCACGAAGTTTTCTCCACTCTGCACGTTGTGCATCATACTGTTCCTGTTTGGCACGGTATTCAGCAATAACTTCATCAGTAGGGTTAACCAGTACGTGACCATCCAGACCGTCAACAATGATCATATCGCCTTGTTTCGCTTGAGCCAAGATGTCCTTGGTTCCAACGACAGCAGGAATTTCAAGAGAGCGAGCCATGATCGCTGAGTGAGAAGTACGTCCACCAATGTTAGTTGCGAAACCTTTAACAAATTGGCGGTTTAATTGAGCCGTGTCGGAAGGTGTCAGATCCTCCGCAAGCACGATCACTTCTTCATTGATCTCAGCTGGACTCATGAAGTCGATACCAAGCAAGTGATTTAGCACACGTTTGGTAACGTCACGCATATCTGCAGCACGTTCCTGCAGGTAAGCACTCTTCATGTTCTCAAACATGGAGATAAATTGCGATGCCGTTTCGTTCAAAGCAAATTCTGCATTGATCATGTCATCTGCAATTCTAGCTTTAACCGGATCAATCAATTCCGGGTCATTCAGAATGAGCAAATGCGAAGCAAAAATCTCAGCTTTTTTCTCGCCAAGCTCTTGTAAAGTGCGCTCTTTGATCGCCTCAAGCTCAGCCTGGGATTTACCCAGAGCTGAGTCGAGTTTCGCGATCTCTGCGTCAACGTCGTTGATTTGGCGTTTTTCTACAGAGTAATCAGGATGCTCCAAGATAAACGCCTTGGCGATAGCAATACCCGCCGAAGCCGCGATCCCGGAGACATTAAGCATTAATTTCGCCCAACCCTTCGTTAACCATAACGTCAGTCAAAGCTTGAAGAGCTTCAGCTTCGCCTTCGCCTTCAACGATGATGCTGATAGTGTCGCCTTGTTCCAATCCGAGGGAAAGAACACCCAGAATAGATTTCAACGTTACTTTTTTACCGTTAGCTTCTGCAAAGGATTCTGCACCTTTGAATTTGTTTGCTGTATTTACCAGGGCTGTCGCCGGACGTGCGTGGATACCATCTTCGTCTGTAATTCTGAATGTTTGTTGCATTACAATCATCTCACTTTCAGTAGTTTGGTTTAGGCATTGCATATATTTACACTTGCTTGCCATCGTCGTAACACTTCTTATTTTATCTCAATGATTGGCTGTTCGCCAACTTTCAGCACTCCACTCTTCTTCAGAGTTACCGTGGAGCCCTCTGGCAGGTTGGTGAAAATAACTGGTGAAATGATCGAAGGAGCGTTTGCTTTGACATACTCCAGATCCACTTCCATAATCGGCTGACCTGCCGATACCAGATCACCTTCCTGTACCAGTACGTTAAAGCCTTGACCTTTCAACTTCACCGTATTAACACCTATATGAACAAGCACTTCCTTGCCACCATCGGACATGATGCCCACGGCATGTTTGCTTGGAAATACATTAAACACTTTACCATACACAGGAGAAGTTATCGTACCATCATGTGGCAAAATTGCGAATCCATCACCTGTCATTTTCTCAGCAAAGACCGGATCAGGTACGTTTGTAATGTCCAGTAATTCACCATTAACTGGCATGACAATATCCTCAGCAACAATGCGCTCGCCTTGCTCACCTTGTGCCTTCTCCTCTTCAGGAGTTGGTTTGGCAGCTACTGGCGTTGGTGCTGGTGTTCGTCCTGCAATAATATCCTGCATTTGAGATTTGATCGTGTCGGAACGTGTTCCGAAGATGGCTTGAACATTATTACCCACTTCAAGTACACCAGATGCACCCAATTGTTTCAAACGATCTTTTTTCACATTGGATTTCTCATTAACTTCAATCCGCAAACGAGTAATACAAGCGTCCAGATGTTTGATATTCTCTTTGCCACCAAAAGCTTCAAGAATGTTATGGGGCAGATCATCTGTTGAACCAGAGCCTCCGCCAGATTCGGTTTCAGGCGTTGCATCCTCTCGTCCAGGTGTTTTGAGATTGAATTTGCGAATGATAAACCGGAAACCGAAGTAATAGATCACCGCAAGAATCAATCCGACAATAATAACGTCCCACCAAGGTGTACGGTTCGGAATAATCCCGAAGATCAGGAAGTCAATGAACCCACCGGAGAAGGTCATACCGATCTTTACACCCAGAATCTGCATGGTCATGAAAGACAAACCTGCAAAGATACAGTGTACTGCAAACAAGATTGGTGCTACGAACAGGAACGAGAACTCAAGCGGCTCTGTAATCCCTGTCAGGAACGAGGTCAGCGCAGCTGAACCCATGATCCCTGCAACATACTTTTTGTGCTCCGGTCTTGCTTCATGGTACATCGCAAGTGCCGCTGCTGGCAAACCAAACATCATGAACGGGAATTTACCAACTTGGAATGTTCCTGCTGTTAGAGCAACGCCATCACGTAACTGGCTGAAGAAAATCTTCTGATCCCCACGAATAACATCTCCGGCTTTATTCACATACTCACCAAACTCAAACCAGAATGGGGAGTAGAAAATGTGATGCAAACCGAACGGAATCAATGACCGTTCCACAACTCCAAAGATGAACGCCGACAAGGTCGGACTTGTATCTACCATGAAGTGAGATACAGCATTCAGTCCATTTTGAATCGGAGGCCAGATAATCACAAGAAGCAATCCGATTACAAGGGATACTACCGATGTGATAATCGGTACAAATCGTTTACCTGCAAAGAAACCCAGGTAGGACGGCAGTTCGATTTTGAAAAATCGATTGTAACACAGCGCGGCGGCAATACCTATGATTATACCTCCGAACACGCCTGTACTTAATGTTGGGATACCCAAGATGCTGGCATAACCCGGTACTTCACCGATCATTGCCGGAGTAACACCTACCGCAGATCCTAATGTAACATTCATGACCAGGTAACCGATGATCGCTGCAAGACCTGCAACGCCTTCGCCACCAGCCAATCCGACAGCTACACCGACAGCGAACAGCAATGCCAGATTATCGAATACGATCTGACCTGCGTTCATCATAATTGTTGCGATCGAGTTCACCCAAGGGGTGTCGAGCGCAGTTACATATTGCAAGAAATCTGGATTAACCAACATGTTACCAATTCCGAGCAGCAAACCTGCCGCAGGTAGAATGGCTACAGGCAGCATGAGAGCTTTACCTACTCTTTGCAATACACCAAAAAGCTTTTTGAACATCGCGTCGTTTCTCCCTTTCGTCTAATTTATATGTTGTGATGCAAGCAAGGGAACACAAAAAAGGCATGAATTAATAAAGTAAACTGTGCCAACCTTGGGGTATAGCATACCCTGTACAAGGAAAGAACAATCACACTTTAATTAACTCATGCCTGATCGAGTCAGTAACACGTCGCTTATGTTTATTCAGTTGCTTGATTACGGAAACCATTGTAGCACCAGTTCTAATCTATTGCAAGCCTTTACACCAAAAAAATAAATTCCGCATTCCATCACTGGAATGATCTCACTTATTCTCTTCTTCCTTCCGCTGATTCAGCCTTTGCAGATGAATGGTCAGATAACCTACCTCCGCAGGATAAACCGGCAGTTTCAGTCTTTTCTCCATTACTTTGGTCAGTTTCCATGCAAGCGAGTACATTTCGGGATACTCCAACTTAAGCAGGGAATCCAACTTATGGAGCTCTTCCACTTTGTCTCCACGGCGAACACGCTCAAGGGCGAAACGAAGATGAGTCAGCAAACGAGAGTAATCAAGCGATTCCGCTTCAAACGAATAATCGAGTTGATCAGACACCAGGTTCACCAAATCAGTGATCAATTGTGAATGCTCACGTACCTGGGATATATTTTGATTGGTCATTGCGCTATAGATATGGAGGGCAACAAAACCAATCTCGTCCATCCCCAGATCTACACCCATTTTCTCTTTGATCAGACGAATAGCGTATTCTCCCATTCGATATTCTTCAGGATAAATTTCGCGGGTTTCATATAAAAATGGATTTTGTATGATAATGCCCTGCTCCTTGCGTTTTAACGCGAAAGAAATGTGATCGGTTAATGCAATATGGATATGTTCATTCAGAGGAACGTCCGTACGCTCTGCAATATACGTAATAACTTCGTTAATAATCTCGATCAGTGCTTCATCCACCTGTGGAAGAAGCTGTTTGTACTGCTCTTGCTCCTGCTGGTTTTTCAAAATAAACATTTTCTCCACAGCCATCAATGGAATGTGATCACTCGGTTTTCGGTTAAAGCCAATGCCTTTACCAATAACAACGACTTCCCCGTGTTCTGGATGCTGTGCAATGATTACATTATTATTTAGCGCTTTATCTACATGCAGGCTGCTCATTGTTTGCACCTCTTTTTCACACCATCTTAGGTGTGATTATGTCACACCCTGTTACGAACAAAAAGACACCCGGAGCGGGCAAACCGCGCCGGACGTCTCGCTTAAAAAGTAACAAAAATTCGTCTTAAGGTCAATAGAGTAACCATGCAAGATTCGAAGTGCTTCTTACTCGTCAACTCCAGCTCTTTCCACAATCTTGTCGATTATAGAAGGAGTTGTTACAGGCTCGCTCTGTTGAATGGCAACCGGTGCAGGTGTTTTGGACTTGGTAAGGCCCTTGATCAGCTGCTCAACGTCAATGCCGGATACGCTCTTAAGCATCTCTGGAGCCGTCGCCATAAGTTCCGTAACATAGTTACTCACCCGCGTGGCACCTTCACCTTTACCTGTATCTACCACAGTCAGTTTATCAATGGATGCAATCGGCTCGGCAATTTTGCCAGCCAGCTCAGGCAGCATTTTGACAATGATATCGAGTACAGCCGCTTCGCCAAACTTCTGGAACGCCTCAGCCAGTTTTTCCTTCGCTTCTGCTTCTGCAAGTCCCTTCAAACGAATAACTTCAGAGTCCGCTGTACCTTTGGCAAGTTCAGCATCCGCCATAGCCTGACCTTCAAGTCGTTTCTGTTCAGCTGTCGCTTTGGCATGTGTTTCAATGGAGTACTGTACTGCATCTGCTTCACGCATTCTTTTAGCTTTGTCTGCTTCGGCCGCTTGCTCTACTGCATAACGATCTGCTTCGGCCTTTTTCTTCACTTCGGCGTCATATTGCTTCTCACGTACGATGATTTCCTTGGCCTGGAGGTCAATTTCCCGTTCCTTACGAACGAGTTCAACTTTCATTTCCTCTTCGACTACGGTTTGTCTAGCACGTGCCTCATGAATATGGTACGCCTGATCGGCTTCCGCTTTGGCTGTATCTTGATCCCGCTTAAACGTGGCTACTTTCAGTTCCTTCTCTTTGGCTGCCTCGGCGATATTGGTATCCCGCAGCAACTCTGCTTTCTGGCCCTGTTCTTCCGCATTGGCCTTCTGAATACGCGCATCACGCATGGCTTCCGCTTCGGCAATCTCGGCATCACGCTTCACTGCTGCAATTCTCGGTTTACCGAGAGCATCCAGGTAGCCCTGTTTGTCACGAACATCCTTGATCGTAAAGGAAACAATTTGCAGACCCATTTTCTTCAGATCTCTAGCGGCTACGCCTTGAACCTCTTGTGCAAACCGATCCCGGTTCCGATATACTTCTTCCACCGTCATTGTACCGAGAATGGCCCGCAAATGCCCCTCTAGTACCTCCTGTGCTTCGCTTCTCAGCGCTTCTACAGGTTTACCGATGAATTGCTCAGCTGCCGTAGCAACGTCCTCTACAGCGCCTCCAACCTTGATAATAGCGACACCATCAGCGATAACCGGAACACCTTGCTCCGTGTACACTTCAGGTGTGGAGACATCCAGCTTGTGGGACAACAAGGAGATAAATTCTGATTGCTGGAATACCGGCAGGATAAATGCACCGCCACCACGAACAATCTTAATTTTTCGGCCAGAATCATCATCAGAGATATTTTTGCTACCCAAGAATGATCCCGTAACGATCATCGCTTCATCCGGTCCAACCGTTTTGTATCTCGCCCAAAAAGCCAATCCCAATATCAGAATCACACCAACAACAACGGCAGGTATCAACAACACATCCCAATCTAAATTCATTCCACATCTCTCCCCTTATTCATTTATGATGAGTGCTTAAACTACTTAGGTGGTAAGAATACTTATAAATCTTTAAGTACGTTTTCATCCCATTCCGACACACGCAGTACGCCATCTACAACATCCACTACAACAACACGGGCTCCCGCCGCAATGGGGAGGTGTTCAAAACTGGATGCTGTTTGAATCGTACTACCTGATGCAAAGCGGATCATCACTTCACCAAACCCTTTTTCCGGCACCGGAATGGTAATTTCCCCAATTTTCCCAGATAATTCTTTCATTGAAAATGCAATCGAGACATCGCTGTTACGCATCGGTTTGATATATGCGAAGAATACCAGCATGGCTGCAGCAATACCTATAAGCAGGGATAATATTAGACCCGACATCGCACTTAATGAACTATAACGTGTCAGCATAATGCCTGCCCCACCGAAGGTTGTAATGGAACCAGCTAACACAACGGGTTTGAAAAAATCAAGACCTGGCATCTCAAAAGCCCCGTCCAGCAAGCCGTCAATCAAGTCACCCAGCACCAGGCTGACAACCGCAAATATGGCCCCTCCGATCAGACACCCCCAATATATCGTCTCCATCCCCTGTTCCTCCTCTCTCTGCCGCAAATTCATCCTAACTGGGCATTCCACATGTAAATAAATACGTAACTAACATCAAAATGTTTCAAAATCTTTCCTCAAATGTATTCTGGAGCCGATAATGGGTATTATCATGGCATTCTTTACTTCATGCTTCATGTTCCTCCATCATTCACGTGTACAGTCCGAATACATGAAAAAACCGCAAGCCCCCATAAAGGAGACTTGCGGTTATTGGACCACAGGATGTGTCCGTTCACTTGTCAGTGATTATAGAATTACAGAGAAGCCTTGTAGATGGATACAACATCTTCACGTTGCAGTTTCTTGAAGTTACCAAATGGGCCAAACAGCATAGCTTTATCAGCCATTACATCGATCTGGCTATCATCGATATCGTAATCAGCCAAACGGTTAGGGGCACCAATGGATGTCCAGAATTTGCTGAGCGCATCGATACCTTCTTCGGCAATCTGTCTGTCAGACTTGCCTTCAGGATTCACTTCGAATACATTAATTGCCAGACGTTTGAATCGATCCACATTGACATCCAGATTATGCTTCATCCAGTGCGGGAACAAGATGGCCAGTCCGCCACCATGCGGGATATCATACACTGCGGATACCGCGTGTTCGATATTATGTGTTGCCCAGTCTCCTGCGAGACCCATATTCAGCACACCATTCAATGCCATCGTTCCGCAATACAGAATCGTTTCGCGCAGTTCATAGTTCTCCAGATCCTCAACCAGACGAGGTGCTGCTTCCATTACGGTACGCAGAATCGTTTCACAGAAACCGAGTTGAACCGGTGTGTTGGCATCCAGATGGAAGTAATGCTCCAATACGTGGGACATCATATCCACCATACCATATACCGTTTGGTCCAGTGGAACAGTGTATGTATTCACCGGATCCAGGATGGAGAATGCAGGGAATGAATAAGCGCTACCCCAGCCCAATTTTTCTTGTGTATCCTGATTTGTAATAACCGAACCGGAGTTCATCTCCGAACCCGTTGCTGCCATCGTTAATACGGTACCAAGCGGAAGAGCGTCTTGTGCAACGGCTTTGCGCTGAGCAAAATCCCACATGTCGCCATCATATTTAGCACCTACAGCAATCGCTTTGGAGCAGTCCAGTACACTACCGCCACCTACAGCGAGAATCAGGTCAATGTTATTTGTTTTGCAAAGGTCTACCCCTTTATGCACCGTAGAAAGACGTGGGTTAGGTTCAACGCCTGCCAGTTCAGTCACTTCTGCTCCAGCTTCCTTAAGCAATCCGATCACTTGATCATACAGCCCACTGCGTTTGATACTACCGCCACCATATACAAGCAGAACCCGTTTACCGTATTTCGGCACTTCTGTCTTTAATGCTTCCAGTTGTCCTTTACCGAATATCAGACGGGTTGGATTATAGAATTGGAAAGATCTCATATCTATTGTCGCCTCCAAGGGAGTTTAGAATTTTTAGTGCAACTCCAATTATAGTACCCCGTTTATAGAAAAACAAATCGATAGTCACTCACTTTATAACAATCCGTTAATCTCCAAATGTGCTCTAAACATCTCGCTCGTTGAAGGCAAATCCTCAGCGTCCACCCATGTTTCATGGTCCCATAACCCAGCCTGTTTGAATGCCCGCGGACAATGGATAAAACACTCTTCCACATCTACAATGACAGCTGCACCTATGGTTTTACCACTCCAACCCATGCTGGCGATGAATTCCTCATCCTTGGTAATGGTTGCTGTGCCATTAATACGCAGCACTTCATTCATACCCGGAATCAAAAAGAGCATACCAATACCAGGGTTCGACAACATGTTCAACAACGAGTCTATTCGCCGATTGCCTGGGCGCTCGGGATAAACGAGCCGGTATGTATCATAGACTTTTACAAATCCCGCTCCATCACCCCGAGGTGACACATCACTTTTTCCATCATGATCGGACGTGGAAAGGAAAAATAATGGTGACATGGATAAAAAGTTCTGAACATGTGAATCCACAAATGAGATTGCCTTATTACGCACATGTTCATGCGGCTCACCCACCATGCCCTGCAGTTCCTCAGCATCTGTAATCAACGGAATATCCAATGCCTGCTTTTCCAAGTTATTAACCCCATTTCCTCAATTCATTTTGGTACTCCAGGACTTCACTCCATTATAACTGGCTGGGAAGTTCATTCCAATGCACACAAATGTCAGGAACGACAAGAACACCCGCTCATGAATGGGCGGGTGTTTTGGTTTGTTGACTGCTATTCAGTGTATCCCATGCTGCTTACAAAACGACGGAAAGCCTGGCGTCCTGCTTCATCATATTTGTAGACACCTGCATGTTCCAGAATCTCAGCAAATTTTAAGCCAACTTCCTGCTGTACAATGGAAATAGCTTGTTCCTTGTCCAAATTAGGACCAAATCGTTCAATCAATTCTTCCGCCCAGCCCAGATGTTTGTTCAACACATGATCAGAAGCTTTGGCGGCTTCAGCAAGTTTGGCATCTCCAGCGAGAATATCCGCGATACTGTCCAGCTCTTCCTTCAAACGACCTGGCAGGATGGCAAGTCCCATCACTTCGATCAGACCAATGTTTTCTTTCTTCAGATGGTGCATTTCACGGTGAGGATGGAAAATCCCTTCAGGATGCACATCATTTGTACGATTGTTACGCAATACAAGATCCATCTCGTAGCCACCGTCTGCACTGCGACGAACGATTGGTGTTACCGTATTGTGTGGTACCTGCTCGCCGTCTATTTCACTGAATGCTTCAATATCCACAGCTGAATCACTGTAAACCTTCCATGCCTCATACACAGCGTTACCGGCTTCAAGCAGCTCTGCAGGATCGTGTGAGGCCAGACGCATGACGGACATTGGCCATTTCACAAGACTCAATGTAAGTCCAGGTGCATCCGCATGGCGGAATACCGCCTCTGGCTGTGCATTTTGAATCGCAAATGTATGACGACCACCTTGGAAATGGTCATGTGTCAGGATAGAACCGCCCACGATCGGCAAATCCGCGTTAGATCCGATAAAGTAATGCGGGTACTCCCCGACAAAGGCAAGCAGTCTGCGCAGCGTATCTTTGGTCAGCTTCATCGGCACATGATCATGATGGAAAATAATGCAGTGCTCATTGTAGTACACATACGGCGAGTATTGGAACAACCAAGGCTCGTTGTTAAGATTCAACGGAATGACCCGCAGATTCTGGCGGGCCGGGTGATTCACCCGACCAGCGTAGCCTACATTTTCACGACACAGCTGGCATTTTGGATATACCGGTGGCGGAAGCAATTTCGCCATGGCAATTTCCTTCGGGCTTTTCTCCGGCTTCGAGAGGTTAATGGTAATCTCCATCTCCCCATAAGCCGTATCCTGCGTCCAATAGACGTTCTTCGAGATGCGATCCATCCGAATGTAGTTGGAGTTAATCGACAAGTCATAGAATTGGGATGTGGCCGCCTCAATGCCTTCCGTCTGCTCGGTGTGGCGGAATGCGCGTACCACTTCGGATGGGCGTGCCATCAACTGACCCATGATTTTGGCATCCAGCAAATCACGGAACGTATCACTATTTTCAGGAATGAGTCCAATGGAAAATCCATAATCGATCAACGTATCCAGCATCGCCTGTGGACTATCGGGCACAGTTGTGTCCAACTCACCGGCATAAGGCTCTGAGAATCCGAATTGTTCCAACAAGAGGTTGCGGCTATAATCCCAATCCGCTTCCTCGATTAATTGTTTCTGCAAGGCAAATGCAACCAGACGTTCAATGGCATGCAGTGCTTCCTGCTGCTCCGGTGTCCGCTCTGTGGCACCTGCTGCAATATGAGTCTGTGACATAAGGTGTTCGCCTCCTAATTTTTTCCGTAGCCGTCAGGACGTGATTGGTGCCAGCTCCAAGCGCTTTGAATGACATCTTCCAGATTGGTCCATTTCGGATTCCAGCCCAGAACGGATCTCGCTTTTGCAGATGAGGCTACCAATACAGCCGGGTCACCCGCACGACGTGGTTCCTGAACAACCGGAATATCGAGGCCAGTCACTTTTTTAGCTGTTTCGATCACTTGTGTTACCGAGAATCCAGTGCCGTTACCCAGGTTAAACACGTTACTGTTCTCACCTTTGCGCAGGTAATCTACTGCACGCAGATGTGCATCAGCCAAGTCGCTCACGTGGATATAGTCACGGATACATGTTCCATCTTCTGTTGCATAGTCGTCACCAAACACAGCAATGTGTGAGCGTTGTTTCAAAGCCGTTTGCAGTACGAGTGGGATCAGGTGACTCTCAGGCTGGTGATCTTCACCAATTTTGCCGCTCTCATGCGCACCGGCTGCATTGAAGTAACGCAGGGAAACGTACTTGATATCCTGAACTTTATCGAACCATGACATCATGCGTTCCATCATCAGTTTCGTTTCACCATATACATTGGTTGGCTCTGTACGATCGCTCTCTTCGATTGGCACTTTCTCAGGCTCACCGTAGGTAGCTGCTGTAGAAGAGAAGACGATGCGGCGTACGTTAGCTGCATTCATCGCTTCCAACAGACAGAGTGTACCAAACACGTTGTTGTCATAATATTTAACCGGGTCTTTCATACTTTCGCCTACGAGTGAGTTGGCTGCAAAGTGAATGACTGCATCGATTGAATTCTCAGCGAACAGCTTCGCCAGAATTTCTTTGTCACGCAGATCCCCTTCATACAACTTACCGCCGAGCAACGCTTCACGATGCCCTGTCTGCAAGTTATCCAGTACAACAACCTCTTCTCCACGTTCCAACAAAGCCGCTACCGTATGAGATCCAATATACCCTGCTCCACCTGTCACCAAAATTGCCATTTTACTTCGCCTCCTTCAATTCTTTAACACCGTCACCTACGCCGCACACATAAAAATCACCTTTGAGACTGGTGCGCGCTTCATATGCAGCGCCCACTTCGCTTACAAAACGCTCGACATCATTTTCATGCACCAGCGATACGGTACAACCGCCAAATCCTGCGCCAGTCATTCGGGCACCAAGTGTGCCAGGAATCCGCTGAGCTTCTTCAACCATAACATCCAGCTCATCACAGCTTACTTCATACAAGTCACGAAGCGATTCATGAGAAGCGTTCATCAATTGGCCGAAGGTTTCCAGATCATTACGCTGCAATGCTTCGACCGATGCGAGCACACGTGCATTCTCTTCCACAACATGTTGTGCGCGCTGTCTTACTTTCTCATCCTTGATCTGATCCTGTAGTGTTACGAACTGCTCTGGCGTCAATTGAGCCAGGTAATTCAGTGCAGGCAGCTGTTCCTTCAAGATGGCAAGTGCCTGCTCGCATTGGGAGCGACGTTCATTGTATGCCGAATCTACCAGACCCCGGCGTTTGTTTGTGTTACCGATGACCAATTTGTAGGAGCCTGTACGGAAAGGAACCTTTTCGTACTCCAGTGTGTCACACATCAGCAGGATCGCGTGATCCTGCGCACCGTTGGCCACAGCGAACTGATCCATGATTCCACAGTTGACACCTACGAACTCATTTTCCGCTTTCTGGGACAGAAGTGCCAGTTGAACTGTATCAATATCCGCTACGCCCTCCAGAGATTGAATCGCGAATCCGGTGAGTACCTCCAGAGATGCAGATGATGAAAGTCCTGCCCCGTTCGGAATCTCCCCGTGGTACAGGAAGTCGTAGCCTTTTGTTACATTTACGCCTTTGCCTTGCAATTCAACCATGACACCAACAGGATAGTCGGTCCATTCTCCGGTTTTCTCCTTACCGATGGAGGAAGTATCCAGTGCTCCTTCATAAGACATGTTCGTGGAAGCCAGTTGCAACTGATTGTCCTGACGCTCACGGATAATTAATGTTGTTCCGAATTCAAGTGCTGCCGGAAGCACGTATCCACCGTTATAGTCAATGTGCTCACCGATCAGATTCACACGCCCAGGGGCATGAAACACACGGATATCCGCTCCATTCTCTCCGTACTTCTCAATAAACTTTTGTTTCAATTCAGTTACGTTCACTGCTGGTGCACCTCGCCTCGTTGTTGTGGTTTTCTTAATGTTATTATATAAGAAAGCGGTGCCTCTTGTAATGCAACCATGTGTGTTTCATATGGATAAATGTGACCTTAAGGCGTATAATGATCGGAGCATCCCGGAAAGAAGGAAACGACCATGTCAGATCAATCCAACCCCAAGAAAGAATCCCTTGCATCTTCTACCGAAAAAATACAGGAGTCACCTTCCGGTAAAAGTGGAGCACTCAGTTATTCGGTTGCCTCCAATCCCGTCTATTATGAGCAAGGCGCACTGCATGTCCTGTTTGCCGGAGCAAGCCAGACCCTTCCGGGTCACGCCCTCGGCCCTAAATTGTTTGATTATTATCTGCTGCATTATGTAGAAAAAGGGGCGGGTACGTTCCGTACCGAACTGCACACCTACGAGTTATCCGCAGGTGATTGTTTCCTCATTCACCCCGGACAGCTGGTGAGCTACCAGTCTCACGCCCGTAACCCATGGCAATACCGCTGGATCGCCTTTACGGGCAGCCAGGCTGCCCAGTATGCCGAGGAGGCAGGATTCCGCCCGGAAAAGTCCGTTTTTCATGCCGGACCCTCTTGTGGAATTTCCGATTGGTTATCCGTGATGCAGGATGCTTTTGCCGAGCGCAAAGAAAGCTCCCATTTCACATCACTGGGTACGTTATATATGATTCTAGCCGAAGCACAGAATCACCTTTCGCAGGGCCAAACCTTAATTCCCGGTGAATCCTCCATCCGACGTACGGTGAAACAAATGATTCAATATATGTCTACCCAGTATGCCTATCCTGTCTCCATTGAACAAATGTCTGCGAGTCTTGGGTACAACCGGGCCTATCTATCCCGTATTTTCAAACAGGAAACCGGACTGTCGCCAGTCACGTATCTGCTAAAACTGCGGATCGACAAGTCGCGCCAACTCCTAAGAGGACGCCCAGATCTGTCCATCGAACAGGTATCTGCATCGGTCGGACTGCCAGACGCGCTGTATTTCTCCAAACAGTTCAAACGATTTCACGGTGAAGCGCCCAGCTTGTATCGAGAGAAAATACTGTCCCGTTCACTACATCAGGGTTTACAGAAAAATGCTCAACAGATCAAACGGTGAGCAACATAACGGACGGAACCACGTACAACAAAAAAAGGTGCATTCCGCCATTATGGCTAAGATGCACCTTTTGCACTTTATTTATTTGTCATCTGGCTCCGGAGACAGAATGGATTCAATCCGTTCCAATTCCTCTGTAGAAAAATCCAGTTGACTGAGCGCAGCCACATTCTCTTCAATCTGGGAAGGACGACTTGCGCCAATCAGCGCAGAAGTTACCCTGCCATTACGCAGCACCCATGAGAGTGAAAATTGGGCCAAACTCTGACCACGGGCTGCTGCAATCTGGTTCAGCGCACGCACTTTGCGGAGCGTCTCTGGAGAGATGTTGTTTTCATTCAGGAATACCGACGGTCCTTTGGCACGTGAGTCTTCCGGGATACCATTCAAGTATTTGTTCGTGAGCACACCTTGTGCCAATGGACAGAATGCAATACTGCCTGTTCCATACTCATCCAGCACGTCCTGCAAACTATCTTCAATCCAGCGGTCCAGCAGCGAGTATTTCGGTTGATGGATTAACAGGGGCGTACCCAGACCTTTCAGAATTTCGGCAGCCTGTCTTGTCTGCTCTGCGGGATAGTTGGAGATCCCTACATACAGGGCTTTGCCCGAGCGAACAATATGATCCAGTGCCATCATCGTTTCTTCCAAAGGCGTTTCGGGATCATAACGATGTGAATAGAAAATATCCACATAATCCAGGCCCATACGCTTCAAGCTTTGATTCAGACTGGAGACCAGATTTTTGCGTGAACCCCACTCGCCATACGGCCCAGGCCACATATAATAACCCGCTTTGGTGGAGATCACCAGTTCATCACGATAAGGTTTCAGATCCTGGGCCAGTACCTGTCCAAATAACTGCTCTGCCGAACCTGCCGGTGGGCCATAGTTGTTGGCAAGATCAAAATGTGTAATACCCAGATCAAATGACCGGGTAATCATATTTCGGCCATTCTCAGCGTTATTGATACCGCCAAAGTTATGCCACAGCCCCAGTGAAATCGCTGGCAGTTTCAAACCCGAACGTCCAACGCGGTTGTATTTCATCGTTTCATAGCGAGTATCGCTTGCTACGTAGACCATCATGAATCCCTTCTTTCCCCAGGTTCCGCCTCCTGATCCGGTCAACACCGGAGAATGCGGTTATTCAGTCCATACGTTTAACCAAGAAGCTGGTCCACATGATTCATTACCTCACCAATCGGCTCTGTAATCAGCAAATCCGCCCTGCTGTCGTAAGCGGTAGGTGTAGCATTGAGCAGAACGGTATGTTTTCCCTGAAAATACGTAATTAACTGGGCTGCTGGATATACCGTCAGTGACGTGCCGCCCACGAGTAACAGGTCTGCGGAAGACAATGCATCAATAGAGCGATACAATGTTGTCTGGTCCAGCTCTTCCTCGTATAGCACCACATCCGGCTTGATAACACCACCGCATGCGGTACAGCGAGGTACGGTATCTTGGGATTGTATAATATCATTCAGTGCATAAAACTGCTTGCAATCCATGCAGGCATTACGATGAATTGAGCCATGTAGCTCCAGGACATTGCTGCTGCCTGCCTTCTGATGTAGTCCATCGATATTTTGCGTGATCACTGCCTGAAGTTTTCCTTCCTTCTCCAGACGAGCCAATAGTCGATGGCACCCGTTAGGTTCCGCATCTGGATGAAGCATTTTGCCTCGATAAAAATCATAAAAAATATCCGCATGCTGATCAAAAAAATGTCGGCTTAACAACTCTTCCGGTGGATAAGGCGAATGCTGCTCTGTCTGATACAGACCCGCAGCCGAGCGGAAGTCGGGAATCCCGCTTTCCGTTGAAGTTCCGGCCCCTCCGAAAAAAACAATCCGGGAGCTTTCCTGAATCCAGGCAGCCAGTTGTTCTGTTACGTTCATCCTCTCTCCTCCTTTTGGCCAGAGTGACTTATATAATCACACTTATCTCATTATAATGACGAATAATGGCATGTGCATCAACCAGGTGAGATCCTTGATCTAACTGCGGACAGTAACCGAGCGTATAGGATACCTCTGCGTGACGCCCCATCTGCATATCCCCATTACTGTCTCCAATTACAACGGCCTCCGCAGGATCGATATGTAATTCATGGCAAGCCAAGAGTGCTGCTTCTCCATCCGGTTTGCCCTGGGTCACCCGATCACAGCCCACAATGGAGGTGAAAAAGGAACGTATCCCCATCCAATCCAGATGTGTTTCTGCTGCCGCTGTACTGTCTGAAGTGACAACTGCCAGAGGTATGTCTGCTGCCCTGCAACTCTGTAAGAAAGCAAGTAATCCTGGCATCGGTTCAGCCGATTTGCGCTCTCTTACCGATTTCATGGCCACACTTGAAAATTGGCGTATCGTTGTGATCGCTTCATTCCATGGCAAGCCTGCTGCATATAACTGCCCGGCAAGCAATCCCGTGCACTCATCCACAGTCGCAATGGCAAGTGGACCTTGCGGATCATAGCCGACAATGTGACCTTCTGCGTTATGAATGGTGCCCAGGACGTGCTCCAGTTCAACCGTAAATGAAGCTCCAAGCTCATTCATACGTGATTGTAACTGACTCAGCAATGTCTCTGCCCACGGCCCCCATAGCTGGAGGAATTCCAGCAGTGTTCCATCTTTATCGAACAGGATAGCTTTACATGGGATCTGCGCTCCATTCACTTTAAGCATGGTCATCCATATCACCTCCATCAAGTTATGCTATCAATGCATTCAACCCTTAATGCAGAATAATCAAGATCTACTCGATGGTACTTAACCAAGCCAGTACCGTCTTGACGGTCTGATTCAGCTGTTCTTCTCCACTCACTTCCGGCTCGCCATCCCCTTTTTGATGACCATAATCACCGAACTGGGCGTGGTTTCCACCTTCAATGGTGTAGTACACCGTCTCCGCGGGCAAATACATCCGTCCACTCTGATACTTGGTCATATTCACAACCTCATCTTTAGTACCCAGAATGGATAAGGCAGGTAGACCCAATGTCAACAGACTTCCTTTTTCATCCGGGTAAGATGCCAAGAAGAAGATCCCATGAAGTGCATCTGGATGCACGGCTACATAACGTGCAGCCATGGATCCGCCGAGAGAGTGTCCACCCATAACAAATTGTTCCTCTGGATATGCTGCCAGAATCTCATCTGCCAAGTTTGGCTTAAGCACTGCCAGGTTAACTGGCATCTTGGCAATAATCGTGTGATGACCGGCAGAAGCCAGCTCATGGGCAAGTGGTGCATAACTTTCCGGTTTTACCAGTCCACCAGGGTAGAAAAGCACACTTTTCCCCGTCGGTTTGTCTGGCACAAAATCAATCCAGTTCTCTTGTTCACTCACCGTCACCTTATTGGCTGTTTCCATAGCTGTTTGAGCTGTCTCCTGTGGACCGTATGGTGTGAATAATTTCCACGCAACAAATCCACATCCAATGACAATGAGCGCCAGAAGTACGAGCAGGAATTTCCCGATGCCCCTCTTCTTGCGCCCTGTATTATACCGATTTCTCAACGTTAATCACCTTTCTTCACTTCCGCAGGTGCCGCGGCTCACAGAATTGGGAGCCCTCATTCATCAGGCTCCCCTTCTACGAATTAAAAAATATTATTCAGCCTTGGCCTTACGGTAAGCATCCATATATTGTTCCGCTTTGCGACGGACATGACTCAGGTCACCCGTCTTCACAGCTTCCGATGTCAAGTCGGAGCCGATCCCTACAGCCACTGCTCCGCCCTTGATCCAATCTCCCAGATTAGACAAGGATACCCCGCCAGTTGGCATAAAATTAGCCTGAGGCATAGGGCCCTTCATCGTTTTGATAATCGAAGGATCATACAGATTACCTGGGAACAACTTCACAATGTCCACGCCGAGTTCCAATGCGCGTTGAACGTCAGCAATCGTCATCACACCAGGCAGAATCGGAATTCGATACAGATTGCAGATCTGAACCGTATCCGGATTCAGGGAAGGCCCAACTACAAACTCGGCACCCGACATGATGGCCGCTCTTGCCGTTTGCGGTTCAAGCACCGTTCCCGCACCAATAATCGCGAATTTCTCTGGATCTTGTGTGTTCCAATGATATACACGGCTTAATTTTTCAATGGCTTTGAGTGCACTGGGTACTGTCATCGTAATCTCGATAACTTTAATGCCACCCGCAATCGCTTGCTCGGCCATGGCAATGACTTGATCCGCAGAATCTGCACGCAGAACTGCCACAACCCCATTGTCCGTAATCTTTTGCAACAGCTGAAGCTTCTTCATTTCATTCTCTCCCTTGTCAATGTGGTGGTTGTGTATACAAGCCTTACATTTAAGAACGAAGATGAGCCATATATGATTTCAGCAGCGACTAACGCTCAACATGGGCAACGTTGTTCAGCTTGGCCTCGACCTGCCCCCACGTCGGGAGCGCCTCCCAATCGCCAACAGCCTGTATAACCATGGAACCGGTCAAATTGCCGAGACGGGTTGCTTCCTGCGGGGAGTATCCTTTTAATAAACCCGATAAAAATCCCGCACAGAATCCGTCTCCTGCTCCTACCGTATCCAGAACATTATCCGCCTTAAAGTACGGAACTTCAGTTAGGGTACCATTCGCCAATACGTAGGTCAAATCAGGGCCACCTTTCACGATGCACACAGCATTCATGGCAGATAAATGCTCAAGTACTTTTTGATCATTTTCTTCGTTATATAGAAGTTTCATCTCGTCCAGACCCGGTAAAAAGTAGTCCGCCAGTTCAGCTAAACGCAGTAAAACCGGACGGGCCTCATCCGCAGACCATAGTTTGAGACGCAGATTTGGATCAAAGCTTACTTTCACCCCTGCCTGTTTGGCAATATGTATAGCAGCCTCTACCGTAGCAAGTCCGGACGGGCTTATCGCTGCCGTTATACCCGTAACGTGCAATATCTTCGCCCCGGCAATATAGTCGGGATCCAGATCATCAGGTGTGATCGCACTTGCAGCAGATAGCTTCCTATAATAATGCACCGAGGCTTTCCCGGAAGCGTTCTCACGAATCATCAAACCAGTGGGCTCGTGATCACTCAACCTTACCCGGGATACATCTACGCCTTCACCGCGAATGGCTTTCAGTATCATACTGCCGATCGGATCATTGCCCAAGCGTCCAAACCAACCACTGGTATGCCCCAGGCGGGATACGCCAATAGCCAGATTGCTCTCAGCACCCCCGAAAGACTTGTCCAGTGTGGCTGCATATTCCAGCCCTCTTGTATCCTTGGCAGTCAGCAAACCCATACTCTCCCCAAACGTAATAATTTCCGGGCTTGGATAGGGACTCGTTGACATGATTTCTTCCCTCCTTATATTTACATTCCCTCATCTTCTTTTTCTATTGTCATCCTCTATGCAACCGTTGTCAATCCCGTTGCGTTCATTTTGTTGTCACAGCTTTGAGAAAAGATAACGCTTACTAATGTGAATTAAATCACAATAGATAATGCACATCCATATTACCCTTATTACAGATGCAAATGACCTGGCAACCAGGGTCTATAAGGGGGCTACACCATGAAAAATCAGACACTGATCCGGGATGATCAGGAATCTTTCTTTTACAATCTGCGCTTTATGCTTATCGTCTGTGTCCTGGCTGGTAATGCACTTGAACCACTCATCACACGTTTTGCAGGAGCGGAAGCTCTGTTCCTGTGGATATATACGTTTCACATGCCACTCTTTGTATGGGTGACCGGGTATTTTGCGACACACTCACTCCAGGGTGCATCTGGGCGAAACGTCCTGAAGCAGATTGCACTACAGTATGTACTGTTTCAGTCCTTATACGCATTGATGGACTTTACCGTATTCCACACACCCCATATGCGGCTATCCTTCTTTGCACCTTACTTGCTGTTATGGTTTCTCGCGAGTCATTTCTGTTGGCGACTGTTGCTTCGTCTGACGATTTCCTGGAAACCGATATATCGGCTGATTGGATCGATTACGCTTGGTATAATTGCCGGGTATTTGCCCATCGACGGGTTCTGGCTCAGCTTCAGCCGTACGTTTGTATTTCTGCCGTTCTTTGTCATCGGTTATGACTATGGAACAACCATCCGTTCACGTTTATTATCCGGTTGGGGTCGAAAAACCGCAGCCATCCTCTCTGCTGCACTGTTGGTATGGATAGGGTATGGGGGTTTGAATATTTCAACCGGATGGTTACTCGGCAGCATGACGTACGCCGAACTGGGTCACCACGAATGGTATGCTGGCATCTTCCGACTTGGAGTCTACCTATTGGAGATCGCATCGGCAGCACTGTTCTTGGCCTGGGTACCTTCCTTGACTTCCAGACTGACGGACCTTGGACGACGCACACTCTATGTATTCCTGCTGCATGGGTTTCTCGTTCGTCTCGCGATCTGGTCCGGAGTCTACAGTTATATGGGAAGCTCGGCGTATATTCCAGTCATACTGGTCATTGCCATACTCTTCGCAGTCACACTGGCTCTACCGGCTGTGCGTCACACGTTCAAACCCTTGATTGAACCGGATATATCCCGATTTTCTTTCAATCGACATGAGGTGTTTAAACGATCGGCCTAACGCTCTGACGGATCTCTTCACCATCGATTCTATTCTGCTGTGTTGTTTCAGGCTGGAAATAAGGTGGTAAATTAGGGATACGCGCTACAAAAAACAACTTATCGTTGTAAGGAGTGATTTGTAATGGCACGTCAACCGACGTCAGAACGCAAGATGAGCCGTGAGGAAGCTGGCAGATTAGGTGGCAAAGCGACTTCCAAGAACCATGATCGAAGCTTCTACCAGATGATTGGAAAAAAGGGTGGAGAAGCGACTTCAGATGCCCATGACACTGACTTTTACAAGCAGATTGGTCGCAAGGGCGGCGAAGCAACCTCCGAAACTCATAATAAGGAATTCTATCGTGAGATTGGACGCAAAGGCGGAAGCAACTCATGAATTCCGCTTGCCACATCGAAACATGATCATAGCTTTCCCGTAAATCAAGAAGTCTAATTCCATGAAAATGGTTTGAGGCTTCTTTCTATTGTTTGTAGAAATATGACGACGGTTGTGATAGACTCAATAGAAAAACCGGGTGTTCACGGGTTTAAAGCAGCAAAGAATTTCAAAAACTACGGGGAGCTCGACACCGGCATGCCGGTCCTTTTTTTAGAGTACGGATGAAATTAAACGACAGATGCACTGCCATTTACTTTTCCATTCATGTTGCTCAATATTATATATTTGGGGGGAATACACCATGTCAGCCAAGAAGATGCGTTCCGATATGATCAAAAAAGGTTTTGACCGTGCACCACACCGGAGTTTGCTCCGCGCAGCGGGCGTTAAAGAAGAGGATTTCGGCAAGCCGTTTATTGCCGTATGTAACTCATACATCGATATCGTGCCCGGCCACGTCCACCTTCAGGAATTCGGTAAAATTGTAAAGGATGCTATTCGTGAAGCCGGTGGCGTTCCATTCGAATTCAACACCATCGGAGTAGATGATGGTATTGCCATGGGACACATTGGTATGCGTTACTCGCTGCCAAGCCGTGACATTATCGCGGATTCCGTGGAAACCGTTGTATCTGCACACTGGTTCGACGGCATGGTATGTATCCCGAACTGTGACAAAATTACACCAGGCATGATGATGGGTGCGCTTCGCGTAAACATCCCTACCCTGTTCGTAAGTGGTGGACCAATGAAAGCTGGTCGTGACAGCAATGGTAAAGCTCTTTCCCTGACTTCCGTATTTGAAGGTGTAGGTGCTTACCAAGCAGGTAAAATCGATGATAAGAGCTTGCTTGAACTTGAACAGTTTGGCTGTCCAACATGTGGATCATGTTCCGGTATGTTTACGGCAAACTCCATGAACTGTCTGGCAGAAGCGATGGGACTGGCTATGCCAGGTAACGGAACCATCCTTGCCGTTGCTCCTGAGCGTCGTGAGTTTGTTAAACAATCCGCTACCCAATTGATGGAACTCATCAAAATGGACTTGAAACCACGTGATATCGTAACTGTAGAAGCGATCGATAATGCGTTTGCACTGGATATGGCGATGGGTGGCTCTACGAATACAGTACTGCACACGCTGGCACTGGCTCATGAAGCAGGTATCGAGTATCCAATCGAACGTATTAATGAAGTAGCTAACCGCGTTCCGCATCTGGCGAAACTTGCACCTGCTTCCGATCTTCACATCGAAGACGTTCATAATGCAGGCGGCGTAAGTGCAGTGCTGAACGAATTGCTCAAAAAACCAGGCGCAATTCATGGTGACTGCATTACAGTAACAGGTAAAACAATCCGTGAGAACGTTGAAGGAAAAGAAATCCAGGATACAAATGTCATTCATCACCTGGATAACCCGCATTCCGAAAAAGGTGGCCTGGCTGTATTGTTTGGTAACCTTGCACCACAAGGCGCTATCATCAAAGTTGGTGCAGTTGATGCTTCGGTTGGTGGATACCATAAAGGTCCTGCCATCTGCTTTGACTCCCAGGAGCAAGCGCTCGAAGGTATTGCTAACGGCAAAGTAAAAGAAGGACATGTTGTTGTTATCCGTTATGAAGGACCAAAAGGCGGACCAGGTATGCCTGAGATGCTGGCTCCTACTTCCCAGATCGTAGGTATGGGATTGGGTGCCAAAGTTGGCCTGATCACCGATGGACGCTTCTCTGGAGCATCCCGCGGAATCAGTATCGGACATATCTCTCCGGAAGCAGCTGAGGGTGGTCCAATCGCCTTTGTTGAAGAAGGAGACATCATCGAGCTGGATCTGAACAACCGTATCATCGAATTGCACATCAGTGACGAAGAATTTGAACGTCGTCGCGCAGGTTGGAAAGGCTTTGAACCGAAAGTAAAAACCGGTTACCTGGCTCGTTATTCCAAACTGGTTACCAATGCAAGCAACGGTGGCGTACTGAGTATCTAATTCACTAATAAAAAAAGGGTTGCTCTTCTGCCAAATCTGGCGAAGGGCAACCCTTTTCTTTTGCTGGATGGTATAATTAGTCCGTTTAGTTCCGCTCTGGCAATATCTCTTGATCAATTAACAACGATTCATCTCTGGATTCTTCCATCGTTGCTGCCACCTGCGTCGTATGTTGACCGTAACGCTCCAACAATATATCCAGCGGCATGGCAATCATCTTGGGTACCAATTGTTCTGTACGCTGTTTCAGACGTTTGGTTCCTGCCGGATGGATCACACTTAAGAGCAGTTTCAGGTATACTTTGGATGCAGCACTGAACGGTCCAGGGGGCAATTCTTGAATGGTAAATCCGAATTTTTCCGGACCTCTGTTAATCATGCTCACACCGTATATCGCTTTGGCAGAGCGTAACTCAGGTTCGAGTGCTACCATGCGTGCCAAATCCGGCAATTGCTGTTCCATCGTCCGAATCATGCGAATAGCCAAATGCATACTGGAACGTGACGTCACTCCCAGTTCAAACAACTTCTGATTGTCAAAATGCAGTTCTATCACCGGGTCTCCATTTTGAATAACATGGCCGTCATTCATCTCCACCCGTGCTCCGTGATATACACGTGATCTGAAGTGCAGCATTGGGTCCTCCGGCGAAGCTGTCCGTAGATGATATACCCAGTGGAATAACTTCTCCCAGCCCAACCATAAGGCAACAACGATTCGTTTCCATAACTTCAACGTTGTCTGTGGTTGATTCTTGTTCTGAGATTCGCTCACTGTAACACCTCCCATCAACGTATCAACGCGTACGCTTTGCAGGCCTAACCGTTCAGCTTCCTGTAATACGAGTTCCAGCGCCTGAAGCATCTGCTCCGGCGCGTGTGCATCAGCACCAAGGGTCGTTCCTCGATCATGCAGCAGCATGACCTCTCCGCCTCTCAGTTCCTTCAGCATCCGTTCAGTCAATCTCTGGGCACCTACTCGGCTTCTCCAGTCTTCAAACATGGAAGACCATAGTACAATCTTTCGTTCTTTCTTGCTGAAAAAATCAAACAGATTCATAATCCCCCATGGTGGACGATAATAACAAGTCTTCACGCCGGTTACTTCATGGATAATCTGACCTGTTCGCTGAATCTGGTCACGAACCGTACGCGGCCGCATGAGCCAGTTCGTTTTGTGAATATAATTATGAATGCCAATAAGATGGCCTTCGTCATGTATGCGCTGAATGAGTTCAGGATGACTCGCGGCATGTTCTCCAACGACAAAAAATGTGGCTTTTGCTTGATGCTGACGAAGCAGATCGAGCAATCTCGGCGTATAGTGCGGATCTGGCCCATCGTCAAACGTTAAAGCAAATTGTGTATCACTTCTCCCCCGTCGGAATACACGAAAACCAAAAAGCCTACTGATCAAACTTGGAATAAAGGCGTAAAAAGATGAAAGATACAATAACCACAGTAAAATACTCTGAAGTATCGTTGTCATGTTGCAAGCTCCCCACTTCTCCTGCTGAATTACGATGCACAATGGCACTATCTAAAATAAACCGCCTTTAATTTTATCATAGTTCAGACTTTTCTTGAATCCTGTTTTCCCAAAAAGATAGCTATCGTGTACAATAAATACAATCTAATTATTGCCATCAAAGGAGCCATGTCCATGCTACCGCTTTACAAAAAATACGGGCGAACTGTCTTTGACATCGCGTTGCTCGTATTAACCGTGTATGTGATCATGTACGGTTTCAGTCAATTATACCATGTGGCTGCACCGGTCTTTCTATCATTCATTGTGTATTGGATGATTGAACCGCTGGCCAAATTTTTACATCGCAAAGGATTGCCCAAGACACTTGGGGCCGCAATCTCTGTCTTGTTGTTTCTTGCATTAATTGTTGCTGCCTTTTTTGGGGTAGGCTTGATTATCATTTCACAAATTTCCAATCTTCAAGATAATTTCCCCGTATACATTGAAATGATACAACGTGAATTCACCAATCTGGTGTTATTCATTCAGGACAAGTCAGATGCTCTCCCTGATGGAGTTATGGAAAAAGCGAATGATTATTTTGCAACACTGACCGGGTTCCTGTCCAAATGGGTAACGAGCGGAGCGCAATTCGTCGTAGGCTTCCTCAGTTCGTTCTCATCGTTTATTACGAACTTCGGAATTGCGATTATTCTGGCCTTCTTTCTCAGTATTGAGATTGAATCCTGGCGCAAGTTCGCCCGTGCGAAGACGCCCAAAACATTAAAGTTAGCTATTGAATTCATGCGTAATCACGTGTTCAAGACAATCCGCTCGTATTTGAAGGCACAGATGATCATGATGCTCATTACGTTTGTATTGATTTATGCAGGTTTGTTGATTTTGGGAACCTCTAATGCCTTTACCATTGCAGCAGTCTGTGCCGTTTTTGATCTGGTACCATTGCTTGGCGTTCCTGTTGTGTTTATTCCATGGATCGTCTACTTATTCATTATTGGCAATAGCAGCCTGGCGATTGGCCTGATTGTGATTCTGGCAGTGACGATGCTGACACGGCAGTTGCTGGAACCGAAAATATCGGGTAACTCGATTGGTGTATCTTCGGCGTACTTGATGCTTTCGTTTATGCTGATCTCCCTGTCGATCTTTGGCCTGGCTGGTGTAGTGTTATCTCCAGTGCTCCTGATCCTTCTGAAAGAACTGTTACAACAAGGGTACCTGCAAAAGTGGATTCACCTGCCAAAAGATGAATTTGAGTCCTCTCCATTAGTAATGGACCCACCCGTTAATAAGGCCTCATCCAATTCTGCCGAATCTACTGTACAACGTCCCGTTCCTGCGAAGAATCATGAGGACTCAGCCAAGTAGTCCATCACCTTCCTGAAGAGTGCCGTCGCCTGATGTTGGCTGTCAGGAGAGACATTTTGAACAAGAACAGCTACAGCATATTTGGGTTGTTCTACTGGTCCATAACCAATGAACCATTGATTGTTGCGCTTCTCTCCATGTTTCTGTACCTGAGCTGTACCTGATTTCCCTGCAACATGCCACCGCGCAAGCTGCAGGGATTTTCCTGTTCCCTCACGGACTACCTTATTCATCCAGGATAACAGTTTATGCGCTGTTGCGGGAGCAATCTGTCCTGCGGCTGAAGGTGAATCATGCAAGGGCATCTCCAGCATGGTGCCACCATCCGCATATCGGATACGTTTAACGAGACGTGGGGCACTAACCTTTCCATCATGTAACAATGTAACGATCAGATTGGCAGCTTGCAGCGGTGTGACCAAGACATCGCGCTGACCGATTGCTGTCTGTATTTTCGCACCTTCATCAGCACCAGTAACAGCCTCTGTTCTCACACGCCCTTGATCCTCATGATCAAAGTGTCGTAACACGGGCATTCCTGCCATCTGCTTCCCCTCCCAGCCAATCGGACGCGCGAGTCCCAGACGATCAGCCGTGTTCTCCAGTTGTTCCATACTAAGCCTGCGCGCCGTTTCCGCAAATACGATGTTGCAAGACTCAGCGAATCCTTGCTCCAGATTCAGGTTTCCATGCCCATGCTCCTTCCAGCAAGACAGCCCATATCTTCCGTACTCACCACCGCAATGGAATTCTTCTCCGTTAGAAACCGCATGGTATTCCAACGCAGCGGCCGCAGTGACAATTTTGAAAATGGAACCCGGGATGGCTCCCTGTACTGCACGATTTTCCCAGGCCGATTGCTTGGGGTTAACATGTTGTGGCTGATAGAAAGGGCGGGAGATCATGGCGCGAACATCTGCGTTAGCGGCATCTAACACAACAATGGCCCCTTCTTGTAATCCAGATTCTTGCATCAACTCCTCCAACCCACGCTGTAACTTAGCATCCACAGTGGTTTCCACACGTAAAGGATAATGGCTATTTGCTGGTGCAATGACGTGCGGCTGAATATCAGGGATAATCTCTCCACCCCCCGAGACCATGCGTGATAGAAGCGTAGGGCCAATTCCCCTTAACAGCGGTTCAAGTGTCCTCTCCAGTCCAGCTGCTCCTGATTTCATGGCAAATGGCTGTTTTACTTCATCCTGATGCCCAGTTAGAACTTTGGAGGACTCAGGCTGTTCAGCCAGATAACCCATCCACTGCATTCCTGTATGCCCCTGAAGGTACCTTGTCATCATCGGATAGATGCCAGCTCCCTGCAGGTGCAAACTACGTAGGCGCTCCACCTGAGCAGCGTTCAAATGAACAGGCTGATGTGTACCTGCTGTCCAGAAATGAGGTATACTTTCCTGATTCCATTCCTTCTTCAATTGATCCGGATCGGTATGTAATATAGTTGCCAACTGTATCATCTCGGAGCCTTCTAATGCCCCTTGCTTGCGCAATTTCTCTAATGGCACTGCCTGTGGAAAAAGAACCAGTCCCCATTGCAGCTTACCAGTCAACGCCTCACCCTTGTAATCCGTAAATTGTCCCCGCCCCGGGTCAAGCATCACCCCGCGTTCACGCTGCAATACAGACATTTCACGTACCGTTCGGTCAAATCCAGGCATCGTCTGATTCACCTGAACGATCTGAACCCATCCCAATCGTAATATAAGTAATCCAAAGACAAGAGTTAGAAGAATACAAGTTATATAGATTCGCCGTTTCGCAAGGAGATGCATCCCAATCTCACCTTTTGTCGTTTTGACATATTATTGCTGATATGGCTTGGAATTATCCGGTAAACAAAAAGAGAACCTGTCCCATGTGTGGGACAGGTTCTCCTCATTTCAACCTTGACTTGTTACACCGTGAAGCGTGACAAGGTTTCTTTCAGTTCAGTAGACACATTCTCCAGTTTGCCAGACAGATTGACCAGCTGGTTACTGATATTCTGCTGTTCACTGCTCAAGGAAGCTACTTCTTGGGACGTTGCAGAAGATTCTTCAGCTACAGCGCTGACATTGCTCATGGCTTCAGACAATGTACCTTGAGATTTGTTCAAATCTCCAATAGAACCTGTCACCATGCCCAGACGTTCCACAAATGCACCCATCTGTTCCTGCACGGAAGCAAAGATGACGTTGGTGTCTTTAACCGCATCCATCTGTTCCTTGAATAACGGATAGGCTGCAGACAAAGCATCCACGGTCTCATTCATTTCGGTCATGATTTTGTCTGTGATCTCTCCAACCATCTCAATGGATTGTCTGGATTGAGCCGCAAGCTGACGAACCTCATCAGCCACCACCATGAATCCACGTCCGGCTGCACCGGCACGTGCTGCTTCAATGGTTGCATTCAGGGAAAGGATATTTGTCTGTTTCGTTATGTTTTGCAGCACTTCAAGCACTTTCAGAACAGAAGACGTACTCTCTTTCAGCGAATCAACCTTATTCACCAGGGCACCAATCATTTCTTCTGTCTTCTGCGTTTTGGTCATCAACTGATTCAGATGTTGTGTTCCTGTCTGACTGGACTTCTCTACATGACGAGCAGAATCACCCATCTGTTCATTAGCAGCGATTACACTCTGCATCTGACGAGAGATATTGTCCGTTAATTCATTGCCACGTTCCGCTTCGGTTGCCAAACTGCCTGCACCGCCTGCGATCTCTTCTGTAGCTACGGCAATCTCCGAAGCAGACACAGCCGTTTTCTTGGATGCGCTGCTCAGCTCAGAGGCCGTATCCAATACTTCCTGCGCAGAACGATTGGTTTGTTCAACCAGCTTAGTAATCTGCTCCATCATCAGATTGAAGGCGGTCGAGAGCTGACCAATTTCATCCTGGGAGCTATATGGTGTACGAACTTTAAGATTACCCTTCGCACCTTCCTGCATCAGGTCTTTCAATTTGCCGAGTGGACGAGCGATCATACGCACCATCCAGATCCCGATCAATACTGCAATCCCCGCATCAATCAGCGCCATCCAAAGGGTCAGAGTCAGAATTCCTTTTGCGTCCTGAACCAAAACAGAGGTAGGTATCATACCAACCAGTTTCCAATTGGATGTATCCATCGTACTGTATACAGCCAGCATTTCCGTAGATTTGCCATCTACCTTATACTCCGTATTCGTACTACCTGCTGGTTCGGTCAACTCTTTGACAAATGCAAGCTCTGTTTCTTGTCCTGTACGATCCGAGATGGAGGAAGCAACCACTTTATTATCAGGAGCAATTAGTTGAAGAATAGCTCCTTGCCCCAGATCAAGCGATTTCAATTGTTCCTCCAAAACTTCCAGTTTCAGTTCAATAACCAGAACATACGACTGAGTAGTCCCCTGCAAGTTTTTCATGGAACGTGCAATTTTAAACGTTGGCGTTGAGCCACCTTCTTTGACCTCTGTTGGAAGCCAGCGATAACCGCCCGCCTCAATTAACTCACTGTACCATGCTTCCTGGCGAATGCTGCCCATGGATGAACTGTTGCTGCCGGTACCCATAATGGACTTTGTATCGTCCGTAGGTACCAAATAAATCGCTTCCATAGATTTATTTGTAAATGCAACATTGGACAGTTGCTTGTTGATTGAACTTGAGTTCACGAATGTATCATACGCAGTCAAATTCGTATCTGACATTTTTTGTAGCAAGGACTGCATTTCCGGATCAAAGAAAATCTGTGTGGATGTATCCACAAATCTCTCCAAAATGATGTCCATTTTTTGTTTGGTCTGATCAATGGTCTCCTGATTGGCACGCGAGGCATTTTTCTCTATCGTACCTTTGGCCTTCGAATAGGATAATAGACCTAAACTTACTACAAAAATCATAATTCCCGCAAAAAAGATCAAGAACAGTTTAACCCCTACGGATTTAACCGGATTTGCCTTCTTAATCTGTTGGAAAGAGGAACCTCCAATGTTTTTCCAATCCCGGTTTTT
This sequence comes from Paenibacillus sp. M2, assembly GCF_046713495.1. Taxonomy (NCBI): domain Bacteria; kingdom Bacillati; phylum Bacillota; class Bacilli; order Caryophanales; family Paenibacillaceae; genus Paenibacillus; species Paenibacillus sp. M2. The sequence goes on from NZ_CP169648.1 coordinate 5,733,335, forward strand.
AAATTGTTTCTTCACCCAATCAGTCTTGATCCAGCCCAGTTTGAGCTTGCTGCGGTCAATCTTAAACATTTTTTTGCCACTGCCTGTTGTTTTGCTTTTGACTACTTTTTCTTTCTTCACTTTCTTCACTTTCTGAACCTTCTCAGGATTAACCTGCTCGGCTTTTGTCACTTGCTCCCCACTGTCTTCCTGCTTCTTTTGAACCAATCCCATTCACCTGCCAGTAATTTACTTGTTAGATTTTTCTTTCTCTCCCCTATAAATATGTAGTATTCGACAGCTTTCTTCGTTCCCCTTTCACTTCCCAGAAATATTTTACAACTTTATTCCTATTTTTCTATAAAAAAAAGACCCCCATCTGCCGATAAACGGAGGTCCCCATGTAAATTTCATAACACTATGTTGTTAAATCCTAATACAATATTGACACATCGTAGGTATTTGAGCCTACTTCTTTTTTCTCATCATATCGAAGTACGAAACCGGTTGATCTACCTTCATTTTAATCAGTTGCAACGGGTGACGAGCAGCATCTAGAACATTGCCTGCTTCATCCTGTATTTCACCGACGACCTGTTTGAAAAAGTGACCTCCCGGACCGAAAAATTCGATTTCCTGTCCTGGTTTGAAATGATTGCGCTGTTGAATGGTTGCCATTCCTGTTTCAGCATCATACCCCATGACCAATCCAGCGAAGTCAAAAGGTACAGCCTTTTCTTCCGGTTCATAAATATGATCTTCATGGTCTGGTGTATCATAGAAAAATCCGGTATTCAGCGGGCGATTCGCCGCTTTGTTCATTTCTTCAACCCATTCAGGTTTCAGAACATAATTTTCCGGGTCTGCCATATAGGCATCAATAGCTTGACGGTAGACGTTAACCACAGTTGCCACGTAGTGGATCGATTTCATACGTCCTTCGATCTTGAAACTGTCCACGCCCACATCAATCAACTCTGGGATATGGCCAATCATGCACAGATCCTTAGATCCCATGGAGAATGAATTGTCCTGTTCCTGGAATAGGGGAAGCTGGTTCTCACCCAGTTTGAATGGTGCAGGTGCCTGCATCTGCAGGTCCTCTTCACTAACCCACACCGTATCTTCTCTCGCATCTTCGAACAGATCATACTTCCAGCGGCAAGACTGGCAACAGCCACCCCGGTTGGAATCCCGATCCGTAAAGTGATTGGAAAGAACACAACGGCCAGAATACGATGAACACATCGCCCCGTGAATAAAGGCTTCAATTTCAATATCCACATTAGCCTTGATCTCTTCAATCTCTTCGAAGCTGGTCTCACGTCCGAGAACAACACGTGGAAGTCCTTCATCTTTCCAGAACTTCACGGCTTGCCAGTTGAGTGTGGATTGTTGAGTACTTAGATGTACCTCAAGGCCTGGCACAGCCCGAAGGGCTACTTCAATAATAGCCGGATCGGCTACGATGATCGCAGATATTCCCGCATTATAAAGGTTTTGGAGGTATGTTTCGATACCCTCAACATCCTCATTATGTGCATAGATATTTGTCGCTACGAACACTTTGGCTCCATACTTTTTGGCAAACTCCACACCTTCACGCATCTCTTCAAAGCTGAAGTTATCCGCGTTGGAACGCAGACCATAGGCCTGTCCACCGATATACACGGCATCTGCACCATAATGGATTGCAAATTTCAGTTTTTCCAGATTACCCGCCGGAGCTAGCAGCTCCGGTTTGTCCAGACGGTTACGTTTACCCGAGAACTTCCGCTGTACCGCCACTGTTTCCATTCTGTTCACCTCGTTTATTAATACACTTGTTCTTTATAGAAAAATCCAAACGACAATTCACGTTCAGGATCCTGTAACTTCCGCACCTCAGCGAGCCACTCTTCAGAGAACGCATATGCATCAGCATCGGCTACATAACTGTCAATCGCTGTCCGATATGCACGTACAACAGCTTCATTGTAGGCAAGTGATTTTAACATACCTTCAATTTTGAAACTGTGCACACCCGCCTCCATCAACAGATGGAGATCTTCGAGGATACATATATCCTCAGAGCTCATAATGTGTGTGCCATTAATGTCCTCATAGATCGGGAATTTCTCATCCCGGCGTTCAGCCTCAATCAGGAACAATCCCCGCTCTTTGCCCAGATGTCCCTCAACCGGCCGCCCTTGATGAGCCATGTAACTTTGCACCAGACTGCGCTTCGAATGATAAATATTCGTCATACCATGCACCTGAACCTGAGCTTCCACCTTGAGAAAAGGAACCATTTCCGTCAACTCGTCCATATTCAACTCACGGGCAAGTACAACGCGACTCGCTCCTTTGGTTCCCCAATAGTTGGCTGTCGCATAGTTCGTTGAAGTCATCTCCGCATTCCAGTGCAGCTCCACATGTGGAGCGTATTCCTTCATGGTAGCCAGCACGGATGGATCATTAAACTCCACACCATCAATACCGATTCTGCCAAGTGCTTGAACATATTCAGGCAATTCTTTCAACAGTTCGTTGGACATCAGATTAGTCATGGATACATACACACGCGCCTGATGTTTGGCTGCAATGGCAACCACGTCTGCTGTCTCTTCCACGCTAAAACTGCCTGGAAGACGCATGCCAAATCGATCATCTCCAATGACCAGAGCATCTGCTCCAGCCTGGAGCAGCACTTCTGCCTCTTTCACATTCGCTGCTGTAACGAGCAGTTCATGTTTCTTACTCATATAATCCCCTCCGCTTATTGCGCAGCCTTACTTTTGGCTATATTTTGCTGGTGTTCCTTATACGTTTTGGCAAATAGATGTCCAGACGAGCCGTCCTTTTTCGTCACATAGAACAGATACTCCGAAGCTTCCGGATTTAGCGCTGCTTCAATGGACGGAAGGCTTGGACTGGCAATTGGACCTGGTGGCAAGCCTTTGTTCAGGTACGTATTATAGGGACTTTTCACCTTTAGATCCTTGAAAAACAATCGTTCCTTCGGTCTGTCGAGCAGATATTGCACGGTAGCATCAATCTCCAGCTTCATATCCTGATTGATCCGATTGTAGATTACACCTGCAACCAGAGCACGTTCCTCGTCCACTACAACTTCTTTCTCCACGAGTGACGCAATCGTCAGCAGTTCATGCAGGGAAAGGTTCTTTTCCTGCAGCTTGGCTTCCAAATCAGGGATAGAATTGATCTTGGTTTGAAATTCTTCCAGCATCCTTTGCATCACATCATGCGTTGAACTTCCTTTTTTAAGTTCATACGTCTCCGGGAACAGATACCCTTCCAATACGTAGCGAAGTTCTTCATCCACTGGAATATCTTTGAGGATATCTACGTCGAAGGCAGACGGATCATTAGCCAGCTTGATAAATTCATCCCGATCGACAACATGCTCATAAGAAAGCTTACCCGCCATTTGCAGAACGTTATAACCCTCCGGAATCGTAAATTTCACCATTTCTTCCGGTACAACTTCACCACTACTCAGCTTGCTAACAATCTCATCATATGTCACGCCAGGATTCATAGAATATGTACCCGCCATGAAATTAGAACCTAGTTTCTTCCACTTTAAATACCCTTTGAAGGTTAACCCACTTCGGATGAGGCCTTCTTCTTGAAGCTGATCCGCGATTTTCGAAGTTCCCGATCCGCTCTTAATCTCGAATACGACCGGTTCTGTAGAAGCTTCCACAGGACGCATCATACTCCATACGTAACCGCCTGCGCCTCCGGCAAGAACTACAATGATAAGCAGTATGACTACAATTGCTTTCCCTTTCAAAAAAGAAACAACTCCTTTACACAACCAAAAAGAGCGGACTTCTCCGCCCTCCCGGTTTCTTCAATTTGAAGCTGATTTAATCTTCGTCAATGGGGAGTGTACACTCATCATACAGTTCCGAGATGTTCTCCCACTCATCATCATCGTCGATCGTAACTAACTCTGGCATGATCTGGTCTTCACTTCCAGGTGATACCCGCAGAAGTTCAACCTCGTCATAAGGTCGCAACGAACTGCGGAGCACCGCGTACTGCTGACCGTTCACTTCGAACTCAGCCAACAAGTCATACGGTTGTGATTTACCGTTCTCTTCCTCGAGCTCAACATGAGCACCGAATGCCAGACGCAGTGAATCTGTCCATTTCAGGTCTTTGCGGCTATATTCCGTCATTTAGTTCGCTTCCTCTTCATCTTCAGCAAGAAATGTATTAAACGTCTCCTCGACGATATCCCATTCGGCATCATCTTGGATGACGAAAAGTTTAATATCGTCGCCCTCTTCTTCATAACGGAATGCATATACATCCGTTTCGCCATCTTCAGGTTCAACCGGAGCAACCATCATGTACTTGGCCTCCGAACCATCTACTTCAAACTTCATGATGACTTCAAATTCCTCTTCATTACCCTCGTCATCCGCAATGTAAATAATTTCCGCTTCTTCTTCCATACCCAGTTGATCTTCAGCCATTGTTGATCCCCCTCACCTTCTACTATTGGCATCCAAATAATTTTGCAAAATCAAGCTTGCGGCCATTTTGTCCACAACCTGCTTGCGTTTTTTCCGACTGACATCCGCTTCGATCAGCGTACGTTCTGCTGCCATGGTTGTCAGCCGTTCATCCCAAAGGTGAACAGGTAAATTCAGTTCATCCCGCAGGCGTTCGGCAAAAGCAATGCAGATCTCACCGCGCGGTCCTACGGTGCCGTTCATGTTTTTGGGAAGTCCGACTACGATCTCACTAATCTCATGCTCACGCACAAGTTCGGCGATCCGAGCGAACTCGCCTTCATCACGGCGGCGTTCTAGCACTTCCAATCCCTGGGCAGTCCAACCGAAGGCGTCACTCGCGGCAACTCCGATTCTTCGGTCCCCATAGTCCAAACCTAATATTTTCATCCATGCTCTCCCATCCTGGGGCCTGCTCAGGTCGATTACAAATAATCGCCTTCTCAAGCTTCAGGCTGTCTTCTGTCGGTTCATTTTCCGCTGCCTGCAAGGCTGCAACACAGCGGAAGCGGCGTACATTACCGGTGATTGGCCAGATAGGAACGTACAAGCTCTTCAATCAGCTCATCGCGTTCCTTTTTACGGACCAGACTACGTGCGTTGTTGTGACGAGGAATGTATGCCGGGTCTCCGGAAATCAGATACCCAACAATCTGGTTGATCGGATTATACTCCTTATCGACCAATGCATCATATACCGTGAGAAGAATCTCTTTGGAGGATGCTTCCTGTTCGTCACCTTTCACATTAAATTTAACCGTCTTATCCATGGAGTCCATTGATGACACCTCGCTCCTGCATGAACATGGGGACCATGTCCTGCCGAATTGATTTCTGTTTATATAATAACATATTCTGACTGCCACAAGTAAACAAAGGATAAGGCAATTGTGTTTTTTGCTTGTCCTTTACTGGCTTCAGCATAATGCATCATTCGATTCCACACGCTCTCGGGTACAAAAAATAAACGAACAGAACCATTTCGATTTATTTTTTGACGATTGAAAGCCGCTCAATGGATTTATGCATTATGCCCGCTAACCAGCGAAACCGCCAGTTTCAGCGCTTCATCCAGCTTGGTCGCATCCTTACCTCCGGCTTGCGCCATATCTGGACGTCCACCGCCACCGCCGCCGCATACTGCTGCGACTTCTTTGACGATTTTGCCTGCGTGTAATCCTTGTTTTACTTGTTCAGCAGGTACTGCTACAACAAAATTCACTTTACCGTCCGCTGGAGCACCCAGTACGAGTACCGCGTTAGGCAATTTTACTTTCAACTCATCTGCCACTGTACGCAGCGCATCCATGTTCGGAGCATCTACGCGTGCTGCCAGCAACTGTGTATTTCCTGCTTGTACCACTTGATCCGTCAATTGACCAGCTTCCATGGCACTCAGCTTGCTTTGCAGGGATTCAGTCTCTCTGGCTGCTTCTTTCAGTTGTTGGTTCAGACCTTCGATCCGTTTAGGTACATCAATCACATTTGCTTTGAGCAGTGCTGCTGATTGTTTAAGCAGTTCCAACTGGCTTTCCACATACAGATATGCGCCGCGGCCAGTTACAGCTTCGATCCGGCGTACGCCGGAGCCAATTCCGCTCTCGCTCACCAGTTTGAAGATTCCAATCTCTGAAGTATTATTTACGTGACAGCCGCCACAAAGTTCCAAACTGTAGTCTCCGACTTGAACAACACGTACAATATCACCATATTTTTCGCCAAACAGGGCCATTGCACCCATTTCTTTAGCTTCATCAATAGCTTTCAGCTCGATGTTCACGTTCAGACGGTTCCAGATCTGTTCGTTCACCTGACGCTCAATTTCTGTCAACTCTTCCGGCGTAATACTGCCGAAGTGAGAGAAGTCAAAACGTAGTCGCTGTGGCTCTACGAGCGACCCTGCCTGGTTTACGTGAGTTCCGAGCACATCTTTGAGTGCCTTGTGCAGCAAGTGGGTGGCCGTATGGTTTTTGATAATGTCGCCACGTTTTGCTGAGTCTACCTCGGCATTGATCACATCGCCTACACGCAGTTCACCAGACTCCACAGTCACCAGATGTACATGTTGTCCAAGTGGAGCTTTGAACAAACCTTGTACTTTCGCTGTTACACCAGCACCTCGCAGCAAGCCCTGATCACTCACTTGACCGCCACTTTCCGCGTAGAACGGAGTCTTGTCCAGAACAACCTGACACGTCTGTCCTTCGCCTACAGATTCAACAAGGGCGTCACCATCTACGATGGCTACCACTTTTGCTTCCGTCAACAGGTCAGTATAACCAACAAACTCGCTTTTAACCTCCAGGTCAGCAAGTGGTCCGCCTTGGACTTTCATGCTCTCGTTCTCTTGACGTCCAGCACGTCCAAGCTCACGTTGTTTCTGCATGGAAGCATCAAAACCTTCACGGTCCACAGTCAAACCATGCTCTGCAGCATAATCTTCTGTCAGGTCAAACGGGAAACCGTACGTATCATACAGTTTGAAAGCTTCAGGTCCGCTAATAACTGTGCGTCCTTCGGATTTGGCTGTGCCGCTGATATCAGCCAGAATAGCCAGACCATCTGTGAGAGTTTCGTGGAAACGCTCTTCCTCGGTTTTGATTACTTTGGCGATGAACTCCTGTTTGTCCACTACCTCAGGGTAGTACATGCCCATCACTTCACCAACGGTTGTTGTCAGTTCATACAGGAATGGACGGTCAAGTCCAAGCACTTTTCCATAACGAACTGCACGGCGAAGCAATCGACGGATGACATATCCACGTCCTTCATTACTTGGCAGAACGCCATCACCTACTGCAAAAGCAACCGTACGGATATGATCGGCAATGACTTTCAGTGCAACATCAATCTCTACGCTGTCGTTATATTTCACACCCGCAAGAGCGGCTGTTCTTTGAATCATCGGTTGGAACAGGTCTGTGTCGAAGTTGGAATCCACATTTTGCAGAATGGAAGCAAAACGCTCCAAACCTGCACCTGTATCAATATTTTTGTTAGGAAGCGGTGTGTAGCTGCCGTCCTTGTTATGGTTGAACTGGGAGAATACCAGGTTCCATACTTCCAGGTAACGTTCGTTTTCCCCACCTGGATACATTTCAGGATCACTCATGTCGTTTCCGTAAGCTTCGCCGCGGTCATAGAAGATCTCGGTACAAGGACCACATGGGCCTTCGCCGATATCCCAGAAGTTTTCATCCAATTTAATGATACGCTCAGCAGGCAGTCCTACTTTTTCGTTCCACAGTTTGAAAGCTTCTTCATCTTCCGGATATACCGTTACTGAAAGACGTTCCGGATCGAATCCGATCCACTCTTTGCTGGTCAAGAATTCCCACGCCCAAGTAACCGTCTCTTCCTTGAAGTAATCTCCAATAGAGAAGTTGCCAAGCATTTCGAAGAACGTATGGTGACGACGCGTTTTACCAACATTCTCGATATCATTGGTACGGATACATTTTTGGGAGTTCGCTAGACGCGGGTTCTCCGGCTTCTCACGTCCGTCAAAATATGGTTTGAGCGGTGCCATACCTGCATTGATCCACAAAAGAGAAGGATCGTTGTGAGGCACGAGCGATGCGCTCGGCTCGATTTTGTGACCTTTACTTGCAAAAAACTCTATCCATTTGGACCGGATTTCACTGGCTTTCATACTGGATGCCCCCATTAAATTATAATAGTCCGTTGCGTATTCGCTCCGGTTGGTCAACATTGCTTTTGTAAAAATAAACACAAAAAACGCCCCTGAATAATCAGGGACGATGTTATCGCGGTACCACCCTGGTTATTGCTGTTCATCCCTTGCTGCCCGGACAAACAAACAATCTCCTCGTTCATGCGAAATAACGGTCGCTCCCGGCAGGGTTGTCCTGCACTCCGAAATTAGCTTTCCGCCGCTTCATCTTTCAAGACTCTTCCAGCCATCAGTTCAGGCTCACCCTGATCCGATGAAGTCTATTCTCTGAGGAAAGGAACCCTCGGCGTACTTTATTTCATCATCGATTTCATGTTCTAAATATACACACTCATTATATCGGTAGCACAAGCGGGTGTCAACGCGGCTTCCTTGAAGATCTGCCCCTACTATTTAGTCGGTCCTTCGTTTGATGTAATAGGCGAAAAAGTGTTGCACAATCACCTTCAGGACGGCAAAAACGGGTACTGCCAGAATTAAACCTACAATGCCTGCCAGTTCACCTCCGACGAGCAGTGCAAATATAATCGACAGTGGATGCAGATGCAACGTACGTCCCACCACCTGAGGAGAAATAACGTTGCTCTCCAACACCTGGCACAGTGTATTCACAATGACAACAAGCAGTACCATTTTAAACGATACGGTTGATGCCATGACCACAGCAGGAGCAGCTCCAAGGAACGGCCCCAAGTAGGGCACAATGTTAAACACAGCTACAATGCTTGCAAGCAGCAGGGCATACGGCATATCAATGATGATATAACCAATGTAGGCAAAGATACCAACAATGACACAGACAATAAACTGTCCCCGAATGTAGTTCCCCAGTGCAGTATCGATCTCTTTCATCACCGAGACAATCGCTTTACGACGTGAACGCGGAAGATACGCCACAATGGTGCGCTCAAACACCTCAAAGTCTTTTAACATATAAAAGATCAGAAATGGCACGATAAACACATTAAATAACACATTAATAGTCGCCCCGATATTGTCCATGAGCACGGTAATTCCCTGAGTTAGTCGATCCTCCATCTGAAAAAACCAACTGTTCATGCCTGTTCGCACACTTGGCGGCATTAATTTGTGATTCATATTGTTCATCAGGCTCTGTGCACGCATGGATAGTTCCGGCATATGCTCGTTGAGTTCCCCCAGCTGTTCAATCAGTACCGGAATCACATTCATCAGAATGACACCGAGGCAGGTCAGGAAAAAGGCATATATGAGTAGTACCGCAATCGTACGCGGCACCTTGCGCCCTCCCAGCATGCTTACAATCGGATTAAGTACATAGGATATGATAAGGGCTACGATAAAGGGTGCCAGCACTGTTTTCAGGAACGCATATAAGTGAAGCAGTAAAGGCCGCAGCAGCCATATAAAATATAAAATGATCAATCCGAGCAGCAGCCAGATCGCGTAACGGAACAGCTTGTTTTTGGTTAATTGCTCCACTTGCATCTCTCCTTTTGGACTGGCTCTGAGAGTCAGTATATGTAGGAAAGGTAATATTTATTAACACAGCGCAGAAGTGGAAAGGAGCAATCCGAACATTTTTTCTTAAAACCAAAAAACGCCTCCTTCATCAGAGAAGAAAGCGCATTTTGCAGTACGGGTTAGCATATAATCATACATACACCAGCCGAACCACTATGTAACCGCATCTATATACATCTGCCAACAATTAACGACAGCCTCCCATGACAGACATTGTCATGAAACCGCATATAGAGGAAGTTATCCTGCTTATTAAGAAGAAGCGTGAAGATGAGGGAAGTCTTGTGGCAGCTCGTCCCCGAAAAACAAATCATCCAGGGAGCTCAGCGTACCGTCTTCTTCCACCTGATATACAGACATTTTCTCACCGTTCACCGTTAATTCGATAAAGCATCCCCAGCAATAAAACTGGTGGGAACCAATTTTCCCGATATCTTTGGAACTACAGTTTGGACATTTCATATTCATTCACCTATCCATTAACAGAATGAATGGCATTTTCCAAGCGTTGTTCACTCAGAGACGGCACCATAATGGCACTTTCCCCGATGGACATATCGCTTGTACATGGCAGCCATTTGCGGCCCTCGATCAGATCGGACACAAAACCGTCCGTAATTTCAATCCCTATTATTGTATTTCCCAACTCTTGGTCAAAATAAACATCGGAGACACGCCCAAGCAGCAAACCTTCTTCGGTGAGCACGGACATCTCCTTCAATTTAGACCGACCGAGGAGGTACGTGTATTTTATGTCGTCGGCTCCCGTCTTGCGGACAGCCTGTTGATTACGGATCATGACGGCATCTTCGCCGTAGGCAACGATATCTTGCCACTGCACGATTTTGACATGATTGGTAAACAGACCTTTGTTCTCAAGCTCAATGCCTTCGATCTCCCAATCATCATTCACAATGAAATCCTGGATTTTACCGACCTGCTTCCCGTCCTCAACATCAAAAACGGCAAGTCCGATCATTTCCTGAAGCTTCATCGCTGGGTCCCCCTCATCTTCTTATCATTAAATAGGCGCGGCGCTATTGCTAGGTATGCCCAAAGTTGATGAGTGGCAATCAGACGCCGGTCATCAAAACCGCTTCTATCCAACCGATGAAATGGAACTTCTTCCCTCCTTCTGTTCCATGTGTAAAGTTCCCCTTAGGGTCTATTACGCAGTCGTCCAAGAATGGTTCCAATTTTTTCGGCGGTTATCATGATTTCTTCCGTAGTATTACCCAATCCCCAGCTAAATCGAATCGCAGAGTGTAAAAATGTTTCAGGCAATTTCATCGCTTTGAGCACATGAGAGACTTCGAGTGAACCGGAAGTGCAGGCAGAACCGCTTGCAACAGCAATTCCTTCCATATCCAGATTCATTAACATCGTCTCTGTGGACACTTCCGGAAAGCTGATATTCAGGATGTTTGGCAGCGTATGCTCCAGGTGTCCATTCACATGAAAGTGCTCCGTCCCCACATGAATTTCAAGCTGTTTCAACAAAAGTTTACGCAATTCCAAATCATTCTGACGATGCGTATCCATTTGTGCTGATGCAATCTTGAGAGCCTCGGCAAATCCGGTAATACCTGCGATATTTTCCGTACCAGCGCGCCGCTGACGTTCTTGCAATCCCCCATGAGCTCTTGCTTCCAGCACAATTCCTCGCCGTACATAGAGTGCACCCACGCCCTGAGGCCCGTTGATTTTATGCGCAGAGAAGCTGATCAGATCCACAGGCAGTTCTTTACATGAAATATTCTGACTGCCCAGAGCCTGAACCGCATCGGTATGGAACAAAATATTATGCTTACGTGCCAGCTCCCCGATCTCACGTATCGGCTGAATAGTGCCCACTTCATTGTTGGCATACATCATGGTAATCAGCACCGTATCCGGCCGAATGGCCTCTTGTAACTCGTCCAGATTTATTCGTCCTTGATGATCCACAGATAGATAGGTTACTTCATAACCTTGCCGCTCCAATTCTTGACACGTATGCAAAACAGCATGGTGCTCAATGGCGGTCGTAATGACATGTTTCCCCTTATCCTGTCTTGTTGAGACGGCTCCGAAAATGGCCAGATTGTCGCTCTCTGTGCCACCTCCGGTAAATACCAATTCGTCCGGGAAACAACCCAAAGACGCCGCAATGACATCCCTTGCTCCGCTGACAGTCCGTTTGGCCTCACGCCCAAAGGCATGGATACTTGATGCATTGCCAAATTGTCCTGTCATGACGTTCATCATCGCTTCTGCGACTTGTGGATGCATAGGTGTCGATGCGGCGTGATCCAAATAAATTCGTTTCATTTATCTTCACCCCGTTATATGTTAAATTATCTTATTTTTCTGTTATGGAATATGTTTCGTAGCCTTATATGCTCACCAACCGCAAGCCATTGTAAAACAGATGTTATGGCATGGATAAAGCCCCCAAATGGGGGCTCAAGTAAGTTAGCATGTCATGCTAGCGCAGTGATTGTTAAATGTAGAACATGTAGCTATCTTTTTTGTCCTGATCCTGGAATGTAATCAGGTCTTTCAGTGTTGTGGAATCCAACACTTCCGCAATGCCGTCACGAATACGCAACCACAGATCACGTTTCGCCGGATCATCTTCCTCTGTGAAGTCTACTGGAGAGATTGGCCCTTCCAGTACACGGATTACATCGCCTGCAGTTACGGTTGCAGGATCACCCGCAAGGATATAACCGCCGTAAGCGCCTCTAATGCTCTTCACCAGTCCTGCATTCCGTAGTGGAGCGATCAGTTGCTCCAAGTAATGCTCCGAGAGCTGGTTGCGCTCAGCAATACTTTTAAGTGATGTAGGACCTTCGCCTATTCTGGCAGCAAGCTCCATCATGATTGTGAGGCCGTAACGGCCTTTTGTCGATATTTTCAAAGGAGTCACCTCTTTCAATTTTCAGAAACGATTGGAAACTTTATATTTAATCCTATGGTCCATGACCGTCTGTTTCACGATCTGTCCACAGCGGAGATGCATTGAGATTAGCATAAACCTTCTAATCCTCCGTATTCCGATCATAACCCTCAGCTAATGTTAACATATCTGCATGCTTTATGGAAAAGAAAGATTGACGATATTCCAAAATGTGCGTCTGTGGTGGACACTATCCAAAATTGGCCGGGTGTATCGTATCTTGAGTCCGGTTATGCTAGAATAAGAAACGAAACACATTTATATATAGAAATGGTGATAACGATGTCCAAAACAATTGAAAATACACGGGTCGTCGTTGGCATGTCCGGAGGTGTCGATTCTTCCGTTACCGCACTGCTGCTGAAAGAGCAAGGGTACGATGTCATCGGCATTTTCATGAAAAACTGGGATGACACTGACGAGTTCGGCCACTGTACCGCTGAAGAAGATTCAGAGGATGTACGCCGCGTATGTGAACAGATCGGCATTCCTTACTACACTGTCAACTTCGAGAAAGAGTATTTTGATAAAGTATTTACCTATTTCCTTGATGAATATAAGTCGGGTCGCACGCCAAATCCGGATGTCATGTGTAATCGTGAGATCAAATTTGGTGAATTCCTGAACAAAGCTCTGGATCTCGGCGCAGATTATGTAGCTACAGGACACTATGCTCGCCTGATTGAAGAAGATGGCACATTCAAGCTGCTGCGTGGTGTGGACAACAATAAGGATCAAACTTATTTCCTTAATGCACTCAATCAGAACCAGTTGTCCAAAGCCATGTTCCCGATTGGTCATCTGCCTAAACCGGAAGTACGCAAAATCGCAGAAGCGGCTGGTTTGTATACTGCCAAGAAAAAAGACAGCACAGGTGTCTGCTTCATCGGTGAGCGTAATTTCAAAGAGTTCCTGAGTAACTATCTACCTGCCAAAGGTGGAGACATGGTTGATATCGCGACCGGTGAAGTCAAAGGTCGTCATGACGGTCTGATGTACTACACACTTGGACAGCGCCAAGGTCTTGGCATTGGCGGTTCCGGCAATGGTGAGCCCTGGTTCGTTGCAGACAAGAATCTGGAGAAAAATCAACTGCTTGTTGTTCAGGGCGATGCCCATGCAAGCCTGTACTCCACTGGTCTAACCGCAACGGGTGTGAACTGGATTGCTGGCACAGAGCACATGCCTAATGTCCCCTACCGTTGTACTGCCAAATTCCGCTATCGTCAGCCGGATCAAGGTGTAACATTGACCTGGCAAGAAGATGGAAGTGTGGATGTACAATTTGACCAGCAACAAAAAGCCATTACGCCAGGACAAGCCGTTGTTTTCTACGACGGAGAGGTCTGCCTGGGTGGGGGTACGATCGATCAGGTGCAAAAAGTACCTGTACCCGCAATGCAATAATAGAGCTTGTCCATTAAAATGTGGATTATACACAATACCGTGTATCCCTATTAAAAAAGCCGTCTTTCATGTATACCATGAAGGATGGCTTTTTTCCTGCTTATTTTTGCAAAAAAATTAAAAATAGTTCGTTATGCAGTCAACCAGACTCCTGCCAAGCAGGCCAACACCCCAACTACAATCGAACTGACAACGTAGAGCGACGCGCTTGCGTATCGTTGTCGACCCATAAGTCCTAACGTCTCATAACCAAAGGTAGAGAACGTGGTGTACGCACCGCAAAATCCGGTTCCCCAGATCACCCAGATTCCATCTGAGATCATTGCAGATTCATGCCACCCGTATAACAACCCAAGCAGCAGTGAACCACTGATATTGATGATCCATGTTCCCCACGGAAAAGCCGCTCCCAGCAAGCCCGAGATCCATTTGCCCAGACTGAAACGCAGTACCGCACCCAGTACACCTGCAAAACCAATCCATAAGATCATGAGGCATCACCCTCTTGTCTTGGCGCTCTCAACATACGCTGTCCGATGCTCATTCCCAACGCACAAAGCATTAATCCTGCCAACAGACTTACGCTCATATAAAGGGCGGCATTGACCCACTCGCCCCCTTCGGATAAACGAACAATATCCAGTGTAAACGTGGAGAATGTTGTAAATGCTCCAGTAAAACCAGTACCAATGGCCAGTCGAAGTTGTGGTGTTATTTTGCCTGGAACAGCTATAGTAAAGAACCAACCCAAAAAAAGGCTGCCCATCGCATTGATTAACAGTACCGCCCAAGGGAATCCTCCATGGCCAATTGGTATCGCTAACTGTACGGCGTATCGGGTTAATGTACCGAGAAATCCACCCGCCCCTATATACAAAAGCTCTTTCATTGTGTGCATCTCCCGAGTGATCTGTCTCTTCTTACAATTCCCTGCGCCGCTGTTGGTTCAGCCTGATCTTCGATTCGTTACCCTGATCCGTTGCCTCATAGAATACTCTCCGTGAGAGCTGCTTTGGCAGATATTCCTGCTTCACATAATGCCCAGGGTAATTGTGCGGATATTGATAGCCCTCATGTCCAAGTTTTACAGCACCCGAGTAATGCGTATCTCGCAAGTGAAGCGGAACTTCTGCCGATTTCACTTCATCAATCGCGTTCATGGCTTTGGAAATGGCGGTGTACACCGCATTGGATTTTGGACTTTCGACCGCGAACAGAATCGCTTGTGCGATGTTCAGCTTGGCTTCGGGCCAGCCGTTATTTCGGTACGCATCAAGTGCTCCAATGGCCTGAGTCATAGCTTGCGGGTTCGCAAGTCCAATATCTTCACTGCTTGCTGCAATCAGACGCCGAATAAAGGTCATCGGGTCCATGCCGAGCTTCTCCACCGCGTATAGAAACCAAAACAGCGCCGCATCACTGGAACCCCGAATACTCTTGTGAAATGCAGATAACACATCATACTGTGTCGATTCATCCGCCTTCACAATCGGTCGTCGAATAGACTCTTCTGCTACACCAAGCGTAATATGAATGGACCCATCCTTTTCCGGTGGCGTCGTCAACGCAGCCAGTTCAAGTGCGTTAAGCGCACGCCGAATATCTCCGTTGGCCATCGTAGCAATATGTTCAAGCGCCTCATCGTCCGCCTGTAGTTCCATGAACCCCAGACCTTTGTCCGCATCGCTCAATGCTCTGCGCATTGCAATAAGGGAATGATCCTTGTTTAGCGATTCCAGCTGAAACAGAGTTGAACGACTCATCAAGGCTCCATTAACATAATGAAAGGGATTCTCTGTTGTTGCGCCGATAAAAATAATCGTGCCCTTCTCTACCGCTGGCAATAACGCATCCTGACGTGAACTGTTAAACCGATGTACCTCGTCGAGGAACAAAATGGTTTTGGTTCCATACAGCTGTTTATTCGTTTGCGCCTGTTCGATGACTTCACGCACATCCTTGACGGAAGCTTCCACTGCATTCAGACGTACGAACTGTCCTTGCGTTTGCTGGGAAATAATATGTGCCAAGGTTGTCTTGCCACATCCCGGAGGGCCATATAACAAGATGGACGAAATCTGATCGGCCTCAATGGCGCGCCGGAGTAATTTCCCTGGTCCAATAATATGTTCCTGTCCAATATATTCATCCAGATGCTCTGGCCGCAAGCGGTCCGCGAGCAATCTAGCTTGTGGTTTTGAGTCTTGTTGAAACGAAAATAAATCCATTGCTCATCACTTCCTTAACGGATTGCCTTGCCTTGATTACAATTACACTTCTGATGGTTCTCCACTCTCTATCATATCATACTCTCGCGGTAACATAGCCATAAATGCATGAAGTGCACTGCTGACAAAGGCATCCTTGCGAGTAATAAAATGAGTCATCATGCGATTCATACCTACGGGAAGCGTATGCGTGCGCAATAATCCATTTTTGATCTGATGCCTAATCACAATCTCTGGTAATAAGGAAATTCCCATGCCGGACGTAACTCCACTAATAATCGCTTCAAGGGTTCCAAATTCCATTATTACTGGGCGGGTAACACCACCCACCTCTAACCATTCCTCCAAAATCTGACGATAGGAACACCCTATGCTGTAGACAAGAATGGGTTTACTCTTAAGATCTTCATCCGTAGGACCCATGCCAGAATAGACAACAAATAGTTCCTCATCAAATACGGGAATAGAAACGATATCAGGATGATCACAGGGACAGCCTATAAATGCTCCCTCCAATTCATACCCAATAACCTGATCCATAAGCATCTGCGAATTGCCAGTAACCAGTGACAAGGAGACATCTGGATACTGTTTATAATATCTGACGAAAAGTTCAGGTAGTCGCACGGCCGCTGCGGTTTGTGTAGACCCTATTCGCATTGGACCCGATGGTGTGCTCGTCGCCCGAAGCGCCTTGGAAGCATCATTCAGCAAACCAATAATTTTATCTGCATAGGTCACCAACATTTCTCCGGCTGGAGATAACGTCATGCCTCGGTTATGACGAATGAACAACGTTGTACCTACTTCTGCTTCCAGATGCCGGATTCGTGCCGTTACGTTGGATTGCACATACCCCAGTTTAGAAGCAGCTTTGGTCAGATTCCCTTCCTGTGCAACACACTGAAATATTCTAAGATCCCCGCTCTCCATGGTCCCTCCACTCTGACATCATTCAAAATGATATCCGCTTCATTACCAATCATTATACTTCATGTGTAAACCGGACTACAATTCATGTAGATCCCAAACCAGTCATCTGACTGGATGATGATAAGGAGTGTTCAGCATGACATACTGGAAAAATGGAGTTGCTTTGATCACAGGTGCTGGAACAGGTATAGGCCGTGCTGTAAGTCTAATGCTGGCTGAGCGTGGAGCGTTGGTCGCCGTCAACTATTCCCGCTCACAAGATGCAGCAAGCGAGACTGTTCAACACATTTTGGGTACGGGAGGCCATGCATTCGCCGTTCAAGCTAATGTTGCCAATGATCTTGATGTCCGGCGGATGGTCACTACAGTTACTGAAACCTATGGCCCGATAACTGCACTTGTAAATAACGCCGGAATCACGCATCATATCCCCATGCACGATCTGGAGTCTGTTACAGATGACATCTGGAATGAGCTGGTTGATGTGAATGTAAAAGGCATGTTTCATTGCGTTCGTGCAGTGACGGAGGGCATGAGACAGGCTGGTGGTGGTTCCATCGTGAATCTGGGCAGCATTGCAGGCAGTACGGGTTCTGGCTCATCCCTTCCTTACGCCGTCTCCAAAGCGGCAGTTCACGGCCTGACCTTATCCCTTGCGCACGCACTCTCACCACACATTCGGGTGAATGCTATCGTCCCTGGCGCAGTTGCTACAAGGTGGTGGGCTGGAAACGAGGAGCGAATGCATCGTCTCGGTGGAGAAGTGTTATTACAGCATATTGCCTCACCTGAAGATATCGCACACATGATCTGTGCTGAGCTGGAACAGCAATCCATGACCGGGCAGCTAATTACTGTAGATAGCGGACAGACGTTATGAGCTCCAGTCATGATAAAGATACCCGGATCATCAAACCATTGAAATATACACTATTGATCATTTTAACAACGCTAATCATGGGTACTTCTTTTCCAGTCGGTAAAATCGGTATGTTATATGCTCCACCGTTCCTGCTCATGGGCATACGTTATATAATGGCAGGTGGCTTGATGGCCTTGTTCCTACGTAAACGTCCTTTACCTACCGAGTGGCAGTCTTGGTTGAAAATAATCCTCATTGGCCTGTTTCAATCCGCAGGAGTGATGGGCTGCGCCTACTACAGCATGAACTGGATTACATCCGGTGAATCCGCCATTATTACGTTTACCAATCCGCTACTGGTCATTATCCTCAGTGCTCTCTTATATAGAGTGACCTACCGTTTCAGTCAGTGGATCGGTGTTATACTCGGTTTCATCGGGATTATGTTAACCTTTGGATGGCAGATGAGCTTTAGTCCTGGAACCTGGATTGGATTTGGTGGTGCGATCTCCTTTGCAGTATCCACATTGCTCATCAAACGCTGGGGCGATGGCTACGATACTTTTGTTTTAACAGCCTATCAGATGCTCGCGGGAGGTGCTGCGCTTCTTCTATTGAGCGCATGGACTGAACAGCCTCACTTTATGGTCAATACCACCTCGGTTATGGCTCTGCTCTGGTTAACGTTTGTTTGCTCCATCATTCAGTTCTCACTCTGGTTTTATCTGCTTCAGAATAGTGACCCAGCCCAAACCAGTTCGTATCTGTTTCTAGCACCGTTTTTTGGTGTATTATCGAGTTGGATTTTACTAGGAGAACACGTTCAGTGGTTTGCATTGGCAGGCGGTTTATTCATTGGTGTTGGTATATTCCTGGTGAATCGTCGCTCGTCCAGAATGAGAAATAGCGTAACATAACCCTGAACTTCCACCGTCGTTCTTTCTCGGAAGCTTAAGCAATTCTTGCACAACAGCAGAAAAGGCATGCGCTTATGGGACACTTTCCCATGAACGTCATGCCTTTTCTTGTATAGCAAACTTTACTCACCCAAGCTCTGGCCAACCCTGAATGGTTACGGACTCGCCGTCGGGATTATGTGTTGCAGCCGCGTATTCTGGCAAATCATCCTCGTGGAACAACCACAATTCGTGCAGGGCCCTTGTACAACCAACGTACAACAGCTTCGCATCACCTGCATTCGGCAAATAATGCTTCTGGTCTACGTCTGCCACAATAACCGCATCAAACTCCAATCCTTTGGACAGATAGACAGGCAAAACGGAGTGCCCACCAGTGTACTGCTTTTTGCCACCATCGATCAGGTTCAGATCCCAGCCTGCGGCCTGTAGGTCACGGTGAAGTTCCTCTGCTTCATGCAGTGTACGGGTCAGGATGGAGACGGTTCGGTAGTCTTTGACGGTTAACACCTTCAAAGCCTGCTCCAGACTTGCCGTCCGCCCTTCGCCTCCATAAGCCAATGTCCGAACTGGATCACCACTACGGAAAACAGGTATCGCCGTAATCCCGCTCTTGACGCCACGTTCCAGAATCGTGTTTGCATAATCGATAATTTCCATCGTTGAACGATAACTTCGGGTCAATGCAAAGTATGCATTCTGTTCCTCAGGAAATAGAGAACTCATCTCTTCCCACGCATGAACACCACGGTACTCATGAATGCCTTGGGACAAGTCACCCAGTATGGTGAAGGAATGCCCTTTGACGAACTGATCCAATAACGCCACATGAAAAGGGGAAAAGTCCTGCGCTTCATCAATCACAATATGGTCAAACCGCTCCGAACCCTCAATATCATGGACCAATGTATGAATGTATACCAATGCAGGCAGATCCTCTTCACGGACGATATCCTGCTTCAGATCTGCTGCCGTTTGTTTCATGACCAGTTTTGGAATAAGTCCGCTGAGCGAGGATGGCACAGAGCCACCCTTTACAGCTTTGAACAGCTGTTTGTATAACGTAAGCGGCTCGTATTGAGGCCATTTTTTGGCATAGGCTTTCTCACGAGTAGACGCTTTTTTCTTGCGTTCTTTGCGCACAGCTTCTGGCATCGGTTTCTTAAGTTCCATCTCAATCCAGCGGTGAACCCGCGCCATGACCCGTTCTTTGCGTTTGGCCAGCGGATAATGTTTGTATTCCTGTCCGAACCAGTTCTCGATCTCCGTCTTGCTAAGCACCTTACCGTCCCATGGACTGAAGTCCATATCCGGTACGGAATCCGCTTCCATGCCTGACAGCCACTCTCGAATAAGCTCCATGAAACGGATCGATCCTTTGTAACGTCCAGGTACATCATCATTCAATTCAGGCCGTGCATCAGGTGTTTCGAACCAGGTGTTCAATGTATCCGACGTATTCGCCAAAGGCATTTCCAGCCCCAGCAGATTCATCGCCCAATCCGGGAATGTCCGCTGCTGAATATCCCCTACTCCGAGTTCCGGGAGTACATCCGAGATGTAATCCAGGAACATGTGGTTGGGTGCAAAAATAACCATTTTCTCCGCAGATACCTGCTCCTTGTACTGATATAGCAAAAAGGCAAGACGATGCAGGGCAACCGTTGTTTTCCCTGATCCGGCCACACCTTGAATGATTAATGCGGTATTTCGCGCCGCACGAATGATCAGATCCTGCTCCGCCTGAATCGTAGATACGATGTCACGGAGTTTGTTATCCTTGTTCTCTCCCAGACGATAAACGAGGAATTCATCCGATACCGCTGGCTGGTCACTGTCACGGTTATATGTATCCGCCACACGTTCCAATATCCGCTGCCGAATGACAACGTTCCGTTTCAGGTACACCAGACCTTCAATAAGCCCTTCTGGGGCTTCATACGTAGCGGAGGCTTCCCCTCCGGTAAATGAGTAAAACAGGCTCGCGACAGGAGCACGCCAATCGATGACGAGCGGATGCTCCCCCACCTCTTCGCGGTCTACGCCAATTTTGCCAATATACAGCGGTTTCCGTGCACCACTGCCCTGTTCTTCGAAATCCAAGCGTCCGAAATAGGGTTGCTGCGCGCTCTTGGACAAGGCGGTGCGGCGCTCTTCGCGTCCAGCTTCCAGCACTTGTTCTGTGAAGTCGTGGCCGGTATACACCGGAATGTTCTGCAGTCGTTCCAGCTGACTATCCACTTCCTCCATCGTTCGCTCTAACCTGTACTCTTCTTCTTGATAGGCACTTTGAAAGCTGTCTGACATGTTTCAGTTACCTCCTAAGAATATGTTTTGCTCTGTATCGCCTAGATCTGGAAATACAAAAGGATACTTACTATATCACATAGGGCAATTGAAAGCCACATCCGTTTTGTAGGCTTACTTTTGTAATATATGAGGCTCATCTGAATTGATAATTAATGATGGCACTGACAAGCGCACAACAACCAAACAAAATAAACCACCAGGCCCACTTGTTTCTGGCCTGCCTGCGCCTGCTGTTCAATACGCCGTAAATCCCAATTAGCAATACGATGGTGGAAAAACTAATTCCTACGATCCAACCAGCCATGATATCTGCCCCCATTGTTTTCAGTACACACGATTAGTCTCTTATTTCCTGTGTTTTAAATGAAAAGCTCCTCCTCGAATATCCACTTGGAATTCACTTTTTCCACTTTTGTGTATTAGATTATTGCTGTCCCCATGAAGAGGAGTCAATTCAAATTCACTTTTTAACGCTCCTGATCTTCTTTTAAGTAAAATTCGGAAACCTTCGTTATCTGGAATGGAAACCACTGCCTTTGCCCCTGTGGATACAAAACGCAATCTCTCTGGCATCTTGAGACAGTCCATATTTAATTTTCTGCCTGTTGTGATAATTTGCAAGTGGCGAAACTCCCCCGAAATGTCGATCTTGGCTGAACTGGATTGAAGATTAAGCTTATCTGCACTAAGGTGTTTTACTTTCACTACGGATGCCACTGCGCACAGTTCAAGCTCCTCCATCCTCCCTGATAGGTCTACACGACCTGAGGTGATCTTACATTGACAGCGAGTGGCCAGAAGCCGATTCAACCGGAGGTGTCCTCCTGTGGAGATCAGCGAAATACTGTTAAAAACCCGAGCTGGTACATGAATCTCCAATGTTGTTCTACCAATATTTATTCCAACGAGGCCTCTCCTTTGTCTCCCGTCCACAATGCTTAAGGAATCCCCTCGTATGTTAACTTGCATCAGCCTTCGCTTGGAAAACCACGCATCCACATATTGCATGACGTGTATCAGTTCATCCACACTTGGAAGAACTCTGATATCTCCTGACAACCAATTTAACTGTATATCATGAATGGGTTGATCAATGTCTATGCTCTTGCATATGGCAAGCTCACTACTTTTCAACATCTTTTCCCTCTCCATTTCAAACAATCAGGTGTATGTTTATTCCGCCTCCGCATAGCCTCCTGTGCTGGCATGCCGATTCGTAATTCGCTGAATGAGCTGTTCGCTAACGATATCTGCCCCCAAGAGCTTCATCATGTGTTGCAAAAACTTAAGCCTTTCCAATGTCTGCTCCTGATCTCTGCCAAATAGAAGAGGGTTGATCCAGATGTTGACAAGCAGCATGAAGATTTCAGCACACTCCAGCGGATATTCGACTGAAATGGACCCATCCTCCTTTCCCTGTTCCATAATGTCGGCAATAATTCGAGCATCCTTCAGAACACCCTTCCTGATTCCACCAAGTACAAACTGTGGATTCTTGATCTGAGTGCTAAGAACCTGATCTATTGAGTTAGACTGGATTCCAGGGTCAACAATAATATTTTCCAAAATACTGATGAGCTTCTGTCTAGCATTCGGAGCATGCGTGTTCTGGATGAGTTCCATAAACATGTCTTCTGCCCGCCCAAGCTCCTTCTCCATCACTGCACTAAGGATATCCTCCTTGGATTTGAAATGATGATATATTGCACCTTTGGACATACCTAATTCATCTATAATGTCTTGAATACTGGTCTTTTCATATCCCTTTTCGGTGAACATTTGAGTTGAGACTGTCAGAATCAGGTCCAGTGTCTGCTCAGGATATTTATTTCTGGCCATAAGTTCCTCCTTATACATACCAACGGTCGGTATCTATAATATAGAGTATGTTGGTCTTATTGTAAATATGAGGAATTTAAGAAAAGAAAAAAATCTCCGTTGAAATACCTCATGAGTATTTCAATGGAGATCCTGCATTAATGAGAATTACTCTTCGTTTTGTACTGTAGCTGCATTTCCTTCCTGTGCCACAAACTGTTTTTGAGCTAATTCACGGTATACCGGATGATTGCTAATTAATTCCGTATGAGTTCCTGTTCCGGTTACATGCCCATGCTCCAATACAACAATCTGATCGGAATCCACCACTGTGGACAATCGGTGCGCGATCACGATCGTGGTTCTGCCTTCCATCAGGTTGGACAAAGCCTGTTGTACTTCATACTCCGAGGTGCTGTCCAGACTGGATGTTGCTTCATCCAACATGAGAATATCCGGACTGCGCAGTAAGGCACGAGCAATAGCAATCCGCTGACGTTGGCCTCCGGATAGCTTAATTCCTCTCTCGCCCACTTCCGTGTCATAACCCTGTGGCAGCTTGTCGATAAAATCGGCAGAATAGGCCATATCAGCAGCTCGCCGGATCTCATCCATTGTGGCCTCACGACCTAATCCGTACGTGATGTTGTCTTTAATCGTACCCGCCATAAGTGGACTTTCCTGAGACACATACCCAATCTTGCTACGCCAGGAGGATAAGGAATACTCCGTTATGGCTTGTCCCCCATACGAAATGTGGCCTGAATCGGGCATATAAAACTGCTCCATCAAGGAGAACAGTGTTGATTTGCCACTACCGCTTGGGCCGACAATCGCTGTCACTTTTTGTGTAGGTACCGTCAGATTGATTCCGTGCAGCACTTCCTCACCTGTGACATAGGAAAAGTGTACATCATGGAATGCAATCGTCTCATTTCCTTTTGGAGCTACCTTGGTGCTGTGATGTGGCTCTTCCTCATCGGCAAGGATCGCTTGTATGCGCTCTGTTGCACCTACAACTTTCTGTAAACGGGAGTATAACGTCGTGAATTGTCCCATTGGCATAATGACCTGGAACAACAGCAATATGAACGCGACCAGTTCACCCGGTGACAGCATGCCAGACGCTACGCGCATTCCCCCCACACCCAGAATAACGACCAACACGGCAGTCATGACAAATGTAAACAAGGGACCGATGAGAGCAAGGATACGTGCTTCCTGCAAACCAAAAGCGAACATTTTACGAATCCGGGAATCCCCTGCTTCCACTTCCTGTTTCTCCGTGCCGTAGGCTTTGACCAAGCGAATCTCGCCAATAACCTGACTGAGCACGGACGTAAGACCTGCCATCTCGTCCTGCTGCTTCTTGGAGATCTTGTACATTTTCTTCCCGACCGGCAACAGAATCAACAGCGTAAGTGGCACCAGACTCAGAATAATGAGCGACATCACCCAATCCAAGTAAAATAGTAATGCCACGCCACCCACAACAGCAACGATGTTGGATACAAAAGACACCAGATAATCTGCGATCAACGTCATGATCTGGCTTGTATCATTGGTAATCCGGCTCATCGTATCGCCTGTCCGATTTCGGTCGAAATACGGCATTCTCAGCGACAAGACCTTGTTCCACAGCTTAGTGCGTAGCGTTGCGACCACGCGTTGTCCTGCGTAATTTAACATATAAATGCTAATACCTGAGGCAATCGCCTGAATCACAAATGCCCCAAGCAATAACAAAATCACAGATTTGTTCAATGCCGAAGTGGTAAGTCCATCAATCAGACCTTTGGTCATCAATGGCACGATCAGTCCGGCTGTTGTTTGAATCAGGGTTAAGATGAGGGCAAGAATCAAAATCAATTTTGGCGGATTCGTGGAAGCGATAAGCTTGACGAAATCCTTAAATCCCTTTTTTCCTACCTTCGGTTCATTCTGCCCTGTTTGTTGCTGCTCTTCCATTTCCGTTCCTCCCGTTCTCCATCTGCTCACCAGAGATCATACGTACGAATTTACATGACGTTGCCTTTTGTTGTTTAACACAGCTTTACAAGATACCATGTAACACAAAATTGGCTAAAAAGAGGATGGAAATGCCATACATGACCACAGGTACCTGTTTACCTTGACCTGCTGCCAGCTTCGCTAATGGATAGGCAATAAATCCAAACGCCATACCGTCCACGATGCTATATGTAAATGGAATCATGACCATGATCAGAAATGCTGGGAATGCCTCTGTAAAGTCACCAAAATCCATATCTTTCACACCTTGCACCATCAGGCCACCAATAATGATCAAGATGGGTGCAATTGCACTGTCCGGAATGTAACCAAGCAACGGGATGAAGAAAAAAGTAGCCCCGAATAACACGGCTGTAACGAGTGGAGTCAAACCTGTGCGACCGCCTGCCGCAATTCCGGCTGTAGTCTCGGCTGCAGCAACTGGAGGACTACTTCCGAATACGCCTGCCAATACGGTACTAATGGATAGTGCGCGCAGACTTCCTTTGAACCGCTCTGGACGACCAATCATCTGTGTCTGAGCGGTAATTAATCCTATATTTTCGAATACCACAATTAGCAGTAGCAAAAATACCGCGATCCAGAACGCGACATCAGCCAGCTTCATTAGAGACAATTCGCCAAACAATCCACCGTATTGACGCAGCGCATCCATCGCTGATACGGATTCACCCGGGTTCACTGCTCCAAGTACATAGGCAAGGCCTGTCCCGACCAGAATACTGATGAGAAGTCCACCCTGTACGTTACGTATAAATAAAATCAAGGCAATCACCAGCGTAACGCAGGCTGTAATGACATTCGGATCATTGAAATGCCCAATCGCGACAAATGTGGTCTGGTGCGCGATAACGATTCCACTTTTTTGCAAACCGATAAATGTCAGAAACAAACCAATCCCGACCGTAATGCCATGCTGCAGATTTTTCGGGATCGCTTCGCTGATCATTTTGTATAGTGACGTAAACGCAACAATGGCAAACAGTATACCTGTAACGGTTACAACTGCCAGCGCTTCTTGCCAGCTTAATTTCATGGAATGTACAAGTGTATACGTGAAAAATGCATTAATCCCCATTCCGGGTACCACGATAATCGGTGATTTTCCGCCAAATGCCATGAGCAAACAGCCTGCAATGGACGTCAGCAGGGTTCCAACCATAGCTGCCTGCAAAGGCATCCCGGCATCGGAAAGAATTGTAGCATTGACCATAACGATATAGACCACGGCAAAATAGGATATGGCTCCCGCCACAACTTCCTTTTTCCACTGGTCTCCTGGCTCCATGCCAAGACGTCTGGTCATCCATCCGTGTTTCATTTCGTTCTATTCCCCTCTCTATATAAATTCAACTAAAAAATGTTTACACTTGCCACTCCGATGACAGAATAATCTTCCGATCGCTGTTATCCCCAGATTTTTTTAGCATTTCCTTCTCCAGTGGGAAAATCCGGTGATAGCGTATGCTTCCGATGTAGCTTTCTTTCCGAAAGCTTTTAGGCGAACGCTTCGCTTCTCCAGCTTTTTTCTGTCCTCTCCGTTCTTGTGTAAAAAGTTAAGTTGAACCTATATGCCGCAAATTCGTTTATGTATGTATCATCATTTCGCGCAGCAGTGAATATCATACACGGTTTTGACTTTGAAGTACATGACGTAACTCTGACATTTATCTAGGAATACAGTTCGGCTATCATAGACGATTGACGTCCCATCCGCTCCGTATTGCGAAGTATAACCTACACAAAAAAGCGTGGATGCCTTATCGGCATCCACGCTTCTTCCGTTGGCAGCAAGTTACTGCTGCTTGTTCTCTGCAATTTCTAACAAATCCTTAATCGCAACACTGACCATAATCAGTCCGGCTACCGGAGGCACAAATGAGTTACTCGCAGGTGGCTGTTTAGCCTTACGAATTTCCGGAGCATTCTCGGGAACGATTTTCTGTGTTACGTCCTCACGCGGTTTCATCGGCTTTTCAGTCGAGAAAACCACTTTCACACCTTTTTTAATGCCATCTTTACGAAGTGTAGTCCGCACAACACGGGCAATCGGGTCCATGGTCGTTTTCGAAATATCCGCAACCTGGAATTTCGTTGGATCCATTTTATTCGCCGCACCCATGCTGGAAATCATCGGAATTTTACGTTTCAGGCACTCTTTAATGAGATGGATTTTGTAGATAATCGTGTCGGATGCATCCAGCACATAATCCAGTTCATATTTGAACAGTTCCTCATACGTTTCTTCCGTGTAAAACATATTCAATGCAATGGCATCACATTCCGGATTGATCAGTTTCACACGTTCCACCATCAGGTCCGCTTTTTTCTGTCCCACTGTCGTGGTCAGCGCATGAATCTGGCGGTTGATGTTGGTGATGTCCACGACGTCTTTGTCAATCAGGATGATGCGTCCCACACCACTACGGGCAAGAGCTTCTACAGCAATACCACCTACGCCGCCAATACCGAGCACAGCGACTGTACTATTTTTCAATGCGTCCAGACCTTCAGGTCCGATCGCAAGTTCTGTTCTTGAAAATTGATGGAGCATTGAGAATCGATGCCTCCTTTATTTCTTTTCCGCTACCGGTTTACGGGCTACACGGATATGAAGTTGTTCCAATTGCGAGTCATCCACTTCGGAAGGTGCATTCATCAGCAGATCCGTTGCACTTGCCGTTTTCGGGAAGGCAATCGTTTCACGCAGATTTGTGCGGCCCGCCAGCAACATCACCAAACGGTCAAGACCAAAAGCAATTCCGCCATGTGGTGGTGTTCCATATTCAAATGCTTCCAGCAGGTAGCCGAATTTCTCATTCGCTACTTCTGTAGAGAGTCCCAGGGCAGCAAACATTTTCTCCTGAACGTCACGTTTGTAGATACGCATCGAACCGCCACCTACTTCATAGCCATTGAGAACAAGGTCATAGGCTTGGGCACGAATAGCACCCGGATCTGTGTCGAACAGATGTACATCTTCGTCTTTTGGACGTGTGAACGGATGGTGTTCTGCCACATAACGTTTTGCATCTTCATCATATCCGAGGAGTGGGAAGTCCACAACCCAAGCGAATTTGAATTTGCTGTCATCGATCAGTCCGAGTTGACGGCCGATTTTCAGACGCAATGCACCCAGCACGTCAGCAACCACTTTTTTCGTGTCAGCAGAGAAGAGCAACAAGTCGCCATCCTCAGCACCTGTGCGTTCTTTGACAGCTTCGATTTCTTCAGGCGTGAAGAACTTCACGATTGGCCCTTTGAACTCGCCGTCTTTTACTTGAATCCAAGCCAGACCTTTCGCACCGTAACGTGCAGCAAATGGTCCGAGATCATCGATCTCTTTACGGCTCCATGTCCCACACCCTTTAGCGTTCAGCACTTTCACTTCTCCACCTTTTTCGATGACGGAAGCAAACACTTTCACACCACTGTTGGCTACAATATCGTTCATTTCAACCAGTTCCATACCGAAGCGCAGATCTGGTTTGTCTGAACCATATTTACCCATTGCATCTGCATACGTAATCCGTTGGAAAGGCAGTTCCAGCTCAATACCTTTCGTTTCACGCAGCAATTTGGCCATCAGTTCTTCCATCATTGGCAGCAGGTCATCCTGTTGCAGGAAAGAAGTCTCGATGTCGACTTGAGTGAATTCTGGTTGACGGTCTGCACGCAGATCCTCATCCCGGAAACAACGAGCGATCTGATAATAACGCTCAACGCCACCGACCATCAGCAATTGTTTGTAGATTTGTGGGGATTGTGGCAAGGCGAAGAATTCACCTTCATGCACACGGCTCGGTACGAGATAATCACGCGCACCTTCCGGGGAACTCTTGGTCAGGATTGGTGTTTCCACTTCAACGAACTCTTCTCCATCCAGGTAGTCACGGAACACTTTGGATGCTTTGGAACGCAGTTTCAATGTTTCGAACATTTCCGGACGACGCAGGTCCAGGTAACGATATTTCAAACGAAGGGATTCATCAACTTCAACACCATCTTCAATGAAGAATGGAGGTGTTTTGGCTGCATTGAGCACTTCGATTTCTGTGATTTGAACTTCAATTTCGCCAGTAGGCAGGTTTTTGTTAACTGTTTCTGCATCACGTTTAACAACTTTACCCGTTACTGCGATAACATACTCGCTACGTACGCGATCTGCGATTTGCAAAGCTTCACCGGAATAAGCCGGGTTAAAGACAACTTGTACAATTCCGCTACGATCACGCAGATCGATGAAAAGTACGCCCCCCAAGTCACGGCGGGTTTGAACCCAACCGTTCAATGTTACTGTTTCACCGATGTGTGCGGGTGTTAATGCGCCGCAATGATGACTTCTTTTCATAACCAAACTCCTCATTATGTGAATTTCCGTTCTGTATGGGCAATTATTACCTGCTCTTCAACAGTCCGGTTACGTGTAGACCATGTATTCAAAAAGGCATGTTACCTCTGGCCCGCCAACTTCCGCTTAATTGGAATCGTCGGTGAACCTCAGTAATTTTGCCGGATCAATTGTTTAACTTGAATGTTTAAGACTTAATGTAACACTTCGTGCTTATTTACCTTCGCGAATTGCCGCTACCAGATCATCAAGCTTCACGGTTTGTTGCTCACCCGTATCCATCGACTTGAGGGCGATCTCACCACGCTCTAGCTCGTCATCACCAAGGATGGCGGTATAGCGGGATTTGAAACGGTCAGCTGACTTCATCTGTGCTTTCATCTTGCGACCCAGATAATCACGTTCACCAGACAGTCCAGACTGGCGAAGTTTGAACAACAGTCGGTTCACTTCACGATCAGCGGCCTCTCCCAGAGCAACAAAGTACACATCCAGTGGAGCGAGCGTAGTCACCTCAATGTTTTGGTGCTCCAGAATCAGTTGAATACGCTCCAAACCAATACCGAAGCCGATGCCCGGCTGATCAGGTCCGCCGATATCTCCAACGAGACCATTGTACCGGCCACCGCCGCCAACCGTATCAATTGCTCCAATCCCTTGGGCTTTTAATTCAAACGCAGTCAGCGTGTAATAATCCAAGCCCCGTACCAGACGATTGTTCACAGCATAATCTACTCCGAAATCATCCAGGTATGCCTGTAGCTTGGCAAAGTGATTCAAAGACTCTTCATCCAGGCTATCCAATATGGACGGTGCCCCTACGAATTTGTCCTGATCGACTTTACAGTCGAGTACACGCAGCGGATTACGCTCCATGCGGGACTGACAGTCCTTGCACAGGCTGTCTTTCATCGGTCTGAGGAACCCAAGTAATGTCTCGCGGTATTCTGCACGGCTAGTCGAGTTACCAACGGAGTTGATCTCCACTTTAACATCCTTCAAGCCGAGCTCAACACACAACTGGTAGCCCAGTGCGATGACTTCGGCATCAATCGCCGGGTCCAGTGCACCGATGGCTTCTACACCAAACTGGTGGAACTGACGCTGACGGCCTGCCTGCGGACGCTCATACCGGAACATCGGACCGATGTAATACAACTTGCTCACATCCGGTTCGCCGTAGATTTTATTCTCTACATACGCACGGACAACACCGGCTGTTCCCTCTGGACGAAGAGTCATGCTGCGATTGCCTTTGTCATCAAAGGTATACATTTCTTTCTCAACGATATCGGTAGTCTCTCCTACACCGCGTACAAATAAAGAAGTCTGTTCGAAGATCGGTGTACGAATCTCACGGTAATTAAACCGTCGACACAGATCTCGTGCTTTTTCTTCTACGTACTGCCATTTCTCGACAACTCCAGGCAGTAAGTCCTGCGTTCCAGTCGGTTTTTGAAAAGCCATCTTGATCCCTCCAGCATTGATTTTTTTCTCTACAGTTAAAAATTCTACACGTGATCACTGCGCTGGCAGATCAACCTTACAATCGCTGTTATCCCCAGATTTTTTAAATTTTCATTCTAAATGTGTAAATCCGGTGATAAAGGCGAACGCTTCGCTTTTACAGTTTTTTTCTGCCCTCTCCGTTTTCGTGTATTTCTTTTAAATCAACTAATATAACAAAAAAATCCCTCGCCCTGTCGCTGTATATACAGCAAACAAAGGGACGAGAGATTGTGTAATATACATTCACCCGTGGTACCACCCACATTCCGGAAACCTGACACTTTAGCCGTTCAGGTGATCTCTGGTGATTCAGGGTTGCCTAAGGCATTCTGATCAAGCAGATATTCCGCTCTACGTGTAACGCACGTCCTGCGCAGGCCGGCTACTGGTCAACAGATCATGTCTGTTATGTTCGCCGTCTGTTCTCGGGGAAGTCATTCGTCCGCTCATCAAGAGAATCCTTACAGCCTTGGGATTCCTCTCTGGTCATGTGGGTACGGAGTACTTGGTCCCGTCATCAAATCAGTAATATAGTTCAAAAATCGACTTGTATTGACTGTAGTCAACGTATTATTTTCTGATTGTAATGAACCGCAGTGCTAAAGTCAAGGGTTAACACGAAAAGATAGCTCTAAAAAATTTTACTCACACGCAGCATGGTATGAGGAGTCCACAGAAAATATGGCTAGTAGAAGCTGGATTCATCATATGAATTCCAACTTCTATTCGCTTCTTATTCCTCTATTGTTGCAGCATCCACTTCAACAGATCCGGCGCGCTCGCCCATAAACGGGAATGCATAATGACATATTCAATCGCTTCGTCGGAGTCGCCCATCCCGACAAAATCAGGGAGGTTATGCGGCAACCGCTTCAAACCCAACAGGTAATCAGGCACATGTTTGTTCACACCCCGCGCCACACGGTACAGCATTTTGAGCTGGGAGGTGATTCCGTTTTTCTTATACTCCAGAATAATCTTGTCATAGGCAAAGGCCGCTGCGGCGTCACCTCTTCCATACTCCTCCAGCAATTGCTCTGCCTGATCCAATTGATTACTGTACAAATACACAGCAACGAGCAAGTAACGTGCTCCGGTATTGTCTTCCGTATTAAGCTCTAGAATATGCTCCAGGACTTGTGCTGCTTCTTTCGTATCTCCGCCAAACCAGCAGGATTCGGCATAACTTTTGCATATCCGGATATAGGGACGAGTCTCATGAAGCCCCCAGAAGTCCCCTTTGTTCTCCTCAAAGAACAGTTCGCCCAGTTCACGTTTGCCAGCAGCGATTCCTTCCTTGAGGTAAGATCGTGCATCTTGCTCATCGTCCGATTCCTCAGCTAGAATGAGATACGCATCAGAACTGTCAGGATACATCTCCAGCGCTGTTTCCGCCATATGTACTCTCCGTTTGGAAGAGCTCGATTCCCTTGCCTTAGACAGCAGAGCCTGTGCTTTGTCTTTCGATGTGCCTGGACCGTTCAGCATCAATAGCTCGTCCGTTTCCCCGCCCATGCCGTATTCTTCGATGTAACTACTCATCTCCTTAACCTTCCGGGAGATCGTGCCTGTCGTTACCTCATATTTATCAGCCAGCTCAGCCTTTGAGACATTGAAGCCGTATTCCTCGGACAGCAAATACTCAATTGCAGCAGAGAACGAGCCTGTCTTCTTCACAGTAGGACGGGTCTGACGGGAGTAGCCGTTCCATAACACCAGAGCTTCCAAAATCACCTCTGGCTCGTATTGTTTCCTCATGTTCTCAATAGTCTGCAGGGCCAGCTGTTCGTGAGCCGGATGCTCCCATTTCAAATCGCTTGCCACCATCTTTTTCAGCTTGGTCAAGGTCAGTTTGCTCTCAGGCTGAATAGAAGCTTCCCGAACCGGTTGCTCCGTTGATATTATCCCCAGTATGGATTCTACTGCAGAGGACTCCTTGTTGAGACAACATTTCTTATATTTTTTCCCACTACCGCATGGGCATAAATCATTTCTTCCAACCTTACTCAAAACTAATTCCCCCTTAAATCTGTCTCTAGCCATTCGCATGAGAACTCTGTTGCTTTAGCATTGTAGGTGTCATTTCTCTAACGAGGCATTCTATATAACTTTCAAATTCCATCGATCAAGCAGAAACGGCTGCCCCGTACTTATATAAAAAAGGTGGGGCCGTTTCAGCGAGTATGTGTTCATCTGGAATATGACGGATCACTCTGGCGATGAGTTCCTCATACTCACTGTCATAGGATTGGATTCGCCTGAACCCAATCGCTGGAGCTAAATTTACCGTCCAATGTAACCCAACTATGAAAACAATTCGCTGTAGAATATATAAACCCATCTCTCTATTCTAGCAAAAATTGAATAAAGGGGTAAGCTCTGCCCAAAACATACACATTCTCAGCTCAAAAAAAAATAGCCTGCACACGGTGTGCAGGCTCAAAGGATATATAAAAAAAGGGGGTCATGTGTGTTATTATAAGCCCACTATGTTAAAGGCTTATGTATCTAATATTACAGTAATATTACAAAAATGATAGCGCTTTATAAATTAACTTTTTAATATCCTCCTGATTAAAAAGCCCTTGCACATCACTCGACTGTGTGGTCGAGCAGTGCAAGGGCCATGAAGTATCTACACGTTAATTCAAATCTTCCACATAGGCATGGTTGGAACGAAGCTTATGAACAATCTCGTCATAATCCTCATCCCTTACTTTGGCAGACAGAACATAATGCAGATCATCATAATCGGCCGAAGAAACATCCGCCGCTTGCAGCAGGTCTCCATCCTCATTCACTCTGTCACGAGTATCCAGTTCTGCATCACGGTCCACATTGGCTACCACAGGGATCACATTTTCGCTGGCTGGAACACCAGGGGCTGCACCTACACCCATTGCTCCGTTGGTACCTACGCCACCTGCTGTATTATAAGGCACCAGTGGCACCATAACACGCGTGTCTCTACCTATCGCACTATCAAGTTGACCTACTTCCAAATGCTCTGTACGGAACGTCTGAAGTGAAGTTCTTGCTCCCTCTGCCTCGTCCTCGGTTCGAAAATACGCCTGAATATGTTTTGTCATGTCAAACCCTCCTTTTTCGGAATGAAATGCAACGTGAAGTTTGTAAACGTCACGATGTAACGTAGTTAAGATACATCAATATATGTCAGTTTCACTAGCTGAAGTTATATTACTTTTAGCAGTTCACGTACAAACGCTGGCTCATCTTCAGGTGTTCGGGATGTAATATAGTTTCCATCCACAACGGCCTCATGATCCTTGAACTCTGCTCCTGCGTTTACCATGTCATCCTTAAGTGGTGGATAGGATGTAATGGTGCGGCCTTTCAACAGACCGGCACTAGCCAAAATTTGCGGGCCATGACATATCGCTGCGATTGGTTTCTTCGCACTGTTGATCTCAGTGACAAACTTCAAGATGTGCGCATCAGATCGCAAATTCTCAGGGGATGATCCACCAGGAATCACGACTGCATCATACTCTGAAGCGGATGCGTCAGCAATCGCCTTATCTGTCGTATAGGAGGCCTTTCCTCCTTTACCTTTAAGGGTCTCACCGGCTTTTAATCCGATAATCTCCACTTCGTGTCCAGCTTTTTTTACTTCGTCATACGGAACCTGCATCTCCGAATCTTCAAAGTCATTCGCCAATAAAAAAGCAACTTTACTCATAATGTATGTTCTCCTTTCCGTGTTCGAACTTTCTTTATGAATCGGGCCTTGCAGTACAATGGCACTTCGTTGTGCCTCGTTTTGTTATTACCCTCACCAGAGCAATTTATAACAATTCAATGTAATTTCATTTTGTAACGAAGTCATCAAACGAACATTTAAAAAGATCATCTCATGACAAAAAGTCCTGATTCGGTAAGGAATCAGGACTTTTTCAGAATCTGTATGATCCAAATATCGGATAATTATATACCTGTGTAAACATTCAAGATCGCGGAAGATGACTCTGCTTCCCTTTGTCCGAATCCTGAAGTGCCCAGATCGTTGCAACATACTCAGCAGCCGAACGGGCAAGGTGCAATGATTCATACAGGTTGCCAGGGAGTAACAGAGGTTCTGAACGGGTACGTGTTTCTTTCGCAGATTGGCGCATAATTGGATGGATGCTCCTTTGATCATGAAATAGTCATCAACGAATTATCCCTCATTATGGCCTGAACCCTATGAAATTATGCACGTAGTTCCTGACGAACCGGACTTTCAAGCATCAAAGTCACGGGTCCCCAGTTGGTAAATGTTACATCCATCATCGCTCCGAAACGCCCGGTTTCCACCTGAATACCTTTATCCCGTAGCAGTTGATTAAACGTTTCATATAACAGTTCTGCCGCTTCAGGTCGGGCCGCAGCCGCAAAGCTCGGGCGCTTTCCTTTGCGACAATCTCCGTACAGGGTAAACTGGGAAACAGACAATACAGCACCGCCTACATCAAGCAGGCTGAGATTCATCTTCTCCTGATCATCCTCAAATATCCGCAACCCACTAACTTTGTCAGCCAGATACTGGGCATCCTTCCCGGTGTCCTCATGGGTAATGCCTACGAGCAGCATTAATCCGGATTCGATCTTACCTGTCAGCTCGTCTCCCACAGTCACCTGAGCCTCTTTACAGCGTTGTACAAGCACCCTCATCTTACAGGCTCCTTACTGCATAATCCGATGCACTGAATAGACATCTTTCACACGTTTGATCCGTTCTACAACGGATTGCAGATGATCCGTATTACGAATCAGAATTGTGACGTGCACCAATGCTAATTTATTTTTATCTGTCCGTCCTGTAACGGCAGATATATTGGTTTTACTTTCAGATACAGCCTGAAGTACCTCATTGAGCAAGCCATTCCGATCATGGCCTGTAATCTCAATATCCACACTGTAACTTGCTTCGATATTCTCTTCCCACTCGACCTCTATAACACGTGCTGCTTCTTCACCGTCTGCACTTGTAGGAATATTCGGACAGTCACTACGGTGTACGGAAACGCCGCGTCCACGTGTAACGTATCCGATAATGTCATCTCCAGGTACAGGATTACAGCATCGTGCGAATCGAACAAGCAGATTATCGATGCCTTTGACACGAATACCGTTGGTTGGTCGATTTCTGCGCTCAGGCGCAGGTTTCAGCTCGCGCATCTCAGAATTTAATTCCAGCAAACTGGATTCTTCCTGCTCTTTACGCAGTTTTTCGGTTGCTTTGGTTACAATCTGTGCAGCAGTAATCCCACCGAATCCAACAGCCGCAAGCATGTCCTCAATATCATTAAATGCATATTTTTTGGCAGCTTCCATCAACTTGTCATCCGTCATCCACGCAGAAGGATCAAGCCCCATACGTTTCAGTTCACGCTCACAGCTTTCCCGACCTTTTTCAACGTTTTCTTCACGGCGTTCCTTCTTGAACCATTGTTTGATCTTCGCTCGTGCATGAGAAGATTTCGCAATTTTCATCCAGTCCTGGCTCGGTCCGTAAGAATGTTTGGACGTCAAAATTTCGATGATATCACCTGTCTTCAGATGATAATCAAGCGGAACAATCCGACCGTTTACTTTGGCACCAATGGTCCGATTACCAACCTCCGTATGAATTCGATAAGCAAAATCCAAAGGAACAGAGCCGATCGGCAATTCAATGACTTCTCCTTTTGGCGTAAATACAAATACCAGATCCGAGAAGAAATCCATTTTGAGCGATTCTACGAATTCTGACGCGTCCTGTGCTTCATTTTGGAGTTCAAGAATTTCGCGGAAGAACGTAATTTTATCTTCGAATTGCGGACCTGCCGCTGCGCCTTCCTTATATGCCCAGTGAGCAGCGATACCAAATTCAGCAGTCCGGTGCATATCCCATGTCCGGATCTGTACTTCCGTTGGTTCGCCATTGGGACCAACTACGGTTGTATGCAGCGATTGGTACATATTCGCCTTTGGCATCGCAATATAGTCTTTAAAACGTCCAGGCATCGGTTTCCATAAGGTGTGTATAATTCCCAGGGTAGCATAACAATCCTTGATATTATCCACAATAATACGAATGGCAAGCAGATCATAAATTTCGTTAAACTGCTTGTTTTTGGTGGTCATTTTCTTGAACACGCTGTAGATATGTTTCGGGCGGCCCGAAAGGTCTGCCTGAATGCCCATCTCATCGAGTTTGTTCGTAATTCCGTCCATAACCGTATCAATATATTGCTCACGTTCGGCACGCTTTTTGTGCATCAGGTTCGCAATACGGTAATATTGCTGCGGATTCAAATAACGGAGGGCGATGTCCTCCATTTCCCATTTGATCGCAGAGATCCCCAGACGGTTCGCAATCGGACAGAAAATTTCCAGCGTCTCATATGAAATTCGGCGCTGGCTTTCTTCCGACTGAAACTTGAGTGTCCGCATATTATGCAGACGGTCAGCCAATTTAATCACGATGACACGGATGTCCTGCGCCATGGCGATGAACATTTTGCGGTAGTTCTCGTTCTGCTGTTCTTCCTTGGAGCGGAACTTAATACGTTCCAGCTTCGTCAAGCCGTCAACAAGCATGGCACACGTATTGCCGAAATGATTGCGGATCTCTTCAAGTGAGACCGTAGTATCCTCTACTACATCATGAAGAAGCGCTGCTATTATGGAGATGGTGTCCATCTGCATGTTCACAACAATGTCGGCAACCGCAAGCGGATGCAGAATATACGGTTCTCCCGATTTTCGCGTCTGTCCATGGTGGGCCTGATCAGCAAATTCGTAAGCTTCTCGTATGCGCACCAGATCGGGTTCTTTGATATATGCCCCGGCCTTCTCGAGTAATTGCTCTATGCCCATTCTGATCTGTTCCGTGTCCTTTCTATACCAAATGGAACCCGTGACAGTGCTGCAACACAGGTTCCCCGTAAAAGTAATTTCCTATAATTATGACGCTTCGCCCGTTTCCCGTCAACTGCTGACGAATAAGAGCGCTTATCCAATTTTTATATTGGTGATCTGTATTACTGTTAACCCGTTTCCCTATGCTTCACAGGGGATTGAATGTATTTCTTTAATTCTTATGTATTATTGCCGTTATTTGCTGAAATAGAAGGAAAATTCATGAAAATATAAATTCCATCGCTCTGCTACGTCAAAAATGTTATTGCTTAATTAAGAGAAACTCTGTAATCTATTGAAAGTTTGTGTTTCGGAAAAGGAGATGAAATTCATTGCAACGCGAAATTCAGGTTAATCAAAAGATGCCACTTGGCTCAGGTTCACTGCTTAGCCTTCAGCATTTGTTCGCCATGTTTGGCAGCACGGTGCTTGTACCTAACCTGTTCGGTGTCGATCCAAGTATGATCCTGCTGATGAACGGGATTGGAACACTGTTGTACATACTGATGTGTAAAGGTAAGATTCCAGCATATCTCGGATCAAGCTTTGCCTTTATTGCACCTGTCACAATGGTATTAAAAGAAAATCCAGGTAACGGTTACTCCATGGCACTGGGCGCCTTTATCATTACAGGTATTGTGTTCTGCCTCGTAGCCCTCATTATTAAATATGCTGGTACCGGATGGATTAACGTAGTCTTTCCCCCAGCAGTTATGGGTGCCATTGTTGCCCTGATCGGTCTGGAACTCGTACCCGTTGCAGCTGGTATGGCCGGATTAATTAATTCGGATCCTGTAGCTAACCCCAACTGGTTTCCTCAGGCAAAACCCATTATTCTCTCTATGGTCACGCTCGGAATCACTGTCATTGGAGCCGTGACGTTCCGTGGTTTCCCCAAAATCATTCATATTTTAATCGGAATTGTATCCGGTTATGTATTGGGTAGTTTAATGGGTCTCGTAGACAAACAAGCTATTGGACAAGCTGATTTCATCTCACTACCGACTATAACCACACCTACATTTGACTGGTCCGTCATTTTCACCATTTTACCTGTAGCGCTTGTCGTTATCGTAGAACATATTGGACATTTACTTGTAACCAGCAGCATTGTGGGCAAAGATCTTTCGAAAGACCCAGGCCTCCATCGTTCCCTGCTTGGTAACGGGGTATCCACCATTCTTTCCGGGTTTGTAGGATCTACTCCCAATACAACCTATGGTGAGAACATCGGTGTTATGGCACTGACCCGCGTATACTCTACATACGTCATTGGTGGGGCAGCGGTTATTGCAATCGTGCTCTCCTTCTCAGGGACGTTCTCAGCACTTGTAGCTAACATTCCTGTGCCTGTTATGGGTGGGGTATCCCTGCTTCTGTTCGGAGTTATTGCAGCATCGGGTCTGCGTATTCTGGTTGAACAGAAAGTCGACTTTGCCAAGCCGACCAATTTACTGCTTACTACACTTGTACTGGTCATTGGACTGAGTGGTACTGAGGTTGTCTTCTACGGCGTTCATCTGAAAGGGATGGCACTGGCAACCATCGTCGGAATCCTGATGAGCTTGTTGTTCAAACTGTTTGAAGTAATGGGTTGGTTGAATGACGATTCGCAAAAACAGCCTATCACTGAAAAAACGCCTGATTAATCTCACTGTACCGTATATAATCAAAAAAAGCCTGTTCTATCCAACCTTAACGGTTGGATAGAACAGGCTTTTTTATAATCATTAATGCTGTATATTATTTCCCGGGAAACGGAAAAGCAATTCAGGTTTTAATCACAACACTCCAAGTGGAGATTTAAACTTAGTAGTTCATCAATGTGAATACATCGATTTTTCC
This sequence comes from Paenibacillus sp. M2, assembly GCF_046713495.1. Classification (NCBI taxonomy): domain Bacteria; kingdom Bacillati; phylum Bacillota; class Bacilli; order Caryophanales; family Paenibacillaceae; genus Paenibacillus; species Paenibacillus sp. M2. Next base: position 5,773,095 of record NZ_CP169648.1, read on the forward strand.
AGGCAACTTAGCACGACCATTCAGATCAGACAGCTCGATCAGGAATGCAGCACCAACAACGTTCCCACCCAATTGTTCAATCAAGTTGATGGAAGTTGCAATCGTTCCACCCGTTGCGAGCAGATCATCTGCGATCAGGACATTTTGACCTTTTTCAATCGCATCTGTGTGCATCGCGAGTGTATCCTTGCCATACTCGAGATCATAACCAACTTCAATCGTCTCTCCAGGCAGTTTTCCACTTTTGCGAATCGGAGCAAAACCGACACCAAGAGCGTATGCCAGAGGGGCGCCCACAACGAAACCACGTGCTTCAGGTCCAGCAATAACGTCAATTTTGAGATCAGAAACCATCACTTTCAGTTCATTGATCGCATTGCGGTACATTTCTCCATCCTTCAACAATGTTGTAATGTCCTTAAAGCTGATTCCCGGTTGTGGAAAGTCAGGGATGACACGAATATAATCTTTAAAATCCAAAATAATCTCCTCCTAAAATAAATACACAAACTTCCATCTAAGATACGCCCTTCATCCGGGATATCATCCATTGTGTCAGTTGCGGTGTGGCTGCATCCAGCATCACCTGTTCTATCTCGGCCATATTTTCGAGCGCCTGATAGTGACGTGAAGCGGTTAGTTCACGCTTAGGCGGGTTATCCACAAACGTAATTTTGCCGTTATCACGGGTAATGAAGGATAACTCTTCGAATACATCCAACATCATCGTAATCATGCGCGGCGAACAACTACACTGACGACTGAGCACAGGAGTAATCTCTTGTTCCTCCACGGGTTCAGCTTTCCATTTCAACACCTGCATATAAATACGCTTAAAGAGTTCTCTGGAAGGCATCTGAAGGCGATCTCGGCGGTTGCCTGATCCGTGCAGAAGGATGATATTCTCAGCTCCACTGAACAAAGCCAGCATGGCATTAAGTTGTTCCGGGGTTTCCGGCGTATCAAACACAAATAACGTCCGGACTTGTTCCTGTCCATAATGCTGTGCAGCAGCATTACACGGAAATAACCCGACCTTTCTATCATATACCCAAAGGCAAGGTTCATACAATGAATTTCCCTCGGAAACGTCTGTTTCTTTCCGAACAATTGCACCAACAGAACCAGATTTATATCGCAGATGCACCTCAAGTGAGCTCAAGAAATGTTTCATCGCATTTAATGGCTCGGCATTTCCGCGCAAATCAAACACTTGAACCTGAGGAACATGAATGTCCTGAAGCATCAATTGAGGTTTTCTCATTCCATTCCATTCATTGATGGACAGTTCTCCCATCACATCAATAACGGAACCTGGGAGAAGAAATTCTGCTAACGCTCCCTTGCCAAAAGCGACGGTTTCCAGTTGCTGACCATCCTGTTCCAGAACCAGTTTCAGATGGCGTTTCTCTCGTCCCATCGTTCTGGTTTCCTTCACAGTCACACTTCTCAATACAAACCGTGGCGAAGGATTGCTCATTCCAAAAGGCTGCAATCTGTCGATCTCCTGGATCACTTTCAGCGGAACATCACTGATTCTGCATTCATCATCCGCAAGACGTTGAGGTACAAAGTCCTCTTCAGTTAATACAGATGCAGCAAACTCATTCAAACCAGCCTCAAGTTCTTCCAGCTGTTCCCGATGCAAGGTCATACCTGCTGCAGCAGGGTGTCCCCCGTAATGGTCCATAGTGTGTTTATTGACTGTGAGTGCCTGATAGATATCCAAGCCCTCAATGGAGCGCGCAGAGCCCTTGCAGACACCGCTCTCTGGATCGATCCCAAGGATAAGTGTAGGTCGGTAATAACGCTCCAGCAATTTGGACGCCACAATACCAACCACTCCAACGTTCCAGCCCTCACCAGCCAATACGATTACATCTGGAACGGATCCTGAACGTAGCTGTATCTTTTGTTCCAGCTGTGCAGTTGCTTCTTGTAATATGCCCTCTACGACTTGCTGCCGCTCCCGATTCAATAGATCTAGTTGGCCCGCAAGCGTATGAGCTTCATCCAGATTCTCGGTGGTGAGAAGTGATACCGCTCTCCCGGCATGATCCAAACGTCCACTGGCATTAATACGAGGTGCCATGGCAAAGGCAATATTAATTGAAGTCACCTGACTCTGATCCACTCCACTGATTTCCAGCAATGCACTCACACCGGGTAGACGTGAACCACGCATCGATTCTATTCCATAACTGACGATAACCCGGTTCTCCCCTTCCAAAGGCATCAGATCGGCTACGGTACCGATGGCGGCAATCTCCATCCATTCACCGGGTACCTCCCCGATTAGTGCCTGAGCAAGTTTCAGGGCTACTCCCGCTCCGGCCAAACCTTTAAAAGGATACGGACATCCTGGAAGTTTTGGATTAATAAGAGTAAAGGCTTCTGGCAAAATTTCAGGTGGCTCGTGGTGGTCTGTCACAATGACTTCAATTCCCAGTGTTGCCGCATAGGCAATCTGTTCAACAGCACTGATTCCGGTATCCACGGTAATAATCAATGAAACGCCTTGTTGATGGGCCCAATCCAACGCATGGTTGTGCAACCCATACCCTTCATTCGAGCGATGAGGGATATAGATATCGTACGAAGCCCCAAGATGACGCATCAAATGGATCATAAGCGATGTGCTGGATACGCCATCAGCGTCATAATCCCCGTAGATCAAAATATGTTCTTCCCGCTCCAATGCCAGTTTGATACGTGGCACAGCTTCATTCATGCCGAGGAGCAGATAGGGATCATGCATCTGATTAAGGTCAGGATGCAAAAAACGTTCGGCCTCCTTCTCATTGTGCACTCCTCGACTCACAAGCAAACGTCCAACAAGGGGTGAAACGGAAAGCGCCTGCGAGAGTCCCGCAGCCGCCTCCAAATCGATATTCGGTGTATTCCACCGGTATTGCGAATAAAGCAATGATAACGCTCCTTTCCTGATCTACTGGACCCGCGCTTCACTACTGAATTAATGTCGCTTCGTGATCGGGCAGTTCATGATTGGATTTATAGGGATAACCTGGATCATAAGGTATCGCTTGAATCTGTACTTCTTTCACATGACTGAAACGGGTGAGCAGTAATGTCTTGGCACGATTTGCAATCTCCTGTGCTTCCAGTATCGAGATCCTCGGATTCACACTAATGACCAGCTCAATCGTAACGTCATGTTCCTGTTCACGTGCAACCAAATGCTCAATGGTAATGATGCCATATACCCGCTGTACGGTCTCTTTGAAATCTGACGCTTCTTCCTGCTCCAACTCCTGAACGAGTGAACCATAGACTGTGTCCACAATCATTCGGTAACCCTTGTGAAGCACAAAACAGGAAGCAATCAACGCAGCTGTGGGGTCCAGGTAGAGCAGCATGCTCAAACCCGTTTCTTCACCAGCCATCGATCCTATAATGCCGATTAACACGGTGAGCGAACAATAGAGTGCACGGCGATGTTGCTGTGCATAGGCCAGCGCCTGAGACTGGTTTCGTTTACGGAAATATCTGTACTGAAATTGAAAAATCGCTTCTTTCACAGCCAAAGCTGCAACAGCCACCAAAAGTACCGACTTGCCGGGTGCTTCCGGTTCACTTCCGGAGAGACTGCCCAATGCGGAGATGGCAAGCTGTAATCCACCCATGAGAATCAGCACAGATAACAATACTGAGATTCCGGGTCTAGCAACACTTGAATGTTCTTTAAACCGTCCCCTGCGAGCCTTGCTCTTATCACGTACAGACTTGGAGGGAAAGAGACCTGCCAGGGCAGAACCAGCTTCAGAAGCAGAATACAAGCCGTCAGCGAGCAATGATTTGCTGTTTGCCATATAACCGACTCCCGCCTTGATCACCGCAAGTCCCATATTACCAGCAATACCGCTCCATGTGGCAGCCTGGGCAGATGGGATATGTTCTCTGGTCATGAATATTCCCCCTTAATTCTGTACATAAAGTTGCAAAACCGCGCCTGGCAGACGCGGCTTCACAATAAAATGTTTAGTTAGATTCTTTAGCTACTGTCTTAGGTTTGTTCGTTTGTTTACCTTTGAGCGTAAACCATAATGGAGCTGCAATAAAGATTGAAGAATAGGCACCGAAGAATGTTCCGATCACCATCGCCAGAGAGAACATACGAATCGACTCTCCGCCAAAAATAAACAAACAGAGTGAAGCAACAAATACAGTAAATGTTGTATTCAGCGAGCGCGTCATCGTTTGGGCTAAACTATGATTCACCACTTCACGCAAATCAGCTTTCGTTGATTTTTTGGCGAAACGCAGATTCTCCCGAATCCGGTCAAAGATAACGATCGTATCGTTGATCGAGAATCCGACAATGGTTAACACTGCCGTAATAAAGGTCAGATTCACTTCAAGACGGAATATAGAAAATACACTTATAACTACGAAGGCATCATGGAATATGGAAACAACTGCTGCCAAAGCGAATCGCCATTCGAATCGAATCGCAACATAGATCATGATTCCGATACTGGCAATCAGCACCGCATAGATTGCATTACGCTCAAGCTCTTTGGCCATTTCTGGATCAACGGTATTCACTTCATAAGAAGCAGTCTCATCCAGTTTGCTAAATTCTTGCTTGAATTTGCTTTCTTGGTTTTCATCCAGTACGTTCGAGAATCGAATATTAACCCGATCAGATCCAGTTGTAATCTGGACTTCCTTTGTGTCAACACCCAGTTCATTCACGATTGGATTGATTTGCTCCGTTGTAACTGCTTTGGATACGGTAATATCCACATTTGATCCTGAACGGAAGTCAACGGCGTAGTTTAATCCAAGTGAGAGCAAACTGATAATCCCTACCACAGTTAAAATGATCGAGAATGTATAGGCAATTTTACTTCCTTTAATATAATCAAAATTCCAATTAAAGCGCACGAATTTCACTCTCCTTCACTCCGAAGTACTTAGGCTTCTTCAACACGTTAGCCCGTACGAGCAGGGTCAACAGGAAGCGGGAGAAGAAAATATTCGTGATGATACTGGTGACAATATCAAAGATCAGCACGAGTGCAAAACCTTTAACCGCACCTGTACCCAGGAAGAACATAACAGCGGCCGCAATAATGGTAGTGACATTGGAGTCAATGATTGTCCGGAAGGAATGTTTACCACCCGCTTTAACCGAAGACAAGATCGACTTACCACTGCGCATCTCTTCTTTAATCCGTTCGTACGTGATGATATTGGCATCCACCGCCATCCCTATACCCAGGATAAACGCCGCAATACCTGGAAGGGTAAGCACGAATTCTCCTAAATAGAAGATTGCAAGTACCAGCCACGTATGTGTAATCAAGGCAAAACTCGCAATAATACCAGGAATGCGATAAAGCCCAATCATGAACACTAGAATAATAACGGAACCAATCAATCCCGCTTTAATAGTCTGATCCAAAGAAAGCTTACCAAGTGTTGCACCAACACTTTGTGAATACTTCTCTGTAAGTTTCAGTGGCAATGCACCCAGGTTAATGGTGTCACGAAGCTGGTTTGCTTCGTCACGTGTGTAAGCACCCGAAATCTGAGCGGAACCATCTGTCAACTGTTGTCTAACGGTTGGAGCAGATAGAAGCTCATCGTCCAAATAAATAGCGAGAGGTTGTCCGATCAAACGTTTGGTAATCTCGGAAAATTTGGCTTTGTCTTTCACTTGAATGTCAATCATCGGCTCATTCAATTGAGTGAACACAACTTTGGCTGCATTCTCAACAAATTCATTTCCGCGAAGCTCAATTTTGGTGTATTCGCCTTCCTTGTCGTTCTCTGCTTTACTACGGAAGGTCAAAACAGCAGGTTCTTTCATTTTGGCTCTAACTTCAGCCTCATCCGTAACCCCTGCCAACTTCAATCGAATCCGGTTGCTTCCTTCAGTGGTTACCTCCGGTTCGCTTGTTCCAAGCGCATTGGCGCGGCTTTCAAGGCTTTTGGCCGTTTGCACCAAAGATGCTTTCGTTACTTGTTGACCTGCTTCGAGCGGCTCTGCTTCATATAAAATCTCGTAGCCTCCCTTTAAATCAAGGCCCAAGCGTATATTTTTGAGCAGTTCCGGGCTTGTTCCCACCATTACCCCTGTGGTGACAAGCACGACCAGAATGAAACTGATAATTCTTTTCATGCCGTTCCTAGATCCCCTTTCGTTCTCAATATTCCTATTATAGCGATGCCGTAAAAAGCAGTCAATTTTCAACAAAAAAGATCCCTTTCGTCTAGAAAGAGGACCCCCGGTATGCAGACACGGTCATAAAGTTCATAAAGCTTGTTGCTTTCAGTGACAAAATGTCGTTCACCAGCTGGTGAAGCGGTGGAATGCCCTGTTTTTCATATTTATGACTGACGCAATTCCAGACATCTTTGCTGGTGACATATTCGTAACCGACAAGCCTTAATTCCTCCGCCTTGCTACGGCAGAGCATCTCTATTGACTGTTCCAACTCCACATCATTCATTTCTTCCAACGGGGAGCCTCCCTTCGTACATCCAAGCCTTTATGCGGCATCAATATTACATGATTCGACTTCACCTAATCATATTCCTTCTTGCTGATTATGGTTCTTTTTGTTAATCGTGTCCAAGTTGTCATGAGAAGATAAAGGACTGGCATAGGATGAAGAACAACGGCTTTGTCCCGTTTATGTTGATAGCCTGTACTTTCAACCGGGAAAGAGGGGTAGTCTTGAAGAAACAGACATTTATTCAGGGGGCCATGATCCTGCTCGCGGCAGGCATAATTAATCGAATACTTGGTTTCATACCGCGCATTGCGCTGCCACGAGTCATCGGTGCAGAAGGTGTTGGCATCTACCAATTGAGCTATCCCTTTTTTATCGTACTGGTGACATTAATTACGGGTGGTATTCCGCTCGCCGTAGCCAAGCTCGTTGCCGAAGCTGATACCGGTGCCAATCGTTATTCTCCCCAGCGAATCCTGCAAGTAAGCTTAAGTTTTACGTTGACCCTTGGTGTTGTATTCATGTTTTTGTGCATCCTGTTTGCACCCTGGGTTACCAAGTACGTGCTCACTGATGAGCGGGTGTACCATACGTTCGTTAGTATGAGCCCCATGATTGCCATTATCGCCGTATCTGCTGTCTACAGAGGGTACTTCCAAGGCAAGCAAAATATGATGCCTACTGCCATTTCATCCATTGTTGAAACCATCATTCGTATCGTCTGTGTCATTTGGTTTGCCTGGCTTCTCCTCCCCCACGGTATTGCCCAAGCTGCTGCTGGTGCCATGCTGGGCGCGCTCGTTGGAGAATTCGGCGGTATGCTTGTACTCTTGTGGAAGTATAACAGGCAGAAGAAAGAGTTACCGCTCGCTATGCAACAGAACATGTCCAATCTCACAGCCAAACCTTTAAACCCAATACCTTCAGTTCTGAAAGAAACGGGTACTCCACAGCCGGGATTAATCCGGCGTTTGCTTGCAATCTCTATTCCTGTTACAGCAGGCCGATTGGTTGGCTCCTTATCCTATCTGGCCGAAACCATCGTTACTGCCCAGAGTCTGGCTCTGGCAGGCATATCCAAAGGGCTCGCTACAGCACAATATGGTGCATTACAAGGTATGATTATTCCTTTGCTGCTGCTGCCGGGGGCACTAACCTCATCGCTCGCGACATCACTTGTGCCTTCACTGTCCGAAGCTTCTGCTCAGGGAGATCGCGCACTGATTCACAAAAGAATGCATCAGGCCTTACGTTTGGCACTTGTGACAGGTGCTCCGTTTTCCGTGTTTATGTATGTGCTTGCCGAACCGATGTGTCTTGTTCTGTATAATGATGCATCGATCGGAAGCATGCTGAAGCTAATGGCTCCTTTTGCTTTGTTCATTTATATTCAAGCTCCTCTTCAAGCTGCATTACAAGCTCTTGACCGTCCAGGTAAAGCATTGCTAAATACGTTTATCGGTGCTGTTATCAAAATCACGATGATTTTAACGCTTGCTTCCCAGCCTGAATATGGCATCTTCGGTGCAGTCATCGCCATCTGTGTGAATTCTACGGTAGTTACCCTGTTGCATGCCCAAAGCGTACGTAGCCTGCTACAGTTCCGCTTCAAAATGATGGATTGGGTCAAGACGGGTGCAGGAATGTTTATCATGGGAGCAGCGACCCTACTTGTATACGAAGAGACTGCCATGATATTGCCTTTTTGGGTAAGGATGCTTCTCGCTCCTTTTGTCGGGCTTATCGTGTATTTCATCGTCATGGGCTGGACCAAAATGATTGACTTTCATGATCTGTCCCGTGTTCCTTTGATTGGTTCATGGTTCAAGCGCCGGTCAGGCAAATGATTTTCATTTTTTATCATCTTTTGGACTGACATATATCTTCCCATTGTGGTCAATGGAACATATAAATACATCCTTGAAATCCAGAATTCCGTTATATTGAATTTGATTTTTCAGCCAAAATCTCGTTTTCTGAATGATCTCAAGATTCTGATCCTGAACCTTTCCGTCCATAATTAAGGGTAGTGGCAGACCTTCATATTTAATATTTGGAAATTTGATATTTGGAGATCCGTCAATCTGGTTTTTTCCTATTTTGGATTTACTGGAAGAAGAATCTTCTGAGTCAGAACCGGAAGAATTGCTGTCGTTAGAAGTATTCTCATCCTTGGGAAACACGGTCAGCTTGCCTGTGGTCTCCAAAATAGCGAAATCAACCTCACCGATACTGTCTACATTCTGTTCACGGAGTTGTTGCAATAGATCATCCAGATTATAGCGTTGCTTCCGCATCTCATCCCGGTGAAGGACGCCTTTGGAGATCAAAACAGTAGGTTTGCCATCAATTATCAGGCGAAGACGCCGACTTTTAAGACCTATAAAGGCCATTCCGATCTGTACAATGATCAAGGTAAGCATGGGGGCAATCCCGTGAGAGAGCGGTTTATCAATATCTTCAATGACAAAAGCAGCCATTTCAGCAAGCATAATGGACACGACAAGATCAAACATGGATAGCTTACCAATCTCACGTTTACCCATAACCCTCATTGCACAATACACCAAAAAGTACATGAGAATGGTTCGAAAGATATGTGATCCGACATCTGGGAAGTTCACAACAGGGGTCCTCCTTCGAAACTGAGTTTTTAACAGTTAGCTGGGTAGTGCAATCCCTATTTTGACCTGAACCTTACATGCTCATGCAGAAATAATCCGTTCATTTAATGGAAAACAGTTCATAAGTCCGAAGGCTTGACCATACACTGTATTAACTTATAACTTGTACAAGGGGGTTGCTTCATGCAATTGATCCGCCGCTTGGTTTCGTTTCGAGTGTCCAATCCGATTCTGTCAGGCCTCTGTCAGGCTTTTGTATGGATGTTTATCGGGGCATTTATTCTCTCCTTGTTTCTCTGGATGAGCGGAATGCGGGAACAGGACCTCTCGTTGTATACCTATGTTGTTCATGGCTTGTCATTATTGGTTGGTGGTTTTGTGGCAGGCAAACGTTCTGGTGAAAAAGGATGGTACTACGGAGGGATTACCGGAATCGTATATGGACTCCTTGTGCTGTTGATCGGATTTCTCGCACTGGATGCTTCGTTTAATTGGAAGGACAGTTTACAAATGCTTAGCGCGTTCTTCATTTCAGCTCTCGGTGGCATATTCGGTGTTAATACGCATCGCTCCTAACTGACTGGTAAAGAACATCGACCTTCCCTCATAAATCAAAAAAGAGAACCGGGTCTCCAGGGAGATCCGGTTCTCTACTAGGGATACGCCACAAACGCACCCTCATTATTCTATGTTACAGTAACTATTCAACAGCCGTATCACGAGCTACGGCCGTGCTGATTGCATTACGGTCAAATGTAAGCTTAGTTACATCGTTTACACGCAATACAACCACATCGTCCGTAATCTCAGCGATCGTTCCGTGAAGGCCACCAATCGTTACAATTTTATCGCCTTTTTTCAACTGGCTCAGCATGGAATTCCGTTGCTTTTGCTTTTTGTTCTGTGGACGAATCATTAAGAAGTAGAAAATCGCAACCATGAGTACTAAAGGTACAATCAAAGATACGATTCCACCGCCTTGCGCTCCTGCTAGAGGCATTCCTTGAAACATTCAAAACTCCCCCTTATCGACTATACGTACAGATATTACTTGTTACGCCGGCTTCCACAAAACTTGAATCAGAAACCTTTGTCATTGTCATGAAGACCATATTGATCGAAAAATTCATCCCGGAAATCAAGCAAACGATCTTCCATAATGGCTTTACGTACGTTACGCATCAAATTCTGCAAGAAATGAAGATTATGGATCGTTGTCAAACGCAGGCCAAATGTTTCATCTGCTTTGATCAAATGACGCAGATAAGCTCTGGAATAGTTGCGACAAGTGTAGCAATCACATTCAGGATCTAATGGTCCAAAATCTGTTGCAAACTTGGCATTGCGAACTACCAGACGTCCTTGGCTGGTCATTGTTGTTCCGTTACGGGCAATCCGGGTTGGCAGAACACAATCGAACATGTCCACTCCACGAATTGACCCCTCAATCAACGCATCGGGCGAACCTACCCCCATCAAATAACGTGGTTTATTGGATGGCAACAAAGGTAACGTATAATCCAATACACCATACATCAAATGTTTCGGTTCTCCAACACTCAGTCCACCAATAGCATACCCCGGGAAATCCATGGAAGTCAAATCTGCGGCGCTCTGACGGCGAAGATCCTCATGCATGCCTCCCTGTACGATGGCAAACAGACCTTGGTCATGCGGACGAGCGTGACTTTCGAGACAACGTTCCGCCCAGCGGCTTGTTCTTTCGAGTGATTTTTTTACATATTCATATTCAGCCGGATACGGTGGGCATTCGTCAAACGCCATCATAATATCGGAGCCAAGTGCGTTCTGGATTTCCATCGCTACTTCAGGAGAAAGGAACTTCTTGTCTCCATTTAGATGAGAACGGAAGTTAACGCCTTCTTCCGTAATTTTGCGCATCTCGCTGAGAGAAAACACTTGGAATCCGCCGCTGTCCGTCAGAATTGGACGATCCCAGTTCATGAATTTGTGCAATCCGCCAGCTTCACGGATGATTTCATGTCCTGGTCTTAGAAACAGGTGATAGGTATTACTCAAAATAATCTGAGCATCCATTTCTTTCAACTCTTCAGGGCTCATTGTTTTGACAGTCGCCTGTGTCCCTACAGGCATAAAGGTTGGTGTCTCAATAATACCGTGAGGTGTATGTACACGTCCCAGACGTGCACCGGATTGTTTGCAAGTTTTGATATGTTCATACGTAATTGCTGCCATTGGTTTTAATCATCCTCTAAAAGTTAATCGTTATACCGTTATACTAATATATCAACATGGCATCGCCGAAGCTGAAGAACCGGTATTTCTCTTGGATGGCTTCCTCATATGCCTGCATAATATGTTCCCTGCCTGCTAGTGCACTAACCAACATAACCAACGTGGATTTCGGGAGATGAAAATTCGTAAGCATCCCATCGATCACTTTGAAGGAATAGCCTGGGTAGATGAAAATGCTGGTCCATCCGCTGCTCGCTTGCAGTATTCCATTTTCAAATTTGCTGCCTACCGTTTCCAGAGTCCGGCAACTGGTTGTACCAACCGCAAAAACACGGTGTCCATTCTCTTTGGTCTGGTTAATCAGGTCTGCTGTTTCTTGTGACAAGGAGTAATACTCCTCATGCATGACATGATCTTCTACAACGTCTACCGACATTGGTCTGAACGTTCCCAGTCCTACATGCAGCGTAATGAAGGCAACATTAACGCCCTTGGCACGAATCTGATCCAACAATTCATCCGTAAAATGGAGTCCCGCTGTAGGTGCAGCAGCCGATCCTTCATGCTTGGCATACACGGTCTGATACCGTTCGCGGTCATCCAATGTCTCCTTGATATAAGGTGGCAACGGCATCTCACCCAAACGGTCCAGAATCTCTTGAAAGATTCCATCATACGTAAACGTAAGCGTACGTGCCCCCATCTCGCCCTCTTCTTCAATGATTGCCTTCAGTTCCTCACCGAATACGATGACCGATCCGGCTTTCAGTTTTTTACCCGGCTTAACCAGTGCTTCCCACTTGTCGCCTTCCACATTTTTAAGCAATAACACTTCTGCCTTTGCTCCTGTATCTTCTTTTGTACCAAACAGACGAGCTGGAAGAACACGTGTATCATTCAGAATCAATGTATCACCGGGATTCAGAAAATCGATAATATCAGGAAACGTTTGATGATTAATCTCACCACTATCTTTGTTCAAGGTAAGCAAACGGGATGCCGTGCGATCAAGCAACGGCGTCTGTGCTATCAATTGCTCTGGTAATTCAAAATCATATAAGTTCACATTCATTTAGTTTCATTCCTTAACAATAGTCGCATTTTGATAATAGTGTTTCAATATTGCCTGGTAATCATACCCCTCATCTGCCATGCCTTTGGCTCCCCATTGGGACAAGCCCAATCCGTGGCCATTGCCCTGACCGATGAACATGAAGGTCTGACCCTGCGTTACCGCTCTCGCTTGACCATCACCACTCATCACCACAAGGGCATTACCGGATGATGAGCCTGTACCAGAGGCAGACATTACAGCAGCACCATTAGAACCGGTTTTGCTGGCTGTTTTGCCGTCAGCGCCTAATACAGTATAACTTCCGGTCCCTGCAATATCAAATAAAGTGCTCGGTAATCCACCAAGCGCAGAGCGGTATGTATCGGCATATTTCACCGTCATAGCCTGTCCGTTGGCAGTGACTTCAAGTGCTCTTCCGGAAGGTCCACGCTTGGTCACTTCCAAGGTTGAGATTGAAGCAGGAACAGACGCTGTTGTTTTACCCTGAAGGGATTTAACCAACTGTGCAGACGTGAAAGGTCCTCTCACCCAAGCATAATCATTGGATTGAGCCACTTTTGCCAGTACAACAGCTTCGTTGCCTGGATTCATTTTGGCTACAGGTTCAACGGTGGATTGAATTAACGGAATGGCACGTACATTGGTGTTCTGAGCCGTTACCGTCACTTTTGCCAGTCCCGCATTGGTCTTGGTCGTTAATTCTTTGATGTTATCCTCACGAATGTACCCGCTAACGCCTGAACTCAGCAGCACATGGTACCACGTATGTAATCCTGCCTGGGCTGATGTATCCCCTGAGCTAACCACATTGGTGAACACACCTGCTCCGCCGTTCCATACCTCAGAAGGATGAGCGGTCTGTCCGCCCGCATTGGAGGAGAACACCGCTTCGATAATTTTCCCACCGCTCTTGACTACTTCTCCAGCAGTTGCATCTACTGCGCTGGTTACTTTATCGTTCTCCGAACCAATCCCGTTATAGGCTTGGCTGAGCGTTGTATCCACAACATTGGCAATTTTGAAACGTTCACCCTGTTGAAGCGCGTAGGATCGGGCAGCTACGGCTTGAACTTTCAGAGCTTCAGCAGGCCAGGAGGAATACACCTCTGCCCCTACGACAGAGTACAGATATTGCTCCAGTGGAACGACATTGACCAACGCCAGATCACCACTTACGATGCTGATTTCCATATCTCCACGATACGTTCGCTGGGAACGTTCCACTACTTTGATACCATTGCCATTCCCTTGTACCAATGCTTTGGATTCAGTACCTGCAATGGTGTAATGCGGAGCTGTTTTGAGTGCATCCGTACTTAATCCTGCATCCTGGCGGATGATGAGCCCTGCACTATTGTTGACAGGTGAAAGGCTTACCCCCGGAGCTTTGGCTTCCACACTGTTCTTTAATGCAGTTAATTCCGCATCCGTTGAAGCTTCACCCACCCATACTGCATATGCTTGGCTTCCTCCACTCAGTTGAAGGACCGGATAAGCACTACTAACTCCTGTTGATAAAAGGTTGGCTTGCGCTGCCTCTGCTTCCTGAAGTGAACCATACGTTCCAGCAGACAGGCGCTTACTTCCGGTCACAGTTGGCTTTTGACCAGCCAATTGAGCTGCTGCTGCCTTTTGTACCCGTGTAACAGCTTGTCCAGCCAGTGCCTCCGTTGCATAATTGCCTGTGTAGAGCTGGTAAATGGCATTTCCATTCACAGACGTTGTGAACAACAACGGCTTATCCGCGGTTGCCTGCAACAATTTTGCTGCAGCAGATGCTGCCTTGAAATCCGCTGTTTCCAACACTTTCACTCTGAAACCATCTGCACTGAAACGAACTTGCCCTGCCGGAAGGCTTACATTTGCGCCACTCTCCGATTGGATGCTCCATTGTCCGGTCGATTCAAGCGTAATGAGTGATGTAGTTGATTTATACGTACTGCCCAGATTCGCAAACAAGGCTACCCGGATCGTCTGTCCATCATTTCCTGCTGCATATGCAGGCACTTGCAGACAACCCACTGTCAAAAGAGCTGCCGCCAGTACCTTCAATCGACGACTCCACTTCTTCGTTCGTATTGCTTTTCCCACAATCAGACTCCTCTCCATGCATTGCCTTCACTTTATATCGGATTAACACACGTAATATTTCAATGTTTATGGTGAACCTTCAATTGGTAAACGTTCGAATCGTGGACTTTCACCAGGCTCTATTATTTTCCGTCTCTTGGTGGAACAGGTATACCCAAATGATGATAGGCTAGATCTGTTACGATCCTGCCCCTTGGTGTACGCTGAATCATACCAATCTGAAGCAGATACGGTTCATAAACATCCTCGATCGTCTGACTTTCTTCACCAATTGTAGCAGCAATGGTATCCAACCCTACCGGACCTCCCCGGAAGCTGTTGATCATCGATTTGAGCATCTTATGATCGATCTCATCCAGGCCACGCGGATCAATCTGGAGACGTTGCAGCGCTTCTTCAGCCAGTGTCTGTGTTATAATCCCGTCACCACGCACCTGTGCAAAGTCACGTACTCGTTTTAACAAACGGTTCGCTATCCTCGGTGTCCCACGTGAGCGCAATGCAATCTCTTGCGCAGCATCCCCCACAATTTCCACACCCAAAATTTCGGTAGAGCGTGAGACGATATAAGCCAGCTCATCAACTGTGTAGAATTCCAATCGACTGATAACACCAAATCGGTCTCGAAGTGGAGCAGACAGCAAGCCAGCACGCGTTGTAGCCCCAATCAGAGTGAATGGCGGCAGATCCAGCCGAACGGAACGTGCACTTGGACCTTTACCAATCATAATGTCCAATGCGGAATCTTCCATAGCGGGGTACATGACTTCTTCAACTGTACGATGCAAACGATGAATCTCATCAATAAACAGGACATCGCCTTCCTGCAGATTGGTTAACAATGCTGCAAGATCACCCGGGCGTTCAATAGCCGGTCCTGACGTAGTTCGTAAATTAACACCCAGTTCGTTGGCAATAATGTTGGCAAGTGTTGTTTTACCCAGTCCAGGTGGGCCATATAACAAAACGTGATCCAATGCCTCATTACGGAATTTGGCAGCTTCAATATATATCTTTAAATTTTCCTTCACCTGATTCTGCCCGATATATTCATTCAGATACCGGGGACGAAGACTCAACTCAACATTTTGGTCCTCCATCATCAGGTTCGCGGAAATAATCCGATCATCCATGTTCATCCCTACCTTTTTTTGCAGGCTACAGCTATATTATAATATGCAATTTGTATTATCCCGTAAACAGCATTTGCAGCGCCTTTTTCATCAACACATCAACGGAATCTGCTGTAGTAACATCCTTTTTCAATTTGAGCCATACTTTATCAAGCTCACTGTCAGTATACCCAAGTGCCTTGAGACCTTCACGTGCCTCATCCCAGGCTGAACCACTTCCCGACTCTTCCGATGGAGGAGCGAACAAACCTGTTGCATACGCTGCCGCACCAAAGCTATCCAGCTTATCCTTGAGATCCAGAATCATGCGTTGTGCAGTCTTCTTGCCGATGCCTGGCAATTTGGTCAAGAACGTAAGATTCTCCTGATAAATCGCCGTAACCACATGTTCTGGTGTACCTCCAGCGAGTATGCCCAGAGCTACTTTTGGACCGATACCGGATACTTCAATCAGTTTACGGAACAAACGCTGCTCGTCCCGGGTAACAAATCCAAACAGCAACATCGCATCCTCACGCACATGATGGTGAGTGTACACCGTAATTTCGCCTTCTTGCTTGGCAAACGCAAATGGATTCGGACAGAATACGCGATACCCTACACCATGAACATCCAGAACAATATAATCATTCTCTACATGAATGAACTGTCCTCTTAGAAAATCAATCATTTTCGCAATACCTCATTCAACTTGGAATTTAATGTATAAGAGTGTGCGTGGCACACGGCTACAGCTAATGCATCCGCTACGTCATCCGGCTTAGGAACGACCTGAAGACGCAAGAACATTTTGACCATCTCCTGTACTTGCTTCTTCTCCGCTTTACCGTACCCCACAACAGCCTGCTTGATCTGCATTGGCGTATACTCTGCAATAGGTAAACCCTTCTGCGCGGCAGCGAGTACCATAACGCCTCTCGCCTGACTGACAGACATTGCTGTTGTAACGTTCCGGTTGAAAAAAAGTTTCTCTAGCGCTACTGCGTCAGGTTTGTATTTATCAATCAATTGCACCATACCTTCATATACGTGAAGCAACCGTTCCTCTTCAGGGGTATGAGCTTCCGTCTGAATACATCCATATTGTACGGGTACCACCTTACTGCCGATTTTATCCACAAAACCAAAACCAACAATCGCAATACCCGGGTCAATTCCCAAAAAACGCAAAACCATCTCTCCCTCACAAAAGCGAACATATGTATCGTTCATTTCATTATAACAAAAGATAGACCCTGCGGCAGGAAAAACTTTGTCTAACTGATTACTCGTCTTTATTCGCGGAATTTTTACATGTTTATTCGTATTTTCAACTATTTCAGTATAAACGACAAAAGGACATCTCTTCGATGTCCTTCATCATATTCCACATATATTTGGGTGTAACGCTTGGTTCCCTAAACCATCAATGTTATTGCTATTGCCACTCATTTCACCATCGTTTCAGTACTTCACAATCTTAGTACTGTAGGTGAGGACGTTTGGATTACCCGCCATTACGGATTAAATGATGATCTTCATCCACGGCGTAGTCACTGAACGTAGAAATCACGCTATCATACTCATCCTTGTCCTGAATCCGAATCCCCTGCTGCAATTGATCCAGCACCCCTTCAGGCAAAGAACTTTCCAACGTCCCAACATCCAATTGAAAGAACGTACGAATAACCTTCTCTTTTGCTGGCTTACCCTCGTACAAATTAAGGTTCCCTACAGCATCTATGCTGATATACGCCTGCTGTTTACAAAGCGGTGAAAGATCATCTACACGTTGCTTCAAATGCAACTCATCTGATGTTCCGACGGTAGCATCCCATTCCGGATGTTGAGCAAGGAGCATCTTCAACTGCGGTCTAGCCATCTTGCCTAACTGCTCTGTCTCCACTCCGCAGATGTACTGTGTTTCCAAAACCACACTTGTCAAATGATCCGGATCAGAATCAAGTTGCTCTACTAACGCCTGAATCTCCTGTTCAGATCTTGTTTCCTGCGTAACAGGCCCCATCACACTGGTTGCCTCACTAAAATTAGTTGTCAGCAAACGCTCAATCGCCGATGAGATGGACAACCCGCTATAAGCCAATATCGTAACTGCAAGCAGAGCCGCCGTCATCCATACTGTTCGTTTCCACCGTCGCCAGCGTCTCTTGAATTGTTTTCTGAAGTTAAACGTGTTCACATGAACCCCTTCTATCACTTTTTAAACCTATTGTGACCTAAAGACTGAGGCTTTATGCACAACTAACTTATCGCTGAAGAAGGAACACACATGTGTTAGGTTAGAGAACTTGTCATAGTGAATACCGGAACCTGCATTTATAGAATCTTATATAGATAAATATAAAAAAACACTATCTAATTATAGATAGTGTTTTTAGAGATCGGGATGACACGATTTGAACATGCGACCCCCTGGTCCCAAACCAGGTGCTCTACCAAGCTGAGCTACATCCCGTTATATATACCGGCGAGAGGACTCGAACCTCCACGGTTTCCCACTCGATTTTGAGTCGAGCGCGTCTGCCATTCCGCCACGCCGGCAAATTTGAAGTTATAATGGCGCGCCCTGAGAGATTCGAACTCCCGGCCTTTTGATTCGTAGTCAAACGCTCTATCCAGCTGAGCTAAGGGCGCAAATATTGGAGCGGAAGACGGGAATCGAACCCGCGACCCTCGCCTTGGCAAGGCGATGCTCTACCGCTGAGCCACTTCCGCATACGGTATTAATAAATATAAAAATGGCGGAACCGACGGGATTCGAACCCGCGATCTCCTGCGTGACAGGCAGGCATGTTAGGCCAACTACACCACGGTTCCAGATCACTTTCTCAAAGGAAAGTATAATTGCGGGGGCAGGATTTGAACCTGCGGCCTTCGGGTTATGAGCCCGACGAGCTACCGGGCTGCTCCACCCCGCGTCGTTATAAAGTTTATATGGTGGAGGCTGAGGGGATCGAACCCCCGACCCTCTGCTTGTAAGGCAGATGCTCTCCCAGCTGAGCTAAGCCTCCAACTTATATGACCCGTAGGGGATTCGAACCCCTGTTACCTCCGTGAAAGGGAGGTGTCTTAACCCCTTGACCAACGGGCCTTAATGGCTCCCCGAACAGGGCTCGAACCTGTGACAACTCGATTAACAGTCGAGTGCTCTACCAACTGAGCTATCAGGGAATATATGCATTTGCAGTGCAAATGCAATTCATCGTACAACGTCCACATGCAGAGCCTGTTTTCTATGTATGATGAAAGAGTTCGCTTGGCGGCGTCCTACTCTCCCAGGACCCTGCGGTCCAAGTACCATCGGCGCTAGAGGGCTTAACGGTCGTGTTCGGGATGGGTACGTGTGGAACCCCTCCGCCATCGCCACCAAACGCATAGCTGTGCTTACATTTCAGAGATCGTTCTCTGAAAACTAGATTCGAAACGAAACATGCGAATTATCACTTGCTATTGGATAAGCCCTCGACCGATTAGTACTGGTCAGCTCCATGCATTGCTGCACTTCCACCCCCAGCCTATCTACCTCGTCGTCTTCAAGGGGTCTTACATACTGGGAAATCTCATCTTGAGGGGGGCTTCACGCTTAGATGCTTTCAGCGTTTATCCCGTCCGTACATAGCTACCCAGCGGTGCTCCTGGCGGAACAACTGGTACACCAGCGGTACGTCCATCCCGGTCCTCTCGTACTAAGGACAGCTCCTCTCAAATTTCCTACGCCCACGACAGATAGGGACCGAACTGTCTCACGACGTTCTGAACCCAGCTCGCGTACCGCTTTAATGGGCGAACAGCCCAACCCTTGGGACCTACTTCAGCCCCAGGATGCGATGAGCCGACATCGAGGTGCCAAACCTCCCCGTCGATGTGGACTCTTGGGGGAGATAAGCCTGTTATCCCCAGGGTAGCTTTTATCCGTTGAGCGATGGCCCTTCCATGCGGTACCACCGGATCACTAAGCCCGACTTTCGTCCCTGCTCGACTTGTAGGTCTCGCAGTCAAGCTCCCTTATGCCTTTGCACTCTTCGAATGATTTCCAACCATTCTGAGGGAACCTTTGGGCGCCTCCGTTACTCTTTAGGAGGCGACCGCCCCAGTCAAACTGCCCACCTGACACTGTCCCCGCACCGGATTACGGTACCAGGTTAGAACCTAGATACGATCAGGGTGGTATCCCAACGTTGCCTCCACACAAGCTGGCGCTCATGCTTCAAAGGCTCCCACCTATCCTGTACAGATCGTACCCAAATTCAATATCAAGCTGCAGTAAAGCTCCATGGGGTCTTTCCGTCTTGTCGCGGGTAACCTGCATCTTCACAGGTATTAAAATTTCACCGGATCTCTCGTTGAGACAGCGCCCAAGTCGTTACGCCATTCGTGCGGGTCAGAATTTACCTGACAAGGAATTTCGCTACCTTAGGACCGTTATAGTTACGGCCGCCGTTTACTGGGGCTTCGGTTCACAGCTTCGGGATTACTCCCTAACCACTCCCCTTAACCTTCCAGCACCGGGCAGGCGTCAGCCCGTATACTTCGCCTTACGGCTTCGCACAGACCTGTGTTTTTGCTAAACAGTCGCTTGGGCCTTTTCACTGCGGCCCCCTCGTGCTATTCACACTACCGGGGCACCCCTTCTCCCGAAGTTACGGGGTCATTTTGCCGAGTTCCTTAACGAGAGTTCTTCCGCGCGCCTTAGAATACTCTTCTCGCCTACCTGTGTCGGTTTGCGGTACGGGCACCTTCACCTGGCTAGAGGCTTTTCTTGGCAGTGTGAGATCATGACCTTCGCTACTATAATTTTCGCTCCCCATCACAGCTCAGCCTTACAATGTGCGGATTTGCCTACACATCAGCCTTACTGCTTAGACGGACATCCATCAGTCCGCGTCACTACCCTACTGCGTCCCCCCATTGCTCATAACGGCTTACGGTGGTACAGGAATTTCGACCTGTTGTCCTTCGACTACGCCTTTCGGCCTCGCCTTAGGTCCCGACTTACCCTGAGCGGACGAGCCTTCCTCAGGAACCCTTAGGCTTTCGGCGGATCAGATTCTCACTGATCTTTTCGTTACTCATACCGGCATTCTCACTTGTATAATGTCCAGCGCTCCTTACGGTACACCTTCAACCCTTATACAACGCTCCCCTACCCCTGATGCAAAGCATCAAGCCATAGCTTCGGTGGTGTGTTTAGCCCCGTTACATTTTCGGCGCAGAGTCACTCGACCAGTGAGCTATTACGCACTCTTTCAATGGTGGCTGCTTCTAAGCCAACATCCTGGTTGTCTGTGCAACTCCACATCCTTTCCCACTTAACACACACTTGGGGACCTTAGCTGATGGTCTGGGCTGTTTCCCTTTTGACAATGGATCTTAGCACTCACTGTCTGACTCCCGGAAGTAAGTCTATGGCATTCGGAGTTTGACTGAGCTTGGTAACCCTTGCGGGCCCCGCACCCAATCAGTGCTCTACCTCCACGACTCTGTTTTCCGAGGCTAGCCCTAAAGCTATTTCGGGGAGAACCAGCTATCTCCGAGTTCGATTGGAATTTCTCCGCTACCCCCACCTCATCCCCGCATTTTTCAACATGCGTGGGTTCGGGCCTCCAGTGCGTGTTACCGCACCTTCACCCTGGACAGGGGTAGATCACCCGGTTTCGGGTCTACGTCCACGTACTATGTCGCCCTATTCAGACTCGCTTTCGCTGCGGCTCCGGCTCTTCACCTTAACCTTGCACGGGAACGTAACTCGCCGGTTCATTCTACAAAAGGCACGCCATCACCCCTAAAACGGGCTCTGACTTTTTGTAAGCACACGGTTTCAGGTTCTATTTCACTCCCCTTCCGGGGTGCTTTTCACCTTTCCCTCACGGTACTGCTTCACTATCGGTCGCTAGGAAGTATTTAGCCTTGGCAGATGGTCCTGCCGGATTCATACGGGGTTTCACGTGCCCCGCACTACTCGGGATCCGTCTCGGAGGGAACAGACTTTCAACTACAGGGCTTTTACCTTCTTTGGCGGGCCTTTCCAGACCTCTTCGCTTAACCGGTTCCTTTGTAACTCCATGTGAGACGTCCCACAACCCCAAAGAGCAAGCTCTCTGGTTTGGGCTTCTCCGCGTTCGCTCGCCGCTACTGACGGAATCACTATTGTTTTCTCTTCCTCAGGGTACTTAGATGTTTCAGTTCCCCTGGTATGCCTCTACACAACCTATGTATTCAGTTGTGAGTAACTGGAAATTACCCCAGCTGGGTTTCCCCATTCGGACACCCCCGGATCAAAGCTTGCTTACAGCTCCCCGAGGCAGTTTCGTTGTTCGCCACGTCCTTCATCGGCTCCTAGCGCCTAGGCATCCTCCGTGTGCTCTTAGTAGCTTAACCAGTTTGCTCCGGTTTTGGCTGCTCGCTTCCCTTGTTTTGGACTACTTCCAAAGCCAAAAGTCACTCCCATTCAATACCATCGCAACAGCAATTTAACTACCGTTTTTATTGAAACTTGTTTACACAAGTTCAGCTAAAAAGGAATGTTCTAATTCGCGTTTGTTTCGTTTCGATATCTAGTTTTCAAAGAACAAGCTCCATGCAAAAGCAAGCTGTTTGAGAGTTTGAGCTCTCAAAACTGAGCAACGAGTGAGTTGCTTGTGCTCTTCATTTCATCCACACCGAAGTGATGGACCAAAATGAATCGCTGTCGCAGGTTCTAAGAACCTGCTTATTTGAATGTTTCCGTTGCAGGAAACGATTCTCCATAGAAAGGAGGTGATCCAGCCGCACCTTCCGATACGGCTACCTTGTTACGACTTCACCCCAATCATCTATCCCACCTTCGGCGGCTGGCTCCTTGCGGTTACCCCACCGACTTCGGGTGTTATAAACTCTCGTGGTGTGACGGGCGGTGTGTACAAGACCCGGGAACGTATTCACCGCGGCATGCTGATCCGCGATTACTAGCAATTCCGACTTCATGCAGGCGAGTTGCAGCCTGCAATCCGAACTGAGACCGGCTTTGTTGGGATTGGCTCCATCTCGCGATTTCGCAGCCCGTTGTACCGGCCATTGTAGTACGTGTGTAGCCCAGGTCATAAGGGGCATGATGATTTGACGTCATCCCCACCTTCCTCCGGTTTGTCACCGGCAGTCTATCTAGAGTGCCCACCCGAAGTGCTGGCAACTAAATATAAGGGTTGCGCTCGTTGCGGGACTTAACCCAACATCTCACGACACGAGCTGACGACAACCATGCACCACCTGTCTCCTCTGTCCCGAAGGAAAGGTACATCTCTGTACCGATCAGAGGGATGTCAAGACCTGGTAAGGTTCTTCGCGTTGCTTCGAATTAAACCACATACTCCACTGCTTGTGCGGGTCCCCGTCAATTCCTTTGAGTTTCAGTCTTGCGACCGTACTCCCCAGGCGGAGTGCTTAATGTGTTAACTTCGGCACCAAGGGTATCGAAACCCCTAACACCTAGCACTCATCGTTTACGGCGTGGACTACCAGGGTATCTAATCCTGTTTGCTCCCCACGCTTTCGCGCCTCAGCGTCAGTTACAGCCCAGAGAGTCGCCTTCGCCACTGGTGTTCCTCCACATATCTACGCATTTCACCGCTACACGTGGAATTCCACTCTCCTCTTCTGCACTCAAGTCACCCAGTTTCCAGTGCGATCCGGGGTTGAGCCCCGGGATTAAACACCAGACTTAAATGACCGCCTGCGCGCGCTTTACGCCCAATAATTCCGGACAACGCTTGCCCCCTACGTATTACCGCGGCTGCTGGCACGTAGTTAGCCGGGGCTTTCTTCTCAGGTACCGTCACCTTGAGAGCAGTTACTCTCCCAAGCGTTCTTCCCTGGCAACAGAGCTTTACGATCCGAAAACCTTCATCACTCACGCGGCATTGCTCCGTCAGGCTTTCGCCCATTGCGGAAGATTCCCTACTGCTGCCTCCCGTAGGAGTCTGGGCCGTGTCTCAGTCCCAGTGTGGCCGATCACCCTCTCAGGTCGGCTACGCATCGTCGCCTTGGTGAGCCGTTACCTCACCAACTAGCTAATGCGCCGCAGGCCCATCCCCAAGTGACAGATTGCTCCGTCTTTCCAGTTTCCTTCAGGCGAAGAAAACAATTATTCGGTATTAGCTACCGTTTCCGGTAGTTGTCCCAAACTTGAGGGCAGGTTGCCTACGTGTTACTCACCCGTCCGCCGCTAACCATCAGAGAAGCAAGCTTCTCTTCAAGTCCGCTCGACTTGCATGTATTAGGCATGCCGCCAGCGTTCGTCCTGAGCCAGGATCAAACTCTCCAATAAAGTATTGAAAAGAGCGATAAGCTCATTTTGAATCTGACGAGATTAAAAATCTCATTTGTGCTCCAGTCGATTCAAGCCAAGGCTTGTCTCAACTTTCGCGTTCATTCTGCAAGCAGAATGTTTACTCACTCGTTGTTCAGTTTTCAAAGATCAAACTTATTTCATTATCTCTTGTGTTTCCCGTGTCAGCACTGTGTTTCAGCGGCGACTTAAATAATATATCATACGGCTGAATGTAATGCAACAGTTTTTTTCATTTCTTTTCTTTAGTAGTTTTACATTAGCCAAAGCTATCATATCCGTACCCTATCTTGTCCTTCCATATTAGGTCATGCTAATAGTATACAAATATTTTAACACATTTATGAAAGGGTTTACAATAACTTCTTAATAAAATGCTTTCTATCATTTCCTGGGCAACTAAATCTCCGTTATGCGCACCTCAATGTTCACTCAGGTAAGCGGGAAGCCAGCTCTCTATTACAGAGCTGGCTTCCCGCTTATATAACAGCTACCTCACTTATTGTTCAATCGCAATCCCAAGGTTAGTTTTGTATCCAAGGATTACGACGCTTTTTATCAGATTTTCGTTGGTTGGAAGGAGCTGCACCCTCTCTGGATGTTTTCCCGGACACGGATACCTTGGATTTATTCTTCAGAGGAGCCTTGCTTGTTCTGCGTTTTGCAGCTGTCGGTTTATTCCCTGCTTGCTTGGACTTCCCTTCCGAATCTGATCCAACCTCTTCAATTGCTACCTGACTTAAGTTAGCGTCTTCACGCCCCCCTTTTTTACCACCCTTGCCTTGCCCTTGAGGAGGGTACATTTCACCAAATGCTCCAAGAGGGGACGGCGGAACCATGCTCTGAGTAGGATACGGATTCTGATAAGCATACTCAATAGGCTGGTTTGGCATCGTTGATGTGGACATTTCAGGCGGCATACCGTACGAAGGACCGTACATATTCCATGCCGGATCCTGATAACCATGAGAAGGATAAGTATACTGCGGCATATGTGTATGTGAGCCACATCCGCATGGAGGGTACGGAAGCATTGAGTATGGAGACATGAAAGGCGGCTGATGATTCATATGACTAGGTGCTACATACGTTGGGAATGGACTATTCACTTCGCCAGCTGGTGCAATCGGAAATGAGTTGTTTTGCATGTCTGCGGACAGATTCGGCATAACGTTATTGTGGTTATAACCCTGCTCCGCGCCAGTCCACGGACTGTTAGGCAGATCACTGCCACTATAAGGACTAACTTCCGGAATCCCTGGAAACCCCGCATTGTTACTCGCTCCTGCCGTGTACATGTCTTGCTGAGCACCATACACCTCTTGTACAGGAACCGGGATTTGAACATAAGGGTGCTCGGCTGGCGCATGATGCAACTTATTACCACAACCACAAGGCTTTTTCGTTGCTGGTGCAACCTCAGTTGGAGACTTTGTATTAGGCATTACAGGCAAAGGCATAATTTCAGGCGATAGATTAGGCATTGTGTATTTCTTGGATTCTGCTACCGGTTTTACCTCAACTTCGGGTTTAACCTCTTCTTTTTTGTGCGTTTCCTTTTCGGGTTTCACTTCAGGAAGCTCTGGTAACTGCGGCAGTACCTCCAGTTCAGGCTTCACATTCGGCTTCTCCGTATTGGCTGGTGGTGGAGCAGGGACCGGAACAGGAACCTCTGCTACTGGAGCAGGAGGAGTTGGCATAACTGGCGCCGGTGGTTCCGGTTCTTTGACTCCCGTGTATTCCTTACCTTCAGGTGACAACTTTTCATGAGCAGCAATATTGCTGGCACCCGAATTAGATGTGCTGTTTCCTTGTGCGTGCATAGATGGAATATAAACTGTCTCCCCCACCAACAGAGCGTTCGGGTTTTTCAACTGTGGATTGGCATTGACCATATCTTTCAAAGGAACTCCCCAGGCTTGTGCCAACTTCCATAACGAATCTCCTTGCTGCACCTTGTGACTGTGGAGCACACCCTCCGGTTTCGGTGTTACTGGCTCAGCAGGGATTTTGACCTTCATGCCAATATCCAACTTGTCGGGATTTGTGATTTGCGGATTAGCCGCGATCAATTTGTCCAGCGCTACATTGTATTTTTGGGACAGCAGATATAATGTGTCGCCTTTTTTCACCATGTGTATTTTCACAGGGAACTAACCTCCTAGACGTCATACTTGGGCAGTACATTCGCCCATACCGTTACTACATCCTATGCAGAAACCGGGCTAATGACATCAACTAAACAAAAAAAATCCTCCTGTCTCCAAAATCCCCATACACCAGGTATGCAGAATTTTATCGGACAAGGAGGATTCCTGTTCCCTATGTTATGCAATTCTAACTTAAGATTCCCACACTTTATATCCATCTTTGTCAACAATCTGACGGAATGCTTCCAGCAATCTCAGCGTTACCGGACCTGCTACCCCAGTGCCAATTGTTCTTCCATCCACTTCATATGCAGCGATAACTTCTGCAGCTGTCCCGGTGAAAAAGACTTCGTCTGCGATATACACATCATGCAGGGTGAATGGCACTTCTTTTAATTCAAGCTCCAGTTCGCCACATAGATCGATAATCGCTTGACGTGTAATACCTTCAAGTGCTCCGAGATAACAAGGGGGCGTGTACACTACACCATTTTTGATGATGAAGATGTTATCACTTGAACCCTCAGTAACGTAACCTTGGGAGTTCAGCATAATCGCTTCACCAGCACCTGAATAGTTAGACTGGATTTTAACCAGGATGTTATTCAGATAGTTTAACGATTTAATTTTTGGATTCAATGCGTCCGGAATGTTCCGGCGTTGAGATACAGACACAGCTTTCAATCCAGTAAGATAAGCTTCCTCCGGATAGATCGCCAATTGCTCCACGATGATGATTACGGATGCCTTAGGGCAACGTAATGGGTCCAACCCCAGATTACCAGGGCCACGCGATACAATAAGACGAATATAACCATTACGCATATCATTGCGGCGCACCGTTTCAGCCATGACTTCCAGCATCTCATCAATGGACAGCGGAATGTTCAAACTAATGGATTTTGCCGAATCATACAAACGATCCAAGTGGGCCTTACATCTGAAAATATTTCCGTTATAGATCCGAATACCTTCGAAAATCCCGTCTCCATACAAAAATCCATGATCATATACCGAAACGGTTGCGTTCTCCTTGGTCACATACTGACCATCCAAATAGATCCATTGTTCTGCCACTGATGACTGCACCTCCATAAAATATCCATTCCCTGTACTCCGAAACGTTATTAACCCGTCCATTGTACACCAAATGACAAGCCATTACTCGCTCATTCTACCCGACTTACGACAACCTTCTAACATTCCCAAACACCATCAGGTCAATTATCTCGAAGGATATGTATAACAAGGATAGCTACCCAGAACGCGCACCTGACAATTCAATGCTTCAATCTCTGCCATGGCTGCGGTAAGCAATACCGAATCGACCGTTTCCACAACATCAATGTAAAAATAGTAACTGCCCAATCGTTTCTTCGTTGGACGAGATTCGAGACGGGTCAAGTTCAGCTTCCGCCATGCAAAAGCTGACAATACCTGATGCAACGCACCCGGTGCATCTTCTGGCAACGTCACCAGCAAGCTGGTTTTTACATGATCCGGTTCACGTGGAATGTTCACAGGTTCATGGCCAATGAGCACAAAACGGGTGTAGTTGTTGTCATGATCTGTAACCCGTTCAGCCATAATGTCCAAGCCATGCTTCTGAGCAGCAAGCTTGGTACCGATCGCCACCCAGCCCTTACCTGGATTTTTTTTCACAATTTCTACAGCTTCGGCTGTACTGTTCACACCTTCAAGGTCGGCCCCAGGCGAATGTAGCCGAATAAAATTCTGACACTGTGGAATAGCCACTGGATGGGACATGATCTTGGTAATTCTACCGAAATCATACTCGCCACTCTCTGTCTTAAATTCCGAGCCATGTCCGATAACATTCTGGATGGATGGGTATACCCACTCTGCTTGCATCGGAATGTCTACTTCATTCACAAGCCAGTCCATATGGAGACTAACGGAACCCTCAATGGTATTTTCGATCGGAATGACACTGTATTGTGCATTCCCGCTATCCGTTGCTCTAAACACATCCGAAATGAGCTTGGAGTGAAGCAAATCTAATGGTTCTCCGTTGAAAAGGAAATCAATTGCCTCATGAGAGACTGAGCCTTCAGGTAATACTGCAATTCGTTTCATGCATTAACTTCCCCTTTGATTCTGTCCAGAAAAGGACGTTCGTCTTGATCAGGCAGCACGGTTACACCGTCCAAATCCGGATCGAGCCACAGTGCAGAAGCAGATATGCCCTCCCGCTCCATAGTGTCCAGCAAATATTGTTCCAATCCCGCTTTCCGGGTGTCATGACGATCTACCAAAGTCAATACGGTCGGGCCAGCTCCGCTCAGGGCAGCTCCCAACGCTCCATGATCAACAGCATGTTCCAATATCTCAGCCATGCCTGGCACCAATGATGCCCGATATGGTTGGTGAATTCGATCTGACATCGCCTTCTGAATTATATCCAGTCGTCCACTCGCCAAAGCGGCAACGAGCAGTGAAGATCTGCTAATGTTATGCACCACATCAGACATGCCAAATTGCTCTGGAATTACATTCCTTGCTTTTGAAGTAGACAGCTGGAATTCAGGTATAATAACCAACGCCTGCAGATCCTGGTGTGGTTCAATACGTATATGATCTACCTGTTGACCATTCCATGCAGCCGTAATAATACCGCCATACAGAGATGCTCCCACATTATCAGGATGCTTCTCGAGGGATGTGGCCATATCCAGAAGCTTCGCATCGGATAAAGGAGCACCAATTAATGCATTCGCTGCTGCCAATGCACCAACGATGGCTGATGCACTGCTCCCGAGTCCCCGCGTAAGCGGAATATCGGAATACATGGAAATCTCCAATTCAGGGATGGATACCCCAGCTTCATTGAATACCATCTGTGCAACTTCGTAAATCAAATTCGATTTATCTGTTGGCAGACCTGTCAAATGATTGCCGTAAAGATGAAATGACGTCTGTTCGGCAGGTTTCATTTCCAACCAGGCATACAAAGACAATGCCATGCCCAGGGTATCAAACCCCGGACCGAGATTGGCTGTGCTTGCAGGTATTTTTACAGTTACCTTTTCACGCAAACTCATACAGATTGCTGCTCCAGTTGTGCAATAGCCGCCATTACTGCTTCTTCCGTATCTTCAACAACAAGTGGCTCAGTCGCTACTGTTTTGATCGCAATATTAGGATCTTTCAGGCCATTACCTGTCAGTACACAAACGACAGTCTCTCCGCCTTTAAAGTACCCTTCACTCTTCAGTTTGTATACACCGGCAAGGGAAGCCGCAGAAGCAGGTTCAGCAAAAATCCCTTCCCGAGAAGCAAGTGTACGGTACGCTGTCAGGATTTGTTCATCCGTTACATAGTTGATCTGTCCACCAGATTCCTCAGCTGCAGCTACTGCCGTTTTCCAGCTCGCTGGATTACCGATTCGAATCGCTGTTGCTACTGTTTCAGGTTCAAGGATCGGCTCACCTTTGACAATGGCCATCGCACCTTCTGCTTCGAAACCAACCATACGTGGAAGTGTGCTGGACTTGCCTGCCTCTTTATATTCTTTGAAACCTTTCCAATAAGCCGAAATATTACCCGCATTACCGACTGGAATAGCCAGAACGTCAGGCGCTTCGCCAAGTTGTTCAATGACTTCAAACGCTGCTGTCTTCTGTCCTTCGATCCGGAACGGATTCACAGAGTTTACAAGCGTGATCGGATGTTTGGCTGTGATCTCACGCACAATCTCCAGTGCACGGTCAAAGTTACCATTAATCGCAATTACCTTAGCTCCATAGATCATGGCTTGGGCCAGTTTACCCAGTGCAATGTTGTTATTCGGGATCAGTACGATACAATTGAGGCCACCACGTGCGGCGTAGGCCGCAGCAGCTGCTGACGTATTACCTGTGGATGCACACATAATCGTACGGCTGCCCTCTTCCATAGCTTTGGCAACTGCCATAACCATACCGCGGTCTTTGAAAGATCCCGTAGGGTTCAAACCTTCATACTTGAAATAAACATTCAAACCGAGTTCCTCAGACAGATTCTCTGCATGAATCAACGGTGTATTTCCTTCCTGAAGCGTAAGCAGGGGTGTATTTTCATTAACTGGAAGGTGGTCTCTGTACGTTTGCAAAAGTCCTTGATATCTCATTGTGGGTAAACTCCTTTATGTTTTAATAATCTGAAATGATGACCTGTTAAACCAGATATGATTAACTTGTACGTTATAACTGAAATAATTGAGATGCCGTATGGGATATGGATAATTATCCTTCGACCCGGTAGACACTCTTAATGCGGCGAATGACGCTGAGTGATTCAAAATGTTTTAACACTTTATCCATGCTTGCCTTACTCGCATTATGTGTAACGATAATGATCTCGGCATCCGGGTTGTGCTCATTCGGCTGTTGAACAACCGACGCCAGACTGACATCATATTCTGCGAAAATTTGTGTGATCTGTGCCAATACACCGGCTTTATCGTCTACGTGTAGTAAAATAAAGTTTTTTGACACGATCTGCTCGTCGCTTTGCAGTCGCTTAATCTTATAAGGCACAATTGCTTTGAGACCGTTCACGCCAAGTTTAAGGTTTTTGGTAACCGCCACAATGTCAGCTACAACCGAAGTTGCCGTTGGGAGTTCTCCCGCACCCGCACCGTAGAACATCGTCTCCCCTACAGCTTCACCGTGTACATATACTGCGTTGAACACACCGTTGACTGAAGCAATCGGATGATTCTGTCTAACCATTGTCGGCTGAACGCTGATCGTGATCTCATCGCCAATACGGTCCGCAATACCAAGTAACTTCATCTCATAGCCCAATCTTTTGGCATACATAATGTCTTCTCGAGTTACGGAGGATATTCCTTTAACAGTTACATCCTTCAGCTCCACATTGGTGCGGAAACCGAGTGTACTCAAAATCGCCATTTTGCGAGCTGCGTCAAGTCCCTCCACATCGGAAGTTGGATCCGATTCGGCATATCCCAGAGCCTGTGCTTCAGCCAGTACTTCTTCATAGGATGCACCTTCCTGACTCATTTTGGTCAGAATAAAGTTCGTTGTTCCGTTCACAATCCCCATAATGCGGGTAATCCGATCAGAAGAGAAACCTTCAATCAGCGTACGAATGATCGGAATCCCTCCAGCAACACTCGCCTCATAGAACACGTCACATTGTTTTTCCTGTGCCTTCGCCAAAATCTCTGTACCATGCAGTGCCATGAGATCTTTGTTTGCTGTTACGATATGTTTCCCACGTTCCAACGCTTCAAGAATATACTCCTTCGTCTGATCAATGCCGCCCATGACTTCAACGATGACATCAATATCCGGATGCCGAATGACTTCCCAAGGATCTTCCGTAAGCTTGGCACGGTCTACAGCAATAACACGTTCTTTCTCTGTATTTTTCACTGCGATCTTCTCAATGACAATCGGCGATCCAACCTGACTGCTCAGATCCTCCTGATTCCCTTCCACAATGCGAACGACTCCCGTTCCGACAGTTCCCAGACCCAACAATCCGACTTTTACTGGTTTCACTAACGATCTACCCCCTAATGTCTATTCTTGTCCGTCAGTCCTGTATGTTAAAGCCTAATTACCCTTGGCCTACAATACGTGTACGTCTTACGCCAGGCATATCTTGCATTCGATCCAGCATTTCACCAATTTCGCCATGAAGATGTGTCGTTTCCACCGAAATGACAACATTGGCTCTTCCTTGAAGCGGGATACTCTGATTAATCGTGAGTACATTAGCTCCATAACCAGCTACATGTCCAAGCACACGAGACAAAATACCCGACTGATGCTCCAGATCAATGGAGATCGTTACAATTCTCTCGCGCTCAAGCTGGTTGATCAGATGAATTCCATCTTTGTACTTGTAAAAGGCACTCCGGCTTAATCCGACCTGTTCAACCGCCTCATGCACTGTTTTAACATCACCAGAAGCAAGTAGTTCTTTTACCTGCATGGTCTTCACCACTGCCTCTGGTAAGATATCTTCCCGTACTAAGTAATAGCGTTCGTTCACAGAACGTCCTCTCCTCAAAGACTCATGTATTCATATAGTGGACATTATATAGGATCTATGGCAAAAGGGCAATACATGACACGCCTATTTTTTGAAATACGTTCCTCACAGTATACAAGTTTATCCCTCTCCCATGTCAGGAAAAAACAAAAAAACGCAGAGTTGCGGGTCAACTTCCCACTTCTCTGCGTTCCTATATCGATCTGTCTCTCCACGGAAGACGGCTACTTAGTAGTAACTGCTACCTTCCACGAATTCGAATTCAAAGTCTCCAATACGCACGATGGTACCTTCTACAGCTCCGCGCTTACGCAACTCAGCGTCGACACCCATATAACGCAGTGTACGTGCGAGTTTCAGTATGGCTTCATGTGAGTTCAATTGCATCCGTTTCATCATGCGGTCAATCTTGGCACTTTCGACAACGAACATTTCGTTCTCACGCACAATTTTGAAACCATCGTCTTCTTTTTTGTCCAGACTGTATACTTTACGTTCAGATACATCTGCTACCTCTTCAACCACTCGCTCGTCTGGAACCTGATCCAGCAGATCAGCTGCACGATACAGAAGTTCTTGAATCCCTTTCCGGGTCAAGGATGAAATTGGCATCACTTCAATATCAGGTTGAACTTCACGAACTTGCTGTAAAAATTGCTCCAGGTTCGCTTCAGAGTCTGGCATATCCATCTTGTTAGCTGCTACAATTTGTGTTCTCTCGGCGAGAAGCGGATTGTACAACTTCAATTCGTCATTGATTTTCTGCCAGTCTTCAAAAGGATCGCGTCCTTCTGAACCCGACATATCTACGACATGAACAATAATACGAGTACGCTCGACATGACGTAAGAACTCATGTCCCAGTCCAACCCCTTCATGCGCACCTTCAATCAGTCCAGGCAAATCGGCCATGACGAAGCTTCGGCCTTCTCCTACACCGACTACACCCAGATTCGGTGTAATGGTTGTGAAATGGTATGCACCGATCTTTGGCTTGGCTGACGAAACGACAGAAAGCAATGTGGATTTCCCGACACTCGGGAAACCAACCAGACCAACATCTGCCATAACTTTCAGTTCGAGTACGATGTAACGCTCTTGTCCTTCTTCACCGTTCTCAGCAAGTTCAGGTGCAGGATTGTTCGGTGTAGCAAATCGGATGTTACCCCGTCCGCCCCGTCCACCACGTGCAATGACAACCTGTTGACCGTGACGTGTCATATCCGCCAGTACTTCTCCACTGTCTTCATCCAAAATGATAGTTCCTGGTGGAATGCGAACAATCATGTTCTCCGCGTTTGCACCATGCTGACTTTTATTACGTCCCTTCTCACCACGTGGGGCTTTGAAGTGACGCTGGTAACGGAAATCCATCAACGTACGCAAACCTTCATCCACGCGGAAAATGATGTCAGCTCCTCTGCCTCCATCGCCCCCGGCAGGTCCGCCGTTTGGTACATACTTCTCACGACGGAACGAAATTATTCCGTCCCCTCCGTCTCCGGCTTTTACATAAATCTTCGCTTTATCTACAAACATTGGTTAACCCCTTCTTCCTATATTCCACACGGCATTCTGAATTGTATAAACGTATCCTCAGACGGAAACTGCTCCGTTCTGACTTTTTTTCCTTTGAGTACGGCAGTAAGCTGCCGTAGTGTTTCCGGATCGGGTGTTTGATCCCCGTCCAGTCGGACAACCACATCTCCATGATCCTGTCCGAAGTTCAAGGTCAGTTTGCGAACCTCTCCCCAAGAAGACCGGCCGCCGCCATATTGATAGGCCCTGATTGCATCCGCAATCGCCCCGGTAAGTGACTCGCCATCCTCGGGAGAGACCAGAGCACTAAGCTGCAACTCATCTTCTATTTCCACATGCAAGTCCAGCGCAATTCCACTGGCGCGAAAAGACTGAAGATAAAATACGAGGGAAGGAATACCTAATCTGGAGATTCGGCTTTCTTCTGTAACCCGCTCTTTTATTCTTTCCACACATTGCAAGGATTTATCAAGTTTGCCCAGCCGAAGATATCCATATAACACCTGAAGGTCGTTCATCCAGTCGTGTCGATGATGATTTAATGAAGCAATTGCTGTTTTTTCCATGGATTGTATGATGGCTCTGCGTTCCGCCTCCGCCTGTTTCTTCATCGCATTCACAGAAATAAGCAATACTGCGACGGACCACAATGCGCACACGGCGCTTGAGATTATCGCCGGATACAACATAACGAAAACCAAAGGAATCAGAAGTGAACATGCCGCAATCCACGGCACTCTTTTCCAAGATTTCATGGCTTCTCCCCGTTCTACAAAACTCGGTTGGTCTACACCCACCGTAACCAAGTATAACATGTCTTTTCTGCCAGTTCATTATCGAATAACCGTTGAATACAAAAAACCTTCGGCAAAAATGCCGAAGGCTCCTTAGGCGGAATGCCGATATTACGCTTCTACTGCTGCTGCTACAGGAGCAACATTAACAGGGTAGATGCTTACTTTTTTGCGATCGCGTCCCCAACGTTCGAATTTTACAACGCCGTCGATTTTCGCGAACAAAGTGTCATCTTTACCGATGCCAACGTTAGTTCCCGGGTGAATTTTCGTTCCGCGTTGGCGAACGAGAATGCTACCACCAGTTACAGTTTGACCATCAGCACGTTTAACACCCAGACGTTGAGCATTACTGTCACGTCCGTTCTTCGTGGAACCTACACCTTTTTTCGATGCGAATAACTGAAGATTTAATTTCAACATGATTGGTTGTCCTCCTTCTTTGCTTATTTGAATTGCTGTATTTTAATATACTTCCCGTATGACTCTGCAATATTAGAGAGCATAACCACCATGGATTCGAGTAACAATTGTACCTGGGACCAGGTTTCCCCTCTCTCTAACAAAGGTAAAGAACCGCTTAAAAAGCCATTCTTCATCTTGGCATCCATTTCAACGCCGGTCAATGTTTCAATCGAGTTCACCGTACCCACTGTAACAGCGGATACCCCGGCACATACGATGTCTTCTCCCCGCTTGGCAAAATTAGCATGCCCTTCAATGGAAAAACGTTCGATGTTCCCGTCCTCATCACGAAAGATTTGAACGATAATCACTTATCGCACCTTCTTTACGCTTTGATTGTTTCGATAGTTACTTTAGTGTACGGTTGACGGTGACCTTGCTTCACATGGTAGTTCTTTTTAGGTTTGTATTTGTATACGATAACCTTTTGTCCTTTGCCATGTTTCTCCACTTTAGCCGTTACAGTAGCTCCGGAAATCAATGGTGTACCTGCTGTCAAACCTTGATCGTTAGATACAGCCAGGACACGGTCGAACGTTACGCTTTCGCCATCGTTCGCAGTCAATTTCTCGATGAACAGAACATCGCCCTCTTGGACTTTGTACTGTTTGCCGCCTGTTTCAATAATTGCGTACATTTGCCTTGCACCTCCTCATGTCTCAGACTCGCCCGTTCTCAGGTGACAGTGTCCTTGCGGAACTGTTCTTATACCCGGCCAGTGCGGTTACAGCATGTGCAAGACCATTAGGCTAAACACATACTTGAAGATTATATCACGCAATATATCAAAAATCAATGCAAAGGTGAAATATATCTTTTTCCCGTACCATGGCAAGAAGAACACGGCTCCACATAGGGCAACGTACTTTCTTCCCGCACTTTCTTACGGGTAAGTTCGAGCAAGCCCAGCTTGGTCCAACCCATTACAAACGCTTTGGTCCGATCCTTCTTGAGCTCACCCTCCAAGGTTGCTGCGACTTCATGCCGATTCGAGGCTTCCTCCATATCAATGAAGTCGACAATAATCATGCCACCGATATCACGCAGGCGCATTAGACGGGCAATCTCCACTGCTGCCTGTATGTTGGTCTCTGTCACGGTCTCTTCCAGACTATCACCGCCAGCTCCCGTATATTTACCCGTGTTCACATCCACTACAGTCAGAGCTTCAGTATGATCAATAACAATGTATCCGCCTCCGGGCAACCACACCTTCCGGGCAAAATCCTTATTCAACTGTTCCTGCACACCATAGGCAGCAAAGATGGATTCTGTTCCCCGATACACCTGTACTTTGGGTTGATGACCAGGACTAATCTCTTCGAGCAATGCTTTTACTTCACGGGCTTGTCCCTCACTATCAGTGATGACTTCGTCACTCCCTGGCGTATACACATCTCTGATGATTCGCTGTACCATGCTATGATCCCGATGCAAGAGGCTTGGTGAAGGCAAACTGTCCGCTTTTTCACGAATCAGATACCACTGCGCGCGTAATGTTTCCAAGTCCGACTTAATGGCCTCATGCTGTTCTTCTCCAGATACGGTCCGAATAATAAGTCCTTCTTCATCCCGCCTCAGTTGCTCCCCAAGTGCCTTAAGACGGGAACGATCCCCTTCACGGGCAATTTTCTTGGATACCGCTACATAGTCAGCAACAGGCATGTAGACAAGCCAACGGCCCGGGAGTGAATAATGAGTCGTCACCCGGGCTCCCTTGCCTCCTACCGGTTCTTTCAGAACCTGAACAATGACTTCCTGACCCGGACGAAGCAACTCCGAGATGGAAGGCTTCACCTTGGGCTGTTTCTCCAGATGGGGATGCAACACATCGTCCACATAAAGGAAAGCATTCTTTTTCTGACCAATATCCACAAAAGCAGCCTGCATACCTGGTAACACATTCACGACCCGTCCCTTGAAAAAGGAACCCAGCAGTCCACGATCGCGTGTACGTTCTGCCGTAAATTCCACAGCTTTGCCTTCTTCCAGAAGCGCCATTTGCATGAGGTTATGTTCATTATGTACTATCATTTGTTTCATGGCTTCACCTCTAGAAGACAATTCAATTCATCCACATCCATTTCAGTATCTTTTCAATTCTCATTGTACATATATTAACCCATTTCAGAACAGGTCCACCAGAACACTACAATTTATCACCATTTTGTTGAAAATAGGAACCGATAATCCGTTGCTCAGGCAATACGGCCATAATTCGACCCTGTCTGTTCATCACGTATACCATATGGTATCTTTCTCTCTTTAATAGACGCAAAATAGTGTCCAAAGGTTTCGCCGGGAATGAGATTATTGGCTGCGCCAAACTGCCAGTAGTCGCGTGACGAGCAAACGCACCCTCTCGATTCATAAGAAAACGAATAAAGCGATAGGGCACATTTCGGTAATCCGTTACGTTGGAATAGAACAAAAAAAGGCCGATTAACAGAATGTTGAGCGGTAGGCCGTAGTCTCCAGTAAACCATCGGCTGATCGCATATAATATCACCCCTACGCTACACAGAATGCTAATTCTGTAAGTCCACATTAATGTTGTATAGTAGGGTGCCCACAGACTGACAAGTGCCTGAACAATTTTACCTCCGTCGAGAGGAAGTACAGGCAGCAGATTAAAGAGAGCAATGAGCAGATTCCCCTGAATGATATAGTTTAGAAATACCGGATCGCCCAGATTGCCATACTGCAACAGCATAACCACGCCAACCATCAGCATGTTTTGTAATGGACCAGCCAGAGCAATCATGATTTCCCGGTAGGCCGTGATCGTACCTCCATCTTCGATAACCGCTACTCCTCCAAAAGGGAGCATCTGGATCGACAAGACACGATAGCCCAGAAGTGCCGCCGCCGCAGCATGTCCACATTCATGAATGAATACGATGGCAAACAACGTAATAAGTTCAATAAAATGTCCAGTAAGAAGGGAGGCCATCATGATAATTACAAAAAACGGATGAAACGTAATACGGACTCCCCACACCCTAATCAAGGGCAACAACTTCCGCCGGGTCTACGTACTCCTCGCCCTCTTTGACTGCAAAATAGAGCGTGGCCGGTTGTTCACCACCCGTAGCCTTGAGACTCCCCACTGGATTCCCCGCTTCCACCCAATCGTTCACGCTCACTTCACTTTCGTTCAGCCGACCATATATTGCCGTGACATTGCCTGTATGTTGGATGACAACTGTGAATCCACTTGCTGCATCGCCGATAACCTCCATGACACGCCCAGCATCAGAACTTGCGACCTGTATACGTTCTGCACCTGCGGCATCCGGAACGATCTCAATTCCCTTCATGCTCAGCGCGAATGGCTGAACCACTGTGCCTGAGATCGGTTTGCCCAGTAACTGCCTTACTTTCAATCCGTTCACGGCATCCGTCGTATGTCCGAGGACCGGAAGAAACGAAGGTGTTCCTCCAAAATGCCGTTCATACCAAGCCGCTGCTGAGGCAAAATCCATATCCCGATGGAGTGCATCCGCAATGACTGTTTTGGGTGATGTCGTCCACGATGTATCCAACTGAAATAGACCCCATACTCCGCCAAATATCAAAGCGCTAATGACCGTCCGTTTGAGAAGTGACTTGAACAGGTTAAATCTCGAATGCCCCCCTGGAACGAAATGACCATTCTCTTTTTTCCACAACCATTCCGGATCTCTTTCCTGCATACCTTCACTAGGCGTAAATGGTTTCGGGTGTATGATCTCATTCTTGTCCAATAGCGAACCTACTTTTTGCTCCTGTAAGACCTCCACAGTGGCACCATCCATCAGTCGCCGGATGCGTTCTTCTCGTCTCTGCTTGATTCTGAGTTTCGTGTTCATGAAATGTCCTCCCGCCGAGGCTTGTTTACTACATCCTATGAAGAGGTGGTTGATAATATGAACAAGCCTGCCCGCAGGTAACAAAAAAAGCCGGGCTATAAGCCACGGCTGTCATGTAATTGCTTTATGAATAAGTTCGTTTAACGAGTTAACCCATTCCAAAGAACTTTTTGAAACGAGTAAAAGCGCCCTTTTTCTGCTCCAGCTGCATCAATGGAACCGTATCTCCCAGAATGCGTCGTGCGATATTCCGATACGCAATCGCCGCAAGTGAATCCGGATTCATGACCGTAGGTTCTCCTGAATTGGCAGCTTTGATGACCAGTTCATCATCAGGCACGATGCCAATCAGGTCAATATTAAGTACTTGTAAAATACCATCGATATCTAACATGTCACCCGATTTGACCATATTATTGCGAATTCGATTCACCACCAGCTTTGGTGATTGAATGTGTGAACTCTCCAGCAGGCCGATGACACGATCCGCATCACGTACTGCAGCATTTTCCGGTGTAGTGACCACGATGGCCTGATCTGCTCCTGCTACCGCATTTTTGAAACCCTGCTCTATGCCGGCTGGGCAATCAATAATAACGTATTCAAAATCTTTTTTCAATTCAAGGATAATATCCTTGACCTGTTCTGGCGACACTGAGTTTTTGTCTCTCGTCTGCGCCGCAGGCAACATGTATAATTCTTCGAAACGCTTGTCTTTGACCAAAGCCTGATTCAGACGGCAGCGGCCGTCCGCAACGTCGCACAGATCGTAAATAATACGGTTTTCGAGTCCCATCACGACATCCAAATTACGAAGGCCGATATCGGTATCTACCAGACAAACCTTTTTGCCGAGCAGCGCCAGCGCTGTCCCGATGTTTGCCGAGGTGGTTGTTTTACCCACGCCGCCTTTACCCGAAGTGATCACGATCGCCTCTCCCATGAGCTACACTCCTTTAAACACATTAAAATCTCGGCGTAACCGAACGATATTGCTCATTTTGTCTATCTGCATCTGATTGTCCTGTAAGTAAGCAAATTCCATTCCGGTCTCTCGGCTCTCCCATTCATCGGGAGGACGACTGATGATATCCGCAATCCGTAGCTGCGTCGGTGCAAATACCGAAGCGGCAATGATCGCTTCCTCGTCCCCGCCAATTCCGGCATGAGCCATACCTCTGAGTGAACCCAACACATATATATCTCCGGTACACGTCACTGTGCCCCCCGGATTGATATCCCCAAGAAACAGGAGATTTCCTTCATGATGAAGCACCTGACCTGAACGCACCATACCACACATGGTTACAATCGGCGGTGGTCCTTTAACCTCCGGTTGGAGTGCAGGTGAGTCGATGGATCGAATAAGCAGATTCCCTTTTTGCTTCAATATATCGAGGATTGCTTCTTTCTGGTCCTCTGTCACTTCGCGGGCACCCAACTTGATATCCACATGAACAATCGGTCCGGTCAAAATATTTTGATGGCTGTGTTCCAGCTTATAGCGGAGCTCATAGAGCAATTCCTCGAATTCACATTGATCGTCCAACAGGAAAACCAGGCCGTCTCGGATGCCTTTAATCGTTACGTGATTCGATTTTACCGTCATAAGCCTGTCCCTCCCATCTCATTACATTTCGTGCCCGGGGCCCCAAGTTCCTGCTTTGCGCTCCATAAATGTATTTAGGAAGCTTCTTCTGTCTTGCTCCGTCTCTTGCCGATCCGCTCCAGTTGTTTCCGAAGCGGGACATATATGATCAAGGCAAACACAAAATGAATGAACAAATTAGGAATCATGTATTCAATCAACGCCCAGTCAAAGGTCACGTGGTTAAGTTGGAAGAGCTTGTACAGGAAAAATAGCATGGTGTCATTAAGCAGACTTCCCAAAATGACAACCGATACCATAACCGGCAGTGGTGCACGTGGTGCTTGAAAAATGAGTCCCATCATATATGCCGATAATCCCATTGAGAATCCATAAGGTCCAATCATCTCGCCGTAGAATACAACGTCATGCAATAGTCCAAAAAATATACCGAGCACTAGTGCCGTGTGTCGATGATGATATACAGCAATAAACAAAATGACGATATAGACCAGATTGGCAGAAATACGCATCTGCCAGCCAGAAGGGATGAGCAGCGGCAAAATTGTGCCTTCCGCAATGAATAAAACGAATAGTAACAGGAACAAAACTTGCTTACGTGTTACCATTATTCTTTTACCTCAGGCGGGATAATGACAATCAGCTCTTTCCAATCAAGGAAGCTTGCGTATGGTTTGATAATCGCAGTCCGCGTTAAACCGTACTCCCCAACTTCAACCTTTTCCACTTCACCAATCCGCATATACTTGGGAAAGTTATTGATGATTCCCGAAGAGATGATCTCATCACCCTTTTTGATATTTGAATCCTCCGAAATTTTTGTCATCTTGAGCATGCCCGTCTTCGGATCGTAGCTCTCAATCATACCAAACACTTTCTCTTTACCTACTGCGGTTGCTGCAATGGCATTGGATGTCGGATCATTGGCATCCATGGACGTTAACAGATTAACCGTTGATGTATATGAGCTGACATGACTGATCACGCCGACCAGCCCTTCCTGGGAGGTAACGGCCATCCCCGGCTTAATTCCCGCATTTTCACCGATGTCAATGTTAATGGTTCTGCTGTTTGGATCGGAATTGGCACTGATAACCTGAGCAATTCGTGAACCGTAATTATATCGATTTTTCTGTTCTTCTGTGAAATTGAGCGCTTTCTGAAGTTGCTCATTCACTTGCTCCATATCATTGTACTTCAGCCGATCCCGGGTATAGTGACCCATCGCGATGCGAAGCTCTTCATTCTCATCATATACCGTACGCATGTTCGCTACATCTTTGAAAAAGCCCGCTACATAGGAAGCGGGCTTGTAAAATACGTATTGTACAAATCCAACTGAATCCTTCAGGAATTTCTCCGGCCAGGATAGAGTGGTTCGCGGACTGAGCGTAAAGCCCATTAACGCGATAAATGTAACAAGGCCCACCAGCAAAACAAAAAGTCTTTTGTTGCCTAGCAGTTTAAACAGTTCGAACACCCTCTAACATCCATATTCTCTTCCGAGCCATGCCCGGCGGGGAGACTGTCAGACCTGTAGTCCCTGCGAGAATATCAGCCGATCCTCCCCTGTTAAGCGGGTAATAGCTCATCCCCGGGGTTAACCGGGTCCTCTATAAAGATATCTTACCACTTGGTCGCTATGCCAAGTTAGGCAAATACCAATTAACGTTTGGAACGAACTGCCGAACTGCTTCTGCTTTTGAACAAATGAATATTCTCTAGCGCTTTACCTGTTCCGATCGCTACACAATCCAGCGGGTTCTCAGCCACGATGACAGGCATTCCTGTCTCACCAGCGAGAAGCTTGTCCAGGTTGCGAAGCAACGCCCCACCACCTGTAAGAACGATACCCCGATCCATGATATCGGCAGCAAGTTCAGGCGGGCATTTTTCCAGTGTTACTTTTACCGCTTCAACAATTGCATTCACGGTATCAGCCAGCGCTTCACTGATCTCGTCCGAAGTAATCGTAATTGTCTTCGGCAGACCTGTTACAAGGTCACGTCCACGAATTTCCATCGTTTCTACTTGTTCCAATGGCATAGCTGATCCGATGTCCATCTTCAATTGCTCCGATGTACGCTCACCGATCATCAGATTGTATTGGCGTTTGATGTACTGGATAACGGATTCATCCATCTCGTCACCTGCTACACGAACCGAACGGCTCGTTACAATACCACCAAGAGAGATAACAGCCACTTCCGTTGTGCCGCCACCAATATCGACAACCATACTACCCGTTGGTTCCCATACAGGCAGATCTGCACCGATTGCAGCAGCAAAAGGCTCTTCAATCGTATAGGCTTCACGTGCTCCAGCCTGTTTGGTTGCATCTTCAACCGCACGTTGTTCTACTGCCGTGATCCCGGATGGTACACATACCATCACGTTTGGATGACGCTGGAACATGGAGCGCTGTTTCTGCGCCTCACGGATGAAATATTTGATCATCGTTGCCGTTGTATCGAAATCGGCAATAACGCCATCTTTCATTGGACGAATGGCACGAATGTTACCTGGTGTACGTCCAATCATTTTTTTGGCGGCTTCACCTACTGCCTCAATGCTATTTGTATCTGTCCGTATAGCGACAACCGAAGGTTCTCGCACCACAATTCCTTTTCCTCGTACATAAACCAACGTATTTGCTGTCCCCAAGTCAATACCCAAATCTTTCGTAAAACCACCAAACATAACATAATCTCCTTTTCTGCCTCATATAGCCGCTCCATTCTGATCCAGAGCGTAATAATTTTATTCCCACGCAATACGTGGAGCTAATATTCGCATTTGTTTTTTTGCATTTGTAAAGTGAACCTATCTTTTACGGACAACGCCGTTAACATTCATAGGAAAACATCAACGCCAACCATTATATTATACTAAGCCCTTCTCCTTCAAACTTACGTACGTTCCATCTCCGATAATAATATGATCAAGCACGTCAATGC
This sequence comes from Paenibacillus sp. M2, assembly GCF_046713495.1. Classification (NCBI taxonomy): domain Bacteria; kingdom Bacillati; phylum Bacillota; class Bacilli; order Caryophanales; family Paenibacillaceae; genus Paenibacillus; species Paenibacillus sp. M2. The sequence continues at coordinate 5,816,432 of NZ_CP169648.1, forward strand.
CAACAATAGCGCCTGCTTCAATCAGTCTCTTGGTTATTTGGATATCCTCCGGACTGGGCGTAGGATCACCACTGGGATGGTTGTGTGCGCACACAATCGATGCGCTGCTGCATTTGATGGCAGCCCGGAACACTTCACGTGGATGTACAATCGAAGCGTTAAGGCTGCCCATGGAGAGTGTTTCCTGGGCAATAATATGATTTTTGCTATTCAGAAAAAGACACACAAAATGTTCTTTTTGCAAGTAACGCAATTGTTCCATCAGGATATCAGCTGCATCACGCGGTGTACGAATTGAAGTCGACTGTATGAGTCTGCTCTTGGCAATCCGATGACCCAGCTCAATGCCAGCTTTCAATTGCACAGCCTTGGCATTGCCAATCCCTTTCATCGTGGTCAGTTCTTCCAAACTCAAATCCATCAACGAGCGAATGCCACCCGCTTCGGCCAAAATCCGCTGTGCCATATGCACCGCGGATTCCTGTCTTGTGCCTGTTCGAAGTAAAATTGCCAGCAATTCAGCATGGCTTAAGGCGCCCGCCCCGTATTCCATCATGCGTTCTCTCGGGCGTTCTTCCTGGGGGATGTCGCGCATCATGTATTGAGGCGACTCCATATGTTCCCTCTTTTCATTTCACAACATTTGGCTTCATTCATGTTCGTGGCAGCACATGTACGCCGAACCCGTCCAACATATCACTTAACAAAGATAGCGGCAAGCCAACCACATTAAAGTAACATCCTTCAATGCGGTCGATCAGTGAAGCACCAATGCCCTGAATGGCATATGATCCTGCCTTATCTGAAGGCTCACCTGTCTGCACATAAGCACGGATGGTCGCATCCGACAGCTCTTTCATCGTTACATCGGTCTGGCGGTAATGAACTAACGACTGTCCATTGCCCGCATCAATACAAGCGACGCCCGTGAACACCCGATGTACGCGGCCCTGCAGCCTTGATAACATACGTTCAGCATCCGCTTCGTCTAAGGGTTTGCCTAGAATCTCACCATCCAGAACAACAACGGTGTCACTACCAACAATAATGGCTTCCTGCTCGCGGCCTTCAAGCCCGCGATACACGGCAAGCGCCTTGCGCAAAGCAAGTTCCTGTACCGTCTGTTCAGGTGTCCACTCTGGTGGTGTATCTTCATTGGCATGACTTGGTATTACATCAAACGCTAGGTGGAGTGATGCGATCAGTTCTTTGCGCCGAGGCGATGTGGAGGCCAGAATAATAGGGCGCTGTTGTGTGTTATCCAAAATGAACGGCTCCTTATGCCACGGCAACATCCTGTCCGGATCACGATAATAGATGTCACTGGTTTAATTTTTTTCGTCATAACTCGTCATTCTCCTACAGTCTGCGATACAGCCACACAGCGGCAATCATACCGATCAGACTCAGAAGGCTCATTTGAAATTGAAGTGAAATATTATAACTGATAATATCCAGATCAGCCTGTGGCGACCAACGTATGGTCGTGGCTTTCGTAAGAAAGGCTACTGCCTTTACAGGCTGCAGTGCCTTGGCGATCCACGCTCCGGCCATCCAGCCGAGCAGCAGAAACAGCAATAACATGCCGAAGTTTTTTTTCATCGGTAATCTTCCCTCGCCATTTTTTGACACCCACATTATTATACGGGGTTTTGTACGCCAATACAAACACAAATCCGGCAAGGGGAACTATTTCCAGTTCCTTGCCGGATGAGTATTTCCAAGCGTTGTTATGGGAAAGAGCATGTTACTGCTTAATCGCTTCGAGCCATTTTTTCTGCTGCAGTACATATTCCATCAGATCGGACTGCACAGACCACATGTGCACATCATCCGGGTTCTTGTTGTACTCTGCAATAGCCGTTATTGCATCGTTCATTGATTTCTCCATTCCACCAACAATAGGTTGTACCTCCGCAGTCAGGCCGGGTGAGAGGCTATTCAAACCGGTTAACCACGACTGGTGCTTATTCTGAATCGCGGTCATCGTTTCTGCAGAGACTGCTGTCGGTGCGGATTGTCCCAACTGCTGAATGGACAAGGTAGACAATTGTTCGACCAGTGCAGAACTGTTTGTGAAGAAAAGCTGCACATCCTCTTGCTTGCCACCGAATATAGCCGGATTGATCTCAGGGTTCACGATCTCCTTGACATACAGTTCGACTCCCTGAGCTTTTAGCCTGGAGCTAAGTAGCTTGGCCTCTTCACGATCAGCCGAAATGCCTGCATATACTCGATTGCCATCTTCAGGATCAGACCCTGCGGCTATACCAGCCTGAGCCAGCTCAAGCTTGGCCTGCTCAGCTCGTTCAGGAGAACTGAACACGCCGTATTGAAGTGCATAATACGTGCTGCCAGTAGCCGCTGTCTGTACCTGCTGTTCTGTACCTGCTGCCCCCTCCTGACCCGTCACAGTGGAAACTGCCTGATTGACGGGAAGAAGATTGCCTGGCTTTAGGGCTCCTTCTTTATTAAAAAATGAAAGAATAACCATGCCAAAAAGCGCTCCGGTAACAAGTGCCCCAGTGACAGAACCAATCATTTTCCAGCCCCTTGGAGGGCGATTGCGCTTATAGGAATAGTTCTCCGAATCTACAAGCCAGTCGTGGCCTTGATCATCATGGGTATTGGACAGATCATGACGCTCTTCCTCCGGATTATCGGTGTGACTAACATAACCGTAACCGGAACGGTTTCCAAAATAATGAGCCTCATCCAAGTTCAAGTTCGAATCAGGGCTCACCCGCTCGTCAGGTTCAGGTACAGTAGAGCTTGTCAGCACCGTCTCTCCCCAGTCTCCGGGGATATCCTCAGGCGTCCATGATGGGGTTGTATCCATCTGCTTAGGCGTTAGCGGTTGATTATGCGGTAACTCTTCACTTAACGTCACCAATGGACTGGACGCGGAACTCCTCTTATTTTCAGGCTTGTCCGACTCATGATCCCCGAAGCGAAACGTCATTCTAGCATTGCTCACCCGTACCCTCTCCTTTGTCCCATTTATATCAGCTATATGTAGAGACTGGAGAATACATTCCATATAACGCAAAAAAAACGCCTGCTTCGTATCGAAGACAGGCGTTTTCTCAATTGATTTATTTCAAACTTTTGGCAAGTGTATCGCCGACTTTCCAAATATCACCTGCACCCATCGTAATCACAAGATCTCCTGGCTGCAAACGATGCTGCAGATCAGCTACAACTTCTTCTTTTGTAGGGAGGTAACGTGCAGAAGCATTACTGTTTTGAACAATCAGTTCAACCAGTTTGGCTGAGGTTACCCCTTCGATCTGTTTTTCGCCCGCAGGAGAATAGATATCCGTAATAAGCACTTCATCCGCTTCCGCAAAAGCACGACTGAACGCATCCAGCAGGAAGAACGTACGCGTATAACGCTGTGGCTGGAATACCGCGATAATACGTTTGCCCGTTGCTTTGGCTGCACTAATGGTAGCTTCAATCTCAGTTGGGTGATGAGCATAATCATCGATGATCAGCATATCGCGCGCCTCGCCCAATACCTGGAATCTGCGTTTGGCTCCGTGGAACTGGATGATAGCTGCCACAATCTTCTCAAATGGAATGCCTGCTTCCAGACAGGTAATCACAGTAGCCATCGCATTATAAACGTTATGCTTACCCGGCACCGATAATTCCACCGTGCCCATAGCAGCACCCTGATGATTCATCGTAAAGGAGATACGGCGATCGCCCAATACAATATCCGTTGCCGTATAATCTGCAGCACGATCAATACCATAGGTTGTAATCCGTGACTTGAGTTCTGGCAAAATCGCTTGAACATTCTCGTCGTCAGAACACACAATCGCTGTTCCTTCCGGACGAATCTGGCTCAGGAACTGCACATAAGCCCTTTTGAGCTCCTCAAAATCACTGTTGTAATTCTCCAAATGATCTGCCTCAATATTGGTTACAATACCGAGCCATGGATGATACTGCAAAAACGAACCATCGCTCTCGTCCGCTTCAGCGACTACCCAGTCGCCTTGACCGGCCTTCGCGTTGGTACCCACATTCATGATTTCTCCGCCAATGATATATGTCGGATCCGTATCACATTTATCCATAACAAGTGCAATCATGGATGAGGTGGTTGTTTTACCGTGAGCTCCGGCTACAGCCACACCTTTACGTTCGTTCAACAAACGTGCAAGCATCTGGGAACGATGCAGAATCGGAATGTTCAGCTCTGCAGCTGCTACCCGTTCCACATTATCAGCAGGCGCTGCCGTAGAGTAGACAACCAGATCTGCCCCAGTGACGTGCTCTGCCGTATGTCCGATATATATTTTCGCTCCCTTGGCTGCCAACTTCTCGGTCAACTCCTGTGAAGCGACATCCGATCCGGTAACGGTGTATCCCATTTCCAACATAACTCTTGCGATGGCACTCATGCCATATCCGCCAATCCCTATAAAATGAACGTGTTCCGATGTATTTAACAAAACTTTCACCAACCTTTTTCAGAATCGGTTTGATGCAAAAGGGCTGCCCGCACATCCGCAATCAGGTACAGTGTGCCGGAGACCACCCCCAGATCTTCCGCTTCCGTCCGTGACTTCAATAGATCAAGTGCCTTCGCCCATTCGGGCTCGACGATGATTTCCAGTTCCTGCTTCGCAATGGCGGGACGTACCCGTTCGACAATCTGCAGCAATTCGGCTGCATCCATTTTGCGTCGGAAATCTGGCTCGGTCAGGATCAGCGTATCCACTAGTGGCAGTATATGCTGCAAATACGCTTCGTGATGCTTATTTGCCAACATACCCATCATCAAAATTAACTTGTTGTGCGGATAGACATCCACAATGCTCTTGGCCAGTGACTCTGCCCCTTCCGGATTATGTGCTCCATCAAGCACAATTCGGGGTTCATCGACGACTTTTTCGAATCTTCCTGCCCAGAAAGCATTCTCCAGTCCAAGTGCAATATCGTTGTCATCCAGCATAAATGCCATGTATTGTCTAAGCAATTCAAGCACCATCAGTGCGGCCGCAGCATTGTCACATTGATGTGAGCCTTGCATGCGTATGCGAACGTCCAGATCACGAAACGGGCCGGTAAAATGAAAAGATTGTCCGTTCTCATTACTCTCCAGTCGATGATAAGAGAATTGATCTCCAGCCAAATACAGGCTTGATTGAAGCTGCTGTGCTTTCTCCTGAATCACTTTCACAGCTTCAGGTTGCGTCGCGCAGGTCACAACGGGTACTCCCGGCTTGATAATGCCTGCCTTTTCTCCAGCAATCTGCTCAATCGTATCTCCAAGCACATCCGTGTGATCCATACCAATGTTGGTGATGACGGACACAACAGGCGAAACAATATTCGTTACGTCCATCCTTCCCCCCAGCCCCGTCTCCCATACCACAACATCAGGGTAGCACTCTTCTGCATAATACAGAAGCGCGAGAGCCGTGGACACCTCAAACATCGTTGGGGAACCAAGTGGAGTAGATGCCATTTCCATAACCAACGGGCGCAGACGGTTAGAGATCTTCAACAAAGTCTCTTCCGGAATATCCTCGCCGTTGTATTGAAAACGGTTCGTAAACTTGGTGATATAAGGCGACGTAAAGGTACCCACATCATATCCAGCCTGAAGAAGTACTGACGTCAAAAAAGCGCAAGTCGAACCTTTGCCGTTCGTTCCCGCGACGTGAATAAATTTGAGACGTTGGTGAGGATTGCCTAACATAGACATCAGACTCTCGATTCGTTCCAATCCAGGTCGAATGCCAAAAGGAATAAGGCCATTGATCCAGTCCACGGCCTCGTTATACGTAAGTAAAGGAGCTGCTGCATCTGTCCCGTCTAATTCCGTCATCTGATTCACCTTCGGTCCCGAGTTTGAGTGAAAAAAGCGGCCGGATGGCATAATGGCTCTCCATCCGACCCAAGTATATTAACCTTTCAGTTCCTTGATTCGTGCAATCACTTTATCCCGTTTATCGGAATAGTCTGCTTGCTTGGCGCGCTCTTCCTCAATAACCTTGGCAGGCGCTTTGGCAACAAAGCCTTGATTCGACAGCTTTTTCTCCACACGGAGTACTTCGCCCTCAAGGTTCTGTAACTCTTTCTCCAGGCGAGCCACTTCCTGTTCGATATCAATAAGACCAGCCAGCGGCAAGTATAGTTCTGCCCCTGTGATGATTGCAGTCATCGCCTTATCCGGGGAGCTTAGATCCAGCCCACTATCGAACTCGGACGTGTTACAGAAACGTTTGATGTAATGACTGTTACGTTCGATGATGCTGGACGCTTCAGGGCTATTTGCTTTTACCATCAATTCGATCTTTTTGCTCATAGGCACATTCACTTCTGCACGAATGTTCCGAACTGCACGAATGGTATCCATGAGCAGGTTCATCTCGGCAACAGCCTCCGGGTTCTCCAGAGCAGGATCATATACCGGCCATGCTGCCAACGTAATCGTCTCACCTTCATGTGGCAGATGCTGCCAGATCTCTTCGGAGATGTATGGCATAAACGGATGAATCAGGCGCATGGTCTGATCCAGCACATAAGCCAGCACGGATTGTGTTTTCTTCTTGGCAACCGGATCTTCCCCATAGAAGGACAGCTTAGCAAACTCAATGTACCAGTCACACAGGTCATCCCAGATAAAGTTATACAACACACGACCCGTTTCCCCAAACTCATACGCTTCGATTAGACGCGTAATATCGCGGGAAGTTTCGTTCAGACGGTGCAAAATCCAATAATCCGCTGTACCAAGCTCTCCGCTAATGTCACGTTCCTCATAAGTGAATCCTTCCAGATTCATCAATGCAAAGCGCGAAGCGTTCCAGATCTTGTTGGCAAAATTACGAGCCTGCTCCACCCGTTCCCAACGGAAACGGAGATCCTGGCCTGGCGTGCTGCTGGTTGAGATCATGTAACGCATTGCGTCTGCGCCATATTTCTCGATCACATCCAGCGGATCTACACCGTTGCCCAATGATTTGGACATTTTGCGTCCATCTGCATCACGAACAAGACCATGCATCAGCACATCCTTGAACGGAATCTCATCCGTGAATTCCAATGCAGTGAAAATCATACGTGCAACCCAGAAATATATGATGTCATACCCTGTCACAAGTACACTTGTCGGATAATAACGTTTCAGATCTTCCGTATCTTCCGGCCAGCCTAGCGTGGAGAACGGCCATAAGCCGGAGCTAAACCAAGTATCGAGTACATCTTCGTCCTGTCTGAGCTTGCGTCCAGCATACTCTGGCAGCGTTGTCGGATCTTCAGCAGATACAATGATTTCACCCGTTTCCTCATCATACCAGGCCGGAATACGATGTCCCCACCACAGTTGACGGGAAATACACCAGTCACGAACGTTCTCGATCCAGTTCAGATAGGTTTTCTCAAAACGATCTGGAACAAAATTAACCCCTTCGCCGCTCTGTTGCTTCTTAATCGCTCTCTCTGCAAGTGGCTTCATCTCAACGAACCACTGTGTAGACAGATACGGCTCAACAACAGCTCCCGTACGTTCACTGTGTCCAACCTGATGCGTGTGATCCTCAATGTTGATCAATACGCCCTGCTCTTTCAAGTCAGCAACAATCTGCTTGCGGCAGTCACTGCGATCCAGTCCCTGATACTTGCCTGCCTCAGCATTCATTGTGCCGCTCTCATCCATTACCGTAATCTGAGGCAGGTCATGACGAAGACCTACTTCAAAGTCATTTGGATCATGCGCAGGCGTGATTTTAACAGCACCACTTCCAAATTCTTTATCCACGTAATCATCAGCGATAATTGAAATTTCTCGTCCAATGATAGGCAGTACAAGCACTTTACCAATCATATCTGCATAGCGCTCATCCTTCGGATGAACAGCAACTGCTGTATCACCCAGCATCGTTTCTGGACGCGTTGTTGCCACGGTAACGTAGCCACTTCCATCTTTGAGCGGGTACCGCAGATGGTACAAATGACCCTGAACCTCTTTATATTCAACCTCAATGTCGGACAGAGCTGTCCGGTTCACCGGGTCCCAGTTAATGATGCGTTTGCCTCGGTAAATAAGGCCTTTTTCATACAGTTGAACAAATACTTTACGAACCGCTTGGGACAGACCTTCATCCAGCGTAAAACGTTCACGTGAGTAATCAAGCGACAATCCCATTTTGCCCCATTGCTGACGGATGGTAGTTGCATATTGATCTTTCCAGTCCCATACTTTCTCCAGAAACTTCTCACGTCCCAGATCATAACGGGTCAGACCTTCTTCACGCAGCTTCTGCTCCACTTTGGTTTGGGTAGCAATACCTGCATGGTCGGAACCCGGAAGCCACAGTGCATCATAACCCTGCATCCGTTTGGTGCGGATCAGAATATCCTGTAGTGTAAAGTCGAGCGCATGCCCGATGTGCAGCATCCCGGTCACATTTGGGGGTGGAATTACAATCGTATACGGTTCGGCATCTTTACGTTGACCGGCTTTGAAATATCCGCGCTCCATCCAGGTGGAGTACCATTTGTCCTCTGCCGCTTTAGGATCGTAAGTGGTCGGCATTTCTGTTGCAGCTGATTTTTTTTCCTCAGACATGTGTCATTCCTCCGTTACTTCATCTTCATCATCTTCGCCAAAAAAAACAAAAAAAACCTTTCATCCATCAAAGGACGAAAGGTTAGCTTTCGCGGTACCACCTTTGTTTCACGCCAACAGCAAGATAGACTTCACCCTCTGTACATGACGTGACACTTCAAGCAGATAACGGCTGCTACCGGCCCATCCTACCTCAGAAATAAATGACGATAAATCTCATTTATCCCTTGTATTCAAACAGGCAACTCCCGGGCGACTTCGATCAGTTGGTTCCTGCGGAATCTCACAGCGTTGCAATTCCACTCTCTGAAAGGTCATACTGTCTACTACTCCCGTTCCACGTTGTTCTTCAAAAAACCTACACACATCATACCTTGCTCGTGCGCGATAGTCAACCTGACAACAGCGGATAAAGAGCGCTGGAATGCAGGTTTAGGACGAAACATGCAAAAACCCGCAATCCTCAAGGGGATCACGGGTCGTAACGAAGGCTTTAACTACGGATTAAGGGATGTACAATATCTGACCTTCTTCCACAACTTGTTCAGATAATCGGTTATACAACTGAAGTTCCCTCGTGCTCAATTGGTATCGATCTGCAATGGCATCCAGTGTATCTTCCCGCTGGACGATACACAGTTTCACCTTACGGAATGGCGTCTGGTCCACGATCGTTCCCAGGAACAGATTCTTCCATTCCACATCCTCAGGTGCATACGTTTCTTCCTGTATCACACCGGCTGGAACCTCTTCGCCTCTCTCCACTTCAGCATCGCGTGCTGATCTGCCAGAGGATAACAAGGAAGAGATACCTACACCCTCCTCTTGTCGTGGTGCGGATTCCTTTTTGCTGCCAAAAGCAACCTTCAACTCCGGCTTGTCTTCCGTCTCAGCAACAGGTTCAGGAACAAATGCTTCGTTCTGCACAAACTCATCTACCCCAGTCGCTTCAAAAGACGGACGTTCTTCCTCTGCATTGCCTGCTTCGGACGAACCGAATACACCTTGCCAGTTCTCCGCCTGTGGTTCAACCGGAACATCAACTGCCTGATTCTCCTGCTGAGGTACAGATCTCGCTGATTCGAAATGCCATACATCTGGTGCGTCCGGTACATCTGGTGCTGCAAACTCATTAGATGATTGAGCAGTAGGCTCTGGGACTACTTGATCTGAATTTCTAGGCTCCTCAGGCAATGCATCCCCAGAAGGCTCGGACCACGCTAAAGACTCTTCTTCCAGAGGCAGCACCGGTTCCGACTCAGGGTAAGAAGCTAACCGATCAGCGGTCTCAGCCATAAATGACGAGATCGGAGAAGGTTCGCTGTATTGCTCATGGGATGCCAATTCATCTCCATTCTCTGTCAGAGATGCGGGATCTTCGTCTGCATCAGGTTGTCTGTTTTCGTTAGCATACTCCGCACTTTGCTCCTCAGATTGAAGTGACTCGGCCGATGATAAGTTCGCATATTCCTGATGATATTCCGGGGCACCATATGCAAGTTCTGCTGCATTCGCAAGTCTCTCTTCCTCACTCCGCTGGAGCAGATACTCTTGTGCAAATGTGTTGGGGTCGCTACCTGTCTGTTCTGCTTCATCGGAACGGTTGGATTGCTGAGCATCCGGTGAGTGGACTACCGTAAATTCATCTGCTGACCAAACTTGTGGCTCTTCAACAGGAAAGCCCTCGATGCCTCGCAGCGACAACACGCCAGTAATATTCAGACTACGATTGGATAACAGATCCACGTCAAAATTTTCGATCTCGATGGAAATATCCTCAATCGATCTGACCCGGTTCAGAGGCACTGTGATCTCCACGGGAATGAAATGTTTGAGCTCCTCTGAAGCCTCATTTTCTCCTCTGTACGCACCTGTAAGCAAAAGATGCCCTCTTAACGTGGCATGATCATCCTGCCCTATGACTTGAATGCGCGGGTATAGTTCAATTTCCTCCAATTCCTCAATCGCAGGGACTCCCTCAGACAAATGAACGCGCTCATAAATATCGAACCGCAAACCATAAGGTTGATTCAACAAAGGTGGCGTCCTCCTTTCGGCATATGTTCACCATGATCCTTCTCATGGGACTGATCCATGGTCCAAATCCTTCGTTACCCCATCTATATGCCTTGAATGAGATGAGCATGCCACCTTTTGAAAAACCTTGTATCCCCAGATTTTTTTTGATTCCCTTCTTCAAAGAGCAGATCCGGGGATAACGGCGAAGCATATGCTTCCGATGCAGCTTTCTTTCAGAAAGCTTTTAGGCGAACGCTCCGCTTCTTCACGTTATTTCTGTCCTCTCCGTTCTCGTGTAACTATTAAAGTTCGCTCTATATCATTTATGAATACACCTTTTCACGTTCTGCCAATTGTGTGAAATCGGATGGCCAACGGTCGTTCACTTCAATCATCGCTCCGGTTAACGGATGACTAAACTTAAGCATCTCTCCATGAAGTGCTTGTCGCCCAATGGCATCCGCTCTACCACCATACAACGAATCACCAATGAGCGGGTGTCCCGCGTAACTCAGGTGTACACGAATTTGGTGTGTTCGTCCTGTATCCAGCTTTAATCGTACAAGGGTTGCTCGTTCCCACACTTCGACGGTCTCCACATGAGTAACAGCTTCCTGTCCACCTTCCGAGACACGTCTGCGCTGCTTGTGATGTCTATCCTTGCCAATCGGAGCATCAATTTTGTGGAGTTCAAGGGGAATTTGTCCACCTGCAATAGCTACATAATGGCGACCAATCTCTTTACGACGCATCGCTTCATCCAGTTTGGCGAGGGCAAAAGCATTTTTGGCATATAGGACAGGTCCCGTTGTATCCTCATCCAGTCGATGAACATGGCGTACGCTTGCCTGAATTCCGTTCATTTCATAATAGGAGGCAACCACATGATCCAGCGTGATGGCCTGATCGGCACGGCTTCCATCTGGATGCAGTTTCATGCCTGCCGGTTTGTGCATAACCAGACAGAAATCATCCTCATATAATACATTCACATCAGCCCAGCGTGGCTCAACATCGATTGGCTGGGACGCAAAAAGGGCCAGCCGAAGCCGGTCCCCTGCAAGTTGTATTCCTTGGTTTGCTTTTAACTGACGGAGCAGTTTCTCCGGAAACTGAAGTTCAGACAATAACCATTGCTCTGCAGCCATCGGTTTGTCCGAGCTGCCTGTTACGGCTTTCCCTGGCATCAGCTCAAGCCATTCCCCGCGGCGTTTCCAACTTTTGATGGTCATAGCGATTGAAGAGCTTTACGATTCGCCTCAATCGTATCGTCAATATCCTGCTCCGTGTGCACACCAGAGACAAACATACCTTCGTATTGCGAAGGCGCAACACTCACACCTTGATCAATCATGGCCGCAAAATAACGACGGAATTGATCCAGATTGCTTTCTTTGGCAATATCATAATTGGTTACTGGAACGGCACTGAAGAATGGACAAACCATGGAACCCACACGGTTAATGGTTATCGCAATACCCGTCTCAGCTGCATTTTTCTCGAATCCGGCTTGCAGACGTGCAGACAATGTCTCCAGACGGTCATAGACCTCTGGTGTTAACAATTTGAGCGTTGTATACCCTGCTGCCATAGCCAGCGGATTCCCGCTCAATGTACCTGCCTGATAGATTGGTCCTGTTGGAGCAATCTGTTCCATCAGATCCCGACGGCCACCATAAGCACCAACCGGGAGTCCGCCACCGATAACTTTACCCAGACAAGTCAGGTCAGGTGTAACCCCATATCGTCCCTGAGCACAGTTCAACCCTACGCGGAAACCGGTCATGACTTCGTCAAAAATAAGCAGGCTGCCATATTGGGTCGTCAAACTCCGCAGGCCTTCAAGGAAACCGGAAGCCGGAGGAACAACCCCCATGTTACCCGCCACAGGTTCCACAATAACAGCGGCCAGTTCTTCACCATAACGTTCAAAAGCAAGTCTCACGGACTCCAGATCGTTATAAGGCACCGTAATGGTATTCACAGCTACGCCTTCAGGCACGCCTGGACTATCTGGAAGACCCAGCGTTGCAACACCTGAGCCAGCCTTGATCAGCAAGCTGTCTGCATGTCCATGATATGATCCTTCAAACTTCAGAATTTTACTGCGTCCGGTTACCCCGCGTGCCAGTCGAATGGCACTCATCGTTGCTTCAGTTCCAGAATTAACCATCCGCACGATATCGATAGAAGGTACACGCTCACAGACCAGTTTTGCCATCTCGGTCTCCAGCAAGGTAGGCGCACCAAAGCTTGTTCCTTTGAGGGCTGTCTCACGCAAAGCTTCTACAACGTCAGGGTGTGCATGTCCCATAATGAGTGGGCCCCACGAACCCACATAGTCAATAAAAACATTGCCATCAATATCGTAGATTTTGGACCCTTCACCACGTTCTGCATAGATCGGAGTAAGTCCCACCGATTTGAATGCGCGTACAGGGCTGTTCACACCCCCGGGTATGTACTGCTTCGCTTCCTCAAACGCGCTGCGTGAGCGCTCATCCTTGCGACGATTACCTTGTTGTGCAGTCATGAATATCCTCCTCAATGTAATTTATTTTATTTCTCAGCCAACCAGCGTGAAGCGTCTTTTCCGTAGTAGGTAATGATCATATCTGCACCTGCGCGTTTCATGCTGAGCAGGATTTCCATGGCAACCTTTTTCTCATCGATCCAGCCTTGAATCGCCGCCGCCTTCACCATGGCATACTCGCCACTTACATTATAGGCAACAAGCGGAAGATCAAATTGATCCTTAATCGTACGCATGACATCAAGATAGGACAGCGAAGGTTTAACCATTAGCATATCCGCTCCTTCGAGCACATCCGTCTCTGCTTCACGCAAGGCTTCACGCGCGTTCGCCGGGTCCATCTGATATGACTTGCGGTCTCCGAATTGTGGTGTGGAATCCGCAGCTTCACGGAATGGACCATAGAATGCGGATGCATATTTAACAGAGTAAGACATGATCGGAATGTGACTGAATCCATTCTCATCCAGCCCCGCGCGGATCGCTTGTACAAATCCATCCATCATGTTGGATGGTGCAATAATGTCCGCTCCTGCTTTGGCTTGAGACACTGCCGTTTGCACGAGTAGATCCAGTGATTCGTCATTTAACACATCTCCGCAGATGTGACCGTCAATCTCCACGGTGTGTACCATACCGCAGTGACCGTGATCCGTGAATTCACACAGACAAGTATCCGCAACAACCAGCAGTTCCGGGTACCAGGATTTGATCAATCTCGTCGCTTCCTGCACAATGCCATCTTCAGCAAAGCCAGATGAACCCACACTGTCCTTCGTCTCGGGAATACCAAACAATAACACGGCTGGAATTCCCAGCTCGGCAATTTCCGTTACTTCCTCCTGAAGACGATCCAGCGAGAAGCGGAATACGCCAGGCATGGATTTAATTTCAGATTTTACATTTTCTCCATACGTAACATAGATTGGTTGAATAAAATCATCCACGGTTAGATGGGTCTCTCTGACCATATTGCGAATACCTGTGGATTGACGTAAACGGCGATGCCGTACAATTGGAAAACTCATACGAGTAAAACCTCCTTGAAAAAGTTAAATAGAGCAAAAAGGGAAGCGCGCTGGTATCCTATCGAATTCAGCACGCTTCATATGTTGACATGATTACATGTGTATTAATTTCGAAGAGCGCCTTCTTTGGTTCCTGTCCGTTTCCAGTCGCATAGCACTGTGATCAAGCTATCCATCGTTGCTTCCTCTGCCATCAGTGTAACCTTTAGTCCAGCGGCTTCTGCCGTTTTCGCTGTAACAGGCCCGATACACGCAACCTCCACATCTTTCAATAAAGGCAGTGGATCTTGCAACCCCATACGTTTCAACATACTCATGAAGTTGGTAACCGTCGATGAACTTGTAAAGGTCACCGCATGAATACCACCTTCTTCAAGTAGCTTGAGTAGTTCGTCATCATCCTCACCAGCGAGGATCGTATCGTAGGTGATGGCTTCGGTGACCTGAAGCCCTCTTTCTCTCAACTGGTCACGTAACCATGTACGTGCAAGATCACCATGCGGAAGCAGTACTCTCTGGCCTTCCTTCAGCTCGCTTTCAAAAGCCTCAAGCATGCCTTCGGCCTGGAAAGGACCTTTGACAACTTCAGCTACGATGCCATGTTTGCGCAAAGCGTCCGCTGTGGAAGGTCCTACGGCAGTAATTCTCGCTTGATGAATCGAGCGAATATCCTTGCCTTCCTGTTCCAGATGGCGGAAGAAAAACTCCACGCCGTTCACACTTGTGAAAAACACCCAGTCATAGGTATTTAAAGCACTGAAGGCGTCTTTGACACTTTGCTTGGCAGATTCACTGGATGGCATGACCGTCTCAATAACCGGAAACTCATACGGTTCGCCGCCGAGTTCCTCAATGCGATTCACCAGTTCACTCGCCTGACTGCGAGCACGGGTTACCAGAATTCGTTTGCCAAATAGCGGCAGCGCTTCTGCCCATTTCAATTGTTCCCGCTGATTGACAACATCTCCCACCACAATAACAGCTGGTGGTTGGAAATTGGCTGCGATCACTTTCGCTTCTATATCTTCAAGGGTACCTGTAAGGGTATCCTGTTCCGCTCGTGTTCCCCAACGAATCAGAGCTACCGGTGTTTGCGCTGGACGACCATGACGTATCAATTGTTCGCTGATATATCCAATTTTGGCAACCCCCATCATAAATACAAGTGTGCCCGTTGCATTCGTCACTTTATCCCAATGGATACTGCGATCAAGCTTGTCCGGACTCTCGTGCCCCGTAATAATAGAGATGGAAGATGCATAGTCACGGTGAGTCACAGGAATTCCGGCATACGCAGGCACACTTATTGCAGCGGTAACCCCAGGTACAATCTCAAACGGAATTCCGTTTTTGTGCAGCAAACCCGCCTCTTCGCCCACACGTCCAAAGATAGTTGGATCGCCGCCTTTAAGCCGAACCACAACCTTGCCTTCAAGAGCCAGATCAACCAACAGTTGATTGATCTCTTCCTGTTTCATCGTATGCCGATCCGGGCGCTTGCCCACGTAAATCTTGACTGCGCCGGGTTTCATTTGTTTCAACAATCTCGGACTTGCCAAACGATCATAGACTACAGCATCGGCTTTCCCGATGGATTCCCACCCTTTTACCGTAATCAGCTTTGCATCCCCAGGACCTGCCCCTACCAAAAAGACCTTTCCCACCATGTCTTCATCCCCTAACTTCTGCCAGTATCTGCTCTGCTCCCCGTTCGATCAATCTCCACGCCACTTCTTCACCCAGACGAACCGGGTCCTTGCCGATCATAGCTTCCTTAAGAATCAGTCCACCATCCGGCGTGCCGACCATACCTGTTAATTGTAACGTGTTTTCACCATTCAGGGAATCTGCATCTTGCTGAGGCACCCACACCGCATGAGCACCGATCGGAACCTGACAGCCCCCATTCAATACACTGAGAAAACGGCGTTCCGCCTGTACAGGAAATGCTGTCTCGGGATCGTTATACAGCTGTAGCAAGTGCAATAGTTCCTCATCGTCTTCACGACATTCGATACCAAGCGCGCCTTGACCCACTGCCGGAAGGCAAGCTGTTTCCGTCAAGTACTCTGTGATTCGGTCTTCCCAGCCCATACGGTACAATCCTGCAGCTGCCAGAATAATCGCATCGAATCCTTCGGTCTCCAGCTTCCGCAGACGGGAATCAATATTGCCGCGAATCGATTCCAATTGCAAATCTGGACGATAGGCCTTTAATTGACTCGATCGGCGCAGACTGCTTGTTCCGACTCTAGCTCCTTCTGGCAGTTGATCCAGAGTTAGTCCACCATTAGATATCAGCGCATCCCGTGGATCTGCACGACGGGGAATAGCACCATTGATTAATCCTTCGGGTAACTCGGAGGGCATATCTTTCATGCTATGCACAGCCATATCAATCGTACGATCAAGCATCGCCTGTTCAATCTCTTTGACAAACAGACCTTTGCCTCCCACTTTTGACAACGTTACATCCAGAATGAGATCTCCCTTGGTAACAATCTTATGTACTTCAAAGTCAAAAGCTAATCCTTCCCGCTCACAAATATCGCGTAAATCCTGAATGACATGACCTGTCTGGGTTAGCGCAAGCGCGCTCTGTCTACTTCCAACTTTAATTGTACGCATATCTACACTTCCTCCTGATTACGGGATATCCAGTCCCCGATTTCTTCTTCGGTCCACCACCGAAAATGGCCTGTACGAATATCCTCTAATATGTGCATTTCAGTTAATTGCCGAAGCAACGTACTCCTGAGACTTGAAGAAGATACGCGTGACTTCACCTCAGTCCTCATCTGGTGCAAAAACTCAAGGTACGTCTCATATTCATCACCGAACTGTCGTTCGAGTGTGGCACGTATCTCCGCAGCTGCTGCCGGTCCCGCTCCTGCTGTGGATATCGCTATGCTTAATCTCCCACGCCTTACCACACTTGGCGTAATAAAGCTGCTGTGCTCCGAAGACATCGCGTTATTCCCCAGTATGCCCGCAGCCTCAGCATCCCGAACCACAGTTGAATTGACCTCTGAACGGTCAGTCGCTGCATATACGAGAAAGGCCCCCCGCAAATCTCCATTGCGGTAGGACCGGTCTATCCATTGAATTCGGGATTCATGATGCAGTTGTTTTAATACAGGAGTAAGCTCCGGACTAATGACCGTAATCTGTGCCTCAGCATGCAGTAATCCCTTAATTTTACGTTCGGCAACACGTCCACCACCAACCACGCAGCACTTCTTGCCTGAAGTATTCACAAATATCGGCGTGTAACGGTCCATCCCCTTCACTCTCCCGTCCAACGATGAAACGCTGAATACGCATTGGATAAAAAACTTATAATGACAAATCCGTACCCGATCAGTGTCCATCTTGCCATGATAATTGTAGAGAACTGTTTCCTTCTCTTGGATACGAAGTACCCCACATAGATGGCTATAGCAAGACCTGTCGCAATAACTTTGAGATCCAAGAGTAGAATCCAGCGTCTTTCCGCCACAATGGATAATACGGCAAGCATCACAGAAACACCAAGGAGCGGTGTACCTATGAAATTAGCACCATCCATGTATTTGCCGATCACTTCCAGGCTTGGCATCCGCCGCATCGTATCATTCCACTTTTTTTTCTTCAACTTACGGTGCAGGAACAGATATAACATGGCAAATACCGTAGCAACGGTTAACGCCGCAAAACCAAGATTCGCCAAGGTAATATGCATAATGAGTAATCCATGTACCGTTTGCCAGTTATGCAGTGATATCTCTCCGGCCGTAAACCACAGTCGGTTTAATACCGTAACGGAAAAACCTACAACATTCAGCAACAAAATCACAAATTCGGAACGCTGGATGCGAGTCATGACGAGAGACATCAGCACAATACTGAATGAAAATATAAACAAAAAATCAAAGGTGGTATAGATGGGGAAATGGCCTTCAGTCCACATGCGCAATATGACATGCGTTACCTGCAATCCCCAAACAACGACAAGAAACCCTGTGCCTGTCCGCTTCGCCCCCGCATTACGTCGAATGCAGTCCGAGAAATAGAACAGTAGGCTCAGGGCATACATATAGATTAGAGCTTCATAAACTTGTTCAGCAAGGGTCAAGCTGCCCACCCGCCTTATACGCCTGCCGGAGCATAAGCCGGCACGGGGTCTTGCCGGTTTTCGTTAAGGTGAGCGGCTGGTTTCGCCAGAGCTGTGGCATCACTCTGACTCACTTTTTCAGCGGCCATCTCTACTGCATCTTCCAGAGCGAAAATCTGAGTAAACATGCGCAGAGCTTCATCACCTTGCTTCGTGCCTGCCATTTCCTTAATCCGATTAATCGGATCTGTCGTCATTTGGTTCACAATACTCTTGGTCAAACGACGAATGACTTTACGTTGATGTTCATCCAGCTCAGGCAGTTTATTAAACAGGCTATCCATCGTTTCTTCATGAATGGAGACACCTTTTTCCTGCAAAGCCCGAATAACGGGACGAACACCCAACGTTTTGAGCCAATGGTAATAATCCTCCATCTCAAGCTCAATCATTCTCTCAATTTTGGCAGCTTCCACCTTACGCATCTCCAGGTTGCTCTCCACGATTCCTTCCAGATCATCAATGTCATAGAGAAATACGTTGGATAATTCACCAATCGCCGGATCAATATCGCGTGGAACCGCAATATCAATCAGGAACAATGGACGAGATTGACGACGCTTCATGCTCTCCCGTACCACTGCTGCATCCATCACATAACGTTCAGCTCCAGTCGAACTAATCACAATATCAACTTCATTCAGTCGATCTAATGCCTGTTCCATCGTACAAGGTGTGCCCCGGAACTTGGCTGCCAATTCTTCAGCTCTTGCGAGCGTACGATTCGCCACGATGACCTCTGATGCCCCGTTGGCATAGAGATGTTTCACGGTTAGTTCACTCATCTTGCCCGCACCCAAAATGAGCACCTTCTTGTCTGTGAACATGCCAAAGATCCTCTTACCGAGTTCAACAGCAGCATAACTGACAGATACGGCGCTCTCCCCGATGGAAGTCTCCGAATGTGCTCGTTTGCCCAGCGTAACTGCCTGTTTGAACAGCATATTAAACCAGGTACCTGTTGATTTCTCTTCTTGCGCTTTAAGAAAAGCCTGTTTCACCTGTCCAAGAATCTGAGTCTCACCAATGACCATGGAATCTAGTCCGCAGATGACGCGGAACAAATGACGCATGGCTTGATCATCTTCATATATATATAAGTGTTGCGTAAATTCTTCCCGTGGTACGTTAAACCATTGTTCCATGAATGTTCGAATAAAATAACCACACATGTGAAGACGGTCCACCACAACATACAACTCGGTACGGTTACATGTGGCTACGATTACACCTTCCAATACACTCTTGGTCAGCTTGAGCTGCTGCAGCGCTTCAGACAAATCCTTTTCTGCAAATGTGAATCGTTCCCTAACCTCTACAGGCGCCGTGCGATAATTCAAACCAACGACAACGATGTGCATTGCAAGTTCACCTGCCTAATAAATTTCCAATCAAAGTGCTTACTGCATATGTCTATCCATTTATGATTGACAAGGTTAATTATATCACACATCATAGCCATGACCGGGTCATTTTTATGAAATGTTTATGAAATCACCATGTTCATCATCATATGCACTGTCATTTATTGTAGTGTCTCACCAAAGTTCACCGTTATGCGTTAAAAAGTGTCCATTATGAATATTCATAACGATACGCATATTAAAACAAATAGCCATGGAATTATTCCATGACTATTAGAGTTTGGGAGGTTATGTGTCCATCCCGATATGTGAACATTGTGTATGCAATATACTTTTTATTTAAACCCGTTCAATCTGGTTGTTCATGTCTGGTGTTTCAACCTGCAATTCGCCCAAACCACGTACCAACTTCTTTGCATACGTTGTTTCAGGCTTTAATACGGATACCAGGTAGTCAATAGCAAGCTGTGGATCTACAGTCTCCCCACAAGTGTAACAATCAATCGCTGCAAAACCTCTCTCAGGATACGTATGAATGGAGAGATGGCTCTCAGACAATAGTACAAGTACGGTCGCTCCCTGTGGATCAAACTGCTTGGATTGTACGGACATCACTGTCGCGCCACATGCCTCTGCTGCTTCAATCATTTGGGCTTCCAGATACTCTGCATTGTTCAGTAGATTAAAGTCAACACCCCAAGTATCAACAGCAACGTGTCTTCCGAAAGTTGAATATTCCATCCTTCGGTTCCCCCTTCCTAGGAATAAAATGTTTGAAAAATTTCATCCGCTAGGACCTACGTCATTCACTTCCCGAGGGAAAAATCTCTCGCAACATATAATGTCCTGAGTGAATCCTGGTTCCTATTTTGTTTTCAACGAGATTAAAAATAACATTGAATCAGAGTGAAATCAACCCTTTTCCAGAAGATTGTAAAATAAATATTTTCAATTCGGAATATTCCATCTCACATCAAAAAATCCCCCTGAAACCTCCACATTGGCGAGTGCCACTGCCCGGAAGATACAAGGGAATTCATTATATACATATACGTTTATAAACATAAGATTTTAAGCTAATAAGCTTCAAGCTCAAACAACCGTTTTTGATGGCGAGCAAGGGTCTCGTCAATCTGATGGAGCTGATCAGCAGTCGCATCTTTTCTAGTGTCCAGCAGTGAATCGATCTCGGCATACACACGGTTGATTTCGCGTTCTACATCTCTGGCCTGGAACAGATGTTGCAATTCAAGCAACGTATTTTTGTATTCATAGATCACTCGGGTGTTCTCCCCGGTCTTCTCCACAATTTTGCGGACAGTGCCTTGAGCATAAACATACGTCATAGTGAACCCTTTATAAATCCGATGAACGACCCCGTCACCTCTAAAAGTCACAAAGAGCTTCCGGACAACGTTGGTCAGATGCAGATTCACCAGGCGGCAAGATAACTCACAGATATAAAACCCTTCTATGCGGTCAAAAGGGAAATGCACTTCTTCTCCACTTACATCTCCCAGCACAACCTCCTGACAACCATTGTCCAACACCTTAACCCGGTGATGAAGCCTGCCGTCTTCTGTCATGCGCAAAAACTGATGCATCTGGGGTTCTGACAATTTTATAGTGGCCTTCACATACTCTGTGGCTAACCGCTGAGCCATACAAATCCCTCAATTCTTCCCCGATTGTTTTGCCTTCCTGCACATGTAGCAGTTATCTCAAAATTCTTCAGGCCGGCATGGCCGGTAATTTTGGTACTGTTGGCAATATGCACCTATGCTCATTATACACTACCCTAACGTTATTTTTCTCCAGACCCAGATGATGAATTCTCACGAAATCCCTTAAAAAACCGGATTAATCTGGATCTCATCAAAGATTCATTTAGCATACTCACTTTCCTGCACTAAAACGGTATACTATCTCGGTTATCCGTTAATTTCGTTGCTTTCTTCCTCATCAGAAGCACCCTCTGCATCCAGCACTGGTGCATACTTATCTATCTGAGCATGCCGGGTTATGATGTCCCATAACTCTTCTTTCCCCAATCCCTCTTCGGATGAAAACGGTACAAACAAATCCCCTGAACGAAGACCCAGTGACTCCTTAATGACTTTGATATGTTTGGCTCTGCGTGTTTTTGGAATCTTGTCCATCTTGGTCGCTACGACAACCAAAGGCAATCCGTTATGACGAAGCCACTCATTCATCATCTTGTCATCCTTGGATGGCTCATGTCTCATATCCACCATCTGCATGACCAGTTTCAATTCCTCGCGTCCGAGCAGGTATTTCTCCATCATTTTACCCCAGGCAAAACGCTGCTCTTTGGAAACTTTGGCGTAGCCATATCCCGGGAAATCGACGAAGTAGAGATCTTGATTAATTTTATAATAGTTGAGTTGCTGTGTCTTACCCGGAGTTGAGCTCGTCCGAGCCAAATTTTTACGATTGATCAAACGGTTGATCAGGGAAGATTTCCCAACATTGGAGCGTCCAGCCAAAGCAATCTCTGGCAGACCGTCCTCAGGGTATTGTTCAGGCCGAACGGCACTGATAATAAATTCAGATTGATTTACTTTCATATTGTATCTTTCCTCTCTTGAACGCCTGTGCTTATGCATCACCTGTTGAAGGTATTATGCCATGGATTGTTCTATCATACCAAAAAAACCGTTCCAGCGGACGCCGAAGCCTCCGCAGAACGGTCTAATCTTCATACGAACCTTTCGGATACGTGGATTACAGGTGAATTCCTGTCTGCTCAACAAGTGCATGCTGCAATACCTGATCCATATGGGCTACAGGGACAAACTCCACATCTTCCTTGATGCTGTCTGGAATGTCACGCAGGTCCCGTTCGTTATCCTTAGGCAATAATATTTTTTTATAGCCGGCACGATGGGCTGCCAGTGATTTCTCTTTCAGACCACCAATCGGCAGCACACGTCCACGCAGTGTTATTTCACCAGTCATCGCGATATCCTTGGACACATGTTTGTTCGTCAAGGCTGAGATTAACGCTGTTGCCATCGTAATCCCGGCAGATGGACCATCCTTCGGAATCGCTCCTTCCGGAACGTGGATATGGATATCGTTCTTCTCATGGAAGTCAGGCGAAATTCCAAGCTGTGTAGCTTTGGAACGGGTGTAACTGAATGCGGCTTGTGCCGATTCCTTCATGACATCTCCCAGTTTACCTGTGAGAGTCAATTTACCTGTTCCAGGCACAACAGTCACTTCAATGATAAGGGTATCCCCACCCACTTCAGTCCACGCCAGACCCGTTACGGTACCAATCTGATCTTCCAGTTCGGCCATACCATAACGGAACTTGCCAGGTCCAAGGTAGTCTTTGATCTCATCGGATGAGATGTTAATCTGACCTTCCACACCCGATACGATGTTCTTGGCAGCTTTCCGGCACAACGAAGCCATTTGCTGTTCCAGATTACGCACACCTGACTCCCGTGTATATTCACGAATTACACGCAACAACGCGTCATCCGGGATTTCCAACTGCTCTTCTTCCAGACCATGGTCCTGCTTCTGTTTGGGCAACAAATAGTTTTTCGCAATTTGCAGCTTCTCCAGTTCCGTATAACCAGGGATGTTGAGCATTTCCATCCGATCCAGCAATGGACGCGGAATATTGTGCACCGTGTTGGCAGTTGTTATAAACATAACGTTGGATAAGTCAAACGGCAATTCGACAAAATGATCACTAAACGTATTATTTTGTTCCGGATCAAGTACCTCAAGTAATGCTGCAGAAGGATCTCCGCGGAAATCTGAAGCCATCTTATCAATCTCGTCCAGCAGGAATACCGGGTTAAGTGAACCTGCCGTTTTCATCCCCTGGATGATACGCCCAGGCATAGCCCCTACATAGGTGCGTCGGTGACCACGAATCTCGGCTTCATCCCGCACGCCGCCAAGAGATATTCTTACAAACTCCCGACCCAGCGATCTGGCGATCGAACGAGCAAGTGATGTTTTACCGACCCCTGGAGGTCCAACCAGACAGAGAATTGGCCCTTTGAGTTTCTTGACGAGCTTCTGGACCGCCAGATATTCAAGCACACGTTCTTTCGGCTTTTCCAGTCCGTAATGATCTGCATTGAGCACATCTTCGGCTTTTTGGATATCCAGATCATCCGCTGTCATCTGACTCCAAGGAAGGCCAAGCAGCCAATCCACGTAGTTGCGAATGACTCCGCCCTCGGCTGAACTTGCAGGCATTTTCTCCAGTCGATCAATTTCTTTCTCGACCTTTTCTTTCACCTTGTCCGGCAAGCCGAGTTCTTCCATCTGAGTGCGAAGTTCCTCGACCTCACCCGCACGGCCTTCTTTTTCACCCAGTTCTTTCTGGATCGCTTTCATCTGCTCGCGCAAATAATATTCCTTCTGCGTTTTCTCCATCTGTTTCTTCACACGTTGGCTGATCTTGCGTTCAAGCTCCAGCACTTCGCGCTCATTGTTCAGGATATCCAGCAATTTCTCCAGACGTTCCCGAACGTCGATGGTCTCCAGAATTTCCTGTTTATCCTTGATCTTCAAGGACAGGTGACTTGTGATGACATCGGCCAGACGCCCTGGTTCTTCGATGTCAGACACCGCTGCGAGTGTCTCTGGTGTCACTTTTTTGGACAGATTAATATAATTCTCGAACTGGTTCAGAACGGTACGCATCAAGGCATCCGTCTCCGGATGGGTATTCTCCTCTTCAGGCAGCTCTTTAGCCAGTACTTCATAATATTCCTCGTTGTCCGTATATTCAATAATTTCAGCCCGTTCCAAGCCTTCAACGAGTACACGAATCGTACCGTTCGGAAGCTTCAGCATCTGTCTGACCTTGGCCACGGTTCCGATTCTGAAAATGTCCTCTTGTGTTGGTTCTTCAATATTTACTTCGGCTTGGGAACATAGGAGAATCAGATGTTCTTCTACCATCGCTTTTTCTAAAGCCTTGACCGATTTCTCCCGGCCCACATCGAGATGCAGTACCATACTCGGGTAGACGAGAAGTCCTCTTAAAGGCAGTAAAGGAAAACGACGACCTTTCGCTTTGCTCGGTCCCATCGCTTTCGCACCTCCAATGGCTCTCAGGTTGTAGTCATTCATTATTCTATCAAATGTTCACATAAAAAACCAATGAAGGGAAGCGCTTAGCAGCTTCCCGAATCTGTAACCTGTCCTGGACGAGGCACGTCCGCACGCAAATAGGAAGCGGATGCCGGTGGAAAAATCTCCGGTGAAGGTGCAACTGTCTCCTCTGCAAGCTTCGTTTGTTCCATCTGTTGTGATTCCGGAACCCAAGCGAACACTTCACGGAATACGTCCTGTACCGTATCTACCGGGATAACGCGCAAGCCATCCAGATTCTCAAAAATGGACTGCCAGTTCTCCGCGGGAATAATAACGGTCTTCGCTCCTGCCTGAAAGGCAGCCTCCACCTTGGCTAGCACGCCACCGATAGGCTTAACCCGACCATGAATACTGATCTCGCCAGTCATCGCTGTCTCATGATCCACAGGACGCCTCTGAATGGCTGATGTAATGGCAGTCGCCATGGCAATCCCGGCGGATGGACCATCAATAGGCGTCCCACCTGGGAAATTCACGTGTAAATCGTAATCATTCGGACGAATACCCATGGCTTTTAATACGGTTAACACATTTTCAACCGAGCCTTTGGCCATACTTTTTCGCCGGAGTGTACGCGAACCGCCTCCAATCTCTTCTTCATCCACAACGCCTGTAATGTTGATTCGGCCTTGATCTTTAAGAGCCGGAACAGCAGACACTTCAATCTCCAAAAGGGTTCCCATATTCGGTCCGTATACCGCCAAGCCGTTAACAAAACCCACCTGCGGCTGTGTAGGGACCTTCCGATCAGGCCGTGGCTGAATCTGACTGCTACCCGCCACCCACTCCACATCAGACGCCTGAAGCGTCTCACGCTTCTCTGTCAGCGCAAGTCCAGCAGCCAGCTGGATGATATTGACCGCTTCACGTCCATTGGTTGCATATCGCTTGACCACATCAACGGCATCCGGACATGGACTGAACCCTATTTTCTGAACAGCATCCTCTGCAATTCGCCCAATCTCCTCAGGCAACAGAGGACGGAAATAAACTTCCATGCAGCGGGAACGCAAAGCTGGTGGCAGTTCATGAGGCGAACGTGTCGTCGCTCCAACAAGGCGGAAATCGGCTGGTAGGCCATTTTGAAAAATATCGTGGATATAAGCAGGAGTATGCGTGTCTTCCGAGTTATAGTACGCACTCTCCAAAAACACCTTGCGATCCTCCAACACTTTCAACAGCTTATTCATCTGAATCGAATGTAATTCACCAATCTCATCAATAAAAAGCATTCCCCCGTGCGCTTTCGTCACAGCGCCCGGTTTTGGTTGGGGAATACCAGCAACGCCCATGGCTCCTGCTCCCTGATATATCGGATCATGAACCGAACCAATTAAGGGGTCCGCAATACCACGTTCATCAAAACGGGCTGTTGTTGCATCCAGCTCCGTGAATTTGGCGTCCGGTTTGAAAGGAGAAGATGGATTCTTCTTAGCCTCTTCCAATACAACCCTTGCGGCAGCTGTCTTCCCGACTCCGGGAGGGCCATAAATGATAACATGTTGCGGATTCGCACTGCATAATGCAGCTTTAAGGGCACGCAACCCATCTTTTTGCCCAACAATATCGTTAATGGTAGCTGGACGCGTCTTCTCCGACAGCGGCTTGGTGAGTGAGATCGAACGCAGCTTGCGCAGCTTCTCCAGTTCCTTGCGAGATTCACGCTCCACGGCACTGCGGTTCGTTTTCTGGCCACGCAACAGGTTCCAGAAATACAAACCAATCACCACTCCAAAAAATAACTGAATCAACATGATGACCATACCAAATTCCATGTCTTCACATCCTCCTATTTTGTCGCTATTCTCATATGAGATCATGCTAATACTTGGTAGTATAGCCTTTTCAACGCGACGTAAACGGGCGATGCGGAATTTGTATCCGAGAAAATAAAAAGCCCGCCATCGCTGGCGAGCTTTTGTTGTAACAAGATATGAATCAATCAGTGCGAACGACCAGGAATAACACCTGTCTCTTCGTAGGCTTCGACGATTTTGTCGATCTCTTTTTTTAATTCCTCAACCATGATTTCTTCAGGCACTTTACGGATCATCTTGCCGTGACGGAACAAGAGACCTTCTCCACGAGCACCGGCAATCCCGATATCCGCTTCTTTGGCCTCACCTGGACCATTAACCGCACAACCCAACACCGATACTTTAATCGGCACCTTCAGTTTGGAGATATACTCTTCCACTTCGTTGGCAATGGAGAACAGGTCGATATCCAAACGTCCACACGTTGGGCAGGAGATCAATGTGGCTGCATTTGTAATGAGTCCAAATGTTTTGAGCAGATCACGAGCGACTTTGATTTCTTCTACCGGGTCCGCACTCAGTGAGATCCGCATCGTTGAACCAATACCCATGGAGAGCAAGGCTCCCATACCTGCGGAGCTTTTGATCGTACCGGAGAACAATGTACCCGCTTCGGTAATCCCGAGATGCAACGGATACGGAATGATTTGAGCTGCTTTGGTATATGCCTCAATTGCCATCGGCACATCCGATGCTTTGAGAGACACGATGATATCATGGAAATCAAGCTCTTCCAAAATACCAATGTGATACAATGCACTTTCTACCATAGCGTCTGCCGTAGGATACCCATACTTCTCAAGAAGATGGTTTTCCAGAGAGCCTGCATTTACTCCGATCCGGATCGGAATACCGCGGTCTTTACAAGCCTTAACCACTTCTTCCACTTTAGCACGTTTACCGATGTTCCCTGGGTTAATCCGTACTTTATCAATGCCGTTCTCAATCGCAAGTAAAGCCAGCTTATAGTTGAAATGAATGTCCGCTACGAGCGGTATATTAATGCGTTTTTTGATTTCCTTGATGGCTGCGGCAGCTTCCTCATTATTCACCGTAACACGTACAATTTGACAACCCGCTTCTTCCAGTCGCAGAATCTCTGCAACCGTTGCTTCAACGTCTGCCGTTTTGGTTGTACACATACTTTGGATAATGACTTCGTTACTGCCACCGATCGTTACGTTTCCCACTTTCACGGGACGTGTATCCTGTCTTAAATACATGAGTGATTTCTCTCCCCACAACGTCAAAGCTCCACCCTGACAGAGACATGAATTCGCCTTCTGCCAAAGTGGAGAACTGACAAGTCTATATTTCAGAGTTCAACGGGATTCAGGCCTTTATTAGGCGCTCTCTTCCTGCTTATCGTCCTTCGATTGGCTTAGTTCAGGCACGACTCTTTTCTCAACAACTTCTTCGGTAATGACACAGTTCGTAACATCTTCACGTGAAGGCACTTCATACATGATTTCCAGCATGATACCTTCAATGATGGCACGCAATCCACGTGCACCTGTGTTACGTTTAATTGCTTCTTTTGCAATCGCAAGCAATGCAGCTGGTTCAAAGACCAGATTCACATTATCCAGCTCAAGCAGTTTTTGGTACTGTTTGGTAAGCGCGTTTTTTGGTTCGGAAAGGATCCGTACCAGCGTATCTTCATCCAGCGGCTCCAAAGTGGAGATGACTGGCAGACGGCCTACAAATTCCGGAATCAGACCAAATTTCAGCAAATCTTCCGGCAATACCATACCCAGGTATTCACCTGGTTTCAGATCTTTTTGTTCAGAAACGGTATTAAAGCCAATGACTTTTTTACCAATTCGGCGTTTGATCATTTGCTCCAGACCATCAAAGGCACCGCCGCAAATGAACAGGATGTTCGTTGTATCGATCTGAATGAATTCTTGATGAGGGTGTTTACGACCACCTTGTGGTGGTACAGAAGCCACAGTTCCTTCAAGAATTTTCAAGAGAGCCTGTTGCACACCTTCGCCCGATACATCACGAGTAATGGATGGGTTTTCGGATTTACGCGCTACTTTATCAATCTCATCGATATAAATAATGCCACGCTCTGCTTTTTCCACATCATAATCAGCAGCTTGAATCAGTTTGAGCAGGATGTTCTCTACATCCTCACCCACATAACCAGCTTCAGTTAATGACGTAGCATCAGCAATAGCAAAAGGAACATTCAAAATTTTTGCCATCGTTTGCGCAAGCAACGTTTTACCAGAACCTGTTGGTCCTAACAGCAAAATGTTACTCTTTGACAATTCAACGTCTTCAATTTTGCTCTGTGTGTTGATCCGTTTGTAGTGATTATACACTGCAACAGACAATGATTTTTTCGCTTGTTCCTGTCCAATAACATATTGATCCAGAATATTACGAATTTCTTTTGGTTTCGGAATATCTTTCAGGTCTACTTCTTCATCATGACCAAGTTCTTCCTCAACGATTTCGGTGCAAAGTTCGATACATTCATCACAAATGTACACGCCTGGTCCAGCGACCAACTTGCGTACCTGCTCCTGAGATTTACCGCAAAAAGAGCATTTCAGTTGCCCTTTCTCATCGTTAAATTTAAACATGAAACCACCCCTTTAGGAATTGATCGGTCTACTGAGCACCTGGTCAATAATGCCGTACGTCTTGGCTTCTTCAGCGCTCATGAAGAAGTCACGGTCTGTATCCCGCTCAATTTTCTCAAGAGGCTGACCCGTACGATCGACGTATATTTGATTCAGTTTCTGACGTGTTTTAATAATCCATTCTGCGTGTATCTTAATATCCGCAGCCTGTCCTTGAATGCCGCCAAGCGGCTGATGAATCATTACTTCGCTGTTTGTCAGCGCATATCTCTTGCCAGGTGCACCGGCTGTCAGCAATAACGAGCCCATGCTTGCTGCCATCCCTACGCAAATGGTAGATACATCCGGCTTGATAAATTGCATCGTATCGTATATACCCATCCCTGCGGTGACAGAACCACCAGGTGAGTTAATGTACAAGCTGATATCCTTCTCAGGATCGTCGGCTGCCAAAAACAAAAGCTGTGCTATGACAAGATTGGCTACATCGTCATCAATCGCACTGGTTAGAAAGATAATGCGATCTTTCAGCAAACGTGAATATATATCGTAAGACCGCTCGCCTCGATTGGTTTGTTCTATAACCATTGGCACCAGACTCATGAGACCAACCTCTTTTCTACATGTAATTAGACATAGGCCACCTGTAAAGCAAACCCAAATTCATTCTAACACTTTCCTGTGACAATGTCATTTTTCACAAGAGGGGTCAGACATCGTTTGTTTACTTTTTTAGCCTGATCATATTTAACCATGTTTTCTATGTATGTGCAAATTGAAGCCATCCTATGCCGTCTTGCCGGTTTTTATTTGCATGAAGTACATAGGTATGTAAAAAGTGTACGTGGATCAATAAAATTAGTGTTCATCCATATACTTACTTCATTTTCTATAAAATGGATGTAACAATTTAAAAATAAGGCACGCAATAATTCACGTGCCTTATCGTTTATTCAACTGACAAGTTGATAACAGCTTGTCTTATTTTTCGTCAGCTTCTGCAACAACTTCTTCAGCTGGAGCTTCAACAGGTTCAACAACTGTGCTGTTCTCAACAAGAACGTCAATCGTTTTACGCAGTTTCACTTCATCGCGAAGGCTGTCCAGGGAACCATTACCCTCGAGGATGCCACGGATCTCATCAGCAGGACGCTTGTAAGATTCAGCCATTTTTTCGAGTTCTTGATTCACTTCTTCGTCAGACACTTCAATGTTTTCCGCTTTACCTACAGCTTCAAGCACCAGGTTGTTGCGAACACGTTTGGAAGCATCTTCTTGCATTTGTCCTCTCAGGTCAGCTTGAGTCTGGCCAGAGAAGCTCAGGAACATTTCAAGGTTCATTCCTTGATTTTTCAGACGGTTGTCGAAATCACGCATCATGTTCTGTACTTCGCTGTCAACCATTGCAGCAGGAATGTCCACTTCAGCGTTCTCAGCCACTTTTTCCACAACTGCATTTTCAGTAGCAGCTTTGGCTTCGTCAGCTTTACGGGATTCCAATTGTGTTTTCAGGTCAGCTTTGTACTCTTCAAGTGTGTCGAATTCGCTAACATCTTTAGCAAACTCATCATCCAATGCAGGAAGTTGTTTGCGTTTGATTTCGTGAATTTTCACTTTGAATACCGCTTGTTTGCCAGCAAGTTCTGCTGCATGGTAGCTCTCTGGGAAAGTCACTTCTACGTCTTTGAAGTCACCTGTGGACAGACCCACAACTTGTTCTTCAAATCCAGGAATGAATGTGTTGGAACCCAGTTCCAGGGAATAACGCTCAGCTTGTCCACCTTCGAAAGGTACACCATCAACGGAACCGTCGAAGTCGATTACTGCAACGTCACCGTTAGCAGCGGAACCTTCGTCAATTACAACGAGTTCAGCGTGACGTTGTTGAAGACGCTCAAGTTCTTCAGTCACTTCTGCGTCAGTTACTTCACCTTTTGCTACAGCAACTTCGATTCCTTTGTACTCACCAAGAGTAACTTCAGGTTTCACAGTTACTTTTGCTTTGAATTTGAACGTTTCGCCTTTAGCGAATTGTTCAACATCTACGTCAGGACGATCAACCGGGAAGATATCCGTTTGGTCGATTGCTTCTGTATAGGCTTCAGGAAGCAAAATGTCGATTGCTTCTTGATAAAGGCTCTCTACACCAAAACGCGCTTCGAAGATGGAACGTGGTACTTTACCTTTACGGAATCCAGGTACGTTTGCTTGTTTAACCACTTTATTAAAAGCTTTGTCGAGTGCTGCAGTTACACGATCTGCATCCACTTCAACCTCAAGAACCCCAAGGTTCTTCTCTATCTTTTCCCAAGTTGCTTTCATTGTATACTTTCCCCTCCAAAATTCACATGTTCACGTAGGCAATCACGTACAAAATAACCATTTTAGTATAAACAAGATTAGATTCTTTTTCAAGGGGAATCCCTTGATACAGTTTAAGGAAAACGTTTCCGGCCTCGATTAACCATCCAAACCGGCAGATACAAATTGTTTCATGGAACGATAAGCCTGTTCCAGTCGAAAGCGCATCGCGCCTGTCACAGCATACATTGAGCGGGTATTTTCCTCATCATGAGAACCACCCAGACTGTCTGCAACGGTCATATGTAGAGCTGCTGCCCATATATCTGTCATGGAATCATTTTCTTCCAGCATCGATACATAATCACGGGTTCCATACACCGCCATGACATATTGTATCCACAGTTCCTGGGCAAAATAAAAGAGCGTAGGTTCATGAACCTCCGTCTGATCTGCCACTCGTTCCAGAATCTGAACGATTTGGATTGGGAATTCCTCTGGTCTAAGAGGCACGGTGTCGATCTCGACTTCAACCTGCTCTTCGCCTCTCGTAAACAGGATCATACCTTGAACACCTCGGCGACGCAAGGTTTGCAGCACCCGGAATTGAAGCAGAGGGTGAAGCGACTTATCTTTTAACCAACTCGTAAGTGCCTCGTCAATCTTCGGCAGATCAAGATAGGCCAGCTGCTCCAAAGCCAGCATCGTCTGTTCAGACAGAGGCTCCTCCATCACTGTGCGAAGCATCTTATCTGCATAGCCATCATCCTGTTCAAGCTTCATTCGGGCATGATGCCGTGCCATGTCTTCCTCACTAATCTCTTCTTCCTCTTCTCGTTCATCAAGAACGGCAGGCAAGGTTTCTTCATATTGAGGAAACGCAGCCTGAAGCCATTCGAGCAGGGCCCGCCATTCATCATAGTGGCGCTCTTCCTGTCCCTGACATTGCAGCAAAAAGTGAAGCAATTTCATCGCTTCACCATACCGTTCATTTTCAAGCATAACTGTCAATTGAATCTGGTAATAGTCCAGCGTCTTAGGAAACAGCACAATATTGTTGTTATGCTCGGTTTCCGGGGTCGTGGATTCCTTAATGGGAGCACCTCCTCTATATCCTGAATCTCCAGTCGGAATCAACATAAATAGATGTATATATTAAAACGATTGTTGATCTATTTTCTGAGTTCTCCTGATATTCTAACATAACCTTAAATATAATGAAAAAAACGTTACTGCCGCCAAATATCATATACGAAAAATAGTTTAAAATAAAATGCTTGATATTCCTGTATGCATATGATAAAATCAATTTTGCTTGAAAAAAATCATGTCTCAGTAGCTCAGCTGGATAGAGCAACGCCCTTCTAAGGCGTCGGTCGGGGGTTCGAATCCCTCCTGGGACGTATTAAAAGAAGCTTCCTTCGGGAAGCTTTTTTTGCGTTCTGGGGATGAGAACCCCTATGGTTCGTCGAAGCATCCGCTTCGTTAGCACCACTTCGCAGTCTCGACTGCAAGGAGAGTATCCCTCCTGGGACGTATTAAAAGAAGTTTCCTTCGGGAAGCTTTTTTTGCGTTCTGGGGATGAGAACCCCTATGGTTCGTCGAAGCATTCGCTTCGTTACATGTCTATGTCGCTTCATCAAAATGTTTGCATTAGCTCATTTCATGGGTGACCATGTCTCAGTATCGATGTTCTAACGAACATCGGACACTTTATTTGACCCAAATTCAGCATTGTGGAATTCTAACGAATCTCAGAGAGCTTATTTCACCATTCCGGGGTGTTAACTCACTTATTTGCGCTTCATAGCCAGATTAACATCGCTGAGGTTCGTTAGAATCTGAAAATAGCGATTTTACCCATTATAAGACCTCGTGGATTCGTTAGAGTTCATAGGCTAGTCAAGGCACCCACGGTCCATTGGGTGTTTTTTCATTTCATTGCTCAATATTGACATAGAATGTTATGCTTACGGAGTGGATTATGTACCAATCCATACATATTAACTTCTTAGGAAACAGGAGATTTTATCAATGTCATCTTCATTACAGCAGCACTCATCTATCCATACCGAGGAAGAACATTCTTCGACATCCAAAAGATTCGGCCTGTTGTTAGCAGGCATTATCGTCATCGCCGCTACCATGAGATCACCGATTACAGCAACCGGACCTGTAGTGGAGATGATCCGCTCAGATACAGGTATCGGCCATACAATGGTCGGGCTTCTGACCTCACTTCCTTTGCTTGCCTTTGCAGCTGTCTCTCCTTTTGCACCACGCCTAGCCAAGCGTTTAGGACTCGAATCTGCTCTGCTATTGGCTGTTATGATTGTAACCATTGGGGTGGCCTTACGCTTGTTGCCTTCCGTTCTCTCCTTATATGCAGGAACTGCAATTTTGGGGTGCGGCATTGCATTTAGCAACGTGCTTTTGCCAAGTTTGATCAAACGTGATTTTCCATTGCGGATAGGTATCGTCACCGGATTATACTCTGTATCCATGAATATATTTGGCGCCATCGCCTCAGGTGTGAGTGTACCCGTAGCAGGAGCCACTTCTATGGGTTGGCGTGCTTCGTTAGGCATGTGGGCCTTGTTGTCCATATTGGCGCTTCTCTTGTGGCTCCCCCAGATCGCCGCAGGACGTCAGCGAATGTTATTCATAGCCACCCAGAGTGCAGGGACGCCTGTACGTCTACGGACCTCTTCCCTGGCCTGGTTCATTACTTTATTTATGGGTCTGCAATCTCTAATATTCTATACAACGATTACCTGGCTTCCCGAGATTCTCGCTGAGCAAGGATTCAGCCCCACCTCAGCAGGGTGGATGCTCTCACTAATGCAGTTGGTTAGTGTCCCGGCTACCTTTATCGTTCCGATCCTCGCCGGCCGAACACGAGATCAGCGTGTTCTAACCGCGATAACGTGCTCTTCTTTGATAGTCGGGTATGCATTATTGTTAAGTGGCATCGCTTCGCTCGTTACCATTGGTGTCACGTTGGCAGGAATAGGTGCTGGAGCTTCATTTGGCATGGTAACGATGTTCTTCGTCCTTCGCACAAAAGATGCCAGACAAGCTGCCAGCCTGTCCGGTATGGCCCAGTCCTTCGGATATATGCTGGCCGCAGTGGGACCTCTATTGTTTGGCATGCTTCATGACTGGACAAAAGGATGGACACTTCCATTGCTAATCCAGGTCATTCTGGCCATCGCTTTGCTAATCGCAGGGATTCAGGCCAGCAAAAATAGAATGATCGGTTAGTCACACAACTCATATATAAAAAAACAAAACGGCCTCCATCCTGAAAATCAGGATGGAGGCCGTATATGCATAGAACAATTCCTTCATTAATTTATTCAATTTTAATCAATTTCAATGAGGAATGAACTCACTTCACTTTTACCTTAATCGTGTCTGTGCTGGTAACTCCGGCAGAGTTAATTAACTCTGCCCGATACGTATACGTGCCCGATGCTTTCCCGGACAGTGTAGTCACAGCACTTTGCGCATAAGGTGTAGCCGAACGGAGTTCTTGCGTATCGATCAACTTATCATTTTCATAGAGACGATACTCTGTAGCGTTGGTCCCCCACCACAGGTTCATGGTCACCTTATAATAGCCGTCGCCATCCCAGTTATCGTGAGAGAGAACCGCTTTGCCTGGCGTTGCGTTGGTAACCCGAACAGTCAACGTTTGACTACGCGTTGTTCCCTTGTCGTTAGTCAGCTCAGCCACGTACGTATACGTGCCATTGGCTTTGCCCGTGATCTTCGTCTGAGCAAACTGCGCCCAAGGTGCGTTGTAAGTCAACTTTTGCGTATCAACCAAAACCCCGTCCTCATATAACTTGTAGCTAGTTGCGTTCTCGCCCCACCACAGGTTCATTGTAACGATATACGCGCCCTCTGGTAAGCCGTTGCCTACCCAGTTATTGTGAGACAATACAGGCGTACCTGGGGCCTTAGTTGCCGGAGTTTCTGGTTCGGTCTCCACGGCTTCCAATTTCAGTGCCGTATTGGCTGTACCCGAAAGCCCCTGTTGGTCTTTTACCGTAAGTTCAACAGCATACTCGCCTGCTTCAATTCCCTCCAAAGGAAGGCTGAAGGTACCATCAGCTTGTACTTCAAAGACTCCTTCTTTATAAACCGAACCATCCTCTTTTTTCACAACATACGTTGCTTCCAGGGAAGCGGCCGGATCAAACGTGATGTCCCACCCGCTGGCAAGCGCAGGTGCTACACGGAAGTACAAGTCTTCCACGCTACCATTAAGAACAGCAGACTCATCCTCTTTGAACTCCAACGCTTCTGGTGCAGTTACAGCCGGAGCTGTCTTTTTCACCAAAAATGGCGAAGTGTCTTCCTTATAGGTTTTGCCGTCCGTACCAATAGTAGTGATATCAACGGTGTATAAACCATCCGGAATCTCTGTCACTTCATCAGTTGTGTAATCCGCATATGTGCCGTCCCAGGCAAGATTATATCTTGCGTTAGCATTGAAATTATAATAGTTACCGAAAATGGAACCGATATAACCATCTTGATAATATCCACCTTCCGGATTAAGACCATCAAAAATCTCAATCAGGGCGAATGTCATCGGATTGTAGAATTCCATCGCTACATTAAGTGTATCCAACGTACCATCAGCCTTCAATGGATAGTGAAAAGGATTTTTTTCAGTGCCTTTTACGGTTTCAATATATTTAACTCCACTCAACGTAACGTTGAAATGAGCAACATATGGCACAGTAAATGTATTGGTTCCGTTCGAGAACTCAATGTATCCTTGTGCTTCTGTAGTCGCAGTAACCCCTCGTGGAACGGTAATTGTCACTGCAAGCTCTTCCTCACCATTCAGTGTGAAGGAACTCTTGTCTACCTCAACGGATACACCAGCAACATTACGAGTTGGATTCACATTTACGGTGTAATCCCCTCCACTGCCATTCCGCGCTTCAACTTTAATCGTTTTGGTAATCGTCTTTTCATCTGTGCTCAGGAAATTACCGTAGTTGATGCTTCCGGTGATATTTTCCTTTTCAATAACAGCGCCACTTTCGGTGTACTGAGTTACATCAAGCACCTTGACAAAAGCAACAGGGTCAATAGTATTCACAGCCTGAATACGGCCAGCACCTTGATCAAATACATCAAATTGGGTTGTATCCAACACTTTACTATTGTTCATCAGCGCAACTTTGATATCAAATGGCGTCCATTCCGGATGCTTCTCGATCAGCAGCGCAATCAAACCTGCTACATGAGGTGTAGCCATACTTGTACCTGATTTACGATCATAAGCCTGTGCGTAATCTGCGTCTGGCTCATCCTTGCCGTAGGCAGGAATCGTAGACAGAATGCTTGTACCTGGTGCAACAATATCCGGTTTGATGTCAAGTGTTACCTTGGCAGGTCCGCGGGAACTGGATGAATTCATTTCATCACCCGGCGTTTGGCTGCGTTCAAAATCACTAAAGCTTACTTCAACGGCTTGGCCTGCGTCCAACTCAGCCTTGATCACATCCCCATCTTCCTTGGACATGCTCAGTGTTGGAATGAGTTCAAAGTTATCGCCCAGACTCACACCGATTGGACCCGGAATGTTGTTATATACAATAACAGCCAAGGCTCCGGCTGCTTTAGCATTGGCGATTTTCTCTACAAATGCGATTTCACCACGCTGTATTAATGCCACTTTACCTGTAAAATCCTGACCTTCAAAATCAGTTGGCTTACCCAGTGCTGCATATTCAAGCTCATATTTCCCTGTCAAAACAGTTTCAGGGTCTGCCGACAGGCTCCATCCCATCAGATCCAGACGGTAAACCGACTCAGTAATAGCCAGTGGAGCTTCAGTCGGAGCAACTACATACTCTTCTTCCACAGGGGCAGCTTCAGGAGAAGCTGCAACGGGTGCAGAAGGTGATACAGATGGAGTATTTTCTTCCGTTGTAGCTTCTTCTACATTCGGAACTTCAGCTTCGTTAGAAACTGTGTCCTCCACAGCTGCTGCACTTTCCTCATCAACCGTTGCGGGTACACCTTGCTCTGAACCTTCAGGCTCTTCTGTTCCAGGTGCCGTACCCAGTTCAGGAGATTGTTCAACCTCTGGCACCGGTTGTTGTTCAGGTTGTGCCTCTTCGCCTTCCTCACCAATCCAGAAGTGAGTATCCGCTGTAATGAGCTGACTAGGACCTGTTGAGTTACCTACCGTAATCGCCATCGCAGACGCCCCTGGAGAACCAAGTGTATAACGGTTAGGTCCGTCATTGCCACTGGCAACTACTGCTGTCACACCAGACAGCATCGCATTATTCAGGGCTACCGAGGTAATATAACTTGGATCATTAGCGGCATTCCCCAAAGAGAGATTAATTATATCCATGCCATCTTCAACGGAACGATCAATTCCGCCGAGCACCCATGAGGTTTGACCACTACCATACGGCCCAAGTACACGGTATGCATAGATATCTGCTTCAGGAGCAACGCCAACAATCCCGTAATCCCCTGCTTCACGAGCAGCAATGGTACCGGCTACATGCGTACCGTGGGATGTGTAAAAGGCACTTCCCCTTTCGTTAAACTCAGGTTCCCCTGAACTTTTCCATTCTTGATACGTTGCTTCATACGGATCATTGTCGTTACCAACAAAGTCCCATCCGCCTTTGTAAGCTTCCTGCAAATTAGGATGCTCATAGTCAATCCCTGTATCGATGACACCCACTTTGATGCCATTTCCTTTGTAACCCAGATCCCATACTTCAGGTGCACCAATAAAAGGTGCTGTGTCTTTCATGTACGGGTTCACTTCATCTGTCTCAGGCGCTATTGTAAATTCAAGGTCAGGATATACGCTGACCACGCCAGGTATTTGAAGCAATTGTCCCACCTGGTTTCCTTTAAGCTCAATCGCTACACCATTTAGGGCATATGCATATTCTTCCAATACTTCATGTTTGATTTTCTTCTGAGTGAGGCTATGTACAAATGACTGTTGTTGTTGCTCAACTTGAGTCACAGCCTTTGTTTCCATAGAGGAGGTAAAAGATTTTCCGGAGAGGGTTGATTCACCTTGCGCTACTGCAACAGGTTTATTGGAAAGCTCAACGATCACGCGGGTGTTCTCTCCACCCAGGCCTTCCAAGCTTTTATCCAAAAATGGATCTGCGGCAAGTTTGGCTTCCCGCCCTGCAAGAATTTCTCTCCATTGTTTGGCTTCGGCTGTACTCGGTAAGTTTTCAAGCTGAATAACTGAATCTGCGGGAGCGGCTCCAGCCGCGGGGAGAATAATGGAAAAGACCATCAGAACACTTAATAAAGTGGATATCAATCGTTTACTCAAGGCTTTGCCCCTCCTTTTAAATGTGAATACGTCACCAAATGATGGGTTCCTGCTGTTTGTGCGTACTGCAATACACACTCCAATTTCACCACCTATCTGCAAGAAGTTTGACCCTTGGTAAATTATTCTATCAAAATACCACATTTTCCT
This sequence comes from Paenibacillus sp. M2, assembly GCF_046713495.1. NCBI lineage: Bacteria > Bacillati > Bacillota > Bacilli > Caryophanales > Paenibacillaceae > Paenibacillus > Paenibacillus sp. M2. The sequence continues at coordinate 5,855,489 of NZ_CP169648.1, forward strand.
TCTAAATACTTACAAATATGATATAGAAATTACTTATATGGGTCTTGAGTACGATAAAAATATCCATTTGTAATTATTTGTCGTTTGAATATTTCATTTTTAAAATAATGCATCAAAAAAAGACCAAGAGCCTCTTTAGCCGAAAGAGATTCCTGGTGTATAGGGGAAGCGTGGTTAGCATACAAAGGATCTTGATAATTCGTTTAACATCGATAAAAATTGCTGCACGTCATAAATTTTTACTTATTCTGGCTTCACGGCTTCAATACGCAGACGTTTGTAATCGGCATACAGAGCATCATCTTTCCAAAGGTGAGGCTTCACGATCTGACTGGTTTCCTTGCATATTTGTTGTATCTCTTCATGACTGAGACCTGCAAAATAGTCGCCTCCAAAATGAGCCAACCAGCCTACTATACCCTGCTCACCATCTGCCAGTCTGGTAGGACGGTCGTAGTGATATGCCTGTCTCACCACAAATCCACGTTGCTCTAAAATATGGCTATATTCTCCGATCGACGGAAAATACCAAGGATTACGTTCCGATGCACGAATGCCCGTGTTTCGCTCCATAACCTGCTCTAATGCATTCACAATGGTCTGCACGTTCCCTTTACCACCAAATTCTGCGACAAAACGCCCTCCGGGCTTCAAAGATTTCCATATACTATCCACCACTAATCGCGGACTTCGCATCCAGTGCAGGGCTGCATTGGAGAAAACGGCATCATACAGTCTTTTCGCCTCAAACTGATGACCGTCTCCTTCCACGAACTCAAGTTCAGGGAATTTCTCCCTCGCACGGCGAATCATGTCTGGCGATGCGTCCATGCCAATAACTTCAGCTTCGGTCAGAGAAATTTCATGCGTCAAATCCCCCGTCCCGCAACCCAGATCAAGGATGTATTCCCCTTTTTGGGGTTGAAGCCACGAGATCAGATTTTTGCCATATCCCGACACAAAAGCCAGTTTGTTATCATATTCGTCTGCTTGCCATTGATTTAATGATTTCATGGATACCACCGTCGCTTTCGTTATTGATATCCTCATTGTGGCATAGAATTGTTTATTCTTTAAATATATAGATTCTATATTGTTTATAGGTATAACCAATAGAACACTTCCTCTGAACGCAAAAACTTCCCGAAGGAAGCTTCTTTTAATACGTCCCAGGAGGGATACTCTCCTTCCAGTCGAGACTGCGATGTAGTGCTAACGAAGCAGATGCTCCGACGAACCATTGGGGTTCTCTTCCCCTGAACGCAAAAAAAAACTTCCCGAAGGAAGTTTTCTTTTTTTACGTCCCAGGAGGGATACTCTCCTTCCAGTCGAGACTGCGATGTAGTGCTAACGAAGCAGATGCTCCGACGAACCATTGGGGTTCTCTTCCCTTGAACGCAAAAAAAACTTCCCGAAGGAAGTTTTCTTTTTTTACGTCCCAGGAGGGATTCGAACCCCCGACCGACGCCTTAGAAGGGCGTTGCTCTATCCAGCTGAGCTACTGAGACAAATATGTATAATAAATTTTCGGCGCGGTTCTTATTATACTCTGATTTCTATATTTTTCAATAGTTTTATAAAAAAATTAATAATTATACTTCAACACCGGTTCAAACATGTACTTTACCGTATTATTCTCATACTCCAGCCCCTTTGAGAATATGATAGCTTGAACCAGGTTATATTGAGGAGATTGGGACATTTAGAGTAAGATTAACATCAGACATTTTCAATGTCAGAATTGCTGGGTAATCTTTTGCATACATACATTTCAATGATCCATTGAAGGAGAGAATCGTCATGAGACAGCTTTTATCAGCCCTATCCTATTTCAGTATTTTCTTTGCCCCGTTCCTGTTTCCGATCATTATATGGATTGTTGCCAAGGATGATTACATTGAGGGACATGCAAAACGCGCCTTATTCTCACATGTATTCCCCTTTCTCGCCGCCATTCCGTTATTTTATTTCTTCGTAACTGCGCATAGTCTGGGTTCCGCCGTCGGGTTTGTCATTCTATTCTTTGTGATCTACGGATTAAGCTTTGTGTACAATGTGGTTAAAGGGATTCAAGTACTGCGCGAGTATGCTTGATCACATCTCCACCTGATTTGACCATCGCATAACAAAACCCGCCGTTCAACAACGGCGGGTTTTTCCAGTTACAGATACAGTCAGAACAACCGGCAACAGCAACAGGTCACATCTACATATAGCTCAACATTGAACTCTATCCCGCTAACACCACATGTATTGCTGGAGCGTTACCTGTTAAGCCTGCCCGATCAGATAACGTTGAAGTGTTGGACCAAGCAAACCAAAGGAAAACAACTCACTTTGAAACCGAGCTTTATCTTCTTCTACTGTCATACCTTCGCTGTTCTCAAATGCGGCTTCTGTCGCCTCTTCAAACGCAGTATGCATATTATTGTTATACCAGTCGATCGCCGAATCGGAGTGATTGCGTACAATCCGAACAACTTCCAGCGAATTTCCGGGCTGGGTTGAAGCCACGTATACAAGTAACGACGGATCTCCGGCATTTCCAGGCTGCACTTCAACCTCTGCACAAGACAATCCATCCACCTCGGTTAATCTGCGTATTTTGGCATCTTGAATGACATACATTCGTTATCGCGCTCCTTTTCCTTTGTGCTTATCATGTACTTTGTTCAATCTGGTATCGTGTCTCTGGTGTGCCCAATCGGTAGATCTCTCGATACACCTGTTGTAATACCGTTTCATACGCTCGGTTTACGGACTCCTCCGGTGTATCTGGCCATGGGAATACCATGCCAGGAAAGGCTTCTTCCTCCTTTTCCTGCATGAGGCTCAGCAGTCCCAGTAATTGCTCCGCTTCCTGCGGCGTTGCCTGAATGATCCATTCATACGATGTTACCGACGGATCCGGAATAACGGAGCGGCCCATGACAGACACATAATACTTCATACTGTCCATTGCATGTTCTCTCCTTCACAGGCATGTTGAGGCCGTTGTCCCTAGAACTAGTTTCCGAAGAGGACAGACATTTTATGCCTGCTTTCGGCATATATTTGTTACGACCTCTGACGAAAAGACAACATTTGCTGGTTGCCAGTAACTAAGCAGCCATACGGATGAATGACTCGACCAAGAAAGGATGAACAAACCATGTGCGGTATTACCGGCTTCATACAGTGGAATCGGGATTTGACCCAGGAATCAGAGCTGCTGGTCCGTATGACGGATAGCTTGTCGAACCGGGGGCCCGACGCTTCAGGTACATGGATCTCCAATCCTTGTGCCTTTGGACATCGGCGTCTTAGTGTAATGGACCCCGAGAACGGCGCACAGCCCATGCATGCGTTACAGGGAGATACCTCCTATACCGTCGTGTATAACGGAGAACTATACAATGCACCCGAGTTGAAAAAGGAATTGCTCCAGCGGGGGCATCAGTTCCGCACGCAATGTGATACGGAAGTGTTGCTCGCCTCTTATATTGAGTGGGGACCGGCATGTGTTGACCGGTTTAACGGTATTTTTGCTTTTGCCATATGGGATGGGGGACGCGAACAGGTTTTTATCGCACGAGATCGCCTTGGCGTTAAACCTCTTTTCTACAGTAATAACAAAGACACACTCGTATTTGGTTCAGAGCCCAAAGCTCTGCTCATTCACCCGGATGTGGAAGCCGCTGTTGGCCCGGAAGGATTGGCCGAAGTGTTTATCGTAGGGCCTGCACGGACACCAGGACACGGCGTATACTCTTCACTGAGCGAACTCAAGCCTGCTCACGCGCTGATCTATAACCGAAACGGGATCCGAACCTATGCCTATTGGAAACTGGAAAGCCAGAACCACGAACATAACCTGGAAGAGACGGCAGCCGAGGTACGCTCTCTCTTGCAAGATACACTGGAGCGCCAGTTGGCTTCGGATGTTCCGGTATGCTCTCTTTTATCAGGAGGACTGGACTCCAGCGCCTTGTCTGCATTAGCCGTGGATTATTACAATCGGACCGGGCAAGGCCAAATCAGTACGTATTCTGTCGATTATGTGGATAACGCCAAGCATTTCCAGGCGCATTCCTTTCAGCCGGGTGCAGATGGACCCTGGATTAAGCGAATGGTGGATGAACTCAAGACCGATCATCACTGGATTGAGATTGAGAACGGAGAACTGGTTCATGCACTAACACAGGCCATGTTAGTAAGGGATCTGCCAGGTATGGCGGATGTAGATTCCTCGCTCTATTTGTTCTGTAAAGAAATTAAAAAAGGGGCCACCGTTGCCATCTCAGGCGAAGCAGCGGATGAAGTATTTGGCGGCTACCCCTGGTTCCATCGAGAAGATATGCTGAACTCCGGTACGTTTCCGTGGTCTGTAGCGCCTGATATGCGAGCAGCGTTGTTATCCCCGGATATTCGGGAATGGATTCGGCCACTCGATTATTTGGCAGACCGCTATTCGGATGCAGTGGCTGAAGTGCCTCTGTTGGATGGGGAAACAGGTAAAGCTGCACAAATGCGGGTGATGTCCTACCTAAACATTACCCGTTTCATGCCTACACTTCTGGATCGCAAAGACCGGATGAGCATGGGGGCAGGACTGGAAGTGCGGGTACCTTACTGTGACCATCGTCTGATCCAGTATGTGTTTAACATCCCTTGGGAAATGAAAATAACCGGCGGGCGGGAAAAAGGTATTCTGCGTAAAGCACTCGAAGGTGTCCTGCCTGACGATGTGTTATATCGCAAAAAGAGTCCGTACCCGAAAACACATAATCCGCAATATCTGGCCGCGGTCAAACAACAGGTACTTGATATCCTGGATGATCCCACATCACCTATTTTGCCTTTGATTGACAAAGCTCAGATCCGGAATCTTGCGTCTTCACCAGATGCAGCTTCCAATCTCCCCTGGTTCGGACAGTTGATGTCGGGTCCCCAGTTATTTGCTTATCTGACTCAGATCAATACCTGGTTGCGGACATATAAAGTCGCTATTCGTTAAGATCATGTATGCATTGATTCAGCATGATGAATTATTTAAGGGTGCCCAAACACTAACTACTGTGTTTGGACACCCTTTTATTACTTTTTTATAAGAATCTCTGTACGTATGCGCTCATTCTTATCCACATTCCACTCATCTCATTTTATTGCACTTTGAAACGACTGACGGTCTGTTGCAACTGTTCTGCCATCAAGGAGAGATCAGTGGCTGCGGAAGCGATCTCCTGCATCGCAGACAACTGCTCCTCTGAAGATGCACTCACTTCTTCTGTTCCGGCGGCCCCCGTTTCGGTCACTTCCATGATTGTTTTCATAGACCTATTAATCTGTTCTACACCTGTTGACATTTGCTCAATTGAAGCAGAGACTTCCTGTGTTTGCCCCGCTACGCTTCCAACCGCCTCACGAATTTCATCAAATGTGGCTCCCGCTTGGTGAACAAGTGCAATCCCCTCTTGAACCTCTGCGGATACAGCCACCATAGATTCAGCAGCATTTCGCATTCCCTTCTCAATCGATGCCACCAACGGAACAATTTGATTAGCAGAAAGCGCAGACTGCTCAGACAGCTTCCGAACCTCTGTAGCAACAACCTGAAACCCTCTTCCCTGTTCGCCAGCTCGTGCAGCCTCAATAGCGGCATTAAGGGATAGGAGATTCGTCTGTGCTGATATTTCCGAGATGCTGTCCACCATTTTCACAATATCCTGAGAGTGCCTGCTCAGTTCCTGGATCACGACCGACAGATTCGACACCGTCCCTTGTATAGAATTCATTTGACCTATCGCAGACTGAACTGACTCGCTACCCGATATTGTTTTTACGGAGACTTTGGTAGCTTCTTCAGACATATGGAGTGTGTTCTCCGTAACTTGTTGAAAGCCTGTCGTCAACTCATTCATCGTCTGGAATCCATCACTCGCCATTCGAACCTGTGTATCCATACCTGTTGCAATCTCACCCATTGTGATGGCCACTTGCTCTGTGGCGGTTGCTGTCTGTTCGGTGCTTGCCGTCAACTCCTCTGAAGAGGCAGCTACCCGTTCTGCACTGTCTCCTACCTGATGAATGAGTGTACGCAAATTGGCAGACATGATATTAAAGGCTTGGGCGAGATCACCAATCTCATCCTTGTTACGGACCACAATAGGCTCACCAGTCAGATCTCCGGCTGCAATCCGGCTCGCGGATTGGGCAACAGCAGCAACAGGCAAGGATATCATTCTGCCAATGACATACGCCACAAGTGCCCCGATGAGAAGAGAAGCCACTCCAATAATTGCAATCCACCTAAGGACTTGCACAATCTGAAGATTAGCCTCCACAACGCCTGAGTTCATGGCATCTTGTTGATGCGTTTCCATGCCTTCCACAATGCCTTCAAATTCAGAGATCAAACTTGGGGCTGTGTCCTTCAGTAATCTTGAGATTTCACTGTTATTCCCCTGTCTTGTCAATGTCATAATCTGCTGCGCAAGTTCATAATATCGGCTCATCGCTTCATCTGAGCGTGAAAGGTAATCTTTCATCTTTGAACTTGAAACTGTTGATTTTAATTCTTCATTTAACGCTATGTAATCTTCATAAGCTTTATTAAATGCCTGTTCGTTCTCTGCACTGTCTTCCAAAATATAATTTCTCAAAGCAATCTGCTGTGATTTAAGATCAATCGACATATTTTTAATGAGCAATAGTTTGCTTGTTCTATCACTAATTAATTCTGTATACGTTTTCTCAACGGCTATAAACTGCGTATATGTTATAACCGTTATAGCCACCAATAATAACAGCACAGATGAGAAACCCATAAGTAATTTACGGCTAATTGAGATTTTTTTCATGTGTACTCCCCCGAAAGTTCAGATAACGTGCATGATGCTTCCTACATCCACCCTCCTTTTAATTTAATTAAGACTTTAGACCCAATTAAAAATATAATTCGTGATTATATGTACAAATACTATTCATAACAGGGTCTTTTTTCCTATTCATACTAACCCAAAAAATATGAAATTTGAATCATAAACTTAAAATATTATTTTTCGAAATTGTCAAGTCCCTTTTAAAAATGTACACAAACACTAACTCTAGTCCGGTAAAACAAAAAAACACCTTCCAGTAGGCAAGTCCAAACCAAAGGTCTGATCTTGCCTATACTAAAAGATGCGTTTGAAGTTACGCTGATATGTGGTTTAGAAACAAATAAACATAATCCAGCTCCCCAGTGGAATAGCTAAATATGAAATGCCGGTCAACGAATCAATACCGGATTGCGTTCAAGCAGCCCGCTGCCAAACGTTTCTCTGAACGGGGAATCCTCCATATGGATATAACCGATGTAACAGCCACATTTTTTCATACGACAAGGCCGATCCGCGGCCAAAGCCTGCAGACCATCGCGATACAGATGTCCAATGATTCGACGATCCTTGTAACACCGCTTCACATGCCCTGACCCTTGTACATAAAATACTTCGGAACCGGCAGCACAACGTTTGCCCAAGCTCTCATAATCCTGCAGATTTCCTTCAAAAAGCGGATCAAGCCCACGTAAAAATTGAACCTCTTCCGGCGTGTAATACTTGGGCCGATCTTTGAAGGCATTTACCCACATATACACATCATCCGGCAAAGCCTGTCTCATGGACTCGATTGCGGGGAAAGCACTACGGAGTCCGACAGTACCGACACTAAAAGCAAGTCCCATCTGACGCAAGGTCAGACATTGTTTTACAAAAGAAGCCTCTTTTGTCTCACGAGGATGATACGTCGCCCAAAAGGCTGCTTTATTCGCATCCAGCTCTCTCGCCCAATCCAGTTTGACGGACAGGTTGGTTTGAATTGCAACTTTATCCACATGTGGCATATGTGACAGCTCAACCATCGCTTCCCGGTACCAACGACGCACCAAAGCTTCACCGTAGGGATTGAAGAATAACGAAAATTGATGCCCGGCACGCTCTTGCTCCCTGACCCAATTCACAAATTGACGCAATTGTTGTTCATCCACTTCCAACGTCTCTTTGGAATCCACGGTTTTGCTAAAAGGGCAGTATGGACAGTCGTAATTACAGGAAGACAACTTCCCCCGATAATACAAAGTCGCTCTCATGAGAAAACAAACCCTTCCATCTGTTCACGAATTTCGGCAGATATAAGCCAATCTCCAATCGCATCGGAGTAACCTAGTCCTTCTTCTGTCAGACGCAGCACCTGCTTGTCCTCATCGCTCTCCAACTCCGCCACGCCCTCTGTCAACAGTTCAGCCAACCAGACATAGTCGGACATCACATCGGTACCAAAGCGCTGTTGGTAGTCAGACAACATCAATCCCTCCCGATGCAGCAAGGCTTTCAGAATAAAGCGGCGTCTCTGTTCCTCACGGCTTAACACGATACCATAATCCGCCACATCGTAGCGCTCAGTCGCCACATAATCGGCAATGATGCTCTGTGTGGCCTTGTAACTCACGCCGTATTTGGATGCATAGTGTACTTCACTCGTATAAGAGCGTGCACCACATCCCAGACCAACCATGCCCTCCTCCTGACAGCTATAAGGCAAGAGCACTTTGGAGGACGACTGTTCCTTGGCAAATCTGCGCATCGAATATTGCACATAACCTTTGCTTTTCAATGTCTCACGTGCAGCTATATACAGCTCCATCCGAATGTCAGGTCCCTGACGGCGAATATCTTCAGGCTTCACGATTGTATTTTCCCGTGTGTACAAGGGATAGATAAAGATCTCGCCCGGTTCATAGGCCAGAACTCTTTCCAATGAATAGATCCACGATTCCACCGTTTGACTCGGCAAACCATAGATCAGATCCAGATTTAACAATGGGAAATCATACCTAGTAAGCTTCTCAAGCGCTAGTTCAACTTCCTGCGGTTTTTGTGGACGATAGATGGCAGATGCTTCAGTTTCAATGAAACTCTGGATACCCATACTAATACGATCCACACTTCGCTCCTTCATAATGGCCAGCTTGGCGTCCGTAACGGTATCCGGCGACGTTTCCACCGAAATCGATGCTTGCGAAGGGTCTAGTCCCATCACATGTTCGGCAATATCAAACAGACGATTCAACTGAACCTCATTTAATAATGTAGGCGTTCCTCCACCAATCGCAAACCGGGAATACGGTCTTCGAGATGTAATGGGTGCCCACTGCTTCGCCTGACGTTCCAGCGCATCCACATAACGTTCATGCGTATCATCCCGTCGATCCGGCAGGGTGAACAGATTACAGAATCCGCAACGTGCAGCACAAAAGGGAATGTGCATATATAAAAAATATGTATCGGTATTTTCTCGTTCCCACATTGGCCCCAGCGGCAGTGGTGGGTCAAGCTCCCGATATGCGGTCTTGTGCGGGTATGAGTACAGATACGAACGATAAGGGAATTCGAGTACTTCACGAAGACCTGTAATCGTTGTATTGGATCCGGACTGATCGGAATGGCCTGTTGTCATGGGTTGAGAATGATTGTCCATCGGTCTCCTCCTGTCTCCGGTTGTTATCATCATCATAAGATTAACACGTTTAAGAGTAATACGTTCTATACTAAAAATTCACGGTATGGCACCGTCCAGACGACATCATGTGCAAGCCGGTGTCCTTGATACCCGTCTTCACCGTAAGCTGTACCATGATCGGAAAAAGCTAAACAAAAGGCAGGCCGAGAACGTTTCCTTATCGCCTCGAACAATGGCCCAAGTGCCTCATCTACATATCGAAGTGCAGCCCGCTGAGTCTCCACAGAGTCCTCCTTGGCACCTTCTACAAAGTATTTATTGGGACCATGAATGGCCGACACGTTCAAAAACATAAATATCTTTTCATCCGGCGGCGTCTGTTCAAGCAGCTTCAATGCATGCTGTACCTGATGTTCTGTCGATTTGGGGTTGGTTACCCCAAAGTTCATTCGCCAATAGCTGTGTTGGAAATAACCGGGCAATACTTTCGCAAGCGGGTTTTTTTTCGTAAAAAAAATGACGCCACCAATACAGATGGTACGGTAACCTTCAGCTGCGAACCCGGATACGATATCCGGTGTATCAAACAGCCAGGTATGCGGATGTGTCTTGAGTCCGGTATTCCGGGAATGGAACAATCTTACATGAGATGCCTTATCCGTATTGGCAGGAGTGGGCATAAAACCACCAAAAAAGGCGTGGTGCGCTGCATATGTAAAACTACCCGGGGTATGACGCTTCTCCCATGGACCCGAACCACACAGATTGGGACAATTCGCCTCTTCCAGCTTGGCTACGTCATATCGTAACGTATCCAGCGTAATCATCAATAGATCATGGGAGCCCACAATGGTGTTCATATCAGGCATGTTGAATAGGCTCCTTTCGTAAAAGTTCCATCTCCCACTCATAGGTTCCTAGGCCATGATGCTCAACCCTATATAACAGATCTCCAAACGGATTCACATCCAGTACATAGGCATGCGGGTTCGAACCACTAGTAAGCATCACATCAATCCCGGCTGACCATGAGTTGGGAAATGCAGACATAGCTGCTTGCGCTGCCGTCCGAACCAGCGACATCCGGTGTTCATCCAGACCAGCTTCAGCAGGCAACATACGTTCATTGCGCAGATGCAGATTGGTTATAGGGGTACGACTAAGTCGCATAATCGAATGGCCTGCCTGTCCACCCGCAACCAGTTGGCGAATATCATAGGCCCGCTGATCAAGCGTGGCTTTGGGCATCCACCGTTCAATCTGTGCACCTTCTGCACATAACCAGTTCATCAGCGTAGCAATCTCTTCACCGCGGGTATACTTGCGTAGACGTCCTTCATTGAAGAAAATCGTCTTGCCCTGTATCTGTTCCATCCCCATCGTTGTTACAGCGATCTCATCACCCGTTCGGGGATTGACTTGATAGGCTACAACTCCTGAAGCCCCGGAGCCACTTGCGAGCTTTACAAATACACGGTTCATACCGGCATATTGCATAGCTGTACGCAAGTCGGTGTAACTTCGAATCGGCTGTGAAGACTGGAGCGTAGGAGGTACCTGAACCCCATGAGAAGATAGATGCTGCTGACATGTTCTCTTGTCAAACATCAATTGGATATCGGCGGGATCATTCAAGAATCGGACTTCAGGCCATATTTTCCGAGACTCACGGCCGATTCGATCCAGACATGCTTTCCAGCCACGGAACCACTGGGCAGGAGCGTATATTCTTCCCCACTGCTGTTCCAGCGCGAGTGCCTGTTCTGCGGAAAATGCTTCTGCTCCCATTTCACCCGTTAATGTTGACGGTGACGTATCGTTCATAGCTCCAAGGAACAGTAGCTCACATTCCACTTTCCAATCCTCTCCAGGAGCATCTATTCGAATCAGGGGTACGGGCAGATTGGAATCTACTGTATCAGCGATGGTTCGTCCGTGCCTCCAATTCTGGAGCAATTGAGCATAGGGCAGTACAACCGCAGGTTTCAAACCCAATCTATGCCTAGCCTCTTGCAGCCCCTGTGTTCGTCGGTTATCAGGGTTTCCGATCAATAAAAAGGGCTGATCTTGCGTTAAATCAGGTACATCTATTGGTTGATGCAGATTCTCATTCATTTCCTTTACGCCTGACATCGACTATTCTGTTAACGATGGATAGCGCCAGTCATCCTCATCACTCTGTTGCTGGTCGCTAACATCTACAGATATACCGGATTGGTTCCAGCGACTGATCATTTCATTGGTCATGTAATGGTAACTTAGATCAAGATGTTTCAGTTTCTTGATCTTGTCACTGGCAAGCAACACCTCGGCCCCTTCATCGGACAACGTCCCTTGCGATAGATCCAGTACTTCAAGTTGATCCAGAATAGGTGCTTCAGCTGCTGCTTTTGCAATCTCATCCTGAATTTCACTGTCTTTCAGACCCAAGTAAACCAGCTTTGGAAATAATCCTTTTTCTAGCAAAGGGAGTACATCTTCAAGTGATCCATTGAAACCATAATTATCCACACCCAGGTACAGTTCCAGTTTACGCAATTCAGGCAACTTGGCATGGGTGATTGAAGATAACACTTCTTTCGGCAGACCACCACAAATAATAATCAATTCTTCAAGCTTGGCATGCTGGAGTGGTTCCAGACTGAGGCCGCTACTGCCCATTACAGAGAATGATTTTAATTCTGGAAAGGCACCTAACAGCGGTGTGAGATTGGTCTGGATAATCCACGATACTTCACATTCTTCGAATCCCATATCTCCAATAAACAGTTTCTTCAATGACGGAAAACTTGGAGCCGACTCGACGAGCGTACTCATGAACTCATCAGGCGAATTTTCATAAGCCTGTCCCCAATCTCCGATGACCAGACTTTCCAATGAGCTGGCCTCCGGTTTAGCTGCCAGTTCCTTAATTAACTTTTCCATACGAATGCCGTCCTCATAATCATCGTAAGATACAACAAGCTTCACTTCTTGCATGAGTAGATCCCTCCGTTTAAGGTTCATATGTGATTCGTTAGTTTGAATGTTAACCCATACCACACAAGGCTTGCAACTTCTTCCAACTCCAGTCCCAATGAGATTCCCAATCGTGCAACGTAAACTAATTTTTATGTAGGTATAAGAACATGTGTTCTGATGTGTAGTCGCAGAAATAGCTAACTTCAATTAGGTATATGGATGGACTATCACCAAACCCGATCAAATACTTTATTTCATACAAAAAGCGTTAATGGCGGATGAACCATCCCATCGGAATGCTTCTCTCCTTCCATTAACGCTTTGATGTTCACGTATCATGAAGTTAAATCAAGAAATCAAGATGTTTTGTTTATTCTTAGCCTTCAAGTCTGGATACAAGCGCTCTCAGCGCATGACCACGGTGGCTAATCGCCTGCTTTTGCTCCAGCGTCAGCTCTGCCATTGTCATTTCGTATTCAGGTACATAGAACAGTGGGTCATATCCAAAACCGCCAGCACCCGCAGCTTCAGCTGTAATCCAGCCTTCCGCAGTGCCTTCCGATTCATATTTATCACCTGTTGTCGGGTCGTACAGTACCAATGCGCAGACGAATCGAGCCGGACTTAAGAGCGGCTGCTCGGTGTCCTCACCGGATTTCAACGATTCCAGCGTCTCCAGCAACTTCGCATTGTTCTGTGCATCCGTTGCTCCTTCGCCTGCATATCTCGCTGAATAAACTCCGGGCTCCCCGTCCAACAGATCTACGCAGAGTCCAGAATCGTCTGCCAGTACGGGCAAACCAAGCGCGTCGCCTACTGCCTTGGCTTTCTTCCAGGCATTTTCCGCAAACGTTACGCCATCTTCCACCACATCCGGCAGCTCCGGATAGTCAAACATGCTCTTGACCTCTTTGCCAAGCGGTGCGAAAGCATGAGCGAATTCACGGACTTTACCCGCATTGCGGGTAGCAACAATGAGGATTGGGCTGTCCAAACTCATCTTACGCTTCCCCTAATCCACGCGCGCCAATCTTGAGCGCAATCGGGCCGAGCACTTCTTTTTGACGCTCGATCATCTCCAGAATTCCCTGCTCACCAAGTTCCAACATCGCGTTTAGCTCCCGGCGATCAAATGGAGCTTCCTCACCTGTTCCCTGAAGCTCGACGTATTTACCGCCGCCTGTCATCACCAGGTTCATGTCTACCTTGGCTTTGGAATCTTCATCATAGTTCAAATCCAGTACAGGCTGTTCACCCACAACGCCCACACTTACTGCGGCAATGAAATCCGTAATCGGGAACACTTGCAGTTTGTGCTGTTGAGAGATCTTGTTCACGGCAAGCGCCAGCGCTACAAACGCACCGGTAATGGACGTTGTGCGTGTGCCTCCGTCAGCTTGAATAACATCACAATCCAGCGTAATCGTACGCTCACCAAGAGCCTGCAGATTAACTACCGAGCGCAGTGCCCGACCAATCAGACGCTGGATTTCCATGGTGCGTCCAGTTAATTTCCCGCGATTGGCTTCACGTTGGTTCCGAGTATGTGTTGCACGTGGCAACATGGAATATTCAGCTGTTACCCAGCCTTTTCCTTGCCCTTTCATAAAGGGAGGAACACGTTCCTCCACTGTAGCTGTACAGATCACCTTTGTATCTCCAACTTCAATCAGTACAGAGCCCTCGGCGTATTTATTCGTGTTCACTGTTAAATTCAGCGGGCGCAGCTGTTCGCTGGTTCGTCCGTTTGATCTCATATTTTCTGCCTCCTACGACTTAAGCATCCTGTAATGTTGAGCTTGTTAACATTTTTACGAATCCCTTATATTTTACCAAAGAGTTCGATTAAAAGCATCCTTAAGCATTCCTTGCTCATTAAATCGGAATTTCGTTGATATATTCAGGCTTGGAAACCGGCGCACTGTAATCCCGGTTGTCGTCACCCATGACCGTTTTTTGGCCATTCCATTCGATCTGCACTTTGGCATCCTTGCTGGCTGTGTTCTCCGCAGTAGTTAATACGACAGACTGTAACAGCTCGCTTGGCACAATATCCCCTTCGGCAAACATATCATCTTTCAAGGCAACCGTTACCGTGCCATCCTCTGCCGTTTTGACCGATTGCAGCTCTGTTCCGCCTGTCATGACCTCTTCCAATTCGCCACCTTTGTCAGGTCCCTTGATCAGTTCATTCAATGCTGCCTGCACCCGATCTTCACCAGGTGTAACCAGACGTGTCACCGGAACATAATATTGGATGCCTGCCGGCGAAGCAGCGGAGAAATAAACCGTTACCGGGCTGCTGTTCGTCACAAACGTTTCACCCAGATCCAGATTGATTCCCACAGCCCGATTCAGCGGTTCAGGCAACGGGGTGCTGTTCACCGGCATTTGCGTTAACTTTTTGCCATCTACCCAGATCTGCACATTCTCCACATCAGGCGTTCCCGTCAATGTCCACGTGACAGCTTCTAGCATTTTCCGTTCTTCCTTCGCATCATACTTGGCAAAATTACCCGAAAACTCAACAACCGCCAGCTTGTCATCCGCGTGAATCGTTACATTCTGCACAACCGTTCCCTGCGGGAGAACACCCTGGAATCCTTCAGGCAACATACCCGCATAGGCCCCGCCTGTGACAAGTGTATCCAGTGCTGTCTTTGGACTGCTGGCGTCTGTTCCAGAAGGAAGTGTCAGGGATACCGGAGCGAGCAGCCCCTGCTGGTCTTGCAGATATACCGTCGTTAACGGGAGCATTGCGAGTGCTCCATTCCCTTCGGCCGCTTGAATCATAGCTGCTTCCTGGATGGGCGGTGGTGGATCAACAGCTTCGGAAGACTGTGCTCCAAACATGCCGCAGCCTGACAATACCATAGGAATACTCAGCAGCGCTGCTGCCGATACCGTACGCAAAGACTGGATCTTTCTCATGATCACGTTCCCCCTCATCATTTTTACAGTTTGTACTACCATGTATACGAGCCTTTGTCCAAAAAATAACTAAAAGATAACAGCTTCGCTGAAAACTTATAAATTCTATGATCTTAAAGAAACGTAAAACAGGTTAATACGTATTAGGAAGCAAGAGTAGGGACATTGCTAACTTCAGAGGAGGAATCGCCCATGGAACATCCTGAGCAAGAAAAAATCCCTTACAGCCTGAATAGCCGCAAGGTGGCGGAGGCAACTAGGGAATGGCTGCATAAGCGGGGCGTCACGATCCCTGAGATCGCAGAACTGGTCATGTTATTGCAGCAAAAATATTATCCAGGTCTTACGATGGAAGAATGTATTGAAAATGTGGAGATGGTTCTCCGTAAACGTGAGGTACAGAACGCTGTTCTGACCGGGATTCAGCTCGATATTTTGGCAGAACAGGGGCAGCTCATATCTCCTTTGCAGGAGATGATTGAGAACGATGAAGGACTGTATGGCGTGGATGAGATTTTGGCATTCTCCATCGTCAATGTATATGGCAGCATTGGATTTACGAATTATGGTTATGTGGACAAGCTGAAACCAGGGGTGCTTGAACGTCTGAATGACAAGAGCCTGGGCCCTGTCCACACGTTCTTCGATGATATTGTCGGTGCGATTGCATCGGCAGCGAGCAGTCGGATCGCCCATCGCAAACAATCCGAGCTTGAAGAAGCACTGGGAGAAAAACCTGTCAGTGATGACACGGTATAATGCGTAACTCGTTTCATGTCTGATGCCATGTGGAACATTGAACATGTGTAAGGACGCTTCTTGAAATAACTGTTTAATAAAATAACTATTCATGGAAAAAGCGGCCTGATGGCCGCTTTTTTGCATGTGTAAGATACTTTTTGATGATCCACATGTTATTATTTCAGATGTTTAGGTCGTACTGTTCCCACCAAACCAAAATCTTCAACCCAATTCTGCTCGGTAGGTGAACCAGATGTAGCCCGTTTCGGTCCAATCGTGATTTCCGGGCCTTTGCGCTCTCGCAACATGCCACGCAGCACAGTGATGCCAACGATGCTGAGTCCGGTAAATACATACATCATCCGCATGATAATATTACCAGAATCTGTGCCCGTCACCATGCCGTGAACCAGCAGACCAATGAACACCGGATAGGACAACATGTGGAACATGAACCACCATTTACGGCCCAGCTTGTTCCGCAGATCACTGGATAACAGGACAATCACTAATCCGTAGAAGGCTAACGTTCCCAGACCACTGCCGATCGGATGCACGGAGGCGGTAAAAGGAATCAGAAGTTCGCCCCAGGTAAACGGGCTATAGTGATCAATATATAACGTTAATGCGTGCACGAGTCCAAGTCCGAAGGCGAGCCAGGTCGTTCGAGTATGCCATTTGAACATGTCTGCTTTTGGTTTGCCTTTGGCCATAGGCATCCCTTGCGCAATTCCCAGAAACACACCGGCAAAGAGCAGCACATAAGCAGCAATTCCACTAATTCGAATGATATTCCACGTCGGCAGGTAATCTACAATCCATTGTGCCATAACCGACTCCCCCATATCTGTTAGACTTTTCCTAGATCAGACTGAAGCGATGATCCGGATCAAAACCCGGCCAATGCTCAACGAGCGTATCCGTATTCCCTCTAAAATAAATGCTCCCATCCCGTGTCATCCACAGGACGTCATGCCGATCGTAATGTCGGTTTAACCAGCCCACGGCTTCGGCACTTCCCAGAATGCATACCGTCTTGGCAATGATCTCGCATTGCGAAGCATGCTGTCCCATAACGGTACACTGCAATACGTCCGTATCTGCCGACTCCATCGTCCGGGGGTCAATGAGGTGGTGTGCAAAGCTTCCATCCGTATTCTGCCATTGTCTGCGGGAAATACCCGAAGTGGCAACAGCTCCTCGCTGTAAGCGAACCGTACCTGACGCATCCCCCTGGCCTTGCAAAGGGTCTGCTACTTTAAAGGTCCACTGGGGATAGTCCGGTGTACCCCATACCTGAATATCTCCACCCGCGTTAATTAAACCCGCCGGGATATGCAATGTTCGCTGCAACCAGTCCGCAATGCGCTCCACCGCCCATCCCTTAACGATCCCTCCCAGATCCAACTCAGCTCCAGGGTCCAGATGAACCATCCGGCTACCTTCCCGCTGAATCCATCCCGGACGACTGTGATCATGCCGATCCTCCATCATTCCTGAACTGTCAGTTGTTCTTGTTCGCAAAATGCGTTGAAGCAGCGGACGTTGCAGTTGTCGTTGTTGCACCTTCTCGAAGCTTATATCATATCCCGAAGCCTGAAGAGCCTGCGAGATACCCGGTTGGAAAATTCCTTCAGTCAGACCAATATATCCATAGGCCAGACTCAGCACTTCATCCATCGCAGCGGAGATGGGTATCCATCCGGTTGCATGATTCAGACGATTCAGTTCACTGTCTGCCACAAATCGGCTGAAGCGCTGCTCCTGCGTCTCAAACCAATTCTTGACCACGGTGGTTGCATGTTCAGCTTCTTCCCGCCCAGCGGACAGTTGCACTTCAACATCTGTGTTCATCGCACGGAATTGAAATCGGAGCGGACGAGCGACTTGCTCCGTGCGGCTCATGATGCACCTGTACGTGACTGATAGTTGCCACTGCTGTATCCGGGGTCTGTACCCTGGTTATTTTGCCCGATACGCTGAGAATCTGAATAATTATCCTTGTTACTCACGCTCTGATCTGGCCGAGCTGCTTGTGTGCTATCGGTTGTTCCATTATATTGACTATCATTATTGTCATTGTCCTGCGTGTTCCAGTTGTTGCTGTCCGTTGTACTGCTGATCCATTCGTCCATCACATCATCATGCGTATCCACCTGGCTTGAAGCAGTAACACTTGTATCTGTGCCATTTGCTGCTGCATAGGCCACATCAAAGGCATCCGAAGTTCTTACATATTGAAAGAGTGCAGCCACAGTCAACGTTGCTGCCGCTGAAGCTTGCCATTTTCTCCATTGATTCCGTTTTCTTCTGGTCATCGCTCTTCCCTGCTTTCTTTAGGGTGTGTCTCAAGACACGCCCTAGCGAAGTTCATAGATGTATGATAAGCGCGCTGGCTTAAAAATAGATGAATGAACCGTTAAGAGAGGCTAAAAAGACCCCGAACAGGTGAGTTTCCTGTCCCGAGTCCCTATATAAGATCGCATTATCATTTCATATCGATATCAATTATTCCATTTAGATTTGAAAATAGAACGTGCCATCCGGTTGCTGCTCTTGCTTCACTACTTCGCGCCGAATTAACTCCTGCAAATGAGCCAACGTCTCACTCATGGCAAACCTTAGTTGATGGGTACCAAGCCGATTGCCAAACATGTGTACACAGATGTCATACGCATTCGCTGATGACTCCTGAATTCGCTCTGCCAGCTTCTGAAGTCGTTCTTCATGGTGTACGAGCAGTTGGACGGTCCGTTCGTTAAATGTGGAAAAAGGATTCCGATGTCCCGGATACGCATGCTTGACGTTCAGCTCCCCAAGACGTTCCAATCCTTCCATATAAGACAATAATGGCTGAGGGTCACTGCCGGGTTGCAGACTGATATTCGGTGAAATCTGTGGCAAAACGGCATCTCCGCACAGAATCTCCATCGACTCCGGCGCATAAAAGGATAAATGGCCTGGGGCATGCCCACCCGTCTCCACAGCAACCCAACGTTTCCCGCCCATATCGATCCACTCACCGTCTTCAATGGGAGTCACCTTCGGAAGTGGTGTGATCTGCGAAGTAAATGCCTTCATATGTTCATGTATCTGCTCAGTCTTGTCTTCCGGCATACCGTGACAACCATAATAATCAGGTAAGATTGTATTAATGCGCGAATCAGATCCCCACATATAATCAGCCTCTTGGCGAGAACGTGTGGACATGCGAACGGGTGCACCCGTCATCTGTTGTATCCATCCCGACAACCCAAGGTGGTCCGGGTGATGGTGGGTCAGCACAATTTGATGAATATCGCTAAAGGTCAGGCCGAGATCTGCCAGCGCTTCTTCCCACTCCTGTTCCGTCTGCGAATTACGCGGTCCCGGATCTATGATAGTGATCGTTCCATCCGGTTCAGACAACACATAACTGTTCACCCATCTTAAGGGAAACGACATGCTGATCTTGACCCGGTGTATGCCCTCTGTCATGGGCATCTCTTCTGTGCGCTTCATGTTATCCCCCTTCCAGACTGTCCCTGTTCACTCCACAGGACGACGACCCACAAAAATCATGCGTGGAGAAGTCTGCTCGTCATATTTCTCTTCATCATAGCCGCCATGTACCTGGTCTACCCGGAGTCCGGCGGCACTTAACATCTGACTCAGTTGATCCCGTGTGTACAACTTCACACGCTCCTGATATACCCGCGGTTCATGTCCGGATGCGGTATCCGTAATACGAATTTCCTTTTGCACAAACCCATCCTCAATCTTGCGGAACTCCTCAATCCGCTGTCCTTCATCCTCTCGGACGGAGTGCGGCACCAGATGACGAGTCACATAAGCCGTATTCATAAAATCAATAATATAGCTGCCACCCGGGCGAAGCATGCGATGAATGGCACGTAATACTTTCAGTTGTTCTCCGTCCTCCAGGAAATAACCAAACGATGTAAACAGATTGACTACGGCATCAAAGCCACCTTTCAGTGGGAGTTCACGCATGTCCGCAAGACACCACGATACTCGGTGTTCAGTGTCCATTAGACGCGCTTCGCGTAAAAGCACATCGGACAGATCAACTCCGGTCACTCGCAATCCTGCATCAGCAAGTGCCATGGAGTGCCGTCCCATACCGCAGCATAGATCTAATACTTCAGCATTAGGCTCAAGCTTCAACCAATTGATCATTTTATGTACTTCCTGATGGGCACCCTGCACATCCCGGTGCTTGTATACGAGAAGGTAATCTTCTCCAAAACTCTTTTCATACCATTCCGTCATCCAATCTCGCCCTCCACTTGGTCACTGGCTCTCTATCTGTAGTACGCTATGTACAAGCCTGATCATTTCCCCTAGCTTTAATGTATTGTACCGTCTTTATTCTGCAAACTCAAAAAATCCCAGTGATTTTCCGACATTGAACAGCCAAAATGCACACGATATAATGTTAGACATATGCCTGCAAATCGGTTAATTATAAGCAACAGGAGGTGTTCTTATGATTCACATCGGACTTACCGGATGGGGGGATCAGGAAGATCTCTATCCAAACCGTACCAAAGCCAAAGACAAGCTCAGTCTATACGGACAATACTTCTCCACCGTGGAGGTGGATAGTTCCTTCTACGCCGTTCAACCCCGGGATCGAATGGCACGGTGGGCTGCAGAGACGCCCGAATCCTTTGCTTTTATCATCAAAGCCTATCAGGGAATGACCGGACATCTGCGAGGCAAACCCTACTTCACCAGCACGTCGGAGATGTATAAGGCTTTTCGGGAATCACTGGAACCCGTCATTGAAGCTGGCAAGATGCAGGCAGCCTTGTTTCAATATCCACCTTGGTTTGAGTGCAATAAGGACAACGTCAAAGAGCTTCGTGAAGTGAAACTCAGAATGGAAGGTATTCCATGTGCACTCGAATTCCGTCATCGCAGCTGGTATGAAGATGGCATGCGCGAGCGGACGCTTTCGTTCATGAAGGAGCAAGGCTGGATTCATAGTGTCTGTGACGAACCTCAGGCGGGTTTAGGTTCCATTCCTATCGTGCCAGAGGCCACGGATTCGGAGATGACACTGGTTCGCATGCACGGACGCAACGTGTCAGGCTGGCATCAGAATGGTGCGCCCAATTGGCGCGAGACCCGTTACCTGTACCGTTACAACAAGGAAGAGTTGTTGGAGTGGAGAGATTATCTGGAGCAATTGCAGGAGCAGAGCAAGGATGTCTATGTTATTTTCAACAACAACTCCGGTGGCGATGCAGCGGCGAATGCCCAGATGATGATGGACCTGCTGGACCAGCCGGTGAAGCCTTTTCCTGACCGTACTGAACCAGAACAGGAAGAAGGACCGGAGCAGCTGGAGTTATTTTAATGTATGCTAAAAACAGAGTTATTCATATTATTAGGTGAAGGTAAGTGTATTTATCATTGTTATCATGCTATCAAATTCGGGATTGGAATAACACTAAAAAGCGGCAAGCCTGAGGGCATTGCCGCTTTCTTTAGCTGGTAATCTACCTAATAGAAGGCTATCCACATACATTCGTTTCGTTGCGTCAATTATCAACGCTGCGCGGCTGTAACCGAAGAATCGATATGCGCCTCACGGAGCTGCTGATTCATTTTATGCACTTCAATGCCAGCCAAGAGCACAATGCCAATTCCATGGGTATCGTTCAGATTCCACCCCAGATCATCGCGATAATACAAGGCTGTAAACGAGTACCCGGAACCGCGACATACCCCGTATATATTACCTTTATAGTCAATCGACAAACGTGTCATGCCTTCCCATCCTTTGCGTACTGCCTCCAGATAAGGCTCCGGTTGTTCTAACCAACCTTCCCGAATTCCACGGGCATAGGCGTAGATGAACATTGAAGTACAGGAGGTTTCTTCATACGAATCCGGCCGGTTTAGCACCTGATGCCAAAGTCCATTTTCCCCTTGCAGCGCCAGATAACCTTGACTTAGATCACGATAGAAACGTAACAGTTCCGGCCGTTTCACATGATCATGTGGCAGGATGGATAACAATTCGGTTAATGAAAAGAGCACCCAGCCGTTCCCGCGTCCCCACGGAATGCCTGTCGCCCGACCACGCACAAAATCATACACATGGGACATGATCTGTTGTTCGGGAAGGTAGAGATACTTACGGAACATCAGGAACTGATTGATCGCATCATCCCAGTACGCCCTATCTCCTGTCAACTGACCATAACGCATCAGAAAAGGTGTACTCATGTACAAGTCATCACACCACATCGTCTCTTGACGCATCTCCCCACTGCCGCGAACCCGGTAAAAGGCGCCATCCTCCAGACGTTCCTGCTCATCCGTAATGTAGCCCGCAATCCGATCCGCGGTATCTCTTCCCCCACGAATATCGCCCAACTCCATCGCAGCAAGCAGTGTAGAGCCAAACGAACCACAATCATCCAGACTGTCTATCGCAGACAGTTGATTATTGATTCCTGCCGCACCATACCCTTCCCGATCCCATAAGCCGTAGCGATCAAATGAAGTGCTCAGTTCAATATGTTGCCGCACATACTGAATGTAATCATCCCGCCCCAATTCCTGTCCCATCTGGAGAAGTCCAAGCAGGGTAACGCCAAGCGGATAATTCCACTTTCCGTAATGTGTATTCTCCAGATAGGGACGAACATGCGTATCGGGAAGATCTGCACGCCAATACACACCTTGTGCGCCATCATCAAATACGGTATCTGTTCGCACGATGTCGGCGTGCGATGGTTCAGCACCGGGAGCAAACACACCTGTGTACAGCCAGGGATCAGAGCACCCCGCAACCGGATGAGGAGGTTTCAATCTCCAGCCTGTGGAACCCGAACGCTCGGCATCTTCCAACTGGAATCCCCATGAACCGCCAACTGCCTGAATTTCACCTTTCGCGACCAAATCAGATGAACCGTAACGGCGCGGGAGTTCAACGTGAAAATTACCACTACCTCCAGCAGAGTATACTTCCGTGCCATCCACATACAGAGTCAAAGCTCCATCATGACGGCCTTGTAAAATAACTGACGTTGATCCTGGCAAGGTTACATTCAGTTTGGACCACGCATAGGCAACAGCCCGTTGTTCGGTACCAAAGATGCGGGCAAAAGAACCCATGCTCTGCTCCTCAACTGTCCAGTCCCTTCGCGGATACCAGGAAAGGCCAGTTTCTTCTTCTGTCATGCCGTCACGAGGAAGAGATAATACAGGTTCATCGACGGGTTCCGAATATAACCAGCCCTCCTGTCCTTGACGATCTGCCCCAGGAGTGAGGAAGTGCAGCGGGAAATTTTTGAAAGAGGCTGTTCCGTAGATACCGCCGAATCCCACTTCTGTTTTGACAAAACATAGCAACACATCATTCCAGCCATAGTTAACGGAAATTGGAATCTGGGTTCTTCGCTCAGGAAATAACTCCTGCAACAACTCGGACTTGAATACCTCTTCGCCGTTCACGTAGATCGTCACCGGACTATAACAGTTCAGGCCTGTATTTAACGTTGTATTCTGCTCGCTCCATAACTTGCCCCATACATACACGTACTGCCCTGCATGCGCCTCTGCACATTTCTCATTCAGATTCAGGTCGTAGCGATAGTCCCCAAGTCTACGAAAACCACCCTGATGATAAGCTCTGAACAAAAAGGAATGTTTCGGATGATCACCAATATAACGCTGAGCCACCGTTGTCAATATATCCGGAATTGAATCGTACACCTTGCCTGCAATCGCCTCGTTCTCATGAAAATAACGAATGATCGTCAGCTCCCTTCCTTATACCTTGATTCGTTCGCTTAACCGCAATGTCTCTCCGCCCTGCACTTCAACAACCTGTTGATCTGCCGTGAACCAAACCGGGATGGCAGACGGATTATGGATGATGGATCGATCGGCTGAACACTCCAATCGTTGCACCGCTTTCCAATAGGCAATCACTTCGATGTTCGTCGCGTACCAGATATCGTCCCTGCCGCCAATCTGCTCACCAAACTGTTCGATGATCTCCCAGTTGTCGTTGTCATTGAACTCATAACTGTGGCCCCAGACGTAGAGTAACAGTGGCGTACCTGTTTTGGAATGTTGGATAAAACGTTCAGCATGCCCCGCCAGATCATGGTTATGATGACACGTCGGATGCCATTCAAGCGGCCGATCTGGCAATGTGTATCTGCCGTGTGATTCAACGGTACGGGCATAATCAATGCCAAGCCACTCCAGCTTTGTACTTAACGCACGGTCGTACCCTCCGTTGGGATAAGCCATGCCTCGTACCGGATAACCGACGAGCTGCTCCAATGCTTTTCGGTCTTCGATAATCTCTTCGGTCAATAGTTCATTCGGAACATAAGGCAGCGTAGGGTGAGTAACCGTATGAACGGCCACTTCATGACCCGCATACAGTTCAGCAACTTCCCCCGCCTCAATGCGGCCTGGATTACCCAGGGTACCGGAGTTCAGATTAAAGGTTCCCCGTAGACCATACCGATTACAGATCTCCACCAGTCTGCGATCATGCACCACTCCGTCGTCATAACTGAGCGTTAACGCTTTCATCACACCACCTGGATAGCGGTCAAACTGAATACGATGTCCCATCCCTTACTTCCACTCCTTTATCCTAATTCTTCAACAGGTACATGACCTGCATCCTGTAATCGATGATGTTCCGAATCAAAATACGTACCTTCCAGCAGACCGATCAATGTGTTGGTAATCCGCACTTCAATGTCGTTGTCTCCCGGACGCAACCAGGAGGCCTCTCCCTTCCAGCGATACGGAGACCAGCATCTCACACCCAGACTATGTCCGTTCACCCGCACTTCTACCACATCCTGCACACGCCAATCGCTAAATTCCAGTTCAAACGAGGTAATATCTTCCCCTGGCTCATCCAGCCAGAACGTGCGTTTATAACTCATTTCCCCGGCAAAATAGGGATACAGCGGCTGCGGTTCAGGTCCGATACGAAGGGCCGTGTCCGACTCCCGTACAAGCGAAGTCATGCCTTCATGATGGAACTCCACGCCGAATCTTCCCTGTAGATACAGGGGATCCACGATGCCATCCTCATCTTTCGTTACCTGCACACTCACCGTCATTTCGTTAAGACCGCTGTGCAGCAGCTCTGTAATATCACAAGCGATATTATTGTGGTCGGTTATTTCAATTGGATCGAATTGTTCCTTTTCAAGCAGATGCCCATTAATCTCCATCGACCAAGTGCCCGAGATCGCCGCTCTGTCCATGAATAAAAGGCATGCAAGCAATGCCGTTCTCAGCTCAAATGTGGTCGTATAACGGCACTCGATCGGGTAAGCGACGGATGCCTTTTTCGGTGTGCCAAACACCTGATTAAACTGGACTGGCAGATGCTGCTGCTCCGATAATTCTGCCGCCTGATCAATAAACGGTTTTACAGCTACATGCTGGCTTTCCAGAATCACACCATTAGCATTGGAAGCCTGAAGATGGAATTGTCCCATTCGCAAAATGTTAGGCTGCACCGTTTCCAGTCGCCATGGCCCTTCCGAAGGGACCATGATCTTACGGGCCTGATTAGCTCCTGCCGATACAGCCGTTACGAACCCCGAACCGGTTTTGTCTGTTACATCCACCTTCGTTGTTAATGCCTCTTCCTTCGCAGGTTGTAAAGTAAGACGAACAGCATGTGCTTCATAAGGCGCCAGCGTAAGTGAAATACAACATTCCCCGCCACTGCTCGTATACGGTAATGTCTGAAGCTGTCCTGTCTCCAGATCAAGTCGTTCTGCCACCAGACAAGCACCCTCTGTCTGCTCCGTTCCATCCCACAGCTGTCTGGCGACCAGCTTCAATTGACCCTTCAGGTCCTGACCCTCCTGATTGGTCAAAAAAACCATGTGCTCTCCAGCCGACAATTGACGGGTGTGCATCAACAGGGAGGCGCTCTCCTCCTCCATAATCCAGCAGATGGGTTCGGGCAACACCTGATCGAGCAGGAGAGAGATCAGCTCCAGCGAAAAGTCATCTCCCTGCCCCGTTCCTGCGGGTAGAAAATAAGCATTCCCCTCACCTTGATGCCACATGGTTTCACGGTTATCGTGACCCGTGTCCCCTCCACGGCCCCAGTACACCTCTTGCGGCTGCTCGCCCGCACCAAAGAACTGGGTAGCTTCATCTCCCTCCGGACTTCCCGGCTGAATCGCAATATGTGGAGGCATCCCAACAGAAATGACGGTCCCTCCCTGATGAACGAATCGCTTCACCTGTTCCCAGGCCGCGGCCTCCAGATTCAGCATCGGTGGCAGAATCAGTACGTCATAACGGGCAACGCCGATCTGAATGATGCCATCCGTTAAGTCAGCTTCCGCCAACAACTCGGGATCAAGGTGATCATAGTCACGTCTGTTTTCGAGCAGATGGGTAGTAATCCGCATCCAGTCCTTCGTTAGACGATTCAGTTGCACCCGTTCTGCTTCGTCTTCGCCGCTATACTCAAATCCATGCAGCGGATTACCCATCAGACTCCAGAATGTCGTCGTTGGGTCAAGCACGGCAATACGAATATCTGCTGCTCCGGTGCTCATGAGATAGCTCAAACGTCCGGTATAATCCCCCAACTGCCGGAAATGCTTCCAGTAGGGATTCTGTAAAAATTGAGATGGCGGTGCATCATGCTTTGCCAGCCCACCAATCGTATAGAAAAAGGCGTGAAAGTTATAAAAATTGGTGCCCATGGCGGCCATGCGATCAATCATCCACTTGGCATCCTGTAGCGTCATGGACCAGCCTACACTGTGAAAACATTCAATCAGATTGCGGCTTCGGCCCAATTGCCGGGCAAGCGAACTGACCATCTTGGGATTGTCACGCATCTTTTGGCCATATCGTTCCAGAATCCACGATAAGGATCGTCCAATTTTCTCATGGGCCGAATCACCACCTGGCATATGGCTGAACAACTGGGTGGTCATCCGTACGCCAGGCACCTCAGCCGCATACTGGATTCCTGCTTCCTCACACCAGTCATGCACCTGTTTGTGATAGGACTCCCTGAGAAGCAGGTGCAGTGACTGGTAATAGTCATACCGAATCCGATGCGCGTCCGGAACATCACCATATAACAGCGCCGGTAGCGAATCGATCAGACTATAACCACAACGCTCGCTGAAATAACGGGGAAGCTGTGGTGACCAGGGGATACGACCCAGCGGTGCAATCTCATCCGAGAACATGCCTTTGATTACGCTTTCAAATTGATTTCCAACCGCTGACTTATAACGCTCATGTGTCAGTTCAATAAAACGGCTCATCGCTTCCTTGTGACAAGGATCAACAAAGTTGCCGTAATATTTGAAATCGTCGATCTCCATTTCTTGAAATATAATCAACTCCCAATCACCCGGGGGAACATCCCACAACAAGCGGAACGCTGTTTGGTAGGTGAAGAACCGCTTGCGGTTATACGATGTGAGTCCTGTCTCCTGATACACCTGGTCCGTCTGGATATTGCCGATTTTGCTGCGCAAGTCAATGGATTCATGCCACAACCGTTTGCCCTGTGCATCCTTGGGAATCGCCTTGGCAACCAAGACTCGTCCCCATGGCAACTCCAGTTCCACAGCTTCTCCGCCCTGAACCACCAGCTGGTGATGTATGAGCTGTCGCTGCTTCGCTTCAGGGAAATCAAGGGTCACTTCCCCGCCAGCCATCCCGCTTGGATATGGATATTCGTCATATAACCATACCTGCATGCCGTGAGCGGCCGCCGCTTCCACTGCAATCCGCACCTTATCAAACCATGCTTCGGAGAGATAGGGAATCTGTAGTCCTTGACGTGGACAGATAAAGAATCCACCTACTCCTTGCACGGCCATCTCAGCCACCTGCCGCTTAATCTGTTCTTCTTCCATATCCCCGTTCCAGAACCAAAAGGGATGGACCCTGTACTGCGCCTCGGGATTTTCAAATGCATCCCCGTTCCACATGTTGCCTTCCTCCCTGCATGTTCAAGAGTGGTCGTTAAACTTTACTAATAACGTTCATTTAAGTTCAAATAGGTTTGTTTCGCTTTGATTATACATCAAAAACCATATTCAGGAAGTCATAATTTCCAGAAAGTTGGATGATTTTTTTGTTCACGGATCAAGCCATTACAGCGATAAAAAAAGCCCGACTGTCCCCGTTACCCTGAAAGCACGGCTGCCGGGCTTTTGCTTATAAGACTACTTCAGTGCAGCGTACAGTTCATTGACTTCTTTCACATAATCGTCTCCGCCGTTGTTCTTCCACAGGGTAACAGCATCTTCGAATCCTTTCTCATCAATCTGACCTACGATATATTTGATCCGTGCATCGTTAATGATATTGTCCAGCTGCGGTCCTTTCTGAGCATAAACATCAGAGATCAGCGGTTCACCAGGATTGGCGATGACAATCTCTTCGTTGGCCTTCTGCACCTGTGCAACCTTTTCACGGACAGGTGTCTGTTGTACGCGAAGCGTTTTGTCCTCGGGAACAAACATCAAAATCTGATTCAAGCCCTGCAGATCGCGGAGAGCAAGCTTGTCAGTGGATGGAATGATATAGTTTTCTTTTTTCTCATACTGCTTGCCTTCCAGTCCATTCCCAAGCAGCGCCTGCAATTCTGGCTCATTGAGTTGATCCAGAAAGCTTAGCACCTTCTTCAGTTCCTCTTCCGTTTTGACACTGCCTTTGGAGATGGCAATCATTCCGGAATATCCGGACGTTGGCATATCCCGCAGCCCCTTCGGACCTTCCATGGCTTGCAGCACATCCACACGTCCTGTCGCATTCGGGTCTTTATCCAGTATTTTCTGGTCCATGCGCTGGGCATTATCTGCCACATCGACCATGACACCCGCTTGCCCATTCACAAATGGGTCAGGCAGTTTCGTTGCATCCATCACGGCAAAGTCTTTGTTCACCAGACCCTCGCTGTAGATCTGACGGAAAAATTTCAGTGCTTCCATGTATTCTGGTGTCTCATGCGCCGGAATCAGACCTCCGCTGCCATCATCTCCCCATTTGTTGGGGGCACCGAACCATACCTGCATGTTATCCCACGGGCCCGTGAATTTGCTGGCTACCAGACCGTACGTATCATCCTTTCCGTTACCGTCCGGGTCATCCTTCGTGAACGCTTTCAATACATTGTAAAATTCATCAATCGTCTTTGGCTCTTCCAGCCCCAGACTCTCCAGCCAGTCCTTACGGATAGTCACCCCATTACGTCCCAGAGGGCGAGCCCGATAAATCCCATACGTTTTGCCATCGATAGAGGCATTATTGGTGATGATTTCATTCATTTGGCTC
Source organism: Paenibacillus sp. M2 (assembly GCF_046713495.1). Lineage (NCBI taxonomy): Bacteria > Bacillati > Bacillota > Bacilli > Caryophanales > Paenibacillaceae > Paenibacillus > Paenibacillus sp. M2. The sequence continues at coordinate 5,884,934 of NZ_CP169648.1, forward strand.
AGGTTCGGATAGTCCTTCAGATAAGGACCCAGTTCCCAGAACGCTCCGGTTCGTGCCGCATTAATGAAACTTGGAGACTTCCCTAACACCACCATAATCTGAGGCAGCTTTCCCGAGGCCAGTGTAATGTTGAATTTGTCTTCATACGAGCTGCTTGGCACCCACTGCAAGTTCACGTCCACCTTGGTCAGTTCTTCAAGCTTCTGTATGACCGGGCTATTGTCCGGCGGATTCTCCGCTTCAAAGTTCGGTAGCATAATCGTGAGCTGATCGGTGCCACCCGCAGCGGTTCCTGAATCTGCTTTGTCCGTGGAGCATGCGCCCAGAATTGTACTAAGTACCAGTGACGCAGAAAGTAGCAGTGCCCCTTTTTTGAATCCGGTTTTTTGTCCCATACGTTCTCCCCCTTGGCTTTAGCCTTTGATTGAACCTAACATGACACCTTTGGCAAAATGCTTCTGCAAAAACGGATACACCAGCAAAATTGGAATGGTACCTACAACGATCACCGCCATTTTGATCGACTGCTCTGGTGGCTGAACAAAATTGGGGTCCATGTTTGCCATATCTCCGACACTGGCTTGTGAGAGTAACACGATCTGTCTCAGCATGACTTGCAGTGGCCATTTGTCACTGTCGGAAATGTACAGCAGTGCCGAGAAAAAGTTGTTCCAGTGGCCTACGGCGTAGAACAAGGCAAACGTGGCAATGACCGGCTTCGATAAAGGCAGAACGATTCGCCACAGCACCCCGAGATCCGAACAGCCGTCGATGCGGGCCGCTTCCTCCAGCCCGGGCGGCATTTGCTGAAAAAAGTTTTTGACAACTATTAAGTTAAAAGCGCTGATCGCGCCAGGAAGCATAAGGGCCCAGTAGGAATCAAGCAGTCCCAGTCCACGAATGACGAGATACGTTGGAATCATGCCACCGCCAAATAACATCGAGAAAATTACCATGTTCATCATGGCGTTGCGACCCCAAAAGTCACTTCTGGATAGTGGATAAGCCATCGTTAGTGTGAAAAACAGATTGACCAGTGTACCTGCCACCGTGATGAAAATGGAAACACCAATGCTGCGAAAGATCGTGGACGATGAAAAAATATACTCATACGCGCTGAAGGAAAACACCTTCGGAATGAGGAAAAAACTGCGTTCGGTAATCTCGGCTTCCGTTGCGAAAGAATTCCCTATAATATACAGGAACGGAAGGACGGTTAATATGCCCAGAATCCCCAGCATGACGTAATTGAAGATATCAAATACCTTGCCGGCAGGGCTGTTGTATAGACGGCTGTTCATGGGCGCTCCTCCTTAATAAATTCCGGGATGGCCGAATTTTTTCGCAAGTTTATTACTGCCAAGCACCAGGATAATCCCCACCACAGACTTGAATAGCCCAACAGCGGTACTGTAACTGAATGCACCTTGCGTAATCCCTACCGTGTACACATACGTATCAAATACGTCCGCTACATCCCGGTTGAGGGAGTTGGTCATCAGATAGATCTGCTCAAATCCGGTATCGAGGAAGTTCCCCAGTCTGAGAATGAGTAAAATCACTATGGTCGTACGAATGGCTGGAAGCGTGATATGCCACATCCGCCGTAATCGTCCGGCGCCATCCACAATGGAGGCTTCATATTGTTCCGTATCGACACCTGCGAGGGCTGCCAAGAAAATGATTGTGCCCCAACCCATCTCCTTCCACATCATCTGAACAATAATCAGCGGACGGAACGAACCCGGACTGGAGAGTACATCGATAGGCTTGCCTGTAATCCAGGCGATCAGGTCGTATAACACCCCGCCCTGCGGGGTCAGAAACACGTACGTGATACTGGCGATAATCACCATGGATACAAAATGGGGTACATAGACCAGCGTTTGAATCGTTCTTTTGAAGAAAGCGACCCGAATTTCATTTAATAATAAAGCTATAATGATCGGTGCCGGGAAAAAGAAGATAAGATCATACAGAGCAAGAACCAGCGTATTGCGTAATAGTCGAAAGAAGTCTGGATTGGAGAAAAAGTTCGTAAAGTTCTCCAGCCCCACCCAGTTGCTCTCCCGAATGCCAAGGAAAGGCTGGTAATCCTGAAAGGCAATGATGATCCCCCACATGGGCAAGTATTTAAAGATGACAAAGTACAAAAAGCCGGGAAGCACAAGTACATATAACCATTTGTTTCGTTTAATCTGCCTTTTCCAATTGGACTCCTGTTTTAATGGCCTTGTGGCCATATCCGCTTGAGCAGTTGCAGCGCCGTTGGTATTCCAGTCCGTCTTCCCGTTCATCATGTCTCCCCTCCCTCAACGATGTAAGCGTTATCAATTAACCTGATACTCAGACTATACAGCCGATCTTTTTCCAGCAACCTTCATTTTTTGCATACCTCCGGCACACTGGCTGGAAAGCCCGCTATAACGCCATTTTCACAAGAAACTGAACATAACGTAGCAGGTAGAATTGCACATTTTTGCGGGTTTATCTTTCTTTGTATCAGGGTGAAAAAACAAAAAAACGACATCCGCTAAAGCCGGATGCCGGTCAGAAATGACAGACGATAAACGGTTATTGTCCAAACCATTGATCGCGATATTGACTCGGCGTAACTCCCTCCTGTTTCTTGAAAATCCGATTAAAATAACTATGCTGATATCCCACAGCCGCCGCAACATCATTGATTTTCATCGTTGTCTCCCGTAACAATTGCTTCGCCGCCTCCATTCTCACACGTGTCAGATAATCAATAAAATTGATGCCCGATACCTGTTTGAATGCCTTGCTCAGTGCATAGGGTGTCATCTGCTCCGCGTCAGCACAGTTTTCCAGCGAAATGTCGCTGCGGTAATGTGTATCGATGTACAACATCGTTCGTTCCACCACCAGTTTCAGCGGTTCCTGCGATCGTACCTCAACCTCTTGTATATAAGGTATGAATACCTCATTTATCATCCACTGTCTCATTTGTACAGGTTCACGAATACCTGATAAACGTTCATACATGTTGCAACCACCAAACAGCTTATAAGGTGTGACCCCCGTTTGCAACATCATGTGCTGAATACTGCCGAGTAATTGCAGCATCATCTGCTGCACCTGAAATTCGGTACTCCCCGTCCGCGTAATCTCACTCATGAATTGTTCCAGCACACGTTCAGCTTCGTCCTGCTTGCCCAGCCTAATCGCCTGTAGCAACTCACGTTCCAGTCCAAGCGGATAGGAAGCTGCTTCGTTTCTGCGGAAATACGCCTCATCCTCCAGATCGAGTATCTGACTTCCTTCCTCCACACTGCGATATGCCACGGCCTGTTCCATCTCCACGAATCGTCCAGGCAATTCCTGAAGTGAAGCTGCCGGGCGGCTGACCATCAAGGTCACCTTCATTTTGAGTGTTCGTCCAATGACCTCCACTAGCTCCTGTCCCCATAACATCGCTTGTGACTTCACAGGTTCGTCCTGAGGAGCAATCACAAGCATGGCGGAAGACAGGTCATGAAAGTTCATGACACTGATCTGCCTGAAATAATTTTTCGCCACTTCCTGAGTAATATTCACTGCTGCAAAGGTAACTAATCCCGTGTCCTGGCTTCCAAATCTGCCTTGCAGCTGCTCGTACCCCGTAAAATACATCTGCACCAGCAAATACTGCTGGCCCTCCAGCTCAAATCCGAGATGACGCATGCGCTGCTGGAGATCCTGCTCGTTATAGGCATATAGATGTCCCTGCACAAGTTGTAAGACAAAGCTGTCGCGCAGATGAGGAAGTTGCTCCTGCAACTGGCGATGTGCCGTTACACTGCGGGAGGTCAGTTCGTTCCACTGTTGCTCCAGCAGCTCAAACTCGTCCAGCTTCTCATCCGTTGGTGTAGTTTCGTTTCTACCAGGCGTAAGCAGGTGCAGCATCCGTGCTACAGGCGAATAGATGCGGCGGGAAGCAAACCAGGATAACAACAATCCCAGGATGAGACTGCCTGCACTCGCAATGACGATGATCTTGGATACCAGCTTGACGGGCGAAGTGACTGAGGTCAAAGGTGCTGCGGAGACGTACGTCCAGTCCGAATCAATCCGACTCAACGAGCCATACGAGACAGAATAGGTCTGATCCTCATATCGGAACAAGAATGAGCGGCTATCGGCATGCAGGGCCACTTCTTTTTTTAGCTGCTGTTCAAAAGCAGAAGTCTCCCCCGCCGTTCCCGGATTCCCGGTAACCAGTGTGTTGCCTTCCTGATCCATAAGGAACGTTAAACCTTCATCATATGGAGTAAGCGTTTTCAATAAACTGGCGACTTTCTCGTTATCCAACGTAATAATCAGTGCACCAAACGGATTCATGCTCTCCCCCGGAATCTTATGTACAAGAACCAGTGCATTACCTGCATCCATATGCAGTAGACTGTCGTTGGTCGAAGGTTCGGTATCTCTGTTGAGGCTGGAAACCCAGTCTGTCCAGTACACGTGGTTCCCCATGAAAAGGTATCGATCATATGCTTGTACTTTGGCTTCATCGTTCAATTCGGTATAATCCCGATTAAACAAGATTGGCTTCGGCTCCTGCAAATACAGCTGAGCTGACTTGATCAGCGGATGGGAACCTTGTAATACGTATAAGGTAGTCACAATCTCCTGCGTTTCATTGAAATAATACACAAAATCCAGTGTACGTAGTGCATTGCCAAACCTCGGTTCAAAAGCCCAATGGGATAAGTTCATCTCCAGATAAGCCAGCTGGTCGTCCACATTGCGTGCCCGGTTCTCGATCTGGTTCTGATGCATCTGATTGAACTCGGTTTCCATCCGGCCAACAACCTGTTGATACATGACGATACCTGTGATTAGTCCGGGAATGCTGGCAATGAGTAAAATAAGCATCAGGCTGTTTCGATAAAATCGTCCTTTATGCCTTCCTGCCTTCAAATCGGATAAACGCTTGAATCTGCCAAATATTCGATCGCTCCTAGTCGGTTCCATCGCTGCTCACCTGCCTGCTTGCATCGGGTCTGACTGTCATGGAAATTTCCTCAACTCCCCTGAGAATATATGGATGAAATCCTTTTCTTGTATTATACGCACAATCTTCAGGTGAATGAAACGATCTGTAACCGATCATTTTTTTAACCAATGTTTTATTAACATGACAAAATGGATTACAATGAGATAAAGCAAACATGAAGGAGGCCTTTTTAATGAAAGAACAGACTTATTTTGAACAAAATAGAGAAAAACACCTGGCAGAACTGAATGAATGGTTGTCCATTCCGAGTATTTCCGCCATTTCAGCGCATAAAGAGGATGTTAATCGTGCAGCACAATGGGCAGCAGATGCTCTCACACGTGCAGGTATGGAGAACGTAGAGGTCATTCAAACGGCTGGACATCCGATTGTCTATGCAGATCACCTGCATGCACCCGGCAAACCGACGGCTCTGATCTATGGACACTATGATGTACAACCTGTAGACCCCCTTAACCTGTGGGACACGCCACCTTTCGAACCTACCATTCGTGATGGCAAGCTGTATGCCCGTGGTGCAACGGATGACAAAGGACAGATCTTCCTACATATCAAGGCAGTTGAAGCCATTCTCGCCGAAAACAAAGAACTTCCAGTTAACATCAAGTTTTGCATCGAAGGCGAAGAGGAAATCTCCAGCCCGAACCTGCCCATCTATCTGAATGACAATACGGACAAGCTACGTGCAGACATGGTACTGATCTCGGATACGTCCCTGCTTGAAAAAGGAAAACCTGCGATCTCCACTGGCCTGCGTGGCCTATGTTCGCTTCACGTGGATCTGAACACAGCCAATACCGACTTGCACTCCGGTTCATTTGGTGGTGGAGTACCCAACGCACTGCACGCACTCGTATCCTTGCTCGCTTCGTTGCATGATGAGCAAGGCCGCGTGAGTGTAGATGGTTTCTACGACGGCGTACTGCCACTGTCTCCTGAGATGAGAGAAGAATTTGTGAAACAGGGCTTCAATGAAGAACAACTTCGTCAAGACCTTGGACTGGAGCAATTGTACGGCGAAGAAGGTTACTCGTTCGTGGAACGTGTAGGCGCTCGTCCAACATTGGAACTGAACGGCGTATGGGGCGGTTTCCAAGGCGAAGGTAGCAAAACGGTTATTCCGAAGGAAGCTCATGCCAAAATCACCTGCCGCCTCGTGGCGGATCAAGATCCACAACATGTATTGGATCGTATCGAAGCACATCTGCGCGCTCACGTTCAACCGGGTGCAACGCTGCATGTGAAACAGATCGAGAAAGCTTTTGCTTTCAACACCGATCCTTCCAATCCAATCCTGCAAAAAGCGGCAGATGCGTATGAGCACGTGTATGGCGTTCGTGCCCTCTTTACCAAAGATGGCGGCTCCATTCCGATTGTTGAGAAGCTCTCACGTGTACTCGAAATCCCTGCTGTCATGATGGGCTTTGGCTTGCCGGATGAGAATCTGCATGCTCCGAACGAGCACTTCAACCTGGAGAACTTTGATAAAGGGTTGTTGACGATTGTTCAGTTTTTGAAGAGTTTATAATAGTTGGGGCTCATCGTTCTAAAATAACTGCTGGGGCAAGGTGCTGAGTGGACGTTCCGGTGCCGAATCGTTCTTTAGATCGCTGTTATCCCTGGATTTCCTTGATTCCCTTTCTAAAGGGAGAAATCCGGGGATAAAGGCGAACGCTCCGCTTCTCCAGAATCGATTTCGTCCCCTTCACTACGTTGCAGCTTTCGCAGACTGATTTTAGGATTGATCCTAACTTTTTATATGGGTTAGTGTAATAGGGATAATAAAAGGACGGCTTTCGGGTCGTTCTTTTTTGATTTGATTTCGTTTTTTTATTTGTTTTCTTGTGTTTTTGTTGCTTTGCTACTTTGGGGCTTTGGGGCTTTGGGGCTTTGGGGCTTTGGGGCTTTGGGGCTTTGGCGAAGATGTAGTTTTTTTTTCAATGGCTACTTTTTATGAATGGAGACGATGGAGACTTAATTTAAATGGTTTAGTGGTTTAGTGTATTAGTGATAACAATATGGTGACTTATAGGCCGTTTCTTTGAATTTTTTTTGTATCGATCATTCGTACAACTTGCTTTATTATGGCTTCTTTAAAGGTATGGGTTTAACTTTGAAGGTTAGTGATCACAAAACAATGGGCTACTGAACAGTTATTCGATTTTTTCTTTTTTTTCTCGATAACTTCGTTATCGTTGTTACTATGACTGATTTTATAGACGCAGTCTCGGTTTTAATGGTTTAGTGTATGGGAGATAACTTACGCGACGGCTTATCGGCCGTTTTTTTTAATTGATTTGGTCTCCTTCACTGGGTTTCAGGCTTTTACCGTGGCTGCTTTATTGTGACTGGTTTTAGACGACTGCTAACTTTTAAGGGGTTGTGATAGAGAAACACAAGTGGCCTTTTGGGATGTTGGTTTGGAACGATTGATATCTAGAATATACCCTTCTGGAGCATGTTGCGGATGGTGTAACGAAGATGTTGATAGCTCAGGGGGATATCTGATAGTAGGATCTTTCGGGATTCCTGCGTTATGACTTGCTTATGTTCCGCGAATTTGGCGTGGGGCTATAGCTATGAAGTGTTACCTACTGTTACTCCCAAGCAAGCTAATCCAAAATGATGAGGTGATTATTGTGTCTGCTTCTCACCTAACCAAACATGCGCTGGCTCACTCGCTTAAATCACTGATGGAGCATACTCCACTGAACAAGATTACGGTCAAACATCTGGTGGATCATTGCGGCGTGAACCGGCAAACCTTTTATTATCATTTTCAGGATATTTATGCGCTGCTTGGGTGGATCTATCAGACTGAAGCGGTGGAGAGTCTTATGGAGTACCGAAGCTACAGCACATGGACGGACGGATTCTATAAAATCTTTTGCTACATCGAGAACAACAAAACGTTCTGCTGCAACACACTCAACTCGCTCGGGCGTACCCACTTGGATTCATACCTCTATGAAGTAACCCATGATCTGATCATGGGTGTTATTGATGAACTAGCCTGCGGGATTAAAGTCCGTGGTGAAGACAAAGAGTTTGTCGCCAACTTCTATACCTTGGCTTTCACTGGGCTGATCATTCAATGGATGAGGGGCAACATGCAAGAACCGCCAAAACAGATTATTGAAAAGCTCAGTGAGCTGATCGAAGGCAATGTCCTGAGGGCACTGCACAGGTATGAGAATAAGCTGCCATCCAATTAAGGATGGGCGGCTTTTTTCGCATGTGGTCTAAGCCTGATTTTTAGACACTTTTCCAAAAGTGACCAAAAATCAGACACTCCCGTTCTTTTGATCATACCTTACGGAACCTGCAAGCTTTACATTAGGGATGTGATTACAGTAACTTTTGGAGGCGAATGATCGTGAAGAAAGAACATGGTAATAAACAGGTCTATTTTGTAGGCGGCGGCATTGCATCTTTGGCGGGTGCAGCTTATCTGGTCAGAGATTGTGGCTTTCCTGGAGAACACATTCACATTATCGAAGAAATGCCGATTCTCGGTGGCAGCAATGACGGCGCTGGTAATCCCGATCAAGGATATATCATCCGTGGTGGACGGATGCTCAATGATGAGGCCTATGAGAATCTCTGGGAGTTGCTGGCTTCCATCCCTTCCATCGACCGTCCGGGCATATCTGTGCGACAGGAGATTACTGAATTTGACGATGCCAATCCCACACATTCCAATGCGCGGCTCATCAACCGTGACGGCAAGGTCGAAGATGTGCTCTCCATGGGGTTTGATATGGCCGATCGTCTGGCAATGGGCAAGCTGATTATTACTCCTGAAGACACGCTGGGGAAATTGCGAATCAACGACTGGTTTGGCCCTCACTTTTTCAAAACAAACTTCTGGTATATGTGGGCGACCACCTTTGCCTTCCAACCTTGGCACAGCGCCGTGGAATTCAAAAGATACATGCTTCGCTTTTTTCACGAATTCCCAAGAATTCAAACGCTGGAAGGTGTCACCCGCACACCGTTCAACCAATATGACTCGATAATCCTGCCATTGCATAACTACCTGGAGCCGTTTGGCGTAGATTTCACGCTGAAATGTACGGTTACCGATCTGGATTTCAAAGACGGTGACGGCATTACGGTAAGTCGGATGCATGTGCTCAGGGGAGGTGAAGAGGAAGTCATTGACATCCTCGAAGGTGATCTCGTCATTGTCACAAACGGTTCAATGACCGAAGGGGCTGATATCGGCTCCAAGACTTCCGCACCGAAACTGAATGGCAAGGGCAGCTCATGGAAGCTGTGGGAGAACATTGCCGCCAAGAAACCGTTGCTGGGCAACCCTTCTTCTTTTAATGATCATGTGGATGAGTCCAAATGGGAATCGTTTACGGTTACCTTCCAGGATTCGGTTTTCTTTGACTTGATGGAGAAATTCACACGCAACAGGGCAGGTACCGGTGCTCTGGTTACGTTCAAGGATTCCAGCTGGTTCATGTCTGTCGTTCTGGCCTTCCAACCACATTTCCGCGGTCAGCCCGAGCATGTCAACGTGTTCTGGGGTTACGGATTGTATCCGGATAACGTAGGTGACTATGTGAAGAAAAAAATGAGCGATTGTACCGGGGAAGAAATTATGCAGGAGTTGATCGGCCATCTTCATTTTCAGGAACATCAAGAGGCGATCATGGCTACCGCCAACTGTATTCCTTGCATGATGCCTTACATCACTGCCCAATTCATGCCTAGACTGAACAGCGACAGACCGAAAGTTGTGCCTAAAGGCTCCACCAACCTGGCCTTTATTAGCCAATTCTGCGAGATTCCCGATGACGTTGTATTCACGGAAGAATATTCGGTCCGGGCAGCACGGATCGCCGTCTACACTCTGCTTGGAGAGAACCGTCCGATTGAGCCGATCAACCAGTATCAGTATGATGTTCGGACGCTGTTCAGCAGTTTTGTGACTTCGTTTAGATAATTGCTTATATAGTGGATTCGGATATAGTATGAAGGAATGGTTGGATTGATCGGTGGATGGGAATAGATCTTTGGAGATATCTGTAGGATTCGGTGAGTAACTTTGTGCTCTTTAGGAAGCTTAGTTATCTTAATTGTATTGATGTGCCAAGTTAGTATGTTATGAGTTACTACATGCGTTAGCTTCAGAAGCTTGCATCCCCGTTGAACGAGTCAATGAGTGAGTATGGTTGTTGCTGAACTGAGGAGTCGTTGTATAAAAAATAGAGAGAGTTCCGTCAGCGATGACAGGACTCTCTTTCGTTTAATCGTTTACTATCTAAGCCCGACACATAGCCTTCATCGGATTGCCAACTGTCGTCTAAAGAACCTCACAAGCCTTAGTACTCGAAATTTCGCTAAATTGCATTAAATAGCGTGTCTGAGATTCGTTACATTTTCTATGACTGCAAAATCATTGGAATAAGGCTTCACAGATTCGTTAGCGCTACGCGACCTACATAGAAAATACTTATGAGAATGGAATCGCAGTGATATGTTATTGTCGATATCCTAGTCCATTCTTTCTTGAAACTTAACTTATAACTCTCCCTAGTTACTCATGTATACTCTTGTGGTTGTTCTTGGTGTTTATTTTCATTTTTTCGTCGTCACTCATCGCTTATGAGAGCCACATATTATACTCTTCCTACTCACGCCGCTTATCACAGCCTAAATATCACACTTCGCTTATGTGCGGAAAGTCGTAAATTTCAGTATGTGCACAAGCTTGGATAAATGTGCTATTTCCTTCTGGACTCCAGAGGTGTCCGTGCCTGCCATTGCCTGATTCGCTCGCAAGGTTCTGCGGGTGTTCAGCATACCTTCGATCAGTTTCATGACGGTGTTACGACCACGATGGTCGACAATCATATACTTTTTGCGTGCATCGAGCTCTACCCATACGATGTTGCTGAATGATGTGAACAGATGCTTGCGGTACTGCTCCATATCGGTTTCATTGTAATGCTCGCCATAAAAGGCATAGTATCCGTGTATGTGCAACTTCTCCGCCAACACTGTGATGAACGGATCATGTTCGAGCATAGCGTTACGTTCCATGTTTCACGCCTCCGTTATGCGTGATCCGCAGATCCCGTCTTTTTGAGATCTATTTTAACATATTGCGCAAGGTGTTGCTTCTCTTGCCTCTCCGCAAACATGTCCAAGTTACAACTTACTCGCCGACCCGTCTGCCCTTCACCCACACACCCTCAATATCCAGCTCCGCATTTAGCAAAACGATATCTGCCTGTTTTCCCTGAGCCAGGGAACCTGTCCGGTGATCAATGCCCAGCAGGCGTGCCGGGGTCAGACTTGCTGCACGTGATGCAGCGTTCAGACTCAAGCCCACTTCCTGTACCAGGTATCGGAAACCGCGAATCATTGTCAGTGTGCTTCCGGCCAGTGCGCCGCCATCCTTCAGTCTGGCCTCACCGTGCTTCACGATGACGGGCAGGTCGCCGATCTTGTATTCGCCGTCATCCAATCCCGCAGCAGACATGGCATCTGTGATCAACACAAGCTGATGGTCATGTTGCTTCAGCTGAGCGAGGATGGAGATCGCCGCAGGGTGTACGTGAATACCATCGGCAATGACCTCGGCACTGATGCGCGGATCACTTAGCACGGCTCCGGCAGCTCCCGGTAGCCGATGATGCAGCGGTGTCATGGCATTAAACGTATGCACCGCATGATGAAGTCCGGCTTCCACTGCACGTTCGACCTCTTCATAGGTCGCATCCGTGTGGCCGAGTGCCGCTGTAATCCGCTGTTCACGCAGCCATGAGATGACTTCCAGTGCGCCTTCACGTTCCGGTGCCAACGTAACTTGACGGATTAGACCGGGATATTGCTTCTCCCATGCTTCAAGCCAGGATACATCAGGCAGAATGATATGTTCCGGATTTTGCGCACCAGGCCATTTCGGACTGAAAAACGGACCTTCCAGATGTACGCCCTCAAGCTGTGCATACGGCATCTCACCGGAACGATAACGAGCTACTTCAGCAAGTACGCTGTCCAGCCGCTTTTTCGGAGCGGTCATGGAAGTCGCAAGCATCGCTGTTGTTCCCTGCGTACTATGAAAAGAAGTGATCTTGTCCAATACCTCCGGGCTTGCGTCCATAAAGTCTTCTCCGTTCCCACCATGCACATGGATATCAATGAATCCAGGCACAATGAGGCCGCGTTCCGGTACAGGCATGGACACTGCCTCTCTCCGAATCTGTTCGGGCAGACCTTCTGGTACTCCAGCATAGAGGATTTTCCCATCCCTCCAGGCTAATACACCGTCTTCCAACATCTCATTGGAAAGGAGTAACCTGCCCCGAAGAAGAGACACATGTTGTTCACGCTGGCTCCCAGGTTTATGGCTATTTGCTCCGGTCATCTCACCAGCCTCCCTGCTGCACGGTCCAGCAATACCACCACATTTGGATGACATTGCAAAAGCGATGCAGGACAGGCCGTTGTGATTGGGCCCATGAACGCTTCGCGAATAATCTCGGCTTTTTCCTCGCCACGGGCAATGAGCAGAATCTGTTTGGCTTTCAAAATGGTACCAACACCCATTGTAATCGCCTGAGCCGGAACTTCATCGATGCTGTCAAAGAAGCGCGCGTTTGCCTTTCGCGTTTCGTCTTTCAGATCCACAACATGTGTCCGCCCAGTCAGCTCCGTTCCCGGTTCATTGAAGCCAATATGACCATTATGTCCGATGCCCAGCAGTTGAAGGTCTACCGGTCCACGATCGTCCAGCCGTTGTTCATAGGAATTACATTCCTGTTCCAGATCTGCAGCCTGACCATCAGGCACTTGCGTTCTAGCAATATCTATATCGATATGATTGAATAATTGTTCGTTCATAAAACTGCGGTAACTTTCACGATGTTCTGTTGGAAGTCCGACATATTCATCGAGATTAAATGAAGAAGCCTGTGAGAAGCTAACCAGCCCCTTCTGGTATAACGTGATAAGCTGTTTATATATGCCTACAGGAGAACTTCCTGTCGCAAGCCCCAATACAGCCCGTGGTTTCGTCTGCAACAAGCTGGCAATGAGGCCAGCACCTGTGGCGTTCAAATCTTCTTCATTTTCAAAAATGCGTATATTCATCTTCATCTGTCAGGCACCTCCGTTGTGTTGTACGCGATAGGACTGCACGTTGTGATAGGATTGTTCCAGTCTCGGGATAAAACGGTCGAAGTCGGCACTTACCATGCCTGTGAACAAAATATCGACCACATGCAGCAGTGCAATACGTGAAGCCATATCTCCACGCCTCATGCCTTCTTCCAGAGAGGACGTAAACAGTGGGATATTGGATACAGTTGCAAGCGTGTTACTACCATAGGAAGTCAGTGAAATCGTAGAAGCTCCGGCCTGTTTGGCACAATGCAGGGCATCGATGGTTTCTGGTGTTTCTCCTGAATAGGATACGGCCATCGCCACATCTCCCTCTGCGAGCGAAGATGCGGATGTAATCTGCATGTGTGAGTCGGAGAAAGCCGTACAGCTTTTGCCGATCCGCACCAGTTTCTGATAGAAATCCTGTGTAACAATCGACGAGGTTGCCACACCATACAGATCGATGCGGCGAGCCTGGCACAATAATTGCACTGCTTGCTCCAATCTGCCCAAATCCAGCAAACGGGTGGTATCTGCAATCGACGCGAGGTGGTTGGCTTCGATAGCTTCAACAATTTTGGATAGGGAATTGCCCGCTACAATATCCTGATACGCCGTTTCATCAGATGCATGGGACAATTCTGCGGCGAGTTTCATTTTGAAGTCGGGAAAACCTTTGAAATGAAACGACTTGCAAAAGCGGGTTACCGTCGCCGCACTTGTGCCACTCTGCTCTGCCAGATGACTAATCGTCCAGCCGGGAATGTCCGATGGAGATTGCATAATGACTTCGGCGATACGTCGCTCCTGAGACGGAAGGTTATTCAGTTCTTGCTGCAACGCACGTAATATGGCTGCCATGAGGACCTCGCTTTATGAAAATTATTTTTATTTATTTTTAATAAATTAAGAAAATCATTTTTATAACTTTATTCTAATCAAGTCGATCCTGCAAATCAAGAGCAATTTCTCACGACTTTCGCAATGATACTGAACGTGTATAGACACTCACCTGCTTGATACACATAGTGAGTAACCTTTATATTGAGAATTGAGATATGATCATATTAAAAAGGAGCCATTCAATGAATCGAAGACAACGGAAAAAATTTATTCCTTCCATCTGGATTATTGCTACCAAACAAACAGAAGGACATGCCTATTATGCCCTCTATGCCATCGACTGGAAACGCGGAGGTAGGCTCAGTTGGGAAGGCTGGAATCACTTTGAAGACCTGCTGCAATTTCATATTCCGATCAAACGAAAAGCTGGAGGACGGAAATCTTCTTCTCAATCTGCGGCCAAAATAGCAAAAAGAGCGCTCCATCTTCAACTAAACGAAGCAGAGTTCGAGGAACTGGAGCAGCTCTTTTATCAGCCATTTTCGAAGAAAAGATGGAGGATGTTCATTCAAACGAATAGGAATCTATAAGTGATAAAGTGATATGAAATCGATTATTTCATTTTTTCACGCTAAAACAAAAAAGCCTCTTCCCTTCTTTAGATAAAGAAATAGGAAAGACTTTCGCGGTATTAAAATTCAATTCGTTTTCATTCAATTTCCATTTAACTCAAATCTCAAGTTAAGTTAACTCGTTCTAATTCATGTCATCATATCGTTTTAGGAACTTGCTGACTAAGCCGGGTACAGTCATTTGATGAACCGATTGATTCTCAATCTCCTCCGCCAGATCGTCATCTGTGAGAGAAACGAAGAACGTAATGTCTGCTTTGGTTTGTCCATATCGAGCAAAAACGTCATCCGCTGTCTCATTCACAACTTTGGCGATGATTCGAATGATCTCATCCTTATACGCCTGAACTTCCTCAGTTGCATACAACAATCGGCTGATATGGTTAAAGTGCGTATCCTCGCCATACTGATATTCGGAGCAGCCCCATCGGTAATAGATCTCGTCCTCCTCACTGTCGCACAGCCCTTGCTCTTTCATTCTCGAAATGTGCGCTGCCAGGGATTCCTCGGTATTCACCGCCATAAACAGCGTTACCCAATCACTGTCCGTTCCAAATGCACAAGCATATACTTTCTCATGTTGCACCTTAGCCAGCGTCTGTTCCAGATCGGGTAGAAAACCCGCTCTAAATTGTTTTGCAAATTCACTTAAGAAACGGTCCATTTAGCTCGTCCTTTCATTGTTAAAGTAAGTTAAGATTCATTTGGTTGGTACTATAAAGTCTCTCAATAACTACAAGGTACCACATAATTACAATTAACGCGCTTACTTCCTACATCCTTAAATAACTATGCTATAATAAAAACACGACTATCCAAGCGAGGTGATGCTGATGAAATGGGAAGAGATCACTGAATTACACCCAGATCGTTTTGTACTTGTGGAAGCAATCAAGGCAAGCTCCAGCAACCATGTACGTCAACTAGAGGATATCGCTGTTATTCAAAACTATGATAATCCTCAAGAAGCTTGGAGCGGTTATAAAGAACTTCACAAGCTCCATCCGACACGCGAGTTATACGTATTTCATACGAGCAGAAACGATGTTGAGGTAGTAGAGGAATTTTTCTCAGGAGTGCGGCAACGAACATGAAATTACAACTACAGCAAGGCTTACCTATCGTATCCTTGACCATAAGACATAATGAACAATCTATCATTTTGCATAATATTTTATTTGATACCGGCTGTGCAGCAACTGTATTTGATACCGAAGCATTAGCTGCAGTAGGTATACAGCTTGATTTTATTAATGGACGAGCTAAGCGAATGTATGGGGTAGGTGGAACGAGCGAAATTTGCTATGAACAACATATTCCCAATCTTTATATTGAACATATTGCTTTAACTGATTTTCCAATTCAACTTGGTTCAATTCAGGAGCCTTATGGCTTTGACGGAATTATTGGCATTGATTTTATGATGAGAGCCTCATGCAAAGTCGACTTTGAATTAATGAATGTTCAGTTTTCAGAATAAGCTATGTAATGATAACCTTTCGGATGGTTGTCATTACATGGCTTATTTTTGTATTAGATGAATGACTTCATGCCGTAACAACGAATGATCTGATTTTAATAAACTGTAAAATTAGCAGCAAAAAGCCTTGCCCCATTCTTCATCACAAAGAATAGAGAAAGGCTTTCATGCTGCTACTTCATCCTAACTGCAATTCGCAACTAAATCTTCAGCTCTCCAAGCTTAATCAGCTCGACAACTGCCTGCCAACGACCCTTAACATTGAGTTTCTGCATCACATTGGAGATGTGGTTTGAAGTACGTCGGGATGCATCACTTTTAAATACTTCATAACTCAAAATAGTCCAAATAAAACTGTTTGATCTTAGTTTCAAGTTCATCTTCCACAAGTGATTTTACGAATTTTTTTCTTAAAATTTCTTTGTTAATTGAGTTGCTGAGTAGTTTCTTAATCTCATTTTCATTAAGGTATGGAAACCACTCTAAGTTAAACTTTTGATTATAAAAATTTTCTTCTTGAAATAATAAATCATAAAAATCATTAAATCCGATAAATTCGGAGAAGAGTCCTTTATTAATTAACTCAACTTTCGCAGCTCAAATTTCCAAACAAACCCTTGATATAACTGGGTAAACCAGAGATCCATTCTTGTAGTTGACAAAAAACAGATGCCTTGGTCTTTTTGGTTTTCGCCTGAGACATTTCGAGAAAGAAACTCATGAGTTGCTGAAGCGCAGACTGGTAGTCCAGATCGCGAACCTCATTGGCAAAGAGAAAAAAGAGTCCTCCCAGTGTACGGTCATCACTGGTTTCACGCCGTTCATAATCCATCGCCAAATAACGGCTAAATACAACCGTCGTATGGCTAATTAGCCCGTCAAAGGAACGTCCTTGAAATTCGGTTCCCAGTTTCAAATAGCTCTTTGTGACTTTAAAAAAGGTCTCAATACTCCAACGCATGCCGTAGATTCGTACTATTTCAGCCGAATCCAGCGTGACGTCTGTGCTTAAAATGGCAAGCCATTCCCGTCTTTTATTTCGGTTCCGCACAAATACAAGTTTCACGGGCAGATTGAATGAAGTATGCACAACCACAGAACCTTTGATGTCATTTGTACTCGACTTGGGCAGGCTTTGAAACACGTCACTCAGCGTCATTCGCTGTCCCTGTACGAGATATCGTTGCTTCATTTCCTTGATCATTCCGATCACAGGCAGACCTCGATCTGTAAGCTCCCGAAGTAATGGAGCTTGCGTAAACCAGCTGTCCATGAGCACGTAATCCGCCGTGAAGCCAGCTTTTAAAGTCCGATTAAGCAAGTCTACAACCGCATTCAGGCTTACGTGAAAAAGACTCCATTCGGCGTTTGTATCCATGGCTACGCTTCGAGAGTTGGGAAGTCATTTCGCAAAGAAGATTCGACAGTTTGGCGGAAGACAGCATCACAAAATCGAGCGGTGCAAAGCTAAAACCATCCGACCAACCGAGCGTGAGCATGCCCATGGTTTCACTCCATCTCGGAGTAACTAAACCTATACAAATTATCACTGGGCAGACTATTGCTAATGCAGAGAACAAGCATAGGGTAATAAGGGTTACCATGTTCTTAAATCTTTCGCGTAGACTGTAAGCTAAAACAACCATTGATAATATAAGCGAATATATACTGGCAAACGATAAAAAAGAATTGTTTTCGATTTTTAAAATTACACTCATTATTCCCCACATAATCATTGCGCCTGCAAGAACTGAGAGAAATACTCTGCTAAAAAACCTCATCTAGTCGTCCCTCCTAAAAGATGCTCAACTTTCTTATTAAAGTACCACAGTCCTTATGAAAGGCCGACTTATTCGTCCTAGTACACTATAGGTTCGCATTTATATTGTTATTAGTTTTTACTTCTACTTCCTCCTCAGAAAGAATTTCTCCTTCTACACATGCTATCGTTGTTCCAATGAATTTACCGTTCTCATCAATCGCCTCACCATAATAGGCAGCGGCAAGTATTTTATTTACCTTTATTATCTCGTCAGAAACTGTATAGTAAATTTCGTCAATCGTAATGTCTAAATCAACTACAACATAACATGGATTATCACTTATATATTTCCAGAAAATTTTCCACTTGACGTTCATGCATCTCTAAAGTTGATTTCTCATCAAAATAATCTGGAAGGTAATGCTCAAGGTCATACAAATACGCTCGCTCATCTAGAGATGTCACCTGGCGCAGTGTTAGATTCAGATTTGATCGTATTATGTACTTATATGTTCCATTCTTTACTTGATCCTTATATCGTTTCAAAATTTGACCAACTAAAATTCTACATCTAGCTGGTTCAAACTCTTCCCACTCCTTGAAAGCTGCTAAAGATATTCTCTTGTGCATATTTTTAATTGACTTCAACTTTGATAAACCAAAAGACAAATCATCTATAACATCTATTAACACTGATTCTAAGGTATCAATTTTGGATACCCCATCCCTCATTTCTTTTGCAATTATTTCAATTAAGTCAAATTCTTTAATAGCTGTGTTTTTATCCATTGCTTCGTCAATCAATTTTCTCATTCTTTTGATAACATAAATATCAGGTGTCAAATAAACCATTTTAAACATTTCCTCTCTTAAGAAATTCTTTATTTCTTATATTGTCATTTCAAACTCATATAATAAGCAATTTATTTAAGTAAGTACCCTGTTTAATTCATGCGCTATTCATGCAACTGGAAATTTATGTAGTCCGCAGACTTAAGAAAGTTATATAATACAATAAGCAATCTATTTCACATAACAGAGGAGAATTACGATGAAGGACAAGTTAAAGGGTTTGGTCATTGGTATTCTAATTGGATCAACAATTACAGGAGCAACAGCTTTTGCAGCAAGCGGAACACCAATTAAAGCAGTAATCCAGAAAGTCAGTCTTTATGTAGATGGAAGTAAGAAGTCCACAACGGATGCAATAACGTACAAAAACACTACATATGTACCAGTTAGAGCTATGAGTAATGCTATTGGTGAGAAGGTTTCGTTAAAAGAGGGCAATCTTTATATTGGAGAACAAGGAGTTGCAATGGTTAGCTTAGAGAAAGCTATCACATTGCTCTACGAAAAGGCAAAGGAAGAAGCTGATGAATATGACCTTAAGTTCATGAATGATGGTATTATGGAGGGCAAGTTTTATTTATTTCGAGCGTTTCAGGAGACTCCAAACAATATAATTCCATATGGTGATTTTCTTGTAGATATATATACGGGAGATGTCTATGCGTGGGATGAGTTCGATAACACTATGGTAGAACTTTAGGGTGGATCTCTCCACCCTGTCTCTTTAAAACTTGTCTTTTATATGATGCCGCATTGGTGTTATAATTTGGAAGATAAACATTTGGAGGTGTGGTTTACATGGACGAGAAAGAATTTATCAGTTACATGACAGGAAAAACATTCATAAAGATATTCACTAAAAACGAAAATGAACTCATAATTGAGTATTATTCTGATTTTAATGATTATAAAGAACACAACCCCGAATCAAATGTAAGTGAAGCCGATTATAATGACTTCTTTACCAAGAATACTATACAAAAAATAATGATTAGCAATAGCGCATTTGCACTACGGTTTTTGCCATCTACAAAATTAGTTTCAATCTCATTAAACTTTAAGGGTACTTCATACTCAGTTGAACTTGATGAGGGAAGATTGTCTGAATTTCTAAGTCTCAGTCTAAGTTCACTTAACACTAAAGAATTATGGTTTGAAAAATTTTCGAATGTATACATTTATAATATGAAAAATAGGGAATTACTGTTCAATCATTTTGTTAAAGTAGAACAACAGACGGCATAATGCCGTCTAATTTTCTATAGTGATAAATGAGTTGTTCAATTATTCGAGATTTAGCCTCTCCCTTTAAAATCTTCATAGTACACCTGTCTCATCTTCTCGGCATATCTTCCCGCCTCGTGAACATCATCGAATGCGCCCAATATCTTGTTCTTTCCTTCTATTTGTAACTGAACAACCCACATCTTGTAGGATTTATTCCAACAAACATTCCTGTATCCTGATTTATTATTTGAGTTTCTACCACTTCTATTTTTTGAATTTTCTTCGCTGCTAGTTTTTCTTAAATTTGATTTAATATTGTTCAGAGTATTATTGTCTATGTGATCAATAATATCTTTACTAATCTCACTGTCGTGCACTAATTTATGTAAATAAAGCAATTTACATGATATCGCTTTTCATCTCGTCTTCCTAAATACAGTGAGGCTCTTGCATAATGTTGTTCTTGTGCCAAGCAACATACCACTTAACATCATACGAATTTACCTTTTGGAAATCATCTAACGATATGTATGTTTCGAATTTCTCACCTTTTCTTGTTTCCATAAATATAACCACTCTATCATCTGCTAAGATTTCATACTTGTTTTTGATTAAAAATCTTCCTTCCAATTTTCTAAGTGAATTATGTATTTGATTCATCTTCTTAAAGTATAGACTAGTAGCCCGTCTTTGCTCCTTACTGACTACACGTTCTTTTCCAGATTTCAATGAATCCTAGTCAAACTTTAAATACATATAGTAATGTGCTCCATTTGGTTCTCTTTTGTATGACTTTGCGCCTGCCTTTCGGAGTTTAGTGATAATGTTCTGTTGCTATTTGAATACAACAAAAAACCCGCCATTTAATTGGTGGGTTTTATTGTTGTCTATATTTGAAATCTACATTTTATCAAAAATTGTCTTTTGCGCTAAATATTATATTCGATGTTTAATTCTGCGTCATTATCTTCTGGCATCAATATAAAATCCAAAGATATAAATTCACAATCCTTGTGTAAATATTCTGATAATTTTTCTTGTAGTTTTATCGATCCAGAAAGTTGATTGAGTGCAACATTTATCAATTCTTTAAATTTATATTCATTATTTTCTTTCAGAAATTCATTTGCTATTGCAAGGATTATGGTTACTTCAATCGAATTCGGCAACGATATTTTTTTGATTTTGTAACTCAGCTTTTTATACTGCTTAAAAGTAAGTTCTCTTGTGTTTGCGTCCCAATTTCCACTCAAATCCTCAAAGAAAAGTTCTAGTAGCATTGCCTCAATAGAACATTTAGCTAATAAATCCTTATACTTGTCAATCGTTGCTAAGTAATTGGGAAGCTTCAAATCCTCGGCAACCAATTCATGATAGAATACATAAAGAGCATACATGTTTAGCTTGTCAAATTCTTTCGAATTCGGAAGCAAATTTTCATATAGTTCCAGTAGTGGACGCAAATCGAACTTCAAAACTTTTTCCTTGTTTTGTAGCATGGATGTAAAAGCAATGACGAATCCTTCTAGCTTTTTTGTGGCATGTTCAGGCTTAAAGTTCGTAGTTTTGCCTAGCCAATACTGGGGAGATAAGTTCATTTTCACCACACCTGGTAATTCATCATGCCAATTATATTCCTCTTTTTCTAAAAGTGGCTGAGCATTAACAACGTTAGTCAAAACGTGTAAAGTCAATCTCATTAGGCCCCTGTATGTTAAAAATGGATTTGAATCTTCAAGAAAAACCTCGCCTGATGTCACTGTTGGCATTTTGGCTTCTTTTTTCATAGACTTTAACGCATGAACAAAACTAGAACGCTGACCATAGGTATTACCTAGAGCGACTTTTAAATCAAGTTTTTTGATAGCGTATTTTGATTCGGAAGCTTCTGACTGAAAAAAACTGTCATTTGTATTCTGAAGAATAAAATTGATAAACCTCGCCTGACTCTTTAAGTTTGCCGATTTAACCAAAATATTTCGAATTTCTTCAGATAATTCTTCGTTACCAACTGATGTAAGTAAAACATCTAATTTTAATCTAATATTTTGATCATAATCATCCCAAGTTGGGACAAAACCATCGAAATTTTGTGATAAGGATTCTAGACAGTATACTAGTTGTGAATATGCAAGATCTACATTTGTATTTAAATGCAACAATGAATGGTATATATTTCGATAACATGCCATTACACCAGAATAGATTTCACGAGGTAAACCAATCAATTTCTCAGTCGACAAAATAAAATCTTCAACTGACACCACACTTATATTATTTTCTGTATTGAAAAAATGAGAAATCAATGAAAGAGGACTGTTGCTTAAGGAGTCGTCCTTTGGAGAGTTATTGCAGTATTTCTTTATTACATCTGGGTCTCTTGTGAAAATAGATTTAAATTTAATGCTGCAGTAGAAGATAAATTGATCAACTATTTCCTCATCACCGACAGCAACCAAGACTCCGCCCTTTGGTATTCTGTTTTCATAGGTAAACAAATATACTTGTACTTGATCGTTAGCACCTGTAAAAGCAGGCTCCAGTCTACCAACTTTAGTTTCAATGATTGAATGGTGTCTTAAATTAGAGTAAAGCACAACAGTTCTCTTCGTAATATGTAGTTCACTGTCATTAAAAAACTTTCCTGAGCTGATTTGAAGCAATTTATTTCACTCCCATTCCTTATAATAATAGGCAAAGCACGAAAACGCCTTGGCTTCCTCTGATTGTTTATGGAGTAATGGCATACAACTTCGACATTGTTTCTTTAATGTTCTTCCTCCATATGGCCCTCTCTTCGGTTATGTACTTTAATGACACGTTCTTGTTGTTAATTCTATTATTTACATATCCAGTAGCAACGGCAGCAAGGAAAGATGAAGATAAAATTGCTAATATAAAGGCTCCAATGCTCACTCCAACACCTCCATAGATTTTATGAAACTACTCTTTCATAGAAACCATTTAATTAATAGCATGTCTTTTGTGAATTCTTTTAATTTTGTTGTTTGATGTATTTGCCTGCGGCATGGTCAAATACTCGTGCCAATAGCTCTGCTTTTTTACTCCGGTTTCGACTAAGCACCGAATCGTCAACGATAAATACACTATACGCACGCGTTGCGACCAAGTGAGCGATTCGAAATAGCGTACAATCTGAAGACTTAATGTCTGCAAAAATCGGCGCCAGGCAAAGGAAGATTAATTCAAGAATCGATAGACAACATCTTTTCCTGGCAGGTCGGATCCGCGGTCACTTTCCAGAAGGCGAAACCAGTACTTTCCTTGGAAAACCAAAAAAACACGATTTGAAAAATGGCTAAGCTGGAAAGAGCAAATGATTTGGAAATGCCTGCATTCCGCAAGGCTTTTCCGATGTGAAGTGTAGCAAAAAGTTTAGAAAAACGAGACTGTTCAGACTGGGAATGTTGTTGTAATATAGGGTTACACACTTTTCTTTTTGGCATGGGTGGTCGTACTTCCATGATACCAAACAAGCAAGGTGTTTTTGTCAATACGAGTGAATTTTATTGAATTCTTCTTACGCACTCAATGGTTTAAGCCATTTTTCTAGGTGCGAAAGTTGAGTTATTTACTATCAAAATAATTCATTAAGTTCTTTTAGTTCACTTTGCGTCAACTTATCAACGTTAACAATCGTGTTCACTTTCACTCCAAAATCGATGAATTTTAATCCAAGTTGTTCAGTGTAATCGTAAGTGACATATTCAATCCTTCTCTTATAATGCTCAATAAACGGGTTTTCCTCTAAAAAGTTTATTAACTGCTTGGAGTTTGGAACCCCTTCATAAAATTCTTTAAAAACCTGAGTTGAATGTACAGCTTCTTTATGCATTAAATGTTTGCGTGGAGGTCTTCTTAACATATATCCTGAAAATCCTATATCATCAATCGCATAAACTCCATTAATTTTTAATTTTTCACCTTGTGCTGTATTTGTAACGACTATTCTAAAAACATTGTTTACAGAATTAATACCAAGTTTATTCTTTATTGCCTCCAAATTTTCTTCTAATTCATAATAATCTACAATTCTATTCAATTGATTTACTGCATCGTGTATTTCGTCTAAGTTTCTTATATACTCCCGATATGAAGTCGGATCGTTCAAGTGCTTGGCTTCAACAAAAAAAAGATCATTATCCAAGGTGAATACAACATCGCATTCATAATCTTTTTTTTCTAAGTGGATAAATTGTATACCAGCTCTTTGAATAGTTGTTCTAACTTGCTCTTCAAATAGCTCTCCCTTTACATTTATCTCAACTTTTTTGCTTTTTAAATTGGATAGCAACGCACGAGAGGGATCTGTAACTGAAGCTATGGAAGGAAGAACAATATATTCTTCTCCAACCTTTATTAGAGGGCAGTCAAACAAATCCTTTGAATTATTGTCAAATATCAATACATCAAAAATTTTCTCAGCATTCTTGTGTGACAGTCCCCATTCGACGAATAAATAAATCCATTTTCTCTTTGTTTTCGATACGCAAACATCACTTATGGAAATGTCGGTATACCTTGATTTTAATTTTCGCTTTTTTAAATATCTTTCGCATTCAACAGCAACAATGCTATAGGCTCTAACAAATTCAGCAATGGATATATCTAGGAACTTCAATGATAAATTTCTCGTAGAGAAATATTCTTCTATAAAATCACAAGTCATTCGTTCATTATAAGAAATAAATCCATTTGGCGGGAGTTTTCGCGTTTTTGAAATTGTTGAATTATTTCCGAACATTTGCATCTGTGTATAACCATGTCTAGCCTGCTTAGCATTACGCACATCTAAAAATTTCATATGAGAAATTTGCTTTCCCATTGTCTTGTCACTCTTCGAAGTTGCTTCGATAATATCTTCCTGTTTAATATCTACCTCAAAGTAACTCCAAGCTTCACGTAACATATCAAGAATTTCTCTATTGCCAGAACTTCTTACATGAGAGAATGCGAGCTTCGTCATTTCAAAATCAATTTTTAATTCAGAATTTTCCAATGAAAATTTTTTATACTTCAAAAGATACTGTAAAACGTTCCCTGCAGATTCAGCTACATTCTCAAAATAATCAGCTCTATTATTATTTAGTTCCGATTTATACTTTAATAGATTAATATCATTAGATAAAAATAACTCTAGTCCAATCAAATATGCAGCTACATGTATATCATTAGGAATTTGCTGTTCAATTGGAATGACATATTCATCATTCAACTTTTTGTATAAACTGTTTAGGATCGTGACTTCTGACTGAAACGCTCTAAGCTTTTTGACATCATCAATATCCAATATTAAACTATCTAATGTTTTTATTGCTTTATCATACAGTTTTTCATTTTTTGGTTTCCCCGAACCAAAATAGTCTACACAAAATCCTGTCATTTTTATAATCTTCAACACTTCATCCAAATTATAATTCTGGTATGTATCAAGAATTAGGTTATTGAGGATCTCTGCAGATTTAAGTTCTTCTGCTTCATACATAAACATAATTATTTTCCTCCACTATCTTAGTTTTATAATTCTCACTATCTAAGTTGTGCAATATAAGAAATTTCATCTTTCTTTAAATTTCTTTATTATTCTCTATAAAAGTGTACCACTTTTTGAGTATAAGCAGATTCGTAATTTTATGTTTATTTTAAGAATATTGTTATCGTTAATCAATCCAAGAGATTAAATACATCCAACATTGTAAACTTGGTCTGAAACTTTACAATGCAGGCACGATTATAGATATTGTTTTTTACAGAGAATTAAAAACCAAATTAATTCAATATTAGTAGAATATAAAAAACGTTCATCGTGCTATGTGTCATTCGTATTCTGATTTTGGATGGTTATCACTGTAGCATTACAGGTTCAAAATTGTTTGTGCCGATTGAGAGAGTATGGCATATGTATATAAGTCACACTTACTCGTGAATTGTATAAAAAATAAAAGTAAGATAGCTATGGCAAAAGAATTTTCTCAAGAAATAAGATAGAAACATAAGATTACGACTCCCATTTTTTTTATTACTGTATATCCAAGGGTTACTGGAGATGCTCTACTATACAGAAGAGATACAAATCTGGCTGGTTATTTAAACTCAAGAGTAATTTTATTTTCCCCCTGAATCTGACTATGAAGGATTTCAAAAATACAACTTTTGAAAATGAACAACCACATAAAAGCCTTTCCCCATTCTTCATGACAAAGAATAGAGAAAGGCTTTCATGCTGCTACTTAATCCTAACTGTAATTCGCAACTAAATCTTCAGTTCTCCAAGCTTGATCAGCTCGACAACTGCCTGCGAACGACCCTTAACATTGAGTTTCTGCATCACATTCGAAATATGGTTACGCACCGTTTTCTCGCTGATGAATAACTGCCCTGCGATGTCACGCGTTGTTTTGTCTTGAACCAGTAATTCGAATACTTCGCGTTCACGGTGGGTCAACAAAAATTTGCTTTTATGATCGATACCCTTCAATGTTCACCCCTCCTTGCTCGGGTTGTGTTGGTGTAACAAGGTTAAGGGGATACAGTCAACTCATCTTATGTCAGGTCAAGGGCGTTGGTTCAGTTTTATAAGAAAAATGGGCAGTAAACATGTGATTCATTGTCCAAAGAGAACGTATGCAATTGTCTATGTATTCGATCATGTAAAACAAACATGCCTCTGCAGCGGATGTTACCATCTGCGCAAAGGCACACTTGTTCATGTCTTAAAAAACTACCGATTCATTCGGTTCATCATGCCGCCATCATTGTGATTACGGTTCATCAGGCCATCGTCAAGGATACCATCGCGGTGATTCATACCTGTACCGTTCGTTGGGAAAATGCGCTCCACCATCGATTGGAACGTATCGATCATGCCACTGACTGGCTTACCATTACGAATATCTGTGGCATAGTTCTCGACATGCTCCACAAATTCCGGATTGGCTGATACATATACATTCTCGATGTTTGGTGCAAACTGTTTGATTTTGGCTGAAATCTTACCCTTAATCTCAGCTGATGTGTTATCGTCCGTGCTATCTACACGTTGTCCTTCACTTTTCATACCATAATGCCCATCGTCCGTCCCACGTGCTTTGCCGCTGTTTGTCAGACCACGCATCATACCAACGGCGCCTGTGCCCATGGTTCCATAGATGCTGCGGTCATTCCCCATATGGCTGCGATCCGTTGCTGAATTCGTGTTCAGTCCTGGAGCAATTCCGCTAGTGCTGTACGGAGACATTGTGCCCGTACCACCATTCACACGCATACCACCCATATCGTGATTCATGTTGCCCCCACGCATGGTATCACTGGCATGATTACGCATTGTTCCAGACAGCATGCTCGTACGACCATTGGACTTGCTTTCCAACTTGCCTGCATGACCATCTGCCAAACGAACCGCCACATAAGCATTACGATCCGTTAACATGACACGGGCGGATTTAACTTCCTTCATCTCCGTGATACGTTTTGCCAGCTCTTCACTGGATTTCAGGTCAGTCACATTATGCATGCGATAACTTTTCGCACGGATGCCATCCATTCCATTTGTTTCCACACCATAACGGTTAATGCCGTTGGCTTGCTGACGAACACTTTGCGTATGCATATTGTTGGTGTCCCGATTCGTGCCACAACCTGTCAAACCGGCCATTACAAAGATTGCAGTAGATAATGATAACGTAATAGCTGTTGCCTTTTTGACTGCTGGCATGTACTCATCCTCCAATGTATGTTGGTTTTGGTCACAAAGATAGGATGCGCTTCTGTACGTACCGATATGCTGAAAGGATATGGTACCTTTCCCTGTAGATTCAGGTGTTTCTTCGCTATATAAAATAAAAAACAGTGCTGCGTTCACAGCACTGCCTCCAAATAATACTTGCATCTCGACACAATAATATCACTTATCTTCCGCCCCGCTCATTTCCCGTCTGTTGATGAGGAAGTTGTTGCGTCATGTGCAGAACTCGACGACTCTTTCGAAGAAGTTGTGGATGCTTTAATTGTATCCGGGAATTTCTCTGCTTCCGTTAGACTTGTCGCATCCATGCCATATGCCCATCGACCATCCGGCGTAATGACCCAAATCTGATCCGGTTTGGATGGTACCGTAAGCCCCCGATACACATCTCGAACTTGTTGGCCATTTACCGTCTGTTCAACAGACAGGGTGAATCGTGGAACAGTACCTTTCAGCTCGGAAGCTTTGCGCACATCATCTGCTGTTGACAGGTTTTTGATTTTACCGATAAGGGATATGGCGTCTGTGGAATCAATCGTTTTTCCATTCAGTGTCCAGGCCTGCTCTGCCGCATCGTTCTCCGATGTTGATGTTAACATCCAGGTAGCTGCTTCACCTTCCCACTCCAGAGATCCAACATTTGTCTCATCCATGTTGAATGGTGTAGTATCCAACAAATCACGACGAGACAAAGCTATGTTGGTAATCGCCTCTGTCTGTACGGCAACCACGGGACCCTCATCTACGCGCACATATCGTGCGTCATCTGCTGGAAGCTGGCCACCAATAGTCAATTTGATCTCCCGATTATCTTTGAGTTTGATATCCATACGTGTAGCATCTGTTCCTAATCCATACTTATTCAGATCCGTTGGCGCTTCTTCCACCACTAGTTCCTGATTCGCACCACTCAGAGCATCTAACCAACTGTTAACACTGTAACCGTTCAGAGGATAGGCTTTTGGCTCAACCATCTGCCATACACCATTTTCAAGCGTCAGGGTCGAAGTTGCTGCTGTACCGGCTGTCTCCTCCGTTGTGTCATGTATTGTAATAGATTGGATATCCCCGGATTGAATACCGAGCAACTTGGCTTGCGCCGCTTCTTCTTCTCGAAAATAATTTTGACTGGCCGCGTACACCCATCCTACAATCAGTACGATGACCACCAGAATTGTTGGAACCCATTTTCTCATACTCGTCTGCGCCTCCACCATAAGAGTACACCAATGATAACAAAGAGGAGTGGGAATGCTACAATAGCCACGAAGAAAATCGTTCTGGCCTGTTCGCCATTCAGGTATGCCATCTCATACCCGGCTTGTACCCTTGGGCGAATCGTCAATCCATTTTCTTTCTCACTCAAATAGTTTACCGTATTCAAAATAAAGTCACGATTGCCACCATTCGCAATTTCCGAATCCTGCATGAAAATGGACGAGCCCATAATAACCGCCTTCGGTTTGCCATCCGTCGTATCGGCTGCATATCCTAATTCAACGGGTCCCTGAATGTCCTCTTCGGCATCATTGGTTGTTTCATTCTGCAATAAGCCGCCGATATTTGTCTCCCCATAACTTTCATTCGAAGAATGCATTAACGGTGAAAGGGTATATTTATCCTGTTCTTTGCTGGTCAACGCAATCGACAACGACAACATCGGATACAATTGGCTCTCAGCGAGTTTGTCCGTAATTGCATGTGTACCGTACTCCGGCACCACCCAGAGTGGGCCCATCGTACTGGCTTGCTGATTATCCACCATGACCGCATGCTCATCAACGACGCCATAGTCAGCCATGAGGGCATCGATGTTTTTCCAACTGGATTTCATATCTTCCACAAATCCGAGGGATAATAACAGCTTGCCTCCATTACTCAGATATGTGCGAATGGCTTTCATTTCGGTATCACTGAGATCACGTTGTGGGCCAATAATGGCGAGTACATCTGCATCTTCCGGAACCTTCCCTGCTTGATTCAGCTGCAACTCTTCCGTCTGCACATTATTTTGTTCCAAGGAGGATTGCAGCGTAGTCATCTGAGCGAGACTCAGCTCTTCATGTCCAGTCAAAAAGACCATTTTGTGCATCTCCGTGGATGACATATTCATGAGCGCCTGCGTAAGTTTTTCCTCACCTGTGAACTGATATGATCCGTCATTTCCGTCACCTGTCGCGGTGAACAAACTGGCGATATCAATCACTTTGTGTTGATCTCCCTGCTCCAGCACAATGGAGCTGCCTGTTATGCCATATTTGGATGCAAGCGCAGGTTCCTGCGTCAGATTATATTGTTTTATTTTCAACTTGCTGTTACGTTTCGTGTATTCCTCGACCATATCCGTGACCTCACGGTTCAGGACGGTGTTATTGGCATTTTCGACGGTTAACACCAGAATGTTGACGTCATCCTTCACATTTTTGATCGCAGTAAGGGACTGGTCAGATAACGTGTATTGTTTGTTCGAGGTCAGATCCAGCTGGAAGCCGCCAAGTGAATTCAGGAACAGTGTTAGCAAAATAAAGATGCCAATCACCGCTACGGACAACACGGTACTGTTGGTATGACTTAACCATTTTTTCATCTTCTCACCTCCACCGCTTCCGTTCCACAATTTGAATGCTTAACAGCAGAAACACACCCGAAAGGGTGACATAATACAAGATATCCGGCCCACTAAGTACACCTTTCATGAAGCTGTCGAACCGGTTAGTCAGGGCAAACGGGTCCAGCCACTGTTGCAAAGCAGAACCTGTATTACCTGCGAATGAATCAAGCATCCACAAAACGAGCAAAATAATAAAACCCGCCACCGCAGACACCATCTGATGTTGGGATAATGTAGATGCGAACAGTCCAATCGCCATCATGCTTCCGCCCAGGAAAAATAACCCCAGCGCAGACATCCATACCGTCGTCATATCCAATGTCCCATAGAACGACATGATGAATGGGTATACCAGACTACACAGGATGAGCACAACCAGAATGGCCAGAGAAGCAAGATATTTGCCAAAAATAATTTCTGTTACACGTGCAGGAGAAGTCAGCAACAATTCATCTGTTCCCTGTCTGAATTCCTCTGCAACCAGTCGCATCGTTAACAATGGCACAACAAACAGCAGCATGGACAACGTATCGCCCAACACGAGACGGTAATCGACAATACTCGGCTGGTAATATACAAAGCTTGAATAGAACAGCAGACTGGTCATCAGTACATATACGGCAAAAGCAAAATAGGACGTTGGTGACAGAAAATAAGCTTGCAGCTCTTTGTTGCATACCGCCATCATTCGTCTCATTTGGAGTCCTCCCTTTTGCTGGAATGGGACGAAGCATCCGTTGATGTACTCGTTGATGTTCCCGATATACTCGACAGGTCGTTGTCCGAAGTTACGTCCTCCTGATCTATCTCTGCCCCAGTAACCTTATCCACATCTGCCGAATTTGCGTCTGTGTCTGTTGCCTCGGTTGTGGTCAGCTTCAGGAAGATTTGCTCCAGACTCAGGTTCTCCTTCTTCATCTCCAGTATCGGTAATCCTGCACCTGACAAAAGGTAGAACAGCTCCTCCCGGAAATCTTCCGAGTTTTCTCCAGTAAGCAGCATTTTAACCGTTTCTGCTGAATCTGAATTAAGTGCAGTATCTTTGGCGGTATTCGCATCCGACGCTTGAATGACTTCACTCCGCACCTTCTCCCATGGTGTCAGCACATTATGTAATTGCTCCGCAGTGGCCTTCACTTCAATCGACACCTTGAATTGATCCCCCATTGCTGATCCGAAATGCTGAGGTGAACCATCCAGCACGAGCTGCCCCTGATTGATGATCAACATTCGATTACAGAGTGTGCTCACTTCAGGCAAAATATGCGTACTGAGCAGCACCGTATGGTTCTCCCCCAGTTCTCGTATTAAATCCCGGATCTCGATAATCTGATTTGGATCAAGCCCCGATGTTGGCTCATCCAGAACCAGCAGATCTGGCTTGTGAATAATGGCTCCTGCCAGCCCAAGGCGTTGTTTGTATCCTTTGGATAACCCACGTACCATTTGTCTTTCCCGACCCTGAAGTCCCAGTCTGCTAACCATCTCACTGACCCGCAGCTTAACCTCACGTGCCGGGACATCTCGCAAATTGGCTACGAATTTAAGATAGGACTGCACCGTCATATCCGGATACAGTGGCGGCGTTTCAGGCAGATACCCAATCTTGGAACGAACACGCTGGCCCTGTTCATGCACCGATACCCCATCCACCATAATGGAACCCGCGGTTGGATGCACATAGCCTGTAATCATACGCATCGTTGTTGTTTTTCCGGCACCATTGGGTCCGAGAAAGCCAACAATCTCACCACGTTCCATGGTGAAATCCAGTTGATGTACGCCGCGTTGCCCTTCGTAAACTTTGCTGACCTGTTTCACTTCGAGCACATCATTCATCCTTTCCCGTTAAAATACCCGTGCACCATCGTTCGTTATATAAATTCAACTGAAAATATTTACACTTGCACTCCGATGGCAGAATAACCTTCCGATCACTGTTATCCCCAGATTTTTTTGATTCCTTCATTTCAGAAGGAAAAATCCGCTGATAAAGGTGAACGCTTCGCTTCTTCAAGTTATTTCTGCCCTCTCCGTTATCGTGTAAATGTTACGTTGAACTTATGTAATAGATGATAGACACGGGAAGTTCCTTGTATCTTACGTGAGGTATCCTAGCCTCAGCTTAATGACACTTAAAAGACAGCTTAAAAATATTTGTCCAAAATGTGAACATTCTGGTCAACACCCACACCCTGCGCTTAAAGCCAACGTAACATAGAGTACAGGAGAATGTGCTCCTGACCAAAAGTCAGAGGGTGAATCGTGTGAAAGTATTATTCACGTTTTATGTTCCGAGCGGTGGCGTGGATACGTTAAATCGACTGCGCACCGCTGTTCTGAAACGCCATGGCATTGAAGCGCACCTATTGTATCTCAACACAGGCTCGGGATTGCAGAACAACAGTGATACGCCCATTTTCACCGCGTCCAGTGACGAGGATATCCATCATATCATTCATACTCATCATTATGATGCCATCATTGCCACTTCAGACATCGCTATGCCCGGCCGCTTGAGAGGACTTGGTTTTACCGGACGAATTATTTTTGAAGCGCAGGGACTTGGAACACGCGATCAGGCTCTGGAAACGATACAGATGGGTGTCCCTTACCTTCAAGCCCATTGTGATGCTGCCGTTATACCTCCCACAGACCACCTGCTAGATATGTTCATTCATATCTGTCCTTGGCTTCATCGGTTTGTTATTCCCAATATGCTGGATACCGACACCTTCGCACCAATCTTGGTGGATACCCCACCCTATCCGGTGCTGGCTTGGGTAGGAAGACTTGAACACAATAAAAACTGGCGTGAATATTTAATCATATCGAGTGAAATCGTCAAAAAAAATCCGGAAGCCAGACTATGGTTATTCCACGATCCAACTTTGGCTAATCCAGAAGATGAGGTCATGTTCCGGCACATGCTGGCAGAATACGGGCTTGAGGATCGGATTGGGATCTTCATCAATGTTCCTCATTCTCAGATGCCTGCATATTATTCCATGATTGCCGCTTCAGGGGGCATCATGTTATCCACTTCCCTGCTTGAAGGATTCGGTTATGCCGTCGCTGAAGCCATTAGCTGTGGCTGCCCTGTGCTCAGCACAGATTCAGATGGAGTGCGCTCATTTATCACACATAATAAGACTGGAAAGTTTTATCCAATTGGAGATGTAAAGGCGGCCGTAGCCGAAGCAAGAGACCTCATGAAGAACAAGAAACTGCGGGAATATATTCGCATTCAGGGCAGACAGCATATGAGCTTGTCTTTCTCACCCGATCGATATGCCATTTCTTTCCGTGAAATGATGACAGCACTGCGAATTTTCCATTGAGCATAACAAAAAGGCAGTTCAGCAAGATTCTCTGAACTGCCTTACTCTGTTTTTATTAAAAGTCTTAGTGTCCCATCATCATCGCGGGATCAGGCTTGTCGCCATTTTGAAGTTCTTCTTCCGGCATCGGCTTAGGTTTGCGCAGAATCAGACTGAGCAAACATCCGAACAATGCAATGCAAGCGGCCAGGAAGAACGTATCATTGAAACCAGCCACCAAACCATGAACGATAGCGGTCGGCTCTGTACTCGTTGTATTGTCTGCGATTCTTGAAGTAAGGAAGCCTGTAAGCCCTGCAACCGCAAAGGACACGACCACTTGCTGTGCAGCAGCCGTGAGCGGTGTCACCCGTCCAACCAACTTACGCGGTGCAGCATTTAATACATGCGTATTGAGCGGCATCATGGACAGGCCCATACCCAGACCCATCATGACCAGAGCTGTTATAATCAGGCCAAGACCTGTCTCTGCCGTAATGGAGGACAGAATAAACAATGCTCCCGAGATAATACCCAGACCCACGAAGGCCAAAGGTCTAGCACCGATTTTATCAAACAACCGACCACCAAGCGGCATACCTACTCCGGAAGCCAACGCCTGTGGCAGTAGAATCAATCCTGTTTCCAGTGCAGTGTATCCTTTGATCTGCTGCAAATAAAGCGGGATCAGGATCATCGCACCGAACAGCGCCACTTGTGACACCCATGCAAGAATAATTCCCCGTGAGAAATCAGATGATTTGAATACCCGGAGTTCAAGCAAAGGATTTTGATGACGAAGCTCCACAATAATGAACAAAATGAGCGCTACACCACCCACAATGACACCCGTCAAAGTTGTTGCAGACGTCCAGCTCGTTCCGCCCTCACTCACACCGTAAGCGAGCATCGAGAACGCAATTGGCGCCAGAATCATGCCGAGCAGATCCAGTGCAGGTGTGCGTCCACGATCTGTATCAGGCAAAAATTTGATACATAGAATGAAAGCTGCAATACCTATTGGCAAGTTAATCAGGAAGATCCAGTGCCAGCTCAGTGATTCAATAAACCACCCGGACAACACCGGACCCAATGCAGGGGCAAGCAGCATCGGAATTCCCAGCATCCCCATGATGGAACCTCTTCGCTCAGGAGGAGCCAGACGAAAGACCATGGCCATACCAATAGGAGCAACCATGCCTCCACCAAGGCCTTGAATGATACGGTAAATGATCAATTGCTCAGGTGATTGAGCGATCGAGCATAATACAGAACCCAAGGTAAACATGGCAATCGTGAACAGAAATACTCTTTTGGCACCAAAACGGTCCGTTAACCAGCCTGCCAGTGGAATAACTGCAGACAAAGCCAAGGTGTAACCCGTAACCGTCCATTGAATGGTCTTCAGGTCGGTCTCGAAATATTGAACCAGATTCGGAATGGCCACGTTCACCACCGTGCTGTCCAATATAACCATGATCATACCGACGATAATAGCCAGGAGTGGCAGTATAATCGTTTTGATTGAAAACTCTGCGGGCTCCTGGGATACTGCTGTTTGTTCTTTCACGTTCTCCACACTCTTTTCCAGCCAGGAGATCGCAGGTTTAGCGATGCGTCTCACTCGGCCTATATTGACGACCAATTTCAAACTATTGTTTTAAATCGTCGTTTTAAACTTTCGTTTAATACTGATCTAATTCTAATGAAAATACCTTTGCTGTCAAGCTATTTTTTCAGATAATTCTCTATGGATGCACCACAAAAAAATGGAACAGGCACCTTCCCTGCTCCACACGTTGGTTAATCATGATTATGCAATGATGTCCATATCAATCTGCAAGCTTCATCATCTGATATTCTGACAGTATGCCCAATGTCTGACCGTGAATACTTCTGCAATATATTCGAATAACCAGATGATTTGGTGAAGAACTGTTGCTGATGATCCTCAGTTCATAAGGCTCGGATGACACATCCAGATTATGAATGACCTGATTACCGCCCGCTCCCCCCGAATTTGACGTTAGGTGAAAAAGGTGTCGGTACAGTTCTCCGTGCATGCTGGCTCCACCAACAAATACATCCGTCCCTTCCTCGCCGCCCACATAGGCCAACTCCACATCCATGTACTTGACGGGAACAAATGTCTGTAACAGATTCTCATGAATCTCAAGTAAATATACCGCCACTGTAGATCCCTCCTTCGGAGCACATGAACCTTCCTGTACATAGGATATGCTTCCTCTCGTCCATTGCCATTTGCATTCACCCATTTTCGACCAATTGCACGGAAATGCCCGACCTTCCGGTCCTCTTTTTTCATAGAATAAAAGGATAGAAGCTCGGCCGGTGCAGGCCGTGACAAGGAGGTAGCTATGAAAGTTCTGCTCGTTACGTATTGGGAGCTTACACATATGGGAGGCATATGGACATATGTTAAACAACTGGCCGACAGGCTGATCGCACTTGGTGTAGAGGTTGATATCATGGGCACAAATGGCGCCAATAACGAAGTATATGTTCGTAATCTGAACCGCGCTTTCTCCAAGGATAAGGTGTGGCCCATGCTGCAAGCCAAACTCAATCCGACTGATCTACCACAATTCACTGCCGATCCTCTTCTCGCTTATTATGAACTGAATAGATATGCCTTCGAGATGGCAGCCGCTTATCTGGGTGTGGACCACTACGACGTTATTCATGCGCAAGATCCAGTAGCTGCCGTAGCCATAAAACGCATCTTGAACCGCAATATCCCACTGGTTACAAGCTATCATGGCGCTCTTGCACGCGAAGCCTTTTACGATGCACAAAATTCCAACCCACAGCTTACTCTCCCTTCATATTTGCAATCCAAGCGTGGACGTTATTTTCTCTCATTGGAAGAGCGAAGTGCAACACAGTCCGAGCTCATTCTCGTGTCAAGCCACTGGATCAAGAGTACGCTTACAGAACTTGCCGTTCCTGAATCAAAGTTCAGACAGATTCCCTATGCTGTAGATCTCCCAGCCTACCGTGCCTCAGCAGCTGTGAAGTTCCGCCAGCGACCACCTGCGGGCAAGAAAGTCATTGCCTTTACCGGACGACTTGAATACATCAAGGGCGTTCATGTGTTAATCAAGGCCTTAGCCAGTCTGAAAAATAAACGTTCCGATTGGGTCTGCTGGATCGCAGGAGAAGGCAATCTAACCGATGAATTGCGGTCACAGGCCTCTTCAACGGGGATTGGAACCGATGTTGTGTTCTGGGGCAAGCTGGACAATATTCCTTCCTTCCTGCGCCATGCAGATATCTATGTCCAGCCCAGTCTACAGGACACCCAGCCGTTCTCCGTTACCGAAGCGCAACTGGCGGGTGTACCTGTTATCGTCAGTGGTACAGCCGGCATGCCTGAAATGGTTGAACCTGGACGTACGGGATGGGTTGTTCCTCCGCAGGATGTCGACTCACTCCGTGAACTGTTGGATGCACTACTTGAGGATAATCTTACCCGGAGAACAGTGGGTGCGGCGGCGAAAGCCTGGGCTGAACAACATCGTTCACTGGAAGTGATGGGATTGCGTACATTTCAAGTCTACCAAGAAGCCATCTACAGAGGAGGACATACGATATGACGTTACTTGTACCGAGTGATCTGTACAATCGCTGGTTTTCGACTCCAGTTTCCACACCTCACATCGACGTGGATTACGCTGTAATGAACGAATTGATGAAGAAGCTGCCTAAAGGATATGTATTTCCCGATCCTGCATCCATGGCGATCATGAATTCAAAAGATTGAGTTGTCCAATGATATGCCGTCTTTATATAACATGCCGAAATATCAAACAAGGGGTGTCCCATCTGTCATATGAATGACTGAGGACACCCCTTGTTCGCTTCAAATGTGTTCTAACGGACCGAGAACACGCTATTACAGATCTCTCTAATCTGTCGCCAACTTGGAATACATATTCAGATCACTGAACGTTTCGCCTACCCTCTCGTATGCTCTGAGGGTGCCTTCGCATGTGAAATTGAGCTTTTGTAATAGCTTGATCGAATTCACATTACCGGGATCAACCTTTGCTTCGATTCGATTCAGCTTCATAGTCGAGAATGCATGAGCTAATAAAGAAGAGATCGCTTCCGCAGCATATCCTTTCCCCCAGTGTGATCTGGCAATGTCATACCCGATTTCTGCTTTAAGATTGTCAAAATCCAGTGAATTATAACCACATGAACCTATGATTTCGTTGGACTCTTGCGCAAGGATAGAGAACCGAATGGCCTTATTTTCCTGAGAAAGATCATCCAGAAGATTAATCATGGCTATAGCTTGATTTTCATCCGTAAAATGAGTGATATTCATAAATCTAGTTACATCTGGATCAGACCAAATCTTAAACAAACTGGCCGAATCCGCTACGTCCATTTTTCGCAAATATAACCGTTCTGTGTGTAACTCTGTAATCAATACTCTTACCTCCATTAGTTTATTAATAGTTGGGTTTAAGATATTGATATCTGCGCATAGTCCAGTCCCTTCCGTGTATGAATCATTTCATTATACAGAGACTTCAGCAATCGTTCACCCTTTCTGTCCACGAATCTGTCCATAGAGCAAAAAAAGAGCTTACCACTTATAACACTTAAAAAGTGTTTCATAAGGGTGCTCTCCTGTCCATTTAACATCTATTCCAATCAGCCATTTTTACCAAAAACATTTACTTCCAGTACCCGCCAACCTGAAGCAAATTGAGCAAAATAGGTCTATGCTTCTCTTGAACTTTTTCCATCTCGGCAACCAGTGCCTTGAAATGGCGTTTGGTCCCCATTGACTCATGCAATCGGTAACACATCAGAGGTTCATTGTAGTAGAACAGCTCATACATCGGAAACAGCCTCATCCACATTTCATAGTCATGGGTGTAGCGAAAATCAGTGTCGAACAGTCCAAACCGCTCAAATGCTTCCATCTCTAACATGACAGTACAGCCGTTGATCGGACAACCTTCCAGTAGTACCTGCAACATCTCCAGACGACTTCCCACTTCCGGCTGTACCGTATCCAACCATTCACTCTTCTCATTCACATAATGGTAGGCACCATGGCAGAATGAAGCCTTGACCTCACGCATAAACTTCAGTTGTTTCTCCACCCGATCCAGCAGCATCACATCATCTGAGCTGAGCCAGACAAAGTAATCCCCTGTTGCATGTTTGATGCCCTCATTTAATGCGGTCGCGGTTCCACCGTTTTCTTTGTGAATATAGCGGATAGAATCCATGAATGGCTCTAGCCGCTCCACATGCTCGGTTGACCCATCATCCACTACGATGACCTCGATATGCGGATACGTCTGGTGAATGGCACTGTGAACAGCCTGCTCGATATAAGCACAATTATAAAAAGGAATGACGATCGATACTTTTGGCTCCATTCGGGCCTTCCCCTCCTCTTACTGTCTTAGGTAAAATGCTGCGCAAAGAGGGCGTTAATCAGCCATCTTTTGGCTTTCATAACTGCCCTCCCTACGCTACCCGCCAAGCGTCGCTATTCGCTGCAACAGCGGTTCCCGATATCTGGACCATACCATGGATGCCTCTTTGCCAATGACATCCGCATGACGTACCGATCCCATTCCCCCATGCCACCGATAGGCAGTAAGCGGTTCGTTCAGGTATGGGAACCGATGACCGTTCAGTACAATACGCATCCAGAGATCCAGATCATGCGTGTAGGGCAGAAGTTCATCGAACAGCCCTACTCCGCTAAAGAGATCCTTGCGAATCATGACCGTGCAGCCATTCACCGGATTGCCGTTAACAAACCGTCGTAGTATATCCATATCCGACATCGGTTCAGGCCCACCATGCATTCTGGTAACGGCCGAATGCTCGTTGATATAGTGAAAATTTGTATGTGAGACCAGCACATTCTCACGCTGCATAAACTCCAGCTGATAACGAATTTTATCCGGATACAGATAATCATCCGAACTGAGCCAAGCTACATAATCACCTGAGGCATGGCGGATGCCGTGATTAAGTGCCGAAGCCGTCCCGCCATTGCTTTTGCCAAGCACATGAATATAAGGAAGATAGGGTTGAAGCAACTCTGCATGCCGGGTTGAACCGTCATTCACAACAACGATTTCCACATCGGGATACGTCTGGTTCAGCGCACTCTGAATCGCCTGAGGCACATAAGGACAGTTATAGAATGGAATGACAATGGATACTCTCGGATTCAACTTGTCGTCCTCCCTTGCTGGGCACGAACATCACTCAGGATATCCTGAAGTGATGTGGCGAATGGAATCATCGGCTGCCAGCCAAGCTTGCGCAGCAGTGATAATTCCTCCTGTTTCCCCGAACCGTCCGGACCAGATGATGCCCCATCCCAGCGAACAGGGACTTCCGCTTCTGTCATGGACAAGAGCAGATCTGCAATTTCACCTAGACTGCGCTCGACGCCAGACACCACCGGGTATACTGTACCGCTGGACCCCTGTATCAGGAGGGTTGCATACGCTCTGACTGCATCCCGCACATCGAGAAAGTCACGGGTATTGTCCCGTCCGGACAGACGGAATGCCTCCGTTTTGCCCGCCTGCTCACAGGCAACAACATGGCGCGCAAGCAGGGAACAGATGCCTGTAGAAGGACCCGCACCAATCAGATTGCCCGGCTCCGCCAGCATGATCTGTTGTCCGAAGAGCGACATCCACGACAAGGACACCATCTCTTCCAGCGCTTTACTGAGACTGTATGGATGCGGAGGCTGGGGAATCCGGCCAGGTTCCGGCGTATATTTTAACCTTGATCCTACAATAACGGTTCGTGCTGTCGGACAACTGCGAAGCGCATCCAGCAGATACAGCACGGCCATCACATTGGTCTCCAGGACCAGTAGCGGATCAGACCACGAATCAGGCACTGAATTTTTGCCAGCGAGATGCAGCACATAGTCGGGCTGCACCTCGCCGATCAGATGACGCACTTGCTGTTTATCGTTCAGATCACAGACATGGACTTGTGCACCTTTACCAAATGAATACACATCCGGCCTCCGGACTACCGCCGCAACCACTGCACCAACTTCCCGAAAATAAGATACGGCATGTCGCCCGGTAAAACCGGAGGCGCCTGTAATTAGCACTTTCTTGCCTCTCAGCTCTGCTCCATCCATAATGCCAACTCCTTCAGCATTGTAGAATAATCCGGCAGGTCTGTCTTCACATCCTCGCGAGTGGACACCAGCGTACGGTCTTGCACTACACTGTCATCACGCACAATCGTCACATCCTGCTTATCCCAGGTCTGCTTGAACAATACAAGCAGATCATGCTTGCTGACAGGTGCCGGATGAGCTAGGTGGATCAGACCACTAACCGAGGAGGCCAGGTAATGGTCTACCCATTTGGCCAGCTCAAGTGTGGTCACACCGTTCCAGAATACGCGGGTATACCCCCCGACTTCACCTGTGCTGGACATAAACCATTGCATCAGACCAATGCCGCCCTGCCGAATCTCGGGTCCAATGATGGATGTACGGATCGTCAGATGACCTTCATCCTGAACTTCGCCAAGTGCTTTGGTGATGGCGTAAGCTGAAGTCCCATCCGTAACATCATCTTCCCGGTATGCTCCCCGTTCCCCGCTGAACACACAGTCCGTGCTGATATGAATCAGGCGTGCACCAATCGTATCAGCAACCCGCCGCAGACGATGTGGCAGGAATCCGTTAATATGATATGCAGTAATTTTGTCCTCATCTGCGAAGTTGTTCAACACACCTACAGCATTAATAATCACATCCGGGTGCACAGCTTCTACCAATCGATCAACCATGAAGCTGTCGTTCACATCCAGGAGCAGACCATTGGGGTCCGTTACATCCCGAGATGTGTAGAAGACGCTGTGTACACCTTGACGGCGGAAATAGTCGACCAAAATATGGCCGGCCATTCCGTTTCCACCAAGTATCAGCAGTTTCATGACAAGAATCCTCCGCGTTTCAGAATTTCACGAATCTCCTCTTTGGTCATGAGTTGGTGTTCAGAACTGAAACTGTTAAAGGAGACCGGGGGACAATTGGTATAATGTTCACGCAGACCCGGTATACCCAGGGTAGGCAGAATAACCAGGTACTGCTCATCGTAGACAACGGTGGTCATGCTCTCGAATTCACTCATCAATATTTCATGGATTTTCTCCCCTGGACGAATGCCTCGTTCCACAATGCTCACATTCTCCACACCGGAATCCTCAATCAGCACTTCCGCGAGATCAACGATTTTGCAGGTAGGCATCGTCATGACAAAGATCTCTCCGCCGACACTTTCCACCGAGGCTTTGAACAGCAGGGTAATTGCATCCTTTAGCGTGAGAAAGAACCGAGTCATGCTCATATCCGTGATGGAGACCTGGCCTTTCTGACGAATCTGATTCTTGAACAGATGTACCACACTGCCGTTTGTTCCCAGTACATTCCCACCCCGTACCGTAACAAACTTGGTATCGCTGTGTAACAAGTTTGCATATACAATTAATTTCTCGCCGATCGCTTTTGTCATGCCATAGAAGTTGGACGGATTGGCAGCCTTGTCTGTCGAGATATAGATCACTTTTTCCACCTTGTTCTCAATAGCAGCCTCAATTACGTTTTGTGTACCAATTACATTGGTTTTGAGTGCTTCGTATGGTTGGTCTTCACACACCGGAACATGCTTGAGCGCAGCCAGATGAAATACATAGTCCACATGCTGGCAAGCCGCCGTCAAGGCGTCCTTGTCACGAATATCTCCAATCCGGAAATGAAGACGTGGGTCTTCAAATTCACGACTCATGGCCACTTGGCTGGACTCGTTCCGGGAATATACAATAATTTCTTTGGGCTGCTGGGGCAGTAGTTGAGCCACAAGTTCATAACCCCATGATCCCGTACCGCCAGTCACGAGTATACGCTTATTTTCAAACATGCATTTTCCCTCCAAGCAGAAATTTAACCACTTTACTGGATACATCTGTGGCTTTGTAACCTTGCGGGCAATCCCAGTCGCTAGACATCTTTGTCATGACTCTCACGCAATCAGCGATGCGCGCGGCATCCAGACCGGAGACTACATTGCTGCCGCAATCGACCGTTTCCGGCCGCTCGGTAGTTCGACGCATCGTTACGGTCGGCACGCCCATAATGCAACACTCCTCCTGCACGGTACCGCTATCCGTAAGTGCACAGCGTGCATGACGTTCAAGCATTACAAAGTCGAAGAATCCAAACGGCTCGTGAAACTCCACCAGCGGGTTCATCTCCAGTTTCAGATGCTCCGCAATCCGGATCGCGGTACGCGGATGAATACTGCAGATCACACGCAACCCGTGTTCCTCTGCGACCTGGTTCAGTCCTTTCATAATCTCCAGCAAATGAGGGGCATGATCCACATTCTCGGCTCGATGCGCAGTAACCAGGAAGTATTGCCCGGACTTCAGCTTGAGCTTTTTGAGTATTTTGCTGGAACTTACTTGCGCGTCGTAGTGCTGCATTACTTCATAGATGGGATTGCCCGTGAGCACGATGCGCCTGCTTGGTACCCCTTCACTGACCAAATGTTTCTTGCTCTGTTCCGTGTAAGGCATATTAACGGTGGAAATGGCATCAATAACCTTACGATTTTTCTCCTCAGGCACATCCAGGTCGAAGCAACGATTACCTGCTTCCATATGAATAACAGGAACACCCATGCGCTCAGCCAATATTGCACATAATGCGCTATTGGTATCACCAAGCAACAGCAATTTATCGGGTTTCTCCTGCAATATCAGATCTTCCATCTGCGTAAACATCGAGGATAACTGTCGTCCCAGAGTGGCCGCTTCATCCTGAAGAACGTAATCCGGTGCGCGCAGGCCCATTTCCTTGAAAAAGAGACCGCTGAGACTTTCCGTGAAGTTCTGTCCCGTATGCACCAGAATATGTTTGGACGCGTACTGGTCCAGCTTGGAGATGATCAGGCTGAGCCGTATGATCTCAGGTCTCGTACCCAGCACCGTCATGATCTTCATCGTAATCCCTGCCTTCATCTTGTATTGGAACCCTTGCGCCCTGCTCGGCTACGTCCCGCTTTGGCAGATTTGCGTCTGCGACTAGCCGATTTCCCCATATGCGGACGTGGTCCCTTCGTTGTACGAGTTTTCCTCTTACGTCTGCCAGTTCCGGAAGCACGCTTCAGCCCCTCACGGTCTCGGCGAGAATGAGGTGCAAGTGGCTTGCGACGACGTTTCCGCGTTTTGCCCCTCTGTTGAACCGGCTTTGCAGCCGGGCCAGTACCTGAGGCAACAGGAGCATCGTGCCCCAATGCGATTGGAGGTAATGAGGAATGTGGTAACGCCTGTATGACGGTCAGTGGGAATAATAGTGCTCGAACCGTAGTCGGCTCCAGGACCAGTACAGTGCGTAGTCCTCCCTCCCCATGGGTATACACAGGTCCATTCGGAGGTTGGATATAAGCAAACCATCCGGGAAAACGCAATAACCACTGTGTCACCATCGTATGCAGTTTCGTTCGGTAGGTTTCAACGCCGTAGAGCCTTTCCGCTTCTGTCCGATTACGCCACCCCGTATTTGAGGCCAGCTCTG
This sequence comes from Paenibacillus sp. M2, assembly GCF_046713495.1. Lineage (NCBI taxonomy): Bacteria > Bacillati > Bacillota > Bacilli > Caryophanales > Paenibacillaceae > Paenibacillus > Paenibacillus sp. M2. The sequence continues at coordinate 5,929,200 of NZ_CP169648.1, forward strand.
CATCATTCAGCAAGGTTGTTGCCAAAGTGACAAGCGCTTCGGTATCACCCGGCGGGGCCAAAAATGCATCACTGCCTACGGATTCCATTAATTCCTTCAGTCCACCCTGAGCGAAAGCGATGACCGGTTTGGCAAAATAGAGCCCCTCCAGTGCGGTCATGCCAAATCCTTCTTTGACCATGCTTGGGATGACCAGGATATCCATCGCGGTATATGCCAGAGATACGTTCTCTTCAAATGTGGTGAAGGTAAACCGGCGTGAATACCCGGATTTTTTCACCCGTGATACACACTCGTCGTAATACTTTTTATCCGATGCTGCCCCGATGATCCAGAAGCGACAGCGCGAATGTGTTTCACAGATTCTCAAAGCCATATCCACAAAAGGTTTCAACCCTTTGGCATCATATATAAATGAAGAAATATAACCGATACAGGTCTGCGATGATTTGAAACCGAGCTCTTTACGCTTGCGTTCGCGCAGATGAACCCAGCGGTCCGGTGCTGGTAGCGCGGGTTCCCAAGTTGGGGATATGATGGTCACTTTGTCACCCATGCCGGCTTCTTGGAATGGGGCTACCGCTGTCTCGGATATACCGATAATCCAATCCGCGTAACGGCCAATCATCTGGATTGCCTCGGTTGTATGTTCATTCGTATGAATGATCTCGGTAATCTTCCAGATAATCGGAATCTGAAGCGACTTCGCCGCTACTGCCGGCATCACATTGACACAGGTATTCGTTAACACGAGATCGGGAGCAGTCTCTCGTATTAGAGAGACCACTTCCTGATATGCTGGTGTATGGCGAAGCTGCTCTGCATCATCTGCAATGCCCAGGTAAGGTGTGTACACACCGTGAAGCATCGGCAGAGTGCATATTTTGACCTGAATGCCGAATCTCCGCGCAAGCCCCGCAAGCTTCCCCTCCTGAGGGACTACGAGCACACATTCAAAGATCGCACCGATCTCTCTCATAAAATGAAGCAGCAGCTTCTCGGCGCCTGTAATGCTGCGAGTATTGCACACATGTGAAAATAACATCATCTTTGGTTTCGTTGCCATGGCCGCACGGACCCTGTAAACGGGTATCGGATACAGGGTACTGTGCACACCTCCTCCCGGCCAGAATTAAGGGAATATGATGGTTAACATTTCATTAATTCTTTTGCCATACGTGTGGTCTTTCAGTGTACGTTCAAGTCCACGAAGTGCAATCTCACGGCGTTCCTTTTCATGAGTAAGATAATATTCCACTTTGTCGAGTAACTCCTGCGGCGAGGAATATGTCTCAATCTCCACACCCGGTTTGTAGAAACGCGCAATGTCATCCCGGGCGTCGGTCAGCTGTAGCGTCGTGGACGCGGCAATTTCAAACGTTCTCGGGTTCGGTGAAGCTGGCGGGATTTTGAGGTGATTATTATTGACGGAATCATCTTCGTGGGATCGATGCAGGTTGATGACAATTTTGGTGCCATTGTACACATCATTGGTCTCCGGCGGACTCATCCAGCGCCCGAGCTCAATCTTCTCTCCATAGGCAGTATAGTCAGGCAGACGGTCCCACCAGATTCCGTTAAATACCGTATTGTGTGACATCAACTGAGGCATGATTGGATTGAAGAAGTATACCCGGTTCCAATAGGCCGAGCCGATAAAGCTGACATCCCGTTTTAACGGGGAAGGTGTTGTAATCGGAAAGTAATGATTAGTGAATGCGGCAAAAGGGAGGTAGTGAACTGACGCGCAGCCGATTTGTCGATATAGATCAATACAGTTCAGTTCTAACGTGAAGACATGGTCAAAATGTGTCACAATATCCAGCGTCATATCTGTATAATACGGGTCATCCGTGAGCCAGATCGCCGTCTGAATGCCTGCTTGGCGAATCGCATCGATATGCTCGATGGGGATATCCATTCCATCCAGCACAAGCACAAGATCAGGACGCGTCTGCAGCGCAATTTCAGAAACCGGTTGACGCGGATCAGAGAGGGTTACTTGAGCTACCATACCCTGTAGCGTGGCCATAATGGCCTCATCCAACGGGGAGTAAGGGAAGCCTTTACCCGAGGATACATACAGCACGTGAAGCTGTCGGAAAGGCAACGGTTCCTGTGCACAATTCACAATATAGTTGGCGCGACCGCGCAGATATCCTTCTTCCTTACCTGCGTCATATCCGGCATGTTGCCCATTTTTGCGTGCTTGATCAGCCAGGCTCAGTACGGGTGCATGAACCTTTTTGGTTTTACGGTGTTTGAGAGACATACCGCCACTCCTTTATTTTTTGGGATAGGGTTCTTGTTAATGCTGCACTTCAGACTGGGATTACAAATGTTCCAGCAACTGACCGATCCGGCGAGTGAATGTATGCTGGTTCATCGTGGTGAGAAGTCCACGCCACGCCATCGCCTGTCGTTCTTCTTCATGCTTCAGATAATAGTGGATCTTGCGCTGAAGTTCTGCTGCGTTGGTGAACGTCTCGATGTCATATCCCGGCTTATAATAACGGGGTAAATCTGCACGTGCATCCGTAATCTGCATTGTGCCACATGCGCTAATCTCATACGTGCGTGGATTAATCGAGTGACCTTCAAGATGATGTGTGTTGCGATTGTCTTCCCCATTCTCGCAAGTCCGGTGAATGTTAATGACAATCTTGGCGCCATTGTAATAATCCACTGTCTCTCCAGGAGCAATCCATCCTTCGTGGATGAAACGGCCTAGTACATCAAAGCGTGCCAACCGATTCCACTGGCTACCCGCAATGAATACCTTTTTGTCCGCAAGAAAAGGGGCCAGCTCATCAAACAAGGCAATCCGGTTCCAGAATCCGGTACCGATAAAACAAATGTCGTGCTGATGCTGCGGTGCCGCGCGCCGCGGTTGAAACATGCCTGGATTCACCGCGAGTGGCATATAGATGACCTGGTTCGCTCCATGTGCCAGATAGAAGGGCACCGCGGCCTCTTCATGCGTGAACACGACATCATAGTGCTGGCAAAGGGACGTTGTATCTTCGGTGAAATACGGATCATCCACAAACCACACGGCAGTTCGGATACCGAGTGCACGTATGCCATTCACCTGCTCCACATGATCTGCGGGAAATACATGCAGACCATTCATGACGAGCACAACATCGGGCCGATGCTGACTGGCTTCCTGCAACATCGCTGCTGGCGATCCAACAACGCATTCACGTACAGATTGCTGCAGAGCCAAGGTGACACCTTCATCGATGGCATCGAATCCTTGCGGGATATATAACACTTTCATGTCCCGCAGGGTCGGTTCAAACATCTGCACCCGCTCCATCATGGCCTGACAGCCGCCGAATCTGCGGCCTTCTGCATATCCGCCGCGGTAAGCCGTTTCCGCTTCGGTCAGCGGACGGTGCTTTCGTTTTGCCACATTCTTCACCCTGTCTTCCTTCAGGAGATCTCACTTCCAGACTCTCCCCGAGATTGGTCTTCCCTCTAAAGGATATGCCTCGGGGTCAGATGCATCATGGACGGGTGTCCTGCAAGGCGCAAAATTGGCGCTTGCCCTCCACATCCGCCTGTACGGGCATGTCCGCTTTTGCGGCGATGCAAATAGCCCGGAGGGATCTGCCCCCCTGGCTATTTGTTAGAGGATGTTCAAAAAGTCCGCTTTTGATTACGAAGGATGCCTATCGGCATCACCAGCATCGAATATGAAATTCAGCCGAAATGTCCGTTGCTCACGTAGTCTTCTCTACGCTCCGCTACTCCATTTCAGCTTCATCCCATCTTCTCGGTACTGAAAACCGGTCTTTTTGAACCGGCACTATAAGACAGATATCATTCCATGCAGAAATAATCCTGTCTACTCGGTTACTGTGCTTTGTACGCCAGCTGATGTCCGTCCTCGAATCCCTTGGCGAAACCCGCGTTGAATCCCTCGTTGTACGCCTCGTTGTATCCCTGGCTGTAAGCACCGTCCGGGTTCGGATCGGTAGGGGTAGCCGGGACGACTGGTTGTACGGCCTTTGGACTCCGGTGCCGCCGTACCGCACGTTTCTTTTTTTTGAGCCACGCACTGCGTCCTTTAAGTGGACGTTTGTGAAGAACACGTTTGGCTCTGAGCGCACGCAGCTTGCGAATTTTGCGCAGACGGGCTCCACGGATTAACAAAGCTCTTTTGGTTCTCAGTCTTATTTTCTTCTTCTTTAACATGTCAACATTCCTCCTGTATGTCCCGAACGATACGAATTGCACACCCGGGGTCTTTGAGCCACGGCAAGCCAGGCTCCCCATGCTGGATTCGGGCCAGCCTGATTCCCGTAACCATACGAGACATTTCTGCCTGATAGCGACTCAGCAAACGAATGTTCTCGGCCAGACTGCGGGCGGATACTTCCGAATGAGCGGTTACACTGGCTACACTGTCCAGAATGCGTGCCAGCGCCTGCTGACTGTGTGCAATGGATTCAATGAGCGCCAGTTTGGCTTCCTGCTCACGCCGCATCAGACTCATTTTCCCATGTCTCCCAGATCCATGCCGCCAAACATGCCACCGTCCATACCGCCGCCATCTTCGCTATCGTTCTGCACCATCACCGCTTTGAGATTGTTGCACAGTCCGGTCTCCATCCGGGTTAATCCTTCCAGCAATTCCACCAGCTGATCATGCATTTTGAGCGGCTCGCCTACCTGATCCCCATGCGTCAGAAAGGTATCCCCATTCAAATGATTCAGCGTCCAGTTCCGTACCTTCTCGGCCTCAATCGCTTTTGCCTCCAGGATCAGGGCAATATTCCACTGCATTTTGGCTGCTGCGTCCAGCATCAGAATGAGACTCTGTTCTCTACTCATGTTCCTTCACCCGCCTTCCGGGCTTATTCTTCTTCTTGAACCGCGATCTCCCGCATGACTTGGGTCAGCGTTTCGGCTACAGCCTCTTCCAGATCTGCAAGGCCCCCCAAGTAAGAGATAATGCTTTTGTTGATTTGCCCAGAGCTATCCAGCAGACCGTCAACGCCATCCAACTCCGGTTCGATATCTGGCAAATGATTGATGATTTCAGACATGCGTACAGCGACTTGGCGTTTGGCATCCAGCACACGTGCGATCTGCTGGTGAGAGTGTGCAATATGTGTGATAATTTCATCGATTTTGCTCTGCATGATCCTCCTCCTTACCGTCACGGCCTGCTTCACCCATAGAAAAACCCGGCCTATCAGCATTTGCCTGTTACAGCATATGCCGGGCCGGGATCGTCAGTTACTACAGCTTGCGCCTATATCGTCAGATGACATAACTCCAGTCGGAAGAATATCGACTGAGGAATTGGCGAGTACGTTCCTGCTTTGGACGTACAAACACCTCTTCCGGGGTTCCTTCCTCCACAACGGAACCTCCATCCATGAAAACAACCCGATTGGCCACCTCACGGGCAAACCCCATTTCATGGGTGACTACAATCATGGTGATCCCCTCCTGAGCAATGGAGCGGATGACAGACAACACCTCACCCACAAGCTCGGGGTCCAGCGCTGATGTCGGTTCATCAAACAAAATCACTTCGGGATTCAGTGCCAGTGCTCTGGCGATGCCCACTCGTTGCTGTTGCCCACCAGACAACATACTTGGATACTCATTGATTTTGGCAGACAGTCCGACTTGTTCAAGCACACGCAAGGCACGAGTACGGGCATCAGCTTTGGACATTTTCTGGGCAATAATTAAACCTTCCGTGACGTTATCCAGCACAGTCTTGTGTTTGAACAGATTATAATGCTGGAACACCATCGCCGTTTTTCGTCTCAACTGCACAATGTCATGTTTGCGTGCATGCTTGCAATCGACGCTTAATCCACTGATCTGAACCTCGCCCTCATCGGCACGTTCCAGAAAATTGACGCAGCGCAGCAGCGTTGTTTTACCTGATCCGCTCGGTCCAAGGATCGCAACGACATCGCCCTGTTCAACAGTCAGATCAATTCCCTTCAATACTTCCTGCTTGCCAAATGTTTTGTGTATGTTCGTTAATGTAATCATGACACGCCTCCTTTGCTGTACACGGCAACCCGACGCTCAAGCAAAGCGGTGATCCGCTCGGCAATGATGGTCAGCCCCCAGTAGATAAACGCGGCGGCGATAAAGGCCTCCAAAAATTTCAGACTGACGGATGCCACCACATCCGCTTTACCGAGGATGTCCATCTGAGATACGGTAAAAGCGAGTGTTGATCCATGCAGGAACCCGACAAACATGCTGCACAAATTAGGCAAGACCGCCCCGATCGCTTGAGGGATGATGATGCGCCTCAAAGCCTGGAATGTGCTCATACCCACAGCGTGAGCGGCTTCCATCTGGCCGATATCCACAGCTAGAATGCCAGAACGGATAATCTCGGACATATAGGCACCCGCGGTGAGCGAGAAGGCAATCAGTACAAATACGAGAATTGGGATCGATGAGGATTGGAAAGCCCAAGCGTAACGTTCCGCCAGCTTATCGATAATCATCGGAATGCCGTAATAGATGAGGAACAGATGCATCAGCATCGGTGTTCCACGCAGGAATGAAACGTAGAAGTCAGCAATGCGGTGAATCCACCGCACACGATAGATACGAATCAGAGCCGTAGCCAGACCGATTCCGAAGCCTGCAATCAACGGCACAATCGTAATGACGAGTGTCAGTGGCAATGCCTTCAGGATTTGAAAAAAAGAGGTATAGATAAACTGGAGATCAATCGACATATGCTCACCCCGCTATTCGTTTCAGTGAGAGTTCAAAAAGTCTGGTTTTCATCTTCGATGCTGATGATGCCGCCAGGCATGATTCGTAATCAAAAGCGGACTTTTTGAACAACCTCTTTCAGGCGTTTGGCTCGAATTGCCGGTTTGTGTAGAACCCTCTTGCGTTCATGACGCTGGAGTCTGCGTTCTGCATAGGCAAATCCTTTTTCAAGCACAATAACAATGACATAATAGACCACAGACAGACTGATATACACTTCAAGTGCATGCGATGTAGCCGAAATTAACGTCTGCCCTCTGCCCACCATATCCATGACACCAATGGAGAAGGCCAAAGAAGTATCCTTTAATGAACCGATTAACGTATTGGCCATGTTCGGAAAAGCAACAATCAGTGCCTGCGGAACAACAATCCGCCGAAAAGACTGGAATGTGGTCATGCCCGCAGCATAGGCAGCTTCCGTCTGACCTTTATCCACACTGCGCACCGCTCCGCGAAAGATCTCGGCAAAGGATGCCGCGTCACTAAGTGCATAGGTCACAATGACAAATAACAACGGGTCGGTTCTCGACAGGTCGATGCCAATGGGTTTGAGCAGCTCGGGAAGTCCGTAATATACCAGGAACAATTTGATCAGGATCGGTGTGCCCCGCATGAATGAGACGTACAGGGTAGCCAACTGGCTTAGTACCGGAATCCGATACAGCCGGGGAACGGTCAGAAGCACGCCGCCCACCAGTCCGAGCACGATGGAGCCACCCAGTACAATCAGTGTTATATGCAAATATCGTAGCAGTTCCGGGATGAAATCCAGAACCAATGACAGATCAAATGATTTTCCCATTACCGCTGCACACCTTTCTCAGACTACTCTTCAACCGTATAGTCAGCTCCAAGCCACTCTGTGCTCAGTTTGCCTAATGTTCCATCTTCTTTGACCGCTTTGAGGGCTTCGTCCACTTTGGTTTTGAGCTCCTGCTCATCTTTGTTCAGAATGAAGTACACTTTGGAATTGGAGAGGGCATCTCCTACCGTTTTCAGCTGAGCATCAATCGCCTTATTCTGATAATCAATGGCAAACTGCGTGCTGATGGTGGCATCCACCCGGCCTGTTTTGATCTGGGTAATGGTATCCTCACCTGCTCCGGAATAAACGATATCAATCCCGTTGCCGTTCGCTGCATTCCATTTCTCAGCAAGTACAGCCGCATTACTTGTAGCACCAACAATCAGTTTTTTCCCTTTGAGATCCTCAATCGATTTTACTTCCTCATTTTTCTGACTTACGACAATTTTATTTGGAAAAATATTATAGGCTTCATCATTAAACAGGAACTTGGCCTGTCTCTCATCATTCACTTCCATCTGGTGAGCGATCAGGTCAATTTTTTTCGTTTCCAGACTCAGCAGCAGGTTTTTGAAATCCATGGTGCTGAATTCGAATTCGTACTCAGGCAAACGTTTGTCGATCTCCCGGATCAGTTCCACATCATAACCTGTTAACTTGCCATTCTCATCAATGAAGCAGACATTCGGGAACTGTGTACCTGTTCCTACAATGATCTTTTTCACTTTGGTGTCGCCTGCTGCCGAAGCAGATTCTGAATCATTGCTTGCAGTTCCTGTGCTGCATCCAGCCAGTACCGCCAGCATTGTAATGAACAGCAGTGCTGTCCGGAATTTTTGAATCCCCCGTTTTTTAACCATTCTCAATCTCCTCCACAGGCTGTTATCACAGCGAATATGATGTGCACTCCCATTCCTCTTCCCATTACCAAACCATTCTTACTTGTATAGTCGGAATTAGGTTGAACAAAGAATATCATTACAAGTCATCTTGGGGCAATAACTAAACTAATAGGACATCCTGATATGGTTATAGGACTTCTCTATAGTACAAGAAAAAGCCATCCCCCATATCCATTGGCGGATGGCTTCTTCCTGTATGTCTCTCACTGATTATACCATTTTGGCGGTGCATCACTTGGTGTGTACACTACTCATCTATCTGCGACTCGCCCATTTAATTTTACGTGCAACTTCCACTCGCTGTAATTGTAAGAGACCGATCCGTTCCTCGAACTTCTTGCGTTCGTCCATGGAATGAGCGGCATGAATCTGGTGGCACAGACCTGTCAGTTTGCTGTTGATGTAATCAAACCGTGTCCATAGTTCCTCTTCAGGTGTGCGTTGCTGCTCCGTCGCCGTCTGAAATATTTTGAGTTGGCGGATAAGGGATTGTTGCCATTCCTGATCCTGAATTTGGATGGCAAAATGCAAAAGATCCAGATAGTCATCAATTTGCAACGAAACGCCGTAATCAGATTTAGTGTTCATCGTCGTCTCTCCTTATTTCAGTACTTGGCTGGAATCCATTACTTCTATCTTACAGGAACAAGCCCACTGAAAGCGAGTACTGAACGATTAAATTTCGGGAAAATTTTTATTTTTTTATGTTAAAACAGCTTTACATTTCCATTAAGACCAATTTGGCAGGATATTGATATTGGTACATATGAAATTGGTAATAAAAAACCCGCGTTAAGAAATAAAGTTGTTTCCTCAAAACGGGTTTTTCATCATTTTATATATAATATAAACACATATCAAATTAGTCATTTTTCCCATCTCGCTGCTGTCTGGTCATCAGTAACATGAGAAATGAGATGATGATAATGGAAACAGTCCACGCCCAGGCCATGGTCTGATTGCCCGAATCCACAGCGACATAGATTGCCGTAGGTACCGTTTGTGTTTTGCCCGGAATATTGCCTGCAATCATCAGTGTGGCTCCGAATTCCCCGAGTGCCCGGGCAAAGCCCAGGATGAAGGCGGTCATCAAGGCTCTGCCTGCGAGCGGCAAGGAAATGTAACGAAAAACCTGCCACTCATTCGCCCCAATCGAACGTCCCGCATCTTCCAGATCCCGATCCACACCGCTGAATCCTGATTTCATGGTCTGATACACGAGTGGAAAAGCAACCACCACCGAAGCAATCACCGCAGCCCACCAGGTGAAAATAACCGGTGCGGAGAATATGGCTTCAATCCATTGTCCAAACAGACTTTTACGTCCCAGTATGACAAGCAACAGAAATCCAACCACCGTCGGAGGCAGTACTAGCGGTAGCATAAATGCCGTTTCCAGCAACGTCTTCCCCCGAAATAAAGTACGCGACATCTTCCAGGCTATCGCGATTCCCAGCACAGTGGCCACCACGCTGGATAACAGCGCAACCTGAAGCGACAGGCGCACCGGTGACCAGAATACGGACCAGTCTATGGCGTTCACATTCATTCGGGAATCGTGAAGCCGTATTTCGCGAAGATATCCAGTACTTCAGGAGTTTGCAAATACGCATAGAATTGTTCGGCCTCTGTACGGTGTTTTGTTCCTTCAATAATGCCTATCGGATAATTGGCGGGTGTGTAGCTGTTCTTGTCCACCTCAAACGCAATGTTCACCTGATCCGAAGTAAGAGCATCCGTTTTATATACAAATCCTGCATCTGCATTGCCTGTCTCTACATATTGGAGAACCTGTCTAACATCTTTCCCCTGCACAAGTTTGCTCTCCAGTTGATCCCACAGTTTGGCATTCGTCAAAGCTTCCTTCGCATAGGTTCCCGCAGGCACACTTTCCGGAATGCCAATAGCTACCGTCTTAATGGAGTCATTTGTGAGATCCTTTTCGCTGGTTACGGTATGGGTCCCATCTGCTGGCACAATTGCCACCAGTGAATTCTGTAGCAAATTCTTTTGGTCGTCCGAGGCAATCAGGTTTTCATCTACTAACGCATTCATATTTTTTGTTGCCGCCGATACAAAGACATCAGCCGGGGCACCCTGTTCAATCTGCTGTTGCAAGGCACCCGAGGCGCCAAAGTTAAAGTTAAGTTCTATATAAGGATTAGCTAGCTCATAATTGCTTTCAATCTCTTTCATCGCATCGGTCAGACTGGCCGCCGCAGAGATCGTCAGATCTACCGTTTCCTGCGGATCGGTATTTCCTGCTGATGAACTTTCACCTGATGCCGCTGGCGTTGAGGTCGTTTGTTCTGCACCTGTGGATGTATCCGTAGTGCCCGTGCTTGTGCCGCAACCAGCCAATACAAGAGACAGTCCCAGTGACATACTTCCCAACACATATCCGATTCTCTTTCTCATTCATTTCTCCCCCAACGTTATATTTAGATATAACTAGTTATAATTGATTATATCTAATTATACACAAGACAAAAAAAATGGGAAGGTGATTAAGATCACATTTGATTTTTGTTATCTGTCCTATGCGTTTATTACGTGTTCTCAAGTTTATGGCATCCCTCAATTAATGGTATAGTACAAGAAACATTCCATTACGATGAATGATCGGATCATTACCTTTGAAGGAGGATCTTCACTTATGACGGAGGAGCAATCCTACACAACCGAAGAAATATCCAAGCTGCTCAAAATATCGAAACTAACGGTCTATGACCTGATCAAAAAAGGAGACCTCGTCGCATACCGTGTGGGTAAACAAATGCGAATTGATGCAACCGATCTGGAGGCATATAAACGTCGCTCCAAGCAACTTCAGTCCTCAGGTCAACGTATCCCGACCTCTGCATCAGGGACCCAGCCAGGTCATGGTGATTCTCAGGGAACTTCCTTACAATCAACTACTCCGGTTGGGTCTGCGCATGCGAATACTCCAGCGAGTTCTGCTCATGCAATGCCTGCTGTACCACGGCATCTGGTCATAACAGGTCAGGATGTCAGTCTGGATATTCTAATGCGCCATATGGAAAAACAAACTCGGGACATTCGTCCGCTACGCTCGTTCATGGGTAGTCTGGATGGGCTTATCTCGATGTATCACGGTGAGTCCGATCTGGTCAGCACCCATCTGCTCGACGGAGATACCGGTGAGTATAATCTGCCGTATATTCGCAAAATTCTGACGGGGCGGTCCTATGTTGTGGTAAACCTGCTGTCACGTCCTGCCGGATTGTATGTACAGCGTGGCAATCCACAGAACATACAGAATTGGACCGATCTGAGCAAGCCTGATCTTCGACTCGCTAACCGGGAGATAGGTTCTGGCGCGCGAGTATTGCTGGATGAGCAACTTCGGCTGCATGGAATTCCTGCCGCAGGTCTGATCGGATATCAAGTCGAAGAAACCAGTCACATGGGCGTGGCTGCCAAAGTCAGTTCAGGTGAAGCTGATGTCGGAGTTGGCATTGAAAAGGCTGCACGACTTGTGGGTCAGGTTGATTTTGTCCCGCTCACTCAGGAGCGCTATGATCTGGTCATGCTGAGGAAGCAAGGTAATGAAGCTTGGACAGAATCTGTACTGCGAATTCTCCAATCGCCGGAGTTCAGGCAGGAACTGCAATCATTCGAGGGATATGATGTATCCAGGACAGGTGAGATTTTGTACGAAGCATAGGTATACGAAATGTAGACAATAACAGCCTATACTCAACGTGTATTCAACATCACATCATGCATATATAAAACGCCTTGCATTCGCTGCAAGGCGTTTTTGGTGTTTCTTTCTATATAACGCATGATATGGATGAATGAATTTCTTAATGTGGCAAATCAATCTCCAGGATGAATACACCGTACGCGGGCATGTTGATCTCATTCTGAAGTGTTGTACCCGACAGTAACTCTGTGGCCTCCTTCTTAAGCTGGATGGCCACTTGGTGATCCGAGTAGTTGAGTAAAAATACATAAGCTTTATCCTTACCGGAACGGATACCAAGCTCAACTTCGGACGGTACCTCTACCAGGTCACCCACAGGTGAAGTTAGCCCTATTTCATCTAGTAGAGCATCAACGACCCGTTCATTGTAAGCCGCTCCATAATACCATACTTGCCCCTGACCTACCGTACGTTTGGTCAAAGCAGGACTACCTGCATAATATTCGGATGTATACTCAGCCATGACCTGCACGTCAGCATGCTCCACATGAAGAACTTCGTTAAATCCGGCCGTTGACGTTCCCTCCTGAAGCCGCTCACTCGCCCCATTCCAATGCAGTTTGGCTGCTGGTATGGTTCCTTTGATTAAGGTAAAGTCCTCTACGGTTACACCACACAACTCAGCGACAGCCCCAGGGAACGGTCTCATATAACAATGCCCCTTGAGATCCTTATATCCGGTGCGCGCACCGAAAAACAGAGTGCCTCCTTGACTGACATAGGCTTGGAGAAGTTCTGCTGTCTCGTCTGTCATAATGGCCGGGTGAGCATAGATGATCACCTTATATTCGGATAAATCCTCCAGTGTTGTCGTTGGTTGCAGTGTAACCATATCAGTCGGAATATGACGATACTGGAGCTGCTTATACCAGGAGCGTACACTCTGTTGCTGAAGCGGACCGTGCCACTCGTCCAACTCCCCGTCCCAGATGTTATCGTAATCCTGTAGGATCGCAACATCGGCTTGATATGTAGTGCCCGCAATAACACGCCCGATCTTGGCAAACTCTTCCCCTACTTGTGCAACCTCGCGTACCCTTCTGTTGGGCTGATTATGGTAATCATTGATGCCATGCCAGTACATCTCGGTGCCAAATGTTGCCGTCCGCCAGCGGAAGTAGACGAGCAGATCCGTACCATGCAGAACGGATTGATACGACCATAATCGGATCTGTCCCGGTCTTGGCGTACCCATGCCTATACTGTCAACCCAGCCTCCTGGCCCAGACTGTTGTTCCATGACGCAGAAGTTCGGTGACATGTTGCGTACGTTCGACAGTTTCATGCTCCAGGCCCGATCTTGTAATGAGTTATCGTCTGTCCCTGGGAAGATCGTGGCAAACTGCGGATACGAATCATAAGAGAAGAAATCCAATAAATCCTCTGTCATTTCATGATTATCCAAGTGTCCAAACGTACCGTTTGTTGTGATCCAATGCTTCGGATCCAGTTCCCGAATGATGTCCACCTGAAGCTTGGCAAATGAAATGGTATTAGCTGAGATGAATCTCTTTTCATCTAGTGCCAAATGAGGATTTGGCGATTGGCTGACCATATTTCGGGTAAGGTGAACTTGCTCCCAGTCGGTATAGGTCTGACTCCAGAAAACGGTTCCCCAAGCCTGGTTCAGATTCTCCAACGATTCATAACGATTCTTAAGCCATTCACGGAAGGCGACATGGTCCGCCTCAGCATAGAAAACATCCATATGACAATTGAATTCGTTATCGATCTGCCATCCAATAAGAGCCGGATGTTCTTTATAGGCAATCACCATATTGCGCACGATTTTTTCACATTGCTGTCTGTAGATTGGGCTGCTGTAATTGGTATGACGCCGCATACCGTGTTGATACAATACGCCGTCCTTATTCGCGTTTAATACTTCAGGATATTTTGAGGTTAACCACGCTGGTGGAGTTGCTGTCGGTGTTCCCAAAATAACGCTCAAGCCGAATTGATGTGCCAGATCCAGTGCCTTCTGGAAAAAACTAAAATCAAACTGGTCCTCTTCCGGTTCAAAGATGGCCCATGCGAATTCAGCCATCCGAATAACTGTGATATTCATCTCTTGCATTCTGCGGAAATCGTCCTCCCACAACTGTTCCGACCAATGCTCAGGGTAATAACAGACCCCCAGTTTCAATTCATCCATTTGGATTGATTTTGCCACCTTTAATTGCCCCCTTAACCTGCCATATTGCCTCCATTCTATTGGAACCTTCACATATAATAAATGACAAGATTATGCGACTTATAATAAAATATTGTCATTGTCCGAGATTCAAATAACACTAGACTGAATTGATTTCAGTTCACTACATAAAAATATTGCGTTCAAATGGAGGATGCACGTGAAAGAACACATCTTTCTCCCCAAGCCGGTTTTCCCCAGACATGTATGTTTTCCCGATTTTATTGGAGGGTACAGTGACTTTCCGAAACATTATGTGAATCGGGAATATCGAACCAAAGAAATTAATTTGGATCAATGCTACAATTTGCACATTGTCCTGGACGGTAAAGGATTCCTGGATACGGGAACCACTCGTTATGAGTTAACACAAGGGCAAGGATTCCTCTACGGTCCCGGTCTCAGACAAACCTACTACTCCGATTTGGATGATCCTTGGAGTATTCGTTGGATTCACTTCTACGGCGTTCGTCTCGAAGAACTGTTAAATGGAAAAGGCGTTGACGAGCCATGGCTGTTTCAATGTTCCAACTTCCCGGTGGTTACCGCGCTCATGGATCGAATACTGGAGCTCGGAAGAGGCTATCAAGTGGAGGACGAGCACAGTGTGGCAGCTACTCTATATGAGCTTCTGACCCGATTGCAATCCGCAGCGAGCCAAATCAATGTTTCGTTAAATCACACTTCAGAGCGAATTCGTGAAGCAGGGAATTATATTCGCTCCCATAGTAACGAGCACATTACACTAGACCACGCCGCCGGGATTGCCGGATACAGTACAACATACTTTAGCCGCAAGTTCAGTCAGACGTTTGGAATCTCTTTCCCGGAATTCCTTTTGGAATCCAGGTTACTACATGCTAAACAGCTGCTCGCAACAACCAACCTTTCCATTAAACAAATTACGCTGGAAACGGGATTCTCTCAGTCAAGCTACTTCATCCGATGTTTTAAAACCCAGGAAAACGTAACACCTATGCAATTTCGAATGATGCACAATCATTCGTTATAGGCACAACGTTACTTCCTCATGCTGACGCAAAAGAAGACTCTGCATACAACATGCAGAGTCTTCTTCGGTCATTTTTCACAAATGTTCATTTGTATCTTCGTCCTCGTCAGCCTTATATTCCAAAATATCTCCAGGCTGACAATCCAGTGCTTTACAGATGGCATCCAGAGTGGATAAACGGATCGCTTTTGCTTTTCCCGTTTTTAATATGGAAATATTGGCGAGCGTGATTTCAACTCTCTCGGCAAGCTCGGTAACTGACATTTTCCTCTTTGCCAACATCACATCAATATTAATTATAATGGCCATATATTCACCTCAGACCACTAGGTCATTTTCTGATTTGATATCAATCGCTTCCTGTAACAATCTTTGGAGTACAGCAGAAAACACTGCGATGACCAATGAAGCAAAAACAGGAACCATTCCCATTAGAATGAGGCCTGGGGCATCATCTTTCTCTGCTACAACATAAACGAATGGCAACATCACAAAATAGAGACTACTGATTACAATAGCACAATATTTTATTGTTTTTAAGGATTTCACTGATATTAGAGAGAACGCTTCATTTTTGTCGATGTAGCTCAGCAGACGGAATGCCTGGTACAGTGCTACGATAAACGGAATAACCGACACATACATAATAATTACTATAGGGTATAGTGCACCTGCATAATTCGGATTCACCGGATTGTTCGCTAACCAGGGTATCCCGAATATACATAAGGCAAGAATGGGAACACCAATAAGCAACACGGCCAATTTTAAAAAGATGGTTGTACCTCGCTTCACAAAAAGCACCTCACTTGTTTTAAGTGATATGAATTTATCATAATATTTATCGTTTTACAATAAATTTTTATTGTAAAACAGACTTCATTCATTCTTTTCCCCACTAAGGAAGAAAGATTAAAAGATCGTCCCCCTCTTTGCTTCAGTGATTCTTGGACACAAAAAAAGTCCAAAGATAGCCACTGAATGTGGTTATCTTTGAACTCACTCACGTCCGCCAGAACAGCCCAGCCTCATCCCGTTCCACCTGCTCGAACACATTCTCAAAATCGGAACAAGGTGTAATAACATCTACCGGATTCCAGCTGCTCTGTTCATCTCTGGCAAACACCTTCCACTGATTTTCTTCCCAGTAAAATCGGGCAATATGCATCTTCTCCCATTGATACCGTTCCTCGGCGGGTCTTTCTTCGGTCAGGATCAATTCATTATCATTCATCTCATATGTCAACTTCACCATCGTTCGCAGTGGCGCAGGAACCTTCTCGTGAATATAGCCATTCATCACCGACTGAATTCTTCGTAACGTAAACGAGTCCAACATGAAGATGCACACCCTTTCAGCAAAGTACACCCCTTGATCATGTTACCAGCTGGATTTTGTTACACCAGGAATCTGTCCTTGATGTGCCAATTCACGGAACTTAATCCGAGATACCTTGAACTTGCGTAGATAACCCCGCGGGCGGCCTGTCACTTCACAACGGTTCTTCAAACGAGTCGGAGATGCATTCCGCGGCAATTTCTGCAATGCCTCGTAATCCCCTTTTTCCTTCAATTCCCGGCGCAGGTCCGCATATTTTGCCACGATCGCCTGACGTTGCTTCTCACGGACCACTTTTGATTTTTTAGCCATGAAATCCAGCTCCTTTATCCCTTGAATTTATATTTATAAATTGAACTAAAGAATATTTACACTGCACACTCCGATAACAGAACAACCTTCCGATCGCTGTTATCCCCAGATTTTTTAATTCCTTTTATAAAGGGGAAATCCGGGGATAGCGTATGCTTCCGATGTAGCTTTCTTGCAGAAAGCTTGTAGGCGAACGCTCCGCTTCTTCAGGTCCTTTCTGTCCTCTCTGACTTATACAGCTTCCACAGGCCATGGCAGTGGATTTTCGAAATGGCCCCAGTCGCCCAGCATTTCTTCATCACTAAGCAGGCACTGGTCCAGCTCATCTTCAATGCTCGCACGTTCCATGTCGATTCCGATCATGACAAGCTCCGTCTGGCGATCTCCCCACTGGGCATCCCATTTCTCCAGAACATCCGGTTCGTTACGTAAAATCTCTTCTTTGTCCGCTTCTGGCAACGCCGCGACCCAATGTCCTGCAGGACCAAATTGAATGGATGGTCCTGCCTGACTCAGGCTTGCAGCAACATCCCCTTCAGCCGCAAGCCATACTAAACCTTTGGCACGTACCACTTCTTCCGGCCAGTAACTCATGAATTCAGCCAGACGGGAAGGATGGAACGGCTTTCTCCGGCGATAGACAAAGGAAGCAATGCCATATTCCTCCGTTTCCGGTGTATGCGACTCTTTCTCCAGCTCCTGAATCCATCCAGCGGACATGCTCACCTTTTCAAAATCAAAGCGGCCTGTATTCAGAATCTCAGACGAATTCACCTGTCCATTCTCAGTCCGAATAATTTTGGCATTAGGCTGTAGCTTCCGGATGATACCTTCGAGCTTGTTCAGCTCGGTGTCATCGACCAGATCACATTTGTTCAGCAGTAGCACATCACAGGTTTCGATCTGATCAATCAACAAGTCTACGACGTCACGGGTGTCCTCATCTCCGGTCGCCTGATTACGATCCAGAAGACTCTGTCCTGATCCAAAATCATGCCAGAATCGATTGGCATCCACCACCGTTACCAGACAATCCAATCGGGCCAGGCGAGTTAGATCAATACCCGACTCCTCATCGGCGTATGTAAAGGTCTGTGCAACTGGAACAGGTTCACTGATGCCAGTGGATTCGATCAAAATATAGTCATACTTGCCTTCGTTCACCAGCTTCTCAATCTCCTGCATCAGATCATCCCGCAAGGTGCAGCAGATACAGCCATTCGATAACTCCACCAACTTCTCTTCGGTTCGAGACAAGGTTGCCTCCCCCTTGACCAGCGCTGCATCAATATTGACCTCACTCATGTCGTTGACGATTACGGCAACCTTAAGCCCTTGTCTGTTGTTCAATACGTGATTTAAAACGGTTGTTTTCCCTGAACCGAGGTAACCACTTAGTACGGTTACCGGAATTTGCTTTTGTGTCATAGATCTCGACTCCTTATATGTGCAGTCTGCGTAACCCAGACTTTAATAGTAATTATTACGATTAACAACATTGACTATAATCCTGTTGCACGGTCGTTGTCAAACTATTTTTACGAAATAGTCCAGAAAAATGGATAAGAAAAACATCTATCGACGTACTTTCACAGAAGGCAGACCGCGTTCAATTGTAGTTTTTCTTGCGATAATCGAATTGTCCTGCTCCGCTGAAAACTTATAAATGCTAGATATAAAAAAGACTTATGATCCGTCTCCTTCAGCTTCGTATCCTGACGATACGTCCCGGAAAATTCAGTTCATGAGCCTTTACTTTACTATTCAGCTTGCTACCACAGATCTGGCCTTATTTCCCGCTTCCATCCGTTGCCTGAATACCAACACCAGAACCATCGCTGCAATAGAGAGCAACGTGCAGATCATAAACATGGTCGAATACGAACTCACCTGTACAATAAGCCCCATCGCCAGTCCGCCCATAGAGAATCCAAGGTCATACGAGGACATGAAGATTCCCATGAGTACATATCTGGAATCCGCAGGCAGCACAAAAGACAGGTATGTGGTTAATGTCGGGTACAACAGTGCCAGGGCAAAGCCGCTGAACACCGCGGAGAGATACACCAATGGCCCGATGATCTCCATTAAGCTAAGCAACTGGGTCCCCAGTGCAGCACACAGCATTAACCCTGCCATCAGCCAGGTATTCCAGCTACCGTCGGACGGAATTTTTTTACGTAAAATAAACCTGCACAGGATCACAACCAATCCCTGTATCGTCAGAAATACCCCTGCACTCGCCAGTCCAGTGGATACCATATACAGAGGAAGAAAGGTCGCTGTCGCCCCAAAGACGCAGGACGCAAACAACATCACCACACTGCTGATCAGCAGTGGCGTACTGCGCCAGATGCCGCCAAATGAACGAAACATGTCTCCCAAGGTGTACGATTTATTCTGCACGGTACTCCGTGGCAGATCCACATTATATCCAATCAGAAGTGGCAGCGCCGCCAGTCCGATCATCAGCAGCGTAAACGCCAGATCACTGGCATTTTCCCAGATTTGTATGGCGATGATCGGAATGACCAGAGAAGGAACCATCGTAAACAGGGTGTACATGGACAGCCCTTGTGCCCGGTCTTTGTCCTCCAGCTTTTCCACAATGCCTGCCTGCATCGTCATGGAGAAAAAGGCCGTAGCCACCCCTTGCAGAGCTCGCAACCACAGATACGTCTCCACACCAAAAACAACAAACAGCAGCAACGTCCCGGCGTGTAAAAGCAATAGCCATTGCATCACACGAAGCGGCCCATGCTTACCCAGCAGCTGTGCTGCAAAAGGTCTCAAGAGCATACAGGTGAACATATATGCCCCCATCATCAGACCAATCTCAGCCTGATTCAATCCCGCGGCTTCGCTTCTCAAAGGCAGAATAATCGTCAAAGCTGAATTTGCCGCAAAAAATAAAAAGGCCAGCATATAAAACCGGATAAACGAAAAGGATACCGGATTTAATTTTCCATTGGATGTTGCCGTCATTGAAGACTTCAAACGTTCGTCACCACTTTCTCTTCTGGCAGTCAATTCATAGATGTACCTGTCACGGGTCTACGCCGTTCATAGGCAAAAACGATCATTACCGCTCCTAGGATAGCACAGATCATGTACATAAATGAATAGGAAGAGAAGTCAGCGACGGGTCCCATAATCACACCACCCAGAGAAATACCCAGATCCGCCATCGCAATAAATAGGCCGATCAGAACGTTCCGGTTCAGCTTAGGCAACACAAAAGATAAATAGGTCGTGAGTGTCGGATACAGGATCGCCTGACCGATTCCCATGAATACAGCCCCCACATAGAAAAAGACCACGCCTCCTGTCACAGCATAACTGACACATAGCGCAGCTACGGCGAGCAGACACATGGTGCCCATCATGAAAGGAGAATGCCAACTGCCATCAGACGGAATCCTTTTCCTAAGCATGATTCGAGCCAGCACCACCGTCCCGGCCTGAAGCATCAGATACACACCCGCATTCCCATTTGGTACTTGACTCGCATACAGCGGGATAAAGGTGGTAATCGCACCAAATACAACGGAAGCGGCGAGCATTAACACACTGCATCGAAACAGAAACGGATTCTTCACCAACTGACCAAAGGATTCCCACATACTCACGTTCTGCTTCGAAAGATTCTCAGCAGGTTGCTCCTTGCTTGGTTCCATTTTGGCGGTATATCCGAAGACGCCGGTACAGACGGCAATGCCGATCAGAACAATTGTAAAATAATCCATACCACCCGTCTGCCAGATTCCTAACGCAATAACAGGCCCCACGATCCCCGGTATATAACTGAATAGCGAATAATACGAGATCCCCTGTGACCGATCTTTCTCCGGAAGTGCATCAATAATGCCAATCTGCAAAGCCATAGAAAAGAACGCTGTCGATACACCCTGCAAAATACGAGCAACCAAATAACCTCCGAGTCCCGTAAAGGTATATAAAATCAGCGCAAATCCATTGATGATCAGAATCAGACGCAATATTTTGATCGGACCATGCTTTTGAATAATCCGACCTGCCCATGGTCTGAAAAACATCGTTGTGAACATATAAGCGCCCATGATCAGTCCAATCGTTGTACCACTCGCACCCAAGGACTCCCCTTGTAATGGGATGATCACGTTAAGAATGGCATTGGCACTGAAATACAGAAGAACCAGTATGTACAAGCGCAGAAAAGGCCAAGACATCGCTCCACTCACAATGGGTGTTCCCCCTAAAATGGTATTAAATGCTTCAATAATAGCTTCGCATAGTCTGACTGAACATCCTTTAGCTGCTCAATAGGAACGGTCTCTTCAATCTGACCCTCTCTGAAAATGATCACCCTGTCACAGATATAGGCTGCCGCCTGTATATCATGTGTGATAAAGACATAGCTCAGCTTGTAGATTTCCTTAAGCTCTTTCAACAATTGCAGTACCTGAATCTGAACAGACACGTCCAGTGAGCTGATCGCTTCATCAAACACAATGCATTTGGGAGCGGTGGAGATGGCCCTGGCTATGCACACTCTCTGAGCCTCCCCGCCGGATAGTTCATGCGGATATTTGGATTTATAGGAAGGGTCCAGTCCAACTTGATTCAGCAACAGATCCACCTTCTCTGAGTTACCCTGATCCTTTCGCAGCTTTTGCTGCGCTTGCATCGGTTCCATAATGGCAGCTTCCACATTAAGAAATGGATTGATCGAAGACGTATAATTTTGAAAAACGGCGCTAAGGTTACCTATTCGTACACGTCGATCCTGTACGTCTTTACCATCGAGCGAGATCGTTCCACGATCCGGCCGTTCAATGCCGAGAATCAGACGGCCCAATGTGGATTTACCGCTTCCGCTTTCACCGATGATGCCCAGACATTCGCCATACTGGCATTCAAAGGTAACCTGTTTCAATACTTGTTTTTTGTGCTTGGAGAACAGTCCGCCCTGGTTATATGATTTTTCGATACCTTCCACCTTTAGCATCTATGCGTCCCCCTGCATCAACGCCTTGAAATGATTGCTCAGCTCCAATCGGGTAGAGACCAGATACTGCGTATAGGCATGCTTCGGCTCTGTCAAAACAGAATGCATGCTACCGCGCTCGACGATCTTGCCGTCTTTCATGACCATCACGTCATCGGCAATCTTCTGCACGACGCCGAGATCATGGGAGATGAACATCATGGAACAGCCCATGCGTTCGCGTAATTGAATCAATTGCTCCACTACTTCATATTGGGAGATCGTATCCAGCGCCGTTGTTGGCTCATCCGCAATAATCAGATCGGGCTCAAGCACCAATGCCAGTGCAATCATGATTCGCTGCAGCATCCCACCGGACAGTTGATGTGGGTATTGATTCAGAATCTCGCGCGGATGTCTGAGCATGACACTTTCCATGGCATTGATGATTTTCCGCTCAATCTCGCGGGTGTTCCAGCCAAAATGCTGCTGAAGCGTCTCCCGAATATGGACACCAATGACACAGGAGGGATCAAATGCACTCATGCCATTCTGCAAAATCATACATAGATGCTTGCCCCGCTTACGCCGCATCTCCGGTTCCGAAAGCTGGTTAAGGTCTTCTCCCTGAAATAACATCGTGCCCGTTTGGCGAATCCATGGCTTGTTCAGTCGCATGATAGCCCTGCACGTGACGGACTTGCCGCTACCACTTTCCCCCACGATGGCCATACAGCTTCCCTTTTTGACTTTAAATGAACTGTTATGAATGATCACTTTGTCTGTATTGGTGTCCCATACTTTCAAATGTTCAACCTCGACTATATTCATAAGCGGCCTTTCTCACCTCACTTTCGTAAGACATGTCAGACTTACCTTGAGAGGTCATCAATTTGGGGTCCAAAGCCACTTGAAGGGCATCCGATAGAAAATTAAAAGCAGACACGACCACCACAATGGCCAGGCCCGGTGCCAACATCAATTCAGGTCTGGAGAACATGACTTCCCTCGCCTCATTGAGCATCATCCCCCACTCCGCATGCGGAGCCTGAATACCAAGCCCCAGGAAGGAAAGACCGGAGATCTGCAACATCATCGAACACATGGAACCACTCGCAATGACGGCAATATCGGCAAAGGTAACCGGAACAATATGTTTGGTTATAATTCTCAGATTAGGTGTGCCGGAGGCTTTGGCGAATTTTACATAATCCATATCGGAGAATTGCATCACAGATGTTCGAATAACGCGGGCAAACCAGGCCCATTTCATCCACACAAAGGCAATCAAAATGTTCTCCAGTCCTGCACCCAAAATGCCAACCACCGCCAGTGTCATCACGTATCCGGGAAAAGACAGCATAATATCACAGACTCTCATGATCCATGCATCCACTTTCCCCTTGAAGTAACCCGCGATGAATCCAACAATAGCCCCGATCAGAACAGATAGACTGAGCGCAACCAGAACCCATAACACACTTGGACGGATGCCATAGATAAGCCGGGATAATACACATCTGCCCAGATGATCATTGCCTAATAGATACTCCCAGGAAGAGGAGGCATAACGAAGCTTCATATTCACTTGTCCAGGATCATGCGGCGCAATAAGCGGAGCCAATATGCCCGCCATAAGCGTGACAATAATCACCACCAAAGAGGTGATAGCAAGTTTGTCTTTACTCCAATTTTTCAGTATACGCATCAGAATTCCTTTCTCAAACGGGGATTCATCGCCGCATTAATGATGTCGGATAACGTATTAAACAAGACAAAGGTGACAGCCAACATCAGAACATACGCCTGAATAATCGGAAAATCCCTGCTTAAAATGGATTTCACGCTGAGTCTCCCTAACCCCGGCCAGGCAAACACATTTTCGATGACTACCGTACTGCCCAGCACGATCGGGATCGCCATACAAAAGATGGAAACGGCCACCTGTAATGAATTTCTCAGAATATGCAGGGTTACTTTCTTCTCGCTCAGACCACTGGCCCGTGCATATAACACATAGTCCTCATTCATATTACTCAACATGGAACTTCGAACCGTTCGGAAGTAAATGCCCGTATAACTCACCGTGATTACGATCACCGGTAGAATGTAGCTTCGAAACGAGTCCATGCCACTGGTAGGTAACAGGTCCAGCTTGACGGAAAAATACCAGATCATCATGCCTGCAAGCCAGTAGGATGGCATGGCGGTGAGGAAAAATGATACGCCTCTGACCGATCGATCCAGCAACTTGCCTTCTCTCATGGCACAGATCACACCGAGCAGAATGGACAGCGCAATAATGAATACTGATGAGACAAGTGTTAACTTCAATGTGTTCATAAAAGCAGGCCCCATCAATGACCACACGGGTTCACCAGATACATAAGAGTTGCCAAAGTCCAACTGCACAACAGCCATGATCCAGTTCACATACTGGATCATAAACGGCTGATCGAACCCCAAAGCCTGGTTGGTCTGGGCAATTAATTCCTCTGTAATCTGCGGAACTTCCTGTGCCTGTAACACAACAACCGCCGGGTCCAAGGGAGATAGATTAATCAGGACAAACGTTATAAATGAAATGATAATCAGTAAAGGGATGGTTAACAGAATCCTTTTGACGATATAAATTCCCATATCCATCTCCGCTCTATTTAAATTGAACTAAACAATATTTACACTACACTCCGATGACAGAACAACCTTCCGATCGCTGTTATCCCCAGATTTTTTTGATTCCTTTATATAGGGAAAATCCGGGGATAAAGGCGAACGCTCCGCTTCTTCAGGTTCTTTCTGTCCTCTCCGTTTTGTGTAAATGTTTAGTTCAATTTATATATTTAAAATTCATTTTTTCAAAAGGTAGTTCATATTGGGTCTGTTTGAATGAGATTCCATCAAGATTCTCAGGAGCGACAACGGTGACACGCCCGTTGGTAATCGGAATGAACACAGCTTCATCATGGACGATCTTCATAATGTCGGCATACAGGGATTGGCGTGAAGCCTCATCCGTGGAAACCATGACCGCATCAATTTTCTGATATAGTTCATCTGCTTCGGCAATTCCGCTTGTCGTATGCTTGTATGCTGAATCTGACGTAAAGGCAGCAATGGTACTCTGTGGATCATAGGCCAGTCCCCAGGTTTGATTGAACAGCAAATCATATTCCCCGGTTGCTCTCCGATTCGCGATGGAAGTAGACTCTTCGCCCACGATATCAAGCTGAACACCCAATTCTTTCATCGAATACTGAATCAATTCGGCCTGTATTTTCTGTGAAGACGAATTGCTGTCATAGTATAATTTCATGGCTAAAGGCTGACCGTTCTTCTTTCTCACCACTTCACCATCTGTCAATGTCCAGCCAGCTTGGTCCAGAAGCTTTTTAGCCATTTCCGGATCATACTCCCGTTTCTTCAGGTCCACCTTGGCGTAATTGACATTGGCTGAAAATAGCGTGTCCGCTACCGTCTGCGTTCCGTTGAAAATATCTTTACTGATCGTTTCACGATCAATGCCAACCCATAGCGCTTCCCGCACTGCCGTTTCCTGAACCGGACTATCCTCGCGACTGCTATTGGCTACGATCATACTCGTATTCATCGCTTCACTTCGGACCACTTGATAATCCCCGGATTCAGCCAGTTGGTCCATGGCCTCGACATCGATACTATCTGCTCCCCGGTCATCGGTGAACACAAAGTTGATCTCTCCCTTTTGCAATGCCAGGAATGTTGTTTCACCTGCCGGAAGAACCTTGGATGTGATCTTCTTGATAGCAGGTGCACCACCCCAATAGTCTTCATTGGCTTCAAATGTGGCATTCTCTTCGACTTTATGAGCAGTAAGCTTGTAGGGTCCTGTACCGTGGAAACCGCTTACCCCGTCTTTGGTTCCGTCATCTTTGAAATCCTTGGGGGATATGAAGACGTAAGGTCTTGTCATGGACAGTTCCACCAGTGCCGGATAATAGGCTTCCGACAGCGTCAGCTCCATCGTGTGCTCATCGATAACTTTTACACTCGTGATTTTGGTAGAAAGCTTGATCCAAGCATGTTTTTCGGCATTCGCCTGTACTGCATCGATATTTTGTTTAACCGCCTCTGCGTTGAACGGCTCTCCATCATGGAATTTCACATCTTGTCGCAGATGAAAGGTATAGGTCTTGCCATCCTCGGAGATATCCCATGATTCAGCCAGCAATGGCTTGATTCCGTCAGGTGTGTTTTCCACCAGCGACTCATATACCATTCCTTGCGCAGGCATGGAACCTGTATACAGATGTGGGTTCATATCATTAATATCTTTAGAAGAAGCATAGATAAGTTCTGTTTGTACCTGGCTATTGGCAGGCTCCGTTTGGGCGCTCTCTTTCTCTTTTGGGCTCTGTCCGCATCCGGCGAGCAGCGCAATGGCAGACACCAGCAATAGTATGGATGTAAAAGTAAGAGCCTTTTTCACAACATTTCCTCCTGATTAGTAAGCAAAACTAAAAATTTACACTTGCCACTTCGATGACAGAACAACCTTCCGATCGCTGTTATCCCCGAATTTCTTAAATCTATCTCCTAAAGGTAGTATTTCGGTGATAAAGGCGAGCGCTTCGCTTCTTCAGGTTTTTTCTGTCCTCTCCGTTATTGTGTAAAACTAAATTCAACTTACTTAAATTAATATAACTAGACCCAACTACTCGAAAGTCCGGTGCAGATCATGCGGATATCCTCTTCAAAGGATTGGATGACAAAGGCTTCGGACAAGCGCTGATTCGGGTGTGCGTCAGCTACTTCCTGAATCTTCGCCTCATACCTGGCGATAAAATGATCCATGGTTGGACAGCTTACATCCAGATGTCTTGCTATGCCCTGAATGATTTTGATGCGGTAGTAATCTTCCTTGGGCATACGGGGGATGTCCAGTTCCCCTTCGCGGTTCATGAACGTTTTACGGAATGGGACTGCTGAAAAATCAAAATATTTGCCTTTCGAATCGGGTTCCGAGAATGGATCAATCAATAATGAGGTGTATCGTATGTATAATAAATACTCTTGATGAATGACCTGCAGCTGATTGAAATTCTCGATATCCTGGCGTGATATACTCTCTAATCGAACCGGATAGTTGTCATCCGTCATGAATTGAAGCAGGTTGACTCCCTGAATATCAAGTCGTTCCGTAATATTCATAATCTCCTGCCACTGTGCCCGCATCTCCCGAATCAAAACTTGTGTTATCGGACCTTCGGGATACATCTTGTATACATATTTCTGAATATCCGATGCTCCAAAGATGGCTTCTAATGAGAAGTCATTCATGAACAAGGGTGGATGCACGTACAACGAAATATTTCTCGTTTCCGCCTCCAGTGGGGATCGCATCACTTCCAGCGCAATACCCAAACGCTCATACACTTGGCATAGCTTACTGACCTGTTCAGATGGGTAACGAGTGGAACCGATATAGACCTTTTTCTTAACCCCTGTAGTAATCACATGATTCGACGGCTGTTCGTGCATCCAACGGGTATCTCCAAGGTAGGTAGAGAAACTGATCACTTCCGGCTCTGATTTCCGCTCTCTCATATAATGGGTCACAAGTCGATTCGACCCAAACGTTGGAGAAACCAAAATGATACATTTCAGTTGTTTGATGAATTCATTTTTCATTTGTTCCAATACATCGATATAAGCATCCGTTGTTACAGCCAAAATGAGTGTTCCCCACTCACCATCAATGGTGTCATATCCCTTGAACACATGATCAACGAAACATTCACCTGCGAGCGATTGATGTTTCTCATTTTGAATGCTGACCTGAATACGTTGATTGCTCTCTTCAAAGGCTGAAAAAATCGATGCTGAACGAACCGATTGTCTCCCCGCAATGCCTATACAGCAGTTGAGATGATCTTTGAGTGTTACCGCAAGCTGAATGGATGCAGGCCCGGTTCCGAGTATCAGAATTCGCTGAAGATTGCTCATATAAGCCTCCTTTATTTAAAGTTCACCTGGACTCCACCTGAATTGACTTGGATGGCTATGCTTTCTGGTACAACGCAATATCGAACACATCATCCGGGCGCAGGATCTGGTCTACCAGCTTCCACTTGTTACTGTCCGTCGCTCTCATCGGATAATTAAATAAGGACTTTAACTGGTCACCATATCTCATGGCTACAACCACCTGTGCATTTGTCAGGGCATGCAGTTGATCAAGCAGTTCATATTTAGGGGCCACGGTAGAGCTGAAAATGATATGTGTTGCTTCCTTGGTAAACTCCAGATTTTCCAGCAATGTTGACTCCAAACGAATCTTCAAACCCGTGCCCAGTGTCTCCACCACTTTTCGCCCGAGTGTAATGGATTCTTCATCAATATCGATCCCGACGACTTCTGCACCTGATCGCTTGGCGATGAGTAATGGTGTCATGGGGAAGGAACCGGAGCCTACCAGCAATACTTTGGAATCAGAGGTAACATGGAAGCTGCCGAATTCTTTATCGATACACTCTTCAATGTTTTTGAAATAATCGGCAATCTGCACATCCCCGTTGTCTAGGGCGTGTCTGGAAGCTCCGAAGGAAGCAGATTTTGCCGAATTTTCGTTCCAAGCAAGGAAGTTTTCCGCAGGCGTGCCGGGGCACGTCAAGGGAAAGTGACGCAGCAGGGGGCGAAAAGGCGGTAAAAGATGCACTTCAGCGAGTTTCGAGACACGCCCTAACTTCAATGCACGATATTTCTCCATGATCGCCACACACTGGGCGGATTTATTTCTTAACTGCCATACAAGCGAATCCAGTTCTTCCAGCTCCGAATGCTCCAACTGTTCCCAGGCTGCCTTATTCTCCTGATTGGTCACAAAGCGGGAGTAGTCATTGATCACAGCTTCCAGCTCCGAACTATGCTGAATCGTATGATCATACTTGCTCGCGAGCTTATCGAATTTCTCTTCAAATTCACTCAAACATGTCTGAAAATGAACCAATGTGATCATTTCTTTTCCCCCAATACGTTGTCTCGATCATGTCATGTACCTCATGCGTTTATAAAGCTCCATTCTGCTGGAGCATCTATGAAGGCTTTGCCTTGAGCCACGATGCCAACCGATCCCTCAATCGTAATACTCCCAAGTTCTGCGCCATCCCACTGGGCTACCACTTTGATCGCACCACCAGGCTGCTTGATGTACTGCGTAATCTGCCTTTGCTGGCTCCATGCGAGATACGCTCCTACGGAGGCTGTACCCGAACCACACCCTCTCTCCCAGATCAGACTATCCAGCTCCGGAACATAGATGAGTGGGGCCATTTCTTCCAAGTGTGATTGATATAACAAGATACCGATCAGCTTATCTCCCAGAGTTAATCCCAGTAATCTTGCAAGGGTCTGTGCCCTCTTCTTCATCGTATCGTCGAAGTCATCGACTTCAATCACGATATGGATGAACTCAGCGTACCGGATGATCACCATATCGAGTTCGATGCCTTCGTACCGGATTGTTCGCTGCTCAATCTGCTTCGGAACCGGCATGGTTACCTGGCAGTTGTATTCATGCTGCTGCTTCTTCACATAGCACATGATCAATTGATCGGTTCCGGAAACCTCCAGCATGATATCCATAGACTCCTGTTGAGCCAGTCCTGCTTCAGATGCGTGGTGTGCTGCAAGTGCCATACAGGCATTGCCACAGAACTCTCCTCCGGCCATTTCCAGACGGGCCACAGCTTCCGGTCTCCTCGTTGGTTCAATGAATCCCACTTGTTCAGCGTAAACGTTATCATATGACATTAGGCGCGTAGCAATATGGTTGTAGTTCTCGGCTGCATGATCCGTTTTAACCAGAATCGTCATGTTTTGAGTGGGACTGAACTTGATAAAATCGATCTCCTGTTTCATCGCAGCGACTACTCCTGTTCTTCTTTTTTATCTAATAGTAATTATTACGATTAAAGGTCGAGAAAAATATAGCACATCCTTTTAGGGAGCGTCAACAAATATTTCCATTAAAAAAATAAAAATTTCAAAATACCTTTAGCTGCCCTCCATATAAGAAAACCCAAACAGAGCTGACGCTTCTGCGCCAGCTCTAGCCATAACTATACCGTCTGATAAGATTCAGCGAATCGTCGTTCCTACCCGCTCTCACTTAAAAAAGGGAATACGAAAAACGGCTGCCGTCGAACGGAACCGTTTCGATCTGGATATGATCCAGTGATTCACTATACTCATCACTCTTGATGTGCTTGCACATTGTGCAGTGCTTGCACATTGTGCAGTGCTTTCTCAGCCAGTGCAGCCAGAAGATGTGCTCCCAGCGGCAGAGCCTGTTCATCCACATCAAAGCCAGGGTGATGCCATTCATGTGGGCCAGAGGTGCCCAGGAAGAGGAACAGGCCGGGAACTTCTTTTTGATAAAAAGAGAAGTCCTCACCTGCTGGAGAAGGTAGCGGTCTAACACTATTCAATCCAATCTCACTTGCAACTTGCTCCGCCGCAGATGCGAGAGACTCATCGTTGACCACGGCAGGTGGTCCCTGAATCCAGCGAACCGTAGCCCGTGTGCCATAGGCTGCGGCCACACCGGCGACTACCTGATTGAAACGTTCGCGAATCCGTGCACGCACTTTCTCATCAAAGGTACGCACTGTGCCATCAAGGATCGCTTCATCGGGAATAACGTTCCAGGCTGTGCCGCTATGAAGCTTGGTGACGCTGATTACAGCACTCTCCTGTGCTCCCACATTGCGGCTTACGATGGCCTGTAATGCCGTAACAATATGTGCGGCAACCACGATTGGATCAATGCCGGCTTCAGGCACGGCTGCATGGGTGCCTACACCTTCCACTTTGACAACAAAACCGTCTGCTGCTGCCATCAATGCGCCTTCCCGAATACCCACCGTACCTACCTGGAGATCAGGCTTGTTATGCAAACCAAATACCGCCCGAACATCGGACAATGCACCACTCTGGATCACTTGGCGTGCACCCGTTGCTTTTTCCTCCGACGGCTGGAATATCAACCGTACTTTTCCCGGCAAACTGGACTCGCGCTGTTTCAGTAATCGTGCAGCACCGATCAGAATTGCCGTGTGTGCGTCATGTCCGCAAGCGTGCATCTTTCCATCTACCTGGGAGGCAAATTCCAGCTTTGTCTCTTCCTGAATGGGCAGCGCATCAATATCTGCTCTTAGGGCAACAACAGGTCCGTCCCCTTGGCCTACTTCAGCGACAAGCCCTGTCCGCAGCACATATTCGTCTGCAATACGGACACCTTCCTCTTCCAGCCAGCTGCGAATGGCAGCTGTTGTCTCCTTTTCCTCGCCGGACAATTCCGGGTTACGATGCATGTGTCGCCGAATGGTGATTAAACGTTCCGCGAATTCTTCCGCCCGTTCACCATGAAGTTCATGCTCGGGGCCCTGTACTTGTTGCTCAGCCTGCTGTTTAGGCTGTTCCAGATCACTTTTCATCACACGGCCTCCCATTCGTATATATTCACTGCTATATTCACTGTCTACTTCCGATTGCTGCTTCTTCCTTGGATTCCAGTGCAAATTCGCTTAGTCCCTGCTCTGCCAGAATCTCACGCAATAATTCAAATGAACGAATGCGCTTGGTAAAATCCCGTGTAGCTGTAGTCACAATGAACTCTTCCACAGCAAACTCCTGCTGGAACTTCAGCAGTGCCTGACCTACGCTTTCCTTCGTCCCCCGGGTCACACTTGGCTCCAAAATTTCGATCCGATAGGTTTCGTTTGATTGACGACCGAATTCTTCCGCCTGTTCCACAGAACCGACAGTGAGTACTTTCCCACTCTCCAGATGGATCTTCACCAGCATATGCTCGCTCGCAAGTCCTTCCGCTTCCTCCTCACTCTCGGCCACAATTAACGATATGGCTAGTGCAGCGTAGGGCTCCCGTCCCTGGGAACGATCAAATTGTTCACGATACACACGGATCGATTGAAGCGCTACCTCTATATTACTGTTAATGAACAGTGAAAAGACATATGGAAGTCCCAGTTCCGCAGCCATGCCTGCACTATCAACACTGGCTCCAAGTACGTACAGTTCTGCTGGAATATCGGACAGAGGCGAAGCGCTGAGACCTGCAAGTGGATGTGATGAATCTTCAAGCGGCTCATTGTGGATGTATCGTTTCACCTGAACAATTTTCTCTTGAAGAGATGCTGATTCCTGAATACCTTCCTGCAACGCTTGTGTCGAACGGGGTAAACCACCTGGCGCACGACCGATTCCCAGGTCAACTCTTCCTGGTCCGAGCGCTGCAAGGATATTGAAATTCTCGGCGACTTTGTATGGGCTGTAATGCTGGAGCATTACTCCGCCGGACCCCAGCCGAATCCGCTTTGTATGCGCAAGCAAGTGGGAGATGAGTACCTCCGGGGAGGAACCCGCAACATGCCCTGAATCATGGTGCTCCGACACCCAGAATCGATGGAATCCCAGCTGCTCTGCTCGCTGTGCCAGCTCAATCGTATGCCGAAAAGCATCCACCGCCGTCTCCCCTTCATAGATGGGAGTCTGATCCAAAATGCCAACACGAATACTCATATCCTTCTCCTCCTTGATTGTGCTGAACCGCTATTCTTGAATCACTATTAAGTTGAACTAGAGATGTTACACTTTATCACTCCGATTGCAGTACCATCTTCCGATCACTCTTATCCCCAGATTTTCTTTACTCCCTTGGTTCAAGGGAAAAATCTGTTGATAAATGCGCACGCTTCGCTTCTTCAGATTGGTTCTGCACTCTCCGTTTTGGTGTAAAAATCAGATTCAACGTTAGATGCTCTATAACTGCCGCAACAGTTCCCCGAAGGGCTCTGCCAATGGCGAATATTCTTCCTTTAACGTGACAACGCTGATCTGCAGTGATACACCTGCCACCTCATGTACCTGAATGGGGAACAGTTCCTGATTCTGCACTTCCTTCTTCACCGTGAGTCCCGGGAGAAAAGCAATGCCTGCCCCTTGCATAACCAGTTTCTTCGCCGTCTCCGAATTATCGACATGGTATGTAATATTCGGCGGATGTTCCAGCGAGTCGAAAGCCCGGTGAATGCGAAGCCAGTCCAATGAACCACATTCAAAAAAGACCAGTTGCTCATTCCGAATGGCTTCCATGCTGACATGCCCGCTCTCAATGAATGGATGCCCTTTATACACATAGAGCTGGATTGGATCTTCATAAAAAGCAACCGTACGGATCGCAGGATGCATGACCTTGCGCACAAAAGCAAGATCAATCTCCTGACCCAGCAGTTTGGCAATCAGCTGATCCGTCGTTGCTGTCGTCAATTTGATGTTAATCTCGGGGTAAGCATCCTTGATCTTGGGTAGAAAATCGGGAATGACATAATTGGATACCGATACTGTACTCCCCAGTCGAAGCGCATCCGGTGTTGTCCGGCGTTGCTGAATCTTCTGCTTGCCCTTCTGAATCACTTGCAGCACTTGCTGCGCATATGGCAGGAATTTCCGACCTTCTTCTGTTAGCACGATTTGCTTGCCAAGCCGATCAAACAACTTGCAGCCCAGCTCCCTTTCCAGTGACTGAATGCGAGCTGTGACCGAAGGTTGGGACAAGAAGAGTACTTCGGCAGCCTTATTGAAGCTTCCATAATGATTGATATATACAAATGCTTCAATATTCTCGATATTCATGAGTGCCTCCGTATCCACGTCCGCAGACGTTTGATCTTATATTGATTTATCCAATATACTTACTTGGTTTTACGATATCGTAATCCCATCCTTTTCCAGTGTCAATAACAATTCATCCAGTGAGCGATCCAGACGTGTAGTAATATCTGCCGAGAGTACGAATTGTCCATCATCCAGTCGTTCAATTCCCTGATCCACAGCATACA
Organism: Paenibacillus sp. M2; assembly: GCF_046713495.1. Taxonomy (NCBI): domain Bacteria; kingdom Bacillati; phylum Bacillota; class Bacilli; order Caryophanales; family Paenibacillaceae; genus Paenibacillus; species Paenibacillus sp. M2. The sequence goes on from NZ_CP169648.1 coordinate 5,963,137, forward strand.
CACCACCCAGGATATGTCTTCCACCAAGGGCCGCCAGTACAGGCTTCAATGCATAATCAATGGCCAGCAGATGAGCAACAGAGCCACCGATAACGAGTGGGAGTATCAACTTGCCCCGTAACCCTTCTTGCGGAATCAGATCCAGGAACAGTTTAAGCACTCCCGAGTACGATGCCTTGTATACGGGTGTAGCTACAATGACTGCATCCGCGGCTTCAACGACAGCAAGTGCATCCCGAATGAATGAGCTGTCGAACCGGGCTTGCACCAGATCCTCAGCGGGCAGATCCACAACGTGAATAACTTCGACGGTGATGCCTGCCTCCGTTAATTTTTGGCTGCTGTAATCCGTCAGACCTGTCAAACGCGAACGCTTGGAGGGTGATCCGGCAATAATGACAACATGTGACATGAATATCTCCTCCTCAAGCGTAAACGGCTGTCGCCGTCCTCTGGTGGCACAGCTACCGTTTCGCAGTGAAATATAAAAATGGATAGGGTGAAACTTATAAATTCTTATATTTTGGAATAGCGGTCAAGCCGCTCCTTTTACTTTGGGGTCCAGCCGATCGCGAATATCGTCTCCAATCAGATTAACCGCCAGTACAAACAAAGTGATCGCCAGACCCGGGAACGTACAGATCCACCAGGCAACCGTCAGATAACCTCTCCCTTGGGAGAGCAATGCACCCCAATCCGGTATTTCCTTCAACACCCCAAGTCCCAGAAAACTGAGTCCGGAGCCCGTTAGAATTGATGTCCCTACGCCCAGCGTAGCCATGACCAGCAACGGTGACAACGAATGCGGCAGTACATGTTTCCAGAAAATACGCGTATTGGAACCGCCCAATGAACGTGCCGCTGTAATGAAAGGCAGTCCTTTAACTGATATGACCTGCCCACGCATCACCCGTGCGTAGCCCGGAATGGAGGAAACCGCAACAGCCAGTGCAATGTTTATCAGTCCTGGCCCGAGAGCAGCTGCAACAGACAATGCCAGGAGCACGCCGGGTACAGCCATCAGAATATCGACAGCTCGCATCGTGATGGTATCAACAACGCCTCCGGCATAACCGGAGATAATACCAAGCGCACTGCCAACAATGCCTCCCACAAGCACCGAGGCAAATCCAATGAGCAGCGAATCCCTGCTTCCATGCACAACCACACTGAAGATATCCCTGCCAAAATAGTCCGTCCCGAACAGATGCGCAGCAGAAGGAGCCTGCAGGATAACATCCGTCATCATCTGAGTTGGATCATAGGGCGCAATCCAGCCCGGTACAATCGCACATGCCACGGTAAACACCACCACCAGCAATGCTGCATAAAAGAATAATCGGGATACCGCGAATGAGACGCGATAGCGCCAAGGGCGGCGATTCCACAGACGGATACGTCCTACACTGCCCGCCCATGCTTTTTTGTCACCAGCCAAAGGTTTCATGCTCATGAGCAACAACTCCTCCTTTTATACTCTGCGTCAGGACACTTCTGACTGTTCCATCCATGATTATGTGCGGACTGCACGCCGAACCCGTGGATCAATGTACGAATACGAGATATCCACCAGCAGGTTCAAGACAACGTAGATGATAGATGTAAAGAAAACCACACCTTGCACCACGGGAAGATCCTTGGCCATTAGCGCATCGGCAATAATTCGACCGATTCCTTGTCTGGAGAAGACAGTTTCCACCACAACGGTTCCCGCAAGCAGATCACCGATCAGCATGCCGATTACCGTTACTGCAGGAATAAGTGCATTACGCAGTGCATGACCATACATGATCGCACGTTCCGAAAGTCCTTTGGCCCGTAACGCCACGATAAACGGTTCATTGATCACTTCCAGCATGCTGTTCCGTACCATCCGTACGATAAATCCTGCACCCACGAGACCCAGTGTGGCAGCCGGAAGAACCAGTGAGCTGAATCCGTCGGAACCCATCGCCGGGAACCAGCCAAGCTGTACCGAGAATAACAGGATGAGCAGAATCCCCGTCCAGAAGGTTGGCATGGAAATGCCGAACAGTCCAACGAGCCGGGCGACGAAATCAATCACGCCATTGCGATGAATCGCAGACAGTACACCAAGTGTTATTCCAATCGTGATGGCAATGAGTGAACTGAGTGCGGTCAGTGCCAGTGTCGCTGGAAAATGTTCTAGTATTTTTGGCAATACCGGATCCGAATTGATCATGGATTTACCGAAATCCCCACGCAGCATATCACCGAAATAGTTCGCAAACTGGATATAAAACGGTTGATCCAGTCCTAGCTGAACCCGCAGATTCTCGATCATCTCCGGGGTAGCCGAGGATGGGTCCAACATGAGCAGCACCGGATCACCCGGCAGAAGATACATGATGCAGTACACCAGCACCGAAGCTCCGAATATAACCAGAAGCGATGTTGCGAGTCGTGACAGTATCGTTTGAACCATACCGGGATATCTCCTTCCTGAATCTGGATTGGCCGTTCCTATAGTGCGTGTTCAAAAAGACCAGTTTTCAGTACCGAGAAGATGGAATGAAGCTAGAAATGGAGTAGCGGAGCGTAGGAAACAACGTAAGCAACTAAAATGTTTCCAAAGGAAACATACTTCGTAAGCCTCCCGCTTATTTCGGCTGAATTTCATATTCGATGCTGATTATGCCATTAGGCATGACTCGTAATCAAAAGTGGACTTTTGAACAACCTCTGTTAGGGCTGAATGCGGACGTCGTTAAAGAGTGGATACCCCAATGAATCAAACTTGATACCTTCGACCTTTTTGGATGCTGCGACGGTATACGGGAATACATAGATCGGCAGAATTACCGCTTGCTCAATCAGGTAATGCTGGATTTGATTGTAGATCTGAACACGTTTATCGGGATCTGTCTCAACCGCTCCCTGCTCTAACAGTTCATCGATCTTTGGATCAGACAAACCGGACAATGTCGGACGCTCGCCCTCTGCACTCGTATGATAGAAAGCGTACAAGGCATTAGGATCAGAATTGACCTGACTGTTACCATAGAGATCATAATCCCAGTTCTGATAGATGACTGTTGCGATATCTTTTGTAATCTCGACTTCAACGGCAATGCCAACCTGTTTCAACTGTTGTTGGATAATGGCAGCAATGTCATTGCGTTTCTCCCGATTGGGCGAACCATCGACATAACGCAGGGTCATTTTCTGGCCGTCTTTGGCACGAATACCGTCAGCGCCTTTCACCCAGCCTTGTTCATCAAGCAGCTGATTGGCTTTGTTGATGTCCGGGTTAATGCTACCTTCCAGCGATGCATCATAACCCAGGATTCCAGGAGACAGTGCGGACCACGCACGTTCGTAGTTGCCCAGATATAATGTTTTGACAATCGATTCCACATCTACAGCGGATTGTACTGCCTGCCTTACTTTCACATCATCCCAAGGCGCTTTGCGTAGATTGAAAAAGAGTGTGTACGGCAGTCCAACTGTGTTGGCCTGTAACAATTGCTGGTTCGGATCGTTTTTTAACACAGCGATATTCTGCGGTGGAACCGTCTCGGCAGCGAGTACCTGACTACTCTGTACACTTCCGATGCGCGTTGCTTCTTCCGGTACAATCTTGAATGTGATCGTGTCCACATGTGGCGCAGCTTTATTTTCAACCGTCTCAGGTCCCCAGTTGTAATCCTTGTTCTTGGCAACGACGATGTCCGCATTTTCATCCCATTTTACAAAGGTGTACGGACCTGTGCCCACCGGATTTTTACCCAACTGGTCGCCATATTTTTTGGCAGCTGTAGGGGATACGATCCCCAGAAGTGCCTGGCTCAAATTGCCGAGAAAGGCTTGCGATGGTGATTCCAGATTTACCTTGATCGTATATTCATCAATAACCTCGGAGGAGCTGTAGGGTCTAATCAGGGCAAGGGAATTGGCAGCTTTGGTGGCCGGATCAATCACCCGGTCCAGATTGTATTTCACGGCTTCCGCATTAAACGGTGTGCCATCGTGGAACTTCACGCCTTCACGCAACTTGAACGTATAACTCTTGCCGTCCTCGGATACGCTCCATTCCGTGGCAAGCCAAGGTTTGATGGAACCATCAGGCAGCTGCACGACCAGATTGTCGTAGATCGTCCGGATGGCACGCACCGTTACGGCAAGCCCACTGCGATGAGGGTCCAGCGTATCCGGTGAAGTTGCAAGTGCAAAACTCAGGTTGCCTCCTTCGACTTGCCCGGTCTGCCCCCCGCCTGATGCCTGTGCCGTACTGTTCGTGCTGCCTCCCGCTGCTCCGCAACCGGATAATACCATTACCAATACTGCTGCCAATGCCATATATTTCATCCATGAGATAGACCTGTTCATATCGCTTCCCCCTCTGTGTATACAGGTGTCATTAAATTGATGTTTATACCAATACTTGATATATCCTATGAGTTAAGTCGGTTTTAAATTAGTACGAAACGTAGTGTACATTGAATAGGGTTCATCTCAGTTATGCCAAATCAGATACAACCTGCTTCTTCGCAGCCGTATAACGGTTAACCGGAATTTTCACCCCAAGGTTACCTCGCAATGTATCGTGTTCATAGTCCGTACGATACAGGCCGCGCTCTTGCAGAATCGGAACAACCAGTTCTACAAAATCAGACAATCCACTTGGCAGTTCGGAAGCAATAATGAAGCCATCTGCCGCTTCCGTCTCGAACCATTCCTGAATTTTGTCAGCGACCTGCTCTGGTGTGCCCAGAAATTTGCTGCGTGGTGTTGCTGCCCGCAGAGCCACTTCACGCAAAGTCAATCCTTGCTCCTTGGCATCCTTCTTAATCTTGTCCGTGCCACTTCGGAAACTGTTGCTTCCAATTCCGTTCAGCTCCGGGAACGGTTCATCCAGCGGATATTGGGAGAAATCATGATGTTCGAAGAAACGGCCCAGGTAATCCAATGCTTTGTCAATCGTGACCAGGCTTGCGATTTCCTGATATTTCTGTTCAGCTTCCTCTTCTGTCCGTCCAACAATAGGATTGATACCTGGCAGAATGACAATATCCTGTGAAGAACGTCCATAGGAAGCGGCCCGTGTTTTGACATCCTTATAGAATGCCTGAGCATCTTCAATCGTATCGTGTCCGGTAAAGACAGCATCCGCTTCTTGCGCAGCCAGGTTTTTGCCATCTTCCGAAGAACCCGCCTGGAATATCACCGGCTGTCCTTGCCGTGAACGCGCAATGTTGAGCGGACCTTGTACGGAGAAGAATTCTCCTTCATGATTAAGGGTGTGCAGCTTGGATGGGTCGAAGAATACACCGCTCTCTTTGTCTCTTACAAAGGCATCATCTTCCCACGAGTCCCATAACCCTTTGGTTACCTGCAGATATTCTGTAGCAATGCGGTAACGTTCCGGATGCGTAGGGTGGTTGCTCTTACTGTAGTTTTTCGCTGTACCTTCCAGCGGAGAGGTCACGACGTTCCAGCCTGCACGGCCATCACTGATCTGATCCAGGGAACCGAACTGTCTGGCTACGGTGAACGGATCACTATAGGATGTCGAGAGGGTACCCACCAGTCCAATGCGTGAAGTAACGGCAGCCAAAGCGGAGAGGATACTGATTGGTTCGAAGCGATTCAGGAAATGCGGAATGGATTTCTCGGTAATATACAGACCGTCTGCGATAAAAACAAGATCGAACTTGCCTTCCTCCGCTTTCAGTGCCTGACGTTTGTAGAATCCAAAGTTAACGCTGGCATCCGAAAGAACCTCCGGGTGTCTCCATGTGGTGTTGCTTCCTCCAACCCCATGAATAATGGCTCCAAATTTCAAACTGCGTTTCGCTGTCATATGCACTCCGCCTTCCTTGGATTAGAATCTTTAAAAGAATGATCAAGGGCCAACTGAACTGATTACGTATGCGAAATAACTTAAAAGTTAACTATTCCTATGAGTTTGGTTTGTTTTAATTTCACAAATCTTATCACTGCCCCGTAAAAGGGTCAACAGCGTGACTAATAGATTTTTTCTATATGAACATTGGAGATGTAAATAAGACCATTTACATCCCAAGTGAGCCTTAACTTATGAACGTTCCAGCTGCTGTACAAATGCGATCTTGCATCATGCAGCAGCCGGAACGGCTTGCTTCAAAGGTATATATCAACTCCCGTTAGACTGCTGCCGCTTCGTCCGCTCGTGCCAGAAGTTCAGCCAGCTTCTCCAGATCAGGTTCCAACAAGGCTTCAAACTTGCCGTCCCCTCCCACTTCAATAACGGGTACATGCCGAATGCCATATTTTGCTTCAAGCACATCACGCAGCACGTCATTACCCTGCACTTCAATGTTCTCAAAAGGCTGGTTTCGCTCTGTCAAAAATGCTTTCACTTCCCCGCAGAAATGACAGCCTGTTTTGCTCCACAGCACGACTTTTTTGGTTGATGATGACATCGACATACCTCCTGATTGTTTTTAAGATCAAGATCTGGACGATTGAATATGAACGCCCTAGACCTTCAATTCCCATCTGTTAAATAAGAATTATGGCTCTAAATGTACTCCCGTGCCCTTCCTGCGTCAATGGATCTGCTAATAGAATAAACCTATAACCAAATAGAAAGATTAAATTATAAATTTGAAAGATGGCTCATTTTACAGGAATGAATCGCTATTGGCCCCTCCTAACCTGGTTAAAAGCTTGTTTTGCTAAATCAGTGTAGAACTCGATCTGATCCGGACTTCGATCTATGGCCCACCTCAGGGTATCAAAAGCTTTCAATAACAACACATACCTGGCTTGATTCAGTACACGCTCTTGCTCTTGTGTACTTGTCCCATATCCTTCTAAAAACGCTTTCAATTCTTCCTTGTCAGGACCCTCACCCCTTAGCTGGCATTGCATGAGTTGAGTGATATCGCCATACGGCGTGACGGTGACCTCCGCATTTCCCCAGTCCAGAAGGGTAATTTCTCCTGTCAAACTTACGATTGTATTCTTCAAAGAGAGATCGCCGTGGCATAAGCCAAAGCGGAAATTTTGCATGTTCAGTTGTTCGAATAATTGCCTTACGACCTGTGATTCCTTCATCGTCATCACACCAAGCTCGATCAGCGGGTCCTGCTCCGTCAGACTATTGATATTGTATTGCACATATCCTTGCCAACTTCCATCTGATCCTGCATGAGGGGGAGAGTAAAATTTGTTTTGTACGGGATCGTGCATTTCCCTTCCGAAACCTGCCACCGGGATGGATTGCATACGTTGTGTGTATTCACCGAGTTTCCTCCAAATCACGGACGGGGGCACTGTCGTATCCAATCCGTTATCCCCTTCCTCAACCGTTTGAATCATATAGGCATGTTCAGCGTTGACCCCAACGGATAATGTCTGTGGCCCAGGAATACCGGCACTTGTTGCTCGTTCGATGCACCATTTTTCTTTCAAAAAGGTGGGATATGTATCTGGATTATTCATCCGTACAATCACTTTATGACTTGCCGTTTCCACCAGGCAGACCTGATTAACAAAACCTTTACCCACGATATGATGTGAGCATGTTACTTTTTCCAGCAAAAAATCACTGGCAATCTGTTCGGCTTGGTTAACTATAGAATTCTTCACCGTGCATCCTCCCTCAATCGCTATACTTTAAGTGGTCTATATAAGTTGAACTAATCATTTATAAGATAACGGAGAGGACAGAAAAAACCTGAAAAAGCGAAGCCACAAGCTTTCTGCAAGAAAGCTGCCTCGGAAGCATACGCTACCCCCGGATTTCCCCTTGAGAACGGGGAATCGAAAAAATCTGGGGATAACAGCGATTGGAAGGTTATTCTGTCATCGTAGTGTCAGTATAAATAATCTTTAGTTCAACTTATATAGCTACCAACTCATATGTAATATTCGGATGCGGAATGAATCAGAGCGATTACACAGGGTACCGCCACATTTTCCATTCCGCATCATGCTGCTGATTCGTATAACTAGATCGCCTGACATTACAGATCTGGGTTCAAGAGCTGAGGTGGGGCGATAATGGGCCAGCCTTCTTCCATCGAATTCAGTTGGTCCGCAGACACGCTGATAATATGCCCGGAATGTACACCCCAACGTTCTGCCGCATAGACCGAAACAAATCGTCTTCGCTTGTCTCCGCTGATCTGATATCGAATCTCGGGTGCATCCACTGCGGCAACAATACTTCCTTCTGCCCAGCCATTGTGAGAACCATGAACCGCTGTCGTATGCACCTGTTGTGATTCCCTCGGCCATCCATGCACGTCCCCCGCTGATATCAGTGCTTCTCCGGCAGGAATGGCGAGCAGATCCGGCTTGGCAACCTGAACAGGAGATATTCCACGCGGTACAGGGATGTTCAGCTTACGCCGCCGACCGCCAGTTAAAGTATAGACATCTCCTTTGGCATCGGACAGGAACGAACCTTCCGGGTAGAAGTCATAACTGTGTCTGAACTGTAATGCTGGATCTTGGCTGCCCTGCGTTGAGATTCGCTGACGCGGATCCATTGGGGTTGTGTCACCATCCTCTTGTTGACCGGATGGGGTACCAGAGGTTTGTTGTCTAGCCAAGCGGGAGGTTTCGGCAACCAGCGCATGGGGATCTCCCCACTTTTGACTATAAAACTGCTCGTTATCCTTATTCACTACAGCAAAGTCTTGCTCACCCAAGGCTTTCATACTGACACTTCCGAAGTGGTGGATAAAGGCATCCCCGGCTACCGCAAGCTGGTATCCTGCCAGCTTCACCCGGATGATCCAATCGTCATCTTCGAAATTGCCCACCGCGTATCCTTCGTCCAGATAACCTACCCGTTCCAGCAGCTCCCGTGAGAACAGCCAGCAGAACCCGACCAGGCGATTGGTTATTCGATGTTTGTCTGCATCCGGACGATTATGTGTGGCGGCAAAAGACCACATCTCTTCTACCTCACGGTACGGAACCTCAATCTGCTGATCCCCGCCAATATAGTTGGTCACCGGACCCACCACACCAATCTTCGGATCACTGGCAAGACAAGTCATCATGTTATCCAGCCAGCCCGGAGTAACGAGCGTATCGTTGTTCAGTACAATGATATGTCGTCCTCTCGCCATCATCAGCCCATGATTGACACCTCCGGCAAACCCCCTGTTCTGATCCAGGGCAGCAACCCTCACCATACCGCCTTTGCGGAGCATGGCCTCAGCAGTACCATCCTTGGAGGCATTATCCACAACAATGATTTCGTAGGGGGCAGGGGTATGCTTTTCGATACTGGACACACATTGCAGCACATACTCCCGCTGATTGTACGTGGGAATAATGATGCTAACTCCTTCAAAAACAAGACCAAATGAACTCTGTCCCTGGTGGACACCTTCGTCATATCCTCTACGATAACCCTGTTTGTAAAGCCTGGCTCTGGCTGTGCGACTGCTTTTACCATTACGTCTGGATCTCCGCCGCGTTGAGCGACGACCTGCTGCATGCAGGACGGCCTTGGCAGATCGCGAGGCATCGCGCTGTGTGGCAGGGCGGGCCGCTTTTTTTCCGCTGCTTATGCTGCCATTCCGGTTATTTTCACTGTGGCTGTTGTCACTACGAGTGCTGATATTTGGTGTGATGTTGTGATGACTGTGACCCTTTCGACGGACGTTTCGAGCCTTAACCTTGTCGCTGCGGCTATGACGTTCTTCCCCGCGCTGTTGATCGGGTGTGCTCATGTTGCTCCCTCCATTTCCACTTGTCCGTGAGGCCAACACGCACATGTCCAGCCCCCGGACGGTCCACTAGAGTTGAAGCTCTCCTGTTACCAGTTTGTCAGCCAAATGTCCAAAATCCAGAGCGACCTTGCCGAGTTCACCTGCAATTCGCCGACACAGAATGACCGCCGGAATTCCCGCTGCCACCAATGCGATATCAAAAGCATGTTCTGCGGTTTGCTGCATCACCCTCTGAATATCCATAACTCCCGCCACAGAACCAATGATACCTGTGACATGAATTCCCCGGTTATGCAGCAATGCCGCAAGCTCTGGTGCCTGGCTGCCTATGAGCAGAACCCGCCGTCCTTGCAGCAAGGGCAACACCAGGCCGGACTGATGCAGACTGTAATTGATCGTGGAACTGGTCAATTTCAGCTGGGACCAGTCGATCCCGAAGTGGCGCAATACCGGAAATAACAGCCCCTGGAATGTCGGCGCCCGCGAGATCGGCACGCCAACCCAGTCGGCGGCCTGTATGGCTTCCGCAAGCATCGCGCGGATGTCTGGCGTTGAGCATGGCACCCCCGCATAGGGCAGAAACGGTGCCAGCTCCTGCACTTCCTGGCCTGGCAGCACCGTATCGGCTGCCAGCGTGAGCAGTTCGCCATCTCCGAGGCGAACGACAGACAAGGGGCGCTGTGCATCCAGCGCCGCCGTGATGTGTCCAGCCATCTCATGAGGGCTGGACAGCCGGGCCAGGCTGGGCGCATATTGGCGGAATCCCGCCGCGATCAGATCTGCCGCAGCCACGGCTGGCAGAATGTGATCCGGCGGGATGTGCTGCGCCACCAGCGCCTCCCCGCCGGCGAATACGCCGTCGCGGTAGCCCTCGGCGTAGCCGCCGGGCACGGCCTCCGCCTGCACTGCGTGCTCCGCGGGCGGAGGCGGCAAGCCCTTGGCGCTGCCCGCATTCGCGCCGGCAGCGCCTCCCCGCCCCGCGGGGGCGACACCCTTCGGGTGTGTCGCCTGGCGCGGGGCGGGGCCAGCACCGCTGGCAGGCATCGCCCGTGGCGTGCTGGCTTGCGGTGCTGGCATGGGCGCACGGCGCATCGCCGTGCGCTGCTTGGCGCGGGCAGCGGCACGCCGGCCCCGCGCTGTTGCAGGCCTGCGCCCAGCAGTGGCCTGGCGCAGGCCGGCTTTGCCTTTGCGGGTGCGGCTGGCTCTTGCCGCTCTGCTCGCACTCGCAGAGCCAGCTTTGCCTGCTCTGCCAACAACACTGCCTGTGCTGCTCGCTTTCCTTGCAGCAGCCTTATGCGCTGCGCCTGCAGATGTACCCGCTTTGGTCAGGGTACTGCGTTTCCCTGACTTCACACCTCTGACTCCAGCAGACCCTGTACCTGCTGCTACCGAAGTGCCACTGCCCATAAATACGGCCGGGTGGATGCCCCGGGGCTTACCCGACACGGAGGCCCTAGCGGCCCCGGTGCGTGTCACTACTCTCACGCCATTCCCTCCTTTGGCATGCACGAGGATTGTCGCTGCGCAAAGCGCCGGAGCATCCTTCCAGCTCCGGCGCAGAGTGTTCTGCTCCCATGGGGCACCGCACAGCGGCAGCATCAGTCGCATATATTTTAGGGCAATTGTCCTTTCATGCGGACAGCTGCTTCCTGGAGCGATTCAAATGTACCTGCATCACTCCAGTATTTCTGCAAAATGTCGTATTCCAGCCCGCCAGCAGACGCATAGTGATTATTCACATCCGTAATTTCAAGTTCTCCACGCGCAGACGGCGCAATGTTGCGAATCAGGTTAAATACATGATCGTCATACATGTATATGCCCGTCACACAATAAGAGGTTTTCGGCTGGCTTGGCTTCTCCTCAATGTACGAGATTCGCTCTGGATGCTTTGGATCAAAAACAGGCACCCCGTAACGTCGTGCATCATCCACCTCTTTGAGCAGAACTCGCGCTGTACCCGCAGGTTGCTGCATGTAACGGTCCACATAAGGCTTCAGATCATCGCTGAAGAGATTATCTCCGAGAAGCACAACGAATTTTTCGCCAGGAAGAATAAAAGTGGTCGCCAGATCCAACGCTTCCGCAATCCCGCCTGCCTTTTCCTGAATGCGATACGTCAACTTCACCCCATGATCCGCTCCGCCACCAAGATACTCTGTATATAACCCGGCGGAATGTTTGTTGATCACAATCAATAGTTCATCAATGCCTGCCTGGCGGAGTCTGTCGATGCCATACATAATCATCGGATGTTTACCGACTGGAAGCAGATGTTTGTTAATGAGCCGGGTCAGCGGATACAGTCTAGTTCCTGTTCCGCCGGCAAGAATTACACCTTTCATTCCACGTTCCCTCCTTCATCGGATATGTCCATATATTCAAGCGGATCGACATGCCATTTGTTCATAAAAATCGAACGATTACGCTCAAGCAGCTGTTTCCACGCTACCGGATCTGTCTTCTGGAAGCTGGCACTTCCCTGATGATGCACAAGAACATCTCCACATACCAGCAGGCGATATCCCTGCAATCTTGCTCTATAACAATAATCGTCATCCTCATAGTGTCCCGGAGAATATGCCTCGTCAAGCAGTCCAACCGATTCCACGACATCTCGTTTCATCAGCATGCACAGACCGACGATCCGGCGTACTTCCCTCCACCTTGAAGAATCCGCAACATTATTGGAATTGGCCAACTCCTGAAAATGTTCCATATCCCGAAACTGCAGTTTAATCTGCTGGATGCCGCTTGCATAATTCGTAACAGGACCCGTGATTCCAATACTTGCGTCACTGTACAGAGCCGTTCGCAGGTTCTCCAGCCAACGGGGCGTGACCGTAACATCATTGTTCAACAGCAGCAGCTCATCCCCGCAAGCGGCACGAAGTCCAGCGTTACACGCTGCCGGAAACCCCCGATTGTCCGGGAACCTGACAAATCGAATTCGCTCCAGCGCACAATATTCAGCCGTTCCATCGGTCGAACCGTTATCTACCACGATAATTTCATATGACGCAGGATCGCCCGAGTATTGACGTATGGCATCAATGCAGGGCCTGATCAGATCCAGACCATTGTAAGTTGGGATAATCATACTCGTCAGTGTCATTAGGCGTTCCTCCTGTAAGCCACTTCTACACGGGAGAGTGTATGTGCCTGGGCTGGATTCCAACCTGTACCCAGCAATGTAGCCAGTGCCTCCAGATGATCTCCGATGATCAATTTGGCGACATCATTCCCACTTCCCGTGTTACCAGGACGCAACCGATTGGAACGAATAACATCCACCTGACTTGGTGCAGAGACGTTCATTCCATGCTGAATAGCTAGACTTTGTGCCTTAGGTGGAACGGCCAGTGATGCTGGCTTCACGGTCTCAATCATACGACGAGATAATGCATGAGGCACGGCTGTCATGGAGTTGGAACCAAGATCTGCCCTGCCTAATGTTCGGTTCAGATATGCTTTGATCCGGCTTACCTCATCCTGCCCTGCAAACGCAGGGAGCAAAGACGTCAGATTATTCAACGCTACATCCTGTCCGCGATCAACTGCATACAGAAATGGTGCAAGCTCTTCAGCCGAGACGACCATATCTCCATCCACAAAGAGTACCGACTCCGCGTCCGTCATCTTGGCTCCAAGTGCACGCCCAACATCATGTCCTGCCCGATCCGGTTCGTAGACTACTGTAAGTCCAGGCTGCTTCAGTACCTGTTTCAAACTGTCATCTGTCGTTCCATTCAGTACTACAATAATATCCGTCAGAGGCAATCGCTTTAGTTGCACTAGCACCTGCCCCAGTGTGTGTTCCTCATTACAGGCACAGACAACGGCAGCAGCCGAATGACGAAGAGGTAGCGGCACGATCTGGAATGAATGTCCCGAGGCCTGAGCATAACCTTGCATAAATGCCTTACCTGCTTTCAGGACTAGCTCGAAGTTGCTTAGCTCCGCAACGTTCGCCGCGTGTGCATTCCATACGAGACGTGCGTGTTTTTCTGATACTGTGTTGTTCGTCTTTGCCTCGCTTCCTGCAACTTGCCCCGCTTTCCACATCAAGTGCAGATCTACTTGGCCAGACTTTGATCGGCTTCTTCTTGTTTTTTTAATATCTACATGTTTTTTGTTCCTAAGACGCTTGTTCGTTCCTGTTCTTCCTGCTGTCGTTTGTCTATTTGTTGACCGCCTGCGGCGGACAACCCCTGAACGTCCCTTCATTTCCTCACCTCCAGCATGCTGCATCATCCGATGCGACATGCTTACCTCGCCAGGTTGCGAACACGTTGCAGATCGGTATAACCTCCCCGGGGACCGAGCGTATCCGTTATCCACTTGATCGCTGCCATATGATCATTGAGTACCACTTGACTTAGCAGATCAGGTCCGCTTCGCTTTTTGATTCGTACTGCATTCATTCTACCCACAGGTACGTGATGAACAGCGCGTACCTGAAGTCCGCCGATCACTGCCTTCGCTTGTGCGAGTGGCGGAACTTCCAGTGAGGATATCCCCATGACCTCAAGTCCTGCTCGGCTTATTGCATGTGGAATAGCTGTCATGGATGCTCCCCGGAGATCGGATCTTTCGAGTATGCTGTTCAACATGTGTTTGGCCTCCACTACCGGATGAACGGGATGATGAGTGACTGGCCCATGGTAGTCGTTAAGCGCTACATCCGTTCCCTTCAGCACAGCCTTCACGTAAGGTGCAAGGTGCTCTGCGGGAATTGCGATATCTGCATCAGTAAATAACAATACCTGACCGCGCGCCTCCGCTGCACCTACTTTTCGTCCTCCATCATGCCCCAGCGCTTCGGCATACGTGAGCACGCGTGCTCCAGCCCGTTTGGCTGCATTAGCCGTACCGTCTGTTGAACCATTCACAACGACAAGCACTTCAGCATCACGGCATATCCGCAGCGCTTCACGTACAACTGCACCAATCCTTTTCTCCTCATTCATGGCAGGGATAATGACCGAGAGCATCGGTCGCTGAGAAACATCTCTGTGTAAAGGAGCATCACTCATGCCATTTTCCGTTCCATTCTCTACTCCATCCTTGGCCTGTGACATCAGCTGTTTGGATGGAATAACGAACGTATAGGCCTTTGTACCCTTTTTTTGTCCAGACTTCCATCTTCGTTTCTTCAGCACTGTTTTTCTTCGTGTCACATTGGATCGGGTTGCATAACGTGCTTTGGTACGGTTTTTGCGCAACAGTTTCACCTCCCGCATTCGATCATCGGCATGCCAAGGGAGTACACGTTATTCTATGTATTCGTGGAGCAGTGGAAACGGCGTTTGTCCTTGCACGAAGCAGGTTCTCCCTGTGAACACGAGGGTACAGGCCTTGCTTTTAGACAAAATACGTCAAATTATGTGAAAAACGCTACCTCTCCCCTACTTCAGACACAATTTTAACAAAAATCTAAATTTGTATCTTTTCCAAAGTTTTACATTGTGATAATATACGTTCCAAGCAGTTTTATTTACAAAAATAACCTTGTGGTGAACATAAGTTCCCCTACTTTTTTTAAATCAATTTATTGACCTTAGGTTGATTAGATGATGACCTCATTCACAGAACCTGTTAAGCAGATACATTTTACTCTTGAGAGGAGTGATGCCGTTCAGAACACACTGCCTTTGTCATTTACGCAAACCCGGATTGAACACCCCAGTTTTCCGTACGTATCTTCTACCTGCGCAATTGGACAACCCCCGGCTTTCTGAAAGAGGAACACAATAGACGATTAAACCTTCGGGCTGAACTGAATAAACGGTTATCCTTTTTGTTTGGTGTCGTGCTTAACACTTCCCGAGCTAAGGCCAAGCCGATTTTGTTCCAATCGTTTCTTGTCTTATTCCACGCTTCAGGTTCAGCCCCACGCTCCGCGCTGCCCAAGTTGCAGACGGAATTCCAACCGAGACTGGCATAAACATTTTCCAACCAAAAAAATAAGTTTAAGAATGGGAGAGTTTACTATGAAATTCGCCAAAGTTATGCCAACAATTCTTGGAGGAGCTCTTTTGCTCGCTTCCGTATCCTCTGCTGCTGCAGCTCCAGTGTCTGATCAATCCATTCCACTTCAGGCCCCTTATGCCTCTGAGGAGGGTATTCCATTGAACAGTGGAACAGATGACACCATCTTTAATTACCTTGGACAGCAGGAACAATTCCTGAATTCCGATGTGAAATCCCAGCTCAAAATTGTCAAAAGAAACACAGATACATCTGGCGTAAGACACTTCCGCCTGAAACAGTATATTAAAGGTATCCCGGTTTATGGTGCAGAACAGACGGTCCACCTGGACAAAACCGGAGCCGTGAGCTCCGCACTTGGCGATCTTCCACCGATTGAAGAGCAGGCCATTCCGAATGATGGTGTAGCCGAGATCAGCGGAGAAGACGCGATCCGTATTGCAACCGAAGAAGCAACCTCCCGGATTGGAGAGCTTGGCGCCGCGGAAATCACGCCTCAAGCTGAATTGAACATCTACCATCATGAAGAAGATGGTCAGACGTATCTGGTTTACATTACGGAAGTAAACGTACTGGAACCTGCCCCTCTACGGACCAAATATTTCATTAACGCAGTGGATGGCAGTATCGTATCCCAGTTTGACCTCATTAACTTTGCCACTGGAACAGGTACAGGTGTGCTTGGAGATACCAAAACCCTGACAACCACCCAATCCGGCAGCACCTTCCAACTGAAAGACACCACTCGCGGCAATGGCATCCAAACGTACACGGCAAACAATGGCTCCTCACTGCCTGGTAGCTTGCTCACAGATTCGGATAATGTATGGACTGATCGTGCAGGTGTAGATGCTCACGCTCATGCGGCTGCTACGTATGATTTCTACAAAAACAAATTCAACCGTAACGGTATTAATGGTAACGGATTGTTGATCAGATCAACCGTTCACTACGGCTCCAACTACAATAACGCCTTCTGGAACGGGGCACAGATTGTCTTTGGTGACGGAGACGGAACGACGTTCCGATCCCTGTCTGGTGACCTCGATGTTGTGGGTCATGAATTGACGCATGGTGTCATTGAGTACACAGCCAATCTGGAATATCGTAATGAACCAGGTGCACTCAACGAAGCCTTTGCCGATATTTTTGGTAATACGATCCAAAGCAAAAACTGGCTGCTCGGGGATGATATCTACACACCTAACATTCCAGGAGATGCGCTGCGCTCCCTCTCCAACCCCACATTGTATGGTCAACCTGACAAATACAGCGATCGCTACACAGGCACACAGGACAACGGCGGTGTCCATACCAACAGTGGTATCATCAACAAAGCTTACTACCTTGCTGCTCAAGGCGGAACACATAATGGTGTGACTGTCACCGGAATCGGCCGGGATAAAGCGATCCAGATTTTCTACAGCACACTGGTGAACTACCTGACACCAACGTCCAAATTTGCCGCTGCCAAAACAGCTACCATTCAAGCAGCCAAAGATCTGTACGGAGCAACTTCCGCTGAAGCTACTGCTATTACCAAAGCGTATCAAGCTGTAGGCCTGTAAAATCTAATTTTAATGTGGTTGAACTTATAATGTACTCATCATAATGGTAACAAAACGTTCAGACACCCCTCACCGTCCGAACGGATTAAGCTTAGATCAACCAAAAGCGGTGTCCCGGACAACTCTGGACACCGCTTTTATCATTTATTTATTACGGATTCAATCCTGCACTATCCTTGCGAAGGTCCCGCAGCAATCCATGATAACAACCCGTACGTATGCTTGCAATCTGCTGTACGTGACACTTCAAGTACCGCTTCATCCTCACTCTGCGAGAGCAAGGAAATCTGGAATCCCCGATCATTGCTCATGCCCACAATCACATAATGTTCTGAAGCAAATGATTCTTCAAAAACAACGGTTACCTCTGTGCATACTTCACTCTCCGGCAGTACAAAAGCTTCCATCCCGAATTGTTGTACAACTGGTTGTTTGCTTACGCTGCGAACGGGCTGGAAGGCCAGATGTTTGGCTTGAACTGCCCCTGATTGCAACTGGCTGCTGCCCACGGCATCATCACAGAGATGCTCCTGTTTAATCGATTGTTCACTTAACATAAACTCCGTAGTTCCAGCGAACTCCTGTGACTGTTCAAGCTGTGGTTGCTGAGCCTGTTCTGCCGGCTCTGTCGTGAACAAAGCTGCCGGTAGTTCGCCAAGCTGATCTGTTTGGGATACCAGCTCTTGTTGTTGCTCCAGACCAGTACTCGGTAATGCCTCGACGATTACCTGCTGTGATTGCTGTACACCTTCATTTTCTGGTTGAAGCAATCCCTCTTGTCTTTTGATCGCTGCCAGTTGCTCCAACGTTTCTCCACTGAACTGACGAATCGCATTCCATATCTCTTCGCTCAAATGTGCTGGACCTACAATCCCCGCATTCAAGTGATTAGAGGTAATACTCTGCTCACTAAGTTTGCTGCCGTTCACGCTGCCATCGGCCAATTTGGCACTGGTGACGGACCCATTTTGCAGATGAACCCCGCTTACTGATTCCTCTTCCAGATGAGTTGTGCGAATACTGCGTTCTTGAATATGATCAGCAAGAATGGTTCCCTCCTGAATATGACGAGTTTGCACACTTTTGTCTGCTATGTGGATAGCCGATACCGCACCTTCAAGCAATTTATTACCATTTACACTGCCGTCAGCCATTTTGGCACTTGTTATGGAACCATTGTGCAGGTGAATCGAACTTACCGATTCCGCTTTGAGGTGGGAGATCCCAATGCTTCGCTCTTGAATATGGTCAGCATGTATGGCTCTCTCTTGGATATGACGGGATTGCACACTTCCATTGGCAATATGGACATCCAACACCGCATCGTCAAGCAGTTTGTCGCTGCTCACACTGCCATCCGCCAGTTTGGCACTCGTTACGGATTCACTTTGCAGATGAACCGCACTTATTGCTTCCTCCTCCAGATGGGACGTACCAATGCTATGCTCCTGAATATGATCAGCAAGGATCGCTCCTGACTGGATATGGCGAGTTTGCACACTTTCCGACGCGATATGGCTCCCCAATACAGTATCTTCGAGCAATTTGCTGCCGCTAATGCTACTGTCAGCCAATTTGGCACTTGTTACGGACCCATTTTGCAGATGAACCGCACTTACCGCTTCCTCTTCCAGATGGGCTGTGCCTATGCTTCGCTCCTGAATATGACCAGCATGAATAGCTCCTGCCTGAATATGCCCGGATTGCACACTTTCCGATGCGATATGAATCCCGGATACCGTACCTTCGAGTAACTTGCTGCCAGTTATACTGCCATCCGCCAGTTTGGCACTCGTTACAGCTCCATTTTGCAAATGAATGGCACTTACAGACTCCTCTTCCAAATGTGCTGTGCCGATGCTCCGCTCTTGAATATGATCAGCATGAATGGCTCCTGCTTGAATCTTACTGGATTGCACACTATCGTCTGCAATGTGGATATCTGATACTGCTCCTTCAAGCAACTTGCTGCCGTTTACACTGCCGTCGGCCAACTTGGTACTTGTTACAGACCCATTTTGCAGATGGATGGCACTTACTGCTTCCTGTTCCAAGTGAAGCATGCCGATGCTGTGCTCCTGAATATGGTCAGCAAGGATTACTCCTGACTGGATATGGCGGGATTGCACACTTTCAGAAGCGATATGGATTCCCGACACCGCATCTTCGATCAACTTGCTGCCGGTTACACTGCCGTCAGCCAGTTTGGCACTGATGACAGACCCATTTTGCAGGTGAATCGCACTTACGGCTTCCTCCTCCAGATGGGTTGTGCCGATGCTCCGCTCCTGAATATGGTCAGCATGAATGGCCCCAGCCTGGATATGCCCGGGTTGCACACTTTCTGACGCAATATGAATCCCCGATACGGTTCCTTCAAGCAATTTGCTGCCGTTTATACTGCCATCCGCCAGTTTGGCACTTGTTACAGATCCATTTTGCAAATGAACTGCACTTACAGACTCCTCATCCAGATGAACTGCGCCAATACTACACTCTTGAATATGATCAGCAAGGATTGCGCCTTCTTGGATATGACGGGTTTGCACACTTTCATTGGCAAGGTGAGTAGCCGATACGGTTCCTGCAGCTAATTTGCTGCCATCCACACTACCCGTTGCTAGTTTGGAGCGTGTTACAGATTCATCCTGCAAAATAATCGTACTTACCGCTTCTTCTTCCAGATGAGATGTTCCGATGCTGCGTTCATGGATATGATGAGGAAGAATTTCACCATCTTGAATATGACGGGAATGCACAGCTCCTTGCTGCAGGTGAACAGCACTTGTCGACTCTGCCTGAAGATGCAAACCACTGATCAAACCTGGCTGAAGGTGAGCCGCTGTAATGGATAAAGGTGCCAGATGGTCTGTTTCGACAGATCCGGGTGCCAAGTGATGCGATGTGACCACCTGTTCAGCAATATGCTCCTCATGAATGATGTCTGCCTTCAGATGCTGTGAGCTCACTACTTGAGTCCCCAAATGGTCAGATTTCACGCTGCCTTCAGCCAGATGGACGGATTGTACAACGGATGGCTGCAAGTGCTCGCTACCTACAGCAGCCTGTTGCAGTTCTGTCCCGGATACCGAGTCTGCTGTCAAATGGTCCGCACTTATGGAGCCATGCCGAAGTTTGTTGCCGGTAATACTGCCATCAGCAAATAATTCCGGTGAGCGTATTTCTTCCGACAAATGTTCCAGTGAAACGGAATGCTGCTTCAGGTGATACCCACGAATGGTTCCTGCTGGAATATGTTTGGCGTTAATGCTCTCTGCCATAATCTTGGAAGAAGTCACGCTGCCGTCTGCCAGTTTAGCTGACGTGACAGCAAAATCCGCCAGTTTATCTGTTGCAACACTCTCTGGCGAGAGCTTGGGGGAGGTAACCGCATGATCTGTTAGATGAGGCGGAAAAATGGACCCGCCCGCCAGCTGGGCTGAAGTTACACTATCAAGAGCCAATTTGTCAGTTGTGACCGCAGCCCGTGCAATCGCAGCCGTTTCAACACTGCCCGGCTGGAGATGAGGTACACCTACCGCATGTTCTGTCAGGTGTTCCGATTTCACTGCATAAGGTCTCAGCGCCTCGGAACCCACGCTGCCTGGAGCCAGATGTGTACCCGTGACTCCACCACTCGCAAGATGCGAGGATATAACACTTCCCGGGGCAAGCGCTCTGCTACTTACCGATGCCGTTCCAAGCTTTTCTGTTGTCACACTTCCATCCGCGAGTTTAACGTCTGTAACGGCCGCATCCTGTAATTCATACGTACCCACGGCCGACTCTGCAAGATGCCGCTCACACACCACATCGTCTGCAAGAGCGTCTCCGGACACACTTCCGGCAGATAGATGAGTTGCCTCGATGCTTCCACTTGCAATGTGAATGGAGTGAATTGCGGAATTGTCCACATGTACCGGTGTGATTCCCCGATTCGCAATGTGTTCCGCACGAATGGACCCTTTGGCAAGATGTTTACCCTGTACGGCTTCATCCGCAATTTTGGAAGAAATGACGCTCTGATCAGAAATCTTGGATGCCGTAATGGATTGCTCCAGCAATTTTGCTGTTCCCACAGACTGGTCTGCCAGTTTGCTGCTGGTTACTGCACCTTCCATCAAATGCTCACTGCCCACTTCTCCATTGCCTATCTGCTCCTTGCCAACGGAATGAGCGCGAATCTGATTTGATCCGATTGAACCGTCCAGGAGATGTCTTCCACTTAGTGAACCCTCAGCTAAATGTCTTGTTTGTATGGATCCATCCTCTATCTGGTCACTTCCAATACTGCCACTTAATAGTTGTGAACGACCGATAGACCCTTCAGCCAGATGTGTCTGTTTAACAGCACCTGCCTGAATATGGTGAGACTCGATGGATAGTTCGTCGATTTTGCTGCCTGTGACAGCGGCTTCCCGAATTTTGGATGTAGTCACTGCATCGTCAGCCAGTTTGGAGGTATTCACAGCTCCACCCGTGAGATGTCTTGTATCCACCCCGCTAATCGCAATCTTGTCTCCAGTTACGGCATGATTCTTGATTAATTCTTCCGTTACCAGCATGCGGCTGAGATGTCTTGTGCCGATGGAGCCGTCGGCAATTTTGGCCGAATCGATGACCTGGTTGCCAAGCTTCTGAGAAGTAATACTGCCATCTCTGATTTTCTCACCGGCAATAGAAGCATTTCGTATTTTATGACCAGACACAGAGCCGTCAATCAGGTGCTCCTCAGATACAGAGGCTTCCGCAAGTTTCGCCGAAACAATGGCCCCGTCAGCAATGTGAATGCTGGTCACCGCATAATCCTGCAATGCTTCACTGCCAACCGCATCCGGTTTCAGCTTGGAGGCATCCACAGAGAAAGGAGCCAACTTGCTCTCCGTAACAGCAAATTCACTCAAGTCGTCCGTGTAGATGTAGTGTCCGGTATGACCCGGCATCTGGTTTTGGTTCAGGATCTGCAGCCGGTCCTTGCTTGTTATCTCCTGTTTGTTGATGTCCTGCTCTTCTTCCAGAGCAAGCGGAGCCAAGCTGCTAACCTGAATCTGCTTTTCCGAGCTATCTTGTGTCTCAACTTCCTTGCTATCAGACTCTACGGGTTCCGTCTTGATTTTGGCTTCGATCTCTAGCTCTTCCAGCTCGTTTGTTGAAGAAGGTAACTCCGTTGATTCAAATAGGAATTCTTCCGACTCCTGAACAGCCCTCGAATCCCTTTTATTCGTATTCAAGCGTTCTTCCCTATTCACAGTGAAACCTGAGTTCATCTTGTCTGCCCGGCGATCAGTCAGTTCCAATTCCTTGAATTTCGGGCTCACATGCCGCAGTTTCGGCGTTGGAACCTTCTTTTTGCCATTTTTACTCATGCAGCTTGCTCCTTCCTCTAACGTTCGTCTCCGGCATCATATGCTTCCATATGGGCATCTGCCACTTCATTTATGACTTTTGCGGATTCCAAAGCACGAATGTACAGGCGTCAAGACAGGAAGGTTCGATGATCTTCGTGGAAATAGGCGTGTCAGGGCAGCAGAGGAAAGGCGGCTGTCCACGCCCCCGTCCCAGTCATGTCATAGGATATTATGTTTAGGTCGTGTCTGAAAACTCGCTGAAGTGCATCTTTCACCGTCTTTTCGCCCCCTGCTGTGTCATTTTCCCTTGACGTGCCCCGGCACGCCTGCGGAAAACTTCCTTGCCTGGAACAAAGATTTGGCAAACCTGCTTCCTTCGGAGTTTTAGACACGCCCTGAGCAAGCACTAGTGCTTGGCGATGCATCTTACACACCGGTCTGCGTTATCGCGATGTCTGAGCCATGCGGTGACAGGCCGGCATTCCATGAATGGACGATCCATGGTCGCGATAACATCGAAGGAGGAACGGTCATGCTCCAAGAAACGATCGGCATTATGTTCGATTCACGCATGTACCGGGGGATACCGGCCGGAAGGACCGGTCAGGAATCACTCGCGAATTATGAACAGGCAGCGGCCAGTTATGGATTAACTCCCTGCTTTTTGAGGCTGGAAGATATCGATTCGGATCAAAAAACATGTCTTGCCTATGTAAAAAAAGAAGGCAGATATGTTCGCGAGCGCATGCCACTGCCCTCCGTCATTCATAACCGCTCACTCCAGCTTCGCCGGACGGAACAGCATCAGATTACCAAGCTGATGTTGCAGGGTATTCAGGTATTCAACGTTCGCAACCGGTACCGTAAAGATCACATTCATGACATGCTTCATCAGGACCTCGCCTTGCGAGAACACCTGCCCCATGCAGTTAAAGCTACGCCAGAGTCTCTGGCCTATATGATGGAACAATATGATGACCTCGTCATCAAACCATGCAGCGGCAGCATCGGTCATGGTATTATGCGAGTCTTTGAGCGAGATGGACAGTGGAAACTAACCTGTGAGACGAAGGCTGCACGCAAAGGGTGGGCTACCTTCCGATTGAGCAAAGGACAGCTTCCTTCCGCTACCCTAAGGCGGATCTTTCGCCATGCCTACCTCATTGAAGAGCGTATCCCGCTGGTACGTTATGAGGGCAGACCGGTAGATTTACGGGTATCTGTACAACGTGGCGGCGATGGTCTTTGGGGAATAACAGGCATGTTTGCCAAAGCGGCTCCTGCCCATACGTTTGTCAGCAATATCGCCCAGGGCGGTAAAGTCATGAAGCTCGCAGAGGCCCTTGGATTAGGAGAATCTGGCTTTGACTTGGCTCGACTGGAATACAGAATCGGACTCGTTGCACTTCGAATTGCCCAGAATCTGGCGGCCAGTCTGCCACATCTGGCTGATCTGGGTCTTGATCTCGGGATAACGCGCAGCGGCCAGATCTACTTTATTGAATGCAATGGACGGGATCAGCGTTACGGTTTCCGCAAGGCGGGAATGTCGGAACACTGGAAGGCAACGTACAGCAAACCAATGGCTTATGGGCGTCTGCTGCTGGAACAGAATTCGAGGATTCCGAGACAACCGCAGACATACGATAGGAGACTATATTGATTTCGTGTGCATTCTGTGTCAATATTATGCAGAACGGCCGGTCTTGCCGGCCTTGAAGTTCGCATTAACCCTAAGGGGGATATTCATGGCAAAAACGCTGTTGCGATTAATGACCGAGCTTTCTTCGCGCAAATGGATCTCCCGGACCGTGGGAGCCTTCTCCAAAAGCCGGGGAAGTAAGGCATTTATCCCTTATTTTGTCCGGACCTACGACATCCCTGTTCAAGAGGCCGAGAAAGATTGGAAAGAATACCGTTCACTGAACGATTTCTTTACCCGCAAATTAAAGCCGGGCATGCGCCCGTTGGAACTTTCAGAGCATGCACTGATCAGCCCGGTAGATGCCAAGATTACGGCAGCCGGTCCAATATCTGCAGGGACACTCCTGAATGTTAAGGGACAAAATTATACACTTGCTGAATTATTAAACCATTCTCCCCATCTGGAGAAGTACAAGCATGGGTACGGGTTCGTCCTCTATCTCAGCCCTCGCGACTATCACCGCATTCATGCACCTGTCAGCGGCCGCAAAATAGAGAGCGAACACATCAAGGGCAAAGTTTATCCCGTGAATGACTTTGGCCTGACCCATATGAGATCCGTGCTTAGTCGAAACGAACGGCTCATTACGTATATCGCACACGATTACGGTGAAGTGGCGGTTGTCAAAGTAGGTGCAATGAACGTGAGTAGCATACAGTATGCTGATACGGACACAAGTACCTGGGCACAAGGCGATGATCTGGCCTATTTTGAATTCGGTTCCACGGTTGTTCTGCTGACGCAGAGTGGTACATTCGAACCAAACCCCGGCTTACAGCCAGGCGATTCGGTCAAAATGGGCGCATTGCTTGGTCGTTTGAAACCGAAGAACTAATGAGTCCATACGCAAATAAAGAGGATGGCGCAGCACCTGTAACCAGGTATTGCGCCATCCTCTTTATGAATTCATATTCATCCATATATACATGCAATACGAAGCTTCGCTCCGTCGTTATTGGTCTGCTGAGTTCTCCTCAAAACCACACATCTTGCAAGTCCTCTGCCGGTTTGAAGCGACGCAGACGGTTCCGGAAAATATTGCATCCCTTCGTAGAGCATCCCCGGTTGCGGACCCGACGTTTTCCGTTCATCACAAGTTCCCCCTTTTGGTCATCTGGAATGCTAGATAATTACCCTTGCGTTCCAGACTTGAAACGGTTTCCTGTTCTTCTCATCAGAATTTCAACGAATCTCGGACGGGCTTTTGCCTGTATACTGCTTGAACTGACGACTGAAGAAGAAAATATCCCGGTATCCCAGAGCATCTGCCACTTCGGTCACATTCATGCCGGTATGCACCAGCAGATGTTCCGCCCGTTCAATACGCATGCGGATAATATAAGATTGCACCGATGATCCAACCAATTCCTTGAACTTGATTGAGAAGTATCGGGGCGATAAGCCAGCCCGCGCAGCCAGATCTTCCACCCGATGTGTAATCCCCGGATGCTGACGCACATAATTGGCGACCTCCTGGATGACATCAGACAACTGGTTGCTTACCTTTTTCTCCACAGGTTCTTCCGTATCAGCCCGCAGCAAATGAATCATCAATTGCTTCAGAATCAATCGGCTCTCTTCATCACGTCCGTACACATCCGATAAGAACAGTCTTACATAACGTGCCAGCAAGTGCTCAAACTCCACCGTTTCCTGTACCTCGCGATAGGACTGAGGCACATCAGTCACAGGTCCGTCCACATCAAAGTGAATATACGTAAGTACCAACGGTTTTTGTTTATTATGTGTTGCAGTAGGATGATCTCCTGGCCTGAACAAAAAACAACTACCCTTGCCAACTTCATACGACTGGTCATCCAGTACAAGCGTTCCTTCACCACTCCATACATAAAATAAATCATAGTTTTGCATCGGTTTTTCCCGCTTCTGCCACTTCCAGCCCGGTTCACAGACAATTTTGGCGACAGCGGGCAAAATAACAAATGATGACGGCGATGCCTGCAGCATGTCGCCACTCCCCCTTGATAGTTAATCTCTCTGCATATGGCATCATTCTGATCTGAATCTCACTTCTTCAATCCAGCCATATGTATTTAAGCATCTAACATCATTCAATACAACTTGCTCATATATGATCTCTGCTCTTACAGGAGCGAAATGTCTTATCCTATTATACAGCGGAATTCACCGAAACGAAAATGTGCACTTCTCCCAGGCTAACCGCATTCGCCGGATTCCCTCTGTCATCTCTTCTTTCTCCAGATGTGCAAAAGCAAAACAGGCCGCAGGATGACCTGAAGTCAGCCGATATCGCTCTGCATCACGAAACAGTATGCCATCCTCCTCAGCAAGCTTTTTAAACCGCTGATAACTGTCCACATCGCCATTCCAGGTAGCGTAGATATGCAGTCCTGCATCATCAAGCTGCATTTTGAATGCTTCCGGTAACTGTAGTTCCATCTCTCGGACAAAAAAATCATGCCGTTCCCCATATAACCGGGTTAACCGTCGTAAGTGCCTCAGATAACCTCCTCTGGTCATAAATTTTGCCAGTGCGCGCTGCTCTAACAGCGCCGGAGGTACCGGTTCATACAGCGCCTTGGCGGCAAGGAGAGGTTCTACCAGACCAGGTGGCAGTACGGCATAACCAAGTCGGAACGAAGCCACCATCGTTTGTGAGAATGAACCGACATAGATGACGCGCTGTTCACGATCAAGCACTTTGAGGGGTTCAATCGGTCTTCCGCCCCATCGGAATTCGCTGTCGTAATCATCTTCAATAATGACCGCATTCCGCTTTGAGGCCCACGCAAGCAAGGCACGTCTTCTGTCCAATCCCAATACGGCCCCTGTTGGAAACTGCCGGGTAGGAGTGACAAATAACGTCTGTGCCTCCCAAGGCAGAGGTATAATGCCTGCGGTATCCACCTCTGCCGGGATGATATGCCCACCACAGGACTTGACGGCATGCGCGATGCCCGGATACCCCGGATTCTCCAATACAACTGCTGTATTCTCCGTAATCAGCAATTGAGATAGCAAGGTGATACCTTGCATTGAACCACTGAACAATACAATCTGAGAGGGTTCAGCCTGGATACCACGTGTCCATCTGAGATGGGAGGCGATGGCCTCACGCAGTTCCGGATCACCGGCTACACCGCTTGATTCTCGCCAACCGCTGCGATGAACTGCAGCGAGTGCACTTTTCCACTCCCCTAACGGGAAATGTTCGGCAGGCATGCGCTGCATTTGAAAATTAATGACGGACGGCTTTGGTGAAGACATCTGAGTCCGCAGGACATCATGTTGTGTGTTCAACCTCTGTACTCGTTTGCCCCAGGCAGACAGCTCGAGAACGGCTTCCTGTTTCTCATTTTCCTGAGTGGATAATGTTTCGGTGACAAATGTACCTCTTCCCCGATGTGCATGGACATAACCATCCGCAAGCAGCATGTCGTATACCTGAGCTACCGAACCACGTGACATCTCATATTGCCTTGCCAACTCACGGGTGGAAGGAAGCCGCGTGCCTCCCACCAATGTACCTGCATGAATGGCATCACGTAACGCATGGTACAATGCCTCATACTTGTATCGATGCTGAAGTTCATAGGTATCCATCTGCAGCCACAATTCCATCATGCACCTCTCTTCATTTGTCTTCATCTGTTATCCCTGACTAATTGGCCTACTAAAGTGAATGTAAATTGGATCTATTTCATTGTCAATGTATGAACTATGGTTATGCATAAGAGATGGCGTTCTATTATACATTCAATGATGGGGGAATACACATGAGACGGAAAGAATTCACAGTAGATGAAGAACAGGAAATTACGGCATTTCTGGATCAGTGCTCCTTCGGGTTTCTGGGAACGGTCAGTCCGGATGGACAACCACGGGTTACACCGCTGAATTTCGTTTATATGGACGGTTGCTTTTATTTCCACGGCAGTCTGGCTGGCGAGAAGATGAAACAGATCAAACAGGATTCCTCAGTCAGTTTCACGGTGGCTGAAGAATTCTCCCTGATTCCATCCTATTTCAGTGATCCTGAGCTTGCTTGTCCGGCGACTTCATTCTTCAAAAGTGTCATGGCCTTCGGTCAGGCAGAACCGGTTAAGGATCTGGACATCAAAGGTAAGGTGCTGCAACGATTCATGGAGAAACTCCAGCCGCAAGGCGGATATGTACCCATTGACGCTACTGACTCGCGTTACACAGGTAACCTCAAAGCTGTAGCCGTAGTCCGTATTATTCCAGAACGGATCAGCGCCAAGTTTAAATTTGGACAAAACCTCTCCAGTGAACGATTCGATCATATCAGTGGTCAGTTGGAACAGCGCAATGAAGGAAGGGATACCGAAACTGCTGAAATGATGCGGAAATATTGTCCATTTCATCAGCAATAAATTTCATTTTATAAGTATTCCTCCAAGGTTGAATTCAACGATAACCTACCCGAAAACCCTCTGCAACAACGCGGTAAAGCGATATAACTGTCATATTGCGTAATTTCCGTGACGGGGGCATGTCAAGGTGATATAATGTTAGGCAGTTGAATCACAAAGACTTGGAAGGATGAAAAGAATGAATCCACTGGCTGAACAGTTGAACGAAAGTATTCAGACAGGCAGCAGTCACGTCTACTCCATGCTGTCACAGCTTGGCAAAGAAATTTATTTTCCTAAAGAGGGGATTTTGAGTCAATCTGCTGAAGCAGCAAGCTTGGCCAAGACCCATAATGCCACGATTGGTATCGCCCTGGAGGGTGGTGTGCCGATGCATCTTCAGGTTATTCAGGAGAAGCTGTCTGCATTCCAGCCAAAGGATCTGTATCCTTACGCTCCACCTGCAGGCAAACCTGAATTGCGGACCGTCTGGAGAGACAAGATGCTGAAGGAAACGCCTTCTCTGGAAGGCAAAACGTTTGGCAATCCGATTGTAACCAATGCTTTAACCCATGGACTAAGTATCGTAGCCGACCTGTTCGCCGATGAAGGGGACGCTGTCATATATCCGGATAAAAACTGGGAAAATTACGAGCTGACCTTCGGAATTCGTCGTCATGGCCAGTTAGTTCATTATCCCCTGTTCGATGATCAGTTGAACTTCAACAGTGATGGTCTGCTTCAGGCTTTGCTTGATCAAAAGGACAAAGGTAAAGCGATCGTTCTGCTCAACTTCCCGAATAACCCTACAGGTTATACGCCTGGAGCGGAAGAAGCAGATGCCATTGTAAACACGATTCTTCAGGCAGCTGAAGCCGGCGTTAACGTGGTTGCTGTAACAGATGATGCGTACTTTGGACTGTTCTTCGAAGATTCCATTCATGAATCCCTGTTTGGCAAACTTGCCAACATTCATCCACGTGTGTTGACTGTAAAAGTGGATGGTGCAACCAAAGAAGAATTCGTATGGGGCTTCCGCGTTGGATTCATTACGTATGCCCATGAAGATGCAGCCGTTCTGCATGCATTGGAACAAAAAACACTCGGTATTATCCGAGCAACGATCTCCAGTGGCCCGCATCCTTCCCAGACTTTTGTATTGGATGCTCTCAAAGCACCGGAGTTTGAAGCACAGAAACAGGAGAAGTTCGAGATTATGAAAGGCCGCGCCAATAAGGTAAAAGCCATTCTCGATAGTGGCAAGTATGGAGATGCATGGGATTATTATCCGTTCAACTCCGGTTACTTCATGTGTCTGAAGCTGAAAGAAGTTGGCGCTGAAGAACTTCGAAGCCACTTACTTCACAAATACGGTGTGGGTACAATCGCCCTGGGTGAATCGGATCTTCGAATCGCCTTCTCCTGTATTGAAGAATCCGGATTGGAAGATCTGTATGAAACCATCTATCGTGGAGTTCAGGATCTGCGGACGACTTAGTTAAAACAGACAGTAACGAATTAACGCAATCTCAATAGCTCAGGGGAAAGAGGATCATGTCTGAACCCTGAATGATATAAGAACCCTCTGTATGCGGGGACGACGTTACATGTCTCCGAATATACAGCGGGTTCTTTTGGTGTTTTACAACTCACCAGATATCACTTACCACACCGGGACAGCTGCCCAAAAACTCGAATTTCCAACTTTTCCGGGCATCGGCCCAATCAGCCTAACCCCAAGGCACATAATATACGATGTACGCAAGGGCGTGCCAAACAACCACTTGAAAGGGGAATGACCATGTCTGGAGTTGAAGATACAAGAGGCGGTTATGGATGCGGCGGTTACGGAGGATTTACTAACACAGGTGCCATTCTCGTTCTGTTCATCTTGCTCGTAATTATCACTAAATCGTTCCTCTGTTAGTACCAATACACACTTGCGCGAGAACCAAGTGATCTGATTGCATGATTCCATTACAGCACAAAGAAGGGTATACCGGGATACAGCCCGGCATACCCTTCTTTTGTTATCTTTTGTACCTCTCACTGATGAACCCAATGTAATAATCCAAGTTGGTCAGGTGTCCGATCGATTGTTTACTCGTCCTCTTCTTCCTTCAACCACTTGTTACCTTGTGAACGCCGCATGATCACAATCACCAGTATACCCAAAATAAGGGCTACTCCGGTGACAGTCAGTCCGGTTGCTCCGGCAGCCAGCATAGGCAACCACATGAGTAACGCAGCCAGTGCATGTAGATGGAATATGAATCCCAACACCTGAGAACGACGACTTTCTCCCGAGATCGGATAGATCATAATCCAGAACGATTCACTATGACTGCGACGCAGCGCACCCAACTGAACACCTGCAAGCAACAGGAAGAACAGATACACCCCGACACCAAAGTAGCTGCCTGCTGTCCACCAGGATAGTAACATACCCAGTACAACCAGACGTAATACAATGGAAAACACTTCGGTTCGAATAAACGTTTTGGTAATCAGATATCGGTAAGCTTTCCCTGCATTCCAGGGAAGACCGCTCCCCAATTTGCTAAGCCAGCGACGCGAACTTACTTTCTGTCCGGATGAAGGCACATCCACGAACCAGCCGAGCGTCCGCATAACCCTGCCAGCCTGCCCCTGCTCCACCTGTATCAGACGTTCCCACGCCACCCGATGTTTTACCGGGATACGCAAGGCAACGATATAAACGACAGCCAGTAACAGCAGGAACCATACGCTGCGCTGAGGTGGTTGCCATAACCATG
The DNA here is from genome assembly GCF_046713495.1 of Paenibacillus sp. M2. Classification (NCBI taxonomy): domain Bacteria; kingdom Bacillati; phylum Bacillota; class Bacilli; order Caryophanales; family Paenibacillaceae; genus Paenibacillus; species Paenibacillus sp. M2. Next base: position 5,994,579 of record NZ_CP169648.1, read on the forward strand.
CGCCAACTGCCAGAACTGCCGAAGCCCAACGCAAGAGACGGTATCCTCTTGCCGCGCCAACCTGAACCATTCTTAGCTCTTGCCATGCTCCATAACTGGACAGCCCTTTCCACAGCAGCAGGAATACGATGAACCAGCCAAATGGCCGTGCATCCAGATCTGCTCTGACATAGAGAGGCCACAGTGTAACAAATACAAGCAGTAGGCCCAGACTTTTATAGATGATGCCCCTGGCAAAGCTGTTCTTCAAATATTCCTGCATCCGGTATTCCTGTGGCCGCAGGAATACAATATCTGCTGGAAGCAGATATGTACGATAACTGCTAAACAGCACCAGTGGCGCCAGCAGCAGCAATGCAATCCAGCGAATCGGGAATTCTGCGGGAATGTTCTGGACAAACGATGTATACCAGGCGGAGAACGCAATGACGAGAAATAAAAAGACCATAGCTACACCGCTCTGGATCACATAACCCAGATAAGGAAGAATTCCGTTCCAGAATCCTGTGCGTCTTTGCTTCCATAGCAGCTTGAGATCCATGCTCAATCCCTGCCTTGTACGAGGGAATAGAACATGTGCTCCAGCGTGGCATCCGATTCCCCGAATTGGGAGCGCAGTTCATTCAGCGTCCCTTGAGCAATAACCTGTCCACGATGCAGTACGATAAACCGGTCACAGTAATTTTCAATCGTGGACAGAATGTGTGAACTGAGCAGGATGGATGATCCCGAAGCTTTCATCTCCAGCATAAAATCAAGCAAGGAGCGAATACCCAGCGGGTCCAGCCCCAGAAAAGGCTCATCAATAATGTACAGTGGCGGTCCGGCCACAAAAGCACACATAATCATGACCTTTTGCCGCATGCCCTTGGACAGGTGAGTCGACAGACTTGTACTTTTTTCATTCATACGGAATAATTGCAGCAATTTCTCCGTACGTTGTTTGAAGTCAGCCTCCGACACATTGTACGCTCTTGCTGTAAACTCCAAATGCTCCATCACCGTCATCTCATCATACAATTCGGGTGATTCCGGTACGAATGCCATGGCCGATTGGTAGATCTGCGCATCCTCGTCCCGCTTCTTGCCCATCACTCGCACTTCGCCCTGTTGAGGGGTCATCAAGCCGAGGATATGTTTCATGGTTGTACTTTTGCCAGCACCGTTTAAGCCGATTAGTCCAACCATCTCTCCACGTCCGACTTCCAGATCGATGCCGTGAAGGACCGGCCGTTTGGCACTATAACCTCCGCTTAACCCGCTGATTTGCAGAACAGGCGATTGAACATTTTCCATCTATCCCTGCACCCCTTTCGTCAGATTCTATTCTTCGGAGCGTGGCGTTTTATCTTTACTCCACTTGGGTGCTCCCTTGTTTTTACGATCCTGGTCGCGCTCCGTGCGGCCTGTATTGCCCGTTGGTTTGCTACCTGCTGGACGCGAATTGGAGATTGTAGCTCGGGTTCCCCCATTACGATTACCCTGACCTGGTTTGCGATCTCTGGATTGCCCTGGTTTTCTGGAGAAGGAATGTCCCTCAGGCCGCGTGTCCGGACGCGGATCAGCCTCCAGTACTTTACCGCCAAAGAGTACACGTTCTGACAGTTCGATTCCGAGTTCGCGTGCGAATTTACGCATAATAAAGATCTGTGTTTCATCCACAATGGATAGCACAATACCCGAACGTCCCATTCGGCCTGTACGACCTGCACGGTGAACATAATGCTCCGAGTCAAAGGCAGGGTCATAGTTAATGACCATTGGCAATCCTTCGATATCCAGTCCTCTGGCAGCTACTTCGCTGGCGATCAGCAACTGAAGTTTGCCATTACGGAAGGCAGACAATACGTTACTGCGGGTCACTTTGTCAGCATCCCCATACAGCGCAGCAGCAGACAAACCCAGATGATTCATTTTTGCTTCAACTTCACCAATATCTTCGGTTGCATTCACAAATACGATTGCCCGATCCGGATTGTACTGTCTAACCAGACGACGCAGCATGTCAATTTTGTTCCGGTTTTCTTCTACAAAATAATAATGCTCAAGGCCCGCAGCCGTAGCTCGATCCGGTTCAATTCCGATCTGAACAGGCTCTTTCATCTCACGCTTTGCGAGTCCAGCTGTATGCTCATCAATGGTTGCTGACAGGAAGATCAGCTGACGGTCCCGCAATGCGCTCTTGAGTACAAAGTTCACGTCACTTACGCCGCCAAGTTGGAACACTTGATCCGCTTCATCGATAACAATCGTAGAGACGTTGTGCATTTTCAGTTTTTTGAGTGTAATCAATTCCTTCAGTCGTCCTGGTGTACCCACAACCAATTGTGGATGCTCACGCAGCTTCTCGATCTGACGTTTAGCCGCTGCGCCACCAATCAGACCCAATACGCCAATCTTACGTTCTTCCGCATAACGCTGCGCTTCACGTACAATTTGCATCGCCAGCTCTTGTGTAGGTGCAATAATGAGTTTCTGCGTGCCTTTGATATCCATTTTGATGGATTGTAACAGTGGCAACAGATATGCCAGCGTTTTTCCTGTTCCCGTCTGGGATTTGGATACGACATCTCGGCCTTCCAAAATAACCGGGATCGTCTGAGCCTGTACAGGTGAAGGTTCGTTAATGCCATGTTTCGCCAAAACGGCCTCCAGATCCTGTTCCACGCCAATTGAAGCAAATGTTTGATTCGTCATGTATGTCCATCCTTTTAATTTATTCATTTTGATGTTATATAAGTTCAACTAATGATTATTTACACTGACACTTCGAGGACAGAACAACCTTCCGATCACTGTTATCCCCAGATTTTTTTGATTCCTTTTTTTCTAAAGGAAAAAATCCGGAGATAAAGGTGCACGCTTCGCTTCTTCAGGTTATTTCAGTCCTCTCCGTTATTGTGTAAAAGTTTAGTGGAACGTATAAATTGCTTGTATAGAACCGAAGCCTGTCATCACATTACCTTTCATTATATGCGAAAAAAGCCCGTGCACCAAATCTTATTCCAGAATTGTATGTATACACGCCAAAAAAAAGAAAAGCCCCTCGGCGGAGCCTTTCTTTCATTCCGTATATGATGCCTCGTATCACATTTACTTCTGATTCATTACACCGTGCGACAATCGATCTGCAAGACGAGGAAATAGCTGGTACAGCCATATGCCAGCAGAAGCAAGTCTTGGCAGATTCACTTCTTCCTTGCGCTTTTTCATTGCCCGAATCATATGACCCGCAACATCTTCCGGTTTCAACATCATCCAACGTACATTATTCACATAATTGCCAGATGGGTCAGCCCGATGGAAAAATGGTGTATCAATCGGACCTGGATTAATCGTTGTCACCATGACGCCAGTCTTGCGAAGCTCTTGACGCAGCGCATTACTAAATCCAAGTACAGCATGTTTCGTAGCTGTATAGGAAGCGGATTTGGCTGTACCAATTTTGCCAGCCATGGAGGCCACGTTCACAATCTGACCTTTGCCACGTTCCAGCATTTGTGGAAGCACTGCTTTGGTGCAGCGGACAATGCCCATATAATTAACGTCCATCATCTCATCGAATTCCTGTACAGACATCTCTGTCATCGCTGCGAATTTCCCGTAACCTGCGTTATTCAGCAAAATGTCGATTCGTCCGTATTTATGCAATATCGCATCCACAGCTGCCTGAACCTGCTCACTATCCGTAACATCAAGTGTGAGTAATTCATGCTGCCCTTTCAGCGTGGCACCAATCTCTTCCAGCTTGTCCCGCGAACGGGCAGCCAGAATCGGGATGGCTCCTTCTTCTATCAGCATCTGCGCACACAGCGCACCGATACCACTCGATGCACCTGTAATAAACACTACCTGATCTTTCAGCATACCCGATGTCCTCCCGTATTGAAACACATATTGCCTCTTGAGGCATATGGCTCTATTCTACGAGATCATGACCTGAATATCCATCTCACCAATGCCATCCATCAGCAAAGGAATGCTCAGTGCTTTCGTTGCACTAAATGTAGTCAGATGTTCGGACTTCATCACTTGTGGAGGTGTAATATCAACCACAACACCTTGGTTCGACAGGATGGTGCTGGCATTACCACTGATCATATTACCCAGTTCCGAAATAGCACTTTTACTCATTTCATCCATTTCTGTAATGACAAAACCGCCCATCATCGCAGATACAATTTTCAATGCAACTTGTTCATTGATTCCAAATACAATGTTTCCGCTAAGTTGCCCGGTCATTCCGATCACGATCCAGACATGGTCTGCAATGTACTCTACATTTTTCACGCCAAGACTCCCGGTGGAAGGCGAAACCTGGATGAGCTGTTCGAATACGTTCCGTGCCGATTCCAGGAAAGGATTAATCACTTCCGCTTTCACTGTCTATGTCCCCCTCGCACTGGGTTATTGGTCACACACCAAAAGTCCCATATTCATTAAATTTATTATACTTTATCACGTACAAGAATTCATTAAGAATTCGTTAAACCATGTGTACTATAATTTATCGTCATCCGTGGGGCAAATGTTTATAGCTGATTCTAGCGAATAAACAGCCCTTTTCACTTCTTTTGAAGAAAGATTTTCGTTCATTGTGCGTGGCAAAAGGCATTTAGGACTTTATTACTGCTTCTCACAACTGTTAAAAAAATCAAATTCTTGTATTCGCGTTTTTTTCACAGTCTCTTGAACTACTTTTGATCCTGATAATTACCTTCATTGCTCTGCTGTTCTGAATCACCTATAATTTAAGATAACGGAACAATAACCAGTTACGGGATTACATCACACCAAACACTACATAATCAAGATACTTTGCCTGCAAGGAGGTCACCTATGAACATAAGCCAACTGGAGACACTAATTACCATTTCCAAAACGATGAGCTTCCGCAAAGCGGGAGAACTTCTGAACCTGACCCAACCTGCCGTCTCGGCCCAGATCAAAAGTCTGGAGGACGAATTCAGCACCGTTCTTGTGGATCGTAACCAACCCGTTACCCTGACAGACCGTGGACAGGTATTTCTGGAGCACGCTGAACGGATGCTAGACATCGTCGATGAGTTGAAACAAAAATTGTCCGATCTCGATGAAACGCCCCAGGGACGTATCGTGTTAGGCACAACAACTTCCATTGCTATTCAGATCTTGCCAAGGGTGTTATCCTATTTCCAAGATCAATTCCCGCTGATCAAAACCAGTATCCAATCCCTTCCTTCATCACAGATCTATACCCAGGTCGAAAATGGTCTGGTTGATATTGGTATCGGTTATCTCACGGAGCGTAATCCCAACCTGAATACATCTGTGCTGTACTATGACACATTTGAACTCGTGGTATCTCCTTCCCATCCGCTGGCGAAGAAAAAACATGCTGCAGTAGATGTGCTCCGGAGTACACCATTGATTCTGCTGTCCCCTGATACAGTAGGACGAAGGTTTACGGAAACCATCTTCAAGAAACATAATATTGAACCTAATATTGTAATGGAGTTATCCAGCAGCGAAGAAGTGAAACGGATGGTCGAGATTGATCTCGGAGCAGCTGTCATCTCCAAACAATCTGTTGCGCATGAGTTGCGTCAAGGTACATTGCGAATGATACCCTTAAGTGAGCTGGAGGTCAGTCACCCTGTAGGTGTCATCTATAAGTCCAGTCGTTACCTTAACTCAGCGATGCAGCAATTTATAAGTGACCTCAAAGGCATGCCGGAAACCCAATTCATCAGTTCAGAATGACAATGAGCCATGAGAAAGGAAGGATTCCATATGAAATTTGATCTTCATACACATCATTTTCGTTGTGGTCACGCAGACGGCAACATCCGCGATTATATAGAGGCAGGTATTAAGGCAGGACTTCAGGCCATCGGTATCTCGGATCATACGCCATACTTTGGCAGTGAGCTTGAGCAAGCATTTCCCCGGATCGCAATGGGTAAGTCTGAATTGCAGCATTATGTGGAAGAAGTCCTTGCTTTGAAAGAAGAGTACGCGGGTAAAATCGATGTACTGCTCGGCATTGAATCCGATTATTTCCCTGCTTATGCAGAATTGTACCGTACCACACTGGGACAGTATCCTTTTGACTATATTATTGGTTCAGTTCATCATACTGAGGATGTAAGTATCTTCAACAAAACCCGATGGAACGGACTGAGCAATGCTCGCAAAGTTGAAGTGAAAGAAAGCTATTATTCACTAATCCGGGAATCGGCTCGCAGCGGTATGTTCCAGATCCTTGGACACATTGATGCGATGAAAGGAAACTATCCACCTTTCTCCGAAATTATCGCTGATCAGGCCATTGATGAAACGTTGCAGGTCATTGCAGAATCCAACGTAGCGATCGAAATTAACACATCTGGCAAAACCAAACTCAGCGGTGGCTGGTATCCTTCGGATGCCATTCTGGAACGCGCCCATCATTATGGAGTGAAGGTGACATTTGGATCGGACGCTCATAAACCACAGCGCGTTGCAGACGAGCTGGATGACGTTCGTACACGTCTCAAGGAGATCGGATTCACCGACTGGGTATACTTCAAGCAGAAACAGATGCAGGTTGTACCACTGTAAAATAGAGCAAACACAAAGGCCCCCACAGCGCGCTTGTAAACGCCGTGGGGCCTTTTATTGCCCTATATTAGGAAATATAATTAAATTTCACACGATAACGGAGGGGACAGAAATAACGTGAAGAAACGAAGTGTTCGCCTAAAAGCTTTCTGAAAGAAATCTGCATCGGAAGCATACGCTATCCCCGGATTTTCCCTTTTCAAAAAGGGAATCAAAAAATCTGGGGATAACAGCGATCGGAAGGTTATTCTGTCATCGGAGTGGCCAGTGTAAATACTCCACAGTTAACATATCGGCAAAAAAAATGAACCCGCTCGCGCGGGTCCCAACAGCATTATCTATTATCAAAAAGGGGGTCATGAGATAAGTTTACCCCCTGTCTGTTAGAGTTCAATTGCAGCTATATTTCAATTGTGTAACAAATGATTGAAGTTCGATTCATTTACGTTTGACTACTCTTACTCTATGTCATTGCGGCTTGTCAGATACCAGGGTTTGCAGGTCTTTTTCCTGAAGCGGTCTGACGTATTGTTCCCGGTACATACTGTACACTTTAACATCCATCAGGGATTCTGATCCCTCGTCATCCTCATCATGCAGTCCGAACGAGGGAAGACTCCGCTCATAGGACATCCCTATTTTGTTTAGCACCCGTTGTGAAGAAACATTGGCCTCATAACAACGTGCTTCCACCCTCCCCAGATGAAGATCGTCAAATCCAAACTGCAGCAGCCTCTGTACCGCCTCGGTAGCCACACCCCTGCCCCAACAGGACCTGTTCAGGATATAACCGATCTGTGCGGTACCATTCTGATCATTCCAGTGTTGGAATGAGGTGATCCCAATCACCTGTTCCTTGCCTCTCCAGCAGATCCCATAATGTAACGAATCCAGCTTGGTGCTGCTGCTCCGTATCTGGTTCAATAACCGTCTCGCCCTGATTGGCGTGGGCTGGCTTCCCCTATTCACATATCTTATGACTTGAGGATCGGAAAATAGTTCCGATAATGTGCTGTAATCACTTTGACGTAATGATCGCAGGACAAGACGCTCTGTCCACAAAGCCGGCAGACCTTGAACCAGCATTTTTCGGGTAAGCATGACAATCGCTCCTTTTGCCTAAACGGGCTCTAGTCCGGTAAGACAAGCATGCTCTGATGATGATCCGGCGTAATACCATATAAACTGATCCACGAACTTTAGTATTCGCATTTTAGTATTAATATATTGCATCATTCAATTCCCCACGCTAAAAGGCCCAGATGCTGACTACTCCTGCAGCCCGCGATAGATACCCGTGCGAATCTCACGAATATAGAAATCCAATGCAGGAACATTCGCCGACTGTGCAACCTGTACTTCTTGCTCAATATCATAAGGCACCCGCACAAATTGAACATTGAATGAGGTATTGTTATCGTTGCTGTCTTCACCCTCCAGAATGCAGTAGGAAGCCTGTGGAAGATCGAGTGGATTACCAACACTGCCTGCATTAAACAGTAACTTGCCGTTCATATACTGCAAGTATGCATTATGCACATCCCCATAACCTACAACATCTGCAACACCTTGCTCAGGCTCATCAGCCGGAGGATCAAACATTGCCAACCTCTTTTCCATCGCGTCCCACGGCTGTACACGATGGTATACACTTTGAGGTGAAGCATGGACCAAACGGATGGTGCGACCGCTCAGTTGAAATTGATGACTGAAGGGTAGGCCCGCCAAGTACGCCAATCGTTCCTCACCCAACCGTTCTGCTTGCCACGTAAAGTTCTCGTTGTCTTGGTTAACCGCAACCAGTTCATCCCAATTGCCACGGATGACAAGTTCGCACGTTGCTCTCACCTGATCCACAACCTGTACCGGTTCTGGCCCCTTTCCCACGAGGTCACCAAGACAAAAGATTCGCTCCACGCCACGACTTCGGATATCTTTTAACACTGCTTCCCAGGCAGTCATGTTGCCATGAATGTCGGATACAATCGCAATTCTTTCCATCTGGATAACCTCCATTCATGTTGAATCCTTTATGTTGTATATTCATCTTATATTCTTTTATGTGGTTGATCCTTTAAGCTCAAAAACCGTTAATTCTGGTCTGCACAGAAAACGAATCGGCAGTTGAGTCATGCCAAAACCACGATTCACATACACAGGCATCTGTGTCTGGGTGCTGTAATATACCCCCTGGACATCCGTGTAATACAATCCTTGAACATACTTGTGTGAACCTCGCGGAGTTGTCAGTGCCCCGATCCAGGGAAAACGTACCTGTCCACCATGGCTATGACCGGAAAGTTGTAATCCGAAACCATAGGGAGTGGCAATATCGGCGTAATCCGGTTCATGCATAAGTAACAATTTCCACACATCATGATCCAATCCCTTGATAGCTTGGGCAGGATCAGGCCTGCCTGTAAGTCCGTCATCCAGGCCAGCTATGGCCAGACGTTCGCCTCCTTGTTCAATCACCACATGTTCGTTCCGTAACAAAGTGAATCCGGCTTCACGGAACATGGTTGTCACTTCATTCTGCTGCCCGCCCCGATAATCATGATTCCCCAAAACTGCAAATTTGCCATACTTCGCTTGCATGGAGGCGAGTACCGGAATACATTCACTCATCGGCTCTGCTTCCCTCTCGACGATGTCTCCGGTAAAACAAATCAAGTCCGGTTGCTGCTCCTCAATCGTTGCTGCCAGCTTCTTCAGCTCTTTCACCCCGGTATGAAAACCAAGATGGGCATCGCTGAACTGAACTATACGCAAACCGTCAAATGCCTTTGGAAACTTCGGAAGTTTCAGCTCCACTTGCTTGATCTCCAGACGACGCGGTTCCCATAGCCAGGCATAACCTCCTGTAAGCAAACTGGCACCCGCTGTCATCAAAACCATGCGCAATAAGAAACTTCGGCGAGAGGGATCATGATCCTTTTCTTCTCCAGGAAACACAGACTCTTCTGCCCCTGGTGCTTTGTGCGAGCGCTGGGACGGCGAGTTGTTACTGCCCTGACGCGGTGTCTCTGCCATATCTCCCCCTCCTTCTACGCTCTTAATCCATCCCCTTAGTATATCATATTCTGCATGTGTAGCCCGGTTCCTCTGCTTCATTACAAAAAGAAGCCGGGATCTCCGGCATGTTGCTGCACGGGATCACGACTTCTTCTAAGTTGCAGATTACACTTCTGCACATGTTATGACGAGATTATACACCCAACCAGCGTTTGAACATATGCTTGGTCGTTTGTTTGTTCATTTCGGCAATGGAGGTAGTCAGTGGAATGCCTTTTGGACAGGATTGCACACAGTTCTGTGAGTTACCACAGCCCTCGATGCCTCCGTCTTCCATCAACGCTTCCAGACGATCGTCGGCGTTCATCTCCCCTGTTGGGTGAGCGTTGAACAGACGCACTTGGGACAGTGCTGCTGGACCGATAAAGTCAGTTTTCTCATTGACGTTCGGGCATGCTTCCAGACATACACCACATGTCATGCATTTGGACAGCTCATATGCCCACTGACGCTTCTTCTCAGGCATCCGTGGACCTGGACCGAGGTCATAGGTACCATCAATCGGAATCCATGCTTTTACGCGTTTCAGGGCGCTAAACATCCGGCTACGGTCGATGACCAAGTCACGAACCACTGGGAATGTCTTCATCGGTTCGATACGAACAGGCTGTTCGAGCTTGTCGATCAGGGCTGCACATGCTTGACGTGGCTTGCCGTTGATGACCATGGAGCAGGCACCGCAGACTTCTTCGAGACAGTTGGAATCCCAGCACACGGGTGCAATGGATTTGCCATCTGTATTGACGGGGTTCCGCTGAATCTCCATCAGGGCGCTGATCACATTCATGTTGGGACGGTACGGAAGCTCAAATTCTTCGTTGTACGAAGATGACTCCGGGCTGTCCTGACGGGTGATGATAAACTTGACGGTTTTGTTGGATGTAGCTTGTTCCGCCATATCGTAGTCCCCTCCTCTGGTGACGATGATTGTATTGCTGATGCGCAAAGTTACTGGTTTGGTGCACGGGAGACGCTTCGTCAGCGGAATGCCCCTCTGATCGCTGTTATCCCCGGATTTTTTTGATCAACCCTTTCCAGGGTTAAAATCCGGTGATAAAGGCGAGCGCTTCGCTTCTTCTGGGCATTTCCGCTTCCTCCGCTACGTCGTGCACTGGGTCACTTTGCTGGAAACTGCATTCCATTCATTCTGGATTGCCGTAATTTTAGATAAGCAAGCTTTGCCCATGCGTTGCTTGCTTATGAACAGGTATTTTGGCTTCCTCTGCTGCGATGTGCACACAAAGTATCTTTGCTGAGAACCTTCACTCCATCACTCTGATGGCAGTAACTTTGAAGAAGCTCTGCTTCTCCAAAGTTCTCCTGCCTCTTCGTTCAGGTGCTTGATATTTAACCTTATAAATAAATCCCTGATATTTAATCCTTGGAGTAATCCCGGATACGTGGTGGGATCAAGGATACGTCTACTGGCTCGTACGAGATTTTCGGGCCTTCCTTCGACCAGCTTGCGATAGTCGTTTTCAGGAACTCTTCGTCATTACGTTCCGTGAATTCCGGTTTGTAATGCGCGCCGCGGCTTTCGTTACGGAGCAGAGCGCCGAGAGTCATCGCTTCTGCCAGTTCAATCATGTTCCACAGTTGGCGAGTGAATGCTGCGCTCGGGTTATTCCAACCGGAGCTGTCATACATGTTGATTTTTCCATAACGCTCTTTCAATTCCTTGATCTTGCCAATCGTGGCTTCAAGCTTGTCGTTGTAGCGCACAACCGTCATGTTGGCTGTCATCCACTCGCCAAGCTCTTTATGAATAACATAGGCATTTTCCGTGCCCTGCATTTTCAAGATGCCTTCATATTTGTCGCTTTGTTGTTTGGTGTGTTTCTCAAATACGGAAGATGGGATATCAGCGGACGATTTTTTAAGTCCTTTGATATATTCAGCCGCTTTTGGTCCAGCCACCATACCACCATAGATCGCAGATACCAATGAGTTTGCACCCAGACGGTTCGCACCATGGTATTGATATTCACATTCACCAGCTGCGAACAGCCCCGGAATGTTAGTCATTTGATTGTAATCTACCCACATGCCGCCCATGGAATAATGGACTGCCGGGAAGATTTTCATTGGGATTTTACGCGGGTCATCGCCCATGAACTTCTCATAGATCTCAATGATTCCGCCGAGTTTAACATCCAGTTCCTTTGGATCTTTATGAGAAAGGTCGAGATAAACCATGTTCTCACCGTTCACACCCAGACCCATATCTACGCAGACGCTGAAGATTTCACGAGTCGCGATATCACGTGGAACCAGGTTACCGTAGGATGGATATTTTTCTTCAAGGAAGTACCAAGGTTTTCCATCTTTGTACGTCCAGATCCGTCCACCTTCACCACGCGCGGATTCAGACATCAGACGCAACTTGTCATCCCCCGGAATCGCTGTCGGGTGAATCTGAATGAACTCGCCGTTGGCGTAATTTACACCTTGTTGATACACCGCACTTGCCGCTGTACCTGTGTTAATTACAGAGTTGGTCGTTTTACCGAAGATGATCCCCGGACCACCACTCGCCAGAATAACCGCTTCTGCCGGGAAGGTCTGTACCTTCATCGTTTTCAGATCCTGAGCCACGATCCCGCGACATACGCCTTCATCATCCAAAACCGCCTGCAGGAACTCCCAGTTCTCATATTTCGTAACCAGGCCAGCTGCTTCCCAGCGACGTACCTGCTCGTCTAATGCATAGAGCAATTGTTGTCCTGTTGTCGCTCCGGCAAACGCTGTACGGTGATGCTTCGTTCCCCCGAAACGACGGAAATCAAGCAAACCTTCCGGTGTCCGGTTGAACATTACGCCCATACGGTCCATCAAGTGAATGATGCCAGGTGCTGCTTCGCACATCGCTTTAACAGGAGGTTGGTTCGCAAGGAAGTCACCGCCGTATACCGTATCGTCAAAGTGTACCCATGGGGAGTCACCCTCACCCTTGGTATTTACCGCTCCGTTAATGCCGCCTTGTGCGCATACAGAGTGGGATCGTTTAACAGGAACCAGTGAAAATAAATGAACATGGACTCCGGCTTCAGCCGATTTGATCGCCGCCATCAATCCCGCGAGACCGCCGCCCACAATAATTACATTCGTTGATGCCATTGCTGTTCACTCCCTTATAAGTCAGCATTTATACGCTAAATGCTTAAATTAGAACTGTTTTTACTGCGTCAATCATCGAAGTAGCTGTCTGGAAATCAATGCTCCGGAAAGCAAATAGTGAAGCAATAAACATGATGGAAACAATAGCGAACAAGCTCATACATACGTAAGAGGATACACGTTGCGCACGCGGACCAACCGTAATTCCCCAGCTAACGAGGAACGACCACAGACCATTGGCAAAGTGATATGACGCCGCAACCACACTGATCATATATATCGCAAAGGTTATCGGATTCGTCACCGCATCATGTATGACGCCGCCAATCTCTTCATGGGATACATTCCCCAGCGCAATCTGTACTCGCGTCTCCCATACGTGCCAGATGACGAATACAAACGTAATAATACCGCTTACCCTCTGTAACGTGTAGCGCCAGTTGCGCTCATTGCCAAAACGGCCCACGTTAGGCTTGGCCTGATAGGCAATATAAAGACCGTATACACCGTGATAGAACAACGGCAGCCAGATAAGTAACGCCTCGATCACAATAACAAGAGGCAAACCGTTCAGAAATGCAACGGCACCGTAAAAAGCTTCTTTGCCGCCTTCAACTGCTGTGAAGTTTGTCACCAAATGCTCAGCAAAGAACAGACTGAGCGGAATGACGCCAAGCAAGGAGTGCAGCTTTCTGGAGTAAAACCCTTTCATAAAATGTCGATCCCCTTTCGCTAAATACAACGTTTTCATAAATGATTTCACTTATCATGACACGAATCCTTTTCCATGAAAAGGTTCGACAAATTGTTCCGTTTTCCCCAGGTGTGAACAACTTGTGTCACGAACCATGTTACTCCTTTTTTTCTTATAAGGGAATTGCAATATAATTATTAAATGTTATAACCTATAGGTATAAGCAGTGAAACATTGGGTTTACAGGCTATACAACATGGAAAACGATTAAGCAAGGGCAAGAATCACATTCATGGAAAAGAGGTTATTGTTCATGTTTGAGGAGTTAAATGCATTTGCGGCGGTCGTGGAGCAATCCAGCCTAAACCGCGCATCCAAGTTACTGAACTTGTCCCAACCCGCACTCTCACGCAAAATTGCCAAATTGGAGGATGAACTCGGGGTTGCCCTGTTCCACCGCCGTGGCAAACGGCTGGAGTTAACCAGTGTGGGCCAGTTCACCTATACCTACGCTGTAGAACAGAAGCAGCAGCAACAGAAGTTCCTCACCATGCTGGCCCAGTATAAAGACGAAGAACAGAGCACCATTACACTCGGAGCCAGTTTGACGACGCTTCAAACTACGTTACCACCTCTCGTCAATGCCTTTATGGAGAAACATCCAAATGCCGAACTGAAACTGTTGACGGGAAAAACACATGAAATTGTGTCGTTTGTGCGTGACAAAAAAGCCGATGTGGGCATTGTCGCCTCCTCCATCAGCGAAGTGGGGCTTAACTGTGTGCCGCTCTTTGACGATCACCTGGAACTGGTTGTGCCGCTTACACACCCCTTGTCCGGTAAGGAAGCCGGGATGGAGCATTTGCAGGATCTGCCGATGATCACGTTCTCCAAAGGCACCTGGTACCGCAAATTAACGGACGATCTTTTCCAGCGCTGTGCCGTGATGCCGGATATTCGTATGGAGATTGATTCCTTCGAAGCGATCATACGACTTCTGCCTTCCGCCAAAGCTGCTGCTCTATTGCCCAAGTCATATCTTCGTCCACAATTACTCGCGGACAATGATCTTGTTTCTGTTCATTTGCCTCAATTACAGCAGACCCGCAGAACAACCTGTATGATCTATGGAGAAAAAGAAGACCTCAGCGAGACTTCCAGACAATGGGTCAAGGAGACGGCTGCACTCTTTACAGCAAAGGCGCCATTACCCTCAAGGAGGACTACGACGCCTTTGCCTTGATCTGAATCAGCCAGGTTCTAACGCCTGGCTTCCATATTTAACTCCTCTTAATTATCAGCTCTCTTGGCTGATAACCTCTTCTTCAAATCGGTCGATATCTGCATTATTACCAATAATGACCATGATATCCCCCATTTGAAGCGAATCCAGTGCCGTCGGAGCAATAATGACCCCCGCTTCTTTCTGTAACGCTACAATGCTGCAACCAAAACGTACACGTGCATTCAGGGTCGAAAGGGTCTTGTTGTGCAGACAGGCGGGAACCTTCATCTCGACAATACTGTAATCATTGGATAATTCAATATAATCCAGCAAATTCGGGGTAACCAGCTGATGGGCAACCCGAATGCCCATATCCCGCTCAGGATAAACGACACGATCAATCCCCAGTTTATCCAATGCTCGTCCGTGAAGGACGGATATGGCCTTGGCCACGACCGTCTTGACGCCCAGCTCTTTTAACAGAATCGCGGTGAGAATGCTCGTCTGAATATCATCTCCGATGGCTACGATACCACAATCAAAATTACGAATACCCAGAGAGCGCAACACTTCCTCATCTGTGGCATCGGCTACAACGGCATGGGTGACCAATTCACTCATGTCTTCGACGACTTCTTCATTTTTATCGATTCCGAGCACCTCGTAGCCGAGTTCCATTAATTCCTGTGCCAGACTGGAGCCAAACCGCCCAAGCCCAATCACCGCAAACTGCTGTGTTTTCATTGTTCTTCACGAACCCCTTATCCAAATCATTTTCAATCACTAAAAATAGATTTATCCAATAATCATTTTGCCTTCCGGATACCTGTATAACTCTTTACCCTTTTTCTGCCCAAGTGCATACGCTAATGTGATCGGTCCAAGCCTTCCTGCAAACATCGTAAAACAGATCAGGAGTTTGCCCAATGTAGTCAACTTCAGCGTCAGTCCCAGCGATAATCCGACAGTACCAAAGGCCGATGTTGTTTCAAATAATATCATCATAAAACTGGCGTCTTCTGTGGTACTCAGTGCCATCGTTACAGCTATGATGAACAAAAGCGCCAGCAATGTAATGGTAAGCGCCTTGAAAATCCGTTCCTGTACGAGCCGATAGCGGAAAAACACGATATCTTCACGTCCACGCATCATGGCGATGACCGCGCCAGCCATAATCATAAATGTCGTTGTTTTGATCCCGCCTCCGGTAGAACCCGGCGAAGCACCAATGAACATCAGAATGATCATAAAGAACTGTGTTGCCTGTCTGAGTCCGGCAATATCTACCGTATTGGCTCCTGCTGTTCGCGGCGTAACGGACTGGAAGAATGAACCGAGAATTTTGCCACCCCAGTTCAGGCCACCCAGTGTCCGTGGATTGCTAAATTCAAATACGAAAATGACAAGTGCACCAAACACAATCAACAATCCAGTCATTAACAGTACAACTTTGGAGTGCAGAGACAGCTTCCGCGTTTTGCGGTAATCCACCAGGTCTGACAGCACTACAAAACCGATACCACCAGAGACAATCAGGAACATCGCTGTAAAATTAACCAACGGGTCATACACATAACCGGTCAGACTGCGGAAATCCCCAAACATATCAAAGCCCGCATTGTTGAACATGGAGATCGCATGCCAATAGCCATAATAGATCGCCTGTCCGACTGGCATGTCGAATGACCAGCGGATGGCAAACAGTGTGCCACATATGCCTTCGATAATGAGTGAGTAAATCACAACTTTACGAATGAGCCGGACGATGCCCTCCATCGTGCTCTGGTTCATCGCTTCCTGTAGAATCAACCTTTCTCTGAGCGAGATCCGCCGTTTGAACGCAATGGCAACCAACGTGGACATTGTCATGAAGCCCAGTCCGCCAATCTGAATCAGAAACGCGATCACAACCTGACCCAGCACCGAGAAGTGAGTCCCTGTATCGACCACTACCAAACCAGTGACACAAACAGCCGAAGTTGCTGTAAAGAGCGCATCAATAAATGCAAGACTGTCACCGTTACGGCTGGATGCCGGAAGCATTAACAGCAATGTGCCTACCAATATGATGCCAGCAAACCCTAACACAAGAATACGGGGCGGCGATAATCGCATCCATTGAACATTCAGTTTCACTTGAGTATCTTCCACCTCTTCTACAATGAAAATAACTCCACACCCGTGGAGCCTTCTTCATTTGTAATGCTGTTGTCAAACGTTAAACATGTATGAATCAGATTAAAACGACATATATAATGAAGTTGGAATATATTCTATTCGTTCCCTTGTTGTGCGAAAGACATGCGAATCGTTGCACATTTGCTTCAAAATTATAAGCGTTGCGACGTTTGTAGACAAAACGTTTTTTGTGTAAATAGCATCGAATTCAGCCAAAAAGGGAAAAACTCAGATATGGCGACGGATGGATCAGATTCTTTCGGTCCTTTTCATTCATTTTCAAGGATTTACACCAGTTTTCGTTACATCATTGGCATTCGGTGCTTGGCCTGTGCTATGTTAACTTTAATATCCATATTAGTGCGTGTTCAAAAAAGGGCGGTTTTCAGTACCAAGAAGATGGGATGAAGCCAGAGACTTTTTGAACAACCTCTATTAAATAAGGAGGAACAACATTACATGAATCCCTTAGGGCAGCCTTTGCAACTTAAGGCTAACTTCAAGCGGCTGGGGTTGCTTGCGGCGATTGGCCTGATTCTATTTTTTGTATTTCAGATCTTTCCTGCCACCTCATCGCAAACAACAGAAATTTCGTCTACGTCCTTCATAACCAAGGAGCAGGCGACGCAATCCGCACGATCATTCGCAGCTTCTGTGAATGACTATACACTGCCAAATGATGATGAAAAAACCCTGGTAACCTACCAGACACATTCGGATATCTACGGGTATATGGCCAAAACCAAACAACTTGATACCTATAACCAGAAATGGGAAACAAGCTATCCTTACGATGTATTCCGCGTTCGTTTGCCTGATCAGGACAAAGGCGGTTATCTTCATGTTGACGTACATATGAAAACAGGAAAAGTGGTCGGCTTCAAACGGGAACTGCCTTCTTCCCTCTACACCGCCATTGAGGCGGAGCAAAGCACCGGGAAAGTGACCACATCGCAAGTACTTGCTGAAGGCAATATATCTTTGGACGAGAAACAACAGCTTGCGGCTGGCGTTCTGACCGAATTCGGTTATGAAGTGCCAGCACTTCAACTGGAGACTCGCGATGGTGAAGCGGGACTGAAGTATACAGATTCTGAAAAAGCCATTGGAGACTCCAAGCTTGAACTGAATTTTACGTTTGAAGAGGGTGCGGTACGATCGTTCGATCCTGGCTTCTCGGTCCCTGAATCCCATACCGATTATGTGAAAGCTCAGACGCGACAAGCCAACTGGATGACCTATGGCGGCTATGCGTTCCTGACCCTTGTTCTGGGCGTGCTGGCCATTATCTATAGCATTCTGACCCGAACACATACGTCTTTCAAACGCGGGATCATTCTCTCGCTGGTGTATTTCGCAGCTTCGGTAATTGGCACGCTGAACATGATTCCTCTGCTTCAGGCACAGGGATTCTCCAACTTCATGTTAGCGTTCCTGATGTTATTTCAGATAGGTATTACACTGGTCATGAGTGCAACCATCTATCTATCCCTTGTTGCCGGTGACGGCATGTGGCGTAAAATAGGTCTGAACCCATGGCCTCGTGCCAAAGAACCGGGATATGGGAAATATGTACTTCACAGCATGGTTGCTGGTTACCTGTGGGCATTCATTCTACTGGGTGTGCAATCCATCCTGTTCTTCATTCTGGAGCGAAGCATCGGCACATGGTCAACAACGTCAGCAGATCAATCTACTTTTAATATGACCTATGCCTGGCTCTTCCCGATCATGGCCTGGATGGCCGGTATTGGTGAAGAAGCCGTCTATCGACTGTTCGGCATTCGTATGATGCAAAAGATTGTGCGTAACACGTTTATTGCCTGTCTGATTCCAACCATCATTTGGGCACTTGGACATACATTGTATCCAATCTATCCAGTAATCACCCGTCCCATTGAGCTGTTAGTGATTGGATTGCTGTTCAGTCTGATCATGCTGCGTCACGGCTTCATTGCCGTTGTATTCGCCCATGTGATCTTCGACAGCTTGCTGATGGGGCTCAGTTTGGTCTTTATGGGTGATGCCCTGAATATGGCTGCCGGACTCTTCTGGATTGTACTGCCGGCCATCGTTGGATATGTGGTCTACAAATTCAATCCAAAACAAAAAGAGAAGCCGTATGTTACGACTCCTCATCACGAAGTGCTGCAATAATCTGATTTGCCAGTTTGTCACCAATAGATAGAGGCCGGAAGTCTTCGACGCTGGCCTCTTTTATTTTGCGCAAAGAGCCAAAATGTTTCAACAGCAACTTACGCCGCTTTTCTCCAATACCCGGAATGGCATCCAAACGTGATGTCACCATCGATTTGCCACGCTGTTCCCGGTGGAACGAGATCGCAAAACGGTGGACCTCTTCCTGTATCCGTTGCAACAGGTAGAATTCCTGACTATCCCGTGGCAGGGAGATGACTTCCGGTGGATTACCGATCATCAACTGCGAAGTTTTATGCTTCGCATCCTTCACCAGTCCACATACCGGAATAAACAGCCCCAGCTCATTTTCCAAAATATCAACCGCAGCCGAGATCTGTCCTTTACCACCATCGACCACAATCAGGTCAGGCTGGGTCAGGTTTTCTTTTAATACCCGCTCGTAACGGCGACGGATAACTTCTCTCATGGTTTCATAATCATCCGGTCCTTCAACCGAACGGACCTTATATTTCCGATATTCCTTCTTATCCGGTTTACCATCCGTAAATACGATCATGGCGGATACCGGGTTCGTACCCTGGATGTTCGAGTTATCAAACGCTTCAATACGGTGAAGCTGATCCAGTCCAATATATCGGCCTAGCCCTTCAGCAGCTTTGGATGTCCGTTCTTCATTTCGCTCAATTAGGCGGAACTTCTCTTCCAGTGCTACACGTGCGTTATCTACAGCCATGGTGATCATCTGGCGTTTCAATCCACGTTGTGGGATGAGCACTTTGATCTCCAACCACTCCTGTAAAGCAGCAGCAACCTGAGTGGGGTCTTCCAGTCCTGATGGGAGCTTTTCAGTTGAAGTAGTTGTATCCGTTATTGGAGCATCCTCTTGCATACTATCAGGCTGTTCAACTTCTGACTCAGCGGCACTTCCATAAGGTGCCCGTGTCTCAGCAACCAGTGGCTGGTTAGCGGTACTTTGCTCCACTTGTTGCGTCTGTTCGAACTCTATCGTAACTGCGGCAGGCACCGATCCATCAGCATCAGATAACGTATCCAAACTGTCGTTATCCGTTGCAAGATCCTTGGGCATTTCCGGCAACAAAATTTCTTGTGGCAATGCCGGATTATCACTGTAATACTGTGTTACATAGGACATGAAATCACTGTACGCCTCACCGTAAAACGGGAAGGTGGAGACATGGCGTTCGATCATTTTACCCTGACGCATATATAGAATCTGGACACACATCCAGCCTTTATCAATGGCAAAACCAAAAACATCACGGTCTCTGGCATCGGCCATCGTAATTTTCTGTTTTTCCATCATCGCATCAATGGCTATTACTTGGTCGCGCAGTTCCTTGGCACGTTCAAAATAAAGATCCTCCGCAGCCTCTTGCATCTTACGCTGCAAATCCTTCTTGATCTCTTCGTGACCACCGCTCAGAAATGAACCAATCTCCTGGGAAATCTGGTCGTACTGCTCCTTCTCCACTTCCTTCACACAAGGGGCAAGACACTGTCCCATGTGATAGTACAGGCACACTTCTTTGGGCATTACACCACATTTGCGCAGAGGATACATGCGGTCGAGCAATTTTTTCGTTTGGTGTGCCGCATATGAGTTCGGATAAGGTCCGAAATATTTGGCTTTATCTTTCAGCACACGCCGGGTTACTTCCAACCGGGGGTGCTTTTCATTTGTAATTTTAAGATACGGGAATGTCTTGTCATCCTTAAGCAATACGTTATAACGCGGCATATGTTTCTTGATCAGGTTACACTCTAGAATGAGTGCTTCCATATTACTGCCCGTCACGATATATTCAAAATCACGGATTTCGGAGACCAGTCGCTGAGTCTTTCCGTTATGACTACCGATAAAATAAGAGCGTACGCGGTTCTTCAGAACTTTGGCTTTACCTACATAGATAATCGTGCCTTCACTATTCTTCATCAGGTAACATCCAGACATATCTGGCAGCAAAGCGAGCTTGTGACGAATCTGCTCCAATGCCTTCTCCTGATCCTGCAAATCATTCATGAATTGGTCCATAATTCGGTGAATCCTCCTTCCCGAAAAAAGTATAAATAAAAGGTTACACTAAGCCATTCTGATTACAGTACCGTCTTCCAATCCGTTATTGGATTGTCTCTGAGTCACATTTTTTTATAAGAAGAAACTAAAGATAATTCACACTGACACTACGATGACAGAACAACCTTCCAATCCCTGTTATCCCCAGATTTTTTTCATTCCCTTTTCTCAAGGGAAAAATCTGTTGATAAAGGGGAACGCTTCGCTTTTTCAGGTTTTTTCTGTCCTCTCCGTTACTGTGTAAATAATTAGTTCCAACTATATATCAGAGATGAATCCGGGATAAACGGGAGCACTTCGCTTCTCCAGATCGGTTCTGTACTCTACAATCAAGTGTGAAAAATATTTTTACTTTATATTGTCCTATATAAAGGTATTCGACGCAAAACGCCCCCGGCATGTAAACCGGAGGCGTATGTGTAAGCCTGTAAATTATTGGTGTTTTGCGATAATTCCTTTGAGCGCATCTTTCGAGTTCAGACCAACCACTTTATCAACCGGTTGACCGTCTTTGAAGAAGATCAAAGTTGGAATGCTCATTACGCCGAAGCGGGAAGCAGATTCCGGATTTTCATCCACGTTAACTTTAGCAATTTTCACTGCATCGCCAACTTCTGTGGACAGCTCTTCCAGGATTGGAGCGAGCATTTTACAAGGACCACACCAAGGCGCCCAGAAATCAACAAGAACCGTTCCTTCGCCTTCTACTTCAGCGTTGAAGGATTGATCGGATACGTTAACAATAGCCATGAAATTGTCCTCCTTATATATACTTACGGTTTTATTTTAACCTGTAACGTCGTGAACGACACTTCCAGTATAACACAGGTACGTCAAACTTGTGAATTGAACGCTGCAATGTTCATCTTCCCAACATCAAATCTTCACAATTACAGGATGTGGCATACCAACTTCAAAATCTTTACAAACGCTTTCTTTTCCAAGTATACTAAAATTACTCCGGGTTTCAGCCCCAATACGGGCAAGCTGTTTCCCCATAAGGAGGCAATAACATGGATGCAAATGTGCGGATCAGCGACCCGCGTGAACATGTGAACGAGGAACCCCGCAACGATCTATTTGATCTGATCGCGGGTGTTGCCGGCATGGCCGGCCTGATGACAGTGATCTTTTTCGGTATGGTTATCTTCAAATTCCTCACCGAATAGGACACTCACAGGTCTCACGCAGGACCAGAAAAGCCCGGTTTTCGCGACAATGCGAAAGCCAGGCTTTTTTTGGGACTACTTTAACTTTTGATTGCAATCAGCTCAGCTTCTAAATCGTAAGCTCCACCGATAAGAACCATTTCGTTCAATTAGCTCGGTTCAACGTTTGCCGCGCTGATTCTCACCCCGAACGGAGATGACATCCACAAATGGACGAATCCGGTCCATGAGACGCTGCCCTTTATTCATTTCCTCGCCGTCCCGATTGGTGAAACTAAGATGTTTCTCCAGCCCATCCAGATTGTAATTGGACGTATAGAACGTTGGTTTGCGATTCATCCGATAGTTCAGAATGGACCCCATCACATGATCTCGAACCCAAGGGTTCAGATTCTCTGCCCCGATATCATCAAAGATGAGCAGATCACAACTTTTCAAAATATCCGTCATTTCCTTCAGCTTCTGCCCTTCACTGATCATGGATTTCAGATCCTCTACAAAGTCAGGCATATAGATAATGACACCCGTGTGACCTGCAACCGCCAGTTCATGCAGCAAATAACACATCAGAAACGTCTTGCCTGTCCCGAATGTTCCTTCCAGAAACAGTCCTTGCGGAGATAATCCATTCTCCTTGGTCTCCCTAATATAACGAAGCACCTGATTCACTGCCGGAGCACGCATCCGATCCTTGCCCATAATCTCCACGTCGTTGTATCCGGCACTGAGCGCACGCTCGTCCACATAGAAACTGCGAATGCGTTGCTTAATGATATGTTCATTTTGCCGGGCGATATGTTTGGAACAAGGCGCTTTTATATCTATGATTTCGGGTTTACCGTTAAAATGTTCTACTTCCAGTTTGCAAAAGTGGCCCTGAAAATCGTTAGGACAGTTGTCGAGTCCCGGACAATTCGCACAGTTCTTAGAGTCTTTGGCGTACTGAAACAGCTTGCTCAGATCGGTCATGAGCTGTGCATCTTGCAGTTCAGGATGACCTGCGCGGAATTCGCGTACGTACGGATTTTCCATCAATTCCGCCGCAATCCGCCGCGATTGCTCACGAAAGGCAGGGTTCAGCTGCTGAAGCAGTCCTCCCAAGGATTCCATGGCTTCAAGCCCCCTTAATGTTTCAATATAGAATGAACAATTGAAGTGTACCCCTGACCATCTTGATGGCATAGGAACTTTCGATCATTTGCAATTCTACTGTTCATTCTATAGAAAAACAACCAATAACTCAACAGATACATCTGGTAAATAGCGTAACCCTTCCACCACCGTACGTAATGCCTAGTTTAGAGCACACTTGCAGTCCTGTACCTTTTAGTGTGTGTTCAAAAGTCTGTTTTTCGACTCTTTAAACAACTTTTATCAGCGGCGCAAGCCGACAGTAACGATCTCGCATGAACCTGTCTGTATGTTCCATTCCTTGCTTGCAAATGATAATGTCGACGCCTCTTCTATGTTGTGGGAATGAAGCATTTCGCCCTCTTCCTCCAGGATGTTGCTTTTGTATGCCGTTTCGAATGGCTGCGGAATCACTTGTGATGTTGCAAGCTTCAACGTGGCAGAGTTGGTGGTCATATTGAACCAGCGGAGCATCACATCACCGGAATCCTCATTTACCTTGAGCGAAGAAAATGCTAAACCGTCTCCTTGCCATGCAAACGGTGTGTTGCTAGGTGTCAGATAACCCGGGTGTACTTCAGTCTGTGCCAGCGTCCAAGGAACCTGGAACTGATACGCCTCAATATATGCACCTGACGCTGCACCATTGCCATCATGCGGAATGATCTCGATTTTAAACGTATGTTCACCAAGACATTGTGCTTCAGGTGTCGGGAACAAGCCCCAGTCTCCAAGTTCACCCACAGCACGAAGGAGCGTAACCGCAATAGTATTGCGCCCATCCTGAAGGACTTCATATTCATTCAGACCCAGATTGGCAACGACCAATCCGGCGTCCTTTTCACTCACATCCACAAAATTCTGTTGATGTTGTGTATTGCTTGGATTTTGCCACTCTGGTGCAGGCTTGTTATCACGTGTTGCAATTTCGAACATGGAATCCACATGATGAACAGCAGATACAAGATCCGTTGGGAAAAGAGCACGTACCCGATGATCCTTCGCCTGATTGTTGAAGGTTGTCTCCAATTGTACTCCTTTTCCACTACGACTAAGTGATATAACCGTACGGATCTGAAGTGGAATCATTTTAGTTGAACGCTGGGCTTTACGATGTGGATAATAAATCAGTTCCCGCTGTTCCTGATCCAGCATCTCATCCGCTGACTCCGGTATTTCCCATTGATGAATCACCTCGAACGAGGCCCAGTATGATGTATCCTCAAGGACCCGAATTTCGGCCTGAAGTGCTTGTGTTGTCAAAGCAACTTCATTCTCTGGCTGTTTGAACATGTATTCATTACCGATATCACCCACATTTTCGTACACGCCAAGGTCCTTATAAATCCGGCCTGTTCGTTTGTCTGTAATTGTGAATGAACCGTTGTCTGCAATCGTGACAATCATATGTTGATTTTCCATGCCACGTTCACCACGCAACAGCGTAGTCGTTTTCGACGGAGTACCACTCTTGGCATCATCCACAAAGTTGACCAATGCATAGGTTTTCAGGCCAAATGCAGCTACATTCTCTGTTTCAAAAAGAATACGAACGCGCCGACAGCTATACGGCTGGCGGAAGCGATCATCCGGCAAATCATAGCCAAATTGCAGACCCAGATCTTCCACCGTACATGGAATCTGCGTACCTTCTTCATCTACAAGGATACGACCTGACAGATCAACGGCGTTCATCTGCGCCGCCATCTCTTCCAATGTATATCCATCACGGAAATACAACCGAGCCGCGTCCAGTTCCATCTGAACCACACCGCTTCGTTCCCACCCTGTTGTATTAAACACCACAACAGGTCGAGCCTGCTCGCCATAACGTGCAAATATGGAGGTATCCACGGCTGTGGCAATCTGGCTGGTGCTCTCCTCAATCAATGCCTCTGCTACATGACGGCTCTTATCAAACCGTGTCACCATCTCGCGGTGCACCTCATCCACACTGCATCCACAGATGCTGTCATGCGGATGATTTTGCATCAGCGTTTTCCAGGCATACGTCAGTTGATCATGTGGATAGGCATGTCCAAGCAGATAGGCAGAGGATGCCAGGGGTTCGGCCACTTTTTCCAGCATGGTCTGGCCCAGTTGGTTCATCTGTTTCAAATACACACGAGCCGAGGCGGTGTTCACCAGAGTTCCCCAGCCATCGGTACGCTGACTGCGCAGTTCGCCTTTGACCGTGGACAGCTCATGTTCAGCCGATGCTCTCAGGGCGGTCAGATAATCTGGAAAATTCGAGTGAACAAACTCGATATCGGGATATAATTGTTCAGCCATGCGAATCGCTTCTGGCAGGTCTCGTTGAATCGGTTGGTGATCACATCCGTTCATGTACAACAACTCATTAGTCGATGCATATTTCTCGGCATCTGCAAGCTTGGTTTCCCAGAACTTGCGAGCCGAAGCCTCGTCTACTGGAACTTCATTTCCGTTGGAGTACCAGTTGGCAAACAATACGCCGAGCACTTTCGATCCGTCTGGTCCTTCCCACATCAGCTCCGAGAAGCTTGATTCATATCCGGCATCCGAAACCGTATTATTAAATCCCGTAGGCTTCACACCACGTCCAAAGAACACATTATCAATGCCCGATTGCTGCATCAGCTGCGGAGTCTGCCCGACCAATCCGAATGTATCGGGAAAGTAACCAATTTTCGAAGGTGTGCCGTAACGTTTGGCATCCTTATGTCCAACCTGCATGTTGCGCACATTGGCTTCTCCACTCGTCAGAAACGCATCCTGCAAAATGTACCATGGTCCAATCACAATTCGCCCATTGCGAATATGTTTCTCCAGTCGTTCCTTCTGCTCCGGTCGAACCTGAAGATAATCCTCGATGATAATCGTTTGTCCATCCAAATAAAAGCTTTTATAGTCCGATCCCTCATCAAGCTGATCCAATAGTGAATCAACGAGCTGAATGAGCCGCATATGATGCTTCTCATACGGCAAGTACCATTCCCGATCCCAGTGGGTATGCGAAATAATGTGTGCTCTTTTCGACTTGTTTGTCTGTTTGGTCATCGTGTTACGCCACCTCTTTCCTCTTGTTGTATAATCTCAACCTCATCCGGGCGATATATGGCATTCAGCTTTCCAGAAGCATCTGTCGCAAATAACACCGAACGATTTTTCTCCAAACGGAACGAGTACGATATACCCGTACGTTGATCCCTCACATGAACTTCATGGTTCAAGGCAAACTCCGATACAAATACATACAGATTCCCTTTTGGAAAACTCAGCTTCCGGCCGTAGATCCCTGCGATATCTCCACCAGATATCCATTCCAACTCCTGTTCGATGCCCGAAACCTCGGTTGCATAACGATACAATTCAGCAAGTGGCTCATCCCGTCCATTTAACTCGAGTGGCAGTGGAGTCCAGATTAATTTCCCTTTGCCCAAAGGCAGAACGTGTACTTCATCTGGTGTAACATTATCCCTGTGAAGCAAAGTCTCCTTTGCCACCTCGGCGATACGACGCCGTCCATAGGTCACCCGGTGATTCACGCCATTAATATTCAGCAGCTCTTCCCGCTGTACGTTACCCAGACTGCGTTTGCCGACGATATGATCTACCCGGTCAGTTGCCTTCCAGTATGCGTCCAGTCCCAGTGGTCCTGTAATGAGCAGGCTCGTGCCTTCCTTCTCCGCAAACGTGAGCAATTGATGCAGTGCATCGCTGTCCATATTGTGCGGACTCGGTACGATAATCAGTTTCGGTGGTTGCTGCTCCAACGCTTCCAAATGATATTCGGATAACGCACGGAATGGCAATTTCAGATCATAGGACATCACACGAGTCAGCTTTGTTGTGGCATCATAGGCGAGGGCACGGTTGGAAAAGTCATTGGAATAAGGGAACACCACTGCAATATCTTCCAGCTCACGGTCTTCAAAGAGATCACGAATGCCATGCATGAATCGGCCAAAATCATAAGACACATCCGCCTCTGGTTTCTCCGTACCATCTGCACGAAGGGCTCCGATATGGGACTCATTGGCATTATCCATATAAAAGTTGGTGTTCCAGATCCATTGCACAGCGCCTGCGCCGCCTGTCGAGAAAGCATAAGCGTACTTTCGTTCGAGAATACCACGAAGCTCTTCTTCCGTACGTTTGGCTCGCCCATCCGGGGTTTCCACATACATGATGCCTGTCTCCTGAATGAGATTTGGTTTATGTGGCGTTTTGGCGAAAATACCGTCCCAGATCAGATCATCGTTTAACCACCAGGAATGCACCGTTGTATAGTCCACTTCACGTTCATAGAAGAAAGGTGAAGGACGCTGTGCACCAAGGGCTTCGTCCTGTCCCACAGTGACCAGATGATTCGGTACCAGATCCTTGATCGTACCTACAAGCTCTCTTGCCCAAACATTGTGCATCTCCATAGAGAAGAGACAGTAATCGAGCCAGCGTGTTCCTTTTTTGGCCTTGTGCATGTCTTGTACATCAAAATTAATCTCTTCCGCCTCCGGGATCATCGCAGCTGCAAAATTGGGGAGCTGCTTCGGTGACATGTTCCATGCCTCCTGCAACGCTTCAATCGTCTGATGCCGCTGCTGAAGCCACTCGACAAAGGCTTGCTGTTCATATGAATCCCTCGCCGAGCGTGGACCAGCTGAGAAGATGCGCACCGGATCAAACATGGATGGCTCATTAATCAGATCCCAGTCCACATGGGTTGTATGCGTGTGACGACTGACGATGCTGCGGATGAAACGTTTCTGAGCCTCGACACTCTGCGGGTCCAAATACGGATTCGTGCCTTCCCATGTCTCCGGTGTAAAGGAGAAGAAGGTAAACGTGACCTGTAAGCCATGCCGTTTCGCCGTTAAAATAAATGCATCAATGGCACGAAGCACATCCTCTGCCATATGTCCGTCCACCTGCATCATGTTGCGATAGGCGGTCCAGATTCCCGTCCGAATCCAGTTAATGCCGGCTTTTGCCATCTGAGCCATGTCTCGATCCCAGACATCCGCATTGGGCAGAAATAAAAATTTCCGTGCCACATCGGAGGTCATGTAGGTCATGCCTACAACAGGGAGAGGACGTCCGTCTTTTACAAAATAGTCCCTGCTGCGGGTAATCACTTCCCCTTCTGCCAGCAATGCTGCATCTTGTCCCCAGAAGCCTTGACGCAAGGTCCGAACTTCCCCGTCAGGTGCTTGCGCGTGGCATACGATCCGATACAGCCCACTTTCAATGGAAACCGGGAGCAGTATACGTTCGAAACGCTGCTCACCGGAAAGTTCCATCTCCAGTTGATGGCTCCATACCTTCTCCGTCGTTCCACTTATGCGATCCTCATGCTCGACCGTTATGTCAAACGTCCACAGCTCGGACTCGGTAAGTCTATTGCCTGCACGCTGTAAAATCTGGCCTTGAAGTGTGAGTACGGCCCGTTCATCTGGCTCATAAGAAGCATAATTGGTTTTCAGGGATAACTCAGTTACACCTTGCGCACAGAATTGCGCCCACTTCACCATCTCGTCAGCGCCATCCTGCGTCCAGAATGAGGTGGTCAGCGGCAGATGCACAAATATCCATCGTGAACCAACGAAAGTCCCGCGGGAGTTTTCCCACAGAACGACCGGAGCGGCGATGCTACGTCCATCCTTGCTCATGCCACGAAGTAATGGATAAATCTGCGTACTCATGGGACCAGATGAACCCATCTGGTGGGGCAGATCACTTGTTTTGGTTGTATGTGGAACCAGATTCCATGTATCTGCCTTCTCAAACAGTTCTTCTTTCCCAGTGAGAAGCGGGATCTGTTCGGATGACGTGTACGATTGCACATTGGCAGAAGATACGTTCAACGCTTCATGAATATAGAGTTCCTGGTGATACGCGGTCTGCTCGGTTTCTACGACCCATGCCCCATTCTCATATCGAACCGGGTGTTTAAATGGTGCGCCCCCCACACTGATCAGGCTTCCGCCCTGATGCAGATAAGCTGCAATCTCCATCCAAGCCGATTTTGGGAAATACGGGGCGTGCAGATTGACGAAACATCCTTCACCAGCCGTCGCTTTCAACGCCTCTGCAAGTTCATCAGCGTTTACAACGGTGATCTCTTTGACTGCTTTCCATGTATTCAGAGCCTGCTCGGTTGGAAAAGCACCTTCCATTGGAAACGCAGGATCAGCGAAGATAATCAGCTTTTTATCATTAGGTTGGATACTCATAACAGGCCATCCTTCATGGATTTATAGACCAACTGGGAGAACAGGCTGTTGGACCATGCAAACCATTTTCGTGTAAAAATCGTTGGATCATCAGCGTGGAAGCCTTCATGCATATAACCTGTATCCGCATCTGTCGCTTCGAGCATGCGAATAATCTCCAGTTTCTCCTCGGCAGACTGCGCAGTCAGACCTTGCATGGACAATCCCATATGCCAGATGTAATCTGGTGGTGTGTGCGGGCTACCGATTCCTTTGGCAACCTTGCCCTCATAATAGAACGGGTTCTCTTTGCTCAGAGCGAAGCGGCGGGTATTCTGGTAGATCGGATCATCCGCTGTGACGTAACCCAGATATGGAATGGACATGAGTCCCGGTGTACCCGCATCGTCCATAAGACAGTGGTTGCCATAACCGTCCGTCTCGTACGCATAGATCGGTCCAAATTCCGGATGACGATAAATACCGTACAACTGAATGCCGTGATCTACGTCCTGCTCCAGATCCTTCAATTCCTGCAAAAGTTCCATATCCCGGAACACCCACTCGGCAAACTCCTGCATTTGGCGCAGAGCTACCACCGCGAACATGTTGCCAGGGATATTGTAGTGGAAATCACACGCATCATCACTGGAACGGAAACCGGACCAGATCATACCCGTGTAGTTGACTGGCATACCCTTTCCGTGATTGCGCAGGGAATCTGTTGGGATACCGTTATTGCGAGTGAAGCGATATGGAGATTGTTCCATGTGATGCTGTTCGACTTTGAACAGGTCCACGATTTTACGCATCGCTGCTTTGAAGCTTGAATCGAAAATGTCAGTCAGTTCGGTTTCCTTCCAATATAAATACGCCAAACGTACAACAAAACATAATGAGTCAATCTCAAATTTGCGTTCCCACACCCAAGGTGACATCTCGGTCTCGTCCGTAGTGTTCCAATGCCAGTCGTTAGCAGTCTCATTGAAGGCATTGGCATATGGATCGATGTGAACATATTGGATATGACGTTTGATCAGCCCGCCAATAATGCGTTGCAGGTCCTCATCTTCTTTTGCAAACGGAATGTAATGTACAACCTGCTCCACGGAATCACGCAACCAGGAAGCCGGAATATCTCCTGTGATAACAAAAGTCGTACCGTCCTCCATCAACTTCGTTGTTGTTTCAATAGTGTTGGGGAAGCAGTTTTTGAATAATTGAAGCAGTTTCGGTCGGTGAGCCAGTTTCTGTTCTGCTTCTTCGAGCACGGCCTGAATGGATTGTGGCAAATCAACAGGTGGCATAGGTATTTTGGGTAATCTGAACTGTTCCATGGATGAGTGCAACTCCTTAAACAAATTGAATGGTGTAGCTGTACAGGATGAAACAAAAAATTTACACGGGACCACTGCGCGGTCAGAAATATCCTCCGATCGCTGTTATCCCCAGATTTTTTTGATTCCCTTTTTTAAAGGGTGAAATCTGGGGATAAAGGCGAACGCTTCGCTTCTTCGAATTCTTTCTGTCCTCTCCGTTTATCGTGTAAATTTTTAGTTGAACATGTATAGCTCAAAAATATTTCAAAAAGGTTTACCGCAGTAGCACGGTTTGTATTTGGTAGGGTTTAAAAGATAGTGTAATCTGGCCGTTCGTGTGGGCCAGTGGTTTGATCGGTTCTTCCAGTGCATTAGAGTGATATGCTTGCTCGAACGCATGTGGCCATTGTAATGTAATATTTTCGCGTTTACCTGACGATTCATAAAAACGCAGCACGGTGCCGTGTCCATCCTCTGCCAGTTTGACGGTATCCAGAATGACATGCTGGCTTTCGAAGTTAATCCATGAGCCAGTTGCTGGACGTGGGTGTGCAACATTTACTGTTGCATCTGCGGTTGCTTCAGACTCTGCGCTTTGTTGTGATTGATCCCTCTGCTGCATCTGTTCCATCGATTGCTCTTGTTGTGCCTGTTGTTTTTGCTCTACTTGTTGCACGACCACTTCCGTGTTCAGTTCAGCTGCCTGGCGTACGGTGTGTGCGTTTCTCCAGTCTCCGTCGTGCGGGTACAGGGAATATGTGAATTCATGTTCTCCCAGATCAGCCGTACGGTCAGGCCATTTTGGTGCTCGCAGCAAGGACAAACGAATGGTACTTCCGTGCACGTCATACCCGTACTTGCAGTCGTTGAGCAAACTCACGCCGTATCCATATTCGGATACATCCGCGAAGCGATGTCCACAGACCTCATACTGGGCTTGTTCCCAGCTTGTGTTACGATGCGTTGGACGTTCCAGTGTGCCAAACGGAATCTCGAATGTGGCCTTGGAAGTCACCACATCCATCGGGAAACCAACTTTCAGAAGTTTGTGATTCTCGTTCCAGTTCACCTGTGTTTGGAAGTCAATTCGCCGTAAGTCATGATAAAAGACGATATCTTGTGTGATTTCCGATTGATGTAGCTTCCACCGGAAGCGCAGGACATCTTTCGTTGTACCCGCCAGCACCAGCTTTTTCTCCAACAGTTCCACTTCGCCAGCAATCTGTTCCTCATAACGACTGTCGATATCCCATGCATCCCAGAGCGTTGGGCGATCGTGGAAGAAGTGAAGTTGATTGCCACGTTCACCCGGCTTCAACATCTCACGCTCTGCGGTTTTATCCCACAGACGGGTGATCTCCCCACGTTCATTGAACTGCACATGATAAAAGGCAGTATCCCATGTATCATTAAAGGTTGGTTGTGCGGCAAGGGTGGTCATTTCCCGTACATTCGTTTCCCTTGTGTTTTCCGGTACCAGCCAAATCGTCTTATATCCAAACGCCGGAATGTCTGTCACGAGAATAGACATGCTTCCATCCTCCCGATCCATCCGCAAGCGCTGGCCTTCTTCATCGATGCCGTAGCGATCCAAGCTATCCTGCACAGCCAATTGAACAACTGCACTGCGTTTCCAGCCCAGGCTGTTGAATACAACATAGGCTAATGAACCTTCCGGTCCCTCTGTGTTGATACCCGTTGTCAATGCTGTAACACCCTGGGTCAATCCGTTCTTACCTAATTCAAATACCTGTACATATTCCTCATTCGAAGTGACGTAGGATTCCGTAATCGCCGATCCCGGTATAATATCGTGGAATTGATTCAGCAAAATCAATTTCCAGCCGTCATGCAGTGCTGAACGCACTTCAGCTTCGGTATTCGCCTCCATATCTGGCAGAGCGAGTGTATTCCACAATTCAGCTTCACGATATAGAACTTCCGCTTTCCGGTTGTTGCGCTTATTACGCGCATGGGTCGTGTAGGTTCCCCGATGTAACTCCAGATACAGATCGCCATGCCACTTCGGAAGTACAGGTTGCTCCTTTTCAATTCCGGCAAAGAAAGCTCCAGCTGTGCTATAACGGCTCGCAGGCTGACCTACCATCAGGTCTGCGCGATCCACATACTCCAGCATCTCGCGTGTTACGCCACCGCCGCCATCTCCGTGTCCGTATAGAAGCATATGCTCCGGATGCGCTGCTTTCTCACGGTAGGACTGCCAGTGATCATGAATGTCCTTCGGCAACGTATGCTCGTTAACACCATGATTGAGGTAAGACAGAATGGGTGTTCCATCAATGCCCACCCAGTGGAAGAGATCATATGGAAACACATTTGTGTCATTCCATCCGAGCTTTGTTGTCATGAAATATTCCACATTGCCATGCTTCAAAATCTGCGGCAGGGAAGCACAGTACCCGAATGTATCCGGCAGCCATTCAATCTGTGATGTCTTGCCAAACTCCTCCATATAGAAACGCTGACCATATAACATCTGGCGAATCAGGGACTCCCCGCTCGGGATGTTCAGATCCGGCTCAACCCACATGCCGCCCACCAGCTCCCAGCGACCTTCTACAATCCGCTGCTTCACCCGCGCGTACAGTTCAGGGTCATGCTCTTTCAAAAATGTATATAACAAGGGTTGGCTCTGCGAATACACATAGTCAGGATATTCATTCATAAGTGCATCCACGGTGGAGAAGGTACGGCTAGTCTTACGTACGGTCTCGCGCACAGGCCACAGCCAGGCAATATCAATATGGGATTGTCCTACCATATGCTCCAGACCTTCCGCGTTTCCGCCAATCTCACGCACATGATGCTTCAGATTATTCTCAATCTGACGAATACGCTCTCCCTGCTCAATCTCTTCTGCTGACATGCCTACAAATTGATCCATCGCACGATACACCAGTTCTAACAGGCGAACCCGCCGAAAGTCACTTTCCGGTAGCAACACAGCCGAATCACGCACAATAATGACGGTATACATCAGACTACGAACCGCTTCATTTGGTCTCACCAGCAGGCTCGTAATGGATGTGATCGGCGGCTGAATAACCGCCTGTTGATTCAAGGGGTCCACAGGTTCAGGTACCGGATCAAACATCTCAATCTCAAGTTCCGGAGCGTTTCCGACTTTGGATGGATCAAGCGTGACGTAGGTATGATTGCGGTCAATGCCCTGATAAGAGTGCCCATTTACCCGTAGCAAACCTTCTCCGCCTGTCTCAAATACAAGCCCATAAGGTGCTTGCTGCCATGTAGCAGGGATCTCCAAACGTGTTCTAAAAAAATAAGTCGTTCCCTGTTTGCTCGGAAAACGCTCAAAATCTTGCCCTTCGGGGTACTCACCATGATCCTCATACTGTCCTGGCACATTATAATAAGCGCGGGTAATGTCCCAGCTACGCAGCTGTAATTGCTCCAGCCACTGATGTTCGGACAACTCGCGAATAAATCGTCTGATACGTTCCAACGTCTTACGCCTCCCTTACGGTCAGTTCGGCCATTTGCGTATCGTTAACGCAGCTGCCGATATGGATATGGAATTGTCCCGGTTCAACGACAGGTTTCAAATCACGACCAATATACTGCAGTTGCTCGGCTCCGATTCGGAATTCCACGGTCTGTGTCTCTCCAGGCTCCAAGTTAACTTTTGCAAACCCCTTCAGTTCCTTGGCGGGACGAGTCAGTGAGCTGACCACGTCAGAGATATACATCTGTACAACTTCTGCACCTGCATAACGGCCGGTGTTGGTCACATTCACCGATACCTTAACTGAATCATCAGTTGTCATGGACGAAGAACTCAGCTTCGGTTCGCTGTACTCATATGTGGTATAACTCAGTCCGTATCCAAATGCATAACGTGGCTCCAAATCCTCTTCGAGGTAACGCTTGCCTCGGGAACGTTTGCCGTTATAATAGATCGGTAATTGTCCGACATGCTTTGGAATGGAGATCGTCAATTTGCCTGACGGATTCACATCACCGAATAGAATATCTGCAATGGCACGACCGCCCTCTTGACCCGGATACCACGCCTCCAGAATTGCATCGGCATGTTCATCGACCCAAGGTTCAGTGATCGGACGACCATTAATGTAAACAACGACAAGTTTCTTGCCGAGCTTGTGAATTTCCTGAATAAGTTCCAACTGTACTCCGGCAAGACCCAACGTCATCCGGTCGATGCCTTCGCCACACTCCATATCGTTCCATGAGTTATCCGAGACATTGGAAGCGCCCGTTTTCAGATCGATCGTTCCTTCTCCAAAGTCACGTGCACTGGAGCCGCCAACCACCATAATGACCGTATCCGCCTGGCTGGCAATTTCGATGGCACACTCAAATCCTTCTTTTGAATCACCTTTAATCCGACAGCCCGGTGCATAAAGAATCTGATCTGTACTGCTGTCACCAGTCAAAGGACCAACAGAACTCTTCTCCGTTTGCCCATTCACATGATTAGCCAGCTTACTGCGAATCCCATCCAGTACCGTTGCCACTTTGGACTTCGGTTGCGGAGATGTGTAATCGCCCAGTTGATTGTAAGCTTGGTCTGCATTAGGACCAATAACGGCAATCTGTCCCACATCTGCTATCGATAGAGGTAACGTGTCAGCCTCATTTTTGAGAAGTACAACCCCTTCCGCCGCCAACTGCCGTGCCAGTTGAACATGCGCTTCACTGCCAATCACTTCCGCTGCCCGATCGGCATCCACATAAGGCTGTTCGAATAAACCCAGTCTGAACTTCAACGCCAGCACGCGAGAGACAGCCTGATCCAGAACCTGCACATCAAGCTTGCCTTCTGCCACCGCCTGCACCAGATATTGCCCAAACATCTCACCGGACATTTCCATATCGATGCCTGCCTCAATCGCCTGTACGGAAGCTTCCATTCCATCTGCCGCGACATCATGCCCACTTGCCAGCATGTTGATCGCACCACAATCTGTAATGACCAGACCGTCAAAGCCCCAATCCTTACGCAAAACATCTTCCAGCAATTCTGTATTCACGGTGCAAGGCGTGCCATCAATTTCGTTGTACGCTGGCATGATCGACGCAGCGCCAGCTTCCACCGCTTTACGGAATGGATAGAGATCCACTTCCAGCAGTTCACGCCAGCCCATATGTACAGGCCCTGCATTACGTCCACCTTCCGAGCTGCCATAACCAACAAAGTGTTTCAGTGTTGCCGCTACTGTATCTCTACCGTCAAGACTTCCACCCTGAAGTCCTTCTACGGAAGCAACTGCCAGCTCTCCAATGAGAAACGGATCTTCACCAAAACATTCCTCGGTACGTCCCCAGCGCGGATCACGCACAACGTCCAGTACCGGAGAGTAGGTGACCGCACCGCCTTGAGCACGTGTCTCCCGCGCTACTGCCTGACACATCTCCCGATACAGATCCACATTCCAGGTGCTCCCCAACAAGAGGGGAACGGGATAGACCGTTCCGTCAATGGCCATATGACCATGCGAGCACTCCTCCCCAATCAGGATGGGAATCCCCAGTCTGGAATGTTCTATCACATAACGTTGAATCAGATTGACCGCCTCAGCGCCTTCTCTGGCGGATAATCCATTCTCCAGCGTAACGCCAGTCCAAGGGTCTGCCCGAAGTGCACCATAGAGGGAGCCAATGCCGCCATTCTCCACTTGCTGCTTAAAGGATTCATTTAACGTGATGTTCCCTTGATCATTCGTATATGTCTGCCAGCCAAATGGCTGCGTAAGTTGACCTACCTTTTCTTCCGTAGTCATCAGGCTCAGCAGGTGTTGCACCCGTTCCTCCACGGATTTGCTTTGATCCTTATAAGTCATCAATCTGCATCTCTCCAATCCTATAACGTGATCCGGTTATTCTTTGACCGCACCCACCGTCAGACCCTGTACGAAATAACGCTGGAAGAACGGATAAGCGAATATAATTGGCAACGTAGCAAGCACAACCATCGCCATTCGGGACGTATCCTGCGGAATGGACTGCATGGCTGCCAGACTCATCGAACTGTTAGCAGAGTTCTGCTGGATAAACTGGATGCTCGACTCAATCCGCATTAACATGGATTGCAGCGGTACCAGATTCGGATTATCGATGTATAATAGCGCATTGAACCAATCATTCCAGTAACCGAGTGTACTGAACAACCCGATGGTTGCCAGTCCCGGCAAGGAGAGTGGAATCACGATTTTCATAAAGGTATAGAACTCACCGGCACCATCGATCTTCGCCGATTCAATGACTGCATCCGGCACACTGGTGGAGTAGAATGTGCGCAGGATCATAATATAGAAGGCATTCATCGCCAGCGGCAGAATCAGTGCCCATAACGTATCTTTCAATCCAAGCAGCTGGGATACAACCATATAGGTTGGAATCATCCCGCCGTTAAACAACATGGTCAGAATCGCAAAGATGGAGAAAAATCTCCGATATCTGAAGCTCTTGCGAGAAATCGCATACGCATACAGCGACATGAGAATCAAACTGATAATGGTACCGAGTACCGTCACCAGAATGGTAACTCCATACGCACGCAGCAGCGTGTCCCCACTCTGCCAGACAAACTGATATGCCGCGAGACTCCATTCTGCCGGAATCAGACGATACCCATCACGGGCCAGTGCTTTCTCGTCTGTAAACGAGATAATAACTACAAATATAAAAGGAAATACACAGATCAGAGCGAATAGACCGGCGATGATGTTCATGATCACGTTCCATCCGCTGGATACGTGGTGGAAGTCGCGTTTTTTAACAAGCCCTGCTTGAGCCATGGTGGTTCACTCCTTTCCCTGTTCTAGAATAGGCTACTGTCTTTATCTACTTTGCGCACAACATAGTTGGAGATGATAACGAGAACAAAGCCTACGACGGATTGATACAATCCCGCAGCTGTACTCATGCCAATCTCACCACTCGTTTTCAAACCACGATATACATACGTATCAATAACATTCGTAACGGAATAGAGCGTACCTGAGTCCCTTGGCACCTGATAAAAGAGTCCAAAGTCGGCATAGAAAATGCGGCCTACGGCCAGCAAAGTCATAATCGTGATGATGGGCGACAGTAACGGAATCGTAATGTTACGAATCTGCTGCCATTTGCTTGCTCCATCAATCATGGCTGCTTCATACAGCGATTTATCAATCCCCAGAATGGAAGCCAGATAGACAACGCTGCTATAACCGATGGTTTTCCATAACGCTACGAATACCAGAATATACGGCCAATATTTTGCCTCGGAGTACCATTGAATCGGTTCCACCCCGAACCAGCCAATAATCTGATTCAACATCCCGCGGTCCATGCTCAAGAAGCTGAATGCGAAGTAACCAACGATAACCCAGGATAGAAAATACGGCAGAAACATACCGGTTTGATACAGTTTGGCGAGTCGTTTATTCACTAGTTCCGAGAGCAGGATTGCCAATGCTACAGCAAATACCAGTCCCAGGAAGATAATCGCGATGTTATAAAAGAGGGTGTTGCGTGTAATGAGCCATGCGTCACTTGTGCTGAACAGGAATTTGAAATTGTCCCAGCCAACCCATTCACTCTTCATCAGACTTGCCCAGAACCCTTCACGGCTGAAGCGATATTCCTTAAAGGCAGCCACTGTACCCACAAGAGGCAAGTAGGAGAAGAAGAAGAACCAGATGGCGCCTGGCAGCACCATGAGCAGCATGACCCGGTTTCTAAGCAGGTTTTTCAAAAATGTAGTCATTGTGGAGTTCCTCCTTCAGGCTTGAATGAAAAAGGACCGGACGCGATAAGCAGCCGCCCGATCCTTACGATGTACTGTTACTTGTTCTCTGCTCTCCAGGCATCCAGCTGGCTTTGGGCTTCAGCCATTACTTTCTCCAGTCCGGCTTGATTGAACTTCTCAATCACTTGATCCAGATTGGCTGCCGGGTCCAGTGTACCTGTCATCAGTGCTGCCCAGTATTGCTCTTTCACGTTCTGTACCGCTGTCAGTTCGGACGATACATTGCTTGCATCAAAGTTAAAGCTGAGGATCGGGGAATTGACACCTTCAGCGTTAAACTTCTTGAACTCATCCCATTTGTTATCCGGGTCATTGCTGTTCAGATAGAGCAGCATGTTGTTCCCAAGGGAGTATGAAGGCATATCGTAGTTTTTCGATTCAGGCAAATTTTCCATATGTGTGTCATCCACTTTTTTGTAGTGTGTGCCCTCAATGCCGGAGTCCACCATATTACGCAGCACAGGATCTGTATTCAGCAGGTTCAGGAATTCCATTGCTTTCTCCGGATATTCCGAGTTGGCCGAGATGGCCATGATGGAACCTTGTACAGATGTATTCGTTATAATTGCTTCACTTGCAGGTGTTGAAACGACTTGATAACCGTAACTTGCAGACCATTGATTGTCCGCGAGCGGCTGAGTCTGTGCACGGTCCAGGAACCAGTTGCCCGATGTTGTCAGGTCGTTCGTTGAACCTGTTGTTGCCGCTTCTGCTGATACATAACCAGCCTTGTAGTATTTGTGCATCGTGGTAAGTGCTTCTTTCATTTCAGGTGTTTCCAGTATGTTTACAAGCTTATAGTCTGTTGTATCCAGCTTGATTGCCATTGGCAGATTCTGAATGACATAGTCATAAGGCACGTAAGGAACATAGTTTTTATCCATGGCGAATGGTGTTACACTCGCCTCGTTTTCCTTAATTGTTTTGAGCAGAGGCTCCAGACTATCTAACGTACGAACGCCAGAGATGTCCAACTTGTATTTATCAACCAGCATTTGGTTAAAGCGCCATACCTCTTGTTGTGGCAACTCTTTGTTGGCTGGAATTCCGTAATTGTGTCCATCTACCTTCGAACCGCTGAGGAATGCAGGATCAATGGTCTTGGTAAGATCCTGACCGTATTCATTAAGCAGGTCATCCAGTTCAAGGAATGCACCTTTTCTGGCATTTTGTACATAATCGAATCCACCGGAAGAGGTGAACAGAATGTCCATTGGCTCACCGGATGCTACGTTAACCTGCATCTTCTGCGGGTAGTCACCCCAGTCAACCATCTTCATCGTTACCGTGGCATTAATTTTCTCTTTGGTATACTTGCTCACTTCTTCCATCACTTTGTTGACGTCTTTCTGAGGGGTACCGATGGTATACCAGATCAACTCTACCGCGTCATCTCCAGCTCCCCCGGATTCTGAAGCATCTTTGCTTCCTCCACAGGCACTAAGAACAAGTGTAACGGCCATTAACAATGCAAGAACGAGTGAGAAGCGTTTTCTTTGTTTACTCATTTCTTTGATCCTCCCTTTTCGTGTTCCCTTAGGCTCTACTTACTAACTGCTTTAACCTTATCGAATGAAAGCATTTACAAAAAGAAGATAAACTTAAGTTTTCGAGGTACAAATTAAAGAGAAATCGTCCTTGGGCATCTATTTTGTACCTATTTAAATAAATCGCTTACATGAAAGAGACATGCCGGGTAACGTATGCCATGATTTTCATCCATGCCATTCCTGTTCCCGATATGTCTCTTGGCTCTCTGTCCGCATGGTTGGATCTACCCGTCACCGAATTAACCAAACACCTTGTAATCAGTCGGTGAAATCCCCACATATTTGCGGAACTGTTTATAGAAATATCCCGTCTCCCAATACCCCACATTTCGGGCGATCTCATGTACCTTCAGATTGGAATTGCGCAGTTGCTCCTTCGCACGTTCAATCCGGTATTTGTTGATATATTCGGCAAACGTCTCTCCGGTCTCCTTATGGAACAATTGTCCCAAATACACCGGATGCAGATGATAGTGGGCACCCAGCAGTTTCAGAGAAAGCTCTTCTGCGTAGTGTTTATCGATATGCTGAAGCACCTGGTTTACAATCGGATTTTTCAAATCCTGCAATAGGGATTGGATCGTCTGAGACCCAACCTGCTGAAGTGCCAGCACGAGTTCATCAAAAGTGCCACTGTCCAGGACAAGTTGAAGCCCTTGTTGGTATATCGCAGACTCATCCGAGTGTTTGATGCTCTCCAGTTCCATCTTGAAGCGAATCACCACTTCCAGTGCGGTATTCTGTAACTCCCCAGGTGTAAGCCCATCGCGATGCTTTTCAAAATCCATACGAATCCGGTCGGCAAGTTGTTCTGTATTGCGGGACAGAATGAGTTTGGCATACTCCCTCCATTCAATGAAAAAGGTCGCGTTTGAATTTCCGCACTTTTCCAGCATGGCATGGTCGATGACTTTAAGGTCGGGATAAATCATCACATACTGGAGTGCTTTTTTGGCCTCCGAATAACTGGTCGGCGCATGGTACAGTCCCTTCATCAATCTGCCTGCTCCAATGCGTGCCCCCGGATGGGTTACGGTTATCTCATCAGATAATGCCTGCAAGCCATCCATCAACTTCTGTTCCTCGTCACTCGTACCCTGAATATTGGCAATAATGACGATGTCTCCATCGATATCATGAAATACGTTCAGATGTCGTCTGTCTCTGAGCATCTCATCTACGCGTTCAAACATGCCGGATACTTGCCCTTTGTCACGCAGAATGGCCACAGCAACGTCTGGTGCATCCAACGAAAGGTCCATAAACTGGGCACGTTCTTCAAATTCGGTAGCTGCAATCTGTCCTGTAAGCCATCGATGAAGAATGTTATCTTTCAGAATCTGAATGCCATAAGCATCATCGGCTTGAGGTGATACCGTATGATCCAGCTTGGAAGCGGTGTTGCTCAGCGTAGATTCCAATTCCTCCACATTAATCGGTTTAAGCAGATAATTTTCGATCCCCAGCTGCATGCCTTCCTTCAGATATTCGAACTCATTGAAACCACTGAGGATAATGACCTTAAGCTCAGGTTGTACTCGCCTTGCTTCCCGAATCAGATCGAGACCATTCATGAGTGGCATGGATATATCCGTAATCAGGATGTCCACAGGCTGAGAAGAGAGCGCTTGTAACGCTGCTTGCCCATTGCCCGCATGACTCACAATTTCCATTCCAAACGAAGACCAGTCCACAATATCGTATAACCCTTCAATGATGAATGGCTCATCGTCCACAATAAACACCTTGTACATATTACACACCTGTCCCTTCTGTATGTGGATAACGCACCCTGATCCGTGTTCCTTCTCCGAGGGTGCTATCTATGGTGATACCGAACTCTGGCCCATACAGGAAGCGCAATCGACTATGGACACTGCGCAGCCCAAACATCTGACCAGATTCTTCAGGACGTTCCAGTTCTTCAAGGATTTCCGTCAGGCGTGCCGGTTCAATGCCTTTGCCATTATCTTTAACTTCCACTTGCACCACATCATCTGTCTCTTCTACAACAATCGATAATCGGTTATCCGAACGTTCTGTCTGAATGCCGTGTACGACATAATTCTCAATGATGGGTTGCAGCGAAAGTTTGACCACAGGATGTTGATAATATGCAGCATCGATCTGGATCGTATATATGAAAATATCCTTATAGCGGATTCGGAATAACTCCAGATACAAGCGACAAGCTTCCATCTCGTCCTTCAACGTATAATTTTTCTTCTGCTGTACCAGGCTCTTGAACAATACGGATAGACTATAGATCATCTCGCCAACATCTCTCGCCCCTTGGGATATCGCCCTCATCCGAATCACTTCAAGCGTATTGTAGAGAAAATGAGGGTTGATGCGCGCCTGTAATGCGACCAGCTCGGTCTCCTTCTGTTTGATCTCGGCTTTGTAGACTCGTTCAATAT
Source organism: Paenibacillus sp. M2 (assembly GCF_046713495.1). Taxonomy (NCBI): domain Bacteria; kingdom Bacillati; phylum Bacillota; class Bacilli; order Caryophanales; family Paenibacillaceae; genus Paenibacillus; species Paenibacillus sp. M2. Next base: position 6,037,283 of record NZ_CP169648.1, read on the forward strand.
AGAGATTTAGCTCGTCCAACATATCGTTGAAGCTATGTGAAATCTGCCCCAGTTCATCATCACGCGGATCGTCGATGCGAGCCGTGAAGTTGCCGTATTTCACTTTTTGGGTGAAGCGAATAATTCGACGGGTTCGTTTGGCAAAGTTAATAATGAAAAATGCCGGAACCAGCACGGCAAATAAAATACAGACGATACTGATCGAGATGATGGTATTGCGAATGCCCGCATAGGTTTCAGCCATCTCTTCTACCGGAACGGTACCCATGACCACATAACCCTGATCCGCGGAGACAAACTTGTTCACATACATGTTCTGCTCCTTTTTCATCGAATCCATATCCGTCTGATCAAACAGGGAATCGGCCACATTCACGTAAGGGTACTTTTTCCCGTAATACTGATTGTTGGAGTCGAACAAGACTGTTCCTTTGGCCGATAACACCACGATTTCTCCCTTGAGATTACTCTCGTAGTTGTCCAGCGCGTTACCGATTCCTTCTGAGTCAAAGAAGACAAGAAATTGGCCCAGATTCCGTAGAGTCTGTGTATTGTTAATCGGTACGCGGATGGAGTAGAGCGCAGGGTCCCATTGATTAATCTCTTTGCGTATCCAGTAGTTGGGTGCACTGATATTGGGCGTTTCCATCGCCATCACGTCCGGAATATAGGAATGAGCTACATTGGCGTCCAGCTTGCGGAACTGCTTGTGTTGATTAAAGGTAGACAGATCCTGCTGTTCGGCGCTATACAACATGAGTTGGTTAATCTGCGAATTGCGATCCATAATGTTCTGAAAATGTTTCAACACATCGGCCGAATAGTCATCCTGATTGGCGTAATATCCATTTGTCATATGCTGAACATATTCAGCGTACGAATGATTCATCAGGTAAGTAATGTTGGCGGACAGCGCCTCATTCTGATGCATATCCCTCACCATGTTTTGCACCGATTCATACTGCTGATGAATGTACCGATCCACATGTTCCATCGCCGCTTTCTGGATCGCCAGTTCCCGGCGAATCGTGGAGTCGGACACCGACAGGAAGATGATATAAGACAATGTAATGATCGTGACAATCGATATCATCGAGAAGATCAGGAGCATTTTCATAAACATATTATTTTTGAAGAAATTATTGTAAACGCTAACAATTTTCAAATTGCATGTTCCCTCCGATGCTGTTTTCCTAACTTGAATTATATCATTAGGCTTCTGACATTAACTTGTCACCTGCAACTTTTCTTTAGTTTATATCTGTGTTTCTTTAATTTCACCCTATTTAAAAACGCTTTCATCCACTATCGTTAACCATAAGTTTAGCTTTGTGTAAAAGAATACCTTACATTCATTCCACTTCAAGGAGGAACAGCATGACACGCAAACTCAAACCAAAAGGCATCATTCCCAAGGTCACTGCCATGGTCCTGACTACGGCTCTGCTTGGACAAGTTGTTGCATCATCCGTTTATGCCGGAGACACGCTCCCTTACACCGGTGAAAGTGCCAAAGGGGTGAATCAGCCCTATCAACATGGATACACCTCGGCCCAGATTCTGAACTGGACACCGGAAAGTGATATCCATGGCGATTTACTTCGTGCCCATGTTCCCTTGCAGCCCCGTAATGAAGCGTTCGCTGCCACACAGGCTTATCCTGAGCTTAGTCCGGATACCCAGCTATTCACGATGAGCGGCGATTACGGCAATGCATTCTTTGATAGCACACCTTATACCAATGAATTCAGCCAGTATCTGTTTAATTATTGGCAATATACAGACTACTACAGTTATTGGCACGGCATGGCTTCTGCGGGAGTACCTGAGGAGCTGTACGATCCGAGTAAAGAATGGACGGAGAAATACTTCGAGTTTGGCATTTTGAACATTCCGAATCCGGCCTATACCAACGCAGCCCACAAAAATGGCGTCAAATCCATTGCCAACATTTTTTTCTCAGACAATGACCGTGGACCACAGACGTACAAACAAATGCTGATCCAGGATGAAAACGGTAATTTCCCTGTGGCCGAGAAACTGGCCGAGATGGCGGAATACTACAACTACGATGGATATTTCTTCAATCAGGAAGAGGTTGCCCGGGGTGTAGCCCCTGAGGATATCGCTTCCTACAAGAAATTCATGAAGTATCTAAGAGATAAGGGACTGTACGTTCAATGGTATGACTCCACCATCAATACAACAGGCAAAATTCAATACCAGAACCAATTCAATGGGCTCAACAGCCCCTTTGTACAAGATTCCGTTCTCGGCAGAGTCTCCGATTCCATCTTCCTGAATTATGTATGGAACCACAAGATGCTCCGCGATTCCCGTGATCATGCCCTTAGCCTGGGACTGGATCCACTGGAAACCGTATTTGCTGGTGTCGAAGGTGGACATGACAAATTCGGCCGCTGGAAGCAATCCTATGACCTGCGCCATAACCTGGATGAGAACGGTCAACCGATGAACAGCATCGCGACACTGGGTGCCGACTTCACCCACAACGCCCTGGATGAAGAGATGGGCGATGGCAGTACCAATCACCGAGCTGAGGATAAGTACCAGTGGATGACCTTTGTACGTGATCGTGCCTGGTGGTCTGGTCCAAATCAAGACCCGACAGATGCACGTCGTAGTGCGTCTGCCGATCTGTCGGATGTGTATGCTTCCGGTGCGAATTGGGATGGGATTGCCGCTTATCTCACCGAGCGATCCGTCATCAACGGCTCTAATTTTGCGACCAGCTTCAATACAGGTCACGGTCTGAAATATTATGAAGATGGCGCTGTCTCGAACGACAAGGAATGGTCCAATATCAACATTCAGGATATCCCTGTCACTTGGCAATGGTGGATGGATAGTGAAGGTGAAGGTGACAAGCTCAGTGTTGATTTTGACTACGGTCCATCTTATGAGAAAGGCGCAAGGTACAACTATAATTCCATCGGTGCGTTTAATGGCGGCAGCTCTCTCGTGGTGAACGGTACATTGAACACGGACAACTTCCTTCGCCTGTACAAGACCGACCTGTCCGTCAACGTACAATCCAAACTGGAGCTGACGTATAACAAACCGTCCACTAGCGATGCTTCTTCCCTGTATGTTGGGTTAATCTTCGAAGACGATCCATCCAACGTGGTCAATGTGGAAGTGCCTCAGTCAGGCCAGCATACTACAGGTTGGAAGACAACTTCGCTGGATTTGAGCGCCTATCAAGGCAAAACCATTGCCGCTATGGGATTGTCCTTTGACCCGAATGGCAAAGCGATTGAGAATTACCAGATGAATATTGGCGAGATCCGCATTTCCGACGGTTCAGCGGCTGTACCGGATGCACCTACCGGATTCCATATTGCCAAAGCACTGACCAACACCGACGAACTGGTTGTTGCATGGAACATGAAGGACTATTCAGAGGTCAAGCAATACAATTTATATGAAAATGGCGCCTATGTTGGCGGCGTGTATGATTCTACTTTTTATATCAAATCGTTAAAACAGCCTTCTGGTGAACTGTCCATTCGTGCTGTTGGTGCAGATGGTACCGAGAGTGAAGCAGCGGTCCTGCCTTATGATCTGAATGCAGCCGTTCAGAATATCGATGTGAAATTCAAAAAGAATGGCGATGCTATTGTAAGCTGGAAAAACCCGAAAAAAGTAAACGATTCGGGCAAAGACAAAGATAAGCATACGGATAAGGACAAGGATAAAGATAAAGGTAAAGGCAATGAGTCTATTCAACTCACACTACAAACCGAATACACGAAAGAACCTTTCACTAAGTCCATTCAAGTCAAAAAAGGAAAACAGTCTGCCGTTCTGACCGGGCTTCCGACCAATGGTGAGCATTACGTGCTGAACATTGCTATTGGCGGGCAGAACCCGGTAACCCATACCGGACAGCTGGCAGATCTTCAGATTACACCATACGCCAAGGAAAAGGTCACGGTAAAAGATGGAAAGTATACATTAGCCCTCCCGGATCTGGAGGATTGGTACAAGATCTATGTATATGAAAATGGGGTGGCACGCGAGTTCGGAGTCACTTACGTTTCGCAGAAATTCCCGTATATCATTCGGGGAAGAACAAAGCTAAGTGAACTGACCTTCACACCAGCGTCCAGCAACAGCTCTTTGAAGCTGGTCATTGAGGATTACGCAGGTAACCAGGCTACTACGATTCTGAGGTAATACTGCAAAGTATTTTTTGTATACATCAGGATAACAGTAATGAAAACAAACAGCCCTTCACTTCCGAAAGGAAGTTGAAGGGCTGTTCTTGTTGATCTAACAATAAATATTCTACCCAACAGCCTATTAAACAGCATTTCCCGTTAGCATAGTCCTTCGGATAAAATTGAAGATAGATGCTTGCGCAACTGCTTTTTGTCTATTTTATCCACGGCTGTTCTCGGCAAAGTATCCACAATGAACAGTTGAGTCGGCCATTTGTATGGAGCAAGGTGTAGCTCACAAAACGCCCGCACCCGCGTCAGATCCAAACTGTCACCGTCCCGTAATACTATGAAAGCAACGAGTTCCTCGCCTTCGTCAGGAAGAGGAAGTCCGATTACGGCCGCCTCGCTTACCGCCTCATGGCTCACAATAACATGCTCAACTTCGGCACAAAACACATTGGAACCGTCCACAATAACCATATCCTTCAAGCGATCAAACACATAAAGATAACCTTCGACATCCAGACAACCGACATCCCCAGTTCGAATCCAGCCATCGGACATGGTCTCGGCAGTAACCTCCAACTGGCGCCAATACCCCTGCATGGTCTGTGCACCTCGAACAACGATTTCTCCAGCCTCGCCCGTAACTGTCTCACTTCCGTCCGTATCTAATATCCGAACTTCGAAGGCCTGCTCACCTTGGGCAGCCAAGTCAGCAGGACGACCTACGGATCGAAGGCGATGAGGATCGCCTATATGCTGAGCAGGAAAAAGGCGGCTTATAGACATTCCACATTCCGCTTGTGAGTAGTTGTTCACAATGATAACTTCAGGAAATTGCGATACGACTTCCTGTAGTGTATCCGGGGAAATAATGGACCCTCCGCAGCCAATAAGCGATAGACTCTTCAAGTTTCTACCTCCTACGGATGCCTCGCGGGTAAGATCACGAAGCAGTTGGCCTACTGTGCTGAGTTGTGTAATCTGATCACGTTCAACAGCTTCCATTATGCGGTGTACATCCGCCGGATATTTATCCAGAAATACAAGACAGCCTCCGGCAGCCATGGTCGCCCACAATTGGAACTGACCCACGAGATGGGATAGGTTGAGCACTAACACACGACGCTTGAGATCATGACCGAAGCCTGCAGAAGGCGTAAGTTGATTCCAAGCAGCCATACCACGATGCGAATGCATGACCCCTTTTGGCCGACCAGTTGTCCCGCCCGTATAAATCAGAACTGCCGTATCGTCTACACTTCGTTTGACATGGTCTTTTGGAGAGAACGCGGGTTCCTGCTGTAAAAGAGCAGCGAGCGAACTGCTATTCGTCCCTTCTTCTTCAGTCGTGAACAGTTTTGGACAATAACCAAGAAGCTTTACTGTGGCGATAGCGGCTTCAGCATGTTGGTCATCATGAATAACCATATGTGGTTCTGCGTCCTGAAATATGGCAGCGAGTTCAGGTACTGTTAGCAAAGGAGACGGCACGAGTGGTATAGCACCGATCCCAACTGCTGCATAAAACGCAACAACGAGCTGGGGATCTGGATCACCTAAAAGGGCCAAGCGATCACCGGCCCGGAGTCCTTTGACATACAGAGCATGACTCAGTCTTTCAACTAGACCGTTAAGCTCCCCATAACTCATCGTTTGCCCATATCGCATTAACGCAGGTTCCTCAGGGTACAGACTTGCTGCAATTGGCAATCGTTCGGATAGAAGCAAGCAATTACCCCCAACATTTAAATTTCCATTTTTCCGTTAAGAAAACTATGGAATAAAAAGAGAGTAGCATATATCTGGAATAATAAGTAATCATTATCCCCTATTAAAATCATAAATTCTCCTGATATTACAGTTCTGCCAACAGACGATTCTTGCCATTTACCTAATTGCTAACTTATTTAGGCAGGTCAAATTGGACTGCTTTTTAAACTGAAATACAACATTTCTTTTATCATTACGTTTATTTAGGTAACGAGTACCAAGGAGGGGATTGTCATAAAAGTAAAGACAATGTATTTTATTCTCAGTGTTGTAGCGTTATTTTTACTATCAGCTTGCGCAGGTGGTGTTACTGGCTCTAGTCAGCAGAATGAACTAGGTGAACCTTATCGTATGGCGTTGGAGGAGTTAATTTCAACAGATACGGCTCTTAATGAAAATATGGAGTATATCTCATTAGATTTTGATAAAGGAATTCCATTAAAGAATTCTGATAAGAAAAGCATTGAGGATTACCTTCACAGCAAATATAACGTAAAAGTTTATAACTTAACCTATGAAGAATTGATTGAAGAAGGACTGTCTGAACAGTCTGAAAACACGCTAAAAGGGATTTTACTGAAAATTGAAAAGCAGGAGAAGCAATCAGATCATAACATTGCCATAGAGGTCAGTAAGTATCGTGCCAATGAGGGGTCGCTCTCTGCAAAAATAACATTAACCTATGAGGAAGGTAAATGGAAAGTTGCTACTCAAGCTCCTACAAGGGAGAGTTAAAGTAAAAAATTCCTTTTACCAATGAGAGTGCTAGGAAAAGTTTATTATGAGAATTACGGAATAGCCCTTTAGGGCTTTTTTTGTCCGTATTTTCTGGATTATATACCACTCCTGGTTAACTACGGAACGAAGGAGTACCCCAAGTACCCGAAGAAGAACTTCGGCTCGTGCTCCTAGTTTGTATCCTCCCATAGTTGAAGAAAAAAAGTATCTTTATATACTAAAAGTGAGAACTTTACATCTAAAGTAATCTTCAACTTGTTTAACTCTTTTCCAATATACTTAACAAAAAGTTCATAACGTCTCTTTAACCATTTAAATGGCCTAATCCTGATGTTTGTAATTATACGTGTATGAGTGATCCGGTAGGACGTCCAAATTTTAAAAAAATAATCCCAACCTTTATTTCGCCTGGCACACTATATAATTGTCAGGAATTACAGATGCAACTATGGAGGCGTAAAATGGATTCAAATAGAAATAATGGAAAAGAAGCGGCGGAAGCGATTCGGAGCTATGTCAAACCGATTTTCGGTTTTGCCTTAAACCGGGTCAAGCAGCGGGCCGAGGCGGAGGATCTGGCTCAGGAGATTATGCTGCAGTTGTTGAAATCCTTCTCCGGGGTGCGGGACATTAGAAGCCTTGACGCTTACGTCTGGACGGTTGCCCGATACACTTGGGTGAATTGGTTGAAAAAGCGTGCGCACGCTCCCCAAGCGTTCGAAATCAACGGCATGTCCGAACTGTCGGCCGCCCCTTCCCGGGAGACGCTTGACCGGTTGCTGGTAACCGAAGCTTACCGCGAGCTGCGCCGAGAAGTCGCGTTTCTGTCCGACATCCATCGCCGGATCGTGGTCATGCATTACTACGACGAGCTGAAAATCAGCGATATCGCGATTGCTCTGAACATTCCTGTAGGCACGGTGAAATGGCATTTGAGCGAGGCCAAAAAGAAGTTACGGAAAGGGATGAAACGTATGCGTCCAACAGGAACTTTAAGTGTCAATCCGGTCAGCATGGGGGAAATGGGCCATTCCGGTTCGGCCGGCAGCCTGGGCGAAACCAACGATTTTCTTGGACGCGCCTTGGCGCAAAATATCGTTTACGCGGCTTATCATAAGGCGCGTACCGTACATCAAATCGCGGAGGAGCTTGGAATGCCGCCGTCTTTGCTGGAAGGCGAAGTCCGGCACCTGGCCGATTACAATTTTCTCATCCAAACCTCTCCCGGCAAATATCAAAGCAATACCATCGTCTGGGACCTCTTCGACTTAGCCGTAGCTGGTCATCAACTCTGGCAAGATTGCGCCGCCGAAGTGGCCGATGTTCATTTCGACGCGTTAATGGAAGTTCGCCGGCAAGTAGAGGACAGCGGAGTGTACATTCCAGACGGTGACTATAACTTCCTGCTCTGGACCTTGCTGCCCAAGAACATCGAGGAGCAATCTTGGCGGAGCATGCCGGCGGGCGACAACTTCGATGCGGTCGCACCAATGCGAAAGGACGGAGGTCAATATATTGCCTATGCGGCGTTAAATCGGAGCCACTATGCCGATCCGGGTTTTGATATGAGTAGTTACATCACCTTCGGTCCGTCGCTCCGCTACGTCGAAGACACTCCCTTATACTTGTGGCAATTCAATACGCACTGGAGCGACCGCCAGGTGGATTGGCGTTTCCTGGAATACCGGAATGTCGAGATTTGTCATGCTTTCCAACAAGGAGAACTGCCCGACAACGAAGAGAACGCTGAGCAATATTCGTTCCTGCTGGAGAAGGGATACATCCGCAAGACGGAGGAGGGGTACAAGTTCAATGCGGTCTGGATGGACTCTCCGCAAACGTTGGAACGGTTGAACAAGGCAATGCCGGATTTGTCCGCTCTTTATGCGCCTGCTGTCGGCAAGCTCTACGACAAAATGCTCAACCTGTTCCTGCAAAATCAGCCGAAGCATTTGGAGCCGCAGCTTGCTTACATGGTGAGAGGCAACACCGGAGGAGGTCGGCTGGTCGCTTATATTTTGAAACATTTGATCGATAACGGGAAGTTGAAACCGCCGTTGCCGCACCAGCAGAAGACGATTTCTACCTGGATGGGGCCGGTCAAGTAAGGCGGTTCGGAAATGTATACGAAGAATAGTCGTTCCCGGGCGGTGGCCATTTTTACACAAAACTCTGTCTGTCCAACGAAGTGATTAGGACATCGCTATTTCACAAGGCCCCTCCTGAACGTATGGAAATGATTAAAAACTACCCATGACGCATGTGCGTCATGGGTAGTTTTTATTCGCAATCATATCTGCCAGACTTCTCCTTTACCTTACGATTTTTATCTTTCTTGTCCGCAATCAACCGTTAGAGGCCAGATGCTCCACATACTCAGCAGATCTATTCAGCAAAACTGCCCGTTAGTTGAGTAAAAGCAGCCAATCACAATGATCAGCTGCTTTCTTGTTGTTATTGAGCTAACGTTTCCCGTTAGCTTAATACATCAGGCGCAAAGTTTCATTTATTATTGAACAATTTCATTTACTAATTCATCATTCCAATGATTATCGGTATACCCACGGCTGTTGTTCCATTCTGCAACTGAACCATCTGCATCAACAATAATTGCACCGATAGGAAAAGTCCCCTCATCTCTAGCCTTTTCTGCTTCTTCAAAAGCTAACAGAAGGTTTTGGTAATGCTTGTCCATCTTATACACATCCCATCTCAGTAATTCCCAATAATAATATATTCCAGAAATATACTGCTACTCCTTCTCCCATAATGCTAATTTTTTCTTGTATTGCTAAACTATCCTGCACGATAGCTTAATGAGGAGCTCATCATCCAAATATAACTTTCGTGTTCTCTACTTTCTGTAAAGGTATACCAAAAAGGATCGTTAGCATTTTTTTTACAACGATCCCTGTTGTTAGTCCGCTAGTTGAAATAAGTAACTGATCACTCTGATACCCTGCCGACTTTAGGTCCTAGGGATATTAAGATTACATCTGTTTATAAACGCATTCCAATCATAGAAAGGAGACCTGAGATGATTCACCTGTTAGCCTAGATTTTATACATCAAAAGGAATCACTTATGTAACTCACAGCCACTCACCCTAATTAGAGTGTCTCAACCAACTTTTGAATCTTTGAGTGGGAAATTAAATATACAGGTCCCGTTGTTTCTATTTTGCCGTTCTTTACACGTATAGCGCTCTCCTGTTCTGCCGCATAAACATCAATCTCTTCAGACAAAGGGAACAGGTAGCCTTGAACAAACGTGGCGTAGTCGCGTTGAGAATGAGATTCGTAGGCAAAATGATCAAAGCCAATACCATCATAAATTGTACTTGTTTCAACTTCATCCGTCTTATTCAAGCTTAACCATTTTACAGCCATGTTTAAGGCACCGGCGCTGGCACCCATGATAACGGCATTGCTATTCTTAATAACATCTGATAATTCATATTCCGCCAAAAATTCGTTCTGCAGAACAGGATATCCACCGCATAAAAAAATGACAGAAGCGTTCTGAATGGATCGCTGGGCATCTTCCTTCTGCATGCGGTAATCAATGAAATGATATTCATCAAAAATAATGTTAGCCTGATTCAACCAGGTCCATTCAGAAATATCATCCATGTTAATTGGCTCATCTTTATAACCAGACGGATCAGCACTAATCATGACAAGTGATTTTCTATCTTGTATATCCTCCTGCAAACAATGGACCAGCTTCTCTGGGAAAAAATGATTAAACCAACTGAAATAGTAGTGAGTACTCAAACTTAATTACCTCCATATGTATTATTTACATTCATCCATAGGAATCATAGACAACCTCTTTTTACATGCATTATACAAAATAATCCAATTTATTGATAGTACATGTACCATAACTCTAACCACGTTAAAAAAAGCCCGGTTCTTCCCCCCGGGCAACATACATTTTTGTATGGGTTACTTACTTATAAATTCTACCATCTTCTGATGTAATTCCTTCTCGGAACATTGAAAGATACCATTAAAATCCTGGGGGTTACGGATCAATTTGTTTAACTGGTCTATTCCATATTGTTGAACAACAAACTCTACAAATAGGAACGAAAACTGAAAACCCTTCATCGTTTCGAAATCCCAGGTATCATTATCTAATTGTTCGAACGTTGGGATCTCTAAATTGTGGATAGCCTCTTCTGTTGTACCTTCAATATATTCCTGAGTCATCAGCTTGGCTTCATATCCACCAATTCCTTGCCTTATCCATTTCGGAGCCTTCGGATTGATTTCACTTATTAGCCACATGGCGAACAAGTGAACCGTACCTTTAAGAATCGATTGATAGGTATGCTCCGGTCCTGGATTTAATGGAGATACAATTTTGAGAATACTCCCTTCATAGGTACCCATGAACCAATTCGGAGCATCTGCTTCTCCGACCGCTTGGTGAAACGATGGCATATCAGGATATACTTCAATCGTCACTTTTCGCGATGGATGATAATTGTACTTTAGCGAAATTCGTTCAATATGATCACTTAGTTCATTGAACAAATCATGGTGTACTTTATCGGGATGATTGTTCAATCCCTCACTTTCACCTTTATTAACAATTGAAATCAGATCTTGAATAGACATGATCGTAACGCCTCCCCATTCTTTCAGTTCCTTTTTAAGTTTTTCCAAAGCTCTGTAGAGTCTGTTCTTTACTGCACTTTCACGCATCCCTACGATCTTAGATATTTCAAGCAGTGTGCAGTCCACAAAAAAGCGTAATGCAATGATTTCCTGGTCGGTTTCATTTAACTTTTTCAGCGCAACTCCGATATCAATTCGAAAATCAACATATTTCGTAAATTCAAGGGAGATCGATTGTGATTCATATCCTGTAAAATCAAACGGCGTTTCTTTTTTTCGCGATAACCTTCGATATTCGTTTTTCACTGTATTCTGAGCAATCTTGAATATCCACGTAAATAAATTTGATTTCCCTTGGAATCGGTGAAGATTCTCGACTGCTTTTAAAAACACCTGTTGAGTCAAATCATCTGCAACCATCGGATTCAATTTCAGCGAAAAGTACGTGCAAATCCTTTGACGATACAGCTCATAGGTACTTTCAAAGTTAGTGATACTTTCCTGTTTATCCGGGTAAACATTTTTTGTGTCATGAGCTCCTGACATGGTGAGAACCTCCTCTTGATTAACAATGAATTAGACACCAGTGAGAGTCAGAAGGCCACATAAATATAAAATAAATATGTATTCAACCTTTAAGGTTTGTTACTTACAGAACTAATTACCTTTTTGAAATCTCACTTCATATCATCTCTATGATTTCATATCTTTACAAATTTATAATGATAAGCAAAGATTGGAGTAGTCTACAAGCCACTGCTTTCTGCAACAACTATAAGTTAACTAGTTCTCTGAAATGTCACAACGATCTGGAGGGAATAACATCACGTAACCGCCTCCCAACTGAAGGAGAGATAATAATGAAATACACCAATGTTTTATTATCAAGCGTAATTGTCTTAGGAAGCATGGGCACGTTATCATCTGCATCTGCATCGGCTTCGTTTCATACTTCTGATAAAATAGCACACATTGCTGCTGGCTCAACATCTGTGAACGCTTCGACATACCAGAATATATCTAAGTTTGAAAAAACAATAAGCTCAAACAAAATTGTCTGGAGAGGTGACAACATCACGATAACCGCGAACACCTTAAAGCTAGATGCTGCTGCCGATTTTGAACAAAACATCATTGACACCATTGTAGTTACTCATGGTAAAGAAAAGCACACCCTACAAACGGGAGATTTTGAAGTTAAATTATTGGATATCACTAGTATTGCTCAATCTCCATCAAATGAATGGATTGCTATCCAAGTCGAAAAAAGTGCTGGCAGCAACCTCATTCTCATGAACCTTAAAACAGGAAAGTACACCATTCTAAACGAACGTCTTGAAAAAGCAGGTAAACAAGATGTCGAAACCATTTCATCATATAATTGGTCACCAAAAGAAGACATCATTGCGTTTTCTTATGGAAATACGGAGAAAAGCACGTTAGCAATATACGACACTAAGAAAGACAGTGTTGTTTATCTCCCTCGGGCAACCAACTATATTAGCACAGGTCTAATATTATGGCATAAGAACGGAAAAAGTATTGATTATATTAGTGAGTATCCTTCAGATCAATGGATTCTTTTCAGATACGATACAGGAAGCAAAAAAGTTAAGCCTGTAAAAAAAATCACAAAAAAAGAATTTCAGCAGTGGTTTAAATTAGATAAATATCCTGCAAAATAATAAAAAAAATGATTGGACGGAAAATACGTTTTTCTTCAGTTCAACTTATATAGAAAAAAGGCGAGTCTCCATTAATCGGAGGACTCGTCTTTTTGGCTTTATTAAAATATTTAAGATGTTCCTTTTTGCTTACTCGCTTGCATCTGCTGGGCAAATCTCATCATCTCTTCAAACTCTTCCTCAGATACGGCATCCCCATCGGTGCTTATGTCTTGTACAATCGGAATTTCGGGCTTGGCTTTGGTTCCTTTGCCGTATGTACGGGTACGGGTTCCAGCTGCACCAGCAGCCTGTTTGCCTTTGACCTTGGCCTGATCACGAATATATTGGACGGCTTTCTCGTAGGAGTTCACCTGCTTGAGCAACATGTTGGAGGCGATCGCCTCAACGAAGTTACGGTTAATCCGCTGCTCGCCGCCGGATACAAGCAATGCCATCAAATAATGAATCAATACATTGATAACTTCACCCGGCAATTTGTAACTCAGATCAATTTTCTCAAATATATCGATCAGATTGTCCGGTACTGCACCTGGGAAGAACGTCTGCAGCAGACGTGTGTATGGCTCATTGCGCAACATCATATTGTATTGATGAATATCACACTTGGTCATAAATTGTGGAGGTACTTCGACGTAATATTCCATCTGTACCCCATGCTCAACAGGTGGTTCACCGGAGTCTTCTTTCCGCTCTGGCTCCTCCATATGCTGTCTCAGCGCCACAACCTTGGCCGCCTGTACGGTCTGTTGCTCATGACGCTTCTTCGTCTGTCTGAACTGCATGCTCGCCTTATGCTGAAGATCATCCAGAATCAGTTGGCCCTGTGGACTAAAGATATCATCTTCATCCAGCAGACGGCATACATCCTGCACACTGAGGTTAAACTTGTTTACTACATAATTTACAATGCCCAGTTGTTCATGATCGAAACGCAACTGTTCTACATGACGACGATTGACGGACTCCCGCGGGAAACGCAAAATAATGTCGGCATAGTTCAAACTGTTTTCTTCCGCTGCATCATTCGTGCCTGTCCGCTGGGCCGTAGTTGATACTTCCGACAAAGCCTGCTCCAACTCGTAATCAATTACGTGGGTATTCAATTCAAATATATCGTAAAAGGGAACGGAAATATTCTCTTTATTGGCTGCCGGATAAGGCGCGTCCCCATTTTCCACTGCCGAGAAACCGGAACGCAGGGAAAGGACTGCGAATTTACCAATCTTGTCACGAAGCAACAGTGTCAAATGCTGTGTCCGGAAAAACTCTGCCGGAGAGAGCGGCGGTTGCAGCTCATATTCGTAGATGTAATCATCATTTTCCGGTATATATAGGCGTGAAGTCTGAAGTAGCCCCACTGCCTCAAGCTTGGATGTCTGCTCTAACAAATATTTGCGCCCTTTCTCACTTGGCTCCAAGCCAAGCGTCATGAACAGCCTCCGTTGCTGTTCAAGCGGCGAATAACCGACCTGTTCACCGGGAAGATGCTGAAACAACAGCCGATACAAGCCAACCGCAAAAGCACCTACCATGGGCTGATATGCTCCTGTAAGCATACGGTCATCCAGGGCACTAAGTCCAAACTCCCTGTATACGCAGTAGCGATGATGTTCAGTATAATGGTGCAGATTCTTCATGCGCATAGCCTGATCTCCTTCTCCCCAAAAGTATGTTTATCTATTCTATCATAAATGTCCGATCCTCAAATGTTCAAAAACAGGTAAAAAGATGGCCTGTTCTCGCTCCGTTTCGTCCTAGGTCGACATCATTCACGTTTTCGCCGAATTCAGCAAATTTCTAAAATAAAATGTCGAGAGTCGCTAGAATACTATAAAAGCTATAGCAGCAGAATACAAGTGAAGATCTGAAGAGAATTTTCTCCAGATATATATGAATACAAGTGTACAATAATCCTTCTAAATATAAATGAATAGCAAAAAAAGCCTTCCCTTTGTACTCGTAAGCGTTTACGACAAAGACAAGACTTTCACGCGATCACAGTGGCAAGTGTTACCTCTTTCCAACAATCTAAAACATTCTGTACCCACCCAAACGCAACTTCTGGATCGTCCAGCCACTGATTATCGCACCAGCCAGTCCAGCGATGCCCGTCATATAGTCTACAAGCTGGAAAGAACCCAGATGTGACATCAGAGATGACGACTGATCCCATAGAGAGTATACAACAACAGGCAGAATTACAATAATGAACAGATAGGAAGGAAACCAGGTTGTCTTCATCAGCATGTTCAGAATGAAACCGATACCAAACATCATAACGAAAAATAATACCATTAATACCAACACAGGTATAAATTGCATCGGGCCCATTCACCTCTTCTTTCACACATTCAGGTTTCACTTCTGGATAGTAGTTAGTGTACCGCAAAAAATGTGGCGAAGCAACGAACTTTCTGGACAAATTTCCCTATAATTATACTCTGTTCATTTGCCCTTCTGCTTCATGTTGGGATACAATGTAAACGATAAAGCACTCACCCGTCCCTTATAGTGCGTATTCAAAAAGACCGGTTTTCAGTGCGGACTTTTTGAACGACCTCTTATAGGGATTTGGAAATATACCTTGCAGGAGGAACACAACCAATGAACGAAGCCGCATCAACACTGGAGGGCTGGTATGCCCTGCATGATTTTCGCTCGATTAACTGGGCCGCCTGGAAAGCAGCAGATGATGAGGAACGTGCTGTAGCGCTGGACGAGCTGGAGGAATTCTGGAAGGAATGGAAAGAAGTCGAGAATTCATCCCAGGGAAGCACGGTCGTTTATACCGTAGTGGGACAAAAGGCTGACCTTTGCATGATGCACCTGCGTGAAACGCTGGAAGATCTGAAGGCTGTTGAAAACGCATTTAACAAAACGATGTTTGCCCAATACACAACGAAGTCGTATTCCTACGTCAGTGTAGTGGAACTGAGCAACTATCTTGGCAAAGAAGGCGAAGACCCGATGCAGAATCCGGAGATTATCGCCCGTCTGAAACCCGTTCTGCCACAACGACAATACATCTGCTTCTATCCGATGAACAAAAAACGTGAGCTGAATGACAACTGGTACATGTTGTCCATGGACGAGCGTCGCACCATGATGCGCAGTCACGGCATGATTGGTCGCAGCTATGCGGGTAAAGTGAAACAGATCATTACCGGCTCTGTCGGTTTCGACGATTGGGAATGGGGCGTTACGCTATTTGCGGATGATGCACTTCAGTTCAAAAAACTTGTCTATGAGATGCGTTTTGATGAAGTGAGTGCCCGTTATGGCGAATTCGGTTCGTTCTATGTGGGAAGCCTCTTGAACGAAGAAACATTGGAAGACATGCTTAAGCTGTAAACATAATGCAAAGCACAATAAAGCACCGCGACATCTCCTGTAAAGGATATTGTCAGCGGTGCTTTTTCTCATTCATGTACGTGTGGACAACCAAGTCGGACGATGATCCATTTGCAGTTGTTCACTCTATTTTATAAGCCTCTGTTAATTCTTAATCATCGTCCTCTTCATCTACCGCTTTTAGCGATTCGAGGAACTCGGCTGTGGCCCGATCACGGTCACGCCCCTTCTCTTTAAGCCGCTCAATCGCAGGCATAATGAGAATATCCACTTCTTTCTGCACGATGTAGGCCAGATCATACTGATCCTGTTCCTCGAGATAACCACCGACCTGCATCAGGGCGTTGTATCGATCCAGCTCTTCACGTGTTAATAGTCCCCGGACCTGAACACTGCAATGTCTCATCCAAAAAACCGCCCTTTCTTCAGGACTAGCGGAATACCACCAATGATGAACAGATAACGCAGATCAACCAGCTTCTTCAACTGAGCCGCTTTCCAGCCCTTGTATTTCTTGCCGCCTACAACAGCAATGGCTTCACCTTTACCCAATGAAGCAACCGTGCCTTTGCTCGTAAATACAAAAGGTTGTGGCTGTTTCTTGCGAATGGATGCCACGACGTTCTTGGCGCAGTTTACACCCTGCTGCATCGCAATCTGGGCTGTTGGCGGATAAGGCCGTCCTTCCGCGTTGAAGACCAGTGAATTATCACCGATCACATAGACATGCTCATGTCCCGGGGCACGCAGATAATCATCTACTTTCACACGTCCTCGCATCACTTCAAGACCTGCCTGTTCAAGCAATGAGTTACCGCGAATACCGCCGGTCCATACGACTGTAGCCGCATCGAGCTTTTCACCCTCACCCACAATAACCCCGTCCGGGAGACATTGCTTGATTGGAACACCAATTTTGAAAGTAACGCCCTTCTTCTTGAGCACATTCATCGCATGCTCTACCAGTTCCGGATCAAATCCAGGCAAAGCTGAAGGCGCTGCCTCTACATTGTAGATGTGCACATGTTTCGGATTCACGTCGAACTCCTTGCACAGCTGTGGAATACGATCTGCAAGTTCAGCTACGAATTCAACACCACTGAAACCCGCTCCACCTACGACAAACCGAATACGATTTCGTTTGTTATCGTTTTTGTACATCGCAAATTGATATTCGATGTGTTCTCGAATCAGTCTGACCGAGTTAATGCTGCGGATTGTCATGGCGTGATCGAGCATCCCCGGAATACCGAAGGTCTCAGGCTCACCGCCTAGTCCAATAATCAGATAATCATAGGATAACGTGCCATCCTCCAGAATAATCTTCCGATCCTGCAGACGAATCTCCTTCACGGAAGACTTGACCAGATCAATCTTGAACTCATCAATCAGCTTGGAAATGGGTACTCTTGCATGCTCAATGGTATCCGTGCCGGCTGCCGGCATATGTAGATGTGTAGTAATATAATGATAATCATGCCGGTTCACCAATGTGACGTCGGCCTCGTTATAGTTCAATTCCTTCTGCAGCCGCTGGGCTGTCAGAATCCCGCCATAGCCCGCGCCGAGGATGACGATTTTGGGAATACTGCTCATGTCTATACCCCTTCCGGTTTCACTTGCATCAGCCCGATCTTGGGTGAGATGCAAAATGCACATACTTACAAATATTGATGATGTCTTGCCCATTATGACAACAAATGTTAACTTCGCGAATTTATTTAAACGTTTGCATCAATTTCATAACTCACTAAAAATGGATTTTATGAAACTAGATATCGACGTATCGAACCGTTTTGATCTATATCTAGACTTGATTGAAGCAACTAAAGGTTTATGAAATTGATACGTTTGCACGCAAGTTATCGTTTCAAGTTGTGAAATTAACCACAAGATTCTACAAAACACGGGATCTGTCTTCATATTACATATTGACTCTAAATTAGACAAAAAAACACATAGTACAGGTCAAGGATATCTGTATTTCTAGTAAAGATCAAGGTTTTTTTTGTTATTTTTCATAACCTTTCATTTCCAATTTCATCCTATTCTCATCTGATCTTCATCAATTGTTCCCAGTTTCGTGACGCCGCTAACTTTGCAACCCTGAATACACCGTTTATAATAGGAAAGACAGTTCAGCACCCATGCCGGTTACAATACGTAGCCTGCACATTCTTTCTGTTAACTACCTATTAAAATATGAAAGGTGTTGTTGATTCTTGACTGCACAAAATTCCAGTCATGATATGACTGATTTACTTATTATCGGTGGAGGCCCTGCGGGTCTGTTCGCCGCGTTTTATGGTGGGATGCGTCAGGCATCCGTTACACTGGTTGAAAGTATGCCACAGCTTGGCGGACAACTTGCCGCTCTTTATCCGGAGAAATACATCTATGATGTAGCCGGATTCCCGAAAGTAACGGCTCAGGAACTGGTGAATAACCTGGTTGAGCAAATGAGTCATTTTAACCCGAACATCCGCCTTGAAGAAAAGGTTGTATCGGTGGAGAAAAAGGATGAGCAACATTTCGTCGTGAAAACGGATGAGAATGAATATCATGCCAAAGCCGTCATTATTACAGCTGGTGTAGGTGCATTCGAACCACGTCGTCTGGAGCTTGAAGGTGCTGCCAAGTTCGAGAAGAGCAACCTGCACTACTTCATCAGTGATCTGAATGCCTTCGCCGGCAAAAAAGTATTGATCAGTGGCGGCGGTGACTCCGCGGTAGACTGGGCACTCATGCTGGAGCCTATCGCTGAGCAAGTGACGCTGATTCATCGCCGGGACAAGTTCCGTGCACATGAGCACAGTGTCGAAAACCTGATGAATTCCAAGGTGAATGTCGTTACACCGACCGAAATCACGGAACTTCATGGGGATGACACGATTACCAAAGTAACCCTTTCCCATGTGAAAACCAAAGAAACTCAGGAAATCGAAGTAGATGACGTGATCGTTAACTTCGGATTTGTCTCTTCTCTCGGACCAATTGCCGAGTGGGGTATCGAAATTGACAGTAACTCCATCGTTGTTGATTCCCGCATGGAAACATCTATTCCAGGAATCTTCGCTGCCGGAGATATCACAACATACCCAGGTAAACTGAAGCTGATCGCTGTCGGATTCGGCGAAGCTCCAACAGCCGTCAACAATGCAAAGGTATACTTCGATCCGGATGCCAAATTGTCCCCAGGACACAGCAGTAACATGAAACGCTAGTTTTGCTGAAATAACATATATTGATACAAAAAAGGGTATCTTACTCCTGAGTGAATCCATATCAGGAGGGATACCCTTGTCTTATATATGCCCGCTGTGTAACGGTCTGGTTGTACCGGAGCAGGCTTGCCCCCACTGCCTTCAGGGACTGTTAGAATGCGGCAAATTGGATGATTACACCGGACCATACAGCCCCTACGTATTCCAACCTTCCTCTGACACGGCAGACGAAGTCGAAAACGTTTGCAATCATGTGATGTACTGTCACCATTGTCAAACAAGCACGCCATGGCCAGTCTCACTATGGGACTTGTCCGGAAACCTGTAACATTGCCTGCAATGAGGATCTCTAGTGAAGAATGGCAGATACGTCGGTACCCAGTTTGCGCTTATGGATTTCTGCCAACAGCAGTGCGATGAAATCTCGTTCGAGATTCAACTCAATCGCTTTATGGTAGGAATCCAACAACATCTCATCGGATAACATAGCCATTTCCCGCCACAACCTTTCCTTTTTTTTCCTCAAAACTATCATATCAGAGATTCATATAGAGAACAAGCGTTCTTGTTATCCACAACGATATGTGGAAATCCTGTGCATAGTTTGTTGATAAATGGAAAAAATACAGAGTAATCAACGTGTATAGTGTGGACAATATTTATGCACAGGGAGTTTGTACTACTGTCAGAACGTTTATCTGCGTATTTTTTTTGGAATAAATTCATAGTTTCAAGACTTGTTGCGAGTAAATTACCCTGTAATGTAAAATTTCAAACGGTTTTCATATCGTTTTCTTCTATATATTATCGGATTTTCTTGAATTTTCTTGAGTTTTCCCATTCATTTTCTATTGGGGTCTGGTATTCACTTCCAGAATCCAGATCTTGCCTGAATAATCCAGTCCATAATCAAATCCAAGCTGACCTACACCAGGGAAATGTCTTTCCATAATGTACGTACATGTCAGTGTAAGGGAACGCATCTCCCGGCGTTTGTGCCGACCGGATATATGTGGCAGGGATAAACCAAGAGCTCGCCTTCCTGATAACATGGTTCCACCCTTGCTCAGATTCGTCACACAGAGTCCGGGACGAGCGAGTCGTCCTACTAAGGAACGGAATACCCAGCCTCGTTCGGTTTTGACCACTTTGACTCTGTAATCAACAGGTCTCCCTTGAATTGTTGCCAGATGAATGCCTTGCTGGATCAAGTACTTGCGTCTAGCCTTTACACGCACTAGAGAGCGATACATCTGGCTGAAACTGGTGAAAGAACGGGTCGTTTTCATATGGGTGTATCGATAAGCCCCACCGCTCGCCGATACCCGGATGACACCGTAACCTCCACCTCCTACAATAGGTTTGACATACACCATTCCATAATGACTGAGCATTTGCAGCAGATTACCCGAGTTGAATGCCTTGGTCTGTGGGATATGGACAGCAGCTACCGGGTATTTCATCAGAGCCGCTGTCTTCCGCCATTTGCTTGCAAGTTGTCTCGACATGGGTTGATCTCCTTCCTTGAAACAATAGTCCTTCCTTATACATACTCAACAGAAGCCTTGCTTTCTTGGATGTCTGTCCACGGCAAAGGCCCCTTTTCCATGTAACCTGTCCCAGGGGTGATGGCGGAAACGGGAACAAGCGCCCGGTTTGCTTTTCAAACAAGTCAATCTGTCGTATGCTACTAAGGAATGGCTGGAAGGGCTTAAATATGAGGATCTAAGGAGCGTTCTGAACAAATGGAAGCATTTTTCAAATCACTTTATGGCGTAGCCTATTTTGCAATGTCGATCGTTCTGGTAGCTGTTACGGTACTTCTCTTTGTCACAGGTATTCGACTGTTTATGCAAAAGCGTAATCGCGGCTTTGCCGTGAGTTGTCTTATATTTGCCTGTTTCATCGTCTTTATCATTGTTGTTATGTTAACTACGCCCTTCTCTGCCACACCGCCGGGTTCACCGGAAGCCATGGCTGCCCTTCTTCACTTCGGGTAGTTGAACCTCTGTAGAAGGAGATGCTTATGACACGTACTAATGAAACCTTAGGAATTATTGATATCGGCTCGAACTCCATTCGTCTAGTTATATATGAACTGGATCAGGATGCAGCCTATCGCATCATTCATGAAGACAAATACGCTGCTCGTCTGAGCAGCGTTGTTGAGCCGGATGGTACCATCCTTCGCCACTCTTTGGATAAAGCCATCACCATCTTGCGTCAATTCAAAGCGACCTGTGAAGCGTATCAGACCAAACTGATTCGCGCAGCAGCTACCGCAGCTATTCGTAATGCAAGCAATGTCCTGGAGATTATTGAATGGCTGGAGACAGAGACGGGGCTTACCATTGAATGTGTATCGGGAGATCGGGAGGCCTATTATGGGTTCCTTGGTGTCACTCAATCCATTGATCTGGCAGACGGTTACGTCGTGGATATTGGGGGCGGCAGCACAGAGATCACGGTTTTTCAGGATCGGAAGAGGTTACATAGCATCTCCCTCCCTATTGGTGCAGTGAATTCACATGCCCGTTATGGGGGCGAAGATCAGTGGACCGAGGAAAATGCAAATGCATTATGCAACGAAGTCATTGAGGCTCTCCGTGGACAGGATTGGATTCGTGAGCACCCTGGTCTGCCACTCATCGGACTTGGCGGCACAATGCGTACACTTGCCAAAGTGGAACAGAAGCGTACCCAGTATTCTTTGCCTGTGAGCCATCATTATGAGATCAGTGAGGAAGCGATGGAGAATATTGCTCGCACCTTGCCACATCTCACCTCAGCACAGCGTAAAAAGGTACCTGGGCTCGCCAAAGATCGCGCAGACATCATTGTGCCCGGCGTACTGATCCTGCGAACCGTCTTCCAGTTAATACAGGGAGATCGTTATGTGGTTAGTGGTGCGGGTCTACGAGACGGGTTGTTGCGTGATTACATGGCTGGAGGTCAGCCGGTCGTTCCAGACGCGCTGAAAGACAGTATCCGCAACTTTATCCATTTTGGTCCGCCTATTCCAGAGAAACGTCTGCAACGGATTCATCAGGATATGGTTACCCTGTATACGGCATTACAAGGTACCCCTCCTGATCAAGCAGATGCCCGAATCCTGTATGCATCCTCCATGCTGCACATGGCAGGTAAGCAGATTAACTATTTCCGTTATACACAGCACTCGGCCTATTGGATCATGAATTCAAGCATCTATGGACTTTCTCATCGGGAGACCATTCTAAGTGCCAGTGCAGCTGATTATCATCCAAAAAAAAGAACGCCCCAGCTGCTGAATAAGCACCGGGACATTCTGAAAAACTCGGATGAGCGGCATGCTCATCGTATTGGCTCTCTGCTGCGCGTAGCTGAAGCCATCAATCGATCCGAAAGCATCGCTGCGATTGAAGCAACAAAAGAAAACGACTCGCTGCAGGTGCAATTCACCTGTACAGCTGAGCCGTTACTGGAACTTGATGGCCTGGAAGAGGCCGTCAAGGATCTGAAGGAAGCCTGGGGAGTTACGTTAACGCACTCCATTCAGCAGGCTTCCAAGGGATAATACCCATGGCCTCCGTCTGACTTCTCAGCGGGGGCTTTTCATTTTTTACAAATACATAATTGCCACCAGGCATAAGCTCTCTGGCTTTGACATTATCCATAAGGGACAGATTAAGAATATCGACCAGCATCTTCTTCAGCTCTGGATCAAATACGGGACACATCAGTTCAATTCTTCGATTCAGGTTACGTGTCATCCAGTCTGCACTGGAGATGAATACATCCGGGTTGCCGCTATTTTCAAAATAAAACAACCGTGAATGCTCCAGAAAACGATCCACAATGCTAATGACCCGAATATTCTCACTGAGCCCCTCTACCCCCGGACGCAGACAACATACACCACGCACAATCAGATCGATCTGCACGCCGGCTTGAGAAGCCTCGTATAATTCATCAATCATTTCCTGATGGGATAAGGAGTTGATCTTGGCAATGATTCTGGAAGGTTTCCCTTTCAGCGCGTGCTCCGTTTCTCTACGAATCAGTGCAAACAACTCATCCTTCATACCATCCGGAGCTACGCGGAACGCCTGCAATGCCTTCGGACCGGAGTATCCGGTAATCTCATTGAACAATTCGGATGCATCTTCCCCAATAATCGGATTAGAGGTGAACAGTCCCACGTCCGTATACACTTTGGCTGTACTCTCATTATAGTTACCGGTTCCTACATGAACATAACGTCTCAGCCCCTGCTGTTCCCTGCGTACGACAAGAATGATTTTGGCATGGGTCTTGAGTCCAACCAGTCCATAAACCACGTGACAACCGGCTTTCTCCAGCTTACGGGCCCAAGCAATGTTGCGCTCTTCATCAAACCGGGCTTTCAGTTCAACCACCACCGTGACCTGCTTACCACTCTCAGCGGCAAGTGCAAGTGCCGGAATAAGGCGTGAATCGCCATTGACCCGATATAGTGTCATCTTGATGGCCAGAACTCTTGGATCTTCCGAAGCCTCCAATATAAAATCAGTGACTGGTTCAAACGATTCGTACGGATGATGCACCAGCACATCGCGTTTGCGCAGCAGCTCAAAATGACTTTCTCTTGGCAGAAACTCAAGTGGGTAGACTGGCTTCACCGGACTGTATTTCAGATGTGAGAAACTTTCCAGACTGTCCACGAATCCCGCCAGAAAACTCAGATCAAGTGGTCCATCAATTTCATATACCGGGTCCTGAATATCAAATTCATCCTGCAATTCCAATAAAGCATCCGGACGAAAATCCTTACAGACTTCCAGTCGTACAGGAGCCCCGCGGCGTCTGCGGCGCAATTCTTTTTCAATAGCCTCAAGCAGATCTTCCGCTTCTTCTTCATTAATGAACAGATCCGCATTGCGGGTCACTCGGAACTCCTGTGCAGCAAGCGAGATATATCCGCTGAAGAGCGTATGGATATGATGTTTGATAAGATCTTCAATCAATATGAATGTTTTCTTTTTGCTATTCGCCCGAATGGGAGCCTGAACTACCCGCGGCAGATTGGAAGGTACCTGAACAATAGCCATAAACGGCTCGCCCTCTTGCTCCCCTTCCTTCTGTAACATCACGGACAGATAGACAGACTTGTTGTGTACCAGTGGGAACGGACGACTCTGGTCAATCGCCATCGGTGTGAGTACCGGAAAAATAATCTCATGAAAGTATTGGTCCATTGCGCGCTGCTGTGTCACATTAAGATCTGTATATTCCTGAATGTTCACGCCTTTCTTGGCGAGTAGACGAATGAGTTCACGATACGTTTTATACTGTTCGGCGACCATGGTCCCGGTTCGTTTGATCAATCTGCGGTACAATCCCGAAGGCGTGTATCCTGTAAAATCTTTTTGCGTGAATCCGGCCTTGATCTTCTCTTTTGTCTCTGCCACCCTTACACTGACGAACTCGTCCAGATTACTAGCGACAATGCCGAGAAATCTCATGCGTTCCAGCAGAGGCGTTGTTGGATCCTGGGCCTCCTGAAGTACGCGCCGATTAAATTCAACCCAACTCAAATCACGATTAACGTAGTTACCTGTTTTGACGTCTCTATGCATGTATGGCCTCCGAATGTGTTGCATATCTATTCTTGGTTAGAAGTTCTCATATAATTGTACTATTCGTAATCAACATCAAGCGTCAGCGCAGTGTAAACGCTACGTAAAATTTATGTAAATGATACCTCATGGCCGCAACTTTTTCCATCCCTTTACAAAGGTCAATAGACAGAGTAAAGTGAAGTACAGTGTGATTTGGTCCGGTTGCTTGTTCTCATTCCAAATATATTTGATTAAAGGAGTATATAATGAAATCCAACAAACCTAGAACGTTACAAAAAAATATAGAGTTTTTCACGGCTGCACTATCGCAATGTATGGTAAGCGCATGGCAGGAAGACCCGGCTGGCGTCTATTGCGAGGTAGGTTGTGGCATTGTGGAACGAATCAGTGAAGACAGTGTGCGCATCCGAAACAATGACGGAACAAAGAGCCATTATGCACGAGATATCACGATGTTCCAGACTGAAAAATAATTTTGCATAAATACGTAAAAAAGACTAGCTTTGCGAAACAAGGTGTTGTATACTCTTGCCACAAGGAAAGGAGGTGCGTCAACATTTCTAATGTCATGTTGAACGTGTCCCTTACCCGATCCACTAGCTCAAATTAAAAGAGTCTGGTGGAGGCGCGGGATACGGATCAATGTTTTAAAAAGCGCCACGGGTAGAAAAGCCGTCTTCGGACGGCTTTTTGTTTTGTCTTTTTTCTGTAGAGAGGTTGAGAAAACACCCGAAATATTGGAAATAGACCCTTTAGTAGCGCCAACCAAGATGGCTATAATGAAGATGCAACTCAACCAAAATCCGAGGAGGCATCTTGTAATGTTCAAAAATGTAAGGGGTTTCAAGACATCCATCATGTTGGCTTTTGTTTTGTTATTCACCTCCATCCTGTTGCCCGCAGGTCAGCATGCCAGCGCAGCACCAAGTTTCGCCAAAGGAGCCGACATCAGCTGGGTTCCCGGAATGGAAGCCCAAGGCTACAAATGGAAAGATAAAAACGGAGTTCAGCGTGACATCATTGATATTTTGAAAAAAGACTATCAAATCAACTCCGTCCGCATTCGGGTATTCGTTAATCCTTCGAATGATTATGGGAACGGTTACATGAATAAGGATCGAGCGGCTACACTCGCACAGCGTGCCAAGAATGCCGGCATGAGTGTAATGCTTACCCTGCACTACAGCGATTCCTGGGCAGACCCTGGTCAACAAACTAAACCTGCTGCCTGGAAAAACTATACGTTCCAACAGCTCATGGATGCGGTATGGAACCACACTCGTGATGTCATGACGGCGATGCAGAGCAAAGGCGTTACCCCGGACTGGATACAGATCGGGAATGAAACAAGCAACGGCATGTTATGGGAAGATGGCAAAGCATCCACCAACATGAAAAACTATGCGTGGCTGGTGAATACAGGCCATAATGCAGTAAAATCCCTGAGCAGCGGTACCAAAACCATTGTGCATCTTGCAGGTGGAGATGATAACGCCCTCTATGTATGGAATATTGGTGGTTTGATCAATAACGGAGCTAACTTTGACATGATCGCCATGTCCCTCTATCCTTCAGCTTCCGGCTGGAACACCGCTGTGACGAATACGGTAAACAATGCCAAGGATATGATCAACCGTTATGGCAAAGAGATCATCATCTCCGAAATTGGCATGGACAATAACCAGGCTGCAGCTGGAAAAAGTTTTGTTGCCGCGATGAAAAATCAAATCCGCAATTTGCCAAACGGCAAAGGAAAAGGTGTATTCTACTGGGAGCCTCAGGCTACACCAGGATACAATGGCGGCTATGGCAAAGGCGCATGGCAGTCTAATATGATGCCGACGGCGGTCATGGAAGGATTTATTGACTAGGTACGGTGGGTAGAAGTGCGGGCTTTGGGGGGGCAGCGTGGTGGCGTTCCGGGGGCGGATCGTTCTTATGATCGCTGTTATCCCCAGATTTTATGAATTCCCTTATTAGGGGAAAATCCGGAGATAAAGGCGACCGCTTCGCTTCTTCAGAATCGATTCCGCCCCCTCCGCTACGTTGCTGCTTCTGTGTGAGGCACTTCTAAAACCGTGTGTAGTCAAATGGATTAAGTAGTAAGGTAAAACAAGGGCTGAAGGCGCTATTCCGGTGGGAGTGGCGCCTTTTTGTGATGAAGTGCGGGCTTTGGGGTAGCACGATGGTGGGCGTTCCGGTGGCGGATCGTTCTTATGATCGCTGTCATCCCCAGATTTTATGAATTCCCCTTGTAAGGGGAAAATCCGGGGATAAAGGCGAACGCTCCGCTTCTTCAGAATCGATTCCGCCCCCTCCACTACGTTACTGCTCCTTGAGACACTTCTAAAACCGTGTGTAGGCATGTTATTAGGGTAACGAAAGACGGAAGGCTGTTCCCAGTGGGAGTAGCGCCTTTTGGCGATGAAGTGCGTTAAGGGCGCAACGTGCTGGGCGTTCAGGGGCGGATCGTTCTTATGATCGCTGTTATCCCCAGATTTTTATGAATTCCCCTGATTAGGGGAAAATCCGGGGATAAAGGCGAACGCTTCGCTTCTTCAGAATCGATTCCGCCCCCTCCACTACGTTGCTGCTCCTTGAGACACTTCTAAAACCGTGGGTAGTCAAATGGTTTAAGTAGTAAGGTGAAACAAGTGCACGAAGGCGCTATTCCTGTGGGAGTAGCGCCTTTTTGTGATGAAGTGCGTTGAGGTTGCGGCTTGGTGGGCGTTCCTGGATCGGATCGGGCACTTCTCAAGCGTGTCGATCAATCGGGGAGGGGTGCACCACTCGGGCTGGAGACTGATGTTCTTTTGGCTTACATATGAATATAATAAGTTTATTGAGATAACACATAGGATCAACTTCTTATTGGAGCGGGGGAAAATGGATGAGTTTCTTAAAAGGGATAGGTCAATTGGCTGGGGAAGTTACCGGAAAAGTGTTGGGTGGCAGCGTCAGGGTTGTTGGTGAGATCGCAGGTAGCCCCTTTATCAAAGAAATCGGGAACGGTGTAGAGAAAGCTACGATCAATACAGGCAAAACCATTGGACAACTGGCTAGTGGTACATATGATCTTGCCAGTGGTGCAATTCGAAAAGATGATACTACCATAGACGCGGGGCTTGCTGATATTGGAGGTGCCGTAACCACTACTGCAAAAGGTGTAGCGATATCAGCCAAGTATGTATATAACAGCGGTAAAGATGTTGTTGTGGGCATGAAAGAGGAAGATAAGGACAGAGTCAAGCTGGGTGCCAAGAATCTTTTAGCAGCCGCTGCGGTAACAACACTCGCTGTAGGTGTCATTGATGCAGTTGATGGGCCTGAAGGTATGGATACGTAGGAATCCGAATTAGATCACTAATAACACAACAACTGCAGAAATACAGCCTAGCAGGGCAATAAAAATATGGAGACAACTAAATGAGATTTTTTCAAGTAAAATCCGTTGTCTCTTCTGAATAAAACATGAGTAGATGAACACCGTTATCACAACGGGCAGATATAAATGAAAATCCGGACCATCCGTGCTCGGTAATAGTTTATTAATATATCCACCTATCGTCTCGTTGACCATCATGAACCCATATATACTACCGATTATTGCTGAAACTGCAAACTGAAATAGTATCTTAACTACACCCTTCTTTACAAAGAATGGATCACGTTTGCGGTAACCGTTATTAACCATCATATATCTGTCGCCTCCTCGTTTTTCTATTACTCTTTTTGGTTATTACTCCTTTATTTTACCATAACGTTGATCAGCTGCCTTCTTAGTTTTTGTCATTCCATCGTTTCCCCACAAACAAAAAGATGGCCCTGTCCACCTTATTGGCAGACAGGGCAACTATGGTGATACCAGATTAGCTTTATCTTCAGCTTACCTAAGCAAGTCGCGTGGCACGCATCGATGCGGTTGCATATACGATAAGCGCAATCCAGATGAGCGCGAAACCAACGAGCAGAACTGGCGAGACCGTTTCCTTGAATACAAACACACTCAGGATCAGCATGATTGTCGGACCAATATACTGCACAAAACCTAGTGTGGACAATGACATTCGAGCAGCCGCCCGTGCAAAGAACAGCAGTGGCAGCGCCGTCACCACGCCGGAAAGCAGCAGTTCGAAGAACATCGGTGCAGGCAACGTCCATGCCGTTGCTTTTCCCACAATGGCCAAGTAGATCCAGTAGCCGAGTGCGATGGGCAGAACTACAGCTGTTTCCGAAAATAAGCCCACTGAAGCATCTTGCTTGATCTTCTTCTTCGCCAGACCGTACAAGCCAAATGACACGGCCAGCGAGATCGCAACCCATGGGAAACGTCCGTAGTCGATAGCGATGATAAGCACCGCGACACCAGCGATGGCAATCGCGAGCCATTGTCCACGGTTTGGCTTTTCATGAAGGAAGACAACCGCCAGCAGCACATTCAGTAACGGGTTCAAATAATAGCCCAGACTTGTCTCAACCACATGACCGTTGTTAACTGCCCAGATGAAGATCAGCCAATTAATAGCAATTAGCAGTCCACTTGCGGTAAGGGACAGCAGGGTCGAACGACTGGTCAGAATTCGCTTCATGTCACCCCAACGACGTTGGACGGCAACGAAAATTCCCATAAAGACAAATGACCAGACGACCCTGTGCGATAAAATCTCGCCTGCCGGTACATTTTCAAACAACTTCCAATACAGCGGGAGAACCCCCCACATGATATACGCAATGATTGCGTTGATTAATCCACTATTCATAACTGTATCCCCTCTTATTACTCTGATATCTCAACGGATTATACGCCTCGATCCTCGTTTAAGTAAAGGGGGTAATAGGTCATACAGGAATCCATTCCTAGTTCAAATGACTTTTCTTTGAGCAAAATTCCCCGTTTAGCGCTACCAAATTATACTTTGGGGTTTTTCTTTCTTACTATCATAAAGAGGATAAAAATCGCCGCAAATACGACTATACCTACGATATACAAATCGATGTCTTGCTCAAACATAAACCACATTTTGTGTTCTAAGTTTACTTGTTGTTTGGGTGGATATCCTTCCCCGAATAGTTCAGTTGCTTGATTAATATTGTTCATTTCGATGGTCGAACTGCACGGACTACTGCTTAACTCGCCATTTGCTTCACTAAAGTAGATTAAGTATTTGTTACCTTCCTTGAAATCAAATCCCCAAGTATAGTTCGTTGCGATCATTAGTTGAGAGTCAACCTCAGTATTCCAACTCCTCTCAGCTTCCACTAAAATATATCTAATTTTCTCTTTTGTGCCCGTAAACCCCTTTTGCTTTAAATCCACCTTTACTTGCTTTACTTCTCCATAAACAGCTCCATCATATATTTCTAACTGTTCTTGGGGACCTCCCGATTCAACACATGACAAAGCGTTAATATCTTGTGCATTAAAACCAAAAAACACGGTAGAGATTAAAAACATCAACGTGATTATACGTAGCTTCAATTTTTCCACCTTCTTCTCACCATGTTAATTCGTACATCTTTATTGACCTGTTTAACAGGAAAAATGTTGCATTTTTCCTGGCTTTAGGTGGATCAACAAAGAAGCAACCAACCGGACACAGTTGGTTACTCCACTTGGCTTTTTAAGTTTCGTATTTCTTTTTCCATTCTTCACTCCATTTTTGAAAACTTTTTCCCGTTACTTCTTCCAATGTTTTTCCATCCAACGAATATGGTGCTCCATCCATTGCTGCATTTGGGAAGGATGTCCCCCCTATAACTTTGCCTTCACAAAGTATCATTGAAACTTTGGATTTACTATCGTCTAACGTTCCCAGAGGATGGTTTGTTACTGTAAAGCTATACACCGATATTTCCATTCCGAAATACTGTTCGGGTTCTACTTTTTGAACCGCCCATGTCTGTCTATATGGTATCGTTTCCGTTATCCCGTAGAGTAGTTTGTCTTTGCTTAGAGTGTATTTCTGAACTTGACCATCGTACGAAGAAATTTTATAACCTTTTGCCTTAACATATTCTGTCGCAGTCTTTTGATCGCCTGTGATCGTGAGTTCATCTGTACCCAACATCGTGACCTCGTTATTGCACCCAGCAATGATAAAAAAAACTAGCCCCAATACAATACGGATAGGTTTAAAATACATCAAGTTCTCCCCCCGCAACGTGAAGTAGTTTATTCATTTTTTTGACGATTAGTTTATTAAAATGGTTTTACTATTCTGCCGTTACATTAACAAAAAAGCTGCCGACCCTTTTGATCAACTGCCGAAAGGGCATTCATTTCATTAACGTTTCTTGGTAGCGTCACCTTTGATCCTATGTTGGTTACCTTCACTTTCCTCCAACATGAAACACACCAATTACAGTTTCACCATCCTTGTCATACAGTGGAATATCCCACCCGTCTGGTGATCTGCTGTTCTGTATCGCAATAGCTTCTTCAGGTGTTTTTGGTTGCTCGCCATCCATGTCTTTTTTCAGCAGATATCCTTCTGTACCATCCACACCAGTAGCCAGGATTAAATCAGGTTCCGTTTCTGGAGAAGTCGCATATGCGGCAGAACCATATGTCTGTCCATTCTTATTTTTCGGATAAAGAGAAGTGATGTGAATTTGATTCATCGCATTTTTAACGTTTGGATATTGGGATAACCCC
Organism: Paenibacillus sp. M2; assembly: GCF_046713495.1. Taxonomy (NCBI): domain Bacteria; kingdom Bacillati; phylum Bacillota; class Bacilli; order Caryophanales; family Paenibacillaceae; genus Paenibacillus; species Paenibacillus sp. M2. Next base: position 6,069,130 of record NZ_CP169648.1, read on the forward strand.
GAACCACTCGATACACTAATCATTAAAGCCACAAAGATCAATAGTATAACTCCATTAGAATACATCTTCACAACTGTTCACTCCCTTATACTTTTAGGCTCGCAGAAAATCTGATTAAAAGAAGTAGGCCTTCCATATAATCGCATTTACATCCCATATTTAGAATAATATAACATAGATTCAAAGGAGTATTTGGAAGTTGAACGATAATCATCTAATCTGTCTAACTTTATTGCAGAACATCCCTCTTCGATAACATAAAAAAACGGACACCGATCTGTGGAGATCAGCGTCCGTTTGTATGTTCCATATAATAATATAAAAGTGTTACTTCACTTCGCCGACAACGGTAAAGCGCTCGTTTTTGTGTTGTGGATTCTCGATCTCATCAACCAAAGCAATCGCATAGTCTGCATAGCTGATGTAGCTGTTGCCTTCACTGTTCACGAGAATAACGTCGTTGCCTGCTTGATATTTGCCGGTGCGTACACCTTCTGGATTAAAGAATCCAGCCGGACTCAGGAATGTCCATTGAATACCTGAAGATGCTTGCAGATCCTGCAAGTTTTGGCCTTGGTTCGTTGCAGTTGCTTTGTATGCATCAGGGAATCCTGGGGATTCAAAGAGACGCAATGTCTTGGACTCGTCTGTGAACAGGCTTCCTGCTCCACCCACAACGATCAGACGAGTGTTTGGTGCATCTTTCAGGATGTTGATCAACGCTTGTCCTACTTCCACATGCAGGTTTTCTTTACCCGCCGGTGCACCAAATGCATTTACTACCACATCAAAAATTTTAACATCTTCAGCTGTAAGATCAAATACATCTTTCTCCAGCGTATTCAGGCTTTTATCTTCCATTTTGGATGCATTACGAACGATTGCCGTTACTTTATGCCCTCTGTCTGCCGCTTCTTTCAAAATTACACTTCCTGCTTTGCCTGTTGCACCAATGATTGCAATGTTCATCGTAATCTCTCCTTTAAATTATCAATATTGTTTATGTTGAACTTTATATTGTAACTATAATTGTTACAACTAAACTTGTCAACCGTATTCTCTTCTCTCTTTAAAACCTCGTAAAATGAAAAGATTTGTAGTAGGATTTCTACCTTTTATCGTTCTTCATTCCGAATTAGAAAGGCCCTGTCCATCCATGGATGTACAAGGCCTCCTAACTATAAAATGTATCAGCAATGGGCTAACAATGTAGCCTGACCAGGTGGTTCGTTAACCTTCATATTGCTTAGATTTAATGCATCCATGCATTTTTTTACGTCATGCAATTAGTTGTTCCCTTTTTAAAGACAGTCCATTCGCTTCAACAGATAGGAAAGCTGATGGGTTCCCAATAAGATTCGTACTCGTTGCATTTCCAGGTATTCCTGTAGTTATAACACCTGCGTTGTATGTGCTTACCCCGAGAGGAAAGAGATAGTTCCGTCCCGCATTGTTATCCCATGTACCGCTACCGTTGTTAAATACCGCTTCCAGTCCCGTAGCAGTTCCTACATCAATGGTAATTTTGTTATATCCGGTGAGCTCGGATGCCGGAATGGCAACGCCTGGTGGTGTCGTCCAATTACCTCCTGCAGGGCGGTAATGAATATTGGGCTGGGCAAAACCCTGCTTGTAGTAGATGGTTACACTGTTACTTTTCGGAGCATCATCGGTCGTTACGCTTAACTCAGCACTTGCATCCGATTTGTTCTGTGCTTCATCATAGGCCGTGACTGTATAAACATAACTCGTTGATGCCTTCAGGCTATTATCCGTATATGCAGTTGTTGTACTCGTGCTGATTTTGACACCATCACGAAACACTTCATACCCGGTTACGCCTACATGATCGGTCGACGGATTCCAAGCCAATGTTACACGATCAGCCGCTTTTGCAGTCACGGTCAGACCGGTTGGTACGCTTGGAGGTGTTATATCCACGTGAGGCGCTCCTTGTGTAATGACTCCGGAATTATAGGTACTAACCCCTAATGGAAACTGATAATTTTTTCCTCCATTATTATCCCATGTGCCACTACCATTGTTAAACACAGCCTCCAGCCCCGTCGCTGTACCCACATTGACTGTCATCTTGGTGTATCCGGGCATCTCGGCTGCCATCATTTTCACACCCGGAGCAGTCGTCCATGTCCCCCCTGTTGGACGATAGTGAATATACGGGTTCGGATAGCCCAGTTTATAATATATGGTTACCGCATTACCTTCTTTGGTACGTACCGACAGAGCCACACTAGCAGGTGAAACGTTGCCTGCTGCATCTATCGCTTTAACCGTATATACGTATTCTGTTGCCGGTGCAAGGGACTCATCCGTATAGTTTAGTTTGGTTGATTCCCCTACTTTTGAACCGTCTCGATAGATATCATATTTTGCTACTCCATAATTATCCTGGCTGGCTGACCAGTCAATTGTCACAGCGGATGAGGTAGTATTCTGTACAGCTACATTTGCAGGCGCTGTTGGTGGCTCAGTATCTGCTGCCAACGTTTGGATCTGTACAGTTGAACTGGCGGAAGAGACATTATTCGCCTTGTCTCTCGCCTTTATACTATATGCATATGATTCCTTAGGCTCAAGACCGATATCCGTATATTCCGTTGTCAGCGAACTTCCAACTTTGACCCCATCCCGATAAATATCATAGCCCTCTACACCCACATTATCAGTGGATGCTGCCCATTGCAGTGTAATGCTGCGATCTGTCACACGTTTTGCATTGACTTCTGTTGGCACTGAAGGCGGTGTCCGATCGACCACCAGGAACGGATGTGTACCCTGGATTGTTCCATTCGCATCCTCAACAATTTTGCCCGATGTGTCTTTTTTATATTTCCCCATACCCACATATACCGTCTGTATCTCACTGCGCGTAACATTGCCATTCGCATCGACAGCTTCAATATAATAATCGACCAGTTGATCTTGGAAATCGTTGAAATACGTGTAATACATATCCCCGATCTCCTGAGCAGGCACACGCTTAAACATATCTGTGCTGCTTGGCTGCCAGGCCACACCGTTCATATCCGATTTAAGATCACGTTTCGTCATCGGATATTCTTGCCAGCTACTAACCTTTGTCGGATCGATGTTGGATACCCCTTTGGCCTTGAGCTCAGCAGGATCGTACACACGGAAGGTGTTGTCCTTGGCATCTGCCAGCTTATCCCGATGTGTCCGTACCTTCACCTTAATATCATTCACACCGTTAACATCATAAGCATAGGTATAAATGCCGAACGTATTGTCAAAATAATGAAGTGTCCATCCCTCCGCCTTGCTGACATTGGCGCTTCCAGGATTATATGGATAACGCTGCGGCCACCACATTGATGGTCCGGTACGGTCCTTCGCGAGTTGACTACTAACATAAGGCTTGGAAAAGAAGAGGGACTGATTGAAAGATAACGTCGGCTTTACCCCATCATCCACATTCTCATCATAATAACCAAACCCGGAATCCAGTGCAGGCAGGAGGAAATACCAACTTAACTCTGCCGGGTTCGCACCTCCCTTATAATTATTAGCAGGATCTCCTTTTACCGGGTAAGCCATCATCCAAGGATTAAGCTGATTGCCCTCATAAGTAATCTCACGGTCTAGTGCCGTCGTTGGCTTCCAATGGTTCGGATTGCTGTCCAGCCAAATCTGTTCAGCTGTCTTGGCATAATTCAGTGCAGCTTGCTCAAGCGCAAAATTACGCTCCAGATAATGGTATCCATATTCAAACGATACGGTCATCCCTTCCTGTACACCATCCAGATTTTTCTTCGGCTCCAGATTAAGGCCTGTAGCCTTGTTAAACGCTTCAAACTGCCCCTTCCAGATTCCAAATGGAAGACGCCAGTGATACCATGTCGGATCTGATGAGGAGTCCCGCGTATCGATCCATGAACCGTCTTGAACATGCACTACATCGTCGGCTTTTGGTGTGTTAGTCCGCAAGTATTCATTGATACTCTCTCCCTTCACACCCGGCTGAGCATAAGTCACATTTCCTGCATTGCGCCAAGTATCCTCTGATCCTGCTCGTCCTGAAGAATTATCCCCATCATGGGCAATCACGAAGAACTGCTTCTGATCAACCATTCCTTCAAAAGGCTTCAGCGCATCTGCCTTGACTGAACCCTGATACCCTTCTTCCCACGACTCTGCCTGGGCCACAGGGATACCAACAATCTTTTTCTCAGCACCAGTTTCAGGATTCACATGACGCACCCAATGAGGCGTAGAAGCAAATGGATATTTGTTATGAACCACCTGTTTCTCATTGAACATGGGAGAAGATACCCACGAACCCACATTGCTCGTATTCTGCAAATCCGCTCGGTTTGGCGGTGACACCATAGTATCTTTGCCCGGATCGTTCAGTAGCGGATAGTCCTGGAGAGTTCGCGAAAAATGATTATTTCCAATTACGGACCACTCAATGCCGAGTTGATCCAAGACCGGGATAATCCGTTCCGAGAAACCCAGCTCGGTGGGGAAAAAACCTTTGGACGATTTAAAGCTTTCTCCCAGAAAAAAAGGTTGTGCCAGCACAGCATTCTGGTAGATCAAATCCTTTAGCAAATATTCGTTGCCAGCCAATGGCCCCATGGTATGGTGTCCGGAGAAGTGAATGAGATCCATCGTCCGTTCTCCATTCGTTGTTTTGAGATTATTGTAAGCATTCTTCCATGGCGCACCCCAATCTTTATTGTTGTAACCGTTTACATTATTGGTATACATAAAACTGTTCACATTGTTCAATACCGAACCTGACATGGTTACCTGCATCCCTGCAGCAGGGTGATTGTTCCTCAGGTCACCAGCAACTTGCCATGGCCAGTTCAGATAAGCACCTGTCTTTGCATGGTGACTATAATACGCCACGAGATCATCATGGGGCATAGGCATTCCCCCGGGTAAAAAGTATGGATATCCTGCCGGAGGGTTATTTTTCAGATCGATGACTTGCCCATCATATGTGTAGCGGATTGGGGACCCCACAGGTGCAGAAGCATACTTGGATGTGTCGTAGTAGGCCCAAAAATTGGGCATATGGTTATGATACACATGAGAAGCCGAAATTTCGGCATAAGCCGCTGTATTTTGGGTAGAAATAATAATCGATAATACCAACAGAAATGCGCCGAGCTTGCGCTTAAGATCCATCTTCTTCCTCCCTTATTTTCTCCCCTATGGGAAACAAGAATTCTCGTTATTTACCTAAGCTCTCTAACCCTTTTAACGTTTTAGCATGGTCTGACTCAAGACCCTTTCTAATTTGTATCTATACAACTCCTCCTCCTTCCCTCTCCCTTTTTTGTGCAAACGTTTGTACAAAAGGGGGTATCCTAGAGATATTCTTAGAACACATGGCTTATGAATCCGCTTTTTTAGCAGGCATACTGTGCTCTTAAATCTGCAAACGTTTGCACAAATAATATACTTTCTATTGGAACAAAATGTCAATACTGAAGAAGCGTAATTTTATACCGTATATATATATCTTGGAATCGGTAAATTAGAGAACTCAGCTACCCTGCCATAATGTCAAAAAAAAAACACAATCCCAAGCGAATGTCCTTCGCTGGAACTGTGCCTTATCATTGCAATCAATTATATATTAACAATCTTTATCCGGCACACCCGCATCTTCCTTCGTACGGAAAGAAGATCCACAGCCACAAGTCGCTACCGCGTTCGGATTATGGATGGTGAACCCACCCGTCATACCGGACTCTTCAAAATCAATTTCGAGACCATCCAGATACTTCAGGTTTTCCTTCTCGACTACAACCTTCATGCTCTGAATATCCATATACAGGTCCTCATCGGACTCTTTATCGTCAAAGCCCATGGCGTACGAAAATCCGGTGCAACCGCCTGGTGCTACGCCAAGACGCAGGAACATACCAGGTGTCTCTTGCTGTGCAAGCATCTCTTTCAATCTGTCAGCAGCCGTTTCGCTGATGTTAATCATGCCAGGTCACTCTCCTTTTTCATTAACTCTTCTTTAAATTATACTCCACCCCGTCAAGGGTCTCAAGTCATGTTTGCCTCTTTCCGCGTTCCCCCTGTACTCCTTTTTCTTCCCAGTGTATTGAACCCCCGGGACACGAGGTTTATAATGAATAGGTGGTCGCACTGAAATGTCTTTATTTTGTCATGACTTATTCAGACGATGGTCATAATTGGAGTTGTAATTTTTTTCACATTTCGAGACTGCAACGCAGTCCCCAATGCATATATGAGTCAACAGACTCCATTTTTTGAAAAAATTTAGCTTTCATATGCAGCACGCGCTGCACCGGGTAAATAAGAGTTAGTCCAACTAAGAAGGCGGCAGTTGACCGCATCTTTTCTATGTAGTTCTGTATGCAGATCCTACACACAACTCAAATCCGGTTAAGAACAGGAGGAAATAATATGTCTACATTGGTAACACCGTTCACAGACAAAAGAATGGCTGAAATCGTCGAGAAAGTGCAGAACGGCGTAAGGCTGAGCGTGGAAGACGGCGTATATCTGTATGAAACAGATGATCTGCTGACTTTGGGCCAGCTGGCCAATGAGGCCAACCTGCGGAAGAATGGTAAGAAAGTATATTTCATCGAGAACATGAGTCTTTACTTTACGAACGTATGCGAAGCCCACTGCGCTTTTTGTAATTTCCGCAAAGACCAGGGTGAAGAAGGCTCCTATACATTATCCGGTCAGGAAATGATCGATTATGTGGAACAGCATATTCATCCGGGCGTACGTGAGTTCCATATCGTAGGCGGACATAACAACCATGTTCCTTTTCAATATTATGTCGATTCCCTGCGTGCTTTAAACGAGAAATATCCGGATGTTACACTGAAAGCTTACACGGCAGCCGAGATTGATTTCTTCACCCGGATTAGCGGACTCAGCATCAGAGAAGTTCTGCAAGAGCTACAAAAAGCAGGTCTGAAAACATTGACTGGTGGCGGCGCTGAGATTCTGTCGGATGAATATCGCAAAAAAATGCGTGTAGACAAAGCCAACGTGGACCGTTATCTTGAGGTGCACCGAACAGCTCATGAGCTGGGCATACGTACACATACTACGATGTTGTATGGATCGATCGAATCCTATGAGGATCGCGTTAACCATATGGTGCAGATTCGTGAATTGCAAGACGAGACCAACGGATTTATGGTCTTTATCCCTCTTTCCATGCAGCCAAAAAGTAAAAACGCAAGCATTATGCGTCGTAACTCGGCTTATGAGGATCTCAAAACAATTGCGATCAGCCGTCTGATGCTGGATAACATCGATCATATCAAAGCATACTTCATTAACATCGGTCCACAGCTGACTCAAGTCGCTCTTGGTTTCGGTGCTTCGGATGCACACGGTACGATCGTTCGGGAACGGATTAGTCATGCGGCAGGTGCACTCACACCTGAAGGCCTTACACGTAAAGAGCTTATATGGCTCATTAAGGGTGCAGGACGTATTCCGGTAGAACGTGATACGTTCTACAACGAAATTCAAGTGTACGAATAGGATATAACTCCATCCACAACCAATATTGCACCAGCACCACTCCAGAACGCAGCTTTCATGATAGGGAGACGTTTGAATTCGAGTGGTGCAAACTGCTGAATAATATCTTCAATTTTCAATGTCTACTTTTCAATTATTCAAATCATAACAAAAGGAGCAGCTATGTTATTGCATAGCTGCTCCACAGTTTACAGCCCCATTTCAGTGGGACTGATGCAGAAAGGAAGCCGAGTCATGAAAAATTTCGTCATTCTTGGAGGCGGCTATGGCGGCCTCACCATCATCAAGGAACTTCTGGAAGGTAAAATTCCATCCGATACACAAATTATTTTGGTGGACCGCAGCCCCTTTCAGGGATTAAAGACAGAATATTACGCACTCGCAGCAGGAACCGTATCTGATTATGACCTGCGTATCCAATTTCCAGTGAGCGATAAAGTCACTTACCGTTATGGAGAAGTTACCTCGATTGACCTGGAACAGCGTCAGATTGAATTTGAAGGCCAAGACCCGCTTGAATACGACAAGCTTGTCATCGGACTTGGTTGTACAGACCGTTTCCACAACACACCAGGCGCAGAAGACTACAGCTGTACCATTCAGAGCTTTAGCAAAACACGCGAGACTTACCTGCGACTTAATGAAGTCAAAGCCTATGGCAATGTGCATATCGTAGGCGGTGGATTAAGTGGTGTCGAGATGGCAGCCGAACTTCGTGAGAGCAGACCCGATCTAAACATCAGTATTCTGGATCGTGGTGAACGTGTATTATCAGCCTTCCCGCAACGTCTGTCTGTGTATGTGCATGAATGGTTCAACGAACATCAGGTAGAGACACGCGGGCATATCGCCATTTCACGCGTTGAACCCAATGCCATCTATAACAGGGATGAACAGATTCTAACGGATGCTGTCGTGTGGACTGCAGGCATTCAGCCCGTAAAAGTGGTACAGGATCTGGACGTGACCAAAGACCCTCAAGGACGTGTCGTCCTGAATGAATACTACCAAATCCCGGAATATACCGATGTCTATGTGGTTGGTGACTGTGCCAGTGTACCTTATGCACCTAGCGGTCAGGCTGCGGAAGTACAGGGTGAGCAGATCGCCCATATTCAGCATGCCCTCTGGAAAGGCGAAAAGCCCAATCCACATCCACTCAAGCTTCGTGGCACACTCGGTGCACTCGGCAAGAAGTCTGGGTTTGGGCTGATGGGCAAAACGTCCATGATGGGACGTGTACCTCGTATTTTGAAAAGTGGTGTGCTCTGGATGTCCAAGCGTCATCTCGGTTAGTCGAGATCGAGCTCGTCCCAGACATCGGCTTCGGCAATTTTGGCCAGAATGGCGTTATATAGATCTTCCACTTTGTCCGTGATGACAACTTCGCCATTTACCAGTGCAAATGGAGTCATAGAACATTGGCCGCAGTTGGTGAGGCAGCCATATTCAATCACGTCATAGTCTGGATTTTCTTCCAGTTGATCCATGACTTCATCTGTGCCAAAATGCATATTATTGGCACAAAATTCAATAATCGGTCTCATTTAAGTTCACCTGCTTTGTTTGACCATTTTAATTTGTGGCCATTTGTAATATAATATAGGAAGGAAAGGAGTTGAACAATATGAGCGAAAACGCACAAAGCACCATGTATGATGAGGTATCTGATGTGCTTGATAAACTTCGTCCGTTCCTGCAGCGCGATGGCGGTGACGTGGAACTGGTCGACGTGGAGGACGGCATCATTAAGCTGAAACTGGTCGGTGCCTGCGGCAGTTGCCCAAGCTCCACCATTACCTTAAAAGCCGGGATTGAACGTGCCCTTCTCGAAGAAGTTGAGGGTGTACAAGAAGTCGTACAAGTATTCTAATCAATCCTTCACGAAATAAACCTCAAGAGCCTTTCGCTTCGCATGAAGCGGAGGGCTCTTTTTTTGTGTGCATATGCAGAGAGTCCATGTTCATAGTCACTTTGACCCGCTTCCACGTACAATCCTTCAATTCACCTTTTAAGTATCCTCGCGCTGTATGGTTGGACGAATCGGATCAAGTCCTCCAGATACATCCATAATGTTACCTGTTATAAAATCCGAATGATCAAGGCACAGATACGTAATCACTCGTGCAATATCTTCACCGCTGCCTGGTCGCCCTCTTGGCGTTTCCTCGTCGGTGATGCCTGCCATTTCATCAATCGTTTTCTCTTTGTTCGCACCACGAATGTCACCTGGACATACCATGTTAACCGTAATTCCATACGGAGCTTCTTCAACCGCTAGTGTCTTTGTAAAAGATACCAGACCCACCTTGGCAGCCGCATATACGGCGCGATGAGGCCAGGATCTCGCTTCTCCAGCGTGACTGAAGCCAAAATGGATAATGCGTCCCCATTGCTTGCGTCTCATCTCTGGCAATACACGCTGATCCAGTAACATCGGTCCCAACAGATTACCCTGCACAAGCATCTGGACCTCAGCTTCAGAATAATCCGCAAATAATCGTCGTTCACGGACAAATGGACCCGCGTTATTCACCAAAATATCAATACTGCCCAGGTTGCCTTCCACCTGCTCAACCAATGAAGAGATATCTTCCACCTTGGATATATCAGCCTGGATGGCAATGCACCGCACACCCTTGGCTATAATCTGAGCCTTTAAAGCCTCAGCTTCTATTCTGCTGTGTACATAGTTGAGGGCAATATGACACCCTTGATCTGCCAGACTGAGGGCCGTCATTTTACCAAGACCTTTGGCACTTCCCGTTATGAGGGCAACTTTTCCCTTCACGTTCATCCCCCTCTTCAAAGAGCAGTCACTATCCAGTATAAAAGATTTATCGTCCTCCTACAACTCGCTTATCCACAAGGGATTATCCACCTTTAATTCCAGATATATCTTGATTGAAATCGAGCACCTATGGTACTGTCGAGGATATAACCCGAAAGGACCTTTACATAAATATGATTAACAAAAGATGGATATCATTTCTTACATTTTTAATGTTGAGTTTATTCACAGTCTTTAGTGCCTTACAGGTATCAGCGGCCAGTGAGAGTGAGCAAGCGCCTGATGAGTACGATTGGATTATTGGACCAGCATCTGTCTCTATGGACGGTAAGGCCACCCTGGAGGTCCCTGAAAGCCATTCCTATCTTGATAAGGCCAATACCCAACGCTCGATACTTAACAGTGATGGGAAGCCTAACGGGAATGAAATCGGAAGCCTAACCAGCAATAGTGAATTCGGCTCGTGGTATGTTGTGTTTGAATACGTGAAAACAGGTCATATTCATGATGACGATCAAAATTTGAGTGCCGAAGAACTGTTAAGCAGTTATATCCGAGGCACAGAAGAAGATAACAGAGAACTTGATCCTGAATATAGAACGTACATAACGGGGTGGGAAATCGAACCGGCATATGACAGTACCAAACATCAGTTGGTTTACTCCCTTGGTTTTAAGAATGCTGATCAGCAAGCCATGGTCAATTACAATGTAAAACTCCTGACACGCGAAGGGTACATCACAGCCATTCTGGTTACAGATACGGCCAACTTTCAACAGAGCCGCCAGACATTCGAGGAAACTGTCCTTAATCAACTTCACATCAATGCAGGATATACCTACGAGGAGTACAATGCTTCGACTGACAAAACATCCACCATAGGGCTCAACAGTCTTCTGATGGGCGGGATCGGGTACACGGCTTCCCAGAAATTCAGTGCTCTTCTTTTGCTCAAAAAAGGATGGGCTTTGATCCTCGTTGTCGTCCTTGGCTTAATCGGCTGGATCAGATACAAGATCAAAAGCTCACACGGAGAAGAAGAAACACTCTCTCCCTCCGAGAGAACGTACCTGCAGGAAGCAGATGAGCAGCAGTATGCTGATCAGAATGAATTATCCTACTACCGCCAATCTGGACATCCACCCAACGCGGAGAAACAAGATAAGCCCTAACCCTTCCCTTATTAATCCCCACGTCAGCACAGATTAGGAAACATAAAATAAGCCGTATATCTCTTCAGAAGAGATATACGGCTTATTCTTAATAGCTTCACAACATATCATACATATCGTGATTTATTCAGTTGCAGGTTCAACTGCACCTTTATAACGTTCTTTGATGAATGTTTTCACTTCTTCGGAGTGCAGAGCAGCAGCCAGTTTTTGGATTGCATCTGCATCCTTGTTGTCCTCACGGGAAACGAGGATGTTTGCGTATGGGTTACCTTGCAGATCTTCGATCAGCAAAGCATCATTCGCTGGATTCAGGTTTGCTTCAAGCGCATAGTTAGCGTTGATGAATACCAGATCCGCTTCATCCAATTGACGAGGCATCATGGCTGCATCCAGCTCGATAATATTCAGATTTTTCGGATTGGCTGTGATATCTTGAATCGTAGATGTAATATTTGTGTTGTCTTTCAGCGTAATAATGCCTTCCTTCGCAAGCAACAACAGTGCACGTCCACCATTGGATGGGTCATTTGGAATGGCTACTTTTGCGCCGTCAGCCAATTCATCCAAAGACTTAATCTTCTTGGAGTATCCACCAAAAGGTTCAACATGAACAGGTGTTACAGTAACGAGGTTGAATCCACGTTCTTTATTCTCTGTGTCCAGATAAGGCTGGTGCTGGAAGAAGTTTGCATCCAATTTTTTATCAGCAAGTTGCTGGTTTGGTTGTACATAGTCATTAAACGTAACGACTTGTAAACGAATACCTTGTGCTTCCAGCTCAGGCTTGATGCTTTCCAGAATCTCTGCGTGTGGTGTAGGTGAAGCTCCAACTTTCAATTCAACTGTACGTGGTGCACCTGCTGAATTATCTGCGCCGCTATCGGCGTCCTTATTGTTTCCGCAAGCTGCGAGAACCGCAATCAGCATAAGACTAAGTAGAGCGAATGACCATTTTTTCATGTGTAAAACCCCTTCTCTAATCATTTTTTTCATGTGGCGTCCGCATGAATGCATATCCATCATGTTATCTATGTGTTATTTCCTGGTGAAAAATGTAACCAAGCGATCTCCAGCCATCTGGAGAATTTGCACAAGAATGATCATCGACACTACGGATATAATCATGATTTCATTTTGATAACGATAATACCCATAGTTGATTGCCAGCGTTCCCAGACCTCCACCACCAACCATGCCCGCCATCGCCGTGTAAGAGACAAGGGTAACGATGGTAATGGTTATCCCAGCAACCAAACCAGGTAACGCTTCAGGCAGTAATACCCGTCTTACAATCTGTCCGGTCGATGCACCCATCGACTGTGCCGCTTCAATGACACCCCGATCAACTTCTCGCAACGTCGTCTCCACCAATCGAGCAAAGTAAGGAGCTGCTGAAATAACTAAAGGTGGTATAACACCTAACACTCCTGTAGCTGTACCGACGAGTGAACGAGTGAATGGAATAAGAGCAACAATCAATATGATAAATGGGACTGAGCGCAAAATATTCACAATCAAGGACAATATAATGTACACCGTCCGTGATTTGATCGAAGCAGATCGGGCTGTCATGAACAGCAGAACTCCGAGCGGTAAACCAAAGATTACGGTGAACAAGCCTGATACACCCAAAATTTGCAGCGTCTCAATAGAGGCTTTACCAACCTCTTCCCAACGTACGGTTGAAAAATCCATCTAACGAAGCACCTCCACATCAAGTCCCTCTGCGGTTAATTCTGATATCGTCCGATCAATCGCAATGGAATCACCCTCGAACCGAACGGTCAGCTGTCCATAAGGCACCTGTTTAATCGTAGAGATTGTACCCTGCAGGATGGCAAAATCCACACCCGTCTTACGTACCGTCCTCGACAAAATCGCTTCATACGTTTTGTTACCCAGAAAGGATATCTTCACAAGTTTGGAAGCAGCACCTGCCTGCAATTCAATGCCTGCATTCGCCAGAGCGGTCTCTTCCAGAGCAAGTCCAGCTTCATGGTCACGCATCATGAAGTCCCGCGTAATCGCATGCTGCGGCTTCAGGAACACTTCGGTTACAGGTCCCTGTTCCACAATGCCACCTTGATGAATGACAGCCACCTTGTCACAAATGTTCTGAATGACATGCATCTCATGTGTGATCAGCACAATCGTAAGGTTGTACTTTTCATTAATGTCGAGCAATAACTTCAGGATTGAATTTGTCGTCTGCGGATCAAGTGCCGAAGTAGCTTCATCACAGAGAAGTACATTCGGATCACTTGCAAGTGCTCTCGCAATCCCCACACGTTGTTTCTGTCCACCCGATAATTGAGCTGGATATTTGTTGCTATGGTTCTCCAGGCCAACGAGATTGAGCATTTCCTTCACTTTGCGATCAATGGCATCCTTTGGTGTATTCACAAGCTTTAGCGGAAAAGCCACATTATCATATACCGTTGCCGAAGATAACAGATTAAAGTGTTGAAAAATCATCCCGATCTTGCGTCTCTGTTGCTGCAGTTCGGTTTTGCTCAGTTCAGTCAGGTTGATCCCATCAACCCATACTTCACCCTCCGTAGGCCGTTCTAGCAAATTAATGCAGCGAATCAATGTACTTTTGCCCGCTCCAGAATGCCCAATCACGCCGTAGATTTCGCCCTTTTGGATGTTCAAATTCAGCTCGGATAACGCTGTTGTAGATTTTGCCCCTTTGCCGTACGTTTTCGTTAAACCTTTTAATTCAATCAATCGCACTTGCCCCTTTCCAACCACCTACATGTATCTTTACCCGATCTAAAGGAAAACTCCCCTTAAAGTACAAAAAAAGAGCCCTTTGCAGAAACAAAGAGGGCTCTTCACGTGAAAGAATATACCTTCTCATCTGCCAAAATCGTGCCTTGCACCATTTTGTAGGAATTAGCACCTAACATCTATAACGAATGATACATGTATCATGTCATTACAAATCGGTTGCCGGGCTTCATCGGGCCTGTCCCTCCGCCGCTCTCGATAAGAAATATGTTATTGTAGGATTTTATAAGTTCATGTAGTTTATGCTTTATAATGTGAATGTAACTTTTGAGAAATATCAGTTCATTCTTCGTCATTGTAACACTCTAATTGAAACTCAGTATATTCCAAGTATTCCGATTTGTCAAAGGGAATTATTTCTTTTCCATATTTTGTTGATATAACGATAAGAAGCTGTTAACGTTTCACAGACCATATCGACGCCCTGACGCATTTCCTGCACATGCTGATTCAAATCCTCCAATTTCACTTTACCTTGCAAGGTCTGGTGTAACTGCCACAGGTCATCATGCATTTCTGAGTTCATGTAGTGAATTTCCATATTACGTCGTTTGCGCAGCTTGCTCATCGGCTCACGATAAGAGTCCTTGATCTGTATTAATTGCAACGCAAGATCATGGTGCTCCCTCGCATAATCGAACTGCCTTAACACTGTAAAATAAGAAAAATGCGCTTTGGTATTTGAAGTATTCAACTGGAATATTTCATTTAGTACCGTACCCACTTTATCCAGGATGGCAAAGCAGCGGATAAAGCCATCTTTGTAGAAATACACATACCGTGCATACTCTGCTTTTTCAGTCGCCGTCATATCATCCGTTGAGCCTGCAACGACCTTATTGCGAAAATGAGCAGCAGCGAAACAGCTTTGCTCTAGTTCATCCAGTGAGGAGATAAGTCCCTGAGTCCACACATACAGTTTCCGATAGTCATGCGTGGGATCATGGTCCACATGCATTTGTCGTTGAAATAACTCAAGCGTATGCGCCATTGCGTCCATCGCTGCCTTCAATTTACCTTCGTTTATACGTGGCTTTTCCCCCAACAACGTTCGCAGCATATCTAACCTCCTCTTTTCCAAATCAACAAGAATTCATCACCGTAAACGTAACACATCATCCATTCCGTGTAATTGCTGCTTGCCATAGGTTGCCCTGATCCCCCTGACATCAAACAAAGTCCACCTGTCCAATGATGTACATCACTGGATGGTGGACTTTCATATTTAGCCCAAGTACCTTTGGAAAAAGAATGGATCTATATCTTAGAAACGATTAGCCGGGCGATGCAGCTTGTACACCAGGAAACTCATATACGTTAAAACTCCGAATAATATGGCGATATCCAGCATATGAGCGAGAGCTACAAACATGTATACTTCCGGACGGTTCATTGTCACCATCATGAAAATACCAATGACTACTTGCATCAGGATGAGAACAACGGATACCACGCCAAGGGTCCGCATTTCCTTGTTGTCCGGATGATTACGGTAAGCGAAGTGACCCAGAATTGCGATAACAATCACGAGCGACGCTGCTGCTGCACGGTGAGCAAAAGCAACCGCTACCCCACCCGAAAGCTCAGGAATAATCTGCCCGTTACAGAGCGGAAATCCGGAACATCCGCCAGCAGAATCCGTGTGACTCACAAATGCACCCGTGTATACCACGAGATATGTGTAAATAGTGGAGAACCAGACCAGATTCCTGAATTTTTTGCTAACCCGAGGGTATTTATTCAGGCGTTCCAATCCGCCATCTTTAGCCTCCTGCCTTATGCCCAGTGCCATCATTAGAGAACTGGCAAAAGCAATCAGTGCAAAGCCAAAATGCAGTGCCATGACTGCTGAAGATTGGGAGAAGACGACGGCAAAAGCACCCATGATTCCCTGGACGATAACAAATACCAGAGTTAAGAAAGAAAACAATTGCAGGTCACGGCGTGACTTGCCAAACTGCAGAAAAGCAACAAATGAGGCAATGGACAACAGTCCAGCCAGTGCACTTACAGCGCGGTGGGAATATTCAATGAGTGAAGCCACAGTATGTGCCGGAACGAGTTTTCCGTTACATAAAGGCCATTCTGTTCCGCAGCCAAGGCCTGATTCCGTTTTGGTTACGATGCCTCCACCAAAAGTGGCCAGAAACATGACAAGACAGGTTAATACGGTTAACCATTTAAACAAAGTTAAGTGTTTCAATTTTTTCTCACCCGCTGTTGGTTTAAGATGGCGAAGAATATTCTCCGCTTGTTTCGGTACTTTGACACTTATTTCACAACTAAATTCATTATACCGGATAAAATGTTCATTGACGTCGCGCTTTGTGACAAAATGTTAACGTCTGGTGAAATAATGACCCGCAGGTCATTGGGGTTATGTTATTTGGGGGATAGCCAGTTGAATTGTGTCTTAAACAGAGTTCAGAACACACAAACGCCATTTCCCTATTTCAAGAGAAATGGCGTTTCATCTAGTATACCCTTTAACAACATGAACCTGTCATACATTTATATAAGTTCAATGAAAAATTTACACAATAACGGAGAGGACAGAAATAGCCTGAAGAAGCGAAGCTAAAAGCTTTCTGAAAGAAAGCTGCATCGAAAGCATATGCTTCGCCTTTATCCCCGGATTTCCCCCTAATAAAAGGGATCAAAGAAATCTGGGGATAACAGCGATCAAAAGGTTATTCTGTCATCGGAGTGTCTGTGTGAATATTCATCATTTGAACTTGTATAACATCATTTATGGATCGTGTTGTACACTTCAACTGCGCGATCCAGGAACTGCTCAATCTCTTCTCTTGACTTGCGCAGCTTGTTCACATACCGTACGAGTTCGCGGCCATCTGTATACGCCACAAAGCTTGGAATGCCAAGAATATTATGCTCTTCACTAACGGTTCCAACCTGATCCACGTCGACCTCAATCAAAGTCAGTTCACGTGTATATTTCTCTTCAACCTCAGGCATAAACGGATCGATGTATTTGCAGTCACCGCACCAGTCTGCCTTGAATACGGCAATCGTCAAACGTGGGGATTGGATGGCTACATCAAAAGCCGGTTTGGAAGTAATCTGTTCCATTCAGTTCATCTCCCTTTCTGTACCTTGTCTTACCCTAAGTGAAGCAAATTGGCGAGTGGAAGTCAAATAATCAGCGCATACTTAGAATAAACCACATGGTCTGTGAATTTAAACCCAGAACATCATGAAAGGATGTCACATCATGACTTCCACCAGAACTGATTCTTCCAGCGAACAACATCACGGGTCCCTCCTGCAGATGGTCCGTTCCATTCCGGGTGCTGCCCGGGAAATCTGGCGTGGCAAACAGGCTGCATGGCAAGCGTCAGCACAGCTTCGTCACCCATTGCGTGACATCGAGTGGGATACCGATACGGCAGCTGCCCTACAGTCTGAGGTGGAGCGTCTGTTACCTGCCAGCAACAAATCTTTTGCACGTACGGACCAGGTTCAAAGCGCACTCGTCTGCGAAGAAGATTGCATCATCCTGGAAGAGATTAAGACACTGACCCAGGAGCATAATCGGAGTAATATCACCCGCACGGCAGCTTATCTGGAATGTTATGAGCAATACCCTGAACTCCATTGGGCACTGCTGGCCCATATGGTCTCTCGCAACGGCGGATATCACATGACAGATCTTCAGAGTGACTTAATGCATAATCTACAGAATCAGAGCGATCGCGAGTATATGTATCGGCTGCTGGAGCGGTGCAATGCACTCATTTTCCAGGATGCCTATCCCCAGCTACTGCTGTATATGAACAGTCGCCGGATCGGACGAAGCTGTTTCCATCTCTTATCGCACTTTCACGTATCGGCGTTTATGACGCCGTTTTGGGAACGCTTTTGGCTGGAACGGTGCAGTTCACTGCTTAGTGTGGCATTAATTATTAATGAGCAGAACTATATCGAGAGCCGGGTGGTGCAGCATCCTTATTTTCAAAAAGAAGTACTTTCGAAACCCGCATTCCATCTGCATAATCTGGCGGGTCTGAATCATATCGTCTTTCCTCTTGGACGGGGAACAGGACTCGCAGGACGCGTCATTGAACATTTTGGAAAGTTGGATGAGCGGATCATGTTTGGTAAAGGCCTATATGCCTTGTTGTTTGGCGTGGAGCAAGTACACTCACAAGTGTTGGAGTTCGCACGTTTGGTTCCCCATCGTGGCTCGCGCGCTGAATATTGGCCTGGTCTGTTTACCAATCGTGAAGACGAGGCGGGTGAACATACATTATACGCTCAGGCGTTACTGGATGAGGAATGGCTTCCAGAAGGGCAACGATTATATAGTCCGGAACTGCTCGCCGTATGGGGAGACACGCCTTATGAACCGATCTCCAGACAGGACTGGCTTCAGACTCGGGATAGTCTCGGTTACCTGACGGCACCTCGCCGCCCATGGCTGTTTGAGATGAGTCACGAACACCGGTATGGCATGCTGAAAACAGCACTGGCTCATGATGCTAAAGCCATCACACACTAATGCTAAAGATCATATAGAGCAGGCAAAGACGGATGATGTGAATACCCTTATATACTGCTATCCTTGCTTGCTGGGCTAATGTCGAGTTCAGTCGCTCAGCTCGCCCTAACTATACAAAAAGCCCTGTCCGCTTCAATAGCAGACAGAGCTTGTATCCTATTTTCACAAAAGATTTATGCTTGAATAATGCACTTTGTATTTTCAACCTCTTTGCCCAGCTCCACGTTGAAGACGCATAAGTGGACGAAGAATTTTTTGCAGAATACGAGGGTAACTGCCCAGCTCGTCCTTGCGCAGTACACGCAGCACAACCATGAGAACCAGATACACCACCACCACAAGCACACCAACCACAAGGCAGGTAAACAAGAAGGATACACGCGCTGGCAGGAACAGTCCAAAGATCGTATTCCCAATCCAGTTCGTTGCAAATCCTACACCTGCTGCAAGCAACACTGTAATGATAAACCCTTTCCAACGATCTCCCATGATGGAGAAATCAACGATTTTGCGCAGGACCCGCAGATTCAGGTATGTGATGACCAGGAAACAAAGGGCCGTTGCAATGATAATGCCGTAAATGCCAAAGATCGGCGCCAGAATCAGACTTGCGATTAGTTTGATCACAACACCTGCTGCGACACTGATCATTGTAATCCGCGGTTTCCCTACCCCGAGTAAAATGGAGTTAGTGGTCATCATTGTAATCTGGAAAATGGTACCGAATGTTAACAAGGCAATGATCGGCGTTCCATCCAGATTGGTAAACAGCAATCCGTTGACCGAATATGCTGCCGCACAAAGCGCAATGACAATCGGCATACCTGTCAGAATCGAAATGCGCAACGCAAGTGTCACCTGACTCTTCAGATGCGCTTCATCCTTGCGGGCAAATGCTGCTGAAATGACAGGCACCAACGATTGACTTAAAGCGATAGCCAGAATCGGAGGAATACCCGCAATACTTTGGGCTTTCGCACCCAGAATCGCAAGTACACCAGTCGCTTCTTCGAGTCCAATCTGGCCACTAAGCAGTGGTACCACAAGGGATGAATCGATGAAGTTAATGGCTGGAACCGCAAGTGAGGACAGCACAATGGGAATAGACAGCTTGAAGATATCACTGTAGATACCTCGCATCGGTAACTGCTCTGCACGTTCGTAATTCAATTGGGCCGCACGGTCGCTACGACGCAGCTTCAAGGTGAAGTACAGCATGACACCGAAGGCACCCACACTTCCTAATACCCCGCCAAATGAAGCACCTGCAGCAATCGTCTGGTCATCATAATTCCATTGCAGCATGACATAAGCCACGATAATGGCTGTACCTACACGGGCGAACTGTTCAACAATCTGTGAAATACCACCCGCTGTCATGTTGCCGCGTCCCTGGAAATATCCACGCATCATCGCAATGGCCGGGAACAGCAGCAAGGCTGGAGCCAAGGCGCGAATGGCGCTGACTGACTCCGGTACTTTGGAGACATACGTGGCATAATAAGGTGCAGCGAACCACAATAAAGCAGACATGACTACCCCGGCGACAGCCGCAAAGATCAGGGCTGCACGGTAGATCTGTTGGGCTTCACTCGCGCGTCCGAGCGCATAGCGTTCCGATACCATTTTGCTAAGTGTACTCGGTATGCCCGCCGTTGCTACAGTTAACAGCATTAAATATACCGTATTGGAGATCGTAAACGATGCGTTACCGACATCTCCAAGGATATGCTCCAGCGGCACCCGTTGAACCAATCCGAGTACTCTCGCGATTAGCGCAGCTGCCGCCAGAATAAGCGTACCCCTAATGAATGTTTCTTTCTTAGACAAACGAATTCCCCTTCTTTCCTCCACACCGGACATGCATCCCGTTGAAGCTAATCCTGAACGTTTAGGCGAATCTTACCACCCAGATAATAAAGAGAACAATCATGACGATTTGCAAAATAATTTTCATCACGGTACTCGTAAATAACCCCACGACCGAACCAAATCCAACTTTTGACGCTTTGGAAGGTGAAGACCCTCCGATCAGTTCCCCGATAAAAGCACCGATAAATGGTCCCAATACCAGTCCGAATGCCGGAATGACAAATGGGCCAATGATAACACCAATGGTACTCAGCGTGGTCGATAACTTGGAGCCACCGAACTTTTTCACACCCCATGCGCTGACGACATAATCAGCCACAAACAACACAACAACAATCAGAATCTGAATGATCCAGAACCACACACCAAACGGATCAAAGCTGAAGAACCAGCCGTAGACCAGAAACGCGAAGAAAATCGCTACAGCACCAGGCAGTATGGGATATACCGTTCCAGCCATCCCCACTGCAAACAGCAGCACAATTAAAATCCAGGCAATGGTTGCGAGCAAAGGTTACTCCCCCTTCAAAATATGTTCACGGATCACTTCGACGATGCCGTCTTCATTGTTACTCGCTACGATCAGATCAGCCGCTTCCTTCACCTGCTCTTGCGCATTGCCCATGGCTACACCAAGACCCACGGCCTCAATGACAGCCAGATCATTCAGACTATCTCCGACAGCAACAACTTCGGACATCTCGATGCCCAGCAGCTTGCAGACTTCGGCTACACCACTTGCTTTGGATACGCCAGCAGGGTTGATCTCAATATTAACGGGTGAGGAATTCGTCATTTGCAGACCACCCATTTGTTGCAGTTCCATCATAATCTGGTGACGAACTTCATCCACTTCGGTATTAAAGCCGAATTTCAGCCATTCCAGACCTTCAATATTGTCCGTCCAGCGATCACGGTTGAACAGCTCTTCCACGGAGTATGCCCAGTACCAGCTGTTATATTTCTCACCGATCTCCTGCATTCTGCGAATCAATACCGGGTCCATCAGATGACGCATATGCAGATCATGCGGAGCTTTCCAGACCTCACTACCGTTAACGGTAACCATTGGTGTCTCCAGTCCAAGTTGAACCGCATAAGGCATCGCGTGGAATACGGCTCTTCCCGTTGAAAGGCACACATGTACACCCCGACGAATGGCAATCTGAATCCATTTGGCGGTCTCCTGCGTAATTTCATGATTATCATTAAGCAATGTTCCATCCATATCCAATGCAAGCAATTTGTATTTCAGTTCACTCATACAGTAGTTCCTCCTAGGTTGTCTCTCTCTCTCCAAGTTAAACTCATGGATATCCATTCAGGCACTACGCGGGCAGAAAACCTTTCGAGTCGTAGTATCTTTGTTTTAGAATTACCTTTCATAAACAAATTTCCCTTCTCTAGGTCCTTTCTGCCCTCTCCGTTCCACAGTGGTTCTCCAGTTCAACTTAAAGGTTTTCTTTATCTAATTTTAAACATTCTTTCACAACAAGATCGCCCGGCATCCGTAAAAACGGACGCTCCGGACGTCACAGCTAACGACATTTTACCACAGATCATCTATATGCAACAAAGAACCCACTCACGATTGAACCTTCTTACTATATACAAGTTGTGTCTGTTCCAAGCTATGCACACCATCCCTCCCCTTTTATTCGGAGTTATCCATACTTTTTTTGTATCGTATACATTCTTAAACCAAAAAGGTCCACCCCATTCAGGATGAACCTCTTTTAACCGCTTCTAGTTTAACCTTATTACTCCGCACAGCCATGATGAAATCTAATCATGCTCTGTCTGGCTTGTTTGCTGCAAACAAGTATTGGGACATCAAATCCATTGTTTGTTTGTATATGGTATGGGCTGCTTTTACATCGCCGAGGAAGCCACCCATATACAGATGGATTACACCATGCAGTGATGCCCATATCGTACTTACAAGAGTCCCGGTATCTTCCTGGTCCGAAATCTGTCCTTGCTGCTGGGCGGTGCTGATTAGAATTAGCAAACGGCGTATGGCAGTCATCGTTCCCTGCATACTCTCTGCATCCGGCTTAAACTCGGCAAAAGCTCCTCCAAACATCAGCTTGTAGTAACTGGTATAATCCTGCGCGAACTGCCAGAAGGCTTCGCCCAAATCCAGCAAATGCTCCATGAGATCAGAGGACGGCGGCACTTCTTCAAAACGCTTCGCCAGCAATTTGCAACCCTCCAGATACAACTGCTGGGCAAGACCTTCTTTATTAACAAACAAACTGTAAATGATCTTGGTAGAGCAGCCCATCTTTTGCGATACTCTGCGTACAGTAACAGCCTCCGGCCCTTCTTCCTGCAAAATGGCTGCTGCCGCATCAACCACAAGCTTACGGAGATTTTCTGTGTTTTGCAGGCGAGCTTCCTGATATGTTTTTAATGCCCGCCCCTTGGATGGTGAGAGCTTGTCTTCGTCACTGATAAGGATCACCTTCATTTAGTTATCATGTTTCTGACCGGAAACGAAGTTTCCGACTTCTAACAGGCATTCTAACCATTCGTAGAAAGATTGTCAATGAAGCTATCACGTTGAAAAAAAAGGTTTGACACCAGCACAACTTTTTGGTTACGATGATTCCTGTTAGAAACAGTGTTACCAAAAATGTTTTATGCCAATTTTTAATTGGTATTTTTTTCGGACAATCGGTAACATCGTTTCTTTGAGAAAACATCGTATTCAAAGTGTAGATTGCCCCGCAAACAATATTAGGAGGATTACTAATGTCAACAGAACAAAAACAACGCAAACGATCCACTGGTCAACAAATTCGTAGATGGAGCCTGACCCTGCTAGGGGTAATTGTGCTGGGAGTCATTGTATTCCTGCTAATGCCCGCCCCGGTAGAACCCGCGGTTTGGTCTGCACCTGCTGCTCCTTCTTTTGAGAAGGAGGGTCCCTGGAAAGAGAACAACAAACTTAGCTCCGCTGAATTGGTTACAGACCGCGCGAAATTCCCGGAATTTATCACTTTTGATAAAGAAGGGCGACTGTATGCGGGTGACTCCGACGGCAAAATTTACAGAGTAACCTTTGACGCCGAGGACAAGGCACAGCCAGCAGAGGTATTCGCTGATACCCACGGAACACCTAATGGACTAAAATTTGATGCTGCCGGTAATTTGATTGTGGCGGATATTCAGAAAGGGCTTCTGTCCATTGACCCGATCGGAAATATCGAAGTATTAACCAATGAAGTAGATGGAGGGCCGATCTACCTTGCGAACGAACTGGACATTGCTCAAGACGGATCGATATATTTCTCCGATACCTCTAACTATGGCAAGGTCATGTTCAAAGAAATCGCCGAGAATAAA
Organism: Paenibacillus sp. M2; assembly: GCF_046713495.1. NCBI lineage: Bacteria > Bacillati > Bacillota > Bacilli > Caryophanales > Paenibacillaceae > Paenibacillus > Paenibacillus sp. M2. The sequence goes on from NZ_CP169648.1 coordinate 6,093,173, forward strand.
CCGCATGGACGATTGTTGAAATATGATCCGCTGACCAAGCAAACAACTGTACTGCTTAAGGATTTGTATTTTGCTAATGGGGTCGTACTGTCTGCCGAAGAAGATTTCGTGCTTGTAGCCGAATCGTATCATTATCAGTTGACCCGGTACTGGTTGAAGGGGCCCAAACAAGGCACCTCTGATATTTTCGCGGAGAATCTGGCTGGGTTCCCGGACAATATCACCCGTGACGCCCAGGGACACTTTTGGGTAGGGGTATTCACAACCCGTCTGTCTTTTGCCGATTACATGCATAGTCATCCTTGGTTAGCAGCGACGATGTCCAAAGTTCCACAGTCCTTGTTAAATGGAGCCAGCGCGCCGGTGAAACATGGACTTGTCGCAGAATATGGACCAGAAGGAGAGCTTATTAGTAGTTGGCATGATCCGGAAGGAACATTGTATGGCATCACCACGGCCGTAAGCCAAGGGAAATATTTATATCTCGGAACCGCACCGGGAGGAAGCCAAGGGGTTCATCGGGTGCCTTTGAAACCGTAAGGATTGTTATATTCCTCTACCTCATTCCACCTTTAGGCATCTCAATAGCAGCTCACTCCAGCAGGAGGGGCTTCTATTGAATTTTTCTTCGTTTACAATCCAATCAAAAAAACCGCCTGCAAAGCAGGCGGCTAACAATCTCTATGAATTAACGTGCCGCGAATTTGCGACGAGCGTAACGGAATACGATGCCATGTTTCGGTGACAACAGCAGTGCAAGAACAAACAAAATTCCAGCAACAGCTACCATACAGCCCGCGATGGAAGCATCCAGGGCGTATGCCATGATGTAACCTCCAACCGAGGATGCTGCTCCGATCAGGACGGCATACAGAATCATTTTGCCCAGACGATCTGTGAGCAGGTAAGCCGTTGCCGCAGGTACAATCAGCATACCCACCACGAGAATCGAACCAACACTTTCAAATGAAGCTACGGACGTCATCGAAACGAGTCCCATGAGCAGATAGTGGAACAGCACTACTGGAATGCCGCAGGCTGCAGCCAGCGCCGGATCGAAGGCACATAGCTTAAACTGTTTGTAGAACAGCCCAATGACGACAAGGATGACCAGCAAAGTAATACCCAGCATCCAGACCGCCCTCGGCCCGACATCCGTACCTCCAAGGGTTAGTGTATCCCACTGAACATAAGCGATCTCACCGAACAAAACACAGTCCAGATCCAGATCAATATGCTGGGCGTTCAGACTAATCAGAATGACACCTACTGCGAAGAGTGCAGTAAACACAATTCCGATTGAGGCATCAGACGAGAGTCCTCCCGCCTGCAAACTCTGTATGAAGAACACCGTCAGTAGTCCAAACACCGTTGCACCAAGTAGCATCCACAATGAATCCCTGGAACCACTCCACAGGAAAGCAATCGCAATACCGGGGAGAACCGCATGGCTAATCGCATCACCGACCAGAGCCATTCGCCGCAGAATCAAAAAACAACCGAGGATGGCGCAGGCGGAAGATACCAATACGGCCGTCAAGATAATCCAAAACGTTGCCATTACATCTCCCCCCGTTCCTGCTGATTTCGCTGTATGGCGAGAGTCTGAAGTGTAGCCCGCTCTTCACGCATATACGCCGACTTTGCCTGAATACTGCGCAACCGTCGAGCTAATAATCCACGACGCGGAGCCAGCAAGGCTGATCCAGCAAACAATGCCGTAGCCGCAAGAACGGTTACAGGTCCTGTTGGCAGATTAGGTACAAGCGTACTGAAGATGGTGCCTGTTGCACCGCTCAATGCACCAAATATGCCTGCCAACACCACCATCAGTGCAAGTGAGTCGGTCCAGCAACGTGCCGCTGCTGCTGGAGTTACCAGCAAGGCTGCAACAAGCACCACACCAACGGCCTGAATCCCGGCAACCACCGCGATTACCGTTAAGAGCAAAATGAGCTGCTCCAACATCGCAACTGGCAGTCCCATACCACGTGCAAATCCCGGGTCAAAACTCACCAGTTTGAATTCCTTGAACCAGGCAAGACATGCAATCAGTAATACTAGACATACGCCTCCCATAACATACACATCCGTCATGACCATGGATGCCGCCTGCCCAAACAAATATTTATCAAGTCCGCTTTGGCTTCCACTCGCCCCATGCTGGATGCGCGTCAGCATCACTACACCAACCCCGAAAAAGACGGTAAGCACAATTCCCATCGCCGCATCCTGCTTGATTCGGGAGTAGCGTGTAATCCACGAGATTCCGAAGGTAGCGACAATGCCAGCCACCAGAGCACCGAACAGGAATAATCCGACCGACTTCGTTTCCGTCAACATAAATGCAATACAGATCCCAGGCAGAGCAGCATGAGCAAGGGTGTCCCCCATCAGGCTCTGTTTACGAAGAAAGGTGAAGGAGCCAATAATTCCGCTACTGAATCCTAACAACAGACAGCCGAGCAATATCCAACGTGTATTGGGGTCAGATAAGATGGCAACGATCCAGTTCCACATGCACTACACCTGGCCTTTCTCCGTCCGGCTTCCGATCATCGCAATCCGGCCTCCGTACGTCTCTTGCAGTGTATCCGGTACAAATACTTCATTTGTTGGTCCACCTGCCACCAGTCGTCCATTGAGCAGCAGCACATGGTCGAAGTATTCCTCGACTGTCGCCAGATCATGGTGAACAACCAGTACCGTCTTGCCTTGTTTCTTCAACTGTTCCAAAAGCGAAATGATCGCTTTCTCTGTGGTGGCATCCACACCTGCAAATGGCTCATCCATGAAATACAGATCTGCGTCTTGCACGAGTGCCCGCGCCAGAAAGACACGTTGCTGCTGTCCACCGGACAGCTGACTGATCTGGCGGTACATGTAATCGCCCATGCCAACTTGCTCCAGGCAGTGTGCCGCCAGGTCCCGCTCCTTTTTCCCCGGACGACGGAACCAGCCCAGATGACCATACCGTCCCATCATCACCACATCAAGCGCATGCGTAGGGAAATCCCAGTCCACCGATTCCCGTTGTGGCACATAACCGATGCGGCGACGTTGTTCTCGGTACGATTGTCCGAAGATCCGTACCTCCCCATGCATCTTCGGTACTAGTCCCAGAACGGCTTTGATCAGTGTTGATTTCCCTGCGCCATTTGGGCCAAGAATACCGATGAGCTGTCCTTCCGGAATATCGAAGGATACGCTGCTAAGCACCGGCTTTTTGTGATACGCAACAGCCAGATCCCTCACACTAAGAGGAGCCGATGTTGGCTGCGTTCCCTGCAAGTGACTATTGTTCAGTCTCGTAGGAGTTTGTTCCAATAAAGTTGTATCTTCCATAATCCTGTAACTCCTCTCTTCATGTGATTCATTATTTCAGAGCTTCTACAATCGTCTCAACATTGTGGCGAATCATACCGATGTATGTGCCTTCTTCCGTTCCCTCAGCTCCCATGGCATCCGAGAACAGTTCTCCACCAATGTTGACCGTATGTCCTTTTTGAGCTGCTCCGGCAATGATGGCTTCCATCGCTTTTGCAGGCACACTCGATTCAACAAATACGGCTTTGATATGGTTATCTACGAGATAATCCCTCAGTTCGCTAACATCTTTTGCACCGTATTCGGCTGCTGTACTGATGCCCTGAAGCCCCATCACTTTCATGCCATAAGCCTGACCGAAATATCCAAATGCATCATGCGCCGTAACCAATACCCGGCTTGCTTCCGGAATCTCCAGAATCTTCTCGCGCACCTCGGCATCCAGTGCTTCGAGCTTCGCCAGATACGCCTCTGCCTGAGCTTTATATTCTTCCGCATGGTCCGGGTCCGCCTCCACGAGCGTATCGCGTACGGCTTCTGCCGCATGCATCCAGTGGCTGACGTTAAACCATACGTGTGGGTCATATTCGGTGCCGCCTGTATCTTTGCCTGAGTGTAACTCCTCGACTGGAATAGTCTCTGTAACAGCAGTAACCAGCTTGCTTGAGGACATTTTCTCCAAAATGTCTGTCATTTTGCCTTCGAGATGCAGTCCATTATAGAAAATAACTTTTGCTTGTTCCAACTTGCGAATATCACCTTGGGATGCCTTGTACAAGTGAGGGTCAACGCCCGGGCCCATGAGCCCGGTAACATCAACATATGCCCCGCCTACCTCACGTGCTACGTCAGCGATCATTCCCGTTGTAGCGGTTACTTGTAGCTTGCCACCACTGCTCGTCTCTGCATCACTGGAACATGCCGTAAGTATAACAACCAGAACCAGAGCGGCTAGCGTAATGAACCCCCTCTGAATACTCCTCATTTTCACCATTAACAATTCAACCGTCCCCTTTCCCTCTCCTAAAATACTTGTCTACATCTAATTTTGTTGTACAAGGTATTAAGTTTTAATCAAGGCTAATAATGTTTCCCTTGTGCAAATTTTATCCGAAGCCAAAAAAAAAGGCAAGGGATTATTTCCCCTGCCTGTCCAAATATACATTTAATTCACTTCATGAACCTTTTGGTTACGATGTTAAAAGAGCTAATTCACACGATATTCTTTGCGATATTCTTTGCATTACTCTTTGTCTTTCCCTTCGTCTTTCTTACCTTTCGGCGTTCCATCGAGACCATACACTTCATCATATGCATCGAAAATTTTCCGTGCTATTGGTGAAGCACTGACTGACCCGAATCCACCTTCTGGTACAACAACAGCTACAGCAAGCTTCGGATTATCTCGTGGTGCAAAGGCAATAAATACACCATTCTCTTTTTTGTTCGGTCCGGTCCCCTGCTCTGATGTTCCTGTTTTCCGAGCATAATCGTAAGGGAAACCGTCAAATGAACTTACTTTAGTAACCATACCTTTATGAACTTCATTCCAGTGCGCATCGGCAAAATCAACTTCATTGAGTACTTTAGGTTTGATCTCCTTCACCACATTGCCATCCGCATCACGGATTTCCTTCACTAAGTGAGGTTCCATCCGTTTGCCCTTATTGGCAAGCATCGTCGTGTATTGGGCGAGTTGCATCGTCGTATACTTGGCTTGTTGTCCAAAGGAGGCAAAAGCCAAACGTGTTAGAACAGATTCGTCTTTATTAGTATATTCTAGCCTACCCAGAAATTCATTAGGCAGATCTACACCAGTGGACACACCCAAGCCAAATTCCTGCATGTGTTTGTGCCAGACATCGATGCCTTTCTCTGAGCCATATTTACTTAACAAACGTTTCCCCACCATATCGATCATAAACGCATTGGAGGATTTCTCGATCGCTCTTCTCGCCGTGATAGAACCATTATAAGCAGAATGTGAGTTCTTCACTTGTCGTCCGTCTTTCCCCAAAACCGCATATCCCTGATCATGATAGGTCTGTCCTGCTGTAAATAACCCCTCTTTTAATCCAATAAGGACACTTAGCGGCTTGATTACTGATCCAAGGAGTACAACGGATTCCGCACGACTAGGCTTGGCATCATTCGGTGGGAACGACTCGGTGGTTCCGTTTCGAAACACATACTTGATTTTGTCATAATCCCAATCGTTCGGATCATAATCCGGCATACTTGCCATGGCTACCACATTTCCTGTATCCACTTCCATGGCTACTGCGTATCCTGTAATTGCCTTGGGAAGTCTGCGCAATTCGTCCGTTATCGCCTCTTGTGCGGCCATCTGAATTTCCTTGTTAATGGTGGAAACCAGACTGTAGCCTTTCTCCGGTGGAGTCTGTAGCATCGTCCCATCTGGCAGATTACGTGCGTCAATATCAATGGACTGATATCCGCTTCGTCCACGGAGTTCTTCCTGGTATTGAAGCTCCAACCCATCAAACCCAACCTTCTCTTCTTCATGGTACACAAGACCAGGATCACGCTGAGTACTTGCCCCCTCGCGGATGGCCTTATATTTGGCAATGGAATCTGGTGCTCGCTTGAACTCTCTTGTGTAACCCACAACCTGAACGGCTACACCATCCGGGTCATATTTTCTTATGTTTTCTTCCAGCACCATAACCCCTGGATAATCTGCTTTTTTCTCCATGAAAAAGGCAATTTCTTTGGTCGACAGATCCGACTTCACAAGCCTCGGCACATACCCGAACGTTTTCTGGTAATCCAGATCCAATCGTTTGATGATCTCTTCCGCGTCCGGCTGCTCTTTGTCCCCTGGATTAAACTGCTTAAACACAGCCGCCAGATCATGAGCCAGTTCCTCTGCTTCCTGTCTACGTTCATCATTCCGATAATCCTCATACAACAACACATAGAGGGACTGTACAGGTTCGGAATAAGCGAGCGCGACTTCCCCTGTCGCATCATAGATGGGACCACGAACAGGTGCGAGTGGAATGTCTTTGGTATTACGACTCGTTTCCATATACGTCAGTTCAGGACCCTCCACAAATTGCACAAAGGCTAATCTGAAAATAAGGATACTGAATATGACAAATGCCGCGAAAAAAAACAGATTCAGCCTTGCGGTGGAAGGCTTGTTGACGGGTGTATCTTCCTCAGTCATGGGTTTCTTCCTCAATCGGTTAAACATGTTTTAAGCCTCTCCCGTTCCTCTATAAAAATAAAATATTTAATCTGTCTTGTGAACGTGTTCAATTCCCTATTTAATCCTATCTCATACAAGTTTACCAAAGGTTAGCTGTCACGTCTTTCAATATTTGGTTACATTTTCGTAAACAGAACCGTTACACTACCCCATCTACCGATTCCAATGTAAACACTGACATATCAACGTTATCCCGTTCTCCGGATCACGTTACCCTTCCCTTATATAAACGTGGTACAGCTCATATGGTTACATATTAATGCAACTAATTAGTTCACCCTTACGATCCATTTTCCACGTAAAAAAAAAAGAGGACCCACGAAGAGGACCCTCTGTAACCAATGCCTCACATTACTGTGTGCCTGATTCCGAATCTGAATCTTTATTTTTGTCTTTCTTCGGTACACCGTCGAGACCAAATTCCTCGTCATAGGCATCGAAGATCGCACGTGCAACCGGAGCCGCACTGCTCGATCCAAAGCCCCCTTCGGGGATAACCACAGCGACAGCAAGCTTTGGATTATTACGTGGTGCATAGGCGATAAATACACCATTATCCACCAGTTTACCGCCTACTACCTGTGTCGATGTTCCTGTTTTTCTGGCAAAGTCATAAGGGAATCCACTAAATGCAGATACCTCGGTTGCCATGCCTCGTTGTACTTCATTCCAGTAGGCATCGTTAAACTCTACCGTGCTCAGTACTTTCGGTTTCACTTTTTTGACCACATTGCCTTCCGAATCCCGGAACTCTCTAACCAGTTGTGGCTCCATCCGTTTTCCTTTGTTCGCCAGCATTGTCGTGTACTGTGCTAACTGCATGGTTGTGTATTTTCCCTGCTGTCCAAAGGAACCATACACGAGACGAGTCAACGAACTTTCCGTGTCGTTCATGTAATCCCGTATACCCAGGAATTCATTCGGCAGATCAACCCCTGTAGATACTCCAAGGCCGAACTGCTTCATGTATTCATCCCATTTGTCAATTCCGGTCGCACCATATTTTGAGTACATCTTCTTCCCAATCTCATCAATCATGAATACGTTCGAGGAATGACGAATCGCATCACGAGGATACATTGCACCATACACATGCCCGGATGAGTTCTGAACTCTGCGATTGTCCCCACCAAAGGTCGTTGAACCTCTATCCGAATAAACCGTATTGGTAGTGAAGAAACCTTCTTTTAAACCGATCAAGACACTAAGCGGTTTGATGGTGGAACCGAGTAGCACGATCGATTCAGCTCGCTTTTTAGAGTCATCGGGAGGGAATGAACGAATCGTACCATTTTGATACACATATTTGATATCATCATACTGATCATTTGTGATACTGCCTGTTCTCCAGATGTTGGTATCATAATCTGGCATACTGGCAGCAGATACGATTTTCCCGGTATCCACTTCCATCGCAACTGCAAATCCGGTCTTGGCATTCGGATGTAATCGACCGGAGACCTGATTCCGATGAAGCCAACTCAACTGATCCAGAATGGCCTGTTCCGTTTTTACCTGAACGTTCTTGTTAATGCTGGAAATCAGGTCGTACCCTTTCTGCGGCGGGGTAGAACCAGCCACACCTTCAGGCAAGTTACGCAAATCCACATCAACGGATGTATATCCGCTTTTGCCGCGGAGAGCATCCTGATATTGCAGTTCCAGTCCATCAAAGCCTACAAACTCATTTTCCGTATACACCAGGCCCGGATCCGTTTGCGTTTTATTGGCCTCGTCCACCTCTTTGTATTTGTTCAAGGACTTCGAACTTCTGAACTTCTTCAGATAACCGATGGTCTGAACCGCTACCGTATCCGGATCGTAGAATCGCACACTCTCCTCGACGATCTGAATACCTTTGAACTCGTCCTTGTGCTGCAGGAAATAAGCAACTTCTTCCTCGGACAGATCACTCTTGATCAGACGAGGCATAAAACCGTTCGCTTTGCGGGAGTTCAAGTCCATCTCTTCAATAATTTGTTCCACCGTAAGTGACTCTGAATCCTTCAGCTTGTACTGTTCAAACACATCATGCAACCGGGTTGCAATATCCTGCACTTCCCCTATGTTAGGACTCGGTTTCCCCTCAACATCTCCATAGTTTTTATAAAGCGTCAAGTAGAGAGACTGAATGGGCTTGGAGTAAGCCAACTTCACCTCACCTGTGGAATCATAAATCGTGCCTCTCACAGGAGGAAGTGGTACATCCTTGGTAATGTTACTTGCTTCTTCCTGACTAAGCTCAGGCCCTTCGACAAATTGTAAAAAGGCCAAGCGTACAATAATAACGCTAAAAATAACAAAGGAAGCGAAGAAAAATACGTTCATTCGGTAACTGAAGCGCCGTTTGTCCGTAAGTTCATCCTTCTCATTGGAATGCTTTTTCATCCATCCTACCTCTTTCATGACTTGATGCATACCGCTCAATCTGATTCTTCGCGGCATGATAACCTGGCAACGTCGTCATATTCCGGACCCATGTCCGTTGTATTGCTAAGCTGATTGATCCTTTAGATGGGTGTCGGCAAAATTCGGAGGATTAAACCAGTCTCCACTGATCGCCCATGTCGGGTCAAGCGGAACCCAGCTCTCGGAATCACTCAAATACACCTCATTCCACGCATGTGGACCGTACCCTCCTTGGCCGTTATAACCAAGTCCTGTAACCACTTTGACTTCAAGTCCTTGTGAACGGGCCATCACGGCATAAAGACGGGCATAATCAATACATACGCCTTTGCGTGTATCAAATGTATTCTGTGGATTTTGTTCATGCCATATGCCCTTTTGCTCATAGTCATCCACTTTACCATAGTCATACTGAATACGTGAACCTACCCAGTCATATAGCGCTTTTGCTTTGGCTTCATCTGTCGATTGGCCTTTGACAATCTCACTGGCTGCAGATTCAATATCCGTCGGAATATTGTGGTCGATGACTTCATATTTGCGTTGCAGGATGCCGCCCAGTTCCTTCTGCACAGCCTGCGTGAATACGGGTAGCTTGTCCTTAATGAACGTGCCGGACAAAGGTTCGATAACCGATTTGGCCCCTTGCATATAGATCGGAGATGCTTCCACATAACGGCTGAACATGCTCCCAGGGTAAAGGCTGACAATCATGAACAAAACTGCGATGACAATCATTCCACGGACGGAGCCTATGATCGTGCCAATGAATGCACCCGTCAACCGACTAAACATACCTTTGGGCGCACTTTCCTCGGCTGACCTCTGCCTGCTGCTAAAAATAACTGAAGAGAGAAACCCGAGAATCAGTCGGATGAGTCCATAGCTAAGTACAAATAATACAGCGAACCGCATCAGCGGAAAATCTGCAATCGCCGTAACCAACGTATAATACATCTGTTCCCACCGGTTCAACTCACGGTTAGGCATGGCTGAAGCATACTCAGACAGCCACTGCTGTACATATGGCGCAAGCCACAACGTTAAACCGATCGACAACAGAATACCAATGACCGCCATAATGCCATCCATCAGGAACCCAAAGAGTCTGCCTGCTGAACGCGAAGCCCCTCTGGACCACCCCTGCAATAATGAAGCAGCCACAATCAGCAACAGCATAATCGTGATGCCATTCAATTCCTTCAGGCTGTCCAGCCAATTCTGCAGCACGTACCGATTCCCCCTTTACTACGATGCTGGTGCTGTTTTGTTCTCCTGTGCCTGTTCGACAAACGTACGTATAGTTTCATTGTCGAGTTTCCATTCGCCAAGTGAAATTCCGCGGAAGGTCACATCAACTTTATCCGATTGAGTTCTACCCTTAATCTCCACATTGGGACTTGTGATGGTGAACGCTCCATCCTGTCCTTTGACGTATTTCGCTTTGGAAGCCTCCTTGAGCATCATGCTGGTTGCTTCCTTCTTCAATGTGTCCATCGTGCTGGATTGTACGTCTGTCACTGTCTGTTTGATCTGATCAATGGAGATGCCGCTGTATATCAGTAGAGCCGCAATAATGATGATGGCAATCGCCCATTTCAATACGGTTTTGACCACATTCAGAACAAAGAACAATATGATCAATGCAACCACGATCACCAGCCAGTTCTGCATCACAAACTCTTTGATTACTTCTATGTTCATGACTACACCTTCCGTATTAGAATTCATTCGTAACACTCCCGAATATTATACATGATTTCCGAAGCTGCTGTCAGCTAAGCCCTCCCCCTTAAAAATAAACGGTCTAAGTTCGTCCCGCCGGGCGTACAAGTAGTACCATGAGGTTCTGCCGGGCGAACGGGGAACACGTTCAAGACCTGTAGTTTGAACATGCATCGCTTAACAAGGAGGGGCTTATGTGAAAACGGCCATCTGGCTATACCTGTTTTTGTTCCTTGCCGTATTTGATTTGCACGCCCAGTATCCCATTCTGACCCCTTTTGCCATCTCGCTGGGAGCCGCCCCTACTTTCATTGGCTGGATGATGGGTATCTATTCCTTAACGCATCTTCCTGGCAATCTGATTGCTGGAACACAAATCGATAAACATGGCAGTCGCCGCTACATTGTATTCAGTCTGCTCGGTGCAGGATTCATCCTGCTCCTGCAAGCCTATGTCCAAACACCATGGCAACTGCTTGCTCTGCGTTCCATCAGTGGGTTTGTACTGGCCTTCCTGTCTCCTGCATGTCTCGCCCTGCTTGCACAGTTATCCAGTGATCCGGTGAAACAGGGGAAGTATATGTCGGGTCACGGGGTAGTGCATACACTCGCGTCTGTGGTATCACCAGCAGCCGGTGCGATCATTGTGGGTTCCATGGGATTCTCTGCTACCTTCTCAGGCTTGGGTTACTTGCTCATTCTTACAGGTGTGATTGCTTTCATGACGATGCCCCGTGGCATCGTCAAGCAGCATGAGAGAGTGACTGAACCTGCCAAACCTGACGTTTCACCAGCAGATGCCACAAGTGCATTCCTGCCGGTGTCCTGGCGATACTTTGCCTTGCCTCTGGTGATTGCCTGTGCTCAAGGGATTCTCTTCTTCGAATTACCCCTGCGGGGCGGAGGACAATCGTCCATCATGTCTACCGGACTGCTGTTCTCTATAATCAGTATTGGGGCACTCTTCACCCTCAGCATGTTATTTCTCAACCGGTATTCCCCCAAACTGCGTCTGGTTGCGGGCGTGCTGTTAATGTCCTTGTCTTTTTTTGTGATGGCAGCCATTCCGCAAGTTCCCTTGTCCACTGTATTATTTGTACTTGGGATGTCCAAAGGCATCATCTTTCCAGCTATGGCAACCCTATTTATCCGGCTGAGCGGAGGAAGCAAGTTGGGCCGCATTTTCTCGCTGCAATCCATTGCCACCTCCATCGGCTCTTTCATCGGCCCCATCACAGCCGGCCAACTTCGTGTCGGGTTGTCACCCTATTTCATCGCGTTTCTTTTGTTAATGATTGGTATGCTACTGCTTCCATACTATACATCCAGACGCGAAGCATCCCTCACCGATCCCAAAAGTATATTAAATTAGGCCTGTATCAAGCTCTTCTTCCCTACCGTTATGACAGCAATTAGGCCTGTATTTTCATTAGCTTTGCATCATTCCCCCATTTACAGCTAAACTATATAAAATGGACTAACGTTTTACACGTTAATAAAAGCTAACTGGGAAATCTATCTTTTACAATCACTGAAGGTTTTATCTTATTGAAGATCATTAAGGTTGAACAATTAGCCAAAAGTAGTGAAGGGGACGGAATCGATTTTGAAGAAGCGGTAGCGTTCGCCTTTGTCTCCAAATATTAACTTTATAAAAGTAAATCAGAAATATATGGAGACAACAGCGATCGGAAGAACGATCCGTAACCGGAACGGCCACTGCTAGCTATTACTGACCTAATGATGCACATGAGATAAGATTTCAGAGAATTGTCTTGATAGGTTGTTCTATTCAGTTAGCAAACGTGTAAAGAAAGGAGTCCATTTTATATAATCAGTCGATTTTCGCTGCAACATTTCCCGGGGAATGTCGACATAAGCTCTCGAACAAGAGGTGAATATCATGCCTATTCATGTCATTGTGGAAGGTAAGAATGACCGAAGCAAACTGAAACGTTTGGTTGGACCCGAAATCAACATTCTATGTACGTTTGGAACGCTTAATTCACTTAAGCTGGAGACATTGCGCAAACAAGTCGGATATGATGAAGTTTATTTATTTATGGATAATGACAGTTCCGGCAAAAAAATTAGAGGTGTGCTTCGGGATGCTTTCCCGGATGCAGTACAGATGTATACACGACGAGGATATGCGGGTGTGGAAGGAACACCTGATGAGTACATCATTGCCCAGCTGGAGAAAGCCGGGTTAGAGACATACATCCAATACCCTGAACATCCTTCCTTTTAAAATGAAATACCAAAAGGCTGCCTTTGGGTTGATATCCAACCTGAAGGCAGCCTTTTCAGTATGATGATCAGATGATTATTCCTTGATCAGATTGCGAATATCCTCGGCAATGACAGCAGGCACAACGTCCTCTGTATTAAATGCGTTATATACCTTGCGCAGCTGGTTATTCTGATCCACCAGACCTATCATGTTCATATGGGCAAAATCATCCTTACTCTCCCCATCGATTAGGATCTGGAATGAATCCCTGGCCAACTGTTTGGTTTTGTCCATATCCCCTCGCAAGAAGTACCATCCGGAATAATCCGCGTGGAAGCGGTCCGCAAACGTCTTAATCTTCTCTCTTGTATCGACTTTCGGGTCGAATGAAATGGATACAAATGAGACATCTTTACCGAAGGTGTCGTCCTCTTTCAACAGATCCTGCACCTGAGATAACGTAAACGTCGTAATCGGGCAGACATCCGGACAACTGGTGAAATAAAAGTAGAACAATCGGACTTTCCCTTGAGTATCCTCCAGTGATACCGTACTGCCATCTACATTTTCCATGGAAAAGGATTGGATTTCACGAATCTCGGGTAATTTTTCCTTACTGGCAAATACGGTGCCCCACATTAGATACACAGCCATTATCAGTGCGAGCCCGAGCAGCATCCATGTCCATTTGTACTTTTTCAGCATCTTCCTCATCCCTTCTGTATCTTCTCTTATGAATACGCATACATATGTGAACCGAAAATCACGTTTGTCTCGCTTCATCCATCTACTGTGACATATGTATTCAAAGAAACCTACTTATTATGAGATTCTATATTATTGTAACGGTTAAAAGGAACAATGCCCATAAATTATTTTAGTGTTGTATATCATTCGAATAGTATCGTACGTTCTCTGGCGCTTTTTCTCACTGTATCCGATATAAAGTTTATCATAGGAACTGCCAAAATAGTTTGACAAACTACGTACATTTATTGGGTATGTCACAGGAAATTGTCATAACTTTGAAATTAGGGATGTTTTGCATCCTGACAGACGGATATTATACACTATATATGGGTATCACCTAGATAGAGAAGTAATATGCCTTAGAACGATACACCACACAAAGGAGACGTTTATGGATACCTCTACACATTTTGTCATGGGGATTGGTTTAGCCGGTCTGGCTTATGTCGACCCTGTTGTCGCGGCTAGTCCCATGCTTGCAGCTGCGGTAATGGTTGGCACGATCGCCGGTTCCCAGGCCCCTGACATCGATACTGCGTTACGTCTCAAAAGCAATTCGCTTTACATTCGGAATCATCGGGGCTTGTCACACTCTCTGCCATTTCTCCTGTTATGGGTTTTGCTCATCACAGGCGTCATTGCACTGATATTCCCTGGTGTCCCTATTGGACACGTTGCCACCTGGACAGCTGTGGCCGTAGGCTTTCACGTATTCACCGATCTGTTCAACACCTATGGAACCCAAGCCGCCCGGCCTTTCACGGAACGCTGGATCGCCTGGAACATCATTCATATTTTTGATCCGTTTCTATTCACTACACATGTCATAGCTATCTTGTTATGGGCCTTTGATCTGATCGCCCCTGCACCACTCTTCGTTACGTTGTATAGTTTGACCGGTTTATATTATATATGGCGAACGATTGCTCGTGCACAAGCAGTCAGAAAAGTTAGACGTCTCGACAACAGCCCAGAGCAGGCAAGATACATCGTCATTCCAACGATATCCTGGAACCGCTGGCATGTGGTTAAACGAGTTGAGGACGGCAGTTATGTGATCGGTAAAATGGATGGTTCTAATCTGGTATGGAGTCTGCACGCTTCGTCTTCTACTCATGCGGCCGTTGCTGCTTCACGCAAATCACCGGAAGTCAGTGCCTTCCTCTATTTCACCTCCTATGCGGTGGCAGAGGTTGAAGAACTGCCTGCCGGTTACAAGGTCCGTTGGGCAGATGTACGTTATCGACACCGAAAACAATATCCATTTGTCGCTGTAATTGTGATGGATCGGAATTTTGAGACGATTGATACGTATGTAGGCTGGTTAAGCGATGAGAAAATGGATAAAAAACTTTTATCTGCACGCCCTTGACGAAGTGAGCATGGCAAGGCACAATCAGACATAGGAACTGATACGCGAGAAAGCCCGGAGCGTTTCCGCTCCGGGCTTTCTGTTTATCCTGTTTTGTTGCTGTTGGTTAAAATAAATTATTTGCCAGACCCAGCCAGAGACTGCTCAGCGATTTGTACCAGACGTTTGGTGATATATCCACCCAAAGATCCTGTTTCACGGGAAGTGTAGTTACCATAGTAACCGTCTTGTGGGATAGTTACACCCAGTTCCTGTGCAGCCTCGATTTTCAATTGTTGCAGTGCTGAATTTGCCTGAGGTACCACCAAGTTGTTAGAACGAGATCCTTGAGCCATATTTATAATCTCCCTTCAATCTGTGTCTGTAATGTAATTGCAAGCTTGCAAGATTATTATGGCTCGTAGGCTACAGGTTATACGGAGTTTTACTAAATTTGTAGATGGAGGTTTTTCCCAATGAGTAAAGGCTTGTCTTTATGGTTCGCATTCTCTTCGATTATTTTGTTAACGGTTTCAGCAATTATGATCTCCTACTCCGGTTGGTTTGCTGCACTACTGTTTGTCCTGTCCATTGCCAACATTGGCTGGGGATTTGTGATTCGCGCCAAAAAAGAACGTCAGGAAGTTCGCTCGGCTGCTTCAGAGCCCACTTCTTGAGCAGGTCATTTGATAGTTCAATAATGAACGCACAAATAAAGAGGAGTCCTTCAATAGGGCTCCTCTTTATTCATGTTAACTATTCATTGCGTGAAATGATTATATTGTTCAGGACTAATGTTTACGTCTCGGGACAAATCCCATACGTTCTTTCACTGCATCCAACGTTTGAGCTGCAACTTCTTCTGCACGGCGGGCTGACGTATCCAGAACATCCGCCAATTCGCCAGACTCGCGAATCTCATTATAACGTTGTTGCAGGGGTTCAATAACAGACACAACCACTTCAGCCAGTTCTTTTTTGAACGGACCGTACATCGTGCCTTCATAACGCTCAGCTACTTCCTTAAGCGTCATACCCGCACATTCCGCGTAGATACTCATCAGGTTGCTGACTTCCGGTTTGTTTGCCGGATCATAGACGACTTCACGTCCCGAATCTGTAGTGGCTCGACTGATTTTTTTGCGAATCACATCTGGCGGATCCAGCAGGGCAATATAACTGCCAGCGTTAGGGTTACTTTTGCTCATTTTCGAAGAGGCATCATCAAGTGACATTACCCGTGCACCTACCTGTGGGATATACGGATCTGGAATGGTGAAGTACTCCCCATAACGGTGGTTAAAACGTCCTGCCAGATCACGTGTCAGTTCCAGATGTTGCTTCTGATCCTCACCTACGGGTACAAGGTCAGCATTGTATAACAAAATATCAGCCGCCATTAATGATGGATACACAAACAGTCCAGCACCAACGGAATCTTTACCGGATGATTTATCCTTAAACTGAGTCATGCGTTCAAGCTCACCCATGGAGGTCAGCGTTGTCATCAACCAGCCCAATTCCGCGTGCTGCGGTACATGGGATTGCAGAAATACGTTAGATTTCGACGGATCAATACCTGCTGCAATAAACAGCGCAGCTACCGCTTCCGACTGTTCACGCAATGCTGCTGGCTCCTGAGCCACGGTGATGGCATGAAGATCAACCACCATGAAATGACATTGATAGTCATGCTGGAGTTTTACAAAATTTTTGATTGCACCAATATAGTTGCCCAATGTGAGCTTACCGCTTGGCTGAATACCTGAAAGTACTGTTTTCATTACACATAACGCCTCCCTGATTGTATATAAAAAACTCCTGCCATTCTCTGCGAACGCAAAAAGGCCCCACATCCGCAAGGGACGTGAGACCGTGGTGCCACCCTTATTCGCTTTTCTTCTATTGCTCCTGACCCTGAATCAAGTCAAGCCGAAGAAATGCCTTCATTGTTCCGTAACGTGGATTAAACGGCAGACTCTAGTGGGGCAAGCCCATCTCCGGCTTAACCTGTTCAAACCTACACTCAAGGGTCCATTCGGTACAGAGCTCACACCGGTTCACATCAACCACCGGCTTTCTGAAGAGGATTCTCTTGGCCTACTTATCCCTGTCATCGATTTCATGTCATTCAATTCTAATAAATGCTTTCAGAGTTCCATCTTAATGCGCACAGGCGCGAATGTCAAAATGAGTTGAACTTTTTTACCCGAGACATCAAAATCTGTTATGATGGAATTGCTTATCCTGTTGTCTGCTTCACACGAAATAGCGCAGGAAATAGCTGGCATGTACACAACGACACGCCTGCAGCAGTAGCTTCATCATAACTGCTTGCAGACAGATTTCAAGTGGGAAAAGGAGCATCGATATGAAACAAGTGACCAAAGGCCAATGGAATGGTTACGACACGTATATCCTACATAGCCGTGAATTGGAAATCACCCTGCTGCCGCGTCTTGGAAATAATATTATTTCTATTCGTGATTTAGTGCAGGACAGAGATGTCGTTCGCCGTCCGGATGAAGACGATCTTGCCTTTTATCTGCAGAAGCCGTACCATTTTGGCGTTCCTCTCCTGATACCACCAGGCCGCATTCATCGTGGACAATTCGAATATGAAGGCGTTCATTACCAGTTCGATCAGAACACGGCGAATGACAACCATATTCACGGTCTCCACCGTACCCAATCCTGGTGTGTCAGTGACATTGAGGAAGATGAAGACGGCTGTGCAATTACGACTGAATTACTGACCGAAAATGAAGAGCATTGGATGGCTCAATTCCCGATTCCCCTGAAACTTGAGATGACGTTCAGTCTGCAAAACGCTGTATTTAGCCAGCGTCTGCGAGTCACCAATCTGAGCTCAACACCTGCTCCTTTTGGGATGGGATATCATACATGGTTTTTGTTAGACGGCAAACCTGCCGACTGGACACTGCAACTGCCTGTTTCCGGAATATACGGACAGAATGAAGAACAATTACCGACAGGTGAACTGGAATCTCTGGGTGAATGGTCTGCTCTGAACGAAGGCATCAATTTGCAGGGACGTAACTGGGATACCCTGTTGAAAGCTACCGAAGCTGAACCGGCTACGGCTTACTTACGCAGGCAAGATGGATATACATTGAAATATTCAGCAGATGAAGCATTTTTCAAACATTGGGTTCTCTTTACCAAAGGTGAATCCGATCAGTTTTTGTGCATTGAACCGTACACTTGGCTACCAGATGCACCTAATTTGGCTTTATCGGATGAACAAACCGGGTTGATTCGCTTGGAACCGGAACAGCCTGTTGAGTTATTTACACGTATTGAGGTTATATCTCCTACAGAAGACTAAGCAAGCTGATCACTCTCTATACTGCTTTTAAGCATATCACCAACTATTTTGATATCCAAATACAACTTGCCGACCCGAATTGGGTCGGCTTTTTTATGTGTCCTGTGCACTGATAGTTATCCATATTTTCCCTTACGCCATATCATGTATATTTCCGTATTCTCTAACCATACTAACATCACCAACCCATAAGGAGGTGACACATATGTACGGAGGTCAAAACCAAGGTAGCGGTAGCCGCTCCAACAACCTGGTCGTTCCCCAAGCAACAGCAGCATTGCAACAATTGAAAATGGAAGCTGCACAAGAGCTGGGTGTAACTATTCCACAAGATGGTTACTACGGTAACTATACTTCCCGTGAGACAGGTTCTCTGGGTGGATACATCACTAAACGTCTGGTGCAAATCGCTGAGCAGCAATTATCGGGTCGTTCGTAAGCTCGTAATTATTGCTTAAGCTAAGCAGGATCCAAAAGCGGCCTTCTTCGGAAGTGCCGCTTTCTCTTGTGCAACGAATTATGAGGTCGACTCCATATCTGAATCCTTGTATGTATTGGTTCTAGGGTAACGAATCATGAGGCTCGCCATATTGTAATTAGACTCCATCGTTGCATCTACCAAAATCATACCTTGTCTTACTGTGAAGTCGTATGATATCTCGCCATGCGTCCAATTGCGTTTGAATTTCAACGTCTCCAGTGCCATTGCCCGGAAAGAAGTTCTCTGGGTTTCGTTTAGCCCCTCTTCCTCCACATCCATCTGCCCATCTCGTCCAGCTATCGGATTATGTCGAATACCGAATTTCCCAATTACGTTGTTTCGTATTTGCACAAAAACCACCCCTGAATCTAACCCTGATAACTCATGATCAAGTTCTTTGAACACCAGATCCAACTGTCT
This sequence comes from Paenibacillus sp. M2, assembly GCF_046713495.1. Taxonomy (NCBI): domain Bacteria; kingdom Bacillati; phylum Bacillota; class Bacilli; order Caryophanales; family Paenibacillaceae; genus Paenibacillus; species Paenibacillus sp. M2. Next base: position 6,112,453 of record NZ_CP169648.1, read on the forward strand.
CGCTAATGAAAGCTCATCAATTTTCATATTAACACTCTCCTTATATGCTTATAGTCCTATACATCAAGGACTTACGACTCATTATATGACATCATATGTGATCATTCAACAAATAACGGCAAAGTTGGGTATTTCTAACTATGATTTGCACAATTAATTGCCATTCGACTCCCTTAAACTGAGCTTTTTCTTTCATTTGCGACAAAATATTTAAACCTTAAAAATTTAGATCGCGAACAAAAAGAGGCTGCAATCCTGTGTCTGTTAACAGGGGATTGCAGCCTCTTTCATATATATTCAACCTATTTTTCGGTCGCCGTCATCTGTAGAAACTGCTCAATATCGGCAATAACCAAGTCCGCAGCATTTTGCCAGAATTCCGGTTGTGTCAGGTCCGTACCCAGATGTTTCTGGGCAAGTTCTTCGACCGTCATACGCCCTGTATCCCGCAGCAAATCATCATATTTATCTGCAAATGCTGTACCTTCCTGCTGCGCTCTTGCATAGATTCCCGCACTGAACATATACCCAAACGTGTATGGGAAATTATAGAATGGCACACCAGTCAGATAGAAATGCAGTTTGGATGCCCAGAAATGAGGATGATCTGATGCAAGTGCACCGCAGAACGCTTCCTGCTGAGCATCCACCATTAATTTGGATAGTTCATCCGCGTTAACCAGACCTTTTTTGCGTTGTTCATAGAATCGATTCTCAAACAGGAACCGGGCATGGATATTCATAAAGAAAGCCACACTTCGCTGTATCTTATCTTCCAACAACGCCAGCTTCTCTTGCTCATCTGTTGCCGCCTGCACCAGGGCATCTGCTACAATCAATTCAGCAAACGTGGACGCTGTCTCAGCCACATTCATCGCGTAACGTTGATTCAACGCAGGCAACTCTTCCATAATGTGTTGATGATATCCATGACCAAGTTCATGCGCAAGAGTCGACACATTAGATGGTGTCCCGGAGAAGGTCATGAAAATTCGGGTTGCTTTGCTAAGTGGCAAAGACGTACAGAATCCGCCTGGACGTTTGCCAGGACGGTCTTCTGCTTCGATCCAGCGTTTCTCAAAAGCCATCTCTGCAAACGAGGAAAGTTTAGGACTGAACTTGGCAAACTGTTCAACAATATTGATGGCTGCCTCATCGTAAGTGATTTTGCCACTCGATTTACCTACAGGTGCATCTACGTCACTCCAGCTGAGCTTGTCTACCCCCAGCAGTTCTGCCTTGCGCTCCAGATATTGAACAAGCGCAGGTTTTGCACCATTAATCACATTCCACATCGTATCCAGTGTCTGACGTGACATCCGGTTGATGGCCAGAGGTTCTTTGAGGATATCATCCCAGCCACGTTTCTCATATAACTTCAGACGGAATCCCGCGAGGTGGTTCAGTGTATCTGCACAGAAATCTTCGACATCGGTCCAAGCCTGCTCCCAGTTTGCGAATACCGTCTCGCGTACATTCCGATCACTATCGCTCAGCTTGTTGGCAGCCTGTCCTGCGGATAACATCACTTTTTCCCCATCTTGCTCAAATGGAATGTTTACCTTGCTGACAATCGTGTTATAGAATTTGCCCCAACCATGATAACCATCCACACCCAGATCCAGAGCAAGACCTTCCAGTTCCGGCGACAACTTCTCACGTGCCAGCGTGCGACTCTCGTTCAGTACAAATGCCAGCGGCTGAATATCTTCCCGAGCAATCCAAGCGTCCCACACCGAATCTGATGTCTGACTGAGTGTATTATCGAACTTCGATTTGCTGCCGTTCAGCATCGCTGCAATAGAACTGATGGCGCCTTGAAGTTGCGTTGCCTTTTTGTCCTTCTGGTTTTGCGATGAGAGACAGGATACAAACGCAGAACCTTCCGATATGCGGATATAACAGCTTTGCAGCAGTTCCAAAATCGGATCAAATGCTGCCGTCTCTTCTATTGAAGTCGGTGCAGGTGTTTCGTTCAACAGATGTTGCAGTTTACGTACATCCTCTTCCAGTTCAATAAGATACGAAGCGAATGATTCGGAGGAAGAACCTCCACTAAAAATGGACTCCAGGTCCCATACGGGGTGTAATGGCGTTTTCATTTAATAAGGCACCTCTCTCTATAAATTGGATGGTTAGGATTGAATTAAAAACTGGTTTTATGCGTGTCATATCTCTATACTAGAGAAATAGCTACAGAGGTTGTTCAAAAAGTCCACTTTTGATTACGAATCATGCCTAACGGCATTATCAGCATCGAATATGAAATTCAGCCGAAATAAGCGGATGCTTACGAAGGTTGTTTCCTTTGGAAACAATGTAGTTGCTCACGTAGTTCTCCTACGCTCCGCTACTCCATTTCTAGCTTCATTCCATCTTCTCGGTACTGAAAACCAGTCTTTTTGAACAAGTATTTATAGTAACTTTCAGGAGGTAATTGTATGAAACCTTTACAAGTATCGGCTGATACAGCCGTCAAATTAGCAGAATCCTTAGGCGTACCTTTGGAGCACCTGATGCACATGCCCCAACATATCCTGATGCAGAAGATTGCGGAACTTGCCAAACAAGAAGCCTCCAAACCTTCCGAACCAGAAGGCGAACAAGAATGATTCCGTTTGAGAACAGCTGGCCTTACGATATTGTGATGGGAGACATCTATGTACAGCAATGTCCCTACTGTCATGCAAGCAACGTGCTGCTCCCCCTCAAACCCAAAGAGCTTGTGCTCATTCGCGAAGGCAAAAAGAAATTACTCGTCTTTCCCTGCTGTAATACAAGCATGACCGTGATCGACAACGACAGTGATTATTTGTTATCCAGCCGTCCTGTCCGTAACTAATGTAGATCAACCTAGAGGGGGCTGCGCTTCGCAGCCTCTTTGTCTGTTTCCAGCATCTCTTCAGGGAGTTCCAATTTACTTGAAATCATCTGCTCACGCAGCACGGCCCACTGTTCCCTTGAAGCACGAATCATGGCCGCATCTGTGATCCGCTTGTCATGAATGACCTTGCTAAACCATTGCACTGCTTCATTAAACCGTCCTACCCTGCGGTTCAATTCCCCGAGCAAATACAACAGTTTGGCTTCATTGCCACCCGTTCCTTCACGTTCGAACACCTTCACATAGGCTTCAAGGCTAAATTCAAGGAAACGATGTTCCTGTGTATGGTCCTCCATATAACGATACAACCAAGCTATATGATGCAACAGACCAGCGACGACACGATCTTTCTCCTGGATAACCTGTGCGCACAGCAAGGCAAGCTTGTACGTAGCCAACGCCTGTTCCAGTGTTCGTGCTCCGCTATAATCACGTTTAACCCAGCGGTTACCGATATGTTCCTTAAAAGCCTTGCGCTGAGCATCATTTAAATGCTCCGTTGCGTTCTCCGTCGTGGCAAACCCGCACTGCGGACAGATGCGAACCACATAAAAATCTGGATTCTCCAGCTTGTAGTACGCACAAAAATCCGAATCCGTCCGGTAGGGCCTTTTCAAACTTGGTCTTACCCGTGAGGTTTCATACTCGGTTTCGCAATAATGGCAGGTCACTTTCACCTTATACAGCGGCTCTAATTCCAATCTCTTCCATCCCTCTCCCGTATGCTTATAATCATATTCGGAACTACGGTGTATTCACAAAGTGATGTGCAGGCCCGGATAAACGCTGCAGGATAAACGAATGCAAGGGCTCCTCCACACCAATCTGTGTTAAGGCTTGATCCATACATGCAAGCCAAGCCTCAGCCCGTTCAACCGTCACTTCAAAATGCATATGACGCGCACGCATCATTGGATGTCCAAATGCCTCGGAAAACAGCCCTGGTCCTCCGAAAAACTGAGACAAAAACATATACTGCTTGTCGATGACCGGCTGAATATCTTCCGGGAAAAGCGGAGCCAGCTGCTCATTCTGCTGAACGATCGGATAGAAAGCCTCGACCAGTGCGCGAACACCTTTCTCACCGCCAAGATTGTCATAAATACTCAAACTGGGATTCATTCGTCTGATTCCCCTTTCTAATGTCGAATTTTGCCATATATTACACGTTCCGTGAACATTGTGAAAACAGTAACAATATCCAGGCCACAGAAGCCTTTATCTCCATTCTATCAAAAAAAACCAAAAAGTCCTATATAACATGAAATCATCAGGACATGTAACCTGCCATCTGTATATAGGACCTTATTCAAAACGTATCACAAAAAAAGCGCCAACCGCTTGGGTTGGCGCACTAGATATTTCATTAATAACTCCGCCAGTCCTCTTCCTCAGAGCGTACCAGCGAGGCACGTATCACATATACAAAAGCACAGACCAGGATTCCGGTGACAAGACTCATGATCATCACTCCATCCGAATTGAATTCCACCTTGGAGACAATTAGGTGACGTTCAGGCGTTTTTCTCATTTTAGCACACATTAATCAAAAACACAGCCACTTTTGCAAGCGCTTTCTACGTATAATTTTGTACTGTTTGTTCACTTTTTTTCATATATTGATGGCAATAACACCACAGACTTCCGCACACCGACCATTCCAAATATAAAGGAGAAGAATTCATGGCTGCTTCACAACGACTCACCCATGTCCTGGTCACACTCGCTCTCCTGATCCTTTGTGTGTTAATGGTCTTGTATCCAGCGGAAACCTGGCATGCAGGTGTACGCGGACTGTCCATCTGGTGGGACGTATTGTTTCCCTCCCTTTTTCCTTTTTTGGTGCTGTCCGAGCTGCTGCTCGGCTTTGGCATTGTTCATTTTCTGGGCACATTGCTGAATCCACTGATGCGTCCATTGTTTCGTGTTCCCGGAAGCGGTGGTTTTGTATTTGCCGTGAGCTGTGCATCCGGTTATCCTACAGGAGCGAAACTGACCGCCCAGTTATGGGAACAAAAGCTGGTTACCCGGGAAGAAGGAGAACGGCTCGTTGCCTTCACTACATCATCCGATCCGATCTTTATGATTGGAGCCGTATCGGTTGGGTTCTTTCATAATGTCGCCATTGCTCCAGTATTGGTTGCGAGCCATTACGCTGCAGCTTTTCTCGTGGGCATGCTCATGCGTTTTCACGGGGGTACAGCAAAAGGCTCACACCCAGACAGTTCTTCTGGATCTCCATCGGAGGGGATACCTAGAAACAGACTGGTCCGGGCCATCTATGCGATGCATGAAGCAAGAAAAGCTGACGGACGGGCATTCGGTGAACTGCTGCGCCAGGCAGTCTCCTCATCCCTTCGCCTTATTATTATCGTAGGAGGGCTGGTTGTATTCTTCTCGGTCATGATGGAGCTGCTTGTCCAGACTGGTTGGCTTGGCGGTTTATACGGCATAACCGAACAATTGTTACGACATAGCGGACTGCCTCCATCCTTATCTCCTAGCTTGGTCGGTGGACTGTTTGAAGTAACGCTGGGGAACAAAGAGGCTGGGAGTGCCGGGGCATCCATCCCACTCGTCTATAAAGTAGCAGCAGCAGCCTTTGTTCTCTCCTGGGGCGGATTATCAGTCCATGCACAGATTATGAGTGTTCTTAGCAACACACCCATGAGATACGGTCCATTTCTATTTGCCAGAGCGATTCATGCGCTAATCGCACCTGTGCTGGTCCTGCTCTTATGGACACCCATGATGGGGCGATCCTCTTCACCCGTTCTCATGGAGCCCGGTTTCTTCCCATCGTTATCAACGTATACACCGGACTGGGGACTGATTTTCTTATCAGGAATGATTGTTTTTGTAAGCCTCATCGTGTTGTTGTTATTCCTAGCGGTATTAAGTTCCATTCTCAAGCCTAGACGACATGCCAAAAAATAAGTCAACGATTCATCTATATTTAACTGAATATGCGCCCAAACGTTGTGTTCTTCCGCGGAATTGATTATCATCGGTAGTATAATGACCACAAAGGAGCTTTCATCTTGAGATATTATGTTCAAGACCGCGGAGACCAGTTATCGATTGATCTCAGTCAGCAGTTTCATGCGCTGGCGAAGGAAGAAGGGTTCAAGCTGGATGCAGAATCGCCGGAGATTGTTATCTCCATCGGGGGCGATGGTACGATGCTGCAGGCATTTCACAATTTCATCGACCGTATTCCGGATATTGCTTTTGTTGGGGTTCATACAGGCCATCTCGGCTTTTACGCCGATTGGAAGAAGGAAGAATTACGGGAGTTAGTCAGGCTGATGAGTGGCAAAGGAGATCCGGAGCGTCTCAAACCACGCATTGTACAATACCCGCTATTGGAGCTTGAGATCCGGAAAAAGTCGGGGAATTCCTCTTACATCGCCCTTAATGAATTTACGTTAAAAGGTGTAGACGGTACAGTCGTGGCCCAGGTCGATATTAACGATGTGACATTTGAGATGTTCCGTGGGGATGGCATCTGTGTATCCACGCCATCAGGCAGCACGGCATACAACAAGGCCCTTGGCGGTGCCATGGTTCATCCAACCATTGAGGCCATTCAGATTGCTGAGATTGCATCGATTAATAACCGGGTCTATCGGACACTTGGTTCACCGGTTATTTTGCCCAAGCATCATCATTGTGATATTTTCTCCCGCAAGGATCAGCGGTTATTGATGACGATTGATCATGTAAATGTGATGGTGGAGGATCTGATCTCCGTCCGTTGTCAGGTATCCAGTCATAAGGTCAGTTTCGCACGTTTCCGCCCTTACCCATTCTGGAACCGGGTTCGCACGGCATTTCTTGACTAAAATAACACACCAAAAAAGCGGTCCTTCTCAGGAACCGCTTTTTGCTTTGGCTTGAGGTTGATCTTTGCTCTTCTGAAGCACAAAGTACGCACAGCCAAAGTTACAATATTCATTGATATAATCGACCATACTGGCGATTGTAGAATCCTTCGTCGCTTTTGGATGGTTATCACGGTAAAAACCTTTTAACCTTAACTGGCTATAACCCCAGTCTCCGATAATATAATCATAACGCTCCAGCACTTCACTGTAACGGTCACGGAAGACCTCTGGATTCCAGCCCTCTTTGTGGTTCTGGACGATTTCATAATTTTTGCCGCCGATCTGTACAATGACCGGTTCTTTGGGCTTTTCTTCAACTGACTCAACAACCGGTTCCTGGATCTGTTCCTGAAGTTGCTCCTGAATCTGTTCTGTGTTTTTTTCTTCTTCCAATCCGGTATCCTCCATCACGCGTGTGTTGCCGCCTGTTCAGCATGTTTGGTAGCCGATTTCACCTGTTCATGCGCATGGTAGGAGCTGCGTACCATCGGGCCAGATTCGACGTGGCTGAACCCACGTTTTAATCCTTCCTGTTTCAATGCAGCGAACTCCTCTGGCGGATAATACTTTTCAACATACAGATGTTTCTCCGAAGGCTGCAAATATTGACCTATCGTCATAATATCACAGTTCACCGCACGAAGATCATCCATTGTTGATAAAATTTCATTATATTCCTCACCTACACCAAGCATAATGCTTGATTTCGTAGGGATGTTAGGTTGCATTTCTTTGGCACGAGCAAGCAATTCCAGTGAACGTTTATATTTCGCCTTGGCACGCACTTTGTCTGACAACCGCTCAACCGTCTCAATATTGTGATTCAGAATGTCCGGTTTGGCATCCATTACAATCTGCAAAGATTCCAGATCGCCCAGAAAATCTGGAATGAGTACTTCAACGCTGCACAATGGCAACCGTCGCCGTACGGCCTTCACCGTCTCTGCAAAGATCGTAGCTCCCCCGTCTTTCAGGTCATCACGGGCTACACTTGTAATTACGCAGTGTTGCAGATTCATCTGCTCTGCTGCTTCCGCCACACGTTCTGGTTCCTGCAAATCAAGCTCCGTTGGCAAGCCTGTATTCACCGCGCAAAAACGGCATGCCCTTGTGCAAATATCGCCCAAAATCATAAAAGTGGCCGTTCGATTGGCCCAGCATTCATAAATATTCGGACACCGCGCTTCCTCACATACCGTATGCAGCGTTTTGGAACGCATCATCGTTTTCATTTCCTGATAGTTATCGCCGGTTGTCAATTTGATCCGAATCCAATCCGGCTTCGGTTCTTTAACACGTTTAGCCAATGCATAAACCTTCTTTCTACTGAAGTTAGGCTGTTGCTCGGAACATATTATACCATGAAAGCGCTGGAAAAACCCCCATTTGTCACATCTTGTGCATTCATGCTCGATATGGACAATTTGTATAATTGGATTCCCCCCAAGAGCTTACATGGATAAAATGAGAACTTTTGAAGAACGCTAACCCTTAGCTTGGTTCATCGGGTACCTTGTATTATTCTAATGGAAAGGGGCTGCTTCCCAGTGCAACAACGCTTGACCTTCAGGCACACGTACCGCTTTTGGATCAAAACATTACTTGCAGGTACTCTGCTTCTCCCATTCTTGCCTGTTGAAGTTTACAGTGAACCCGCCCAGGCCACTCCCAAATCACAGGCTGCCGAGTTAAAACCCGCAGAAATTTTCGCTGCACGTCGCCATTTATATGAAACCATCGGTCAGATGACCCAGATTCCCTGGTACAGGCTTGCTGCCATTGATCAGTATGAACGGACGATTACTCGTGCACATCCAAAGGATCGCAAGCATCCGGAGCGGCTTACGGGTATCTTCATGACCCCTCCGGCCTGGAGAGGATGGCTAAATCCCGATGAGACGGATCAACATCCGGAATCCATTCTTTTTTTCAAAGGATATGGACGTGATGGTTCAGGAGACGGTATAGCGGATGCCAACAATGATCAGGATGTGCTGTACAGCATGGCTTCTGTTATTCAGGGTTACGGGAACAAACAAGAGGACTTCAACATTGCCTTGTGGGAATATTATCACAACTCCCGTGCTGTGCAACGAATACAGCAATTCGCGAAGTTATATGAGCATTTTGACAATCTGGATCTATTCGGACATGCCTTTCCGGTCCCGCTCGGAACCAACTACTCCTATCGCAGTACCTGGGGGACAAAAAGAAGCTGGGGCGGTTATCGCATTCATGAGGGAACAGATATTTTCGCTCCGCATGGCCTGCCTGTGCGCAGTACCTGTTACGGGGTCGTGGAAATCAAAGGCTGGAATCCGTTTGGTGGCTGGCGCATCGGAATTCGGGATTTGAACAATCATTATCACTATTACGCTCATCTTTCGGGTTTTGACAAAAGTGCACGCATCGGTGAAGTGGTAATCCCCGGTCAGGTTGTAGGTTGGGTTGGCAGTTCGGGTTACGGGAAACCCGGGACACAGGGCAAATTCCCTCCACATCTGCACTATGGGATCTACCGGGACAGCGGACTGCACGAATGGTCGTTTGATCCTTATCCACAGCTGAAACATTGGGAACAGGATGAACGCAAACAAAAGAGCAAGAAAAGCAAGTGAGACGAGAATATGCACGATCAGCAAAGCGAAAAAGGGACCTCTTTAATTGAGGCCCCTTTCTTTGCTTTACAATTCTAATTTGTGTGTATCATGGGTGCGCGTCCTTATTGAGCTGCAACCCCCCATTCACATCAGGCAGATCATCCGGCTCAATTTCAAGTTCATTCCCTTGCAAAGGGTCTGACGGCGTCTGTTGCTGGTTCTGGCTAGGGGGATTCGTAGTTACTCCATTACCGCTTGATACACCTGTATGACCTGATGGCAGCGCAATAGCTGGGGCATTACTGCCGTTACTACCCACTGGCTTGCCCTGATTATCGTAATAATACATTGGCACATCTCCGACAACCAAAAGGTAGGAAATCGGGATTTCCGTATCGACCGTTTCGGGTTCCATGTCGAAGGGCACCACGACCGCGACCTCAGCAATAATGTGAATGTACACTTCCACCAAAATCATGTTAATACCCGCATTCTGTTGACGGGTGTTCAGATCCACTTTGACAGCACCTTGGGGCTCAATACGAACCGGTATACTCGGGCCAAATGAAGCCAACACCGGACTGCCGAGCGCCTGACCCAGTGGGATTTTTTCTTTTAACATGTGTACATTTTGCAGCGTGGATTGCACAATATTCATCGTACTTGCGGTGATCCGCATATGCTCATTGTAGTTCAGCATGAAACCGGACACCTTCCCGGCGGTATCCGTCTTCCAGTCAATCAGTCCTTCGTTGGTTTTGCCATCGGCAACCTGTGCTGTAATCGCCTTGTTGATCGCTTCGGTCGCAATCTGCTTCACTCTGATCTTGGCCAAGTGCATGATGGGGGGCTTCATCTTTTTATCCACATAAGCAAAGCCCTGCATCAAACAAAACGCGGTGACCAATAAAATGATCAACCACATTTTGCGCTTGCCGCTTGGCGGCTTACGGCGTCTCCGGCTTCGCCATTTTCTTCTCATCATCGAAGTGTCCCTCCCCTACGGGATGAGCTATAGGCTATATGTTAACCTTATGCACCGTTGTCCCAAAAAAGAAGGACAGTACGTGTACACTCTATAGAAAGTAACAACAACATAATAAACAGAGATAAAAAAACCTTTCGCCTGCAGATTACTCTGCAAGACGAAAGGCTTTATGTTCAGACCACCCAAAGATTCAGGCATGTCTATCCTTTTATTTCGGAACAGATTCCCAGTCTTTCAGGAAACGTTCAATCCCGCTGTCCGTCAGTGGGTGTTTCCAAAGTGTCGGCAGAAGCGAACCCGGAATGGTGGCAATATGCGCACCGGAAAGGGCTGCATCCTCTACATGTTTGATATTGCGAATGCTTGCTGCGATAATCTCGGAAGGCAGATCATACATGTCCAGAATCAGACGCAGATCACGAATCAATTTCATACCATCCACAGCAATATCATCCAAGCGACCAACGAATGGACTGATGTAGGTTGCACCGGCTTTCGCCGCCATCAGGCCCTGTGCTGCGGAGAAAATCAGCGTAACATTGGTTTTGATCCCTTTTTGCGTCAACTCATGACAAGCATACAGCCCATCTTCGGTCATCGGCAATTTAATGACTACATTCGGTGCCCATTCTGCAATTTCATAAGCTTCCTTCAACATATCCTCGGCTTTGAGACCGATGACTTCAGCACTGACCGGGCCTTTAACAACGCCACAGATCTCCTGAATGACTTCTTTAAATACGCGACCTTCTTTGGCAATCAAAGACGGGTTAGTCGTGACTCCATCCACCAGACCCAGACGTTCGATCCGTTTGATTTCTTCCACATTCCCGGTATCCAAGAAAAATTTCATGATATGTTCCCTCCACTTGATGAATTCGTAAACACGATATAAGTCATTACCCGATTCTCATCATATGTTAACAGTTATATATAAAATTAATTTTTCTCTACAGCGTGACCGCCAAATTCATTACGCAATGCTGCTACCACTTTACCTGTGAATGTGTCTGTCTCCAGGGAACGATAACGCATCAGCAAGGACAACGCGATAACCGGTGTAGCGGTTTGAAGGTCAAATGCCGTTTCTACTGTCCAGCGTCCTTCGCCGGAAGAGTGCATTACACCTTTAATCTCATCGAGGTTTGCATCTTTGGAGAAGGCACGTTCTGTCAGCTCCATCAACCAAGAGCGGATAACGGAACCGTTGTTCCATACACGTGCTACTTGTTCGAAGTCGAAATCAAATCCACTTTTCTCCAATACGTCAAAACCTTCACCGATGGATGCCATCATACCGTACTCGATACCATTGTGAACCATTTTGAGGAAGTGACCGCTGCCCGCTTTACCAGCATACAGGTAGCCGTTCTCTACGGAAGTATCTTTGAATGCCGGTTCAACGATTGCCCAAGCTTCCGGGTCCCCACCGATCATATAACATGCTCCATTACGTGCGCCTTCCATACCGCCAGATGTACCTGCATCCATGTAGTGAATGCCTTTGGTTTTCATCTCTTCATAGCGACGGATGGATTCTTTGTAGTGGGAGTTACCCGCTTCAATGATGATGTCACCTTTGGACAACAATGGGCTAACTTCAGCCAGTACAGCATCTACCACGTTGTGAGGAACCATGATCCACAATACACGTGGGGATTCGAGCGAAGCCACCATCTCTGCGTATGAAGATACGCCTTCAGCGCCGTATTCTTTCATTTCATTTACTGCTTCAGCGTTCAGGTCAAAAGCAACCACTTCGTGTTTGTGGTCAATCAAGTTTCTACCTAGGTTCAATCCCATTTTTCCTAATCCGACGAGTCCAAGTTTCATTTTAAAATCCTCCTGTTATGAACAATGTTTAAATTTTATTTGCGCTCAAATATTAATTAAGGTTTGCTTTATGCAGCAACCGTTCCGGTGATGGATCGTTCTTATGATCGCTGTTGTATCCAAATTTTTTTAACTATTTTTCTTATAGTTAAAATTCGGATACAAAGGCGAACGCTTCGCTTCTTCAGAATCGATTCCATCCCCTACACTACGGCACTACACCAAAAGTTAATTAATTTGAACACCTCTATATTAAAAAATTTTCACTGCCCTTCCGGCAAACATAACCGGAAGGGCTTATGCAAAATTGGAACGGTATAATTCATAAAAAATGAGATCTGTATACATCATAAAAGCTACTTCATCTATATCAGCATTTTGCATCATTTCGATCAACTCGCTTCCGAATACAAGTTCTAGAAGACGAAAAGAACCATTTCGTTTCATATCCTGTTTACTTGAAAGACGGTCTTTGGATTTGTGCAAAATGTTCATTGGTAAACACAATGGATTGCACTTTTGTGTTCTCAGATGATTACTCTGTTGTTACACTTACCACCAACGGTAGCCATCTTCGGCTGTCAGGCGATCTGCTGACTCTGGTCCATGCGAACCTGCACTGTACGTATCCAGTGGCACGTTGCCCGCTTCGAATGCTTCCTGAATCGGTTGCACCCATTGCCATGCCAGCTCCACTTCATTCCAGTGAGCAAAGAAGGTGGAATCTCCACGCATCGCATCAAAGATCAGATTCTCATAAGCTTCAGGGATGTTACGTTTACCCGAGTTGAAGGTCATATGCATTGGTTCCACTTCACCATGGTTCAATGGATTCTTCGCATTTAATTGAAGCGAGATGCTTTCTCCCGGACCAATTTCAATCGTCAGCAGGTTAGGTTCCGTTGTATTTTCGGATTCATGACCGGTCTTCAGTGGAGCCTTGAACTCAACAACGATTCGAGTGGATTTCTCAGCCAGGCGTTTACCTGTACGGATATAAAATGGAACCTCACTCCAGAACGGATCATCGATCCACAGTCTTGCGGCAACATAGGTCTCATTCTGCGATCCGGCAGGGATGCCAGGCTCGTCCAGATATCCAACAACCGAAGTGCCTTGCAGCTCACCTGCGGCATATTGCGCACGAACGACTTCAGAAGCGACGTTTTCTTTCGTCAAAGGTCGAAGTGCTTCAGCAATTTTTTGCTTTTTGAATTGAATTTCTTCCGGTGTGCAACGTTTTGGCAAATGCAAACCAATCATCATCAGCAACTGAAGCATATGGTTTTGGAACATGTCACGAAGCGCACCACTTTGGTCGTAATACGCCGCACGTTCTTCAACACCCACCGTCTCACTTGCCGTAATCTGAACATTGGCAATATAACGGTTAGACCACAACGCTTGAATTACCGGATTTGCATAGGTGAGCGTCTCAATATTTTGAACCATTGGTTTACCAAGGAAATGGTCAATACGGTAAATCTCTTCTTCCGCAAACGTATTGCTCAGTTTTTCGTTCAGATCACGAGCGGATTGCAGGTCGTGTCCGAAAGGTTTTTCGATAATCAGTTTCTTCCAGCCTTTGGTGTTACCCAGGCCACTTTCTTGTATGTTTAATGCGATTGGCTCAAAGAATTCCGGTGCCACCGACATGTAGAACATGCGGTTTTCGGGAATGTTAAGCTCTTGTTCACGCTGTTGAACCAGTTCCAACAGTTTGGTGTAATCTTCAAGCTTCGTATTATTTAAAGAACAATAACGGAAAGCTCCAATGAAATCCCGAACCTGAGATGCTTCTTCCGGCGTCTGACGTGAGAATTCATGCAGTGACTTTTCAACATTCGCCTGAAAGTCCGTATCCGACAATTCACGTCGTCCCAATCCGATAACAGAGAAGGATTCCGGCATTTTCTCATCCATGTACAAGTTATATAATGCAGGGTAAATCTTGCGTTTGGCTAAATCGCCTGTTGCCCCGAACAGGACAAATGTCATTGCATCCATTGGAGTGCCTCCTGTGATCTGTGCAGTATAGTATATGATGTTGCAAAATGTTCAAATCCAAGCATGACAAAAGACGGAATAAGTGGGTGTGTTCCCCGCCTTGCCTCCGTTTATATAACACACCTGAATTTAACCATGGAACATTCCTTCTCTCCACAACCTGTATTTAGGTTATAAATTGTAACCTTTTGAATTAACGTTACCCATATTACACCTGTCGTCACAATTCGTCAATAATCGTGTCGAACCTGTGAACTCCAGTGTTTATAGGCTTTTTATTTGATGATAACGCTTTATGTGGTAAGATTAAGAACAATTGGTATGTGACATTTTACACATATGGCCTGTGGACAAGTAGGTTACAATAAGTATACTAATGATATTACAGGCAATACTAAACCGAAGGAGCACAATCATGAGCGATGATGAGAATGCCAAGCAAATATGCACAAAAGTGGAACAATCTTATCAGATCATTGGCCGAAAATGGGTAGCCCTCATTATTCATGCATTGATGGAGGAGCCCAAACGCTTCAGTGAGATTCACGCTTATATCCCTGACTTGAGTAAACGCGTGTTAAATGAGCGAATGAAGGAATTGGAGGAAGAAGGACTCGTGGTTCGCCATGTGGTCACGGAACGTCCAGTTCGGACTGAATATATGTTGTCACGAAAAGGTACGGAACTGGGGAGAGCGCTAAGCGCCGTGGAACGTTGGGCTGATAAGTGGCTGTAATATTTTGAGGAATCATTATGGTTTATTTAGCTTAAAGGTAACGCCCATAATCCCGGAGGTGGAGTATCGCATTTAGCAACTGGCTAGTGCAATCCACATTCGGGATTTTTTTACTTCAAACGGTAAATACTAATTGTGTATAGAGACGTAATAACGCTATTTTTTTATAATTCAAAATAATGCTTACTGCACCGTTCAAATTGTTGTCGATACTGAATTGGGATCGTCCCAGCAGTTTTGCGAAATAACTGGATGAAATACGGTCCATTTGGAAACCGGCGCGTCTGCCCCTCCTCTTCCACCCAAAGTGATGTTGTCTCAAGGAGTAAGTAGTCCTGCTTCAACCTCTGGATTGTGATGTAGTTCGATGTTGCTATCTATCTCTTGATGAAAAACGCAGGAAGCATACGATTTGGACAGGTGAACATCTGCCGCCATCTGGTCCAATCTCATCTCATCTTCGAAATGCTCTTCAATCCAGCGCATCATCTTCTCCAAGTGTCTAAAATGACGTGAACCCGCTAACCGTGAAAGCGCTACATTTGCACCCTCTTTCTGTTGATCCAATCCCTGATTATGGAGATTATTATCTTGAAGCGATTGCGAATTAAATGGATGGAAAAACCGGGGGGATTAATTTTTATGGTGATGTAGGTGTAATCGACCTAGTACAAAAAAGATGCCGATCACACTGTGATGTGAGGGGGCATCTTTTTCACGTAAAATACTACGAATCCAACTTCCTCCCGAGTGTAATACTCGAATCCTCGAAGTTTTCCACCGTCGTCTTTTTTTCATAAAAGTGTACGGCATGTTGCATAATTCCTTCTCTTGTGTAAAACGCGTCTTCGGCCTCTAGTGGAAAAACAACCTTTTCTCCCGTACTTGCCGACCTATAGATACCCACAATCAGTTCTAGTGTATTCCGACCACTTTGGCCATCCACCAGAAGGGGAGATCCTGTCTCAATAGCATTTAACACATTCTCAACTTGCCCAGCGTGACCGACATGAGTAACATCCGGTAATTCGTCAGCGAGCCTCTGGATCTGTTCTTCCAACTCTCGATTTGATTCCGGAAATCCGTTATTTCGCGCGGTAGAAGCAACCACTTTCCAAGGTGCAGATACTCGGGCTTCCTTCCCCTGAAAAATTAACTGCTGCTCCTCTCCGTGATGTACGACGGAACTGGTAATCATACCAAGCGCCCCTTCCTGAAATCGAAGCATTGCCATGGATATATCCTCAACTTCGGCATTATCATGTGCGGTATTCGCCATCATGGCCTGCAATTCCACTGGAGGTCCCATCATCCAAAGCATGGCATCAATATGATGTACCGCATGATTGAGGGTACAGCCTCCGCCTTCTTTTTCCCATGTCCCACGCCACCACAGATCATAATAATTGTGACCCCGCCACCAGAACGAATCAACCTGCACATGGGCGATGGGGCCCATCCTTTTACTGTCCAGCACACCTTTCAGCTTCATCATCGGCGTTGTAAACCGATTCTGTGCTACTACGGATAGTAACTTGCCACTTTCTTGCGCTGCTCTCAACATCAGATCCGCTTCCTCCAAGGATGAGGCCATCGGTTTTTCAACCAACACATGCACACCTGCTTGCATGAAATCACACGCAATTGAAGCATGTGTATACGGCGGCGTACAGACTGATACCAGATCAATATTTTGGGCAAGTAACTCTGTGTAATCCGTAACGGCTTGTGCACCTTCCAGTCCATATTCGTTAATTCGCTTCTCTGCCTTATCCACGTACATATCGACCACAGCAACAATCTGACATCGCTCAGGGAACGCCAAATATGCTGAGATATGTGCTCCACTAATTGCACCTGCTCCGATAATCGCTACTTTTAACATCGTTGCATACCTCCCTTATTCCCTTCACAATACACAATAATAAAGCGCTTTTATGCGTTCATCTTGTGCTAAAATAAAACTATCTTGCGCATGATAAGGGAGGCATTCATGAAGTCCATCTTTCTGGGAGAACAATTTAATCTGGTCTGTCGTCGTACATCCAACACTACGTCTCGCGAAGTGTTCCATGCTCATTCGCAGCTGGAGATAACCTATATTCACGAAGGATATGGGCAGTTGATAACCGAAGGTCAGGTTTTCTCCCTTGAACCCGGTATGCTCATGATTTTTCGACCTTTTCAATTGCATCACATCCAGATTCAAGTATCCAGACAGCAGCCTTTCATTCGAAATGTACTCATGGTTGAACTTGATCTACTGAAGGCACATTGGCCCCAATTTATCGTTACTCACGACTTCATACAGGATCTGCTGGAAGAGCAATCCCCCATTCAGCCCATCCGGCTTGCTGCCACATCCCCACTCGTTCAACGAATGGAACAATATGCAGATACGTCTCCAGGTCTGCTTCCTCATGAAATAGAGGAGGATACACGCCTTTTTTTATTGGATCTGCTCGCACAACTTCGCTATCTGTGGCAGGACGGGCAGCAACACCGCTCCCAAGATGTACTCTCATCCAGTGCAAACGTTCTTCCCCCTCATGCCGAAGCCATCATGCAATGGATTGAGCAGCATTACCAGGAGCCTTTTCGTTTGGAGCATATCGCAGATACACTTCATTTATCTCCCTATCATCTATCTCATGTATTTAAAAAAGCGACTGGCACCACCATCGTTGCTTATGCTCAAGCTACCCGCATTCGTCATGCCTGTGTGCTGCTCACTCGGTCCTCCCTTTCCGTTCCCGAAATCGGTCACCGTGTTGGTATGACCAGCCCCTCCTACTTTTGCAAAGTATTCCGTACTGCCACAGGCTCTACACCGCATCAATATCGGCTGAAGATGCAGGGGAGGAAGTAAAAAAAGAGCGAGAGGAATTGGATCTCCTCTCGCTGCTAAAAACAATACTATTTTAAATCTACATACATTGTATATCCACTTGTAAGGCTTAATTTAAATTGTCCAGGTTGTAAATCACTTGTATCGAATTCGAAAATTTCTCCTTCAAAACGTTGTGGTATAACTAATTTCATACCATGGCCATCAGTGACTTCCTTATCAAAATTTGCATATGAACCATAAGTATCCCTATAAACTAAATATGCTGTATCCCCACCATAATTAACTGTGAATTTAATTACAGTTCCTACTGGGACTTGAATAGTTGATTTAGTCGGATAATCTACAAAAACTGGACGAGTGAATGAAACAAATTTAGATGACGTGAATACTTCGTTTCTGTACACGCTGTCTGTTGTTGAAACTGCACCTTCTAATATTCTAAAATAAGTACTTTTCCCTAAGTTCATCTGTTTAGGGTTTATTTTGATTTCATTGTATCTTATTGAAACCACATCTTCTGGATCCAGAGAAACGAATACAGGTGTTTGAGAGTTCGTAGATACCTGAATATGATCTCTTAGACTGCCAAGTTCGGATTCCATAATCATACGATTAAAAAAAATTGAGTACGTTTCTATGCTATCACTCCAGCTTCCCCTCATACTTGATCCGTTTTGAACTAAACGTTGATTTGGGCCATCCAATACTGTCACATATTGAGTTTGAGAACTCTTATCTTGTGAATCAAGAACGAAAATTCTAAGTTGTCCATATTTTGTGATTAGCGTTTCGGTTTGGATTTCAGTTCTCTCGTTTGCAACGATAGGAAGCTTCATAGCTGCGCCAGCATTAACTGCTTCTTCAAGGAGGATAAGATTACTTCCATCAATATTTTGAGTAGTCACATATGCATAACCACTTCGGGGACTGTATAAATATACTGATTCCGTTACTGTTATTGTGGTTGACTCTACACCGAGCAAGAAGAATGAACCACCCTCATAACTACCGTATTCATTGCCCGGTAAAGGAGTAGTTGGTGTAGTTCCTCCGCCATTGCCCGTACCCGGATTTACAGGAGTTGTACTACCACCGCTTCCTCCTGATGAGCCTGAGGATGATCCTTCACTGGCTGATGGAGCAGGCGTAACTGGAGGTGTAACTGAAGTCACGGGTTTATTTGTCCCACCAATTTGTACCGTTGTATCAGCAGGTATGCTCTCTCCCAAGTTAACCTTATTTGGTGCTTTCTCCATGGTCACGCCTACAGCGTTAACTGTAGCCTGCTCAATGGTTCCTGTCCCTAGCATTCTTACAGCTGCATTAAGAATAGCTGATATAATTTTGGCTTCCTGATTAGTCTCAACCGTAGTCCCTGATGCAGAATCGTCAACGTTCAGTTGATTAATCGTACCCGATGGAATTTGAATGTTAATGCTTTTGGCAACCACATTAACCGTTTCGAAATTACCTTTAAGGTATACTCTTGATTTTTCTGGAAGTGCCTCGGACAACGTCAGTTTGTCGATCTTTGCCCCCATGTCAGACTCAATGTTGGCCGCCGTTTGAACAGTGATTTCCTGAACCTCTGTTTTTCCTGTTGCAACCAAGCGCACAGTACCATCCTGTTTATTCACAATAACCGTCAACAGGACCGAATCTTCCAGATGTACGCTATTTTCACCTCCACCATATACATATGTTTTTCCCTGCACAGTTACGTTTTTAAGGAACACATCTCCATCACCGACAGCTTTACTAATGATCAAATCACCTGTAATATTCATATTTTGAAGTGTAACGCCTGATGTACCTATCACTACACTGCCAGATATCTCTTCCCTTTTTTCTGTAGATCCATAGGTTCCTTCTTGCCCATACCAACTGCCATATGTACTAAAAGCTCGATCCAAAATCTGTACTGCTTCAGCTCTAGTAATTGCCTTGTTCGGCATAAAATTGCCGTTACTATAACCAACGATAATCTTTTTGTCAGCTGCTCCACTTACTGCTTCTTTACTCCAACTTTGGATATCCTTATCATCGGCAAAATTAGACTCCCCACTTCCCTGCAGTTGCAGTATCCGTGAGATCGTAGCTGCTGCTTCTTGCCTTGTCACTGAACCAGTCGGCCGAAATGAGTGATCTGCATATCCTTGGATATATCCGGCTTGTACTCCTTTAGCAATATCTTGAGCATACCAACCCGATGATGTTACATCTGAAAAATTAGCATTGCTGACCTCTTCATACTGGAAAATTCGGTTAATCATCGCGACCCACTCAGCACGCGTAACTTCTCCTTTGGGCAAAAACGTATTCCGTTCATTTCCTTGGACGATTCCACGGTCAGCCCACTTTTCAATTACTTCCTGAGCCCAGTTGCCCTCCACGTCTTTGAAAGAATGTTGAGCTGTTTTTAAGGATGATTCATTCCCAATCCATCCGTCTTTGGTTACTTCAGCCTGTACTGATGTAGTAGCCATACCACTAAATAACAATACTCCTGATAAAAATAGACTTCCCCACTTTTTCACGTCGCAATTTCGCCTCCATTGGTTTTAATTCCATAGACCTACTACTTTAGTATCATAAGCCTCTTAAAAAGGTATCACAGAATTTCATAACTAACAATATTTTCATTCATTTGTATACTTTATTTTTTAAACCAATAAAAAAGATCTTCACTTAACTAAAAACATTTAAAGTACTTATTATGTCTTTCTCATCAACCTCCTTTCTTTTCTATTTCCGCACATCGCAATAAAGAATAATCATAAACTCATGATTATCCTTTATTGCCTAACTCAACGCACATTGAGCTCCAATCGTTTCAAATAGGGAATTAGACGTCTCTCTAGCTGCCTCAAATCATCCTTTTGCTCCGCTGACAAGCGTTCCTCATGGATGCTTCCATCCTTGTCCAATATCATCGCTTCATACTTCTTCATTTGTTCATAGACAGACTTAAACTCACGATATTGTTCCTTGGTAAATGTCTTCTCAGCCCGTTCCAACTGCTCCGTCCAGAATTGTTGCTCGTCCATCAATTTTTTGGAAGACCCTTCACTCACAGCTTCCAGCTTCTCGAAAAACGGTTCCAGCTCAGCTACAAGAAGGTTATATTGTTCCTGCTCCTCTGTACTCCACTGCTCAGGATGCATGTTGCCTTGAGAATCGGCATACTTCACGGCCATTTGCCCCATTTTCTTCAGCAGGGCCATGTATTGAATAAATTCTCCTTCACTGAAATGCGTCTTGGCCGTCTGCAGTTTCGCTTCCAACCTCATATAATCCTCAGCTGTTCCCCCCATAGCAGCGATATTTTCCTGTGAACCATATATTCCGTCTGCGAGATAGGTGTACCCTGCGTAGGCTCCGGTGGGGATAATGAGTACAACAGCCAATAGCCCAGTGACCAGCCATCTTTTTTTATTTCTTCTAATGTGAGAATCACTTCGAATACCATCCATCATTTTATGTTTAATTCTCGCAGGAACGGACCATTCTTTAGTCTCTTCCTGGTAGGCTGTCCGCAACTGTTCATCGAGTTTCATGCAAATCCTCCACCTTTCCCCGCAACCTTGGATTCATCTTCTCTTTTTGTCTCAACTTTGCCAGTGCCGCATGTATACGCGATTTCACGGTTCCAAGTGGAATCTCCAATATGCCAGCAATCTCCTCTTGCGTGTATTCGTTCAAATAATGAAGTGTAACCACCTGCTGCAGCTTGTACGGCAAACGGCGCACCTGTTGCAGCAAAGGACGATTTGCCAGTTTGTTGATCAGATCAGTGGAAAAATCATATTCCATTCCCACGTCAGATTTTTCGAGCCGCTTGCCAAACCGAAACTGCATCAATCTTTTGCGTCGATAACTCTGAACCTGTCGCATCGTCACCCCCATCAACCAGGGACGAAAAGCACGCTCCGTATCATATCGCGCCAATGATCGATATGCCTGAATGTAAATCTCCTGTACTACATCCTCCGCGTCAGACTTATCCTTGATGAGAAATCGCACAGTGTGATATATCCTCGTCACTGTTTTCTCATATAATTCTCCATATGCTTCTTCATGCCCCGCCCGTATTAACGTTACAAGTTCTATGTACTCATCTTGCTCACTCATTATCCATCCCCCTCCTCCTTACACTATATATTGGCATGCCAGCATCATATCGTTCGATTTATTTATTGAATGAGTAGGTACGGCTGAATCTGATACAAAAATGTCCTCTGGTGTTTATCATGATATAATATACCTAATTTTGATATAATTGGAGGTTCTGCATCTGAGTTATAAGATCCCCTTTGGTCTTTTGATATTATCTATATCGATCGTCTGATTTATAATCTCCAGAACAAACCTTGAGCCCTACCCCACGGGATACAGACTTGTTGGGATCTTGGTTATCTTATCATCTCTTTTTCTTTCGAAAGCGGTTATAAGGGAGTAACTTAGCAGGGGTGGTCACTACTGTAATGAAACTTTTCAGCAAATTGTACTCAGAATATCTCCTGATTCCACGACCTTTACGTTTGTTGTTTTTGTGGGGGTGGATTGTTTTGTTTTTTATTGCTGGTGCCAAACTCAGATGGTTCTACTTCCTACAATAAACTGATTTTAAAGAAGTCTACTCCCCTGGGACATCAAAAAGAGCTGAGTCGTCATTATGACATCTCGGCTCTTCTTTGATGCTCATCCAATTCCTTGCATATAAAGATATAGGTATTCAACTCGAGCTCGCTCATACGTTCCTTTTGGAGACAAACTTTATTTGATATTCAGAAATCACTTGATCACCGCTCCTGAATTGTTCTACCTGTTCAAGTCTTGCCATTAATTTGGCAAGGCTTTTTTCTCTTAAACGTAAGTTATTTGGCCTTGCTTATGTATTCTTTAGATTTTCTTCAGAATTATGCTCATTAATTCCTTAGTTTTTTTCATTAAGATTGCTATATCGACAAGAGAGGAGGCAAAACAATGATCAGTAATACGATCTTAGAGCTACTACATCAGTATGGATATCTGATTTTTTATTTTGCCTTCTCATTAGGGCCTTTCGGAATTCCAATTCCAAATGAAATCACGATTATCAGCGGTGCCATTTTGAGCCACACAGGAGTTATCAATTCATGGATCACATATTTCTGTATTTTATCAGGACTATTAACGGCCATTACCTTTGCCTATTTTGCAGGGAAGTTATTTGGAACCAAGATAAAACACAGATTTCAACATCATAAACACTTCGTCAAGGCTGAACTCATCCTGAATAAGAGTGGCAATTGGGCGATGTGCATCGGTTTGTTCATTCCAATCGTGCGGTATGTTCTCCCTTTGGTCATTGGGCTGAGCGGCGTCCAGTATAGAAAATTTGCTATTATCTCCTATTCCAGTGCTTTGTTATGGACCATAACGTATTTTACAGCGGGAATTTACTTCGGCGGCCCCATACTATCGACGCTTCATTTATTACATTTCTAACTGGTTTGGATAACATAACATCACATTATGGAGGAACCCCTATGAATTCCAATGAACCTGTTTTATTTTTGAAAAGCTTTCTGCAAAGCCCTAAACATGTCGGCAGTATCATACCCAGTTCCCGGTTTCTCGCCAGCAAAATGGTGAAGCAAGCCTCTTGGCTAGAGGCAAAAGCAGTCGCCGAGCTTGGATCGGGTACAGGTCCTATCACTCGCTATATTCATCAACAAGTACAGGATTCCACCAAAGTCCTATTGTTTGAGATGAACGAAACGATGAGGAATACTCTTAAGATGGCATACCCGGAGTTCTCTTGTTATCCAGACGCCGCTCGATTGGTAGAATCTATGAATCAAGAGGGCGTTCAGCAACTCGATTACATTTTTAGCGGGTTGCCCTTCTTCAACTTTGAGCCTGAATTAAGAAATACGTTGGTAGAGCAGATCCATAAGGCACTAAAACCCGGAGGATTATTCATCGCCTTTCAATATTCACTTCAAATGAAAAAATTATTATCCGAACACTTTATCATCGAAAAAATAGAATTAGTGCCTTTGAATATCCCACCTGCGTTCGTTTATGTCTGTCGCAAAAAGGAAACAATTTAAACATTCCTGGCTATCGTTTACACTGATGTTATCCTAATTTTTAAGGAGTGTTGAATCATGAGTACCATTCTTGTTGTTGATGATGAACCCGATATCCGTGATGTCATTCATGTCTATTTACGTAACGAAGGATATCAGGTCATTGAAGCAGCCAATGGTGAGGAAGCGCTAAATATTATCAATACAACATCGGTTCAACTCGTTATTCTGGATGTTATGATGCCCATTATGGATGGAATCAAAGCCTGCTTCAAAATAAGAGAAGTATCACCCACTCCCATTATTATGTTATCCGCCAAGGAAGAAGACATTGATAAAATCACGGGCCTAACTACCGGGGCCGACGATTACATGGTCAAACCGTTTAATCCGTTAGAATTACTGGCTCGCGTTAAGGCTCAGCTCCGACGTCAAACACTCATTGGCAAAGCTGAATTTGATTCACTTCTCCTGATTAAAGACCTTGTCGTTGATACGAGTAAACATTCTGTTAAGCTCAAAGATAATGACATTTCACTTACACCACTGGAGTTTTCCATTCTGGTGCTGCTCGCCAGCCATCCTGGACAAGTATTTAGCTCCGAGAAAATTTACGAAACCGTATGGAAAGAACCTTACGGGTATTCGGATAATACGGTGATGGTTCATATTCGTAACCTGCGAGAGAAATTGGAAGCAAATCCGCGCGAACCTCAGTACATTAAAACGGTATGGGGAGTGGGATATAAAATTGATTAAACCATTACCACATTTTAAAAAAAAGATACAGATTAACATCCTATATCAAATGTTGATCAGTTTATTGATTTCATTTGTTGGCTCTGTGGGTGTAAATAATATGTTGATCATAGCTGCCGCAGAAATTAGTGAAAGATTTAATTGGCCTTCACTTCTTCACATTTTTCCTTATGTTTTAACACCAATCTTCATCGTAATTTTCACGTTAATTTTTTTGTTTTCCACACGAAAAATTGTGAGAGATCTCATTACATTAGAGAAAGGGCTTCAATTCATATCCGAAGGAAATCTGAATTACAGGGTGCCCGTTAATCGACAAGATGAACTTGGGCGAGTCGCTTCCAACATTAATCACATGACTGAACAGTTACAGATGCAGATCATCAAGGAGCGCGAACTGGAGCAATCCAAGATGGACATGATCACTGGCATCTCACATGACCTGCGTACACCGCTTACCAGCATAATTGGTTATATTGAGCTTCTCAAATCAGAATCATTTCAAGACAAAGCAGAGTATGATCGTTTCATCCAGAACACCCATAACAAAGCAACGCATTTAAAGAAGCTGCTTGATGATTTATTTGAATACACACGTCTTAACGCAGTGAATACCCAATTGAATTTGAAAAAGGTTGACCTACGTCAGCTATTGGATCAATTGTTGTTTGAATTCGAACCTTTAGCTCAGGAACATGGGATTCGTATTGAAAAAAAACTTGGTGAGGCTCCGATTATGGTCTCTCTGGATAGTGATAAGATTGCACGAGCCATCGACAATCTCCTCATGAATGCACTGAAGTATTCCTTTAAACCGGGCACAATTCATGTTCGAATGAGTGTGCAGCCTAATCACGTTACCATTGAAGTAGAGAATAAAGGCATGCCTCTAACGATAGAACAAAAGAACAGACTGTTTGATCGCTTTTATAAGGTGGATTATTCGAGGAATAGCGAAGGCATTCAATCAGGATCTGGTCTGGGACTTTCTATTGCGAGAAACATTGCGGAGTTACATCAGGGGATTCTAACACTAGAACATACGCGTAACGTATTTATATTCCAACTAAGCTTGCCTTCTAACATCCAGTGAAACATCAATAGCATTGATAATGGAGGAAACCGCAATGAAAACATCTGAACCACTCCTTTTTCTGCAAGGATTCCTGAAGAACCCCAAACGAGTAGGCAGTGTCCTCCCCAGTTCCAAATTTCTAGCCTGTAAAATCGTCCAGTCTGTACCATGGGATGAGGTTAGAACCATCGCTGAACTGGGGCCAGGAACAGGAGCCATCACACGTCTCATGAGAGCACAATTACCGAAATCGGCAACCGTGTTTTTATTTGAAAGGGACCCCAAAATGAGAAGTAATCTGAAGAACACATATCCTGAATTCATGTTCCATTCGAATGCATCTTATCTATCAAAAAGGATCAATCAAGAACATGTTCATCAGTTGGATAGCATCATTTGCGGACTGCCCTTTTTTAATTTTTCCAGAGAAATGAGACAAAACATCCTGTCACAGATCCATACAGCGCTACGACCTGGAGGCACATTAGTTTTATACCAGTACTCTCTTCATATGAGGAAACACTTAGCTGAGTTATTTGAGATGGAGAAAATTCAATTTGTGCCTTTCAACTTTCCTCCTGTTTTTGTGTATGTTTGTCGTAAAAGACAAGATGAAGGACACACTCTATAAATGTTTAATGTCCTGTTTTGTCCTGTGAGGATCTAATCATGCGGGTCATCATCTTGCGCGGCAACAACCGCGGCATAAACGCGATGAATCGGTTTCGAGCACCAGGCATAATTAACGTCTTGCCACGCAAAAAACCTCGATACCCTTCTTCGGCCACCTGTCCCGCTTCCATGATTGGGCCCTGCAACATCTTCGAGACACCCATACCCGAACGATCCACAAATCCGGTAGATGTCAGACCTGGACACAGTGCTGTCACCGTAACACCAGTACCGTTTACTTCATTCTCCAAAGCTTCAGTGAACGATAGCACGTATGCCTTTGTTGCATAATATACCGACATCATCGGTCCAGGGAAAAAACCTACCAACGAAGCCACATTCATCACACCGCCGTGTCCACGTTGTATCATATCCGGCAAGAATAGCTTGGTCATGACGGTTAAAGCCTTGATATTCACGTCAATCATATTAACTTCTTGTTCCATATCCGTTTCCATAAACGTACCAAACAGACCGAAACCTGCATTGTTGACAAGATAGTCAACAACAATGCCCTTTTCCTTCAGCTCATGATAAATCTCCTGTGGTACCCCAGGTGCCGCTACATCTTTGGCAATAACCGTTGCCTGAATGCCATACTTTTTCTGATACTCCTGAGCTAGATCCTGTATTTTACCCTCGCTTCGTGCTACCAGCACAATATGATGTCCACCTTTGGCAAATCGATCTGCTAACTCTTTACCGATCCCGCCCGATACCCCTGTGATTAGAACTGTCTTTCTCATATCGTTACCTGCCTCTCTTTTCTATAAAATATGTTTCATCTGGAAGATCAATTAGAATGAACATTCTATAATGGTGAAAAAATAGACTACTTCAGTATGAGATCCATAGATAGTGTCGATATACGAAGAAGTTTTTCCTTTGTCGTTGAAGTCTTGGCCATCACCCTTAGCCCAACCCCTACATTATGCAGATATTCCGCCAATACCTCGGCGTTGTACTCCGTTGTGAATTCACCTTCTTGCTGTCCCCACACCATAATGTCCTTGATTAGTTTCTCCGTATTTGCAAACATCTCCGTTGATCGGTTGTTCATGTCTTCATCGCGTGACGCCAATTCTACCGTCGAATTAACAATGAAGCAGCCTGATGCTGGAGATTCCTCTCCATGCATTAAAGAACAAAATATAAACTGAAGTGCTTCCGTTGCCGTTTTGGAACGCTTTACGCCTGCTGCAAGGGCAGAGCTGATTTTGTGATCATACAGATCTACTGACTTCAGAAACAAGGTATGTTTATCGCCAAATGTGTCATACAAGCTTTTACGATGAATTCCCATATGATTAACCAGCTCCGTCATAGACGTCTTCTCATAGCCTTTTTCCCAAAAAAGTCTCATCGCTTTATCCAGTACAACAGACTCATCGAACTCTTTGCTTCTCGCCATTAGCTTCCCTCCTGTTCAGAAAACGAACATTGAATAACATACGTATGATCTTAACGAGCCTTTAAAAGGTAAGAATGATTTTGCCCTGGGAGTGACCCGTTGATACTTTGATCAATGCCTTTTCAATGTCCTCAAACGTATACGTAGAATCGATCGAAGGTTTAATGTCTTCTTTTTCCACAAGAGCTGTGATTTCTTGCAATTGAACTCCACTGGAGTGCACGAATAAAAAACGATATTCATTTTGATTCTTACGCGCTAAAGAATCCAGGCGTGCACCTACGAGACCGAATAATGCTCTTTTCCACAACGGGAATTGACTGTCCACTGCAAAGCGATAATTGGGTCCTGCCTTCAAAGAGACTAACTTGCCCTGTGGTTTCAAAATGCTAAGTTCGGCTTTGATCTCATCCGCACCCAAGGTGTCGATCACATAATCGATATCGGACAGAATGTCAGCATAATGTTGAGTTTTATAATCAATGAATTGATCTGCTCCAATAGATAGTGCACGTGCTCTGCCTCTTTCGCTTCCGCTTGTAATCACTGTTAATCCCATGGACTTGGCAATCGGGATAGCCATCGAACCGAAACCGCCGGTTCCACCAGGAATGAACAACTTTTTATTCGGTTCAGCTCGGAGTACATCATGCAATGCTTGATACGCGGTCAGGGCAGTAAGAGGTACTGCAGCAGCTTCGATAAAAGACAGATTTTCAGGCATAACGGATAAAGCATCCTCATGTACAGATGCATATTCAGCAAAAGCACCAATTTTATTCAGAGGTAACCTTGTGTAGACCGAATCGCCCACTTTAAAATTCAAAACATCATCACCAACAGCTTCAATGACACCTGATAATTCATTGCCTAAAGTTAGAGGTAACGAATAGTCAGCAATCATCCGAACACTGCCATTCATATTCAAGATATCCAGCGGATTTACACCCGCTGCTTTTACTCTGACAAGGACCTCATGGCTCTGAATCTGAGGTATCTCGATATTATTGATTTCCACTTGGATTTTTTTGGAGTATTTCTGTATTTGAGCTGCTTTCATCATTTATCCTCTTCCTTTGCTTATAAACTATATAAGTTGAACTAAAGATTATTTACACTGACACTACGATGACAGAACAACCCTCCAATCGCTGTTATCCCCAGATTTTTTTGATCCCCTTTCTAAAGGGAAAATCCGGTGATAAAGGCGAGGTGTATGCTTCCGAAGTAGCTTTCTTTCAGAAAGCTTGTAGCTTCGCTTTTTCAGGTTCTTTCTGTCCTCTACGTTATCGTGTAAATGATTCGTTCAACTTATGTAGGAACATGGCGAACAAGGTTCAGTTGTACGCCATGCTCCATGGTTGGTGCTAGTGTTGCCCCTCTTGTGACTTCAATTCATCCAACGTAGGATAATCTGTGTACCCTTTACTTCCTGAACCAAAGAAGGTTGCAGGATCTGCTTCATTCAGTGATGCACCTTGTTGAAGACGTTCCACCAAATCCGGATTGGCCAAAGACCATACACCAATCGGTACCAGATCAGCGAGACCACGATCTAGATCTGCACTGAGATCTTCTAACGTTCTTCCGGCCCGGTTGACCAACAATGGATTCTGCCAAATTGAACGAATGTCTTGCAGCAGGTCCTCGTCTCCAAGATGCATGATGTGAAGGTACGCCAGATCCAATTGAGCTAATTCTTTTACAAGGTAGCGATAGAGTTCAGGACCTTGTTCACCATCCTGAATACCGCCCAGTGGTGTCCCAGGCGAAATTCGGAAGCCAGTTCGTTCTGCACCTATTTCCTCCACGATGGCTTTCGTTACTTCAATCGCAAAGCGAGCACGATTTTCAATAGACCTGCCATACTCATCTGTCCGTGTATTTGAATTTTCTCCCAAGAATTGATTGATCAAGTATCCGTTGGCCCCATGAATCTCAATGCCATCCGCCCCTGCTTCGATCGCTGCGGCAGCTGCTTTTCGGAAATCGGCAATGGTCGTTTGAATATCCTCCTGACTCAATTCCCGGGGAACGGGGATATCCTGCATCCCTGTAGCCGTAAACATTTCTACACCCGGTGCGATTGCAGATGGAGCAACCGGTTGGCGATGATGCGGGGTATTATCCGGATGTGACATGCGACCTGCATGCATTAATTGGATATAAACATATCCGCCAGCTTCATGCACCGCATCCGTTACCTTTTTCCATCCTTCAATATGCTTATCGGTGTAGATGCCAGGTGACCACAAGTATCCCTGTCCATCATCGGAAGGTTGTGTACCTTCCGTAATCAGAAGTCCCATCGTCGCACGCTGAGCATAATAAAGTGCCGCCAACTCTCCAGGTGTACCATCTTCTTGCGCCCGACTGCGTGTCATAGGGGCCATCGCTAGTCGATGAGGCAATTCCATGTTGCCAACCTTTGTTTTACTCCATATCTTTTTCAATTGGATGTACTCCTCTTCTTATTTGAAATTTGGTGAAGGATGTATTGGTGGATGCTTCTGAATTAACCTAGTTCTGAAATCACCGGGTAGATTGCACCTGTCAGTTGGAAATCATAGTTCTGGTCTACAATCCCCACAACCACATCGTTGCGATCATACAGATCGATCATGAAGCCTGCCATTTCTTTAGCAGTATGATATTTGGACATATTCGCTTTGTAATCAAATCCTTCAGCATCTATTGATTTTTGAACAAATTCTGTTTCCGTGATCGCTGGTGCCAGGATCTTCGCTTTTAGTTTTGCACCTTTCAGATCCAGTTCACTGGCAAGACCTTCGGTGAAGGCACTTACGTAGTATTTTGATGCAGAGTAAGCAACACTGCCTACAGCAATGGCATATCCAAGTGCGGATGAGACGTTAATCAATTGTGTCCCTTCGACATTCGCATAATCTCGCACATACAGTGTAGAAAGGATGGTCAACGATTCGATGTTAACACGCAGCATGGTCTCCACTTTATCCAAATTCTGTTCAGCAATGAACGAGCCTTCTCCAAGCCCTGCATTGTTGATCCAAGTCTCAATTTCATATTCCTTCAAATCGTTATATAGCGTGTACGCCTCTGCGCTAACAGACAGGTCACTTGTGTGAACGATAACACTCACATTAGGATCGATACCCTGAATAGTCGATTTAAGCTCTTCAAGCTTATCTAATCTTCTAGCTACCAAAATCAAGTGTTTGCCCCGTGCTGCAAATGCCAATGCCGTTTCATATCCAATCCCTGAACTTGCTCCTGTAATTACGGTGTATTTCATCTCATTCTCTCCCTCATATTCTTTAAATTAGTGTAATTTCAGTTTTGAGAACGATCGTTCTTTATTGTGCAAAAAAAACAGTTAGAACTAACTTGCTGTTAGCATATCATTTCTAGAACGAACAGTAAAGAATTATTTGTTTAAAGAATCTGCTTCGAACGCACTCACATGAGAATTAAAAAAGACTGGAATTGGTTTAATCAATCTTCAACCAGTATCCAGTCTTCATACATTTTTCACAAAATGTGAGCTATATTACTACCTATCTCATCCGCTGTCTCATGGCCTCAAACAACAGAATCGTTGCCGCCATTGCCGCGTTAAGCGACTCTGCCTGTCCCTGCATCGGGATCGTAATCGCATCATCCACCAAACTTGCCGTAGCGTCCGAGATACCCTTGCCTTCGTTACCAATGACAAGCCATACCGACTGCGTAAAATCATAACTATAACATGAATGCTCTGCCTGCAAAGAAGTACTTACCAGCTTCACGCCCGCTGCCTTCGCTTCGGGAAGC
This sequence comes from Paenibacillus sp. M2, assembly GCF_046713495.1. NCBI lineage: Bacteria > Bacillati > Bacillota > Bacilli > Caryophanales > Paenibacillaceae > Paenibacillus > Paenibacillus sp. M2. The sequence goes on from NZ_CP169648.1 coordinate 6,144,025, forward strand.
AAGGATTCCAACTGGCCCTCCACAATAGGCAAATGAAACAATGACCCCATCGTCGAACGAATCGTCTTCGGGTTATATACATCAGCACAGCCCGCGCCAAGTACGACCCCAGCTGCACCAGCTGCATCCGCACTACGAATAATGGTTCCTACATTCCCTGGGTCTTGCACTCCGTCCAGCACCACAACAAGCCCGCGCGCTCCGGCAATCAGGCTTTCCAGCGGCTCACTGCCTTTACGCACAATTGCGAATACAGGCTGCGGTGTCATCGTATCCGTACATTTGGCGATAACCGCTGGAGATACACTGACCCACTCCACACGCTGTAGCGGATTCTCAAGTCCGGCGAGTTCGCTAGGTACGCCTTGCTCTCCGTCGTACACAATACACTCCAGATCTGCTCCTGCGCGCAACGCTTCCTGTACCAGATGAATGCCCTCAATGATATATTTATGTTGACGGGTACGATGCTTTTTCTCCAGCAGCTGTGCCCATTCTTTTACACGTGTATTTTGCGGTGATACAATATCCATCTTTCCATCCTTCCCATCTGCATCCATCACTTCGGATATGCAAGCTCCATTTTCGTCAAATGATCCTTGTGACCTACAATGATCAGCACATCTCCAGCTTCGATCCGGTCCTCCGCGTACGGCGAGATGTTCATTGAATTCCCACTGCGGATCGCCATCACATTACAACCAAAACGTGCACGAATGTTTAATTCCATCAGGTTTTTGCCGATCATCTGCTCGGAAGCTCTCATCTCCAGAATGCTATAATCCTCAGACAATTCGATGTAATCCAGTATATTAGGTGAGGTCAGATGATGGGCTACGCGCAGTCCCATATCCCGCTCAGGATAGATGACTTTATCCGCCCCAATCTTCTGCAATACCTTACCATGAAGCTCATTTTGAGCTTTTACGATCAGCACCGGTACACCCATATCTTTCAATATCAATGTTGTCAGAATACTCGCTTGTATATCTTCACCAATTGCCACAACGACAACGTCGAAATTTCGTATGCCCAGCGCACGCAGCGCTTCTTCATCTGTTGAATCTGCCGATACCGCATGGGTCACCACATTGGACATTTCCTGAGTCCGCTGCTCGTCCGCATCAATTGCCAGCACATCGAATCCCATACCGCTCAGTGCATTGGCAACACTTGATCCGAACCGTCCCATGCCAATTACGGCATACTGTTTCTTGGCCATTAGGGTCTTAACCTCCCGCTGCACTTCAGCATGACGCATCATTACGGATACCCATGCTAACGTAAATAATCCTTCGTAGTATACCACAAAGCCTGATAAACTTGAATGCGCTCGCGCTTCCCAGGGAACAGTATTAGAGCAGCCGAATATACGAGGAGGGAATTGCGATGCCCATTACATTAAGTCTGCGTGAAGCGATTGTTCATAAAGTTCATGACAAGAGTGATGATCAGCTCCGGGAGATGATTGAAGGTTCAGTGGATGGACCGGAAGCTGCATTACCTGGACTTGGCGCCATTTTCGAGATGATCTGGAAGAACACAGAACCTGCCAAGCAGGAAGAACTCATTCAAATCGCGCAGGAGCATCTGCACACCATTCCCGTTCAACCGCTTCGTTAATCGAAGCACTGAAGGGTAAGGTAACCATCAAACCGTTTGTTCTGTCTGCAAAAGAAAGCTTTCCCTTATTCGGCTGGTTATACCCGCCTCCAAGTAAGGTGTATAGCAATAGATCCCTCCGCCAATTGGCGGAGGGATCTTATTTATAACAAGATCTATCTCATCACATGAACTTGTCGCGTTTAACTAACCTTTTAACAATATCCACGAAAGACTTCCGCCTTCACTTAAGGCGCAGTCTCCAGGAATTGAGCTGTAGGATTTTTATCCATAGCCGTTCTCATGGCATACTCATTTTCGAAGAGCACTACATAATTCCCTTTTTTATCTTTTACAAGCGCAGAGTTAATCCGGAATTTGCTTGGGTCCAGATTCTCGTCCACAATCCAGCGAGCGAACTGATAAGGCATGCGCTGCAATTGCACGTCTACCCCATACTCACCTTTCATTCGGTATTCAAATACCTCGAACTGAAGTTGACCAATTACGCCGAGGATCGTCTCGTCGAAACTTGCCGTCTGGAACACCTGAATGGTTCCTTCCTCCGTCAACTGATCAATTCCTTTTTGGTACTGTTTATGTTTCAATGCATTTTTCACAGTAACTTTGGCGAAAATCTCTGGCGAGAACGTTGGCAACTCCTCAAAGACAACCTCGCTGCCTTGGCTCAGTGAATCGCCAATCCGGAAGATACCCGGATCGAACAAACCGATAATATCGCCAGCATATGCCTCTTCGACAATATCCCGGTCTTGTGCCAGGAATTGCTGTGGCTGTGACAGCTTGATTTCTTTGCCCACACGAGTATGCTTTACACTCATTCCACGTTGGAACTTGCCTGACACAATACGCAGGAACGCAATACGATCCCGGTGTGCCGGGTTCATGTTTGCTTGAATCTTGAACACATAACCGCTGAATTTTTCATTCGTTGGCTGAATCTCTCCTGCCGTACTGCGACGTGGTTCAGGCTTTGGTGCCAGTTCCAGGAAGTTCTCCAGGAAAGTCTGTACGCCGAAATTGTTGATCGCACTACCGAAGAAAATAGGGGTCAATTCGCCGCGTTGAACTTTCTCCATATCGAATTGGTCGCCCGCAATATCCAGCAACTCCAGATCCTGACACAATTGATCATGCAGGTATTCTCCTGCCATCTCACGGATAATCGGATCTTTGTAGCCATCTACCTTTTGCACTTTAATCGTCGAGTGATCGTCCCCTTGGAACAACTCCACCTGATTTTTCATCCGGTCATAGACACCGCACAGCTCGCGACCTGTACCAATAGGCCAGTTCATCGGAACCGAACGAATACCCAGTACATTTTCAAGTTCTTCCATCAGATCAAATGGGCTTTTACCCTCACGGTCGAGTTTGTTGATAAACGTAAAAATTGGAATGCCACGCTTCGCACATACCTGAAACAACTTGATCGTTTGTGCCTCGACACCTTTTGCCACGTCAATCAACATTACTGCGCTATCGGCAGCCGTGAGTGTACGATACGTATCTTCACTGAAGTCCTGGTGACCCGGTGTATCCAAAATGTTGACGCGATGATCCAGATAATCAAATTGCATTACGGAAGAGGTAACCGAGATTCCCCGTTGTTTCTCAATTTCCATCCAGTCACTTGTTGCGTGTTTGCTGGCTTTCCGAGCCTTTACCGTTCCCGCAAGGCGAATCGCGCCCCCGAACAGCAACAGTTTCTCGGTTAATGTCGTTTTACCCGCATCCGGGTGAGAGATAATGGCAAACGTCCGGCGTTTGTCCACTTCCTGTTGAAGAATTTCATTTGCAGTTTTGCTCATAGGTTTAATCCCTTTCGTCCGTTCATTCACGTTAATCCGGCATGGCCGGTCCATCATTCAATCTTTATGCAATCCGGCGAGGCCGGTTGATTGTACACTGATCATTTTACATACGATGTATTTACACACTAGATTAATTTTACACATTTACAATGGAGTTCATCCTCCTCAAATCTGTGCTTTCATGCATACCGTGAACTGCTTCTTAACCCAACTCTCCTATTGTACCATAATCTGTACCGAAAATAACCGATTACTACAGCAGATTCTTCTCTTTTCACTTGCAAAAAAAAAGCACCCTTCAGCCATTTCCATGGCATCCAGGCACTCCTCATTCATTTTTATTTATCGGATTTAGAAAATCAATGCATCCAGCGCGTATTGTCCGCCACCCGTAAGGGCCAGCGCTACACCAATCACCAGAATCGCAAGATTATATTCGAATCCGTTCTGTGTGGACCAGTATCCGTTCGCTCCATGGACTTTCACAATGGCAATGACCATCGTCAATGCAATCAGAATGCCACCTACCGGTGTGAGCAGACCCAGCGCCAGCAGCAATCCGCCACCGAATTCCGCGAGTCCAGCCAGTAACGCCACCAATGCACCGGGCTTCATGCCCATCGATTCAAACCAGCCGCCTGTACCCTTGATCCCGTACCCTCCGAACCAACCAAACAGCTTTTGAGCCCCGTGCGCCATGAACGACAATCCAATCACCAAACGAATCAACAACAACCCTACATCCAACATCATTTTCTTTTTCCTCCATTCGATATATACAAAATAGTATTCTTAGATTAAAGATATTATGCACATTTTTTCTTCATGATTCTCTGTGACGCAAACCCCTTCAACTGGTTTACATTTTATCTCATGAATGATAACTTATCCGAAACGTTTGCCCGAATAAAGTTTGTCATTTGCGTAACTCTTTAACTCATGTGTTGAGTATAAGTTACATACTTACTTTTTGTCAACAACTTAATTTAAATTACTTATTTCCTTATGATGGATACCTCCCCTTTCCCCGCGAAAAAAAGCCTGGAGACACCGCAAAATTTGCGATTTCCCCAGACTCAGTCATGTTGTGTATGTTGTTATTACCATTGTTAATGCCCTTACCCTACCCTAACCATTCACTTGCCAGATCACGCTGTCCTCGTCCTGACCATTCACCGGCCACCAGTGGAATCCGTCCTGATCCAGCAGCTTATCTGTCGCTTCTGGCCCCCATGTTCCAGCAGGGTACGTATGAAGTTCTCCCTGATTCTGTCCCCAGGCTGCTGCGATCCGATCCACAAAAGACCAGGCTGTTGCCACTTCATCCCAACGGGTAAAGTACGTAGAATCCCCCTCTGCCGCATCGTGCAGCAGACGTTCATACGCTTCAGGCGAGTTGATTCCTATCATGCAGCTCTGGCAGAAATCCATTGCGAGTGGCTGAATCTCGGAATCCGAGCCTGGTTTCTTGGCATTGATTTTGATATATATGCCTTCCATTGGATTTACCCGAATGACTAGCAGATTCGGTTCCAATTTATACTTTTTCCCAAGGTACACGTTGTTTGGCATCGACTTGAACTCCACTACGATCTCGGTCGTTTTCACCGGAAGACGCTTGCCTGTCCGAATGTAGAATGGAACACCCGCCCAGCGGAAATTATCCACGAATACACGTGCTGCAAAATAAGTCTCCGTATTCGACTGCGGATCAACCTTGTCTTCCTGGCGATACCCCGGAAGCTGCTTGCCACGGTACTCCCCTTCGGCATACTGTCCCCGCACGACATTGTTGCTCACTTCCTCATCCGAAGTAAAGGCCCGCAATGAACGCAATACCTTCACCTTCTCATCCCGAATGTCTTCCGGGAATAGGCGACTCGGCGGCTCCATCGCAATCATCGTTAACATCTGAAGCATATGATTCTGCCCCATGTCACGCAGTGCACCGGAGTGATCATAATAACCACCACGTTCTTCTACGCCGACGGTCTCACCAAGCGTAATCTGAACGTTGGCAATATGTTTGTTGTTCCAGAGCGGTTCAAAAAATGCATTTCCGAAGCGGATCACTTCGATATTTTGCACCATTTCCTTGCCCAGATAATGATCAATCCGATAGATTTCCTCTTCACGGAATACCTCACGAATCTGCTCATTCAGATGTTCGGCCGATTGCAGATCATAACCAAATGGTTTTTCGATCACCAAACGGTTCCAACCCTGACTTTCCAGCATACCGCCGTCCCGCAAACTGTACGAGACACTGCCAAACAGCTCAGGTGCCAGTGCCAGATAGAACAGCCGGTTCCCCGGCGTGTTAAACTTTGATTCCAGATGCTCCGTCTGCGCACGCAGCTCTTTGAATCCGTCCACATTATTGATATCCAGTGCTTTGTATTCAAAATGATCGACAAAAGCGTTCCACTCATCAGGTTCCCCCGCTGGATAACGGCAGAACTCTTTAATGGATTCATAGATGTCTTCCCGGAATTCTTCTGGGGACCTCGGACGACGTGCTACGCCAATAACCGCAAAGTCTTCGGCAAGCTTGCCTTCACGGTAAAGACTGTAGATAGCCGGAAACAGCTTCCGGCGGGCCAAATCACCCGTTGCTCCAAAAATGAAAAATACTGCGCCTGGTGTCTGTACTTCATCTTGCAATTGTTTTTCAACCATGGGCTCCTCTTTCTTCCGGGAAGATAACCTTCACGCTCTCCCCGAGCTATGTAATGGTGTTATATATGCACGACATACAACTGTCAATTACCAGCAAGTTCCTTCTTGGATGTGATGCCATTTTAGCATATCAACTGAATGGATGCACTATTTCAAACTCATTTTTCTGATAAAGATTCTCAATATTGGGTCCTAATTCATGAAAAATTCATCCTTAATATTCAATCGTAATCACCGGAAACCCCACTGTAATTCGATTGTCGACCTCGTCACCAACCTGGTGAACTGCTAGTTGCATATTCAACATATGCGAGCCACTCTTGATCGACAGGGGCAGCTCAACCGCCTCATAAGAGACACTTGCGCTGGCTACATCCGTATAACGTTCAACAGAGGTGATATCCACCTTTGTAGACAGCTGTTCTTCGATCAGTTCCAGTTGCTGACTCGCATCATGTGCAGTAGCAGTAACTGCTGTACCTTGCACGGACATATTCCAGGTTGCCTTCATCCCTGAGTCTACAAGCAGTTGATCCACCTGTTCATGTACTGTCATTAATGCCTTCCGATCCGTGTGTGCATCCCCAGAAATTTGTACGATGGCGTAGTAGCCGTTATCTCCAGTCTCGACGACATTGACCAACATGCCTATGCTACTATTAGCTGTACCTACAACCACCTCACTGCGATACACATCATGGCCCGTCTGGCGTACCTGCATCGGTGATTCAAGTCCCAAGTGACTTGCTAGTAACACGGCCTGTGCTTGTGCATCTCCCTTGCCTTCTCCTTGCCATTTAATCACCAGACGATCCACATTATCAATTACACTGTCAGCAGTATAGATTAGCTGTTCCAGTTGGGCTGCTTTCGGTTCGTTCTTCTCTGCGTATACCTGTGCCACACCAATAAGAATAATAATAGCCATTGCCAATATACCTGCTGTCATCCAACGATTTAACATTTGAATCCCCCGTTCATTCTTGCATTCTATGAATCTATCAACAGCATGCCCCATTCCCACATTAGCCATACTTCTTCTGAACACAGCAAAAAAAGCCCCACCCGCCACTTGCATGGCAGATCAGAGCTTTCCATTCATACTTATAAAGGTTGTTCAAAAAGTCCGCTTTTGATTACGAAGGGTGCCTAGCGGCATCCTCAACATCATTATGGAATTCAGCCGAAATAAGTAGGGGCTTACGAAGAATGTTTCCTTCGGAAACATTGCGGTTGCTCACGTAGCTCGATCTACGCTCCGCTACTCCATTTCTAGCTTTATCCCATCTTCTTGGTACTGAAAACCGACCTTTTTGAACACGCACTTATATATAAATCATCTCTTATCTATAACTTCCGCACATTAATGCACGGTTATTTGGCTTAATGATGTTAACGCATATGATTCTTGTTATTACTCTGCAAGTCCGTTTTTATAAGCATAGATCGCAGCCTGTGTACGGTCGTCTACGCCTAATTTTGCCAGTAGGTTTGTAACATGGAACTTGACTGTTTTGATACCAATGATCAGATCATCAGCGATGTCCTGATTCGATTTGCCTTTAGCCAGCAACCGGAGCACATCCATTTCACGGTCCGTCAATTCATCATGCAGAGGAGCTGCTGCCTGTGGCTGCCGGAATCGATTCATCATTTTCGAAGCGACCTGTGACTCCAGAACGGATTGCCCGCGAGCGGCTGCGCGAATCGCATCTGCCACTTCATTGGCTCTTGATGTTTTCAACAGATAACTGAATGCACCTGCTTCAATGACAGGGTACATTTTTTCATCATCCAGGTAACTGGTCAATACAATGACTTTGCACTCTGGATACATTTTAAGTACCTGACGAGTAGCCTCAATGCCATCCATGCCTTCCATAACCAGGTCCATCAGAACAACATCAGGCTTATACTCCTGTGCAAGCCGAATGCCTTCCTCTCCACTACCTGCTTCACCAACAACTTCAATTCCATCTTCGGTATCCAGTACCGCTGCAAGACCAATACGTACCATCTCATGATCATCCACGAGCAATACTTTGATCGACGTTTCCGTCTCCGTTTCGACTTCCGGTTCCATTGACATGTTCTTCCTCACTTTCATCGTTCATCAAAGGTATCGTAATCTCAATCCGCGTTCCCTTACCAGGCGCTGTTACAAATTGTATAGCCCCGCCAATCTCCGTAACACGTTCACGCATGTTAGCCAGACCGTAGGAAGCTTGTTTATTCTCATCCAGATCGAAGCCTTGCCCATCATCACGAATCAATACCCGGATCGCATCAGTACGGCGCTGGATCCGTATCTCCATTTTTTCCGCTTTTGCATGCCGTAACGTATTGGACATAGCCTCCTGAACGATTCGAAACAGATGATTCTCGATGCCTTTGATCAGTTCAATGTCTTCGTCCATTTCGAGCACAATGTCCATAGGTACTTTTGTTTTCAGTTCCATCACCAGATCACGTAGACCTTGTTCGAGATGTTTACCCTCCAGATAAACTGGCCGCAGATGTAACAGTAACGCACGCATCTCGGACTGAGCTACCGAAGCCATTTCCTCAATCAAAGCCACCTGCCGCTGAGCACGTTCAAAATCCTTCTCCATCTTCCGTCCAACGGCCGTTGCTGTCATGGATATCGCGAACAATTGCTGCGATACCGCATCATGCAGTTCCCGTGCCAAACGCTGCCGCTCTTCCACAATAGCCGTAATTCTGGATTGTTCAGCAAGCTGTGCATTATGAGTAGACAATCGCTGGAGCGAAGATACCTGATCTTCCCACTTTTTGCCGATTCGTCCGAGTTGCTCACTTAGACGACCCACATCATCATCGCCCAGATCAGGTACAGTGCGTGATAGAGAGCCCTTCTCCCACAGTAGAAGTGTTTCCCGCAGCAGTTCGAGCCGGCGTTTAACGCGGTAACTCTGATAGAACCCAAAGACCGCACCAATCCCAATCAGAAGTAGCAATAGAGCCAGCCCGGATTGAATCAGATGCCGCCAGCCTGCAAACGGAGCAAGATAACCATATGTATACAATACATACAAAATAACAGCGAGCACAATGAAAACCAGGAGGATCCCTTCACCCATACTTCGGGTTACCATGTCGGTATGTCGTTTTGTCTTCATCGGGGTCTCCTCCTTCTCTTCATCTATTTTACTACGGATTACTGATACTTAGGTCGCCAACAATATAAGAAATGACAAATTTTGCTTTATGTTCACTGGATTCATATCCAGGCGTTCTCCATACTAATTTGTTCATCATGCCGCTATCTTGTTCTCCAAGAAGATTAATCCGGCCGAAAAGAACCGATGCTTCAATCTCCACACCATAATCTTCTGGTAGTGTAAGGCGAACATTACCCATAACTCCTTGCAGCAGCACAATTGTTTGTTTCTCCTCCGGAATCGAAAGAGATAGATCCGCGTTAACCTCACCTATAGCATGCCACAGACTCATACTGCGTAACGTCCAGGATGATTGATCCCAGTAGTAACGAGCCATGAAATTCTGTTTCTTCATAACGCCTTCGTCCAGATGAATCTTTTTGTTTTTCGAATAAAAGTAAGCTAAAGAAGCAAGTACAATCAAAAATACAATCATTAAATTATCCAGCAATAACAGTGCCGCACCAATGCCAAGATACCGATGACCTTTGCGGGTATCCCCATTGCGGACTTGAAGCATTCCAACCGTTAACAGAATCAGTGCGGCAGCGGTCAGGAAGTTAATATTGTCATTCAATAACATCATTGTGCCAATAATCATAATGACAACTGCAAGCCATTTACTCTTTTGATTCATCCCCGCCGCACCTCCTCTGTAAGTTAATCTCTCTTTATTCAACGGAAAAGCCATATCAGGCACTGAAGTCCTGTATGGCTTAACTTTTGTTCTACCAACCGTACATTATACACGATTTATAGAATATCATATTGTCCACTAAGCGAACAGTTATTCTTTTGAAGTTCCGTTCGCTTCATTCTTGGAACCATTGCCCATTTTGTTTTTGAGGGCTTGTAATTGCTGATCCACTTTGAATTGTTTTTCCACATCTACAGGATTCGTGTACGTGGATGATGTGTTGCGATAAGGTGCACGAGCTACGTCAGCTTCAGCTTCCAGCTGCATGATTTTCTCCTCCATGCGGTGGAATCCAAGTGATGCGCCGCCACTTTCGATCGAATGCAAGCTGTTGATGGAAGACATTTGTTTTTTAGCTTTTGCCATTTGTGCACGGGATACAAGTTCATTACGTTTGTTACGCATTTTGTAGAACTCATCTTTCATGTCATGCAACTGTTGCAACAGATCTTTTGCTTGTGCTTCGGACTGTGCATGCAGTTCGCTGTACTCCGTAATTTTTTGATCAAAGTAGATTTTCTCTTCCAACAATTTGCGTGCCACTTCTTCCTGACCGTTAGACAGAGCAGCTTCTGCTTGGGACTCACGTTGTACCGAAGTACGCTCCGCTTCATCCAAACGTTGTTTCATGCGGCGCTCATTTGCCATTTGTTTAGCAACAGTTACCTCTGCCTCATGAATCTCAGCCTCCATATCACGCAAGTACTGGTTCAACATTACAATCGGGTCTTCTACCTTATCCAACATATCATTTACCGATGCTTTCGTCATATCCTTAATCCGTTTAAATACTCCCATTTTACTTTTCTCCCTTCTCGTAACGAGATAATTTTTGGCGAAGCTCTTCAACTTCTTTTTTCAGTGCTTTTTTCTCGATATCTTTCATCATGGAATCAAGTTCACTTTCTTGTGGTGCACCTGCTCCGTAGGCGTTGTTGTCATAAGAACGGGGACCAGATTGAGGTCTGCCGTTGAATCCAGGGCCGGGACCGAAGTTACCAGGACCTTGCTGGTTGTGATTATTTTGAAAAGGACCTCTCGGTGGCTGATGATCATAGTTGTTGTATCCTCTGCCAGGACCAGGACCTGGGCCCTGACCGTAGCCATATGGATCATAAGGCGGATACGGTTCTTTTGGTACCACCAGTGCTGCAATAAAGTATATTAACAACGACGTGCCGCCAGTTACGAAGATACTGATAACAAAGATGATACGCAGCAGGGTGGAATCCATTCCGATGGTTTCGGAAATTCCACCGCACAAGCCGGTTAACATCCGGTCACGCGTTGAGCGGTATAATTTGCTCATGTTCTTGCTCCTTTCGTTTACTTGTATCCTCTTACGTTGGGATCATAAGCATATGGATCAACGTGGTTGGATTCCTTGGGTACCACCAATGCAGCGATGAAGTAGATCAACAATGAAGTACCTCCCGTAGCAAAAATACTGATGAAGAAAATGATACGTAGCAGCGTGGTGCTCAATCCGAGATTTTCAGAAATGCCGCCGATCAAACCTGTTAGCATTCGATTACGCGCCGAGCGGTATAATTTATTCATGTGACTACTCCTTTCTGTCATTGTTCAATTTCTGTCTTAAGCGCTCCAGTTCCTTATCCAGCGTGGAGGATGACATGCTTCCAGTTACTCCTGAACCATCTTGACCCATCCGCCGGATATCCCGGAGACTTTGTGCTTCATATTCGAGATCTGAGACTTGGTCATCCAGTCGGTTAAACATACGAGGTACATTCTGACCGTTGTGATTCCCTCTCTGGTTCATACGTTGTTGTAACTGAATCGTCTGCATACGAGCGTAGTAATATTGGCGTTTGCTGTATACATTCTGATATTCAACTTTCAACTGGTCGATCTGTTCATCCAGCTCCTGTAATGCCGCATAACTTTGTGCATACAATTCATTGTACTGTTCCATTTTTTCCTCGTGGAGGATTTTCTCCTGCAAGGCCAGCTTAGCGAGATGTTCTTCTCCTGCTTTGAGAGCCATGGAAGCCTGTTCTTCGCGTTTGTTCACCATACCTGCTGCCTGATCGGCTTGTTGTTTCATTTGTCTGGTATGACTTGCATATTGATGACGAAGTTTCTCGGCTTCACCGATGTCTTGGCGGGTCGAGACCAGAAACTGATCAATCAGTTTGACTGGGTCCTGACTTTGCTCCAAATGTTCGTTCAGATTGGCTACGGTAATATCCCGCATTCGACGAAATACACTCATTATGTTCTGTCCCTCCTTTTCATAATCGTGAAAGCTTAGTACCGACCACGACGACTGCGGTTATTGCTTAGCATTGAGATACCAAAGATGATTAACCCGATCGCGATGATCGGTCCGATCAACCATGCCAGTTTACCCATCAGTGAGATGATACCGATGATGAGAACAATCCAGCCAAGCATCACATTCCCTCGTTTGACTCCGTAGTATCCCAGTGCAATCATCAGGACCGGAATCAGATAACCCATTAAGTGTCCAAGAAGTGGAGTTAACTTTCCGAAGAGGAGTAGTGCACCCAGCGCAATCAATACAATCGCCCAGCCATTTCCCTTATTCAATCTCATAATTGTTGTTCACCGCCCTTTCCATTCGTTTGTTTTAATGTTGAGTCATTTGTTCGTTTGTTTCTTGTTTTTTTGTTTCCGTGTTTCTTGTTTAACCTTATGTCCTTATTCTAGGGGATTCTGCGACTTTTCAAAACAGACCGTGGACGGTTTTTCATCCTAGACTCAGGTCGGGGATCTAGTTGGACCTTTGACTGTCCCTGTATAAGACCAACGTTCCACCTAAGCTGAATAACACTCCAGATACCTTCTATTCCCCGTATTCAGGCTACCCTTTAGCCGATATCGACCTGTAGAGAGAATAATGTCCATGTCTCTATTTACGTTCACACTGCAATTTCGTTCCTCATGATTCCGTATTGGATAGTCAGTCCAAGCCGTTTCTCTAGCCTTTTCTGCAAAGTCATCTATCAGCAATCTCTTATCTCTACTTCTATATCCCCCTGTGAAATTACTTATTTATCCAAATAAACAAAATTTAGATTGTTCTATATGTAAGCGTTTACTAAAATAGAAAGTGTTACTATTTCTAATGTCAGGGGTGGAACTGAAACTGTGCGACCAATCAGCTATCTCCATAAAATGATCATCTTCGGAATCCTGTTAAGCACCCTGCCCATTTTGTTAACGGGAATTGCCGCATTTATCTATTCATCAAACCAAACAGAGCTGCATCGTACACAGGCCAACAGACAGTTGCTGGAACAAATGCAATCCAACGTAGAGCACAAACTCGCTACAGTCAGTTATATGCTTGATCAGGCCGTTCGCTCTCCAGTAACCCTTCGTTCCCTGTCTGCTTCTTCTTCACTAGAAGGGAAAGGACCTTTGCTTGCCGACAAGCTACAGAGCGAATTTCAGAATATGAGGTCATGGGAGCCATTGCTGGATATTACCCTGGTGAATCAATCCCAGAATTGGCTTATTGATCATGCCGGATTATATCGTAATACCGATTTTCCGCTGGCTCTTCCCATGAAGGAATTGATATCGGATACGTTAATTTCTGGATGGCAGCTCTCCCCTTCATCGGTGTTCAGCAATGATGAGCGTTCACCCGGTACAGGCTGTATTTATCATATTGCCCTAGCGAGGTCTATTCCCAATCTGAATACGTCTTCTGATGCTGCTCTGATTGCGGGAATCCCTGCATGCTCTTTGCAAAATACACGAGGAGAAGCATCCTTAGGAAATGCTGCCTCAGGACTGATCATTATGAATCGGGAACAACGTATCTTGGTCCATCCCGATCCTGTATACATTGGACAACCGCTGTCTGCCATTGGATTACAGGATCGTGATACAGAAGCCAACATAACCAAACTATCACCCATCACATTTTCAACAGGTTTTGAAAACCGAGAAGTGAAGATCGACGATACACATTATACTCTGACGTATAGCCCTTCTACCTTAAAAGGATGGACTTATGTTCTAATCTCACCTACCAATATTCTGACACAAGAATATATCGATATCGGATTACACACCTTGTATATCAGTATCTTCTTACTTTTACTTTCATTATTACTCGCCTGGCTAGGCTCCAAGCGAATGCATGTCCCGATTCGTAAACTTTTAACCCAACTTGGTGACAACCACCTGTCCAAAGAAGGAAACACGGTAGCTCAGCAATCACCACCATTTTCTGATGAGTTCGAACAAATCAGGGCAGGGGTCTCACAATTATCTGCCTCTCGGTCCCAATTAGAGAACACACTTAATGTGCATCTGTTGCAGATTCGCAATCATTTTATGATGAATCTGTTCCAGGGTAAGATCCCTGTTCATACTCTTCATGACACCTTGCATGAATATGGCTACACACATCAGGTTCGGGAATGGCAACAAATTGCTGTTATTACACTACAGGCCGACCTTGTTAATCATACAAAATATAGAGCTAGTGATCGTGACCTCTTATTATTCGCTATTCAAAATATATTGGAGGAAACGGTTCTGCATAACCAACAATTGCTTCCCATTGTGCTGGATCATACGGTAGTCACGGTGATTGGGACCGTTGAACAGGATCAGTTTATTTTTTCACAGAAGCTATATGTATTAACAGACCAGTTACAACAACAGATGGATAGGATTCTAGCTCTTCAAGTCAGTATAGGATTCAGCCAGCCGCACAGCTCTTTATATCACATCCCTCAAGCTTATACAGAAGCCATGGAAGCATTGAGGCATCGGATGAAGCTGGGAACAGGCATTATTTTTCAATATGAGAACATAGATCATTATGCTCCCACTTGGTCCATGACCTACCCGGAATCATTGGAATATTCGTTGATCCAAGCTATTCAAAGCGCGGACGAAGTTCAGTCCTCTGCTCTTCTGAAACAACTGCTTGAAGTGATCTTTGGTATGGAGGTTACACCCGAGGAGTATGAGGTGGCTCTTACGAGGCTACTCACGCATATTTTGCAAATGACTCAGGAATCCGGCATACGACTCGGACAGTTCTCCCAAGGTCGTGGCTCGATGTTTCATGAACTTCATGGTTTGCAGTACGCTGCTGAAGTTGAGGAGTGGTTTAACCATCAAGTCATCTTGCCCGTCATTCAGGTTTTTAAAGCGAGACAATATGCCCAGTATCAGCATATATCTGAGAAAATGATTGCCATGATTCATCAAGATTATGATAAGGATCTGACGCTTGAGGAATGTGCTGTTAAGCTTCACTACAATGCCAACTACTTAAGTAGTGTTTTCCGCAAAGAGACAGGTTGTGCATTTAGTGAATATCTGACCAAGTACCGATTTAATATCGCTAAAAAATGGCTGGACGAAAGTGAGCTAACCGTTAAAGATATCGCAGCACGACTTCGGTACAACAATCCGCAAAATTTTATCCGATCATTCCGTAAATGGGAAGGAATCACCCCCGGCCAGTATCGGGAGCGTAAGCAGAAAGCAGAAGTGTCGAACAGAAATTAGACAAGGAGCACGATAGTAAGTCGTACTCCTTCGGCCAGCTTGGACACCGCTCCATATAGCTCCCCGAACAGGGCTCGGACCTGTGACAACTCGATTAACCGTCGAGTGCTCTACCAACTGAGAGATCCGGGAATGTACTTCAGAGATCATTCTCTGAAAACAAGGTCTGTGTTTTGTTTTTCGTTGTCTCGAACATCTCTAAATAAACGAGGGTCTGGTTCAAAGCGATCGACAAATTAGTGGCTTCAAAAAGAGGGAGCACATAACCTGCTCCCTTCACTTACAACTTTACTTCTACAATCTTAACATCATATGTTTCAACCGTTCATCTCTTTGCGCAGTGTTGTGATGCTTCCTAGTGTCATCTTAGACGTTAGACTACATTGTCC
Organism: Paenibacillus sp. M2; assembly: GCF_046713495.1. Lineage (NCBI taxonomy): Bacteria > Bacillati > Bacillota > Bacilli > Caryophanales > Paenibacillaceae > Paenibacillus > Paenibacillus sp. M2. Next base: position 6,159,935 of record NZ_CP169648.1, read on the forward strand.
ATCTCAATTCCTTATTATCAGTACACTTGCCAAGCGTATGCGATTTATCGCTTATCCTTAGTACGAACTGTTTTCATATTTGGCTGTTCAAGTTGAATTAGAATTTTACCAAACCTTGCTCCACGTGAGAAGGTCACCGTACTATCCTTGTACGTATCGCTAATGTACTTCTCAGCCAATCTGAGGGAATCTTCATCCGATGGTAACTCATACGTATTAAGCCATTCTGGCAGCTTCTCGATAATCTCTTCCACCGGTACTTCAAATGAGTTAACTTCTCTCGTAATGATCATCGTATAAGAATACCCCTTCAAATACAGCAACTGTTGGATATACCCCATATCACCGGTCTTGTATGAAGAAGTTACTCCCAGTACATCCTTAAGTTCATCCATTAGTGTGTGTTCCTTCTGTCCCGCCATAGTACTTATATACACATACTTCCGGGCACAATTGATCGCCTGCTCAATCGTTTCCCAATCCGACATTGCCGGACACATGGATGCAAATGCAAAGTCATATTTCTTCTCCCAGCCTTTATCCTGAATAGAGATTTCCTCATATCGTTCTTTTACGATTTCTATTTTGGATTCCAGAGCAGGAGGTATCGTCTCTTTCATAAGGGAGACAAGCAACTCAGAAGGCTCAACTGCGGTCACACTTGCCCCCTTTTCCGCAAAAGGAATGGTAAATATGCCTGAGGCCGCTCCAATGTCCAAAATGGATAACCCTGCGAATTCCACACCCTGGTTTTCAATCCAGCCCATAATGCGTTCAGAACGCTGCTTTCCTTCTTCGGTAAACGACTGTGCATGATAATCCCTGGCCCACCGCTCAAATGCTTCTTCTGTATTAAAGGGAGTGCTTTTCTTCTCATATTTTGAAATTCTCGGGCGGTTCTTCCATGCCTCTTCCCATACAGAAAGATCAAATAACAGATCAGTATCCGATTCATTTTTTCCATTAGTCACTCTACTTCACTCCTCTATATTAAAGACTTTACTTATCTACAATATACTTAATGTAATCATGCGTCAATCTTTATTAACGTCCATCTTTTCTTATTCTACATTTTCTTACTGCGCATAAATCGTTTCACATAAAATAAAATAGCCCTACACATTGCATAAGCAACATGTAGGGCTATTCAATATACCGGCGAGAGGACTCGAACCTCCACGGTTTCCCACTCGATTTTGAGTCGAGCGCGTCTGCCATTCCGCCACGCCGGCAAATGCTGGAGGCGCCACCCAGATTCGAACTGGGGATAAAGCTTTTGCAGAGCTGTGCCTTACCACTTGGCTATGGCGCCATATTTTGGAGCGGACGACGGGAATCGAACCCGCGACCCTCGCCTTGGCAAGGCGATGCTCTACCGCTGAGCCACGTCCGCATAATGGCTGGGGATATAGGATTTGAACCTATGCATGACGGAGTCAAAGTCCGTTGCCTTACCGCTTGGCTAATCCCCAATAAAAAATGAAAAAACAAAGGGGCGATCGAGGGGAATTGAACCCCCGAATGCCGGATCCACAAACCGGTGCGTTAACCACTTCGCCACGATCGCCACAAAAGGTTATTTTCTAAAAGTTAATTGGCAGGGGCAGCAGGAATTGAACCCACACCAACGGTTTTGGAGACCGTTGTTCTACCTTTAAACTATGCCCCTAAAAACTGGTGGAGGATGATGGATTCGAACCACCGAACCCGTACGGGAGCAGATTTACAGTCTGATGCGTTTGGCCACTTCGCTAATCCTCCAGGATTACATGGTGCCGGCGAGAGGACTTGAACCCCCAACCTACTGATTACAAGTCAGTTGCTCTACCAGTTGAGCTACACCGGCATATTAAATTGTTTTAAAAATGGTGGCTCGGGACGGAATCGAACCGCCGACACGAGGATTTTCAGTCCTCTGCTCTACCGACTGAGCTACCGAGCCATAATAAAGTCTAATCTTAATTCCTTACACTTTATATAGGGCATCAGTGCCATACAGCAGATGTAGTGAACAGTTTGCCTCATGTAAAGATTAAATGGCGGAACCGACGGGATTCGAACCCGCGATCTCCTGCGTGACAGGCAGGCATGTTAGGCCAACTACACCACGGTTCCAGATCACTTTCTCAAAGGAAAGTATAATTGCGGGGGCAGGATTTGAACCTGCGGCCTTCGGGTTATGAGCCCGACGAGCTACCGGGCTGCTCCACCCCGCGTCGTTATAAAGTTTATATGGTGGAGGCTGAGGGGATCGAACCCCCGACCCTCTGCTTGTAAGGCAGATGCTCTCCCAGCTGAGCTAAGCCTCCGAACAACACATTTATGATCATACCATAATTTTGTTGTAAAAATCAACTTCTTTTTTGAGAAGTTATTATGACCCGTAGGGGATTCGAACCCCTGTTACCTCCGTGAAAGGGAGGTGTCTTAACCCCTTGACCAACGGGCCTTAATATTATGGCGGAGAGAGAGGGATTCGAACCCTCGAGACGCTTGTGACGCCTACACGATTTCCAATCGTGCTCCTTCGGCCAGCTCGGACACCTCTCCATATGGCTCCCCGAACAGGGCTCGAACCTGTGACAACTCGATTAACAGTCGAGTGCTCTACCAACTGAGCTATCAGGGAATATGCTTCAGAGATCGTTCTCTGAAAACTAGATTCGAAACGAAACACGCGAATTATCACTTGCTATTGGATAAGCCCTCGACCGATTAGTACTGGTCAGCTCCATGCATTGCTGCACTTCCACCCCCAGCCTATCTACCTCGTCGTCTTCAAGGGGTCTTACATACTGGGAAATCTCATCTTGAGGGGGGCTTCACGCTTAGATGCTTTCAGCGTTTATCCCGTCCGTACATAGCTACCCAGCGGTGCTCCTGGCGGAACAACTGGTACACCAGCGGTACGTCCATCCCGGTCCTCTCGTACTAAGGACAGCTCCTCTCAAATTTCCTACGCCCACGACAGATAGGGACCGAACTGTCTCACGACGTTCTGAACCCAGCTCGCGTACCGCTTTAATGGGCGAACAGCCCAACCCTTGGGACCTACTTCAGCCCCAGGATGCGATGAGCCGACATCGAGGTGCCAAACCTCCCCGTCGATGTGGACTCTTGGGGGAGATAAGCCTGTTATCCCCAGGGTAGCTTTTATCCGTTGAGCGATGGCCCTTCCATGCGGTACCACCGGATCACTAAGCCCGACTTTCGTCCCTGCTCGACTTGTAGGTCTCGCAGTCAAGCTCCCTTATGCCTTTGCACTCTTCGAATGATTTCCAACCATTCTGAGGGAACCTTTGGGCGCCTCCGTTACTCTTTAGGAGGCGACCGCCCCAGTCAAACTGCCCACCTGACACTGTCCCCGCACCGGATTACGGTACCAGGTTAGAACCTAGATACGATCAGGGTGGTATCCCAACGTTGCCTCCACACAAGCTGGCGCTCATGCTTCAAAGGCTCCCACCTATCCTGTACAGATCGTACCCAAATTCAATATCAAGCTGCAGTAAAGCTCCATGGGGTCTTTCCGTCTTGTCGCGGGTAACCTGCATCTTCACAGGTATTAAAATTTCACCGGATCTCTCGTTGAGACAGCGCCCAAGTCGTTACGCCATTCGTGCGGGTCAGAATTTACCTGACAAGGAATTTCGCTACCTTAGGACCGTTATAGTTACGGCCGCCGTTTACTGGGGCTTCGGTTCACAGCTTCGGGATTACTCCCTAACCACTCCCCTTAACCTTCCAGCACCGGGCAGGCGTCAGCCCGTATACTTCGCCTTACGGCTTCGCACAGACCTGTGTTTTTGCTAAACAGTCGCTTGGGCCTTTTCACTGCGGCCCCCTCGTGCTATTCACACTACCGGGGCACCCCTTCTCCCGAAGTTACGGGGTCATTTTGCCGAGTTCCTTAACGAGAGTTCTTCCGCGCGCCTTAGAATACTCTTCTCGCCTACCTGTGTCGGTTTGCGGTACGGGCACCTTCACCTGGCTAGAGGCTTTTCTTGGCAGTGTGAGATCATGACCTTCGCTACTATAATTTTCGCTCCCCATCACAGCTCAGCCTTACAATGTGCGGATTTGCCTACACATCAGCCTTACTGCTTAGACGGACATCCATCAGTCCGCGTCACTACCCTACTGCGTCCCCCCATTGCTCATAACGGCTTACGGTGGTACAGGAATTTCGACCTGTTGTCCTTCGACTACGCCTTTCGGCCTCGCCTTAGGTCCCGACTTACCCTGAGCGGACGAGCCTTCCTCAGGAACCCTTAGGCTTTCGGCGGATCAGATTCTCACTGATCTTTTCGTTACTCATACCGGCATTCTCACTTGTATAATGTCCAGCGCTCCTTACGGTACACCTTCAACCCTTATACAACGCTCCCCTACCCCTGATGCAAAGCATCAAGCCATAGCTTCGGTGGTGTGTTTAGCCCCGTTACATTTTCGGCGCAGAGTCACTCGACCAGTGAGCTATTACGCACTCTTTCAATGGTGGCTGCTTCTAAGCCAACATCCTGGTTGTCTGTGCAACTCCACATCCTTTCCCACTTAACACACACTTGGGGACCTTAGCTGATGGTCTGGGCTGTTTCCCTTTTGACAATGGATCTTAGCACTCACTGTCTGACTCCCGGAAGTAAGTCTATGGCATTCGGAGTTTGACTGAGCTTGGTAACCCTTGCGGGCCCCGCACCCAATCAGTGCTCTACCTCCACGACTCTGTTTTCCGAGGCTAGCCCTAAAGCTATTTCGGGGAGAACCAGCTATCTCCGAGTTCGATTGGAATTTCTCCGCTACCCCCACCTCATCCCCGCATTTTTCAACATGCGTGGGTTCGGGCCTCCAGTGCGTGTTACCGCACCTTCACCCTGGACAGGGGTAGATCACCCGGTTTCGGGTCTACGTCCACGTACTATGTCGCCCTATTCAGACTCGCTTTCGCTGCGGCTCCGGCTCTTCACCTTAACCTTGCACGGGAACGTAACTCGCCGGTTCATTCTACAAAAGGCACGCCATCACCCCTAAAACGGGCTCTGACTTTTTGTAAGCACACGGTTTCAGGTTCTATTTCACTCCCCTTCCGGGGTGCTTTTCACCTTTCCCTCACGGTACTGCTTCACTATCGGTCGCTAGGAAGTATTTAGCCTTGGCAGATGGTCCTGCCGGATTCATACGGGGTTTCACGTGCCCCGCACTACTCGGGATCCGTCTCGGAGGGAACAGACTTTCAACTACAGGGCTTTTACCTTCTTTGGCGGGCCTTTCCAGACCTCTTCGCTTAACCGGTTCCTTTGTAACTCCATGTGAGACGTCCCACAACCCCAAAGAGCAAGCTCTCTGGTTTGGGCTTCTCCGCGTTCGCTCGCCGCTACTGACGGAATCACTATTGTTTTCTCTTCCTCAGGGTACTTAGATGTTTCAGTTCCCCTGGTATGCCTCTACACAACCTATGTATTCAGTTGTGAGTAACTGGAAATTACCCCAGCTGGGTTTCCCCATTCGGACACCCCCGGATCAAAGCTTGCTTACAGCTCCCCGAGGCAGTTTCGTTGTTCGCCACGTCCTTCATCGGCTCCTAGCGCCTAGGCATCCTCCGTGTGCTCTTAGTAGCTTAACCAGTTTGCTCCGGTTTTGGCTGCTCGCTTCCCTTGTTTTGGACTACGTCCAAAGCCAAAAGTCACTCCCATCCAATACCATCGCAAAAGCAATTAAGTACCAATTTATTAAACTTGTTTAACACAAGTTTAGCTAAAAAGGAATGTTCTAATTCGCGTTTGTTTCGTTTCGATATCTAGTTTTCAAAGAACAAGCTCCATGCAAAAGCAAGCTGTTTGAGAGTTTGAGCTCTCAAAACCGAACAACGAGTGAGTTAAAAGCTTTACGAAGTAAAGCTCGCTTCGGAAGCATGCTTCCTGAAGACTTATATTTGAATGTTTCCGTTGCAGGAAACGATTCTCCATAGAAAGGAGGTGATCCAGCCGCACCTTCCGATACGGCTACCTTGTTACGACTTCACCCCAATCATCTATCCCACCTTCGGCGGCTGGCTCCTTGCGGTTACCCCACCGACTTCGGGTGTTATAAACTCTCGTGGTGTGACGGGCGGTGTGTACAAGACCCGGGAACGTATTCACCGCGGCATGCTGATCCGCGATTACTAGCAATTCCGACTTCATGCAGGCGAGTTGCAGCCTGCAATCCGAACTGAGACCGGCTTTGTTGGGATTGGCTCCATCTCGCGATTTCGCAGCCCGTTGTACCGGCCATTGTAGTACGTGTGTAGCCCAGGTCATAAGGGGCATGATGATTTGACGTCATCCCCACCTTCCTCCGGTTTGTCACCGGCAGTCTATCTAGAGTGCCCACCCGAAGTGCTGGCAACTAAATATAAGGGTTGCGCTCGTTGCGGGACTTAACCCAACATCTCACGACACGAGCTGACGACAACCATGCACCACCTGTCTCCTCTGTCCCGAAGGAAAGGTACATCTCTGTACCGGTCAGAGGGATGTCAAGACCTGGTAAGGTTCTTCGCGTTGCTTCGAATTAAACCACATACTCCACTGCTTGTGCGGGTCCCCGTCAATTCCTTTGAGTTTCAGTCTTGCGACCGTACTCCCCAGGCGGAGTGCTTAATGTGTTAACTTCGGCACCAAGGGTATCGAAACCCCTAACACCTAGCACTCATCGTTTACGGCGTGGACTACCAGGGTATCTAATCCTGTTTGCTCCCCACGCTTTCGCGCCTCAGCGTCAGTTACAGCCCAGAGAGTCGCCTTCGCCACTGGTGTTCCTCCACATATCTACGCATTTCACCGCTACACGTGGAATTCCACTCTCCTCTTCTGCACTCAAGTCACCCAGTTTCCAGTGCGATCCGGGGTTGAGCCCCGGGATTAAACACCAGACTTAAATGACCGCCTGCGCGCGCTTTACGCCCAATAATTCCGGACAACGCTTGCCCCCTACGTATTACCGCGGCTGCTGGCACGTAGTTAGCCGGGGCTTTCTTCTCAGGTACCGTCACCTTGAGAGCAGTTACTCTCCCAAGCGTTCTTCCCTGGCAACAGAGCTTTACGATCCGAAAACCTTCATCACTCACGCGGCATTGCTCCGTCAGGCTTTCGCCCATTGCGGAAGATTCCCTACTGCTGCCTCCCGTAGGAGTCTGGGCCGTGTCTCAGTCCCAGTGTGGCCGATCACCCTCTCAGGTCGGCTACGCATCGTCGCCTTGGTGAGCCGTTACCTCACCAACTAGCTAATGCGCCGCAGGCCCATCCCCAAGTGACAGATTGCTCCGTCTTTCCAGTTCTCTTCAGGCGAAGAAAACAATTATTCGGTATTAGCTACCGTTTCCGGTAGTTGTCCCAAACTTGAGGGCAGGTTGCCTACGTGTTACTCACCCGTCCGCCGCTAAGTATCAAGGAAGCAAGCTTCCTATCAACTCCGCTCGACTTGCATGTATTAGGCATGCCGCCAGCGTTCGTCCTGAGCCAGGATCAAACTCTCCAATAAAGTATTGAAAAGAGCGATAAGCTCATTTTGAATCTGACGAGATTAAAAATCTCATTTGTGCTCCAGTCGATCCAAGCCAAGGCTCGTTTCAAACTTTCGCGTTCATTCTGCAAGCAGAATGTTTACTCACTCGTTGTTCAGTTTTCAAAGATCAAACACGGTTTGTTTCACTTCATTTTCGTCTCAACCAAGTTTCGGCGGCGACTTAAATAATGTAACACATTTCGTTTGTTTTCGTCAAGAACTTTTTTTAATTTCTTTTTTGAAGCTTTAGTTCTTCACTTTTCCTCTGAAGAATTTATCGTTTGTTGACGATAATCTCGTTTGAGGAACGAAATATAATGTATCATATATCATGAATGAGAGTCAACATCTTTTTATAAATTATTAAACAAACAAAAAAGGAAGGTTTCCCCTCCCTTATGTGATCAATATAACGTCAGGCTTCGGGAGGAGGTTATGCCTCTATCCAATACCGAATCTCCCGGCCCTCTCCTCCGATCGATGGCCATCCTGCCGATTCTTTTACAATAGAACGAAAGACCAGCTTACGTATAACCAATGGCAGATCTTCTCGAACAAATCTTAACTGCGGATGATGAACAAGTTCATTCATGCTCCACGGCTCCTTGCGACTTCTTAACACACGCAGCAGCAGTTCTGAGCATTCACTCATTTTGGACATTACGGAAAACTCACAGGCAAGCAGGACAAGCTCTACTCGCTGCTCCAGCGTCTCCGAGCTTACGGTAAGCTCTTGATATAGTTTCCATAAAGCGCGATCCAGATTCTGCACATGTGTCCAGACGGCATGATCCGGGTATATCCCCTGTTCAATCAATACAATTCTTGCCCAGTTCCCCAGAGCCTCTAATACATTGTAGTAGGCGTCTACAACATGGCCTTCCTGAATATGACGTTTGGCCTCCACATACATTCTCAAAAAACTGGTGAATTCATGAAGCAGCTTCTGCTCACGCAATTCTGCCCCAAAGGTAGACAGTTCTTCTCGCAAATCACTTAATGCGCTGTCCGCTTCCCAGATAATCTCACCTTCAATTAGACACTGGGTGAGATTATTATGATTTCCGGTAACTACACTACTCTTTAATTCATGACGGCTTGCATAGATCATCTGATAACGAAGATCACCATATCTGTAATGTCCCACTGCCGACTTCAATTGATCATCATTATGAACAACAAGTACTAATAATTCGAAATCTTGAATTAGGGAGCCGTGGAATCGCTCTCCCGGGTGGGAATAAGCGATAGCCCCAACTGCCCCTGTCTCTTCCGACTGTTCGGACAAAAAAGCAAGGTTCTTTAATTCCACGATTCCCTCCATACATTTCATGGCAGATAAGCGCCAAGTCAGTTATAATGTAATTCTACATCCAGACTGAAGTTTCCTTCTTTTCCAGGTCCGATACTACTCATACGATAGGAGCATTTTTCATGATTTTTAAATCAGCAAAAATTAATGCTTTTCGCACTTGGGGATTACTACTGACCATGCTAGGTATGGGCCTAATGATACTCGGAACAGCCGGGATTGTTTTCTGGGGACATGCAGGCAAGGTATTCGCAGCTGTAGGGCTCGTCATCGGACTGATTGCCATGATGGCCAGTCTAGCCATTTATTTCTGGGCGGGTATGCTCTCCACCAGTGCAGTACAAGTCGACTGTCCGGAATGCGGGAAGTTAACCAAAATGCTTGGCAAAACGGATCGGTGTATGTTCTGTCATACCATCCTCACCCTGGACCCTAATAAGGCCAACATGACCAGTCAGCAACTGAAAGCGCCTTCTACAACAGTTCCCCCCACCGATGGTTAGCACGATATGATCTCCAACTGCTAAATGTCTTTTACCTTAATTTCATTGAAGAACAAAAAAGGCCCGGTATGTTTACCGGACCTTTTTGGATTTGGCTTATAAGTGAGCCCTTATTGCTGTTATCAATAGCTAAAATATGAAGTTAAGTTATAAGTTCTAAGACCAATAAAACGGTAGACTGCACGTATGATGGTATCCAATGATAAACTTTGAACTTAGTGAAAATAAATTGGAGCAAGCAGACACTCTGAGTTCGAATAATTTATTTCTGGTAACCGGCCTGCTTTAATACCTCCCATGCAGAAGCATTAGCAAAACTCCGATTCCATGCTGCTACTCCGCCCAGTTTCAACGAAGCAATCAAATCCACCCGCGCCTGAAGGGACACGGCATCTTCGATCCATATTTTCTTGGTAGCTCCGTCTTCCTTATATTCCACATAGTTCTGTCCACTTGCCTGATCCAGTTCAGGTTTGAGTTTCTTCTCTTGGATCAGCTCCACAATGGCATTCATGCCCACCGCTTTGGAAGACACTTTAACCTCACCCTGATCATTCGTCTCTTCCGTCCAGATCCGGGTATAGAGCGGAACTGCCATGATCAACTTGTTAGAAGGGACTTCATCCTCCTCAAGTATGCGTCTCATGGAAGCCTCGGTCCAAGGCAGAGATGCTACCGAACCTGCCTTGGGACTGGCCGCCCAATGTTCATCATAAGCCATCACCATAACATAGTCTGCAAAAGAACTTAATGCACGGCGATCCAGAAAGGCAGACCACATCTCACTGTTTGACTTCGGTGTTACATCAATTGATAACATCAATCCATGTATACGTGCCATCGCCTTGATCTCGCGCACAAATTGCGTAATGTTAGGCCCGTCATCTGTATACACGTTCTCAAAGTCGATGTTAATACCATCCAGTTGATACGTCTGCGCATACTCTAACATCTGCTCAATAATATGAGTGCGTGTCTCGTAAGAAGCTACTGCTTCTTTTGTAACGTCCGGGTCAAAGCTGTTATCCATGAGTCCCCATACTTCCATACCCGAACGGTGAGCCCAGTTCACATAAGCTTGGTTTCCCTTGCTTTTCACCGTGCCCTGTCCATCCGTAATATGAAACCATGTGGGGCTGACCACATTCACACCAGGCATTTTAACGATAGAGCCCACATCAGGCTGACGATTGTACACGGCTTCCCAAACCAGATTTACAGGTTTATTCTGCCACTTCTTCTCTGCTGCAGTCAGCGTATACTTAGGCAAGTCCACCTTCTTTTTCTCGGTGAGGACAATATAATCATTATCTACATATCCGGCATATCCATTATCAAGTTGAACAAAACTCTGTTTATCACCCGTCTGCCATACACGTATCCGTGCATCCTTTTCCATATCGGCAATGATTGGTGAGGATTCTCCCCCACGTTTATATAACGGCACGGTCTTGTCCGCTTTGGATGATAATGTATCAATCTCTGCATACTGTATCATGTCTCCACCACGCATCAGCAGCACAGCACCTGTTACTGAATCTTCCTGTACGGTTATGCCATATACTTCTTTCAAAGGTTTGAGCGGAATATAGGCTTCTCCGTCCTTAACCTCCGGCTTAACTGTCATAGGATAATCTTTGTGATTAAGTTCTGCTTGTGTGCTTCCATCTTTCATATGAAGGACTCGCTGAGGAGAGGCAATAATGATATCTCCCGATTCTGATTCATAACGTATGCCTGCATCAATCGCTTCTTGCAGAACATCTATAGGCAACTTGAGTTGATCTCCTGTACCCAGAGCGTCTCCATCCATCAGTTGCCCATCTACAAAAATAGGCTGGCTTCTTCCTACCCAGTCGGGGTCTTCATGGGTCTGGTTCAACCATACATTCGTTATAAGCCAGTAAGCCCCCCCGGCGATCAGACAAGCCCCGAGAAAACCGGGCCAAAATGAACGTCGCTTCTGACGTGTATATCTGCTTTTTCTACCCAAACGTCTACCTCCGTTAATTATGCTGATCATAAGGATGTGCGCATAAGTTGTTATAAAGATGAGCATATTGCATAATCGCTAAAAAAAAAACGTGAAGAATCCATACTGAATTCTGCACGTTAATATTGTAATTCAACTCTCTTAATCCCTGCAACTTTTGCAAACGCCATATACTTCCAATCGGTGACCGTGTACTTCGAATCCTGTACTAGACTCCGCCTGAAGCTCTACACTTTTGAGTGAAGGATAGCTGAAGTCTTCAATCTTGCCGCATTGATCACAGATAACATGATAATGATCCGTCACATTGGCATCGAAGCGACTTGAATTATCTCCGTATGTCAATTCCCGGACCATGCCAGCTTCCAGAAACATCTTCAAATTATTATATACCGTTGCCACGCTCATACTGGGAAATTGGGGTTCAAGGGCTCGGTAAATTTCATCGGCTGTCGGATGCCCCATGGATTCCATCAGATAGTTCAATATGGCATGACGCTGGGGTGTAATACGGACACCGGTCGTTTTCAGATGCTCCAACGCATGTTGGACACGTGTTGCCATAAAACCCACCGCCTTACCTTTCATTCTCTGGTGAAGAGTAAGTTACTGTCTCCTCGCTCAGAGTTGATTCCCGGCCATTAAGAACGACAATCCATCTTTCATGCCGTGTAATCTTGCCAGTGTACATTTATTGTACGGCGATTACAAGTTTATTGTCAACGCGGCAGTCAAGGAACCTCTGTAGAATCCTGCTGGGAATTTGGTCCGTCCTCGGTAGTCTGTTCCAGATTCTCAGCCGTATCTTCAGAATCAGGTGTAACTGTTTCAGGCGTAGATACAGCCGGGTTGCTCTGAATGGTGAGATCACTGTTGCCTTCAATTTTCACCCTGTACTCGCCTTCACCGAGCTGGCCTTCTATGGTTTTATTCTGTACTTTGAACGGTAAATCCGTACTTAGATCTCCATAACTGCTGGAACCCGCAAGACTGTAGTCTCCACGATCAGGAAGTAATACGTTAATGGCTCCCACCGCACTGTACACATCCCAGTCCCCTCCGACTTTGGTAGATACGATGTTAATACTGCCATTAAGCGATTGGGCTTTGATTCCCAGATTGGCTCCATCCAGCGTAATATTGCCGTTGCGTGTCTCTGCGATGAATTCACCAACGGAGTCGGCAATACTGATACTTCCCACTTGTGTAGCAAGATCTACATCGCCGGAAATACCGCGAGCCTTCATATCTCCACGGTTACTGTCCAGATCGACATTACCAATGGCATTGGCTACAATGACATCCCCGTTCAACGTTTTCCCGGAGATATCTCCAACAGCATTGGTAATCCGGATACGTCCGTTACCCGTTTCGGCCAGTATGGTACTAATGGCTTCCGGACGGTTTAATAATATCGCTCCATTGGACGTTCGAATATCCAGATTAAAACGACGATCATCCGGGATCGTAATGGTAAGATTCATCCGTGGCTGCGTTTTTTCATTGTCTCCATACGTCTTGCCTGTAGCTTTGATATAAATTACTTTTGTACCATCGGCCTCTACAAAAGAGGCTGCTGCAACGGCCTTTGCCTGTACTTCCGTCGTCTGATCTACCCAGATCACCGTCCGTACTTCAATCTCATCCGTATCTCCGCGTTGTACCGAGATATCTCCATTGACACCTTCAACCACCAGGTCTGACGTATCCATGCGAACAGGTACACGAATCGTGCCCTTATCCTCCATATATCCTGCCGCTTGACTGTAGTCCATGGATGCCGCTCCGAGATTTAGACTCACTCTATTCCATAAGTGCATGTAGTGATCCTGCTCGGTGACGATAAATACGGAAGCTGCCAAAATCAGTGAGGTTAGAATGCCTTTGGCATCGGGTCTGAAACGTACTTTGATTTGCTCATCAGGATTGCTCGGGTTATCCGATTGCACCTTGCTTCTTCTGCGTGTCCACAGGAACAGCACAATATATTCAACACCTAAAACAACGAGCAAAAATGGCCACCAGTCCACCATCTCATATACGTAGTCAGTTCCCCACCGTTTATCCAAAATCAACAGCACACCGACCGCTATGATTAAGGCGGCAGCCGTATAGCGGCCAACCCGGACTTTACGGTTCATCACGTTCCCTCCTTGTATCGTTTCCACTACATTTTTTTCTTGTTCAACATCACCCAGAATTCACGACCAAACAGAAGCAAACCGCCTACGATCATGAGAACCGCAAATGAATATCCGCCGTACATGGCGAGAAGCTCTTGAAACCAACGTGGTTTGCGGAAAAACAGCACCATCAAAGACCCTCCCACAATCAGAAGTAATCCAAACGATATGCCTCTCTCCCAAACCATCATTGCATCTCTTGTAGAACGTTCATTAGTTATCGGCTTGTCCGAAGTTGCCTGGGTCACTGCTCTACGTCTGCGCATCATGACCCAATCTGCAGATTGCAACACATCATATACATTGTAAAAGTAAATAACCGGAATACACAAAGCCAGTAAGATGAGCAATGGCACATTGATCTGTATACCAATAGATGAGAAGTACAACACTGCTGACAGATCAAGCAAAACAAGCAGCATAAAGGTCAAACCTCTCATGTACAATCTCAGATAAATATGACCCAGGCCAGGAATAATGGCACTCAGTAATCCCGCGATAAACTTGTGAGTCCGATTTCTGACCGGTTTGGCCTGGACTGAACGGGTCTTTTTGTTCAATTGACGTCTCCGTTTCATAACATACTCCTCTCTTCTGATCTGACCTTCCGCTCTTCATGCATTTGGTTAGATAGTACCCTAAAGAGCAAGGAGAGTAACTGGAAGAAATATGGATATGACCAAAAACCCTCCGGCACTACTGGCCTGGGGAGGGTTGTAATTCATTTATTCGATCGACACCTTGGTAACGTGTTCCCATTGTCTTAACTTGGATACCAAGCCTACCGTTTGGAAATCATGCGGTACCTGAACATGTAACACAATCTCAATTTTACGTTCAACCGAGACCATCTCTGCATAAGCCAAGTCTTGTTCATTCACGGTAATTTTACGAATTTTGATCTTTTCCTGCTCCATACATGAAGACAGTTGTTCGAGAAAACCGGGTTCTGACAAGGTATGAAGTGTAACAACATGCAGTTTGTTCCCTCGTAAATACCTTAGCTCTAATTTGTTAAATACCCAGAGATTAAGTAATACCAGAACGGTGGATACGATAGAGGCAAAAAAGAATCCCGCACCTGCTGCGAGCCCAATGGCTGCAACAACCCAGATTGAAGCTGCTGTAGTCAGTCCGGTAATGGATTTTCCCGTGAAGAGAATTGTCCCTGCTCCCAGGAATCCGACACCAGTAATTACAGCAGTAGCCAGACGGGCTGGATCGATCCTTACATTTAATTCATTAGCAAAATCTTTAAAGCCATAAACAGACAACATCATAATCAGTGCGGAACCAAGACATACCAGGATATGGGTACGCAAACCGGCAGCATGATTGGACCGTTCCCGCTCCAGGCCTACGAGCCCTCCAAGCAGCATAGCCAGCAATAATCGTAATAAAATGTGCCACTCATCAATGAACCAGGGATCGCCCAAAGTCGGTATTCCTCCTCAAGTTGTTAATATTATTAAAGTTTATTCTTGTGAAAAGTCGTTAATTCCACTCCAGGTGCAATCTGTGTGACTTCCACGGGATTAAAACCAAATTTGGTGTACAGATTCACTGCGGGTTGATTCAGCGTTCCTGTGGAGACGATATAACGCGGAAGATCCGCATGCTGTTCCAACACATAGGTCATCAAAGATGCCGCAATTCCCTTGCGAAAGTGATCCGGGTGCACCATCATTCGTGTAATGGTCAGTGTATTCTCCTCTTCCTCTGCTACAGCGACAGCCCCGATAAGCTCTCCGTCATCATGGATACAACCATAAAAACTCTCTCCACAATCCCGAAGTGTCTCCATCGTATCCATCAAAGGAGGAATCTCCTGAAATCCGATGATTTCGGCTTCCAATCGATAAGCTACATGTTGTAGTCTCCATAACTGTCCCAACGTCTCCAGATCACTCAGTGACAATGGTTGAATGTTCATATCTGTTCCCCCGTCCAAAATACATTTGTATCTATCAATACCAAAAAGAGGCTGTCACAGGGACGAGCCTCTTTCTGTCCGGCCTCACCGGAAGGATTAGCGGTTCAGTACATCTGCAAGCAGTTGGTTGGCTAGAGCGGGATTCGCCTTGCCTTTACTTTCTTTCATAACCTGACCAACAAGGAAGCCAATGGCTTTTTGTTTACCAGCTTTATAGTCTTCCACGGATTGAGGGTTATTTGCTACAACCTGCTCAACGATGGCAAGAATGGCGCCTTCATCACTAATCTGCACAAGACCCTTCTCTTCAACGATCTGCTGTGGAAGCTTGCCGCTCTCCAGCATTTCCTTGAATACCGTTTTGGCGATTTTGCTGTTAATGGTGCCCTTCTCCAGCAGTCCGATCATCTCGCCCAAACCTTGACCTGTCAGTGGGACCTGAGTCACCTCAAGATTGCTCGTATTCAGGTAACCCAGCAAGTCGCCCATGATCCAGTTGGATACGGATTTGGCATCCTGAGTGAATTTCAAGCTATCTTCGAAAAGATCAGCTATAGCCTTGGATGAAGTAATAACCTCTGCATCATAACTAGGCAATCCGTAATCAGCCGTGTAACGAGCCTTACGCTCGTCTGGAAGCTCAGGTATGGTAGCTCTGATCCGCTCTTTCCAGGCTTCATCGATATGCAGCTTCACCAGATCAGGGTCCGGGAAATAACGATAGTCATGCGCCTGTTCCTTGCCACGCATCGACAGTGTTTTCCCTTGAGCTTCGTCCCAGCGACGCGTCTCCTGAACCACTTCACCGCCATCATCCAGAATCTCAGCCTGACGATATTGTTCATATTCCAGACCACGTTGAACACCACGGAAGGAGTTCATGTTTTTCAGCTCAGCTCTTGTTCCCAGCTTCTCCTGTCCATGTGGGCGCAAACTGATGTTAGCGTCACAACGCAGTGATCCTTCCTCCATCTTCACGTCCGATACATCACAGTACTGCATGATCGCGCGCAATTTTTCAAGATACGCACGTGCCTCTTCCGGAGAAGAAATCTCAGGTTCAGATACAATCTCCACCAGTGGAGTACCCACACGGTTGAAATCCACCAAAGACGCGTATCCGCCATCGATATGTGTAAGCTTCCCTGCATCTTCTTCCAAGTGAAGACGTGTGATGCCAATTCGTTTCGTTTCACCATTCACTTCGATATCAATCCAGCCGTTCTCACCGATCGGTTGATCAAATTGCGAAATTTGATAGGCTTTTGGTGAGTCGGGGTAAAAGTAGTTTTTACGGTCAAACTTGCTGACATCAGCAATCGTACAATTGAGGGCCATCGCTGCCTTCATGGCGTAGTCTACCGCCTGACGATTCAGTACAGGCAGTACGCCCGGATGTCCGAGACAGACCGGGCAGGTATGCGTATTCGGCGGAGCTCCAAAAGCTGTGGAGCAGCCGCAGAAGATTTTGGAGTTGGTATGCAACTCCACGTGGACTTCAAGTCCAACGACCGTTTCATATTTAGATGCGGACATTTCTATATTCCTCCGTTCCGGGCAGTCTACAGCTGCGGACGCTGCTTGTGGAATTCTGTATTTTGTTCAAACGCATGCGCTACACGCAATACGGTTGTTTCATCAAAGGCTTTTCCGATAATCTGCAGGCCAACAGGCAATCCATCCGAGAATCCACATGGAATGCTAACAGCAGGTACACCAGCCAGATTGACTGGAATAGTCAAAATATCATTCAGATACATCGTAAGTGGATCATCCACCTGTGAACCGAGTTTGAACGCCGTAGTTGGCGCCGTTGGTCCGATAATCACATCATATTTGGCAAATACATTGTCGAAATCCTGCTTGATCAATGTACGTACTTTCTGTGCTTTCAGATAATAGGCATCATAGTAACCCGAGCTGAGTGCATACGTTCCGAGCATGATACGTCGTTTCACTTCGGGACCAAAGCCTTGACTGCGGGACTGATGATACAGATCCAGCAGGTTATCCGGATTGTCTGCACGCACTCCATAACGCACGCCATCAAATCGAGCCAGGTTTGAAGAAGCCTCTGAAGATGCCAACAGGTAATACGTAGCCACCGCATATTCGGTATGCGGAAGGGATACTTCTTCCCATGTTGCCCCGAGTCCTTCAAGAACTTTTAATGCAGACAAAACCGTTTCTTTCACTTGTGGATCGACGCCTTCACCGATGTATTCCTTCGGAACAGCAATGCGAAGCCCTTTGACATCACCTGTCAGTCCGCTCAAATAATCCGGGATCTCTACTTTTGCAGATGTCGAATCTTTGGCGTCATATCCGGCAATAGCTTGCAACACATAAGCAGAATCTTCAACATTTTTCGTCAAAGGTCCAATCTGATCCAAAGATGATGCAAATGCTACCAATCCAAAGCGGGAAACAAGTCCGTACGTTGGCTTCAATCCAACAACACCGCAATACGAAGCAGGTTGTCTGATGGAACCACCTGTGTCTGATCCGAGCGTGAAGTATGCTTCTCCCGCAGCTACAGCTGCTGCCGAACCACCGCTGGAGCCTCCTGGAACACGATCAAGTGCCCATGGATTACGTACAGGGGAGAAACTTGAATTTTCATTGGAGCCGCCCATGGCGAATTCGTCCATGTTGAGTTTACCAATAGTTACGGTGTCCGCAGCTTTCAATTTCTCAACAACTGTCGCGTCATACACCGGGTCGAAATTACGAAGGAATTGGCTGCCACACGTCGTGCGCAGTCCGTTTGTAACGATGTTATCCTTAATACCTACAGGCAGACCAAAAAGCAAACCTTTCTCCTCGCCGCTAACCAGACGGTCATCCAGTTGACGTGCACGAGCGCGTGCTTGTTCTTCATCCAGTGCCAAATATGCTTTAACTTTATCATCATGCGCGCCAATGTTCTGATACGCCTGATCCACCAGATCGCTGACCGACAGCTCTTTGGCATGCAGCTTGTTATGTAACTCAGGCAACGATTGTTCAAATAAACTCACAGTTTTTGTCCTCCTTCCGGTTATCCGTTATTCCATTACAGCAGGCACTTTAAACTGCCCGTCTTCTTCTTCCGGTGCATTGCGCATCACCTGTTCAATCGACAGGCTTTCTTTGGTCTCATCTTCACGCATAACATTGCTTACGTGCAGAACGTGAGTGGTGGGTTCGATGTCTTCCGTATCCAGCTCATTCAGCTTTTCTGCATATTTTAAAATCGCGTTCAGCTGACCTGTCAGGGTCTGTTCTTCTTCAGCAGTCAAGTTGAGCCGGGCCAGCTTGGCCACATGCTGAACGTCATTATTCGAAATACTCATTAGCGGATGCCTCCTTCATTCGTTCTAATTCCCGAAACGACCTGAAACGAATCGCTCGTTTAACGGGCTAAAGTCTCAAGATAACTTTTTTCATTATAGGTGAGATAGTTCGACAATTCAATGCAAATGACCTGACGGGCTTCCAGGAAGCTAAAATCAAACTTATAAAATAAAAAAGAGCCGGCATCAGCCGACTCTTAAAATTCTAGATCCATGCACGCAGATTAACCTGCTTTATAAAATCCGCCTGTGACATAACATCGTTCGCGGTTTCCTCTTCCTCTTCCACAGCTTGAAAATCTCCATTCATCAAATGATGAAACAGCTTCTCATTGTGTGTCGCAAGGGCGTAATCTATCAACGCTTCTCGCTCGACCCGCTCAGCTTCCTGCTTCAGCAGAACCTCTTCCAGATCGACGTCGCCGGATGGAACAAAAAAGTTCCGGTTCACCTGCGGCACTCGAAGCACGTAATCGAACGCATTGTCCGGATTCCGGTCATAAGCGATGATGAAACCATATTCCCCCACAGGAAGATTCTGCTCAAACGCATCCGCGACGATGACAACCTTCTCTCCTAATCGCAGCATCGTCTAACCTCCTGGTAGTCTATCATTAATATTTATTTGTATAGTCTACTAGAAAAGAATAACGATGTCTAGGAATACTAGAATTAAACAACATATTTGTGCAAAATCTTTTTTTCCATTTTTAAAATGATGTTATTTCGGATTTCGTGCACCTGGCTTGCGCTGTGATCGAATTACGACAAACCAATATATTATCAGCGGCGTGGGAAATCCGGTGATCCCCCATAATCCCCATAACCAAGGGAAACGTCCACGTCTGCGTGCGTCCTGAAAGATCCATGTGCCCTGAACCAGGAGAAAAATGCCAAGCAATATAAGCCATAGTGGAGAAATTTCATCCAATGAATAATGCATTTTATTCATGACGAACCTCCTTCCGGCGCCGTCCGGCCCAGATCACAGCCAAAATCACCGCAACAGCTGTACCAAGAGCCTGGATACCTAAATATAGAGCTGGAGCAGATACGAACAATAATGTACCGAACACAATGGCAAGCAATCCAACCAACCAGAAACATATCATCTCGATCCAATTGGCTCGACGTCTAATCTGTCTCCGTCCCCTGACTTGGGCTTCAAGTGCACCCAAAGAAGGAATACTTGTAGGCTCAAATGCATCATCCAGCACTTTCATGTGTTGTTGCAATCGTTCTACAACTTCTTGTTCTTGTGCATCATCTGATCTGCTCATCTTTATTCCAGCTCCTTTCTTAACTGACGGAGACCATAAGCTGTGCGTGACTTCACCGTTCCCGCAGGAATACCAAGCATTTCCCCGATCTCGTCATACCCGTATCCATAATAATGCTTCAGTAGCACTGCAACACGATGTTCGGGTGTCAGTCTTGTCATCGCATCCATGACATCTGTCCATTCTTCATTTCGAGTCTCAAGCTGCCAGCGGAATCGACGTACAGCCTGATCCCGGATGAGAGCAAGCCAGTTCTGTTCTCTCTTCTTACGTCTTATCTTATCGATATAGATCCGGGTCGCAATGGTGATCATCCATGATGAAAAGGCAGACGTGCCGTCATATCGATGGATATTTTCCATACAACGAATCATCGTATCCTGCACCGTCTCTTCTGCGAGGTTAGCGTCCATTGTCACTTTGACAAGATACTTATACACAAACGTGTAGTGACGTTGCAACAACGCTGCGAGTGCGCTATCGTCTCCCGATACTGCTCTGCGTACTTCTTCGAGTTCAGCTGCCTTTATCATGAAAATCACCTGCTTTCCGTTCAATCTGGAGTTAATACGACTGACTCTGCAAAAACGTTCAATGAAATTAAAAAAAATTAAAACCCGACAATTTCCCGGGCAATCAGACTTGATTCCGGTAATCTTGCAGCTTGTCGAACCACGGTTGGTTACGGGCTCCGTTTCTTAAAACACGGCTTGTCCATATATTCTGCTGAGACTTCATCATTTCATTGGCCACGCTAGGGTTATGTATTAAAGCTTGCTCAGTACCCGTTTCTCTTTTCCCACTTTCCAATATGCGACGGTTTTCTTCAATGATCGAATAATCGACACGCTGATTCAACGGAATAACTCTTGGTTTCTCCACTTTGATATTCCCCACTCTCTCATGATCTATATAAGTTGAACTAAAGATTATTTACATTGACACTACGATGACAGAATAACCTTCCAATCGCTGTTATCCCCAGATTTTTTGATTCCCTTTTCCGAAGGGGAAAATCCGGAGATAGCTTATGCTTCCGATGCAGCTTTCTTTCAGAAAGCTTTTAGGCGAACGCTTCGCTTTTTCAGGTTTTTTCTGTCCTCTCCGTTATTGTGTAAATGATTAGTTCAACTTATATACTGTTTTCTTGAATTTTGTTATTTCTAAATCAATCTGTACTTGCTTCTAACTTGCTATTGGTCTCAAACTGGCTTGTGATAAAGCGCATCTTGCATCTCTATGTAGCATAAAAAAGGCTAATTCTGTGTTAAAAAGGGGCTGAAAACAAAAAAAAGAACGCAAACCGGGTATAGACCACAGTCTGCGTGCTTCGCGAGGTTGGGTGTTTCTTGGTAATGCTTCAGTTAGATGATGCCTTAACGCTTGTAACAACTAATTGCTATTCTAATGAAAAAGTTGTCACTTGTCCAGACTTTCTTCACATATCATGTCGGATTATCTTGCGGACACGTAAGGATTGTTCTGTTTCTCATAACCAATGGTCGTTTTGGGACCATGACCCGGATATACTTTAACCTCATCAGCAAAGGTGTAAAGCTTGTTCTGGATTGAATCAATCAGATCCCGTTCACGCCCTCCTGTCAGGTCCGTTCTGCCCACACCCATGCGGAACAGCACATCACCGGCAAACAGGTCGTTATCACAAAGCAAACTTACACTGCCTGGGGAATGTCCAGGTGTATGGAACACTTTAAACGTTTGACCAATCAGATTCAGCTTCTGCCCTTCGTCCATGGCATATTCAGCAGGATCTGTCGAAAGGGGTGG
This sequence comes from Paenibacillus sp. M2, assembly GCF_046713495.1. Classification (NCBI taxonomy): domain Bacteria; kingdom Bacillati; phylum Bacillota; class Bacilli; order Caryophanales; family Paenibacillaceae; genus Paenibacillus; species Paenibacillus sp. M2. Next base: position 6,181,807 of record NZ_CP169648.1, read on the forward strand.
TGTCGCCTGCGGCCAATTCAAAGATCCATTTAATTTCGGGGTGGTGAGCCAGTCACTCTCCAAGTCATGAAGATAAACGGGACATCCCTTCAATTTACGGATCTCATCTACCCCGCCCATATGATCAAAGTGAGCATGAGTGAGGAGAATGGCTTCGATCTCCAAGTCTTGGATCGCTTTAAGCAGCGGCCCTGGATTCATGCCTGGATCGATAATGACGGCTTTGCCCGGATCATCTCCTTGTAGAAGATACGCATTGGTCTGAAGCGGGCCTAGTGTAAACGTACGAATGTTAAGCATATCGGCTTAGTAACCCGAAATCAGTTCACGCAGCTCACGGATAATGGCCGCATGTGACTCCGTTCCTTCCCCATAACGTTTACCAATCTCTTGACGCGCTACAGCCAAATTTTCTTGATAATCTGCTGCCTCACGATCCGGATTAAGGCGTTTGAATTCAATCATGACTTCCTGTACATGCTGCGGACGAGGTCCCCACTGACCTAACACATGACCACCTGTATCTGCAAAAATAACGACTGGCACGGAACGGCCACCCATCGTCAGGAACTCATCCATCACTTCCGGGTGGTTCTCCATAATCAGAACTTCAGTTGGAATTCCTGAGATTTCAAGCGCCTGGAACACAACCGGAATATTACGGACAACATCCCCGCACCAGTCAGCTGCCAGAATTAACACACGCAGATCATCGCGATGGTTCAGACTCTCAAAAAACTCACGATCCTCTTCGTTCGACCAAGTAAAGCTATCATAATTGGCCTGGAATTCACTTTGGTTCTTGGTCATACTCTCGATAAAATCCTTCGGTGGCAGACCTTTACCGAATTTGTGAGACAAGTTGGGTTTACCCATGACTAGACACTTCCTTTCTTTTTACGAGCATTCATCCATTTAATAAGTACATAAACGATCATAAGGGCGAGAGCGACAAGCAAAATAGGCATAACATATGGTGCCGCTTTCTCATCAATATGCTTCCATTGATCTCCAAGAATCATCCCTAAATATATAAACAATGCAGTCCAAGGTATAACAGCGAGTGTAGTAAGCAAGATGAATTTACCTGTGTGCATTTTCGTGATGCCAGCCGGGATGGAGATTGCATGTCTTACCACCGGAACAAAACGCGCTGTAAAAATGACACCTGTACCATACTTGCGAAACCACTCCTCGGAATGGTCGATGTGTTTTTTCTGGATGAGTATGTATTTACCGTAGCGTTCAAGTACAGGTCTGCCGCCATAACGGCCAATCCAGTAAATAAATAACTGGGCAATCACACCGCCCACCGTACCAAAAATCATAGCACCGAAGAAGTTGATATTACCTTGTGAAACGAGAAAACCTCCATACGCCAGCACAATTTCGCTTGGGATAACTTCCAACATTAATCCAAGCATGATTCCAAAGTAGCCAAGACTTTGAATCCAATCGAACAATTGGCCAACAAGGTTATGAATAAAGTCCATCTCAACCCTCTTTCTCCATCCTGATTGGCGGTGCCCCTCCGCACCATGGATGTTCGTCCCTATTTTATCACAGGGCTGTGGACGTTGCTACTTCACAAGGTTGGGATAGTGTCCCGTTCGTAGCAGTCCGCATATGGTATGGGGAGAGGAGCGTGAGAAGATGTCACACAAGTCAATACCCGGTTCTCCGCCGGTCAAACATACGCAATCCGGTCAAAACCTTCCTTCCGCCAGAGGGATTCGCCGGGCATGCAGCAAGGAATTGTACCGGACAGCCAAAAGGCTAAAAGTATATGTCTCTCCCGAACGGATGAAGCAGGCGGAAGAATATTATTACGGTAAGGTGATTGCTAATCTGCTCTGGATTGGGGAGAATCGCGACAACCGCAAGAAATTATGTGAGTGGTGGAACACGGATGTCAGTGCAGAGATCGCCGCGATGTGGGAAGTAGATGTTGAACCATTAAAAGATGCGTTTCAGCATGCATTTGGCGGTTATCGTCTGTAGGAATGGAGAAATGAAAAGCTTCGATCTCGGTGGAATTCGGTGGCACCTCTGGCTTGCGGTTGGAGCAGAGCATGGAGCCGACCACCACGGGGAGCATGAACATAAACTGGGATTATGAACATAAACACCGAGTAATTTTTCATGCTCAAGCCCACGAGTGGTAACGAACCTGAGGTGTTTTATTCAAGGATTTGAAGCACTCTTAGAAATCTAAGGAATCTGAGACACGTTATATCGGAATTTTTGGACTTTTATAGGGTTTTTGTTAGGGAATTTCCGGAAATAACGTGTCTGATGTTCCTTACAATTTAAAGGAGGAGGTAAAGGACAAATAAGACGCCCTGTGTTCCTTAGAAAAGGGTATACCCATCCGCCAGGAGCAACGAGCTTGGACCCTCAGACTTTTCAGACGCTGACATCCATCAGTCATTCAAGGGCTCCGCTTGGTCAACTCTTGAGTAAATGGAGGAGAAAAAGCTGAAGCAAGCCTGCGCAGGTTCTCTCCATAGCCTGGAGCATGTTCTTCCAGTACAAAACGACGATCATTGCGAACGTTTCCTGCTTCCACTTCCTCAGCCAGCAGTTGATACCGTTCATACATCTGGACACCAGCGGCGGCAGTCTGTTGGGCTCGATCTCTATATCCTACCTTCCATTCCCGCCGCGCTGCCTGCTCCATCCAATACAAAGCCGTGGATTGGCCAATGCCATCATACCGATTCAATGCGATCGCTTGTTCAAAATATTCTCCAGCCTGCTGTCCTTCGCCGAATTGGGCTGCCAATCGTCCCAGTTCAATGTAAATCTGAGGATGCATCGGGGAATGGGACAAGCTGTTCAAAAGGAGTGATTCTGCTTCTCGTCCCGGGAGAGATCGTGCAAGGGATATCACGATATCGGTTCGATTCGGATTCGATTGAAAAGCAGCCATAAGATGCACCTTCTGTGCTGGAGTGCCATCCGGTTCAGACATCGCCTGACGGTACTGCACTTCTGCTACGGCATATCGGGAGGTCAGCCAGACTGTTCCACCAAGCCAGAAAAGGATGATCATCACTGTGGATACCCTTATTAGCTGAGCAGTTACTCGCTGAAGAATATGAAAGAAGGAGCGCATCGGGACAGATAATGGACGGGATTGGGTTGGTAAATATCGCAAGCAAAGAGATTTGGATCTGGATTTATATCTCGATTTAGATCCCGATTTGGATCTGATGGGAGTGTATTTCACTGTTACGCCGGATCGCTGGACCCCCTCTGTTTCCGTCTTCAATGCAGTTGCCCAAGCACCAAGCCAGATGAAAAGCATCCAAAATACTGTAAAGCTCCAGTCAAAGTCCATCGCCCCATGCAGGCCAAAAACAAGCACGGATGGAAAGAGCTGCGATGCAAAATGAAAGATGCTTCGCAGGGTGAGGAGAAACCACCCTGCGACAAGCAGGATGCCGATCATGCCCGTGTCCAGGGCGAGATCGAGCAAGCTGTTGTGGACCTCGCCTCCAACATAAGGCGAGGATTGAATGGCGCGAAACATGTTGCGCCATGTATCTCCCCCGTGGCCGAGCCATGCGGCCTCGGTCCACAGCTGGAGGGCGTCCCGCCACATCTGTAGGCGGGACACCCCAGTGCCGACACCCGCCGCGAGGCGCTCGGCGGTGGAGGCCACGGCCATCAGTGCGGCGGCGGCTCCCGCCAGCACAATGGCCGTCAGGGCAGCGGTACGCGGAGCCTTAGCGGCGCCGCTGTGCCATAGACGGCACAGCAGCAGCGTGCCGAGCAGCGCAGCTGCCCATGCCCCGGCGAGTGCCAGCAGGCCGGGCACGGGTGCAGGCGCCAGCTGGGCAGCAGCCAGCTGGCGGTACAGCCAGGCTGCGCACGCCAGTGGCGCGGCCGTGGCCAGCAGCAGCGGCAGGCGGGCACCGCGCCGCTGCAAAGCAAAGGCGGCGACCGCGGCGCAGCCGGTCGCCAGCCAAGCGCCGCGCGACTCGCTCAGCAGGAGCGCGGCTTGCGCGGGCATGAGCGGCAGCACTGCCGCGATGAGTCGCCCGGCCCGTACAGGCCGAGCTATGACTCGCGCGGCGGCTGTCAGCCGCTCCAATGCGTACATGCCAACAACGGCACCGTACGCATTCGGGTACTGCAATAGTCCGCCGAGCCTTGCTCCGGCGGAACTGATCTCGGGGTCAGCAGTCCGCATCACCCCGAAGGGCAGCGGCAATATCCCGCACACGGCAAGGATGCCACTTAGCACAAGTAAGCCGCCTGCCATCTGCCAACCGGAGGCTAACCAACGTGCACCATTCGTGCGCGCAGCCAATATTGCGGTGAGCAGAGTAAACATCGCAAGCAGGCTCCACCGTAGCATTTCATCCATGCTGCCCTGTTTACTCACCGAGCCTGCCCATGCATGTAGCCCAAAACATGTCATCATCCCCAGCGGCCACAATACCCGCCACATCCCTGGAAATCGGAATATTTTCTCAACGATTCGTTCGAGTCTCCCCCGATCCTGTACCAATGACATAGGTATTCGTTCACTCGTCTTCTGTGGACGAATACCTACAAGGAAAAGCAAAAACATAATCAAAGTGCTTCCTGCTGCGATCAGAATAACAGGGTACAGATCAGCCGAATAGTACAGTCCCCGACTCAGACATCCTGCAAGCAGCAAGACAATGGAGAGTATGCCCAACCCAACAGTCCACCCAGATCCTGAATAACGTTTACACCTCAAACTTTGAGAAAAATAACCTGACCCCTCGGTTTGAATAACTCCATTTAATTGATATGTATCATCTTTTTTATACGTAACATCTTTGTTGTATGTATCTTGCCTATTATATGTACTGTCTCTACTGCCCCTAATGTCCCCATTACATAAGTCCCTGTTATCTACATATTCTGTATCATTTGCGTGGTGAGACTGTTCAAGCACCTGTTCCATCATTTTCTCATTCGCCGCATACCCTCGTTTATACCTTACAACTCCCTTATCTATTGCCCTATTCTTCATCTTTATCCCCCTCCTTCCACCGCTCCATATGTCCATATGCATAACAAAAAGACAGAAGATCCCGATAACGGGTCCTTCTGTCTGATAAATACCTGACAGTTATGATGTTGCTTGCTACAACGTATGTGCATAATATTGAACTTTACATTCAGGGACCCTAATTGCAGTATGTCCCTGGATTGGCATTGGCACACTCAGCAAATGTCGCAATTTGCGGAATTTTGAACGGTTTCTTTGCTCGATTTTGATTTCCCGTCGGCCTGCTTGCCATCGCCAGGAAGCAAATCGGCACAAGCCCGCTCCAAATATGGATCGGCATGAATGAAATCACGGAAAGCCGTATATTCATTCCACATCTCCGTCACTTCGCCGGCCTGACCACGAACAGCACGGATCAATATGTTTTTAGGCGTATTCTCCATATCGATGAATTCAAGCAATTGTGTCTTGTATCCCATCAGATCAAGCAACTTGGCACGAATCCCATCCGTAGCCAGAGCGGAAAAACGTTCCTTGAGGATACCATGGGACAATAACGGATTCATCACGGAAGCCTCTACTTGATCAAACAGTTCATGCTGACAGCAAGGAACAGACAGAATCACAGAAGCCCCCCAACGAACTGCTTTCTCCAAAGCAGCATCGGTAGCTGTGTCACAGGCATGAAGCGTGACAACCATATCCACTTCATTTAATTCATCGTAGTCCGCGATGTCTCCAACCAGAAACTTCAAATCACCATAATGCAATCGATTAGCCAGATCATTACAGTGTTCAATGACATCTGCCTTTAAGTCCAACCCAATAATCTTGAGTGAACGACGTTGTTGCACAGACAGATAATGATATAACGCAAAAGTCAGATAAGACTTGCCGCAACCAAAGTCAACGATGGTCAGTGGACGTCCTTCCGGAAGATGGGGAATGACATCCTGCACCATTTCGAGGAAACGGTTGATCTGTCTGAACTTGTCATACTTGCGGGCCAGCACACGACCTTCTTCGTTCATAATACCAAGTTCAACGAGGAACGATACGGGTACTCCCTCTTCCAATACATATTGCTTCTTGCGATTATGCGACAGATCCACCGCAGTTTTGGAAGCAGATTTAGTCAGAATCGATACTTTATATTTTTTGCTGATCAAAATTTGATAGTCTGCCTCGGTCGTACAGAGCAGGCCTTGACGAAACGTCTCTTCACATAACAAAGTCATGCGCTCAGCCGCTTCAGCCGGAGTCAAATTCTCGTGCAGCACTTTGTTGTTATAATGGAATGCAAATTGATAATGCAGCTGATTCTTCAGTGTCACCGGCTTGACTTGCACTTTGGTATACGAGACATTGTCCCGTCTGCGCAGCTGGCTCCAGGTCGCTGTAATCAGCGAATTCTGTTCAAAGATGTCTTGTATAAGCTTTCGCAATGAATCCACGGGGTACATCTCACTTTCGGTTTGGTTTGGTCAACCGTTACCATACCACAATTCCGTTCCCTCTCCAAGTAAAGGCATGTAACAGGCCTTGATCCTATCCATATTTAGGAGCTCATCTCTTGACGACTTAGTTCAGCTAATCCTTCTTCAACTTCGTTACGTGGCAAACCGCCCTGCTCCAGCTGTTCATCCGTGAGTTGGCTCAACCTTTCGTAGAACGCCTGTACATCATTTCGGTAGCTCACCGGGAATTCAGCACCAAGATGTAGCAATCTGTACCAACTGTTCTCTGCCTGGTCATAACGCCCTTGTTGTTCACGATACAGGGCAAGCTGTCTTTCGGTTCGAGCAGGGAGTTCATATTCTTTCGTAAGCCCCAACACACCCTCAACCCGTTCCGGTGCGTCTAATAACTTGGGATTAGCGCCATGATTCAATGCATACAGGTAAAAATGAATTGACCTCATCAATCGAATGACAGCATCATCCTCTGCGTCCATTCTCTCCTGATCATCGATGCCTTCCACTTTGGCCTTCTCTTGATAAATATAGGCCTCTTCTTCAATCAGCCTGGCGGCATGCTGCAGATTGTCCACTTCAATCATTCCGCGAAAACGGAACATTTCAATAACATCCTCTGCTGGCAACGAGTTCAATAGCGATAAGTTCAACCCAAATTGCCTGCGCATCATCTCATCCAGTTCAGACAATGCCTCGGTGTGCTTACGTTGCTGTTTGAGCGTGAACACTTTGCCAATTGCTTCAGTCATTTCCTCCATCATGCGGAGCAGATAATCTTTTCTGAACATGCTGTATGCCCCCTCATCATTCGACCCTATACATCCTATCGTTCCTTTATATTTATTTTAATTCATGCCATGACAAAAAGCCAAAAACAAGACACACGCGTCTAAGCTCTGTCCATGAACACACTAAACCCCTGCCTATCCAAAAGGGACATTGCAGGGGTTAAGTTGAAATGGAACTGGATACCCCTCCTCCACAAGAGGTTGAATCATCCAGAAACCAAACTATATTTTAATAAAATCAACATAAATCACTTCATCAATTACTTCGATAATCCAGCCATAAATTGTTTAATGACCTGAATTAACTCTTCAGGAGCTTCATACATGCTCATATGACCTGCACCCGCAATTACGGCTTGCACGATATGTGGCTTGTCACTTGTAAATGTACGTTCTGGCGGGATAACAGCATCCTTCTCTCCCGCTACCAGCAATACAGGTAAAGGTGTGGCGGACAACACATCGCGGCGATCCGGGCGTTCACGCATAGCAAGCGCAGCACCAACAGCACCTTGAGGGGCAGTCTGGTAACCAATTTCCTTCACACGTGTTACGTGCTTAGATAACGATTCCACATGTTCCGGTGCAAACAGCCCGGGAACCAGTCCATCTACAAAATTCACGATACCTTCGGTTTGAATGGTGGAAACGGCACGAAGGCGTTTCTCTTTGGCTTCTTCACTGTCCGGGCAGGCTGTCGAATGAATCAGACCAAATCCATTCAAACGCTCCGGGTGACGTTGCGCAATCGAGAGCGCAATGTATCCACCCATCGAGTGTCCCAAAAGGACCGCTTTTTCCACATTCAACTCATCCATCAACTGTAATACATCGTTGCCCATCTGTTCGATGGTATAACTTCCTACAGGTGCATCTGTTTTTCCGTGTCCACGCAGATCAGGTACGATACAGCGATAGCTTCGTGCCAGTTCAGGTACGACCTCATCCCAATATGATGAACTGCCACAGTATCCGTGGAGCAAAATGAGTGCTTCTCCCTTACCTTGTTCGGCATAACAAATCGTCGTTCCATCACACATCACTTTTTCCATATGAATCCCTCTCTCTGCGCGAATTAAATAATTCAGGTTGTATATTATTAAGCCTACATCTCATGAATGAAACGTTTGTCTCCATTTCCATGCTTCAATTGCGGCGTCTGCAATCGTTCGGGACATCTCCATGACCAAGTGGAGCGAGGTCATCTGCAAAATGGAATAGGGCCTTGGTCCATTGGCATTAACCACAGCTGCTACACTGTATTGTCCGACAGGGGGTAGCTTGCCTCCAACCGATTGAGCTGGAATGAGTGGGTTATTCGAGAGATAATATGTACCTACGGCATTCTTGGGACCCAGACACGCATCAATCGCTATGATGGCATGGTGTACAGGAATAAGTACCAATTTCTTCTCCAGCGTATCTGCATCACAAGGGGAAGGCAGCGTGCCTATCACGTTACCTATTCCATTCTCTTGCAGTATACTTCCGGTCAGTGGACCCAGAGCATCCCCAGTGGAACGATCAGTACCGATGCAGACAAACGTGATTTCATCTGGAGCGTGAAGTTGAACGATGTTTTTGAAAAATAAGACCAGATTCTCTGCAGGCACGCCTTTGCGGACTTCTCTTCCTTGATGGCGAACCATTTCTCGCTTATACGCTGCCAAGCTGTATTCCCTCCAGTACACTCAGGTTTCCATGAAAACCGGTTGTTGTATCCATCATTGTAACCGATGCTTGGTTTCCCCGCAAAAGCATTGGCCTGAGCACTTCCAATCATGATACAATAACAAGAGTTTCCGATACGGAAGGGATGAATTTAACGATGGATTTAACACAAGCAACAGCAGCCAATATGGAATATATGATTGAAGCGATCAAAACCAAACTTCGTATGGCGAGCGGTGCCGCCATGCAAGCTTCTTCATTCCCACTTGAGAAATATGAAGATCTGTTTGACCTGTATGAAATGATTTTGAGCAAGGAACATCTCAGTATTTCTGAAGTGGAAGCTGTCGCTTCGGAACTGGGTAATCTTCGTAAATCTTAGTAAAAAAAGGACCTGTTTCCACATCACCGTGGGAACAGGTCCTTTTTCACATGTTTATATTTCCAGACTCTTTTAAGGAATACATCCTTAAGGCAGGTCAACCAAAACAAATTCGGCAGGTTCACTGTCTGTGCTCGTGATTTGCAGATCACAGCTTTTGCGAATTCGTGCGGCATCGCCCGGCTTGAGGTTGAAGTTACCATCCGAACAATGAATCTCTACATGCCCACTGATCAGAAAAAGATGTGTCCGTCGATCTTCGTGTTGCGGGTACATCAACTTTTTCCCGGACTCCAAATGGGAGAGGTAACAGGTTACATCCTGGGAAATAGGCAATGCGCCTTCGCTTCCCTCTCCCCCTTGCCCGGATACAATCGGACATAGACGATTCAAGTGCTCCTGCGGCTCTATTCTCCGATTCATATAGGAAGGTTTCAGCATACGCTCCGATGGCAAAAACCACATCTGGAGGAAACGTACCGGTTCATCCGCTGACGGATTGGTCTCGGAGTGTTCCACTCCCGTCCCCGCACTCATCACCTGGACCGTACCCGGTTCAAGCAATTGTTCTGTTCCCATACTATCCGTATGTTTGAGTGTGCCCGAAATGACATAACTGACAAGTTCAAGATCATGATGTGGATGTTTCTTAAAGCCTTCTTGCGGCATCAGCGTGTTTTCATTATGAGCCAACAGACAGCCAAAATGGGCGTTGCTTGGATCATCATAATCCGCAAACGAAAAGCTAAATTCACTGTGTATCCAACCTCGATCCGACGTGTGCCTTTCTTCCGATGTCACCACTTTAATCATGTTCATCCACCTCCAAGGGTTTAGAGCTGCCACATTACCGCGGCAGTCCATGCGTGTATATGAATTGTATAGATGAATACCAGTTGGTATGTCATCTTTACCCGAGGTCCGGCAACTCTAATCACGCCCCTTCTTAAGGTTATACGCTATCTTCAAGTGAGTGGAGAATGAACTCACTATCTGCATGACCTACAACGGTACCCGCATCATTTCGGATGTCCGAAGGGAACACTTCAGCCAATCGTGCAATGGTTCTCTCATTGGAATAACCAATCTGTCTTAGGATGGATTGGGTGATGAAAGCCCACTCTTCCTCGGAACCATCAAGCACCTTGAAGGTGATTCCCAGTCTTTCTTTTTTCAGACCAAATCCGAATACCCCCTTGAATCCACCCTTCGCTACAATGTTATCGTCTTCCAGCAGCACTGAATCTACACGCTCCGTGCCACCTACCATCAACGGATGTTCATTCATAGCTGATGTTATGGTCTCTACAGCTGTTCTTGTGGAAGGATCAGCGATAAGATCCGGACAAGCGAGCTTCAGATAAGCGTTCGACAATGCCGACAACGGCAAAGAAAATACCGGAAAGCCGCAGCCATCCGTCCCAAGCTCAATCTCTTTTTCCTCAATACCTGCCAGGTCGGCAAAGGTTTCAAGAATTTCTCGTTGTACCGGATGATCCGGTTCAGCGTAACTACCCAGGTCAACCTGCTTCATCTGACTGTACCCTAGAATTCCCAGATGTTTTCCGGAGCAGTTGTGTAAGATGCGCCGTTTCTCTCCTTGTCCACGTAACCATTGATTACGGCTTTCTTCATTAAGCGGATAGCTTGGTGCACAGATTAAGCATTCTTCTCCCAATCCGATCTTACCAGATAACTGCTCCAGCACCCGAATGTGTTCCGGTTCTGAACGATGCGAAGAGGACATAATGGCAATCTCCTGTGCGGATAGGCCATAGTGACTGGCAATTCCTGCCCGAATACCTGGAATGGCTTGAAAAGGTTTGGCAGATGAGCGAGTGAACGCTCTAAAATGAGGGTCACCAGCCGAGTATACAATTCGGCCATACTCATCCGTAATACTTATGTGTCCGTAATGGGCGCATTCCATAACGCCTGCACGGTATTCTTTAATTAACAAGGCACTCTCCATGCGAGTTCTCTCCTTTGTGCTCCCGATTTCATCTCTGCTTTGCGTCACGACGCCGCATGGGATATCTTAAATAGTATAGTACAAAAGCGACGTTTTTACAGTTTTTTCGACAGGCGTTTCGGGTATAGCTTTATCATCTATGTTCATCTACTACAATAACTGAAGGAGAAACTCATTATGCCGCGCAAAACGTATTCACCAGCCTCATTCAGTTCAAATTCCGGTACGTTATTACGTCCACTCCTCAACTGGAGTTTGGCTGGTCTGGCCCTCAGCGCATCGGTTGTATTCATCCTGGCAGGTCTGGGTGCCTGGTTGGGTGCTGATGTTATTATTCGTCTGGATGATCAAATTCAGCAATTATTTTATCTGAATTCAGATTCACGTCTTCATCTATTCCCTTACACTGCATTCATAACCGCACTGGGTTCTTTCAAAATCTCTGCTGTAGCCGCAGGAGGTTTCGCTCTTCTTTTCTTCATGCAACGCAGTCCCAGGTTTGTTGTATATGGATATGCGCTCACGGGAAGTTTTGCCATGATGTGGATTCTGAACACGTTATTGAAGGAATTCTTCAGACGAAGCAGACCTGAACTGGATCATCTGTTGGTCGTTCACGGGTACAGCTTTCCCAGCGGACATGCCATGATCTCCATGGGCTTTTACGGCATGCTCTTTGTAATCTGGGCCTTGGAACGACAACAACATAAATATTCCGGTGTGTGCCTTCCTGTTCTATGTGGTATTAGTTTTATTTTCTTGATCGGCCTTAGCCGGATCATGTTGGGTGTTCATTATCCTACGGATGTATTTACTGGATTTTCTGCTGGATTGGCATGGATCTTCTGCATGGTTAAGGGCATTAAACAAAGCCGCTAAAGAATGAATTCCTCTGATTTCCAGTTCATTCATCCTCATCTTTATTGTTTCACAGGGTTGCACGAGGTTTATATACGAAGTAAGCAAACGCGAACAGACAACATCCTACATCAAGTTTAAAGGAGGCGGTTGTTATGTGGGGCATCATTATCAGCATTGTGATGGCTGTCATCATCGGTTTGATCGGAGATGCACTTGCCGGTCACAACATGCCTGGAGGCATAATCGGTGCAATGATTGCAGGATTTGCCGGAGCCTGGCTGGGAGCACTTTTGCTTGGTAACTGGGGACCCGTTATCGGTAACTTTGCCATCATCCCTGCCATCATTGGTACAGCGCTCTTTGTTTTCTTGCTGGGGCTTGTGTCCAGACTGCTAAGACAGGCTGCCTGATTCGGGCAACAAGGTGTTCGTTGTTTCGTATTTGTTTCTTAAATTGAAGAAGGAGTGATTAGACATGAATAAAGCAGAAGAGCAATATCCTGTACAGACGGGTTCAACTTTCGCAAAAGGCATTTTCATCGGGGGTTTGCTGGGAGCTGCAGCAGCACTACTCTTTGCGCCTAAACCGGGACGTGAATTGCGTGGTGACCTTTCCGAGAAAGTGGGCATCGTTACTGACCGCACCAAAGAAGTGGCAACTGTTGTAAGTGACAAAGCCACTGAACTGGCTAAAACGGTCTCTTCCAAAACTTCCGATATTGCAAAAACGGTAAATCAAGGCCGCAATGATGTAATGGACTCTGTGAGAAAAGCGTCCGCTGATGTGGCTAACGAAGCATCCCGTGCATCTGATGAAGTGGCTGCCGCTTCCGTTGAAGCGAAGGAAGATGCACGTAAAGAACTTAACTCGACTAGCCTGTAAGGCGATACAGATCGAGTGACCAATAGCCAGCTGCACTCCAGCTGGCTATTTTTTATCCAATGAGAGTTGAGGAGGACAAATAATATGAGTAAAGTTACAATCAACGGTAATACTCCAATTACAGGAGGAACACCAGCACAGCAGTATGATACAAGCGAGCATCCTTTTGAATTGCGTCATGAGGTAAAGCGATTAAACACCCGTTTGGACCAGATTGCGGACAGTCTGGAGAGAGCACAGATCAAGGATATTATTGAGAATTATAGCAGTCCCAAAAAGCGGATTATTACCAATTTCACAGCGGGCATGGCACGAGGTCTCGGTCTGACTGTGGGTACCTTTGTTGTTCTCGGTTTGCTGGCATTCATTCTCAGCCAATTTGTGAATATGCCTATTGTGGGCCAATATATCGCTGACTTGCTTGGTTATATTGAAGATTACAAAAACTAAGAGGACTAACCAATAGTAGGCTATCCCTTACGTTTTTCCGTAGCTCCTTTTTTCTCTATCTCTTCAGCTGAAGGCTGTGAGGATTTCACTTTGAGCAGATCTCCTGTCCAGCCTTTCATCATCAGCCATACATACATGCTGATCATGCTTAAGATAATGACAACAAGGACCAGTACAACTCCCCATGATTTGTCGATAAAGGGCAGGTTCTCAAAGTTCATCCCCCATATCGCACCAGCTGCCGTGGCGGGTATGAACACAGCAGTGACAATGGTCAACGTCTTCATGATCTCATTGCCACGTACACCGGAGATCGCATTATCAATGGAGATTAACGTATCAATCTCTTTCTCGTAGTGACTAAACAAACGTTCCATTCGCTCTACTCGATGTTGGAGCTGCTTGAAATATCGATTTTCATTTATTTCATCAAGGTAAGCCTCATGTGAAGCAGCCATCAGTTCCGAGTAAGGGATGAACAGATTACTCCAATACAATAATTCAAATCGAGCGGCGAGAATCTGGTCCATCAAGGTGCGTGCATTGCGAGATTCCATCTTCCGTTCCAGATCACGCAGGTTCATCTCAAAATGATCCATTCCCACATGGTAGTAATGCAGTATAGCTCGAAAGAGTACAAACATCCCGTCCCTGGCCTCACTACATTGCTGTAACATATGGGCACGTTCATCCGTCTTCATAATACCTCGTGTATTGTCATCCATATTCAAGGTAACCAGGTTATTACGATCGACATAAAAGAACATCTGATTATCTTTTCTTTTGTCATCTCTCTCATTCTTGATCGCATACAACAATGAACCAAATATGACTGGTTCTTTACCATTCACGAAACGGACGGACAAATAATTCGATTCTACTTCCGGAATTTTATAAAGCCAATACCGCATATCCGGAAACGCCTCTGTCAGCTCTTCCAAAGCATCGTTCATACTATCGGTGTCAGGTGCAACCCAATCCCACCATTGCCAATTATTTGAGCAAGATAACTTGTCACGGCGAGCTTCCAACTTGATTTGGTTCACAATCACTTTATCCACTCCTGCACTCATGTTCTTCATTGAATACCCATCTTTTTGATCCCAAAAAGGACACGTATGCATTTCAGCGCAATGACGTGTCCTTCTTTATGCCGTACTCAACAACATCAGGGTTCCATTTTTCATAACATTGAAGCATTAGACATGATCTGTTTCAATTTCTCTGTAGCTCGCTTCTGAATACGAGATACGCTCATCTGTGAAACACCAAGCTTCTGGGCAATTGCCCGCTGAGATTGGCCATCCTGAAAGGCTAGAATAAGTACCTGCTGCTCTTGTTCCTTCAATTGTCCCAATGCCTGTTGCAAGTCCATCCGTTTTTCGACCGAATCATAGTCATTAACATCCGCACTGATCAGTTCACCCAATGTAGCTGCACTGTCATCCTGAGATAAAGGAGAATCCAGTGACACATAGTGATAACATTCCCGACCAGCCAAGACTTCAATCGTCTCTTCTGCAGTCAAATCAAGGTATTCAGCAATTTCGTTCACACCGGGTGAGCGCTCCAGCTTCACGGTTAACTCATCAATGGCATGTTGCACAAGTGCTCCCTTTTCCTTAATCCTCCGGGGCACCTGAATATACCAGGATTTGTCTCGCAAGTAGTTCTTCATATGACCGATCATGCTCTTCATGGCATAAGGTTCAAACGGAATACCCAGGTTGATATCGTATTGCTTAAGCAAACGAATCAAGGCCATCTGCCCGGTCTGATACAAGTCTTCGTATAGATCGGGGCGATTCCGAGCAATTTTACCTGCTGCCATCTTAACCATCGGTTCATATTTACGGATGAGAACTGTTGCAATTTCATTATCTTGGGTCTGCTGGTATTCCCAGATCAAACCTATAGCTTCAGACATGGACTCTGGGGGAGTCACTTTTTCATTCATACTTTCTCCTCACTTCTTGCAAGACGTTTTACGAGTACTACTTTCGTACCTTTGCCCGTCTCACTTTCCACACTGACATCGTCCATCAAGGCTTGCATCAGGTAGAACCCAAGTCCGCCAATCTGCGCTTCTGTCAGTTCTTTGTCGTGAAGACCAGCACGTGACACAGCAGGATTCATGTTCTCGAAGCTGGCACCTTCGTCCTTAACAGTAATGGACAATGTTTCGCCTTCGACTTCGAATACAACTTCAACCATGCCGCCTTCGTGTGAGTAAGCATACAGTACAGAGTTGTTACAGGCCTCGGATACAGCAACTTTCATATCCTCAATGTCTTCATAAGAAAATCCCATTTTGGATGCTACTCCATAAAGATTAAGTCTTACAATATCAACGTAATCAGCTGTCGCCGGTAAATTAAGGGTGACTCTTTGAACTTCTGCATTCATTCCTTTTTCGATCCTTTCCTATTGGGAATTCTTCTGTGTGACAAAGAATTTGGCGATGCCCGTCATGTCAAAAAGTTTCTGGATTTGCGCAGGAACTTCCTGTACTTCAAAGCGAGCTTCCATTCCATGTCTGGCCTTCAGAACAGATAACAGGATACCAATCCCTGTACTATCGATATACTTCAATTCTTTCATGTTGATCACAAGATCCTGTTCCTTGTTATCCACCAGCGGCTCCATCACCAAGCGGAAGTCAGGAGCAACCGACAAATCCAGTTCGCCAGTCAGATACACCGTGCACACGCCGTCCTGTGTTTCAGTTCTTGCATTGAATTTTTCGTTTTTGTTTGTATTCATTAGACATCTCTCTCCTGATCAATGGTTTCCTTACCTAATAACCCAACTTCCGCACGAGTGAAACAAAAAGAAGTTTGGAAAATATTTCAATTGGCCTGATTCATGGCTGAAGGGCTTGGGTCTAACATTTGTCGTTGTTTCTGAAACTGGGCTATTTTCTGTTTTACATTACCCATTTTCACCGGTTTACTAATATAATCATCCATGCCGGCAGCAATACAGCGCTGTTGAATACCTTCCATCACGTTAGCAGTCATGGCTATAATGATTGGCTGATTAGACTGGGACAGACTCTCTCGAATCCGCCGTGTACATTCCAAACCGTCCATCACAGGCATCTGCAGATCCATAAACACATAGTCATAGGGATACCGGCTACCGTTTACCATATCGAGTGCGCTCTGCCCATCTTCAGCAATGTCTGAGAGCAACCCCAGCTTACCAAGCATAATCGCCATCAACTTCTGGTTAATAGGATGATCATCCACAATTAATACCGTAGGATATTTATTCTCATTTTTCACATCCGTTGGTTTCTCTTCCCCGTTCCTCTGGACCAGTTCAGTTTCTACATAACGTTTCGCCTGAATTGTAAATACAAACGTCGCTCCCCGTTGCTCTGTTGTATCCAGATAGATCTGTCCACCCATCATTTCAACCAGAGTCTTGCATATTGCCAGTCCTAAGCCAGTTCCACCGTATTTACGTGTCATGGATGTATCCAGCTGGGAAAACGGCTGGAACAGGCGATCAACTTTGTCTGAAGCGATACCTATCCCTGTATCTTTAACAGCAAACTCCAATGACATTTGTCCGTCTTTTTCTTCATTCACTGACACGATCAGATATACTCCACCCTGGTCAGTAAATTTGATCGCATTTGCAATTAGATTCAAGAGAACCTGACGCAGCCTTGCCATATCTCCATAGATTAATTCAGGTACAGAATCTTCCAGGAAATAATCCAATTCCAGATTCTTTTTGCCTGCTTCTGCAGCAAACAGTCCCAAAACTTCCCGAATACAGGAGGCAATTTCAAAAGGATGCTCTTCAAGTTCCATTTTGCCGGATTCCATCTTGGTGAAATCAAGAATGTCATTGATGACCGTGACAAGTGCATCCGCGCTACGACGAACGATGTCTGCATATTCCTTCTGATCTTCCCTCAGTTCCGTCTCCATCAGCAGATCAACCATGCCGATAACTCCGTTCATCGGTGTACGAATCTCATGACTCATCATTGCCAGGAACTCGGTCTTTGCATTGGCTGCAATTTCTGCTTCTTCCTTGGCCTGAATGAGTTGTTGGTTCATCTTCTCCAGTTCCTGTGTCTTCTGGTGAAGAAGCATGGTCTGTGTCTTCAAACGTTTATTGGTGATAAACATCTCTACAAAACCCTCGATTTTGGATTTCAAAATCTGAGGAATAAATGGCTTAACCATGTAATCAATAGCCCCGGCTGAATACCCGGCAAACAAGTGCTCCGCTTCTCTGCTATTGGCAGAGATGAATATAATCGGCACATCCTTGGACTTGTCCCGTGCCTTAATTAACTTTGCTGTCTCAATTCCGTCCATTCCAGGCATCTGCACATCGAGAACGATAACCGCAAATTCGTCTTTTAGCAGACAGCGGAGTGCCTCTTCTCCGGAAGTTGCCTTAACGAGTTTATATTGTTCCGATTCCAGAACTGCTTCAAGAGCAAGCAAGTTCTCAGGGCGGTCATCTACCAATAATATGTGGATTGGTTCATTGAGCCCCATGGCTAACCCTAACCCCCTATTTGATCTTCCGGTATATTTTTTCGGTCCGGTCTAACGGCTCATAGGTATCACTGAACTCTGTAAAATGTATAGATTCTTTTGACCCCAGAACCAGAATACCAAAGTGGCTCAAGCTCTCATGAAACAGCCCATGCACATGGTTCCGCAGTTCATCATTAAAATAAATCATGACATTACGGCAAAAGATAACATTAAACTCGTTAAATGACCGGTCTGTTGCCAGGTTATGCTCGGCGAAAATGATGTTCTTCCTTAGAAAAGGATGAAATATCACCGAATTGTATTTCGCTGTATAGTACTCGGAGAAGGCTCTGGTACCCCCTGCCTCCAAATAATTTGTAGTAAATAGTTTCATTTTCTCAATGCCATATACGCCTTCTTTGGCCTGTTGCAAAGAGCGATCATTCATATCCGTTGCGTAGATTCTTGCCTTGTCATACAGTCCTTCCTCATGCAACATAATTGCCATGGAATAAACTTCCTCTCCCGTAGAACATCCCGCATGCCAAATTCGGATATACGGGTAGGTTCTCAGAATAGGAATAATCTGTTCCCGAAACATTCGGAAAAGCGAAGGATCTCGAAACATTTCCGTTACAGGGATGGATAAGTTCTGTACAAAACGGTCAAACGCGGAACGGTCATGAAGCACACGCTCCTGCAAGCCGGATATGCTCTTAACACCTTCAGCATGTGCATGATGCCAGATTCTTCGTTTCAGGGATGGCAATGCATAGTTTCTAAAATCATATCCATATAAACGGTGCATGCCTTCCAACAGCAACTCAATCTCGATCAGCTCTCGCTCTTCATCTTGCGGCATGCGGACCAAATCTGCCCCTGTCTCGGTTGGTTCCCACGGTGTCATAACTTCTCTCCACTTCTTCATTTGTTACTTGCGTATTCGTCGTATTGTCTTTCATTACCCAAACAATGAACATACGAATAATGAACTTACGAATACAGCCATACGCGCATTAAGGATAACAATTGATCTGTCTGGATCGGTTTTTTCACATAATCAGATGCCCCAGCCTCAATACATTTACCGCGATCCTCTTTCATCGCTTTGGCCGTAAGCGCAATAATCGGCAACTTTTCAAACTGCGGGATCTGTCTGATTCGTGTCATTGCTTCATAACCGTCCATCTCTGGCATCATCATATCCATCAGTACCAGATCAAATTCCGGATTTTTGTCCAAAATCTCCAAAGCCTCTCGGCCGTTCTCAGCAAACGTCACATCCATCCGATAGCCTTCAAGAACACTTGAAAGGGCAAATACGTTACGAATATCGTCATCTACAAGCAATATTTTCTTGCCTTCAAACAACGTTTCTTTGTTGTGTAGTTTCTGTAAGATTCGACGCTTGTCTTCCGGCAAATTGGCTTCTACCCGATGCAGGAACAAAGTCGTCTCATCCAGCAGACGTTCCGGTGACTTGACATCTTTGATAATGATGGATTCCGCATATTTGCGCAGCTTCATTTCTTCCTTGGAATCCAGTTCTTTGCCTGTATAAATTATAATCGGCAGATCGTTCAGATATTCATCATCGCGAATCTGGTCGAGCAACTCAAACCCGGTCATATCCGTTAACATTAGATCCAGTACCATGCAGTCATAACGCTGGCTGTGTAATTCATTCAATGCCTCACTACCTGTCGATACAGCGGTGATTGCAACATCATCATGACCAATCAATTCAATAATGGCTTTACGCTGAATTTCATCATCTTCGACGATCAACAGTCGTTTTAATTGATTCTCAGTATAAGATTTGATATGCGAGAATGCTTTATCCAGTGAATCCTTGCTCGAAGGTTTTTTCAGATACGCAATGGCGCCCATCATCAGACCTTGCTTCATATCATCAATAACTGAAATCACATGAACCGGAATGTGACGTGTTGCCGAACTGCTCTTCAGCTCGCCCAGAATGGTCCAACCATCCATCACCGGCAATTGAATATCCAGGATAATGGCATCCGGCAGATATTGACGTGCCATTTCAAGTCCTTTATCACCTTGAAGGGCAACAAGTGCTTTGAATCCTCTTCCTCTCGCCATATCCATCAAAATATGTGCAAAGTTCACATCGTCCTCAATGATGAGAAGGATTTTGTCACCTTCCATAAGATTCTTCCGATCATCTTCGATCTGCGTGACATCTGGAGTATGGGTAGGAGAAAGATCTGTACCCACGCTACGCTCCGGATCAGGAGAGAGAATGGACTGATGACTTGAAAGCATGGTCCGTGTTTCGATGGACTGTTCATAAAGATCCTCTGAGGATACAGCCGCTTCTCTTGAAGCACCTTCCTCTGCCAAGGCTTCCTCTTCATGATTATCCGGCAGGTATAAGGTAAAGCAGCTACCTTCGCCTTCGGATGATTCCACCTGTATTGCGCCACCAAGCAAACGTGCCAGTTCCCTGCTAATGGACAATCCCAGGCCAGTTCCACCGTATTTCCGACTTGTAGTCCCATCCACTTGCTGGAATGCTTCAAAGATCAGATCCGTTTTATCCGATGGAATGCCAATACCCGTATCTTTCACACTGAATCCGAGATATTCCTGATTGGTGTTCATATAACCCGGCAGCTCTTCCGGTTTCATCCGTCGTCCAATCAGACTAACCGAACCTCGATTGGTGAACTTAAATGCGTTCGACAACAAATTCCGTAAAATCTGTTTGACGCGATGACTGTCGGTGTACACCCATTCCGGTAGATCGCTGTCGAAATCGATATTCAAGTTCAGTTCCTTTTTATTCGCCATCGGTCCGAAGTTCTGCTGAACAAAGCTGGTCAGCTCTTCCATTCGAACTGTCTCATAATTGATATCCATCTTACCTGCGTCCACCTTGGACAGATCCAGAATCTCATCAATCATCTTCAGCAGATCCGCGCCCGACATGTAGATGGTTTGAGCATATTCCTGCTGTTTGTCAGTCAGATTTCCACCTTTGTTCTCCGACAATAGCTGGGACAAAATGAGCAGACTGTTCAATGGTGTACGGAGTTCATGTGACATATTCGCTAAAAATTCGGACTTGTACTTGCTTGTCATCGACAGCTGTGTAGCTTGCTGTTCCAATTGTGTCTTCGTTTTCTCAATTTCGTCATTTTTCTCTTCAACTTCACGCACTTGCTCTTCAAGCGCCCGCGTCTTGGCAATGAGTTCCGTATTAAAATGTTCCAGTTCTTCCTGCTGACGCTGCAGCAATTCCTCGGATCGTTTAAGCGCCTCTGTCTGCTCCTCCAGGTTCTCATTGGAACGACGGAGTTCTTCTTGCTGTGTCTGCAATTCTTCCGATTGAACCTGCAGTTCCTCAGTCAGTGCCTGGGATTCGCGCAGCAGCTCCTCCACACGCAAACGACGTCGAACGTTGTTCAAAATTACGCCCAGGTTCATAATCAGTTGTGTGAACAACTGCTTGTGAAGTTCATTGAAACCTTCAAAGGAAGCCACTTCAACTACACCAATCAGTTCATCTTCAAACACGACAGGATAGATCATGATACCCGCAGCACGTGTTGAGCCTGATGCTGAACCAATATGCACATAATCTTCAGGCGTATTTTCCAGAATAATCGGTGTCATATCCAGCGCGGCTTGACCAATCAGGCCTTCACCGATGCGATACATTTCTTTACCAACATCTTCGTTCTCTTCAAATGCGTATGCACCGTAACGTCTCAGTTCGTCGGGATGTTTCTCCTCATCGATCAGATAGACGACACCCAACTGAGCGCCAAGCACAGGTGTGAACTCACTGATAAACATCTGTGAGATTTGGCGAATGGAGCCAATCCCCCGAAGCAGCTCCGGAACTCTTGCGATGTTCGAACTCATCCAGTTTTGATCCTGCTGAGCCTGTACATAAGCCCTCTCGATTTCCAGTTTTTCTTCCAGATCACTGGATACATCTTTGAACACACTGGCAATCTGACCAATCTCATCGGTTGATTTGACCTGTATGCGCCGAATGGTTCGGTAACGCCCTTTACCAAAGCTGGTAATCATCATAGATACCGTGTTCAGCCCCCGCGTAATACTCGGCAGCACCCACATAATGACACCCAATGCCAGCAACAACCCCGCAATCATGATACTTATCGTGATCTGTACGGCTCTCGTATACGCTGCATTAGCGTTTTTGATCTCGGCATCAATCTCTTGGTCCTGATAACGGGAAAGAGCATTCAAACTATCCACAGCTTCTTTTTGCACCGCGAGTCCTGTTGAATTGCGGTAGTTATTCGCATCTTCCACCCGGTTTTGGGACATCAGGCTAACCTGCCTAGTTGCATAGTTGTTATAAGCCTCCCATGCCGTGTTGACACGATCCACCAGCTGATGTTCAGGTGCACTGTCTGCCCTTTTTCTCACTTCCTCGAGGTTACGATCGCCACGCTCTTTCATCGCTTTCAAATCCCCATCTGCTGCCCCAATGGAGTTGGTTGGGTTTAATAACAAGTTAGCCAGCACTTTGGCAATGTCATTAACCTCTCCGCGGGCAGCTGAGGTGAACCTTACTTTGAGATAACGTTCCTGATACATCTGATCAATCTGCTTATTGCTACTGTTCAGGCGTTCATAACTCACAAATGTGAGTACGATCAGAATAGCCATCAGAGCGGTAAAACCAATCAGCAGTTTATTCCTGATCTTCATTCATCCCCCTCCCCTTTATCCAAAGTAATCCAGACCAGACATTTATCATCATCCCGCTCCTGGGGAATTTCGTCGTCAAAAAACATCGCCTGCATGGCAGCTTCATTCCACTGATGTGAACCTGTCAGTTTTTCGATCAGGAATTCATGTTGTTCTTCCTGCCCGCCCTGAACAGCTTCCAATAATCCATCCGTATAAAGTGCAATATGCCCGTCACCCTCGTAATGGATCGTTTGTGGTTCAATATCCATCTTGTCAAATAAACCCACAGGACAGCAGACGCTGTCAAATGTGGTGACACTGCCATCGTTTCGGAAAAATAAAGCAGGTGGATGCCCTGCATTAACATAATCAATGCGCTTCATCCGTGTATCAACGACCAGATAAATTGCCGTGAAATAATACTGCACCAATTGTTTTTCCAGATGGAGCTGGTTAAAACGACGGTTCAACTCCTGAATGACCTTCTCTGGATCCACATAAGTGGTAACCGTATCTTTCAACACAGAAGCGATAAACATGGTAAACAGGGATGAAGATATCCCATGTCCCATCATGTCGAGCAGCAGTACTCCGTAACGGCCTTCCCCAAGGGGGTACCAAGAATAGAGATCACCGGCAAGCTCAAAGGATGGTTTATAGATGGCATGCACTTGGAACAGCGGGTCCCTAATTGCCGGACTTAAAACCGCATTTTGGACCATCGCTGCCAACTTGAGCTCATCCTGAATACGTTGATCACGCTCTTTGTGCCAATCCTTCTCCTGTTTCAAACGAAGTGCGAGTCGAATTCTCGCCATCAGTTCGACTTTATTAATCGGTTTGGTCACATAGTCAGATGCACCAGCATCCAATGCTTCGGCAAGTTTCTTGGAATCTCCGATGGCAGTCACCATAATAATCGGTATATCCTTCAGATTCTCAAATTTCTGCACAATACTGCAGGCTTCGATACCGTCCATCTCGGGCATCATCATATCTAGCAAAATTAGATCAATATCCGACGGTCTTGGACGAACTTCGTTGCTTTCCTCCCCAATTCCCAACACTTCAAACATTTCCATGGCGGAACTCGCCGTTACAATGTCACGATAGTTCTCTTTTTTCAGAATTTCTCGAATGATAATGACATTCGTCGGATTGTCGTCAACAATAAGTATTCTCATTGATATCTCCTTATCTGTGGCGTCCGGGTTTGTCGATTCTTATTAAGTAAAAACGAACGTTAATTATACAAATTTTTCATACAAAACGGCAGTAGACATAATAATTCCTAGTATAACTATAATCGTAAAATCAAAAAAACTCTATCAGTAAATGGCACCATCACGGGTAATGTTCACCGCTTTTCGCCCTGTTTTTGCAGCGTCCTGATCCCGCTTCCAAACTTGCAAAAACATAGATAAGGAATGGGGAAAGCCCCATTCCTTATCTATGTTTTTGATTAAGCATTTTACATAAATGATTCAGAAGCTTGTCCATGTTCAGCAAACTTCAACTTATCGGGTTAATCTTTCTTTTTAGCAATAACGAGCACTTTACCTTTGTCGAGTTCACTCTCGTAGAAGTCCGCTTCGGCTTCGGTAAAGCCCATCGAAACAATTTTGGCCCGGAGTTCATCACCACGTGAGCGGAACAGATTCGCCAAGGAATCAAATACGCCTTCTTCCTTTATGCCAATTTCTTTGGCATCTGCTGTATCTGCAATTCGATCTGTACGATCCTTCTCATGGGCGAGAACAAAGATTTGATCAGCAAGGTATCCGGTAATCTGCAATTCTTTCACCGCTTCTACCGCCTGAACTCCGTTTTCTACCACTTTTGCATAAGCTTGCTCATTGGTTGAATTCATCGTTTCCACTCTCCTCTGATTTAATCTTCTGTATCGAGCTACTTAATATATAACCATACTATATGGGGTTGAAACGATTCGGTAATAACCAATCCTAGGAAACTGTGTCATCAAAAAGATCAATGCCTTCAATCTGCTGAGAGCCTGACTTCATATATACTTTCAGAGCCTGGTCTCCACGCAGAAACACTTCTCCGTCCTCTGCCACATAATAAGGTTTCCCGAGAGCATGATGGATCGCTTCAATATTCATCTCGATTCTCTTTCCGTTTAACATGATGTGATTCTCAGATGCATCGATATGCACATATTGAATGACATCCGTATCTTCACACAAACCAACCTTTACATCATGAAAGTGATATTCAGGACACCCCAGATAAGGATCTTCCTGCTTATGCCCCGGCTGGCCCTTCTTGGCCAACAAATCATCCATGGTGTCATCCAGAGAAATGCCATTCAGAGTCCGAAAATGCTGGAAAGTCTCGGATCGATCAACAGCCAGAGTTACCTCTGACGCCTTCTCTTCCATTGCCGTCCATTGCATATCGTGAGCAGCGGGTACCGCTGCCGGTTGAACGGAAAAGGGAGAAATTACGCTAAACATCACAAGCAGTAGTTTCATCATGATTCTCACCCTTTCATCAGGTTCATCACCGCTCTGAAGGCTTCTTTATGGTTACAAAGCGGTCATGTTACTTGCGCATCCGTTGCCATACATTCGCTGCAACATCAATATACTTCATCCAGTTTTTCCCGCCCTTAGCTTCACCATTATATGTAGCTTCATAGGATTGCAGGGTACGGTCCGTTGATGTAGCAGGCGGTGCGGTTACATGAACCGCTTCAGCATGTTTGGTCTGTTCAGCGTTGTTACGTTTGGTCTGAAATTTCGCCATCAGCGTTGTGGAGACTTGTTTGGCTGCTGCCGTCACTTCATTCAACACTTCACCCAGATTCTCAACAGATTCCATAACAGGATCAATTTTTTTCATTTTGTGCTGTACATCCACCGTAATATCATTGGCATGTCTTACCGTCTGCTTCACTTCATAACTAAGTTCATCAATGGTTTTCTGTACCTCCTGCAATGTCTGTGAGACATTGTCCAAAGACCCCTGAGCGGATTTCAAGGTACGAATTAAAAAGAAAACCAGTACTGCAAATGCCACTGCAATCAGGGCCACGCTAATTTGATAGATCATAGAAGAACCTCTCTTTCCATATGTGCATCAGTTTGTTATTGCTATAGTTACCCGGCGATTTCCCGGACGAAACAATATTATATATCCCTTCATATATGCCTTCGCTTGGAAAAAAAACCAATGTTTCAAGTGGTTAGCACTCGGTTAAAGTTAGACTACACAAGGCGGTGAGGTGAACACAACTCACTGCACAATCAATTATACGAAAGGATGAATACTTATGTTGAAATGGTCTGTATTATTTCTAATTATTGCACTGGTAGCAGGTATTTTTGGATTCTTCGGTATTGTTGAAGCAGCTGCTTCAATCGCGAAAGTACTCTTCTTCATCTTTGTTGTACTGTTCGTAATCTCCCTGATTACGGGACGCAGCCGAATGCGATAACCTCAGGCTCTGATATGACTGAGTCTTACTAAACGAATACATACAAAAGCCGATCGTGCTACCAAGCCGATTGGCTTTTGTGCGTTCAGGCATAGTTCAACTTTTCTATACTATGTATTGCACTCCCTTCTGCTTTATTCCAATCCGCTCTCGTATGAATCCCAAAAAAACAGGACCTTATTGAGATAGCCAACCCGGTTTTATCCCACCGAAGTATGATATTTACAGGCTTGCTATATACCCATATATGCGTCAGTTGACACTGGAGGATCCAAGAAAATATTGTTATAATTTGTGATTCATAAGGGTGCTTGCTTGGTTACTTGTAATCAGGACAACATTTTACATACCTACCGAGGAGGAAAAGAAAATGAAAAAAATCGTAAGTTTTGCTGCTGCTTTAACATTGATGGGTTCGATGGCTGCCGCTGCGGGTGCGGAGGAAGCGGTTACTGGAACGGTGACTCCGGAAAAAGGAACAGAAGCTACAACAACGACAACAACTCCGGCTGTTGAAGTGAACAAACCTGCTGTAGAAACAGTAGAAGGTACTACTGAGACAGTAACCGGTGCTACCTACAGCACTAATGGTAATAATCCTTCTCCTACAACAGATAAGTTATTTGACGAACCAGTTGTAAAACCAGGCGATGAAGTACTGATGCCTACAATGTTGCTGAACCTTCTGGAGCGCACTTGGTTCTATGATGCACCTAACGGTAAACCAATCGGTGCGTTAGGCTCCCAAGTCATCGATACAACAGGTGAAGTGGTTGACGGATTCGATGGCGGCGAGTGGGTGCAAGTGTACACGTGGAAAGGCAAAGCGTGGATCCACGTTGCCATTAAGTAACATCGTATATTCGTTCTAACGATAAGTAAAGAGGACAGCACGCACAATCGCGGCTGTCCTCTTTTGATTTTCCAAGATGTTCACTCCCTGTTCAAGGATTCCTTGTGACTTCTTCCGTCTTTGGTTCCACATGTACATGTACATGCATGATGTTATGCGATCGCTTCAACCGCTCTTCAACACGGTCACAGATCCGATGGCCTTCAATCAAGCTTAGGCCTCCGTCCACTTCAATGACTACATCCACAAGTACATGACTGCCATGCACACGTGCCTTCACATCCTTGATCATCTCAACACCGGGAACGCGTGCTACCGAGGATCTGAGATCCGTCAGTTCCTTCTGGTCAAATCCATCGGTAAGACGATGTGTAGAATCCCGGAAAATCTCCCAAGCCGTTTTGCAGATCAACAGACCTACAGCAATGGCAGCTACTTTATCCAGCCATGGAAGTCCGAACTGCGCACCTATAATTCCAATTGCAGCGCCTATGCTGACCCAGGCATCCGAACGATTATCTTTCGCCGCAGCCATCAGAGCCTGACTATTAATTTGTTTAGCCAGACGGTGATTGTAACGATACACGCCTAACATCACCACAGCACAGACTACAGCCACCGCTGCCGCCCACAGGTTTGGAGCAACAAAGGCTCCTTCATACCAGGAGCGAACGGCTTCAACCAATACTTGCAGCCCAACCATAGCCATAATAAATGAAGCCACCAAGGCAGCAACAGTCTCCGCTCTGAAATGACCATAGGCATGATCCGAATCAGGTGGTTTCTGGGAGATCCGAAGCCCGATCAATACAGCAACGGATGCCACAATATCCGTAAGGTTATTAAAACCATCGGCCAACAAGGCGCTGGAAGCAAATAAATAACCACAGATCAGCTTAAAGGCGGACAAGACGAGATAGGCTGCGATACTAACCCAAGCCCCTCGCTCCCCTTTTCGAATTTCTTCATAAGCGTTCAAACCGGGCGACACCCCTTTTAACGTTTCGTATTACGGTTTTTTCATGTTAACAAATGTGGAGCGTGTGGGTCTACAGAAACAGTGTTGCCAGGCTCCATTGCTGTAGGCAAGCCGAAACAAAGTTGCCAGACGGCAGGGCTGTAGTTAATGAGAAAAAATGTTGGCCTGGGTAAAACCAAAGGTTTTGAGCATTTTATCAGGTTGCCCTTGTAGGGCTTTTGTAAAACGTATAAAATAGGTACATCCCGTCCAATCTGGACGGCTCACTGTAAGACCGGGAGGGAAATAACGATGAGCGAAAATAACGAACCGAAAAAGGTCAGTTTGCAGGATGCTATACGCCAAAAGCTGGCGCAAAAGAAAGAGCAAGCAAATTCCGGTAACCAATCCAGCGCCTACTTTGAAGGCGGACCTAAAGCGATGAAGAGTCAAAACAACAAGAAGCCTAACAACCAGCGTCGCCGTACTGGTGGATCTTAGGTCTTAAAGCCGCAGAGAAACCCATTGAATGACAAAAAGAACCGCAAGCCCTCTTCACAGAGGCTTGCGGTTCTTTGGTGTTCCTATAATAATGTGCTGCAGATGATGCTTCGTTTAAGCTTCTACCGGATACATTTTATTGCGCAGTTCTTTGATTTCATCACTTTCCAGATATTCGTCATAGCTCATTTGGCGATCAATGATGCCATTCGGCGTAATTTCGATAATCCGGTTAGCAATGGTTTGAATGAACTGATGGTCATGGGATGTGAACAGCATGGTGCCGTCAAAATCAATCATACCATTGTTCAGCGCTGTAATGGATTCGAGATCCAAGTGATTCGTAGGCTCATCCAGAATCAATGCGTTAGCACCAGTCTGCATCATTTTCGCCAGCATACAGCGAACTTTCTCGCCCCCGGAGAGTACGCTTGCCTTTTTCAAGGATTCCTCACCTGAAAACAACATACGTCCCAAGAATCCACGCAGATACGTTTCATCCTGATCTTTGGAATATTGACGGAGCCAATCCACAAGAGTCATGTCTACACCGTCAAAATATTTGGAGTTGTCTTTCGGGAAATAAGCTTGAGTTGTAGTTACACCCCATGTAAATTCGCCGCTATCCAATTCCGTTTCACCCATAAGAATATCAAACAAAAGTGACTTGGCATTTCCGTTCGGGCCAACAAATGCAATTTTATCCCCTTTGTTCACGACAAAGCTGATATCATTCAGCATGTTTACACCATCAATGGATTTGCTGATACGATCTACGGTCAACAATTGTTTACCGGCTTCACGCTCAGGTTTGAAGTTGATAAACGGATATTTACGGTTCGATGGACGAAGGTCATCCAGCGTGATTTTGTCGAGTTGTTTCTTCCGGGAAGTTGCCTGTTTCGATTTCGAGGCATTTGCAGAGAAACGTTGAATAAAGGCTTGAAGCTCTTTGATCTTCTCTTCTTTTTTCTTGTTAGCATCACGTTGCAACGCAAGTGCCAACTGGCTGGATTCATACCAGAAGTCATAGTTACCTACGTATAACTGAATTTTACCAAAGTCGATATCCGCAATGTGCGTACATACTTTGTTCAGGAAGTGACGGTCATGGGATACTACAATAACAGTACCTTCATAGTCCATCAAGAAGTTCTCAAGCCATTGAATGGATTCGAGATCCAAGTGGTTGGTAGGCTCATCGAGCAACAGGTTGTTTGGACGACCAAACAATGCTTGTGCAAGCAGGACACGAACTTTTTCATTACCACTTAGTTCATTCATTTTCTTATCGTGCATGTCACGGTCGATACCCAGACCGATCAAGAGTGCCGCTGCATCAGGCTCAGCATCCCAGCCATTCAACTCGGCAAATTCACCCTCAAGTTCACCCGCACGCAGGCCGTCTTCTTCTGTGAAGTCCGCTTTGGCATACAGCGTATCTTTTTCTTTCATAATGGCATAGAGACGACTATGACCCATAATTACCGTTTCGAGAACCGGATACTCATCATATTCAAAGTGGTTTTGCTTCAAAACGGCCATACGTTCGCCCGGGGTGATGTGCACCTCTCCCGAGTTTGATTCAATTTCACCGGACAAAATTTTCAAGAATGTTGATTTACCGGCTCCATTGGCGCCGATGAGGCCGTAACAGTTTCCTGGTGTGAATTTGATATTTACATCTTCAAAAAGTGCACGTTTTCCGTAGCGGAGCGTGATGCCGCTTGTACTGATCATTAAGCATACCATCCTTTATTGGTTAATCTGCATACTGCATGAATAGCAAGTTGCGTAAATCATGGATTCAATATCCCGATGCCTATTCTGGCACCATATTATAACACAAAAAAGCGGCAAATTCGAAAATTGGCCGCTTTTTACTTATTAAAGATTTGGTAAATGTACTGTTCATGCAGGCATATCCCTACATTAACATATTTAGCTCACTTTTGTTAGTCCCGTTTACCTTCCTCGTGGTGAATGCGGAGTGTTTCACCATGACCAAGCACCCGAATCCGCTCTTTACCAATGCCTAGCCGTTCACGTTCAACTTCCAGCCGATCCAGCGCTTCCTTGGGCGTATCATCCGCCAGCTTGAATGTGCCGTAATGCATTGGCACCATGAGCTGTGAGCCGGATTCAACGAACCCCTGCAGCGCTTCTTCAGGTGTCACATGCTGAGAAGTCATGAACCACTCCGGATCGTAGGCACCGATGGGCATCAGGGTAACACCAATGTCAAAGCGCTCTCCAATCGTTTTGAAACCCTGGAAGTAACCTGTATCACCCACAAAATACAACACAGGCGGACCGCCTGATGCTTTGGATGTTTCATTCTTCCCTGATTCCGTGGATGATTCATCCTGACTGCTCGCTGTTGCAGCACTTTCCGCTGCTGAAGTCGTCGCCGCATGGTTCTTTTCCAACACATAACCGCCCCAGTGGGACGTATTGGTATCAAACAGTGTTCGGCGCGTCCAGTGCTGTGCAGGCACAAAAGTTATTTTGACTCCGCCAAGTGTCATATGATCCCACCATTTCATCTCCTGGCATCGATGGAATCCTTTGCGAATCATCTTGCGCTTCAGACCATCGGGTACGATCAGCAACGTCTTGGCTGTAATCAGCTTACGCAAGGAAGCCAGATGCAGATGATCATAGTGGGAATGGGATATCAGAATGACATCCAACGGTGGAATATCCTGAATCGGAATGCCGGGGGCACCGAGCCTTCGTTGAAATCCCATTTTTTCGGCCCACACCGGGTCAGTCACGATGTTCAATCCATAATATTGAATGAAAAACGTGGAGTGACCAATCCAGGTAATACTTGTGTCATCCCGGTTGGCATGCAGATAATCCAGTTCAGGCGGGTGTTTGGGCACGGTGTAGGAGTAGTCCTTCACTTTATTGCGCCGTTGCTCCCTCCATTGCTTGAATTCCTTCAGCGTTTTGTCCGTACTTACATTATCGATATTGTTATAACGGATTTTCGGCATGAAAGGGCCCTCCTCCCTTCCTCATTTCTTAACAAGAGATTACCCCAAACGGGAATGGACGTACCAACCAATCAATCCTTTGGGTTCTTATATACGGCCAAATATACAAACAGAAAGACAATAGCAGCCGCAATGATCAGTGGAGGGGCGTACATAATGGTGAATGTCTCAAAAAAGCTTAATCCGGTTATACCGGGTATCCCCGTGACTCCCTCAGTAGATAGTGGATCCAGCAAGGGAGTCATGTGTAAAAACATGTTTGGGTGCATGAACAGACTCATCCTTTCTTTTTACCAGAATTACCGCGCACATAATTGGCATCAAACAGGAACAGCTTCATAATCAGCACAAGCGAAGGAATGAGCACGAGTAGCCCCAGACTAAACGCTGTAATGAGCGCAATCCCCATCGTACGATTCGTAAAGCTGTCGTAAATATTGATGTAAGGATACAGAATGTACGGAAGGTGGGATCGCCCATAACCATACCAGGCAAAGGCAAACTGAAGCATGACAGCGACAAAGCACCAACCTAGATATTTACTTTTCCACACCAGCGACACGGCAATGACAAAACAAATAAACGAAGCGATGAACATCCACGAAATATTCACCATCTGCTCAAAGTGTGCGGGATTCTGTTTGTTAATCTGCAGAAAAGCCAGAAAGCTCGCAAAAATGGTAGGCAAACTCCAGAGCAGCGCGTACTCTCGAAGCACCTCATATGCCGGCTCATCCCCCGCCCGCTTCGCATAATAGGAAAGAAACATCGCCGAGATGTAGAGCACACTAACCAATGCAAGCAAAACAACCGACCAGGTATAGGGATTCGTCAGAAATTCACGCCAGCGAAAAAACACCTGATCGCCCACCTGCTCAATGATCCCGCCTTCGGATATTGCCAAAATGGTGGAGAATACCGCCGGAATCAGCAATCCCGTCGCCCCGTACAATGCCATATAGATCCGGCTGTTCTGCCCATGGTTGCCATAGGTATTGTAGGCGTAATATACGCCCCGGATCGCAAGCAGTACAATAGCCAGTGAACCCGGAACCAGCAAGGCAGTCCCGTAATAGAAGGCGCTGTCCGGATAAAAGCCGACCAATCCGACCACAAAAAAGATCAGAAACACATTCGTCACTTCCCACACGGGAGACAGGTAGCGCTGAATGATGTTATGAATTTTGTTCTCGTGCCCAGTCAAAATGCTGTAAAAGCTGAAGAACCCGGCCCCAAAATCAATCGAAGCGACGATCAGGTAACCGAACAAAAATGTCCACAATATCGCGATGCCTGCAATTTCGAAACTCAATGCACGATCCCTCCTTCAAGCCCCAGAGACTCCAGTTCCTTCTCTGCTTCCTTGTTGCGGAACAGCTTGCTGAGCACCCGAATGCACGAGAAACACAGGATCAGATACAGCAAGATGAACAACACCAGCATCCATCCTACCGAAGTTGACGTCGTAGCCGCTTCCGCCACCTTCATATACCCACGTAAGATCCAAGGCTGTCTGCCAACTTCAGCGAACATCCACCCCAGCTCGATGGCAATCATGGCCAGAGGCCCCAGCAAGACAATGCCAAGCAGCAGCCATTTGGGATATGGCTTGCGCCCTGGTAACCACCGCCGCAGTACATATAACACAGGAATCATCAGGATGATCACTCCGGTTGTGACCTTCAGGTCGAACATATAATGAATGGACAACGGTGGTCTTAGATCCGCCGGAAATTCTTCTAGACCCTTCACTTCCGTATCGGGACGATTACCCGCCAAAATGCTAAGAGCATAGGGAATCTCAATGGCGTATTTCACCTCATTGTTCTCATCCAAAATCCCCCCATAGACGAGCGGTGCCTCTTTCATCGTCTTGAAATGCCATTCTGCGGCAGCCAGCTTCTCCGGCTGATATTTCGCGAGAAATTTACCGGAGGAATCTCCGATCATGACGGTGCTAATCGCAAATACGAGTGCAGATACCGTCGTGAGTTTCAGTGCTTTTTTGTAATACACATGATCCCGTCCCCGAAGCAAACTGAAGGCGGCTATCCCCGCCAGAATACCTGCACTCAAGGTGTAGGATGAAGCGAGTACATGGGACACTTTGGTTGGCGTTGCCGGATTCAACATGGCAGCAATCGGATGAATGTCCTTCATAATGCCATTAATCAGGGTGAATCCCTGAGGCTGGTTCATGAAGGAGTTCACCGTTGTAATGAAAATCGCAGATGCGGATGAGCCGAGAGCTACCGGAATCAACAGCAGCATATGCGTATATTTCTTTTTGAAACGATCCCACGTATAGAGGTAAATTCCAAGAAAGATCGCCTCGATAAAAAAGGCAAACGTCTCCATGAACAGCGGCAGGGCGATTGCCTGACCCGCTACCCGCATAAACATCGGCCACAGCAGACTGAGCTGTAATCCGATCGAGGTGCCTGTAACGACGCCCACGGCAACGGTGATGACAAAACCTCGCGCCCACCGGCGTGCCAGCAAGGTGTAATGCATATCATTGGTTCGGAGTCCTCGCCACTCGGCCAAGGCAATCATAAGTGGAACACCTACACCGATAGAGGCAAAAATAATGTGCACAAACAAGGTAAGGCCGGTTAGTATCCGGCTGAGCAAAACAGGGTCCAGGGATGACATGGTTACACTCCTCTTTCACATAATCGTTATGTACGACAGCAGTTACTCTGCTTGAACATGTATCTCAATAACTCATAATTCGGATGATGCTCTTCACAACGGCATACAGCACAACCACAGCTGCAACCAGACAGACGATGATGAGTGTTTTCTCTTGTTTACGGAACATATACCTGCCGTCCTCCTTTTGCATGGGATGCAAATTATGGCTCTATAGACAGTTTGCAAAAGAAGTTGTTTTTTTATCCGGGGAAATTGAAAAACAAAAAAAGCCTTTCCCCTTATCGCGCTCACGCGCTGAAGGGCAAAGGCTCTATTCGTAGGTCTCGTACATAATTATTATTCATGAAAAAGTGAAATACATTTCTTCATTCTTCATTAAGCAAGCTCACACCAATACGTCCTGCTTGGGCAGTCGAACTTTGAACGTGCTTCCTTTGTCCGGTGCAGATATAAAGGTCAGCGTACCCTTATGGTCCTCTACAATTTTACGGGAAATGTACAACCCAATTCCTGTTCCACCAATCTGCCGATGATCCGAATTATCGACCCGATAGAATTTGTTGAACAACATGTCCTTCTCTTGCTCCGCAATACCTATTCCATAATCACGCACATCAAGACATAACCATTCCTCTTCTTCCCATAACGTAACATCAATACGATCTGCTCCCGGCGAATACTTAACTGCATTGCCCACCAGATTATGCAGAACCTGAACCATCCTGTTCTGGTCAGCATAAGCAAAAAAGTCTCCATTAAACGTATGCACGTAGATACGTTGGGCAGACTTCATATTCCACTGTTCGGCAACCCCTTCTACCAACTCAACCAGCGGTACATACGTCATGTGGTAAGTCATACCTTCGTTGTCTAGCCGCTGAATATCAAGTACATCATCGAGCAAACTGCTCAGCCGCTTGCCCTCCGAAGAGATGGTCTGCATGAATTCCCGCTGCTGAGCTGCCGGAAGGTCATACATCATCATTAATTCCACATAACCCATAATGGTGGCTACAGGCGTTCGAAGCTCATGAGATACCACACTGATCAGCTCATTTTTCATCCGATCCAGCCGTTCTTCTCCTGTCCGGTCACGGAACACCAGCAGAAATCCATGGTTTTTACCCGGGACATCCATCTGCTTCATGTACAAGGAAAATACACTTTTATCCACATTATTAAATATAAATTCGGTCTCGATAAACGCTGTTTCTCCATTCAGGAATGCTCTCGTCTGTTCCATCAGATTGAAGTTGTCCGTTAATACCATCGTATCTATCGCTTGCGCCAAATCCTCAATGGATCTGCCCATAAAATCACCCAAACCAAACATCTCTTCTATCCTTCGGTTGACGATGGTTATGGTCCCTGATCGATCAGACATCACGAGCCCTTCTCGTACGGATTCAATAAATTGCTCACTGATATCTCGCTGTTCCTGAATGGCAATCTTCTCATTGAACAACTCCGAGTTCAGCTTCTCCAGCGCAAGGGCATGACGTACACGATCTTCTTCTGCTCTGGTCCGCTCTGTAATATCCTTAATAAACAGGTTGTATAATGTCTCATTTTTGCCCAACTGGATCTCAACAATTTTGTACTCGATCGGAAAAACGGAACCATCCCGTCGGATACCTGAAATTTCTTCAACGATGGTGTATCTTTTACCTTCAACATATTCAAATCGCTCCAGCAAATTCTTGATCTCCTTGCAGCTGGCCCCTTGAAAAAGAGATGGTGCTTCCTTGTGCAGGATCACTTCTTCCCGACGCAATCCAAACATTCTTTCAGCCTCCGGATTAAACTCAACGATCAGCCCATTGGAATCCACTGCGATAATCGCATCAATAGAGGATTCAATAATGGCACGTTTGACCTCTTCACTGTTCTTGAGTTCCTTGGTACGCTCAATAACCCTGTCCTCCAGCGTTAACTTGTCGTGACGAATCTGTTCGAATTGTTCCAGCAGTACATCGGCCATTTTGCGCAAATTACCAATCAGGATCTGTACTTCGGTTACATGGCTGGTTGGCCACTCCATCTTCCCATTTCGAAACAACAGCCTCGGAAGAGAGCCTGTCATCCTGGTCAGTCTTAACAGCGGGCTAACAACCTTACTGCTGAGAGGAGCCGCTACGATCATGGAAGCCACGATGATGATGAACAGGGATTGCAGCGTGGTCAGATAAATGGATTCGATTCGGGGGTAATACTTGGACGAGTCGGTCACAATGAATACCCGATATGGTGTTAACCTTGTCATTTCTGCTTCATAGATAAAGGAGGCTTGTTTCCAGTGATTCAATACATCGCTGTAATGGATATTTGCGGAACTTAGCAGAAAGAGGTTATCCCTTGATTTCAGAAGACGGAATCTGTCCATGTCCAGGTAATCGCCCGCCTGAAGTGTATTCAATCCAGAAGCGACGACTGTATCATTCCGATCCAGCAGAATTACATTCACGCCTAGTAGATGATGATAACGCGCCATATTCTGATCCATATTCTCAGAGGTAACATACTCTTCATCAATGTCCTGAACAACCGCAGTCGCTGCATATTTCATATCACGTAATATGGCATCATTCATTTGACCCAATTGTCTGCGGCTATCTGCGGATAACAGTAAGAGAGAAACAAATACCACAAAGGCGACTACGTATTTAAACGCAATTCTTGTTAATGGAATGGTTCCCGTCCGCTTTGATTTGTGTTCACCAGTGGTGATCCAGAAATCAACTACAATTCCCGCAATCAGCGCATTTACCATACCAATCACAGCAATATACATATACTCATACTTCAAATCGTCTATATCTAAACCCAACATAAAATGCCCGGAATAGATAACAGGAAGTAACATCACTACCCAAAAGACAGCATTAGCCTTGATTAGGCTGCCATTCTTCCAACGGATCTGCCAAACGAGCATCCAGATTAATTCCAAGAAGTGGGCAAGCATTACAGTTAAGTTGTGCGGCACAAAGCCGACAAAGACAGTATTCAGCAGATGGATGACTGTAAGGGTTACAAATCCATAGATGGCCCCATGCAAACGAAGAGCAACGAGTGCTGCCGCGCTACCAATCATATACTGTACACCATAGAATAAAGTAAACGGAAAAATAGTGCTTAGTGAGCCCAGAATGATCAAAATGCTGGTCCCAATCCAGGGTATTCTCAGCTTCAACACGACCCAATCTAGCATATGTCTTGCCTTTATACGATCCATAAGCAATTGTCCTCATGGATCATTTTTTCTACTGTTTTCAACAACAACGTTGGTTCCCCCTATAAACTTAAGCGGATACAAATATTACTTTTTTCCCCTTAACTCGTTCTGATCCATTATACTGTAATTAGTACTTGGTGTAGATTTGGGAAATTCTGATTGATCGGCAACCAAACTGCATTCATGCTAGAATATTGAAGTTCATCAAAAAAAGCGTATTCTTTCTCTACATATACATCCTATATTTTGGGATAGAAACATTAAAAAATTTGCGGCATTTATTCGCAATTCACCTTGTTTTTTTAGCATTTTCTTAACATATTATTTTCACCAGGAGTGTGACCCTATGACTATCAAAGTACTTCTTATAGAAGATGAGAAAAATCTGGCCGACATGATTGCTTTCTTTCTTGAGGAGGAAGGATACATCACTGAACGGGTTCATCATGCCCGCGAGGCACTTCAACTGTTTCCACAATTCCAGCCGGATATTGTTGTAACGGATCTCATGCTTCCTGAAATGGATGGAAATGATCTCGTAGAAGCCTTTCGCCAGCACTCCACTGTGCCCATTCTGATGATCTCGGCAAGCACCATGCTGAATGATCGACTTCGCGCATTGCATAATGGTGCGGATGACTTTCTGTGCAAACCATTTAGTTTGAAAGAGCTGGATGCCCGGATCAAAGCACTGCTGCGAAGATCAATCATTTCCTATAAGGATAAACCGGTAAAAGAAGATAAGCAGGCAGAGGTTACTGGGCATGTGAATGTGAATGAGTACAGAAGAACTCTGTTTGTGGATGGTGTTGAAATCGAGGTCACTCATATTGAGTTTGAGATTATGAAGGAATTGTACCGCAATCCGGGTAAAGTGTTCACCCGCAATGAACTGATGGATCGGATCAAAGGCTCCGAACGCGCCTATCTGGATCGTACCATTGATGTTCATATCTCAAGTCTGCGTAAAAAAATTGAGCCTGACCCCAAGAACCCACGTTATATTAAGACGGTTTGGGGAACAGGCTATAAATATGTGATCTAATACGATCTTAACGATTAAGAAGTTAAACATCTTTGGCCATATCTCTCTTTTATCTCATGGATAAGATGGGTGGTATGGCTATTTCTGATTTATGGATAGACGAAGAATGAAACCAATTTTCCATATCCTTGATTAGTTGATTCGGGTCATGCTCGTTCCAGAGAATCATCTTCATCTCACCTGTACCTGTAATCTGTTGCAGGTGACGCTTCCGAATAAGGGATTTGAAATCCGTAATGACCAGTAACGGAAGTTGTGGCATAAAAGCCCGAATGGCATTTGCTGCTGACACCGCTTCTTCGGCAACCTGATAATCAACAATGCAATAACGGGCATTTTCCCAACTTCCCCGATGTGTTTCTATCGCAGAACCAGATGCTGAGTCCTCAATCCAGTTCCTGAACAATTGAATAATATTCTCATATGCAATACGACGTTTTCCATCCGAGAGCACGGTAATGGGTTCCATAGGTATAACCTCCAGTTGATTCTTATCTTTATTGTGCCAATTTTCGTTTAAAAATGTTTGTGCGTGAACATGAAAGAAGTGTTAACAAATTTCGTACTTCTTCACATTAAGTGTTAGAAACGTCCACTTCACTTCTGGATGATTTCGCAGATTCCACACATTGATGTAAAATAGAGAAATACCCGTGTGATTTAATTTACGGGAAGTTAAAGATGAATCTGGTACTATAGGAGGTTACATTGATGAATATTGTTTCCATTGAACCAACACCGAGTCCAAATACGATGATGCTACATCTCGATGAACGTCTGGAGGACGGAATTCGCAAAACATATACACTGGACAACGAACGATCTGCTCCGGCGTTCATTCGCCAGATGCTTCATATTCCCGGTGTAAAGAGTGTGTTCCACACAACAGACTTTGTGGCACTTGATCGTAAAGGGAATGCCGACTGGTCCGTTATCTTGGGTGAAGTCCAAAATCGCCTTGGACAGCAAGGCATTGATCTGGACTGGATTGAATCCGAAGATGGTTCAGGTGAGCACTTCGGAGAAGCACAGGTATTTGTACAATTCTTCCGAGGCGTACCGATGCAAATTAGGGTCAAGGCCGGGGTCAAGGAAGAACGAATCTCGTTGTCCGATCGCTTTGTCAAAGCCGTGACAGAAGTCGCCAGTGCAACAATGATCAAAGAACGCAAACTGAGTGATTACGGTGTTCGATATGGTGAATTGCCTGATATTGCACGTGAAGTTGAGCAGGAATTGGAAGCCGCTTACCCCCCGGAACGGCTGGAGCAGGTCATCAAACAGGCCATTGAACATGGTACCAAATCCGAAGAGTTCGTCGAGCGCCGCCGTGAATTGGATGGAGCCGAACTTGAAGAGGCTCTGCGAAACGAGGACTGGAATGTTCGCTATGCGGCATTTGACGGCATGGAGCCTACGGCCGAAAGACTGCCTCTCGTAGCCCATGCCTTGCATGACAACAAAATGCAGATACGTCGCTTGGCTGTCGTATACCTGGGTGACATTCGTACACCGGAAGCGATGGAATTGCTGTATGAAGCGCTTCAGGACAGTTCTCCTGCGGTACGCCGGACTGCCGGGGATACCTTGTCTGATATCGGTGATCCTGCCGCCACTCCAGCCATGACAGCTACGTTATCCGATAAAAGTAAACTTGTACGCTGGCGTGCAGCTCGTTTTCTATATGAGGTCGGAACAGAAGAAGCAGAACAAGCGTTGCGAGTTGCAGCCGATGATCCCGAATTCGAAGTCAGCCTGCAGGCCAAGATGGCTCTGGAGCGAATCGAATCCGGCGAACAAGCTGCTGGAACGGTATGGCAGCAGATGGCTGGTCGTAACAAAAAAGAGGAATAGTCGTCTCTCAGACCTCACATCCAACAATTGTTATTGCACTGGAAAACCATGCGCGTTATACTGATTGTCTGTTTACTAAACAGGACACACGATGTTAAGTTGTGTTGTTCATAATTTCATAGACAATAGATACACCTCATCCATTGATGGTGAGGTAGAGGTCGCGGGTGCGATCAGTACGCTGATGGAGGCGCTAAGGAGCCGCTTATGAGATCAGCCGAAAGGTGTACCCGCCGAAGCTCGCTGGACGTTCCTTATAC
The DNA here is from genome assembly GCF_046713495.1 of Paenibacillus sp. M2. Classification (NCBI taxonomy): domain Bacteria; kingdom Bacillati; phylum Bacillota; class Bacilli; order Caryophanales; family Paenibacillaceae; genus Paenibacillus; species Paenibacillus sp. M2. The sequence goes on from NZ_CP169648.1 coordinate 6,222,313, forward strand.
GGTCCGGTGAGCTGGGGCTGCTGTCGAAAGGCGCAGAACTGTCACGGAAGTACATTTCCTTTATATTAAGGTATGAATTCTTCTGTGTTGAGCTATCTTAATCATCTGGGACATGGTGCGGACATTGAAATATTAAAGACCGCAGGCTGATGCCTGTGGTCTTTTTGTTTATGAATTCAAGTATCGCAAACATCAGTATATCGAATGAAGGAGTGTTTCCATGCAAGACCGCAGTAACCCAACAACAACTGGACCTTCCCTGAAAAAAGGATTACGCGCACGCCATATGACGATGATCGCCCTCGGTGGCTCAATTGGTACCGGGCTGTTTCTCGCAAGTGGTACCGCCATCTCAACCGCAGGCCCTGGTGGAGCATTAATTGCCTATGTGGCCGTTGGCATCATGGTTTATTTCCTAATGACCAGCCTTGGTGAGCTTGCTACCTTTATGCCGGACTCCGGTTCATTTAATACGTATGCCGCACGTTTTGTCGATCCTGCTCTCGGGTTCGCCATGGGCTGGAACTTCTGGTACAACTGGGCGGTAACCATTGCAGCAGAGCTTGCTGCCGCTACTGTACTCATTAAATACTGGTTCCCCGACAGTTCATCCATGTTATGGAGCTTATTGTTCCTCGTGCTGATCTTTTCCTTGAACGTGTTGTCTGTTAAAGGCTATGGAGAGTCCGAGTACTGGTTCGCCATTATCAAAGTCGCTACTGTTATCATCTTCTTGGCCGTTGGTGTGCTCATGATCTTTGGGATTATGGGCGGAGAAGCGGTTGGTTTCAGTAACTTCACCATCGGTGATGCGCCCATCCATGGCGGATTCTTCGCCGTGTTAGGCGTATTCATGGCTGCGGGATTTTCATTCCAAGGTACCGAGCTTATCGGGGTAGCCGCTGGTGAAAGTGAAAACCCGCGCGAAAATGTACCTCGTGCGATTCGTCAGGTATTTTGGCGCATTCTGATTTTTTACATTTTGGCAATTACCGTGATCAGTCTGATCATCCCGTATACGCATCCGAATCTGCTCAAAGGTGACCTGGAGAATATCGGTGTCAGCCCGTTCACACTGGTATTTGAGAAAGCTGGCCTCGCCATTGCAGCTTCCGTCATGAATGCCGTTATTTTAACCTCTGTACTCTCTGCCGGTAACTCAGGCATGTACGCTTCAAGTCGGGTTCTCTATGCCCTTGCCCGTGACGGTAAAGCCCCTCGTTTCCTGGGCAAGCTGAATAAAAAAGGCATTCCAATGAATGCACTTTTGCTTACAACAGCCGTTGGTATGTTGGCATTCCTTGCCTCCCTGTTCGGCGATGGAATTGTGTACACCTGGTTGTTGAATGCATCCGGGATGTGTGGTTTTATCACTTGGCTGGGTATCGCTATCAGTCATTATCGCTTCCGTCGTGCATACGTTGCACAAGGCAGGGATCTGAGCGATCTGCCTTACCGTGCACGCTGGTTCCCGTTTGGGCCGATCTTTGCTTTTGTCCTGTGTATCATCGTGATCATTGGACAGAACTATCAGGCATTCACGGGTGATCAGATCGACTGGAGTGGAGCCATCGTTGCCTACTTGAGCGTACCCCTGTTCCTGATATTGTGGCTTGGTTACAAATGGATCAAAAAGACCAAAGTGGTGCCGCTGCAGGAATGTGATTTCACACCTACCGATTCACCAAGTGATAAATAGTAGCTCCAACGTGTACCACCATTAACTGATTCAATCCGACTCTATATAAAAAAACCTCCCCGTGGCGTTGCAGTTTTCCTACTGTAGCGATACGGGGATATTTTGTTTTGGGTCCACTCTCCCCTTCGAACATTCCCGTACGTCCTTTCGTCCCTGTCCATATTTTGTATAGGTCGGTAAGTAGAATATAGAAAGGTATACTATTTTTCTTGGACAACGGGAGTTGATGTATAATGAAAAAATTCTCTATTCTGCTCGTTCTATTGGGCATCCTGATCATCAGCTTTCCTTTCCTGCGGGAAACGTATTATGACTGGCAGCAAACCCGTGTCATGAACGATCTGGAACAATTGCAAAACGGCTTGTCTAAGCTTAATCACTCCTTCGAACAAGGCATACAGGATGCAGCTTCTGCCGAGCCGACTACTGACAATACAGGTACAGTACAAGAGGCCTCCTCGGATACGTTGGGGGTACTATCGATTGACAAGATTGATGTCCGCTTACCGATTCTGGAGGGTGCAACGGAGGACAATATGAAGGTAGCTGCAACCCATCTTGTCGAAACCACCCGTATCGGGAATAAAGGTAATGCTGCCATAGCCGCTCATCGCGCCCACAAAAAAGGACGGCTGTTCAATCGTCTGGGAGAACTCCAGATTGGTGATTCAATGGAAGTCACCTTGGCAAATCGAACAATTATCCAATATAAGGTAGATCAGATATCCGTTGTAGAGCCAAATGACTTATCTGTGCTGGAGGATCCCGGGCTTGGGCAGGTCCTTACCTTGATTACCTGTGATCCACTCGTCAATCCAACACATCGCCTAATTGTAAGAGCTATTGAAGTGAAACCAAATATTACGGGGACTTGATCCTGCCTTAATATCATCAAAAAATACCCTCTAGCATATTCACACGTCGACGCTAAGCCTTCGTAGTGATTGCTAGAGGGTATTTCTATCTACACACGATGAATTTTAGATACTTTGTGTTTCGATCTAGCGTTGAAGCTGTTGTCTGCGGCGGAAGTACATGAATCCCGCGCTACCTAACGCCATCAGCATCATGCCCACAGCAGTGTAAGCCATTGTGCTCTCTTCACCTGTTTGTGGCAACATTCCCTGAGATAACGAATTTCCGTTTGGCTGTGATGCAGAATTTCCATTGCCCTGTGACCCATCTGTACCCGTTCCAGCAGGAGGTGCAAGTGCACCATCCCCATCCGGTGCATCTGTATCCCCAACTGGAGGTGCATTGTCGTCACCGTTGGAATCGCCAGGCGAAGGAGGAGTTACTCCGTAATCTTCATCTGTTGGAATTTCGGTTCCGCCTTCAGGTTCAGTAGGTCCAGTAACCACTGTGCCTGGGATAGACGTTCCTGGTGTTTCCGGTCCTGGTGTTACTGGTTTCTCCGGATCTGGTGTTACACCCGTAGTAGGTGTTCCCGGATTATAAGGTCCACTAGATCCACCACCCGATACCGGGATGGCCTGATTCGTTTTTTCCACAACTACGGCTTCGGTTTGTATGTTCGTAATTTCAAATGGAACTGGTGTTGTTTCCAACATGTATCCGTTAGGTGCTTTTATTTCAACCAACTGATATTTATTGATATCCAAGCCTTCCAGTACAATTTCACCTTGTTGATTGGTTGTCAGTGTAGCTTCATCTAGACCTGTTACCTTGTGGAACTCCCAATTCCCATTTGCATCCATCAATGCAGTCTGAGCCCGTAATTCAAACACAGCTCCTTGAAGGTGCTGAGTTCTACCCGCATTGGTTTTAATCAATTTAACAGAACGATCATTTTTTTTATTTTCAATGGTCAATTGAGTTTCCGGTTTGATAATAGATACAAGGGTCTCCGGCTGTTCAATAACAAATCCTTCTGCCTTGGTTTCTACCAATGTATACGAACCATAGTCCAAACCATCGAATTCAATGATCCCATTTAGGTCGGTTACTTTTGTATCGATGACACTGTTGGAACGATCACGCAATTCGAATTCAATTCCGCTTAATACGGACTTATCCTTGGCATTTACTTTGGTAACGACAAGTTTACCGCCTGCACCCATTGCATTCGACTTCGTCAGTGTAATAATCTGAGTCTGATTCTCTACAATCGTAAACGGAATTGGTGTAGCATCCAATTGATAAAACTCAGGTGCCACGACTTCTACCAATTCATAATCCCCTGGCAACAGTCCACCTTTGGCGATCTTCCCATCTTCCCCTGTCGTTAACTCATCGATTTTCTCTCGCGTTGCTCCGTCCTTGGAGTACAATTCGAAAGTTGCACCCTTAAGTGTCTTGGAGGAGTCCACCGCATCTACCTTGGTTAATTCAAAGCCTTGACGAATCTTTTTATTTTCAATTTCAAAGGAGATATCCGCATCCTTGAATTCAATCGTTTTACCTGAGGCAGAGCCATATTCAGGATCAACCAAGTATCCTGCCGGTGCAGATAATTCTTTTAACTTATAAGGTACACCGTTGGTTAGATTGTTTAATCGATAGTTTCTGGAGCTTTCAACCACACCATTCTCGTCCGTTGGTTTCAAGGTTTCCAGAAGCGTAGTTCCAGACGCATTATAGATTGCAAATATTGCACCCTCCAGCGGAACTCCTGTATCACTGACTTTGTGAATTCTGATTTTGCCCAGACCTGTAGAGGCTCCTCCACCTGCTCCAGCCAAGGAAACTTTGATTCCCGACTGATTACCTTCTCCGATTACCGAGGAAGATTGGCCTGCAAATTCAACCTTATTCACAATTCGGGCGCCATGATCGGCATTAATATAAGACTGATATTCCAAAATGAATGCGGTATGAATATCTTTCTTGAAGGTGAAGGTAAATGTATTGCCCTCCACGTCCAATTCATAATCAGCCGGATCAACAAGTCCAGCTTTGGTGGATACATTGCCTGAATTGTTGGCAGGTAAATTGGTTGCATATAATCTCAATGAATCAGCCAATAAAATCTGGTTCTCTGACAAGGTATCTGTTAATTGATTACCCGCAGGAATGAAAGATTGACTTGGATTGATATTTACCGTCCATGATGCTTTATCCGTTGTACCTTCTTGCTTCCCTGTTTTGCGGACGTATACACCACCGTTGGCAGGTGTAACACTGGCTGATCTATTAAATCGTATTGCACCACCCTCACCATCCGTCAGAACAGCCTGGTTGGCATAAGCGCCTACGACAGAATATGGTCCATCCAGACTTGTTTGGTACTGAATGCGATAAGCCATTTTGCCCATGTTACCCAGATCCAACACAAAACCTTTACCGTCCGGATTCAGCTGGAATTGACCAGGTGTGAGCGGAACCTCGCTACCTACAGCAGTAACATTATTGGCTCCCTGTAACTCTAACTCATGAACCTTCAGTGAGCCGTCTACGAAAGATTGGTCTCCAGTGTAAGCATCCTTTAGGATTGCATCCTGAATATCAAACAAATTGTAGTTTACATCGATTGTCCAGGTGATCTTTTTATCTTTGGCGCTATATTCACCCTTTTTGTTACCATTTTGAATCGTGTAGTCTTGCGGTTTGACCGCAGCAGATTTGGTAATCGCCGTCTGTTTTACATCAGACTCTTCCCAATCGATCTTGGCTGAGTTGCGATATTCATCATTCGTTGGCATACCCGCTGTGGGATCGAAGCTTGTCTTATAAGTAATAACATGCTCCGTACTGAGCGTTACGCCGTCCTTCAAGCGAAGTGAGAATCCTTTTTCATACGTTGGATCAGCCGGGTCTGGAGTCAGTTCAAAGTCGCCTTTGTTAACACCACTCACTTGAAGACTACCCGGAATCAGTTTCATATGTCTGCCTTCGTAATTGTCGGTGATGACGATATCCGTCATGTCCTGCAAATCACGGTTCAAAACAATCTGCCATTCGATTTCTTTTGTGTTGAAGTTTTCACTTTTTACACTCTTTGCAAAAATGACCTCCTGAATGTCTCTTCGCCCTGTTTTGGAAGTACCATCATACATGTTCACTGTGTTCGTAATGGTGTCGTTTGTATAAACACGATGAATGGATTGTGTATCATATTCGATCTCATAGGCCTTTGTAATATCGTTCTTAAAATGTAATCTGAAGCCATCATCGAACCCTGTACCCATCGCTTCGAGTGTGTATTCATTTGGATTGATCAGTGTTCTGTTCGAAGCCGCTCCACTTGCATTAATGTCCACTTGATACACTTTGACGGAATTGTTGATCAGTTGCTGTTTTGCCGTATCAAAGCGGTCTTCAATCCATGCATTCGTTTGCATGATTTCTTGCTGATTGTAGTTATATTGCACTTTCCATGTAATCGTCTGTGTCACCGGATCATACGCACTATCTTGCCCTGACTTGTTCAAAGGCTCATTAAAACTCACACGAACTCGGCCAATATCTGTTTCGTCGTGCTCGCTCTGATCCGTTGTAAGCGCAACCTGGTTTTGATACTCCACGTTGGTGAACGGAGCAGTGGTTGGTGCTTTAACACTTGTCGTATAGGTTACACGATAGGCCTTATCTGTATCTCCCAATTGAATTGGAAACTGTGGTTCCGTTTGAACTACTGGGCCTTCTTTTACAGATCCATTCAATTGCACTTCCAATTCGCGAATTTCGATATTGCCCTTGAGCTCCAGCTCTGCTGGAAATGTGTCTGCAAGAACAGCATTTTTCATAGCCTTCTCGCCTTGGTTAAAATCTACGGTCCATTTAATTTCATCCGAGTTGAAGTTGTCTTTGTTTGCGCTTCCCGATTTCTTCAACTTATCTACGGCTGTGTTGGCAAAATGTACATCAATGATGCCCTGCCCTACGGAACTAAAGTCTATCTGTTGTTTCAAACCATCTACCATCTTGCTCTCATCAAACTTAATCCACACGTAGAAGTTGCCTTCCAGCTTCTCATGCTCGATCAGTTCATTAAAGGTAAAGATGATTGTGCCATCTGGATTCACCACATACTCTCCAACACCGCCATCCAGATTACCCTTAAGCTGCGATCCAATGATGAATTTATCGGGCAAGTTAAAGGTGAACGTAGAGCCATCGCTGTAGTTGTGGTTGTCATCTGCAAGTCCCCATGTAAAGACTACAGCCACCTCATCCTGAATGCGTGGTCGAATATCCTCGACTTTATCTCCTTTGACTTCAATCGTCCCATTCCCGTTGTCTTCTGGTGCCTGATTGTACATCTGCACACTGGTAATCAATTGATCTGTAATTACCGGGCCTGCAGCTGCGATTGCTAAACTGCTCTGGTTGAGGTTTCCCTCCCCCTCTTCTTCCGGAGTGGCAGCAACGTCAACGTTGTTGACCTCTTCCGAACCTGCCAAACCTTCTTCTGACGCTGTATCGCTGATTGCACTGGCTGGCAAGTTAGTTAATTCATCCTGAGCATGCATTGTTGGTGTAAATATCCAACCCTGCATCATTTGCGTGACCAGTAACAGAGCAATGATCACTATGCTCACTTTTTTCCTCATTTTTTGCATATCCTCCTCGTACGTAGTGTTGGCATACGCCGAAGATTAGAATAGCAAAGCGACATATACAAAAAATAGACAACACTAAAATCCTCGCTTTTGGACACAAAATTGAACACAAAAAAGGATACTCCTCAATCGGAGCATCCTGTTCAAATGGTTGTTATATTGTCCAGTTAATTTTGACGCGCAGATCGGTAGTACCTTCCATTTTGGACACATAATAAGATATCGATTTCATGCCAAGTTGGTACAAATCCTGCAAATCTTCAATCAGCCCAGCCTCCGTACCCTTGTACCTGAATGTCAGCGAGGTTCCGCCTTCCTTCAGCTTACTCTGAACCTTGGTCTTCAGGGCAGCATGGCCTTTAACCGCATCCTCTTCATCATACAGGGAATAGTCGAGAGCGTGGTACAGCTTCTGATAAGCGGCTTTTTTGCTATCTCCAGCCTTCACCAGCTTTAATAAAGCTTCTCGATATGGGGCTGGCGCAGCGGGGTACTTGCTTTTGCCTGTCCAGATATGGTCACGTGCCATCTCATCATCACTCAGCAAATAATAGCTGTGGCTCACCTTACCTTTGCGGTCAGGGGTAGGATCATCCCAGGTGGTGTCCATGTGATACCACTTGCCGTCCAGGTTCACGATATTCCAGGCATGAAGCTGCCCACCTGCTGTACCTTCCACAATCCGGTTATCGATACCTACTCGCTCCAGCATCCGATAGGCCAACAGTGAATATCCCTGACATACGGTACTGCCTGTAACAAGCCCGTCGTAGGCCGTATATTTCTTGAGCGAAGTATCGTAGGAAAGGTTAAGCACAATCCAGTCATGGATGACCTTGACCTTCTCATGATCCGTCATGCCTGGTTTGATGATTTCTTTCAACACGTTTGTGACTTTACGATTCACATAATCCGTCTGCTCCTTGGTCTCCCGATAGGAGAGAGTCACATGCACCTCGGCGGACACATTGGATCCTTTATAATTAAATGCATAACTTTTAACGGTATATTGGATATAGGGGTCACTCTTCATTGCCTCATCGATGGAGGTTTGTAATTGTTTTTTGAGGCCTTTCACATTGCCTTTGTATGTAAAAACAAGTTCCTCCGTTCGCTGTGACATTGCGGTAAGCAAGGTCTGGCGCAAATCTGTTGCCGTGGATATATCCGATGTCCCTGATGCAGCATACAGTTGATCCAGATCAACCGTACGTGGTAACGCTACAGCAATCAGACAGCCTGCCAGCAGTATGGTGATAATTCGTTTCCCGTTCTTACCCATGAAAGGAACCCACCCTTCTTTGCAAAGTTCTCACGCCCTATTGTATCACAAAAGGGTCTGTCGTCATTCTAGTTTTGTAAAAGCAAATCAAAAGAGACCTTCTATGGAAGGTCCCTTTGATCTTTAGTTCATTGAATCACGATTACCCGTTATCTTCATCCTATGATTCGCTTGGGCATGATATGAGTGATTCCTCGTCTAATACAGGCGATTACCACTCATAAATGTATCTGTTTTACCTTGAAGCTTCGCCAGCCGTTCCAATACCTGTGACGCTTCAGCTACCGTCACTTTGCGTGCAGGCATGAACCGTCCTTCAATCGAAGGAAGCAATCCCAGCTTCAGACTCAGGGAAACCGCTCCCTTACTTGTAATGGCACTGGCATCCGCAATGTTGGGAAGATCCGATGGCAACGTATAGAATCCGGCCAGCTTCTCATAGCGTAAAATACGTACAAGCAGCACTGCCAATTCTTCACGTGTCATCTCTTCCTGCGGATTCAAATTCTGTTCAGGGTCCGCTCCGGCAAGCCAGCGCTGATCGATTAATGCCCGAACTGCCTTATAATACGGGCTGTCAGGTGTCACATCAGCGTATAACTTGTCATCTCCGTCCCCACTGTAGTACAGATCCATATTTGGATTAATCGCTCTTGCCAGATAGTTAAACCAATCTCCTCGGGTAATCACACGATCCGGGAATACGCGTCCCTGCTCATCAGCAAGCAATACGCCATGCTGTGTCATATTGCGTAGAGCTGCTTCGGCCACATGACCCAAGATGTCCGTAGGTTCAGCCTCGGTTGCTGAGCTTGTGTCCCCGTATAAAAGCTTCCACTCTCCTGTGTTCGCATCCAGCGCTTCATAGTTGCCATAGATTGAATTCTCATCACGTGTAGGCATATAAGCAAGGTTCACCCCCGCTGGGATGACTTGACCACCGTTCGTACCATATCCCCCATAACGGGAATATGCGAGGATCAGCTTGAACTCCTCCAGATAGAGTGCCTTGGCCTCTTCATAACTGATGGCTGGCTTATCATCTGCTGGCAATTGTTCAGGTGTTGCGGCAATGCGTGTATAGAACTCGTTCACGGTTCCATCGTTCAACACCTGCACTTGTGCCGTATCATCTTTCACCTGAATTCCGTTCAGATAGCGTTGGAACATAAACGTACGAGCATCGTCTATCTCAATAACGTTAGCCAGTCGGAACTGCTCCGTTGCGTCTGGAACTAGCGCAATCACTGTGTCCATCGCCAGTTTCTCAGCCTGCTTCCGCGTTACCAATTTGCCTGCCTTCTCCTCAGCCGGCTTCTCCTGTTCCATCTCCGGTCCGATTCGTTGCATCATCGTATAGCTGTAGATCTGCCCGGTAACTGCATCTACCTGTGCTGAGATATCCCGCATGAACATATAGGACATATTGGCACTTCGATCACTCCAGCTCAAACTCCACACCTGATTGTTCGGACTTGAGTAATATCCCTTGCCCAGCTGGCTATGTTCCAGCTTATAACCCTTGGGAATATCAAAGTTTGTTGCGACCCGATTGGCGGCCTGTTGAACATTTAACCTCGTACCATTGGCCGGCACAAAAGGCGTTACATCACCTTTCAACTTCGTATCCTGCTGCAAAGAATCTTCATCCACAGCTTTACCTGTTAATGTATTAATCCGTTCCAACGTATTGGCTTCAATCGGAACGATACTGATATTTTTTGGTGTATATGCAAGATAATACTGCTGACCCTGTTTGGAAGATAGACGATCTTTGGCGATATAAGCCAGTTCCACATCGAACTGTTCTTCAAACTGCTGTCTTGCCTTCTCTTCTGAAGCTGCCGGTTTCGATGAGGGATACTTGGCTTCAATAGTACCTCGTGAGTAACCTGTCACCAAACCACTTTCATCCACATTAATGTAGACTGTCTCTGCATCAGATAACAATCCATCATGTTTTAACTGGTACCCGTATCGATACTCTGTTCTGCCAAACAATGACTCTTGTTCAATGGAAGAATACAGATCTCCAAGCGGAGCATATTCATTGTCCTTAAGACCTGGAATCGCTTGGTACAACAATGCCACGGCCTTTTCTTCAGCTTCAGCTTTGGTTAGCTTCACATCCGATTCCGAGACATGTTTGTCTAGGATATCCGACGGCAAATGTACACTTAACACTTCCCCTGTGCCTGCATGTACAGTTCCACTGAATCCCGACGTATGATTACCTTGTGTAATCTGGAACCCGATCTCCCATGCCTTGTAGTCTGGCGTTGGATAGGAATTAGGTGAATCGAATCGTGCAGATGAGATTGTTGCTTTTTTTAACAATGGAAACAATTTCAGTATATTTTCACTGGCTTGCCTGGATGAGATTTTTGCTCCCTCTGGCACGTCATTGCTCGTTGCGTCTAGTTGTTCATTTTCCCCCGTTGTCGCTTCGGTCAACTGCTCTGCTTGCGCGGCTGATGCACTGCCTGCAAAACCTGGTGTTTGCGAAGCAAGCAGCAGTGTTGCCATCGCTGCGGTTGTTGCTTTGGTTGCGAACATTTTCAAAGTTAGATTACACTTCCAATTCAAACTCAAATCTGGACCTCTCCCTTCAATTTCATACAAAGAAGCATAACAAATAACCTCGCATGAATATTGCCAGTCTATTCTATGATACCATAAGCTTCCTTTTTAATCGTCGTTTTCGGGGCAATTTTACAAATGTGAATTTCTGCATATTGCTATTAACAGCAAAAAAAACGCCAACCACGTTGGCGTTTTCTCTGTTAGCCTGCACTCTTATGTAGGCTGATTCTACCTTGTCAACTACTCGCTATAGACGAATCGTTCGACTTCGCCTGACCTTGAACATGGATTTTCAAAAAGGGAATCACGGTATCCCAGAAGGCGGGATCTTCCTCGGAACAACTGTGTCCTCCGCTGTTGACCCATAGATGTTCAACAGGCGGATCGGCTTTGGACATAAAATATTCAAGCTCACTCGGGGGAATGAAATTATCTCCCTTGGAGTGCACCATAAGCATTGGCAGTTGCATCCCCCTGCGCCGTTCATTCAGCATCATCACCGGTTCACGCTGACGATAGGATTTCAGAGATTCACCCAGTCGCCAGAACCAGATTCTCGGAATTAACTGGGCTAGTGGAAATAAGGGCAGACGCCGGCGTCTCAGCTCCGAACTGACGATTACCTCAAATTGCGATGGCATCGAGTCCGTAATCACTGCTGATACAGGAATTCCCTCCGTCACTGCAAGAATCGTACCCAGTCCACCCAAAGAATGTCCAAGTACTCCGATGGCATCCGCATCAATCTCTGGTCGTGCAGTCGTATACTGCAACGCCGCGAGCAGATCATCCCGGAACAGGTAGGCAGATGCAGCACGAACCGGATCACTGGCCCCATGACTACGCACATCATACATAAATAAGGCATATCCAGCTTCCCAGATCGGACGTGCGTAACGAAGAACACGGGAGCGATTGGAGCCCCATCCATGTGCAATGATAACGAGCGGCCATGGTTTCGGAATGTCGGCTCTGGCCGGGATGAACCAGCCATGCACCCGACCTCCCCCACTGTCAAAGGTCACATCCTCAAATGGCATTGGGGGTGTCAGTGTGATTGGAATCTTCTTAGGTGTCTGGCTCTTTACCGCTGCCTTCCATAAACCACCTGCCGTTACTGCGGCCACGGCGAGCATGCCGCCTATCATTGTTTTAGCTTTCACAGGGCATCTCTCCTCTCCGAATTCTGGCATACATCCATCATAAAACAATAGAGTGAACGGCATGTTAAGTCACATGGGTTTTTATGATAAAGATTAATCCAACAACTAATTTTTCGGAACCATCATATATATACCCAAATATACATATCCCTCATCTGATGCTGGAATCCTAGACTACAGCTGCTTCCACAAATCTCCGTGCACATGCTGCAATCCACTCATGATCTCCTGCCACAAGAGCTTCTCGTGGTAAAAGTGCACTTCCCAGACCTACGGCAGCAGCACCTGCTGCATAGTAGTCAGCAATATTCTCCAGTGTGGCGCCGCCTGTTGCCAGCAGTGGAATATGATTCAATGGAGCTTTGATCTCCCGCAGATACGGTATGCCCAGACTCGCCATCGGAAACAACTTCACAACTCGTGCTCCCGCTTCATGGGCAGCGACAATCTCCGTGGGTGTCATGGCTCCAGGCCAGATCTCGACACCATGTTCTACAGCATATTCAATGACAGACAGATCGACATTGGGAGACACCAGAAATTGTGCTCCTGCAGCGACTGCTTCCTTCGCCATCTGCACATTCAGAACCGTACCCGCTCCAACATAAGCCTTTCCTTCATGCCGCTCACGCCAGTCTGCAATAATATCATGTGCTCCAGGTGTGTTCAGTGTGACTTCCATCAGTCGGATGCCACCACCTGTCATACCTTGTCCAGCTGTTACTGCCGCTTCACGACTTATACCACGCACAATCGCGACCAGCCTCGACTCTAATAAAACTTCCGTCAGATTCATATCCAGTTCCCCTTGCTTCATCAATTCGGCAGCCGAAGACAGGCAATCATGGTCACCGCTTTTCCGTTATTCATTATTGTAAAGCATATCCTCCCCTGGATGAAATACATTAATCCATTACTGAAGTGAATTCGAGAGATACTATAAAGTGAATACATTTCAACGTAAAAAAACCTCTCCATGGAAATGGGGATGATTCACCCATTCAATTCCACGAAAGAGGCAGTATTTCGACTGAAAATACTAAGCATTTTCCAATACGTTATCCTTCTCCAAATCTTTAAAGTATCGATCGTTATATAACATGCTCGGATGTGTTGGATGATAGGCGAGTGCGATATCATTATGTTCTCGGGCCTTGGCACGGTTACCCATCCGGTCATAACACACACATAGTTGCAGATGCGGCATCCAGGTCCAGGCTGCTTCATTCAGCACTACCATAGGATCATCGGGACGTACAGCACGAGTCGCCTGTTCGTACCAGAACAGGGCCTTGCGATAATCTTCACGGTCGGCAAAATAACCACCCAATCGACAGCAAATCTCGGCTCTTGGCAAATCATAGGCAAATGATCGGAACAACGCGGTGACTTCCTGTTCCGGACGTTCAAGTGCAGCTTCACAATCCGCAATTTTCTGGCACGCAGCGATCTGATCTTCCACCCAGCCCAGCCCGGTATCCAGAAACTTCTCATAGTACTTCACCGCATCCTCATGCTGTCCATGGTCCTTCAGTTCATTACCGAAGTAGTACAAGTCACGCGGCCCAAATTCCTCTCCGGCCTGTTCCCTTTTGCGATAGATCCGCAGATTCCGATCGGTATACTCCTTATCTTTTTTGTGGGTAACCGCTATATCACTATGCAGCAGATTGCCCGCTACAGCCAGGTATTCATGCACCGCGCCAATCCAGCGAAATTGCCGATCCCGACGCACCAGACGATTCCGGCGCAGGTTGTAGGCTACCTTGCCATCTGCTGTGAATGACAGATTGTAATCCATCGTGACACTATCAACATCCGGGTCCAGCGAACGTTTCAAGGCGATCAGTTTCGCCCGATCTTCCGGTTCAAACACATCGTCGGCATCCAGCCACAGAATATATTCACTCTTTGCCTGATCGAAGGCATAGTTGCGTGCTGCTGCAAAGTCATCCACCCACTCAAAATCAACAATACGATCCGTATATCTGGAAGCAATCTGACGGGTACGATCCGTCGAACCGGTATCCACGATTACAATCTCATCGGCAATACCGTTGACCGAGTCCAGACATCTGGCAAGGGAAGCTTCTTCATTTTTCACAATCATACACAGGGTAATACTGATCGTCTCCTCACCTCTTCTCGCCCTGCGATTAAAGGCGGATACCCCCGGCAGTTCGGACAATCGATAAATGTGGTACGCAGGGAAATGAGTATCGACGAACAAACGAAAACCCAGTGCCTGAGCACGAATGCAAAAATGACGATCTTCACCCCAGAAGGATACATTGGGGATCTGGTCATATGAAACTCCTGCTGCCAGCACATTTTTGCGAATAAGAGTACATGCCCCCAGCCCTCCAACTTCATAACAACCCGGGATCCGCAACTGACTCAGAAAAGCAGTCGTTTGTGTGCCCTCGTCCTCCGCCTCGGTTCCGTCTAATGTTTTACCACCGCGGCGATACAAGGCATACTCATCTTGCAGCCATACCTGCGGCATTTCCCTGGCATCTTGCTGCCAGCGGGTCCAAAAGATATTGGATACAATGTCTTTGCCACTCGATACAAGTTGCTCCAGCGTCCGTGGATGCAGCACCAAGTCAGAATCAATCAGGAAAACCGCATCGTAGTGGTTTTCACGTGCATATTGCAATATGCGATTTTTCAAACCGGCTACACGCCAAATCTGCTCATCCTGCCAATAGTGTCCTCCCTCATCCTTGCTGTACACCCCTTTGTTGTCAGGACTACCGCTACCATGTTCATCTGCTTGAATAACCGTCCCCTTATGCTGAAGCACAAATTCTTGCAATATATTCGATGCGGCTTCTTCCACGTTATCGTCAACAAACAGATAATCCGTCTTCACTGTTGTTCGTTCCAGTGCATGCAGAGAATCCAGAAATTCACGGAGCACCGGCGTTGTCTGGCGAACCGGGCTGGCGATCAGTATTCTTTCCTGGCCAAGCTCTTCAAGCTTTTCCGATTGGCGGGTTTCCAGCGATTTATCAGAACGTCTGGACGGTCGATGATTACTCTGGCTCTCTTTCTGGTTTTCATGTTGGTTTTGATGTTGCTTCTCTTTCTGTTTCTCATTTTCTTGGGAATTCGGCTCTAATGGAGGTTTGGATTCTTCTTGCGATTGGTGTAACGGGTCTTTCTTCAACGTGCTCACTCCCCCTCTCCTTATTCGACCCATGCCAACAGTCGTGGCTCTTGATCCAATATCGATTCGTACTGTTCCTTCCAGCCGTATTTTGCTTCAGGGTCCAGTGCTTGATAACGTTCATATTTGCGGATGCGGTCTTCTTCCCGCGCCCAACCATAGTGCTTCACCCGGGGAGCATGACATCCATAGGACCAATGCTGGATCGTTAACGGAAAACGCCCACAATGCTGGGGTGTCTCTTTCCATTCATAGTTCATCCCCGGGTGATAACGAATCAGAAATGGCCGATAATAGGCATGCGCCTGCCAGAACTCATCTTCCCGGTAATGCGTCTCACTCCACATATCAAACAATCTGAAATAGATCGCATCTTCATTGCCACTGAGCAGCAGATCACGTACCACCCCAAAGTCACTGGTTAGAATCTCATCCGCATCCAGATTCAAAATCCACTCCGGATTGGTCGCCACCGTCTCTTCCCATTGCTGTTTTCTCAGGCTTACCTCGTCTGCAAAACGTGAAGCAGCGTTCTCCACTAATACGAGTGGAATACCGTCCAGAAGTTCCCGGCACAGCGCGACCGTTGCATCCGTACTTCCGTCATCAATGATTACTGCGCGATCAATCCAGGGACGATGTCTCTCCAGTGCCTGCCTGAGATAGCGATTCTCTTCATTACGAACGATCATCGACAAGGTAATATGTGGTCTTCCATGTTCCTCATGTCTATCCAAAGCTTCACCCCCTTGCTCAAGCTTCTACCTATTAAAATGTCGGACACACGATACCTGGACGAATCACAATCCTCTATTTCCAATCTATGCAGAGCCGGAATGCGGATATGCAGGCCAAGTAAACCTTTCATGGGGTTAATCTTGATGAACGACAAAAAAAGCACCCGCCTTCGCGGATGCTTTTAAGGTAATCACAAGATTAATGTAGTGAAATAAATGAATTAACGGTATTCAGCCAAACGATCATTGAGACTACGTGTCTGTCCATAGACTTCCTGGTACAGTGTGAACAGTCCATCATAGACGGCAACCGTTTCCGGGTTCGGCTCATAGGACTTCGCTGGACGAATAAACGCTGTTGCACATTCCTGCAAGGACGGGAACCAGCCACAACCATAGGCAGCCAGCATTGCTGCACCCATCGCAGGACCCTGTTCGCTCTCCAGCTTCACAATCGTGGCGTTAAAGACATCCGCCTGCATTTGCAACCAAGCTTCGTTCTTGGCACCGCCACCAATGGAGATGACTTCATTGACGGTTTTACCTGCGCCGCGCAGAATATCAATGGATTCGCGCAGCGAGAAGGTAATGCCCTCCATTACCGCACGTCCAAAGTGCTCCAGCTTGTGCCCTGCATCCATACCGATGAAGCTGCCACGGATATTCGCATCCGGATGAGGTGTACGCTCCCCAACGATATACGGTGTGAACAACAATCCATTGCTGCCCGCCGGAATCTGATCAATGCCCTGCAAGAGCACATCAAATGATTTGTCCGCGGCAAACGTATCCTTGAACCAGGACAGGCTATATCCTGCGGCAAGCGTTACCCCCATAATATAGAAGGCATCTTTCTCCCCGTGATTGAAAAAGTGTACTTTGCCTTCGAAATCGAGATCTTTGCGCTCTTCGTAGGAAAGCACCACCCCGGACGTTCCGATGCTGCACATCGTCTGTCCTTCACTCAGAATGCCTGCGCCAATCGCACCGCATGCATTATCCGCACCACCTGCATATACTTTCGTCGCAGCCGCCAGACCCGTTTGATCCGCAATCTCAGGAAGCAACGTGCCCACTTCCTCAAACGATTCCACAAGACGTGGACAAAGAGAGATTGGCAGCTCTAATGCTTCTGCAATCTCGTTGCTCCACTGCTTGCCTGCAACGTCCAGCAGCAAGGTACCCGCTGCATCGGAATAATCCATAGCGTAATCCCCTGTCAGGCGATAACGCACATAGTCTTTTGGCAACAGGAACAAGGATGCTTGCTGTAACAATTCAGGCTCATTCTCCTGAACCCACAGAATTTTCGGCAAGGTGAATCCTTCCAGTGCACGGTTCCGGGCAATGCTTAACAGCTTGCCATCCAGCACTTTTTCGATGCGACGGCACTGAGCCGTTGTGCGTGTATCATTCCACAAGATTGCATTCCGCAGTGGTTTACCTTCGGCATCAACCAAAACCAGTCCATGCATCTGTCCGGAGAAGCTCAGACCTTCAATTTCCGAAGGCTGCACGCCAGATACTTCGAGCAGTTTGCGCAGGGAAACAATCGTCTGCTCTACCCAATCTTCGGGATTTTGTTCACTGTATCCAGCCTTGGGCTGGTACAACGGGTATGCCTCGGATGCTTCAAATGCCACTTTTCCCTCACGATTAACCAACACGGTTTTGACCGCACTGGTTCCCAGATCGACACCAATTACGTAACTCATAGGTTAACTCCTCTCGTTTATAACAGGATTGTATAAATGAAACCTCGATGCTCATGTGGTCACTTCGTGAGCAGAAAACCCTTGGATCGCCGTTACCCCCGGATTTCCTTTATACCCTTTGGCAAGGGTGAAATCCGGGGATAAATGCGACCGCTTTGCTTCCTCAGGTCCTTTCTGCTCACTCCGTTCTGCATACACCATCTTAGACAACCATTTATATCAAAACAGTAAAAACGTACTCGTTTTTGTAGCAAAAAAATTGATCCAATGACCTTGATTCATCATTGGTTATAAATGAAACCTTGATGCTCATAAGGTCACTACCTGATCAGAAAACCCTTGGATCGCCATTACCCCCGGATTTCCTTTATACCCTTTGGCAAGGGTGAAATCCGGGGATAAATGCGCACGCTTTGCTTCTCGGGTCCTTTCTGCTCACTCCGTTTTGCATGCATGATCCTGGACACACATGGATATGAAACGAGTAAAACGTACTCGTTTTTGTAGCAAAAAAATTGATCCAATGACCTTGATTCGTCATTGGTTATAAATGAAACCTTGATACGCATGTAGATCACTTGTGCATGATTGGCTCAGGTATCAAAAAACCGTCCCCGCCTTCCCAGGGGAAAGTCGGGGACGGTCCGAATGTCATGCTTGTTCAGGCGTTCCATGGTACAAGCTAATCTTGTGTGCATAGGCTAGTTTGGATACTAATGTCCCAACCACATATGAGTAACCATCGGTTGTCGACGTACACGAACCCTGCCTAATTCGCTATTAGTCAGCCAAGATGTACTGGTTGAGTTGTGCTCTCAGCAATTCCTGACGTCCGGATTGGTTTTTGCGTGGGCTTTCGTTGTTGAGTGCATACTCAGCAAGGGATGCCAGTGTTGCTTTACCTGCAACCACATCTGCACCAATACCTTCGCTGAAGCTGCTGTAACGTTTTTCGATGAAGTCATCGAATACGCGATCTTCAATCAGTTTTGCAGCCACTTTCAGACCTTTAGCATACGTGTCCATACCTGCGATGTGTGCCAGGAACAGATCGTCTGCTTCAAAGGAACCACGACGTACTTTCGCGTCAAAGTTCACACCACCACGGCCGATACCGCCGTTTTTCAATACTTCATACATAGTCAGTGTCGCATCGTACATATCAACCGGGAACTCATCTGTATCCCAACCGATCAACATATCGCCTTGGTTCGCATCAAGGGAACCGAGCATACCGTTGGTACGAGCAACACGGATTTCGTGATCAAATGTATGGCCAGCCAGTGTAGCATGGTTTGCTTCCAGGTTGAGTTTGAAGTGTTTGTCCAAACCGTATTTTTGCAAGAAAGCAATGGAAGTTGCTGCATCATAATCATATTGGTGTTTCGTTGGCTCTTTTGGTTTAGGCTCGATCAGGAATTGTGCGTCAAAGCCAATTTCCTTCGCGTAGTCTACAGCCATGTGGAACATGCGAGCAATGTTGTCTTGCTCCAGTTGCATGTCTGTGTTCAGCAATGTGTCGTAACCTTCACGACCGCCCCAGAAGACATAGTTTTCAGCTCCCAGACGTTTACCAACTTCCAGACCTTTCTTGATCTGTGCTGCAGCGTGAGCATACACGTCTGCGTTGCAAGTGGATGCTGCACCAAACATGAAGCGTGGGTTCGAGAACATGTTCGCCGTGTTCCAGAGCAGTTTTTTGCCGCTGGATTTCATATGATCTTCAATCAGATCAACGATTGTATCAATGTTGCTGTAGAACTCGCGCAGGTTGTTGCCTTCTGGTGCAATGTCCACATCGTGGAAACAGAAGAACGGGAGATTCATTTTTTCCAAAAATTCAAATGCTGCTTCCACGCGTACTTTCGCGAGGTCCAGACCCGAGTATTTATCCCATGAACGAACAGCTGTCTCTGCACCGAACGGGTCACTGCCGCCTGCAGTTAATGTATGCCAGTAAGCCATGCCGAAACGGAAATGTTCTTCCATCGATTTGCCGGCTACCACTTCTTCCGGATTATAATGTTTAAAAGCAAAAGGATTCTTGGAATCTTTACCTTCGAATGAAATTTTATTAACGGATTCAAAATAGGCCATGTGTAAAATGCCTCCTCAATAGTTTTAAGAAATCGTTTACACCGTTATCCTATCACATCGAATTTACTTTGTCTATTGGTTAAACAAAGTAAAAATAAAATTGTTTTTTACACGCTTGTTTACGCTATAATAGTCGAATAACTTGTTTCGGATGTGGGTCAGAACCCTTTAACAGAAGAATAGGAGTGCCTTAACGATATGAAAATAACCGGAGACCAGATGCTGGTCAAAAAAATAAACAAGTCGATCGTTCTGGATACGATCCGGCGCCATGCCCCTCTTTCTCGCGCACGAGTGTCCGAGGTTACGGGGCTGAACAAAGCAACGGTATCCAACCTGGTTGCTGATCTGATCAGTGATGACCTGGTACAGGAGATTGGCCCTGGGGAATCCAGCGGCGGACGTAAACCACTTATGCTGCTATTTCGAGGGACATCAGGCTATGCAGTCGGTCTGGAACTCAGTGTGACCCATTTGAAAGGCGTGCTTACAGATCTCGAAGGACACATCATTACAGAGTACGCAGTAACCTTGGAACATCATGACGTCTCCTCTGTACTGGAGCAATTGAAATTGGCAGCAAAACAGCTCATTGAAGCAGCTCCTGCTTCCCCTCACGGTGTCATTGGTATTGGCATCGGCGTGCCGGGCATGGTGGATGAGGCAGGAACGGTCCTGTTTGCACCCAACTTGGGGTGGGAGAAGGTAGCTCTGCGCTCGATGCTTGAAGAAGAATTTGAACTGCCTGTAACGATCGATAATGAAGCCAATGCTGGTGCCCATGGAGAGCTGAATTTTGGGGCAGGTATCGGTGTCCGTCACATGATCTACATCAGTGCAGGCATGGGGATTGGTTCAGGCATCATGGTGGATGGTGAATTATACAAAGGTGCGTGGGGATACGCAGGGGAAACAGGCCATATGTCCATTGAAGCGGAAGGTCTTCCCTGTTCCTGTGGTAATCGTGGTTGCTGGGAGTTATACGCATCGGAAAAAGCCTATGAACACCCGGATCATCAGCTAAAATTACCTGCTCATACCACACGCGAGCTTATTCATCATGCGGAGCAAGGCCACGATGCTGTTCAAGAATTATACAACACGATTGGACGCAAACTGGGGATTGGCATTACCAATATCGTTAACAGTTTCAACCCGGAACGTATTATCATTGGCGGTCCGCTCTCTGAAGCAGGTCCCTGGATTGAAACAGCGTTAAAACAAGTTGTCGAGGAACGTACATTACCTTATCACCGCCGCAGTTTGCAGATTGAATGGGCAGCTCTGGGCAGCCGTTCCACCCGGGTTGGTGCCGCTTACTCTGCAATATCCCAATTTTTAGGTAAAATAAGAGTGTCCGTCTAATAACAGATGAAAATTGACATCATTTCGCCCCATTTCCTCCCTTTTTGTTAAAGAAATCCAGATGTATAATGGGGTTATGTGATTTTTGTCATGGCTGTGTGGATATAGCTGTGTTAATTCCGATAACGAAACGGAGTGAAAAGAAGCGTGACCTACGTGGATACTTCAGATATCTCGGCGCAAATGTTTGTCACCGTACTCCTGTTCCTGATTGTGCTTGCGCCCCTGTTCAGCCTTGGCATACTCCGATTGTTTCAGAGCAAAAAGAAGGCTGGTTTCATGTACATGCTGTCAGGAGTGCTGGTATATGTTGTGTTTCAGACTTTCATGAGTATTTTTTTCTAAATTATATTCTGCCTTAGCCACAAAAAACCGTACCCTTCCGGGTACGGTTCTTTCTATATCCTAACGGCTCGCGAAAACCGGAATTGCATATGAATCGAAAATTTCTTTCAACATATGATGATTCAGATAATCAGCCTGATTTAAGCTTCCAATGCTTTAGCAAATTGAGTTTTGTTCATACCCAGAATGCGGTGTTCACCAATTACAGTCAATGGCACGGCACGTACGCCCATGTCCCATACTTGTTGTGCAAATTCATCGCTAGTTTCGATGTTGCGCTCTTCATAAGAGATACCTTTGTCAGCCAGGAATGTTTTTACGGATTTGCAGTTGGGGCAGTTCGTTGATGTATATACAATTACGTTTTCCATGTTTAATTCACCTCATATGGTTTTATATTAATCTATAGTTTGGTTGGAATCAGCTAGTTCTATTAAAGAACAACTGCGCTGTGCTCCAAGCTTTCAATATATTTCTCAGTATCCATAGCAGCCATACATCCGCTACCTGCCGCTGTGATTGCTTGTTTGTAACGTGTATCCTGAACGTCACCACAAGCGAATACGCCTGGGATGTTTGTCTCGGATGTGCCTGGTGTAGTCAGGATATAACCGTGTTCGTCCGTAGTGATCTGTCCGCCAAGGAAACCAGTGTTTGGTGTGTGACCGATAGCTACGAATACGCCGCTTGCCGGAATCACTTCTTCTTCACCTGTTTCATTGTTCAACACTTTAAGTCCGGTTACGCCGTTGTCGCCAGCAAGTACTTCGAGTGGTGTACGGTTCAAAGCCATCTCTACTTTTTCGTTGCTGCGTGCACGATCCTGCATGATTTTGGAGCCACGCAGTTCTTCACGACGGTGTACCAGTGTTACTTTGGAACCGAAACGGGACAAGAAGCTTGCTTCCTCAAGGGCAGAGTCGCCACCGCCGATGACGATGATTTCTTTGTTACGGAAGAAGAATCCATCACATGTTGCACATGTGCTGACACCGCGGCCTACATTCGTTTCTTCACCAGGAATACCGAGGTATTTAGCAGATGCACCTGTAGACAGGATCAATGTTTCGGATACGAGTTCCCCCATACCTTCAACTTGAATCTTGAATGGACGCTCGCTCATGTCGATGTTGTTCACCCAGCCTGTGCGGAATTCAGCACCGAAACGCTCAGCTTGTTTACGCATGTTGTCCATCAGTTCAGGACCCATAATGCCATCAGGGAAACCTGGGAAGTTCTCCACTTCCGTTGTTGTTGTCAGTTGGCCACCAGGTTGTGGTCCTTCAATAACGAGTGGGTTCAAGTTGGCACGTGCCAGATAGATTGCTGCTGTCAGCCCTGCAGGGCCTGTTCCAATAATAATTGATTTATACATGTATAGTTCCTCCCCCGGGTTCTGCAAAAAGGTTAGACCCTCCGGCATCAAAAGCTTAGGCTTTTGCATACACTAGAACGAAAAGCCCACATCATGTCCACAAGACCTGCCTGTGATATGACAATGGCCCTATGCAGAAACGGAATTCTAATTTATAATCATTCTAATCTGTTGTTCATTATGATCTCTTTTATGTACGGTGTCAATGCTCGGCAGCGATTATGAAGAAGTCTTCATCAGGAGGGAAAATGGAAGCATGAACGATGCACTCATTGGCAGTTTTATATCAGCCATGTCAACGGGCCTAGGGGCCGTACCGATTCTATTTATGCGCAAAATATCGCACCGTCTGCGTGATATCTTGCTGGCATACGCCGCAGGTATTATGACCTCGGCCTCGGTGTATAATCTCATTCCGGAAGCGCTTGGCCAATCGAATCTCTTTGTACTTGCATTTGGTATTATGCTTGGTAGCCTGGTTCTACTGGTGCTGGAGATGAAGATTCCACACGTCGATCTGGAGAATCCCGAGAAAATGCCTTTTAAAATTGAAACCAAAGCCTTCATGATTATTGCAGCCATCACCATGCATAACCTGCCAGAAGGGTTATCCGTTGGCGTTAGCTATGCAAGCTCGGATGAGAACCTGGGCAATCTCATTGCCTTTTCCATCGGATTGCAGAATGCACCGGAAGGATTCCTGGTCGCCCTCTTTCTTGTGAACCAGAACATTGGCCGCTTCAAAGCGCTGGGTATTGCCACCCTGACTGGAGCGGTAGAGATTATTACCGCTATGATTGGTTACACATTAAGCAGTCTCGTAGCTGGTCTTGTGCCTTATGGTCTGGCCTTTGCAGCTGGTGCGATGATGTTCATTGTTTATAAGGAACTTATTCCAGAAAGTCACGGCGATGGCAATGCACGTGTGGCGACGATGTCCTTTTTGCTCGGGCTCATCACGATGATTGGTCTGACCGAACTGTTTTAATTGAAGACTAAAGAACCCGAGCGAACAGTCCAAGACTGTCGACCGGGTTCTTTGTTTAGCCACAAATGAAGATTCCATGAAATTACTGGGACCGTCTGTCAGAGGTATTTCGCCCTCTCCTGATCAGGATTGGATGAAACGAATCAGTTCCGAATTGAATTTTTCCAATTCATCATAGAATGCACCATGACCACTCTCTTCAAAAGCAATCAGTTGAGACGAAGCGATGCCTTGGTGCATCTGCTCGGCGAACTCAAACGGACAGATCTCATCTTTTTTCCCGTGCAAAATGGCCATCGGCACCTGAATCAAACTCAGGTCACCTCGCAAGTCCTCATCCCGCAACGCAATTGCACTGCGAATGGTACCATAAGATGAAGCTTCCATGCCGAGAGCGTGGAACCAATCCATGAATGGCTGGCTGTGTTTCTTCGCGAAGAACATGCCGCCAAACGTCTCCAGCAACTTCGGACGATCTGCAAAGATCGGCTCAATGATCTGCTCATTCAGCTGCTCTGGAGTCAATCCATACGGATAACCTTCACGCTGTGTGAACACAGGTGCTGCCGCAGATAACAAGGCCAGCTTGGAGACACCATGTCCCTTATGTCTGGCCATGTAATGTACTGCAATCGCTCCACCCATGGAGAACCCTGCGAGTACCGCGTCTTTCAATTCCAGATCATCGATAACGGCACGAACATCATCTGCCATGCGATCATAATCATATCCTATGGAAGGCTTATCCGATAAGCCATATCCTCTAAAATCTATCGCAATGGCACGAATGCCATGGTTCGGCAGTACATTCAACTGATATTCAAACATTTTATAATTAACAGGCCAGCCGTGCAAAAAGACAACCGGGGTGCCTTCGCCAATATCTTCAACATATACTTTTACATTTGGTTCCACTTGTACATAACGTCCCATATTTCACAGCTCCCTTATTATCGAACCGTCTCTTCGAATCATTACCCGCTGACCCAAGGTTCAAACGTAAGCCGTTCAACCAGCCGCATACTACCAGCGAAACCAATTAACCATCTTCCTCTCCAAATCTGATTACCGTAGTAGCCTAAGTCCATTCAGAATAACCAGAATTGTACTGCCTTCATGACCTACCACACCCAAAGGCAATGCGACGTCTTGGAGGAAGTTACCTGCAATTAAGGCCAGAATAACGGTGATGGCAAAAAACATATTTTGTTTCACCGTACGCTGAGCTCGACGAGCCTGCCCAATGACCCAAGCGATCTCTTCAATGTTATCGTTCATCAGTACCGCATCAGCGACCTCCAGTGCAGTTCCGCTGCCGGACAATCCCATCCCCATACCCACAGTAGCTGCTGCAAGTGCTGGTGCATCATTTACGCCATCCCCTACCATCAGCACAGGACCATATTGGTTGCGGAGCACTTGGACCTTCTTCACTTTATCTTCTGGCAGCAAGTCTGCATAGACCATGCTTACCCCCGTTTCACGCGCAATCACAGAAGCTGATCTGGCCCGATCTCCTGTTAACATCGCAACTTTTACACCCATGGCTTCCAGCTTTTTCACTGCAGCTGCTGCCTGTGGCCGTACGGTGTCCCGCATGGCGATCAGCCCAACTAATTCACCATCAGCCATAACAACGGATACGCTTTTCCCCTCCCCCTCAAGACGGGAGCATACATCGCCCCACTCAGAAGATACCTTCACATGGTTAACACCATGTTCATCTGGATCACCAACGTTGCTATCTTTCATCTCCTCTGACTGCATTGATCCCAGTACGTCTGTTTTGCCAATGCTCCAGACCACACCATTTATAGTTCCTTCGATACCCCAGCCTGTTAGAGCCTGGACGTGCTCCGCTTCCTGAAGTGTAATGTTCTCCATGTTCGCCTGATCTACGATGGCACGAGCCAAAGGATGCATGGAGAGGTTCTCAATTGCCGCTACCGCAGCTAAGAGCTGGGCACGATCTACATTCTCAGCCGTAATAATATCGGTGACTTGTGGGGTGCCCATGGTTAATGTACCTGTTTTGTCAAAAGCCACGACCCGCGTGCGAGCCATATTCTCCATATGGGCACCACCCTTGAAAAGAATGCCACGGCGCGCACTGCTGGACATCGCGGACAACATGACAGGCATGATGGAAGACACCAACGCACAGGGTGAAGCAACAACTAGAAATACCATCGCTTTATAAAATGCCTCATTCCATGTCCAACCAAGCAGCAGTGGAGTTCCTGCAATCACAAGTAAGGTCACCCCTACAACAATGCGCGCGTAAATCCCTTCAAACCGCTCCATAAAACGCTGGGAATCCGGCACTTCTGCCTGCGCTTCTTCCACCATTTTTATGATTTTGCCAAACAGTGACCCTTCAGCCGATTTGGTAACCTCTACGTATAAGGCTCCCTCCCCGTTTAACGTACCTGCATAGACTTCATCCCCCGCAACTTTGTCCACAGGCAGGGATTCTCCGGTGATGGACGACTGATTGATAAAAGAACTCCCCCGGTACACGACACCATCTGCTGGGATGAGTTCTCCCGGTTTGACCAACAGCAGATCACCCGGCTGCAGATCATCAATAGCCACGAGGTTCATCTGTCCATCCTCAATACGCAGTGCTGTCTCCGGCTTCAGCGCGAGCAACGATGAGATATCCTTATGACTGCGCTCTGTCGCATAACTTTCCAACGCACCACTGAGTGCAAAAATAAAGATCAGCATCGCGCCTTCATTCCAGTAACCAATGGCTGCTGCCCCAAGGGATGCGGCAATCATCAGCAGGTTTACATCCAGATCGCGGTCCTTCACCAGTTTCTCGATGCCTTCCTTCGCTTTGGTCCAGCCGCCAACGGCATACGCCACAATGTAGAGCATGATGGATAAAGTACCAAAATACGGTGCAGTTCCCCAGGCAATCAGCATCAACAGTCCGCTGCCCAATGCTGATTGCATCTCTTTATTCTGCACCATGGCTCGAAAATCAGGCTTCTTGCCACGATTGGGGCCGGGTGTTTGGGATGAGCTTTGTTCTACTTGTTTCTGTCTGTGTAGAGGTTGATGTATCGCTTGCATATAAATCACGTTCCTTTCGAATGGTAGGTTTGCGGAGAGTGAATGTGCTCCAGTTCCGCTTCCAGAAATGAAGTTGTATTGAGAATGAGAGCCATTGTTAATACCATAAAAATGACACATGCTGCTGCGGGAATCCCGCAGCAGCATGGTTTTGTGAATGATTTTGAAATAATCTCGAATGAGAATGATAATCATTTTTGTGCTTATGCAATTATTTTTACCCAATACAACTTTTAATCAGTATATGCCTGTAATCCTCATTTGTAAATGGATATTTTCCGGACGGTTACTCCTAAATGCGCGTTAAAAAGGCAAAAAGCCGCTGTCCATGGGACAACGGCTTAAAGCATCTATTGATAGGCGTTTGATTATTTTATAGCATATCGCTTAAGTGAATGTTTCACATCCACCCAATACCATTTATGCGCCTACACTTGCTCCCTGACTTGCTTTGATCGCTTGCTCCAGATCATGGATAATGTCTTGAATGTTCTCTGTGCCAATAGACAGACGAATCAGCTCCGGATTAACCCCTGCGGCAGTTTGTTCATCTTCAGTCAACTGCGCGTGAGTCGTACTTGCCGGGTGAATGATCAGTGACTTGGAATCGCCCACGTTTGCAAGGTGAGAGAACAGTTTAACATTTTCAATCAATTTACGACCCGCTTCCGCACCACCTTTGATGCCAAAGGTCAGAATGGCGCCCTGCCCTCTTGGCAGATACTTCTGTGCAAGCTCATAAGAACCATGGCTCGGCAGACCTGCATAACTTACCCAGGACACATCCTCATGTTTCTCAAGGAATTCAGCAACCGCAAGCGCGTTGCTACTATGGCGCTCTACGCGCAAGTGCAATGTCTCCAGTCCTTGCAGCAACAACCATGAGTTGAATGGAGAGATCGTTGCACCCAGGTCACGCAGAAGTTGTACACGAGCTTTGATAATATAAGCAATCGGTCCAACCGCTTCCGTATATACAACACCGTTATAACTGGAGTCCGGCTCCGTCAATCCAGGGAACTTGCCACTTGCTTTCCAGTCAAATTTTCCGCTATCCACGATAACGCCACCAATGGATGTACCATGACCGCCAATAAATTTCGTTGCAGAGTGAACGACAATATCTGCACCATGTTCGATTGGACGAAGCAGGTACGGACTTGGGAACGTATTATCCACGATCAAGGGAATTCCATGTTCATGAGCGATGGCTGCTACCGCTTCAATATCCAGTACATTCCCCTTTGGATTACCGATCGTTTCGGCATACAATGCTTTCGTTTTCTCCGTAATCGCTGCCCGGAAATTCTCAGGATCACTGGAATCCACAAATTTCACGTCCAGACCCAGTTTCGGCAAAGTTGTCGAGAACAGATTGTATGTACCTCCATACAAACTCGCCGAAGACACGATCTCATCGCCTGCACCAGCAATATTCAGAAGTGAAAACGTAATGGCTGCCTGACCAGAAGCTGTAGCCAGCGCTCCAGCTCCGCCTTCCAACGCCGCAATTCGTTGCTCAAACACGTCGGTTGTTGGATTCATCAGACGGGTATAAATGTTGCCAAACTCTTTCAAACCAAACAAGTTAGCTGCATGCTCGGTGTCCTTGAATCCATAGGATGTTGTCTGATACAAGGGAACCGCTCGTGCGTTGGTGGTTGGATCAATCTCCTGGCCTGCATGAATTGCCAATGTTTCAAATGAAAGCTCACGTTCGTTTGACATAAATCTGAATCCTCCCTCAATATATACGTTCGATAAATTTCATGATGTCTTGACATGGTGGCGTTGTTTTCCATATTCTCTCACAAGATGTTGCATTTGAAAAGACTTATTTCCGATTTTTCCGATGAGAAATATTAAATATGTACATTATCATTTCTATACCAAAAAAAACCTTTGCCCTCGCAAAGGTTTTTCGGCTGCTGCAGATGCGCTGCACCACTTTTCAATCCGGCTGTCTCTTAGACCCGAACTGCACTCCATACTTCACGCAAATGTTTGGCCGCAGGTACAGCTTCCTCCGCAGTTACACCTTCAAGTGAAATATCAATATGTGGCTTATACGTTTTTAGCAATTCAAAAAATAACGGGTAATCCAGTATCCCTGCCCCAGGTACCGGATTAAACTTCTCTCCCTGTGCATCAAAGGCTACATCTTTGGCATGGATCACAATCATCCGCTGATACAGCGATTCCATCACCTCGCGCAAGAAAGCCCCTTGATCTGTAGCATGTGGTTGCTTGATCAGATTACACGGGTCGAACAGCATCCCCAGATTCGATGAAGGAATCTCTTCAAACAAACGTGTCATATGTTCATGCGTATGAAGAGTATGTGTGGACACAGGCTCAATCGCCGCATGCACGCCCCATTTCTCGGCTTCCTCAGCCAACTCCTCAACCGTTTCTTTCAGCACACTCCACGCCTTCTCTTCATATCCATCCGGATGTGTATCCTGATAGGTGTCCAAGTCCCCGGTCTCCGTTGCTACCATGCTGCAACCAAAATCCCGGGCATAACGCAGATGCTCCTTGAATCGATCAATGTCCGCACGTCGTCTTACCGGATCAGGGTCAATCGGATTAATATAACAGCCCAGTACCGCAATCTTCACCCCGCGCTGTGCAAATTGATCTCCGATCTCATTCGCTAGCCCTGGGCTCAGCTTGCCATTTGATGAGTCCACATCTGATAATGCTTTGGCCAGCGCCAGCTGTACGGAATTAAATCCGTTATCCGCAATCGTCTGCGCAAGCTGTGCTGTAGGCTGTTTGCCAAATGTATGCGCCAGAATACCAAGTTTCATCTCACTGCCTCCTTATGCTAATCCGATTATCAGGTGATTAACGTGCCATCCAGCCGCCATCGACATTCAGCACATGACCATTCAGATAATCCGAAGCGGCAGATGCCAGAAAGACAACCGGGCCTTTCAGATCTTCAGGTGTTCCCCAGCGCCCCGCAGGAATACGGGCTGTAATATCCCGGTAACGATTCTCGTCCGCACGGATCTGGGTAGTATTATCGGTTTCCATATAACCAGGTGCGATACCGTTAATCTGGATTCCTTTACCTGCCCATTCATTGGCGAGTGCTTTGGTTAAACCGGCAACGCCATGTTTACTGGCTGTATACCCTGGCACGTTGATCCCACCTTGATAGGACAACATGGAGGCAATATTAATGATTTTGCCACTTCCGCGTTCAATCATATGTCTGCCTGCCAATTGGCTTAGGAAAAATACAGTGTTCAGGTTCAGACCAATGACATCATGCCAGTCCTGCCCTGCATGATCAGCCGCAGGTGTGCGACGAATGATTCCGGCATTGTTGACGAGAATGTCAATTCTGCCCTGGAACGCAAGCGCCTGTTCGAACACAGCCGACAACTCATCTTCACGACTTAAATCCGCTTCAATCACATAAGCTTTGCGTCCGAGTGCTTCAATGGCACTTGCCGTTGCCGCAGGTTTGGAATAAGAGACCAGCACCACATCAGCACCTGCTTCTGCCAAACCAATGGCCATCCCTTGTCCAAGTCCTCCCGAGGTACCTGTCACCAGTGCAACTTGTCCGCTTAAATCAAATGGGTTCATGAATGATTCCTCCGCATGGTTTTGATATGCAATCCTTAGATCCGTCCGTACTTTAATCCAATGAATAATGAATGAGGTTAACTTTGATAATCCACTGTGACACCGCTCTGCTCGTATAAGGCAGCCGTCTCTTCATCCAAACGACTATCGCTGATAATATAGTCCAGTTCCGAACACTGGGCGAAAGTTCGCAGTGCAAATTGTCCGAATTTATAATGATCCACAACGCCGTATACCTGCTGCGAGGCGGATATCATTGCTTTTTTCAAAGGAACCAGATCTCCCGTGTATATGGATAATCCAAATTCCGGATGAAGGGCTGTCGTGGATATAAAGGCTTTATGAATGTTAAGACCGGAGATAAAGGTAGCTGTATCATCCCCCACCAGCATATTCCGAACACGAGCCCCGCCAGGCACAACCAGTCGTACCTGCTCCTTCTTGGTAAGCTCCGCAATAATGAACAAGTCATTGGTCACCACCGTCAACGGCTGATTGTCGAGACGTTTGGCCATCTCCAGCGTGGTGCTGCCACCATCAAGAGCAACGATATCTCCAGGTCGAATGTAAGCCAGAGCACGTTCAGCAATCTCCGTTTTCTCCGAATGATGCTTCTCGGTAACTCCGCGGCTATTCAAGATGCCATATTGGTCATTCTGGGCCAACATAGCACCACCATGGACACGTACGAGCAGTCCCATACTCTCCAACTTGTCGAGATCCTCTCGCACTGTTTTCCCAGTCACCTGCAACAATTCACTCAGATCACTGACGGTTACCTCCTGGCGCTCCAGAAGAGCCTCCATGATTTTTTCATGTCTTTTCAATGGATTCATCCTAATCAACTTCCTATACCACCTGAGTCAAATGAATGAGTGTTCTAGTGTCTACCCTGTCAATTTAACTCAGACATCTGTAATTTATTATTTCAGGTCTTTCATCGCTACGCCGTCCATATCTTCGAACGTCTGGTTCTCACCAGCCATCGCCCAACAGAAGGTGTAATTGCTTGTACCCACACCACTGTGAATGGACCAGCTTGGAGAAATGATTGCCTGGCGATCACGTACAACCAGATGGCGTGTTTCGTTTGGCTCACCCATCATATGGAATACAACACCGTCTTCAGGCAAGTTCCAGTACAAGTATACTTCGGAACGGCGGTTATGGGTATGTGCAGGCATCGTGTTCCACATGTTACCCTTGTCGAGTTCGGTAATGCCCATCACCAACTGACAACTCTGAATTCCACCTTCTCCTTGGTGAATGTAACGATAGATCGTACGCTCATTGGAAGTTTCGATGCTGCCCAGATGATTTGGCTGAGCTTGTTCTTGCGTTGCTTTTACTGTTGGATAGGTGTGATGAGCCGGTGTGGATACAAAATAGAATTGTGCAGGTTGAGCCTTGTCACTGCTTGTGAACACAACTTCCTTCACACCTCTACCGATGTAGAGACATTCCTTCGCTCCAATCTCATAACCTTGTCCGTCCGCTGTCACTGTTCCGTGACCACCGACATTAATGATACCGATTTCACGACGCTCCAGGAAAAAGTTCGTTCCGATATCTTTCAGGTTCACTTCAAGAGTAATGTCCTTGCTCTCAGGTACAGCCGTTCCCACAATATAACGATCCACATGAGAATACACCGTTACCAATTCATCGGTTGCAAACAGTTGCTCCATCAAAAATTCCTCACGCAGG
The DNA here is from genome assembly GCF_046713495.1 of Paenibacillus sp. M2. NCBI lineage: Bacteria > Bacillati > Bacillota > Bacilli > Caryophanales > Paenibacillaceae > Paenibacillus > Paenibacillus sp. M2. The sequence goes on from NZ_CP169648.1 coordinate 6,254,747, forward strand.
CGAGATGTATCATACGTTTTCACTTCATTGGGATGTGCAGCATAACGATTTTCCATTATTAATCCATTCCTTTCGTCATTTAAATTAGTTGAGATTGAGTTTGAACATGTTCATATAAGTTCATTTTAGTTCATTATGTATCTTTTGTGTACCTTTATTTTCGAAAAAAGAATTTTCTGCGATAAAACATTTATGATTCTAACTGTCTTCGATATAATACAAGACATGTTCAGTCAAGGGAGAGATGCAAGCTATGGATTACCAATCGTGGATCGGAGTACCTACTCCTCCCAAGAAAATGGTTATTACCACAGATCAGATTGTCCAGTTCACACAAGGCTTTCCAGAAGAATTTCGTCCCGACGCAAGATCCATCCCTCTCACCTTTCCGATGATATGGTGGCAACAGACACACTTACCCTGGATGGAGCTTCCTGGGAAAATTATGATCCATGGCCAACAATCGTTCACATACGAACGTAAATTGAAGTATGATGCAGCTTTATTTTACCGGATTGAACTTGCAAACGTACGCGAAACAACTGGATCCCTGGGGAAGATCCAGCTCCTTGATTGTACAATGAAGGTTACGGACGTCATGAAACAACACGTACTCGTTGCTAACACCACATTAATACTTCTGGACTCTCCAGCGTTGCAGCCTTCGTACTCCGAACTCGAGCCTGTGTATCCGCAATATCCCTCGGAGATTTATTATCAATGGGATGGGAAACACCATCTCTCATCTGATGAACTCCTGTTCGACGCTTGTCTTGGAACCATAACCAGCGCTATGCTCATCGCCTATGCAGCCACATCGAGCGATAATAACCCAATTCATCTGGATGTTCCCAAAGCACATGAAGCAGGTGCTCCTCGCCGAATTGCACAAGGTATGCTTATCGGTGGCATGATTGGAAACCGACTACAAATGCTAGGATTGGATAACTGGATTCTATGCGATATAAAATACCGATTCCGCTCACCCGTGATGGAAGGGGACGTCGTCCGTGTGCTTGTGAGTGTCATCAATACGGATAACCTCTCCCATCTGGCATGCAGTATCACAGTCTATATTGAACATCGAGCGGGTGTTCCTTCTGACTTGCTAGCCTATGAAGGATCCGTTCGTTACACGGCCCGTTAATCCCACTCTCCAATTCGGACATGACCCTTAAGCAGATTGCGGGAAATAATCATGCGTTGAATCTCGTCTGTGCCCTCGAAGATTCTCCATACTCGCATTTCCCGATACCAGCGCTCGATTGGCAAGTCCTTCGAATATCCGATTCCGCCAAAAATCTGAAGGACCCGATCCACAATATCGTTTGCTCTACCCGCACCGTACAACTTGGACATCGTTGCATGATGTCTTGCATCCAGCCCCTGATCCACCCTCCAAGCAGTATATAATACCAGCCATTTGAGAGCCTCCAGCTCAACAGCAGAGTCGGCAATCATCCATTGGATGCTCTGCCGACTTGCCAACTGCTCTCCAAATGTCGACCTTTCTTTAACGTAATCAATGGCCATATGGATCAGCCTGCCAGATGCACCCACAGCAATAGCCGGAATCACCCAACGCCCTCGACTGATCCACTGCATCGCTGTTGTTAACCCCTGCCCCTCTTCACCGAGCACATTTCCGTTTGGCACGAACACTTGGTTAAACGTAAGTACAGAAGGGCTTTTATCCCCACCCATCGTAGGAATCGGCTCTGACGTCCACCCCATGTCCCGGTCCACCAGAAAGCAAGTGATCCCTTTGCCAGGCTCAGCCTGGACATCAGTCACTGCAAAAACAATCGCAAAATCCGCCTCGTTTCCGTTTGTGATAAATACTTTCTCCCCATTGAGTACCCAGCCATCCGCCACACGCTCAGCCCTCATCTGAATTCGACTTGCATCGGAACCTGCCGAACGCTCTGTTATCGCAAAACAGGACTGCCTCTCACCCGCAATAACGGGAAGTAAATACTTGCTCTGCTGTGCCTTGCTGCAAAGGTACAGGATATTGTCCGCTTCCCCTCCAAAGACAAACGGAATACACGTGCGTCCTAGCTCCATTTTCAGGAGTGCACTAGTGACCGTTCCAAGATTTGCTCCCCCATACTCTTCTGGTGTCTCAATACCCCATAGGCCCTGTGTTTTCGCCTTTTGTTGAAGCTCTCTAATCTGTCTAAGTTCGATCCCGGGTCTCCCCTCACGCTCGTTACGTAATAATTCAGGTTCCAACGGAATCAGTAGCTCGTCCACAAAATGGCGTGCGGCGGATTGAATCTGCTTCTGTTGCTCTGTCAATTCAAAATTCATGTCAACCTCCCGTATAAAATGTCATCAATTGCGGCCACAACAGCTGATCCATGATCACTTGAAAATTTCATGTTTCACAATTCCCCTTACTGCATACTGATGATACAAGTCGATTAACTGATCTTCCGAAGGATGCTTGTAATACAAAACATCAAATTTCTCGTTAATACATTGGCACAAGATATCCAGGTCCGATGATGGTGTCTTATCTATAACCAACACTTCTCTATGGGCAGCTTCTGCCGAAATGGTCTGGATCAGTTCCGGGCCCTCGGCATAGACAACCATGATGCTGACAGGTAATCGATCCCCCTCGTAACCCTGATGTGCTCTTACAACCTTTTCGAAGCGAATATAACAATCCCACCATGATTTTCTAATCTCTGGATCAAAAAATTCCTTTAAGATGTTTTGAGCCTGTACTTCAAACATCGGATGACATTCGAGGAAATAATCCAGATTCGTTTTCCAACCATCATAACGATTCTCATCAAACTCGGAAGGGTGAAAGATATGGAAGGTTAACGCTTTTTTGTTCAATACGAACGTTCCCCCAGCCTGTTGCAGGCGATAGCCAAGCTCGCTGTCCTCCAACCCCCACCCCTTAAACCCTTCGTCAAACATACCCGATCGGATCAGTACTTCTCTGTTTACAGAGAAATTGCAGCTGAAAGACAGATGCCACGCTGTGCGGAATGCGCTTCCATTTTCCGAAAAACGTTCCATGAGCTGAAATCGTTCATCTGCTTCTGATGATGTAATAGCAGCATGCACCCATCCCGGATTTAACGACGTTATATCAATGCTCTCTTCACCCAAATATCTTCGAAACCCTATGACAAGTTTCCCCCCGGCCAGCTTGTGCACTCTCAAATGCTCATAGATAAAGTCCGATCCGGCGAGTTGATCTCCGTCAAGGAACACGATCACATCTCCATTCGCGATAGTAATCCCCTTGTTTCGTGCCGCTGCCCGACTTGATTGCTCCGTAGAAGGAATGTAATGATATCGTATAGGAAAATCATACGTAAGCCCGCCGATCATCTCGCCCGTGCCGTCTATAGACCCGTTATCGATAACCACAACTTCGTATTGATCGCCTTCGCACAAACGCTGTCGCGATAAGGAAGACAAACAGGCTTGAATCACTTCTTTCTGATTATGCGATAGAATAATTACACTAGCTTTCATACGTATCTCCTCCCACATGCCGGACTACCTTTTTATTTGAGCTCGGCACTAATAATAATGCAAATCCCAGGAAGGCAAGTGCTGCCGAACAGGCAATCACTATTTTAAAACCAAAATAATTTCCGAGTGCTCCGGCCAGTAATCCACCACCCATGGAACCAATGATGTTTGCATTGTTGTACAGCGTTGTGGCCGTGCCTGTCATTTTAGGAACCAAATCCTGAAAAAAAGTCATCCCAACTCCAAGTACAATCGCGATAAAAATGGCACTGAATATCTGGATAGCAATGATCTGCCATCCCGATTGGGTAAACCAAAATAGTGAAAAATAGGCGACTCCAAACAATCCCGCACATTTCATAACTGTGATACTACCAAACCTTTTGGCCAGTATTCCCAGAATGATCATGGTGGGGACCTGCAAGGCTGCGTTAACACCCGAGATCATGCCAACGTCCAACTTCCCGCCTTGCAACTCTTGCGTAACATATAAGGGAGTTACAATGCCCCCCATCGTATTAGCCAACTCAAATGCCATGAAAGCAAGTAATGAAAACACAATCTGCGGTGCCATCAGCAGCCGCTTGAAGCTACGTACTGAGTTAGATGATAATTCCGTTCCACCCCCCGGTTCCCGACTCTCGTGTGCTCGAATCATCAGTACAAATACGGCAACGAGCATGTACATCAACGAAACAACCAGAAACAGGCCTGTGTACGAGAACTGGTAGATTATAAAAGACGCCATTACAGGACCAAGAATCCAGGCCAGAGACACCAGAGCTCGCAATACAGCCATAACAACGGTGACATCTTCACTCGCCTCCCTCTCGACTACTTCTCTAGCAAGAGCAAATAATTGCGGAAAGGCCGAGAATGACAAAGCCATGAAAGTACAGGAAACCAGCATTAACACAATGTAACTGTCCGTATTTGCATAGAATACATAGCTTACAGAAGCAGATACACATGATCCAACAATAATCCACTTGCGCACAGGCTTTTTATCGGACAATCGACTAAACAGCGTACTAATGATAATGCCGCTTAACGATCCACACGCCATAAAGATCCCTAATGATAAGGGGCTCATTCCAGCCCGTTCTACTCCGAATAATGGCATGAATGGTAGCGTTAATCCGTATCCCAAACCAATAAAAAAAATGCATACGGATAACAAAAGTAAGGCCGGGCTTCTCAGGACAACCAAAAGACTTTTCAATAGAACCTTGCCCCCTCTTTACAACAACCGACGAATGAGTTCAGCTGCACGCTCGGCTCCTCCGTACTGCGAAGTACAGACGTTTTCCTTCAGCGCCATAGCCTTATCCATGTCTCCATTAGTCATCATCGCGTTAACGGTCTCAGCTAGAGCGGATCCCGTAACCTCACCTGGGGACATGACTCTGCCACCGCCAACGTTCTGTAACTGCTTGGCATTAAACTCACGTTCTGCCCAGGTCGGAATGACCAACGACGGCGTACCTGTTAAGATCGTTGTCATGCAACTTCCATGTCCGCCATGGTGAATCATGACATCGCTATGCTCAGCTGCCATAACTCCCGATACATATGAGGTGAAGTGTACATTAGGGGGAACTTCCACGCTGTCCCCTTCCAATGGATTAAAACCAGTAGCAATCAAAAGCTCCGTCGAAGTGTTACCGAGTGCTCTAACGGCTTCCCTGAAAATATGACCACCACTCTCCACACCCCATTCCACGAGACGACTTGTGTACACAAATACACGTGGCCTCCTGTCGTTGACTGATTTCATCAACCAGTCCGCAGGCATTCCTGTCTCATTTGTATCTCTCCATACCACGGGACCGATATATTCAATTGGAACGGGCAGCTTCCCGATCTGTACCGGATCAAAATCCGGTATACTCGGAAGAAGGGCAAGATTACCCGCCAGAAATGTGAGAATGTTGTCCGTTTCAGGCAGACCATACTCAACCAACGCTCCGTTCAACACATTCGTGACATCTGGTATGTCTCCATATAATCCATAACTCGTTGTAAAAGGAAGACCACCTGGAAGTGTACTGGACTGATTCATAGAAACGAGAGGAATGTCCAGCTTACAGGCAATGAACGCTGCGGGGACACTCGAATCGGAAATAACAAGGTCCGGTTTAAAACCAATGGTTACCCGCAGACGAGCTTCAAGCTCATTTCGCATGTAAACAGGGTCCGAGTACCCCATCATGGACAAAAAGTGATTCATATCCTTGAAGTTTGGGTGGAAAACCTGTACCTTGGGAGCAGGAATAACTGGAATCGGAATATAGGTAAAACCCATCTGTTCCATCGCGACCCCGGCATTTCCCCAGATTGTGAACGCCACCTCATGTCCCATCTCTCGTAACTTTAGTGCTATGGGAAGACAACGATTCACTCTCCCCATCCCGGCCATCATCCCAATAAAAATGCGTTTTTTCTTCAACAAAATTTCCTCCATCAATTCGTATATTTCGGAAATAGTTCTACACTTTCACGTAGGCTGACAACACTTGCTCAAAGAGTTCGCCTGCTTCCCAACCGTTCTCCCTACTGGATTGGGTGGCAACTATACGGTGCTCTGGAGGGGACCACACACCGATCTTTCCACCATTAACAGAGAAGATCTGACCGGTAACCCTACGGCAACGCGGCAGACATAAGGAAAGCATCAATTCGGCCACATCTTCCGTTGAACCTACTTTCCAGTACTCGGGAAACGACTCACTTTTCATTTCGGCGGTCTGCTTCGCCCGTTCGATGTATGGCATTGTCATGTCAGTACGCGCTGCGGGAGAAACTGCATTCACATTAATGCCATAAGATTCAAGTTCCAGCGAAAGTGTCCACGTCATGCCTATCAATCCGGCTTTGGCAGCACTGTAATTTAATTGCCCGATCATTCCGGTCAAGCCCGCCACGGAGATCATATTAATAATGCTGCCTTCCCTTCGTTCCCTCATGCTCGGCAGAGCGGACCGGATACAAGCAAAGGCTCCCTTAAGATGCGAATTCAATACAAGATCCCACTCGGTTTCACTCATTTTATGGGCCATCTTATCGTGAACAACTCCGGCGTTGTTCACCAGGATATCAATCTTGCCGAATTCGCGAAGACCCTCCGATATGATGCGTTCACCACCGGCCATGCTTGCGACGGATTCAACGACCCCAATAGCGGTCCCACCCTGATCCCGAATCAACTGAACAACGTCCCATACCCCACCTTCTTGTACACCGTTGACAACTACCTTGGCTCCTTCTTGTGCCATACGTATTGCGGCTGCACGCCCAATTCCGCGGCTGGAACCCGTAATGACTGCTACCTGTCCCTCTAACAACAAAGGCTGTTTCCTCCTATTCGCACTTCTCCCACATTGATGCAAGCCCAATCCCGCCACCAATACCCAGTGTTGTGATTCCCCGAGTCCCCTTTATATGCCTCATCTCGTTGAATAGGCGTGTAACCAGGATGGCTCCCGATGCACCAAACGGGTGTCCAAGCGCCAGTGCCCCGCCTCCCACATTAACAATGTGAGTTGGAATATGCAGTTCTCTTAAAGAGGCCAGAACTTGTGAAGCGAACGCTTCATTGAATTCCACAAGATCAATGTCTTCCATTGCCAAGCGATTTCGGCTGAGCAACTTGGTAACGGCAGGAACCGGACCGATACCCAAGTAGTTCGGGTCAACCCCCACTGCCACACTGTCGATAAATTTCATTAGGGGTGTAAGTCCTAACGATAATGCTTTTCCCATTGACATGATTAAAACGATAGCGGCACCATCATTTAATGGACAGGCATTACCAGCCGTCACTGTACCATCCTGTTCGAAAACAGATGGCAATGCTGCAAGCTTCGTAAGTGTTGTATTCGCCCGAGGACATTCGTCTGTATGAATGATTCTAAGTTGCTTACCCTCAGGGATAGACAATGGAACGATTTCATTGTCGAAACGCCCGCTTTGTATTGAAGCAATCGCTTTCCTATGACTGGAAAGCGCATATTCGTCCTGGTCCATTCGAGTCACACCGTACTTCTTAGCAACGTTGTTAGCCGCCTTCCCCATATCTGGATCTCCGATCCATTCCGGAGAGAATCTTGTGCGAGTGATTACTTGAGGTACTACACTCCCGTACAGAGACAAGGGTTTCTCCAATCTCCAGGGTGCACGACTTGTGCTTTCGACACCACCAGCCAGATACACTTCCCCGGCACCTGATTGAATCAGCCTCGCTGCTAAATGAATAGCTTCAAGACCAGATCCGCATTGACGATCAATCGTCACACCAGGGACCTCTACCGGGAGTTTGGCTTGTAACGCGGATAACCTGGCGATGTTACCTCCCCCGCCTACTGCATTACCCAATAGAACATCATCAATGTCACCGGGGGGGATGGGAACGTCGCTTAAAATGGCCTGAATGACTTCTGCAGCCAGTATTTCCGGCGGTGTCTCCTTAAACATCCCCCCGTATTTGCCGATTGCAGTTCGCTTCGCGGAGAGGATAACAGGAATCAACAAATTTTTCATATTTTTATTTTCAGTAACTCGTTCAGTTTTGTTCGCGAAATCTTTCCACTCGTTGTGTAGGGGAAGGCATCCACCCGTATAATTTCCTTTGGACACTTGTAGGTAGCAAGCTCACGACGGCACAATGATACAATCTCATCATCATTAACCTCGCTACCCATTCTGAGCTTGATAAGTGCGCTCACCTTTTGGCCCCAGTATACATCGGGTACACCTACAACGATGACCTCCTCAATGCCTTCCAATGTTAGCAACAGCTTCTCAATTTCCTCCGGATATATATTAAGCCCTCCGCTAATAATCATGTTTTTCTTTCGACCAACCAGATATAAATAGCCTTCGGAATCTCGTGTTGCAAGGTCTCCCACAGTTGCCCATTCACCATGTACAACTTGGCTGGTTTCTTCCTCGGAACCATAATATCCTGTAAAGATCATCGGGCTCTTCACAAACAATTGTCCTACTGAGCCTTCGGTTACTTCCGTACTATCCACTTCACGAATGGATACCTGCACACCAGCAAACGGTTTACCGATTGAATCAGGTTTATACCGATTTCCTTCCGGATCAAGTACTGTGACAAAGCTTAGCTCGGAGGCACCATAAAATTCATACAAGCCTGCATTCTCAAATACCTCTTTCACCTTCCGTTTTGATTCTGGCGACCATTTATCACCTGATGTAATGAGAGATCTGACGGATGACAGCGCAGTAACTGAATCAGAAGCCATGAACGCTTTGTAGAGTGCTTCAAACATCGTAGGTACAAGATAAAGATGTGTAACCGCATGTGTTGCTAACGTCTCCAATACATATTCCGCTCGGAATTTGCTTGTTAGATGGAATGTCCCGCCAATATACAAAGTTTGAATGCACGCATATAACGTAAGTGAATAGACCAAAGAACCCGGCGCCAATACATGGTCTCCTTCATCATGCACGAATGTTTCACGCGCATATGCAAAGCTCGCGATCCATGAACGCTGAGAACGGAGATAGCCTTTCGGTCGTCCGGTCGTCCCAGAGGTATATCCCATGTAGAACAGGCTATCTTCAGTTGAGGATCGCTGTGGTTCACCTTCTTCCCTTCTGAGAGAACGAGGTTCACCCGTATCCACAGTAATCACCCTTGTTGACGATGGAATATGAGATATTCTGGCTTTGAACTCCACATCTATGACAAGCACACGAGGTTCACATTCATTAATAACCTCCGTCAGATTTGCATCGCCCCACTTGGGATCAAATACAGCAGCACACATTCCAATTTTGGTGGCTGCAAGAAAATATTCGATCATCGAGGCACTATTGTTCATCAGCAGGCCGACAAGAGGAAGTTCATCGGCTTCGAAATCTTCCTCAGTAGCCAGAATTGTATTTGCTGCCAGCTTTATTCCATGGTATAGCTCGGCGTACGAAATCTGCCGGGCATCATCAAAGATGGCAGTTTTCTCCGGATTCTGGGAAGCATGTATGCGTATCGCATCAGCCAGTAACATCATTTCACCTTCCTTACTGTATTAACTAAAGGGGTAGCCGGAAGCACTATCTCACCTGTTTTAACCAGATACAACCCTTTGTCCGATACACGAATATGTGGCAAATGTGAAGCTGTCAGAAATAAAAGAGAATACAGAGGATCACCAAATCGGTAACCGTGGACACGCATTTTCTCATTGAACTGATCCACACTAGCGCCGATTGATGCCACGCTCTCCAAGCTCATAGCTCCACTGAGTGGAAGAGGAATGTACAGTTGCTCCCCATCCACGAAATATACTAATATTCCTTCCCCGCGAAGTTCCAACTCCTGAGATGCTTCGCGCATGGCAGACAGAGATCGCCCAAGCAAAAGTGTATCGTTCGAAGCGTTGTACGTACTTGCTAATGCCTTGATCCCACACGCTAAACCTTTGATTCGGGTGTTGATCACCCAACTTCCGTTAACATCCATCAATGTCATCCAGTTCTCATCCGTTTCCAATCCCGCTCGGGGATCAAAATGGTACGATTGGGTGATAACATCGTTCACCAGTTCAATACCGGTGTCGGTTCGAGTTTCCATCTGGTCCAGCCTCAGGTTAACGATCGTTCGTCGAGACGGAAAAGTGGAGCGCAACCAAGTGCGTATCTCTGCTTCATCTGGCTCTACTACTCGCCTTTGATTTTGGACCACCCACTCGCCTCGTTGCAGGACATGCAGTGGATCAGGTTCATTTATGGAGGTTAAGACGTTCAAACAAGCCAGTCTGCCTGGTGCAATCCCGCCTAAGTCTTCATCCAGACCGTAATATACTGCCGGATTTAAGGTAGCAAGACGAAAGGCATCCGCTACAGATATTCCCGTCTCCATACAGATCTTGATCATGCTGGCACAGCTCGTCCTCTCCACATAGTTTGGTGACGGGCCATCGCTGGTAAGCATCATTCGGTTCATATTGAACCGGGAATCACCTTTCATCCCTTTAAGGAGGTGTGGCAAATCAGGACGAATAGATGAGTATCGAAGAGAGGCGTGTAGCCCCGCTTTTAATCGTCTAAGTACATCTTCGGCATGGAGAGCTTCGTGGTCAGCTGTGATGCCCGCTGCAGCCATGGTACTTATTTTTTCATAAGATACGCCAGGCAAATGTCCTTCCGCCCTCATCCCATGATGAGCCTTCGTAAGATAAAGTTGCTCTACCAATACTTCGTCGTTCGCCAGCAGTTTGGGCCATTCGGTCAGTTCCCCGCTCTGTATCACAAGGTTATGTTGTAGCCACTTGTCCATAGTCATTGGATCAGCTCGATCAGGACGGTCAATGTTACACCACCATAGGAACATATGATGACTTGTCTCTTCCAGCTTCTCAATGAATGACAAAGCTTCAGTTCCTAGAAACGTTAACAAAGACAGATTATCATTAATGGACAAGACCGTACCCTTCTGTAATAGAGCTTCTCCCCATGTATAAGGATTGTACATTTGGCATGGGTGTGCATGAGGTTCAATATATCCTGGGACAACAACTTGATCTTTCTCCAATTCAATGACCTGGGTCTGGTCTGAAGTGGGTAGTTCCTTGGCTCCAACGTAGGCAATACGACTTCCGGACAGATAGATATTCGCTTGTTCAACTTCCCCTGTGTATACGTTCAAGTAAGATGCCTGTCTAAACCACATTGTCGCAGGCTGATCACCTTTAGATACTGAAATGAGTCTGTGATATTCATGTAGATTTGTCGGGTAAATCCTCATAGCTTACCTCACTTTCGTAATGCCAACAAAAGTGCGAAACCAAAAATGGATATGAGCAGCACTTGATAGTCGAGCTTTTTGAAAGCTAACATTCTCAGTTGCGTTCGATTCATGCCAGGGCTATATCCGCGTGCCTCAACGGCCAGTGAAGCGCTTTCGGCTTTCTGGAATGCTAATAGAAGGATAGGGACTACAATTGGGATAAAACTTTGCAGACGACGAACGATATTACCGGAATTAAAACGAACACCTCTTGCCCGCTGTGCCTTCATCACGTTGTCGGTTTCATTCAACAGAATTGGAATAAAGCGGATCGTCCATGAGATCATCAACGCAAATTCCTGTGTAGGAACACCCAGCCGCTTGGCAGGCTTCAACAGATCTTCAATAGCCTGTGCGAGATCACCCAGCTTTGTCGTAAGTGTCAACAATGAAGCGATGACGAGAAGAAGAATGATGCGAATGGCTATATTACCTGCTTTAATGACACCCTCCTCGTAGATCGAAAACACTCCCGCTTCAAGCCATAACTGCCCCCCTTGTGTCAGAAAAATGTGAAATACAGATGTGACAATGACTATTAGCCAAACAGGTTTCAATCCTCTAACAATATAGGAGGGTGGTATTTGCGATATAGTGACTACACACATCACAAACACCGCAGACAATACGTATGAAAGCCATGAGTTCAACAGCATGACAGACAACATGAACAGAAACGCGATGACGAGTTTGGCTCTTGGATCAAGCCGGTGAATGATGGAGTTTCTGTGGACATACTGACCGATGATAAAGGATTGAGATAAGGACATAACTACAATTCCTTCCTTTGAAAAAAATCAGCAATATATGACAAAATCCATTCTTTCTTTACCGACTCCAGCTGCAATTCAACGTTCAATTTTACATTTATGGCTTCCACGAGCTGGAGTGCTTTAGGCAGCTTTAATCCCATATTTTTCAACTCATCTTGATATTCAGTGAACAATTGGAGCGGAGTCGTATGTCTTTGCACTTGACCACGTTCAAATATAATCACTTCTTCGGCGTACTCGGCAACAGTCTCCATATCGTGCGTCACCATAATAATCGTACTCCCCTGTTCCTGCTGCCAGGAACAAAAGAGTTCCATCAGCTGCTCTTTCCCTTCCGAATCCAACCCTACGGTTGGCTCGTCGAGAATAAGCACCTCCGGGTTCATCGCTAACACACTTGCAATTGCCACTCTCCGCTTCTCTCCGCCACTTAATTCAAACGGTGATCTATTGCAGAAAGATTCGTCCAGACCTACCATCTGTAATGCATCCAAGCATGTACTACGCACTTTTTCGGCCGACCAGCCCAAGTTCTTGGGACCAAAGGAAATGTCTTTTAATACCGTATCCTCGAATAATTGATGCTCCGGGAATTGGAATACAATACCTACTTTATCGTAGAGAACGTGCGTTTTCTTTCGATCGGTTGTCATTCGAAAATTTCCTATATCCACTGTTCCATTTGTAGGTTGCAGAAGCCCATTGAGCAGCTGTACAAAAGTTGACTTGCCTGATCCTGTTTTTCCCACAACAGCAAAGATACGATTATCGCCCATGGTGAGTGTAATGTTGCTCAATACGTTGTTCTCCAATGGTGTTCCAACATGATACGAGAAGTCCACTTCTTTTAGTGTAATTTGCATAAATCATCCACCAAATCTTCCAGAGTGAGTGCTGAAGAAGAGTGTAGCCCCTTCTGGTTAAGTGCCTCTCTTGCCTCGACGATAAAAGGAGCCGTTATCCCGGGAAAACGCCAATATTCGCCCTGAAACAAGGCCTCGGGCGATCCATCATAACAAATGTCACCCTGATCAAGTACAATAACCCTCGAAGATGCTGCAATCTCCTCTAAGTCATGCGTAATCGTTACAATCGTAATTCCTTGTTTATGCAACTCTCCCATCAGCAATGCAATCTGATCTTTGCCTTCCGGGTCGAGCATGGAGGTAGATTCATCAAAAACAATAACTTCTGGTCCCATAGCGAGAACTCCCGCAATAGCGATACGCTGTTTTTGCCCTCCTGATAACGAATATATATCAGAATTATAATAATCCAGCATCCCCACTTGCCTCAATGCCTCTGTTACATGACGCTCAATATCTTCAGTAGGGACACAGACGTTTTGCAGGCCGAAGGCAATATCTTCAAACACTGTAGATGCCACAATTTGATTCTCTGGATTTTGAAAGATCATTCCGATTCTCTGACGAATGATACTTAAATCATCTTCATTGGATGTCACATAATCATTAAAAGTTACTTGACCTGTGGTTGGAAGGAGTAACCCGTTCATTAACCTAGCTATGGTGGATTTCCCTGCTCCATTCCTTCCAGCAAAGGCCACGTATTCACCAGAACAAATATGAAGGTTAATGTCGTTTAACATTGTTGCTCGGTTTGCATAACCAAACGTTACATTGGAAAAATGAATCACTGTAGTACCTCCATCACTTGGCGCGATTTACTTGTACAGAAGTGCTTAGGAATGTGCAGTCTCTGAGTATCATGTTGTTAGACACCCGGTGTCTGCCTCTTCGTATTTTGGATCATTGTAGGACTTACCTTGAGAATTCTAACAGCAATAAGTGAAGCAAGCACCGCTTTGAGCAGGTCACCTGGAATGAAAACAAGGTTGCCTATGATAGCCTGTGTAATTGGTACATCCGTTATAAAGGACAGGAATGGAATACCAACTGCATACACAACAAGGATTCCACCCACAATGTTGCTCAGTAGAAAGTTCCAAAATTTAATGCCTGCAACGGATGTCCGTTGAACCAGCAACCCAATCACAAAAGCAGCAATCGGATAACTAAGAACATACCCGCCTGTAGGTCCAACCAGAACACCCAAGCCCCCTCTGCCACCGGACAACAATGGAGCTCCTAAACCGATCAGAACAACAAAGAGCAAGAGACTTATCCCTCCCAATCGAGCACCAAGGATACTGCCTGCCAGCATCACTCCCAGCGTTTGGACTGTAATTGGCACAGGTATAAATGGTAGTGGAATCGGAGGTAACAGTCCAAGTACTGCAATAACGGCTGCCATAATCGCAGTAAACATCATATCTTTAATCTTCACAACAAGGCCCCCAATATGAATTAGTTGATAATTACGCATTCCTTATGTTGAGTTTTTTCCAAATCTTATGTACTACTGTATTAAGAGAACCTTCCCCTCGATACCCGATTCAGCCGCTGCAATAGCCTGTTGTACATTCGTTAGTTCATACGTCGCCCCAATGTTTGCCATGACAAGCTTCCCTGCTCTGACCAGCTCCATCACCTCATGAAATACCTGTTCCCAGCGTTCTTGCGAACAGCGTTCCACCCAATGCTTTAACCAGAAAAGTTTCACATGAACTTGTGTTCCTCGGGTTACTTCATGCCATAACGGTGTGATCCCCGAAAGCAATCCTACACTGATGACCGTACCATTTGGCTTAAGGCAACTGACCAACTGTTCCCCGTCCGTCCCTCCAATACAATCCACGGCTGCATCAGCACCGCACCCCTCTGTTAATTCTGCGATTCTAGCCTGGAGCAACTCTTTCGTTGTATTGATAACAGAAACTGCTCCAAAACGATACAGTTCAGCAGTATGACGATCATCTCTCGTAAGCGCAATCAATTTAAATCCATAAATTTTTGAGATCTGTGCAAAGATTCGCCCGATTGCAGATCCCCCTGCATTCACAATCAGGGTATCACCATACGTAAGCTTAAGCACCTCTGTACAGATCAACCAAGCCGTAACCGGATTAATATATAGCTGACTGGCTGAGTGATCATCGATATCATTCGGCACGATGATTGTATGACGATCCAAGGTCTTCACGACGTCCTGCCATGTATTCTCGCCTTTCAAAGGCAAGACGCGGCGTCCCAACATTTGATTGGATACTCCCGGCCCTACTGCTTCTACTATCCCCACACCCTCAAACCCGGGAACAGCTGGTAATCGGGTACGATGCGGGTAAGCTCCTCGAACAGGAATGAGATCGGAGGGATTGATAGGCCGAGCATGCATCCTCACTGCTAATTCACCAGGGCCAGGGGGTATCACATCTTTTTCTTCCATACATAACACTTCACTTGGTTCGCCAAAACGATAATAACGGATTACCCTTGCTTTCATTGGTGCATCTCCTAAAATAATTTTGCTGGAATAGCTCTAACTAGGATATTGAATATATTTCCAGAGTGTATAACAATAGTATCACTGGTAAATTATTTCATCAACGACTTATTATGATATAATCCAACTTTTTTTTCATTAAAATATGCGATAACTTCTGCTTAGTAACAAAAAAGAGCCTCACAACCTTGAATTCCAAGGTCGTGAAGCTCTTTAAACATATGAATTAATGTGCAACAGCATTGTTAAGCATGATCCAGATCGAACCAATTACGATGGTCATCATAATCAGTAATCCGAAAATAAGGGCCATGACATTCCAGCGTGGTTTCTCTGTTTCCCGAATATGCATGAAGAAGAAGAGTTGAACCACAAACTGAAGTGCTGCTGTACCAAGAATCACAATGAGTGTTCCTGTTTTGCCCATCATGTCGTTCAAAACCACCACAAGTGGAATGATTGTCAGTACGACAGACAGAATGAAGCCGATGACATAAGACTTCAGTGAGCCATGTTGTTCATGGCCGTGGGAATCATGTGAGTTGTGCTCTGCCATCTACATCACCCCCATGAGATAGACGATCGACAGGAGGAAGATCCATACGACGTCCAAGAAGTGCCAGTACAAACTGATAACGTTGATTTTACCGCGAGTAACATCAGTAATACCACGTTTTTTCAGTTGGAACATGAGTCCAATCATCCAGATCAGACCAAGCGATACGTGAAGTCCGTGAGTACCCACGAGGGTGAAGAATGCACCAGAAGCAGCACTCGTTGTAAAGCTAAACCCTTCGTGAATCAACTCAATAAACTCATAAACCTCCAGGGCGATAAAGCTTGCACCCAGAACAGCTGTAACAATCAGCCAGTTAATCAATTGTTTCACTTTACCCTGGTTCATTGCTAGAACGGCAAGTCCGCTCGTAAATGAACTTGTGAGCAAGATAAATGTCTCGGCGATAACGCCAGGCATTTTGATCAATTCAGACAAAATCGGTCCGCCCGCCGTATTGTCACGCAACACAATGAAGGTTGCGAACAATACGGAGAACAGGATAACGTCGGAAATCAGGAAGAACCAGAAACCGAGAATTTTCATTTCCTGTGGATCATGATGTCCATGGTCATGACCATGTGCATGATTCTCACCGTGTTTAGCGGCTGCTTGAGCCATCTATACCGACCCCCTTAACGACGCTTCGGTACGTTTAATTTCGTCGACCGGAATGTAATAATCCGTATCGTATGAGAATGAACGGGCGATCATACAGATCCCTACGCCAGCGAGTCCGAGAATTGCCATCCACAGCCATCCGAAGACAAAGCCGAAACCAGCGATGAACCAGAAGACAGACATGATGAACGGAATTCCAGAGTTCTTCGGCATATGAATCGGCTCAAGCGGTTGCTCTGGCGGATAGATGCCTTTGGCACGACGTTCTTTCTCTTCCCACCACTCATCAATATCATCTCCGCGCGGTGTAACGGCGAAGTTGTATTCAGGAGCTGGTGAAGGAATTGACCACTCCAGCGTACGGCCATCCCATGGATCGGCAGGAGCTTTGAGTGATTTGTATTTGCGAATACCGTCTGCAATTTGTGCAACTTGGAACAGGAATCCGACCCCCATCAGGAATGCCCCGATTGTGGATACGAAGTTCAGTTCCCACCAGCCAGTATCCCAGCCGTATGTGCTCAGACGACGTGTCATACCCATCAGACCGACAGCGTACTGCGGCATGAAGCAGACATAGAAACCAATATTCCAAGTCCAGAATGCCCATTTGCCCAGTTTCTCTTCGAGTTGGAAACCGAACATTTTAGGCCACCAGTAGTACAGACCTGCGAAGTATCCGAAGACAACGCCACCGATCAACACCTGGTGGAAGTGGGCAATCAGGAAGTAACTGTTGTGGAACTGGAAGTCAGCAGGAGCAACGGATAACAGAACGCCTGTCATACCCCCGACAATAAAGCACGGGATAAAGGCAAGTGTCCACATCATCGGAGTCGCCATGCGAATCCTTCCTCGATACATGGTAAACAGCCAGTTGAATATCTTAACCCCTGTTGGAATAGCAATCAACATCGTAGTTACGGCGAAGAATGCATTCACGTCTGCTCCGGAACCCATCGTGAAGAAGTGATGCGCCCATGTGAAGAAGGACAGGAAGCTGATGATCAACATTGCGAATACCATCGACTTGTAGCCAAACAGTTTTTTCCGAGAGAAGGTACTTACAATCTCGGAGAACACACCGAATGCCGGCAAGACGACAATGTATACCTCAGGGTGACCCCACATCCAGATCAAGTTGATATACATCATTGGGTTACCGCCCAGATCAAGTGTGAAGAAATGCGCCCCGGCAAACCTGTCGAGGAATAACAATGCAAGTGTCACGGTCAAGATCGGGAAAGCAAACAAGATAATGATACAAGTCGAGAATACCGACCATGTGAACATCGGCATTTTCATCCATCTCATGCCTGGCGCACGCATTTTAATGATGGTAACCAGGAAGTTGATACCGGTAGCCAGGGAACCGATACCCGATATCTGAATACCCCATATATAGAAGTTCTGTCCTACCCCAGGGCTGTGCGACAGCTCCGATAGAGGCGGATAACTCAGCCATCCTGCATCCGGTGAACCCCCGATAACGAATGACAGGTTAAACAGCATTGCTCCCAGGAAGAATAACCAGAAGCTCAGTGCATTCAGGAACGGGAACGCAACGTCCCTTGCTCCGATCTGTAATGGCACGATAACGTTAAATAGACCAAACATAAATGGCATCGCCATGAACAGAATCATGATCGTGCCGTGAGTTGTGAAGACCTGATTATAATGCTCAGGATTCAGAAATTCATTGTTAGGCATAGCTAGCTGAAGGCGCATCATTAGCGCATCCACACCACCACGGAATAACATGATAATGGAAGCGATGATATACATGATACCGATCTTTTTGTGATCGACAGTCGTTAACCAGTTACGCCAGAGCCAGCCCCATTTTTTGAAATAAGTTAGCACCGCTACAATAGTAATCATGGTAATTCCGATAGCTACCATCGCACCATAAATGAGCGGATCACCGGTTACGAAAAACTCCGATGCAAACTCTTTAAGTCCCTCTAACATTGGGGGCCTCCTTTCGAATCTTTAGTTAGCACTCTTGTCCTCGTCTTGATTGGACGTATCCGTTGCATTTTGAATGGCTCCAGAAGCTTCTTTTGAAGTTCCATGCTTACTGTGAGCACTTTGACCATCTACAACATACTTGGTCACAATATTTTGGAACAATCCTTCTGGGAAAGCAGAATAATAAGCAACGTTGCTTGTTCCTGGCTCAGCCAGTGCTTTGTAACCTTCTGTAGTCAACGCTTGAGAACTCTGTTTCACTTCAGCTACCCAATTGTCAAAATCTTCGTCCGATGTAGCATTCACATCAAAACGCATTTCTCCAAAATGCTCACCTGTGAAGTTAGCGCCTGAACCCCAGTACTTGCCTTCATGATCTGCCTGCAGATACAAGGTCATCGCCATACCCGACATCGTATAAATCTGTCCTCCAAGTTGCGGAATCCAGAATGAATTCATCGGTGAATCCGCAGTGAGTTCAAATTTCACAGGCCGGTCTGCCGGAATATTCAACGTATTAACCGTTGCAATTCCTTGTTCTGGATACATAAACAGCCATTTCCAGTCCAGTGAAGACACTTGGATGGTAATTGGTGCTTTCTCGTGAGCCAACGGCTTCGAAGGTTCCAGAACATAAGTGTAACGAATCGTTACAATTGCAAGTATCCCAATAATAATAATTGGAATGGTCCACCATACAACCTCCGCTTTGGTGCTATGAGCCCAGTTAGGTTCATATGCTGCTTTGTTGTCCGGTTTCTCACGGTAACGCCATACGATTACGGCAGCCAAAATGAGTACTGGCACAATGATGACAGCACACAAAATTGTCGAGATGACAATCAAATCTCTCTGCGAAGCGCCAATTGGCCCCTTCGGATCCAGAACAACGTACTGTCCGCCTGCCAGCATTGGCCAGACAATCAATGCAATTGTAACCAACGTCAGGACAACCGGAATGATAATCCGGATTAGCGACCTAGGTTTCTTGTTCATTTTGATCCCCTCTCCTTAAATTCGCTCATACTGAAAAATCAGTATACTACTCTCTTCCTACTAAAGATATCAGAAATGAACAACTTTTTTGTTCTTGTTAACAAATTTGTCGATTTTACACCTTAAATGTGTGAATTTTTTCTCACAAATCGCTTGCATGCTTGATATTTGTACTTCGTAATCTTTACACATCAAGTCGCAAAATAAAACCCTTTGCAGTCCCGTTGAACAGTGTCAACGAATCCGCAAAGGGCTTTATTGACTGGATTCCGGGAACTTATCCAGTCTTATTATGAACGAATTAACGCAGGATTATAATCAATCGGCGCCTTCGTCTTCCCGGCGTGTATGAACAAGGCCAATTGCTTTGGCAATAACGTAAATAAATACACTACCTACAAGGAATCCAATACCAACCATCAAGCCAAGATTACGATCATTAAATTCGTTCAGATTGATCAGACACATGATCACTCCAGTAATGAGTGCGACCCATGCCAGAACTGTCATCGTCAAGACGGCGCGCCGCATATTTTTGTCTTTGCGCTCCAATTGGCTAACCATTGCTGTCTTCGATGCCATAGTAAACACTTCCTTTTCCCTTTTTGTAAGTGCTTTCCTTATACCAATATACCACATCAGTATGATTTTTAGTCAACAAATGTTCAAATTTTATTCGCAATTTGGACACTTTATTTTAAATTTATCCGTTGACAAAGCATTATTCGTTTCTTCCTTACTTCTTATAACCCAAAAATAGACTCTTCATAACAGGAACTGCACTTGACCTTATGAAACCTTTATGAACTACTCATTCCCAACGGTAAAATACAAAAAAAGACGGCGCATTGAAATACTCCAATGTTACCGTCTTTTTCATCTTCAATAAGGGAACCATATATAATGAGGACCTGCTTTTCCCTTAAAACCTGCCACCCAAACTATTGGGGATTATGTTCGTTCCGTGTCTCCAACCAATTATTCTTGATGACGTTCTGATACCAGTAATAACTCTCCTTTGGTGTTCTCACGAGTGAACGATAGTCCACATGTACAAGACCAAAACGCATGCGGTAGCCTTCTGCCCACTCGAAATTATCCATCAGTGACCATGCCATGTACCCTTTCAGGTTAATGCCGTCATTAATGATGCGGTGAATTTGAGCCAAATGCTGCTCATAATATGAAATCCGGCGATCATCGTTAATTTTTCCGTTCTCCAGGTCATCGTTGATGCAGGCACCATTCTCTGTGATATATACATCCACATTGCCGTATTTTTGCAAGTAATGCATAAATTCATACAAACCACGTGATTCCACTGGCCAGCCAATATCGGTTTTGGTGAGGCCCATATCAACTTCTTCCGATTGCAGAGCACCTGCCTCCGGATTGAAGCGATTAATCCCCATCGTGTAATAGTTAATGCCGAGCAGATCGATCGGTTGCGAGATAATCTCCATATCGCCTTCCTGAATGGGCACGGTAGCCCCTGCTTCTGCAAACCAATCCACCATAAACTGCGGATATGAACCTTTGTAGATTGGATCAAGGAACCAATCGGTATTAAGCGCAATGGATCGGTCACACGCAGCTTGGTCCTCAGGAGATTTGCTGTACGGCTCAGCCCAGCATACGTTCGGAGCAATACCAATCTGACCGGTTGTTCCCAAGCGACGGAAGGATTGAACGGCTTTACCGTGAGCGACTAGCAATCCATGAGCAACATTGATTGACGTCTGCAGGTCTTTGTTTCCTGGCGCATGAATCCCGAGAAGGTTTGACAGAAACGCGATGCACCATGGTTCGTTGAATGTCAGCCAGAAGTTGATTTTGCCAGAGAATTCTTTGAAGATCACTTCGGCATATTTCACAAAAGCATCCACAGTTCTGCGGTTGCCCCAGCCCCCGTCATCCTCCAGCGTTTGCGGAAGATCCCAGTGATACAGTGTGAGGAACGGTTCAATTCCAGCCTCGATCAATGCATCCACGAAGCGGTGGTAAAAGTCCAGTCCTTCCCGATTGATCTCCCCATCTCCGTCAGGAATAATACGCGGCCAGGCAATGGAGAACCTGTATGTATTAATCCCGAGTTTCTTCATCAGTTCGATGTCTTCCTCATACCGATGGTAACTATCACACGCTACATCTCCATTATCTCCGTTATATACTTTGCCAGGGGTGCGCGCGAACGTATCCCAGATGGATACCCCGCGTCCACCTTCCTGTGCCGCTCCTTCTATTTGATAGGAAGCTGTTGCTGTACCCCAGCGAAAATCTTGTGGAAATTTAAAAATGGTCATGGTTGGCTCCTCCGTCTCATGATGACACGCGGATCGTCTGTCCTGCGGTCATGGTTAAAATAATTACATAATCGCCCTGAGGCGTAAGCTCTGCCTTGGCTTGTTCATTTCCTTCTACACGCAGCGGATAAGCACTGCGAATGGTCAGCGAGTCACTTCGATCTGCCTTAATAACCGCTGACACAAGCTTGTTGTCCGTCCACGTTATTGCTACCGTGTAACCACCTCTTGCACGAAGCCCTTCAACACGACCTTGAGTCCAGAGTTCAGGAAGTGCAGGCAGTAAATGTAACTCGTTCAAGTGGCTCTGCAATAACATCTCTGCTATTCCAGCCGTGCCTCCAAAATTACCATCGATCTGGAATGGTGGATGGTCATCAAACAGATTTGGATGTGTGGACCGCGCCAGCAACGTGCGGACAAACTGATGTGCCTGGCTGCTATCCAGCAGTCGTGCATACAGGTTGATCAACCACGCACAGCTCCATCCTGTATGCCCGCCCCCTTGTGAAATACGACGTTCAAGCGATACCCTTGCAGCTTCCACAAGTTCTGGTGTGTGCACTCGATTGATCTGCTCTCCCGGATACAGTCCATACAGATGGGAGACGTGACGATGCCCTGGTTCAGATTCAGCAAAATCTTTAAACCACTCCAGCAATTGTCCTTCGCTTCCAATTCGGAATGGATAGAGTTTCTCAAGAGCCTCAACCCACTCGCTCGCCAATGAATCATCTAGATTCAATTGCTTCGCGGCCTCAATACAGTGGCTGAACAGTTCACGAATTAACGTCATATCCATCGTTGAAGCCATGGATATACTGCGTGCCTCCCCAGCATCTGTGAGAAACTTGTTCTCTGGTGAAGTGGATGGAATCGTAACCAGATAACCATCGGGCCCTTCCACCAGCCAATCGAGACAGAACAAGGCGGCCTCTTTCATGATGGGATACGCACGTTCCTCAAGAAAACGCTGATCCCCGGTAAATTGGTAATGCTCCCATAGATGCGAGGTCAACCAGACGCCGCCCATCGGCCAGAAAGCCCAGCTTGCATCTCCACCTGTCGGTGTAGAGGTTCTCCAGATATCCACGTTATGATGGGCAGTCCATCCACGGGCTCCATACAGAATCCGCGCCGTTCTTCGTCCTGTATCACTGAGATCGGTCAGCATATCAAACAGCGGCTCATGACATTCACTGAGATTGCAGACTTCTGCTGGCCAGTAATTCATTTCCGTGTTGATATTGATTGTGTAATCACTATGCCATGGCGGCTCTACCTGATGGTTCCAGATTCCCTGCAGATTGGCAGGCTGGCTGCCCGGACGTGAACTAGCCATTAACAGATATCTTCCATATTGAAAATACAGTGCCTCCAGTCCAGGGTCTTGTTGCCCTGCCTGATAAGCCTGCAACCGCTCATCTGTAGGTAATTCGGCGTTAGCCGATACCCCTAGATCAATAGAGACTCTGTTAAACAACGCGCTATGATCCTGAATATGTCGTTTACGAAGCGCTTCTGCGCCATGTGTGGTCGCTTTGGAGATCATTTCCTTGCATTCCTCTTCCAATACAAGATGATCCTTCACAGGCAAAACATCATAACTTTCAAAGGACGTAGCTGCTGCCAGATAAAACACAACCTGATCAGCACCCTGAATATGTAACTTGCCTTCCAGATTGGAGACCTTCACCTGATCGCCAGATGCCGTAAACGCTACACGGACAGCATAAGCCGTTCCCCGATCCTCTTCATAGAGGACGGATTCCGGGTGATCCCTGAAGTAATTGGACTCCACATGACTCGGGCACCGACTGAACATGGTTAGAGCCTCTCCCGAAGTCTCAACGCGATAAGGATGGGGACTGTCTAGCGTAACACTTACACTCACAGCGCCCTTCTGATCAGCAGTTAATGTGCAGACCATTAGATCATCCAAAGCGCTGGAATACACTTCACGTACGTATTGAGTTCCTTCCAATGAGTAGGTTGTGGTTGCAATACCCGATTCCAGATCAAGCTCCCGTTCAAATACATTATATGAAAGATCATCCAGACCCTCATGGTGCAATAGAAAATGACCCATCGGCTGGTAGGCCTCTACATCACGACCCAGCATTTCACGGTTCAACAAATCCTCAGCTTCACCATACTGCCCAGACATGATCAGCTCTCGCGTCTGCTTCAGATACCGTTGACTGCTGTATTGAATCGTATCCCGTGGAAACCCTGACCATAATGTATCTTCATTGAGCTGAATTCGTTCATCTGCTGCGCCACCGTACACCATGCCTCCAAGACGGCCGTTTCCGATGGGCAATGCTTCTTCCCAGCGTTTTGCCGGTTGTCGATACCATAGACGATTGATTTTAGTTTGGTTATTGTGTTGGGACATGAATAGCTCCTGTTCCTAAATCAGCTTTATATTTCTTATGTCATAAAACGTTTTCGGTAAGTGCTTACAATAATAAAATTATATGTGATTTCAAAATTTGCGTCAATGCAAATCATCACATCATTACACAAAAAAAGGCCCCATATAGGGCCCTTTCCTTGTGTAACCATGGATCACAGACAATCCATATTATTTTACGTCTTTTCCTGTCCACAGAGAGACACGTTCCTTAACCCAAACCGTAAATTGTTTCTCCATTTCAACTGCACCCGCTTTGTCCAAATCAGCCAGTAAAGCATCATAGGTTGCATCAAAGTTTGCTGGTGTAGTCAGAACAGCTTCCGGAATCCGTTTACGGATGATATCCTGCGTTTTCTGGAACGTTACCTCATAGTCTGTACCGGAAGGTACGGACATGTTATACGCTGCGCCCCAATCCTTAACTGGCAGATCTTCTTCAGCCGGATAGAACTCTTTCCAAGTCGTGATACCGTAAGCTTTCAGCGTTTCTTTCTCTGCAGCCGTGTAACCAGCTACAATTTGCTCAGGGAAGTTCGTTGTGTAGTAGTTATCGGTAGAATCTTTTACACCATCACCGTATCTTGCGCTAAATATGTTATACATCCCAATTCCTGTTTCCTTACTGAAATTGGAGTTGTCATTCGTTTTGCGATCCTGAACGTCATCTGGAATCACTCGTTTACCATCTTCTACGTTGTAATGTTCGCCTTCGATACCCCAGTTTCTCAGAACTTGTCCTTCATCGGAAGCAAGCCAATCCATGAATTTGATGATACGCACTGGATCTTTGGCCGAAGTTGTAATTCCGATACCATAACCGTCAAATCCTGCTGGTTGGAACGTGTGATCCACAATTTCATCGTTAAGTGATACAGAGAAGTGAGCATATGTGGCATCATCCTTGCCCGATGATTTGAGCGCGTTCTCCGCTTCTTGGTAGTTCCACTCTTGGTCAATCAGACCGAGGACACGGCCACTGGCAATTTTGGACTTGTATTGGTCATCCTTTTGAACAAATGCATCTTTGTCCAGTAGGCCTTCATTGTACATTTTGTTCAACCAGCGGAAATATTCTCTTTCCTCTGGACGTTTGTAGTGCAATTTTGCTTCATACGTTTCAGGGTCAATGTAATATTCACCATCATCCGGTGCACCTGTTGCCTGGAAAGCCGGGTTTGTTACCGTGATCATGATCTTCCAGTCATCTGCATTCAATGTTAATGGAATGGTTGGTTGACCATCAATGGTTGGATGTTTTTCATAATAGGCTCTGAGTACATTCTCGTAATCCTCAAGTGTCTTCACTTCAGGGTATCCAAGCTCTTTCAATACTCTTTGCTGAATTTCAAATCCACCTGTAGCGTCAAACGTAACATTATCAACGCCCATATTGGTTGGAATGGTATAGATCGCTTGATCTTCCAAACTGTATTTCAAACGGTTCATCTGTTCCCCATAGATTTTTTTCAGATTGGGAGCATGCTCTTCAATCAGATCCGTGAGATCCAGCATCGCGCCTGCATCCACAAGTTTGGATAAGTTACCTTTAGGGTATATCATATCAGGAAAGTCACCACTGGCAGCCATCAGTGCAATCTTCTGGTTACCACCATCGTTTACATCATACTCTGCTTCAATGGTAACGCCTGTTTGCTCCGTAATCTTTTTACCAACAGCATCTTGCATCTTGTTCCAGGTTGGACTAGCATCCGCCCCGAAGAATGTAACTGTGATCGGTTCGGTTCCGCTGGACTCTGAAGTCTCTTTGGTTCCCGAATTCCCGCAACCAGCTGTAACCAACATTGCACTTGCGAGCATCAGCATTGCAAACGTCTTGGGTGTATTGCCTTTCATTTTGCCTCTCATTGTCTAGTTCCCCCTATTATTTATGAAGGTTTTATCTGTATAACAGGCTTTATGCCTGAGGATACCACTTTTTTTTGAATGCGCTTTCGGTATCGTTTATTCCGACATATTTACTGAAGCCGACGTTTAGATTCTGCAAAAAGAAAGATTCTTCTTCTAACAAACGTAAAACGTTTTCGTAAATGGAATAAACCGCTTACTGAAAGTGCTTACACGATAGATTATAGGCTATCCATCACCTCACGTCAACAATAAAAAAAGCCCTTTCTCAAGGGCTCTTTTTGCTATGAAAATCCTTAACTTTAATGCTTGGTTTTCAAGCTTATTTCACATCTTTTCCAGTCCAGAGAGCTACACGTTCTTTGATCCAAACCGTGTATTGTTTCTCCATCTCCACTGCACCCGCTTTGTCGAGTTCAGCCAGAAGACTATCATATACGCTGTCGAAGTTCTCAGGTTTGGCAAGGATCGCCTCTGGAATACGTTTACGTACGATATCCTGTGTTTTCTGGAACGTTACGTTGTAATCCGTGTCAGATGGTACAGGCATGTTGTATGCTGCACCCCAATCTTTCAGCTTCAGATCATCGTCGGAAGGATAGAAATCTTTCCATGTTGTTATACCATAGGCTTTCAACGTTTCCTTCTCAGCGGCAGTGTAACCAGCTTGAATCTGTTCAGGGAAGTTCGTTGTATAGTAGTTATCCGTGGAATCTTTCACACCATCACCGTATCTGGCGCTAAATATGTTATACATGCCTACGCCTGATTCTTTGGTAAAAGCAGAGTTATCATTGGTTTTGCGATCTTGTACGTCAGCCGGAATGATGCGTTTCCCATTCTCGACTTGGTAATGTTGGCCTTCAACACCCCAGTTTCTCAGGACCTGACCTTCATCGGAAGCAAGCCAATCCATGAATTTGATAATACGTACCGGATCTTTGGCCGAAGTTGTGATTCCGATACCATAACCGTCAAATCCCGTCGGTTGGAACGTATGATCCACAATATCCTTGTTCAAGGACACGGAGAAGTGGGCATATGTTTTATCGCCACCGTTAGACGATTTCAAAGCATTCTCCGCCTCACCATAGTTCCACTCCTGGTCGATTAGACCGAGTACACGGCCACTGGCAATTTTAGATTTGTATTGGTCATCCTTTTGAACAAATGTATCTTTGTCAAGCAGACCCTCGTTGTACATTTTGTTCAACCAACGGAAATATTCCTTTTCTTCAGGGCGTTTGTAGTGTAGAACAGCTTCATAGGTCTCAGGATTAATATAATACTCACCATCATCCGGTCCACCCGTAGCTTGGAATGCAGGGTTCGTTACCGTAATCATAATTTTCCAGTCATCTGCATTCAATGTTAACGGAATAGTAGGTTGACCATCAATCGTTGGATGTTTTTCATAATACGTTCTCAGTACGTTCTCGTAGTCCTCAAGCGTTTTTACTTCAGGGTAGCCAAGCTCTTTCAATACTCTTTGTTGAATTTCGAATCCGCCCCTAGCGTCAAACTCAACGTTATCTACACCCATATTAGTCGGGATCGTGTAAATGGCTTGATCTTCCAAACTGTATTTCAGACGGTTCATCTGATCACCATAGATTTTTTTCAAATTGGGAGCATGCTCCTCAATTAGATCGGTCAGGTCCAGCATCGCGCCTGCATCCACAAGCTTAGACAAGTTGCCTTTAGGATAGATAATATCAGGGTAATCACCACTGGCAGCCATCAAAGGAATCTTTTGGTCACCACCATTATTCACATCATACTCAGCTTCAATTGTAACTCCCGTTGCCTTAGTAATCTCTTGACCGACAGCATCCTTCATGTTATTCCAGTTCGGACTCGCGTCTGCACCGAAGAATGTAAAGGTCACTGGACTGGTTGTATCTCCGGAATCAACCGGTTTCTCTGAAGCGTTAGTTCCTCCTCCACTGCCGCTGCATCCTGCTGTAATTGCAAGTGCACTGGCTAACAGAAGCATTGCGAATGTTTTTGGTGTTTTGCCCTTCATGTGTAATCCCCCTTATGGATATTAATGAAGCTGTATATTTGTATAACAGGCTGACCTGCACATACCGTGACCAGATGAAACAAATGTAATTTTCTTGTTTTTATAACATTAGAAGCGTTTTCCTAAAAAGAAAAAAATGTTCTTCTTGCCTTACTTCCTCTTCATTCTGCAAATGTTTACTTTGAGATTCAGGTGTATGCCACGTGTTGTACAAGTAAATGTAAGTGCTTTCATAATTGAATAATAATCTCTCCTATATCCCTTGTCAATAGTGAATTTATAAAATTGAAAACGTTTTTTAGAAAACGTTTTAGGTAGTAAAAGAACCCAGATATTCTGGGTCCTTTTTGTTTTAGATCTGAATTGCTAAACGTTTATTTAGCCTCTTCACCGCTCCACAATTGAACACGGTTTTGAACGAGTTCTGTATACTGTTTCTCCATATCCTCTGCTCCTGCTTGGTTCACTTCTGCAATCATGCCGTCATAGATCGCATCGAACTGTTCAGGAGTACTCAGAATGGCTTCCGGGATACGTTTCCGAATGATATCCTGTGTTTTCTTGAAGATGACGTTGTAGTTGGAGTCACCTGGTGTTGGCAGATTGTATGCTGCTCCCCATGGTTTGATTGGGAACTCATCTTCACTCGGGAACAGATCTTTCCACGTCGTAGCACCGTAAGCTTTGAGTGTTTCTTTCTCTGCATCGGAATATGCTGCCACGATCTGTTCAGGGAAATTCGTAGTGTAGTAGTTATCCGTTGAATCCTTCACACCGTCTCCATAGTGACCGGACATATTGGTGTACAATCCAATACCCGTTTCTTTCTGGAATACGGCTGCATTATTGGTTTTCTGATCCAGAATGTCGGCAGGAATGACACGTTTGCCGTCCTTCACTTCATACTGTTTGCCCTCAATTCCCCAATTCATCAGCACTTGCCCTTCTTCAGAAGCCAGGTAATCGAAGAATTTGATCGTACGAACCGGGTCAGGATTTGATGTTGTAATCCCTACACCCCAGCCCGATACAAAACCAGGGTCTTGGTAGGCATGATCCTTGATATCCTCGGACAGGGTTACTGGAAAGTGTGAATACGTTGCTTCAGTCTTACCAGCGGATTTCAATGCATTTTCTGCATCGGAGTAACCCCAATCCTGGTCAATGACACCCAGAACACGTCCACTTGCAATTTTGGATTTGTATTGGTCTGTTTTCTGGATAAAGCTGTCCTGATCCAGCAATCCAGTGTTGTACATATGGTTCAACCAGCGGAAGTACTCTTTTTCCTCTGGGCGTTTGTAATGGAGACTTGCTTCATACGTCTCTGGATCGATGTAGTATTCACCGTCATCCGGAGCTCCTGTTGCCTGAAAGGCCGGGTTCGTTACGGTAATCATGATTCTCCAATCATCCGCGTCCAGTGTTAACGGGATCGTTGGCTGACCATCAATTGTTGGGTGTTTCTCTTTGTACGCCTTCAATACATTCTCGTAATCCTCAAGTGTACGCACTTCCGGGTATCCGAGTTCTTTTAGTACACGGTGCTGAATGCCAAATCCACCACCTGCATCAAAGTACTTCTGGTCTACCGCATAATACGTTGGCAGCACATAAATAGCCTGATCTTCATTACTGTATTTCAACCGGTCCATGTAATTACCATACAGCTTCTTCAGATTGGGAGCATATTGGTCGATCAGATCTGTCAGATCGAGCATTGCTCCGGCATCCACCAGTTTGCTGAGTTCTCCTTTGGGGGAGACAATATCCGGATAGTCTCCGCTCGCCGCCATTAAGGATATTTTATCTTGACCACCACTAACGGCAAATTCACCGTTAAGGGTTATCCCTGTTTTTTCCGTAAGGACCTTACCTACTTCATCCTTCATGCCATTCCAGTTCGGACTGGGGTCAACGCTGAAGAAATCAAAAGTAAGTGGAGTTGTCTCTGCGCTTGTATCCTTGAACGACGTATCACTGCCGCTTCCTCCACCGCAACCTGCGAGTAAAGACATTGCAAGCACTGGTGCCAGTGCAATCTTCATTTTGGAACTTGCCATAATGGTAATCCTCCCTGTTTCATATGTCTGTTTGTCCGGGACTTTTTTGTCCCTGTCTATAGCTTCATGAATACCACACCGCAGCCCTATACGGTGAAGCGCAGACCAAATGGCTGCGCTTCGGGTATCCTGATGCTTCATTTGTAGATGTACGGCCGCTCTATGTGGCAGCCTGTACCCAATTGTTTAACCTTTTACTGCGCCCAGTGTCATACCGCCAACAAAGTACTTCTGAAGGAATGGATATACAATGAGGATTGGAACCGTTACAACGATCGTAATCGCCATTTTGATCGATTCCGGTGAAATCTGTGTCATTTGCTGCGCCATATCATTGGCATTTCGTCCAGCACCTGAGCCCTGCTGTGTACTTTGCAATACTTTCATCAGCTCATATTGGAGCGTGGTCAAATGTGCCTTTGAACCATTATACAGGTACGTATCGAACCACGCGTTCCATTGACCTACAGCCAGGAACAATGCGATGGTAGCAAGCACTGGTTTACACAGTGGCAAGATAATTCTGTAATAGATTGTAAAGTCATTCGCTCCGTCCAGCTTCGCGGATTCCTGCAATGAGTATGGCAGGCCATCAATGAATGAACGGATGATGAACACGTTAAATGCACTGATCATGCCAGGTAGTACATATACCCAGAATGTACCGATCAGGTTCAAGTCACGCATCAGAATGTACACCGGAATCAGACCACCGGAGAAATACATCGTGAGCGCGAGCGTTGTGGAAACAAATTTTCTAAGTCCAAAATCAGGTCTGCTCAGTGTAAAAGCGATCATGGATGAACTGATCAATCCGAGCACGGTACCTACAAGTGTACGCAGAATGGAGATCTGCAAACCTTGTAACAATCCATCATATTGGAAAATCGTTTTGTAGTTCTGTAATGTGAATTCGCGAGGCCACAAGTAAATTCCGCCACGTACTGTATCTGTCGAGTTATTGAGTGAGATGGCTAGTACGTTAAGGAATGGATAAAGTGTTACAACCAGCACCATGGTCATCGCGAGGATGTTGAATATATCGAACAGTTTATCGCCCCGAGTAGCATTGAATGCTTTGTTCGCCATAATGTCGTCCCCTCCCTACATGATGCTTTCTTTTGTGAATTTTTTGAACAAGCCGTTCGCAGTAAACAGAAGGATGATACTGACAACGGAGTTGAATATACCTATGGCTGTACCATACGAGAATCGTCCCATATTCAAACCATAATTGAGCGCGTATAGATCAAGTACTTCCGAGTAGTCTGTGACCAGACTGTTGCCAAGCAAGAACTGCTTCTCGAAACCGATACTGATAAGATGTCCAATTGACATGATGAAAAGTACGGAAATCGTGGTCCGTATGCCAGGCAGCGTAATATGCCACATCTGTCTCCAGCGGTTGGCTCCATCCACACGGGAAGCTTCATACAGCTCATTGTCGATACCTGTAATCGCCGCCAGATAGATGATGGCATTCCAACCGGTTTCCTTCCACATATCTGAAGCGGTTACAATGTACCAGAACAAGTTCCCCTTGGCCATGAATTGGATCGGCTGATCGATAATGTTCAGTCCTACCAATAGATCATTGATAATCCCTCCATCGGTGGAGAGCATCTTCGTAATGATCCCGGCTACAACAACCCAGGATACAAAGTGAGGCAGATATGATACCGTTTGCACGGCACGTTTGAAGAACATGCCTCTCATTTCATTCAGGAGAATAGCGAAGAATATCGGTACGATAAAACCGACAACCAGTCCCATCAAGCTCATTGCAAGCGTATTACGAAGTACCAGATAGAAACGATCATCACTGAACAGCTCTACAAAGTGTTTAAAACCAACCCACTCTTGATCACCAAACGATCTGGCAGGTTTATAATTTTGGAAAGCCATCGTCCATCCCCATAGTGGCAGATAGTTAAATACGAAAACCCAAGCTACGAATGGCAATGACATGAGATAGAGATATTTCTGCTGTTTCATTCTGTCCCAAATTCCGTTCCGCCGATTCTTTAAAGGCGGTTTGGGGTCACTGCTTCTGTTCGCGGAAGCGGATTTTTTTGTTAGCGTTTCCATCTCCGTTCCCCCTCCTCTGTTTTATAAAATAATCATACTCGATAGAGCGTTTTCAAAATACCATCTGGATTTTAGAGAAAATCATATAAAAATTAGATATAGACATATATAATCAGACATTAATTCGTTAAAATCAGTGATAAATTCTACTTTTAAATGATATTAAAGTAATATTAAGGTTAAAAACTATCTAAAATGGTAAATTTCGAAAACGTTTTATAGTAATCGTTTACTTTGACCACATGGCATACAAAAAGGACCCTTTCGGGTCCCTCTGATTACAATGTAAACTGAATGGTTTGCAGTTTAACGATGCCGAGTAATTGCGCTACGGATATGGAGGTTGCTGGACGGAATTGATCTCCATTCAAATACGCAAGTATCTCCTGAAATAAGTAGGCGGCTTCCGGACGCTTCATTAAAGCCAGGTCAGCAAACGGAAGTGAGGATATCAAAATCTTGCCCTTTCCTACTTTTGCCTCAAAGGCATAAGCGAGTCGTTTGGCCCGATGGAAATGGTCCACCACTTCGACCAGCGGTTCCACCCCGGGCAACGTATCCAAACATATCGCTGGTGTCCCGTTCACCAAGTGATACCAATGCCAGTCCGAAGCTCCATCATGCGGGAAGGAGCCTAGTAGTGCTAGCTGTTTTCTCAAATACATGCCCATCGTTGCACCAGGCTGTGTAGCAAACATCAGGTAATTCCAGAATACAGGCAGATACTTGGTCTCCACTGAATCATATAACCCTTCTGCGGTTGGCTGTAGCCAAACACTTCCCCCGTTGACCACATAATCAACGACATTGGGTGTTAACGACTGAACGATAACCAAGTCAATCTCCCGATTTTTCAACAACTGAAATCCATCGATTCGATCTACGCAATCATCATGCGCTTCACCCAGGAATGGCTTCAACTCTGCCAAGGTATTCCAGAACCGATTCGAACCCGGATGAGACTGATAAAAAGGAAACGACCAGCCATGCCATACATTCACTACAGTTCTGTCCAAATCGCCTGATATCAACTCCGCTTCGATCCGAAAAGCTGCTGCCCCTTCATGAGGAGCGGTAGCGACGATGCTTCCCAGTGACATGACAGACCCACATTGGATATCTCCGGTCTTCCATGCCCTTTCAGTAAGTATCACATCATCGCTTATTAACCTCCACTGAATGACCGCGTCCTCAAGCGGCTCCTTACCGTAGTGAGAGATGCGTACATCGACATGAATGGGTTCTCCGGCGTAAAATGTACGCTCCTTGCAGCTTAACAACAGCACCACATCTGCGTTGAAACGCATGAATTCTTCTGGAGTTGTAACGCCTTTGTCATCCCAAAATACATCCAGAATGCCCGTCGTAGCATGTCCCTGCCCTGGAAAATCACGAATGTCCAGAAGCTGTACGCCCGCAGCGTCCGGTGTTCGCCGAATTCGCTCCATGGCTTCTTTTAAGGAACGTACCAGATGGGTACCACTGACCTGTTGAAAATGCTCCAGGTCCTCCATCATGCCTTTGTTTGTTAACGATTCTTCGATCGGTCGTAACCAGCTAGGACGCAATACGCCAGTATACTTGGCTCGCTCTTGGGGCCGCACATACATGGTGTACTGTGCATGTTCGTGTCCAATGACGGGATGCTCCGCAAGGCGGGTGACTGCATGATAATCCAGTGTGGTATCCGGTACAGCAGAATATGCGGATTCCAACGGGGGATGCCAGTTCAACGATTGAATATAATAATCACCTTCCCTCCCTTGCGCCGGAAGCTGTCCAAAACCTGTATTGTCCGTATATAAGCGGGTCGGGTCCATATCCCTTGCTCTAGATACCCATGCATTGAGTTCAGGGTGGCCATTCGCACCAATGAGTTCATTCCCCATGGAGAACATGACAAATGAAGGATGTCTATGCAGCGACTGAAGCAACCCGTCCAGTTCTTGTGTCAGATAGGACAATACTTCAGCTGGCGCAGACTGATTCGATTGCTCAAAGAAACGAGACCAATGTGGAAGTTCTGCCTGCACCAGCATGCCAGCTTCATCAGCCGCGTCCCAGAAAGGCTCAGGCGCGCTCCACCCATGCAGACGGACGTGGTTGAAGCCGTATGTTCTGGCGATTCGAAACTGCTGAAGATAATGTTCCTTATCCCACACAGGATAACCTGTCAGTGGAAAGATACAGCAATCGACGTACCCGCGCAGATACACCGGTGTCCCATTCAATTCAAGCTGCTTCCCGTTTGTTGCAAAGGAGCGAACACCAAATGATTGCTCCAGCCGATCCAGTTCCTGCTCACCGTCATGCAGACGGATCACTGCCTTGTATAATTCGGGGGATTCATCCGACCATCTTGCAATAGATTTCCCTGTACCAAGTTCCAATCGCCACTGATCTATTACAGCGTTGATTTCAGTTAAACCTGCTGAGCTTATATCCACATGTGATGGATCACTCAGATTCACATTACAACTATATCGATCAAGCCATATGCCATCCGGATGCTGGATATCCACATGTAATTGCATCGATCTAGTCGATTCATTTGCGGGAGCGCTTACAATACAATCAATCCGAAGAGTTCCGTTCTCAGCATCTGGTTGAATACGTAACGTCTGTAATCGGCATGGGGGAAGAATGTCCAAATAAACACCACCTGTGATTCCACCCCAGGCTGTGGCCGTATGCAATGAATGAATATGGCTACCCGCCAGCGGAAGTTTCATCGTATTATCCACGCGGATCTCCACCCGATTCACTTCTCCCTGCTTCACCAGAGAGGTAACATCCCACTTCTGTTGATTCACCAGACTATCCTGCTGCCCGGCATACTGTCCATTGATCCAGAGATTCGTTGTCCATCGGACACCTTCCAATCTGAATACATAGTGGCATCCGGGATCGTCTGATGGAACATGAACATCCTGAGCATACCAGGCTGAGCCTTCATACTCGCGTACCTTGGTCCAGGTATCAAGCCTTTCGTATTCAGGCTCATCTCCGTATCCTTGCTCTTCCCATGAACCGGGAATCTGAATGGTCTCCCATGATGTATTTTCACACTGTGAAGGCGGTAATATCTCTTGCTCAACGAGTTTATCGGACTCCAGATCCAAACAAAACTGCCATGTTCCATTTAAGTTCAATGTATGACGTGCCGTACCTATATCAGACAAATTCATATCGTATAACCATCCCTTCACCTGAGTTCTTGTAAACCCAGTCTATGATGTGGTACACTCCGTGACCATTGCTTATCATGGGAAGTGCATGGACAATATGATGAATCCGGAAATTTCTCAGCAATACCGAAAACGTTTTACACAATAGACAGGGGCAAAGCCCAGCACTCTATACTTATTCCTCGTTTATATCCTTAGCCGTTCCTTTAATTGATGATTGGGTTCTGGCCTGTTTGTAAGCGGAAGGGGATTCCCCTACATACTTCTTGAACTTACCGTGAAAATAGTCCACATTAGCATATCCCACTCTCGCCGCGACCTGATGGACCTTCAGTCCTTCGTCCAGCAATTCTTTGGCCTTTTCCATACGAACCTTGTCCAGAAATGCATTGAAATACTCTCCAGTATGATTCTTGAACAACTTACCCAAGTAACTGCTGTTATAGTTAAACACTTCTGCCAGTACTTCAAGCTTGAGATTCTCGCCAGGGTTACGCTGGATAAATTCAATCATCTGTTTCAATACAGTATCCTTGCTTCCCCCACCCATACGTTGAATAAGTCGATTCAAATGTTCCGATGCCATGACTTTGAGATCAGACATCGTAAATTGATGATAGACTTCATTAATCAGAACCGAATGTTCTTGCATAATGGAGTGCATATGTTGATTCGTCGCTGCAAGCTTGTTGAACGCCAGGGAAAATACCTGTGAGAACGCCGTCTTGATCGCTTGCTCTGTTCGGTGATATGGAACCAGGCGCTCTTCCATCTCACCCAGCACCCGCATAACGGACTCACTACTGCGGATGTCTAACGCATAATACAGCTTGTCCGCGAGTTCGTCTTCAACTGGCTCATGTGCTTCGTCCACAGCTCCAACTTCTGGCTTAACAATGCTTTCGCCTTCGCTACCTTCAGTCCACAGAATGATGCGTTGCTCCGTGAACAAGAAGCGTTCCCCGAGTAAACGATTCGCCTGCGTGTATGATCGCGCAATTTCAGAAGTGGAATGTACAGGTTCTCCCGCAGCACCGTACATGTGAACCTCCCATTCTCCTAGCAGTCCTTCCAGCTCATCATACAGATTTCTTGCAGATGACTCGGATGTGATTATTTCCTTACTTAACAGCCCCAGACCGGAATGGAATGAGAATACAATACCTCGGTCTTTATGGTCAAATGCTTCAATCAGTTTGCGTTTCATAACACTTCCCCGTTGCAGATCAGGGGCCGCATGCATCTCAAGCAGCACGATCTGATAGTGAGGCCAGTGCAGACCCAGGCTGTCTTCTTCCATACTGCCTGCACCCTCCAGACTGTCAAAGAGTAAAGCCTCGATCTGGTGCTCCAGATAGACAGTATCTTCACCAGCTTGACGTGCCATTGTCTCCCGTTCACGGGTCAGGATCGTAGCAATCCGCTCCAGTTCACTAATCATCTCATCTTCATCCACCGGTTTGAGCAGATAACCATCTACACCAAAACTGATGGCTTTTTTTGCATAATCAAAATCGGCATAACCGCTCAATATCAAAAAGTGCGAATCCGGATGATTCCGGCGCACTTCTTCAATCACATCCAGCCCGGTCATACCGGGCATGCGAATATCAATAATCGTCAGATCAGGCTCCAATTCCTCAAACCGGGAGATGGCCTCACGCCCGCTGGCAGCTGTAGCGATGACCTGGAATCCGTATTTTTCCCACTCGATAATGGTTGTCAGTCCCTCACGTATGCTCGGTTCGTCATCCACCAAAAACACTTTATACATGTTGGTCCCCTCCTGCTGGCAAAGTGAAAGAAACCTCTGTCCCTTCCCCATATACACTCGTAATCTGTAATCCATATGGCTCCCCGTACGTCAATGTTAAGCGTTGATGTACATTACGCATGCCGATCCGACTCTTCTCCTGTTCCTCCGGACCACAGATAAACTGCATCACCTCAGCCAGTCGTTCTGGCGTTATGCCTGCACCATTGTCATCCACACGGATCTGCACAATGTTCTCTACTAAACGAATACTTATACGAACACGGACTGTACCCTCTTTGTTCTCCAGACCATGGACAATCGCATTCTCAACCAAGGGTTGAATAATCAAAGGCGGAATGTACATCTTCTCCACCTCGGGATCGATATGGATCTGGAATGCAAGGCGGTCGCCGTAACGAAATTTCTGAATTTCCAAATAGGAACGTACCATTTCAAGTTCAGCCTGGAAGGTTGTTTTTCCACTGCCAATCTCCAGACTCTTGCGCATCAGCTTGCCCAACAGCCTGACGATGTTGGCAATCTCTGCTTCTCCCTTAATATGCGCTTTCATCCGAATGGACTCCAGTGCATTAAACAAGAAATGGGGATTGATCTGACTCGCCATCATTTTCAGTTTAATCTCTTTTTGGGCGATTTCCAATTGATTGTTCTGTTCGGTCGCTTCTACCACCTGCGTCATGAGTTCATTGATACTTTTCACCATATAGTTGAACTGTCGTGACAGTTGTCCAATCTCATCGTTTCCATCAATCCGTGAAGTCACGTTCAGGTCTCCTAATGCCAGCTTGTTGAGGTGTTTACTCAGCCGGAGCAATCGGTTCGAAGTGAGGAACGAGATGATATATACGAATAGTAGGGCAATGACCAGCACCAGTATAATAAAAATCATGCCGATCAAGCTGACAGTGTTGGCGTCCTTGACTATATTTTTGGTGGCAAAAACCGAAATCACCTTCAGGCTGTTCATACTCGATCCAGGGCCTAACTCATCAATAACAATATTAGATGGTTCCCCCCGGAAATCACCTTCTATGGTGCCTTTTGCCTGATTCTGCAGATCAACGCCAAAATCAAGCTCATCCAGCGTTTTACCCACCAGCTCAGTATTCTTGGCTGCAACCACATACCCCTGCTCGTCCGTAATCATCGTCTCGAACTGTTCCTGACGCAACAATCCATTCAGCTCATCCTGATTGATCACAATCATCAACACGCCCTCTGTCCGATACTCGGCAAAAGGTACTTTGCGCACCAGGCTGAGCTTGTGTACAGGATTATCTTCCTTGTCCGGAATGTAGAACCACCCGATGCTGGTTGTTTTCAGTGCCTGTTGGTACCAATAACTCTCTTCAGTCTGCTTGTCTACCGGGATGAATTCGAGGTTGTTGATCAATGTTGGGTTAGTTGAGTAAAAACGAATGCCGGCTATCTCACGGTACAAACGCCTGTACTCCTGAAAGTCTTTGTATGCAAGATACGCTGAGGTTAACTCCACAACGCTCTTGTACCGCTTATTCACAATCTCCTTGAGATCCGCATTAAACATTAAAAGATTGGATATATCGGTGGGTACACGCAGCATGGTTGCCGTCTGGCTCTTGATCTTGTCCACATTGATGATCGTCTGTCCTATTGCATTGTCCAGGGCTTGCTGGCGAAAATAACTGGTCACAGCAAGACCCACAATCAGGACCGGAATCATGACAACCAGTACATAAGAAATGAGCAATTTATGCTTTAATTTGAGATTATTAGTGGTTCGTATCAGCCTTTTCAACATGTCTGCACCTTCCGTCATCTGTATAAGCGCTTACATATAAACAGCAGGATCAGGATGTTCTGTCCTTAGAATTAATCATACCACATAACCGTCAGAATTCGGATTGTCATTGCAATGGGTACTATACTGCCATGCAACAAATCAGCCTAACCTCTAACAAAAGAGGCACTCCCACGATTGGAAGTGCCTGCTTAGTATAGAATCTGTTCGTTTGTTATTAAGGACGAGGTGTACTTATCCCATTGAGGATCAGTTTAGGATGAATATCGGCGTTCAGCGAAGCGGAAACTGCACAATATTTTTCCTCAGCCATCTGGATGGCTTTCCAAATGCGATAATCCGGGATATCCCCATCGACTTTGAAGATCAGATCAATGGATGTGAAGCCTTTGGGCATCTCTTCACTGCGTGTGCCCTGCGCTTCAATCTCAATCGATTCAATTTTGTCCAGAAAAGCGTCCAGAATCATCGTAATATCGATTCCCATACAGCCGCCGAGACCCGCCAGTAACAATTCCATCGGGGTCGCCCCCTTGCTGTCACCACCATAAGCAGCAGTGGCATCCATGCCAACAGCGTAGCCAGAGGGTCCTTCGGAAGTAAACGCGCGTTTGCCTTTCCATACAGTTGTTACATTCATGATGTTATCCTTCTTTCTCAGAATAGGTTAATTTCAAGCGAAAAAGGTTTGCACTTGCCACTCCGATGACAGAATAACCTTCCGATCGCTGTTATCCCCAGATTTTTTGATTCCCTTCTTCAAGGGGAAAATCAGGGGATAAAGGCGCACGCTCCGCTTCTTCAGGTTTCTTCTGTCCTCTCCGTTCTTGTGCAAAAAGTTTAGTTGAACTGATATCGTTAACGACCTTAAATACCCGCTCCGGGTACGTTCGTTCTTCCGATCGCTGTTATCTTCATCAAAATTCAGTAATCTGTTGCAAGAAACGACGGGTGCGCTCTTGCTTCGGCTGTTCGAAAAAGGCCTGTGGACTTGCCTCTTCCACAATCGATCCATCCGCCATAAAGACGATTTTGTTCGCCACATTACGGGCAAACTTCAATTCATGCGTCACAACCAGCATCGTCATGCCTTCCTCTGCCAGCTCCTTCATGACGGAAAGCACTTCTCCGACCAGTTCAGGATCAAGAGCTGAAGTGGGCTCATCAAACAACATCACTTCCGGCTCCATTGCAAGTGCACGTGCAATGGCGACCCGCTGCTGTTGTCCACCGGACAATCGGGATGGATACGCATCCTGCTTGTCCGACAAGCCGACCCGATCCAGAAGAATCCGGCCGCGTTCAGCCGCTTCGTCCCGCTTGATTTTTTTCACCGTAACAAGACCTTCCATCACATTACCCAGCACTGTCTTGTGCGGATACAGATTGAATTGCTGGAATACCATGCCGGTCTGGCGACGAATCTCCAGTACCCGGGCACGCTGGACTCGCAGCGGATCTGCACTGTTAACCACAATGCCGTTCACTTCAATCTGTCCTCCAGACAACTCTTCCAGCCCATTCAGACAGCGCAGCAAGGTACTTTTGCCTGAACCACTGGGGCCGAGCAATACAACAATATCTTTGGCATCGACATGAAGATCGATGTTCGTAAGTACTTCATTTTTCTGAAAACGTTTGGTAAGTCCAGTTGTTGTAATCATCGGTTCTCTCCTCCCATCAATAAGCCCGGGCCAACCGGCGCTCCACTTGTTCCAGAATGGCCGAGAAGCCGATACTCATGATCCAGTAGATCACACCAATTGCCAGATAAAATGGCATGTTCAATGCATATTGTGATACCAGCAGTTGTGCTGACCGTAATAACTCAGTAACACCAATCGCCGCCACAAGTGATGTTTCCTTCAACATGCCAATAAAGGTGTTCCCCATCGGCGGGATGGCAATGCGTACAGCCTGCGGGAAGATAATCCGTCTCATCGCTTGAGCCGGGGTCATTCCCGTTGCATATGCAGCTTCCGTCTGTCCTTTAGGCACAGCCTGAATGGCTCCACGGAACGTCTCCGACAGAAATGCACCTGCATTCAGACTCAGTCCCAGACAGGCAGCCGTGAGTGATCCCAAGGTCACTCCATAATCGACCAATCCGTAATAAATAACGAATAATTGCACCAGCAGCGGGGTTCCCCGCATGATGGATACATAAAACCTTGCGATCAACCTCAGCCACATCGGTCCCTTCAGACGAGCAATCGCAACAAGGACCCCGATGATAAACGCAAAAAACATGGAGATCACAGTTACATACAGCGTATAATAGGCCCCCTTCAGAAAGAAGGGGATATTCTCAAATACCAGTTCCATGGGTCAAATCTTCCCTTCGCCTTGCAGGTTCATTATTGCGCAGGCTCTTCACCAAACCATTTTTTGAAAATGGTATTGTACGTGCCATCATCCTTCATGCCTTTGAGAGCATCATTCAGCGCTGCTACGAGTTCTGGATTGTCTTTGCGAACAGCGATACCTGCTTGGTCACTCTTGATTGCTTCGCCCACAGCTTTGATCTTTAATCCGTTGGCATCAACAATCGGTTTCAGTGCGTACATGTTGTTGATTGTGGCGTCAATCCGTCCAGCATTCAGGTCTTTCAGTGAAGAGATGACATCGTCATAGGTTTTAATCGTGAAGTCTCCCACTTTAGGTAACACTTCATTACGCAGATATGATTCATCATTTGTACCCAAACCTACGCCAATTGTTTTCCCTTTGAAATCTTCCAGCTTGGTAATATCGTTATTGTCTTCTTTGACAATGATTTTAACTTGGTTCGTAATATACGGATCACTGAAGTCGAGTACTTTCTTACGATCATCGGTAATCGTCATCTGGCTGATAATGGCATCCAGCTTTTTGGCTTGCAGACTCGGTGTCAGACCAGAGAACTCCTGGGATACAAATTCAACTTTAACCCCAAGACGTTTCGCAACCTCACGTGCGATATCTGCATCGTAGCCGTCCATTTCTTTTTTATCGTTCAGGAAGTTGTATGGTGCATATGTGCCCATCATGCCTACTTTGATCACGCCAGCAGACTTGATCTGCTCCAGTTCATTGCTTGCCTCTGCACCATTTGTACTTCCATTGTCTGTCGCCTTACTACCACAAGCACTAAGTACCAGCACGGTCATCAGCAGAATTGCTGTCAAAGACCAGCCTTTACGAGTTTTCGATCCATATGTTTTGTTCATTACGTTAACTTCCTCTCAGTCGTGTATTAATCTGGGTGTACATTTGGTTACTTTATTGTGACTAAACCGCAGTTGTACCCATTATTCCCTGCTATTTGTTTAATCATGTGAATCTTATGTGCCCAATAGTCCGTAAAACTCAAAGCTTGCTGCCTCAGATGCCAGCGATGAAGCTGTCATGGCTGAGAATTTGCTGTGCAACTCATCGGAACCGAACAACCAGCGTGATATCATGCCTTCAATCATGCTTACCAATAACGCTGCTCGAAGCGGTACATCCATGCCCTTAGGCAACATGCCGAGTTCGATGGCTCGTTCCATATTGTGACGAAACGCAGTTTCCACAGCATTACGTGTCTCCTCAACCAGGCGTTGTACGGATTCTTCCGTCACGATGCCTTTGAGCAACAGTTCCATAAAATAGCGATTCTGCGCGGCAAACAAGAACAAGTCAGTGAACAGCCTTTCCGATGCTTTCACCATATCCTCTACCGATCCGGCATCCTTGCGGTACCCTTGTCCGATCGCCTCAAGCAACTCCTCCTTGCCCGTTAAGACAATCTCTGAAGCAATAGCTTCTTTACTCTTGAAGTGCCAGTAGAATGTCCCTTGCGCCACACCAGCCTCGCGGACGATATCGGAAATTTTCGTCTGATGGTAACCTTGGGTTGCAAAACGCTCCATCGCTATGCGTATTATTTGGTCCCGGCGTTCTTCACCGGGTTCCAAACCGTTAATTTTGGTCATTCATGTAACCCTCCCGATTGATCAGTCAGTCAGTTAATTTATATCCTATGGGATAACTAGGTTTTTGTCAATATAGTTTTAAACAAATGGTTACAAGCATAAGTTGAAGTTGAGTGCATTTGTGATCATAATAGGTGATAGCCTTGTTCAAATGAACAGGCATGGTCAAGCAGGACAGCCTGTGCTGTCACCTGCATTTCAAGGAGGAAGAGAATTGGACATTATATCATCCATTATTATGGGCATCATCGAAGGTTTGACTGAGTTTTTGCCCGTGTCCTCTACTGGACACATGATTCTGACTGCCCACTTGCTGGGTTTATCGGAGGACAACGAGTCAGTCAAAACGTTTGAGGTGGTTGTTCAACTCGGGGCTGTACTTGCTGTTGTTGTACTGTATTGGAACAAATTCATTGATATGTTCCGCTTCACCGGAGGAAGCAGACCTTACTCCCGCCGCCTCAATCTGGGACATATCTTCCTGGCGATGGTTCCTGCCGTAGTCATCGGACTTGTATTCCGCGATTGGATCAAAGCACATTTGTTTGGTCCGGAAACAGTGCTGTACAGTCTCGTTATAGGTGGTATATTGATGATCGTGGCCGAACGCTGGAGCCGGAAGAGTGGGCGGATTACTACCCATGATGTCGATGATATTTCCTACAAACAGGCATTCGCGGTGGGTATATTTCAGATCTTGGCATTGTGGCCAGGCTTCTCCCGTTCCGGGTCAACGATCTCAGGCGGTCTCTTTGCAGGGGTAAGCCGTGTAGCCGCTGCGGAGTTCACATTCCTCGTGTCTGTGCCAATTATGATTGGTGCTACGGGATATGACCTGTACAAAAGTATCGATCACCTGAACGGCAGTGATTTTCCAATCTTTGCGATTGGATTCATCGCTGCTTTCATCGTCGCCATGCTTGCGATCAAGACGTTCCTGTCCATTTTGAAAAAATTGAGCCTGACCGTCTTTGCTGTGTATCGCTTTGTCTTGGCAGCCGTGTTCTTTATTATTTTGATGTAAGCATTACAATTCAAGTAATTAGATAGGCAAAATCAATGGCGGCCTCACGTTCCCTTGGGAAGCGAGGCCGCCATATTTTATATTCTGAACTATGTTTCTGTTGCTTCACGATTCTGTTGCTGCTCCAAAGACAGGAATATCCGTAATTAGAAGAAGCCTGATTCTTCATTACTTCCTTCTTTAGTGGGTTGGATCATTGGTGATGCCGACTAGGTTTATTATGTATCATGGACAACCATATTTATGTTCACTTCTGAAAGCAGCCTGTCTAATACCACTCTTTTATTTGAAAGTTCCGGTGTTTCTTTCGATTCTTTAATCTCTCACGCAGATTATATCTATTCTCCTTTTGTTCCTGCAGCAATTGCTTCACCCCGATCATCAACAATCGGTATCTTCGGTCATCATTGTGACTTAATTGGTGCATTTCTTCAAAAATTTCATTCTTCATACGGATCTTGTTCACTCCAAATATTCAGTTTGTTCTCACAGTATACATGGGAGCACTGAACAAATTCTAAACAAGCGTTGTTTCTCAACTTCAGTTATTCAAATGCACATCATGCGGACTGGAATGAAACAGAAAAACCCCTTCCGTCGCAGGACAAGAAGAGGTCTCCGTAGATAAGGTAATGATCAAGCTGCTTTTGCCTTCATACGCTTAAACTTTGGATTCAAGCGTCTCCAGATACTCGGAGATT
The DNA here is from genome assembly GCF_046713495.1 of Paenibacillus sp. M2. Classification (NCBI taxonomy): domain Bacteria; kingdom Bacillati; phylum Bacillota; class Bacilli; order Caryophanales; family Paenibacillaceae; genus Paenibacillus; species Paenibacillus sp. M2. Next base: position 6,299,541 of record NZ_CP169648.1, read on the forward strand.
TGAGCAGGTGTTTTAGCCCATTTGCTATGCAGATGTGCGATTTTCTTGCCGTTCTGGAAGACGAGCAGGCTTGGAATGCCGCGCACACCATTTTCTTCGGCAAACGGCTGGAACTTCTCTGCATCCAGGGCATAGAAGGTTTTGTCCGCATGTTGGTCGATAACATCCCCGATAAAACGATCCAGATTTTTGCAATCCGGACACCAGGTTGTATCAAATTTAATGACGGTAAAACCATCAGAATTAATTGTATCCAGATATTGCTGTTCACTTTGGATTCTTTCCATATGTCTTCTCTCCCTTATATGTTCCTTTTTTGGCTGATCTTCATTGTACCTCGTATGGTTACAATTGAAAATAGGCTTAATGGCGTTACCTATGCTGCTTGTACAGATTAGCGGGACTGAGCTCTCGTATTTCCTGAATCTCCGCAGCTGTGAGTGCAGGCGAATTTGAAGCGGCAATATTGTGCAGCAACTGCTCTCTTGAACTGGCACCTGGGACAACAGCTGCTACGGCAGGATGGGATAACGCATAACGAATAGCCGTCTGAGCCATGCTGCGTTGGTCCGTAACAAGACGACTTAACCCTTGCCGAATGGTATATAGTTGCTCTGGCGTATAGTCCAGATAACCTTTTTCTGCCTTGGCAGATCCGGAATCGGCGAGCACACCGCTGGCTACGGGCCCACGGGCAATTACACTGATCCCCTTTTGTTCCAATAAAGGCAGCACTTCTTCTTCCGCTCTGCGGTCAGCAACACTGTACTGGTTCATCACACTGACGATGGATGCCCTCTTTACATACTCCCGAATCACATTGGGACGAATGGAGGAAATTCCGTAATATCGGATAAGTCCTTCCTTCTTCAGTTCCTCAAACGCTTCGATCGTCTCTTCGATGGGGTCGTCCAAGGTCCCGCCATGCAGCTGATACAGATCAATGTAATCGGTCTGCAACCGCTTCAAACTTTCATGTACAGCCTGCTTAATGTAGGCTTTGGACGGGTCCCATGACCAGCCCTCTTTGCCGGGCATACGACGATTACCTACTTTGGTCGCCACAATGACTTGGTCTCGCCGCCCTTTAATAGCTTGTCCTACAATTTCTTCATTACGCCCTGCATCGTACAGATCGGCTGTATCCAACAGATTGACCCCATGATCCAGAGCCTCATGAATCAGGCCCATAGCAGGTTCCATTTCGGTCCCAAGTGACATACATCCCAGCCCAATCTCAGACACCATCAGTTCGGATGTACCCAGACGATTTTTCTTCATATGTGCATCTCCCTCCATACGTTCTGCAAGTATCCATTGTATCATTCTTGCTGGCAAAAATCGCATTACAGATGAAAGCAAGGAATTGCTCTCAGATTGCACAAAAAAACCTGGAACGACTGCATCTCCAGGTTTCTCATGATCATCATTTAATTCAATCGATAAACGAAGATCGAAATCTATTTCACTTCCACACGTGGTCTGGCTTTACTTGATCCATTGGACGAATTGGAGCTTTTCATCATACCCGAAACCGTGCTAAACAGCTTATCTCTTGCCTGTTTGTTCCTCATCAGATAAGTCACACCTGCGCCGATCGCCGTCATGAGTATTCCTCTTCTTTTAGACATGTGCTTCTCCTCCTTCAGGATTAATGTACATCGTGTCTTGTTTGACAATTACCCTGTGGGAGCAAAACGAAACGAAGTACAGGCTTGATCGCAGAAAAAAAAGATGACCTCCGAATTCAATTCAGCGGTCATCTTCCAATCGTCCAGTTGAAACATCAACCGAACGAGATAAATCATACAAGCTTTCTTACAATCAAGACAAACGTCCATGTCCAATTAATCAGATGGCGTTGCCACATGGGTCATTTCTTCATGTTTGTAGGTCGAACCATCCGCGGTCAGATAGAAGTGACCAATCGGATGCAGATCTTCATCCAATTCGTAGACAAGCGGAATGCCCGTCGGGATATTGAGCGCCATCACGTCTGCTTCGGACAGTTGGTCCAGATGCATGACGAGTGAACGAAGCGTGTTACCATGCGCAGAGATCAGCACTCTTTTGCCCGCCGACACCATCGGTTTAATCTCCGCATTCCAATACTCCAGCACACGCTTAGATGTATCCATCAGATTCTCCGTTACCGGGATGGTGCATCCGAGCCGCTTGTATTTGTCCAGATCCTGTACATATCGTTCATCGGTTTCGTCCAGTGCCGGGGGAGATACGTTAACGGAGCGTCTCCATTCCTTGACTTGGTCCTCTCCATACTTCAGCGCAGTCTGCTGTTTATTCAGTCCTTGCAGCGCACCATAATGGCGTTCATTCAGCTTCCAGGTCTTCGTAATGGGAATCCACATGAGGTCCATCTCATCCAGCGCGATGTCAAGTGTACGGATGGAACGTTTCAGGACGGAGGCATAGGCATAATCAAAATCAAACCCCTGTTCCTTCATGATCTTCCCAGCTTTACGAGCTTCTGCGTAACCATCCGTCGTCAGATCCACATCTGTCCAACCGGTAAAACGATTCTCTACATTCCACATGCTCTGTCCATGGCGAATCAAAACAACTCTGTACATAAACGTGAACCCTCCTTCCATGGAAACATTACCCGCGAGTCGAGCAAGATATGCTTAATTACATTAATAATACGGTGCCATCATCAGATATACTACAACACCTGTAGAACTTACATACAGCCAGATTGGCATAGTCCAACGTGCAATTTTACGGTGTTTCTTCAATTGATTCGTCCAACCCCATACCAGTGTGAACAACGCCAATGGAACAATGAGGGCTGCCAGTATACTATGGGTAATCAGAATGAAGAAATAAATGGAACGAATGATGCCCTCGCCTCCGTATTTGGACGTCTCTGGTGAGAGATAATGGAACGTCAGATAGGTCACGAGGAATAACAGTGTTGTTGAGAATGCAGCAAGAATAAATCGTTTGTGCAGCTTCACATTCCGCTTGATAATAGCAATAAGCGCTGCAAGCAGGAAGATGAAGGTAAAGCTGTTAAACACGGCATTAAACCGCGGCAACACCGTAATATCAAAGGTTACATCACCTTTGTAACCAATAGACGGTGCGAAGAACAATAATAAAATAATGACATTAGCGAGAATGGAAATCGTGATAATGATACCTGCAAAATTTTTATTGCTCGTCGGGGATGGAATGTTCGGTTCCCCTTTGTTATTTTTGCCCAATTCAAAATCCTCCTCATATCCTAACTTCTATGTTCTATATCATTATATCTCGGCAATTCCGGGCTGTTAAGTGACAACACTCTGAACAAAAACCGCTGCACTCCCCTATAAAATGCCCCTTTACGGCCGTTTTCAATCAAATCCAAACCGGCTCCCATTTACCCAAGTCTTTATTTGTGGTATAATTAATGCAATTAATCACATACGCGTTGAAACTGGAGGAGCCTGTCACCAAGGGCCCCTCTTTGTCTTTTTTAGGCATAAAAGCGGCACTCTTAACAAGCGCTGTTTTTATGCCTTTTTTTGTTCTAAAGGCTTGGAATGATCCCCCCTTGGGCAGGTAAACCTATAAACGCTACTGCTGGAGAGGAGCACACCTATGGAATTTATTTTGGTTCTTGCACTTATTTTAATCTTTACCAAACTTGCCGGTGATCTATCCGTCAGATTGGGTCAGCCGTCGGTACTGGGGAAACTGATTGTGGGTGTCATCCTCGGGCCTGCAATTCTCGGTTGGGTTCAGCAAAGTGATTTCGTCCATTATATGGCCGAAATCGGGGTACTATTGTTGATGTTCATCGCTGGATTGGAGACCGATCTGGAACAATTGAAGAAAAACTGGAAAGCAGCCTTTGCCGTTGCTGTGGGTGGTATTATTTTACCATTCATCGGAGGATATGGTTCGGCCATGGCGTTCGGTATGTCACAGACACACGCATTGTTCTTTGGACTTTTATTCTGTGCCACGTCCGTCAGCATTTCCGTTCAGACACTAAAAGATATGGATCAACTCAGCTCTCGTGAGGGTACAACAATCCTTGGTGCAGCTGTTGTCGATGATGTTCTGGTCGTTGTCATTCTTGCTGTTATGATGAGCTTGCTGGGTACAGGCGGAGGAGACACTTCGATTTCTCTGCTTATTGGCAAGAAGCTGTTATTCTTTGTGATCATCATCGCTGCCAGCTGGTTCCTTGTTCCTCGCATCATGAAGTGGATGGCACCACTGAAAGTAACCGAGACCGTCATTACTGCGGGATTGATTATTTGTTTTGGCTTCTCCTACTTTGCGGAGTGGATGGGTGTTGCCGGAATCATTGGTGCATTTGCCGCTGGGATCGCCATCTCCCAAACCAACTTCAAACATGAAGTTGAAACCAAACTGGAACCGATCGCCTACGGAATTTTTGTTCCGGTGTTTTTTGTCAGTATTGGTTTGAATGTCACGTTTGATGGTGTGGGTTCACAAATTTGGTTTATTGTCGTTATAAGCCTCATTGCAATTGTAACCAAGCTGATTGGTGGCGGAGCTGGTGCACGACTGACTGGATTTAATATGTCATCTTCATTGGCCATTGGCTCAGGAATGATATCAAGAGGTGAAGTTGCGCTCATTATCGCTTCAACGGGACTTGCTTCCGGCTTACTTGATCCGGAATACTTTACGAGCGTAGTAATCATGGTCATAATCACTACACTTGTTACGCCACCTCTGCTCAAAATTACCTTTGCACGCAAAAAGGGTGAAAAGCAAGTCGAAAGAGGAATTGAAGAATCACATTTAAGTGGGTAACTGTAAAAGAATATCTACGTTTAGCTTACCTGATGGCTTTGTGAAATATTTTTAGTTTGGGAGATATTGGCTATATCTTCTTTAGAAGATTCAATACGTTCGTGAAGCACACGCCGCTTTGATCCATTCCTCCCCTTCAACATGAAGGTTAGAGGTGGTCAGAGCGGTTTTTTTTGTATTTTTACAAGTCATACGTATTCGTTACTCACTCAAGTTCGCTATATCGTAGAAAACAAAAAAAGACCACCTTACACTCAAGAGGTCTTCCATCTTTGCCCGTTGTTACAACAGGCTGTCCCATTTTAAGTTAACACACCAACATAAAAACCAATCGAGATAAAGACAACACACCAGACAAATGCACCAATGCCCGATACAACTACGTACCTGCCAATTGCCATGCGGCTCATCCCTGAGAAACAACACATCAGATGACGAATGCCCGGAATGAAGTAACCGAGGATGATTGACCAGTATCCATATTTCAGAAACCACGACTCCACCCTGCTAAATCGTTTGGCATTCACGCCAATCCACTTGCCATACTTATCGAACAGCGGCCTGCCTGCCTTCTTGCCAATCATGTAGCTGAGCAGCCCCCCGGTAAATGCGCCACCGAAACTGACGGCGATGGAAACGGAGTAATTCAATACCGAGATGGAGGCGAGATAACCGACAAACGTCATCATCACCTCATCCGGAATCGGCATGCCAATAACGCCAAGAGCCAGTAGTCCGTAGATTGCGAAATAACCATATTGACCAATAAATTCTTTTGCAAATTCCATACTGACTCGCTCCTTATTTCGGTTCCACAATATCCTTCTCATGTGAGGCTAGCACTTGTTTTAGAGACGGGAATCGGATTTGGCTCACCATGAGACCGGATAATACAATAATGACAAGATAGGCTACACCATGTGTGAAATAAGGACTCCAGAGTGCGAAAAAGGACATCAGACCTCCCGCAAATGTAATCGGCATTCCGACAAAACCACTGCTTGCTGTCTTCTGACAGTTATAACGGGCCAGACGCAAAGCACCACAAATGGGAAATAATGCAGTCAGTGCCATCCCCAGCACACTCACTTCAATCATGGAATTCAGGTACAGAATCAGCACGGGCGCTGTTCCGAATGAAACTACATCCGCAAGCGAGTCCAGGGACTTGCCGAACTCACCCTCACAATGCAATTTACGAGCCGCATACCCGTCAAACAGATCAAAGAACATCGCTACCCATATCATCATTACAGCCAGGGCAAATTCACCATGAATAGCCATAATGATTGCCAGCATGCCTGAACTCAGATTCCCCAAGGTTAAAATCGATGGTAAAGACTTCATAAGATTTGACTCCCTTTCGTACTAGGCTTTAGGAAAAATAATATAAAAACGGACTCCATCCGGTGTATTCTCCACTCCATAACTGCACCCATGCAGATCAAGAATCTGCTTCGCAATGGCCAGACCGAGCCCGGTCCCCCCCATTTTACGATTACGTGAGCGCTCTACCCGATAGAACCTCTCCCATATATACTGCCGCTCAGCTTCAGCGATCTGCTCACCCTTGTTCTCAATGGAAATATGGACAAAACCCTCACGCCTGCTGATCTCAATAGTTATATCGGTATGTGGTATCGCATGACGTATAGCATTCATCATGATATTGAAAATAACCTGCTCCAGCTTGCTTCGGTCACCCTCAACCGTCTGTTCTGTTGTGGATACAAGCACCACATCCAATCCTTTGTCCTTCAGTTGCGGACCCAGACGGCCGGCGATATCCTCAATCATATCAGCCAGTGCAACAGCATCCGTATTCAATTGAACCGCTGAGGATTCCAGTCGCACCAGATCCAGCATCTCTTCAACCATTGTTTCCATTTTGATCGTCTCATCGGCAATGATCTCAATGTAACGCTCCCGTTTGCTCTCGCTCACGCCATCCTTCAGCCCTTCAGAATATCCCTTAATAATGCTGATTGGTGTCTTAAGTTCATGTGATGCATCGGCAAAAAACTTGCGCTGACGCTGTTCAATCTCCTGCTTCATTTCCATATCTGTACGCATCTGCGTGTTGGCCTGCCTCAGCTCTTCCAGTGTCTGACCCAAGGTTCCCGATAAGGCATTAAGGCTGTTAGACAGACTGCCGATTTCATCATTACGCCGGATGGGTGATTTCACCGTGAAATCCAGCGTAGACATTTTCTTGGCGACATGGTTCAAGGCCAAGAGCGGCTTCGTTACAATTCGGGACAGGAGTAACGCCAGCAACAGAATCAATATAAATGCCCCTATGCCAAAATACGCATAGAACAAACGTGTTGCCTCATTCGCTTCCCTCATCTCCTGTAGAGACGTGAGCGAGAAGATCAGTTGTTGCTCAGGTCCGGAACGATGCACTGGAGCAATGGTGATGACATTGCGAACACCGCTCCAGCTATCCATCCATTCTTCATTGAGCATTTTGCCATTCGCCAAGGCCAGTTGGTCTTCGGTGGACAAAGGGAACCGGCTATCCAGTGCTTGCACCAGCAGTCCCTGCCTCTGACTCCACGTTGCCAGATTGGGAAGAACGACCTCGGTCAATACACCTGACCATTCCTTTACCGGTTCAATTGATTCCTGAAAGCTTTCAGTTCCCCATGCGGCAGAAGTGGCATCCTGGATTTTGAATGGATAGACCATGGATTCGCTGGCCGGACCTTTCACCGTAAGTTCTTGCCCATATTTCAGATGGGATGTAATCCAGCCAGCATTCTCACTATTGATAAACAAGGACAAGGACACTTTCACGTGACTTCCATCCTCTTGAAGCAACGTAATGTGGAACGGGTCATTAACCAGTCTTCCGGTATTCGTCAGAATGACCAGATGTGATTGATTCTGACGCATGAACTTCCCGGTCTCCTTAGCCAGCTGTAAATCACTCCAATGTCCATTGGAATATTGCTGTTCGAACTTGGACAGCTTTTTCTTCATACTACTGACCTTTTGATGCTGATAGAAATCGGGGAACCAGACCAACTGGGCAAAAACCGTCGTCCCATATAGAAGTACCAGACATCCTGCCATGACCAGGAAAAGTTTCATTGTTACGCCATTTCTTCTCATGCTTCTGCCTCGAAACGATATCCAGTGCCAATCACCGTACGGATACACTTGGCTTCATCACCCAATTTGCTCCGCAGCTTCTTGATGTGGGTATCTACAACACGTGAGTCCCCTTCAAAATCAAATCCCCAGATCCGATTCAAAATGGCATCCCGGGACAACACAATACCTGCATTACGTACCAGATAAAGCAACAGATCATATTCCTTTGGTGCAAGTTCCAATTCAATTCCGTCCTTCTCCAAGCGTCTGGCCCATGGATCAAGGGTTACCTCTCCGAAACGAATCACACCCTGCTCTCGTCCAAATGCACCTTCAACACGCTTCATTAATGTCTCTGCACGTGCAACCAGCACACGTGGGCTAAACGGCTTGGTAACGTAATCGTCTACGCCCAGCTGAAATCCATGAATTTTATCGTCATCCTCGGACCGTGCAGTCAGCATGATAATAGGTACGGTGGATTGGGATCGAATATGCCCACATAACGTCCATCCATCCATTTCAGGCATCAAAACATCCAGAATAACCAAATCCACCTCATGCAGAGCCAACAGTTCCAGTGCCTGTACTCCATGTTCTGCTTCTATGACGTTCCATTGTTCTTTTATGAAATAATCGGCCACAATCTCACGAATGCGGCTTTCATCTTCCACCAGAAGCACTGTTCTGATCATGGCCGACTCTCCTTTTTAGATTTCTGATGATAACATACCTATTCCATGTGTCGTTCATGTGTCCATACATGTTTTGGAATGCTCCCATGATATATACGATTAATATAAGCCAAAAGTTACTAATTTTTATAAAAATTCGCATAAAAAAGAAGCCATCAACGAGCAAGCTCCTGCTCATTGACAGCTACTTGAATGAAATCGAAGTGTGTTATCCAGAATTGATGCGCTACTGCGCGCTCCCTGGCAACACTTAACGTTGTTGCTCCAGACGGTGTGCCACATGCAGTGTCGGGCCAACAAAACGGTTCAGCGGGAATCCGCCGGCAATCGCTTTGGTCACGAAGGCTTTACCTTCACGAACAGCCTCTTTCACTGAAAGACCACGAGCCAACCCTGCGGTAATCGCCGCAGACGTTGTGCAGCCCGCACCATGCGTATATCCGGAGCCGACAACATCGGCTTCAAACCATTCGTAGTTGGTTCCATCATAGAGTAGATCCATTGCTTTACCCGGGCTAATGACACCTCTGTCCTTAATTAGGACATGTTTCGAGCCATGGGCATGAATTGCTGCTGCCGCTGCTTCCATCTGTTCCTTGGAACGAATCGGTCCACTCTTCGCCAGTTGGGATGCTTCGAACAGATTAGGTGTAACCAGATCAGCACCTGGCAACAGGAATTCGATCATCGCTTCCGTATTTTCCGGTTGCAGTACTTCGTCTGTACCTTTGCAGACCATTACCGGATCGATAACGATCTGTGGCAGACCGCTACGGCGAATATGTTTTGCTACCAGTTCAATAATATCTACAGAACCGAGCATACCTGTCTTCATGGCATCAAAACCGATACCGTCCAGAACCGTGCGAAGCTGCGCTTCAACTACATTTAATTCAACAGGAAAGACCTGGTGATCCCATGTTTCGGGCTCCATTGCCACAACCGTAGTCAGTACGGTCATGCCATACACACCCAGCTCCTGAAAAGTTTTCAAATCAGCTTGAATACCTGCTCCGCCGCTCGTGTCCGAACCAGCTATTGTTAATGTTTTTGGAATCGTCATGGTAGTTGCATTCTCCTTCGTGTCTCAGTTGACATTATCCTATCCCTTGTACGAGCGGATGTCAATGGCATCTGAAGCCATACAGAGCATGGTTTTCCGAATGATTCAGTTCACATCTTTTGTCTCCAGACGAACCATGGACATCGAAGCAATCCATATCCCTATTGCTCCAAGGGTCAGAGGGATAATAACAAGCGAATGAATGGAAACTTCCGACCCGTTGAATCCGGAGCAGACAATCAAAACCAGCAAAATGGACGAGACCATTGTAGTTGTAACAGAATGCTTACGCATACCGAAGAATAGGGGAATGAGTGCCATACACGCAGCCGATAAAGAACTCATACTGTACTTCACCAGAAGTCCCAATATATCCTGATTTGTCAATGATCCGGGAATGAAGGAGCAGAAATGATTAACAATCAACAGCAGTGAACCCATCAACAGGTCGGTAACCATAATCATCACAAATGTAAAACCAAACACGATAATCAATTTGGCAGCAATGATTTTATGACGCTGGATAGGATAGGTGAACATGACGTTCATCGTTTTATTTCTATACTCACTGATCACCAGCTTGGATAATAAAGCTCCTGCAAATATGATAAAGGTCGCTCTCACAAACGTATCGATAATCATAAAGGCGGTCTGGTAATCGGCATAGGCATAATCTTCTGCTCCCACATCCACGAATCCAATCATGATCAGGAAAAGAAGAATGGCTATACTGGCAATACCTGCCCCTGCAAAATTACGTGCAAAACGGTGCTTCCGCATCTCAAGTCTGATTAGTTTAAGCAACGTCTTCATCCCCTTTCACAAGCTTCATGAAGTGTTCTTCCAGGGAATGAGCCCGTTTGGATATCGATTCGATCTCAATGCCGTGCTGGATCAGCTTGGTGTTCAGTTCCGATGGAATGATTCCCGGATCATAGATGCGTAACGTTTGGTTATCAACCAGTTTATAATTACTCAAACCAAGCTGGTGTTCAATGACATAGGTCGCTTTGCGGATATCCACCGCCTGTAACTCAATGTACTCATTTTGACTTCCACGAATGCTCTCCATTGATACTTCTTCCACCAAACGACCGCCGCGAATGACACCAACTGTGTCCGCAATCTGCTCTATCTCACCAAGAATGTGACTGGAGACCAACAGGGTAATGCGATACTCATTGCTAAGCCGCTTGAACAAATCTCGCATCTCCCGGATCCCTACAGGGTCCAATCCGTTGATCGGTTCATCCAGAATGAGCAGTTCAGGTGTGGTTATAAGTGCACGAGCCAGTCCCAGCCTCTGCTTCATGCCCAAGGAGAAGTCTTTGACCGGTTTCTTGCCCGTATTCTTCAGCCCTACCATTTCCATCGTGTTGTCGATGATCTTTTTATTGTAGAATCCCATGTATTCACAGTGAAGCTCCAGATTCTCGCGAGCAGACAGTCTATCGTAGAAAAAAGGATATTCAATAATACTGCCCATTCGCTTCAGTACTTCATAAGAGGTCGGCGTAAGCTTCTCCCCAAACAGTTCTATCTCCCCTGTGGTTGGTTTGACGAGATTGGTGAGCATCTTCATGATGGTTGTTTTACCAGCACCATTTGGACCGAGGAATCCATAGATCTCACCTTGCTTAATATTCATATTGACGTTGGATACAACCTCCACCCCTTCATATACTTTGGTCACATCTATTGTTCGTGCGATATAATTCATCGTCCTTGTTCTCCTTTACGTCCCCTGTCCGGGTTCCTATATCTATATTGTAAAGAGAAAAGTCTTCTTTTTTATTAATCAAATCTTACAAAAACCTTAAGTCTGACCGGACAAGCCAAACTCAGAGTCTACCAAGCCTTTAGGGTAACCGAGAATACAGTCCGTTGATGTGGCACACTATGCAAGTGAATACTTCCACCCATCCGCTCAACTAGCCGTTTCGTAATGGTCAGACCCAGGCCGCTGCCTTGATAGAGTCGATTGCGGGAATCCTCCAGTGTATACATGCGTTCAAACACACGACTATGCTCGCTCTCAGGAATCCCTTTTCCCTGGTCCCAGATCTGTAGCGTCACAGGTTCACCGATCGAATGATCCAGTGAAAGCCCCAGTACCTTACCCTCTGCTCCATATTTCATTCCATTGGTAATGAGATTATCCAGCACACGGTCCAATGCTTCTTCATTCGCTTGCACGAAGATATCACCATCAGGAATCTCTAGCTCCACGTGTAACCCTAGATTCGTCAACATTTCATAAAAGGAAAGCATCTTCAACCGGCATAATTCGCTGATATTCACTCGACTAAGCACTAGCTCCGTGTCTCCAGATTCCAGCTTTGCCAAGTCAAAAAAGGAATGGATCAAACGCAGCACTTCCTGCGCCTTATCTTGTATTTTCTCCGTCATAATCTTCCGTTCCTGATCGGTCAGTGATGGACTGTGCAGCAAGGTCTCACTATAACCCAGCACAACCGTGAGTGGCGTTTTCAGATCATGTGAAATGTTGGAGAGCATATTACGCATCTCCTTCTCCTGGTTCGCATAACCGGCCTTGGCGCGGTGGGCATAGTCAAGCAGCTGGTTCATGTCTTTCAGAAGCTGACTGACTTGGTCATCACTATTGAATACAAGCAAGCGCTCAAAGGTGCCTTGGTCCAGAATTGCGGATATTTTCTGATGAATATAGGACAGGTGTTGGTTTCTTTTCCGGAATTTCAACCACAATACAATGAAGGCAATGGCCAGAATAGCTGTTGTACTGGCAAAAATCAGTGTCATCCCTGCTCCGCCTCCAGCTTATATCCGATGCCCCAGAGTGTCTTGATATACTGGGGAGCCGAAGGATCTGCCTCCAGTTTCTCACGCAGACGACGCATATGTACGTTAATGATATTTTCGTCTCCATAATAATGATCGTTCCAGACGGAGGCGTAGATCTGAGCCTTGGTGAACACTTTGCCAGGATGGGTAACCAACAGCTTCAGAATTCCAAATTCCTTGGATGTCAGCTTGACGGGTGTACCTTCACGTTCTACCTCGTACGTCTCCATGTCAACTACGAGTCCTCCAATGTGAATACGCTGATCTTTAGCCACTTCAGCCACAGGCTGAGTCGTATAATTGGCGCGGCGAATCGCAGCTTTGATGCGGGCAGTCAGTTCGATTAACGAGAACGGTTTGCTCAAGTAATCATCTGCACCGAAGCCCAGACCTAACGCTTTGTCCACCTCCCCATCCTTCGCAGACAGAATGAGCACAGGTACCAGACTGACTGCCCGAATGCTTTGCAGCACATCCATCCCACTCTTGCGAGGGAGCATCAGGTCCAGAATAACCAGATCATACCCGGGTTGTGACTGGCTGAACTGACGTTCTGCCTCTAAGCCGTCATATGCATAAGTGACGTCGTAGCCCTCTTTTTCCAGATAAGGTCCGACCATTTCACTAATTGAACGATCATCTTCAACAAGCAACAAGCGGTAACTTGACACGATTTCCCCTCCAGCATGAACATTTTTTCTTTATTACCTCACAGTTTGTTTGAATTGGCAATGATATACGAAAAACCTGACAGGAAGTACACTTCGGTATAAAGTGTGTTTCCTGCCAGGTCTATGAGCGTTTACAGATGAGTGCTTGTTCGTCTAATCTCTATATCCGTTCTCGCTGTGTATCCAGCACAGTCCAATGGTTCCTGCACCTGCATGAATACTCACCACAGGGATAAACGGCATGATTTCGGTCTTTAATTTAGGGAGCAGATTGGCAATCTGCTTCTTGATCGTGACGGCTTCTTCCTGATTGTTCGCATGCATAATGCACACATGTTTTACTTTCTCCATATCCAGCTTGAGCATATCCAGCATGCGATCTTTCGTTCGCTTGAACGTGCGAATCTTCTCATTCACAACCACTTTGCCCTCTTCAAATCGAAGCAGCAGATGGATCTTGAGCAGTTGACTGATGATTAGCTGTGTGCCGGACACCCGTCCACTGCGATGAAGATTCTGAAGACTGGCCGGGATGAGGTAAAAGGACATGTTATCAATCATCTGTTCAATGTTTACTTTGATCTCGGCAGCTGAACATCCCTGCTTCTGCCATTCCAGTCCTTGCATAATCATCTCACGGTGAGGATAGGCACCTGCCTTCGAATCAATTGCGGTCACCGTCACTCCTGCAATCTCTGCAGCCTGCATGGACGTATGCAGCGTTCCACTAAGCTCTGTAGAGCAATGAATCGTAATAATCTCATCGTACTTGTCTTTGAGCGACTCATACAGTTCAATGAATTCGCCAATGGGTGGCTGCGAACTGCTCGCACGTGAAGCCTCCGCAAGTTTCTCATAGAACATTTCAGATGTAATGTCATCGGTTTCCCGGTAACATTCCTCTCCAAATACGATGCGCAGCGGTACGATGTAGATATGATTTTGCTCCGCAAAAACGGGATCCAGTGTACTGGTACTATCGGTGACCCATGCAATTTTCTTCATGACATCCTTCTCTCTTGCCGGATTGTTTGTTCTGTATCTTCAATCGTCAAGCACAAGCCCGGCGGTTTATTTAAAATTTGAATATTTCACATTGTAAACGTTTGCGATACTACCTCTCAATTATAAATGAACGGACAGACCGTTGTCTTGTGGCGCAATCATGAACACCCCTGTTAATACCATTATTAGCTAAAAAAATGTCTTGCCTGTGAAGGAATAAATTGGTATGCTGTTGTCCTTCTCTCTTTTTCGCCTTGACTGAAGTGAACGGAAACGCCGTTCAATCCACTTATCGGAGGTGTCACATGCTTTATTTCACTCTGGCTTCCAAAGCCTACTCCCGGAATCTGCAATACCGCGGGGCACACATGGTACATAACTTGGCAAGCGCCATGTTTGGTTACATGTATGCCTGCCTCTGGATCGGCATCGGGGCCGACCATACGCTCGGAGAATACGGGACACAGGGGATGATCAGTTACATTGCGTTCACGCAATCTTCTCTCTGGATCTCGGGTTTTCTCACGAACGGATTGGGTATTCCCTTATCCGTCAGGACAGGGCAGATCGCACTTGATCTGATGAGGCCTGTTCATCTGTTCACCCACTTGATGGCACGCGAATGGGGGCAGATTGCCTACCAGTTCGTGTACAAAAGTATTCCGATCTACCTGCTCTTCTCCATTGTCTTTTCCCTGGATTGGCCCTCAGACGTTTCAACACTATTCTATGCCGCACTTGGTCTTGCCGGCGCCGCATACTTGTCCATCTGCATGAACTACATTATTGGTGCCACGTCGATGTGGACCACGGAGTCCTCCTGGCTTCACTGGGGCAATCACGCGATGATGAATCTGCTGGCTGGTTTTTTCATTCCGCTGGAATGGCTACCGGACTGGCTTGAACAACTTGCCTGGATATCCCCCTACCCTTTCCTGCTCTATGTACCTACCCGAATCTATCTTGGTTTCGAAGATGGCTCCTTGTTATGGGGAACCTTGCTTTGGTGTGTCTGTATGACGTTGATCTGTCTTGCGATTACCCAAGTGTTACGTCGTAAAGTGGAGGTACAAGGCGGATGAAGCGAACTTCCTGGTTCAATTTATATAAAATGCTGATTCGAACAAGCATCCGCAGCCGGATGCAATACAAGTTCAATTTCATCATGGCGTCCGTACTGGCCGCTTTAATTCAGATCTCCGAGTTTCTGATGGTTGCTCTCGTGCTGCACAAATTCGGAGCAATTAAAGGCTGGTCCCTCCATGAGATCGGTTATCTCTTTGCCATCATGACGTTATCCAAAACACTGTATCGCACATTCGGAAACGAAGTTCATCATCTGGAAAAATATCTGGTTAATGGTGAGCTTGATCAACTGTTAACACGTCCCATGCCCGTATTGCTGGCACTGCTGCCGCAAAACTTCCGCATCATGGCTGGGGAAGTCCTGCAAGGCGGGTTCATTCTCTGCTGGTCATTGGCAGGCATGATGCATAGCGGACAGATTGGCTGGATCGCCATTCCCTTCTCCCTGTTTATTATCCTGACGGGTGCAGTCATTCTCTTTTCCATTGGACTCGCTACTGCTACACTCGGATTCTGGACCACACGCATCGAGGAATTACAGACGATTACTGAAGATGCAGCACGAACGGCTGCCCAATATCCGCTAACGTTATATCCCAAATGGATGTCTGGCATTCTGCTAACGGTGATTCCCGTGGGATTCGTCAACTATATTCCGTCACTCTATCTACTGCGGGGTGAAGGAGGAGCATGGGTCCTTGTTGCTGTTGCTGCGGTTGCCGTACTGAGCTTGGCTGCAAGTCTGCGTTTCTGGCAATTCGGCATGACCAAATATCAAAGTACAGGTAGCTAAGGAGGCGTAACGAATTATGAACATGATCACAGCACGGCATCTGCAAAAGGAATTCAAAACTCCTGTTATTCGTGAAGGACGTTTCTCAGGTCTACGTACGTTATTTTCACGTGAATATGTGTCCAAGGAAGCGGTACGCGATATCAGTTTTGATATCGGCCCAGGTGAGTTTGTGGGTTACATCGGTCCGAACGGGGCTGGCAAGTCTACCACAATCAAAATGCTGACAGGTATCCTGCACCCCACCTCGGGTGAGGTAAGGCTTGACGGTATGAACCCGCATCAGGACAGGCGCAGGACCGTGGGTCGACTCGGCGTTGTGTTTGGACAGCGCAGCCAGCTCTGGTGGGATCTGCCCGTGAAAGATTCATATGATATTCTGGCCGAGATGTACGGTGTCCGTGCCGAGGACAAAAAGAGACGGCTGTCCCAGTTCGCCGAGCTGCTGGACCTTGAATCGTTCTGGGCCACGCCTGTCCGCAAGCTTTCGCTTGGACAACGCATGCGCGCGGATCTCGCAGCTTCCATGCTGCATGATCCCGAACTGCTTTTTCTCGATGAACCAACGATTGGACTGGATGTGAACGCAAAGCGGAACATTCGTCAATTTCTACGTACATTAAATGAAACGTTTGGCAAAACGATTTTGCTGACCACCCATGATATGGATGACATTGAGCAGTTATGCAGTCGGGTGATGGTGATCAATCACGGTCAACTTACATATGACGGCTCGATACCTTCTCTGCGTGACACTATCGGTCTGCCGACACTTATCCGAGTTACGTATCGGGGTTCATTTCTTATGCCTGATACCATACCGTCCGCCATTCAGATCACAGGAGTGGAAGGGCAGATTGTTACCGTCGAAGTTAACCGGAAGGAATGGAGCACGATGGACATTCTGAAGCAGCTTGAACAATGGGGTGAGATTGAAGATGTGGAGATGAAGGAACCCGATTTTGAAGATATCATCCACCGGGTGTATTAGTTGGCCCATTTTGTGAGGAAATAGGATGAAGACCTGTTCTTACGCCGTTACATGAAAGAGGGACATGGCGTACTGTACTAATGGAGGTGAAACGTCATGCTTGTGACCAAACATGTCCTTGCAGCATCCAGTGTACACGCCACTCCCTATTTCATCGTACGGGGCATGATGCCGGGACCCGTAATGTTCATTACGTCCGGGGTTCACGGGAACGAAACGGCGAGCATGGCTGCTGCGCAAAAACTCGCAGATGATTGTGCGACAGGTCGTCACGCCATTCAGCGGGGGCTGTTAATTATCGTGCCACGCGTGAACCAGCAAGCCTACGTTAAGAAAATCAGAGGCAAGCCAGATCTGAATCGTACGTTTCCACGCCGTATGTCAGGCAAGGCCAAGCATCCGCTCGCTGCGGCAGTTTTTCGTTTGGCGCGTGAACATCGGGCCGACTGGTGGCTCGATCTGCATGAAGCCAACGGCCTGTCTCAACTGAGTTCGCGGGTGCTTGGACAGACGTTGATCACCAATCCCGGCAGTCGCACCATTCCAGCTTGCAGAAGAGTTATCGAACGGATGAATCGATCGATTGCCATTCGTGATCGTCATTTTAACCTCAAGCAGCATGAATTGCCGGGATCTGCCCGTACAGCGGCTTCAAGACTATTACAAGCCCGTTCTGTTACGGTGGAGACCTGCTGGAGTCTGAAGCGCGCGACCCGTATCAAGTATCAGACGGAGATTGTTCACCATTTTCTGCGTGAGGCGGGCATGTCGTGATGAAGAACATTACAATAGAACTAAAAGAAACCTCGGACAGAGAGCGCCCGAAGTACATCTTAAGGCGCTCTTTGTTCGAGGTTTTACAGTTTATAACTCTTTCTTTTGCACCCTGAACGATTGAATATAATTGTCAATATCGTCCTCCGGTGTATGCAACAGTCGTGCCAGATGAATCTGCATCTGTTCCAGATGGTCAATATGCTTCTGAATATCAGCGATTTGGTCACGGACGAGTGTTTTTAACGTATCTTTTTCCATGTCTTCCTGGCTGAGCAGTTGCAGGGTCTCTTGTATCTCCTTTAAGGAATAACCCAGCAACTGGGCATCCTTAATGAACTTAATTTTGACCAGATAATCCTCGGTATACACCCGATATCCGTTGGAGGAACGACGGGGAGCAGGCAGAATTCCACTATCTTCGTAATAACGGAGAGTTGCCATACTCACACCTGTACGCTTGGCCAACATTCCTCTTGTCATGGTTTCCATGCCTACTCCTCCACCCCTTGCGAATTTATTGTGTTTGTTTGTTGCGTATCTTGGTATACGTGGCATCATAAGTAACCTCAGAAAACTGAGATGCAGGGCCTTGCAATAACGGCTGCTCCTCTCCTTTGAGATAACGGTCAAAGAATGCGAGCGCATAGGATCTGGTTATATCCACATTATGTTCTGGCGTCATGCCTCTGGCAAATAGTTTCGGTGAAATTAATGAAATATCCGTAAAGCTTTGATGGAAGAAATTCTCCACCTTCAGATAATAGGTATCATTCAGACTGCTCGTCATCACATGGTCCAGATCCGGCTCAAACTCAGGGTAGAACACGTTATCTTTGGATGTAGCATTCGGATCGAAGCTTTTAGCCGTTTCACCAGACATGATGTACATAAAAGGCTGTTTTAATGACGTCTTGGAGACGCTACCCCAGAAGCCGCCTTCCAGACTGAGTCCTGCACGTAAACGTTCATCCTGTGCGAGTGCTTCGGCTGTTGTAGCCCCGCCATAAGAGTGCCCCATAATGCCTGTATGATTCAGGTCAAGCTTGCCCTCCAACACCTGATTGGGATCATTCCGATTCCACTGTTCAAGCGTGTCGAGTACAAAACGTGCATCTGCTGCACGAATGCCTACGCCCTCAACATTATATTGATACAGTTCTTCTGACGTTGCAAATTCAGGCCCGGCTTCATAAGACACTTTACGCCCATCGGGGAAGGTAACGCGAGCTGAGGTATACGGATGATCCATACCTACAACAATATAGCCATGGCTGACCAGCTCCTCGACAGCAGTCATGCTCTGGAAACGGGCAGAACGGACACCGGGAGAGAACAGCACCACCGGATAAGAAGGGCTTGCGTCTGATATGGCTGCGCCTTTAACCACATGTGTCGGAATGGTATCAAGGTAGCTGAACACCTTGGGCGGGATACCAAATACCAGACTGATGGCTTCTCCAAGTTCAGACGGGTAAGACTCAGGAGTTATCCCCTTGACATCCTCCGGGTTCACTGGATACCACACGTTAATCATCAGTTCCCGCTTGTCCCCGCTTTCGGGTGTAAACGTCTCTTCACGGGTTTCATCCACCAATTGTTGCGAAAATGTACCGATTGCAAACTGCCCTGTAGGATCAGGTATCGTAAATGCTGGAAAATACCAAGTGAGCAGTCCTGAGCCAGCGCCAGAGACCAGCGCCAGCATCGCAACCAGCGTGAGTTGAAGCCAAGAACGCCATTTCGGTTTCTGCTTCTCTGCAAAATACCCAGTGACTCTGTTACGATACTCTTTCACTACCTTAATGATTAATACGATGAAGATTATGCCTGCAACAAGATACGTTGGCAGCAGCATCACGCGAAACGAATCTAATATGCCGTGAAGCAGCAATGCTAATATCAAGGCAGCCGACATCCCTGCCGCAAGTTTCCGACGCTTTGAGTACAAAGGTATACACAACGCTGCAGCAATCGTTACAAGTACCAGTATCCATTCCATTAGTTTCATCATTTATCCTCCAAACGTTGTTGATGAAACAAGAATAAACCTTGAAGTATACTTCAAGGTCAAGGCTGAATTTCAGAAACAATTTATTGAGGAATTCGTATATCCCATTTGCGAAGTTCGGTCAATGTACACGTTCCGGACGCGAAAGCCTTAATACCTGTTGAGTTCGGCCCAGGATATATCCGCCCTGTCATTACCTGCTCTCCCTGCTGAATGAACACCTCAATGGAGCTGACATCCATAAAAATATGAAGTTCCAGCTTCCCGTCAAGCAGTTCCACGGTCGCAGCACGTTCTCCCCCCGGCCCTTGTCCCGCCCGCTCGCGATTTAAGCATAGACGACGCTGCTGCACATCATAGGAAATCACGGTTTCTTCGTCCTCACCCGTGCGCAGTTTCAACCCAAAGTGCTGTGCTTGCTCCGCTTCGAATACAGCATACATTTCGTAACGGTCTCCGCTGATTCCAAGATCAAGATCATGTTCATCACCACTTAAATGTATACCATACTGCTCATTGCCTTCCGATCTGTACTGTATAAGTTCAGGCAGAGGCCGGAATATCAATCGTTCTCCTCTGCGAATTAGTTGTCTCGGCAACGTCATCGCTCCAGCCCAGGCATGAGACTGTTGTGTCGGGATTTCCGTTTCCCACGTATCCATCCAGGCCACCATGATTCGTCGTCCCTGTGCATCCTCCATCGTCTGAGGTGCGTAAAAGTCGAAGCCGCAATCCAGTGGAACGTACTGCTCGTACTTCAGCACACCTTGGTCTTCATCCAGCGTTCCCATTATATAAACGGTCGAATGCAAGTTGCGATAGTTATCTCCCTGAGCAGGCATGCGCTGCGGAGACATGATCAGCACATCTTGACCATCCAGTGTGAACAGATCGGGACATTCCCAATTGTCGCCAAGCGTCCCGTCACTCTGGGCCATAATGTTAACATAACTCCAATCCTGCAAGTCCGTTGAACGGTATAACAGAATGACACCTTTGCCCGCAGCATCATTCGATCCAAGGACACAATAGTACACACCGTTTCGTTCAAACACTTTTGGATCACGGAAGTCCTTGGGACTGGTATGCGCTGGGATTTGATCCAGTCGAATGACCGGATTCATCGCGCTTTTGACAAAATCAATTCCATTGTCCGAGACAGCGATATTCTGTGTCTGCAAGTAATCGTTATCCTTGTCGGGTCCAGTCACCACATGCCCCGTGTACATCAGCACCAACTTGCCATCCTGCACGATCGCACTTCCAGAGAAACAGCCTCCACTGTCGTAGCTCTGATCGGGTGCCAGTGCAACAGGCAGATACGACCACGTAACCAAATCACGGCTCACTGCATGGCCCCAGTGCATCGGCCCCCATACCGGTTCGTAGGGATAATGCTGATAGAACATATGATACATCCCACCAAAGTATATGAAGCCGTTGGGATCATTCATCCAGCCCACCTCCGGCATCAAATGATAGGCCATTCGATAGGTTGGATCAACCTGATGTCGATGCTCCTTGATATATGTGTTGGCCCCGGCGAGTGTATAACTCTCCTTCGTGTGAGCCGAAGAACTCGTCAGTCCAAGGTCTGTCTCTTGCCTTGTGTCTATTTCCTGTTTCTCGTATCGTTCCTGATTCATATGCCCTTCAACTCCTGTCTCTCTCTATATATCACCCAACTGAACTTATTTGATAGCCCCTTGCATGACCCCCTGAATAATGTACTTCTGCGCAAACAGATAAACGATCAGTACTGGCAGCAGGGTCAAGACCAGACCAGCCATCAATGGACCGTAATCGACTGTGTATGTCCCATAAAAATAAAACGTGGACAGCGGCAGCGTACGCTGCTCGGATGAAGTCAACACCAGGGAAGGCAGCAGAAAATCATTCCATATCCACAATACATTCAGCACGCTAATCGTTACGGTTGTTGGCAGTAACACAGGCAGTACGATTCGAAAAAAGGTTTGCACTCTACCGCAGCCATCCATTAGAGCCGCTTCTTCAAGCTCCAGGGGAATACTTTTGATAAAGCCATGATAGATAAATACGGCGAGCGGACTGCCAAAGCCAATATACATGTAGATCAGCGACCACTTGTTATCCAGCAGGCTGAGCGAGCCGTATATTTTAACCAGCGGAATCATAATAGCCTGAAACGGAATAATCATCGCAGCTACCATCAGGAAAAAGAGATACTGATTCACCTTGCTATTGTGGCGAACAAAGTAATGGGCTGTCATCGCCGCAAAAAGAGCAATCAGTAATACACCTGCAATGGTTATGAGCAACGAATTGCTGAAGGCGGATACATATCCCATTTTGTCAAACGCATTGACATAATTATCGAATTGAAAGGAGCTTGGTAACCCCAGCGGATCGGAAGTAATTGACTGGTTAGCCTTGAACGAATTGACGATGAGAAGTACAAACGGAAATACAAACAAAATCATCACAACGATTAATGCACTAAACTTTATCCAGTTGAAAATGCGCGATTGTCCAGCCATCATGCCTCGACCTCCAGTTTTTTGCTGAAATAAACCTGGAGCAGTGTAATGGCGGCCACGAGGATAAACAGCACAAAGGCTTCTGCCTGCCCCAATCCGTAGTCACGAGCAAGAAAGGCCTGCTCATAGACATGCATGGATACCATCTCGGTGCTCTTGAAGGGCCCGCCACTGGTCAGGGAGACGTTCAGATCATACACCATGAATCCCCGTTGCAGTGACAAAAAGATGCAGACAATAAACGAAGGAACCATCAGCGGCAATACAATGCGCGCCAGCATTTTGCGATTACTTGCCCCATCTATGCTGGCTGCTTCCATAACATCCTTCGGCACATTCATCAGTCCTGCAATGTAGATAACCATCATATAGCCGGCATACTGCCAAACGGTCACCACAATGAGTGCCCAGAACGCTTTGTCCGGGTCAGCCAGCCAGGAGGTGGAAAACAGAGTGAGGTTCATTTTTTGTCCCGCAAAGACGAGTACCTGATTAAAAATAAACTGCCAGATGAAACCAAGCACGATTCCACCCACCAGATTCGGCAGGAAAAATCCGGCCCGAAACCAGCCCTGCGCCTTCATTCCCCGGGTTACAGCATAAGCGAGCAGGAAAGCAACTGCATTGGTGAGCACAACGGTAATAAATACGTACTCCAGCGTCATCCCGAATGATTTCCAGAACACGGTGTCCTTGAACACACCAATATAATTATCCCAGCCAACAAAGTTTTGATCGATGGCGATGCCATCCCAGTTCGTAAACGTCAAATAAATACCATACAGAAATGGAATAATCATCACTGTAGCAAACGCAAATAATGTCGGGCCAGTAAAGATCAGACGGGTCCGCAGACGTGTCCATAATCCTTTTTCGGTCAGCATTGTCAACCTCCACTCTATCCAAATGATTAGCCTAACGGTTATGCCGGAAACAAGTCGAACAGACCTCGTGTGGAAGCTGTATATTCATCATCTCCGGCGTACCGCAAGTCTCTCTCTATGTGCTGCTCAGGGCTAAAATTAACTCCTTTATTTCACGTTGCTCCAGTATGCCTGAATTTCGCTGGCAAGTCCGGCACGGTCAATGACGTCAGCCAAGTATTTCTGCATAGATGCACCCAGTTTGGACCAGTGATCCGCAGGAAGTGTACTCATTGATTCCTCGATTTTGCCTGCCTTGATGTATTCACTAATGGATTTGCCAAGCGGATCGGTTGGCTCCAGTGTAATGTTGCTGAATGCCGGAATAATACTGGCTTGATTCACCAGGAAATCCTGACCTTTTTCGTTATAAACAATCCACTCCAAAAATTTCTTCGCAGCTTCCTGCTGCGCTGGTGTGCTCTTTTCCTTATCCAGCAATATTCGTTTGGATACGGCAGCAGAGATTTGCGTATTACCGAAATCATCCGCATTATTGCTCACAGGTACCGGCAGGAAGCCGTATTTTCCATCTGCTGTATCAAAGCTTGAAATTTGTGGCCATGCCCAGTTGCCCTGGAACCATATGCCAACCTCACCCTTGCCAAGCACCTCCGGTCCACGCTCATAGGTTCCGGAAAGTGGAGAAGCCTTGTCAATATTGTAGGTTTTCATCAGATCAAATGTATCTAACAAGCCATTAAACACGGCGTTTGAAGCAAGGTCCACTTGACCTGCCTTCAGATCCGTAATGAATTGATCCACCTTCGCACGATCCGGCGACTGCCCACCATATGCAAGCCCCAGATAATGCGCACCAAGTGACCAATCCATCGGAGATACAATCAAAGGTGATTTTCCAGTAGTAGCGATCTTTTGAAACAGCTCATCAAGCTGTGCAGTGGTCTGTACAGACTTTGGATCGAATGTCCCACCTACCACCTGATCCAAAACATTCTGGTTATAGATGAATCCATAACCTTCAATAGAGAACGGGAAGGCATAATTTTTGCCATCAAACGTTGTAGCCGCTGTGCTATTCTCCACAGCGTCCTTCATCCAAGACTCGGATGTGAGATCCAGAACACGATCCTTGAATTTCTCGACATCCCCTGTATCCAGCATCATCATCGTTGTAGGGCTGCCGGAAGCATACAAAGCAGACGCTTTTTCAAACGGAGACTGTCCACTTCCTACAGGTACAATTTCAAGTGTGACATTTGGATTTTCGGCATGGAAGTCTTTAGCCGCTTGCTCCAGCTGACTGTTAATTTCCGACTTGGAATTGAGCAAGGTGATTTTGACACTCTCACTGCTGCTCCCCTTTGAGGAGGAGTTGGACTCCGTCGCTGCTTTACTTCCACATGCCGACAATACAAGCATCATAATCAAAGACAATACCGATAATTTCATCATCCATCTCTGTTCTCTTTTCATCTTGTTATGGCCCCCGATCAGTAGTTTAAAAGGAAACGCTTACAAATCGAATTATAATGTCAAAGGTTTGACATGTCAATCGTTTGACATACCATTCAAAAAAAAATTATTGCGCCTTTTTTTTTCGTGGCAAAAGGACAAACAGGAAAAAACGACCTGTATCAGGTCGTCTCTCTCTCCACTAAGGTAACTGGCAAAATATGCTCCATTCCGATCTTCTCTTCCGCGAGCTGGCGCCGAATCAGATCAATCGCCAGCTTAGCCATGGCCTCCACCGGCTGCCTGATCGTTGTTATGCCAGGCAACGTATACGCTGCCGCACGACTGTCATCATAACCTACAATAGCAATATCGTCAGGTACCTTGCGCCCACCTAACATGATCTGCTTCAGCGCATGCACCGCCATCAGATCACTCGTTACAAAGAGCCCATCCACCTCCGGGTGTTGTGCAAGCAGCTTATCCACCAATTCCGTATACTGATGCTGATCAAACACATTCAGATCGGTTTCATGAATCATGACCGGCTTGACTCCATGAGCCTGCAATGTATCAACGAAACCTGTCGTCCGGCGATTGGACAGCATTTGCAATTCCAAATTACCGCAGATATGTGCCAGATTCCGTCTGTTCTTCGAGAGCAGCAATTCAGCAGCCATAACCCCTCCCTGATAGTTATCAGATGAGATAAAGGGGATGTCTTCACCGATCTTACGATCAAAGGTCACGATTGGGGAATGTAAGTTCATATACTCATCGACTTCCAATGTATGACTTCCCATAATAATGCCATCCACGCGATTACCCTTGAGCATTTCCACATATTCACGCTCTTTGGAAGGGTCCATGTGGGAATTGCATAACATAATTTTAAATCCATTCTGGTATGCATGGTACTCAACATAGTTAGCCAGTTCTCCAAAAAATGGATGGGATACATCGGGAATAATCAAGCCTATAACATTGGATTGTTTACGCAGAAGAGAACGGGCAATTTCGTTGGGTCGATAGTTCAGTTCGTTCATGGTTTGATACACTTTGTCCCGAGTCTTCTGACTGATATATCCCCGGTTGTTTAATACACGCGAGACGGTAGTTACAGAAACTCCTGCCCTGAGTGCAACATCATGAATAGTTGCCATAACAGCCTCTTTTCCTACAACATTCTTCATACAGATATTATTATAAACCTATTGCTAACCCTGAACCAATCCGCGGTATCTGCCCGCTCTTTCATTCCGCTATAATTCTCGCTCTCGGCATGCTATGCATAGCTCCGTGCGTAACATGGACCTGTACCACATACGTGCCTGGTTCTTCAAAGGTATGCTGGATTTCATATTGCCCTTCCTCTGTCTCATTGGCAGTAATAGCCCCCTGATTCTCCAGTTCGTCCGCTGTCATCATACCTTGTTCCGGAGATACAGAAGGCGGATCGTCAAGCTCATTCCAGACCTGAAATTGCACATTGTCGGCATGGCTTAACGGTACATCTCCCTGTGTAAGCTTCACCTGCAACTGTATTGGTTTATGAAGAGAAGCCTTCTCTGGAACGACAAGTTTCACTTTGATCATCTCTGGCATCTCACCCGATTGTGACTGTTCCTCATAGGAGCATCCTACTGTCAGGAGGACCAGAATAATGAAGGGCATGAACCAACGAGCTTGTCCACTCATCACCATCTGTCCTTTCTTATCAAGAAGATTTTGGTGTTTTGCCGATGCCCCACAGCATCACGATGATGATAATAAAGGCAACCAGTGCGAGTAATGGAATCGTGATGAAACCAAACCAGTTCAAATAGTCGGTATAACATGGAACCTTGCCGCATGCAACGGCGTTGCCTGTAGCCGAGAAAATACGCTGGATCGTTACGTGATATAACGAAATGCCACCACCGACAAAACTAAGTGGGAGTACGTATTTCGTGATGCCCACGTCATCCTTGAAGTAGGCAATACCCAGCAAGATGGTTAGTGGATACATGAATATACGCTGATACCAGCACAGATCACATGGTAGATATCCCTTGATCTCACTAAAATATAGACTCCCCCCTGTTGCAATAACGGAAACGGCCCAAGCAACAAATAACCGGGTATCCACATTTCTCGCTGGACGCTCCGATTTTGATGATGTACTCATCCTCTGTCCCCCTCTTCATTTTGCTTATACCAAATTATCATACCTCATTCTGGACTCCATCGGCTATTCAAGCTGTTATGTAGGTCATTACTCGATGATTATACCAAATATTTGAACTTTTGGGTGTAACCAAAAAAAGCTGCCGTATGGGGCAGCTCTTTTGGTTTAATCTGATTTAATTCTACAATTACATCGATTTAGTCAGTGTAATGGAACCATCTTTTTGTGCCCATTTCACATCCCAGTTCAGAAGTTCAGCAATGAAACGCAGAGGTACTTGCGTACGTCCATCTTTGTTTACGAATACCGTTGCACCCACGTTTTTCTTAACGCCGTTCACTTCCATAACGTTGTTGTTCACCCAGAATTCCAGGGTATCATCGCCAGCCATTACCGTTACTTGTTGTGCTTTTTTGTCCCATTTCACTGTTGCCCCGATACCTTCACTCAAGAAACGCAGTGGAATGTAGGTTGTGTTTTTCCAAAGCACTGGTGTGGTGTCCATGTTGGTTGTTTTGTCGTTAATTTTCAGCATTTTGCTGTTCAGTTGCATCCATACTGTTGTCATTTCTGGTGCTGGTGCTGGTGTTGTTGGCTCTTGGAATTTGTCGTTAAATTGAGTCACAATGGCATTACCCAATGCTTGACCTACACCAAACATCACTTTGAAGCCTTCACGATTGGTTGTATAAGAAGCATCATAATTGCCTGCTGCATATTGATTCAATACGTTTTGCACTTGATTTTCATGTGTTGTCAGTGCTTGTTGTCCTGCTGCTTTTGGCAGATTTCCAGCTGTTGCCGAATCCAGGAATGTAGCGAATTCTGTTGTAAATCCGTCAATACGTTTCTCTACTGCTGCACGAGCCGCAGTATCGTTGTTTTTAACAGCTTTTACATAGTCGCTTTGCGCATTAACGTGATTGGTTACCCAAATTTTCTCGAAAGCATTGGCACCATCGTTACCATAAACGGAAGCGATCGCTGCTTTGAAGTCAGCTGTGTTTCCAGCTTCAGCTGTAATCAGTGCGTTGGAAGCGGCTGTACGTCCATCAAATTCCTCTTGCATTTGCAGAGCCGAAAGCGCAAAGTGTTCGGAAGCCAAGTGGTTGAGTGCAGATCTCAGATCAGCTGCTTTTGTATCCGCTTTGGTATTTTTGAATTTCTCAGGCATTTGTGTAGTAATTGCTGTGGAAAGCGCCTTACTTACGTCAAACATTTCTTTGAAACCTTCACGATAAGCCTTGTATGCATCAGCGTGATCTCCAGCTACATACTCATCAAATACTTTTTGCACGAGATCTTCATGTACTTTCAGCGCCTGTTTGGCTGCTGCCTTTGGCAATTTGCCTTCGGTAGCTGTGCTCAGGAACGTGGAGAACTCATCCACGAAACCGTTGATGTTGGCCTGTGCTTGTTTGATCCCAGCCTGGTTGCCCATTTTGGTTGCTTTCACCAGATCATCGGTGTATTTGTTATGAGCGCGGAAGATGCGTTCGAATTCTTTGGCACCTGCCTCACCATATAGGGAAGCAATCGCTGGTTGCATATCCAGTGCATTCTGGTCGAGTGCTTTGTAGGCTGCATCTGCATCTTTTGCTCCGTCATATGCTTTTGCCATTGCCGTTACTGCGAGTGCAAAGTGCTCGGACAGCAGGTGGTCCAGGTTTGCTCTCAAGTCAGCCGCAGGTGTATTTACGGATGCTTTCATCATTGTCATTGGTGTCTGTGGAGCGGAAGCTGCTCCAGCGATCCCCGGCATCAACAGTGTCAAGCTAAGTACAGGTGCGATAAACTTCTTCATCTTCATTTTCATTACGTGTTCACTCCTCGATTATGTTTTGTGTATAATTTCTTTCCTCGTCGTCGTCTTCATAGGGTGTAACGCAGGGTTTTCTATTCTGGATCACTCTGTGGGCAAAAAAAATTACAGCCTTCCGTGAAGAAAGCTGTAAATGCCTGATGTATCAAGGTTTTTTTGAATTAAAAAAAACTAAAATTATAGTGATCTTTCCGATCCAAGACTACCTACATACTGTAAGACAGATACTTCATTTCCCTATATTTCTCAATTAAAGCTTACATCAAAGGTTATCCTGAAGTACAATGAAGACATATCAACTTATTCGCGAAGGAGGTCCATTCATGACCTGGTTGCCTTATGTTTTAATTGTCGGTATCGCCTTGTTTGGAGGTATTGCTACCCTGATTATCGGTAATTCCAAAGCCAATCAGACCAGCAACCCCGAATATGATCGTCGCACAAAGCAAAACCTCAGTAAACTTTCCTATGTATACGTTGGTGCAATTGTACTGGGTTTTGGCGGACTAATCCTCTATCTTTTCAACTAAAATGTTTCGATTCGGCAAAGAATACGTTCAAACATGCCTAGCAGCTTAAGTTTTCGTTCTACATATCCAATGGCTGAGGGGCCATCTCCCCTCTCCCTGATTACTGCCAAAAATCCGCGTAACATCCATACTTGTAACTGTTCGTAAAGCTGCCTCCTGTTAAAATTAGCATTTTCCTGCACATAACCCTCTTCAAAGTCAGCCATAATCTTTCCAAGTTCTTGCCTATGTGTTAATGAGGGAATTGTAGAAGTCAGTACAGCTGCCAGATCAAAATGATGATCGTCCATTCTTACTTCACCAAAATCAATAATGTAGATGGACTCTTTTGTAAACAACAAATTCCACATGCCCAGATCCCCATGAATGACTGAATGGTTCGTCTTGCGAAATCCCAGACACTCCACTGTAAGCTGGGCTAAAGTACGAATTTGTTCAGATGACGAAGCTAACACTACATTGGAAACCTCACTCCATAATTGAGATAACTCGAAACGATCTTCCATACCAGCAACCTTAAGATGACTCGTCGTACGATGAAAAAGACCGATCACCTGACCTAACCGAACAAAGTCAATGTTACTTTGGGAACGCGGAAGCAAATCCTGTATGTAGATCTGCAAATTATAAATCTCATTATTATATGTAATATACGGAATCTTGTATTTTGTCTGTACCATGGATGGTGAAATGTTTACGCTTGCCAATACCTGAACCAATTCATACTCAATCCAAGCCTGTTGTTCGTTCCTCAGTTTACGTAAAACGAACTTACCTTGTGTAGACTCAATCAACATCGCTTTAGAACTATTACCGTGTTTTATGGCATTATATTCTACAATATTCCCTATATCATAATGAACTGCCACGTAATGAAAAATAGTCATGCCTTCACCTCGTTTCC
This sequence comes from Paenibacillus sp. M2, assembly GCF_046713495.1. NCBI lineage: Bacteria > Bacillati > Bacillota > Bacilli > Caryophanales > Paenibacillaceae > Paenibacillus > Paenibacillus sp. M2. The sequence continues at coordinate 6,329,630 of NZ_CP169648.1, forward strand.
TCATCCTAAGCGATCTATTCAACAGACAGATGCTAGTCTCCTGTATATACACACATGTTTACAAGTTGGAGATAATTCAGAATTATTCTGGATATGTTCGGGGTTTAATATAAAGCCATAAGGGACAGCGAGCCCATTAAACAAAACCAAACCCCAACTTGAAGGAGAGATATATGATGAAAAAAAACATGAAGAAATCCGTAGCAACGATGATGGTACTGGGCATGACATTAACAGGAGCGACTGGCGTATTTGCCGGAACGCAGCTGGAGAAGATCTCGGCATACCTTAACCATGGAATTAGCTTCAATGTGGATGGCGCGGCTTATTCACCAACGGATGGCAACGGCAACAAACTGGCTCCAATTACCTATAACAACTCTACTTACCTGCCTGTACGTGCACTTGCAGATGCGTTGCATATACCTGTATCCTATGACGGCAAAAAAGGTCAGGTCATTATTGGCCAAGCAACAACCAATCCATCAGCCCTGACGAATGTAACGTATAGCGCTGCACAAAAAGCGGCAATTCAAAAAGCTTTTGCCCAATTCGATGGGTTTGAAACAGCTTATGCCCCTCAGCAGATGATCGCAGGTGACACGTTTAAAAGTGTAGGTGCAGGTGGCGACGGCGTCAGCTTTGTTTTCAACCATATGAAAGTGGATGTATCTCCAAGAGATTATTCGGACGGTTATACGAGCAAAGACGTTAAACTGTCCAATGGCGTTATCGCCAAGTGGTACACACCCGATCAAACGGGCATGCTCACCTTCCAACTGGATGATCGCTACGTTACCCTTAGCTCCCCGGATCATAAGCTGAGCCAAACTCAGTTGCAACAAGTCGCGGTCTCTGTTCAAAAGGCAACTGGCAGCAACGATCAAGGGACCACTGCATTCGCTGATGTGAACTATAGCAAACAACAATTGGATAACATGCGTAAGGCATTTGCGAAGTTTGACGGATTCACCACTGCTTATGCCCCTCAACATATGGTTGCTGGAGATACGTTCAAAAGCGTAGGTGCAGGCGGTGATGGTGTAAACTTTGTTTTCAATCGTATGAATGTCACGGTATCCCCTAAAGACTACTCGTTCAGCTATGATGGCAAAACGGTAAAACTGCCTAATGGCGTATCAGCCAAATGGTATACACCGGATCAAACGGATATGCTCACATTCAAGCTGGACGATCGTTATGTAACCATCAGCTCGCCGAATAACCAATTGACTCACACTCAACTGGAGCAAATGGCGGTATCTGTACAAAAAGTGAAATAAACGATGCACGATCCTTAGATCGAAATAGGAAATATAAACACACATCATTTCGGTCCCACTTTATGATCTGGGGCTGATTTGATGTGTGTTACGTATTCTCAAGTTCTGCTTCAAAGACCTCTGCCTTATTCATGACTTGGCGAAGCCAGTAATACCGATGCAAGTCCATGATAAAATGGAACACCACAAGAGCCAGCATAATGTATACAGACATTAGCACAACAACCACAGCCTGCTGTGTAACAAAGGCCAGTGAAATATTGGCCAGAAGATATGCTCCGCCCGTAATCAAGGTTAATGTGGTAACAGGCACACCCGTGCTCTTATCCCCTTTTTTACGCTGAGGGGGCTGCTGCAACCTACGCAAACGAAACTTCACGTATTGGAATAAGGCAAAACCATATACCGCAAATGATCCAATGGCGTACCAAGGTGTCGACAGACCAAGTGTCCCGTAGGCAAACTTCTGTATAGTTACCATAAATCCCACAGAACAAACGATGCCAAATACGCCTCGGAACAGTACATAATTCAGTTGGAGTCTGCGTGGGGCAACAATCAGGGCAATCGCCCATATATTCATAAAGGCTAGCGGTGGCACGAGAATATACGCATACAGCGATTGGAACGGGACACTGAACACGGGAATAAGCAGAAATACATTAAGAAAAAACAGGACAAGTATACCTGCACTCAGCCGAATACCATCTACTGCATAGATAACATAAGATGAAACTTCATACGGTTTTGAACGTTTATTGTTCGCCATAATAGCTCTTCCTTGATAGATACGTTTCGTCATAACTACAATGTCCTGTCCGTTAAACGAACAACCCTGCGATAGTACATCGCATCCATCAAATCCTCCCAGTCGAGTTCACTGGCATTAACGTCTCGATAATATACCGCAGCAGCAGGCAAGAAACCAACCAGCGGCCCTGTACCACCACATATCAGACTCCCGCCGTCTCCGCCTTTGGGCATCACATCCCCAGCCGAATCTAGCGTAAGCTCATATTTGTAGGGATCACCAGCAAACTTTATGCCAAAGAAATTCGGCAGTTCCAGATCATAAGCACGATCATCCTTTTCTTCAACTCGTGAAGAGGCCGTCTCTGCCGATCCATCCACAATCTCATCCACGCCTTCCAGACTGCCAAAGTGCTTCAATCTCATTGTATAGTCAAAGCTGTCTCCCCAGGGAAATAATGTGCGACAACCGCCGCCATAGATGTACTCCCATTCGTCTTCGGTCAGCAAACCAAAACCCGCCGCAGCTTCCTCCCTCACAACGTCTTCCAGCTCTATTCCTTCGTTGAACCACAGGATTCGCACTTCATCTTCACTTTGGCGAATCAGACGGAATTGTTGATGCAATTCATATTCACGGATCTCCGACTGTTTAAACTGCTCCAGTGCTGCCGGAAAATCAGAATCTTCCTGCACGAAGGCTTCCTCCTCGGACACTTCAATCCAGCCCAGCGAAATGGTCTCACATTCCACGAGCATGGGCGCAATGTTAACCGTTCTGACAGGTGACATCTGACTCGCCAGAAACGAATCCACGTCCTCCACACCATACTCACTGACTGTCCCATGCAGATCGGCTGAGGTCTCTTCGTTCATTCCATGTTGCCAACGATCCCAGCCGAGCGTGACTTGATCTCCAGGCACAAATACAAATCTAAGCCCATCCTCCGTAAATACACCTGTCTGGATTCGCTGACCGAATCGCTCAAATGTTTCAAGTCCTTCATATACCATACCTTCCGGTAACTGATGAACCAGCTTACGCATCCAAGCCTCTTTGTCCTGGGCATTCAACTCCTGCCACATGTCCCGTCTTAATGCTTCCATAACTCTCCCCACCTTTACTTATACACTTCCACTTCTCCAAAATGCTTTACTGGCTGGCACAGCACAATCTGACTTGTCTTGTTTACATTTTTATTTCCCTGCGGCCTGCAACAGTTCCAGCAATAATTCCTTCCGTCTTCCCTCCGCTTTGCGAGCGAGCGTTGAGAGCTTATCCACCTTGCCAAAGATCGGATAGAGTACACGTTCCGCTTCATAATACTCAAGTTCTTGAATCTGTCTAACCAACAGTTCGAGTATTTCCTCATTCTCCAGCTCGGGCTGAATCTTCAGCTTCAGACTATCCGTCGAACGACGCAAGCTGGTGACTAACGCAGGTATGGATTGAGCCGTTACACCCTGTTTTTCCACAAATGCAGCAATGAACTTATCCTGAATTAACTGATGCTCATCATCCACTTCGCCCATGTAATATTCAATCAGCGGGAAATACCGCTCATCCACGAGCCCCAGCCCAAAGGTTGCATAACTGCCTGGCATACCGTTTTTCTCTCCCTCGGTATCCTCATAAAACTCAAACTCTTGGATAGCCTCACGCGCATACTCTTCAAGGAGTGGATGTAGCTCCGGATACTCCAGTGCATTGGCAAAGAATCGGTGGGTATCCGACTTCGCGAGTCCTTTGATCGGCAAATACTGCTTTACGCTGGACTTGAGCTTGATCTTATAACTTTTCGGAAAGCCCTGTTTCAATAAATGAGTGATAAAGGTAAGTACCTGTTGATAGGCACCCGGCACTTCCTTACGAATGTGAATATTAATCAGAGCAAATACATCATTTGCTTTGCATTCTACTTCTTCCGTTTTCAAATGAATATCCTCTTTCGCATACGTCCCGCTGCCTTCCGTCATCATCAGTGCCGCACGTCTGCTGCCGAGTTGCTTCGCGAGTTCCAGGAAAGTCTGACCTTGAGCTTTGCTATAATTCGGCTCAAATCGTAGAATCAACACCGCCGCGTATAACAGCAGATCTATGGGGTGAGTCCCGGGTATTTGCGCCTTCTGCATCTTATCCGACGATTGGTCTGTCCGTGATTCAACATCCCATTCCAACGTCGCTCCTGGCTTAAGCGAATATTCATTGGTACGATATTCAGAAGACTGCACATCATAATATTGTGGCAAAAACTGATTCTCCGCCCATGCCGTCACCGCACGAGTAATATCACCACGATGCTCGGCAAGTGCCTCCGGACGACCCTGATTCAACTCTTGAATCCGGTCATACTGCCTGATGGTCCATGCCACATCCAGTTCAGGAAACAGTGTAGGATCAAGCAGATGACGCGTCAAAAAGAAGGATTCCAACGGCTTTGTTGGATATGCACCGTTCTCCAGCTTCTGCTCAATGTATGTATGAATACGCTCAAGCAACTGCTGCTTTTTCTCTTCATTGATATATTCCAGCAAAGTCAGTTGCAGCTTTCCTTCTGTTGTAGGGAATTTACCACGGAAGGTAAATCGATAGTCAATCAACGGGGAATCTGCCAGCTTGTCCAGTCTTCCCTGAACAACCTCTACAAGCTTAGGTCCAATCTCATTACGAACCTGTTCATCGGTAAAGGCTCCTGCCTGCTTCGATTTCAGACCATCATCCAAACCCAGATCCACACTGTCTACTGTAGTCCGTCCAGGTCTATAATCCAGCAAAATATCATTGAAAATGCCTATTTGCAGCGTAGTTCGCTTCGTAACATTTTCCAAGTCATCCCGCTTTTCCTGTTCATCAAACCATTCATGAATTGTCGTCATCATCTCTTCCATTGCCTGGTCATAAAGTGTACTCATCCAATCTCCTGCCTTCCCATGCATCTAATGATGTTCATCAACCAAACTTGAACCTCTATGAATCCCGGACCAATCCGGGGCATCTCTGTTATAAATACGTATTGATGTTCGTATACTACCTATTATTTTACTCTCTCAAGTACACCGGGAACAATAAGGCAGCAGGGGGAGAAAAGGTGGTGAAAGCTGCCCATAAGTGGTATTTAAGACACGCCCTAGTCAAAGAGATCTACGGATGCCTTTCATATCTATGTAGGCTCTCGGTATGCCCTCGCTATCATCATCCCGACGTTGTATAATCATTGTATTCCTTTTCAGGAGGTCAGACGAAATGAGCTACAGCAAATACTTCCCTTTGGAAAACTATTTGAATCAGGTTGCAATCACCCTTACATATGCAGAGCTTGAGGAAATTCTCGGATTTACGTTACCCCCTACAGCGTATAATCGCGAACAATGGTGGGTAAATAATTCCAATAATCATACACAGGCACTATCTTGGTTAAATGCCGGATGGAAGGTAGAGAATGTGATTTTAGGAAAAAACGTGACGTTTGTCCGCGGCGAGTCCTAAATGATTATGTATGATATAGATTGTTAGTTATAACTCCAAAGGCTCTATTGTTCCATAATTGTTATTCGAGACAAAAAAAGCAGGGTAGACTGATGAATCCATCAGCTCTCCCCTGCTCTGTAAATTAATTGACTGTCTTATACCACTCGTTCACTTCGGCGGTAATATCATCCCCGCCCATGGATTTCCACTTCGTCACAAACGCATCAAATTCCTCAATGCCCACCTGACCATAGATGATCTTGCTGAACGTATCCTTCTCCAGCTTGTCGATCGCGTCCTTCTTCATTTTCATCGTTTCGGTTGGAGCTCCCGTGAACTTGTTCTTGATCGCATTATCTTTATTCGCAACGACCACTTCAGCGGCCGCAAATACTTCAGGTTTGTTCGCAATCTTCGTATTTTTCTCAAAAGGCGTCTCTGGCTCTTTACCCTTCGCAAGTTCCGCCAACGTATCCATCATCAGATTCGGAATCCGTGCACCATCATACGTAATCGTATATTTGAGGGGTGATACGCCGTCCTTCACTTCAGCTTCACCAACAACTTTGCCATCCACGATGTCATAGTCATATCCTTGCGCAAATCCATGCTCGAACTCGCTGCCCACTTCCGGGTTGGCAAAATTGTCGAACAGATAATTTTGATACGTGAAGAAAATCTCTGGGTTCGCCATGTCTTTGTTAATCAGCACAACGCCGTTACTTGCACCAGATCCATGTTGGTGGCTCTCACCTGTTGGCCCTGTAGGTAATGCAATGGCTTTGTACGTGGCACCATCCACATTTTTCTTCACATCATCAATCGGCCAGTTCGGCATCCAGTGTGGTCCCACAATAATGCCTGCTTTACCTGCGGTAAACAGTTCTGCTGCCTTGATCTCGTCATAAACGCCAGCTTCTTTGGGCAGGTAACCTTTGGACAACCAATCCTTCATCGTCGCAAGGCCTTCCTTCACACCTGGCTGAATGGAACCATATTGCAGTGTTCCGTCTCCGGCATCATTCCACTGTCCAGGCATCGTGTTGTACATGCCGAAGATCCAGCCGGATTCCGTCATCCAGGTATTAAGTGCATTCTTCATGCCGACGGTCAGACCATACGTATCTTTCTTGCCGTTCCCGTCCGGGTCCTGATTTGTAAAAGCATCCATGACCGTAACCAGCTCATCCATGGTTTTTGGTTCTTCCAGTCCAAGCTTCTTCAGCCAGTCTTCACGGATGAACATGACCGAATCGCCATTGTAGGCATAATCGAAGATTGGAATGCCATAACGCTCGCCCTCATACATGTATGGGTACCATTCTTCTGGTGCCGATTCGGATGCCTGTTTCCATGTGTCCGAAGCATACTTGTCAAACAACTCGCCTGCATTCGCAAATTTGCCGGACTCAATTAATTCCCGGACCAGATTGTAGTCTCCCCGAATGGAGACGATATCCGGCAGTTCCTCGTTAGCCGACAGGGACAAGCGCAATTTTGTGTAAAATGCATCATTGGTCACCGATACGGCCCACGGTGTGGTCAGATCAATGCCAAGTCGTTCCTTGGCCCATTTGGTATGCACATTGTTCTGTGCTGTTTCCCCATTTTTGAATTTCGTATCATCATTCCAGGCCCGCAGATAACTCATCTGTACCGTCGGTTCATACTTCCCGTCTTGCAGAGCAAGTGGCGCAGCGGCTTCCTTCGCCGGTTCTTCCTTGGCCCCCGAACTGCATGCCGTTACGGCAACCATCGTGATTGCGAGCAATGTCGTCATCATTTTTCTATACATGAACTAACCCCTCCTCAGGTAACTTGGATACCCTCTTGTGCCAAATGGATTGTTGCCAAATGCACCTTACATGAAAAGGATAGTGCAGCCGGGGAGGCAAACATATATCACAATTTCAATGTTCATATCGATTTGTTAACCGTTCCGAAAATCCTGCGGGGTCAGTCCATAATGTTTGCGGAATACCTGAATGAAATAAGGCGTGTTATTGTACCCCACTTCCTGACCGACTTCATAGATCTTCATGGCTGTATGTTTGAGCAAATGAACTGCACGTTCCATTCTGGAACGGATAATATAATCACTAATGCCTTCACCCGTGGATTGTTTGTATATTTTCGACAGATATACCGGGTGCAGATGCACCTCTCCGGCAATGACTTGCAACGATAGATCCTCGCCTAGATGATGATCAATCCAGTGCTGCACCTGCCGAATCAGCGTTGATCCGGCATCCTGTCCCGCATCGCTTGTGCTCTCTTCCCACTGCTGCATCACACTTCTGGTCCACGTTTCCAGACTACGCAGCGAGATGCCATAACCATCCTTGAGCAGCTGCTGGTACTGCTCGCCAAGCACTTCGGCTAACTGTCTTCCTTCCCGGTGAGCCATATATGAGAATGCCGCCGCCAAATAATGAAAAGCCACATACACATGTTCCGGAAACACACTGTTCGAAAGTTCGGCAAAGATCTGATCAATCTTACGGTATGCATCCTCCATGCGTCCGGCTTCCAGTAACGTCGTCAGACCCGGCGGTTCATACAGCGCCGCAAGTGACTTTAACGTGGCCGCATTGGTTCCCGCTGCCGCATTCAGATGTAGTCCTTTGCCTGCATCGGCTTGCTTGCGAAGCGCACTGACAGCTTGATGATATAGCTGAGGCACCTGATCTGGAAAACGTCCCATACGACTAACGGACAGGGAAATGGTCGCGTTCAGATACTGCCTTACACTGTGAAGCAACCGTTCTCCAAGTCGTCCCATTAGCACTTCCGGTTCGGCTTGGGTTTGTTTGGGGCTGGCCATAAAGACCAGATCATCATAGGCGTCATCCGTATGGCAGAGGTGATAGGTACTGCCGTAGATCTCTTCCACTACATTCGAGATGGCGTACTTCATCAATCGAAACGCTTTATGAGTAGGTTGATGGTCATCATAACGGATGAGCAACAGTTGCATTTTATCCTTTGGACGGAATCCGATCTCCAGTTGCTCCAGCTTGCCTTCGAGTTCAGCATCCGCAAATTTATGCCCTAACAATACATCCTTCATCAGCTCCGCCCGCTTCTCGGGCAGATGTTCCCTCACTGAATACATGGCCCGCTGATGCAGCATTTGTTTCTCACCCTCCAGGCGAATCTGCACGGCGGCCTGCTGCACGGATTCGATCAGTTCCTCATCTCGAACCGGTTTGAGCAGATAACTGACCGTCCCATGTTTAAGCGCCTGCTTCGCATAATCGAAGGAAGCATGCCCGGATAAAATAATACATTTGGTCTGTTCCCATTTTTGCCTGATATGACTGACCAGATCCAGACCCGAAAGACCCGGCATTCGGATATCCGTGATAATAATATGGACCTGATGTGTTGCCATATGTTCCAGTGCCTCTTTGACTGAATAAGCTTTGAATACCTGACCAATCCCGTGTTCTCTCCACGGTATGGAGACAGCGATCGACTCTACTGCGGAATGTTCATCATCCACGACCATCAGATTCATCATGCGGTTGTTCCTCCTCAAACCATCGAATTTCTACACTAAGTCCACCGTAGGGAATCGCTCCAAAATGAAGCCCGGACGACAGCCCATATCGTGTAACGAGACGCTGGTGCACATTCCACGTCCCCGTTCCAATCTCTTCGCCCATCGGTTCATTAATCTCACGTTCCAATTCTGCAATCTCTTCCGCTGTCAGCGTGACCCCGTCATTGTCTACAAACAGGCTATATCTTGTATATTTTCGTCCCTCAATATGTTCGGGTACCGCCATCCCCGTTACGACGACATGCCCACTGCCTTCCATGGGCTCAATGCCGTGGATCACCGCATTCTCTACGATTGGTTGAATGAGCAGTCGCGGAATGTGAAGCTGCATCAGTTGCTGCGGTACGGCAATCTCGTAGGTCAGCCGATTGGTCCGCATCTGTTGAATGGACAGATAATGGTCCAGCAGCCGAATCTCTTCTTCCACTGTTGTCATGTCATTCTCGCCCCGCGTAATGTAGCGATAGTAGTCTCCCAGACTTAGCGACATGGCAATAACCGCTTCACGGTTGCCAAGCTGGGTCATATTTTTGATATAAAACAGGCAGTTGTACAGGAAATGCGGGTTGATCTGTGATTGCAGATGCTTCAATGTCGCTTCCCGTGAGCGAATACGTTCCTCGTATACCTTCTCGATCAGTTCCTGAATCTGCTCCGCCATATGGTTGAAACTCTGGGTCAGGTACGCGAATTCATCACGGGAGTGATCGACCGGAATCCGAGTGGACAACTGGCCTTTGCGAATCTGTTGCAACCCTCTCATCAAACGATGGATGGGCACCTGAACTTTTCGATACAAAAGCAGTGCGGCCCCGATACTGAGCACGAGCAGTAACAATATGGAGGTAATAAACATATTTCGGCTCTTATCCATCGGGTTCAGCAGATCATCCAATACCACCGGGTTCACGTACACTGCTTGCAGTTGTTTGGAGTGCACGTAACTGACCAGATACTGTTTGTCGCCCACCTCCAGCTGATGATTACCTTCCCTCTCCGGTCCGTTAAAGGGGATATCTCGCATGATCGCTTCGACCAGTTCGGGGTCCGCCGTACGGTTCAGCAACGGATCGTTACCTGGTACGAGCAAGAAAGGATCTCCGCCCTGCGTTTCTTTGAAATCATCCAACATGGCAACCACGTTCATCGGGTCAAAATTAATCTCCATCACCGTTCGCACGCCTGTATTCACCGGTTTTTCATTCCAATCATAGTTATCCGTGAAAAAGTAGGTGAAACTCCCTTTCTCCAGCTGCCATTGGCCTGGTTGCGGAAACGTCAACATCTTCTCATCGTAGACCGTCCGGCTGGACATGGTGGACAACACAAGTTCCGCTTGCGGTAGCACAATGGTAATATCGTTCTTCCAACGGCTGGTGGACTGGTACAACGATAATTTGTCGAGAATATCCAAATAGATGCTGTTTTTCTCATATTGGCTGGTGGAGTCCGTCATGTAACGGTAGTGCAGGATACTCGGATCTCGCAGCAACGTCAGGCCATACAGCGAGAGCTGCTCGATATTTTTATCCACCTGGGAACTGAAATAATTGAACTGGTTCAGACTCGACTGTTGTTTCTCTTCAACGACCATGTCCACATTTGCCTGGTTCGCGTACGTATAGAGCAGCAGAATGGGTACGAGCAGGCAGATTAAGAGAATGACCGTCTTCGCAAATACTGTGAATTTCATCGTTTCACCCTGTCCCTGAATTTGAAGTCCTTCTATACCGAAGTCCTATTTTATATTGAAAACCCTTACATTTCTAGTTGATTTTATATTAGCCCCGCTTTCCTGCTACTTGTAATCCCCTTATACTGGGAGTGAATCAACATTTCATGAGGGGGCTCTGTGATGCAACTGACAGAACAAGGCATTTTACATATTGAAGAAGAAGATATCTCCAGCTTGTACTGTTACCGGGACATGGATGGCATGGCTTTTGATGCTTCGTTCCTGTTTGAGTTACAGCTTCAGGGGTTAACGTTGACACAAGGCAGTGTTCGTGGGATTCAATTTGATTTTGAGGATGAAGAGGCCCCCCTCTATGAGGATAGGGAACGTCTAGTGGCTGAGGTGCAGTCAGCGGTTCGTACCATTGATGCGCAGTATGATGGCTCAATTGTGAAATGATATAGGCAGGTTCAGCATAAAGGGCATATTGGAAGCAGACAGCATATGGCAGGAACACAACCTGATGACAGGAGCATTGGACTTTCGAGTCGGATGCTCTTTTTTTGCTGTTTCCATCAACAAGTTAATATTTCAACATCCGCATTGAAATGTTGTTCTATAGTCCGCCCTTTTCCATTGCTATAATTCAGTTGCTCCACTCTGTGCAGAGGCTTTCTCGCCTTATGTTGCCAGGGTTGGACGAGATAAAGGAGGGACCCTGATGGCTATCGAACAACCGTTAACAACCCATACGCCGGTGCGAAAAATGACACCCCATCCACGCAAACGTACCCGCTGGAATTTCAAACGCACGTGGCCGCTGCATCTGATGCTGCTGCCTGCTGTACTGCTCACATTGCTGTTCGCCTATGTGCCCATGGGCGGCATTATTATTGCTTTTCAGGATTTCAAACCGTGGCTGGGGTTCACTGGCTCCAAATGGGTGGGCTGGGACAACTTCCGGTTCATGTTCGAATATCCCGACAGCGTTCAGGTCATCTGGAATACGGTACTGATCGCTTCAATGAAAATTGTGGCCGGACTTGTGGCCCCCGTGGTGTTCGCCATTTTGCTAAACGAGGTTCGGAACTCTACGTTCAAACGTTTCTCACAGACCTTGGTGTACCTGCCCCATTTCCTGTCCTGGGTTGTCCTGGGCGGCATTCTGCTCGATATGTTATCACCGGAAGGTGGGCTGGTAAACCAGGTGTTAGCGGCGGCTGGTGTTGAACCGATTTTCTTTCTAGGGGATGGCGACTGGTTCCGTGTAACGGTGGTTGTCAGTGATGTGTGGAAGGAGTTTGGATTCGGAACGATTGTATTTCTGGCAGCACTTGCGGGCATTAACCCGGCATTGTACGAGGCTTCGGAGGTAGATGGGGCAACGCGGCTCAGACAGACATTACACATTACCCTGCCTGCGCTTGTACCGATGATTATCGTGGTAGGTACGTTATCGCTGGGCAATATCCTGAATGCAGGCTTTGACCAGATCTTTAACCTGTACAATCCGCTGGTATATGAGAAAGGTGATATTATCGATACCTTTGTCTACCGGATGGGAATTCTGAATGGCAAAATGAGCTTTGCGACCGCTGTTGGACTATTCAAATCATTTGTCGCGATGTTCCTGGTCATCTCTGCGTACCGGATGGCGTACAAAATCGCCAATTATCGTATTTTCTAAAAGGGTTAGCATCATGCATTAAGGAGGAATCAAGGTGTATCACAAAACAACCGGGTACCGTATATTCAATGGTTTCAACCTGATATTCATCGCGGCCGTCTCCATCCTGTGCATCCTGCCGCTGGTCCATATTCTGGCGGTTTCCTTCAGTGGTAAGGCGGCAGCATCCGCCAATCTGGTGACACTTTGGCCGATTGATTTTACGGTGGACGCGTACACCAAAACATTTGGTAACAGTAACTTTCTCAGTGCACTCTGGATTTCAGTCCAGCGTACGGTTCTGGGCACACTGCTCAGTATGACACTTGTCTTCCTAACGGCTTATCCATTATCCAAGGAAAGTCTGCACTTCAAGGGGCGTTCATTATATGCCTGGTTTTTCATCTTCACGATGCTGTTCAGCGGGGGATTGATTCCATCCTATATTTTGATTCAGAAGCTTGGACTGATTAATACGATGTGGGCTCTCATTTTGCCGGGAGCGGTGGCTGTCTGGAACCTGATTCTCATGATGAACTTTTTCCGCAACGTACCGAAAGAGCTGGAAGAAGCTGCATTCATCGATGGGGCCAATCATATCACGACCCTGTTCAAAATTTATCTGCCTGTATCCATGCCCGCCATTGCCACGATCTCCTTATTCACCATGGTAGGTCAATGGAATTCCTGGTTCGACGGGCTGATCTATATGAATGATGCTTCCAAATATCCACTTGCCACGTTAATGCAGACCATTATTGTACAGCAAGATTTCTCCAACATGAACGTGGATGCAACGCAGCTCCAGAACATGTCTCAACGTACGGTGAATGCGGCTCAGATCTTTATTGGCGCTCTGCCGATTCTGCTCGTATATCCGTTCTTGCAGCGTTTCTTCGTAAAGGGAATTGTGCTCGGGGCGGTAAAAGAGTAAGGCAAACACACGGAATCCCGTTAGGGATTCTTTTTCGTTCTATAAGTGCATTCTATAGCTCATGATTTCAGTTGTTTTGATATTTTTCTGCTGCGAATAGCGTTGTTATATTCATTAATCAATTCATCCAGCACCATGGATTGGCGAATAACCTCCGGATGCCATAGTTCCGCATATTGATCAGCAATCTGGTAGAGCCTTTGCCTTGCATGTTCGATACATTCCTGAATGGTTTCCGGATTATGTACCATACTCCCGCCCCCTGTTATCCTTGAATATCATCATCCAAAAAAGACCATCTAATATAATATTCGGAACAAGAGGGGGTTTGGATTACCCCAAAATTAAAATTTTGGTTATTTTTCTTTTAAAAGTTATTATTAGCGTGGATCATATGAACTGATGTACACATATGTTCAATGCAAATAAACCGGATCGGCTGCGGCCTGTCCGGTTTATTTCAGCTGTGCTTTGCAATATGTTAGCTATCATGCTTCATTCACCTCAAGCCTACGTCGTCAAAACGATTGCCTATCGTCTCTGGAAAGGCACGTTTAATGGCATCAATGGCACGTTGTTCCGTAGCCCCTGCCTTCCGGATAAGCTCAATTACCCTTTGCACACATTCCGCTTCTCTCGAATCCCAAGAGATGGAGTCATCTATCACCTCAACGATCATTGTATACAGGTTTGCGAGCAGCTCATACTCGTTTATTACCTGATCCATTTGAATAGACAGATGCTTAAGTCCTGCAACATAAGAGGCAATATCCAATCTTGATTTGGCATAATAGCGAAGTACAGCTGCCGCTTGTTCTGTGTCATATGTTCCTGTCTGCAAAACAGCGGCAATAGCGTCATACGCTGCCGCTCCACAGGCATAATCTTGGGGCGGCAGCATATAGTCATGGGTATCCCATTTGTACACGGCCTGGATTAACGATTCCTTGCAGACTTCCCATAGATCTATGGGTGCACAGGCTTCCAGCACCTGATAATACCAGTAGGGTGTACTGTTCCTCCCAAACGAATCATAGGGCAGACGAATGATTTCATCACCTTTACTTTTACAGATGAACAGCACCCGTTCCACATCATCATAGCCAATAACAATGACAAATTGATCGTGCCAGAGAATTGCACCTATGCCTCGGTCAATGGAAGCTTTAATATCCAGCAGAGCCTGCTTCTGATAGAGCGGAAAAGTCGGTTCAAATGAAAATCCACCATGTTGTCCCGTTGTCACACCAATGAAGTCAGCTGCGACAAAGTTCTCTGCCATCCAGTTGTAAGCCGAAATTGATTCTGACGTCAGACGCCGATCCACCACTAATCGGAATGCACTTGCTGTCATACCTGCAATCATGTGGTGTGGAAAAACCGTCCACTGTTTATGTAATAAAATGCGAAACAACGCATCTGTATACGCGCTTACACCGCTCCATGATCTACATTCATCAGCAGAATTCACAGCTTGCGAGGATCGAATCCAGTCCTGCAATACTACTTTTGTCGCCATCATCCTTCACTCCCTTCCTCTCTCATCCTATCGTGCGGAATGTGCTCCCCACCGTGGTATAGTGGACCTTTTACGGTCAGGATACTTCCTGGATATCACTCGAAAATAATCAATAGCCTGCTCTTCCAGTGCTTTCGCCTTCACGAGTACCTGTGCTAAATCTTCTGTGGTGTCTGGTCGCAAGACACGTCTATTCTCCTGCTGAACCATATATCCTTTCATTTGGTCAATTAACGTCCCAAGCTGTTCATAACATGCACAAGCATGGTCCAGTTCGTTCCATATCTCTCGAACACCCTGCAAATACATCCTTATTTCGGTTCGCGAATGACAGAAGGATTCCAAGATATAACCTGCACCGGATTCATCGAAATCCCCACTCCGCAGGGCCTGCACCCACACATCATATGCCTTTCTACCTGAAGCAATATTCTGATCAGGTAACAGACGATAGGGAAGATCCCAATCCTCAATCGCCAGTCTCAGGGATTCCAGCAGCATCTGCTGTTCAGGGATGCGGACCTGATCACCAAACACCTGACAATACCAAAATCCGGTAAGGTTTAAGCCGAAATTGTCATACAACAAAATCTGCGGTTCCTTGCTCCATCCGTCTTGCACATAAAAGATGCGGTCACGGTCATCATATCCATGAATAACACCGAACTCAGGAATCCAGTAAATCACACCAGTGCCTTCATCAATACTCCGTCTCACCCAATTCACTGCATCCTGCTGGTAATAACCAAACGTGGAATGACGTGTACGTCCCCCATCCCAGATCGTAAATATTCCCAGGTTATCGACTCCCGGACGATGTGCTTCCCCCCATTGTCCATACGCTGTAACCGACATGGAAAGTAGTCTGCGATGCACCGCCAGCTTAAAAGCCATGCCCGTATATCCGGCAAGTAGAACCTTGGAACCTTGAAACTGGCCTGTATGGGTTAGTATCGCATGCAGACTATCCACGTACGATTTGGACTCCCTCTTCATGATGAGGTTATCTAAAATATTCTCAGCCAAGGACGGATCTTCTCCTCTCTATACTGCTTTATTCCACGTTTTGCTTACGTTGTATCGAGAGCCTGTCAATTAATCCTTCTGCTCTTTGCTGAAGCTTGCGTCTAAGCCACCCAGGAGACAAAAGTTCCTCCCATTCGCTAATAAACAAATGCTGCAAGAAAGCCTCCGTGTCATAAAATTCAATCAAATAAATCAGATCTTGCCTAGCCCGAATACGATACCCTTGCCATAGGTCCATTTGCTGCAATTCCTTCAAGCGAATCTCAGCTACAAACGGTTTACGCACAGGCAGTGGTTCTTCCCATCCACCTAGGAGGGCATCTGACCTGTACTCAAATCTATCATCCGAGATCGATACATGAACTATGCCCTCCAAGCGAATCGCCACTTGCTGCACAGGATCTGCTTCATAACCCACCACGTAATCGGCGTTAAACTGGGATATCATCTTTAATGGACACAAGGAAAACTGCCGTTCTCCATCGTGATCCCTGTAATGAATATGTACTCTGCGCAAGTCAGTTATGGCGTGGGACAACAATTCAAAGAATTGCAGCTGCTTCGGTTGCGCCGAAAACACCGGAAGCGCACCACTCCCCATCTGTTGTTCCTCCAACGTAAAACGCTCCAGTAAATGCGCTACACGTTTCACCGCGTCCGATTGATCATAATCGTAATGTCGATAGCGGTGTGCCAAATATTTCAGGACACGTTGCTCTTCTTCTGTCATATATAAATGGGGCAATCGAAAGGTCTGATCCTCGTAACAATAGCCCCGATATTTCGCCATATATACCAAGGGGGCGCGCAGGGAGTTTGCCATATATTCAATATCACGCTGAGCCTGACGACGGGAGATTTCAAATTCACGGGCAAGCCAGCTGCTATTCGGAAAACGTCCACCCCGAATCTGTTCGTCAAACCAGTGAATCCGATGCATGTTACTCATCTTCCCGCCCCCATCTCATCCATTCCTAATATATTCGATTATATCAAAAGACATGGCCTGTTCCGAAGAACAAGCCAGTTATGTTATACATGTGCCTTATCCACTCTGGATTGCACGGCTTTGAAGCATTTCTTGCATACTTTCAGACTTGTACCGTCTGTTTTTGTTTGCGTATACAACAATTTAATTCGGGTACTGCTGCACACCGGGCATGTTCCCCGGCCCCTGGAAGGAAGACTCCACAAGACGCGTCCTCTTTTGGTTTTTGCCAATGGTTGTGAACCTCTTTTCGATATGGTTTGTGTGTTCACCGTTATTATATATGGCATGGTACGACACAGAATGTCGCATCAGTTTTAAAGGTTGTTCAAAAAGTCCCCAATTGATCACGAAGTAGCCCAAGAAGCGAACTCGACATCGAATCTTGCGTTCACCTTCTCGGTGCTGAATCGTTAACTTTTTGAACATGCCGTATTAGAAAATAAAAAATGTCCCCTCTTCGACCTGAAGAAAGGACAACATTTAGGAAAGATCTGTGCTCGACTGAGCTGCGGCCTGCAATAACGGTTGCAGGAGTCCTGGAAAACGCGTTTCCAAATCATCGGATCGCAGGGTGAGAAAATGCTGTGTACCCTGCACTCTGACCCGAATAACTCCGGCTTCCCGCAGGGTTCGAATGTGGTGTGACATCGTTGACTTCACAACAGGTGCATGAAAATGACTGCACGGTTGCTCTCCGCTTCTGGCTGCTTCCGCAACAATCCCAAGGCGAGTCGGGTCACTCAGCGCATACAGTACGGAGGAAAGTTCAATATCTGACACCTGTGGATGATGTAAAATTTTCATACGGTAGTCTCCTTTTTTCAGACTATGCATTGTATTCTAACACAGATCCATGATATATTTCTAATGTTCGACACCAATCGAACTTTAATGATTTCGTTATGAAACCCCTGCTGTCAGGCACGGGATTGACATCATACTACATTTTGCAAATGTTACACACCGTTTCTGAAATGTTGCGAAATACACATCACTTTAGGAGGTTTTTATGAACAACACCGCAACCGCATCATCAGGGGAACGGACCGGAATACAGGAAGGATTAATTGTAAGCTTGCTTGGCTTCACCGTTGTACTCGTTGTTATGAATACAATGATGTTTAATCTGGCCCTACCCAAAATTGCAGCCGAATTTATGCTTACATCCGTCGCTTCCTCATGGATTGTTACAGGGTATTCCATCGTATTTGCCATTTCCTCGATTACGTTCTCACGTCTATCGGATTTCATACCTATTCGTACATTATTCACGACCGGGCTTACGTTACTTGGTGCTGCATCGGTACTCGGGTTCTTCAGTAATCATTTCATCATTTTGCTCATTGCACGTCTGATCCAGGCTGCGGGTGCTGCATCGGTTCCGGGGCTTGCCATTGTGCTGATTACCCGGTACATTCCACATGATCGCCGGGGTAAATCGATGGCTGTCATCATGTCCGCGAGTTCACTTGGGCTTGGACTTGGTCCCGTCATTGGCGGAAGTATCACACAATTTCTGGGATGGCATGATCTGTTTATCGTTACGGGATTAACGTTATTCTTGATTCCTGTATTCTTCAAACTGCTTCCTCGGGAAACACCGCAAAAAGGTTCATTTGACCTGCTGGGTGCCGTGCTTCTTGCCATCGGTACTACCGGTGTGCTGTTATTCCTGACTTCCCGTCAGTGGTTCACGCTTGTTATCGGTGCTGCGGCACTGCTTCTGTTCTGGCTCCGAATTCGGCGCGCGGCAGATCCGTTTGTTCAACCTGCTTTATTCAAAGACAAAAAATATATGATGCTCAGCTCGCTGGGGATTGTATCGTACATTAATAACTTCTCAACGTTGTTCCTGTTACCTCAAATTTTGGCGCATCTATACGGACTGACACCTGCTCAATCCGGACTCGTCATCTTCCCCGGTGCAGTTGTGTCCATGCTGCTGTCCAACCGGATCGGCCGCATGATTGACCGACATGGCAATACGTTGCTGTTGAAATTTGCACCATGGTTGCTACTGGCCGCTGCCGGATTGTTCGCCTTATTTGCAGACAATAACATCTACGCCATTATGGCTGTGTATGTCCTGCTCAGCGTTGGCTTCTCTTCCCTAACCACCAGCGTGTCCAATGAATTGTCTGGCAATCTGACCATGGATCAGGTGGGCGCAGGTATGGGACTGTTCCAACTTAGTCAGTTCTTCAGCGGTGCTTTCAGCGTTGCTGTTACTGGTGTAGCATTAACGGCGATGCAGAACTTGCCACTCTCCTCGGCGTACACCAATATTTTCTGGGGTATGACCGTGGTCGCACTGGCATCCGTTATTTTCTCTCAGGTGTATCTAAGAATGCAGTCACGGAAAGTCACGAAAACAAGTAACCGGATTTAATATTATATTTAACCAAAAGAAGTCAGGAAGGGGCCCTCGGGTTCTGAACCTGGCTTTTTTTCTACCTATTTTCTATGCATGATACATGTGACAGCTGCCCTCTTCCATTAACACAAAAAAGCCCCAAGGATGCGTTCATCACGCTCCTCGGGGCTATTATTTTATGGTTGACCAACTTCTCTATTCTTCTAAACTGAGTATACTATTCAAACAGGTCCAAACGAAGACGTTTCAAACTTGTATGTTTGATGTACCACTGGCCGTCGATTTTGACAAAAGTTTCATGGTAGTGCCCAAATCCGTGGAAGGATTTGTTCTCATTGCCCTCTGGGAACGTTACCCAATCTTCCATTGGGGAGATGACCTTCGCTTCATTCTCGGATACAAATTCAACTTCGGCGCTATGTACATGATGCACGGTTACGGCAACATCCACCAGATCACGGAATACTTGTACGATCGTATCACGGCCTGTTAGTACCGGAATTGGATTGCCTTCTGTGCTGAAATCGGCCACGGCATCCGGAGCAAACACATCACCCAAGGTATCCCACTGTTTCGTATCAATATAGCGGCAATAACGTGCCTTGGTATTCCGAATGTTTTCCAGCGCGAGCAATTGTTCCAGTCCTGTGATCGTTGATTGGCTCATGTGTTGTCCCTCCAGAGATGTAAAATGTGATGTAAGATTAGGATCATGTATGTATGCATACTATACCTTCCTTATTGTACCATTCGCCTTCTATTAGGTACAATGATACAAAAAAATCTTTCCTTACCTCTCGCGAGGTTGGGGAAAGATCTGGATATACCTATGTGCCAGACGAGTTATTCCCATCAATTCAAGCCTCACTTTTATCCCCAAGCTACTGCTGTGCACTCCAACTCTTCATCTGGGAAGCAAGTTCTGACATTTTCTTATTGTTCAAAAAACTTTCCATCTCTTCTTCCGCCTGCACCATCACCTGCTGGATCAAGCAGCCTGCGTTATGATTCTGGGAACATTCGAACAGGGACGCCTGACCTTCAATCGCATGAATGATCTCCAGGAAAGAAGGATCGGGATTTTTACGACTAAGCCGATAACCACCATTGGCACCGGATGTGGATTCGATCATGCCCGCCTTAACCAATTTGGTCAATATTTTGGACAAATAGGTTGGTGATACCTTCTGCAATTCTGCAAGTTGGTGGACACTAACCAGCTGTTCGGGGGCAGTACTTACAAGATGAAGCATGGTATGCAAAGCATAATTTGTTGCTTTTGAATATTTCATGAGGGCACCTCATTATACACGGATTTAATTTATCCATAATAGACTTGATTGAGCTCTCTGTCAAACCACTATACCTAAAGCGCTGGCCACATCGAAAGGATACGGGTTAATTGTGATACAATCCGCGGTAATCCGTGGGTGTCATCCCCTCATGAGCCATGAACTGGCGATTAAAATAACTGGCATTGGGATACCCCGCTTCCTCCGCGATTTGTCCAATGTTGGCCGTAGGCCGTTCGAGTAACCATTGCTTCGCCATCTGTAGTCGTGAACGAGTGATAAACTCCATAGGTGTCATCTCTACAGCACTCTTGAACATTTTGCAAAAGTAATACGAACTCACACCTGCGAGATCCGCCCAGTCCTGTAACAGGAAAGGTTGACAGGCCTCTTGTTGCATCTGTGGAAGAAGTGCAAGAACCCGACTCTCCGCCTTACTTGTGGTACGTGTGCTCTTTAAAGGTACTGCATGCTGCACGAACTCGGCGAGTACGGCATAGGTCAGTGTGGATAGCTGAGCCGGACGCAGCATTGTGTTCTGTTCCGCTTCAGTGAGCAAGGCCAGATGAGCCTCTTCCCAAGAGCTGCGTTGCCGCAGTGTCCACAATAGATTGCGGTGTAACCCCCGCTCGATCATATAATCATGCAGACGTTCACCGTAAAAATGAACCCATCGTACATCCCATGGATCATCTTCACTACTATAATAATGCTGCCGCTGCTGCGGGAAATAGAGGAACGCCTGACCTGCGCGAAGCTCATGCACCACTCCGTCCACTTCCACATATCCCTTGCCCGAAGCGACGTAGTGAATATTAAAGTTGTTCAGTGCGCCAGCCTCACGCAACACGGAATGCTGGACGTGGTCCATATAATGTCCAACGGACTCGGGATAACAAAAATATGGAATATCCTGCAGGGTAAGCAATACGGTTTGTCTCATCATAGCCGGTTCTCCTTGATCAACAATATTGTGTTAACTAACTTCAATATATTATCATTTTAATTCGCTGGTCTATTCATTATAATCACAATATACATTTATACACAGGAGGATACAACACATGAATTCAGTTCAAAAATTACGTTGGGGCATTCTTGGTAGCGCTAGCATTGCTGTGGAATCCGTCATTCCTGGGTTGCAGCAATCCGAGTTGAATGAAGTAACCGCGATTGCCAGTCGAGACGAAGATAAAGCCAAACAGACGGCCGAACAACTAGGGATCGACAAGGCTTATGGCAGTTATGAAGCTTTGCTCGCTGATGATTCCATTGATGCCGTATATATCCCGCTTCCGAATCATCTGCATCGGGAATGGACGATCCGGGCTGCTGAAGCAGGCAAACATATTTTGTGCGAAAAACCATTGGCTCTGACAGAGCAGGAAGCTCAGGAGATGGTTCAAGCTTGTGCAGATGCAGGTGTGCATCTCGCGGAAGCATTCATGTACCGCCATCATCCACGTTATGAGCAGATCAGGGATATCATTGCCAGTGGTGAGATCGGTGAGATCCGTGGTATTCACAGCACATTTTCATTTAATAACTCCAATGCATCCGGCAATGTCCGCTTTCGGAAGGAGTGGGGTGGCGGTGCACTGTATGATATCGGATGTTATTCCATCAGTGTTGCTCGCCTGCTGCTAGGCCAAGAACCAAGCGCAGTTACCGTTATTGGCATGTTCTCCCCACAGCATGATCAGGTCGATATGATGGCTTCCGGACTGCTGGAATTCGATAATCACGTTGGTGTGACGTTTGACAGCAGCATGTGGGCAGCCTTCCGCAACACGCTCGAAGTTCTAGGTTCTGATGGCATCATTGAGGTACCATCGGCCTTTATCGGTCGTCAGGATCGCAGTTCCAACTTCTATGTAACGGCTGGCGGTGAACGCAAAGAGATTGAAGTTCCGCAAGTGAACCACTACTCTCTGCAGGGAGATGACATGGCACGTGCCGTACTTCAGGGCAAGGATCTGCGCTTCGCCCCTTCCGATGCAGTAGCTAATATGAAAGTGCTGGAAGCTTGCCTTCGTTCAGCGGAAGAACGTACACGAATTACACTATAATTGAGAGGATGAACTGACTTATGGAATATATCGAAATTGCTGGTGCAGGTAAACGTGTCTCCCGATTGATTAAAGGAACCGATTATTTCGTGCATAATGCCTACGATAAAGCAGCTACGAACATGGATGCTTTTCTGTCGATTGGCGGTAACACTGTAGATACAGCACATATTTATTGTGGTGGACAGAGTGAAGAAGTCCTTGGTCGTTATATGAAAGAACGCGGTAACCGTGACCAGATCGTCATTCTCACCAAAGGCGCGCATCATGACCAGAATGGGCCACGCGTGAACGCTGATGCCATCCGCAGTGACTTGATGGAAAGTCTGGAGCGTCTTCAGACAGATCATGTAGAGATGTATGCCTTGCACCGGGATGACCCAAATATGCCTGTCAGTGTTATTCTTGAAGCATTAAACGAACATATTGATTCCGGCAAAATCGGCGCAATTGGCGCCTCCAACTGGACCTGGCAGCGCCTTGAGGAAGCCAATGCGTACGCTGCGGCAAATGGCTTGAAGGGCTTCACATTCAGCAGTCCGAACCTCAGTCTCGCCAAAGCAAACGAACCTTTCTGGGCAGGCTGTGTGTCGGCAGATGCAGAGACACTGGCATGGCATGAGCAAACCAAGCTGCCATTGCTATCCTGGTCCTCCCAAGCGCGCGGTTTCTTCACGGGAAGATTCACACCTGAAGTTCGCGATAACGAAGATCTGGTGCGTGTATTCTACAGTGATGGCAACTGGGAACGGTTACGCCGGGCTGAACAATTGGCTAATTCGAAGAAAACATCACCCATTCAGATCGCACTCGCTTATGTATTGAATCAGGCGTTCCCAACCTGTGCCTTGATCGGTGCCCAGAATCAGGCGGAACTGCTCTCCTGTGACGAAGGGTCCCGCATCATGCTGACTCCTGCTGAAATCGCATGGCTGGATCTGGGAAGTGATGTACCTGCTGGCATCTAAAGAGAGCTAGTCATTCTATCATTTAATAATAATGACTCTAAAGGGCTGATTATCCGCGATAGCGCGGGTAATCAGCTTTTTATGCTGTGTAAAAGCGATACATTATTGTAAAGCCTATTGCACAATTACCGTAGCATTGTTCTCTTTCCCTCACTCGGTTGGAGACAAATATAGAAGGACTTACCCCAGAACAGATCTCTGAAGGTAAGTCCCTTATATCATGGATTAAGACATATAGAATGTTAGAAATTGCACTGTCATTCGTATGGATTACAGTTTAACGATCTGACCTGTTTTCTCGGATTCGAATGCTGCCAGGATCACTTGCAGGGAACGTAAGCCCTCTTCCCCGGAAATCGCTGGAGGTGTTTGCGTTACAATTGACTCTACAAATGCGTCAATTACACCACTCGGCACTTGTTTCTCGTTGGTAGCCATGGCACCAACTTTGTACGTCTCAACTGTACCATTGGTCAGTTCAACGATCACTTCATCGCCTTCCACTGTTCCGATCTTCATAACACCATTCTCGCACCACAGAACTGTACTGTTGTCTCCAGCTCTGTATTGTGTCCAGCTTGCTACTAGCGTTCCGATCGCTCCGCTCTTCATACGCAGCAAACAAGTTGCGTTATCGTCAACTTTAGTACCTTCCTTGTGCAGTGTGCTGATAAAACCAGCCACTTCAGATACTTCATCATTCAGCAAGTAACGAATGAAGTCGGATTTGTGCACGCCCAGGTCGCCCATGGCGCCCATAATAGCTTCTTCTTTACGGAAGAACCAACTATCCGCTCCGTCCACACTCCATCCTTCTGGACCCGGGTGACCAAATGATGTACGGAAATTAAGAACTTTACCGAGTTTGCCGGAGTCGAGAATCTCTTTTGCTTTTACGTGTGGAGGCATCAGACGCTGGTTGTGTCCAACCATCAGATACACGCCATTTTTCTTGGCAGCTTCGATCATTTGCTCGCCTTCTTCAGTGGATACTGCCATTGGTTTCTCAACCAATACATGCTTGCCTGCATTGGCAGCAGCAATCGCCATTGGCGCATGCAGATAGTTTGGTGTACACACACTAACGGCATCCACCGTTTCGTTTGCAAGCAATTCTTCGTAACTGGAGTACGCTTTACCTCCGTAAGTCTCGGCCATCTTCTCCGCACGCTCCACAATCGGATCGGCAAAAGCGACAAGTTCTACGTTCTCATTGGCAGCGTACTCTGGAATATGTCTGCGCTCGGCAATGGCTCCACAGCCGAATACAGCAACTTTAATTTTACTCATGTATATAAGTCTCCTTTGACAAATAAAATTCAGCATTTTTCATAATTCGATTCAATTCGCTCTTTGGATTATGCAAAATGTTAGATTAAAATTGGCTCAAATAGTTCTGTTTCAACCAGTTGTAGCTGTTGGATACGCTCTCAAGCGGAGGGTTCTGACATACGTCTTGTTCCACGATCAGCCATTCCACGCCTGCATTCGTAGCCCCTTCAATAACAGCTGGCAGGTCAACCGAACCTTGTCCCAATTCCAGTGTTTTCATCTGGCCCTGTTCGTCTTTGCTGAAGTCCTTCAGATGAAGCAGCGGCAAGCGACCCGCATATTTATTAATATACTCGATCGGATTTTGTCCCGCAAATTGTACCCAACATACGTCCATTTCCACTTTTACCGCTTCCGGTGATGTTTGAGCGAACATGGCATCAAAAGCATTGGCATCGCCAACCTGGCCATGGAATTCAAAGTCATGGTTATGGTATCCAAAGATCAACCCTTGTTTCGCTGCTTCAGCCCCATATTGTTGTAACTCAGCGAATAGCTTGGTCCAGCCTTCTGCATTCTCAGGACGATCCTCAGGCATCAGGTAAGGACAAATGATATATTGTGCACCAATCGTTTTCAGGTAATCGATTTGTTTTTGCAAGTCTTCACGCATCGCATGTAGTGAAACGTGGCTGCTGAATCCTTTCAGTCCAAGTTCATCTAGTAGCGCTTTCATTTCCTCAGCTGGAATATCACCATATCCGGCAAACTCCACACCTTCATATCCAAGGGCCGCTACCTTACGCAACGTACCACGAAAATCTGCTGCAGTTTCATCACGGAGTGTAAACAATTGCAAACCAATATTAAGTTTTTTCATGTAGGATACACCTCTGTTCTCAAATTTGCTTTCATTGCTCTATCTGGTATCATCCTAACGCAAAACAGGCTAGAATGAACATATACAATATAGTCAGAACATGAACTATCTGGTCAAATTTTATTTCCATCATTTTGCATCTATTGAATGTACCCATTTGATTGCATGCAGGATGTACATATTGGGGGATTTTATCTTTGGATACGTTAGAGACATCTGTACTGATCTGTGACTACTCATACCACTATAAAGCGTTCACACATAATATGAGGGGCGAGCTGCAAACCTATCTGTTCCGTCTACAGACAGAAGGTTCGTGCAAAGTGTATGTACAGGATGAAGAATTCAGGATGACTAGCGGGGATTTACTGCTCTTAAAGCCTGGTGACGACTACCATCTCGTTGTAGATGAACCACATAAGGAAGGACGCTTGTCTAGTGGAGACTATTATCTGTTCTGCGAGGGCAGCTGGATCGAGAACTGGTGGAAACGGCAGCAACGATCTACCGTGAGCCGGATTGGACTTGATGATAAGCTCATCAGCCTATGGAGAAATATGTTGCTTGAGAAACGTCGGGGACCTCTTGAGGAAAATGCGGAGCTAAAGGATGCGTTACTGCGCGGATTATGTCTATATATTGACCGGGCAATTAAAGAGAATATTCAGACCGATCGAGCAGTTTCCTCTGCGCTGAAGTTAAAACGTTATATTGAGGAGCATGCCACGGTTACGTTCAAGCTTGAGGAAGCGGCACGTTATGCCGGACTCAGCCTGTCGCGTGCAGTCCGTTTATTCAAGGAGCACTACAATCAGACCATGATTCAATACGCAATTGAGATCCGTCTGAATGCAGCGTTAGAACGCATGAAATACAGCGAAATGACACTGGAGCATATTGCGGAATCCTGTGGTTTTGCGAGCTACTCCTATTTCCACCGGGTATTCCGGGCGCACTTCGGTGTGTCTCCGGCGGAGTATCTCAAATCCAGACAGCATGAGCCTATTGATGATCTAGAGCATGTATGATGTTCAGTATCAGAAACCCATGACCTTAAAGAGGTTCATGGTCTTCATACATACCCATTAAATTCACATCTATCATATAATGGAGCGATACATATGCTAACCCACCAGCGCAAAGTCCTCATCATCGAGGATGAATCAGATATTTCGCGCATTCTGCGAGATTATTTAACCAAAAATCAATATGAAGCCGCCGTGGCAGCCACTGGACAAGATGGACTTCAGATTATGGAGCTTATTCAACCAGACTACATCATTCTGGATATTATGCTTCCGGACATGGACGGGATCGAGGTCTGTCGAGAGATCCGAAGGCGCAATAATATCCCCATCCTCATTCTAAGTGCCAGAGGCAGTGATACCGACAAGGTACTTGGACTTGGCTTTGGAGCAGACGACTATATGACCAAGCCCTTCTCGCTGAGCGAACTGTTAGCACGGATTAATGCCCACTTCAGGCGTTATGACAGCATGACTTCCGTTGGAGATAGAACAAATCTACTGCATCTTGGAAACCTGGTAATTGATAAAAAAGCCTATAAAGTTACATTAAACGGATCGGAAGTTTCTCTGTCTGCCAAGGAATTTGAACTACTTCATTACTTGGCAAGCCACAAGAATCAGGTATTCTCCAAAGCCCAGTTGCTCGACGCCATCTGGGGATATGCAACCTATGGCGATGAAAATACCGTAACCGTATACATTCGTAGACTGCGTGAAAAAATTGAGGCAGATGCCTCGCATCCGACCGTTCTGAAGACGGTATGGGGTGTCGGTTACAAATTCAATTACGAATAAGTGAGATTGGAGGCACCCACATGTCATTGAACAGGTGGTCCAAACGCTGGTTGTTAACAACACTTGGGCTTCTCATTATTATCGTTTCAAGTATCCTTGCACTGTCGATGATGCTGTTACAAGATCGAAATTCAGGCGAATCCAATCTGTCCCTGAATCAGGTTCGACTCAAGGTCAATCCGATCTTACTCGCTTTGGAGCAAAATCATCAGCATCTTAATGAACAAAATATTCGTGAAGTCATACGTTCCACCGCCAGAGAGACCGGGGTTCTACTTACCTATCTAAACTTGGATGGAAAAATCATTCTGTCCTCCGACCCCACCTCTGAAGGGACGCAAGTTAATCTGCGTTCAGCTCTCCATTATGATCTGCATCATGCCACGCAGGCCGCGGACGGTAACGATACGCTTGATATTGCGTTTCCCGTGATGGACGGACCGATGGGAAGTCAGATCGGCAATGCCATCTTTTCCATCCCCCAAGCGATGGTTACGATTCAGCAACCGATGACTTTTCCGGTTATATTGATTAGCGCACTCATGCTCCTGTCACTGATTCTGAGCTTATTTCTATTCTGGATGAAACGAAAACTGGACAAACACCTGCTCTCTCCCATCCATCAATTGAAGCAACATGCGGAATCCATGCTTAAAGGCAATTATGAAGAAAAAATCCAGTACAACCGGAACGATGAATTGCTCGAAGTATATGCCATGTTTGATCTAATGCGCACGGAGATTAAACATATGAGCGAGCAGCGTATTCAGCAGGAACAAGCACAAAAAGAACTCATCACCAATATATCTCATGATATTAAAACACCAATTACCACGATAAAAGCATACATAGAAGCTATTGAGGAAGGACTATGCAACGATCAGGAGACGCTGATGAAATATATGGGAGTCATGCGGACCCATACGGATAAAACGGCACGCCTTGTGGAGGATCTGCTGGTTCATGCACTTCAGGAATTGGGGCAAATTTCGGTGGAAACCCGTGAAATGTACAGTGGGCCTATACTGGAGACGATGTTGAAACCTATTGAACATGTTGTCCTAACAAAGGGGCTTATCTATAAAGGACCCAACTACATCCCCAATGTGTTAATCGCTATCGACCCCACTCGAATTGAACAGGTGATCTCCAATCTTGCCGCCAATGCCCTCAAGCATACAGCTCCAGGAGACACGATACGTATAGATTTGGAACTGGAATCCGGGCACTTGAAAGTGACGATTGCCGATTCGGGTCAGGGAATACGTGTACAGGACATGCCATTTGTTTTTCAGCGTTACTTCAGAGGCCATACGAGTCATGCAGAACAACATGTTCAGGAAGGTACAGGGCTGGGCCTTTCCATCTGCCAAAGCATTATTGAAGCACATGGAGGTCATATTTCCTTTACTAGTAAAGAAGGACAAGGTACTACCTTCCGGTTCTATCTGCCGATCTGCTGAGCCCACACTCCACAGCTGTAATACTTTATTCATAATTTGATAAGGCTTCCTCAACATCCCTCCTCTAGAATGAATCCTATACTGCACTTGGGAGTGATTCGACTTGTCCAAAAAAGTGATTATCCGTGCACAGAATCTGTGCAAAACGTACAACAGCGGAAGTGAACAATATCATGCCATCCGTAATGTTGATCTCGATATCTATGAAGGAGAATTCACGGTCATCATGGGTAACTCTGGCTCTGGCAAATCAACCCTCCTATACCTGCTAAGCGGACTGGATCAGATCACAGCAGGTGAGGTCTATTTTCATGACCAGCGGATTGACGCTTACAGTGAACGGGAAATGTCCAACTTCCGCACCCGCCGGATCGGTTATATCTATCAGAGCATCAATCTGGTCCCGGACCTTTCCATCAAAGAAAACATTGCTTTACCGGGATATATTGCAGGAAACAAAAAGAAGGACATCCTATCCCGCGTTGCTGAGCTGATGAATGCCATGGATATTGATGGACAACGTAACCGTCTCCCCTCCCAAACTTCCGGAGGACAGCAGCAACGAGCTGCGATTGCACGGGCTTTGATCAACTCACCGGATATCATTTTTGCGGATGAACCGACCGGAAGCTTAAATATGGAACATGGCACAGCTGTTCTCGATATCCTTACAGATATCCATCGAAAAGGACAGTCGGTAGTTATGGTTACGCATGATATTAAGGCTGCCTGTCGGGCAGATCGCCTGATCTATATTCAAGACGGCAAGATTGGCGGAATCCTTGAGTTCGATACCTATGACGAACATCAAATTCAAGATCGTGAAGCGATTATCTTCGCTTTGGTTACGGGGAAGGAATAACGATGGCAGTCATGTTTAAACTTAGCTTGTCGTATCTGGGTAGGAACAAAATACAAAATGCGCTGATTGCGCTGCTCCTGCTACTCTCGACACTTCTTGTATCTACAGCTATTGTCATTCTGGCGAACACAGGCAATCAGTTTCATGAAATGCATATCCGCACCCATGGGTCTCATCAGATTCTGACTTTTGAGAAAGGGCTGAATGACCCGGAGACGGTGCACGATTGGTGGGCTTCCCAGGATGACGTTCAGGTGTCCCCGTTACTATCGTATCGTTCATTGTCAGGCATCATCTTGAATGAAACTCACATCCCTAACATCTACCTGTACATGTTTAATACACCTCCGCCGCCATGGGGTGTGGATGAACTTATTTTTTCAAGTGGAACACCCAGTACGACTCCCGAACCGGGCTCCGTCTGGATTCCAACGTCCATGGCAAATGCCTATCATATTTCGTTAGATGATACCATTGGCTTCAAAACCGGCTCAAGCACACTCGAATTGAATGTGTCGGGTATTGTCATCGACGTACCGTACGGAGCACCCTTCTCCAATACTGCACGGGTCTGGATGAATTCTGCTGATTATCAACGTGATTTCACCGCACTCGCTGGCAACGAGAATTACATGATCGGTATTCATTTCAACGATTACAGTATGAATTCATTGTATTGGGAACGGTACAATCGCGAGACAGGTACTCCGTTTCTGGAATCCAAAATGGAGTTCGAAGCGATCTCCTCTTTTTATCTGATTATTAACAAGGTTATTGGCTTCATTATGATTTTCATGGGCGTTGTCATGCTCTCCATCGCTTTGATGACCATCGGGTTCACAATTTCGGATGCCATACTGGCCAATTACAGAACGATAGGTATTCTCAAATCACTCGGGCTAACTGCCCGGAGAACAATAGGTACCTATGTTATTCAATATGCGATGCTCTCCATTGCTGCCATTATCCCCGGAATTGCACTTAGCGTATGGATCTCCAGGTGGATCATTAATATATCCGTGTCCTCTCTTCGAGTGGACCATCAGAACATTCCAGTCCAAGGATTGGACGCTGCCATTATGGCTGGTGTGCTTCTATTTGCTATAGTGATTCTGTCCGTTGTGTTATATGCCAAAAAAGCACGCAGCATACAGCCTGTGCAGGCCATTCGTTATGGTATGTCGGAGACAGATAATAGCCGGATGGCGGGCAAAATGAATTCACCCTGGGCACGATGGATCGGGTTCACACGACTGCCTGTGACTATGGCCCTTGGACTTCGACATTTGTTCAAAAACACCAAAAGTTCTATTCTAACCCTCCTGCTGACTACGATGGCATCCTCTGTATTGGTTCTAGGGTATGTTCTGCTGACCAGCATAACCGGAATCTATCAGACCGCAGCCCATTGGGGGTATGATAATGCCAACATCGCAGCAGTCGTGGTGAACAAAAGTACCTTCCCCCAGGCTGAGCTGAAACACGTGTTAGAACAGGATTCAAGGATCAGCAATGTGGGCTGGCAAGGGAACACAACGGGTGTCATTAGCCCGGAGTCTTCTAAGGGAGTGCAAGACCCATTCATCAGTCTCAACTTGAGTGTACTGGACGGAAAATATCAGGAACTTGGGTTCACAACGTTGAGAGGCGATAACCCTCGCCATGTGAATGAGATTGCCATTGGTGTAAGTATAGCCCAAACATCCAATAAGGATCTTGGTGATCTCATCGACATCTATATTGAAGGAGAAAAGAGGACATTCCTCATCACAGGAATCTATCAGGCGATCGCCAACATGTCTGTTTCAGGCCGAATCACGATCGATGCCATGAGAAGTGTGAACCCGGCTTATGGTGAATTCGATGCCATTTTCATCAATGTGAAGGATATTACACAGGCGGATCTGATTGCCGGGGAATTGAACGAACAATTTAAAGATTTTGCATCCGTAGTCACCCAGAAGACATTGCTTGATTCAGTATACGCGGAAGCTGCCAATATCCTGATCTATCCCATGAGTCTGATTGGATTGCTGTTCATCGCTGTGACGTTCATCATTATTTTCAGCACCTGTCGGATCAATATCCGCAAAGAGAGCAGAAACTACGGAATATACAAATCACTGGGAATGACATCCCGCCAGATCCGATTCTCGGTCACGATGGGAATGATCGTGCTGTCCTCCATCGGAGCGATACTGGGTATGCTCGTCGGCGTATATGTACTGCCTCTTCTGCTCGAACTGGTCCTTTCCGGTTATGGTATCGTCGAGCTTCCGCTGATCCTGAATTGGGGTGGAATGATACTGTTCGCCTGTCTAAGTATCATTGCAGCGGGTCTTGGTTCATGGTTCTCTTCGCGAATTATTCGTGAGGCATCGCCACGTATGTTGGTTATCGAATAAGGTAGTCAGGATTCTATAACGCAATAACAGCCCTTCCATGCCTTTATAAAAGGTGGAAGGGCTGTTATTGATATATGATTTAACTCCGCCATTTCTTCGCAAGTTCACCAATCTGATGTGGCGTAGTTCGGCAGCAGCCGCCAATAATTTTTGCGCCCGCAGCAACCCACTGCTCCGAAGCATCACTCATACTGCCACATGTCCCCTGTCCACTCCACGTCTTCGTTGCTGCATCATATACTTCTCCCGAGTTCGGATACACAATCACAGGTTTATCGCTGGTACGGCTCAAAATACCCACTGCGTCCGTCACCACTTCCATCGGAGCACAATTCAGGCCAATCGCCGCAACCTGCGGCTCGGAGCCAAACGTCTGTGCACATACCTCAAGCGGTGTGCCTTCGCTGATGCTTGTCCCGTCTTTTAAAGAAAAAGATAACCAGGCATACGCATGAGGAAACTCCTTCAGTAAATCAACCAGCACCTGTGCTTCCTGCAAGGAAGGAATCGTCTCAAACGCCAGAATATCAGCACCCGCTTCAATCAGCGCCGCCATACGCGGACGGTGAAATGCGGCAAGCGTCTCATCCGACACGCCGTAATGACCCACATACTCTGAACCGTCCGCCAGATAAGCGCCGTACGGACCTACGGACCCGGCAATAATTGGACGTAGACGAAGACAATTTCCTTCGCGATCCCCTGTACGATCTGTTATATACTCCTCATTCTCCACCGTCTCAGCACGTACCGAAGAAGCTTCTACAAGCTGACTTGTCGAGCTTTCTCTCCCTACTAGTCTACTCTGCACTTCTGCCCACACGTCATCTCTCGCCTGTGCAGCCAGTTCCACCGTCTTGCGGATCAGCTCCAGTGCTGCCTGTTCATCGATCCCTCTCTTGCGGAAACCATCCACCGTCGCCTGATAACTGGATGTAATCGCACAGTCGGCTCCTGCTCGAAAATAATCTGCATGGACCTGAACGATAACATCCGGATTCTCAAGTAACACACGAGCAGACCATAGTGGATCATCGAGATCACATCCATGCTGTTCGAGTTCCGTTGCCAGCGCTCCATCCAGAATCATGACCGGATGTTCACGCAGGATCTGTTCTAAGGGGTTAGTCTGTTGTGCTTGCGTCATGTACTTGTCCTCTTTTCTTATTCACACGTTCTGTCAGATAATAAGCAGCGTAACACACTGCAATAAACGGAACCCCACAATATAGCGCAATTCGCTGTGTCGGGTCAAAGGCAATACCTATGCATGAAGCCAGGCATAATATAAATGAAACAATTGGTACCACCGGATATAGTGGTGTGCGGTAGACCAGATCTTTGACCGCATGTCCTTCCCGGATATATTGTCTGCGGAACATGTATTGGGAGACACTGATACTCATCCATACCGCAACGACAGCCAGACCTGAAATGGAAACCAGTGTAATATACACGGTACCTGGCGCAATGATGCTGGACAGCAAGGCCAACGCACCACCCACCATACTAATCAGAAGTGCATTCAGCGGTACCCCGCTTTTGGTCAATTTGGCAAACCACGGAGAGATCGTTTTTTTGTCAGCCAGAGACCAGAGCATCCGTGAAGATGCATAT
The DNA here is from genome assembly GCF_046713495.1 of Paenibacillus sp. M2. NCBI lineage: Bacteria > Bacillati > Bacillota > Bacilli > Caryophanales > Paenibacillaceae > Paenibacillus > Paenibacillus sp. M2. The sequence continues at coordinate 6,363,533 of NZ_CP169648.1, forward strand.
AGGCCCGAATTGGCAGCAGAGAGAATCGCCGTCAGAATAACAAAGTTCATAATGTCTGCTGCATAGGGTACACCCACCCGCTCCATTACCGCTACAAACGGACTTTCCAGTACACTGGCATCCGACATGGGCAACAAGGCCGACAAGATAATAATCGTTCCGATGAAGAAAATAACCAAACGCCACAGCGTTGTATGAATAGCTTTCGGTATCGTCTTTTCCGGGTTCTCCGTCTCACCCGCGGCAATGCCGATTAACTCGGTGCCTGAGAAGGCAAAGTTTACAGCAAGCATGGTCATCAATATGGCTGTAGCCCCATGAGGGAACCACCCGGATGCGGTAATATTCGATAGAAATGGAGCCGGTTCAGAATCCGCCATGGGAATGAACCCAAACATGGCTGCGCCACCGATAATAATGAAGATTACGATAGTCACTACTTTTACAGATGAGAACCAGAACTCGGATTCCGCAAATAATTTCACCGTTAATGCATTAAACAGAAAGATCATCAGTGCAAAGAGCGCACTCCATATCCATACGTTCACCGATGGGAACCAGCGCTGCATCAGCAATCCAGCGGCTGTGAATTCGGAGCCAAGCGCAACAGTCCAGGTTAACCAGTATAACCAAGCCACCGTGTAGCCTGTTGCCGGTCCGATATATTTGGCTGCATAACTATGAAATGCTCCCGTCTCTGGCATATGAACAGACAGTTCACCAAGGCAGAGCATCACCAGATATACAACGATGGCTCCGATTAGATAGGACAGAATGGTTCCCAGTGGTCCCGCCTGCTGAATGGTGTAACCTGAGCTGAGGAATAATCCCGTTCCAATGACTCCTCCGAGAGAGAGCATGACCACATGCCGTGCTTGCATTTTCCGCTGAAAATGCCCTTTGTCGTTGTTGTTTTCCATACCAGCTGCTCCCCTACTTCTTCATCCAGAAAAAACAAAAAAGACCCACTCTGCCTAAAGAGTGCGCCGTTACTGACAAATAAAAACAAACGCTCCTATCTATCAGGCTTTCACCCGCTGGAATTAGCACAGTATCCTTCAGATCTGTTGCTGAGGTTTCTAAGGGCCAGTCCCTCCACCTCTCTGGATAAGAAAATGATTTTTTACTAATATAGCGATCTATCATGAATGTGTCAACATTTAAATAATAAATGGCACACCTCGCTATTCCGTGGAAGACCCCGGATTGGTGATGGTGGTCTTTACCTCATACGTGATCGGCACGGTGCTAAAAATTTTATCCCAATCGTCTTTGACTTTTTTCCATGTTTTAGGTTCTTTAATACGCAAGCTATCCCGAAAATCCGCAACATCTACTTTATAGGTATGCTGCAGTTTGTATAACACCTGTCGAATCTGTTGTTCAGCCAGTTCAGCAAATTCTTTTTCCAATTCTCTGAGATAAGCACCTTTTTCCTCTTCCTCTGGAGCACGCCAATCCTCCATCAACCAGCCTTCGGATTCAGTCTTCACATGGAATGAAATATCATCGCCAACCACTTTTGGAATTATTTTTGTTTTTTTCTTCTTCATTTCATATACAACAGTGAATCCCGCTTTATTGTATGTCTTCAAGATGCCTCCTTTTTCTTTAGGTCTGATCCACGACAGCCCTTCTAGATCCGTTTGGCTGAGTTCCCCGATGAATTTGGTCGTTTTCCCATCAAAGATACTGGCACCGGAGAACTTGTCCTCTCCATTGAAGTTCAGTACATTCTGGAGCAAAAAGCTGGAACCGGATTGCATTTGTGCATCTAGTTTGGAGAGTAAAACGGGGTCCAGGATTTTATTGGACAAGTACGAATTACCGGTAATACCTGTAAGATAAAATGCTGGAATCCGGGAAGGATCATCTGAAGTCAGTACATCAGCAGCGCGATGATGGCTAATCAGCACCAGACAGTTAGGACGAATATCGTTATCCCGAAGTACAAAATCCAGCAGCTGGTCCAGACCATACTTTTTGGCGATATCCTTGGACACAACGATAACCTTCAGATGATGCCCGATGAGCGGATGATCTCGCCTTAGTGCAAACTGACGAAAGATTTGCAGCAAGGAATCTCCGGTAAGCTGTTCATTGGAGTAGGACGTTTTACCAGAAGCAGGTGACCCGGATTGTTGGCTCTTCTGACTGCTGGAGTTACCGGGAGCAATCTGTACCGTGGCTGTCACATTGTTCTGCTTGGAATACGTTCCTCCCTGATTAGCGATGTTTTTCTCAAATTCCGTCTCTTTGCCAATATCGATCCCAAGACCAACGTATACACTTAGATCCTCTATCTCCCGACTGCTCCAACATCCGGATATCGTTAAGAGTATGCATAATACAGTGGCTAAGCGTAACAACATACGGAATGTAATCATGCATGCTTGCCTCCTTTTTTACGAATCAGACTTAACAACAGTAGTACCAGAGGTAAAATGGCAAACAACCATACGGACACGTTACCCAGCATATCTCCTAGCTCGAAGGTATCATCCACGGTCTTGGGCATCATTGCTATCAGATAGATGAACGGAAGCAGACCGTACATAATACCTTTGATTTTTTTGGAACGGAACAAATCACGAATACCCACCGACGCGCAGTAATGTGTGATCGCTGTAGTCGAGAAAATTTGCATAATCCAGATGACCAGCAATAAGGATTCGAATCTTTCGAATATTAAACCTTGTATCTCAAAGCTTCTTACCAAATCCAGCGTTGGCCAGGTTCGCGTTTTGATCCCGTCAAGGGATAAACTGCCTATGACCATGACAACCGTGATCAAGTAGATAATGGTGGATATGAATATCCCCCAGCTCATTGCTTTATTGCTTTTCTTCGGATTTTTCATATAGGCAGTCATGACTAACATCACCTCATAGCCCGTATAAGACAATAGTGATGGTTTTAGCCCTTTGAAAACGGGCATAACCCCATCACCGAGAACGGGTCTCAGATTGCCTATCTCGAATAACTGATTACTGAGCAAAATTTCAATTACAAATATAATGATCGTAATCGGCAGAATAATCTCGAACACGCGTACAATGACACCAAGCCCACCCGAGATCATATATATACCGATCCACATGAAGACCATAACAATTGCCCAGGTGGGGGTGCGTTCGAGTAGATACATTCCTGTCACATCAGCCATGACTCTTACTTCAAAAGCTGCAATGACCGTGAAATACATAATCATAGCAAATCCCAGTATGTAAGCAATCCAGTTCCCCGTAATTTCACGGGTGAACTGGAACACGGTTTCCCCCGGAAATCTGCGACACAGGGTAACCATAATTATTCCAATACCTGTAATAATCAGTCCAGACAGTATAATGGAAATCCAGACATCTGGTGTTCCTACAGCCTTGCTAGTTGTTCGAGGTAACGTCAATATCCCGGCACCAAGCATGTAATTGACAATAATTACAACGGCCTGTGTCGTGGTTAGCTTTCCTTGGGAGCCATTCACTTTAGTTCACCTCCAGACCTTCTGTGAGTTAGCTTATTTTTTTCGGTCCTGATCTATCGGATTTGTCATTTTGGGACGCATTCTCATCATATTTAGCGGTGCACGGATAACGAAGTCCTTCCATTCATTGATGTGATAAGGAACCGCTGGTGCCACATAAGGTACGCCAAAGCTTGAGAGTCGTGCCAGATGCGTACACACAAGCAGAAAGAACATAACCACGCCAAACAATCCGAGTACGGCTGCGCTGAACATAGCGGCAAATCGGAGAATCCGTAGTGTTAATCCCGCACTATAGACTGGAATCGTAAAGGAAGAAATGGCCGTAACCGCTACGACAATGACCAGAAATTGGCTTATAATTCCCGCCTGCACTGCTGCTTGGCCAATAATCAGACCTCCTACGATACCCATCGCTGGCGCAATTGGTTTAGGCAGCCGTATCCCTGCCTCCCTCAGAATTTCAATCGAAAGTTCCATGATCAGTACTTCAATGATCGAAGGAAACGGCACGCCTGTCCGCGTTTCAATAATCGTCAGTACCAGCTTCGTTGGAATAAGACCCGGATGGAAGGAGATAAACGAGATATAGAGCGCAGGAGCAAGCAATGCCAGCATCGCGGCCATAAAACGCAGCACTCGCAAAAATGTTCCGGGAATCCAGCGTTCATAATAGTCCTCGGGTGACTGAAGCAACATGCTAAAGGTCACCGGTACAATTAATACAAATGGCGTTCCATCCAGCAAAATTGCCACTCGGCCTTCCAGAAGGGCACCCATTACCCGGTCAGGTCTTTCTGTATTCAGTACCTGCTGAAAAGGACTCAGCGTATTATCTTCGATGAGTTGTTCCACATAACCTGATTCCAGCATCGAATCCATATCCATCTCTTCAATTCGCTTGCATACTTCAGCCACGAGTTTGGGATCGGCAATATCCTGAATATAGGCTATCGCCAAATCTTTTTTGATCCGTGAACCCACTTCATACTTCTTAATAAACAGGCTCTGATCACTTCCATAACGACGCAAAATGCCTGTATTATCGCTTAATTGCTCTGTAAAACCAATACGAGGTCCACGGAGCAATCCCTCTGACAACGGTTCATTTACACCACGTGTTTTGATCTTATGAGCTCCAATTAATAGAGCTCCCGGCAATCCATCGACCAACAGTGCATTCTTGCCAAAAAGCACGCCAACTGAGACCTTTTGAAGGGACTGGGTCTCCTCAATCAAACTGACAGGTAGTAGCTGATCTTGCAGGTAGGCCGATAGTAAATGTGCATTATCCGGATGGAGGAAACCTTCCTGCTTAAGTAAAGGGACACCTTCTAACATCAACGGTGTTATCAAGTGATCATCAATTAAGTCCTGATCTACCAGACCTTCGGTATATACAACGGCTGCCCGTGTATTCGTTCCCCTAATCGTAAATTCCCGAATATGCACGTCAGCATTTTGACCAAAGCTTTCTCTTACACTGGTCAGATCCGTATTGTACTTGCCGGTTAATTTAATATTCGCATATTGGCCTGTTTCGGTCCCTTCACCCTGCCCTTTAGCTGCTGGGGAGATATCCTTCGAGGATACGGACGATTGCTTCGAACGAGAGAAGCTTCCGCGCTTAATGGCAGCATTGATCCAGCGCGCGCTCAAGGTAATACCAATTGGAATGATGAAGACCAAGAATGCCTGGATCCATATGGACCAATCCGGCACGTAGGATACAATTGTTGACCACATGTTCCCACCCCAACATTTCTCTGCATGACAAAGCTGCAGGTATTCCCAAGTATTGTGTCCCCGTTTGATCACAATAATTCCCGTTTTTTTGTGTACAGAACAGCAAAAAAAAAGCGGTTCCTTTATTAGGAACCACTATTTGCTCTATATTATACGATTCTGGTCACATGCTCCGCTTTGGCATCCAACAAGTGAGCTGATGCAGCAATTGCTGTAAAATCATTCAGTGCAATCTCAATCTGCTTCTGGCTCTGCTCCACATATTCTTCTACCTTTTTGGTACCACCTGTGATATTACCAATCTCCTTCGTTATTCCGGTAACGCTATCACGAATCTCATTAATCGAACTCTCCACCATTGCGGATAGTTTCTTAACTTCCTTGGCCACGATATCGAATCCTCGTCCAAATTCTCCTGCATGTGCAGCCTCAATGGCAGCATTCAACGCGAGCAGTTGCGTCTGAGACGAAATCTCGCGTATCGTTCGTACCACGCCTTGAATTGATCCGGCTTGTTCCTGCAAATGAGTCAACGTTGCACGGTTAGAAGTCGACACCTCAGAGATATAGGAGATACTTGACATTAATTCCTGGCTCCGTTCAATGCCTACATCTGCCTGCCCATTCAGTTCATGGGACATCGTTTTCAGCTCATTCACTACGACCGAAATGTTGTTCTGACGGTTGGTAATGTTGGTGGCGATTTTGGAGACACCAAGTATCTTCTGATTCGTCTCATCGTACACCGGCATATATGTCGCCTCAAGCCATACGGAATTCCCCTTTGCATCCTTTCGTTCAACCTTGTCCTGGAAGCTGACACCATTAAATATGCTATTCCAAAAAGCATCATAGTCCGGGGTATTTGCAAATTGACCAAAGCATAGTTGCTGATGCTTCATGCCATACATCTCATCTACCGTATATCCCATCGTTTGGGCAAAGACTTCATTCACGTAGGTTACCCGGCGATCCAGATTGAATCGAATGATAGCAAGATTTTTCTCCATCGCCTTGATGACCATTGCATCGGTGACAACATCTTTCTTTTCCATATCTAATATAGACACTTGATAACCCCCACAGTTCATTCCATAATAGACAGCCTTTAACTAGCAAAAACGATCATAACAACGTATGTATCCATCAGGTTCTAGATGGCTCTACTATTGATACCCGATTTGCAGCATTTTGGATCATCTGTTGTCATTTATTTTTTTAAGAAAATCTTTGTTTCAATGCTTCTTCAATATCCTGGATAAAAGGCATCCGTCAACATACTTTCGGTGCATGTTCATCATCCAGAAAAGAGAGGTTATAGCTTATCTTATCCGTAAAATATCTCTGTATCTACTTGTACGTATCGTAACATAGGGCAAAGAGGTATACACTTCTGTATTTGTAACGTATTTGTAACATAATTTCTGTTTTTTAGTGGCCGTTTAGCCCCTATATACAAGAAAAACAGAACGATTTGTCGTGCATCGTCCTGTTTCTTATCCAGTCTCATCGTTATTTTTTTTTTCGTGGTGTCCAGCGCTTCGCTTCACTATGATTCGGATACTGGATGCCCGCAGGGTAGGAGATCAGCTCGATCAGCATCCCCCAAGGTGCTCTTCCATACACAAACTGATTGCCTTCCCCGCCTTCAATATGACCGGACAACGCCCCAGGCTCTGTTAGCAACACCCCGCCCGCTTCTTTGAAGTGTCGTGCAGCTTCTTGCATATCGTCCACATACAACGCCATATGCTGCAATCCGTAATCCGATGCCCTAACTGGCTCCGATTGTGCTGTATTCGTGTACTGAAATAGCTCTATACTGGCGCTCTCCCCAAGAGATAACATCCGAATATGAATAACCTTTGCTCCTGAACGCAGTCCTAATTTAAGCTCTGCCTCAGGTCCTTCCTGTGGGGGATCATCCGGCGTTATATGGTCATAGGCAAGTTGAGCTCCAAACGCCTGTTGTAGAAATAGTGTCGCCTGCGCCATATTCGGTACAGTTATTCCAATATGGTCGATTCCTCTCGTAATCATAGTATCCCTTCTTTCCTTTATCCACTGAACTTGCTTGTACACAGCGACATCCATACCTATATGATTTACACGAAAAGAGTTCTGATGTAACCATCGATTGCTCGAACAACCTTGTATAGAACCGAAAAAAGAAGAGCGCATGATATCCATGGCTCTTCTTTCTTTGATGTTTTTAAGTTAGTTACAGGTTTACATACCGAGTGCTTAACTGGTGGCCTGAACTCATTTTAAAAATCATGCACAGTTACACATAACTGAATCGCAATGCCAAATGGGTCCCGTACAATGCCATAACCTGGGCTGAATTCATTTTGCTCGTAAGGTACCAGTACCTTCACGCCCTCATGTTGCATCAGAGAATGATACAGTTGATCGATTGTATCTTTATCCTTCGATTGAATACATAGTGACGTGCTGTTCCCCAGCTGCCATGCTCTCTCCGTGTCCATTGCTTCTTCCGCAATCATGACTTTGTTAACCCCAATCTCCAGCACCGAATGTGTAATATACTCATCTTGACCGGCAGGGTACTCAAAACCCGGGTTCATCTCCTTCATCTCTTTATAACTTTTCTTGAATATCACCTTGGCGCCCAGAAACTCCTCATAAAAAGCAATGGCTGCTGCCGCATCACCGTTCATCGACAAAAATGGTATCACTTCAAAATTCATTATATTGCCTCCTTGTTCCTATTGGATTACACTTATCACTATAACAACAAAAGGTGCCAATCCATGGCACCATTAAGAGGGTTTGATATGAAAAAATCAGAACGTATGAACCAGATGCTGCGCTTTATTAATCAAAAACAACAGTTCACTCTGCAAGATCTCATGCAGGAGTTCCAGATCTCCAAACGAACCGCTTTAAGAGATATCGCTTCATTGGAAGAGTTAGGTGCGCCCATCTATGTCGAATATGGACGCTATGGCGGATATCGACTGCTGCAACAGATGCAGCTGCCTCCCATTTCGTTTAATACGGGGGAGCTTCATGCCCTTTATTTTGCGATGCAGGCTCTCCGCAGCTTCTCCAACTTACCTTTTCAAGTCTCTTTCCGTACCATTCATGAGAAATTTATGAGCGCGTTATCCGACAAGCAACGACAGGATATTGAGAACATCCAGCACCGGGTTTACTTCCAACATACCGAGCAGATCCGCGACAGTGCACATTTGGAGTTTCTGTTGATGGCTGCTGTGCAGAATATAGTGATCCAGATTACGTACGCTAATCAGCGTAGATCCTCTGATCAAAGGTCATCTTCTGCAAACACCAATATCCGCACCATTCAACCCATCGCGCTCTATGCCAGGAAAGGCTATTGGTATTGCCAGGCCTATGATCTGCATAAACAAGCGTATCGTGTATTCCGCTGCGACCGTATCGTTTCAGCCGAAACAACGGAGATTGAGCCTTTAACTCATGTAAAGGAACTCTATTCACAGGATGCCCAATCTTTATGGAAACCATCGGAACAAGCAATTCCATTTAAATGCCTGATTGATGAAGCCGGGATGGAGCTATTCCAGCAAGAACATTTCCCATCTATGCAGATCATCGAGCAGATGGGACACATGTATCTTGTCGGTTCGTATGAACCTCACGAGCTTGATTTCATAGTGAGATATCTTGCGGGCTATGGTAAATCGATTAAGATTATGGAGCCCGTCATCTTACAGAAAGCATTAAGGCAGTACTATCTGGACTTGTTGGATCATGTATAAAGATCATATTTCTATATCCATTTTACTTCACATGCCTTTTAGCTCTGCTCCCGGCTAACTTTTAACATTTTTTTATTACCAATAGCCAATTGAACGATAATCTGCAACACGATGATGATAGCCAAGCCATAAAATGCTTGCACGAAGCTGCCTGTTAGATCGCGGAGCCAACCAATCGCCAGCGGCCCAAGTGCTCCAAGAATGTAGCCACCAGATTGAGTCATCGCGGACCAGCTACTCGCTTCCTGAGCATTTTTTGTCTCATCAATTGGCAACATGAGTGCAATCGGGAACAGTCCACCTGCACCAATACCGAGCGGGATCGCTGCGAACCACGGACTGACAGAGAGATTCAGCATCAGGACACCTGTTAATTCCAACATCGCACATCCAACAAGCCAGAAGACACGTCTTTGGTATCGGTGTACAAGCATGGGAATGAATAACGTTGAGGGCAGTGATATCAATGTAAATAACGTTTGGATGTTGCCAGCAGTCTCTTGGCTATATCCATGGCTTTGAATGGCTGGCGCAAGCCAGGCGGTTAATGAATAGAAGATCGCGGCCATCAGTCCGAAGAACAGTGTCAGCACCCATGCACGCCTGTTCTTCACCGGAAGTGGTGCATGAATGACAGCCGAGGTTTGTCCGGATTGTCGCTCTGTACGCGCAGACCAAGCTAATTTTAACCAGATCGGCAATGCAATGGCAGCGAGTAATGCCCATGTAGCCAAAGAACCTCTCCAAGATCCCCCCAACGTATGCTGAAGCGGAACCGATAATCCCACACTAATGCTGGCCCCCATCACCATTGCTGTAGAGTAGATGCCGACCATGGCTGCCACTCGGTTAGGGAAATACTGCTTAATGAAGCTGGACAACAGCGGCCCTGCCAATGCAATCCCTACACCTGACAGAAAAGAAGTGAACATCATCAACGGAGTTGCGCCTACGAACAATCGTAATCCCGTACCTATCCCAATAAAGATTAAAGCCAGCACAATGGCACCTTCGTTCCCCCACCTTCTACTTAGTCTTACAGAGAATGGAGCGAATATGCCCATACATAATACCGGTAGTGTAGTTAACAGACTGGCGGTCATGCCGCTCAAACCCAGATCATTCTGTAAGGTACTCATCAGAGGTGAAATGGAAGTAATCGGTGGTCTTAAGTTCAGTGAAGCCAGAATAAGCGCCAATACAATATAAAAAAATTTCATTATGGATCACCTCATGGTAGTAGTATCGTTGCCTTCACCAAAGATCCCATTTGTTAATGACAAGATCTTCGGGTGGTGCACGAATTAAGTATAGGATCATTAGAATGATTGAACAATACTATTATTTCTATTAAAATGATTACTAAAACCAATGATTAGAGGTGAACTCATGGAGATTCGTCAAATGGAAAACTTTATTACAGTGTGCGAGGAGCTTCATTTTACGCGGGCAGCTGAGAAACTTGGCATATCTCAACCTACGTTGAGTCAACAGATACGTGGATTGGAGGATGAGCTTGGTGTCCCTTTGTTTGACCGTGTCGGCAAAAAAATTGTGATGACCCAGGCAGGCACTCTGTTTCTGGAGCACTGTGTACAGATGATCCGGCATTTACAGAATACCCAAGATGCGTTGGCTGAATTTCGGAATGATCAGCGGGGACGATTGGTTATTGGTGTTCTTCCATCCGATTTGGATTACCGTATCACTCCGCTGCTCGTTGATTTTCATGCCCGATTTCCCAAGGTGCAATTGAAGGTTATCTCTTCGATCTATGTCGTAAATCAAGTGTTGGAAAATGAAGTCGACATTGGCATCGAGATCACGTCTGCCCCTGATAGGCGGCTTGTGCGCATTCCTTTGTGCAGTGAAGAATATGTACTCGTTGTTTCCGAGAATCATGATTGGGCTGAACGAAGCACCATTGAAATTCAAGAGCTACGTGATATCCAAACGGTGATGTTCCCCGAAGGATTTACGGGCAGAGAATTGGTCGATGGCTATTGCCGTAAATATGGATTTACCCTAAATACCATCATGGAGACCAGTTCGGCAACCTCCATCATTAGCCTGGTCAAAGCCAACGTTGGAGGAACACTGCTGCCTTTTCCTCTGATCAAAGCCATGAATGAGCCTACGCTACGTTGCATCCGAATTACAGACGATCCGCCATACCGGCACTTTGAGATCATCCATCGGTCCGACCGTTACCTAACGCAGTCGGCCAAGGCATTTATTGAGAAAACAATCGAGTATTTCAATCAAAGGTGAGATTAAAAGGAGGATACTGAAATGAAAATAAGAGAAGTTGGTTTGTTGACACATCAGGTCGAGGCCATAAAAGAGTTTTACGGTACACTACTGGAAATGGATCTTGTGGAGGATAATGCAACATGCGTTTCATTCCGTGCGGGGAACTCGGTCCTCTCTTTCAAGAAGGCGCCAGAACAAGAAAAGCCCTACTATCATGTAGCATTTACGATTCCAACGAATAAACTTGCTGATGCGAAAAGGTGGGCTCAAGACCGTAACATTTCATTGCTCTCCAAAGATGGACAAGATGAATTTTATTTCCCCTACTGGGATGCAACAGCCTTCTATTTTTATGATCCAAGCGGCAACTTGATGGAATTTATCGCTCACCATTCACTCGATAATGCAGTTGATGAAGCTTTTGAAGCGAAGCATCTGTTATGTATTAGTGAAATCGGTCTGCCTGTCGATGATGTCCCTGAGACGACAAACATATTGAATGGGCATTATCAACTTGAACCCTTTGCCGGAGACGGAAAACAATTCTCCCCTACGGGTGATGCAGAAGGCATGTTTATTGTCATTGACAAACAGATGCCCTGGTTCCCAGACGGGCGTATGCCTGGTGTATTTGCCACGGAGGTAAAAATTGAAACTGGGCAGCCCGATAATCTGCGTATACAGGACGATATGTACTCGATTGAATCGATATGATGTAAGAACGTACTGAATGAAAACCTCAAGAGGGATTTCCGGCTCAATACTTACCAAAACCATCCTCACACGTGATATCCGATTTAAGAATTTCGTACAGATTTTGTTTGGAATTCTCTAATTTATTTTGTGTTTCTTCAATTTCTGATATTTTCGCTTGGATAATGCTTGCTTGATCATTATTTGAAAACCCATGTTTAGAGAGCATAGATTGGATCTCATTGATCGTAAAACCAACAGCTAAACATTGTTTGACCACTTCCAGATGCTGAATAATGCTCTGCGCATATATTCGATAGTTATTATGATCTCTCAGCATATGTTCATCCGGCCAATTCAACAAAACAAATGATTTTGATACCATCGTCTTGGAGCGCCATTCCATTAAAGTCTACGACCCTGAAGTGAAAATCAGTCGCGAGGAGATGACCGAAATACTGGCGAAAGCTTCACGTGCCCCTTCGGCCATTAACATGCAACCTTGGCGTTTCTTGTTATCGACAGTGCTGAAGGCAAAGGGAAACTTGCACCACTGGCCTCTTTTAACCAGACACAGGCACTAACGTCTTCCGCTGTCATTGCCGTATTTTACGATGCCAACAACGTTGAGTACATGGAGGAGATTTTCAGCAAATCGGTGGAAAACATTAATTATACGTTCATAAACAAAGGGTCCTGATGACAGCTGTCATCAGGACCCTTTGTTACATAACTTAAATACTTTTGTCAGGTGATAAAAAAGTCGTGAAACCACCACAAATTGTCATTACCACTTCCTCAATATACCGAATGTCGCATATAACGTGCTTAAATGATCCATTTTCACCCAAGCCGGATAAAGGATTAGAAAATAATATCAATAGCCTCTAGCTCATCTTGCTCCTGTTCGGATTGCCCGTTCAGGGAAATATCCTTGAGCAGCACCGAAGGCTGTTCGCCAATTTGGGTGATGATCACGAGCAGGTCCTGAGCGAAATTGTCGATCAGATTGCGCGTAAACAACTTGGTGGCATATTCAAACTGCCCATTCATACCCTCATCCAGCAACGAAATGATCAAGGTAAGGTCAAATTGGGAAACCGTATGCGTTTCTGGATAAGATTCGACCTGGATATCCCCGAAGCTTTGAACGTTATCTTCCTTCGTTTCCACTGCAAACATGACATCAAATACAGGATTGCGGCTTTGATCGCGCGGCACCTGCAGCTTTTTCACAAGTTCTTCAAACGGATAATCCTGGTGGTCGTAGACCCCCAGCATCGTTTCTTTGACTTCGTTCAAGTAATTAAGGAACGTCTTCTCCCCGGATGGATAATGGCGGATCGCCAACGTGTTGACAAACATTCCGATGAGTGGCTCCAGGTCGGCATGTGTGCGGCCCGAAACCGGTGTGCCTACAATGAAGTCTTCTTGTCCCGAGTACTTGCTGAGCAGGATGGAATAGGCCGCTGATAACACCATATATAGGGTAGCACCGTTCTCATCGGCAATACGCTGCAAGCTGTCGGTCATCTGCTTGTCGATACTGAAAGGCAGCACATCTCCCTCAAAGCTGCGAGCGGCAGGTCTGACAAAGTCCGTAGGCAGCTCAAGCGTTGGCAGTTCACCTTCTAGCATGTCCAGCCAGTAAGCTTCCTGACTTTTCAGCCGTTTTTTTACAGGTTCGGACTGCTGCCAAGCGGCGAATTCCTTGTATTGAATCCGAAGCGGTTCCAACGTCTCACCGTTATACAGGCGCAGCAGCTCTTCGATGAAGATACCCATCGACATGCCATCCGTGACGATATGATGAATGTCCAGCATAAGCAGATGACGTTCCGCTTCCCATTCAACTAAGCCCACACGCAGCAGCGGTGGCCGCTCCAAATCAAAGACACGTACAAAGGCATCTGCAATGCTTTTTGTTTCATTTTCCGGCGCTTTTGTATACTCGACGGAAAACTCCAAATCCGAATAAACCCGTTGTACCGGTTCGCCGTCGACCATCTCGAAGCCAGTTCGCAAAACTTCGTGACGAGCGATTAATCCTTGGAGCGCCGCCTCGAATTGATTCCGCTCCAAGCGCCCGACGAGAACCGTCATGCCGGACATGTTGTAGCTAAGCTCGGCACCTTCCATCTGCTGCTGGATGTACAGCCGTTTTTGCACAGAGGAAAGCGGATAATACTCCCTTTTATCCAGAACCGGAATGGAGAAGAATTCCTGCTGCTCCAATCGGCTAATCACTTCTGCCATCGCTTCAATAGTCGAGTACCGGAATACATCGCGCAGTGGCAGGTCCACGTGCAGCTCCTTGTGCACCTTACTGACCAGCATTGTCGCCCGCAGCGAGTGACCGCCGAGGTCGAAGAAGTTGTCTGTCACACCAATCGTAACTGACCCAAGCACGTCCTGCCAGATGGAGACCAGTTTCGTCTCCAGATCCGTGCGCGGCCCCACGTATTCGCGCCCTGCACTTGCTCCCTCTTCCGGTGCCGGCAGCGCTTTCCGGTCGATTTTCCCGTTTGGTGTCAGAGGTAAATGCTCCAGCTCCACGAAGTACGATGGGATCATGTAACCCGGCAGCTCGCTGGAGATCGCTCGTTTCAGGTCGGCCGCCGTCAGTTCGCTTTCCGTTGTGTAGTACGCGCACAGCGCCTTTTGCCCGTTCGCATCACTTCGAACCAGCACCACCGCTTCGCGTATACCTACCACCCGCAGCAGCTGTGACTCAATCTCACCCGTCTCGATCCGGTAGCCCCGGATTTTCGCTTGATTGTCGATCCGGCCGATGAAATCCACGTTGCTGTCCTCCATCCACCGTGCCAAATCTCCCGTGCGATACAACCGCTCACCCGCGGTGAAAGGGCTGTCTACAAACTTCTCTTCCGTCAGCGCCGGACGGTTCAAGTACCCGCGCGCCACACCGACTCCGCCGATAACCAATTCGCCCAGCACGCCGACTGGAACAGGATTCAGATGTGCATCCACGATATAGAACTTCGCATTCAACCACGCTTTGCCAATTGGCACATGGCCAGTCTGCGGCAGTTTCGCCAACTCCTCGTCATAGAAACTGGAGTCAATTGCCGCTTCCGTCACACCGTAGGCGTTAATAATGCGGAACGATGAGCCAAACCGTTCCTGCAAGGTCCGGTAATCTGCCACACTGCAGCTGTCCGAGCTTGTGATCAACAGCTCCATCCTGCTCAACTCCAGCCCTTGCTCATGCACGTATTCCATAAACGGTACGATCAGCGCCGGCGTTGATTCAAAGATCGTCACTTGCTCCCGCTCTATCCAGTAGTGCAGACGAGACGGATCGATCCGGTCGTCTTTCGGTACAATGACCATGGTACCTCCGTTGTACAATGTCCGCGCGATATCGCCCACGAACACGTCAAACGAGAAGCTGGCGAGCTGCAGCAGTCGCACCTGGAACTGATCCAACCGATATTCTCGTCGGTAACCCGCTGCCGTGTTTACCAGGCTGCGGTGCTCAATCATCACACCCTTGGGCTTGCCCGTCGTTCCGGACGTGTAGATGACATACGCCAAATCCTCCGGACGGGCTTCATGGAAGCTGTCCATACCGACAACATCATTTGGATGAATCTCGCCACCACCGTTCACAGCCCCCGTTAGCTTGCCGTTAACTCGATCGGGAGCACTGTTGGAACCTTGGCCAAAGTCCATTGGCACATTGCTTCGTTCCTCGCTGTATGACGTTTCGTCGTCGAGATACAGCACCTTCGCCAGTGCCAGTTCCTCTTCACCGAGCCAGGCTTCGGCACGCTCTCGCAGCTGCGTTTGCGTCAGCAGTACCTTCGCTGCGCTGTCTTCGAGCATAAACCGCACGCGGTCCGCCGGATAATCCGGATCAAGCGGTACATACGCCCCTCCCGCTTTCCAGACGGCCATCACGGCCACCAACAAATCGACCGAACGCTCGGCGAGAATGCCAACAATCTCCTCCCGGCCAATGCCGCTTCCGCGCAGCGTAGCCGCCAAGCGGTTAGCCCGTACGTTCAGCTCCGCATACGTCAATCGATCGTTCTCGTATACGACGGCTTCCGCTTCCGGCGTATGTTCCGCCTGTTCCTCGAACAGCCGGTGGAACGCGGTCGCAGGAGCCACTTCCGGCTGCCCCGGGTTAAACGCGCCGACAATTTCTTCTTTTTCCGCCGCCGTTAAAATATTCAACTCGGCAATCGTCGCTGACGGGTTGGAGAGAATGGATTCAAGCAACTGCAAGTAGTGTGCAGCCAACTTCTCCACCGTTTCCGTTTTATATAGAGCCGTGGCGTATTCAAAAAGATATTCCAAGCCATCCTCAATCTCCGTGACGTCCAAGCTGAGATCAAATTTGGAAACAATTTCTTCGCTGGCATACGTCGACAGATGCAGTCCCGGAAGCTGTATTTCGACATTTTCTGTATTCTGCAAAGCAAACATCGTATCAAACAGCGGATTTCGGCTTAAATCACGAGCTACGTTTACCTTATCCACCAGTTCCTCAAACGGATAATTCTGATGTTCAAAAGCACCCAGCGTTGTCTCCTTGATTTCCTTCAAGTAGTCAAGGAACGTCTTACCGGCAGCCGGGTAACTGCGAATGGCCAATGTATTAACGAACATCCCGATCAGCGGTTGAACGTCGCTGTGATTTCTGCCCGCAATCGGCGTACCTACCACCACGTCTTCCTGACCTGAATATTTATGCAGAAGCACGTTATACGCTGCAAGCAGAACCATGTAAAGCGTTGCGCCGTTCTCAGCTGCAAGCCGTTTCAGACCTTCGCTTTTCTCAATATTCATAAACAATTGCAGCGTGCGGCCCTCATAGCTCTGCATAGCCGGGCGCGGATAGTCCGTCGGCATTTCGAGAACTGGCAGTTCTCCGCGGAACATGTCGTGCCAGTAGGCTTCCTGCTTGGCTAGCTGAGCTTTCTGGTTGTCCGATTGCTGCCATACTGCATAATCTTTGTACTGAATGCGGAGTGGCTTGAGCATCCCCCCGCTGTACAAGTGCACAAACTCTTCGATCAGTACGTCCATTGAAACGCCGTCCGATACGATATGATGTGTATCAAACATCAGAATGTGTCGGTCCGGCGCGAGTTCGGCAATGCCCACCCGCAGAAGTGGCGGCTTTGCCAGATCAAACGCACGAACGAATTGGCGCACCGTTTCTTCCGCCTGCTCCCTGCTGATCTGCACATATTCCACCTGGAAGGTGACTTCTTCGTAAATCCGCTGAACCGCTTCGCCTTCAACCATCTCAAAGCCGGTACGCAGCGTTTCATGACGAGCTACAAGCCCGCGGAATGCTTCTTCAAACCGCTGCCGGTCGAGCTTTCCTTTGAGTAACATAGCTCCCGGTATGTTGTAGCTCAGCTCGCCTCCTTCCAGCTGGTTCAAGATGTAGAGACGTTTCTGAGCAGAAGAGAGCGGATAGTACTCACTAGGTTCCGCAGCCGGAATAGCCGTAAACGAGCCGACCTCTAACCGCTCCATAGCCACAGCCATTTCCTCAACTGTCGAGTAGCGGAATACGTCGCGAAGCGGGAATTCAATGCCCAGCTCCTTATGCATTTTGCTGACAAGTGTTGTCGCCCGCAGGGAGTGTCCTCCGAGGTCGAAGAAGTTGTCCGTTACGCCTACCGCCTGCTCCCGAACAAGCACTTCCTGCCAAATGGCGGCCAGTTTTCCCTCCAGTTTGGTGCGGGGCGCCACGTATTCGCTGCCTCCGCCTGCTCCCCCTTCCGGCGCTGGCAGCGCCTTCCGGTCAATTTTCCCATTCGGCGTTAGAGGCAATTGCTTCAGTTCGACGAAATACGACGGAATCATGTATCCCGGTAGCTCGCTGGAGATCGCCCGTTTCAAATCTGCCGCCGTCAAGCCTTTTTCCAATGTATAATAAGCGCACAACGCTTTCTGCCCCTCTTGATCTTCCCTGACAACAACGACCGTTTCCTTCACGCCATCTACACTCAGCAGCTTTGCTTCGACTTCGCCCGTCTCGATCCGGTAACCCCGGATTTTCGCCTGGTTATCGATCCGGCCGATGAAGTCCACGTTTCCGTCCTCCATCCACCGCGCCAAATCTCCCGTGCGATACAACCGCTCACCCGCGGTGAAAGGGCTGTCTACAAACTTCTCTTCCGTCAGCTCTGGACGGTTCAAGTACCCGCGCGCCACACCGATTCCGCCGATAACCAATTCACCCAGCACACCGACGGGTACGGAATTCAGATGTGCATCCACGATGTAAAACTTCGCATTTAACCACGCTTTGCCAATCGGCACATGGCCTGTTTGCGGCAGCTTCGCCAACTCCTCGTCATAGAAACTGGAGTCGATCGCCGCTTCCGTCACACCGTAGGCGTTAATAATGCGGAACGATGGGCCAAACCGTTCCTGCAAGGTCCGGTAATCTGCCACACTGCAGCTGTCCGAGCTTGTGATCAACAGCCCCATCCTGCTCAACTCCAGCCCCTGCTCATGCACGTATTCCATAAACGGCACGATCAACGCCGGCGTTGATTCAAAGATCGTCACTTGCTCCCGCTCTATCCAGTAGTACAGACGAGACGGATCGACCCGGTCGTCCTTCGGTACAATGACCATGGTACCACCGTTGTATAACGTCCGCGCAATGTCGCCCACGAACACGTCAAACGAAAAGCTGGCGAGCTGCAACAGCCTTACCGGTAACTGATCCAACCGGTATTCCCGTCGGTAGCCTGCCGCCGTGTTCACCAGGCTACGATGCTCGATCATCACGCCCTTCGGCTTGCCTGTTGTCCCTGACGTGTAGATCACGTACGCCAGATCCTCCGGACGGGCTTCATGGAAGCTGCCCATACCGACAACATCATTTGGGTGACTCTCATTACGGTCGTTCACAGCACCCGTCAGCTCGCCGGAGACCAGACCTGAAACCATGCTGGAGCCCATCGGGGCATTTACCCGATCTTCGCTGTATGACGTTTCGTCGTCGAGATACAGCACCGTCTCCAGTGCCAATTCCTCTTCCCCGAGCCAGGATTCGGCACGCTCTCGCAGCAGCGTTTGTGTCAGTAGCACCTTCGCTGCGCTGTCTTCGAGCATAAACCGCACGCGGTCCGCCGGATAATCCGGATCAAGCGGTACATACGCCCCTCCCGCTTTCCAGACGGCCATCACGGCCACCAACAAATCGACCGAACGCTCGGCGAGAATGCCAACGATCGTCTCCCGACCGATGCCGCTTGCACGCAGTGTTGCCGACAGGCGGTTCGCCCGCTCGTTCAGCTCCGCATACGTCAGCCGATCGTTCTCGTATACGACGGCTTCCGCTTCCGGCGTGTGTTCCGCCTGTTCCTCTAACAGGCGATGGAAGGCGGCAACAGGAGCCACTTCCGGCTGCACCGGATTAAACACGCCTACAATTTCTTCTTTTTCCGCCGCCGTCAAAAGCTCTAACTCATGTACACGAACATTCGGATTAGCCGCAACCTGCTCCAATGCACGGGCAAAATGACCGTGGATCTGCCTGATGTCATGCTCTCTGAATGTCAGTGCATTGTACGTAAACCGCAGCAAAATATGCTCTTCCGGAATGACGGTAATGTCTAGGTCGTAGTTCGTTTGTTCCGGCGATTGGATATTAGCGATTTTCAGCGCTTCTTGTCCTCCGCCCACAACCTGCTCAATCTGTTCTTCCATCGGATAATTTTCAAAGACCATAATATGGTTGATCAAGTCACGCTTTTGCTCGCTCAGCGACTGAATTTCGAACAGCGGGAACGTTTCGTAAGCTCCCGATGCCAGCGCTTGATCCTGGGTTTTTCTCAAAATATCGGCTACCGTCTCCTCGGCTTTACCTTGAATACGGACCGGGATCGTATTAATAAACAGGCCAATCATGCTTTCAATGCCCGGAATTTCCGCCGGACGGCCGGATACAACGGAACCGAATACAACATCCTCGCTGTTGTTGTATATCTGTAAGACCAGTCCCCATACAGTCTGCATAAATGTGTTGAGTGTCACCTGCTGCTGGCGTGCCACACGCTCAATCTGCCCAGTCAGTCCTTTGCTGAGTTCCACATCGATCTCAGCCATTTCAAAAGCATGCTGTTTCAGCTGCGTTCTCTCCTGCGGCAGCTTGGTCTGCTGATCGTAACCTGCCAAATACTCAGACCAGTAACCCGAAGCTTTCGCTACATCTTGAGCTTCCAGCCATTCGATATATCGGGAGTACGAGGTAACCGGTGGGAGCTCTGGCGCTCGCTTCTCCTGAAACGCAAAGTAAGTGTCGAACACTTCCTTGATCATGAAGGACATGCACCAGCCATCCATCAAAATGTGATGATGACTCCAAATCACATGGTAGGACTCGTCGCCTGTACGCAAAACGGTCACACGCATAAGAGAGTCTTGGGCCAAATCGAACTTGTTCGCCTTATCCGCGCTGACAAAATCGGCTATCGTCTTCTCAGGGTGTTCATCTCTTGCCGTGCGAATATCTTCAAAATACACTTCACACTTCCGCTCGCGAAATACCACTTGAATCGGCTCGTCTCTCCAGCCGGTAATAAAGTTGGTCCGCAGCGCCTCATTCCGCTGCACCAGCGTATCCAACCCTCGGGTGAAGGCTTCCACATTCAGACTTCCGTACAGATCGAAGGTCACCTGTTCGAAGTAAGCTTCCGAATCCGCATCCAGCAAGCTGTGGAACAACATCCCTTTTTGCAGCGGAGTCAGGGTGTATACATTCTCCAGTTCGCCGAGTGCCGCCGTATGTTCGGACAGCTGCTCCAGTTCCTCCACCGTCACATCTTGAAGCAGTACATCACTAGGGGTAAGCTCCGGCCGCTCTTTCGATACGCAATGGCTGATGACTTCACGCAAACTCGATTGAAGCAGGGCGCCCAAACGCTCAACCGTTTCCCGTTGATACTGGGTTTCCCCATAACGGATCGTGAGTTCCAACACGCCTTCCGACACCATACCATTGATATCTAGGACATAATCCATCACAGCATTTGGGCTTGAATCGGAGCCCGGGCTGAACGGAGAAGGCTGGGAGCTACTGCTTTCGTAATCCTGGTCGAACTGACCCAAATAGTTAAAACTGATCTCCGGCTCCAAAACGAAGCGTTCTGCGTCACGCGGCGCCGACAAATAACGCTGGATGCCGTAGCCGATTCCTTTGTTCGGAATGCGGCGCAAGTTCTCTTTCACCTGTTTCACCTGATGACCGAGTGCCTGAGCGTGACCTGGCTCCAGAACAACAGGGAATTGGCTTGTAAACCAACCTACCGTGCGCGTAATGTCCACATCTGGCAAAACTTCTTCCCGGCCGTGGCCTTCGAGATTCACCAGCACGCGTTCCTGGCCGCTCCAAGCTTGTACTGAGAGGCCCAGCGCAGCAAGCAGCAAATCGTTCATTTCCGTATGGTAAGCACGATGAGCCCGCTTCAGCAGCTGTTCAGTTTCGTCCGCCGTCCATCGAACGGTTACGAGCCCGCTGTCCTTCAGTTTGGATCTGCCTTGATCAAAATCTTTTGGAAGCGGCTCATAGACCAATTGCTCGATAAACTGCCAATACGCTCTCTCGCTTTCCATCGCCGGCCCGTTCGCATAATCAGCGAGCTGTTTCGCCCACGTTTGGAATGAATCCGTTTTGAGCGGCAGACGGATCGGCTGCCCTTGCAGCGCCTGCTCATAGGCGGCAGCAAAATCCTCAAGCAGAATCCGCCAGGATACGCCGTCTACGATCAAGTGATGGATTGCGATGAGCAGATGGTCGCCATCGTTGCAGCGGAACAAACCAAGCTTCACCAGCGGACCGTTTTCCAGATCGATGCTCGCTTGAATATCATTTGCCTTAGCCTCTACCGCTTTTTTCACGTCGCGGGCTCCCTTGAAATCGACAACCTCCAGATCGAACAGCACTTCGCTCTCCCCAGCGCCGCGGTTCCATGCGGTATAACCATTCTCGGTTTGACGATAAACCGTACGAAGAGCATCGTGATGCACGATAAGCTGACGCACCGCTTGGCGTAAAGCTTTTTCATCAAAGCCTTGCTTGGAGAACTGCATGAATGCCTGATTGCTATGATGCACATCGGCCGGATTTTGTTCAAAGAACCAGCGCTGAATCGGGGTCAGGATAACCTCTCCCGTCACTTCGGATTGGCTTGCCTTTCTCTCCGCTGTTTGCAACCGCAAACTAAGGGCGGCAATCGTCGGGTAATGGAACAAATCTTTCATGACCAGCTTGTACCCCGTTTGCAAAAGACGAGAAGATACCTGTAAAGCTTTAATTGAATCTCCACCAAGCGCAAAGAAATTATCCATGGTGCCAACCTGATTCACGCCTAACACTGACTGCCAGACCAAGGCGAGTGCTTGCTCGGCAGGTGTACGCGGCGCCGTGTATGCAGCCTCGGCACGAATGCTTCCTTCCGGCAAAGGCAACGCTTTACGGTCGATCTTGCCGTTAGGTGTAATCGGCAGTTGATCTAAGCGCATGATGCGCGAAGGCACCATATGAGTAGGCAGTACGGCGTCCAGATGGGCCACAAGCCCTTCCAGATTGAAGCTGGAATCCACTACGACATATCCGCACAGATATTTCTGCCCCTGCTCGTCCGTCCGGTCGATGACAAGCGCTTGACGCACCTCGGCAACATTTTTCATGGCCGCTTCAATCTCACCAAGCTCGATCCGATAACCGCGAATTTTCACCTGATTGTCGATTCGGCCGATGAAATCTACGTTGCCATCAGGCATCCAGCGTGCCAGATCACCCGTCCGGTACAACCGCTCCCCAACGGTGAACGGGCTGTCTACGAATTTCTCGGCCGTTAAATCCGGGCGGTTCAAGTAACCGCGGGCCACACCCGCTCCGCCGATAACCAGCTCGCCGAGCACCCCGATCGGCACTGGCTTCAGATTTGCATCCACGATGTAGAATCTGGCGTTAAGCCACGCTTTCCCGATCGGCACGCTGCCGGTTTTCGGCAACTTCTCCAGCGGCTCGTCATAGAAGCTGGAGTCAATCGCCGCTTCTGTTACGCCGTAGCTGTTAATAATACGGAACTGCGAGCCAAAGCGCTCCTGCAAGGTGCGATAATCCGCTACACTGCAGGCATCCGAGCTTGTGATCAGCAGCTGCATCGAGCTGAGGTCCAGACCCTCGGTATACACATGCTCCATGAACGGCACAACCAGCGCAGGAGTTGATTCGAACACTGTCACGGCGTAGTCGCGAATCCAGCCATAGAGGCGGGTTGGATCAATCCGGTCTTCCTTCGGCACAATGACCATAGTTCCACCGTTGTACAGCGTCCGTGCAATGTCACCAACGAACACGTCAAACGAGAAACTGGCAAGTTGCAGCAGCCGGATCGGGAACTGATCCAGACGGTAGTCCCGCCGGTAGCCCGCCGCCGTGTTCACCAAGCTGCCGTGTTCCACTGCCACGCCCTTCGGGCGGCCCGTCGTACCGGAGGTGTAGATGACATAAGCCAGATCGCCCGGCTTGTTTACATTTGCCGGATTTGATGCGAGATCCGCCGCTTGTACGTTCTGCTCAGCTTCTGCCGTGACGGACGTTTCGGCTGCAGCCGTTGCCTCTTGCACCAAAGCCTCCGCCTCCGCGCCCGCTTCGCCCAAAGCTTGTACGCCTACAGCCGTTTCCGCCGCTCCGAGGCTGTACGCCGCGGCGTCATCAAGTGCAAGCACCGTTTGCAGCGTTAAAGCTCCGTTGCAGCGCCAAGTTTCCGCCTGCTCCAACAGGCAGGTCTGGGTAAGCAGCACCGACGCCCCGCTATCCGCGAGCATATATTCTATCCGCTCCGCTGGATAGTCGGGGTCAAGCGGTACATAAGCACCGCCAGCTTTCCATACGGCGAGCACCCCGATCAACAGCTCGGCTGAACGGCCGGCCAGAATGCCGACCACCTGTTCCGGCTTCACCCCACGTGCCCGCAGTACATACGCCAGACGATTCGCTTTGGCATTCAGCTCCGCATATGTCAGCTTGCTGTCTTCGTATACAACCGCTAGCGCTCCCGGAGCGCGTTTCGCCTGCTCCTCGAACAGCTCGTGGAACGTTCTCTCTCTCCATGACTCATCCGCTTCCAGACCTGTACCCTCTGCGGCGGGTTGCTTCACAAGAGCCGAAGACGACACGTCAAACCCGACCAATAAATTATCCTTTTCGCTGTCCGTCAATATATCCAAATCCGAAATCCGCGCACCCGGCTGAGCCAGGATCGACGCCAAAAGCTGCTCGTAATGACCCGCCAGCCGTACCATCGTGTCCTGTCTAAACAACGAGGTAGCGTATTCGATCTTGCAAACCAACTCGTTACCCTCTTCCACGATATCCAAGCTAAGATCAAACTTTGCCGTCTTTTCCTCGATGTCAAACAGTGACCATTGCAAGCCTTCAAGAATTAAATCCAGGCTTTCGTGCTTTTGCAAAGAAAACATGGTGTCAAACAGCGGATTCCGGCTTAAATCCCGGCTCACCTGAAGAGCTTCTACCAGCTCCTCAAACGGATAATCCTGGTGCTCGTAGGCTCCAAGTGTCGTTTCCTTCACTTCCTGCAAGTAATCCATGAACGTCCGCTCTGCCGTCGGACCCAAGCGAAGGGCCAGCGTATTGACAAACATGCCGATAATCGGCTGCAAGTCGGCGTGAGAACGAGCGGCAATCGGAGTGCCGACTACGATATCTTCCTGTCCCGCGTATTTATGAAGCAATACAGAGTACGCAGCCAGCAGAAGCATGTACAACGTTGCCCCCGAATCGCTGGCAAGCTGTTTGAGAGCTTCGCCTTTCTCCGCATCTAGCGTAAACGTGAGCGTTTGACCGTCAAACTGCTGAACGGCTGGACGGGAGTAGTCAAGAGGCAGCTCAAGAACCGGAAGCTCGGAGCTGAATACCCCGCGCCAGTATTCCTCCTGTCGTTTGATGCGTTGACGCTGTTCCTCGGATTGCTGCCAAACGGCGTAATCCTTGTATTGAATCCGCAGCTCCGGCAGCTCTTCCCCATTGTATAGCCGCACGAATTCACGCAGCAGTACATCCATGGAAAGACCATCGGAAGCAATGTGATGCATATCCAGCGCAAGCAGGAATTTTTCTTTCTCCAATTCGATCAGCAGGGCGCGTAGCAAAGGCGGCTGGGTCAAGTCAAAAGGCTGGATGAAGCCTTCAAGAATGGCTGCAACCTGATCTTCGCTTGCTCGAATCTTCTCGACCTTGCAAGCGACGAGCGGATGAATACGCTGAACCGGCTCCCCATTCACGATTTCAAAACCGGTGCGCAGCATATCGTGCCGGGCCATCAAAGTAGTCAGCACATCTTCTACTTTGGCCTCGTTCAAATCCCCCTCCAATTGCAGAGCGCTTGGGAGGTTATAATTCAGCTCCAAGCTATCCAGCTGATGCAGGACGTACAGCCTTTTTTGTGCAGAGGAAACCGGATAGTATGCTTTCTCTTCCGCTACTGGAATCGTGCTGTGCTCTGATTCTTCCAAGCTGGCAATAGCCCCAGCCATCGATTCTACCGTCATATAGCGGAACACATCGCGTAGCGGAAGTTCAACGTTCATTTCCTTCCGAATCTTGCTGACAAGGTTTGTTGCCCGCAAGGAATGTCCTCCGAGTTCGAAGAAATTGTCCAGGATTCCAATGCCCGAGTAACCCAGCACTTCCTCCCAGATTTTCACAAGCTGGGACTCCGTAAGGTTACGAGGGGCTACGTATTCGACACCCGTTTGCAGGCCGCCTTGCGGCTCCGGCAGTGCTTTGCGGTCCACTTTCCCGTTGGACGTCAGCGGCATGCGTTCCAGCTGCACGAAGTACGACGGGATCATATATCCCGGCATTCCCTGGGCCAGCGAGGTTCTCATTTCGCTAACCGTCAGCGTCCGGTCCGCCACAAAGTAGGCAACCAGCGCCTTCTCGCCCCCGTTATCCTGACGGGCGAGCACCACCGCTTCTTCCACACCTTCCACGTTCAGAAGCTGCGTCTCAATTTCGTCCAGCTCGATCCGGTACCCGCGGATTTTGACCTGATGATCGATCCGGCCGAGGTATTCGATGTTGCCGTCCGGCAGCCAGGCCGCCAAGTCGCCTGAGCGATACAGTTTTTCCCCCTCCGCAAACGGGGAATCAACGAACTTTTCCGCCGTCAAATCCGGGCGATTCAAGTATCCTCTCGCCAGGCCCTCTCCGGCTACGTACATTTCGCCTGCTACGCCGATCGGAACAGGACGACGGTTTTCATCCAGGACGTACACGCTCAGCGTCGGGATCGGCTTGCCGATATTACTCTTCGCCGCCTCCATCTCGATCCATGTAATTTCCTTATACGTCACGTGAACCGTCGTTTCGGTAATACCGTACATATTGATCAGCTTTGTCTCCGGGTACTTTGTCTTGAAACCCTTGAGCAACAGCGGGCTGAGCGCTTCGCCGCCGAAGATGACGTTGCGAATCCGCAGATCGTACGGATGGTCCGCTAAAACCTCACGCAGCAGTTGATAGAAATATGTTGGGGTCTGGTTCAAAATCGTGACCCGTTCGCGGCTCAACAGTGCCAGGAATTCGGCCGGATTTTTCGCCGTGAGCGGCGGTACGATAACCAGCCTTCCTCCATTCAGAAGTGCTCCGTACATCTCCCAGACGGAGAAATCGAAGCAGAACGAGTGGAATAACGTCCATGTGTCGGACGTCCCAAAGTCAAACAGGTTCTTGTCGTTGAACAAAAGGCGCACGACGTTTTTATGCTCAATCAACGTTCCTTTGGGTTTGCCGGTCGTTCCCGATGTGTAGATGACATAAGCCAAGTTACCCGTGCCGGAAATCGGCTCCAGATTCGAAGCGTCCAGCTCACCAGCGAATTCCGCCCCTTTGTCGCCCCAAACGAAATCGTCCAATTCGAGGCGCTTTCCTGCGAAGTTGGTCTTCTCATGCAAATGCTTTTGAATCAGCAATAACGGCGCACCCGAATCCTCAATCATGAAGCGGATGCGTTCCTCGGGGTAGTCGGGATCGACAGGCACGTAGGCTCCGCCAGCTTTGAGAATCGCCAGAATGCCGACGACCATATCAAGCGAACGTTCGGCCAGAATCGTTACCAACTGATCCGCTTCGACTCCTGTCTCTCTCAGCTTACGTGCAAGGCGGTTGGATCGCTCGTTCAGTTCGTGGTAGGTCAACTGCCGTTCATTCATGACGACGGCCACGTTATCCGGGTAAAGCTTCACCTGCTCTTCGAACAAGCCATGAATCGTCTGCTGACGCGGGTAGTCTGCCTCCGAATCATTAAAACCGCGCACCAGTTCACGGATTTCCTGCTCCGTTAGCATTTCCAGCGAAGCAATATCCCCTTCCGGCGCTGTTACGATAGTTTCGAGCAGCTTGTCATAATGTCTGGCGAACCGCTCCGCGGTCTCCTGCTTATACAAAGCCGTAGCGTACTCCAACCGGCATTCGAGCTGACCATCCAGCTCCGAAATGTCCAGAAGCAACTCGAACTTGGACGTTCGGTTTTCCAACGGATAAAACGATTGCTCCAGCCCCTCGATGACAATTTGCTCATTCTCCGTATTTTGCAGGGAAAAGAACGTATCAAAGAGCGGATTCCGGCCAGTCGCGCGCGGAATGTGAAGGCTTTCCAACACATCTTCGAACAAATAATTTTGGTGTTCAAAAGCCCCGAGTGTGATTTCCTTCATTTCTTCCAGATACTTAAGGTACGGCTTGGAACGCTCCGGATGGCTGCGAATAGCCAGCGTGTTGATAAACATCCCTACGATCGGCTGCACTTCTTCTTGCGTTCTTCCGGCAATCGGCGTTCCCACGATCAGATCTTCCTGACCCGAATATTTATGCATAAGGATCGAGTAAGCAGACAACAGCACCATGTACAGGGTCGTACCCGTCCGTGCGGCCAGTTCTTTCAGCTTCTCCGTCCGCTCTTTCCCAATATCAAACTTTACGGTCCGGCCATCAAAACTTTGCACCGCAGGCCGCGGGAAGTCTGTTGGCAGTTCCAATACAGGCAGCTCGCCCGACAGCTGTTCCAGCCAGTACTCCTTCTGCGGCTGGACCAACTGCCCGTAGGGTTCGGAATGCTGCCAAACGGCATAATCTTTGTATTGAATATGCAACGGAGCCAGCTCCTCACCCCGATACAGGCGGCTGAACTCGTCGAAAAGCAATGCTGTCGAGATACCATCCGAAACGATATGGTGCATATCGAACAGCAGAATGTGGCGATCCTTGGTGCCTTCGATCAGACCAATGCGAAGAAGTGGCGGCTTGGTCAGATCAAACGGGTGATAGTATGCTTCGACCACTTGGTCCACTTCTCCCTCGCTCACCTGGAAATAATCTACGGCAAACTCCACCTCGTCATAGATGTGTTGCACAAGCTCGCCTTGAACCTGCTCGATCCCGGTACGCAGTGTCTCATGGCGCTGAATCAGCTCACGGAACGCGTACTCTACGCGCGTGCGGTCCAGCTTGCCTTCGAGAAGAAGCGCCGCCGACATATTGTAGCTACGCTCGGCCGCGTCAAGCTGGCGCAGGACGTACAGACGCTTTTGCTCGGATGAAACCGGATAATACTCGGCCTCTGCCGCCTTTGTAATCTCATACGTCTCCTGCTGCTTTAAACCGCTGATTCTTTGGGCGAGCTGTTCGATCGTGGTGTAGCGGAAAACGTCCCGCAGCGGAACCTCGACTTGCAGCTCTTTTCGAATCTTGGAAACAAGCGCGGAGGCCCGCAAGGAATGACCACCCAGGTCAAAGAAATCGTCATGGACTCCAACTCGCGCAATACCCAGCACCTGCTGCCAAATAAGAGCAAGTCTTGTTTCCAGTGTTGTGCGAGGAGCCATATACTCACGGCCCGCTTCTACCTCTCCGGTCGGTTCAGGCAGCGCTTTACGGTCAATCTTGCCGTTCGGTGTGAGCGGAAGCTGATCAAGAGACACCAGCCGTGCCGGAACCATATGTGCCGGTAGCTCTTGCTTCAATTGGGACAGCAGATCACTCAGCTGCAGGGAAGCATCCCCTGCCACGTAGCCGCACAGATACTTTTGCCCCTGCTCATCCGTACGGTCGGTCACCACAGCCTGCTTGACGTCCGGAAGACGCAGCAGGGCCGTTTCAATTTCGCCGAGTTCGATCCGGAACCCG
Organism: Paenibacillus sp. M2; assembly: GCF_046713495.1. Taxonomy (NCBI): domain Bacteria; kingdom Bacillati; phylum Bacillota; class Bacilli; order Caryophanales; family Paenibacillaceae; genus Paenibacillus; species Paenibacillus sp. M2. The sequence continues at coordinate 6,392,694 of NZ_CP169648.1, forward strand.
CGAATTTTCACCTGATAGTCGATCCGGCCAATGAAGTCAACGTTGCCGTCTTCCAGCCAGCGGGCCAAATCTCCTGTCCGATACAGACGTTCGCCAGACACAAACGGGCTGTCTGCAAACTTATCGGCGGTCAGGTCTGGACGGTTCCAATACCCGCGCGCTACCCCGGCGCCGCCGATGACAAGTTCACCTGGGACCCCTACAGGAACCGGCTTTAACGCAGCATCGACAATGTAAAATCGGGCGTTCAGCCAAGCTTTGCCGATCGGCACATGACCCGACGATGGGAGCTTATCCAGCGGCTCATCGTAAAAGCTGCTGTCAATCGCCGCTTCGGTAACGCCATAGCTGTTGATGATGCGGAATTGTCCGCCGAATCTTTCCTGCAGCAATCGGTAATCAGTGACACTGCAAGCATCCGAGCTGGTAATCAGCAACTGCATGGAGCTGACGTCCAGCCCTTCTTCATAAATATGCTGCATGAACGGTAGGATGAGCGCAGGTGTCGATTCAAATACCGTAATGTTTTGCTGCCGAATCCAGCCGTATAAGCGGTTCGGATCAATCCGGTCATCCTTTGGCACAATTACCATCGTTCCTCCGTTATATAGCGTCCGCGCGATGTCTCCAACGAACACGTCAAACGAGAAGCTGGCCAGTTGCAGCAGGCGCACCGGGAACTGATCCAATCGGTACTCACGGCGGTACGCATCCGCCGTATTCATGAGACTACCATGCTCGATCATGACGCCTTTTGGGCGTCCCGTCGTACCCGAGGTGTAAATCACATAAGCCAAGTCTTGCGGGGCACTGTCCGCAGATTCAAATTCCACGGCTGAGGTATCCCCGTTATACATCTGTTCATCGTCCATCGCATAGACAGCTTGAAGCTTCAGCCGGCCATCGGCCAACCAACCTCCGGTCCCCTCCATCAGATGACGCTGCGTAAGCAGCACCGATGCTTCGCTATCGCTGAGCATGTACTCAATCCGCTCCGCCGGATAATCGGGGTCCAGCGGTACATAAGCTCCGCCGGCTTTCCATACGGCGAGCACACCGACCAGCAGTTCCACCGAGCGCTCCGCCCAGATCCCCGTAATCGTCTCCCTTCCCACGCCCTGTTCACGAAGGAGCAAAGCCAGCCGCTCGGCGCGTTTGTTCAATTCGCCGTAGGTCAGCTTTTTGTCCATGTAAACAACTGCCGGGTGATCCGGAATGTCTCGGGCAAACTTTTCGACATACCGGTGAAACGCTATTTCCTCGCTCAGTGCTGCCACCGGCGGGTTAAACACGTCCAGAATTCGGCGTCTCTCCTCATCGCCCAGTAGAGAAATCTCGCGTACCCGCAGTTCGGGAGTCTCAAGAAACTGGTCCAAAACGGTTACATACTGTTCCATAATGCGATCAATCTCGGTCGTCTCGAACAGGCCGGTACGATAGGAAGCATGGAGAATGACATGACCTTCATTCAGCATATGGTCGAAGCGCAGCAGTAAATCGTCCATCTCGTGCCTAGCAAAGTGAGCCTCCAGACGTACCTTGATTTCTTCGTACTCCACGATTTTTAAAGGCAGATATTCAAGAGACGTGCGGAACAGCTCCGAAAGATCGTTGCGGCCGTGTTGTTCGCGTAAATCCTGGATCAATTGGTTATAAGGATATTTCTGATGCCGCAGATCCGCCGTATTTTCCTTGGAAACCGTTTGGATCAAGGAAAGCACGGACCCCTCTGGATTCAGACTAATCCGCGTAGCCACGGTGCTGACGAACATACCGATCGTTTCTTTTTCCTTCTTGCTGGTGCGATTGGCAAAAACCGTTCCGACCGGCACATCGGTGCTGTCGGTCAGCTTGTACAATAAGACGTACATGGCGGACAAAAATAACGTATATAAACTGACCTGATATTGTTCGCTAAAAGCCAGAATGCGGTCGTAGCGGGAAGCATCCAAAGTGATGGAACGTTTATTCGATTCGCTTCCAATCGAGAATGGCGGAACCGATTTAATGCCGCTCGTTTCAGGCAAAGTGTTGTACTTGGTCAGCCAGTATTCCTTGCCTTTTTGATAACGCTGCGATTGCTCATATTCATGCTCAGTTGAAATATAATCCAGATAGGAAGGTGCCTGACAACTGTTGAAGATACCTTTGCGCAGTTCGAGGTATTTTTCCATCACCGCATGCAGCAAAGCAGTGACGGACAAGCCATCGGCAATGATATGATTTACAGTCAAATTAAGCCATACTTGGCCGTTCGCAAAATGGATCATCGTAAATTGGTAGAGGTGTTCGTCGAACACACTGGCCGGTTTTTCGGTTACTTCTTTCACCCAAGCATAGAATTTTTCGGTCGTGCCTATTTCGAGGTGGCTTATCCTGGTTTGGACATTCTCTGGCTCTTCGAACCACTGCGTTGGATTTTGCAAATCCCCGCTAATGCGGATTCGGAAAGCGTCATAGGTTTTGACAATCTCTGCCGCCGCTTGCTCCAGCAGCTTGGTGTCGATCTCGCCCGTAATCTGGTAGGTCGCGGAAAGCATCGTGATGGATGTGCCCGGATTCATAATTTCCATGAACCATATCCGGCGCTGGGCTTGCGTTAATCCATATTGCTTGTTCGTATTCTCTCTCACATCGACACACTCCCGTATTAGAGATTGTTTGTAGATAGGCTTTATACCTGAATATCAGAAGGAAGCCGCCCGCCGTAAAGCGGGTCTATCCGTACAGCCGCGCGTAATAACCTCCGAGCGCCAGCAGGTCCTGATGGCGGCCCCGTTCCACGACCGTTCCTTGATTCATGACCGTAATCAAATCCGCATGTTCCACAGTGCTGAGACGATGCGCAATCAAAATGGTGGTGCGTCCCTTCATCAATACGTTCAGAGCTTGCTGTACCCAATGCTGGGATTCGTTATCCAATGCAGAAGTCGCTTCGTCCAGCAGGAGAATCGGAGCATTTTTGAGAATCGCCCGGGCGATCGCAATTCGCTGCCTTTGTCCGCCTGACAACGACGCTCCCCTCTCTCCCACCGGCGTTTTATACTGTTCAGGAAGTTCCTGAATGAAATGGTGAGCGTACGCCGCTTTGGCCGCTTCAACCACTTCTTCATCCGTTGCACCCGGGTTTCCATAGCGGATGTTTTCCTCAATCGTGCCGGTAAACAAAAACGGCTCCTGCGGAACATATGCAATCTGCCTGCGGATTTCGTCCAGCGTATAATGGCCGAACGGTTTGCCCTGGAGCAGGATATCTCCGCTATCCACAGGATAAAAGCCGAGCAACAGCTTGATCAGTGTACTTTTGCCGCTGCCGCTTGCTCCTACGATCGCAGCAACCTGACCAGGAAACACTTGCATGGACATATCGACAAGTACCTTTTTATCCGCCTGATAGGAAAATTCCACATCGCGAAACTCCACCGCAGCCTCCGATACAAGCTCGCTACGAGAAGATCCCAGACGCTCCGGTTCCTCTTCCTCGCTTAGTACCTCTTGAATCCGGTGAGCGCCCGCGAGCGAATTTTGGGTCATCGACAGAACCATCCCCAAGTTCAACAAGGCGTGCGTCAGATTCACTTGCAAAACTGCCAGAGCGGCGACACTTCCCATTCCCATCATTCCGTAGGCATAAAGAAGACTGCCGATGACGATGATGCCGCAAAACGTGACGTAGCTGATAAAATGGTTCACCGCAGCTTGCATACCGTTCTTCTTCGCCGTTTGCCGAAGCGTTTGCGTCATTTGTTCGTTCAACGCCTCGTACTGGCCGTAAATCGTGCGGATGCGGAACAGCTTCACAATTTGAATGCCGCCCATAAAATCTTTGAATTTTTCGGTCATTTTACCGAGCGTTTGCAAGCCTTGTTCGGACAAAGCGCGAATATCCCGTGCAAATTTCAAGCTGACCAGAGAGGACAGCAGCAGAATGACGAAGGATACGCCAGCAAACCGCCAATCGATCACCACCATGGAGGCAATGGAGCCGATGCAAAAGACAACTTGAAGCAGCAAAACGAAGTAAACCTGCGAGAAAGTAAACTCAACGGTCGTTACGTCGTTATTCACCCGCGACAGCAAGTCCCCATGGTGCGTCTGCTCCAGGAATCTCGGCCGCACCCGGCACAGCTTGTCATAAAGACGTTTGCGGATATTCAGCACAGTCAGCTCGACACTGCGCTGGTATAAGTAAATGAACCAGGGAGAAATTATATTTTCCAGGAACAAGGCCGCGCCCAAGATAATAAAAGCTTCCACCATCAGGGACGTATCTCTGGACACGGCGAAATCAACCAAGTTATGTACGACCAAGCTGAAGGCGATCAGAAACAATGTCTGGGTGAGCGCCGTTACAGCAAGGCCAATCGCGTACTGGGTTTTGCGCTTGCGGTTCATAAACGTCAGCAAGTAGCCGAGTTCTTTCACTTGCGATAGCCTTCCGCCCTTTTTCATGTGTACGACACCTCCATGCGTTCGGCAGACTCGGTAAATTCCTGGTAGTACGACTGGGCGTACAGTCCCTTCCTCTCGAGCAATTGTTCATGAGTGCCCTTTTCGACAATATTTCCTTGTTCCATAACCCAGATTTCATCGGCGTTTTGTACCGTAGAAAGCCGGTGGGCAATAACTACTGTCGTTCTCTGCTTCATCAATATGCCCAGCGCTTCCTGAACCGCGCTTTCCGACTCCGGATCAAGAGCCGATGTGGGCTCGTCCAGCAGCAGAACGGGAGCATCTTTCAGAAAAGCCCGGGCCATTGCAATGCGCTGGCGTTGCCCACCGGACAAAAAGCCGCCGCGCTCTCCGACATACGTCTGGTAGCCACCCTCAAGCTGCATAATGAAAGAATGAGCCTGAGCGGCTTTGGCAGCTTCGATAATCTCGTCCATCGACGCTTCTTCCCGCCCATAGCCGATATTTTCGGCGATTGTACCGCTAAACAAATATGAATCTTGGGTTACCACGGAAAAATGCGACCGAAGCTGCTCCGGATCTGCACCGTGGATCAGGCTTCCAAACACGCGGATCTCGCCCTGATCCTCCGGAAGTGGATAAAAGCCGCATACCAGCTTAAACACCGTACTCTTCCCTCCGCCGCTCGCTCCGACAAGCGCAATCGTCTTGCCTTCCGGCACCGAGAAACTAACATTCCGCAGAATCGGGGAACTCTCTTCATACCCGAAGGTTACGTTCTGAAACTGGATGGGGGCGGCGTTTGCTTTTGGAAGCAAACGGCCATTTTCCGTTTCGGTCGGCTGCTCGACGATTTCGGAGACCCTTCTCAGGGCACCGCTCATTTCGAACGTGCGCGTAATGAGCTCGGGAATATGCTCCAGCGGCTCCAGACACAGATTAAGCAAGTACAGGAAGGCAATCAGTTCTCCCGCGCCTAGCTGCCCGTTGTAGATCAAATAGCTACCGTAACTGACGGCGAAAATGATCGGGCTGATCATCAGCGTAGAAAGCAGCGGGTTGACCCAAGCTTCCCGCTTTTTCACAGCTAGCTTTTTTTGAGCCGTCAATTGCAGCAGCACTTGGTAGGAGCGAGATAACATACCGGATAATAGGTAGCTTTTTACAATAGGCATCCCTCCAAGCGTATCCTGGAGGTTGACGTTCATTCGGCCCATGTTCGCCTGGGCTTCCTCCGTCAACTGTTCCAACTGCTTGCCGATCCATTGGGAAACCAGCAGTGCTATGGGAAATAACAGCAGGCTGTACAGCATCAGCTCCCATTGGAGATACATCAAATAAGCGAAACAGCCGATAAACAATAACGGATGATAAAACCACTGGGCGAGGTCCCGAATCATAAATTGCTGGATGAGCTGCAGATCGTTGTTGATCCGCGACAACACGTCGCCGGAGTGTTGTTTTTCCAAATAGGGGACCGGAAGTTTGCCGATATGACGCATGACATGGTTGCGGATATCCTGCACCGCAGAGGCACTGCTTCGCTCCACACCAAAGCTCATGAAAAACTTCGCTGGCACACCGATCAAGATGACCACAAAGACCGTGTATACGATTTGCAGAACGATTGGCCCCGCCCCATTCTCGGCCTGTGTGGTCAGCTGCTCGACCAAACGTCCCGTCCATATCTCAATAACCGCGGCGGCAATTGCGGACAGGATACCGACGATCATCCATCCTTTGTGACGGCTTACATAGGACATCAGCCAGCGGAACGCTTTCCAGGTGGCATATGCGGTTCGACGCTTGGAAGGCGCAGCTGTGCCTTGTTCTTGAACAAACGTCTGCCGGTCAGTTCCCATGCAGGACCCCGGCCTCCGCTTCGATCTGCCGCTTAATTTGCACTAAGATGTCACGGATGACAACGGCCGTTTCGTCCACGCGCGCGAGTTCCAGTAACTCCTCGTGTGCGCCCTCCAGCCGGTAATCGGCGTAAGCTTGCGTCGTTGCCCTCTGCCAGGACGGCAACTGGTGCTCCAGGCGGAACGCTTCGCTGTCCTTCGCAATCAGTTCGTAAATCCGGGCAGTTATCGTTCCTGAATTAATAAGCTGCGCTTCGTACGTCAATGTAGCTTTGATCTTTCGATGAACACGCTCCCGCACGAGCGGATTGCTCATTAATTCCTTCTCTTCTTCGTCGAAATCCGCAAGCATTTCTTCAAGCTCTTTCTCAAACGTTTCATAAGGCGTGAGTGTGTCCTTAATCCATGAGTCCACCATGAGCACGTCCGTTACGGAATACCCTCTTCTTTCCATCGTTTTGGCTACCTCAAACGTCAGGTTGCCTCCGAAGCAGTAGCCCAGCAGCACGTAAGGTCCTTCAGGCTGGATGCGAACAATCTCATCCACATAACGGTTCAGCATGGCCTCGTAATCGATGACATCATCGATAAAATCAATGCCATAAAGCACGAATCGGCCGTCCAGCCTGCTTGCAAGCTCTCGGTAACCAATGCCGAAGCCGCTGCCTGGAGGGAAGCAGAACACGTTTAGATCCCCTGTTTTATTCAGCTTAATGAAGGAGTCTCCCCCTTTATCCAGACCCAGATCCTGCTCTCCAAAAGCCATGGCTTCAACGGTTACACTATGGAATTGGCGATTCAGCGGTATCTCAATGCCCGTTTCATCGTAAACGGCTTGAACAAGCCTCATCAGACTTAAGGAATTGCCGCCCAGCTCAAAAAAGTTATCCTTTACGCCGACCTGTGGAATGCCAAGTGTATCCTGCCAGACACGGACGATCTTCATCTCGAGCAGCGTTCTCGGCGCAACATATTTCGTTCCTCTGGCCGCAGCTTCCTCCGGCACTGGCAGCGCTTTGCGGTCGATTTTTCCGTTCGCGGTCAGCGGCATCTGCGAAAGCTGCACAAGATGCGCAGGAATCATATACCCCGGAAGCTGCTTGGCGAGCTGCTCCTTGAGTTCATTCGCCGCCAGCTTTGTTTCCGCAACGTAATAAGCAACAAGTTGCTTATGACCGTTCGCGTCGTCCCGGGCGAGTACCACCGCTTCTTCCACGCCCCGGGCGTTCAGAAGCTGCGTCTCGATTTCGTCCAGCTCGATCCGATACCCGCGGACTTTGACCTGGTGGTCGATTCGGCCCAGGTATTCGATGTTGCCGTCCGGTAGCCAGGTCGCCAAGTCGCCAGAACGATACAGTTTTTCCCCCTCCGCAAACGGGGAATTAACGAACTTCTCCGCCGTCAGATCCGGACGGTTCAGGTATCCTCTCGCGAGCCCTTCCCCGGCCACGTACATTTCGCCCGCTACGCCAATCGGCACAGGGCGGCGGTTTTCATCCAGGACGTAAACCCTCAGCGTTGGGATCGGCTTGCCGATATTGCTCTTCGCCGCCTCCATTTCGACCCACGTAATTTCCTTATACGTCACGTGAACCGTCGTTTCGGTAATGCCGTACATATTGATCAGCTTTGTCTCCGGGTACTTTGTCTTGAAACCCTTGAGTAAAAGTGGACTGAGCGCTTCGCCGCCAAAAATGACGTTGCGAATCCGCAGATCGTATGGATGATCTGCCAAGACCTTACGCAGCAGCTGATAAAAGTACGTTGGCGTCTGGTTCAAAATCGTGACCTGTTCGCGGCTCAGCAGCGCCAGGAAATCGGCCGGATTTTTCGCCGTGAGCGGCGGTACGATGACCAGCTTGCCTCCATAAAGCAGCGCTCCGTACATTTCCCAGACGGAGAAATCGAAGCAGAACGAGTGGAACAGCGTCCACGTGTCGAACCGCCCGAAGTCGAATAAGTTCTTGTCGTTGAACAAAAGACGCACAACGTTTTTATGCTCGATCAACGTGCCTTTGGGTTTGCCGGTCGTTCCCGACGTGTAGATGACATATGCCAGGTTCCCCGACCCGGAAATTGGCTCCAGATTCGAAGCGTCCAGCGCACCTTCCGAGTCCGCCCCACTGTCTCCTCCCCAAACGAAATCATCTATTTCAAGGCGCGTTCCTGCGAAGTCGGTCTTCTCATGCAAATGCTTTTGAATCAGCAATAACGGCGCACCCGAATCCTCGATCATGAAGCGGATGCGCTCCTCCGGGTAGTCGGGATCGACAGGCACGTAGGCTCCGCCCGATTTGAGAATCGCCAGTATGCCGACAACCATATTGAGTGAGCGTTCGGCCAGAATCGCTACTAGCTGGTCCGCTTCAACTCCCGCCTCCCTCAGCTTGCGCGCAAGACGGTTGGATCGCTCGTTAAGCTCGCGGTAGGTCAGCTGCCGTTCGTTCATGACAACAGCCACATTGTCCGGGTAAAGCTCCACCTGTTCTTCAAACAAACCGTGAATCGTTTTCCCCCGCTCAAACCCGGTTTCGGTATCATTAAATCGATTCAGCAACGTCTCCCTCTCGTCCGGGGAAAGCACATCGGCTTGTCCAAGCTCCAAATCCGGATGAAATACAAGCATGGACAGAAACCGAACAAGGTGGTCGGTCGCCTGTTCCACAAATGCCCGCTCGTATCGATTCCCGTCAAAGCTTATTTCCAGCTCGATAGAGTCGTTTTGGCGGTCGAATCGAAAAACCGTATCGGCCGCCACCCGGTTACCCAGCGGTTCAGGATGAATCGGGGCGAAGGATGCAACAGTGTTGACGACTGGAACGCCTTCCCCTGTATAGTCCAGATGGAGCAGCTCCACCATTTTCCGAAAAGGCAGATGCTGATGCTCCAGCGCCTCGCCGATGGAGGCTTTGATGTCCCCGAGCAGCGTTTTCAGCGTAGTCTGGTTACTTACGGGCGTTTTGATCACCAGGATGTCATGCGGCGGCTGAGTCACGTCCGGGTTCCCGCTATAAGAAGGCATGCCGACCAGTACTTGATCCTGCCCGGTATATTTGAACAGCAGGCTTTTTACTCCTGCCAAAACAATCATGTACAAAGCCAGATCCGAACCATTGGCGAGGCGAATAATTCTCTCCGAGAGCTCACTCGGCAGGGTACGGTGAAGCAAGCCCAGCTCTGCCGCAGCTTCGCCACCCGCAGATAATTTGGAGGATTGACTGTAGGGAAGGAAGCTCAGGCTGTCATCGTTGTCAAATTTGCTGCTCCAGTACCGTTCTTCCTTTTCAAATAAAGATTTCATTCGTACCTCCCCTAAAAATGAAGTGACCGTGTGCCCCGGCGCAGATCCGAAAAAACTTGCTTTCGGCCTGCGCGTTTACGGGCTTGATTTACGGACTTGCAAGTTGTTCGCTGTCTTTCATGGGATGCGCACCACTTTCGCTTGACGGCGGAGGCGCACTTGTAATATTAGAACGCGAATTCGATCGTATCGACGGCACTCTTTGCGCCTGCCGCCGGTTTATGACATTCAATCCGACTTAGCTCAAGTTGTGGATTTTCCGCAATTTGAGAAAGTATCCGCAGGTAATCCTCGGTTAAGGTGCGGATCATCGTTTCTTTGAACAGCTTGGTGGCGTAGAAAAAGCCCCCGCTCAGCGCCCCTTCGTTTTCATACATAAACAGCGTCAGATCAAACTTCGCTTCCTCCAAATGGTCAAGCTCGTAATTCTTCAGGCTGACCCCTTCGAGTTCGGCGTCTCGTTCTTCGATATTTTGCAAGTCGAAAACGGCATCGAACAGTGGGAAGCGGCCCGGCTCCCGCTTCACATTCAAACGCTCCACGAGCTCTTCGAATGGATAATCCTGATTCTCAAAAGCTCCCAGAGCCGTTTCCTTGACTTCTTCCAGGTAGGACAGGAACGTTTTGTTGCCCGACGGGCGATTGCGGAGCGCCAGTGTATTAACGAACATGCCGATGACCGGCTCCAAATCAGCGTTAGTTCTTCCCGCCACCGGGGTGCCCACAATTAAGTCTTCCTGCCCGCTGTACTTGGACAGCAGCACAGTATATGCCGCAAGCAGTACCATGTACAGCGTGCTTTCACGCTCGGCCGCCAATTCACGCAGCCGCACAGAGAGAGAAGCTTCGACGTCGAAATCCAGATGCGCGCCTTCGTAGTTGCGAACTGTAGAACGTTCGTAGTCCATCGGCAGATCCCCCGTCGGCAGCTCGCCTTCAAAGGTTTGCAGCCAGTACGCTTCCTGCCGTCCGATCCGCTCTCGGTGGTCCTCCGACTGCTGCCAAACGGCATAATCCTTATATTGAATGCGTAGTGGCGGGAGTTCTTCCCCGGCGTATAAACTCGAGAACTCATCCATCACAATCGCCATCGATACGCCGTCCGACACAATATGGTGCATATCGAAAAGGAGAATATACCGGTTCGGCTCCAGTTCGATGACTCCGGCGCGCAGCAGCGGCGGCTTGCCGAGATCAAACGGACGAACGAAGTTGCGGACAATCTGCTCGACTTGAGCTGCATCCTCTGGATCCGCTTGATGATGCTCAATAGCAAAATCGACCTGCGGGTAAATCCGCTGAACCGCTTCGCCCTTCACCATTTCAAAACCGGTACGCAGCGATTCATGCCTTGTTATCAGTTTCCGCAATGCGGCTTCCAAGCGGTCTAAATCAAACTTGCCTTCAACCTGCATCAGTTCCGGCATGTTGTAAAGCTGATCCGCTCCATCCAGCGTATGCTGAATGAACAGCCGTTTCTGCGCGGAGGACAGAGGGTAGTACTCTCTCTGCTCCGCTTGAGGAATGGACTCATGCTCCCGCCGTTCCATCCGGGCAATCGCCTCGGCCATCGCCGCAATCGTCGAGTGACGGAATACGTCGCGCAGCGGGAGGTTGACGTTTAATTCCTTAAATACCTTGCCTGCCAGCGTCGTCGCTCGCAGAGAATGGCCGCCGATGTCGAAGAAGTTGTCGTAAACGCCAATCTCCTTCGTAAGCCCCAGCACCTCCTGCCAAATCACCGCCAGCTTCATTTCCAGCTCATTGCGCGGTGCGACATACTCCGTTCCACTTCCCACTTCCCCTCCCGGGGCTGGCAGCGCCTTCCGGTCTATTTTCCCGTTCGGTGTCAGAGGCAGATGCTCCATCTCCACGAAGTACGACGGGATCATGTACCCCGGCAGATCCTGCGCCAGCGCACTGCGCAGATCGTTCACTAACAGCTCCGCACCGATATCCGGCGTGTAATACGCACACAGCGCCTTCTGCCCGTTCGCGTCACTTCGAACCAACACCACCGCTTCGCGTACACCTACCATCCGCAGCAGCTGTGACTCGATCTCACCCGTCTCGATCCGGTAACCCCGGATTTTTGCCTGGTTGTCGATCCTGCCGATGAAGTCCACGTTGCCGTCCTCCATCCACCGTGCCAAATCTCCCGTGCGATACAACCGCTCACCCGCGGTGAAAGGGCTGTCTACAAACTTCTCTTCCGTCAGCTCCGGACGGTTCAAGTACCCACGTGCTACCCCAACGCCGCCGATGACCAGCTCGCCCAGCACCCCGACCGGCACCGGGTTCAAGTGCGCATCCACAATGTAGAATTTCGCATTCAGCCGCGCTTTGCCAATCGGCACATGGCCTGTCTGCGGCAGCTTCGCCAACTGCTCGTCATAGAAACTGGAGTCAATTGCCGCTTCCGTCACGCCGTAGGCGTTGATGATGCGGAACAACGAGCCAAACCGTTCCTGTAAGGTTCGGTAATCCGCCACACTGCAACTGTCCGAGCTTGTAATCAACAGCTCCATACCGCTTAACTCCAGCCCCTGCTCATGCACATGCTCCATGAACGGCACGATCAGTGCTGGTGTTGATTCAAAGATTGACACATGCTCCCGCTCTATCCAGTAGTGCAGACGAGACGGATCGATCCGGTCGTCCTTCGGTACAATGACCATGGTCCCTCCGTTGTACAGCGTCCGCGCGATATCACCCACGAACACGTCAAACGAGAAACTAGCGAGTTGTAACAGCCGTACCGGGAACTGATCCAATCGGTATTCCCGTCGGTAACCCGCTGCCGTGTTCACCAGACTGCGATGCTCGATCATCACACCCTTTGGCTTACCCGTCGTTCCCGACGTGTAGATCACATACGCCAAATCCTCTGGACGAGCTTCATGGAAGCTGCCCATACCGACAACATCAACATCATTTGGATGATTCTCGCCACCACCGTTCACAGCCCCCGTTAGCTTGCCGTTGACTGGATTGGGAGCACTGCTGGAGCCTTGGCCGAAGTCCATCGGGGCATTTACCCGATCTTCGCTGTATGATGTTTCGTCGTCGAGATACAGCACCGTCTCCATTGCCAATTCCTCTTCGCCGAGCCAGGCTTCGGCACGCTGTCGCAGCACCGTTTGTGTCAGCAGTACCTTCGCTCCGCTGTCTTCGAGCATAAATCGCACCCGCTCTGCTGGATAATCCGGGTCGAGCGGTACATAGGCCCCGCCCGTTTTCCATACGGCTAGTACAGCCACCAGCAAATCGACCGAACGCTCAGCGAGAATGCCAACAATGGACTCCCTGCCGATGCCGCTTGTGCGCAGCGTAGCCGCCAAGCGGTTCGCTCGCTCGTTCAGCTCCACATACGTTAGGCGGTTATTTTCATACACGACGGCTTCCGTTTCCGGTGTGCGTTCCGCCTGTTCCTCGAACAACCGGTGGAACGCCGCAACAGGAGCCGGTTCTAGCCGCGCTGGATTAAACGCACTGAGAACTTGTTCTTTTTCCTCTGCTGTCAGCAAGTTCAGCTCGGCAATCTTCGCATCTGGACGGTTTACAATTGTCACGAGCAACTGCTCGTAATGTTTTGCCAGCCGTTCAATCGTCTCCCTTTTATAAAGAGCCGTTGCATATTCGAAGCTGTAATCCAACCCGCCGTTCTCCTCGCCCACATCCAAGCTGATATCAAACTTCGCAGTATCCAGTACGCTCGGATAAGGAATCAGGCGAAGCCCTTCCAGCTCAAATTGCTCATTCTCCGTATTTTGCATCGTAAACATCGTGTCGAAGAGTGGATTACGGCTTAAATCACGGGTGACTTGCACCTTGTCCACCAATTGTTCAAACGGATAGTTTTGATGCTCAAAGGCGTGCAGAGTTGTTTCTTTGACTTCGTTCAGGTATGACAGGAATGTTTTCTCCGAAGCCGGATAACTGCGGATCGCCAACGTGTTTAGGAAAATCCCGATCAACGGCTGCACATCTCCATGATTCCTTCCGGCAATCGGCGTTCCAACGATCACGTCTTCCTGACCTGAATATTTGTGCAAAAGCACGTTATACGCCGCAAGCAGAACCATAAATAATGTCGTGCCCGTTTCCGAAGCCAGCTGTTTCAGGCCGTCGGTTTTTGAAGCGTCGAAGAAAAACTCCAGCGTTTGACCTTCATAGCTCTGTACAGCCGGACGTGGATAGTCAGTCGGCATTTCCAGCACCGGAAGCTCGCCCTGGAACATGTCCAGCCAATACGCCCCCTGATGCTGAAGCCGTTCCTGCTGCTCCTGCGAATGCTGCCAAACGGTGTAGTCTTTGTACTGAATGCGTAGCGGCTCCAATTGCTCTCCACCATACAAACGCACGAATTCTTCAACAAAGATTTCCATCGAAACGCCGTCAGAAATAATATGATGCATGTCGTACATCAGAATATGGCGTTCCGGAGCCAGCTCAACAAGGCCTACTCTCAACAGCGGTGGCTTAGCCAAGTCAAACGGACGGACAAAACCGTGAACCACCGCTTCGACCTCTTGCTCATCCACTTGATAGAACTCCACCGCAAAATTCACGTCCTGGTAAACCCGCTGTGATGCTTCGCCATCCACCATTTCGAACCCGGTGCGCAACATTTCATGCCGCGCCACGAGCTTGCGGAACGTTTCTGCGAACCTTGCCCGGTCCAAAGCACCCTCCAGCAGCATCGCTTCCGGCATGTTGTAGCTAAGCTCCGCACCTTCCAGCTGATTCAAGATAAAGAGACGTTTTTGAGCAAAAGATTGCGGGTACACCTCTCGGCCATCCGCCACTGGAATGGCAACGAATGTTTGCTGATCCAGCCGAGAAATGGCGGCAGCCATGCTCTCGATCGTGGAATGGCGGAACACATCGCGCAGTGGCAGATCCACGTTCAAGTCTTTATGAATCTTGCTGACCAAAGTTGTCGCGCGCAAGGAGTGGCCACCGATGTCGAAGAAGTTGTCGTGAACACCAATCTCCTTCGTAAGCCCCAGCACCTCCTGCCAAATCACCGCCAGCTTCATTTCCAGCTCATTGCGCGGTGCGACATACTCCATTCCACTTCCCGCTTCCCCTTCCGGCGCTGGCAGCGCCTTCCGGTCTATTTTCCCGTTCCGCGTCAGAGGCAGGCGTTCCATCTCCACGAAGTACGACGGGATCATGTAACCTGGCAGCTCCTGCGCCAGCGCACTGCGCAGATCGTTCACTAACAGCTCCGCGCCGCCGGTCTCCGGCGTATAATACGCACACAGCGCCTTCTGCCCGTTCGCATCACTTCGAACCAGCACCACCGCTTCGCGCACACCTTTCACCCGCAGCAGTTGCGACTCGATCTCACCCGTCTCGATTCGGTAACCCCGGATTTTTGCCTGGTTGTCGATCCGGCCGATGAAGTCCACGTTTCCGTCCTCCATCCACCGCGCCAAGTCTCCTGTGCGGTACAGCCGCTCGCCCGCGACAAACGGACTATCTACGAACTTCTCTTCCGTCAGCTCCGGACGGTTCAAGTACCCACGTGCTACGCCAACGCCGCCGATGACCAGCTCCCCCAGCACCCCGACCGGCACCGGGTTCAGGTGCGCATCCACGATGTAAAACTTCGCATTTAACCACGCTTTGCCAATCGGCACATGCCCTGTCTGCGGCAGTTTCGCCAACTCCTCGTCATAGAAACTGGAGTCGATCGCCGCTTCTGTCACGCCGTAGGCGTTGATAATGCGGAACGACGAACCAAACCGTTCCTGTAAGGTTCGGTATTCCGCCACACTGCAACTGTCTGAGCTTGTAATCAACAGCTCCATACCGCTTAACTCCAGCCCCTGCTCATGCACATGCTCCATGAACGGCACGATCAGTGCCGGTGTTGATTCAAAGATCGTCACTTGCTCCCGCTCTATCCAGTAGTGCAGACGAGACGGATCGACCCGGTCGTCCTTCGGTACAATGACCATGGTACCGCCGTTGTATAACGTCCGCGCAATGTCGCCCACGAACACGTCAAACGAAAAGCTGGCGAGCTGCAGCAGCCTTACCGGGAACTGATCCAACCGGTATTCCCGTCGGTAGCCCGCTGCCGTGTTTACCAGGCTGCGGTGCTCGATCATTACACCCTTTGGCTTACCCGTCGTTCCCGACGTATAGATCACGTACGCCAAGTCCTCCGGACAGGCTTCATAGCAGCTGTCCATGCCCACAACCTTCGAATGGCTCTCATCTCCGTCGTTCACAGCACCCGACAGCTCGCCGGAGACTTTACCGGAAACCACGCTGGAGCCAAGCGGTGCATTCTCCCGGTCTTTGCTGTATGACGTTTCGTCGTCGAGATACAGCACCGTCACCAGTGCAAGTTCCTCTTCGCTGAGCCAGGCTTCAGCACGCTCTCGCAGCGGCGTTTGCGTCAGCAGTACCTTCGCTCGGCTGTCTTCAAGCATGAACCGCACCCGGTCTGCCGGATAATCCGGGTCGAGCGGTACATACGCCCCGCCCGCTTTCCAGACGGCCAGCACAGCCACCAGCAGGTCCACCGAACGCTCGGCGAGAATGCCAACAATCTCCTCCCGGCCGATTCCACTTGCGCGCAGCGTTGCCGCCAATCGATTGGCCCGCTCGTTCAGCTCCGCATACGTCAGCCGATCGTTCTCGTATACGATGGCCTCCGCTTCCGGTGTCCGTTCCGCCTGTTCCTCGAACAGTCGGTGGAACGCTGCCACAGGAGCCACTTCCGATTGCGCCGGGTGAAACGCGCCGAGAATTTTCTCTTTTTCATCTTCCGTCAACATGTTCAGCTCAGCGATCTTTGCATTCGGATGGCTTACGATCGCCGCAAGCAAATGTCCAAAATGAATCGACAGCCGCCGGATCGTGCTTTCTTTATAAAGAGCCGTTGCAAATTCAAAGTTGCACTCCAGTCCGCCATTTTCTTCCGTAACATCCACACTCAGGTCGAACTTGGCCATACCATATTCGCTAGAGTACGGGGACAATTTTAGGCCTTCGAGCTCAAACTCTGACTCCTCCAGGTTTTGCAGGGAGAACATCGTGTCAAACAGCGGGTTGCGACTCAAATCCCGGCTAACCTGCACTTTATCGACGAGTTCTTCGAACGGATAATTCTGATGCTCGTAAGCGCCTAATGTCGTTTCTTTCACTTCTTCCAAATATGACAGGAAGGCCTTCTCCGAAGCCGGATAATTGCGGATCGCCAGCGTGTTGACGAACATTCCGATCAAAGGCTGCATGTCGCCGTGCGTTCTGCCTGCAATCGACGTTCCAACGATCAAATCATCCTGACCTGTGTATTTATGCAAAAGCACGGTATATGCGGCAAGCAACACCATATATAGCGTCGTTCCTCTTTGAGCGGCCAGCTGTTTTAAGCCTTCGTTCGTTGCCTCGTCCACGAAGGATGTCAGCGTATTTCCCTCATAGCTCTGTACAGCAGGACGCGGATAGTCCGTTGGCATTTCCAGAACCGGCAACTCGCCCCGGTAACGGTCCAGCCAGTAAGCTTCCTCGCGTTTCAATTGCACTTTTTGCTCGTCCGATTGCTGCCATACCGCATAGTCCTTGTACTGAATGTGCAAAGGCTCTAATGACTCGCCGCCGTACAAACGAACGAGTTCCTCAACGAATACGTCCATCGAAACCCCGTCGGAGATGATATGGTGCATGTCAAACATCAGTAAATAACGTTCGGTTGCCAGCTCTACGAGTTCGGCACGCAGCAATGGTGGCTTCGCCAAGTCGAAAGGCCGGATAAATGCCTGCACGACTGCAGACGCTTCTTCCTCGTTCGCATGTCGACACACGACGGCAAAATCAACGCCCTCGTAAATACGCTGTACCGCTTCGCCTTGCACGATCTCAAATCCGGTTCGCAACGTTTCATGACGTTCGATCAGTCCGCAGAAAGCTTTCTCCAGCAAGCTATGGTCAATCGATCCTTCGAGCAACAGCACACCCGGCATGTTGTAGCTCTGATCGGCTCCTTCCAGCTGATTCAGGATAAACAGCCGCTTCTGAGCTGAGGAAAGTGGATAATACGCTCTTTCATCTGCCAGCGGAATCGACGAGAACAACTGCTCTTCAATCCGGGAGAGGGCGAGAGCCATCTCTTCGATCGTTGAGTAGCGGAATACGTCGCGCAGAGGCAGTTCGACGTTCAACTCCTGATGCACCTTGCTCACCAGTGTCGTTGCCCGCAAGGAATGGCCACCCAAGTCAAAAAAGTTGTCATGAACCCCGATGTGCTCCAATCCAAGCACGCTTTTCCATATTTCAGCCAAGCTGGCTTCCAACGGAGTCCGAGGTAGAGTATGTCCTTCGCCCGGTTGCAAGCTCTCCTCAGGTGCCGGGAGGGAGCGGCGGTCAACCTTGCCGTTCGTTGTCAGTGGAAGCCGTTCCAACTGGATCAGGTACGCCGGGATCATATAGGCAGGAAGTTCCTGGGAAAGAACGCTCTTCAGCTCGGCCGCCGGAAGCTCGCGGTCTGCTTCATAATAGGCGCAAAGTTGCTTCTCGCTGGAGGCGTTTTCCCGTGCGAATACCGTCGTTTTCCGAATTCCCTCCACTTTCTGAAGCTGAGCTTCGATCTCGCCCAACTCAATACGGAAGCCGCGGATTTTCACTTGGTCATCCGTACGCCCCACGTATTCAATCGTGCCGTCCGGTAGCCATTTCGCCAAATCCCCTGTCCGGTACATGCGCTCTCCCGGCACAAACGGATGGTCCACAAATTTCTCCGCCGTCAGTTCCGGCCGGTTATTGTAGCCCCGTACCAACCCTTCTCCGCCGACGCAAAGCTCCCCGGCCACGCCGATCGGCAGAAGTTTATTCTGGCTGTCGACGATATACACCGTCGTATTGCTGATCGGCCGTCCGATGGGTACGGTAACCGCGGACTCATCGACAAAGTCGACTGGAAGGTACGTGGTATAAACCGTGCTTTCCGATGGGCCGTACAGGTGGTTGAGCCTGCCCGGTCCGATATGAGCGAGCGCTTTACGCACATGGCCGACCGACACGCGCTCTCCTCCGAACAAAATCGCCCGGACATCCCGCAGGCAGTCGACGTTCACATCCACAAGGACGTTGAAGAAAGCCGTCGTAATCAGCATGACCGAAATTCGCTCGCGCTTGATGAGATCCGCCAGCTGGCCGATCTCCAGCAAAGTCTCGTGGGGAACCAGCACCAGCCGTGCCCCGTTGGTCAAAGCGCCGAAAATATCAAAAATCGCTCCGTCGAACGAATAGCTCGAAAGCTGGAGGACATGATCCCGCTCAGTGATGTCGATATAATTCGTATTTCGCACGATCCGCACGATATTGCGGTGTGAAACAAGGTTGCCTTTGGGCTTGCCCGTCGTGCCTGACGTATAGATGATGCAAGCCAGATCTGTCGCTTCGTTGCCCGGATTTAGATTTGTGCGGTCCTCGTGATAGAAGGACTCGTCATCCAGTAAAATCACGGAGTAAGAACCCGCCAGGCGCTCGCGCAATCGACTTTGCGTCAGCATGACCTGCGCACCCGAATCTTCGATCAAGAAACGGATACGCTCCTCGGGATATTCCGGGTCAATCGGTACGTAAGCCGAACCGGCTTTGTGTGCCGCCAGCATTCCCACCACCATTTCGATGGAACGCTCAGCCATAATGGCGACCAGACGGTCTTTGGATATCCCGTGGCTACGCAAAGTACGAGCAAGGCGGTTAACGCGTTCGTTCAGCTCGCGGTAGGTCAGTTCTTGCCCATTCAAGGAGATGGCAGCTGCGTTCGGGATGCGCTCCACCTGCTCTTCGAACAATTGAATGAGCGTTTTCCCGCGCGGAAATTCCGTGGTGGTGTTGTTAAAACGTCTGAGAATGTCAGCTTTTTCCGCCTCCGTCACAAGTTCCAGCTCGCCCACGGTAATCTCCGGGTTATCCGCCACCTGCTCCAGCAAATGAACGAGATGCCCCTTGAGCCGCTCAATGCTATCTTTATCAAACACTTCGGCGTTAAAGTCGAATCGAATTTCGATCTCGGCTCCCGGCACCACAGTCACGTTGAAGTTATAGTTTGTCTGCTCCTCCATCTGAACATCAGCAAGCGTCAGGTCGCCGTGCTGCTGGTCCCCCGCCTGCTCCATCTGCTCGTCCACCGGATAGTTCTCAAAAGCGATGATATGGTTGATCAGGTTCTGCTTTTGCACGCTGCGGGCCTGAATTTCATACAGCGGATAGTAATCATAACGCCCGGACTCCAGCGCCCGCTCTTGAAGCTTCGCCATCAGGTCGGCGAACACGGTGTCCGCTTCGCTCGTTACCCGGACCGGCACCGTATTGATGAACAGCCCGATCATGGACTCAATGCCCGGAATTTCCGCCGGTCTTCCGGCTACGACGCTGCCGAATACGGCATCGTTTGTTCCGTTATATTTTTGCAGCATCACGCCCCAAATAGCTTGCAGCAGTGTATTGACCGTAACCAGGCGCTGTTTCGCCACCCGGTCCATCCGCTCGCTCAAGTCCTTTCCCAGCTCGGCGGTGACGTGATCAGCCGTAAATCTGCCGTTGGGTGCCAGTTCCTTTTGTCCCGGGATTACAGTTTGCCCTTCATAACCTGCCAGGAATGCCATCCAATAGGCTGATGCCGCCTGATCGTCCTGTCTCTCCAACCATTCGATATAGGCGCCATAATCCGATCCTTTATCTCCCGCTGACTGCTCGCCGGATGCCAAGGCCGAGTATGCCTCAAACAGCTCCTGCGTCAGCTGAGCCAGGCACCAGCCATCCATCAAAATATGTTGGAAACTCCACAGTACATGATAGCTTTGCTCTTCGGTGCGCAGGATCGTGAACCGAACGAGCGCGTCATGTTCCATATCGAAGCCACGAAGCTTGTCCTCCTCGGCCTTTTTATCCAAGTAAGCTTGTTTTTCGTCCACCTGCAAATGAAGCAGCTCTTCATATTCAAAACCGACTGGCTTGTCGCGGTATATGATTTGCAGCGGCTCGCCCGCCGGTCCTTTCACAAAATTCGCCCGCAGCACCAGATGACGTTTCGCAAGTTCCATCCAACTCCTCTCAAAAAGCTGGACGTCGAGTGCTCCCCGCATCGTAAACCGCGTCTGTTCAAAATAAGCTGCCGTTTGCCGGTCAAGCGCGCTGTGGAACCACATACCCTTCTGCATCGGCGTAAGTGAGTAAATATTTTCGATTTCCCCGAGATGGCCCGAGCGCTGGGCGATTTGCTCCAATTCTGCAATGGTCAAGCCTTTGAATTGCACGTCGCTCGGCGTCAATTCAGTGGTTTCTTTGCCTGCACAGTGGATAATGAGGTCTCGGAGACTTTGCTCAAGCCGCTGAGCGAGGGCTTCCATCGTTTCCTTGCGATACTGCTTCCGGCTGTAGCTGAGATCGAGCGATAAAGCGCCGTCCAGCACCATACCGTTGATATCCAGCACAAAGCTGCGGGCCTGCCGGTCGCTAGCCGGGCTGCCGCTGGAATAAGAAGATATGCCGATCTCGTCCTGGTTGACATCATCGTCGAACTGGCCGAGGTAGTTAAAATTTATTTCCGGCTCTGCGCCCCAAACCAAGCCATCCTCCGATTTCGAGAGATAGCGACATATGCCGTACCCTAGCCCCTTGTTCGGAATACGGCGCAAGTTTTCCTTGACCTGTTTAATCTGATATGCCAAATTTCGGTCGGTTTCCGGCTCCAGGACGACCGGAAACTTGGTCGTAAACCAGCCAACTGTACGCGTGATGTCGATATCCGTTCCGATCGATTCACGTCCGTGTCCTTCAAGATTGATCCGCAACCGTTCCTGCCCCGCCCATTTGCGTAAGGCTATTCCGAGCGCCGTTACGAAAATATCATTCATTTCGGTGTTGTAGGCACGGTGAACCCGCTTCAGTAGCAGTTCCGTTTCTTCGGGAGTCAAACGGACAAACAGCGATTCGCTGTCCTGCTGCGTCGTAACGTCCGCCTCCATATCCTTTGGCACGGCCAGAACCTCCATTTGTTCCACGGCCTGCCAATAGGCCCGTTCCTTTGCCATCTCCGGGCTTTGCGCGTAAGCAGCCAGCTGCTCGGACCAAGTGCGGTACGCATCTGTTTTCGCCGGGAAACGAATTTCCTCGCTTTTGCCAGTCTGCTCGTAACCTAAAGCGAAATCCTCCATCAAAATGCGCCAAGACACGCCGTCTACCACGGCATGATGAACCGCGAGCAGCAAATGATCTCCATCCTCGCACTGGAACAGTCCCGCCTTCATGAGGGGCCCGTTCTCCAGATCGATGCCTGCTTGAATGTCCGTTGCCTTCGCTTCCACAGCCTGCGTGGGATTCTCCGCATCCTTAAAGTCGAACACGTCCAGCGTGAACAGCCCACCATCCTGAATTGCTCGGGTTAACGCACTAAACCCTTGTTCCGTCTTACAGAACACCATGCGCAAGGCGTCATGATGCTCGACCAGCTTTTGAAGCACCTTATACACTGTCTCTTCCTTGAACCGTTCCTTCCGGTAAAACATCACCGACTGGTTGAAATGATGCCGGTCCGCAAATGAACTCTCAAAAAACCAATGCTGAATCGGCGTCAATGCCGTTTCACCCGTTATTTCGCCTTGATCGATGG
Organism: Paenibacillus sp. M2; assembly: GCF_046713495.1. NCBI lineage: Bacteria > Bacillati > Bacillota > Bacilli > Caryophanales > Paenibacillaceae > Paenibacillus > Paenibacillus sp. M2. The sequence goes on from NZ_CP169648.1 coordinate 6,414,910, forward strand.
TACGTCTGATCGGTTTCACATGCAGGCTGAGCTGTGAAATCGTCGGATATTTGAACAAATCCCGGATTTCCAGCTTGTACCCGGCTTGATGAAGCCGCGAAGATACTTGAATGGACTTGATCGAGTCTCCGCCCAACTCAAAGAAATGATCCGTTACCCCAACACGATCGGAGTTCAATACCGCCTGCCACACATCAGCAAGCGTTCGCTCAGCTTCATTGCGGGGAGCTACGTACGCGCCACCGGTCAGTGCGTTTCCTTCCGGGGCAGGCAAAGCCTTACGATCGATTTTGTCGTTCGGCGTGAGCGGCATCCGCGGAAGCTGAACAAAATGCGCCGGAATCATGTAATTTGGCAATTTTTGCGCCAGCGCGCTTCTCAGCTCGCCAAGCGTAAGAGGGAGACTCGCGACCAGGTAAGCGCACAGTTCTTGCCCGCTTTTGCCTTCCCGCGCGATTACAATCGTCTCCTGCACGGAGTCGATCTTCAGAAGTTGCTCTTCAATCTCACCGATCTCGATTCGGAATCCACGGATTTTCACCTGATGGTCGATCCGGCCCAAGTACTCCATATTTCCGTCCGGCAGCCAGCGGGCGAGATCTCCTGTCCGGTAAAGGCGTTCTCCCGGCGCAAACGGATGTTCCACAAACTTCTCTGCCGTCATCTCCGGTTGGTTCAGGTAACCTCTCGCAAGCCCCACGCCTGCCACGCACAGCTCGCCGTCCACTCCCGGAGGCACAAGTTGCAGGTGGACATCCAAAATAAAAATTTGATGATTAGCCAGCGGGCGCCCAATCGGAATGACTCTGCGTTCCGGCTGTTGCTCATCCGCATCCCAAAGCGTCGTAACAATCGAAGCTTCGGTAGGGCCGTAAGCATTGAAATAATGGACCTTCGCTTTCCACTGCTGCACGAATTCGGCCGATACCGCCGAACCTCCCGTTACAAGCTTTGTTAAGCTGGGAAGACGGTCCGGGTTCAAATGAGCGCTGTATGTCGGGGGCAGAATCGCCGCCGTAATCGCATGCTCGTTCATATAACTCTCGAACAGACGAGTGTCGAGAATTGTCTCGGCCGTCGGGATGTACAAAGTCGCGCCAAAATAGAGTGCTTTGAAAACCTCCCAGCAGGATGCGTCGAAGGACAAGCTCGCAAATTGAACGATCCGGTCTTGCTCCGTGATGCCCAGCCTGTCTGCGAACATCAGCTTCAAGCTGACCAAACCACGATGCTCCAGCATGACCCCTTTGGGTTTCCCCGTTGTACCTGACGTATAAATGACATAAGCAAGATCATTTGGACCGCTGGCCGCCTCCAGGTTCGAGCCATCGTCGCTATAGGCTTGTTTATCATCTAGCGCCAATACGGTCCCTTCGAACGGGACTTGCTGTAAGAGCTCTTTTTGAGTCAGCAGCAGCTGCGCGTTCGAGTTCTCCAGAATGTAGCGAATACGTTCTTGCGGGTACTCCGGGTCGATCGGCACGTAGGCACCGCCAGCTTTCAGAACCGCCAGAATGCCAATGACCGTCTCCAGCGATCTCCTGACCATCAAGCCTACCAACTGATTGGGCAGCACACCGACCGATCGTAGCGTACGCGCCAGCCGGTTCGCCCGTTCGTTCAACTCTGCGTATGAAAGCCGCTGCCCCTCAAAGAAAACTGCAGTCGCCTCAGGCACACGCTTCGCTTGCTCCTCCACAAGCTGATGAATCGTCCGATCACGAGGATAGTCCTTCTCGGTATCGTTAAAGCTTTGTAGTAATTTAAATTTTTCGTCCTCCGACAGCATGTCCGCTCGCACGATGTCCAGCTCCAACTCATGAAGCCCCACGGACAGCAGGCGATTCAGATGGCCGACGACCCGAGTCATGAACTCGGAGTCATATAAGTGCTCGTTATATGACAGCGCTAGCTGTATCGTCCCGCCGGTTAAACTGAATTCAAAGGAACAGTCTGTGACCACGTTTTGCCCAATTTCGTCCAGATGCAGCTCCTTAAGGGATACTAGCGTATGGACAAAGGGTATCCCTTCTGCATATTGCAGATCCAGCTTCTCCGTCATTTTCAAGAACGGAATATGTTGATGCTGAATGGCTTCCGGCAAGGAAGTCCTCAGTTCGCTCAGAAGCGTTTTAAAAGTTGCTCCCACCGAAAGGGAGTTTTTCAAAATGACCGTATGATTAACGGATCGACGCGTCTCCCCCTTTTTCGGCACAACCGGCATGCCGACCAGAATGTCTGAAGCTCCAGTATATTTATGCAAGAGTGCCTGAACACCGGCGAGCAAAATCATAAAAGCAGCCAGCGGAGCACCCTTGCTCATTTGAAGGACGCGCTGCGCCGCTTCCTCTGAAAGCAAACCGCCAACGGTTTTCACATTGGGCACCAGGGAGTTTGGAGCTTTGCTGTAAGGCAGCCGCGTCAAGGTATAATCGTCACTACCGAATTTTTCGTTCCAAAACAACGTTTCTTTTTCAAAAGCCATCTGGATCGTTCCCCTCTCTTCATCGGTAAAAGCAATCCGGCAGAGCATATGCCGAAGCAACGCTCCCCTCCTTTTCAAACATCTGACAACAACATCAATGGCTTGCGCAATGTCACCGCTTATATTGCCTGGTTGATCGCATGCGGCAATCCTCTGCCTACCAGCTGTCCCGCTCGGCTCCCATGCGTAAAGGACAACAACAAGCATCGTTCTACGCAAGAGATGCGGTTACTTCGGACTCTTCTTCTTCAATGCGATTGCTGCGGACGAGCCACCCGAAGACGGTATTTGGTTTAACATGGGATTCGGAATTGGATTTGGGGATAGACGACAAGGAGTGTTCCTCCTGTCGATGTAAGGCTTGCCGCAGGGTTCTCCAGCCGCCCAGCAGGAAGTCGACCGTACCTCCTGATTTGGCACCCGAGCTGCCTTCGACGAAGCCTATGTTTAAGGGGTATTGATACACTCTATGTACTATTTGCTTATTCCCCCACAGCCCTGGTGTGGATAAGTAAGATTCGACTGCGGGGTAGTGAGCTTTTCCTGACGATTAAATTTAACGAGGGTACTGCATGAGACTCAAGGAATGCTCCGTATGGCACGAACGGTACTGCCCTTGGATTGCCGGATAATTCCATGCGGATTGACGTCACCGCAGGTAGCATGAGGAGAAAGCGCTACCTTAACATCAAGTCCGCACGCCCTCCAGAAGGCACTTTCATGCCTCTTGCCGGGGGCGGCCCATCGGCTTGGCCAAGCTTAGGTCGTTACTAACATATCCTTGGTCTCCTGAGAGATCACCTGCTGCATACTGGACTTGATAATGGCGCAGCCGGCGGTCAGATGCTCCATCGAGACGGTCAGCGGAGGCATGATCTTCAGTACACGGTCTCCTCTGCCGGCTCTTTCTAAGATGAGCCCGTTCTCGAAGCTGATATCCGTCACCCGCTTCGCCCCGGCTTCATCCATGAACCCCGAGACGTCGATGCCCCAGATCAGGCCGAGTCCGCGGATGGCGATGGACGGATGCAGAGGCTTGATTTCTTGATCAAGGAACGAGCGCACATACTCTTCCTTCTGCTTCACCTGAGCTTCCAGTTCGGTTCTGTCCCGGTACTCGAGAGCAGCCTTCGCGGCCACAAAAGCCAGCTGGTTGCCGCGGAAGGTGCCGTTGTGCTCGCCCGGCGTCCAGATATCCAGTTCGGGCTTCAGCAGCAGCAGGGACATTGGCAGGCCGTACCCGCTGATCGACTTCGATAGGGTAATGAGATCCGGCTCGATCCCCGCACGTTCGAAGGAGAAGAATTCGCCTGTCCGGCCGCACCCTACTTGAATCTCGTCTGTAATGAGCAGAATATCGTGCCTGCGGCAAAGTTGCTGCAACTCGCGTAGCCACTGCGCGTCGACAACGTGAATTCCGCCCTCAGCTTGTACCGTTTCAAGCAGGATCGCGGCCGGCTTGTCGATTCCGGAGTGCGAATCAGTCAGGATATTCTCGATATAGCCGAGCGTATCCATTTCTGCGAAAGCCCCGCTTGGGTGCGGCATGAACGTAACTCCGTCCAGAGGAAGCCCCGCCCCTTCTCTCATGGACTTGGAGCTTGTCGCCGACAGACTGCCGAGCGACATGCCGTGGAAGCCACCCATGAATGCGAATATTCCACTTCTCTTCTTCGCCTTGCGTGCGAGCTTCAGGGCCGCTTCCACCGCATTCGTCCCTGTTGGACCGCAGAATTGAAGCTTGTAATTCAGCTTCTTCGGCTCCAGGATCCGCTCAGAGAAGCTCTGGATGAATTCACGCTTGGCCATTGTATACATATCCAGACCGTGCATAATCCGGTCGGAGGTCAAGTAATCGAGAACCCGGTCTTTAATATAATCGTTGTTATGGCCGTAATTGAGCGCCCCGGCACCTGCAAAGAAATCAATATATGCTCTTCCGTCCTCAGAATATAAAAGGTCTCCCTTGGCCCGGTCGAATACCACCGGAAAGCTTCTGCAGTAAGATCTTACATTGGATTCCAGCTTTTCAAAAATGCTCACTCACTTCATCCTCCATCGGAATTGGGATAAGGTTGGCCCATCTTTCTGAACCTTCCTTTCTGAACCTTCTGACGTCATGGAGCAACATATTCTAGGCTGTCATTTTCACAATTGTTGGTCCCCGCATGCCGGCTTGTTGGTTAGCCAGTATACTGGTCTCTCGCACACAACTTGGATGGGTATAAAAAACCCTACAATTCCATTTATTAGAATAATAGGGAATAAGACCTAGGTTGAATTATATCAAAATTTACAAGAATGTATAGTGATTTTTTTGTTAAATATAGTCATTATATTGTTAAATTTGGTTTATAAAACATAATGTGTTAACATTTTTCGTTAAAAAAAGTGAATGGAAAAGAAACGTTGGGAATGATTTGACATCAATCGAGGAATTCAACGAGTGTTGACATCCATCCTTTTTAAAGGTAAATTTGGTATATACTACCTTTAAATATTCTTTGCCGGTGTTCCGATTCCTTGTACTTTGTAATAACTTAACTTGATTACCTGACCATTTCTGAAAGCCTGGCTGGAAACTGGCCACAGTGTCCACACGGATGGCAGCCGACATAGTTTTGTATCACGCCTTCTTCTCTGCGTCTCTGTTAGAGTAAAGGGTAAATATATTCTGCTCCTCATCATTAAACCGTACGGGAGGTTTTCCCCTATTACCTTTCAGATGTCTTCACTCATTTACATGAAGATTACAATAGCGTTCTGAAACCAAGTTGAACGGACAATGATTTCACTTCGCACAATAAGTTCCTTCATCGTGCGCATTGTTGCTGCTTGGCATACCATTTTGTGAATCGCAGAAGGATGTACCAGTCAAGTTTAATCACCTTCCTTTATTGTTCAAATGATCTCATATCCCCGATCTGCATCCTTCTTGAGGATATATTGGCACTTACGAGTTGCGAATGTTAATGACTCTCTTTAAGAAGTTGATTACATTCGTGCACGAATAATATTTCAAATGTGAGAATTACAAAAAGATACTCTTCCTAAGGTACTACATAATCTGGTGGATTTTCGTTCAATGAATGACCGCAATTTACAATGCACAAACACAAAAAAGATGGTTCTAATATTCAGAACCACCCTCCTGAAACATCAAAAAAGTCCTGATGACTTAGAGTCATCAGGACCATTATTTTGTTCATACTGTATTAGTTTACTGAATCTATTGATCAACCCGTTATCCATGTCATTTGGCAATAGTTCGTGTAGTTCCATACTTTTGTTAATGGTTCTCCACTTATTTATCACTAGACAATAAAGTAATTAATACAGAATCCCTTACCTTACTCAACCGTTACACTTTTCGCCAGGTTACGTGGTTTATCCACATCATGACCCAGTGCAAGGGAAGCATAGTATGCCAGCAATTGCAGCGCAACTACAGACAAAGCAGGGCTAAGCAGTGGTAGTGTCTTAGGAATCGCAAACGCTTGGTCTACGGATTTCAGCAATGGTGCTACGTGCTCTTCGTACGTAATTGCCAATACATCTGCGCCACGTGCTTTTACTTCCTTAATGTTGCTCACTGTTTTCTCAAGTACGTTCTCCTGCGTTGCCAGGGCAATAACAGGGATACCATCTTCGATCAATGCAAGCGTACCATGTTTCAACTCACCCGCAGCATACGCCTCAGAGTGAATATAAGAGATTTCTTTCAGTTTCAACGATCCTTCTTGAGCTACTGCATAGTCAAGACCACGACCGATGAAAAAGAGATGTTCATGTTTGGAGATTTGCTCTGCATATCCTTTGATTGCTTCCGCTTGCTCCAACATGGATTCCACTTGTTCAGGCAATGCTTGCATCGCTGCCAGCGTGTGTGCAATCTCTTCTGCAGATTGAGTACCACGAACTTGTGCAAGGTACAGACCAAGCAAGTTGAAAGCAATCAACTGCGAAGTATACGCTTTGGTAGAAGCTACTGCAATTTCAGGACCTGCCAATGTTGCGATAACATCATCTGCATCACGTGCAATGGAGCTGCCCACTACGTTTGTGATTGCCAGTACATGTGCACCATTGGATTGTGCTTCACGCAAAGCAGCAAGTGTATCGGCAGTTTCACCGGATTGGCTCACTACGATTACAAGTGTATCTTTGTGCACGATTGGGGAACGGTAACGGTACTCGGAAGCCACATCTGTTTCAACCGGAATACGTACCAATTGCTCAATCACTGTACGTCCAACCAGACCTGCATGGTACGCTGTACCACATGCAATGATTTGAACGTTACGGATATTTTTAATTTGTTCTTCAGTCATTTTCAACTCAGGAAGTTGAACTTTTTTGCCTTCATTATCGATGCGACCCAGCATTGTATCACGATATGCTTTTGGTTGCTCATGAATTTCTTTCAGCATGAAGTGCTCAAATCCGCCTTTTTCTGCGGTTACAGCATCCCAATCGACACGAATCATTTCCCGAGAAATAAAGTTGCCTTCAATCGTCATCAATTCGACAGCATCATGTGTCAACACAGCCATTTCACCATCATTCAGAATGTACACGTTACGTGTATGTTCCAGAATTGCAGGGATGTCGGAACCAATAAAGTTCTCGCCTTCACCAATACCAATAATCAATGGGCTTGCTTGACGCACAGCTACGAGTTTCTCAGGCTCATGCTCTGTCAATACACCCAGTGCAAATGCGCCACGCAACAACGTGATCACTTTTTGTACTGTTTTGACGATATCACCATTATATTCACGTGCGATCAGGTGAGAGATAACCTCAGTATCTGTCTCGGAAGTGAACGTGTGACCTTGAGCCATCAATTCGTCCTTCAGATCCAGATAGTTCTCAATAATACCATTATGCACAACAGAGAACTTCTGGCTTCCATCCGTGTGTGGATGAGAGTTCTCATCCGATGGTTTACCATGAGTTGCCCAACGTGTATGTCCGATTCCGGCATTACCTACCAGTGGTGCACCATCCAGCTTGGCTTCAAGGTTCGCAAGACGACCGAGAGCTTTTGTGATTTGCAGACCTTCCGGTGTGAATACCGCGATACCTGCAGAATCATAACCACGATACTCAAGTTTCTTCAATCCTTCGACCAATACCGATTGAGTGTTCTTATTACCAATATATCCAACAATACCGCACATAATTTATTTCCTCCGTTTGTATATGAATACTGTGTCACGAAGAGAAACAGGCAGAGGCGGCATATCGGAAAAATGAGTGATTGCCTAGCGTTTCATGAATACTTGGTACTTATTCAATTATCAATGATCAGAGCGACCTCTTGTCGCCCCGCTGTCATCATAAGCTGTTATGAATGCAATCATGAATGTACATCATTTTCCCGTCCGCGTACTGTTTACGCTCTTCACGCACATTCATTTGAATTTTAGTTTAACTCTTGCACCTGCACCGGCGCGTTGTGTGGACAGTCACCTATCCATTTTCCGCAATCCGGTTTACGGCTCTGGTGCTTCACCGGGAGGTCCCCGCCGAACAATCCGAACACCTCCACCTCGTCAGCTTGATTGCCGTTGATCTTAATCAGCCGTTCTTCAACCTAGAAGAAATCCTGATCAACATCATCCCGCGCAACTCCAAGCTCTGGCGCTTGTATAACTTTAACCTTACGTTCCTCACTTTCTGTGTCTGAATGACGACTCCACTCATTATATGCACGTCAGGTCCATTTTGCAATGGAGCAAAGTACCTGTGACAATTTTAGCATATTTACCTACAATCCCGACCTGATAAACGGACCTATGGTCTCATCAGGCCGGGAAGCAGGAATATCCAAGCATAAGTCCTAAATCATGTTATATTAAGCCTCGTTCTACACAACAATCCCCTTAAGAAAACCGTATGCAGAAGGTATCTCTTACATCTTCCAGTCCTATACCAGCTCTTTTTGCACTACATCTGCGATTTGAGACACAAATTGTTCAAGTTCGTCTTTGTCTGGTCCTTCCGCCATAACACGGATCAGAGATTCAGTACCTGAAGCACGAACGAGTACACGTCCATTATCGCCGAGTTGTTGTTCAACTGTAGCGATAGCTTGCTCGATTGCAGCATTACCCTCGTATTTGCTCTTATCTTCAACACGCACATTCACCAATACTTGTGGGTACTGGGTCATGAGCGCTTTTAGTTCACTCAGTTTTTTACCGGAAGCCTTGAGCGTATCCACGAGTTGAATCGCAGTCAGCATACCGTCTCCAGTTGTATTGTAATCCAGGAAAATAACATGGCCAGATTGTTCTCCACCCAAGTTGTAACCGCCGCGACGCATTTCCTCCATCACATAACGATCACCTACTGCCGTTTTAGCTGTTTTCAGTGCAAGTTTCTCCGTTGCTTTGTAGAATCCGATGTTACTCATAACCGTTGATACAACGGTACTGTCCTTCAACTTGCCTGCACGATTCATCGCATCTCCACAGATACACAGAATGAAGTCTCCATCCACCTCAGCGCCAGTCTCATCAATAGCAATCAGTCGATCTGCATCCCCGTCAAAAGCAAGGCCCAGATCCGCTTTATGTTTGAGCACTTCTTGTTTCAGGTTCTCTGGATGAGTTGATCCGCATTGCTCATTAATATTCAGGCCGTTAGGCTCAGCGCCAATGGCAATGACTTCTGCACCTAGTTCACTGAACAATTTCGGTGCCAGTTCATAAGCTGCTCCGTTTGCACAGTCCAAAACAATTTTAAGCCCAGAGAACGATTCATTTACAGTCGTTTTCAGGAAATCAAGGTACCGATAACGGGATTCTTCATCTGTCGTTACAGTACCCAGTCCGCCACCAACTGGCCGTGGCAATTGATCTGTCTCCGCATCCATCAGTTCTTCAATCCGGTTCTCTGTTTCATCAGACAGCTTGAAGCCATCTCCACCAAAGAACTTGATTCCGTTATCCTCAACCGGATTGTGGGAAGCCGAGATCATCACGCCGGCGTCAGCTTTCAACAAACGTGCAATATACGCCACTCCCGGAGTGGATACCACGCCCAGACGGATCACATCAGCGCCAATGGACAACAGACCTGCAACCAGTGCGGATTCCAACATCAATCCCGAGATACGAGTATCCATGCCGATAACCACTTTTGGTCTTTCCACACCACCTGCAAGCACGTAACCACCACAACGTCCAATGCTGTAAGCCAGCTCTGCCGTTAACTCTTTATTGGCAACCCCTCTTACACCGTCTGTACCAAAATATTTCCCCATGATTTAACTCCTTCTATTCGCATCATATACGAGCACTATTATTATTTTTTGAGAATTTTAAAATTAGAACGTTTACGGATTAGCGCCACTTTTACTGCCAGTACCGCTGTTATTATTATTATTTAAATTACCTCGACTGCTTGTGCTCCCCTGTTGGCCCTGATCCTGAGTATCCGTATTCGATTCCGTTTCTTCTTCATCAGGAACAGGCTCTGTTTCCCCATTTTCAACCTCGGCTGGTGTTGGGTCAGGTGCTACCGTTCCCTCGTCTGTCGGTTCTTCGCCAGGAGTGGTCGTAGTATCTTCAGCCTTTTCGCTAATTTTGACCGTCGCACTCAATGCAGTGGATGATTCATCCAGTTTGGCATAACGGGGCAGGTCGGCTTCAAGCTTGATCTCATGCGTTCCGGCCGCAAGTCCAGCAAGATCCCCGGTTAACGTGAGATCATCACTACTCAGACCCTCAAGCATACTTGCTGAGCCTGTAAGTGTGAGGTTCAGACCGCCGCTTCGAGGCGTAACCAGCGTCCCTTCCAGTCCATTCCCCGCACCGGTAAGTGTGATGGGGACGTTCGGAAAGACTTTGGTTGTCTCCTCTGCCTCGTCAAATGGTGATATGGTTACCTTGATCTGAATCGAACTAGGCTCGATTTTCTCAAAACCGGAAGGCGGCGTCAAGTCCACGTTAACTGTCGATGTACCCGACTGATCAAACTGTGTAAGATCAAGGGTTACTTGGTCGTAGGACTGTATACCCGCAAGCGCATCCTCTGATCCATAAACCGAGACTTCTTTCACGCTTGGCTCTACCGTGGAGAGTACCAGGCCTTCCGGAAGCTGTCCCGAATATTTGATTCTTAAGGGTACAGATGTATAGGGCTGATTGACCGGGACTCGTACTTCAACTGTTTGAGGCGTTATAATCGCATTTTCAAGGACCTTGCCCTCAGCATCGTATGCTTGAAGTTTCACTTTTTTCTGTATGACATCTTCCTTGGCATCTTTCACGCTCACACTGCCCTGGACCTTCGCTACAGCCTCGAGTTGCCCTTCGGGCAGAGTTACCTTAACCGGCGTCGAAGGTTCAGTTACGGGCGTTCCAGCGCTGTATCCGGCGGATGGTTGCCCTTCGGGTACAATATTCACATTGAAGGATTTGGTGCCCAATTTTTCTACATTCACCGTAACCATGGAAGGTTCCATACTGACTACTTCTACCCCGGAAGGCAAATCAGGTACAAGTGGCAGTGTATTGGACCCATCTTTCACCTGACTCAGATCGACCAGTACCTTGTAATCGTCATTCGTAAAAATCGATGTTAACATCGAGCGCTGTCCTTTGATCTCCAGTCGGACCTCATCCGTACTTAATGAAGTAAGCACATAGCTGTTACTGTCTAATCCATAAGGTTGAACAGGCACCGTACGTTCCACAACCTTGTTGGTCGTCCCTGTTGTAATCGTAGGGGTGGTTGGTACTTCATCCAGATGAATCATGAACCAGAGCAGGAGGCTCACCGCAAGCGCAAGTATTTTGGCAAAGTTATTATTGTTAAACCACTTATCCATTGTTACGTCCTCCCTTCCGTTTCCAGAAGGTTGTCCAGCCATTCTTTTTCAGATTGGATGTAGGGCGCAACTCCTCATACAGTTTGGCAATCAGCGATTCTTCCTTAATATCACGAACGACCTGTCCATTCATTGCCAGTGACACTTGTCCTGTCTCCTCGGAGACAACCAGACAGATCGCATCTGCAACTTCGGTAATCCCGATTGCTGCACGGTGACGTGTTCCCAATTCCTTACTGATAAAAGGATTCTCTGATAATGGCAAATAACAAGCTGCCGCCGAAATCTGTTTTCCCTGTATAATAACGGCTCCATCATGGAGCGGTGTATTTGGAATAAAGATGTTAATCATCAGCTCCGAGCTGACCAGAGAGTGCATCTTAATGCCCGATTCCGTGTAATCGTTCAGACCCGTTTCACGTTCAAATACGACCAAAGCGCCAATTTTACGCCGTGACAAATAATTAACTGACTTGATAATCTCACCAATTAACACCGTTAATTCTTCATCACTCGCTGCCGCTGAACGTCCAAACAGCTTACCTCGTCCCAATTGCTCCAGACCACGACGCAGTTCAGGCTGAAAGATAATGAATACCGCAACAACACCAAACGTAAACATCTGGTTCATTAACCATTTGAGCGTATACAGGTTTAACCACGTACTTAATGCCCAGATCAATACAAGGAACAGAATCCCTTTTAGGAGCTGAACCGCACGTGTCCCCCGCACAAGCAAAATCAGTTTGTACATAATATAGGTAACGATCAATATATCGATAACGTCCTTAATGGACTCTGTCCACGTTAAGTCAGCAAAATAATTCATAAGCCAGCCCCCGCTATCCCCATTGATGAGTAAACCCTGATCTCATATTAACCCATTAGGATTTTATATAATCCTTTGTCTCCGCATTTTTGCATCATTTGATTTGTGCAAAATGCTTATCTATATGTAGTAGTATGTTCTCTTTAGTATCTAGGTTATAACGTTAACGTTCAGGTTGCAAGTTACGGCAGTCTCAAACTGCACATAAACATCACATTTACCATGAATTACAAAGTTTGCGTATAAAAAAAGAGTACCCCATGCAATCTGGAGGTACCCTGCTTGGTATATACCATTGAAGATTTTACCCTGTTCTAGCGATAAGCCACTTCATTTACCATATTGGTTATTTTGTACCAGAACCAGTCCAGCGCCTGATCAATACTTTTCACCTGACCTGAAATATGCGCCGTTGAAGCCTGAAACAGTTGTCCGTCGATAACCGTCAGATTGCCGTTCACATCACCATATACTTGTGCGGTTCCATTTTCTATCGTAAGATCGCCAGCAATTGACTTACCTTCAGGAACAATAACCGTGTTACCCTGAATCACGATCTGGTCCAGATTATTTCCCTTAACAACCATTTCGTTATTCTGATTCCAGAAATTCAAGGCGCTAAAGAGCATCACGACCAAAAAGAAGGCTGCCGCCGTCAGCGCGGGATGTCCTTTGACCCATTTGAGCCATGCTTGCTGTCTCTTGGGCTGGGGCAGAGCATTCATAATTCGATTGGTCAGCTCATCAGAGGCAGACGGTGAATAGTGTTTCATGGCAAAGAGTAACATTTCCGTCTGTTCCAACTCTTTAAAGCGCATGCGACAATCCGGACAGATCACAAGGTGACTTTTCAGTTCAACCTTCTGGGCCGGGGACAACGACTCATCCAAACATTCATGCATTAAAGAGACGGCCGAGTTGCAATCCATATGAGAGCCAATCCTTTCTTAAATCACTTAGTCCATGTGCCATTAAAAAGCACGCATAAGACTTGCATACATTACATACGCATCCGTTTCGGATATGTTTCAAATAATTTCGCCCATATTTAAAGGCGTTTAATATTTATAACTTATACTCCAATTTTTTACGTAGAAAATCACGGCCCCGATGAACGCGTGTCTTGATCGTTGTTACGGGCATACCTGTCACGTCACTGATTTCCTGTAGCGACAAGTCCTGTAAATATCTCAGAATCATAACGGACTTATACTTGGCTGGCAAACTGTCAATGGCCTCACGAATGAGTGTCTGCGTTTCTGACAGGAGTGCTTCACTCTCCGGTGTACGATCATCACTCGGGAGCATCGCATAACCATCAGATCCTTCCTGGTCATTCAGTTCAGCATCCAAAGAGTATGAAGGTTTCTTTCTGCGCAGTCGGTCAATACACAGATTCGTTGCGATCCGGTAGATCCAGGTTGAGAACTTCTGGTTCGGATCGTACTTCTCCATATTACGAAACACACGCAAAAACGTCTCCTGCACAACGTCTTCAGCTTCATGACGATTGTTCAGCATCCGGTATGCCAAATGAAATAGCTTGTCCTTATATAGTTCAACGATTTCTGCGAAGGCTCTCTGGTCGCCCTTGAGCACCAGTTTCACAAGCCTGTTCTCCAAATTGTCCACCCTTATTCCCCCAGACATGCTGATGGGTCTTCCGTCTTCTGATACCCGTCCACACTTGTAATTCACCAATCAAATCGTAAATCAACTTTGGTCAAAAATCAAGACTGTATGACAAATATCCGCCAAAAACAGTAAAAACGGGAACTCCCGCAGGAGTCCCGTTTCATCTCTCACTCCGTAGAGCAGAGAATGGAGCTTTTATTCAACAAAGTAATGGGTACTTTGTTACATATAATTATTCAAAATGCAGCAGTTCAATCATCAACCTGTGTTACGGAGTCCTGCAGCAATGCCATTGATTGTCAGCAACACTTCTCTGAGCAGTTCCGTATCATCCTCACCACGTTCACGCATATCTCTGAGCTCGCTCAGAAGTTGAACCTGCATGTAGGACAACGGATCTACATAAGGGTTACGAAGACGAATGGATTCTTGAATAACCGGTACATCATCCAGAATTTCAGCTTCTCCGGTAATTTTAAGAATCAGCTCTTTTGTGAGCTTGAATTCGGCTTCGATCTGACCGTAGATGCGATCACGGGCTTCTTTGTTCGAAGTCATGGCTGAATATTCTTTAGCAATCACCAGATCTGCCTTGGCTACGGCCATCTGTACCGTATCAATTAATGTACGGAAGAATGGGAAGCTTTCATACATTTCTTTCAGGACAACCAGATTTTCCTCTTTATCCTGATAGTAACTTTGCAATCCTGTTCCTGCCGCATACCATGCCGGAAGCAGATAACGGCTTTGCGTCCATGCAAATACCCAAGGAATTGCTCTCAGATCTTCGAACTTGTCGCTACCTTTCCGCTTGGACGGACGTGAACCAATATTCAGTTCACCCACCTCTGGAAGCGGTGTGGATTCCTTGAAGAAGGTAAAGAAGTCCGGATCACGGAAAATCAGATCCTGATATTTCGTCAGGGATACTTCCGAAATCTCTTTGATGATGCTGTCCCAATGACGTTCGGATGCTGACTCTTGCGGCTCAAGCCCATTCAGTGCTGCTGTGATTAGAGCCGAAGTTGCCTGCTCCAGACTGCGGTATGCAATCCCCTGTAGAGAATAACGGGAAGAAATAACCTCTCCCTGCTCCGTAATCTTGATGCCCCCACCAATGGTATGCGGTGGTTGAGCAAGAATACTGCGGTTAAGCGGCATGCCGCCACGTCCAAGAGCCCCACCACGTCCATGGAAGAACTTCAGCTTAACGCCGTGTTCATTCCCTACAGCCGTAATAGCATTCATCGCTACACGCAGTTCCCAGTTGGCAGTAACCACGCCGCCATCCTTGTTACTGTCTGAATAACCAAGCATGATTTCATGAAGTTCATTCCTTCCTTTTACGCTTGCGCGGTATACAGGAAGGTTGAACAGCTTCTGCATAATGTCCGAAGCCGCATGTAGATCATCAATCGTTTCAAACAGTGGTACCGCTTGAAGTGTAGATACAACGTCACCGTTGTGACCTTTGGTGAATAAGCCCACTTCCTTGGCAAATACCATAACCTCCAGCAAGTCACTTGCGCCCTGCGTCATACTGATCAGGTAACTTGTGATACAGCCGGTCCCAAATTCGTTCTGGGCACGCTTAATGGTACGGAAGACATCCAGACACTCTTTGGTTCCCTCCGTGTATTGGTGATAAGGAGAAGTAAGAGGACGCGGATCATCCAGCAAACGAGCAAGCAGATCGATTTTACCGTCTTCAGTTAGACGCGCATAATCTTCTACAATGTTCATTTTCGCCAAAATCTCCGACATCGCATTTTCATGCTCCTGACTGTGCTGACGCACATCCAATGCTGCGGTATGGAAACCAAACAACTCGACTTGACGAATCATTTTGCGAATAGTTGTATCCGCTACGTAATCGGCAAAATGATGGCGCAGACTTCGATCAATAATCATCAGATCATCAATCAAATCCTGAGCACTATGATAACGGTCAGCCTGACCTAATTTGTTCTCATCCAGTACATTGTTCAACTTGGCAATCATATAGGCCAATTTGATGCGATATGGCTCTTTTTCATTTCGCCACATATCCACCTTTTTCAACGTTACACAACTACGGTCCTGCTCAATAGACTGCACCAGCTCATCCGATACGTGGATGATGTTCGTGCTGAAGCTGAGATGGCCCATAAGTTCAATCATAATCCGTTGGTATTCACGCAAAGCGAGCTTGCGTTGCATCAACAACGTCTGCCATGTTACATCTGAAGTTACCGAAGGATTTCCATCCCGGTCTCCACCGATCCAGGAACCGAACCGCAAATACGTCGGCACATGCCAGTCATGGTCAGGATAAAATTTGTTCAGGCAGCGTTCCAGCTCCTGATATACATCCGGAAGTACGTGGAACAACGTTTCATGAAAGTAATACATCCCGTTCCGCACTTCATCGAGTACAGTCGGTTTGCGGTCGCGGAGTTCATCTGTCTGCCAAAGTGTAATAACCTCATTCAGCAGTTTCTCACGCAACTGTTCACGTTCACGCAACGTCAGCGTAGGATTATCAAGTAGCATGACATCTTCGGATATCCGTTTATGGATGTCCAGAATAACCCGGCGCATGGCTTCAGTTGGGTGAGCTGTCATAACAAGTTCCAACGACAAATCGTCGAGAATCTCTTCCACCTCTGTATGAGACAGTCCACGTTCCTTAAGATCCTGTACTGCTTTCTCAATCGATCCTGGCTGCACAGCGTCCCCAGCAGAACGTTCATAATCCCGTTTACGCCGGATCCGATGGTTTTGTTCAGCAATATTAACTAATTGAAAATAAATAGCGAAAGCCCGAATAACCTGGTGACGATTGTCCGAGTCTAATTCCTGGATCATCGTTTTGAACTCTGCATAGAGTTCTGGCAGAAATTCTGCACGCAACGATTTGCTCGTTTCCCGAATCTTCTCAACGATATCTAGAAGCTCCGTGCCGCCTTGATGGACAAGAACTTCTCCGAGTATATTGCCCAGGAACCGCACGTCTCGCCGAAGCAGGTTGTTGGATTGGCTTTTGCTGGCGGTTACCATAGTTTCAGTCATGCTTATCCTCCCATCTGATCGTTCCATTCGTACACGTAAATTTGACACCTTCATAACATCATACAATAAAATGGTACGAAAATCTTTATTTTTCTATTAGAAAAAATGGGGATTATCCCCGATTTACAGCACAAAAACACGCTTTTTTATTCATTTTCTTGTTCTGCTTCAATTAATGGTCATATACTGTCGCATGATACCTTTTTCACGTACTTTAGATAAATCAAAAGTCTCATACCTATTCTTAAAAACTCATAAATATACAGTTCTTATAGATATGATCCAATGTACCTGATATTAAGGTTAAACTGCATAATTTCATTATTTGAGAACAGATGATATACAAAGAAACATGACCGGCAAAGCAAGCTTTTGTATACTTTACCACAGTGACGCAATAAATTAAAGATGTAATTATAAATTTCTTCCCACGACAAGTCTGCTTATTAGGGGAGGTTCTTATGTATATACCTAACCTACTGTAAACTTAGGGATATCTTAACAGACCATTTCTACATAATGTTCTTAGCTTTTTGGGCAGATTAATCTGTAGCTCTTACTAAAAAGGAGGAATCCAAATGATGAAAAAAGGTACAACAATTATTGCTTCCGTGCTTCTGGTGGCCGCGATGGCTGGCCCTGCTGCTGCTGATGGTCAAATGTCCAAAGGAATGGATACCAACACTAATGGATCACGTGTCCGGTCTTATCAGGACACCAACTACATGGATCGCACAAACACTAATTCCAACATGAATATGAACATGGATGGAAACTACCGCAACAATGGTGACTATCGTACCAACAGTGTTCGTGCTAACGCCACAACAACCAACCGTGACAACGGCATGGATTGGGGCTGGCTTGGTTTGCTAGGGCTGCTTGGTTTAGCGGGCATGCGTAAAAGAGTGACGGATCACAACGAACGTTAAATTGTAATCACGTCACTATACAATAGCTGCTATGTCTTAGAAGCAGCTCATCCACAGAGATAAACAGAAGAGCCAAGACCCCTTCACTATTGAAATAGGGAGGTCTTGGCTCTTTTTTTAAACAAACCTGTACTGTTTCTTACATAAAATATTATATAAAATAACTGCTAATTCTTACGTTAATAAAAATGAAAGAGCCTCTGCATCTGCAAAGGCTCTTTCATTGTATCCTGTAAGCGGGTGATGGGAATCGAACCCACGCTATTAGCTTGGAAGGCTAAAGTTCTACCATTGAACTACACCCGCATAAGCAAAAATCGGGATGACACGATTTGAACATGCGACCCCCTGGTCCCAAACCAGGTGCTCTACCAAGCTGAGCTACATCCCGATACTAAAAAATAATGGCGCGCCCTGAGAGATTCGAACTCCCGGCCTTTTGATTCGTAGTCAAACGCTCTATCCAGCTGAGCTAAGGGCGCAAAATATTGGAGCGGAAGACGGGAATCGAACCCGCGACCCTCGCCTTGGCAAGGCGATGCTCTACCGCTGAGCCACTTCCGCAAATGAAGGATGCGCGTGGAGGGACTTGAACCCCCACGTCAAAGACGCTAGATCCTAAGTCTAGTGCGTCTGCCAATTCCGCCACACGCGCATATGATGGTGAGTCATGAAGGGCTCGAACCTTCGACACCCTGATTAAAAGTCAGGTGCTCTACCAACTGAGCTAATGACTCATACTAAAATGGCTGGGGATATAGGATTTGAACCTATGCATGACGGAGTCAAAGTCCGTTGCCTTACCGCTTGGCTAATCCCCAATAAAAAATATGGTGGAGGCTGAGGGGATCGAACCCCCGACCCTCTGCTTGTAAGGCAGATGCTCTCCCAGCTGAGCTAAGCCTCCAACTATATGACCCGTAGGGGATTCGAACCCCTGTTACCTCCGTGAAAGGGAGGTGTCTTAACCCCTTGACCAACGGGCCCCATTTCCAAAGCTCTCAACCGGGATCGAACCGGTGACCTCATCCTTACCATGGATGCACTCTACCTACTGAGCTATGAGAGCGAATGGCTCCCCGAACAGGGCTCGAACCTGTGACAACTCGATTAACAGTCGAGTGCTCTACCAACTGAGCTATCAGGGAATAATATGCATTTGCAGGGCAAATGCAATTCATCGTACAACGTCCACATGCAGAGCCTGTTTTCTATGTATGATGAAAGAGTTCGCTTGGCGGCGTCCTACTCTCCCAGGACCCTGCGGTCCAAGTACCATCGGCGCTAGAGGGCTTAACGGTCGTGTTCGGGATGGGTACGTGTGGAACCCCTCCGCCATCGCCACCAAACGCATAGCTGTGCTTACATTTCAGAGATCGTTCTCTGAAAACTAGATTCGAAACGAAACATGCGAATTATCACTTGCTATTGGATAAGCCCTCGACCGATTAGTACTGGTCAGCTCCATGCATTGCTGCACTTCCACCCCCAGCCTATCTACCTCGTCGTCTTCAAGGGGTCTTACATACTGGGAAATCTCATCTTGAGGGGGGCTTCACGCTTAGATGCTTTCAGCGTTTATCCCGTCCGTACATAGCTACCCAGCGGTGCTCCTGGCGGAACAACTGGTACACCAGCGGTACGTCCATCCCGGTCCTCTCGTACTAAGGACAGCTCCTCTCAAATTTCCTACGCCCACGACAGATAGGGACCGAACTGTCTCACGACGTTCTGAACCCAGCTCGCGTACCGCTTTAATGGGCGAACAGCCCAACCCTTGGGACCTACTTCAGCCCCAGGATGCGATGAGCCGACATCGAGGTGCCAAACCTCCCCGTCGATGTGGACTCTTGGGGGAGATAAGCCTGTTATCCCCAGGGTAGCTTTTATCCGTTGAGCGATGGCCCTTCCATGCGGTACCACCGGATCACTAAGCCCGACTTTCGTCCCTGCTCGACTTGTAGGTCTCGCAGTCAAGCTCCCTTATGCCTTTGCACTCTTCGAATGATTTCCAACCATTCTGAGGGAACCTTTGGGCGCCTCCGTTACTCTTTAGGAGGCGACCGCCCCAGTCAAACTGCCCACCTGACACTGTCCCCGCACCGGATTACGGTACCAGGTTAGAACCTAGATACGATCAGGGTGGTATCCCAACGTTGCCTCCACACAAGCTGGCGCTCATGCTTCAAAGGCTCCCACCTATCCTGTACAGATCGTACCCAAATTCAATATCAAGCTGCAGTAAAGCTCCATGGGGTCTTTCCGTCTTGTCGCGGGTAACCTGCATCTTCACAGGTATTAAAATTTCACCGGATCTCTCGTTGAGACAGCGCCCAAGTCGTTACGCCATTCGTGCGGGTCAGAATTTACCTGACAAGGAATTTCGCTACCTTAGGACCGTTATAGTTACGGCCGCCGTTTACTGGGGCTTCGGTTCACAGCTTCGGGATTACTCCCTAACCACTCCCCTTAACCTTCCAGCACCGGGCAGGCGTCAGCCCGTATACTTCGCCTTACGGCTTCGCACAGACCTGTGTTTTTGCTAAACAGTCGCTTGGGCCTTTTCACTGCGGCCCCCTCGTGCTATTCACACTACCGGGGCACCCCTTCTCCCGAAGTTACGGGGTCATTTTGCCGAGTTCCTTAACGAGAGTTCTTCCGCGCGCCTTAGAATACTCTTCTCGCCTACCTGTGTCGGTTTGCGGTACGGGCACCTTCACCTGGCTAGAGGCTTTTCTTGGCAGTGTGAGATCATGACCTTCGCTACTATAATTTTCGCTCCCCATCACAGCTCAGCCTTACAATGTGCGGATTTGCCTACACATCAGCCTTACTGCTTAGACGGACATCCATCAGTCCGCGTCACTACCCTACTGCGTCCCCCCATTGCTCATAACGGCTTACGGTGGTACAGGAATTTCGACCTGTTGTCCTTCGACTACGCCTTTCGGCCTCGCCTTAGGTCCCGACTTACCCTGAGCGGACGAGCCTTCCTCAGGAACCCTTAGGCTTTCGGCGGATCAGATTCTCACTGATCTTTTCGTTACTCATACCGGCATTCTCACTTGTATAATGTCCAGCGCTCCTTACGGTACACCTTCAACCCTTATACAACGCTCCCCTACCCCTGATGCAAAGCATCAAGCCATAGCTTCGGTGGTGTGTTTAGCCCCGTTACATTTTCGGCGCAGAGTCACTCGACCAGTGAGCTATTACGCACTCTTTCAATGGTGGCTGCTTCTAAGCCAACATCCTGGTTGTCTGTGCAACTCCACATCCTTTCCCACTTAACACACACTTGGGGACCTTAGCTGATGGTCTGGGCTGTTTCCCTTTTGACAATGGATCTTAGCACTCACTGTCTGACTCCCGGAAGTAAGTCTATGGCATTCGGAGTTTGACTGAGCTTGGTAACCCTTGCGGGCCCCGCACCCAATCAGTGCTCTACCTCCACGACTCTGTTTTCCGAGGCTAGCCCTAAAGCTATTTCGGGGAGAACCAGCTATCTCCGAGTTCGATTGGAATTTCTCCGCTACCCCCACCTCATCCCCGCATTTTTCAACATGCGTGGGTTCGGGCCTCCAGTGCGTGTTACCGCACCTTCACCCTGGACAGGGGTAGATCACCCGGTTTCGGGTCTACGTCCACGTACTATGTCGCCCTATTCAGACTCGCTTTCGCTGCGGCTCCGGCTCTTCACCTTAACCTTGCACGGGAACGTAACTCGCCGGTTCATTCTACAAAAGGCACGCCATCACCCCTAAAACGGGCTCTGACTTTTTGTAAGCACACGGTTTCAGGTTCTATTTCACTCCCCTTCCGGGGTGCTTTTCACCTTTCCCTCACGGTACTGCTTCACTATCGGTCGCTAGGAAGTATTTAGCCTTGGCAGATGGTCCTGCCGGATTCATACGGGGTTTCACGTGCCCCGCACTACTCGGGATCCGTCTCGGAGGGAACAGACTTTCAACTACAGGGCTTTTACCTTCTTTGGCGGGCCTTTCCAGACCTCTTCGCTTAACCGGTTCCTTTGTAACTCCATGTGAGACGTCCCACAACCCCAAAGAGCAAGCTCTCTGGTTTGGGCTTCTCCGCGTTCGCTCGCCGCTACTGACGGAATCACTATTGTTTTCTCTTCCTCAGGGTACTTAGATGTTTCAGTTCCCCTGGTATGCCTCTACACAACCTATGTATTCAGTTGTGAGTAACTGGAAATTACCCCAGCTGGGTTTCCCCATTCGGACACCCCCGGATCAAAGCTTGCTTACAGCTCCCCGAGGCAGTTTCGTTGTTCGCCACGTCCTTCATCGGCTCCTAGCGCCTAGGCATCCTCCGTGTGCTCTTAGTAGCTTAACCATTTTGTTCCGGTTTCGACTGCTTGCTTCCCTTGTTTTGCTTGCGCAAAGCCAAAAGTCGCTCCCATTCGATACCATCACAAAAGCAATTTAACTACCTTTATAAACACTTCACTTGTTTACACAAGATCAGCTTAAAGGAATGTTCTAATTCGCGTTTGTTTCGTTTCGATATCTAGTTTTCAAAGAACAAACTTGTAAATCATTTTTGGTGGAGCCAAGCGGGATCGAACCGCTGACCTCCTGCTTGCAAGGCAGGCGCTCTCCCAGCTGAGCTATGGCCCCATATAAAGTTTAAAGGTATAGATGGTGGGCCCTGGTGGACTCGAACCACCGGCCTCACCCTTATCAGAGGTGCGCTCTAACCAACTGAGCTAAGGGCCCACATTATATATACTATTTGAACCCAAAATGGGTTACGCTTGGCGGCGTTCTACTCTCCCAGGACCCTGCGGTCCAAGTACCATTGACGCTGAAGGGCTTAACGGTCGTGTTCGGGATGGGAACGTGTGGAACCCCTTCGCTATCGCCACCAAACGTTTGAGAGTTTGAGCTCTCAAAACTGAGCAACGAGTGAGTTGCTTGTGCTCTTCATTTCATCCACACCGAAGTGATGGACCAAAATGAATCGCTATCGCAGGTTCTAAGAACCTGCTTATTTGAATGTTTCCGTTGCAGGAAACGATTCTCCATAGAAAGGAGGTGATCCAGCCGCACCTTCCGATACGGCTACCTTGTTACGACTTCACCCCAATCATCTATCCCACCTTCGGCGGCTGGCTCCTTGCGGTTACCCCACCGACTTCGGGTGTTATAAACTCTCGTGGTGTGACGGGCGGTGTGTACAAGACCCGGGAACGTATTCACCGCGGCATGCTGATCCGCGATTACTAGCAATTCCGACTTCATGCAGGCGAGTTGCAGCCTGCAATCCGAACTGAGACCGGCTTTGTTGGGATTGGCTCCATCTCGCGATTTCGCAGCCCGTTGTACCGGCCATTGTAGTACGTGTGTAGCCCAGGTCATAAGGGGCATGATGATTTGACGTCATCCCCACCTTCCTCCGGTTTGTCACCGGCAGTCTATCTAGAGTGCCCACCCGAAGTGCTGGCAACTAAATATAAGGGTTGCGCTCGTTGCGGGACTTAACCCAACATCTCACGACACGAGCTGACGACAACCATGCACCACCTGTCTCCTCTGTCCCGAAGGAAAGGTACATCTCTGTACCGGTCAGAGGGATGTCAAGACCTGGTAAGGTTCTTCGCGTTGCTTCGAATTAAACCACATACTCCACTGCTTGTGCGGGTCCCCGTCAATTCCTTTGAGTTTCAGTCTTGCGACCGTACTCCCCAGGCGGAGTGCTTAATGTGTTAACTTCGGCACCAAGGGTATCGAAACCCCTAACACCTAGCACTCATCGTTTACGGCGTGGACTACCAGGGTATCTAATCCTGTTTGCTCCCCACGCTTTCGCGCCTCAGCGTCAGTTACAGCCCAGAGAGTCGCCTTCGCCACTGGTGTTCCTCCACATATCTACGCATTTCACCGCTACACGTGGAATTCCACTCTCCTCTTCTGCACTCAAGTCACCCAGTTTCCAGTGCGATCCGGGGTTGAGCCCCGGGATTAAACACCAGACTTAAATGACCGCCTGCGCGCGCTTTACGCCCAATAATTCCGGACAACGCTTGCCCCCTACGTATTACCGCGGCTGCTGGCACGTAGTTAGCCGGGGCTTTCTTCTCAGGTACCGTCACCTTGAGAGCAGTTACTCTCCCAAGCGTTCTTCCCTGGCAACAGAGCTTTACGATCCGAAAACCTTCATCACTCACGCGGCATTGCTCCGTCAGGCTTTCGCCCATTGCGGAAGATTCCCTACTGCTGCCTCCCGTAGGAGTCTGGGCCGTGTCTCAGTCCCAGTGTGGCCGATCACCCTCTCAGGTCGGCTACGCATCGTCGCCTTGGTGAGCCGTTACCTCACCAACTAGCTAATGCGCCGCAGGCCCATCCCCAAGTGACAGATTGCTCCGTCTTTCCAGTTTCCTTCAGGCGAAGAAAACAATTATTCGGTATTAGCTACCGTTTCCGGTAGTTGTCCCAAACTTGAGGGCAGGTTGCCTACGTGTTACTCACCCGTCCGCCGCTAAGTATCAAGGAAGCAAGCTTCCTATCAACTCCGCTCGACTTGCATGTATTAGGCATGCCGCCAGCGTTCGTCCTGAGCCAGGATCAAACTCTCCAATAAAGTATTGAAAAGAGCGATAAGCTCATTTTGAATCTGACGAGATTAAAAATCTCATTTGTGCTCCAGTCGATTCAAGCCAAGGCTTGTTTCAAACTTTCGCGTTCATTCTGCAAGCAGAATGTTTACTCACTCGTTGTTCAGTTTTCAAAGATCAAACATTCAATTTAGTGTTGTTTTTCATGTTGTCGTCGTTTCAGCGGCGACTTTTATAATATATCATGTTGAAGTTCTCTTTGCAAGCATTATTTTTTCGATTATGTTCAATCGCATTATTTTCATGCTCGTTTCGGTGAACCGCTCCTAAAAAAGGAACGAAAATTAATTTACCATATGAAATTAGAAAGGTCAACCCTTTTTCGACAAAAAGTATGATCCCCTTAACAATTTCACATTCGCATGGTTCAGAGGTACAGCACCCGCTATGAAGAGCCGCACCTCACTTCCACTACTGTAAATCGAATATATGACCAGCTTCAGCATTATGGCTTCGACTTTTTCAGCTTCCCGCCTCTTGCATACTTGGACAACTCTTTGGGCGGGGCAAAGCGTGCATACATGCGGAACACAGTCTTATATCGGCTCGCGATAGCATATTTGATCTCTTGGTCAAGACGATTATCACTCAGATCGAACAGCATTTCATCTAATTCTTTACGCAGCACATAGTCTAGTTCCTTGCATTCCTTCTCGTTAAACAACATACCCAGCAT
The DNA here is from genome assembly GCF_046713495.1 of Paenibacillus sp. M2. Classification (NCBI taxonomy): domain Bacteria; kingdom Bacillati; phylum Bacillota; class Bacilli; order Caryophanales; family Paenibacillaceae; genus Paenibacillus; species Paenibacillus sp. M2. The sequence goes on from NZ_CP169648.1 coordinate 6,439,997, forward strand.
TAGAGTTCTCCTTTTTGTGCATAGCCTCTTTATCACACTTACACAAGTTTCATGCAACACCCCGTTCATTCGCTTTTGTGAGTGCTGCTGGAACCCGTTTTATTGTTATGGTCAACTTTCTGAAAATTTATGAATGCCAACCAGCACAAAATTTTATCCTCCCACCAGAGTATACGTAAGTGTGCTTTCGATGATGGCTGCAACAAGAAGCAAGATGACAACCCAGAAGGATGCCGTTAACGTCCTATTCATGAATGCTCTCCACCGGGTACCCATCGTATTTCTCTTATCACTTCCAAGTTGCCCAAGGCTTTTGATAACCAGACCACCAAACTTCAGTCCGAAGGCGCAAGCAATAATAATGACCGGAATCTCAATAATGCCATGCGGAAGTAAACCTTTAACCACAATGTCATAGAAGCTTGCTCCATAATTCATCGTGGTGTGCACAACAAATCCAAGGACCATCCCATTGATCAGCAGGAAGATGACAGGCAGAATTCCGAAGAATATACCGGCATAGATGACAAGTACACTTTTGATAGCATTATTGAAAAAGATAAACAGGAAGAAGTTCCACTGCACATTCCCCCCCTGTTCCAGCCGTTCACTGACTTCACGTAATCCTCCGATTTGGTTCAATAACAGTTCTTCCAGTGGCCCTGTACTCACCCATCCCGCCCCTATTCCTGCGGCAAACAAAACTATGGACCAGATTAATGCACTGCGAATGGCACCAAGATCTCTAAGAAATGTACTGAATTTTAACATAATAACCTCCTGTAGAATCTAAAATGATGGACAAACAAGGTTCCGTTACGAATAACTGGGCAGTACGAGCATACATTGGAGAGTAAACAAGCATTTCTTATGGGAGAGGGGCGCTTATTGAAATGAACTCGTTCTATGTATTTAGCGGCAAAAAGATTAAACGGTACCTGATTGTCCTCGTTGCTGCAATCTTTGCGATCGGTATTATCTATCTGGAGAGAGGCAATGTCTCCGTATTCTCGGAGGAAGCACCATCAGCCGTCTACAGCGTTCCAACCGAGAAGAAGGTAATCGCACTTACCTTTGACATTAGCTGGGGGGATAAACGGACAGAGCCGATTCTGAAAGTTCTTCAGGAGAATAAAGTGCAGAAGGCAACCTTTTTCCTTTCCTCCCCCTGGAGCAAGACACACCCCGAAATTGTTACTGCCATCAAAGAGGCAGGATATGAAATTGGTAGCCATGGTCATAGACATGAGAACTACAGCAGCCTGACTGAGGAAGAAATTCGCAAAGAAATTTCGACAGCTCATAGCATTTTAACCGATTTAACGGGAAAAGAACCGAAATTACTACGTCTGCCCAACGGGGACTTTGACAAGCGAGTGCTTCAGGTAGCCAATAGTCTGAATTATCAGGTTGTGCAGTGGGATACCGACTCCTTGGATTGGAAAAACCCTGGTGTACAGACCATTGTTGATCGCGTGGTAAGCAAGGCCCATCCAGGGGACATCGTACTGCTGCATGCAAGCGATTCTTCCAAACAAACGCATGAAGCACTCCCTGTCATTATCGACAAATTGAAAAACCAGGGCTATGAATTCGTAACTGTGTCTGAGTTGCTTAACCATTCCAGTTTGGAAGGTAAGGAAGTTCGTGATCAAGCCAGCGGTCAATAATTGGTAGATTGCTTGGGCTACAGCTCAAATACGAGTGTAAAAGTTGAAAAGAGCTAACCAGGTTAGCTCTTTTTGGTATGTTTTTTATACAAAATGAATTCTATGCTCGGCTTTCTTTCAACTGTTCTGCCTTTCCACTTACATTCCGGTTCGTAGATACATCCACCAGCCTGTGCAATATCAGCATTTGGTATGCATTACATAGGAGCAAGGGAACCACAATAAATATGGTTGCCGCATTCACATCAATACGTAATACGCCGATCGTCTCCACTATGGTGACGGCAATCATGAAAAAGAGTGTAGGTACAAGCGCGGAGATATGAGTCAGCTTTACTTTAACGTAAGCGGTAACAATTGCAGCTGCCAAAATAATGATTCCCAACACAATATCCGATATACGCTCCCGGTCTCCCCCAACAAACAAACGTAAAAACATCACGTCAAGCAGGGCTAACACCGTCAGTACAATCTGCACGATCTGCCAACCGCGCTTTGGAAATACACCTTTACCCATATAATTCAATATCAGATATGCAAAGAAACCCATTTGTGAATACACGCTGATCATAACCCCTGATCCAAATAGGATCAAAAGATACAGAAGAAAATCATTTAATCCATTTGTTTTCTCCCCGTTCACCAGCATCATAATCAATCCTGTACCCAATGCTCCCGCGGCCCCAATAAGCAAGGCTGTCCAAAACAGGAAAAACCATCTACGTAAATTCAAAAGTTTTCCACCCCCGAGTGTTTATTTTACCAACCTTCTCAGCAAAAAACCATCATTGCTCAACATATTTCCCCCTTTCCCATCACATACTACATCCAGTATCTAATCAAGGAGGGATTGTACACATGAAACGGCCTTTGTGGCAGCTATGCTGTGTCGTACTGGGGCTATCCGTCATGCTTGCCGGCTGCGGTTCAGATCAGAGTTCTTCGCCTCCTCAGGGCAGTTATAAAGAGATGAAAACAATGGTTGTAGATATTTTGAAAAGTGACGAAGGCAAGAAAGCGGTGGAGGAAGCTCTTACAGGTCAAAGCTCATCCAGCGGAAGCAGCGGTTCTGAAGAAGGTGGCGGTTCGGGTGGTGCTTCGGGATCCATTGGTATGAAAATGTTAATGCCTGTGCAATCTTCGGAACAAATACGTATTGCAGTAAAAGATACCATCACAGCTCCCGAATATAAGAAGGAATTCGAAAAGATCATGACTGATCCGCAGTTTGCGGGTGAATTTGCCAAAGCGATCAACGCACAAAGTAAACAACTTCATATGCAATTGATTAAAGATCCCACATATCAAAAGTCTGTTGAAGACATCATGAAGTCACCTGAGGTATCCAAGATGTTCATGGATTTGACGAAGACTCCGGATTATCGCAAACAGACGATGACTGTCATGCAGGAAGTGATGCAAAATCCGTTGTTCCGCATGGAAGTACTCACTTTGCTCAAGAAGGTAGTGCAGGACGAATTGCAACCCAAAGTAGAAAGTGGCGGACAAAAAGGGCAAGAGCAAGGTGGACAGCAAGACGGTCAGGGCGAAGGTGGTGGTGGTGGTGATGGCGGAGATGGTGGAAGCAGTGGAGATTCGGGCGGCGGATCATAAACAGTAGGTGTTAATACGCACCAAAGATACTGAAAAGCCTGCATCCAAATGGACGCAGGCTTTTATTGTATTTATAACACTCATACCATTAGAATTTGGATTCAATGGACCGGGCAACTTCATCGTAGATAGCCCCTATACGGGAATCTGCTTTGTAAACCGAAGGTGAGAAATCAGGCTCGGAAGGATGATTATCCGGCGTGCCTAATGGAATCTGGGCAAGCAGGCTTGTATGCAGACTTTCCGCAAGTCTCCCCCCGCCACCACGACCAAAGACATAATCTTTCTCTCCGCAACTGCCACACTCATAATAAGCCATATTCTCAACAACACCGAGCAACTCATGATCGGTCTGAATGGCCATCGCACCCGCTCGGGCTGCGACAAAAGCTGCCGTTGCATGCGGCGTGGTAACGATGATTTCCTTACTCTGTGGCAACATCTGATGCACATCCAAAGCAACATCTCCCGTACCTGGTGGCAAATCCAGTAATACATAATCCAATTCGCCCCACTGGACATCCGTAAAGAATTGACGCAGCATCCGACCTAGCATGGGTCCACGCCAGATTACCGGGTTGTTCTCCCGAATAAAGAAGCCCATCGACATGACTTTGACGCCAAAACGTTCAACTGGTTGAATAACACCATCTTCAACGACCGGATATTCTTCAATCCCCATCATGTCGGGTACACTGAAGCCATAGATATCCGCATCAATTAAGCCTACTTTTTTACCTTGACGTGCCAAGGCTACAGCGAGATTAACGGTTACCGTTGATTTACCAACGCCACCTTTACCACTGGCCACAGCAATAAAACGAACACCTGATTCAGGACTTAACAGCTCATGTCCATCCAGACCCGCTGCGTGACCTTTTACGAGCACTTCGTCCCGATCTGGCTCATTATCGGGTTGTCCCATATTCAGGCTCTCACGATCATGCTCAGAAGCTGCACGTACACGAATATGTACATCCTTCATTCCGTGCTGGGACAACAGATTACGCGCTGCATCACTCAAGGCTGTTGTATCCTCAGGTCGATTTTCCAGTGTCACTATGGTCAGAGCCACATGATTTTCTTTCACCATAATATCTCGAACCCATTCCAGTTCGGTCAGACTTACTCCCAATTGCGGTTCTTGTAATGGCTGTAATAGTTCAAGTATCTGTTCTTTTGATAACATCAGACAGCACCTCAGCTTTATCTATTGGCATGTAATTAGGTATGCTGATCCAATTATATCATTACCTTTCTTGTTCTGACTAACTTTTAGGCCGTTCTCCTGAGGAATATCTGAGAATTCCATTATAGATTGAAGCAGCTACCTTGCGCTGATAAGCTTCGTCGGCAAGCATACGTGCCTCTTCCGGATGAGAAAGGAAACCCACTTCTACCAGCGCTGAAGGGATCTTCAGAGCCTGTAACAGATAAACCGTATTCACCGTTTTGGCGATTCGATCTGTATTCTCCAGATTACGAACCATCTCTTGTTGAAGCAGATTAGCCAAACCTTCGTTATCCGGATGGTTAGCTGTATAGAAAACCTGAGCTCCACTCCATCGGTTGGAAGGGACACTGTTCATGTGAATGCTAATAAAGAGATCTGCTTGCTTATCCTCTATCCGCCGTACTCTTTGTTTCAGATCTTCCGTCTTGCGTTTGGAGTACCCCTTGGTGTCCGATTCCGCCAAATCAGTGTCTATTTCTCGTGTCATCACCACTAAGGCCCCTGCCTGTTGCAAATAATCTCTCACATACAGGGCGATAGACAGGTTGATATCTTTTTCAATAACCCCCTGTTTACTTACCGCTCCTCCATCTGGACCTCCGTGTCCTGCATCAATGGCAATGACTTTACCCGCCATCGGCAAACTCCAATAACCTGAAGTCTTAGCGGACGGCAGTTCATAGGACATTACCGCCACTAACATGGCCAGCAGACAGAGACTCAGCATGACCCTTTTGATTGTTTTTAGCCTAACCCAGACTACAAAGTGTTTCCCCATATTTTTACGCATAAAAAAACCACCTCGTCCCTATAAATGACTCTAATCATCTATATGGGACAAGATGGACAAATATACCGCTAGGACCGGACTTGCTCCGCCATTCCTTCAATCAGCACCTCAGCTACTTCAGGACGTGTAAATTCAGGTGGAGGGCACTGGCCGTCACGGAGCAACCCGCGTACTTTGGTGCCGGAAAGCGCCATATGATGTTCTTTATCATGTGGGCAAGTTTTGCTGGATGCCATGTTTCCACATTTAGTACAGAAGAAACTATGTTCGAAGAACAACGGAGTGATCCCCAGTTCCTCTGCTGTAAAGTTAGTAAAGATCTCCTGTGCTTCATATGTTCCATAATAATCACCAACACCCGCATGGTCACGACCAACAATAAAGTGGGTACACCCATAATTTTTACGAACCATCGCATGAAAAATAGCTTCACGTGGACCGGCATACCGCATGGCTGCGGGGAACACACCAAGAAACGCACGATCAGCCGGGTAATAGTTCTCCAGTAACACCAGATAACTCTTCATCCGAACATCTGCAGGAACATCGTCCGACTTCGTCTCTCCAACAAGCGGATTCAGGAAGAGCGCGTCTACAATCTCCATAGCGCTCTTCTGGATGTACTCATGTGCCCGATGGACCGGATTACGTGTCTGAAAACCAACTACCGTCTTCCAACCCTTCTCCTGAAAAATCTTCCGGGTATCTGCAGGATCATAATAGAATTCTTCGAATTTCGCAGGTTTTGGACGGTTCAACACTTGGATTGGACCTCCTACGTATGTTGCAGGACGCTCCAACAGTTTTTTAACACCCGGGTGCTCGGGATCATCTGTTTTGAATACACGCCGGGCTTCTTCACCCTGATCCACCTGGTATATACTTTGGACTTCGAGCAGTCCATAAGTGACTCCATCTTGATCACCAACAAGTTTCACACGTTCACCAATTTGGAGGGATGCGGCTTGTTTATCGTCAACAGCAAGTGTGATTGGTATACTCCAGACTGTTCCATCCGCGAGACGCATGCGAGACACCACCGAAAGGTAATCTTCCTCATTCAAGAAACCTTCAAGTGGTGAGAACGCACCTACACCGATTAGATCCAAATCTGATATCGTCCAGGTATTAATAAGCAAAGTAGATAAGTTTTTACTGTCTTGCAACAATTGCTCCCGTTCTTCTCCTTGTACGATACGCTGAACCAACGTACCTCCATGAGGCAGAATCGATGTCATCTTGTCAGCTCCTTGTATATCTATTATTTATGAAGGCCACATTCCGTTTTATCATTACCAGACCAGCGTCCGGCACGTGGGTCCTCTCCAGGCATAACTTGACGTGTGCAATGCTCACAACCAATACTTGGGTAGTTCTGATCATGAAGAGGGTTATATACAACGTTATTGTCACGAATATATTGCCATACATCCTCCGTCGTCCAGTGCGCAATTGGATTAAACTTCATCAGACCGAATTTAGAATCATATTCAACCTTTTTCGAGTTGGCACGAGTTGGTGCTTGATCTCTACGAATACCTGTAATCCATGCATCATACTGAGAAAGAATACGTGTTAACGGTTCGACTTTGCGAATGTTACAGCACCCATTGGGATCAGACTTCCACAACTCTTCACCGTGTTGTGCTGCCTGTTCTTCCGGAGTAATCTTAGGTGACACGCGTACAAATTCAAGATTGTAGTTCTCCTGCATCTTATCACGTGTTTCGTATGTTTCTTTAAAGTGAAAATCTGTATCCAGATAAAAAATATCCGTGGATGGGCTGATCTTCTGCAACATATCTACAAGTACAACATCTTCTGCACCAAAGCTGCATGCAAAAGTGATATTTGGGAATGTTTCAATAGCATACCGAATAATATCCTCTGGACTGGCGTGTTCCAGTTCCTCTGCCTTCGTCCGTGCCAAGTCTTCTTTCTCCAACAAGTTCATCTGTGAATTTCCCCCATTCTGCATTTCAATATACCTTAAAGCCGACTAAACTAATATGAATTATGTTTAGTATAAATCTTTCATTGCGGATGTCAATGCCTGCCATATGGTAAAATAAATCATTTTCTGCCCATTTTTGATCGTCGCTTTTACACAATATTTTGGTTCAATTTATCCACTTCTCTGTTAATGAGATAAAAACAATGATGTTAGCCCAGGTCATTAGGCAGGTAAAAAAACATCTCTTAGCCTTGGAAACCTTTGCTGTTACTGGGTTTGGACAGTCCTTATCGCAAAGAACAGCATCAAAAAATCACTGGGCGACTGAAGATGAAGGAAGAAAAGCTAAAGTTTTAAGAGGAGCAGCATTGCGACTTTTAGCGGTTGATATGTAAGGGACTTTTATCGTTTCCATAAGAAATACTGATGAGACTTACAGTAAAGAATAAAGTGCAAAAACAATAAGCCGAGTACATTCAAGAAATCCGGCGTGAGTTCGAAGCGATGATTTTATAGGAGCTGTTATAGAATGTGTGGTGAGCGATGGGTATGAGCATATTCAAAGATCTAAACGATCAGAGGGTTTCAGTATGATGTAGATGTATTAACGTACATATTATAGGACTGTATTGAGGGAAATTAAGAGAACATTGAAATGGCATTGAAGGAAATAAGCAAGCATGAGGAGAGACATCAGAGCTACCACACAAACTAATATAATATATGGCGTAATAGTCATGAATATATAAAAAAGCCTTTGACCGAGGCCAAAGGCTTTTAATATTAACGTTTGGAGAACTGAGGTGCGCGACGAGCCGCTTTAAGACCGTATTTTTTACGCTCTTTCATACGTGGATCACGAGTCAGGAATCCTGCTTTTTTCAGGGATGCACGGTATTCCGGATCTGCTTTGAGCAAAGCGCGGGAGATACCATGACGGATTGCACCGGCTTGACCGGAGATTCCGCCACCATGAGCAATAACAAGAACGTCATAGTTGTTGAGCGTTTCTGTCAAGTTCAGTGGTTGTTTTACGATCAGTTTGAGTGTTTCCAAACCGAAGTATTCATTAATATCACGTTTATTGATGACAATGCGTCCTTCACCCGGTACAAGGCGAACACGTGCTACCGAATGTTTACGACGACCTGTCCCATAGTATTGTACTTGTGCCATGAAACTGTCCTCCTTTTAATTAACCGCGAAGTTCGTAAACTTCTGGTTTTTGTGCTGCATGTGGATGCTCAGTGCCTCTGTACGCTTTAAGTCTCAACTTCATTTTCTCGCCCATGCGAGTTTTAGGAAGCATACCGCGAACAGCCAATTCCAACATACGCTCAGGTTTGTTTTTAACCATCTCTTCAGCTGTAGTTACTTTCAAACCACCTGGGTGCATTGAGTGACGGTAGTATTTTTTACCTTGCATTTTCTTACCAGTCAATACGATTTTCTCAGCATTGATGATAACAACGAAATCGCCAGTGTCCACATGTGGAGTGAATTGTGGCTTGTGTTTGCCGCGAATCAAAGCTGCTGCTTCGCTCGCCAAACGTCCGAGGGTTTTGCCTTCAGCATCAATGATGTGCCATTGGCGCTCAACTTCGTTAGGCTTCGCCATGTACGTAGTACGCATGAAAAGTTCCTCCTTAAAATGTTCAAAATCATCATTTTCATTTATCTTCGTTCGTTAAGTTATAACTTTAGGTGTTGATGGATTGTAAATTTGATGTGAACCTCTTAATTGGGGCTGTGGGAAAGCCATTAAGAAAACACAACTTTTATATTACATGATAGGCGATTAAATCGCAAGTGTTAATTAAGCTTTTCACTCACCAAATTTATTCTTTTTTGTATTCAAGATCCCAGAGCATTAAACCGCAGCTAACTGCAGTAGGTCCTGCAGCAGATCGATTACATGCAGCAATCATATTTGGTACATCAGAGGCTTTCCGTTTGCCCTCTCCGATCTCCAGCAGTGTCCCTACAATGATACGAACCATATGCTGCAAGAAGCCGTTACCACTCACATAAATGTGAATGACACCCTGATCGCGCGGATGGTCTCTGCACATTGATCGGTCCACTTCCATCCATGCTTCATACACCGAACGGACATGATTCTCTTTCTGAGACTTGCGTGAAGCAAAAGAGGTGAAATCATACGTCCCTATGAAATGTCGTAAGCCCTCCTGCATTGCCAAAATATCAAGCTTCGCATGATGATGATATTGCAGTCTTCTGTTGAATACATCCGGAAATTGATTCGCATTGACTGTATAACGATACGTTTTCTTTTTCGCTGCATAGCGAGAATGAAAATCAGCCGAAACTTCAATCGCATCAATAACGACAATATCGGAGGGTAATCTGGAGTTGAGTGCAATACACCAACGTTCAATCGGGATCTGGGACTCCGTAGGAAAATTGAAGATTTGTCTGCGGGCGTGAACACCTGCATCTGTTCGGCCTGAACCTGTAATTTTAACCTTCTCACCGGTTAAAGCACGAATCGCATCTTCAAGATGATCCTGAATGGTATTCCCACCCGGCTGTACTTGGAAGCCGAAATAGGCAGTGCCATCATAAGTTAACGTCATACATAAGTTCCGCATTATTACCACACCTTTGTTCCATACTATACATATCCCTATCCCGAACAGCAAAAGAAGCCCCTTACGGAGCTTCTATTACAGCACGAATTCCGAAATGAAGAGAAAAAAAGGGTTAATCCAGAATCGTTGATTCTGTCCCCTTTCCTCATCTCATCTGTTTTACGCGCGGTCTACCAGTTCCAAGTAAACCATTGGCGCTGCGTCACCACGACGAGGTCCCAGTTTCAGGATACGAGTGTATCCACCTGGACGCTCAGCGTAACGACCGGACAATTCGCTAAACAGTTTTTGGATTGCATCTTGCTCACCATCGATAGTTTCGCGGCGAACATAAGCTGCCACTTGGCGACGGGCATGAAGATCTCCCTTTTTCGCTTTAGTGATCAGTTTTTCAGCAATAGAGCGAACCTCTTTTGCTTTCGCTTCAGTTGTCTGAATGCGTTCGTATAAGAACAGGTCGGTTACCAGGTCACGGAACAAAGCTTTACGTGCGCTGGAATTACGGCCCAACTTTTGGTATGCCATTGTTTTCCCTCCTTCACTTCAAGCACTCGGCTGTCTATTCTTCTGTACGGAGTCCCAAACCAAGTTCCTCAAGCTTCTCTTGAACTTCTTCCAAAGACTTGCGTCCGAGGTTACGGACTTTCATCATGTCTTCTTCCGTTTTCGTAGTCAGCTCTTGCACGGTATTAATACCAGCACGTTTGAGGCAGTTGTAGGAACGAACAGAGAGATCCAGCTCTTCGATCGTCATTTCGAGTACTTTTTCTTTTTTGTCTTCTTCTTTTTCGACCATGATCTCTGCATCTTTCGCTTCGTCTGTAAGACCCACGAAGAGCATCAAATGCTCAGTCAAAATTTTAGCGCCGAGGCTTACAGCCTCTTCAGGACGAATACTTCCATCAGTCCAAACTTCCAACGTGAGCTTGTCATAGTTGGTCACTTGACCGACACGCGTATTTTCCACAGCGTAGTTAACGCGACTGATCGGGGTGAAGATGGAATCGACTGGGATGACGCCGATCGGCTGGTCATCGCGTTTATTCCGATCTGCCTGGACGTAGCCGCGACCGCGATTGGCAAAAATACGCATGTGAAGTCTCGAACCTGGTCCGAGCGTAGCAATGTGCAAATCCGGATTAAGGATTTCAACATCGGAGTCAGCACGGATATCTCCAGCCGTAATTGCTCCTTCGCCTTCAGCATCAATCTCGAGCACTTTCTCCTCGTCTGAATGAATCTTAAGCGACAAAGCTTTCAGGTTAAGAATAACCTCCGTTACATCTTCCATTACGCCAGGAACTGTAGCAAATTCATGCAGAACGCCATCGATTTGAACCGAAGACACTGCCGCACCCGGCAGTGACGAGAGCAAGATTCGGCGAAGCGAGTTTCCAAGCGTCGTACCGTATCCGCGCTCAAGCGGTTCTACTACGAATTTCCCATAGGTGCCATCATCGTTGACGTCTACCGTCTCAATTTTCGGCTTTTCGATTTCAATCACTGCAATACCCCTCCTTCAAAACGTCGGTCCTCTATGAAACATTTACCTTCTCTTGCGAAAACATGTAGTAGTATGCCTAAACAACCATTATTAGCAGATTGTGCCGGAAATATACCACACGCAGGGGCAAATCTCATTAGACACGACGACGTTTTGGAGGACGGCATCCGTTATGCGGGACTGGAGTTACGTCTTTGATCAGGTTAACTTCAAGACCAGCAGCTTGCAAAGAGCGGATCGCTGCTTCACGGCCTGCGCCTGGTCCTTTAACCATAACCTCAACGGCTTTCATCCCATGTTCCATTGCAGCTTTGGCAGCAGTCTCAGCAGCCATTTGTGCAGCAAACGGAGTCGATTTACGGGAACCTCTGAATCCGAGGCCGCCGGAGCTTGCCCACGAAATTGCATTACCGTGAGGATCCGTAATAGTAACGATAGTGTTATTGAAAGTGGAACGGATATGTGCCACGCCAGATTCAATATTCTTACGGTCACGACGTTTAGTACGTACGACTTTTTTCGGTTTAGCCATTTTCTCTTATCCCCCCTTATTATTTCTTCTTGTTCGCTACTGTACGACGAGGACCTTTACGAGTACGAGCATTCGTTTTCGTACGTTGTCCACGAACAGGCAGACCACGACGATGACGAACTCCACGGTAACAACCGATCTCCGTCAAACGTTTAATATTCAAAGAGATTTCTCGACGCAGGTCACCTTCTACTTTGACCTCTTTATCGATACTTTCACGCAATTTGCTGACTTCATCTTCCGTCAAATCACGAACACGAGTGTCCGGATTGATGCCTGTTGTGCTCAGAATTTTCTGGGAAGTCGTTTTACCGATTCCGAAAATATAAGTCAAGGCGATCTCAACGCGCTTATCACGTGGCAAATCCACACCAGATATACGTGCCATTTTACGCTACACCCCCTTCTTTAACCTTGTTTTTGTTTGTGTTTCGGATTTTCACAGATAACCATAACATTCCCTTTGCGGCGAATGACTTTGCACTTTTCGCAAATCGGCTTGACCGAAGGTCTTACCTTCATGTGAATTACCTCCTCAAAGTTTTGCTAAGCAAAACCCTCTTCGTAAGCATTGACCTTGTTCTACTATTGTAAAACCGGCTTCGAAGCTTTCGCAAGTTTTGCCGGGCAAAACCCGCTACATAAGCTTCACAGTTCATTGCAACTGTCTACTACTATTTACGGTAAGTTATGCGACCTTTTGTTAAATCATAAGGCGACAACTGAACAACTACTTTGTCTCCAGTCAGGATACGGATAAAGTGCATCCGCAGTTTTCCGGAAACGTGAGCGAGAATTTGATGACCGTTCTCAAGCTCAACCTTGAATGTTGCATTCGGTAGCGGTTCGAGAACCGTACCTTCCACTTCAATGACATCTTCCTTAGCCATTAGTCAGTCTCCTTTCTCTTCAGCTTGAATGTTGGTGGATTCCAGAAATGAATGAACCGCGTAACGGAGCTTTCCATTTGTCACCCGACCACTCTCGTTTAAACTGTTCACAACCTCGCTGCTAATCATGGGCTGGAGCTCAAGATGAAGAAGATTCTTCTTCTTTGGTTGATCAAACTTACGTTTGTCTCCATCCGCAATATATACGAACTTACCGTCCGCTATAGCAACAATTACTGCGGCTTGGTCCGCATTGCGGCCTTTACGGATCTTCACAAGTTGACCGAGCTGCGGATTAGACTGACTGTTCATGCCTCATCACCTACGCATTCAGTTTCGTGAAAATTTCCATACCATCTGGTGTAACTGCTACGGTGTGTTCAAAGTGTGCACATAACTTACCATCAACCGTGACGACAGTCCAGTTATCTTCCAACGTTTTCACATACCGTCTACCTACGTTAACCATCGGCTCTATGGCCAGCACCATGCCCGCTTTAAGCCGTGGTCCCCGATCGGGAAGACCATAGTTCGGAATCTGTGGTTCTTCGTGCAGATCTGCGCCTATGCCGTGACCGACATATTCACGAACTACGGAGAACCCTTCATCTTCAATATATTTCTGAATCGCATGAGATATTGTAAACAAGCGAACGTCCGGTTTTACCAGCGCCAGACCTGCGTATAACGAAGCCTCAGTAACGTCCAGAAGACGACGGGCTTCTTCGGAAATACGGCCGACCGGATAAGTCCAGGCGGAATCTCCATGATACCCCTGGTACTGCGCGCCAATGTCAAACGTAACGATATCGCCCTCGTTCAACTTGCGTTTGCCGGGAAATCCATGTACCAACTCTTCATTGACTGAAGCGCACACACTGGCAGGGAAACCGTTATAACCTTTGAAAGACGGCACAGCTCCTTGACTGCGGATATATTGATCAGCCATATGGTCAAGTTCTCCAGTCGTAATACCGGGAGCGATATGCTCTGCCAAGAGACGATGCGTTTCCGCAACAATTCTCCCTGCTTCCCTCATCAAGCCCAGTTCCGTTTCGGACTTACCAATGATCATCAATTAACCTCTCAGTAAGGACACGATTTCTTGAGAAACTTGATCGATATCCTGTTCTCCGTTCATTTGACGAAGAAGACCTTTAGTCTCATAGAACGTGAGGAGTGGTGCTGTTTTGTTGATATACTCGTCCAGTCGTGTACCTACACTCTCTTCATTATCATCAGAGCGTTGATACAACTCACCAGCGCATTTATCACAAATACCTTCCTGCTTAGGCGGATTGAATACCACATGATAAGTGGAACCACAGTTTTTACAAATTCGACGCCCCGTCAAACGAGCGAGCAATTTGTTGCGATCCACTTTCAGGTTGATTACATGATCGAGACCTGAGTTCAATCGATCCAGAATGCCATCGAGCGCTTCTGCTTGGGAAAGGGTTCTTGGAAATCCGTCCAAGAGGAAACCTTCTCTGCAGTCAGGCTGCTGCAAACGTTCTTCAACGATGCCAATGGTTACATCATCTGGTACAAGCAATCCTTGATCCATATATTCCTTGGCTTTCATGCCAATGGGAGTTCCCTGTTTGATCGCGAGACGAAATGCATCGCCTGTTGAAATATGGGGAATACCGAACTCTTTCACGATGACGTCTGCTTGCGTTCCTTTTCCTGCCCCCGGAGGGCCCATGAATAGGATGTTCACGTTATGTCACTCCCTCCAAGACTACCCTACATCAACAAACAGCACAATAGGTGCCGGCAAGTAAATCTTCACTCGACCGGTACCTATTGCCTATTTATTGATAAAACCTTTGTAGTGGCGTTTGATCAATTGGCTTTCGATTTGCTTCATCGTATCCAGCGCAACACCGATAACGATCAGGAGGGATGTTCCTCCAATTTGCGCAGATTGAGGCAAACCAGAAAGTGCCCCTAAGAATACAGGCAGAACGGAAATGACTGCCAAGAAGATGGCTCCGGCCATTGTCAAACGAGTCATGACACGGGTCAGATATTTCTCGGTTGCTTTACCCGGGCGAATGCCTGGGATGTAACCGCCGTTCTTTTTCATATTGTCAGCCATCTGCTGTGGATTCATCTGTACAAAAGTATAGAAGAATGTGAAACCGAAAATCATCACGACATACAGCAACATACCAAGAGGTTTGTGTGTAGTCAGATTCTGTCCGATCCACTGTGCCCAGAGGCGATCTGCCCAGAAGTTGGCGATGATCGTTGGGAACATCAACAGCGATGAAGCAAAGATGACAGGGATAACACCTGCTGCATTAATTTTCAGCGGGATATGTGTATTCTGCCCACCGTACATTTTGTTACCTACGACACGTTTAGCGTACTGTACCGGAATCTTCCGAATCGCCTGCTGAATGTAAATGACCCCTATGATGATCAACACAATAACAATTGCGATGATAACACCTTTAAGAATATTCATAAACAGTTGGTCAGGTTGAATGAAGTCAGATTCGATCGTTTGTTTGATAATGTTAGGCACCGTAGATAGGATACCCGCAAAGATCAAGATCGAAATCCCGTTTCCTATGCCCTTCTCGGTGATCTGCTCACCAAGCCACATCAGGAATGAAGTACCGGCCGTAAGTACAATCGCAATCAAGATATAATCTGCAAATGTAGCGTTAGGCACCATCTCTGTATTGTACAAGCGGTTGAATCCGATCGACGTACCAAACGCTTGAATCAATGCCAGCCCGATGGTTAAATAACGGGTCAACTGTGCAGATTTCTTCTTACCTTGTTCACCCTGCTTTGCCCACTCCGCTAATTTAGGAATAACGTCCATGGAAAGCAACTGTACTATGATAGACGCAGTGATGTAAGGCACGATCCCGAGCGCAAATATCGAGAACTGGAAGAGCGCTCCACCCGAGAACGTATTGAGAAGTCCAAAAACTTCTTTACCCGCAGAATTTGTCGCTTCGAACACATCTTTGTTAACTCCCGGTACGGGGACAAAGGAGCCGATGCGGTAAATGATCAGTACAAAAAGGGTAAATAATACCCTTTTGCGCAGATCTTCAACCCGCCAGATATTCTTTAGGGTCTTGAACATTAAATCACCTCAGTTGTACCGCCGGCAGCTTCAATTTTCTCAATAGCAGATTGAGAAAACTTGTTAGCTTTAACAGTCAGCTTCACAGTGACATCACCGTTACCCAGGATTTTGATTCCGGATTTAGCGTTTTTAACTACGCCGTTCGTCATCAAGAATTCTGGAGTTACTTCAGTACCCGCAGCAAAACTGTTCAGGTCTTCAGTATTCACAACTGCATATTCTTTGCGAGTTGGGTTTACAAAACCACGTTTTGGCAAGCGACGATACAATGGATTTTGTCCACCTTCGAAGCCTGGACGTACTCCACCGCCAGAACGAGAATTTTGTCCTTTGTGACCGCGACCTGATGTTTTACCTGTACCACTACTTGGACCGCGACCAACACGTTTGCGTTCTTTGCGGGATCCAGGAGATGGTGAAAGCTCATGTAACTTCATCGTTCGTTGCACCTCCTTAAAGATTTGTGGGATTAACCCGTTATTAAGCTTCTACTTCTTTAACAGCAACCAAGTGGCTTACTTTGTTAATCATACCACGGATGGCAGGATTATCGTTTTGTACCACTTTGCTATTGATTTTGCGCAAACCCAATGTTTTCACAGTTGTTCTTTGCGTCTCCGGACGTCCGATCAAGCTGCGGACGAGGGTAATTTCTAATTTAGCCATGAGAATTCCCTCCTTAACCCAGAAGCTCTTCGACGGATTTTCCGCGCAGTTTAGCCACGTCTTCAGCACGCTTCAAACGGGACAAACCTTCCAAAGTCGCATTGACCATGTTCATGGAATTCGAAGAACCCAGAGATTTTGTCAAAATGTCACCTACACCAGCAAGTTCGAGAACCGCACGTACAGGACCACCAGCGATAACACCAGTACCTTCAGATGCTGGTTTCAACAGCACGCGTCCTGCGCCGAACTTACCTGTTACCAAGTGAGGAATCGATGTTCCTACGAGTGGAACGTGTACAAGGTTTTTCTTAGCGTCTTCAATACCTTTGCGAATTGCATCAGGTACTTCGCCCGCTTTACCGATACCAGCTCCAACCCAGCCGTTGCCGTCGCCGACTACAACCAGTGCGCTAAAGCTGAAACGGCGTCCGCCTTTTACTACTTTAGCTACGCGATTAATATTTACAACTCTTTCAGTCAGTTCCAAAGTATTCGGATCTACACGCAAGTCGTTAACCTCCTTTTGAAAAATATCTTAAAACTCAAGTCCTGCTTCACGAGCCGCTTCAGCCAATGCTGCGATACGACCATGGTACAGATAACCGCTACGGTCAAATACGATGTTGGAAACACCTTTGTCTTTAGCACGTTTAGCAACGAGTTCGCCAACTTTACGAGCTGATTCAACAGATGCACCATTTTTGATGTCAGTGCTCAATTCTTTGTCTACGGTAGACGCGGAAGCGATTGTTACACCAGCAACATCATCGATGATTTGAGCATACATATGTTTACCAGAACGGAATACGTTCAAACGAGGACGTGCTGCCGTTCCTTGGATTTTCTTACGAACACGAAGGTGTCTTTTCAGACGAGCCTTATTTTTATCTGGTTTCGTAATCATCTCAAAGATTCACTCCTTTCAGGTTACCTCGCTGGCTTCAAAGCAGAAGCCACGGGGTATATTAGAAACACACGAAGCAAGCAAGCCGAAAGCCGCGCAAAGGCGGTAAGAGAAATCTTATTTCTTCTTACCGGCTTTACCTTCCTTACGGATGATACGCTCGCCTTCATATTTAATACCTTTACCTTTGTACGGCTCAGGTTCACGTACGGAACGGATTTTAGCAGCGTAAGCACCTACACGCTCTTTGTCAATTCCGCGAACGATGATTTTTGTATTCGAAGGTACTTCGAATTCGATTCCCGCTTCCGGTGTAATTTCAACCGGGTGAGAGTAACCAACGTTCAGAACGATTTTATCTCCGGATTTGCTTGCACGATATCCGACCCCAACCAATTCCAGAGATTTCGCGAATCCTTCAGTAACGCCGCTCACCATATTGTTTACAACGCTACGCGTTGTGCCGTGCAAAGAACGGTGAGTTTTGTTATCGGAAGGACGCACAACTGTGATTTCGTTATTTTCAACTGTAACCTTCATGTCTTTATGAAGCTCACGAGTCAAAGTTCCTTTAGGTCCTTTTACCGTAATAACGGTGTTGTCCAGGGTGATGTCTACACCACTTGGTACTGTGATTGGTTTGCGACCAATACGAGACATATGTTGCACCTCCTATCTTGTGACGTTATATTACCAAACGTAGCAAACGACTTCTCCGCCGGATTTCGATTGACGAGCTTCTTTGTCCGTCATGATACCTTTAGATGTCGAGATGATCGCGATTCCCAGGCCACCAAGTACACGAGGTACTTCGTTGCTTTTCGTGTAAACACGAAGACCAGGTTTACTGATTCTTTTCAGACCAGTGATAACGCGCTCGTTATTTTGACCGTATTTCAGGAAAACACGGATAATCCCTTGTTTGTTATCATCGATAACTTCAGCGTCACGGATGAAACCTTCACGCTTCAGGATATCGGCGATTTGTTTTTTCATTGTCGAAGCAGGCATTTCTACCGTTTCGTGACGAACAGTGTTCGCGTTACGAATACGAGTAAGCATATCTGCAATTGGATCAGACATAGTCATTGTGAGTTAACCTCCTTCCCGTTCAGGACTTTTTACCAGCTTGCTTTTTTCACGCCAGGGATCTGGCCTTTATAAGCTAATTCACGGAAACAAATTCTGCAAATTTTGAACTTTTGCAGGACCGAATGTGGACGTCCGCAACGCTCACAGCGTGTATATGCACGTACTTTAAACTTAGGTGTACGTTGTTGTTTAACTTTCATCGAAGTTTTTGCCACTTAGCCTGACACCTCCTAAATAATTTCGGAGAAAAGGGAGTCTTTCCAGACACCCGGAAACGTTATGCCAACATTACTTAACGAAAGGCATTCCCATTTGCGTGAGCAATTCGCGGGACTCTTCGTCTGTTTTCGCCGTTGTTACGATGACAATATCCATACCGCGGACTTTATCAACTTTATCATACTCGATCTCTGGGAAGATCAGTTGCTCTTTCAGACCCAGTGTGTAGTTACCACGTCCATCGAAAGCTTTACTCGATACACCGCGGAAGTCGCGGACACGAGGAAGCGTTACGTTGAGCAATTTATCTAGGAAGTAGTACATACGCTCACCGCGTAATGTTACTTTCACACCGATAGGCATATTCTCACGCAGTTTGAAACCTGCGATAGATTTTTTAGCACGAGTGATTACAGGTTTTTGACCTGCGATCAGTTGCAAATCGCTTACTGCGGAATCCAACACTTTAGAGTTTTGGACAGCGTCGCCCACACCCATGTTGATAACGATTTTCTCGATTTTCGGCACTTGCATTACCGTTGTATAGTTAAACTTCTGCATCAAAGCAGGAGCGATTTCTTGCAGGTAACGTTCTTTCATTCTTGATGCCATGAATCATAGCCCTCCTTTCTCATTCGGTTCAATTAGTCGATAATTTCTCCGGAACGTTTAGCAACGCGCACTTTCTTACCGTTATCCAAAACTTTGTAACCTACACGGGTTACTTTTCCGCTCTTCGGATCGATGTGCATTACGTTGGAAACGTGAATCGGAGCTTCCTTCTCGATAATGCCGCCTTGCGGGTTTTGCTGGTTAGGTTTCTGGTGTTTTTTCACCATGTTAACACCTTCCACAAGGACGCGGTTCTCACGAGGATAAGCAGCGATGACACGGCCTTTTTTACCTTTGTCTTTACCGCTGATCACCATAACCGTATCTTCCTTTTTAACGTGAAGTTTGTTGTTATGGGATTCCAGAACTTTTTTCACTCTTGGCATTTCGTACACCTCCTGTTTCTAACATCACGAGATTAAGCTTTAGATAACTTCTGGAGCCAAGGAAACGATTTTCATGAAGTCTTTATCGCGAAGTTCGCGAGCAACTGGTCCGAAAATACGTGTTCCACGTGGGCTTCTGTCGTCTTTTACAACAACCGCTGCATTTTCATCAAAACCGATGTAGGAACCGTCTTTACGACGTACAGAACGTTTCGTACGAACGACAACCGCTCTAACTACATCACCTTTTTTGACAACGCCGCCTGGTGTTGCTTGTTTAACAGAACAAACGATCAGATCACCGATTTGAGCTGTACGACGTCCCGTACCGCCGAGTACGCGGATACACATCAGTTCCTTCGCACCGGAGTTGTCGGCCACAGTCAAACGTGTAAATGGTTGAATCATTTAGTATTCCTCCTTTCAGCAATGCTGCTGATGCATTAGATGATAACCGCTTTTTCTACGATTTCAGTAAGTCTCCAGCGTTTATCTTTCGAAAGCGGACGAGTCTCCATGATTTTCACCGTGTCACCGATTTTCGCAGTGTTTTCTTCGTCATGCGCTTTGAATTTTTTAGTAACCTTAATGCGTTTATGGTACAAGTTGTGTTTTTTGTAAGTTTCTACAGCAACAACAATCGTTTTGTCCATTTTATCGCTGACCACTTTACCAGTTTGCACTTTACGTGCGTTACGTTCTTCGCTCATTGTTGGCCTCCTTCCTGATTACGGACGGATTGTCCATCCTATCCCTAATTAACCGATTCCCAATTCTCTCTCACGGATAATGGTTTTAGCACGAGCTATTTCTTTCCGCACATCACGGATGCGAGTCGGGTTATCCAGCTGACCGGTAGCTAATTGAAAGCGGAGGTTAAAGAGTTCTTCTTTAAATCCGGCAATCTTTTGCTCGATTTCAGCAGAGGTTAGGTTGCGAAATTCACTAGCTTTCATTTGCTTCACCACCCAATTCTTCACGTTTCACGAACTTCGTTTTGATTGGCAGTTTGTGAGCGGCAAGACGCATTGCTTCGCGTGCAATTTCCTCCGGTACACCAGCAAGTTCAAACATGATCTTACCTGGTTTCACTACTGCAACCCATTTTTCTACGTTACCTTTACCGCTACCCATCCGAACCTCGAGAGGCTTTTGAGTGATTGGTTTGTCTGGGAAAATTTTGATCCAAACTTTACCACCACGTTTGATGTAACGAGTCATCGCAATACGAGCCGCTTCGATCTGACGGTTCGTAATCCAAGCCGGTTCCGTAGCTTGCAGACCGTATTCGCCAAAGTTCAGAGTCGTTCCGCCTTTAGCTTGGCCTTTCATATGTCCACGTTGTTGCTTACGGTGTTTTACGCGTTTTGGTACCAACATGATTAGTTGCCTCCTTCCTTAGCAGCTTGTTTCTTAGCCGTAGGAAGAACCTCTCCACGATAGATCCATACTTTTACGCCGATAAGTCCGTAAGTAGTATGAGCCTCTGCTGTACCATAGTCAATGTCAGCACGCAGTGTGTGCAGTGGAACAGTTCCTTCGCTGTAGCCTTCAGAACGTGCGATCTCAGCACCGCCAAGACGTCCGCCTACTTGAGTTTTGATACCTTTAGCACCGGAGCGCATAGTTCTTTGAATTGCTTGTTTCAGAGCACGACGGAAAGAAACACGACGTTCCAATTGTTGTGCAATGCTTTCAGCTACAAGAACAGCGTCCAAGTCTTGGTTCTTAATTTCAGAAATGTTGATGTGTACTTTTTTACCGCCAGCAATTTTCGTAATTTGGTTACGAAGATTTTCAACTTCCGAACCACCCTTACCAATAACCATACCTGGTTTAGCAGTGTGAATCGTTACGTTTACGCGGTTAGCCGCTCTCTCAATTTCTACACGAGATAAAGCGGAGTCTTTCAATTTATTTTTCAGGAATTCACGAATTCTCACGTCTTCCATCAAAAGATCACCGAAGTCTTTGCCTGCATACCACTTAGATTCCCAGTCACGGATAATTCCGACACGGAGTCCGACTGGATTTACCTTTTGGCCCACACATTTCCCCTCCTTCTACTTCTCAGATACCACCAAAGTAATGTGGCTAGTACGTTTGTTAATACGACTTGCACGTCCCATTGCACGAGGGCGGAAACGTTTCATTGTCGGTCCTTGGTTCACGTAAGCTTGCGAGATAACCAAGTTGTTAACATCCAAAGAATAGTTATGTTCCGCATTCGCAATAGCGGAGTTAAGCAACTTCTCAACGATTGGAGAAGCAGATTTCGGAGTGTGACGGAGAATGGCAACCGCCTCACCTACTTGCTTGCCGCGAATCAAGTCAACAACGAGTTGAGCTTTACGAGGAGCAATCCGGATAAACTTAGCATGTGCTTTTGCTTCCATTGTGTAACCTCCTTTCAAACATTAAAGATATTCATTTATCTTCTTGTTTTCTTATCATCAGCAGTATGGCCTTTGTACGTACGGGTTGGAGCGAACTCACCCAGTTTGTGTCCGACCATGTCCTCAGTTACATACACTGGCACGTGTTTACGACCATCGTAAACGCCAAATGTGTGTCCGATGAATTGCGGGAAAATTGTAGAACGACGGGACCAGGTTTTGATCACATTCTTCTTACCTGAAGCTTCCATCTCTTCTACCTTTTTAAGCATGTAGCCATCAATGAATGGCCCTTTTTTCAAACTGCGACCCATGTGGAGATCCTCCCTTCAAACATAGCTATTATGCATCCGCAGATGCCTCACGAAGTTATGCACAGTGTGTATTACTTCGTGCGGCGGCGAATGATGTATTTATCAGAAGCTTTATTTTTCTTACGCGTTTTGTAACCAAGTGTAGGTTTACCCCATGGTGACATTGGCGATTTACGTCCGATTGGAGCACGACCTTCACCACCACCGTGTGGGTGATCGTTAGGGTTCATTACTACACCACGAACCTCAGGACGTTTACCCAACCAACGGCTACGACCGGCTTTACCGATTTTGATGAGCTCGTGGTCTTGGTTACCTACAGATCCGATTGTCGCGCGGCAAACTTTCAAAATACGACGAACTTCTCCGGAAGAGAGACGAACGGAAACGTATTTTTCTTCTTTACCAAGCAATTGAGCTTCTGTACCAGCAGCACGAACCAATTGTCCGCCTTTACCTGGTTTCAACTCAATGTTGTGGATAACGGTACCTACTGGAATGTTTTCGAGTGGCAGTGCGTTACCGATTTTGATGTCTGATTCAGGTCCGGAGAATACTTGATCTCCAACTTTCAAACCTTTAGGAGCGATGATATAACGCTTTTCACCATCAGCATAGTGAATCAGAGCGATGTTGGATGTACGGTTCGGGTCATACTCAATCGTAGCAACGCGGCCCGGTATTCCATCTTTAGTACGTTTGAAGTCAATGATACGGTATTTACGTTTGTGTCCACCACCATGGTGACGAACTGTAATTTTACCTTGGTTGTTGCGGCCTGCTTGTTTGCTCAACGGGGCCAACAACGATTTCTCCGGCTGATTTGTGGTGATTTCCTCAAATGTAGAAACGGACATGTTCCGTCTTGCCGGGGATGTTGGTTTATACTTTTTGATTGGCACTGGGTTTCCCTCCTTACTTCAAAAATTCAATTATACAGTTTCAAAGAACTCAAGCGTTTTGCTGTCTTTTGTCAACGTTACAAACGCTTTTTTCCATTCGCTAGTATATCCGGAATAACGTCCGTACCGTTTCGGCTTAGCTGGAACACGAAGCGTGTTCACGTTTTTCACTTTTACATTGAAAATAGCTTCTACTGCCTTTTTGATCTCGGTTTTGTTTGCACGGATATCGACTTCAAATACATATTTCAAGTCGTTCATCATGTCAGCAGTACGTTCCGTAATAATCGGACGTTTTACAATATCACGAGGATCCTTCATTACGCGAGCACCTCCTCTACCTTCTGAACTGCTTCTTTCGTAATGATCAATTTGTCGTGCGAGAGCACGTCAAGAACATTAATACCGTCAGCAGCTACGAATTTCACGCCTGGAATATTCCGTGCGGAAAGAGCTACATTATCATCATAGCTAGGAGCTACGATCAAAGCTTTACGTCCCACTTTGAGGTTACTCAAGATGGCTGCAAACTCTTTAGTTTTAGGCGTACTCAACGTGAGAGCGTCCAAAACGATAATGTCATTGTCAAGCACTTTGGATGAAAGGGCTGATTTGATCGCCAAGCGGCGAACTTTCTTAGGCAGTTTATACGCATAGCTCCGTGGTGTTGGACCAAATACGATACCGCCGCCTTTCCATTGTGGTGAACGAATTGAACCTTGACGAGCGCGACCTGTACCTTTTTGTTTCCAAGGCTTACGTCCACCGCCACGAACTTCAGAACGTCCTTTTACTTTGTGGGTACCTTGACGAAGGGAAGCGCGTTGCATAAGAACTGCATCGTACAGAACGTGTTGGTTCGGCTCAATTCCGAAAACCGCATCGTTCAATTCAACTTCGCCTACTTGGCTACCATCTACATTGTAAACTGATACTTTTGGCATTTTGTGTTCCTCCTTTCTTCAGTGGTTATTTTTTCACCGTTTCTTTAACTCTAATGAGACTGTTTTTCGGTCCAGGAATGGAACCTTTCACGAGCAATACGTTCCGCTCAGCGTCTACTTTAACTACTTCAAGACGTTGAATTGTAATAGTATCATGTCCCATGTGTCCTGGCAGGCGTTTGCCTTTAGGAACGCGGTTAGCTTGGATCGAACCCATTGAACCAGGGCCACGGTGGTAACGCGAACCGTGTGACATAGGTCCAGTGCTTTGTCCCCAACGTTTGATAACGCCGGCAAAACCTTTACCTTTAGAAATACCCGTTACGTCAACGAATTCGCCTTCAGCGAAAATGTCAGCTTTCAGTTCTTGGCCAACTTCATATTCTGCGATGTTGATACCGCGAACTTCACGAACGTAGCGCTTAGGGGCAGTGTTCGCTTTTTTAGCGTGACCTGCTTCTGGCTTGTTAGCATTTTTCTCTTTCTTATCGGAGTAACCGATTTGAATTGCTTCGTAGCCATCGTTCTCAATGTCTTTCTTTTGCAAAACAACACAAGGGCCTGCTTCGATAACCGTTACTGGAACGACGTTACCTTCAGGAGTAAATACTTGAGTCATTCCGAGTTTTTTTCCTAAGATTGCTTTCATGTTGACACCTCTTTTCCTTTATACATGGTCTTTGTTGTAGCTTGTATTACAATTTAATTTCGATATCTACACCGGACGGCAGATCCAAGCGCATCAAGGCATCCACAGTTTGTGGAGTCGGGTTAACGATGTCGATCAAACGTTTATGTGTACGTTGTTCGAATTGTTCCCGAGAATCCTTGTACTTGTGCACCGCACGAAGAATAGTAATGATTTGTTTTTCAGTAGGAAGCGGAATCGGACCGGATACACCAGCACCCGAACGTTTTGCTGTTTCAACAATTTTCTCCGCGGATTGATCAAGAATTCTGTGGTCGTAAGCTTTCAAACGAATACGAATTTTTTGCTTTGCCATTTTAGTCCCTCCTTCTATCGCCCAATTTTTTATCGGACATACTCCGTGAAAATTTTCTAGCCACTCTCCCATGGCAAAGGGGCCGGGTGTGCCAGTAACCTCTCACATCATCGCAACGTCACAGAACAACATTCATTATTATATAGAAAAGATAGGCGTATTGCAAGCATATTTAAGAAAAACATTTAAACTTATCTTTTCTGATGAAATGACTTCGTTTATTGCAGTGTTAATCTTCAATATCCAGGCTGCCTTGCCAATCCTTCTAAACTCGTAAATGATGTTCATTTCGTATGACGCAGGTTCCGAACTTTAAACATAATAAAAGAGTTCTCTATCCGATGTCGGATAAAGAACTCTTCCGAAGCTTCGTTACAATACAATGTTACTCGTTCCAGTACACTGTTACATATGCTTTATTCAGCGTTAAGCCGAATTATTTTTGGATAGATGCTACGGAACCGGCACCTACTGTACGTCCGCCTTCACGAATGGAGAATTTAGTTCCTTCTTCAATCGCGATTGGGGAGATCAGGGAAACAGTAACAGTGATGTTATCACCAGGCATTACCATTTCAGTACCTTCAGGCAAGTTGATGATGCCTGTTACGTCAGTTGTACGGAAGTAGAACTGTGGACGGTAACCAGTGAAGAATGGTTTGTGACGTCCGCCCTCTTCTTTAGTCAGAACGTAGATTTGAGCTGTGAATTCTGTGTGTGGCTTAACAGAACCTGGTTTTGCAAGTACTTGACCACGCTCGATTTGAGTACGGTCAACACCACGCAACAATGCACCGATGTTGTCACCCGCTTGAGCGGAATCCAACAATTTACGGAACATCTCAACGCCTGTTACAACGGATTTTTTAGTTTCTTCAGTGATACCAACGATTTCGATCTCTTCGCCGACTTTAACCGTACCACGCTCTACACGGCCAGTAGCAACAGTACCACGACCAGTGATGGAGAATACGTCCTCGACAGGCATCAAGAAAGGCTTGTCAGTTTGACGCTCAGGCAGTGGGATGTAAGTGTCGATCTCTTTGAACATCTCAACGATTTTTTGAGCCCATTCGCCATCTGGGTTTGCCAGAGCTTCACGAGCGGATCCGCGAGTGATTGGAGTATCGTCACCTGGGAACTCATATTCGTTAAGAAGGTCGCGAACTTCCATCTCAACCAATTCCAACAACTCTTCGTCTTCAACCATGTCACATTTGTTCAAGAATACAACAATGTAAGGTACGCCTACTTGACGAGAGAGCAAGATGTGCTCACGAGTTTGTGGCATTGGGCCGTCTGCTGCGGATACTACCAAGATAGCTCCATCCATTTGAGCCGCGCCAGTGATCATGTTTTTAACATAGTCGGCGTGCCCTGGGCAGTCAACGTGAGCGTAGTGACGAGTGTCAGTTTCGTACTCAACGTGTGATGTAGAGATTGTGATACCGCGTTCGCGCTCTTCTGGAGCTTTGTCGATTTGATCGAATGCAATTGCAGCACCACCGTAAGTTTTGGACAATACAGTTGTGATTGCAGCAGTCAGAGTTGTTTTACCGTGATCGACGTGACCAATAGTACCGATGTTAACGTGGGGTTTATTACGTTCGTATTTAGCCTTTGCCATTTGAACGTGGCCTCCTTAAAATTATAATTTTATGTTTTCACTGAATGAAGTGCTCCGAATTGAATTCTTATGCACTTGCATCCAGTGTGAGAAAACTACTCGGTGCCTTTTGTTTTGGCAACGATTTCTTCAGCGATGCTCTTAGGAACTTCTTCATAGTGGGAGAGTTCCATGGAGAATACGCCGCGTCCTTGAGTACCGGAACGAAGAGTTGTAGAGTAACCAAACATTTCAGACAGAGGTACCTTAGCACGGATGATTTGAGCTCCACTACGGGAATCCATACCTTCGATGCGGCCACGACGGGAGTTCAACATACCCATTACGTCACCCATGTACTCTTCTGGAACGGTTACTTCTACTTTCATGATAGGCTCAAGCAGAACTGGTTTACACTTGTCTTTAGCCGCTTTAAGCGCCATAGATCCGGCAATTTTAAATGCCATCTCATTGGAATCGACATCATGGTAAGATCCGTCTACGATTGTAGCCTTAACGTCAACAAGCGGGAAGCCTGCAATAACGCCGTTTTTCATTTGCTCTTCAATCCCTGACAGTGCAGGTTGAATGTATTCTCTTGGTACGGAACCACCGACAACCTTACTTTCGAACTGGCTGCCTGTACCCGGCTCGAGAGGTTCGAATTCAACCCATACGTGACCGTATTGACCACGACCACCGGATTGACGTACGAATTTACCTTCAACGCGCGCTGGAGCACGGAATGTTTCACGGTAAGCTACTTGTGGTTTACCCACAGTAGTTTCAACCTTGAACTCACGACGCATACGGTCGATGATGATATCAAGGTGAAGCTCACCCATACCTGCCAAGATCGTTTGGCCTGTTTCTTCGTCAGTATGAGCACGAAGAGTTGGATCCTCTTCAGTCAACTTACCGAGAGCAACACCCAGTTTATCCTGGTCAGCTTTGGTTTTAGGTTCAACAGCGATTTCGATAACCGGATCAGGGAAGTTCATTGACTCCAGGATAACCGGATTTTTCTCATCACATAGTGTATCACCTGTACCTGTATCTTTCAAACCTACGGCAGCTGCAATATCACCGGAGTATACTACAGTGATTTCTTGACGGCTGTTCGCATGCATTTGAAGGATACGACCGATACGCTCACGTTTGTTTTTAGTGGCATTCAATACATATGATCCGGATTGAAGAACACCAGAGTATACGCGGAAGAATGTCAATTTACCAACGTAAGGGTCAGTCATAATTTTGAATGCCAATGCGGAGAATGGCTCTTCATCGGATGACTTACGAATTGCTTCAGTTCCATCTTCAAGATGTCCCGTGATCGATGCAACATCCGTTGGAGCTGGCAAGTAGTCGACAACAGCATCCAACATCAGTTGAACACCTTTGTTACGATATGAGGATCCACAGATAACTGGGAATATCTTAACATCTACAACACCTTTACGGAGTACGGTTTTGATCTCATCAATTGTGATCTCTTCGCCTTCCAGGTATTTCATTGTCAATTCTTCATCCAGTTCAGCAACGCGCTCAATCAACTCGTTGCGAAGTTCTTCAACTTGATCTGCAAATTCTGCAGGAATATCGGTTTCTTCGATATCTTGCCCGAGGTCATCTTTGTACATATGAGCTCTTTGTGCAACGATATCAATGATACCTTTGAAATCATTTTCAGCACCGATTGGAAGTTGAATCGCAACAGCGTTCGCTTGAAGGCGATCACGCATGTCAGATACAACGTTCAGGAAGTCAGCACCGATGATATCCATTTTGTTTACATATGCGATACGAGGTACGCCGTACTTGTCAGCCTGTCTCCATACGGTTTCGGACTGAGGCTCAACGCCTTCTTTCGCACTGAATACACCAACTGCTCCGTCCAATACACGAAGGGAACGTTCAACTTCAACAGTGAAGTCAACGTGTCCCGGGGTATCAATAATATTAACGCGGTGGCCTTTCCAAGCAGCGGTAGTTGCAGCGGAAGTAATCGTAATTCCGCGCTCCTGTTCCTGTTCCATCCAGTCCATTGTCGCAGCGCCTTCGTGTACTTCACCGATTTTGTGCGTACGTCCTGTGTAAAACAGGATCCGCTCAGTTGTCGTGGTTTTACCCGCATCAATATGAGCCATGATCCCGATATTACGTGTATTTTTCAAGGAGAACTCTCTAGCCATGTAATGGGTCTCCCTTCAAAATTGAAGTTTTTTTTTATTGTGAACTGAATCCTACCAACGGTAGTGAGCAAACGCTTTGTTCGCTTCAGCCATTTTGTGCGTATCTTCACGTTTTTTAACGGAAGCGCCTGTGTTGTTGGAAGCGTCGATGATCTCAGCCGCCAAACGCTCTTCCATTGTTTTCTCACCGCGGTTGCGGGAGTAGTTCACGAGCCAACGTAATCCCAGAGCAGTACGTCTCTCTGGTTTCACCTCGATTGGTACTTGGTAGTTGGCACCGCCGACACGGCGAGCTTTAACTTCCAGGACTGGCATGATGTTCTTGATTGCTGCTTCAAATACTTCCATAGGGTCATTACCCGTACGTTCTTGAATCAACTTGAACGCATTATACAGAATGCTTTGAGCAACACCGCGTTTTCCGCCGATCATAATGCGGTTGATTAAACGAGTAACCAACTTGCTGTTATATAACGGATCAGGCAGAACGTCTCTTTTCGTAACTGGACCTTTGCGTGGCATGGATATCCCCCTTTCTTTCTTGTTCAGCAGATCCTGTACCTTCCAGACTTAGACCAGAAGGCTTTCAGGCTATCTGCCTATAATAGTTTAGGCTTTTTTAGCTTTTGGACGTTTAGCGCCGTATTTCGAACGAGCTTGCATACGGTTGTTTACACCAGCAGTATCGAGAGCTCCACGAACGATGTGATAACGAACTCCTGCAAGGTCTTTAACTTTACCTCCGCGGATCAATACCACACTGTGTTCTTGAAGGTTATGTCCGATTCCCGGGATATAAGCAGTAACCTCGAGACGGTTCGTCAAACGAACACGGGCATACTTACGAAGTGCAGAGTTTGGTTTACGTGGAGTCATTGTACCTACACGAGTGCAGACACCACGTTTTTGTGGGGCACTGATGTTAGTAGATTCACGTTTCAAAGCGTTGAATCCTTTTTGCAAAGCTGGAGATTTTGACTTCTCAACTTTTGCTTGACGTCCTTTACGAACCAGTTGGTTAATAGTTGGCATGTGATTGCCACCCCCTTCCTCAAATATTCATGTTTCTTTATAAACCTCTTTGCACTAAGCCCACAGACCCAGGCGGTTCATAAAAAGACAAATGAAAAGTTTTTGCCTTGGAGAATCCTTAAAAGTTCTCGGACAAAAACGTTCCTTACCCTATGATTTTACGACAGCAGCCATAGCTGCTCCTACTCCAATCCCGCAAGCCTTGCCGAGATTTTTCATTGTATCCACTTTCGTGCATTTCACATTGTGTTGTTCACACAAAGCAATGATTTTGGAAGTAAGCTGCGGATCACTATCTTCTGCGACATAGACTTCAGAAGCCATACCTGTCTGCACCATCCGCATGGTCTGTTTGGTACCTATTTTGACATGAGCATCTTGCAAGGCTTTTTCATTAGACATTGTGTATTCCTCCGAATAGAACCATGTACAATCAGCTGCCCACGCACCTTTGATATATTAGCATCTAGCGCAAGCATTGTCAATGCTAATCCTAAAACATTTTTTAAAAGTTTACGTACATCAGGATTCGTCCGCCTGTATTATACAAACGTCCGTCTCCTGACGCACAAAACTTTCACTCTCCTCTAATTAAGAAGAAATATATTTAATCAACCGAAACTGGCTCAAGTTCTTCCACTGAAGATTGGCCATCTTCTGGCTCAGCAAATTTGATGCTGCGGTAACGGTGCATACCTGTACCTGCAGGAATCAATTTACCGATAATTACATTTTCCTTCAGACCGAGCAACTGATCGACTTTACCTTTGATCGCTGCATCTGTCAATACACGTGTAGTTTCTTGGAACGAAGCCGCCGAGAGGAAGGAGTCTGTTTCCAGGGATGCTTTCGTAATACCGAGCAGGATTGGTTTAGCAACCGCCGGCTCTTTATCACTAAGAATCGCAATTTTGTTAGCTCTTTCGTACTCATGCATATCCACGAACGATCCTGGCAACAGCGTTGTATCTCCTGCATCTACGATACGGATTTTACGCAGCATTTGACGGATCATAACTTCAACGTGCTTATCGTTAATTTCTACGCCTTGGTTACGATATACGCGTTGTACTTCCTGCAGAATGTAGTTCTGTACACCACGTATGCCTTTAATCCGTAACATCTCTTTTGGATCAATGGAACCGTCTGTCAACTCATCACCCGCTTCAACTTCCATGCCTTCGCTTACGCGTACACGGGAACCGTAGGTAACGGAGTAAACTTTGGATTCCGCCTCACCTTGAATTTCGATTTCACGACGATCCTTCGCTTCGCGAATCTCTTTAACTACACCATCAATCTCACTGATCGTTGCTTGACCCTTAGGATTACGAGCTTCAAACAACTCCTGGATACGCGGCAAACCTTGCGTAATATCGTCTCCGGCTACACCACCGGTATGGAACGTACGCATTGTAAGCTGTGTTCCTGGCTCACCAATGGACTGTGCTGCGATAATACCAACTGCTTCACCAATCTCCACGTGTTTACCAGTCGCGAGGTTGCGACCATAACACTTCTTGCAGACACCATGACTTGCGCGGCAGCTGAGGACGGAGCGGATTTGCAATTTAGTAATACCTGCTTTGATAATCGCTTCTGCTTTATCGGAGTCAATCAATTCATTGCGACCTACAATGATTTCTTTCGTTTCCGGATGACGAAGAGTCTCGAAGCAGTATCTGCCTTCAATACGGTCGTAGAGGTCTTCGATAACCTCTTTACCATCCTGGATACGACTTACCGTAAAGCCTTTATCTGTACCACAATCATCATCACGCACGATTACGTCTTGGGCTACGTCTACGAGACGACGAGTCAGGTAACCTGAATCGGCTGTACGCAGGGCTGTATCCGCCAAACCTTTACGCGCTCCGTGAGTGGAGATAAAGTACTCGAGTACTGTCAGACCTTCACGGAAGTTCGATTTAATTGGGAGTTCGATAATTCGACCGGATGGGTTGGCCATCAGACCACGCATACCGCCCAATTGGGTGATTTGCGATTTGTTACCCCGTGCTTTGGAGTCTACCATCATCATGATCGAGTTGTAACGATCCATGGACTTCATCAGAATCTCAGTTATGTCATCTTTGGATTTTGACCAGATATCAATGATACGGTCATAGCGCTCTTCATTCGTAATCAGACCACGACGGTACTGATTCGTAACGATTTGTGCTTTTTCCTCAGATTGTCTAAGAATTTCAAACTTCTCAGGCGGAACGATAACATCAGATACCGCAACAGTAATACCGGCACGTGTAGAGTATGTGAAACCAAGTTGTTTGATTTTATCCAAAATAACGGCTGTTTCCGTTGTGTGATAAATTTCAAAACATCGTGCGATGATGGAGCCGAGGTATTCTTTACCGACACCGCCAGCCAGAGGAGCATTCATAATAGCTTCTCTGAGATCAGCACCTTTTTCATATACAAATGAGTGATCTGCAGTACCTTGGTACAGGTTAGCACGAGTCGCATCATTGATATACGGGAAGCTTGCCGGGAAAATTTCATTGAAGATAATTTTACCGATAGTTGTCAGCAACATTCCTTCTTGCTGCTCTTCCGTGAAGCTTGTTTTACCAAGCGCCTTAACCGGAATAGCTACACGAGCATGCAGACCAGCAGTACCACGTTGGTATGCCGATACAGCTTCGTTAACTGTACGCAAGATCATACCTGTGCCCTTTTCTTCCTTGTTGTCCATAGTGAGGTAGTAAGAACCAAGCACCATATCCTGGGAAGGAGTAACAACCGGTTTACCGTCTTTCGGGTTCAAAATGTTACCCGATGCAAGCATCAGGATACGCGCTTCCGCTTGAGCTTCAGCGGACAACGGAACGTGCACGGCCATTTGGTCACCGTCAAAGTCGGCATTGTATGCCGTACATACGAGCGGGTGAAGACGAATTGCTTTACCTTCAACGAGAATCGGTTCAAATGCTTGAATACCGAGTCTGTGAAGCGTAGGGGCACGGTTCAACAGAACCGGATGCTCCTTGATTACTTCTTCAAGAACATCCCATACTTCAGGACTTACACGCTCAACTTTACGTTTTGCGCTCTTGATGTTGTGGGCAAGCCCTTTATTTACAAGCTCTTTCATAACAAAAGGCTTGAACAATTCAAGTGCCATATCTTTCGGCAGACCACACTGATACATTTTCAGGTAAGGTCCAACAACGATAACGGAACGACCAGAATAGTCAACCCGTTTACCGAGCAAGTTTTGACGGAAACGTCCTTGTTTACCTTTCAGCATGTGGCTGAGAGATTTCAATGGACGGTTACCAGGACCCGTTACCGGGCGTCCACGACGACCATTATCGATCAATGCGTCAACAGCTTCCTGCAACATCCGTTTTTCATTTTGCACGATAATATCTGGCGCGCCCAGATCAAGCAGACGTTTCAGACGGTTGTTCCGGTTGATTACACGGCGATACAAGTCATTCAAGTCAGACGTTGCAAAACGTCCACCATCCAACTGTACCATTGGACGAAGTTCCGGCGGGATAACAGGAAGTACATCCATGATCATCCACTCTGGCTTGTTGCCGGAGTTGCGGAATGCTTCGATAACTTCCAAACGTTTGATTGCACGATTACGACGTTGTCCTTGCGCAGTCCGGAGCTCTTCTTTCAGGAACTCGAGCTCTTTGTCTATGTCAAGATCTTGAAGCAATTTTTTAACCGCTTCTGCGCCCATGCCAGCATGGAAACCATAACCGTATTTTTCACGGTAGCTGCGGTACTCTTTCTCGGACAACAGCTGTTTTTTCTCCAGTGGAGTTTCTCCTGGATCAGTTACAACATATGATGCAAAATAAATAATCTCTTCAAGAGATCTTGGAGACATATCCAGAGCAAGACCCATACGGCTCGGAATACCTTTGAAGTACCAGATATGCGATACCGGAGCAGCGAGCTCAATATGGCCCATCCGTTCGCGGCGTACTTTCGCACGTGTTACTTCAACGCCACAACGATCACAGACAACGCCTTTATAACGGACGCGTTTGTATTTACCGCAATGACATTCCCAGTCTTTTGTAGGGCCAAAAATCTTTTCGCAGAATAGCCCTTCTTTTTCCGGTTTCAACGTACGATAGTTGATCGTTTCCGGTTTTTTCACTTCTCCGCGGGACCAAGAACGAATTTTCTCTGGGGAAGCAAGCCCGATCTTCATGTATTCGAAATTGTTGACGTCCAACAAGGAGCAACCCTCCTTAACCAATTCCTGTAATCTAGGTTACGCCCACTCCGGCCGAAGCCGGAGCAAGACGTGAGCCTGATGAAAAACGCCGGTCATCATGCGCTCGAAGCGGTTTATTCCGCTCCGACCTCTGTACCCTCAAGGTTGAGGCTGAGCTTATCGCTCGCAGCGTCATCTTCATCGTCCATTTCTCTCATTTCAATCTCTTGCTCATCTTCACTCAAAATCTTAACGTCCATACCCAAGCTTTGCAGCTCTTTGATCAATACTTTGAATGATTCAGGAACGCCTGGTTCCGGAACATTCTCACCTTTGACAATGGATTCATACGTTTTAACCCGACCAACAACGTCATCGGATTTAACAGTCAAGATTTCTTGCAGTGTATAAGCTGCACCGTATGCCTCAAGCGCCCATACTTCCATCTCCCCGAAACGCTGTCCACCAAATTGGGCTTTACCACCCAATGGCTGTTGCGTAACAAGTGAGTAAGGACCCGTGGAACGGGCATGGATTTTATCATCAACCATGTGTGCCAATTTGATCATGTGCATGACACCTACGGTAACTTCACGTTCAAACTCTTCACCTGTACGACCATCATACAGGACAGTTTTACCATTACGTTGCATACCTGCTTCTTCCATCGTATCGAAGACGTCATACTCCTTCGCTCCGTCGAATACAGGAGTTGCAACGTGAATACCCAGTTGCATCGCCGCCATACCCAAGTGAACCTCGAGTACTTGACCGATATTCATCCGGGAAGGTACGCCCAGTGGGTTAAGAACGATCTGAACCGGTGTACCGTCTGGCAGGAAAGGCATATCTTCTTCCGGCAAGATGCGGGCCACGACCCCTTTGTTACCGTGACGTCCGGCCATTTTATCACCCTCGGAAATTTTCCGTTTTTGAGCAATATATACACGAACGAGTTGGTTAACACCTGGAGGTAGCTCATCACCGTTTTCACGGGTAAATACTTTCACGTCTACTACGATACCGTCAGTACCATGTGGTACACGCAAGGAAGTATCACGTACTTCACGTGCTTTCTCACCAAAGATCGCATGCAAGAGACGTTCTTCTGCTGTCAGCTCTGTTACACCCTTAGGTGTTACTTTACCAACCAGAATGTCGCCAGCACTGATCTCAGCACCGATGCGGATAATACCGCGCTCATCCAAGTTACGCAACGCTTCTTCCCCAACGTTAGGGATGTCACGTGTGATCTCTTCAGGTCCAAGCTTGGTATCACGTGCTTCTGACTCATACTCCTCGATATGGATGGATGTGTATACATCTTCCTTAACGAGTTTTTCACTGAGCAAGATCGCATCCTCGTAGTTGTAACCTTCCCAAGTCATGAAGGCAACAACAACGTTACGTCCCAGAGCCAATTCACCCATTTCCGTTGAAGGACCATCAGCGAGGATATCACCAGCTTTGACAGCGGCACCTCTTTTGACAATCGGACGCTGGTTAATGCATGTTCCTTGGTTCGAACGCATAAATTTGTGTAATTTATATTTAACGATATCGCCTTTAACTTCCTGACCGTCCACTTCTTCAACACGACGGACCCAAATCTCGTTCGCAGAAGAACGTTCGATAATTCCGTCATAATCGGAGACAATACATACACCAGAATCTTTTGCAGCTTTGTGTTCCATACCTGTACCTACAAGTGGTGCTTTAGGAATCAAGAGTGGAACCGCCTGCCGCTGCATGTTAGATCCCATGAGTGCACGGTTGGAGTCATCGTTCTCAAGGAACGGGATCAGCGCTGTCGCGACGGATACAACCTGTTTAGGAGATACGTCCATGTAGTCAACTCGTTCACTCGGCATCGTAAGGATGTTATCCGACTGTTTGTTGTAACGTACAATGATCGCTTCTTCTTCAAATGTACCGTCTTCGTTCAACTTCGCATTCGCTTGCGCGATAACATAGTTGTCCTCTTCGTCCGCTGTCAGGTAATCAATTTGCTCGGTTACAATACCTGTCTTCGGATCAACCCAACGATATGGAGCTTCAATGAAGCCATATTCATTCACACGAGCGAATGTAGACAAGGAGTTGATCAAACCAATGTTTGGTCCCTCTGGAGTCTCGATTGGACACATACGGCCATAGTGGGATGGATGGACGTCACGCACTTCCATACCTGCGCGCTCACGCGTCAAACCACCGGGTCCGAGTGCGGACAAACGACGTTTATGTGTCAGCTCACCCAGCGGGTTTGTTTGATCCATAAACTGTGACAACTGAGAGCTACCAAAGAACTCTTTAATCGACGCAATAACAGGACGTATGTTAATCAAAGCCTGTGGTGTAATTACGTTAGCATCCTGAATGGACATTCTCTCACGAACCACACGCTCCATACGGGACAAACCGATACGGAACTGGTTCTGCAGGAGTTCACCCACCGAACGCAAACGACGGTTACCCAGATGATCGATATCATCCGTGCTACCAATTCCCTGCAGAAGGTTAAGGAAATAACTGATGGACGAAATGATATCCGCCGGTGTCACGTTTTTAACGGACTTGTCAATGTTTGCATTGGCAATCAGTTTAACCACTTTACCATCTTCAGTTGGTGAGAACACATCAATCGTTTGCATAGGGATATCATTGGCATCCAAAACGCCGTTACCCACGTGATACGTGCGGAATCCAACGCTCTTCTCCAGATACGGCATGATTTCATCCAACAAACGACGATCAACCATTTGACCTGCTTCAGCAATGATTTCACCAGTCTCAGCGTCAACAAGTGACTCAGCCAAGCGCTGGTTAAACAAACGGTTTTTGATGTGCAGTTTTTTATTCATTTTGTAACGACCTACATTAGCCAGGTCATAACGTTTTGGATCAAAGAAACGTGCTACGAGCAAGCTTTTCGCATTATCCAGCGTCGGCGGCTCGCCCGGACGAAGACGCTCATAGATCTCAATGAGTGCTTTCTCCGTGGAATCCGTGTTGTCTTTGTCCAGAGTGTTGCGGATATATTCGTCATTACCGAGCAGATCCAGAATCTCAGCATCTGTGCCAAAACCAAGTGAACGCAGGAGAACCGTAACCGGTATTTTACGTGTACGGTCGATCCGGACGTAAACAACATCCTTCGCGTCCATCTCCAGTTCCAACCAAGCGCCGCGGTTAGGAATAACTGTAGCGGTATACGTTTTTTTGGCGTTTTTATCTACTTTGGTACTGAAGTAAACGCTAGGAGAGCGAACCAACTGGCTGACAATAACCCGTTCCGCACCATTAATAATAAATGTGCCCGTGTTGGTCATCAGCGGGAAATCTCCCATGAATACTTCCTGCTCTTTGACTTCGCCGGTTTCCTTATTAATGAGCCGGACTTTGACCCGAAGCGGTGCTGCATACGTAACGTCACGCTCTTTCGCATCGTCTACTGTATACTTCGGTTCACCGAGACTGTAATCGATAAATTCCAAAATCAAGTTACCTGTAAAATCCTGGATCGGCGAGATATCCTGGAACATTTCGCGCAACCCTTCCTCCAAAAACCAATCATAGGATTTTTGTTGGATTTCAATCAGGTTCGGAACTTCGAGTATCTCGTTAATTCGTGCATAACTGCGCCGAGTGCGTCGACCATATTGAACAAGATGTCCTGCCAACTTAAACTCACCCCTCAATGTCTACTCACTTTAAAAATTTCGTTGCGAACCTCTGTTTGTAACCTTATAATGGTACACATACAGAGCAAAGCAATGCATCCACAAATAAAGAAAAGCCCTTACTCGAAATGTCGTTCGAAAAAAGAGCAACTTTGATCGGCGGATGTCTTTCCAAATCATTCTTATCCCCAGTTTGCCCAAAATGTACATATTATACGCCAAACGTAGGCATAATAAGCCCGTTCGGCGTAAAAAAAAGGTTGACATTTTTAGTTAGCTAAAGCCAAGTAGGGCATCTTAATACTGACATTTTACAACTATACCACGACCTGAATTTCAAGTCAATAGTCCTATTGCAAAAAAAATGATCCCCTGCTTACTTTACAAACTCGGATTCAGCTTATAGTAGATACCTCTTCCGTTTTCACCGCTTTGAAAATCCGATAGCCTTTATCCTTCGTCACTTCTTCCACTCTTCCAAACAAAGATTCCAATTTCGCTTTCGCTGACGGGGCTCCTTGTTTTTTCTGAATGACAATCCACAACGAACCGCCTACCTTCAGATGGCGATGTGCCTGTTCGAAAATAGTATGAACCGTCTCTTTCCCAGCCCGTATAGGCGGGTTGGTTAGGACAACGTCAAAATCTTGCTTTTTCACTTCAGCCAGTAGATTACTTTGCAATACCGTAACATTGTTAATTCCGTTCGCTTTTGCATTTTCCCTGGAAAGTTCAACGGCTCTCTCGTTGATATCGATCATGGTGACATGCCCATCCGGTACAAGTTTGGCTGCTGTAAGACCCATTGGCCCGTATCCACAGCCCACATCGAGAACATGAGCCCCTGATGGCAACTCTATCGCATCAATCAACACTCTGCTGCCATAATCGATTCCATTTTTGGAAAACACACCGGCATCCGTCACGAATCGCAGACTGAATCCGCGAAGAACCGCTTCAGTTGCTCTGCGATCATGCGCCACTTGCGGTTTGTCCGAAAAATAATGATTGGACATGCCCTCACTCACTTTCCATTTACAATTACAGCAACAAACCCCTTGATATAAGTCAAGGGGTTTGTTGTTTTGTTCATTTAGCTTGTAATAGCTAAATTATTTAACTTCAACTGAAGCGCCTGCTTCTTCAAGCTTAGCTTTAACCGCTTCTGCTTCTTCTTTAGCAACTTTTTCTTTCAATGCTTTTGGAGCGTTGTCAACCAATTCTTTTGCTTCTTTCAGGCCAAGACCTGTGATTTCGCGAACTGCTTTGATAACGTTGATTTTGGAAGCACCAGCGCTAGTCAAGATTACGTCGAACTCGGATTGCTCAGCTTCAGCAGAAGCTACTGCACCTGCAGCAGCTACTGGAGCTGCAGCAGTTACGCCGAATTCTTCTTCGATTGCTTTAACAAGATCGTTCAATTCCAGTACAGTCATGCCTTTGATTGCTTCCAAGATTTGCTCTTTACTCATGAGTGAACCTCCATATATAATATTATTTTTTTAAATTCATTTGCCGCCTAAGCAGCATTCAGATCAAGTTGCTTACGCGCCTTGTTCTTCTTTTTCTGCAACTGCTTTAACCGCAAGCGCGAAGTTGCGCACTGGCGCTTGAAGCACGCTGAGGAGCATGGAGAGGAGTCCATCGCGGGATGGCAGTTCTGCCAATGCCTTAACTTCTTCTACTCCGATTACGCGACCTTCTACGACTGCACCTTTCAATTCCAGTGCATCGTTCTTTTTCGCGAAGTCGTTCAGAATTTTAGCTGGAGCCACAACGTCATTTACGCTGAATGCAATTGCAGTAGGACCTGTAAGAACACTATCGAGTTCTGTCAGTTCTGCTGCTGCAGCTGCACGGCGAAGCAACGAGTTTTTCAGCACTTGGAATTCGATGCCTGCTTCACGAAGTTGCTTACGCAACTCAGTTACTTGGGCAACGTTCAATCCGCGATAGTCAACAACAACAGTTGTAACGCTCTCGCGCAATTTAGCTGTTACTGCATCAACGGATTCTTGTTTTGCTTGAATCACTTTTGCGTTTGCCAATCTGTACACCTCCTGATCAAATTTATCCCATTAAGAAAAGCCTCCGTAGAATCACGAAGGCTTGATATATACTCATCATCGATTTGCATCGTTCTAAGTTCTATAATCACACCTCGGCAGGAAATTAAGCCAAATGGCACCTACTGTCTACGGCAAGCATATTCAAATGTCAACGGTCAGTCACTCGGACTCACAACTTTTATATCTTATCAAAAACAGGACAAGCCTGTCAAGAGATATTATCTAAAAGCTGCTGCGTTCACGCGTGCGCCAGGTCCCATCGTGGAAGAAAGACTAACATTCTTCAGATAAACACCTTTTGCTGCCGCTGGTTTAGCACGATTCAGAGCTTCCATGAGAGCTTTGAAGTTCTCATTAAGTTGCTCAGAAGAGAAAGAAGCTTTACCAATCGGTGCATGAATTTGACCTGCACGATCCAGACGATATTCGATTTTACCAGCTTTAATTTCTTGAACAGCCTTAGTTACATCGAAAGTTACCGTTCCGGCTTTAGGGTTAGGCATCAGACCTTTACCGCCGAGCAGTCGGCCCAATTTACCTACTTCACTCATCATATCTGGTGTCGCTACGCAGACGTCGAATTCGAACCAGCCTTGTTGGATTTTGTTGATCATGTCTGCATCACCAACATAGTCCGCGCCAGCCGCTTCCGCTTCTTTCGCTTTGTCACCTTTCGCAAATACCAATACGCGTTGTGTTTTACCTGTGCCGTGTGGCAAGACAACAACACCACGTACAGCCTGGTCTTGCTTACGAGGGTCTACACCCAAACGAACTGCTGCTTCGATTGTTTCATCGAATTTTGCAGTAGCTGCCTTTTTCACAAGCTCTACAGCTTCTGAAGGCTCGTAAGTTGCTTCGCTGTCAATCAGCTTAGCAGCTTCCAGGTATTTTTTACCGTGTTTAGCCATGTTTTATTCCTCCTTTGTGGTGTTAGCGGATATACCTCCCACATCAACCGGTCGCGAATCGACCGGTTTTACGAAGCCATGTTTCTTATGAAAATTAGTCTTCGATGGTGATACCCATGCTGCGGGCAGTACCTTCGACCATACGCATAGCGGACTCAACGTCTGCTGCATTCAGGTCAGGCATTTTTGTTTCTGCGATTTGACGTACCGCATCACGTTTAACTGTAGCAACTTTTTTCTTGTTCGGTTCGCCGGATCCTTTTTCAACTTTAGCTGCCACTTTCAACAGAACTGCTGCTGGTGGAGTTTTAGTGATGAAAGTAAAGGAACGGTCCTCGAATACAGAAATTTCAACTGGAATAATCAATCCCGCTTGATCAGCTGTACGAGCGTTGAATTCTTTACAGAATGCCATGATGTTGACACCTGCTTGACCCAAAGCCGGACCTACTGGTGGTGCTGGGTTTGCTTTACCTGCTGGAATCTGCAGTTTTACCATTTTAATAACTTTTTTCGCCATGATTGACACCTCCTTGCAAAATAGTGGTTAACGGGTTTTTCAACCCTCCCACAAGAAACTTGAAGAGACTATATCTTCTCCACTTGCGTGTATTCCAACTCAAGCGGTGTTTCCCGTCCAAACATGTTCACGTGCACTTTCAACTTGCTTTTGTCTACCAAAATTTCTTCCACGGAGCCTACGAAATTCGCAAAAGGGCCGACTTTAATACGTACGGATTCCTTAATATCGAACTCAATTTTCGGTTTAGGTTCAACCATACCCATGTGCTTCAGAATTTGTTCCACTTCTTCAGGCAACAATGCAGTTGGTTTGGACCCAGAACCTGTCGAACCGACAAATCCTGTAACACCTGGTGTGTTGCGAACAACATACCAAGAATCATCCGTCTGTACCATTTCCACCAAGACATAACCGGGGTAAACTTTACGCATAACGGTTTTTTTCTTACCGTCCTTGTTTACCACTTCTTCTTCCATAGGAACAAGAACGCGGAATATCTTGTCTTCCATGCCCATAGACTCTACGCGTTTTTCCAAATTGGCTTTGACCTTGTTCTCATACCCTGAATAGGTATGAACGACGTACCATCTTTTTTCCATATCAAGCCACCGGAACCCTTCTTAAATAATCGCTTCGATCACAAAGGAGATGCCAATGTCAATGACCCAAAAAAACAGCGTCATAACCACAACAGTACCAAGTACGATCAATGTGTAGTTGGTCAGCTCTTTACGATTAGGCCAGCGAACTTTTTTAAGTTCAGCCCAGCTTTCTGAGAAAAAGGAAATCAGAGATTTGAAACTTCGTTTCACGCCGACACCTCCAAAAACTATCTGGTTTCGCGATGAGAAGTCTGCTCGTTACAAAACTTGCAAAATTTCTTCATCTCCATGCGGTCGGGGTGATTACGCTTGTTTTTTGTCGTAGTGTAATTTCTTTGTTTGCAGTTAGTACAAGCCAAAGTAATAATTACCCGCATGATGTACACCTCCCGAAGACTTCCACATTCAAGCAGAGTCTCTAAATTGATCCTGAAAAAAAGCCATAAATTTAGGCCTACCTAAAACACTTTATCACAAGGGTATAACCATGTCAATGAAAGAATAGCCTTTCATTCATTGGGTATTACTTCCGTACAACGTACATTCGTTTCTCATCTCTGTTTTTTCTCTTCTCCTGCATGGACCGAGCGATTACTAGTATAAACATTCTTAGATTTTATAAACTTGAGACACTAAAAAAAGACTCAAACACCGAGCCTTTTCCGTCAACGACAACATGTGTTTAATTATCTCGAACTTCCAGGTACTTTTCAAGTTTGCGCTTGACGCGCTGAAGTGCATTATCAATGGACTTCACATGTCTGTCCAAATCAACTGCAATCTCTTGATAAGATCTCCCGTCCAGATACAACATCAATACTTTACGTTCCAGATCACTCAGAATCTCGGACATTTTATCTTCCAGGCCCACAAACTCTTCCTGATTGATGATAAGTTCTTCCGGATCACTGACCTGGGTTCCACAAATCACATCGAGTAACGTACGATCAGACTCTTCGTCATAAATAGGCTTGTCCAGAGATACATAAGAATTAAGCGGAATATGCTTCTGACGTGTTGCTGTCTTAATCGCCGTGATGATCTGTCTTGTAATACACAGTTCGGCAAAAGCCTTGAACGAAGCCAGCTTGTCCCCTTTAAAATCTCGAATGGATTTGTAGAGGCCAATCATTCCTTCTTGAATAATATCTTCCCGGTCTGCCCCAATCAGAAAATAAGATCTTGCCTTGGCGCGTACAAAGTTACGATATTTGTTAATT
The DNA here is from genome assembly GCF_046713495.1 of Paenibacillus sp. M2. NCBI lineage: Bacteria > Bacillati > Bacillota > Bacilli > Caryophanales > Paenibacillaceae > Paenibacillus > Paenibacillus sp. M2. The sequence goes on from NZ_CP169648.1 coordinate 6,483,393, forward strand.
AGAAACTCTAACGCTTCGCTTTCGCCTTCACGGAAAGCTTCGACAATGTCTTCGTCACTTTGGTAATCATACTTGGATAACATGATATCTTTGAGGTCGACACTCACAGACAATCCCTCCGGCTGCAACGCAAGGTACCCCGTTACTCTACTCTATGAAATATAGGATCAGTATATATGATGGTACCTCACACCGTCAACCACGCTCTGCCTAAAAAAGAACATCAATAACATAAATGTCAAGAGTTTCAATATTCTAAATTCTGTAAAAACGTGCTGTTATTCCCGGCGCCATCGCTCAAACTCTTTTAATACATCGGGACTCAACTTGCCACCGAGTGTGTTACGCGTGGTCCTCGCCTGATCTTCTTCCAGTCGTTTTTTTAAATCTTTTTCGTTCTGCTCAACTTCAATTAGCAACTCCCTCGCAGATACACGTAGCGCTCCCTGTCCAAATATAACATGTTGCTCTACCATATCGCTCGTAGCCACATAGATTTGGCGTCTTCGCATGCTTAGTTCCCGAACGAGTCTCTCAATGCATTCGTCTGCCGTCTCTTTTTCCTTTGTAAAATAGATCTGCACTTTGCTCTGAGTAAAGGATTTACCGAGTCCAGGCACGAGGTAGGCGTCAAACACAACAATGACTCGCCGGCCGGAGAAAGCCTGGTAGTCTGCTAGACGAAAGAGAAGCCTGTTACGTGCCTCTTCGAGCCCACTTTCCGCCAGTTTGGTTAATTCCGGCCAGTCGCCAATCATGTTGTACCCGTCTACAAGAAGCACATCACGGGAATCAGCCATACCTTCTATTCCTGCGCTTGACGCGAACGGAGCACTTCATACATGACAACCCCGGCTGCCACGGAAGCATTCAGGGAATTAATCTGACCTTGCATTGGTAATTTGATCAGCACATCGCATTTCTCACGAATAAGTCGTCCCATTCCCTTGTTCTCATTTCCGATTACCAATGCCACAGGGCCAGTAAAGACTCCATTACCAAAGACACCTTCATGAGCCGTGACATCTGTCCCTACAACCCATACACCTTCCTCTTTGAGGCGATCAATGGTCTGTCCAAGATTACTTACCCGAGCCACTGGCACGTACTCCACAGCGCCTGCTGATGTTTTGGATACTGTCACGGTTACCGCTGCCGAGCGACGTTTGGGTACAATGACGCCATGCGCACCCGTGCAATCTGCTGTCCGCAAAATTGACCCCAGGTTATGAGGATCTTCAATCTCATCCAGCAGAATCAGGAAAGGATGCTCATTCTTCGCTTTTGCTGCGGCAAGAATGTCTTCTACCTCCACATAAGCGTAAGGTGCCGCTTGAGCAACTACACCCTGATGCTGAATGCCTGGTACCGTTTGATCCAGCTTACGCTTGTCCACGTGTTGAATGACAATACCTAGCTTTTTAGCTTCCGAGATAATAGGTTGAGTCAGATGTTTCTGTGCTGTATCGGCAATCCATATTTTGTTAATGGTCCGGCCTGAACGCAGCGCCTCCGTCACGGAGTGTTTACCGGCGATCCATTCTTCTTCCATCGTTGTTCGATCCTCTCTGTAATGCGTTGTTTTGTTGAAATTTCTATTTTTGTGTCGGTGATTGTTGCTCCGCGTGCTCAATGCCAAGCCCGATCAGTTCAATCATGCGATCGTGATGACCACTGCTGTAGAGGTAACCAATGAGACATTCAAAAGCCGTGGCATGTCTGTATTCCAACACATCTGCATTTTTGGGTACACTACCCGACTTGGCATTCCGCCCTTGCCGGACGATATCACGTTCTTCCTCTGTCAGTTCAGCCTCAATCGTTGTAAGTATGCGGCTCTGTGCCTTCGCTGATACCAACCCGGTTGCACTACGGTGCAAATGATTGGGACGCATGTTGGCCTTCGACAACAGATATTGACGAACAGCTACCTCATATACCGCATCACCAATATAGGCCAGTGCAATAGGTGGAATCAACCTCGCAGGTCTGGAAGGAGGATATGGGAACCATCCTCCGTCTGTGACCTGCTCCTGTTGTTTTGGTGTATTTGGATGTCCTTCGCTCATTTGCGCCGCCATCTCATGCCCTGCGCCGTATCTTCAAGCAGAATGCCACGTGCAGACAATTCATCACGAATTTCATCCGCTCTTGCCCAGTTTTTCGACTTACGCGCTTCTACACGCTCTTCAATCAGACGTTCCACTTCCTCATCCAGAAGTTCCGGCTCTGCGTCAGTATAGATGCGCAGCACAGCATTCAATTCACTGAACAACTCGAGGAGCGCACGAATGTCTGCCGCATTAACTACTTCTTGCTGCAACAGTTGGTTGGCTTCCCCTGCCCACTCAAACATCGCAGTAATTGCATCAGGAGTATTGAAATCATCCTGCATCTTCTCGTGATACTGCTGACGAATTTGGTCGAGTCTTGCCGCAAACTCTGCTGTGATATCCTGATCAACAGTTACTGCATTCAGACGATGGTTCAAGTTACCTACCGCATTCGCAATCCGGTCCACACTGTTCTGTGCCTGCTCCATCGTATCATCCGTGAAGTTCAATGGGTTGCGATAGTGGGTAGACAACATGAAATAACGAATCGCTTCGCGTTTATATTGATTCCGCAAGTCTTTAACCAAAACACCATTACCGAGTGATTTTGACATCTTCTCGTTATCAATCCGGATGAATCCATTATGCATCCAGTAGTTCGCAAGTGGTTTACCTGTTAATACTTCGGATTGGGCGCATTCGCACTCATGGTGCGGGAACTGCAAATCCTGTCCACCCCCGTGAATGTCCAGTGTATCCCCAAGGTACTCCCTAGCCATGGCGGAGCACTCAATATGCCAGCCTGGTCGACCATCGCCCCAAGGACTGGACCAATAGATCTCACCTGGTTTGGCAGCCTTCCAGAGCACAAAATCTTCGGGATGCTCTTTGCGCTCATCCACACCCACACGGATTCCAAATTGCAGCTCCTGCAGGTTTTGTTTCGAAAGTTTGCCATATTCGCTGAATTTGCCTGTGCGATAATAAACGTCACCGCCATTTTCATACGCAAACCCTTTTTCAACGAGCTCACGGATAAAATCAATGATCAGCGGCATGTTTTCCGTTACTCTCGGATTGCTGCTTGCCTTGGGAATACCCAGTCCCTCAAGGTCTTCATAATAGGCAGCAATAAATTTCTCAGCCACGTGAGGAACATCTGTTCCAAGTTGTTCTGCTTTGCGAATCAGCTTATCGTCCACATCCGTGAAGTTCACCACATAGTTCACATCATGCCCGGTCTGTTCCAGGTATCCGCGAACTGTGTCGAAAAAGATAACCGGGCGTGCATTCCCGATATGAATGTAGTCATATACCGTTGGTCCGCAAACATACATTTTCACTTTCCCTGGCTCTTGGGGAACAAATTCCTCTTTGGTACGACTCATCGTATTATAAATCTGAAGCGTCATGGTCACTTATCCTTTCATCCTATACTGCCTTATTTTATTGTATCACGTATCACGCACAGTCTCATTTTCACGGGCATTCTGTAGTGTACGTACTTCTTTCTGCAATCGTTCGAGTTCTTTTTGCATACTGCGCAAGGAGTCAACGACCGGATCGGGCAATTGCTGACTGAGGCGATCTACCCGTCGGCCATCCTGTTTAACAATTCTGCCCGGTATACCTACCACGGTGCTATTGGAAGGGACCTCCTTAAGCACAACGGAGTTTGCCCCAATGTTGCTTTGATCCCCCACGCTAAATGAACCCAGCACTTTGGCTCCGGATGAGATAACCACATTATTGCCAATGGTCGGATGTCTCTTTCCTTTTTCTTTCCCTGTTCCGCCGAGGGTAACCCCCTGATAGATAACAACATCATCGCCAATCTCACATGTTTCCCCAATAACGACGCCCATTCCATGGTCAATAAACAACCGATTTCCGATCGTAGCTCCAGGATGTATCTCAATTCCTGTCATGAATCGACTTACCTGTGAAATGAACCTGGCGAACGAGAACCATCTTCGTTTGTATAAAAAATGTGCAATCCGGTGTGCCCATATCGCGTGCAGCCCTGAGTAGGTAAATACCACTTCAAACCATCCCCGGGCTGCCGGATCGTTCTCAAACACCGCCTGGATATCTGATCTGATCTTCTTGAACATGCTCGTTCCCCTCTTGTTCAGGTTCCCGTCCTCCGGCTTACCGGACGGCGCGTTCCTTGGTAGTGTACTGCACACTCGCCTAAACAAAAAACGCCCCTGCAGCATTTAGCTGCAGAGGCGTTTATCGCGGTCCCACTCTGCTCGGTCCATCCTTAAATAGAATGAGCCCTCAAGCGGTTTGGTAACGGAAACCAATCGTCACAACCTATCCTAACGTTTTCCCATGTCATGATCGACAAAGGCGGGGCTGGATTCGGCTATGCAGCTCACGGGTGCATTTCGACTGATGGACAGTGGATGGCTCACAGCCACCGCAACCAAAGAAATCTTTCTTTGCCACGGGACCATCCTCTCTGAATCTGTCCGGGTCAGTCTACTTCTCCCGATCTTTGCTGTTCTATTAGATAAATCATATCAATTATTCGTTGTGTTGTTATTATAGCGAAAAGGCCTCAGACTGACAACAGCCTCCTACGTAATCCATACTTCATAGACTGTGTTCAGATTCCATATAAACGGAATGTCTTCGACTAAAATTATTTTACTTGTGCAAGCAAACGTTCGATCACCGTATCCCGACCCAGAAGTACGATCGTTTGGTTCAGATCCCGTCCATGTGTCTGTCCAGTCAAGGCTACACGAATTGGCATAAAGAGCTGTTTGCCCTTAAAACCGGTTTCTTTCTGTACTTCCTTGATCAATGCAGCCATTTTGCTCGGAGTAAACTCTTCGCTTGCCTGTACTTTATCCGCAAATGCCTTCAGTACGGTTGGCACCTGCTCCTCCGCAAGCACTGCTTCTCCTTCACTTTCAAGCTCCAGATTGGAACGGAAGAATACTTCCGACAATTCGACAATATCAGAGGCAGAATTCATTTGCTCCTGGTACAGGTGTACCAGAGTATAAGCCCATTCTTTTTGTTCAGCAGACAGCTCGGAAGAAATACGTCCAGCCTTTTGCAGATGCGGAATGGCCATTTCGGCAATCCGTTCCGGGTCAGCATGTTTGATATAGTGGTTGTTCAAGTGAGCCAGCTTGTGGGTATCAAATACCGCCGGGCTCTTGGACAGGCGTTTCGTATCAAAAATGGAGATCAGCTGCTCTTGCGAGAAGATCTCTTCTTCCCCTTCCGGCGACCAGCCAAGCAGGGAAATGAAGTTAAACATCGCTTCAGGCAAATAGCCGAGCTGATCATACTGCTCAATAAACTGAATAACGGATTCATCCCGTTTACTCAGCTTCTTGTGATTTTCATTCACGATCAGCGTCATATGGCCGAATTGCGGCGGCTCCCAGCCAAGCGCTTCATAGATCATCAGTTGACGCGGCGTGTTCGAGATGTGATCTTCCCCACGCAGGACGTGGGAGATCTTCATCAAGTGATCATCCACAGCAACGGCATAGTTGTATGTGGGAATGCCGTCTTTTTTCACAATGACGAAGTCACCGGATTCCTTGCTGTTGAACGAGATTGTGCCTTTAACCATATCATCAAACGTATATGTGCGCTCTTCCGGCACACGGAAACGAATACTCGCTACACGGCCTTCCGCTTCAAACGCACTAATTTGCTCTGGAGTCAGGTCACGGTGTTTGCCAGAATAACGCGGTGTTTCTCCACGTGCTGACTGTTCCTCGCGCTCTTGCTCCAATTCTTCTTCCGTGCAGAAGCAACGGTAAGCCAGACCTTTATCCAGCAATTCCTGCGTATATTTACGATAGAGGTCCAGACGTTCCGTTTGACGGTATGGTCCGTATTCTCCGCCCACGTCAATACTTTCGTCCCACTCAATTCCGAGCCATTTCAGGTATTTCAGTTGGCTTTCTTCACCACCGGCAATATTCCGTTTCACGTCCGTATCTTCAATACGAATAATGAATTTACCGTTATTATGTTTGGCATATAAATAGTTAAACAGCGCCGTACGGGCATTCCCGATATGCAGGTGTCCCGTTGGGCTCGGCGCGTAACGCACACGAATATCCGTGCTCATATGATCCCCTCCGTCACTAATTTATTGATGATATCACACACGTACAAGGCAAACAACGGACTGAGCGGCAATGCCCTCTCCCCGTCCAGGGAATCCCAGTTGCTCTGTTGTGGTTGCTTTCACGTTCACCTGTGTTACATCCGCTTCCAGTGCCTTGGCAATAACCTCAGCCATCTGTGGGATGTAAGGAGCCATCTTCGGCTTTTGGGCAATAATCGTTGAGTCAATATTCCCCAACTTATAACCGCGATCCTTCACAAGCTGCCATACATGCTCCAGCAATTTCAGGCTGTCGGCATCTTTGAATTCCGGATCGGTATCCGGGAAATGCTTGCCAATATCCCCGAGTGCCAGCGCACCCAAAATGGCATCACTAATCGCGTGCAACAGCACGTCTGCGTCCGAGTGACCCAGCAGTCCTTTTTCATAAGGAATCGTTACTCCGCCAATAATACACGGGCGTCCCTCTACCAGCTGATGTACATCAAATCCCTGTCCTACACGTATCATCGCTTCTTCTCTCCCCCCAGCAAAAACGCAGCATATTGCAAATCTTCCGGCGTTGTTAATTTGATATTGGTATAATTGCCTTCCACAACCTTGACCGACATTCCCTGACGTTCAGCCAGCATGGCATCATCTGTCCCCAGAAATCCGTCCTGCTCGGCTGATTCGTAGGCGGAGAGCAGGGAAGAAAGACGAAAAGCCTGCGGGGTTTGAATGCTCCACAGACTGCTGCGGTCTGGCGTCGCCGTAACGACTCCTTCCGCATTCACTTGTTTGATCGTATCCTTCACGGGAACCGCAAGTACAGCTGCTCCATTACCGGCTATGGCGGCCGCCATGCATCCCTTGATCTGCTCATGGTTTACAAAAGGACGTACCCCGTCGTGAACGAGAACCCAATCCGTCCCAAGTGCCTCAAGGCCTTTATGGACAGAATGTTGTCTCTCTTTCCCTCCCGGGATAACACGGACACGTGAATCCAGTTGGTATTCTTTTACCCAATCCTGGCAACGTTCAACATCTGCGGTTCCTGTGACCAGCACCATCTCGCGGATCTCGTCCAGCGCAGCAAATACCTCAAGCGTATGTATGAAAACGGGCTTGTCCTGCAGCAACAGAAACTGTTTGCTCTCGGTCGTCCCCATCCGGGTTCCGCGACCTGCTGCCACAATGACAACGCCCCACCCTTTATCCATGCTGCAATCCCTGCCTTGTCTGTCAGTTTATCGTCCAAAGATATACAATATCATTCAACGATACACTACCCATCATACCGCTTTATTGGGCTTTTTCCAACAGTTTCGGCTTGGCAAAAATCATTCGTCCTGCTGAAGTCTGCAACACACTGGTCACCAGCACTTCCATCATCATGCCGATATACTCGCGTCCGCCTTCCACAACGATCATTGTGCCATCATCCAGATAAGCTACACCTTGACCATGCTCCTTGCCATCCTTGATGATCTGCACCATGATCTCCTCACCTGGCAGAACAACCGGCTTAACCGCATTGGCGAGATCATTAATGTTCAACACAGATACACCCTGGAGTTCGCACACTTTGTTCAGGTTAAAGTCATTGGTGACCACTTTTCCCTGAAGCACTTTTGCCAGTTTAACCAGTTTGCTGTCCACCTCGGAGATTTCCTCGAAATCCCCCTCGTAGATCAGGACTTTTACATCAAGTTCCTTCTGGATTTTGTTCAAAATGTCCAGTCCACGCCGTCCTCTGTTCCGCTTGAGCAGATCCGATGAATCAGCAATATGCTGTAACTCCTCCAGAACAAATTCCGGAATTACGATCGTGCCTTCAATAAATCCGGTTTTGCATATATCAGCGATACGCCCATCGATAATAACACTGGTATCCAGAATTTTATGTTCTTCCATCCGTCTGTCCTCGTCCACCTCGGGATGACCCCATCGTCCAGACATCCAGAAGGCCCCCAGGTCGTCTTTCTTCGCCATGGCAAGGGTATAACCGGAATAAGCACTAATCACTGTCAGCGCCACTTGCAGCACTTCTCCTGCCGTCCCCATCCATCCCACAACAGGGTAAAGTAACAAGGCCACGAGCAATCCTGCAACTGTACCTGCGGCACCTGCAGCCAATTCGTTCATAGGTACTTTTGCCAATGAGTCAATTCCACTATGCAACCTGTCTGCCATCAATGTTCCACCAATATTACATACAGCCATAAACATTACAGCTCCCAGCAGCGTTGATATACCAGCTCCCAGTAATCCTGCTGACTGAATCCACTCCGCCATCCATGGGACCGATTTTCCTGCCAGATGATATGCCGTGTAGCCGAACCATGCACCGCACAATCCTGTAAAAGTTAAAATGCCTTTTTTCCACATTAGTCCCTGCACCTCCTTCAATGTATCTTGATCTTTATATCCAGTATGATCCAATTCCTGAATTGCTAATCCCATCTGGAAGAACTTTTTGGAAATGTTGCAATCGTCAGTTGAAAGTAGGTAAATTATTGGCATATAATGAATTCAATTCATATCCCGAGGTGAGTGGCAAAATGAGTACGCTAAGTTTACAGGCTTTCCAGGATCAAGTTTCTGAACTGTTGTTGCGTCATCGCAGCCTGATTGATGTACTGTCCAAAACGGGACAAGCCGGAGCGTCTGTTAACCGTGCCGTGTCCAAAGCCATTACCGAATGCGGCTGCATTGAGCTGCACGCCACCAAGCAGAAATATGCCCCGGAGAGCGATATCGCTCAAACCAAGGGCCTGCTGGAAACGCATGTGGAAGGTGAGTTGTGTGAGAACTGCAGAGAGGTCATCAGCTCTGAGCTAGGGCGGAACCTGTTCTACATGTCGGCTCTCTGCAATCTGCTGGACATTAACATGGAAGAGGTCGTAAATCACGAATCACAGAAGTGTTCAACGTTAGGGATGTTTAATCTGTCGTAAGAAGATATGTATGTCGTTCGCAAGGGTTTCTTTTACCGTAAATAGATCTGAATAAACAAAAAGCACGCATTCTCCAGTTCAGGAGAGTACGTGCTTTCTTTATATAGTGTCTGTCCCCGAGGCGACTTAACGATCGGAAGGACGGGAAGATTTCTCATCCTTGCGCTTTTTCGCCCGACTACGTGAGGCCGCTGTTCGCACATTATGCTTCATTCCATACAGGGCGTATAACACCAACGGAATAAAGATCAATTTGGATAACTGCTCCGGGAAAATAACGGCTACGGCTATGGCAAATAACACAACCCATGGTGCAATCCAGATTGCCTTGCGTGGCAAACCGACCTTTTTGAAATTGGGATATTTAAGCGAACTCACCATCAGATACGATAACAGCAATGTAGCAATCATCATGCTAACCGGGCCAATATCCTTATTGAACAAGGACAGTGTGGCCAGTACCCCGCCGGCTGCCGGTATCGGCAGACCTGTGAAGTATCCAGGAATACCCGGACGAACGTTAAACCGTGCAAGACGAATGGCTCCACAGATCGGAAAAGCCGCTGTTGCAATCCAGGCGAGGATCGGCATCGACTCTTGAAACGACACCATAAATATGATCAGAGCTGGTGCTGCACCAAAGGAAACCATGTCAGACAAGGAATCAAGTTCCTTACCGAATTCACTTTGGGCATTAAGTGCACGTGCCACTCGGCCATCCAGACCATCAAGCAGCATCGCTACAATGACCATAATGGCAGCCAAACTGTAATTTCCATCAATCGCAAGCAAAATTGCCATCATTCCAAGAAACAGATTACCCAGGGTAAAGAGATTCGGAATGAATCTGGTTAGCATCGTTGTTTCACCTCATCCATTTCAAGCCTTTATATAGGCAAACCCTTACATCTGTCTGTCGATAAACATTTGCTCCTGCAAACGTTTGAGGCCTTCCTTAATGGTCCGGGCACGAACTTCACCAATACCATCCACTTCGTCCAGTTCTTCAATTGTAGCCATAATAACATGAGGCAATTGTTCGAATTGATCCACCAGGTTATGGATAATGACATTGGGCAGGCGGGGGATCTTATTTAATACCCGGTATCCGCGAGGTGCAACCGAATCCTCTGAAGTGGCCGCCGATGAAGGATAACCGAGCAGACGGACAATATGATGTGCATCCAACAACTCATCGTCCGACAATCTTTTCAGTCCCACAATAATTTCACGGATTTTGTCATCACTGTCGTCACGGGCATAGTCTTTATACAATAACCAGGCTTCTTCTTCCGTTGTACCCACGAGCTCTTCCATTTGCATGGAGATGAGTCGTCCCTCATTCCCGAGTTCATGAATGTATCGTTTGATCTCCGTTTTGATCCGCATCACCATTTCGGTACGCTGAATCACATTAACCACTTCAGGAATCGTCACCAGTTCCTCAAATTCAGAGGCACTCAGATTCGTAAGAGACTGTGTTAATACCGCTTTGTATTTCTCCAGGGTTTGAATCGCTTGATTCGCTTTGGTCAAAATAACCCCGATTTCCTTGAGGGAATAACGAAGTGTTCCCTGATACAAGGTAATGATATTCCGACGCTGTGATATGGATACGACCAATTTACCCGTTTGCTTTGCTACACGCTCTGCCGTCCGGTGACGAATCCCCGTCTCTGATGAAGAGATAGATGAATCCGGGATTAACTGGGTATTGGCGTAAAGAATACGCTTCAAATCTTCGCTAAGAATAATGGCACCATCCATCTTGGCGAGTTCGTACAGGTAGTTTGGGGAGAAATCACAGTTAATCGAGAATCCCCCGTCCACCACTTCCATGACTTCAGGGCTGTATCCTACAACAAGCAGTGCGCCCGTCTTGGCGCGCAGCACATTTTCCAGACCTTCGCGGAAAGGTGTACCTGGTGCGATCAGCCTTAACAACTCATTCATATTATCCAGTTGGCTCATATCTTTCATCTTGTTATGCCCCCTAATCTAAAGCAACCGCTAGTGCATCTGCCACGGTATTCACACCGATCAGTTGTATCCCGCGAGGATGTTTCCAGCCCTTTAAGCTTTTTTCCGGTAAAATGACTCGTTTGAAGCCCAACTTTGCGGCTTCCTTCACTCGTTGTTCGGCCCGTGATACGGCTCGAACTTCACCTGTCAGACCGATCTCGCCAAAGATGACGTCGTCCGGCTTGGTCGGTACATCTCTCAAACTGGATGCAATGCTGACGGCAACCGCCAAATCTACAGCGGGCTCATCCAATCGTACTCCACCAGCCACGTTCAGATACGCATCCTGGGTCTGTAAGAACATACCCATCCGTTTCTCCAGCACTGCAATGATAAGATTTAACCGATGCAGATCTACCCCTGTTGCCATACGGCGGGGAGAAGGGAAATGGGTGGTTGAGATCAACGCCTGCAATTCCACGAGCAGAGGGCGTGTACCCTCCATACTGGCAACTACCGTTGAACCTGCTACACCCAGTGGACGTTCTGACAAAAAGAGTTCGGACGGATTGCCCACCTCACGAAGTCCATCCTCACCCATTTCAAAAATACCAATCTCATTGGTGGAACCAAAACGGTTCTTCACCGCACGCAGCAGGCGATACGTATGATGCCGTTCTCCTTCAAAATAAAGCACGCAATCCACCATATGTTCTAACATACGTGGACCGGCAATGGCACCTTCTTTGGTAACATGCCCCACAAGAACCGTTGCAATGCCTCTGCCTTTGGCAATCCGCATGAACCTTGACGTACATTCCCTTACCTGTGCTACACTACCCGGCGCACTGGTAACTTCGGGAAGATATACCGTCTGAATGGAGTCGATGACCAGAAAATGCGGCTGGATCTGATCCACCGCTTCCTCTACGCGTTCCATATTGGTTTCACACAATACATACAACTCGGCAGAGAGTGCCCCGAGGCGGTCTGCCCGCAATTTAGTCTGCTTGACTGATTCCTCACCGGAAACATATAACACACGCAAACCCGAATGCGTCAAAGCATGGGACGTCTGCAACATCAACGTTGATTTACCGATACCCGGATCTCCGCCCACCAGAACGAGTGAACCCGGAACAATTCCGCCACCCAATACCCGGTTCAACTCTCCGATTCCAGTCTGTACACGCGGTTCCTGACCGCTATCTATATCTATGATAGGAAGCGGTTTATCTTTACTGTCAAACAGAGGAGAATTTCTCCCTTGTGTTTTGACCACCGTCTCTGTTTCTTCCACCATTGAATTCCATGACTGACAACCCGGACACTTACCGTACCACTTGGGGGCTTCATAGCCGCATTCCGTACATTGAAACTTGGTTTTAACTTTGGCCACTTCAGCACTCCTATAATTTAGTTTTATAACAGCATTTTGCATTATTCGACGAATTTCACCCAAACTCCCTGACGTGCAGGGTTACTAAAAGTTTACCATTGTTTGAGATTTTTCGTAAAGGATTATCGCAAACTTTACACATGTTCCTGACATAATCATGTCCGTCTTCTGTCCAAAGTGCAAAAAATCCTCCCCGGCCGAGGCCGAGAAGGATTTGATTATGGAATAAGGATTAATACAAGCTGAAGCTCACTCCAAAGCTTGATGTATATTATTTGGTTTCGATTTCCTCATTGGACGGAACGACCACGTCTTTTTTCGTAACAGACAGCGCACCGTTCTCTTCGTCGATGAGCAATGAATCCCCTTTGGTTACGTTACCTGTGAGCAACTCTTCGGACAATTTGTCCTCAATATGCTTCTGGATCGCCCGACGAAGCGGACGCGCACCGTAAGCTGGATCAAAGCCTGACTTCGCAAGGAAAGACTTGGCATTATCAGTGAGTTCGAAATCGACCTCATGTTCGAGCAGTCGTTTACGAAGTTCTTCACTCATAAGCGTAACAATTTCAGCGATGTGTTTTTCTTCGAGTGAGTGGAACACGATAATTTCATCAATCCGGTTAAGGAACTCTGGACGGAAGCTTTTCTTCAGCTCATCCATCACTTTCCCCTTCATGTTGTCATAATCTGCTCCTGCATCTACAACTGCAGTGAAGCCCAGTGTAGAGTTACGTTTGATCGCTTCGGCACCCACGTTGGATGTTAGAATGATCAGCGTATTGCGGAAGTCAACGACGCGACCTTTGGAATCCGTCAGTCGACCATCCTCAAGCACTTGTAACAAGATATTGAATACTTCTGGATGTGCTTTCTCGATTTCATCGAGCAGGACTACGGAATATGGTTTGCGACGAACTTTCTCTGTCAGCTGGCCACCTTCTTCGTACCCAACATATCCTGGAGGCGCTCCGACAAGTCGGGAAGTCGAGTGCTTCTCACCATACTCGGACATATCAATCCGGATTACTGCATTTTCATCGCCGAACATCGCTTCAGCCAGAGCACGAGCAAGTTCTGTTTTACCTACCCCTGTAGGACCGAGGAAAATGAATGAACCCATCGGACGTTTCGGATCTTTAAGTCCTGCACGAGCACGACGAACCGCACGGCTGACAGACTTCACTGCCTCATCCTGACCGATGACACGTTCATGTAGAATAGACTCCAGATTCATCAGACGCTGTGTCTCTTCTTCTTTCAGTTGGTTCACAGGAATTCCTGTCCAGCTGGCTACCACTTGTGCGATATCCTCAGGAGTAACCTCGGAATCGGTGCGACCTTGTTTCTCTTTCCACTGGTTCTTCGTTACATCCAGCTCTTCACGAATTTTTTGTTCCGTATCACGCAGAGCTGCTGCTTTTTCGAACTCCTGACTTTGAACTGCAGCGTCTTTTTCCTTACGGATATCTTCCAGACGGCTTTCCAGTTGTTTCAGGTTTGGTGGGATCGTGTAAGAGTTCAATCTTACTTTGGAACCCGCTTCATCAATCAGGTCAATCGCTTTGTCTGGCAGGAAACGGTCTGTAATGTAACGGTCAGACAGTTTAACCGCCTGCACAATTGCTTCGTCCGTAATTTTCACACGGTGATGCGCCTCATAACGGTCACGCAAGCCATGTAAGATTTGAATCGCTTCTTCCGGAGAAGGCTGATCTACAGTAATCGGTTGGAATCGACGCTCAAGCGCTGCATCCTTCTCGATGTATTTACGATATTCATCCAGTGTTGTCGCACCGATACATTGCAATTCTCCACGAGCCAGAGCCGGTTTCAAAATGTTAGAAGCATCGATGGCACCTTCAGCTCCGCCTGCGCCAATCAAGGTATGCAATTCGTCGATAAACAAGACAATGTTACCTGCTTGGCGAATCTCATCCATGATTTTTTTCAGACGATCTTCGAACTCACCACGATATTTGGTTCCAGCGACTACAGAACCCATATCCAGGGTCATTACACGTTTGTCGCGCAATGTTTCCGGAATCTCATTTGCAATGATTTTTTGTGCAAGGCCTTCAGCAATCGCTGTTTTACCTACACCTGGCTCACCGATCAATACCGGGTTGTTCTTGGTACGACGGCTGAGCACCTGGATGACACGTTCAATTTCTTTACTACGTCCAATGACTGGGTCCAGGTTGTTCTCTCTCGCATAAGCCGTGAGGTCACGTGCCAGACTGTCTAGCGTTGGTGTGCTTACATTGGCAGGTGTGCCATTATGGCTGGATACAGCTTCACTGCTGCCAAGCAATTGCAGCACTTGTTGACGTGCTTTGTTCAGGCTAATTCCCAGGTTATTGAGCACACGTGCTGCAACACCCTCGCCTTCACGAATCAATCCGAGCAGGATATGCTCTGTGCCTACATAGGTATGGCCCAATTTTCGAGCTTCATCCATAGACAGTTCAATTACTTTTTTCGCACGTGGCGTATATGCAATGTTGGTAGGTTGCTCTTGGCCACGGCCAATCAGCGTTTCTACTTCATCCTGAATTTTTTCCAATCCGAGTCCCAGGCCGATCAGTGCTTTGGCTGCGATACCTTCGCCTTCACGAATGAGGCCGAGCAAAATATGCTCAGTACCGATGTTATTATGACCGAGACGGACAGCTTCTTCCTGCGCGAGTGCGAGCACCTTTTGGGCCCGTTCCGTAAATCTTCCAAACATCATATCTCCTGCACCTCCATGGTTTTGGATAAAACGAGGTCATGTAATGAAATAACCGTCGTATTCTTCATATCATTTTTGTTTGCAGCCGTGCTGCGAATAAAGTCATTTGGCATTTGTACATGCCTTATTATATAAAAGCCGCAATGCGGCATGAAACCATATTTCAATACAAAATCAGGCTAAACTAGGACTGCTTCGCTGCATTGATCGTATCACGAATCAACTGAGCTCGGTAGATATCTCGCTCATCTGTGCGCATATCTTCCCCGAATGTTTTCTGCAAAAATCCCGGCTGTGTCATCACATTCAACTCATTCATTACCGTGATGGACAGTCCATCCAACAAGCCGAGATCCACGCCAAGGCGTACATCCGATAAGCGCTGTGCAGCTTCCTTGGAATCAACAATAGCTGCATGAGACAATATGCCGTAAGAACGCATGACCCGATCCGTAATCCGAAGTCTGGAGTCGGTCATTAACCGTTCTCTGGCTGTACGCTCATGACCTATCATCTGTAACACAACACCATGCAGGTTCTCGATGACTTCCTGTTCGGTCTGTCCCAATGTAATCTGGTTCGAGATCTGGAACAGGTTACCCATCGCCTCGCTACCTTCACCGTATATCCCCCTTACAGTTAATCCCACTTGGGAAACTGCGGTTAAAATGCGGCCAATCTGCTGTGTCATCACCAGGGCAGGCAAGTGCATCATAACCGATGCTCTTACACCTGTACCTACATTAGTAGGACAGCTGGTTAAGTATCCTCTGCGGTCATCAAAAGCATAATCCACGTGCGCTTCAAAAGCATCATCTATTGCGGAAGCTTTCTCCCAGGCTTCCTTCACCTGGAACCCCGGATAGAGGCACTGGATACGAAGATGATCCTCTTCGTTAATCATAATACTGACAGACTCATCCTCACTGAGAATAACCGCACCATTCCTGGATTCATTCGCAAGACTTGGACTGATGAGGTGTTTCTCCACCAGCACCCGTTTGTCGAGTTCGTCAATATCGATCAGATCCAACGTATGAAAATCCCCAAAGGCATGAACGTCATCGTATTGAAGTACTTCGCTCAGCTTATTCAGCACCTCTTCCGATTGCTCATTGGAAGCCAGCATCGGAAACGGAACATGCTGAAGGTTGCGTGCAATCCGGACACGGCTGCTAATGACGATTTCGGAATCAGCCGCATCACTGCGCATCCAGTCGCTGAGCGCCTTATCTGTAAAGCGCAGATTAGGCATTACGCATCCCTCCTACTCATGACAAACTTTACTCCTGAGCTATTCCTTTTTCAAGTCCTCTGATCTGGTCACGGATCTGGGCCGCCTCTTCAAATTCCTCTTGCGCGATACTCTCCTGGAGCTCCCGCTTCAGATCAGCGATTTGCCGTTTCACCTTGATGCGACCACCAGCTCGTGCAGGCACTTTGCCTACATGGGACGTATTACCGTGAACCCGCTTGAACAAAGGATCCAGACGGCTGTCAAAATATTTATAACATGAACTGCAGCCGAACCGGCCTATCTTGCTAAATTGTGCGTACGTCATACCACACTCTTCACATTGAAGTGCTTTTGCAGGTGGTGTTCCTGTCGATCCACTTTTGCTGGCTGGATCAAAATCAAGCAATCCGGACAACAAGTTGTGAATGGAAAACCCACCTGCTGTTCCAGGGATCATTTCCCCTTTTTCACGGGCACATGACTCACAAATATGGAATTCCGTCTTCTCCCCATTTACGATTTTCGTAAAATGAAGTGTCGCCGGACGTTTATTGCATTCTTGGCACAGCATATTGATGTACCTCCTTTGACCCCGATAGTTTTCATTTACCGAGCAAAGATATTAACATCGCCTTCAACATTCTGGCACGAATTTGATCCCGGTAAGGAAGTTTGACTAATATAACCTCTCTAGATACAGCAGCTCGCATCAACCCGGCTTCCCGCTTGCTCAAGAAGCGCGCTTCTTCCAATTGATAGATCAGACCTTCGGCAGCTGTCTGCCCGATCTCTTCACCAATACTATGGTGCAAATGATTATGCAGAGCTGATTGGGCCGGTAATTCAATACGCTGTATGCGAACATAACCACCACCGCCGCGTTTACTCTCTACCAGGTATCCCTTCTCGAGTGTAAAACGTGTGCTGATGACATAATTGATCTGGGAAGGTACACATGAGAATTGATCTGCCAGATCATTACGCTGAATTTCAACCATTCCTTCGGGACTTTCATGCAAAATACTCTTCAGATATCGTTCGATAATATCAGAGATATTACGCATCCAATCATCCTCCACTGTCTGAAACGTTAAGTCAATAAGGACCCACACGCCCCCACAGAGTACACCTTCTCTACCCATTTAACCAATCAGGGAAACAGCGAATCTTGCTTCCACAGGTGTCAATAGGAGAGCGAAGGAAGCACGAAGGTCCTTTAATATTCCCTTGATCCTCCGATGAGATGAATCCCGTATATTGGCGATCATGCATCAGATTGTAGAAAGAAAGCTACTTAAGTATTGAACCTTTAGTTGACTTTGACTTTCTTTGACTTTATAACCATTATAGCATATTTTGTGGTTTTGCCAAGTGGGGTCACTATTCATTTTTTACGATTTTACACGAAATATTCCCCAGACACAAAAAAACCTCCCCAAAATTGCTGGAGAAGTCCATTTGTCTTTCAATCACGCCGTATTTCTATATAAGCTAATCAAGTTAAATGGAGCAGTGGGAATAGTCATCAGAAGAAATCGAGCAAATAGGTTTCCCGTTCAGGAATGACTTGTTCCAAAGCCTTGATTGCTGCTTCTGGTCCGTGAATTCTTCCGATCCGTGCCATTTCCGTTGGTCTGCGATACCCCATCAGCACTGCGGTAAGAGATTGAATATCCACCTTAATGGTCTGATCATCAGTAATTGGTTCCGAAGTTTTCCATATGGACGCTGTTCCGTTCATTGCCACGTTTAATTGCCATACCCCTTCATTCCATGGAGCGTGTGCATCTTCTACCTGAAGAACAATCTGCAACGGTGAGTCCTGATTTGCAAAGGGATACTGGGATATAAACTGCTCCACACTAACGATACGCGCCATAAAATAAGGTACAATCTCCTGCTGAATCCTCGGGTTATCCAATTGGAAGGCAAGTGTATCACTGGCAGGTGCCTGCAACGTAACTTCCTCGATCATGGAATCATGGTTAGCAATGAAGGTCCACAGTCCTTGCCTAGCCTCTTCGTTCAGATAGATGATCTCTTTAATAGTAAACTTATTTTCCTTAACCTCATATAAAAGATAACCTTGTGCTGCATCAGCTTCATCGTAATATACAGCCTTCTGGCTGCTTCCATTAACCAGAACTGAATTCTCCCACCTTGCATCATCCCGAACCAGAGTTCCGTTATAACGCTCAGCATAAGCACTGTATACTTCCTTTAATATGCTGAGGCCCGGATCCCCACGCCGAATTGTTCCAGGTGTCGCTTTTTTCATAGGCAAATGAGCTGTAGGTACTTTATAACGTTTAAATTCAACATACGTCTCCCATCCATACTTCCGATAGAAACCAAAAGAGAATGGATGCAAGAATGATATGCTCTGTTTGTTGCGATTCATTTCTTCCAACGCATGCTTCAGTAGACCCGCTACCCAGCCTTTGCGTCTATACTCTGGCCAGGTGGCTACACCCGCAATACCGCCCATCTCGAACGCTCTGCCATGAATATAGGTGTGAAAAGGAATGATGTGAAGTTTGGCTCCTAGCTGCCCGTCCTCATATACACCCCATATATCTTGTGACGAAAACTGACTCCGCCGCTTTTCTTTTTGTTCATCATTCATTACCACCTGAAAAGCATATTCGGAGAGTGCCATCGCTGGTTCAAAATCATCTACCGTCACTTTCTGAATTTCCATGTTGTCCTACACCCCATTCGCTAGAGTTATTATCAATCCAAATCATGGCCTGATATGTGATATATGTACCCCTTAGAGTGTGTCAGAGGATTCTTACAAAGTCAAATAAGAGATGCTTTCGCATCCCCTTAAATAAACAAATAAAAACCACCACCGAATAACATCGGCAGTGGTTCTTCGCTTGGCGGCGTCCTACTCTCCCAGGACCCTGCGGTCCAAGTACCATCGGCGCTAGAGGGCTTAACGGTCGTGTTCGGGATGGGTACGTGTGGAACCCCTCCGCCATCGCCACCAAACGTGATTTGTCGAAGCATAGCTTCTTGAAATCAGATATGGAACTGAAAATCATACACACATTCTGTGATGTACCAATTTTCATTTCAGAGATCGTTCTCTGAAAACTAGATTCGAAACGAAACATGCGAATTATCACTTGCTATTGGATAAGCCCTCGACCGATTAGTACTGGTCAGCTCCATGCATTGCTGCACTTCCACCCCCAGCCTATCTACCTCGTCGTCTTCAAGGGGTCTTACATACTGGGAAATCTCATCTTGAGGGGGGCTTCACGCTTAGATGCTTTCAGCGTTTATCCCGTCCGTACATAGCTACCCAGCGGTGCTCCTGGCGGAACAACTGGTACACCAGCGGTACGTCCATCCCGGTCCTCTCGTACTAAGGACAGCTCCTCTCAAATTTCCTACGCCCACGACAGATAGGGACCGAACTGTCTCACGACGTTCTGAACCCAGCTCGCGTACCGCTTTAATGGGCGAACAGCCCAACCCTTGGGACCTACTTCAGCCCCAGGATGCGATGAGCCGACATCGAGGTGCCAAACCTCCCCGTCGATGTGGACTCTTGGGGGAGATAAGCCTGTTATCCCCAGGGTAGCTTTTATCCGTTGAGCGATGGCCCTTCCATGCGGTACCACCGGATCACTAAGCCCGACTTTCGTCCCTGCTCGACTTGTAGGTCTCGCAGTCAAGCTCCCTTATGCCTTTGCACTCTTCGAATGATTTCCAACCATTCTGAGGGAACCTTTGGGCGCCTCCGTTACTCTTTAGGAGGCGACCGCCCCAGTCAAACTGCCCACCTGACACTGTCCCCGCACCGGATTACGGTACCAGGTTAGAACCTAGATACGATCAGGGTGGTATCCCAACGTTGCCTCCACACAAGCTGGCGCTCATGCTTCAAAGGCTCCCACCTATCCTGTACAGATCGTACCCAAATTCAATATCAAGCTGCAGTAAAGCTCCATGGGGTCTTTCCGTCTTGTCGCGGGTAACCTGCATCTTCACAGGTATTAAAATTTCACCGGATCTCTCGTTGAGACAGCGCCCAAGTCGTTACGCCATTCGTGCGGGTCAGAATTTACCTGACAAGGAATTTCGCTACCTTAGGACCGTTATAGTTACGGCCGCCGTTTACTGGGGCTTCGGTTCACAGCTTCGGGATTACTCCCTAACCACTCCCCTTAACCTTCCAGCACCGGGCAGGCGTCAGCCCGTATACTTCGCCTTACGGCTTCGCACAGACCTGTGTTTTTGCTAAACAGTCGCTTGGGCCTTTTCACTGCGGCCCCCTCGTGCTATTCACACTACCGGGGCACCCCTTCTCCCGAAGTTACGGGGTCATTTTGCCGAGTTCCTTAACGAGAGTTCTTCCGCGCGCCTTAGAATACTCTTCTCGCCTACCTGTGTCGGTTTGCGGTACGGGCACCTTCACCTGGCTAGAGGCTTTTCTTGGCAGTGTGAGATCATGACCTTCGCTACTATAATTTTCGCTCCCCATCACAGCTCAGCCTTACAATGTGCGGATTTGCCTACACATCAGCCTTACTGCTTAGACGGACATCCATCAGTCCGCGTCACTACCCTACTGCGTCCCCCCATTGCTCATAACGGCTTACGGTGGTACAGGAATTTCGACCTGTTGTCCTTCGACTACGCCTTTCGGCCTCGCCTTAGGTCCCGACTTACCCTGAGCGGACGAGCCTTCCTCAGGAACCCTTAGGCTTTCGGCGGATCAGATTCTCACTGATCTTTTCGTTACTCATACCGGCATTCTCACTTGTATAATGTCCAGCGCTCCTTACGGTACACCTTCAACCCTTATACAACGCTCCCCTACCCCTGATGCAAAGCATCAAGCCATAGCTTCGGTGGTGTGTTTAGCCCCGTTACATTTTCGGCGCAGAGTCACTCGACCAGTGAGCTATTACGCACTCTTTCAATGGTGGCTGCTTCTAAGCCAACATCCTGGTTGTCTGTGCAACTCCACATCCTTTCCCACTTAACACACACTTGGGGACCTTAGCTGATGGTCTGGGCTGTTTCCCTTTTGACAATGGATCTTAGCACTCACTGTCTGACTCCCGGAAGTAAGTCTATGGCATTCGGAGTTTGACTGAGCTTGGTAACCCTTGCGGGCCCCGCACCCAATCAGTGCTCTACCTCCACGACTCTGTTTTCCGAGGCTAGCCCTAAAGCTATTTCGGGGAGAACCAGCTATCTCCGAGTTCGATTGGAATTTCTCCGCTACCCCCACCTCATCCCCGCATTTTTCAACATGCGTGGGTTCGGGCCTCCAGTGCGTGTTACCGCACCTTCACCCTGGACAGGGGTAGATCACCCGGTTTCGGGTCTACGTCCACGTACTAATTCGCCCTATTCAGACTCGCTTTCGCTGCGGCTCCGGCTCTTCACCTTAACCTTGCACGGGAACGTAACTCGCCGGTTCATTCTACAAAAGGCACGCCATCACCCCTAAAACGGGCTCTGACTTTTTGTAAGCACACGGTTTCAGGTTCTATTTCACTCCCCTTCCGGGGTGCTTTTCACCTTTCCCTCACGGTACTGCTTCACTATCGGTCGCTAGGAAGTATTTAGCCTTGGCAGATGGTCCTGCCGGATTCATACGGGGTTTCACGTGCCCCGCACTACTCGGGATCCGTCTCGGAGGGAACAGACTTTCAACTACAGGGCTTTTACCTTCTTTGGCGGGCCTTTCCAGACCTCTTCGCTTAACCGGTTCCTTTGTAACTCCATGTGAGACGTCCCACAACCCCAAAGAGCAAGCTCTCTGGTTTGGGCTTCTCCGCGTTCGCTCGCCGCTACTGACGGAATCACTATTGTTTTCTCTTCCTCAGGGTACTTAGATGTTTCAGTTCCCCTGGTATGCCTCTACATAACCTATGTATTCAGTTATGAGTAACTGGAAATTACCCCAGCTGGGTTTCCCCATTCGGACACCCCCGGATCAAAGCTTGCTTACAGCTCCCCGAGGCAGTTTCGTTGTTCGCCACGTCCTTCATCGGCTCCTAGCGCCTAGGCATCCTCCGTGTGCTCTTAGTAGCTTAACCAGTTTGCTCCGGTTTTGGCTGCTCGCTTCCCTTGTTTTGGACTACGTCCAAAGCCAAAAGTCACTCCCATCCAATACCATCGCAAAAGCAATTAAGTACCAATTTATTAAACTTGTTTACACAAGTTCAGCTAAAAAGGAATGTTCTAATTCACGTTTGTTTCGTTTCGATATCTAGTTTTCAAAGAACAAGCCAAATAGATGAAATTGTTTGGTGGAGCCAAGCGGGATCGAACCGCTGACCTCCTGCTTGCAAGGCAGGCGCTCTCCCAGCTGAGCTATGGCCCCTCAAATTCCATCAAAACTGAACAAATGGATAAGTAACTGTGTTGCTGGTGCAGGTTCTAAGAACCTGCGTATTTGAATGTTTCCGTTGCAGGAAACGATTCTCCATAGAAAGGAGGTGATCCAGCCGCACCTTCCGATACGGCTACCTTGTTACGACTTCACCCCAATCATCTATCCCACCTTCGGCGGCTGGCTCCTTGCGGTTACCCCACCGACTTCGGGTGTTATAAACTCTCGTGGTGTGACGGGCGGTGTGTACAAGACCCGGGAACGTATTCACCGCGGCATGCTGATCCGCGATTACTAGCAATTCCGACTTCATGCAGGCGAGTTGCAGCCTGCAATCCGAACTGAGACCGGCTTTGTTGGGATTGGCTCCATCTCGCGATTTCGCAGCCCGTTGTACCGGCCATTGTAGTACGTGTGTAGCCCAGGTCATAAGGGGCATGATGATTTGACGTCATCCCCACCTTCCTCCGGTTTGTCACCGGCAGTCTATCTAGAGTGCCCACCCGAAGTGCTGGCAACTAAATATAAGGGTTGCGCTCGTTGCGGGACTTAACCCAACATCTCACGACACGAGCTGACGACAACCATGCACCACCTGTCTCCTCTGTCCCGAAGGAAAGGTACATCTCTGTACCGGTCAGAGGGATGTCAAGACCTGGTAAGGTTCTTCGCGTTGCTTCGAATTAAACCACATACTCCACTGCTTGTGCGGGTCCCCGTCAATTCCTTTGAGTTTCAGTCTTGCGACCGTACTCCCCAGGCGGAGTGCTTAATGTGTTAACTTCGGCACCAAGGGTATCGAAACCCCTAACACCTAGCACTCATCGTTTACGGCGTGGACTACCAGGGTATCTAATCCTGTTTGCTCCCCACGCTTTCGCGCCTCAGCGTCAGTTACAGCCCAGAGAGTCGCCTTCGCCACTGGTGTTCCTCCACATATCTACGCATTTCACCGCTACACGTGGAATTCCACTCTCCTCTTCTGCACTCAAGTCACCCAGTTTCCAGTGCGATCCGGGGTTGAGCCCCGGGATTAAACACCAGACTTAAATGACCGCCTGCGCGCGCTTTACGCCCAATAATTCCGGACAACGCTTGCCCCCTACGTATTACCGCGGCTGCTGGCACGTAGTTAGCCGGGGCTTTCTTCTCAGGTACCGTCACCTTGAGAGCAGTTACTCTCCCAAGCGTTCTTCCCTGGCAACAGAGCTTTACGATCCGAAAACCTTCATCACTCACGCGGCATTGCTCCGTCAGGCTTTCGCCCATTGCGGAAGATTCCCTACTGCTGCCTCCCGTAGGAGTCTGGGCCGTGTCTCAGTCCCAGTGTGGCCGATCACCCTCTCAGGTCGGCTACGCATCGTCGCCTTGGTGAGCCGTTACCTCACCAACTAGCTAATGCGCCGCAGGCCCATCCCCAAGTGACAGATTGCTCCGTCTTTCCAGTTTCCTTCAGGCGAAGAAAACAATTATTCGGTATTAGCTACCGTTTCCGGTAGTTGTCCCAAACTTGAGGGCAGGTTGCCTACGTGTTACTCACCCGTCCGCCGCTAAGTATCAAGGAAGCAAGCTTCCTATCAACTCCGCTCGACTTGCATGTATTAGGCATGCCGCCAGCGTTCGTCCTGAGCCAGGATCAAACTCTCAAATAAAGTATTGAAAAGAGCGATAAGCTCATTTTGAATCTGACGATTCATTGTGAATCAAAAGTTACTATCCATTTGTTCAGTTTTCAAGGAACTTGTATGTCCGTTTATGTTGATGTTTGTCAACCGGACAGGAATCTTATCATATCATGTTAACTAACTTACTGTCAACACTTTGTTTTCGTCATCTTTCAAATGATTATGACAATCATTCGTTTGAAGCGACAAGAAATAATATATCACGTAGTGATTTATTTAGCAAGCATTTTTAATCAACCTTTTGATATCATGATATCTTCATCTACGGTGTCTTGTCTCCAACCTGAATTCGACAGATTAGCACATTCTCTGAACCCAAGATGGGATAACGATCCCCTCCCTTCTGTTCGTTTGAAGAAAGTGATCCAAAAACTCTATAATAAGGTATATAGATATAGAGATAAGGTTAAGCAGTCACGTGTACTACTTTCATAAGTAGCCCATGAACAATCGTATAACCATCTCGCATTGCACCTTTACACAGATCACGTACTCCATTCACAGCTAGCTATTACATATTAAAGTTCTGAATAAACTCATTACTAACCTATATGGGGTGATCGCACTTGAAGCAATGGTTAAAGAACAGACGCAAAGGTTACGGCAAAAAGTTGGTTTCCATCCATGCTTGGAATGCCTGGATTGTTGTGATCCTTGCTATAACAGGTCTTATGCTGGTAGGCGGCTTTTGGCGCGAGATACTCGGAATTGGACGTGTCTGGTTAAAATGGCTACATATCATCGTTGGGCTAGCTATGCTGGCACCCGTAGTATATTACTTGATTTTGGCCGGAAAGCACTGGAAACAGCTTCGTAACAGACCATGGCAGAGGGTGAACACCATCTTTGTTCTTGCTCTGCTGGTAGGCTGGCTCCTCTCGGGTATTGTATTATGGCAGTTCAAGCTGGCTGGACCTCGATGGTCGAATGCTGCACTTTTGATCCATGACCTGCTGACTTGGGTGGGCTTACCTTATATTATCTATCACTCCATCACTCGGACCAAATGGTTAAAGGACCCTGCACGTCGTGCGGTTAAAACCACTACAGCTTCAACACGAACTCAAAATACAGCTGATCCATCTGATTCAATATCGGATGAAAAAGAAACTCCAGCTGCTGTATCTTCTTCCCAGTTTGATCGCAGTTCCGAGAGAGATCCCCTTAAATCTGTGGAGCGACCTCAACCGTTGTATACACGACGAGCTTTTATCCGCTCTGCTGTGGGGGTTGGTCTCGCCGTGACTCTTGGTCCTACTTTTATATCCTGGGTAGGACGAAATCTCAAGATCGATAATAGTATTGATAGCATGCTGGAGAACGATCCTAACCGTATGGTTCCTCTGCCACAACCGCTGTCCGCCTCTTCACCTCCCCTTGGAGGCGGGGCTGAAGGTCATTTCCGCGTATATACGGTTACGCCTATACCGTCCTTCTCCAATGCTAACTGGTCTTTCCGTATTGATGGATTGGTTGAACGGGCACAGGTCTGGAACTGGGAACAGTTCGTGAAGCTCGCGCGTACCGTACAGGTTAGTGATTTCCACTGTGTGACAGGGTGGTCTGTATATAAAAATACCTGGGAAGGCATCTCACTTGCACAGCTTTTGAAGCAAGCCGGGGTCAAACCAGAGGCTCATAGTGTGAAGTTTTATTCCGGTGATGGTGTGTATACAGATGCGATTACGATGGATCAAGCACAAATGGAGGATATTATGGTGGCTGTCATGCATGATGGCAAACCCATCCCAGCTGATCTTGGCGGTCCGGTACGGCTCGTCATTCCTCAGATGTATGCCTATAAATCGGTAAAATGGTTAAATCGCATTGAACTCATCGACAGCGAACATATCGGTTACTGGGAAGAGCGAGGATATGACAAGGATGCATGGCTTACAGGCGCATCTCAGCGCATCCCTAATAATATAAGTGGATCATGATCCGTTTAGTTAAGACTGGCGGCGTTCATTCGTTGTATTAATCATTCAAATAACAGCAAAAGCCCCCGACCACGTATCCGTGTCTTCGGGGGCTTTCTTATAGGAACTCTTTTGTCCGTTATCCTCTAACCCTGTGGGTTCAAAAGACGTACAAGTTCGTCCTCATCCTCAATCGTAGGAATACCGAGATCATGGGCTTTGGTTAGTTTACTACCTGCCTTCTCTCCGGCAATAACCAAATCTGTCTTTTTCGACACACTGCCAGTCACCTTCGCTCCGAGCGCTTCCAGTCTTTGCGTTGCCTCTTCCCGCGTCAATTGGTGCAGCGTTCCGGTCAAGACGACCGTTTTACCACTGAAGAAGGAATCTTCCACAACAGCAACGGTTGGTGCCTCAGGTGCCTGTGCTTTCACACCCAAGTTAAGCATTTTCTCAATCGCAGCCTGTGTAAACGGATCTGCAAAGAAAGTTACGATGCTCTCTGCCACAATACCACCGACATCGGGTAGTTCAACCAGTTCTTCCACGGTTGCATTCATAATGGCGTGCAGATCTCGATAATGATCAGCGAGCATGCGCGTTGTCGATTTACCTGTGTTCGGAATACCCAGTGAGTATAAGAAGGAAGCCAAGTCTCTATCTTTACTAAGCTCCAGCGCAGCGATAAGGTTGTTCGCTTTCTTTTCCCCAAACCGCTCCAGCTTCACCAGATCATCAAACTGTAACGTATACAGGTCGGCAGGCTCACGTACGTTCAATTCATCATACAACTGAATCGCCGTTTTCTCACTGAACGTCTCGATGTCCATGGCATCACGGGAAGCAAAATGGGAAATACGTGCCACCGTTTGTGGTTTACACGCAAGTCTATTGTTACAGAACAAATGCGCTCCGCGTTGCTCCAGTGGGAATCCACATGCCGGACACTGCTCAGGGAAGACGATCTCCTCGCCATCACTTTCCTCCGTCACTTTACCCAGAATTTCTGGAATGACATCATTGGAGCGACGGATAAAGACCCGAGTGCCCAGAGCAAACTTCAGATTTTTGCGCTCAATATCGCCGACATTGTTCAGCGTACAGTTCTGTACCGTTACCCCGGCAAGTTCAACCGGTTCTACGCGTGCCAGCGGAGTGACTTTGCCAGTACGGCCCACATTCCATACCACAGCGTTAAGAACCGTTGTGGTCTCTTCAGCCTCGAATTTATATGCCACCGCCCAGCGAGGGAACTTATCGGTATAACCCAGCACTTCGCGGGTGCGCATGTCCGTAATTTTGATAACAGCTCCATCGATCAGATAGTCCAGCTGACCCCGGTTCTCCTGAATCGCGGCCAGTTGTTCCATCACATCATCAAACTCATGGAAATAAGTAATCGACGGATTAACTTTGAAGCGGTTCTCACGCAGGAAGTCCATCATCTGCTGATGATTGGCGAACTGAATCTCATCTGAATAACCTACGTTATAAAAGTAAGCATTCAGTCGACGCTCAGCCGTCGCCTTCGGATTCAGGTTACGCAGTGCTCCCGCTGCTGCATTCCGCGCATTCTTGAGTGGTTCTGCCGCTGTCTCGTTGTATCGCTCCAGGACAGACAGGTTCATGATACCTTCACCCTGTACTTCAATCGTGCCGCTTGTGTAAGGAATTTTGAGCGGTACAGATCTGATCGTTCTCACCTGTGCCAAAATACCTTCGCCTACAGTACCGTTCCCTCGTGTGGAGGCTTGCACCAACTCACCGTTGGTGTACGTCAGGTTCAGCGTCAATCCGTCAAATTTCAACTCAATGACGTAACCTGGTTCCGGTAAAGGTGTATCGGGATTTTTGCTGTTATAGTCGTTGATCAGTTTCAGTACACGGGTATTCCAGCTGCGCAGCTGCTCAATATTTTGCGCTTTGTCCAGACTCCATAATGAAGATAAATGGCGATGTGGGGTAAACCCTTTGAGCAGTTCGCCGCCCACACGCTGTGTTGGAGAATCAGGCAGAACCATGCCGCTTTCCTGTTCCAGCGTAACCAGTTCATCGTACAGAAGATCATACTCCTTATCGCTGATCTGTGGCTGATCCATCGTGTAGTACTGATAATTATGCTGGTTCAGCTCGGTAACGAGTTGCTCCATCCGGTGCATCGGGTCCATACAGGGCCATCCCTCCGTTAATTTGATCTATGTAGAACTAACACTCCTATTGCACGTGAACTCTGATAACAGAATAACTTTCCAT
Organism: Paenibacillus sp. M2; assembly: GCF_046713495.1. Classification (NCBI taxonomy): domain Bacteria; kingdom Bacillati; phylum Bacillota; class Bacilli; order Caryophanales; family Paenibacillaceae; genus Paenibacillus; species Paenibacillus sp. M2. The sequence continues at coordinate 6,512,047 of NZ_CP169648.1, forward strand.
CGTTGATATCACTACATAATTTCAATGAATGAATATCCACACTGACACTCCGATAACAGAATAACTTTCCGATCGCTGTTATCCCCGGATTTCTTTTAATCCATTTTAAAAGGTGGAAATCCGGGGATAAAGGCGAACGCTATGCTTCTTCAAGTTATTTCTGCTCTCTCCGTTATCGTGTGGATGTTAGATTGAACTTATATAGATTTCTATTCATATCAATCTGGTTTAGAAATCCCGTGAAAAAAACGAGAGAAAAAGCAATTTTTTTTATGGAAGTTATTTCTGTTCTCTCTGTTATCGTGCAAAAGGAGGTTTCGTTCTTATTCTACTTTCGTAATAGGGGCAAAGCCGGCAAGCAAACGTTTCACACCCACCGGAGCCGGGAAGGCAATCTGCAGTTCGGTATCATTACCTGTCCCTTTGACCGCAACAATGGTGCCTGTCCCCCATTTGCCATGCTGTACTTTATCTCCTGCCTTGAATCCTGTTTCACCATCAGAAGCTACCGGCTTGGAAGCAGACGATGGCGTAGAGTATGTTGGGCGGGAGGTACTTGTGGTCACACGCGAAGTTGGCGTGGATGAGGTAGCAGATGAACCGCTCTTGCTTTGGTGATCAAAGAGCTTGGTGCCACCACCGAAGTTACTTCCTCCACTGGAACCTAGTCCACGTCCACCATATGAGCCGCCTCCGCTACTTCCGCGACGGTAACGATCACGAGCCATAGAGGTGTCTTCCTTCAGCTCATCCGGAATTTCATCCAGGAAGCGGGAAGGCGGGTTCGCTGTGGTACGTCCAAACAACGTCCGCATCTGTGCACAAGACAGGAAAAGTTGCTCTTCCGCACGGGTGATCCCTACATAAGCAAGTCGGCGTTCTTCTTCCAGTTCTTCATTGTCCATAAAGGCACGGCTATGCGGGAAGACTCCTTCCTCCATACCCACGATAAAGACAACCGGGAACTCCAGACCTTTGGCGCTATGCATGGTCATCAGGGTAACAGCGTCGCTCTGATCCTCTTCATCATCGTTCATGCTGTCGATGTCCGCAATCAATGCCAGATCGGTGAGGAACGAAACGAGAGTTTTGTCTTCATTATTTTTCTCAAATTCCATCGTTACCGACAGGAACTCTTCAATGTTCTCCAGCCGTGCACGAGATTCGAGTGTATTTTCATTTTGCATCTCAAGACGATATTGGCTCATCTCAAGGATCTTCTCGGTCAGTTCAGTTACAGACAGATATTCTACCATCTGATGCAGAGCAGCGATCATGTCATAGAACTCCACCAACGCATTACGCGTACGACCAGCAAAACCAAGATCATCCACGACCTGAAGTACTCGGAAAATGGAAATTCCACGCTCTCCTGCAGCAGCCGCTAGCTTCCCTACTGTTGTATCCCCGATGCTACGTTTCGGTACATTAATGATCCGGGTAAGGCTGATATCATCGTCGGGGTTGGATAACAGGCGCAGATACGCCAGAATGTCCTTGATCTCTTTGCGATCATAGAACTTGATTCCGCCGACAATCTGATACGGAATATCAGACTTGATCAGAATTTCCTCTATAACCCGGGACTGGGCATTGGTACGGTACAAAATGGCATGGTTCTGATAGGATTTGCCGTTCTTCACATTTTTACTAATCTCGGAGGTTACAAAATACCCCTCATCATGTTCGGAATCCGCACGGTACACCTTAATCTTCGAACCACCCTCTTTGTCCGTCCACAGTTTCTTCGGTTTACGCCCTGTATTCAGGCCGATCACTTCATTCGCTGCATTCAGGATATTGGAAGTAGAACGATAGTTCTGCTCCAGCAAAATCGTATTTGCTTCAGGGTAATCTTTCTCAAAGTTCAGGATATTACTGATATCCGCCCCACGCCAGCGATAGATCGACTGGTCACTATCTCCTACAACGCAGATGTGGTGGTGACTGTCCGCGAGCATGCGGCACAACATGTACTGTGCACGGTTCGTATCCTGATACTCGTCCACGTGAATGTACTGGAATTTCTTTTGGTAAAAGTCGAGAACTTCCGGCACTTCTTTGAACAGTTGAATGGTCTGCATAATGAGATCGTCGAAATCAAGTGAGTTGTTGGCTCTTAACCGTTTCTGGTACATCTTATATACCTTCGCCACAATACCTTCGAAATAATCTCCCGACTGCTTCTCATATTGCTCCGGACTGATCAGTTCATTCTTGGCCGTGCTCATCATCGATTGAACTGCTTTGGGCTCAAATTTCTTGGTATCAATATTCTGATCTTTCATACAGCTACGAATTACAGATAATTGGTCCGATGAGTCCAAAATACTGAAGTTGGAGGTAAAGCCAATACGTTCAATGTCACGGCGCAAAATACGCACACACATGGAGTGGAATGTGGATACCCAAATGTCGCGGCCCTGGGAGCCACCTACGAGTTGGGAAACCCGGTCTTGCATCTCACGAGCGGCTTTGTTCGTAAAGGTAATCGCTAAAATGCCCCACGGGGGCGCCTTCCGTGTTGCAATGAGGTAGGCAATCCGGTGTGTCAGCACCCGGGTCTTGCCGGAGCCCGCTCCGGCCATAATCAGCAGCGGGCCATCCGTCGCCTCGACGGCTTGCCGTTGAGGGGTGTTAAGCCGTGCAACGGCATCATGTATATTTACAGGTTGCATGCATGCATGCTCCTTTCATTGGTTGGTCTATAGAGCAAAATTAATAGGTTACACTCGCCACTCCGATGACAGAATAATCTTCCGATCGCTGTTATTCCCGGATTTTTCGATCTACTTTTTCAAAGGTAAAAATCCGGTAATAAATGCGAGCACTTCGTTTCTCCAGCTTATTTCTGTCCTCTACGTTTATCGTGTAAAAATTAGTTTAGCTTAAATTTAAGGGCAGTAAAAATACAAGAGAGAACACTTTTTTTTCAGTTTGCTTCTGCACTCTCCGTTTTTGTGTAAACATAGTTCCTGTAATCGAATTTCTTAGTAAAAAAGAACAAAGTCAGGTAATAGAAGTATGCTTAGGATTTAGCTTTATTACAGAAAGCTTTTAACGAGCATTTCGATTCTCCAGCTCACTTCTCTCCTCTTCGTTCTCGCGTAAACAACATTACGCTCATATAACTTCTTTAATTAGTAAGGGCAAAGTTCTATTTTAACAGATCATAAGGGGAAAATGGGGGAATGGTAAACTAAACCGTTTCATCGTTACCTTTTACGGCCAACACCGTCTCAAGTGCTTTGTTCAGATCACTATACACGATATTACCTACAACGATGGTATCTGCCACCTGAGCAGCTTGCGCGGCTTTCTCCGGATCATCAATTCCGCCGCCGTAGATGAGGTGTGCCCGATCCAGTTGTCTGTATGTCTCACCAACAAGCTCCATATCTCCGAACGTTCCGCTGTACTCCATGTATACAATTGGAAGATTGAGCAGACGCTCCGCTGCCTGCGCATATGCCACCGCAGCTCCTGTCGTCAGATCCGTATCTGCACCCGTCAACCGCGCTACCGTGGAGTTTGCATTAAGCACAATATAACCCTCGGCAATCAGCAGATCCCATGGGATCAGATAACCGTAACGCTCTATGGCTTGCTGGTGGTGCCCAATCATCCATTTGCTGTCCGTTGCATTCAGGACCATCGGGATCAGATATCCGTCAAATCCGGGAACAACAGCCTCCAGATTGGATACTTCAAGCACACAGGGCAACTCATAGCGACGCACGCGGGACATCAGGTCTACCGTGTTATCATAAGTAATTCCTGAAGATCCACCGACGATAATTGCATCGGTCCCCGACATGCAGACCAGATTGAGTTCTTCGTCTGTAATCTCCCGGTCCGGGTCAAGCTTAAATACATGTCTCCACTTCTTAATCATGTCTATCAACGAACATTCCTCCAGAGGTTCTTCTGCATCCTAGAAAGCTTGTAAACTAAGTCTAAGTCAGCAGGCAGTGAGTGTCAATGTTCGTATAAAAAGGGGAACAGAAAATCACAGACATTTCCCGCTCCTGGTTAGGGAAAAGCCTGTGGTTTGGATTTTGTTATAATTATAATTTCGACATTTTACGGTTTCCAGGCAAACCGTGTATTCATCTCATCCAGCTCCTGCTCCGTCAGCACGTCCGAGTACACCCCGTACACGCCCCACTTCTCATAGTTAGCCACCTGTTCAGTGTCATTGATGGTATGCACGTAGGTGACTGAGCCTGCACTATTGAGCTTGGCGACGAAATTCTGGTTTACTTTATATTCCGGCATAGTCACGGCATCAATATCATTTTTTTGAACAAAATCAACAACCTGATCTTCTGTATCCTGTGTGGCATATAACGTATAGATAATGGAAGGGAATGCATAGACTTCTTTCACCGTTTCAAGCATGGGTTCGTTATAGATCTGTACAACCACGCGATCCAGCACAGAGGGATCATGTTCTTTGGCAGCATCCACCAGGGATCTTAACACCTGCTGAATATCCTCATCCTTCTGTTCCTTGGTGTCGGTTACGATATACATATCCGGGTATTTAGCCAGTACATCTATAATGCCGTCTGCATCCATAGGCTGGTACATACCCAGAATAGGCGTATTCATGAACTCATCATGTGTCAGCGCCCCGGCCTGTTTATCCTCCGAAAGTTCTTCGTCTTGTCCTAACATTTTGCTCATATTCGCGGTCCATTCATGTCTGGCTACGGCTTTGCGATCTGATGTCAGCATAAAGTCGATCTCAAATACACGTGTGCCTTTCTCGTAATTGGCAATCATCGCTTCATAGGCGTTGGTATATGGTTGATCCCTGATGCTGCCCATCGCATGGGCGATTAATCTATAAGCGGTAAATCCGTCACGTTGTTCCTCACTCTCGCTTTCATAGGCGAAAAAGAGTGTGCCCACGGTAACGATCAGTAGTATTAACACGGCGGCAATGCGTTTCATATCACATTCACATCCTCAGTACCTTTTTGTTAGCTAACTACCCGAATTGAGGAGGCGTAAAACAAAACAGCCGCTCGAAGGCGGCTGTTAAATGGTGGGATGAAAGATTGTAAATCAATACCGTTAGGTAATCCTAATATGCATTCTTGAGACCATTTCGAATGGTTTCCCATATGATTTTGATATCGAATAATAAAGACCAGTTTTCAATGTAAAAGATATCTTGTTCAATACGATCCTCGATTGAGGTATCTCCTCGTAGTCCCTTGCTCTGTGCTAATCCTGTTATTCCCGGGCGAACGTGGTGTTTGATCATATATTTCGGGATTTCATCCCGGAATTGGTTGACGTAGTAAGGACGTTCTGGCCGAGGGCCAACTACACTCATATGGCCAAGCAAAACATTGAAAAATTGAGGTAACTCATCCAGACTTGTGCGTCTAATAAAAGTGCCAAAAGCCGTTCGTCGCGGATCATTCTTGGTGGACCACCCTGTGTCCATTGTGCCCTCAGGAATGAATTTCATCGAGCGGAATTTGAACATCATGAAGTTGCGTCGGTTAAGTCCTACTCGCTCTTGTTTGAAGATGACGGGCCCAGAAGAAGTAAGTCGTACTCCTACCGCGACAACGAGCATTACCGGAGAAGTTAAGAGGATCGCAGTGAGAGAGAAAAGAATATCGAAAGTTCTCTTCATCAATCGGTTCACCGCAATATCCAGTGGAATGTCGCGAACGTTAATCATAGGCATACCCGCAAAGTTATCGAAATGCGGCCGTGCTGGCAAGTAATCAAAGAAATCAGGAATGATTAGTGTCCGGACACCAGCTTTCTCACACACATTGATAATATGCGAATACTTATCATGAGCATCCAGAGGTAATGCCAGAATGACTTCATCAAGAAGATGCGTAGACAAGAACTCTTCCAGTTCGTCGATTCGGCCAAGAATGGGTTTGTATCTTTTCTGTTCACTCTGATCCCAGTGACGGTAATCATCCAGGAATCCAGTCACTTCATATCCAAGTTCGGGATAATTTCTAAGGTTGTCATAGAAACGTTTACCTAGTGATCCAGCACCAAGGATGAGCACAAACTGACGGTTGAAGCCTTTTTTGCGCAAGCGTTTCAGTTGTACTTTCACTATATAGCGATAGAAGAGTGTAAATGCTACATTGCCAATCATATACATGGCGAGATATGCACGAGAGATGTTTACTTCCTTGAAAAAGAACATCAGGCTCAGCAGCATAAAGAAGGCTATGCCATGAGACTGAACGATTTTCCAAAGTTCGTCTACAAATCGTTTTTTTCGCTTGGCTATATACAGGGAAGACATCAGTCCTGTGATGATGGCAAGAACTGCGTAAACCAAGCTCCACATCATATACTTCTCTATAGGTAGTGGATTTTGGTTCGTTAACAGGTCACTCTCAAATTTTAGCCACCAGGCCAACAAAAATGAAAGCTGGATTACGCCAAAATCAGCCGCAATATACAATTGAGTTAGAAATCGTTGATTACGCCGAATCATGGGTTCACCTCGGAAGATGCTTCATTCTCCGCTCTCATGCGGGTTGCAGTCTGCCCTTGTCGAGAAGGAAGGGACAATTTGCTGCGCAGCAGGGACAAAGTAAATTTGAGCGAGATGCCCACCCACACAGCTGTATTCGTGAGTAGATTGTACTTCTTCGCGTAGTGTTTGCGGTGGAACACCCACATCGCTCTATGAAACTCGTACGTAATTTTCAAAGGTTTGCGACGAGCACTTCCACCCTTATAATGCACAATATATGTACGTGGATAATAATAAATGCCCCATCCAGCCTCTTTAATGCGATAACACCAGTCGATATCTTCACCATACATAAAAAACGTCTCGTCCAATCCACCAACCTGCTCAATGGTTTCCTGACGTACCAGCATAAATGCACCAACGAGACAATCTACGGGATATTCATCATCCGGACTGAGATGCCCCAATTGATATTGATTAAACTTCGGCCGATCCGGGAAAAGTCGAGAAAGCCCAAATGCGTAATAAAATGACGCCGTGGGTGTCGGAAATCCTCTCTTGCAGGCTTTATCCAGTGAACCATCAGGAAGAATAACTTTGCAACCAGAAGCCCCCATCTCAGGATGACGATCCATAAAATAGACCATGGTATGCAACGTATCGGGCTGGATAACCGTATCCGAATTAAGCAGCAGAATATAACGTCCGCTGGCAATGTCCATTCCTTGATTGTTGGCCACAGCGAAGCCTGTATTATTTGAATTGGCAATCATGCAAACATCGGGATACGCTTTTTGAATGGCTCGAACCGAATCATCTTGTGAAGCATTGTCTACGACAATTAGCTCGTATTGGTAAGAGGTCTTGGAAGCATAAACCGATGCCAGGCAATCCAGTGTCAGTTGACGTGTATTGTAGTTAACGATGATGATAGTTATATCAGTAATATCGACCCCTTCTATATTTTCATCATGTAAAATGGCACCATTAATAGATCTGCTCATTTCCTAAAAACTCCCGACTATTATTTCCAAAGTAGAATTTGTCTAAAAGAACCCATCTACTGGGAGTATAGCATATATGGATAAACGATCTAAAGGCAACTTTTAATTGTGGATGACATTTGAATAAATGGAAAAGCTATAAGCTCTACGTTCTCAGCTGATGCTTACCATTCTGGGCAGAACTTCAATTAAATCAATTTATTAATCAAAAGATAATCAACAACAATATTGACACAATCATGAAAGCTCTGTTTATCGGTCTCAACTATCAGTTCAGGATTGATTGGTTCTTCATATGGAGCAGATATTCCTGTAAAGTTAATAATCTCTCCTTTTATCGCTTTTTCATAAAGCCCCTTCGTATCCCGTTTTATACATTCTTCAACAGGACATTTCACAAAAATTTCTACAAACTCTCCTGGTTCAAACAAACTGCGAACATTTTCTCGATCTTCTGTATAAGGAGATATGAATGCAGCAAGAACAATTAATCCAGCATCAACAAAAAGCTTGGACACTTCACCAACTCTTCGTATATTCTCTTTACGATCTTCAGGTTTAAACCCCAAATTAACATTCAGTCCATGTCTGAGATTGTCCCCATCAAGAACATACGTTCTCATACCTCGATCATGTAAAACTTTCTCTAGTGCTACACTTATCGTAGATTTCCCAGAGCCTGATAACCCCGTTAACCACAGGACGCAACTTTTGTGTTGATTTAATTCATATCTATCAGCCCTAGTAACAAAATTCTCGTGATAGACAATATTTTGATGAGTATATTCCGTATTCATATCTCCTTACACCCTTACATAATTATATTTAAGCTTATATGATTTCAAGTACGAAAACTCTCAGTTAAGCATACTGTTAATAGTATCTAAACACCTTCATTTACGATAACCAAAAAAGTTGATAGCTTCTATAGCTTGTTTATTGATAACATCAAGGATGTCTTGTCTTATGTTCTCTTTCCATGCATATGCTCTTGTTTTCATAATATCTTTGCTTATGTTCTCATGATGAGATACATTATGATATTTTTGAGCTCGCGTTGATTTCTCTAACATGTTTTCGTCAAAAGGAACCCCTAAAAAGTCTGTCAACTGATGTAATATATTATGCGGTTCATTAAGCAAATCTTCATATTTTATAAGAGTATATTTTTGATTATTTTTACTATACAAGTGATTGAGATACAAGTTTGAATCGCACCACATTCTTGGAAAAAAGGTTTCGATGTTATCTTTCCAGTCAACATCCCAATCGACGTTTTTTAAAGAAAGAATAACGTCTCTTACATCTCTTACAATATGAATTATCTTAATAGACTCTGAACCAAGACCAGTTTCTTCAAGAACTCTAATATTTAAGAGATCATTAGGAGATTTATCTCCCCCAATCATTGCACCATTATTTTTAGCAGAAGCATTAAACAAGTTAGACAAAATAGAATCTAACTTATAATCCGACTTCCAAACAATATTGATTACTTCATTTACTGACAAAGATTGTCCCAGGCTACAAGAAAAACGTTTAGAGGACACAATCATCGTTGAGATTAAAGACTTACCAATAGCCTCATCTTCTATCCGATTTAAGATAAAAGACAATGGAACAATAAAATCCGTTTCATCAGGTATATGAATATGATTATTGGCACTCAACAATGTAGAGAGTAATGTGGTTCCCGACCTAGGAGAACCGAATATTATAAAAATATCTATCCCCACTCTCAAATTAAATGTTTATCAAAATAGATCTCTTCCAAATCCAATAGTTTTAATAAACATAGGATTTAGAAGAGACGTCTATTTTTACACCTTATATCTCTTTCAGGAAGTCTTTTAACCCTTCGCGCCATAATCGCAAATCGGAAAAACCATTGGTACGAATCGATGTATGATCCATAACTGAATTACGCGGTCGCAGAGCAGGGCGTGGAAATTGTTCGGTCGTACAAGGCTCCAACTTAGCATACACGCCTACTTTCGACTCTTCAAAGATAGCCTGAGCGAATTCATACCATGTACATTCTCCTTGATTCGAAGCATGATAAATCCCGTATTTTTCAGAGGATATAAGCTCAAGAAGAAATTTAGCTAAATCCACAGTATACGTTGGCGATCCTTTTTGATCGTTCACAACTTGTAACTTCGGTTTTTGCTGTCCAAGTTTCAACATTGTTTTCACAAAATTATTCCCATAACTGCCATACACCCACGAAGTGCGGACAATAAACCAACGTGAAGATAAAGATTGTACCAAAACTTCCCCAGCTCGCTTGGATTTCCCATAAATACTTTGCGGATTGGTATTGTCATATTCCTGATAGGGAATCTCAGACATGCCGTCAAATACGTAATCAGTACTGATATATATAATTTTTGCTCCTACCTGCTCAGAAGCTACCGTAACATTACGCGTTCCTACGGTATTGACTCGATATGCTCTGTCTGGCTCCAACTCAGCATCATCAACTGCGGTATAGGCTGCACAGTGAATGACTACCTCTGGATGGTAGGTTGCTATGACTTCCTTACATTGCTGATAATCAGTAATGTCCAATCGTTCGCGATCACATCCCAAAACATCGTGCCCCTCTTTTTCCAAGAGAAGCACTACATCACGTCCCAGTTGTCCGCTAGCTCCGGTCACCAAAACCCTCATTCCGTAGTTTCTCCTAAACGAGACCCATACTGCTTTTCATAGTACTCTTGATAAGCACCAGATTGAATCCGTGTCCACCATTCTTTGTTATCCAGATACCACTCTATTGTTTCTTTTATGCCCGTCTCGAAGTTGTATTTCGGCTTCCAGCCAAGCTCCGACATTGTTTTAGTGGGATCAATACCGTATCTTCTGTCATGTCCAAGGCGATCCTGTACATACTGAATCAAAGATTCAGGTTTACCTAACTGTTCCAGAATGGTTTGTACAATGTGTACGTTTGTTCGCTCGTTATTTCCACCGATATTGTAGACTTCACCATTCCGTCCCTTATGGATAATCAGATCAATTGCACTACAATGATCTTCTACATACAACCAATCCCGAATGTTTAAGCCGTCACCATAAACTGGCAATGCTTCATCACTCAGTGCACGGGAGATCATAAGTGGAATAAGTTTCTCTGGAAATTGCAGTGGGCCATAGTTATTAGAACATCGAGTAATATTTACAGGCAAGCCAAATGTTTCATGATAAGCCCGTACTAGTAAATCTCCTCCGGCTTTAGAAGCAGAATAAGGGCTATTCGGCTGTAAAGGAGTATCCTCAGTAAATAGACCCGTAGATCCGAGTGATCCGTAAACTTCGTCTGTAGATACTTGAACAAATTTAGTGATGTTATGTTTTCTGGCTGCATCCAACAGAACTTGGGTACCATTAACATTTGTTCTAACAAAAACATCTGGTTCAAGAATACTGCGATCCACATGAGATTCAGCAGCAAAGTTGACAACTACATCTACATCTTGACCAATCAGGCGATCCATGTCTGCTGCATCTGTTATATCTGCTTTTACGAAGATATGGCGATTGTTTCCTTCAAGGGATTTCAAGTTTTCCAGATTACCCGCGTAGGTAAGAGCATCTACATTAATAATTTCATAATCTGGGTATTGCTTAAGCATATACATAACGAAATTACTTCCAATAAATCCGGCACCGCCGGTAACGAGCAGTTTCATGGGATTGAAACCTCCTGTTCCTTTGCTATCAAAAATTCATTTCTGCATCCTTAAAAAGTGGTTGCTTTGTGTCTTTCTCTGATAATATGGGGTTAGATGTAGGCCAATCTATTCCAAGTGATGGATCATTCCACAATATTCCACGGTCATGCTCTGGAGAATAGTATTCGTCCACTTTATACAACACTTGGGTATTAGGTACCAACGTACAAAAACCATGAGCAAACCCTTTAGGCACTAGCAACTGTCTATAATTATACTCACTTAGGATAAATGCCTCCCAATGACCGTACGTTGGAGATTCTTTACGTATATCCAAAATAACATCGTAGATCGCTCCAGCGATAACACGGATTAATTTGGTTTGGTCTCTGGGGTCGAGCTGATAATGCAAGCCACGTAGTACACCTGGTTGTGCAGAAAGAGACTGATTGTCTTGTATGAATTGATAATTTAGTCCCTTCTGCAACATGACTTGTTCATTGTAACTTTCCATAAAGAAACCACGATTATCTCCATGAACAATGGGTTCAAGCAATACTGCGTCATGCAGCTTGGAGGAAGTCACTTTCATCATTGAACTCCCCTTATATTATATTTTTAGTTTTCCAAACTCTTCTCCAAACTGAATTTCTTGAGAAAGCTCGTTAGCTCTAGCAAGAGAGGCATGTGTACCTGCATCAGTCCACCAACCTTGCAAGATGTCAAAGCTTAATTCTCCTTTTTGAATATATGCATTGTTTACATCCGTTATTTCAAGCTCACCACGTCCAGAGGGTTTCAAAGTTTTAATGATATCAAAGACTGTGCTATCAAACATGTATATTCCAGTCACTGCATAATTGCTCTTAGGCATCTGCGGCTTTTCTTCAATTGATACTATACGTTCGCCTTCAATTTCAGGAACACCGAAACGTTGCGGATCTGCAACCTCCTGAATTAAAATCTTTGCTCCAGTTCGCTGAGCTCTAAAATTATCCACGTAAGTACTAATATCATCCGAAAATACATTATCCCCCAATATGACGGTCATTTGGTCATTCCCCACAAAATGTTTTGCAAGATCTAGAGCTTGAGCAATGCCTCCAGCCTCATCTTGAACTTTGTAAGTGAAAGTAACTCCCATATCTTTCCCACTACCAAGAAGATTGACGACATCTCCCATATGTTCTTTACCTGTCACAATAAGGATATCTTCAATACCTGCCTGTTTTAGCTTTTGCACCGAATGAAATATCATAGGATATTTCCCAACAGGAAGAAGGTGTTTATTGGTGACTTTGGTCAAGGGAAAAAGGCGTGATCCAGTACCCCCAGCAAGAATTATACCTTTCATAAAAATATCGCCTCCATTTATTTGCTTTTTATAATCATTTTTGATAGAAGAAAAGTGATTGGAACAGTAATTACCATAGCAACCAAGGGCACAATCTGAGCATGCATTTGAGCATACTCTACTAGGATATACATCAATAACATATTGACTAAATACTGTACTATATATACGACCGGAAATTTAAGGAATTTCCGAAATGATATTTTCTCTTTAAAAACAAATACAGAATTTAAATAATACGACAGAAAAATTCCTGCGACATAAGATATCGAGTAAGAAATAGAGTAATTATAGAAAAGTAACAATAATAAATACATCAGATAAGTAGCCAAGGTATTTATTCCGCCACTAATTAAAAACTTTAAAAACTCCTTATTCAAATGTTTGGTCAATAACATAGGAAGGCCGTTCCCTGCTTTCATCTAATATCCTCCAAAGATATTCTCCAATCGTTCCCAACATCACCATTATAACTCCTAATAAAAATGTAATAAGAGCCACAATCGTTGTCCATCCCTGTAACTCAATAATTCCGAATACCGTACTGAATACAACAAAAAGTCCATACAGTATGCTGAACAATGCTGTGAAGAATCCAATGAAAGACATAAATCGGATTGGAGCATAAGAAAAACTGACAAACGAGTCAACGAATAGTTTGATTTTTTTGGCTAGTGTCCATCTTGACTTGCCTAGCTTACGCTCTTGTCTGACATAAGGAATTTGAACTTGATCATGTCCAAGCCAAAAGATCAAACTCATTATATTCGTGTTCTTTTCCTGGATTTGAAGCACTTCCTGAACAACCTGCTTATCAATTAGTAAAAAATCGAATCCACCTTTAGGATATCCCTTTAAAGCCAGTTTCTCTAATAAGTAATAATATGTATTAGAGAATAGCTTCTGGGAAAAAGATTCTTCACGATCGGATCTGGTTCCAAGTACAACCTTTTTACCGATTTTCCAGTGATCCAGCATTTCTCTAAACATTTCAGGTGGGTCCTGTAAGTCAGCGGCTATAATTCCAACACAATCTCCGGTTGCATATGCTAACCCAGCTTGAATTGCAGCCATCGAGCCGAAGTTCCGGCTAAGCTTGACAACCTTAATGCGTTGATCTTGATCCCTTGCCTCAAGAAGCAACTCCAATGATTTATCTTTGGAACCATCATCAACAAATACAAACTCTAAGTCACACTCTGGCAAAAGATTTTGTAGTTTTTGCAACCGTGGCACGGTGTGTGGAATATTCAACTCATTGTAATAAATGGGCACCACTATTGAGAATTTAATTCGTTCTGTACTCATTTATAACCTCCACAACTCTCAAAACCTCTTCCATTTCCATAACTGGACTTATAGGTAGACTTACCACCTCAGCATGAATTTGCTCAGAAATAGGAAATGCAAGATCACTCCACTCTCTGTAAGCTTCTTGCTTATGAGGTGGGATCGGATAATGAATCATTGTTTGCACACCATTCCTGGTCATGTACTCCATGAAGTGATTTCGTTCCTGCACTCTAATGACAAACAAATGCCATACATGAGATTTTGAAGTATGTTGTACAATAGGTAAAATCACTTCTGGATTTAATATATGTTCAGAGTAATACGAAGCTATTTCTCTTCTTTTTTCATTGTCCTGATCAAGCCATTTTAATTTTTCATTTAATATCGGTGCCTGAAGTTCGTCTAGTCTGCTATTGTATCCCTTGTATAAATTCTCATATTTCTTATGTGAGCCATAATTACGGAGGGCCATTAATCGGTTATACAGTTCTTCATCATTTGTTGTGATCGCCCCGCCGTCTCCTAAAGCGCCTAAGTTTTTACCTGGATAAAAACTGAATGCAGCTGCATCTCCCAAATTCCCAACTCGTTTATCTCCATATAAAGCGCCGTGAGCTTGAGCACAATCTTCGATAACTTTCAGATTATATCGATTAGCTATTTCGAGAATTGGATTCATATCACAGGCTTGTCCATACAAATGAACGACTAATATTGCTTTCGTATTTGGAGTGATATGTGCTTCTATTTTGGCAGGATCCAGATTAAATGTTTGTAATTCCGGCTCTACCAAAACAGGGACAGCACCATTGGCAGAAATCGCCAATATCGAAGCGATATAAGTATTTGATGGAACGATTACTTCATCACCAGGTCCAATATCATAACCATGAATAATAAGTTCAAGCGCATCCAGTCCATTAGCCACGCCTACACAATGTTCTGTTCCACAGTATTCTGCGAAATCATTTTCAAAAGCTTTTACGCTACTACCTAAAATGTACCAACCTGAATGAAGTACTTTATGTACTCCGTCCATAAGTGCCTTCTCATGCCGTAAGTTTATTTTCTTGAGATCCAAAAAAGGAATCACTATAGTCACCTATTTCCATGAAGTATTAAATCTCAACAATCAGATTTCGATCAAGACGATATTTTTTATGACATTCCGGGCATTCCAACAATTGATTTAATTTCTCTCCACAATTACAGATATAACTCTTAAACTCTGCTGGATTCCCATACCATAGCGTATTGTTAGGGACATCTTTAGTAACAACAGAACCAGCACCCACCATAGCATATTTACCAATAGTATTCCCAGCAATTATAGTTGAATTTGCCCCTATAGATGCCCATTCTTCAAGAATGGTTTTAAGAAATTCAGTCGGGTATTGTTTAGATCGGGGTCTAAGGTCATTCGTAAAAGTAACATTAGGTCCTATAAAAACATTGTCTTCAATTCTAATTCCGTCCCAAATGTACACTCCCGACTTAACAGTAACGTTATTACCAATAACGACATCATTCTCAATAAATGTATGGTCGTTAATATTACAGTTTGAACCTATTTTTGCGTTTGGTAACACATGAGCAAACGCCCATATCCTAGTGTCGACTCCAATATCGGTAGTTTCTACAATCGCTTGGGGATGCACAAAATGACTACTCATCCGCCATATACCTCCCTAAATTGATTATAATCACGAATGTAATCTTCAGGGTCATATAAATGTGAAGCAAGAACCAAAAGTACACAATCAGCAGAGAAATCATACATTTCATGCCAATCATTCGGTTCAAGTATAAGGATTTTGGTCGGTGAGTCCAAAATAACGTCTAGTTTACGTTCAATATTATCCAAAAAAACCTTGCACGTCCCAGACACACATACTAATGCTTGTCTGGTTTTATGATGAGCATGGTATCCTCTTCGAACCCCTTCCGCTGTGCCATAGATATAAAATACCCTTTTAATTTCAAAAGGAATATCTCCACTACTCTCAAGAACAGTCAGTAACCCTCTCTCATCACCTCGCTCAATCACTCGAACAATTTCGCTAACCATTTGTGTCGCTTCTTTTTTCCTCATACAAATCCTCCTATTACTCAGTAATTAAACCAATAAATTCTATCAGTAGTAGAATCAAGCCAAAACGAAAGAATAAACACTAAAACTATTACTAAAACATATACTAGGCAAATACGGATTATTGGCCAGATCATATTAGGCATTTTTTCTTTAACAACCATAAAATGACTATATACCCCGTAACCGAAAAATGGGAGAAAAAGAAAGAATAATGGGTAACCAAATCTAGACTCAATTACTGTTGTACCAATAAACAAAACATACAATACAAAGGGAATCATAATGCTCGAAAGAATAAATCTGTCCCTTCTCGCTAAATCTCCCTTTCTAATGAAGTATACGGCTCCATAAACAGATGTAATCCAATAAGTATACAGAAAAACAGATCCGACGATCCTACTAATGGGATAAAAATCCTTAATATATGTGTCGATGTACCCCCAATCAAATACACCAAAAATATGTGTGAAGTAAGTTAGCAAAAAGGCAGGGGTATTCTTGAAAATTAAATCATAAATATTCGTACCTGCATCAAAAGTAAAAGGGGTCTGAAAGACTAGTTGTGGAACTTGTCCAGGTATAACTACCGTCCCATATTTTAAATATGTTGCTGCTAGTCTGCTTTGAAATTCATAAAGATTGTCATGGATTAATATAGTCCAGTGACTATAATTGTGAATATTGTTATATAACTGTGGTATGAATACAACGCACGATATCAGGCCTGCAAAGATCCCTTTACTGTAACTTAATTCTTTCAGCATTATTTTCCTCAAAATTAATAATGCAAATATGCAAGGAACCAAAATTAAGGAAGATGGCCTTACCATAACTGCTGAAAAGCTACAAAATAAAACAATATAATAATACCTATCCTTATCAAAACTGTTAAATATCGTTGTAAATATGGATATAGTAATTAAACAGGAAGCAAGCAAATCAGTAAGAAGCAATGTAGTTGACTGTATTAAATATGGATTAAGAAAACCAAATACTATAATGGAATAATATATTATAGAGTTTTGAGTATACAAAAATAAATATCGACCAATCATAGAAATTGTATAAATATATAATACATATTGTAAAATACTGATGATTATTTTAGCATATTGAATTTCGACACCTGTAAAAATTCTAACGAGGGAAATAAGCAATGGCAATAAATATGTCCTTAAAGATTCATTTATGTTTAGTAAACCCACCTCTAAAATTTGCTTACTAAAATTGATATATCCAATCTCATCAAAATAATTGATATCATAATTACGCAATAAATAGTAGAAAAATAAAACAAAAGATATTGCCAGACTTAACCCGTATACTGTTTTCCTGTATTTCAACAACAACTAATTTCCTCCTACGAATAGCACTTTCTAAAACTAAAGAACTATATAATTCAGGATATATTTATAGATTAATTGACAAACAGCAAGATACTTTTTCATTCAAGAAAAAACATAGATACATATTCTTTTCATTTAAAGAATACTAGAAAAGAAGATTGTAGAACTACTTACTCTCATATCACACAAAGTAGAACTTGATTCACTTCAAGATAAAGTCAGTTATAACTATTCCTAATTCTCTAGTATCTCCATTCAAACCAATAACTTTAGGTACAAATGATTTATTAATCTCCATCTTTATTCTCACTTTTGAATTAATAGGAATATGATTATTAAATTGAATATTAAATTTACCTTTACTCAATTTTTGTACAGGAAGTTTGTAGTCATTTACCTGAATAGAAAGTTCAATATTTTCTAGTTCATCTGGAACCATACCTTTAATTGTTAAGACTCCCTCATCACCACTTTGGAAATCTCCTATAGCTTCTTTTGAAATCCAACGATAGCTATTTTCTTTAGGATACCAACCTTTTAAAAGTGACGCATTAAAAAAAGAATCTTGTATTCCTGTTAATTGATGAATATCCTCTTGATTGATTTCTATCATATAAAAATTAGTTGAATCAATACGTCTTGCATTACCTTTACTTTCTAATTCATCAATAACACTTTTTACTTGCTCGTATCCTTCCGTATCTATTTTAGGCATAATGATGAATTTAACATTTGCCCATAAAAGATATTTTTTGAAATTATCTACTGAATTAAATAAATTTAGATTTCCATATCTTGAACTCATATGCGGAATATCTTCATACCTACATGATAGCTGATTAAGTGTTTGTTCTTGTCCATCATACTGTAATAAACCTATACAGTTATTATTGTTCCCACGGAATCTAAGTTCTTTTTCTATTTCCAGTACCCCTTCGTTTTGAAACAGTTGAAGTTTGTTCTCATTTGTTTCAAAATTTGTTTTCAAGAGGTTAGTAGAAAATTTAGATGTCCCCCAACTCCAAGAAAAATGAGAAACCAACATTATATACGACTGCACTGGAATAAATAAAAGTAAACAGAACACTACTACTTTCTTGAGATTAATGTCAAGGTTTGCAATTAGAGCAATGAATGATATTCCTGAAAACAAAATAACCGGTATATAGTAATTACCATCTCCTCCTTGCGGAAAGCTCATAATATTGTAAACTGCTGATATGAATGTAGGTAAAAAAGCTATCAATAAAAAATAACTGTTCTTGGTCAGTTTTTTTCTAAAAAGAATGATAAATACGATACTAAAAATCCAAAAGAACAAGTATATATTACTGGGCCAAACCATAATATAGTGATTATATCCGGCTGGATCAAAAAGAATTTTATACCAATGATTTAGAAAATTCTTTTGATCACTAAGAATGAAATCTTGGGAATTATCTGTAAAGGGATACTTCCCTTCAAATCCCAAACGACTCCAAAAATTTTTCATTATTGGATAAAATGGATATCCAGTTAATTCATAAGTTCTAAATGTTATACCAAGGAATACACATATGGAGCTTATCAACAAGAAGATTGCTTTCTTCGTGTTTTCCGTTTTTTCAAAAAATCTTCTCCCCGTGTCACCTCTACGATTAATTAGGTAAGCCATACCGTAACCTAGAAACAGTAAAGGGATATACATTAAACTGGTTATTTTTCCACCAAAAGAAATTAACGATAGTGAGATTGCGATTAAAAAAGCCCAAGTAGATCTTTCTTTATACCACAACCATAGACTGTAAGCCGCAGCTAAAATAAATAAAGATGAAAACATATCGGTCTTAGCAGTTGATGCCATATTAGAAATAGCTGGGATACTCCCTAAAGCTACAGTTGCCAGACAACTAAAATTATTATTATTAGTTATATCTTTAGTGAATTTGAAAACAACTAACAATAATAATGCATATAACATAATGTTGATAGACAGTATAAAACTAAAATCTCCTAATCCTGAAAGAGGAAGTGCGAATAGTTCAAATAACTTGGGATAGTAGTGAACTACCATAGTAAGTCCAAGGTTATCAAAAAAAGAGTGTTTACCTACAAGAACCTCCTCTGGCCTTAATCCATACCAAATTGAATCATAATCTAGAGCTCTATTTGTTTTTGCAAACTGTGTCATAAGAAGAATGATCACAAATGTGAACCCTGTCATAATAATTCGATTAAAGGACAATCCTTGTTTATAGATATAAACAAACATTGGAGTATTCCATTTAATTAAACCAAAGACTGCTAAAAATAAAGTCAGTAATCTTAAATCATTAATTGTGCCGAACCCTAATCCTGAAAGTATGAGAGCCATTAAGCTCCAACATACAAAACCAATCAAAAATGCAACTAAGTATAGTTTTAATGAACGTACTTTGTAGCGCAACTTAGAAAAACTCATAATAAAAAAGCCAAGTGAAATAATTATTTCGAAATAGATGACTGCTAAAATAGCAGGTAATAACACTTGATGAAGTTGTAAATAAACAGCAATTACAACAAGTGGAACATACTTCAAGTATAGTCTTTCTTTAAATTTCAATATAAAGAAATATATCACTAAAAAAAAGAATATTAGTTCTATACCACCTTGGACAGTTTCAGGCTGAATAGCATGCCACTTATACACATTAATAAGGATATTTTTAACAGAAGCAATATTAAATACTAAACTTGCTACAATTAAAACAAAAGATAGCCAAAAAAATTTGGATTTGAAGTTTACAAGCCTCAATTCCCCACCCTTTTCTATTGATTATTGATTTCTCACAACATCATCTTCCCCAACATACTCCCCAACTTGAACTTCAATCAAATGTAAATCGATCTTCCCTGGATTCTCAACGGTATGCTCGTCACCCATCTGAATGAAAGAAGATTCATTTCTTCTAAGCAGAGATTGTTGCCCATTCACTGTAATTAACGCTGTACCGCTGACCACGATCCAGTGCTCATTACGATGAAAATGTTTTTGCATGCTGAGCCTTTCTCCTGGCTTCACTACGACTTTTTTTATCTTGTAATTCGATGAAACATCCAGTTCTGTATGATTTCCCCAAGGCCTATAAGCAGTAACATGATTATCGCATAGATTAGATTTTCTTAACTTTAATTCATTCACAACTTCTTTTACTTTTTGAGAAGAACCTTGTCTGGATATCATCAATGCATCTGGCGTATCTACAATCATCAAATCTTCTACATCAATTGTTGCAATAAGCCTGTCATTCGATATAACGAGATTTCTAGAAGAGTTAACTTGAATATAATGATCAGTCAAGGAATTACCCGCTTCATCTTGGGGTAATTGTTCATATAGGGCCTCAAAACTACCTAGATCAGACCACCCAATGTCAGAAGAGATGACTTTTACATTTGAGCTGTGCTCCATTACAGCATAATCAACGCTATTGGATGGTATAGATTCCATTTTTTCTCGTGGTATACGTATTGTGTCATGATGTGTAGTTGCATCATTAAAAGCTAAGCGTGATTTATGGAAGATTTCCTCATCGGAGAGTTGCAACTCTTTGAGAAACACACCTGCTTTAAATAAAAACATACCACTATTCCAATAATAGTTTCCTGATCGTAGATATCTTTCAGCAGTTAAATGATCCGGTTTTTCTTTAAAAGAAACTACATCCTGTCCATCTGCTTCTATGTAACCATAACCTGTTTCCGGATAATTTGGATTGATCCCAAATGTCACCATATACCCCTCAAGAGCCAGGTCTTTGGCATTTTCAAGACATCGATTGTATGCTTCTTGATTTTGAACAACATGATCAGATGGAGTAACAAGCACTAAATCGTCTTCTTCTGCAGCAAAACAAGCCAGAGCGATAGCCGGCGCGGTATTCCGGCCGACCGGCTCCAATATAAACTTATCTGCTTTCATCTCAAGCTCATTAAGATGATCCAAAGCCAGAAAATACTGTTCTTCATTAGATACAATATATGTTTGATCACACAGGGAAGTGTTTCTCTCCACAGTCATTTGGAATAAAGAGCGGTCTCCCATCATTTTATTAAATTGTTTAGGATACAGCGTCCGAGACAGTGGCCATAACCGGGTGCCATTCCCTCCGCATAACACAACATTAATCATATCGGTATCTCCTAGTCTTCAAAATCGAGAGCTAGAATATTACTAGCTGCTTCTCTCGTAAAGTATTTTTCTACATACTGGACTGCTTCTCTGGAACAAGCATTCCACATCATTTCGTCTTGATACAGTCGAATAACGGAATTAGCAAAATGTTGAGCATCATTGACGATCATCATCACTTTCTCAGAATCTTCAAGTCCTTCTGAACCGATTGAAGTTGTAACAACGGGAACTTGATAATACATCGCTTCCACTACTTTTCCTTTGACACCGGCTCCATAACGTAAAGGAACAACTACAAGTCTGGACTGATTATAATGTCTTTCAAGTTCTTCATCGGATACAAACCCCGTAATGATTACATCCTCGTTAGATCTTGCTTTCAAATCCTCTGGAGGATTCGATCCTACAATATAAAGTTTTATGCTTGGAATACTCTGTTTGATGCTAGCGAAGATCTCATCTAGGAACCAGATAATTCCATCATAATTAGGTGTGTGATTAAAGCCACCTACAAACAATAAATCTTTTCTATTATCAAACCCATTAAGCTTGTCAGTTGGATAATATGAACTTTCATATGGAAATAAAGGTATATTTCTTACCGGTTTATCAGGAAATTCATTTTGTAGTAATTCTTGTTCATAAGAACCTACAACGTGAATAACATCAGCATTATCAAAGAGTGAAAACTCTGTTTTTTTCCATTCTTCAGAGGACTTCAAAAGACTTCTATTTCCCGTTAATTCATAATTTCTCATTTCTCTAACGTAATGGAGATCATGACCGAAATAAATAATTTTTGCAGAAGTACTTTTACGGAAGATTTCAATATATTTTATAGAGATGTGTGGACGATTGAGATAAACATAATCAATATAGGCACCATTATTTTTTATCCATTTGTCAATATTTTTTGAATAATAGTCTCCATACAGAACTTCAATCCCCATTGATTGTAAATTAGAGGTATAAGGTTCATGCTTGAAGAAGTTATCACCAATGAAAATCACATGAAAGCCCATGGATACAAATAACTTCAAGTAATAATATGTCGCTCTCCCTCCCGCATCTTTATCGAAGTGCGGCACATAATGGTCTACAACAACAATTGTTTTTTTATCTCTACTTCGATCCCTAGCCCAGAAGATATGTTCCGCATTTGAGAAATGTTCTTGCTTAAGTACTGACTCCCATTTCTGCAAAAACTTTTCTTTGTTTGTGACTTGATAACTTTTAATTCCACTATTGGTGTCCGTTCCATGAGATATTCCTTCGAAGTGAATGATAATAGACTTAGGTTGAAAAACAACTTTGTAACCCAAATCTCGAATTGAAAATGCTAGATCTGTATCTTCAAAATAAGCAGGCACATAACGCTCATCAAATCCACCAAGTTTTTTCCATAATTCATGTTTAACTAAAATTGCTGCTCCAGAAATATAGTCAACAGATTTCACATAGTTGTACTCCGGTTTGTGCGGGTCGTCTAATCTTCCATAATTCCATCCACTCGCATCACTCCAAATTATCCCGCCAGCCTCTTGCTGCCTGCCGTCAGGATAGACTAACTTTGATCCTGCCATACCAATTTGTGAATCTGAATCCATTAAATCAACCAGAGAACTTAACCAGTTAGGTTGTACTTTCGTGTCATTATTGAGGAAAAATAAATATTCTCCTCTTGCAGATGTTGCAGCATGATTACAGTTGAGTAGAAAACCTCGATTTATGCCATCTCTTACTACATTAACATTTGAAACATAATCATGTATGTTCTTTGTCTCATCACTCGACATATCGTCTGCTATGATAATTTCATAAGATACATCTGGAGTGTTTTCAAGAATGGAGGCCAAACAAAGATACGTATACTTCCATTGGTTGTAAACGGGGATAACAATTGAAACTTTTGGATTTCTTTCAATCGGAAAATCCAAATGAACATACTCAGTAATATCAGGTTCTGATGCTCTAAGAGACGGAAGCACTTCTTCTTCATGTTTATTGATGTAACTATCAATTCTTCCGTTGAGTCGACCCGTGCCTTCAGATTTCAGGTAATATTTTAGTTTTCGAAAATTACCCCGATTAAAAGCAGATAACATTAATTGAGGTTTCTTGATAGTCATCTTGGTAAGCTTCAGCAACATACGCCGCTTACTATTCATAGGAACTAAACTATCTCTCAAACGATAATAACGATTTAAAACCTTCCAACCACTTGATTTATAAATATTTTGGAGTACCCGCTCTTCTTGAAGTAATAATTCAATATGCCCTTTTTGATTCTCAATTTGTACTAATAGTTCACTCACCTGCTGTAATAAATCTACTCTTCCTTTTTCTGAACCTTGAAGTTTTTCCTCCAATTTCTGTAGAGCGTCGTTAAGCTCATTCAATTTCTTCTCATTATCTTTATTTTCTTTTTCATAGTACTTCAATTCGCTAGTTAGATCTTTTGTCGCATTCTTCATTTCTACGGTTTTGCTACGAATAGATTCAAGTTCAGTATATTTTTCTCTCAAAAATTCAATTTCCTTATTTTGAATTTCAATATGATTATTCCGTTCTCCTACTTCCTCTTGTAGAGTGTTAATACGTTCCACTAAATTTCCATATTGTCTCGATTGAACACTAACAGAATTTATAGGCTTAGCTCTTTGAGAATCATTGGAACAAAATGCAATCATATACTTTTCGTAGTACTCCTCATTTCCCTTTCGCTCTTGTACAACAAACTTAGCCTCTGCTGAGGTCAAAGGATTATCAATTATAGATACCACTTCAAACCTCTGAGAGACTATATTCACAGTGAGGAATTGACTCTTAAGAAGTTCATTAAATTCCTCTTTATATAATTCTTTCACATGAAATTCGTTACTGTACCCTCTTTGATCAGAATAATATTTTTTGTTTGGAGTAGAAATAATGAAAGTTCCATCTTCCTTCAACAACCTTCGAACCTCTTTTAAAAATGATAACTGAGTTTGTTCATCTACGTGTTCTAACGTTTCAAATGAGACAATGATATCAAAAGACTGATCAGGAAAAGGCATATGATCTATGCTCGCGATATAATATTCAAGGTTATCCTTAACATATTTTTTCTTAGCATGATTGATAGTCTCCAAATCGATGTCTACACCAATGACCTTAGATGCCGAATTAGTTAGCAGAAAAGAACCATATCCTTCGCCACATGCAGCATCCAAAACTAATTTATTTTCAACTAATTGATCGAGCATTCTGTATCTTTGTGTATGCTCAATCTCTAATTCTTCATCTGATTCATCAGGTATAAAACGCTCCCCCGTAAATTTCAAATGTATCCTCCCCACTTTCTATACAATTGCTGAAAAAGAAATATCATTTAAACACAGAATACCACTAACCGATTCATAGCCAGTGGGTAACACCTCCACCAATAAAGCATCATGGACCCAACTGTGTTGTTTATGTTCTTGTTGAGAACCAGAAGCAATTGCAGGAGATATTGTATAAGCTCCATGATTAAGGCTCGGGAATCGAAAAGCAAAGTTAAAAACGTATCCTTCTCCCGGCTGAAGTGATTCGATTTCATACCCTAAAATATAGTTGTTTGTTTGAAAAATAATATTACCAAGCCGATCTTTAATTGAAAAACCAATGATGGGGTGTTCAATAGTCTCTTTGATATTCAGTCGAATCAAAACTTCCACTTCCTGTTCAACTTCAACAAGAGCAACTTTCTCTTGACTGTCAGTTTCAACCATTGAAATCCCAGTAATCATCGCTTTTTCATCACCCATCATATCGAGATCACCGTGTAGTGGATCAACTATATGTGACTTTGAAGAACCTTTAAACTGTTCTATAGAATTCGAAAGTTCATCAGCCTCAAGTTTTTTATAATTAGCTCCAATCATAAAAGCTTGGTATTTTTTTGATACATTCCTTGGTATCCCTTCTTCTATAAGCTTTCCTTCATTAATCCAAATAACCCGATCACAATACTTGTTGATTACAGACATATCATGCGTTACAAACAAGATGGTCTTTGTTTGTTTTAACTCATCAATTTTCCTGTAACATTTCTGTTGAAAACGTATATCACCTACACTAAGTGCTTCATCTACAATCAATATATCGGGATCCACATTTATAGCTACTGCAAATGCTAGTCTTACAAACATGCCACTGGAGTATGTTTTAACGGGTTGGTAGATAAATTCACCAATGTCTGCGAATTCCAAAATCCCCTCTAGCTTCTTTTGCATTTCTTCTCTAGAAAAGCCCATAATCGTGCCATTCAGAAATATATTCTCCATTCCAGTAAGTTCAGGATTAAATCCTGCACCTAACTCTAGCAGTGCAGAAATGCTACCTTGAACCATCAAGGAACCAGAGGATGGAGTGAGTACCCCTGTAATCATTTTAAGCAGTGTAGATTTACCCGATCCATTTTTTCCAATAACACCCAAACATTCACCCTTAGTCACATGAAAGTCAAGATGATCTAGTGCAGTAAATTTTTTATGATAAACTTTGTTTGTAAAATGTAAAGCTTCCTTTAAACGATCCACTGGTTTATCATACAATTTGTATTGTTTGGTCAAGCCTTTAGCTTCAATTACATAATTGTTCATTATAATCCACCTTTAAAGAACATCAGCAAAATGCGGTTTAAGTTTACGATATAAAAAGTATCCTACTATAAGTGTAAGAAGTGTAAACGACCAAAAATAAATCGTTAACTTTAGATCTTGCCAAAACCATTGACGATAAATAAAAATTCTTCGGTACCCATCGGTGATGTAGTACATAGGATTAGCCTTAAATAGAAACATATATTTTTCTGGAATCATTTTTAAAGGGTACATAATTGGTGTTAACCAAAAGCCAAATTGAACGATCAAAGCCACAATCTGTCCGATATCCTTAAAAAACAAAATTACTGAGCTGGTAATCCAAGATAACCCTAAAACAAGAAATAATGTAGCACCCAGATAATAGAATATTTGTAGATAATATAATGTAAATTCATATTTATATATAGAAAACATCAGTACAAGAAAAAGCAAAAAAAACAAATGTACAAACAATGAAGAACAAATACGAATAATTGGCAGTATCTCTAATTTGAAAACAACCTTCTTAACAAGGTAACTATTGTCAGTTACTGATGTAGTTGCCGTCTGAAAAGCATCCGAGAAGAAATTCCAGGGGATCATAGCACATATTAACCACAGTATGAATGGTGCATCATCTACAGGAGTTGACCTAAATCCGACCTGAAACACAAACCAAAACAAAAGGATTGTCACTAATGGTTGAATAAATGCCCATACAGCACCAAAATAAGATCCGAGATATCTTTTTTTGAAATCATTTCTAGCCAAATCAAAAATCAGCCGTCTCATCTTTATAAATTCAGCATACATATTTTAAGTTCCTCACTTAGCTCATTTTAATCGAGTGGTACAGCATAATGATCATGTGATAGAATAATGTCGTATCTACCAGAAAAGGAGAATCAAACCTTGTCGAATCCAGTATACGGGAAACAAATGAAATCGTCGAGTAAAGCTACGCCCAACTCGACATCGACGCTTCTATGGTCTTTGTCCACAGGGCTTATCTTATTTTTACTCTGGTCCGCGTTCCAAGTTGCGCTATTTAATGGTCAATTGCTGCAATTTGAGGCACCCATTTATTGGGCTGTTGCCATTACAACCCTCCTGTTCATCCTTTGGGTGGCTATCTACTTTAAGCAGATGAAATTAGAAACACAGCAAGATTGGCTCAAAGTAGCCGTTATATTACTCCCTCTTACCTATGTACTATCACTAATTAATGGAGCATCAGAATACTTGGCCAATAATATGATTCTCATCCAATGTATTTATGCCATGATTTTTGTGATGACAATGTACCTGCTTCAAAACAACAAAATCAATCATATCATACAATCTTCCTTAATAGGAATTGCATATGTTATTGTAGGATTTGGTTTGTTAAATTGGCTAGGAGCCTTTAGATTCGCAGGTAAACTCGTTGGATGGTTTTCCGCAGGCGTAATCAATGGTGTATACAACCAGGCAATCTGGAATGACTCCAACGGTGCAAGGCTTGCATCCGTGTTTCAGTATCCCAATACATACGCAGCATTTCTAATGGCATTTCTGTTTATTTCGATCTTCAGCATGATTCGTTCCAAAAGATTATTTACACAACTTTTACATGGCTTTATGATTGTTCCCATTATCCTGTCGTTGCTGCTAACACTCTCGCGTACAGGACTTGTAATGTTGCCTATCGTATTCGTTATCCTGTTACTTCTGCTTAAACCAGCCAAACAAATTCTGTGGTTTATCTATTGCGGGGTATCGGCAGTTGGCACTTTGCTGGTTTTAAATCCATTGAATACTGCAGGACTTGAGTTACAAAAGCAGTTCACAGGTTCTCTTGCAGCTAAGAGCTGGGCGATTCTTATCGGTGCCTCGCTTGTTGTTGCCTTGTTGTGTTGGGCTATCCAGCGCTTTGTAGCCGCTAGACTTGAAGCCAAGCTTCAATCTTGGTCAGCTCGAAAAGCATCCAGTGTATGGATTCCGCTAGGTTCAGTAGTTCTAACCGTTGTTATTGCTGTGCTTCTGCTCGGTACGAGCGTAAGAAACATTTTGCCGGACAGTATTAGCACACGACTGGAGAATATCAACTTCCAGCAACACAGTGTGCTAGAACGCATCACATTCTACAAAGATGCTACGAAACTATTTGCAGACTACCCTGTAATTGGGGCAGGTGGCGGAGCATGGACTGCATTGTATGAAAAGTATCAGAACAACCCTTATGTCAGTGCTCAAGCACATAACTTTTTCATGCAGTACCTTGTTGAGGTTGGCCTCTTAGGATTTATAGTATTTATGGCATTTTTACTTTATGTCTTTTATCAATATATACGATCATATGTCAGACGGAATGAAGAGGAACGCGAATCACATTTCGTTTACTTTATTCTTTCCATGTCAATCCTCGTGTTGAGTCTTCTTGATTTCAACATGAGTTATGTCTTTATTGGAATGTTGGTATTCCTTGGTCTTGGAGGCATGACTGCGGCGATCGAGCCTCAACCAACTCGTCGTTTAAAAATGGGAGAAGCTACGGCTCGCGGAGTTTACAGTATAGTTGCTGGAATAGCTATCATTGTGCTTCTCATTGTTTCTGTTCGATTCTTACAAGCTAATCATTATGCCATTGAAGGTAACGAGCTCGCAAGGAGCAGTCAGGATTTCCAACAAATCAAAGCGCCACTGGACAAGGATTTGTCCATACGCAGTACACATCCGGATTCACTAATGCTTTTGGCAACCCTTTATCAACAAGGCTACACGCAAACGAAAGATGAGCAATTCTACACAGCAGCCGTGCAATTGCTGCAACGTGGTCTCGAAGCAGAACCATATAATAAAGGTATGGTAAAACAACTCATCGGCATATACGAATTGAAGGGTGAAAATGACCAGGCATATACGCTACGAAAAGAATATGCGAGCAACTATATCTGGGATATGAACTGGTATGATCAGTTGATTGGCCGTTCTTTTGACTTAGGCTATCAAGCACTTGGACAAGGGGATAGTACAAAAAAGAATGCCTATTTCACTTCGGGAATCGCCGCATATCAGCATGTAGTAGACGGAGTGGAGCACCTTAAAACCCTCCCTAAAGGACAGCTTCAAGGCCAGCCATTCCAAGTCACCTCAACCATGATTCTCAACGCGGGGAAAATGAAGTATATGTCTAACGATTCTTCAGGAGCTACGGCATTACTTAAAACGGGAATTGCCGAAGACCTGACGGATGAGACGAATCGTGAAATTGCTCGTTGGTACCTTGCTTCGCTCAAAAGGGAATATAAACTAGATGAAGCTCTATACAATAAGCTGACTGCCATCTCGCCTAGTGAAGCAGACGAAATTAAACGAATTGCTGAATTAAATTTCTAAGTTTCAAAGTTAATAGCCCAAGATTAGAGCGATCTAATCTTGGGCTATATTTAGCTTCTATTAAACTTAAAAAGAGCTACATCAAAAAGAAATTGTTTCGATCTATAAAACTTGTGCAAATAAAATCACTCTATCAAAGTCTGAATACTGGTCATACATTGCTTTAGGAGGTACTGCAAGGTATATTCGATCAAATCCAACTGCATACAACATTTGATACAACGCATCTAATGTAGGTACTATTACAATAGACAGATCATCTTGAACATGATTTTTATCTGACGTATAAACTCCCATGCTACTACCCGTTTTAAGGCTTGTATCTGATCCATTTAATATCTGTGAATTAGGCATAGTTCTTGTTACTTGAGTTTCGATAACACACATTTTACTAGTTAGAGATCTAACTTTTCTAAGTGCTCCGATTGGATTTTCTAAATGATAAAGTAAGCCCAAGAAAAGAGTAAGATCGAATGTTCCAAATTCATTATCTTTTATATCAAACAGGTTTTTGTTAACATAAGAGATATTTTGAATATTTGCTATTTCTTTGATTTCGTTTGCTTTATTTAGATGTTCATTTCGAATATCAAATCCAATTACCTCTGAAGCCCCTCTTATTGCGATTTGAGAGGCAAACCAACCTTGGTTACAGGCGATATCAAGACATTTAACATCCTTCCATTTACCTCCAAAAAAACCATCTAAATATGGAAAAATAATATCTGCTCTAGTTTGATGAATTGTATTTATTAATTCATTATCCAAATTAGTAGAAATACCATTAGAGAAATTATATTTATAAAACCATCCTTCATGCTTCTTTAATGCTGCTTCAGTTTGTTCAGCTGATTGAATTGTTTGAAGATTCAGTATTGATTTTGATGTATACATTGCTTTACCCCATTCATTTTGGATTTATTCATATGCCTTATAATATATTAAATCAAAATCTGAATTCATGAGCCGTATAAATAATATGAAATATTCCCTTCAATGACCATTTAGCCCTAGACTTAACTTTTGTGACGTGTTTTTTTGGTTAAAAAACGGTTTAGAGCTAAAATAAAAATCTTAACCTCATGTGGATACGTTTCAGAAAAGCCCTAAACTTGGTTTAACATTCCTTAATACAATTATTTTTTTTGATTCAAGTCCCAACATGTCTCTGTAAAACTTTTTTTAAATACGCCAACAAATCCTCCCTCAGATCCGGGCGCTGCAACGCGTAATGAATCGACGTTTCAATAAAGCCCAACTTTTCACCAACATCATGACGCAGTCCGTCAAAATGATAGGCGAGAATCTGCCGCTGTTCATTCAATCGGGACAAGGCATCCGTGAGTTGGATTTCCCCCCCTACACCAGCAGATTGCTGACCTAGTATCTCAAAGATATCCGGTGTAAGAATATAACGTCCCATAATAGCCAGGTTGGAGGGAGAGTCTTCGGTCTTTGGTTTCTCAATTAAGCGGCGGGCCCGAAAGACGCGATCATCGGTAGGGGTCAGCAACTCTCCGTCCACAATCCCGTAGCGAGATACCTCGCTCCAATCAACAGGCTGTACACCAACAATTGGAGATTGCAGTTCATCGTAGACATCAATCATCTGTTTCAGGCAGGGATGGTCCGCTTCCACGATGTCGTCCCCTAGCAGGACGGCAAATGGCTCGTTGCCGATAAACTTGCGGGCACACCAGATGGCGTGACCAAGTCCCTTTGGTTCCTTTTGACGGATATAATGGATATCTGCCATCTCGGAGGGTTTGCGAACTTCGTTAAGCAAGTCCCACTTCTGTTTGTCCGCCAGATTCTGTTCCAGCTCAAAAGAATAGTCGAAGTGATCTTCGATGGCCCGCTTCCCTTTACCTGTCACAATAATGATATCTTCAATGCCTGAAGCAACGGCTTCTTCAATAATGTACTGGATCGTTGGCTTGTCCACGATGGGCAGCATTTCCTTAGGCATCGCCTTGGTGGCAGGCAGAAACCGGGTACCCAGCCCTGCGGCTGGAATAATCGCTTTGCGAATACGCACACGAACCCACTCCTTTTGCTAAACAAGTTAAACTAAAGATTATTTACACTGACACTACGATAACAGAACAACCTTCCGATGCAGCTTTCTTTCAGAAAGCTTTTAGGCGAAGTGTACGCTTTCGAAGTAGCTTTCTTGCAGAAAGCTTGTAGCTCCGCTTTTTCAGGTTATTTCTGTCCTCTCCGTTATCATGTAAATGATTAGTCCAACTTGTATAGATTCATATATTTAATGATTCTGAGAGCTACGATGCTTGGACTTCATTATACCATTAACAATTCGCGGATATCCTGTTCGGACAAGGTCGTCGATCCCCCGTCTCCTGGTTCGATCACTTCGGCAATCAAGTCCTTCTTCCGCTGCTGGAGTTCCAGAATCTTCTCTTCGATCGTACCTTCGGTAACCAAGCGGATGACTTGCACCACTTGTTTCTGTCCCATCCGATGGGCACGGCCAATCGCCTGTTCTTCCACCGCGGGATTCCACCATAGATCATATAATATAACGGTATCTGCACCCGTTAAGTTTAGCCCTGTCCCTCCCGCCTTCAGCGAAATCAGGAACAGTTCAGCTTCACCCTCGTTAAATCTGTGACACATCTCAACACGGCTCTGCGCAGGGGTCTGACCATCCAGGTAAAACAGGTTTCTTCCCTGTGCCGCAAGTGTCTGACGAATCAGGTTCAACATGCTTGCAAACTGGGAGAAGATGAGAATGCGTTTGCCTGCCGCCAAACAATCCTCGACCGTTTCAAGCAACTGTTCCATTTTCCCGGAATCGCCTTGATATCCTTCGACAAAGAGGGCCGGATGACAACACAACTGACGCAAACGCGTGATGCCAGCCAGAATTTTGATACGATTCTTCTGGAATCCGTTATCCTCCATGTCCTTCGATGCTTCATCCTGAAGCTGGGAAAGGTATGCGGCGTACAGTTTCTTCTGTTCAACCGTAAGCTCTGAGCGCTGTACCGTTTCAATTCGATCAGGCAATTCTTCCAACACATCCTTCTTCAGGCGGCGCAGAATAAACGGACGCACCATCCGCGAGATCCGTTCCGGAGGAAGGTCGCGGAATCTTCTGTAACTTGGAAATAACCCAGGGAATACGGCTTCAAAAATGGACCACAATTCATCCAGCGAGTTCTCTACAGGCGTTCCTGTAAGTGCAAAACGACGCGGGGCCTGAATTTGTTTCACTGCCTGGGCGGTCTGGGAAGAAGCATTTTTGATTGCCTGAGCTTCATCCAGAATGAGCGTATGGAAGGTTCGGCCCAGGTAGGTGTCCAAATCCCGGCGCAACAGAGGATAAGACGTCACAATCACATCTGCCTCATCCATTCCAGAAAGCATGCTGGCTCGTTCTTCTTTCTGACCGGCTGCGATCAGGACTTTCAGATGCGGGGCGAACCGCGCAAACTCATTAGCCCAGTTGTAGGTCAGCGAGGCAGGCGCCACGACAAGTACCGGGGGATGAATGACCCTCGTTCGGATTGTCAGTCCATCCTGCTGCATCGTGGACCATAAACCATCCTTATTCTCTGAAGTCATCTTATTCAATGGGAGTCCAGTTTCTAGATCGATGTCGGAAGTCACCAGCGTTTCAACGTCCCATAATGATCCGCTCTCCCGGTATTTATCAACGCCCGTATGGTCGATGTTGTACTCGGGTTTCTCCTGAAGAACCGCTGTGATATAGGCGATGCTTTGCAACGTTTTGCCAAGTCCCATATCATCCGCGAGAATGCCGCCAAAACGATAATAAGCGAGGGTACGCAGCCACTGATATCCGCTGTTTTGATAATCCCGCAGGATGGGGGTCAATGCTTTTGGTAATGCAAAATCCATCCGTTCAGGATCGCGCAGATCATCAAGGAAACGTTTCAGGGAGCCTCCCCACTTCACATGACCGGAAACTTCATCCCTGCCCGGCAACTGTAACGCCCGAACAGCTGGCAGCCGGATATGGCTGCTCTTGATGTCATCTGCTCCAAGTCCAAGCGAATCAGCCATGTGAGCGAAGCTGTCTGCACCTTCATTTTCAAGCGAAAGAAAGACACCGCTCTTGAGACGGAAATATGGTTTCTTTTCCACAATGCGGCGCATGAGTTCCTGAAGTTCCTGCTCGTCCACACCTTCCATCTCAAATGAAATCTCCAGCCAGTCCAAACCCCTTCCCAAATCTGCTCGTACTTTCGGCGGTGTTGGATAGGATTGCACCATCGCCTTCACGGCGTTTGGCATATAAATATCTGCCTGTTTCTCAAGCTCAGGCAACAGATGATACATGACATCATAGATGGCATCTTCGCGTTCGCTCGCCCAAACACTACCGTCTCTTTCGAGAAAGGATCGATCAAGCCGTTCAATCAAGTTTCGCTCTTTGTATCGATCACGCACCAAAATAACCTTTTTCTCTTCTTCATCAATCAAGTACTCTGCCAGCGGATTAATAACCATGACCTCATAGTCGAATTCCAGACGTGCTGTAATGCGTTCACGATAGAAGTCGATGTATAGTTTCGGTGAAAGTTCCGGTTCCGCGATCTGTTCACGCACCTGCGAATCAATGGACAAATGCCCGAGCGTACGCAGTTCTGGCACGACATGCTGCACAAACTCATCCACCTGCTGGGTCGAAATATCGATGCTTTCCTTGATTCCATATGAAGTGAGTGCACCACTCAAGTCCTCCAGACTTCGCATCTGCATCGGCTCCAACATATGCAACTGTCCTTCCACCACAGCGGCATCATAAGCAGGGAGAAGAATCAGTTCACGCAGTCCCGAAATTTCAAGCTGATACCCTTCATTCGTTCCCTGGGCAATCCGGTAAAACAAAGGCAATACTCCCTCACCGAGCGTGAGTGGTCCATTGGCAAATCCTGTACCCTCCATCCGACTGTCGGCCTGTAGTAGCAATTCCAGCAATGGCTTCCATACGAGCGGAGCAATCAGTATATCCCGTCCGTCCGACGCTCCCAAATAACCGGAGATGGATTGGCGATAGGCCTCTTCACTCTGTCTCATTCGAATGAGCATCGAGAGAATGGCCTGATCCTGCGAAGTGAACACATGCATCAATGGATCATAGTGGAACAGCTTGGTAAATGACATTGGCTCGCCCTTTTCGATGCAGTTCAGGAATTGCTTCACTTTTTGCACCACATACAGGCGTTTGTTACCCACTTTCAATTCAAGAGCAAGTTTCCCCCCACCCTTGTGAACCTGTGTCAGCTTGCATATAAACTGGACCTGCAATTCTTCCCGCAGGGAGGAACGGCTGACAGGGGCAGTGTATTTACGGTCATTCCCATGCAGCGATCTCCGGTCCTTGGCAAACATGGACAGAATCTGATCCGCCGTACGGTAAGAAGGTTTATCCGCCGAGCGACCCCATCCCGAAGCTGAGCTTGGCCGACCTGCTTGGGCAAAATGAACCGGAGGACGCTCTGGAACATCATTCGGTTGCTCTCGTTGTGAATCAGACTGTGGTCGCTCCCACCTGCTCTCTTCCACTAACGTCCCGACCCTGGACTTGGAACCTATGCTGGAACTGGTATTGGCTCCTTGGCCTGTAACAGGTTGAGGAGGCTTCCCAGATTCAATTGTGACATTACGCTCCTGTTGCTCACCCCATTCGTGAATAGCCAACAGGACAGCAGCCACATGTTTACAATAGTCATAATGCCTGCCGTCACCCGGACAACTGCAGCCTGCCACAACCTCTCCCGTTTCATCTATATCCACCGTCACCTGATAGCGCTCCGATCCACGTACCTGTGCTTCATAATGAAGCTGATCCTTACTGACCACCAGATTGGTCACCCTGCCAGATTGGTTATAATCTTCTCCGCGCTTGAATGCCGTGACCCCGCACAGCAATTTGATATCCATAATTGTGAATGGCGGCACGCTTCTTCGCCTCCTGTGTCATGATGTAAAAAAACCCCAAGAGCTCCTTAAAGCAGAGATTGGGGTTCCTTCATGCTGTAACTGTTGTTGTACCATACAATCTAATTATTTCACCAATTGACCACGTGTAACGCCCAGTTGGTTCGTTGCTTTGAGTGTTTTCCAAACTTGTGTACCACTGATCTCGCCGCGCAGTGCACGGTTGTACAGATCAATGACTTCGCGTACCTGCTCCGGTGTCTCTTCCAGGAATTCCACACGGTAACGGGATACACCCAGATCCATAAAGTTGGTTAGATACTCGGCACCTGACTGTTCCACGGCATTGTATACCGTATTACGGCAGCCTTCATCCACACGTACCGGGTGGGACATACCAATTCGGTCTTGCAGGGATGCACGCTGTTCCTCACAAGGACGTCCACAGTTCGTATAGTCCGTTCCTTCACTCATAAACGTACAATACACACAGTGCTCGGTGTGGAACATCGGCAGATGCTGATGGATAACCACTTCGGTCTGATTTGTACGGGAGTGGCCCAGCAAATCAACCATTTGTTGAATGTTCAGGTCATAAGATGGGGTAATCCAGTCACATCCGGCTTCCAGGAACAATTCTACTGCTTTGTGATTGGCGATGTTCAATGAGAAGTCGCCGATCAGTTCCGGGTGCTTCGAATCCGGGTTTTCCATCCGGTGGCGAAGGTAGAAGTACAGTGCACCTGTATTACGTACCAATACCGCATCCGGCTTCAGACGCAGGATGTTGTTATGATAACCGTTCTCCCCAGGCATGTGAATACGCGGTGTTGCCAGCGCGATCTTGCGACCAGCGGCATGCACAGCTTCCACGGCTGCCGGGAACTGTTTGATAAACTCGAAGTCGGCATAGATCATGCCTATGCCCGCTTCAATCGCTGCCTCCACTTGTGGCAGGCTGCGACAGAGCGCGGTCAGTTCTGCTTGACCGCGAGCGACTGGCGATGCCGGTTTTACCGAATCGCCGTACACATCTACCGCCCGTTTCACGTATACGGGTGGTTTAGGACGCTCGCCCGCGAGTTGTTCTACCGCCTGACGGCGAATGTTATTCAACTCGCGCATCGGGATGATGACGTCACCGTGAAGATTGACGTCCATTCCCTCCAACTGGAACACGGTGCCTCCCAGACGTCCGAACTGCTCTTCGAGCAATTCATGCGTCATTGGACGCTTCTGCGCAATGTCCAGTTCCATCTCGGAATCAATTCGGACAGTCGTACCTTTCTGTATGTCTGTCCACCAGGTGCTAAGCGGCTGGCCTGGGCTGCCGATGACCTTCACCTTCACCGGGAATACACGGTACGGTTTCTCGGTTTCGAAGCTTTGACGCAGACGTTTGTCCAGCGCCGGATCATTCGTTTTCCACACTTTGTCGCCAACTTTCACGCGTCGCAGATCCACATCACTGCGGCCTGGCACGATATCAACGATCCAACCCTCTTCGGCTTCGCCTTCGAGTTTTACGCCTTTGCGACGTACATCGTATACACGTCCGCCCTCTTCCTTCTGAGTCGGGTCTCCGGCGTCAAATACAATTCCGTCTCCACGTTTCACGGGTGCATCCAGCTTCAGGACCACACCATCGCGCAACACTTGATCTACACGACCAAGGTAGACGCCACGGCTTTTCGGGAACGTTCCATCCACTAGTTCTTTGTTGTTTGTACCGCTCAGGAAACCATGCGTGAAGCCACGGGAGAAGCTTTGCTGCAATTCGCGAACTTCTTCCTTGCTTGGCGGTGTGTTATCTCCATCAAAATAACGGTCAATCGCTTTACGATATTTGCTTACGACGTTTGCTACGTATTCCGGCGTTTTGAGACGTCCTTCAATTTTGAAAGAAGTTACTCCTGCTTCGATCAGTTCCGGCATCAGATCAATTGCTGCCAGATCCTTCGGAGACAACAGATAGGCTACATCACCCATCGGCTTGTGCACTCCATCCACCATTAGATCGTATGGTAGACGACAAGCTTGTGCGCACTCCCCGCGGTTCGCCGAACGTCCTCCCCACATTTCAGAAGTCAGACACTGCCCCGAGTAGGATACACACAACGCACCGTGAACGAACACTTCCATTGGAAGCTTCGCCTGTTCACCGATCTTCTGGATCTGCTTCAGGTTGTTCTCCCGTCCCAGAACGACACGTTCCATATCAAACGGCTTCGTGAACTCGACCGCTTCCGGTGACGTAATCGTCATCTGTGTTGAACCGTGAATCGGGAAATCCGGCGAGATCTCGCGGATCATCTTCACCAAACCCAAATCCTGAACAATTACAGCGTCCACACCTGCATCGACACATGCATCAATCAGTTCTTTGGCATCCGTCAATTCATTTTCAAAAATCAATATATTAAAGGTCAAGAAACCTTTTACGCCATAACTGTGCAAAAACGCCATAATCTCCGGCAGCTCGTCCATGCGGAAATTGTTCGCTCGTGCCCGTGCATTAAACTTTTCGACTCCGAAGAAAATTGCATCTGCGCCATTGGCTACCGCCGAACGCATACAATCCCAGTCACCAGCGGGTGCTAGAAGTTCAACGTCTTCTCTTCGTATTGTTGCTGTTTTCATGTAGATCCTCCCCATAACCGGCTATCCGCCGGATTTCATCCCTATATCCTTAAACGCCTGAACATACCAAGCCTAAGACTGCACCTTATCGGGTACACCTACATTGTCACGGTATTACAATATCTATCTATTATGTCTGTATTGCCTGAACTCCAAGCTTACAGTCATTCATATTCACCAGATCAGCAGTCATAACTCCTGAACTAGTATAGTGTACCACTTCTGCACCGACTCTTCTACGTTTTCCTGAAAAAACCGTTTACCATTTTCATTTCCAGTACAACGAAAAAAACCGAAAGGTCTTTTGACCCTCCGGCATGCATCACATTATTTAATAAATGTAAATGAGTTCACTGCTTTTTCCAAGGCTGCCGCCTGAACTTCTGTCTTGTTGGCATCATTCAGGCCACTTGTAATCGTATAGGTTGTTCCGTCCTTTTCAAACACGATCTGGCGACCCGCATATGGCACGCCTTTGTCCAGTTCATGATACGTAAAGGAAAATGCAGGCACACCCGCAAACGTCAGCTCCTCACTGCCAAGCAACTTGAAGTTCTTACGGGTTTTGGTGGCTTCGGCATAAGCTTCTCTCAGTTGGCTGACCGTCATCTCGATCGACTTGTCTTCGCTCGCCGCAATGGAGAATTCTCCGCCGGTAAAGGTATACACCACAGGTGAATATTCGAATTGATCACTGTAAGGTGTCCAGTAACGCGGAATATCTACACTGTATTTATAACGTTTGGACGTACGTGTAAGTGTCTTCGTTTTGTCTGTCAGATAAGGATCTTCATCCAGCTGACCGAAATTATCGGCAACCGTATCAAAATCAATCTCCACACTCTTCATAATCCGTTCAAACCATGCCCGATCTGCAATCTGCTCCTCAGGAAACGTATACTCTGCATAATAGCGATACCCATTCTTCTGCAAAAGAACATCAAACTCGGTCTGCCAGCCCCCGCCAAAGTTATAACGGAATTCATTCACCTCGGCAGTCTCTCCCGAGATATCCATCGTATATGAACCAATTGGCTCGTAACTCTCTGGTGTAAATGTCTCACGCATCCACTTATCCAGTTGGCCGCTCCAGTCTTTTACCGTAGTACCTGCCTTCGCCGATGTGACACGCCATTGCAGATATGCACCATCCTTGGCTTCATAGATCATCTGATTGTTGTCAATCGACCAGCCGGCAGGAATCATCAACTCAATACCATAGTCATCGTTCCACGCGGAGCGCATGCCTTGATCTACGGTAGACAGATCCTTGATCGTTCGATCCGATTCCGCATAGGTTGGCTGGAATGAATTGAGTAGCGCTGCACGTTTGCCCAGATCTTTATAATTCAATGCTTCGTAATCCGCGAGATACACATCATATTGACGACCTTCGCTCAGATACTGACGCATCTCCCATAACATACCGTCTACATCTTTCACGATAATGCGTGCATAAGGCGTTTTACCTTTCGACACCGCTTCACGATCCAGCACCGTATCTCCCGATTGTTTGGCCTCTTGGACAAGTTGCTGCAACAAATCATCCGCATCCAGAGCCACATCCTGATCGCTAACGTACACCTCAAGATAATAACTGTTGTCTGCAGCGCCGAAAGTCATCATGCGCTCCTGCTCACCGGTCTGGAAAACCATAAGGTCTGCCGGGTAGTTAATGGACCAGCCGTAAAAACTGTTGCCGATTCTGGTTTTGCCTTCATCCGGATGAATGCCATCCTCGTCATCCACCGAATCATCGGTTTGCAACAGACGAATGACCATTTCTCCGGAGCTGGTTGGAGCTAGCGTCGCTCCGATACCGGCAGCAACCGGACGAAGTGGGACCATGAGTACGCCATTCACCATCTTGGGAGCGGCACCCATCTCATGTTTCACACCATCCACCCAGGCAATTGAACTTCCAATCGTTAGGGTAACCGTGTGCGGACCTTCCTTGATTTTGACGACATCATTTTTCTCCAGCCGGATTTCACTGCCAAATGCTTTCTTGAACACACCAACAGGCACCATCGTAACACCCTTGAATTTGTAAGGTTTGGCTATGGCCTGCTTATCACCGTTAATGTAGGCGCTCGTGCTACCCGCTTTGACCCGTAGTTCACTTGTCGTCAGATCAGATGCCCATACAGGCAATGCCGCGCCAATGGTCAGCATCCCGGTTAATACACCTGTGCTTAGCACACGTATCCATGACTTTTTCATTCCGTTCTTTCGTCCTCTCTCCATCCGGGCTGATCGCCGGGCTTTATTGTTCTTCATCTGCAAGGAACGCTTCATCTTCCTCGTCTACGATGTCTGCGCGATCAGCAAGTACCAACGTGCGGGTGACGATATCGCCATCCGTTTGCATTAACAGCTTTACCTTTTGTCCAGGCAGATACTTTTTGAGTAACTCATTGATATCCACTACTGAAGAGACACGTGTGCCCGCGACACTGTAAAGGACATCGCCCTCTTTGATTTTGGCTTTCTTGGCTTCAGAAGACAGTACGCCCGTAATCGTTAAGGGATCATCTGTAGGCAGGCCCACAATCGCAGACCAGCTTTCTTCCAGCTGAAGCCCCAGACTTGCACGTTTTATTTTGCCATATTTAAAAAACTGATCGATGATATATTGAACGGTATCCACTGGAATCGAAAACCCCAAACTTTCTACGCCGACCGCAGAAAATTTCATGGAATTGATACCAACCACTTCACCTTTCAGGTTGACCAGTGGTCCTCCGCTATTTCCTGGGTTAATGGCAGTGTCGGTCTGAATCAACCGGTAGGTCGCCTCAACACCACGATTCAAGCCGCTAATTACCCCTACCGTTGCCGAGTTGCGCAAAGAAAAGGAAATCGGCGTACCCAAGGCGATCACCGTTTCTCCAACAGTAGTTTGTGAGGCTTTGGCAAAGCTCGCCGGTTTGAGTGATTTGGCATTGATTTTGATTAGCGCCAGATCACTGAGTGCATCACTGTATGTTTTCGTAATTTTGTATGTATTGCCATCCGTCGTTACGACAACCGGATTCGTTAATCCGTCGACCACATGTGCATTTGTTACGATCCATCCGTTCGACCGGATAATGACACCTGTACCATGTGCAAGATTATAACGGTCGTCTGATGTTGCACCGTCCTGCATTTCGGTAGATTTCCCAATAATGCCTACGACCGAAGGAGATACCTTTTCGATCACTTTGGGAATGGCTTCACTTCCCTTGTACGTGTACGTTCCGGATTTGGCATCATATTGTCCACTTCCACCAACTGCCTTGAGCAAATCTTTGGTGTTCACATAGACTTGACCGTCTACCACCTTCGCTTGCATCGCCGCTTTGGATTCAGCTGCACCGGCCGTTGCCGCTACACTAATCGAGAGTACAGCAGCCATCAGTATGGCTATCCCCTTTTTACCCAACACGCTCATATTCTCACCTGACCCTCTCTATACATCCTTCTTGCGCGACTCGACATCGGATTCATCGCTGAATCTATTCGCTCTTTCTCTCATCTGCAATTCCGGTATCCCTCAATGTATCATACAGAATCTGGATATACAATTGTTTTAAGTCCTATTTTAGTAGAGAAGGTAGAATCTTGTTCAATCGTTTCAGTATAAATGAAAAAAACACCCTCCAAGTCTCTCTGGAAAGTGTTCGTCTGTACCTCTTTTAGAGGTTGTTCAAAAAGTCCGCTTTTGATTACGAAGGATACCTGTGGCATCATCAGCATCGAATATAGAATTCAGCCGAAATGTCCGTTGCTCACGTAGTTCTCCCTACGCTCCGCTACTCCATTTCTAGCTTCATCCCATCTTCTCGGCACTGAAAACCGATCTTTTTGAACATGCACTATTGGCTTATTCAATTCAGCGGCATTCCTACTGAGCAAACCAACCCGTTATCATCGCATAGTCTGTCATCAGAAATACCAGTAGGCTGACTACTGCAAATCCGATCGCAAACAGATTCTTCTTCGGTGCCCGAAGAAGCCGAACAACTCCGATGAAAATCAGGATCGTAAATAAGATGACAAAAATATCAAATGCATTAAAATTCGATGTACTCGCCGTGGCAGCTTCTGCAAACAGCATGGATAGACAGACCTCCTTACCATAGTTGAACAGCTAACGCATACCCTAATATCTTCCTCTATGTTATCTGTACCCTGCTTGTAATGCAAGCCCTATCATCCATAAAAATGAAAAAAATCCAATTTGGCCGAATATTCCTGTAACGCTCGTCATAATGCATATGTAAACACTTTCACGAAATAACCTTAGTCCGAAAGAAACACCGTGCATAATTCATAATGAAAAGCCCTTCTTCTCGGAAGCAGAGCACATCAGATCATAATCCAACGTCTCAACCTTTTCGAAAAGAAGGGCCTATATTGCCACTTCATATTGATATAACTACTGGTTTAGAGGATCTTAGTCCACTAATTGCAGTGCCTTGCTACGCTCGGTATCCCGCTCCAGAACCGGCTTCAAGTACTTGCCGGTATAGGAAGCTTCCACTTTAACGATATCCTCAGGTGTCCCGGTTGCAACAATGGTACCTCCACCGCTACCACCTTCTGGACCCAGATCAACAACATAGTCTGCCGTTTTGATCACATCCAGGTTATGCTCAATCACTAACACCGACTCCCCAGAATCAACCAGACGGTGTAATACGTTCAGCAAACGGTCGATATCATCGACATGCAAACCGGTAGTCGGCTCATCGAGGATGTAGATGGTCTTCCCTGTACTGCGGCGATACAGCTCGGAAGCAAGCTTCACACGCTGGGCTTCACCACCAGACAATGTGGTTGCAGGTTGTCCCAGATTGATATAACCCAGACCCACATCCATCAGTGTCTGCATTTTACGATGGATCTTCGGAATGTTCTCGAAGAATTGGGTAGCATCTTCAACCGTCATTTCCAGCACATCGGAAATATTTCTGTTTTTATATTTCACTTCAAGCGTTTCCCGGTTGTATCGTTTGCCTTTGCAGACTTCACAAGGAACATAAACGTCCGGCAAGAAGTGCATCTCGATTTTGATAATACCGTCTCCACGGCAGGCTTCACAACGTCCACCTTTGATATTAAAGCTGAACCGGCCTTTCTTGTATCCACGGACTTTGGCTTCATTCGTCTGAGCAAACAGATCCCGGATATCATCAAAGACTCCTGTATACGTAGCCGGGTTGGAACGTGGTGTCCGCCCGATCGGTGATTGGTCAATATCGATAACTTTATCGATATGCTCCAGACCACGAATTTCTTTATGCTGACCCGGACGTACCCGAGCACGGTTCAGATCACGAGCCAGCGTTTTGTACAGGATCTCATTGATCAATGTGGATTTACCTGATCCGGACACGCCCGTTACCGCAGTAAATACACCTACAGGGATCTTCACATTGAGATTCTTCAGGTTATTTTCTTTGGCTCCACGTACTTCCAACCAACGGTCTCCTACACTTCTACGTTCTGTACGAATCGGAATGAATTTGCGTCCACTCAGATATTGACCGGTTAAGGAGTTCTCATCGTTCATGATCTCCTCCGGTGTACCCTGTGACATGATGGTACCTCCGTGGATACCTGCACCTGGGCCAATATCAATAATATAGTCGGCAGCCATCATGGTATCCTCATCATGTTCAACCACGATCAACGTGTTACCAATATCTCGCATATGCGCAAGTGTTGAGATCAGACGGTCATTATCCCGTTGATGCAAGCCAATACTTGGCTCATCCAGAATATATAGCACACCCATCAGGCTGGAACCGATCTGTGTAGCCAGTCTGATCCGCTGCGCTTCCCCACCGGACAATGTTCCGGCAGCACGACTCAGTGTAAGGTAATCCAGACCAACATTCACCAGGAAGCCGAGGCGGCTGTTGATTTCTTTCAAAATCAGTTTGGCAATCGTCTGCTCCTTCTCCGACAATTCCAATGTATCGAAGAATCGGCCAGCCTCACCAATGGACAAACTAGTCACATAGGCCATGTTGTGATCATTAATCGTAACCGCAAGACTCTCGCGTTTCAGACGCTGACCTTTACATGTACCACAAGGCTTCGCACTCATGTAACCCTCAATAAATTCACGGATACCTTCAGATGCTGTATCACGATATCTACGCTCTAAGTTATTCACGATACCTTCAAAGGTAACCAGTGCTTCCTTCCGTTGTCCAAAATCATTCTCATAGCGGAAACGGATTTTCTCCGTACCTGTACCCTGCAACAACTTGTTCATCTGCTCAGCTGGCAGATCTTCGACAGGTACATTTTGCGGAATGTTGAAGTGCTCACATACTGACTTCAGGAACTGCGGATAATAAGTGGATGTGCCACCTGTCCAGGCATCAAAAGCTCCATCTTCGATGGTCTTAGTCCGATCCGGTACGAGCAGATCAGGGTCAACGATCATTTTGACACCTAACCCATCACAATCCGGGCAAGCGCCGAAGGGACTGTTAAATGAGAACATCCGTGGTGCAAGCTCTTCAATACTGAATCCACACACCGGGCAGGCAAAGTTGGAACTGAATCGTAGCTCTTCTTCACCCATAATGTCCACCAGGAGTTGTCCACCGGACAAATTAAGTGCTGTTTCAATAGAGTCGGCCAGACGTGCCTGTACATCATCCTTAACAACGATCCGGTCAACGACGACTTCAATTGTATGCTTTTTGTTTTTCTCCAATTGAATATCTTCTGACAGGTCACGCAATTCCCCGTTCACCCGTACACGGACAAAGCCCTGCTTTGA
Organism: Paenibacillus sp. M2; assembly: GCF_046713495.1. NCBI lineage: Bacteria > Bacillati > Bacillota > Bacilli > Caryophanales > Paenibacillaceae > Paenibacillus > Paenibacillus sp. M2. The sequence goes on from NZ_CP169648.1 coordinate 6,556,784, forward strand.
CACATCGGCGAATACACTTTTGTGCTCGCCCTTACGACCCGAGATAATAGGTGCTAGTATTTGTAGCCGGGTACGCTCCGGATATTGCATAATACGGTCAACCATTTGTTCTACGGTCTGGGAGCTGATCTCCACGCCATGATCCGGACAATGCGGATGGCCCACACGTGCAAATAACAGACGCAGATAATCATAGATTTCGGTCACGGTTCCAACCGTGGAACGCGGGTTACGGCTTGTTGTTTTCTGATCTATTGAAATCGCAGGAGATAATCCTTCGATGGAATCCACATCCGGTTTCTCCATCTGTCCAAGAAACTGCCTTGCGTAAGCTGACAATGATTCTACATACCGGCGCTGTCCTTCGGCATAGATCGTGTCAAAAGCCAGCGAGGACTTGCCTGAGCCACTCAGGCCGGTCAATACAACAAAGCGGTCACGCGGGATGGTAATGTCGATATTTTTCAGGTTATGTGCTCGTGCGCCTTTAATGACAATGTTATCGCTCGCCAATAGTATTCATCCTCTCAAATTTACTATCCAACCTTTTAAAAGGCTTTTCGATCCCTCCCAAACCCTCCCTTCCAAGGGAGGGCCCCAGAGGGCGCAGCCCTCTGGACACCCGAAACAAGCGGTGCAACGGTGAGGGGTCGGGTCTTGCTATGTGAAGGGTTGTCGTGTGCCCGCGGTTTCTGATAAGGTTCCAGCCTATTGCCGGAACCTTATCAGACCACTCTACTGCGAGGGGACGCTCTCCGCTTCGCCTTGGTCGCGGCAAAGTCGCCATTGCCTTTGGCTCGGCTCCAAGGTCAAGAGCGGGACGCTCTCGGCTTCGCCTTGATCGCGACAAGGTCGCCATTGCCTTTGGCTCGGCTCCAAGATCAAGAGCGGGACGCTCTCCGCTTCGCCTTGGTCGCGGCAAAGTCGCCATTGCCTTTGGCTCGGCTCCAAGGTCAAGAGCGGGACGCTCTCGGCTTCGCCTTGATCGCGACAAGGTCGCCATTGCCTTTGGCTCGGCTCCAAGATCAAGAGCGGGACGCTCCCGGCTTCGCCTTGGTCGCGACAAGGTCGCCATTGCCTTTGGCTCGGCTCCAAGATCAAGAGCGGGACGCTCTCGGCTTCGCCACGTTCGCGACAGGTCGCCATTGCCTTTGGGCTCGGCTCCAAGGTCTACCAGGCGCTTCTTGGCTCTCAGGGGGACACGACTCCCAATTGCTTTCCTATAAACCTTTTAACCAATTTCAACATTTCTATCAGTATAGACTTGATTTCAAGATTTCAACATCTCTTATTATCGGTAGATATCAACGATTTCCTTACTCAACAAGAGAACGGCCAATTGGCCGTTCTCTTGTTACAGATCCATCTTTACTGGAGCATATGAATGAGCAGTATCTTATTCAGCGCGAAGTTCCAGCAACGCATCACGAAGCTCGGCGGCACGCTCGAACTGCAGGTTTTTGGCTGCATCTTTCATCTCTACCTCTAAGCGCTGAATAAGCGCCTGGCGATCTTTCTTCGACATCTTCTCGGCTGCGCCTGTGAGATAGTCTTTCTTGGATTCGGCAACTTTGGTTGCCTCAATCACATCACGCACTTTTTTGCGAATTGTCTGTGGTGTAATTCCATGCTTCTCGTTGTACTCGATCTGAATTGCACGACGACGTTCTGTTTCCTTTATCGCCTTATCCATCGAATCCGTCACTTTGTCACCGTATAGAATAACACGACCCTCGCTGTTCCGTGCTGCACGACCAATCGTTTGGATCAGTGAGCGTTCGGAACGCAGGAATCCTTCCTTATCGGCATCCAATATGGCTACCAAGGATACTTCGGGCAAATCGAGACCTTCCCGGAGCAAGTTGATTCCGATCAGGACATGGAAAACGCCCAACCTTAAATCACGTAAAATCGCCATCCGTTCCAATGTTTTGATCTCGGAGTGCAGATAACGAACCTTGATTCCAACTTCCTTAAGATAATCCGTCAGGTCCTCAGACATCTTCTTCGTTAATGTTGTAATCAATACACGCTCGTCTTTGGCAATCCGGTCGTTAATCTCACCGATCAAGTCATCAATCTGCCCCTTGGTTGGACGCAGTTCAATAATTGGATCAAGCAGACCGGTTGGACGGATAATCTGTTGCACCATCGTATCGGTATGCTCAATCTCATACGGACCCGGTGTGGCTGATACATAAATAATCTGATCCATCTTGCCTTCGAACTCTTCGAATTTGAGCGGACGATTATCCAGCGCTGACGGCAGGCGGAAACCATGCTCAACCAATACCGTCTTCCGCGCTTGGTCACCATTGTACATCGCACGGATCTGTGGGAGTGTCACGTGAGACTCATCGACCACAATCAACATATCATCCGGGAAGTAATCCATCAGTGTATATGGGGTATCGCCGCGTTCGCGGAAAGTCAGCGGACCGGAATAGTTCTCAATTCCCGAACAGAATCCAACTTCCTTCATCATCTCGATATCGTACCGTGTGCGCTGCTCCAGTCGCTGAGCCTCCAGCAGTTTTCCCTGTTCACGCAACACTTCTAGACGCTCCTCCAGTTCACGCTCAATGTTCACCAGCGCAACCTTCATTGTCTCTTCTTGCGTTACGAAGTGAGACGCCGGGAAGATGGCAATATGTTCACGTTCGCCAATCAGTTCTCCGGTTAACACATCAATCTCCGTAATTTTCTCGATCTCATCACCGAACAATTCAACCCGAATTGCATGTTCACCCTTGGAAGCTGGGAAAATCTCAACAACATCCCCACGAACACGGAACGTACCCCGCACAAAGTTAATATCGTTCCGCTGATACTGGATCTCTACCAGACGGGACAAAATCTGATTGCGGGGTTTCTCCATGCCTACCCGAAGTGACAGCAACATGCTTGAATACGAGTGCGGTGAACCCAAGCCATAAATGCAGGAAACACTCGCTACAATGATAACGTCCCTGCGCTCAAACAACGAACTTGTCGCTGCGTGCCGCAGTTTGTCGATCTCTTCATTAATACTTGAATCCTTCTCGATATACGTATCGGAGGACGGGATATATGCTTCTGGCTGAAAATAATCGTAATAACTAACGAAATACTCAACCATGTTATTCGGAAAAAAATCTTTGAACTCACTTGCAAGCTGCGCCGCCAACGTTTTGTTGTGTGCAATAATCAGCGTCGGACGTTGCAGTTGGGCTATCGTCTGGGCAATGGTAAACGTCTTACCTGTACCCGTTGCGCCCAGCAGTGTCTGGTATCTCTTCCCCTCCTGAACACCCTTCACCAATTCTTTAATGGCAGCAGGCTGATCACCTTGGGGAGAAAACTCTGACTCGATTTCGAACGTTTTGTCGCTCATTATAATATCGCTCATTGCCGTATCTCACCCTATCGTCTAAAATAATAGTCACTATATATTGTCGAAGTTCCCCGAATTTTCATATGGGAAAACTTATAGTAATAGGAATATTTGTTCCCGTTTAATTATACCTCGTTCGTTTTAGTGATGCAAACGTGAAATGAAGATAGGAGTGGGTTAATTTATGGATATTGCGACACTTATCGGTATTATTGCCGGAATTGCCGCAGTCATTAGCGGTTTTTTGTGGGAAGGCGGTCAATTGTCTGGTCTCCTGCAAAAAACGGCTGCTTTAATTGTATTCGGTGGAACGATTGCTGCTGTGGTTGCCAGTTTCCCGGCGCATCGCCTTCGTACGATTCCAGCTGCCCTGCGTATGGCTTTTGGACGTAACAATAACGAATCAGGCTTGTGGGTTGAAGAATTGGTGGAGATGTCTTCTATCGCACGCCGCTCAGGTGTACTTGCATTGGAACGCAAGGTTATGGATCATCCGCATCCATTTTTGCAAGACGGTATTCAGATGGTTGTTGATGGTACCGATCAGGATGTGGTTCGCCAGATCCTGGAGATGGAGATTGATTCAATTGAACAAAAACATGAGGGCTACGCCAAAATATTCGAATCTGCTGGTGGTTACGCCCCAACCATGGGCATTATCGGAACCGTGATGGGACTTATTCAGGTACTTGGCAGTTTAACCGATCCAACCGGACTCGGACCTGCCATTGCTGTTGCCTTTACCGCAACCCTGTATGGGGTCGCCAGTGCCAATCTTATCTTTTTGCCCATTGCCTCCAAGATCAAATCCAGAGGTGCCGACGAAGTGCAGACCATGGAAATGCTTCTTGAAGGTGTACTTGCCATTCAGAACGGTGAGAATCCCCAGCTTGTACGCAAAAGACTGGAGTCCTTCACCCTTACGCATCGTCAGTCTATACGCCCTCTAGCAAAGGAGGGATTGGATGAGTCGGCGCAGTAAACGGCGCGGAAAACGTGAAACTATCGATCATCGGGATCGCTGGATGATTACTTATGCCGATCTCATAACGCTGCTTCTGATCTTTTTTGTCATCATGTACGCCATGAGCAATCTGGATTCCGGTAAATATGACGTCGTTACCCAGTCGTTACAAAATACATTCAATGCATCTGACTCTGTCCTTGAGCTTGGTGAGGGACTCGGTGAGAAACCCGGACAGACGATTACAGAGACTCCACCATCCGGAATTCAAGGTGAAGATTCTTCAAAAGGTGAAGGAAACCCTTCCGACTCCGGGACTGTAACGCCAGATGATGATGACAAGCCTCTCACAGAACGGGAAGAACAATTCAGATCACAGGAGCAGGAATTGCAAAATCTGTTCAATGTGATTACCCAATATATCGAGGATAATAAACTGGAAAATCAGATTTTTGTTGCGGACAAGCCACAGGGCCTATCCATTACACTTAGTGACCGCTTCCTGTTTGATCAGGGACAGGCCGCTCTGAAGGACGGTGCAGCACCAACACTCAGTAAGCTTGCCAGCTTGTTCCGTGATCTAAATACCGTTGTCAGCATTGAGGGTCATACCGATAACGTTCCTGTCGGAGCAAACTCCGCCTATACCGATAACTGGCAGCTTTCTGGGGAACGTGCACTGTCTGTTTTACGATTTTTTCTGGATACAGAGAAACTTAACCCGGACAGCTTCCAGTATGCTGGATATGCGGATACTCGCCCAACGGGTGACAACACCACAGCGGCCGGAAGACAAAAGAACCGTCGGGTCGAAATAACTGTCTTGCGTCAACTCCAACCTTAATCTTCACTTCTTAAAATGGTCTAATGTTATCTCATCTTTTATAACTATCGAAAAAGCACGATCTCTGTTCCTCTTCGAACAAGACCGTGCTTTTCGTTATGATGTTACACTTCTCACCATAATCGGTGACTGTTTTCAATCTCATCCAACGTCACTTTCAATTTTTCTGCTTCCTTCTTAATTTCACGATCTTCTTGCTGTTTTAACTTCTCTTCAAACTTCAACATGGCATCTAAGATTACCAAACGTTGCTCTGCCAGAGATTCTTCGTATAAGCGTTCTCCACGCGCCACTAAATGCCGGTTTTCCATCCGCTCACGAGGATGTATTTTGATAGACTCCAACTCTTTGAAACGTTGGGCAATCTCTTCGTGGGACAAACCGCTTTCTTTCTCTTCTATGATCGCCACTTTCTTTTCACCCGTATCCACGGAAGACACTTCCACTTCCAAGATGCCATTCATATCGTAAGTAAAGCGAACATCTATAGCCTGTTCCCCCTCCGGTGCAGGTGGTACATTAATCGTCAGTTCACCAAGTTTAATATTGTTTTCGACCAGGCGACTTTCGCCTTGATACACATCAGCTGTAATTTTAGTTTGATTGTGCCTTAATGTACAGTAACGTTGAACCCTGCTTACCGGAACAACCGTATTCCGTTCGATGATTGGGTCAAAAATACCCGATTCATATCGACCTTCACCTAAAGGTTTCGAGATGGAAATCCCTAAAGTATATGGACATACATCTGTCAGAATAACTTCCTGCACATCCGCATGGCGAGCTTTCATAGCAGCTTGAATTCCCACGCCAATGGCGATGGCTTCATCCGGATGCAAGTAATTTGCTGGCAGTCTGCCAAATAATTTACCCGTAAACGAGTAGATTACAGGCATGCGGGTTGCTCCTCCAACAAGAATAACGGCATCCAATTCATCGAGTTGCACGGCGGCATCACGGAGCGCACGTTCCACAGGCTTTTGCAACCTGGCAAGCAGCGGCTTCGCTAACTGTTCAAATTGGGTGCGATCAATGCTCACCTCTTTCACACCATCTTCAAGTGTCAAGGTTATCGTTCCTTCACGCCCTTCGCTCAATGCCTGCTTGCATAGCTCTGCCTGTTTCCAAAGCGCCATCTGTGTCTTGTCAGACAGATCATTCTGCTGAATTTGGTGATGATTCAAAAACCAATGCGTAATCAGTTCGGTAAAATCCTCCCCTCCCAGAAAGTTATCCCCTGCTACTGACTTCACTTCCATAATTCCGTCAAACAATTCCAGGATGGATACATCAAAGGTTCCACCTCCAAGGTCAAAAATGAGGAATTTTGTCTCTGGTTTCTGTTGATGCAGGCCATACGCAATCGCTGCGGCGGTTGGTTCACTGAGCAGTCGATCCACTTTAATTCCTGCCAGTTGTCCAGCACGTTTGGTCGATTTTCGCTGAGTATCATTGAAATATGCTGGCACACTGATAACAGCCTCTGTTACTTCAACACCTAAATAGGCTTCGGCATCCGCTTTCAAAGATTTCAAGACAAAGGAGGATAACTCTTCAGGCAAAAATTGATATGTACCCAAACTAAACGTTCTGTTTGTTCCCATGTATCTTTTAAATACAGATGCTGTTTTTTCTGGATGCGTGATTAATCGCTCTTTGGCAATCTCCCCTACTAAAATTTCCCCATTGTCGTCCACACTCACCACTGAAGGTGTCAAACGATTCCCAAGAGCATTCGGGATAATAACGGATTCACCGTTGACCCAGCATGATACCAAACTATTTGTTGTTCCAAGATCTATTCCTATTATTGTCATAAAGCTTCTAACCCTCTTTCTGTTTAACATCTACACTTGCTATAGAAGAGACCACGCGCTGTTATGCGCCGACTGCAACATATCATACGTGACAGATCGTAACCTGTCTAGTTCAGCCCTACACAAATAATCTACCATAGATTTAAAGCAACAGAACATAGGTATAACTCCATACAATGAAGTACAAGTCTAGTGTATAAATAAATTCAGTCAAATCATCTGTTTCACTGAGCCCTTAATATAAAAGAACCGAATGCCCCCTTATGCATTCGGCTTCTTCAAAATTAGTATTTACCTTATGCCTCTACTCCTGGCTGGCTAGGGCGTAGAATCGCAGAACCAACCGTCAGCAAAATGGCAGCCATGCCAAACAAAATCAATAGTGGCAATGTGATATCCGACAATGTACCACCAGCAGAGATCGTTTCCACCGCCTGAATCGCCCATTTCTGCGGAACAAAGTTGGCGAGCTTTTGCATATAATCTGGCATCAACGAGATCGGCCAGAAACAACCACCTATCATGCAAGTTGGCATAATGACAAGTGAATTCAGCATGTTGGCATTTTTGGGATTACGGATTAATCCGGCCACGGTACTTGCGATCCCCATGGAGACCAGCATGAATGCGGCCAAGATGATGAAATGAATGCCAAAAGGAATACCGGCATCATAATGCAGCAGCCACCTGCTGACTCCCAAAACCATAACAATCTGAATCATGCCAATGACAAAGCTTCCGAGGAAATTACCAAGCGCAATCTCATATGCACGGACGGGTGCCGTATATACTCTGGCCATCGTACGTTTCCTGCGATCTTCCATGATCACAGCCACTGCACTGGTCAGCAGTCCCATCATAAACATGATTGTAAATCCAGTCACATTGTTCAGGCCTGGCTTGGGATAGATCTGCAGATCGGTGACTTCACCAGCAACCTGATGTTCTCCTATCTCCTGTAAAAGCTGTTCAAAGGGCTTCTGTATACTCGATAGTATGTCAGTCTCACTTGAGACAGGACCTGCCGCCACCTTAACAGCTGAAGCAGATTGTAACAATCCGCTCGTCAAACCTTCAACTGCTGCTCGCAGTGTGTAGGAAGCTTCGCTTATCCGCAGCTCCACCAATTGGATCTCGGTTGGCTTTCCTTTTAACAGATCTTCCGTATAATGTGCCGGAATGATGATGCCAGAACTTCCTTTTTGCTGAGCGATGGATTCCTTCACTTCTGCTTCATTTGTCATCGGCTTGAGCAGGTACTGCTCGTTGCCAGCAAGTTCTTGAATCATCCATGCTCCTGCTACCCCTGTATCCTCATTGACGTAGGGAATGACCGTCCGTGTACTCTGCTCGCTTCCAAAGAGAGCAACCGCTCCTGTAACCACCAGGCAAGGCAGAAGCAGAAACGTAATGAAGCCCATTTTACGGCCAAGTGTACGTCTAATCATCAACCAGGCGATGTGCAGACTATTCATATCGGTATCCTGCCTTTCTATAGATCATTCCTGAGATAAGCAGTAATACAGCGCATACTGCGCCTAGCATTAGAATGTTATACACAATCTCTGCTACAGGTGCATCCAGCATCATTCTCAGAAAACTCTGGAGCGCCCAGTGGTTAACCGTAAATTGGCTAAGCCGTTGTACAAAATCAATCGGAATGGGCATGAACCCACCACTGATGAATGTCATGGCAACGATGATACCTTGTAAGGTTGCACTGGCCGATGCTGTGCTTTTGCATACCAATGCCACGATTACGCCAAGAGTCATGGATGCCAATGTGATGGATACACAAGTCAGCACAATATACCAAGGATGGGTTCCCCAATCCACACCGTAGAGCCAATATGTCATAAGGATAATCGTCGTTGCCTGCAAGAAAGCGAGCAGACTATTTCCTGCAATTTTGCCAGCGAAAATAACTCCGTTACCCATCGGTGCAGCCTGAAGGCGAATTAACGTTTTGTTATCACGCTCTCCAAAAAGGCTGGTACTGGTTGTCATACCCGAGTACAACATAAACATCGCCAGCATGGATGCGGCATAGTATTGGGAGGCACTATACGCCGTACCTGTCTTACCGGGATTAGTGACAGCAATGGAGGTGGAATTCACCGTACCAGACTCCGAAGCAGAGGCCATGGCAGCAATTACTTCCGGACCGAACACTTTGGTAATCGCCATCTGTCGGTTCCATTCATCCGTAAATCGTGTGAACAAAGTTTCACCCAAGGTATTGAGCGTATTATCCTTTCCTCGTATCCACTGTAACCTGGCCTCTTTCCCCGTCATCACCTTCTGCTCAAAATCCGAAGGAATCATTACAGCAAAGTCCAGCTTGCCGGTACGCAGCGAATGAACGGCCTCTTCTTCAGTCGTAAAGTTCTGCACCTTGACCATCTCAGCCACTTCCGGGGATTCAACGAATGTATCCAGCGCTTGATTAACCGTACTTGATCCTCCGCCTGAATCAGTGCTCAAATGGATGATTCCCACACGTACAGTATCCGGAATAACATCCTCCGCCGTACCCATCGTACTGGAAAGTGCCGTGCCCAATATAAAAATCAGTAACAATGGCAAAATAAACAGGTTTAACACCACAGATCGAATCTTAAGAATACGCCTTAATTCAAAGATGCAAATATGCCATATATTCATCTCTTGTTCCCCCTAGTCCCGAAGCGTACGCCCGGTCAGATTGAGGAATAACGTTTCCAGATCCGGCTCTTCGACCTTGAGAGACTGAATGGATACTTCATGTTTGCTGCAAATGAAGAGCAGATCCTGGAGATCCTGCTGTGCCGAAGGCAGCGTAATGGTCAGTGTATTCTCTGAAACGTCTACCATCCGCACGCGGGGGTGAAGTTTCAGTTCTTCCACAACGTCGGGACCGATACCGGAAGTGGAGAGCACTACTTTTTCCTCCGATGCTACTCGTTCTCTCAGCTCTGCTTCAGTCCCACAGGCAATAATTCGCCCCTGATCCATAATCGCAACCCGGTGACTAATCGCCGCCACTTCCTCCATGTAATGACTTGTATATATGATCGTTGAACCCATCTTGTTAAGTGTGCGTACCGATTCAAGAATATGATTTCGAGATTGCGGATCAATGCCAACTGTCGGTTCATCCATGATAATGAGATCCGGGCGATGTGTAATCGCACATGCGATGTTTAACCTGCGTTTCATACCGCCAGAGAAGGTCGAGGGGGCATCCTTTGCTTTATCCTGCAACCCTACAAATTCAAGAGACTCCTGCACTCTTTCCTTAAGCAATTTTCCACGTAGTCCATACAGTCTGGCAAAAAAAGTCACATTCTCCGCAGCAGACATGGTTTCGTATAAAGCCAGATCCTGCGGAACGAGTCCGATCTTGCGCTTTACTTCAAGCGGTCGCTCCTTGACCGATATCCCATCTAATCTGATTTCACCCTGATCCATATTCAGGAGCCCTGCAATCATGCTGATGGTGGTACTTTTTCCTGCTCCATTGGGACCAAGCAATCCAAAAATTTCGCCTTTGCCAACACTAAGGTTCAAATGATCCACGGACAGCTTGCTGCCGTATCGTTTTACTACATGATCTACTTCAAGTATGCCCATCCCTTTTACGCCCCTTTTCCGTTTCGGCCTTCGCCGCTGGATTTCATAATTTTATTGTAACGGATCGCACTCTGTAGCGAAGGTACGAAAAGTCATGAATCGAAGGTGACTTAAGTCATCTCCTGATTCGAATGCTGCTTATGGTATAATCAAGGGCGCATTACCGAGAGATTTTACTCCACTTTTTATATAAAGGATGTCACTGCCCTATGCCGATGCGGTTTCTGCAATACGGATTAATTATCGTTCCAGCCGTGCTGTACATGTTGATGCTGCCCTTGGACAACGAAGCCGTCTACACCCTATATATCATCATCGCGCTTGGACTCTCCGTGTGGAAAGATTTCAACCGTTCAAGTACACAGCAATGGCTGTTGCTTCTGGCCGAAATACTCTGGAGCTGTTGGCTGATTGCTTCATATGGACCATTTATGTTTTTCCTCTCTCTCTCCGTGCTCTACGTGTATATATACAGACTGGAGGGAAATCGGAGATGGTTGATGTTTGCAATTCAGCTTGTCGCTAACAATGTCGCTTTGCATTGGCATTATTCTGACTCACAGGCGCCGCAGCCAGGGTTAATCACACTAAATACAACCGACATTACCTTACTCTCCACAGAGACAACTGCGATGGTTCTTGGCAACCTGCTTCTACTTATCACAGCGGCTCTGTCCTGGCAGGGATCAAGAACGGCGAGCAGCCGCGGACAACTGGAACAAGTCTATGACGAACTTCGCAGCAAACATTACGAGCTCCAAGAAGCGCGTGCGCAGCTGCTGTTATTTACAAAGCAACTTGAAGGAGTGGCTCAGGCAGAGGAACGTACCCGTATCTCCAGACAGCTTCATGACGATATCGGGCATCGACTGATTCGCACCAAAATGATGTCGGAAGCCGCCCTGCTGACCCTCCCTCTCGATATGGAACAAGGAACGGAAATGGTGAGACAGATTCGCGATCAATTGGCCGATAGTATGGATGATATGCGCAACACACTACACAAACTGCAACCGAATTCCTATGCATCCGAAGCCTACGCCCTGGATCGTCTTCTCGAGGAAGTGGGTAGAGATACTGGCGTGAAGACAAATTATGAAGTTCATGGCCCATCCCATGTGCTGTATCCCAGCATACAAATCGTTCTGTTCAAAAATGCCAAAGAAGCCTTGACCAATGCCCTGCGACACGGAAATGCTTCTTCGATCACTGTGGAGTTGGTATTCGGGGATCAAGAAGTGTGTATGAGTGTAAGTAATGATGGCAAAATCAATCCCCATTCTTCCAAGCGAAATGGCATAGGACAGGAAGGCATGCTTCTGCGCACACAAATGGTGGGAGGAGTCCTGGAGATTCAATCTGCTTATCCGTATACAGTGATTACACGCATTCCATTAACGAACCAGATGGATATACTCTGAAAAAAGGAAGTGAATGTTCTCATGTCCGAACGGAATGATGTGAACAACAAGAATGATTCAGGCCAGCTCCCACTTATTCGGCTGATTCTCGCAGACGATGATTACTTCATTCGTGAGAGCCTGAAAGTGCTGCTCGGACTGGACTCCGGCATTCGCGTTACAGGTACAGCCTCAAATGGACAGGAAGCGTTGGAATTGCTTGAAGCAGGGACGCCTGCGGACGTGGTTTTAATGGATATTCGGATGCCGGAATGTGATGGAGTTGAAGGTACCAAACGCATCAAGTCACGTTTTCCTGAAATCCAGGTGCTCATGCTGACTACGTTTGACGACGATGAGTATATTATTCAGGCATTACAGGATGGAGCAAGCGGTTATTTGCTCAAAAATGTTCCACCCGAGCGGATCATTCAAGGCATCAAGACCGTACATAATGGTGATATGTTAATTCATCCAGATATTGCTCGCAAGCTAACAGGACTTCTTCGTCCTGCTACGACTCCCCTGACACAGAATCCAATCGAAGCCTATGGACTGACACGTATGGAGCTGGCGGTTGCCGAGGCCATATCGGAGGGTTTATCCAATAAGGAAATTGCCGCCAAATTGTTCCTCAGTGAAGGCACGGTCAAAAACTACGTCACAGATATTCTCGGCAAGCTGAGCTTGCGTGATCGGACTCAAATCGCCATCTTTATGCTAAAACAATAACAAAAAAGGTATTTCCCTTGCCTGCGACGGCGCTCGGAAATACCTTTTTCATTGCTTGATGTATGCAACATACTTCATCACGTATGCTTAGTTACATCTCTATGGATCCTTTATCACTGGCCACAGGGGCTGGCGGTAACGCCAATGGGGCTTCGTCCCTTTGTGGTTTTTTCAAGCGGGCAAACAATTTGAGATTGATGATATGGAACAGCGTCAGTGGACGTAACCGAATCGCCCAGACCTCGTGATTGTCCGGTGCCATAATGACCCCAAGCTGATGATGCTCCCCTTCATAGATCGCTCGTTGCATGAACTTGCTTTCTCCTTGGTGATTTCGCACCTCAAGTTTGCAAAAAGCCGGGTTCATCCGCAGGGCACGATGTAACTCTTCTGGTGAATGAACCAACTTACCGTTCACCTTGTACAAGGTCTCTCCTGCTTCAATCCCCAAATCTGCAGCAGGACTCTCCGGAATAACAGCCAATACCTTCAGCCCATGCTGCGGATGGACAAATACCGGACTCCGGTTTTGCTCTTCAAACGCGCTGTACCATACCAGAAATTCATGTCCAATAAATGCAATTAGCGCAGCAACCACCATGAGTGGAGACCACCATGCAGCAAGCAAGCTGAACACGAGCAAAGTTGCCCCGTATATCATCAACCGCTTTGATGAGATCTGCACCTTTTGTCCCGGAAGCATACTCTGCGTTATCTCACCAAATCCGAGCATGATGGGCAATGCAACCAGCATATAACTATGTCCTGCATTCATCAGTGGATTCCATGCCAGCTCCGCGCCACCTCCTGTGACGGGAACAAGAATCAGTAGAGGAATGGCCCAGAACTGTTGCAGTTGATATCCACCAACCAGTTTCCCACGTTTCCCCTCGAAGAGAAGTGGTGATGCCATCGATACCCCCTGCATGCGTACCAACAGGGCTTCACCCATATGTAGAAGCGCCGCTAGGACAAGCAGTGCAGGCATATCCAGGGCACGAAGCGTTTCCGTGATAGTGCCCATCCAACCGGATGGTTGCCAGCCTGAAGCCAGATTCAAACCAAATTGCACCACACCCAGCAACCCGGCCGCGTAGGCAAAGCACAGATACCGGATACGGAACAAGGATAGAATTAATGTTGCAGCCCATATGCATATGAGACTTCCCAGTGTAAGATGTGCACCAAGGAATAGGGACAAGATCGAGACAATGGTACCGATGAGTATGCCTCCGAGCACCGCACGAATCGTCTGTGTTATCGAGCTTTGCAAACGGACATGAAACAATTTACGCTCCTGCAGTAACTGACGATGATAGATCAGCGCAATCAGGATCACCGCAATATAATAAAACGGCTGAATAAACAACTGCAACAAAGCTTCCCCTAATGTAGTTAACCACGGCCATACCCATTCCATTGTGGTCGGTCACCCCTCTCTTTCAGCCGGTTCAGAAAAAAAGAAGGCTGAAAATCAGCCTTCTTTATGGCTTCGACACAGCGGACGAAATATCCTTTGAGACATTTTCGATCGCGCGTTTCAGCTGTGCATCATATTGAGGATTGGCAATACGTTCAATCAGAGCCGCTTCCAGTGATTCAGCGGTTTTCTCGTCAATCTGGCCTGTAGCCTGAATGCCTTTTTGCTTCTGGAATGCCTTGACCGCTTCTTCTGTCTTCTGGTCGTAGTATCCATCCACACGATCCGGTTTGAAATCGAGTCCTCTCAGCATCGTCTGCGCACTTTTCACATCCGTGCTATTGCTGTCATATTTAAGTGGTAACTTCTCTTTGTTAATCGGTGCCACCGAGAAATAATCCGGCTGGTCTACCGCAATATCCGGTTTGATTCCTTTTTCATGAATCCAGTCTCCGTTCGGAGTGAGCCATTTGGCAATGGTGATCTTCAGCAAGCTGCCGTCACCCATTTGCTTGTCATAACTCGTCTGCACGGTTCCTTTACCAAAGGAGTTCTCACCAATCAACTTCGCACCTGCTGACTGTTGTAATGCACCGGCCAGAATCTCCGACGCGCTCGCGCTACCTTTGTTCATCAGGACTGTGACTGGATAAGCTTTAGCTGATCCATTGGATTTACTTTGTTCCTTTTTGCCGTTCTTGTCTTCAACTTGCACAATAACCTTGCCTTTAGGAACAAACTGTTCAGCAATATCAATAACGACTTGCAATACACCGCCTGGGTCATTCCGTACGTCGATGACCAGACCTTTCATGTTCTGCTTCTCGAGCTTCGCCAACTCTTCCTTGAAGCGATCGCCTGTATTCAAAGAGAATTGAGTAATGGCAATAACGCCAATTCCGCCATCTTCCATGTGAGCATATACGGTTTCCAGATCAATGTCATCCCGTACAATCACAAATTCAATCAGCTCGGAAGATCCGGCACGTTTGACCTGTACCTTCGCTTCACTGCCCTTGGGACCTCTGATTTTGTTGACAGCCTTGTTCAGTTCCAAACCTTGCAGGGATTCGCCGTTGACTGACATAATCATGTCTTTGGCACGAATACCCGCTTTCTCGGCAGGTGATCCTTTGATTGGGGAAACAACAACAACGTTTCCATCCTGTGAGGATACCTCTGCGCCAATACCGGTAAATGAACCTTCGATCGACTCTTCAAACTGAGCAGCCGTTTCCTGCCCCATATAGTTGGAGTACGGATCACCAAGCGATTCCATCATGCCGTTGATCGCACCGTCAATCAATTTGGTCTGATCCACGTCTTTATAATAGTTGCTTGAGATCAAATCCATCGCAGTTTCAATCTTTTTCAAATCGTTCTTCTGCTGTGTATTGCCGGTTACACTAGCCAGCAAACCTTCGCCAGCTGTGGTTTGGTTTGCTATTCCCGGGTAAGTCATTAGTACCAGGGTTAGCAAACTACCACCCAGGAGACCCACAATGACAAGCAGTAGCGCCGATCTTTTCTTCATCATCCGTTTGTCACCGCCTTTAGTTTTGAAGCGTGTCCGATTCCATTGTTGCCAGAATCCATTCCCTGAACATGCCAGCTTATTATATGTCTAGCTTGTACGGAATATGTTTTTTCCATTCGAACGACGGAGCAATAATTACAAATAGTTCATCGGATTTACAGCGGTACCGTTATCTCTCACTTCAAAGTGCAAATGAGGTCCAGTAGAGTTCCCTGTATTTCCTGACTCAGCAATGGTATCCCCTTTGCTTACTGTGTCTCCCTTGCTGACTTTGAATCCACCTTCGCGCAAGTGACCATATAACGTCCATAGTCCACCGCCGTGGTCCACAATAACCGTATAGCCATAACCGCTATACCATTCAGCCATGATCACGATTCCGCCAGAAGCAGCGTGAACCGAAGTTCCCTGAGGAACAGCAAAATCGACACCTGCATGCATCTTACCAACTACGCCCGTAATTGGATGGGTACGGGGGCCGAATCCAGAAGAAATACGTCCTCCAGATACTGGTTTTGAGAAGATACCATTACCGGATGAATAGGTAACCTCACTGCTGCTATCCGAGCTGACTCTGGTTGGTGCCTTGGCTGCAGCTTTCGCCCGGGCAGCAGCTGCGGCTTTTGCTTTAGCCGCTGCGGCTGCCTGCTGTTCACGTAATTTATTTTTCTCTTGAAGAAGGGCCGAACGTTTGCTGGCAATCTGCATTAACACATCTTCCTGCTCTTGTGTCAGCTCTTCTGACTCTTCAATTTTAGCATCATATGAAGCGAGAAGCACTTGCTTTTCCGCTTCTTTTTCATTCAATTGGGACTTGCGCTGTTTCTTCTGTGCATACAGGCTCTTGGCTTCCGCATATTGCACATCCAATTCTGCCTTTTTGTCCACGACCAGTTGCTTGTCCGCTTTGTGCTCATCCAGCAGATGCTGATCCTGGTCCACAATCGTTTTGAGTGAATCCGCACGGGTCAGGAAGTCAGTGAAGCTAGTAGAGGACAACAATACATCCAGATAGGATACAGCACCGTCCGTATACATCAGGCGCACGCGTGACTCCAACAATTTTTCCCTTGCAACAATGCGTTCTTCTGCCGCTTGCAGATCTTTTTTCGTTGTACGGAGATCTTCCTCCGTGTTCTCGATCTGCAAGGATACACTCGCCAGTTCATCACTAACGACATTGATCTGTTCCATGACAACCTTCAGATAAGCGTTGGTTTTGTTCTTGTAATGCTGTGCTTCCTTTTTGTTGGAAGCCGCTTTTTTTTGCTCCTGCTTGGCAGAAGCCGCCTTGCTCTCCAGTTGCTGAATCTGTTGGTCAATATCGCTGATGCTACTCTTGGCATATCCGTCAGAAGGTTGAAGCGTCAAACTGGCCAATAACGTAAAGGCCAGTAGCGAAGCGGTTTTTTTCAAAATGATGATCCCCCATCCTATGATTTCACAAGAAAGCAACCTGCACAGGTGGTGAACAGCATGTTCTTTGCTTTCTTCAATCTTAAAAGACTCCGTCTTTCCTACATATCGTCAAACAGCGTCCATTAATGAACCTGCTTTACCATTCTTTTCGACATATTCTGCAATTCGACCGTTGAAAACAAAATTAAACATTGAGTGATTTCCGAATGGACAGTGTACTTCCCAAAATACCTACCAGCACACCGAGTCCAATCAACAGTGTTCCAAACAGCAACCAGATTTCGCCGAGCGGAATCAAGTTAAGCATCTGCATGAAGACATCCTGACCAATCGTCTTCATCAACTGGCTGTATCCAACGAACAGCACCCCAACCGTAATGACCGATCCAATAAATCCAATGAGTGCACCTTCAATAAAGAAAGGCCAGCGAATAAAGGTATTGGTTGCACCAACAAGCTTCATAATTCCGATCTCCCGGCGACGTGCCAGAATCGTTACGCGAATCGTATTCGAGATCAGGAACATGGACATCAGACCCAGTCCCCCGACAAAAATAAATCCGATGTTACGAACAAGTTTCGTAAATTTGAACAACACTTCCACCGTTTCCTTGCCGTAGTTCACTTTCATGATCGGCTTCTCCGGGTGTTTTTCGTTCAAAGCTTCGATTTTTTGCGCCACAAAAGTGACGGTTTCCGGTTCAATGACCTCAACTTCAATGGTCTCCGGCAGTGGGTTGTTGTCCACATCGAAACCGCTAAGCACGTTATCTGCACTCTCTCCAAGACGCTCACGGAACTCCTTGAGTCCTTCTTCCTTGGAAACAAAACGAATCTCACTTACTTCAGGCATCGCGCTGATTTCTTGCTCCAGTGTGTTACGCAGGTTCTCGTCCACATTCAGCTCGAGGAACGTGCTGATCTCCACTTGGCTATCAACCTGATTCGCCATGGAGTTCACATTGAGCACCAGTAGCATAAACACACCAAGAATCAATAGCGACACAATGATGGACATGATGGAGGCCACAGACATCCAGCCGTTGCGGAATACGTTTTTGAATCCCTCCCGCAGATGGCGCAAGAGAGTACTAAAATTCATAACCGTATTCCCCTCTCATCTGATCCCGTACAATCTGTCCACGTTCAATGGCGATTACCCGTTTACGCATCGTGTTTACGATATCTTTGTTGTGGGTCGCCATAACAATGGTTGTCCCCCGAAAATTAATCTCATCCAGCAGTTGCATAATCCCCCATGACGTCTCCGGATCGAGGTTCCCTGTAGGCTCGTCCGCGATAATAACCGACGGGTTATTGACGATAGCCCGTGCAATGGCAATACGCTGCTGTTCTCCACCCGAGAGCTGTGAAGGTTCGCGATTTGCCTTACTCCGCAGTCCCACCAAGTCGAGCACTTCCATCACCCGTTTTTTGATATGACGTTTCGGCGCTTCAATAACTTCCATCGCAAATGCCACATTCTCAAATGCTGTCATCCGTGGCAGCAGACGAAAATCCTGGAACACAACGCCGATGTTACGACGCACATAAGGAATCTTTCTTGGCTTCAACTTACCAATATTAAATCCGTTAATGGATATTTGTCCTTTTGTCGGAACTTCTTCTCTGTACATCAATTTCATAAATGTCGATTTACCTGCGCCGGACGGACCGACGATATAGACAAATTCATTGCGGTCGATCTTCACCGACACCCCTTGTAATGCGTGGGTCCCATTGGCGTAGGTCTTCCACACGTCCTGCATTTCTATCACATCATCACTTCCTGCTCGCATAGTTAGCCATTATCATTTCGACACAATCCCGGCATTTCCTTTAAAAAGACCTGAATTTCATCAGGGAAAAATCCACTTCGTTCCTGTTTCAATGGTGAAGCATGGATTCATATGAAGTTTATTGTAACAAATTTGTTACCTATTGAGTACCCGAAAGTTTTCCTGCATTGGATCATATATATAGAAAGTGTTACAAAGTCGGGAACAACTGAAGTATAAAGGAGCGTACGGTTATGAAAAAAATACATTTGACGGTCATTGTTCTATTCTCCATCCTCTTGATCGGCTCCGCGTCTTATGGATTGCTGTATATGTACGTGAATCAACCTGCCCTGCCCAAAGATGTTCATGTTGGCGGCATGCTGGTGGAGGGGAAGAATCGCAAGAACGTATTGCATGAATTGGATGAACAGATCCAAAAGCTGGAGGACTGGCCTGTCACCTTTGAAGTGACTGAACCCACCCCCCAGACGATGTCGTATACCGCAGCTCAGGTGGGGGTGAGCTACAACGTTAACAGCTTGAAAACCGCGATACAGCAGCTGGAGGAAGGTAACCTGTGGGAACGCGCTTATGCACGTTATCATTTTCCGAAAGAGTTCTCTCTCGATATGAACTACGACTCCAGACCACTCCAAGAACATCTCAGCCCTGCCTGGGAAAAAGAAACCTTCGGTACACCTGCGGACGCTGTTCGCCGCATTACCACAAGTGACAAAGTCCAGTATATCCCGGAAAAGGGCGTCCGCCGCATTGATTGGAATACACTCACAAATCTCATACAAACGAAGCTGCACAGGGATTTCAGTGTACTGAACCCGGATGAGAAACCTGCCCCATTGCTAATACATGTACCACTGTATACGCTGAAGCCTGAAGTAACCCTTGATTCGCTGCGCCAGGAAGGCATTGACCGAAAGATCATCCAGTTCTCCACGGGTCTGGGTAATAGTAGTGAAGGCCGCATACATAATGTCAGCGCAGCGGCGGAAGCGATTAACGGCATGATTTTACCACCGGATGCCACATTCGATTATGAGAAAGTCATCCGTAAGGCTGAAAAAGATTATGGGTTTCGTGAGGCCCCGGTCATTGTCAATGGAAGACTAACCCCCGGAATTGGCGGGGGAATCTGCCAGGTATCAAGTACAGTGTATAATGCAGCGCTATTGACGGGTCTTGATATTATTGAGCGTCGCAACCATTCCCTGCCGGTCAAATATTTGCCCAAAGGACTGGATGCCACCTTTGCGTCGGGAGCCATCAACTTTCGCTTCAAAAATAATACTGGAAAATCCTTACTCATTCATGCAGAGGTGAAGAATCACCAATTGATGGTGAAATTTTTCGGCACCTTCCCGGAGAACGTCAGCTATGCACTTGAATCTCGGACCATTGAAACATTAAGTGTTCCAGTAAAATATGTGTCTAGTACGGTACTGCCTGATGGTGCACAGCAGGTGCTGCAAGACGGACAGCCTGGATATATTGTGGAGACGGTAAGAACCAAGAGGCTGGACGGCAAAGTGGTCGAATCCAAAACGATTACACGGGACACGTACAAAGCTCAGAATCGCCTCATTGCCCGCTCCGGTCATAGCAGCCTACCTGACCCGCAAGGGCCTTCTGTGGTCGAGGACGGGATCAGCGATACGAAGCAGCCTTAATTTTGTTCAAAGCAACCGACAACTTACAGATCACGGAATGGTACAAACAAGGTCCTGCCGTAATTCATGGATAAGCATAAGCTGATCACACGAAAACAAAAAGACACACTTCACGTCCCTTTTGAGGATAAGCGAGAAGTGTGTCTCTACATTTTCAAGATAAGTTAATCGAGTTTTACCAATCTAAGATTAACTTTACTACCGTAACTCACGATTTACTGCATTACGGTTTAGTGACCGCCGGTGTATTCGCCTTGCTCTTCGCCTACAACCATCTTCTCTTTTCCCATGAAGAAGGAAGCGACCAACGCGAGTGCAGCCGGAATCACAGCCCAGGCAAATAACTGCACGATGGAAGAAGATAGAGCATGTGTGATGCTATCCAGCACCTGAGGCGGAATCGCCTGTCTGAGTTCTGGTGAGAGCAACGCATGTGGATCGGTCAGATCCATTCCCTGAGGCATACCACCCGCGGAAGCACCACCTGTCTCCGCAGCTGATCCAGCGAGAGCGTCATTCATTTTACGCGTAAATACCTGGCTCTGCACGATACCAAAGATCGTAATACCCATCGTCATTCCGAGGGACCGCAAAAAGTTAAGTGTGGAGCTTGCCGCTCCGCGTCTTCGCGGTTCAAATGCGTTCATGGCTGCATTGCTGAGTACCGAGAACGAAGCCCCGACACCCAGACCAACCATCACCATGTAAATACGTATCGTCCAGAGGGAAGAACTCTCATCCAACGTAGTCAGCAATCCGAGTCCAATGACAAGTAAGGCCAACGTAGGAATCATGATATTGCGATATTTGATTTTGGTCATGAGCACACCGCCCAGGGACGCCGTCACAACGGACCCCAGCATCATCGGTAAAAGTACGAGACCGGAGTTGGTCGCTTTACCACCAAGTACCCCCTGTATAAAGATCGGAATGTACACGGATGCTGTAATGAACGCCGCACCACTGAACATACCAATAACGTTACTGGACCAGTAGACCCGGTTGCGGAACATGTTGAAGGAGATGATTGGTTCTTTGGCTTTTGTTTCTGCAAACAGGAAAAGCAGCGCTAATGCTACAAATCCGGCAAACAAGCCAAGAATCTGCCAGGAACCCCAGGCAAACGTTTTGCCGCCCAGTTCCAGACCAAAGATCAGGCACACAACAGCACCGATCAGCGTTACAGCACCCAGCCAGTCGATCTGTTGGGATTGATGCTGATGAGACTCTTTGTAGAAGAATGCAATAAACACAAATGCAATCAAGCCGAGTGGCAGGTTGATATAGAATACCCATTCCCATGTCGCATACTGAGTAATATAAGCACCAAGCAATGGTCCAAAGACGCTGGACAGACCAAAGACCGCTCCAAACAACCCACCCAATTTACCACGAGATTCTGGTGCAACGACATCAAACATAATCGTAAAGGCAATCGGCACCAAGGCACCCGCACCAATACCCTGAATCGCTCTGTACATCGTCAATTCCACAATAGACGTTGCCGTTCCGCACAGTGCTGAGCCGAGCATAAACACAATAATACCAAATACAAAAAACTTCTTCCGTCCATACATATCGGATAACTTACCGAAGATCGGCATCCCTGCCATCTCAGCCACCATGTACGCGGAGGTAACCCAGACGAACTTGTCGAGCCCACCCAGTTTCCCGACAATATCCCCCATAGCTGTTGCCACGATGGTATTATCCATCGAAGCCATTAGTATGCTGAGCAGTAACCCTGCCAGCACCAATCCAATACTGTTTTTACGTGCAACCATTGTACTCAATCTCTCCATTCACGCTCTATTCATATGACTGCATTAGTATATCCGAAAAGAAGTTTACGTTAATCAGTCCAAGGACCGATTGCTTTGCAGCAAAACTTCCGATTGCGGATGAATTTGCAGAGATGAACGGTATTCCACTGTACCGATCCGGCAGCCAGGACCGATTTTTATTTTATCGCCACGCACAATCTCGGCCTCCGTATTTTCTAATTCAATATCATCACCTTCGATAATCTGTGCCTTGAGAATTGACTTATTCCCCGAAAACAAGTCATTCAACCGGCCACTCTTCACCGAGATGATGGCACCGCCCATTTCCTTGACCTCGGATGGACCCATGATTTTGAGTGACATGTGTTCAGCGCTGAGCATCCCCGCTATCGTCAACCGTCCGTTCAGCTTGATATTTTCCGCCTGACAATCCCCGGACAGATGAAGTTCACCTACCACTTTTATATGCTCAGCTTTGGCATGCAGGCCAGATGCCTGGATTCCATCCTCACCATCGTTGCTGGTCTCTCGCTCTGTTAGAGTCAGGGTTCCGGTAATTTTAATATCTGTGGATTCAAGCGATCCGTATATGACCGATGTACCCGTACATTTGAAGCGATCACAAGATAGATTGTCGTTGAAGGTTGCATCCCCTACGACCTTGACCTTGCCGTACACGCCCCCAGCAGAACTGCCATCACCAACGATGCTGATATCCATTTTTTTGTCCAAAGAACGCCCAGGATTGTTATTCATGTCGATCCCATCCCTTTCTCTCCATATCCAAAATTTAAATTCGCTGACTGCCGCCCACCTTGGCATCCTGATCTACCTCAAGTTCACCTGAATACTCGACCAGCCTAATGTTACAGCCGCGACCGATAAAAATGTTACTCCCCCGAACAATATCAGCTTCGGTATCTTCCAGCACAATCTCATCACCTTCAATTAAGGATGTCTTAAACGATGGAGTCCCGCCCAGGCCAATACTTTTCCAAAATCCATTCTGTTGTTCCTTGCGACGAATATCGATACGCTCTCCGCCAATCTCTTTAGCCGAAGAAGATGTGTGAAGTCGGATCTCCACCGTTCCTGCATTCAAAAAGCCACTGATTTTAATATTGCCTCGTACATTCAGGGACTCGCATTGCACATCCCCTTCAATATCAATCACACCGCCAATATCAATACGTTCCCCATCCACTCTTCCCCGTACGGTGCATTTCCCGTTCACTTCAAGCTCAGGGCTATGAAGATCTCCGTTAATTGTTGTCATACCATCCACACGAACACGCGAACTGGTCAAGGGGCCATTCAACGTACACATGCCGTTAATCGTTGCACTCTCGGAGCTTAAAGCGCCGTGCATCTTCAATGTTCCATTCACTTCCATAGAGGTGCAGTCCAGGTTACCGTTCACCTTAGCCATGCCATCAATAGATACACGGTGAAAATTCCCGCCTGCCGTTTGACTTATGCCCGCCACATTCAGATCATTCCGCTTATTCCGCTCTTCCATAGATGATCCTCTCCTTATCCCAATTTGAGTTTTAATTCTTCCATAAATGTTCCCATCGGCTGCCTAAGAACCACTTTCACACCATTGTCAAAATAAAACTCCGTTCCTGCTGTTACCAGCATGAATGAAGGAACACCCATCTTACGAATAAGCACGAGTTCGCTGGGTTTGCCTGTAAAACGATAATAATGTTCAGACATCACATCGATCAGCAACGCACCCTCTTGCCGAGTAATATCTCCGCTCATTAACAGCTTATCAAGGACGTAGAGCATCATAATCTGCTCCAAAGCATACAACGGTTGTTCCCGACCTGCTTCTTTCAATAGATCCAGCGAGATTTGTGAAACAATGTTTCGCTCTAACAGTTGCTCTGCAGACATTTCCACTTCACCCAACGTAGGTGAGAACACGTCTGCCAGCTCATCCAGTGATAATCCGTCTTTCATATTGAGAATTTTGTCAATGCGCAGTAAAATCTGTTGTTTGGGAAAAAAGGTCTCTTGTCCGGTGTAGGACGACTTCCGAATGAACCATTCTTCCGGAATGAGATTTTTCCGCTTCCAACGGTATAACTGGCCGTATGAGATTCCTGTCAGGTCCAACAATTCTTTCTTGGAGATCAAATCTTCCATCATATATGGTCCCCCTTTTTATTGAAATGAGTGTAACATAACATTGTTACGTTGTAAACAACGTCGTAACAATGTTGATCTCCCCTCCATTCCACTCATCTAACTTAGCCTGTTGAAACCTTACAATTTAGAGATACTCCTTCATGATTTTTTAATGTGCATCTTGTTATTGCATTGCACGAGCAATGCGTATAACCTGTTAAATATGGATACTTAAAAGCTATTAGGGAGCAATCCCGGCTCATCCTCTCAAGTCAAAAACACGTGGTTAACGAACTTATGAAAGGGGTTTCTTATACTCATGGCACTTATTAAATGTGATTTTTACTCCGATACGCTTGGGCTGAGTACCAGCATGCATGTCATCCTCCCGCAACAAACCCACAATCAGATCGGTATGGAGAACGTGACCGGCAAAGGTCTTCACCCAACCCTGTACCTGTTACACGGTCTATCGGACGATGATTCCATCTGGCTGCGCCGCACATCGATTGAACGTTATGTAGCAAACCTTGGAATCGCCGTTGTTATGCCACAGGTACATCGCAGTTTCTATACAGATATGGTCGAAGGCGGAAAATACTGGACGTTTATCAGCGAAGAACTGCCCTCACTTGCTCGTTCTTTCTTCCCTCTGTCACCAAAGCGTGAGGATAACTTCGTTGCTGGATTATCCATGGGTGGTTATGGCGCGTTTAAGCTGGCCCTTCGTAAACCAGAGCAATATGCGGCAGCTGCCAGTTTGTCTGGAGCACTCGATATGTCTGCACATATGGATAGAAACGCATCCTCCGCATTGCAACAGGCTGAGTTACAACGGATTTTTGGACCAGAGGTGGCAGGCACTGAGAATGATCTGATTCATCTGTTAAAAGAAAGCCATTCTAGCGAAAGTCCTCGACCTTTGCTCTACCAATGCTGCGGAACGGAAGATTTCCTGTATGAGGATAATCAAACCTTCCGGCATGCCTGTGAACAAACGAACTTCGAATTGACATACGAGGAAGGGCCTGGTGAACATGAGTGGGGCTACTGGGATGCCAAGATTCAGGATGTATTGAAATGGTTGCCTTTACAAAAGCGCGATTAGTGGAGAATTGCAATGGAGCTACCACGAGTAACTAAACTGGTACTCCGATAGTAGAACAACCTACCTTCCGTTCGCGGTTGAGTTCAATATATCTAGAGCATATCGCTGTAAAACACAAAAAAGCAGGCCGTTGAGAACAAAGTTCTCTGGCCTGCTTCTTTATTGTACTGTCGTATCTGTACAAATACCTATAGTAACCGTGGTATTAACCGCGGTTCTTAATCCATTGCTCGGTAATTTCCAGTACCTTCTCACTGCGTCCGATGGCTTCGGCGACTTGACCCGAAGCTGTCCCGCCGTAAACATTACGAGCGTTCACTACCGCTTCCGGTTGCAGCACATCATAGATCCGGTCATCAAACAGTGGTGAGAACTGACGGAATTCATCAATCGTCAGATCCAGCAAATACTTGCTGTTCTGGATGCAGTACAGTACCGTTTTACCAATCACTTCATGCGCCTGACGGAAAGGCAAGCCTTCGCCCACGAGGAAATCGGCAATATCCGTAGCGTTGGAGAAATCCTGGTTGACCGCTTGACGCATCCGATCCTTGTTCACGGTCATTGTCGCGATCATTGGAGCAAACAGTTGCAGCGCACCCTCCAGCGTCGCCACTGTGTCAAACATGCCTTCTTTGTCTTCCTGCATGTCTTTGTTGTATGCCAGTGGAAGAGATTTCAATACCGTCAGCAAACCGATCAGGTTGCCGTACACACGTCCTGTTTTACCACGAACGAGTTCAGGAACATCCGGGTTTTTCTTCTGAGGCATAATGCTGCTGCCTGTGCAGAACGCATCGTCCAGTTCAACGAATCCAAACTCCGTGCTGCTCCACAGCACCAGCTCTTCACTCAGACGGGACAAGTGAGTCATAATGAGCGAAGCTGCCGCCAGGAACTCAACGATGAAATCACGGTCGCTTACTGCGTCCAGACTGTTCTCGTACACGCCATCAAAGCCCAGTTGTTCCGCCACAAAATGACGGTCAATCGGGAAGGTTGTGCCCGCGAGCGCACCTGCACCCAGTGGCAGGATGTTAATGCGTTTGTAGCTGTCCATCAGACGCTCCGCATCCCGTTGGAACATGGATACATATGCCATCAGGTGATGGGCGAAAAGAATCGGCTGTGCCCGTTGAAGATGCGTATAACCCGGTACGATGGTATCGAGGTTATCTTTTGCTTGTCCAATCAGTGCTTCCTGTAAGGAATGCAGCATGCCTACAAATCCAACCACGCGCTCACGCAAGTATAGGTGCATATCCGTTGCAACCTGGTCATTCCGGCTACGGCCTGTATGTAATTTGCCACCTACAGGGCCAATCGTCTCGATCAGGTTTTTCTCAATATTCATATGGATGTCTTCGTCCGATACGGAGAATTCCACTTCGCCCGCACGAATTTTGTGCAGAACGGTGATCAATCCTTCTTTGATGGTCTCTACATCTTCCACCGGAAGAATACCGCATTTGCCCAGCATTGTCACATGGGCCAGACTTCCTTGAATGTCTTCCTCAGCCAAAGCTTTGTCAAAGTTAATCGATGCCGTATATTCCTCAACCAAATGATTGGTTTGTTTCGTAAAACGTCCTCCCCACAGCTTGCTCACAGTGAGTACTCCCCTTTCGCTCATGGACAAAGCCGCTCCTGCCAGATGTGCAAGAACGGCCTGTCTTGTCAATTATATTAGTGTCGCTCTAGTATGCGGGTTGAAGTTAGTTTTTGTTTTGCTCCACACCGGAGTTTACTTTCAAACGCAGTGCGTTCAGGCGGATAAAGCCAGTTGCATCCCCTTGATCGTAAGCTTGTGTTGGATCAGCTTCCATCGTTGCGATGTCCGGGTTGTAAAGGCTGACAGGACTTTTCACACCTGCGCCAATGATATTGCCTTTGTACAGTTTCACACGAACGGTACCTGTAACGTTCTTCTGGCTTTCGCTCACCAGCGCTTGCAGCGCCAGACGTTCCGGTGCGAACCAGAAACCGTTGTATACCAATGTGCTGTAACGTGTGATCAGGCTATCACGCAGGTTCATCACTTCACGGTCCATCGTGATGGATTCCATTTTGCGATGTGCTGTGAACAAGATTGTTCCACCTGGTGTTTCGTATACGCCACGGCTCTTCATACCAACAAAACGGTTTTCAACCATATCTACACGGCCAATACCATGTTTGCCACCCAGCTCGTTCAGTTGCTCCATCACTTGCAGCGGGCTCAGGCGCTCACCGTTCAGTGCAACACAGTCACCTTGTTCGAATTCCAGTTCAACATATTCCGCTTGATCTGGTGCATCTTCAGGTGCACTGCTCAGCAGGAACATGTCTTTGTTCTCGTCCGCGCTTGGATCGAACCAAGGATCTTCGAGCACACCGCTCTCATAGCTGATATGCAGCAAGTTACGGTCTGTGGAGTATGGTTTAGCCGCAGATGCGGTTACCGGAATGCCATGTTTTTCAGCGTAAGCAATCATCTCGGCGCGTCCCGGGAACTGGTTGCGGAATTCTTCCAGACGCCAAGGTGCAATGACGTTAATGTCGGGTGTCAGCGCAGCCGCGTTCAGCTCAAAACGAACTTGGTCATTTCCTTTACCCGTAGCGCCGTGAGCGATGGCTGTAGCGCCTTCTGCACGAGCGATATCCACCATACGTTTAGCGATCAGTGGACGAGCAATACTTGTGCCAAGCAGGTATTGTCCTTCATAGAGGGCACCTGCCTGGAACATCGGATAGATGAAATCTTTTGCGAATTCATCGCGTAGATCGTCAATGTATACTTTGGAAGCGCCTGTTGCCAGTGCTTTTTCCTCCAATCCATCCAATTCATCCTTTTGTCCGATATCCGCAGTGAAAGCGATAATCTCAGCATCATATGTTTCTTTCAACCATTTCAAAATTACAGATGTGTCCAACCCGCCTGAATACGCGAGTACGATTTTTTCCTTAGCCATGTTCAATGGTCCTCCCCAAGATCAGTTAAGTTAAACAGAGCCTTCATACACTGAATCCTACGAACTTCTTGTTTAACTAACTTTTTAAAGTACATTATAGATGAATCTATCATCGCGAAATCTGCGCCTAAAATCAACCCATAAAGGCAAACAGCATCTATTCGCTCATTAACGCAGCCATTAACGCTTTCTGTGCATGCAAGCGATTCTCCGCCTGATCAAAGATCAGGGAGTTTGGCCCGTCAATTACACCGGCACTCACTTCTTCGCCGCGGTGTGCTGGCAGACAATGCAAGAACATGTAGTCCGGCTTCGCGCCTTTCATCAGTTCCTCGTCCACTTGATATGCCGCAAATGCCTGCTCACGAATCTTCTGCTCTTCCTCAAAGCCCATGCTAGCCCATACATCCGTATACACGATATCTGCATCTTTGGCTGCTTCTTGTGCACTGTAGGTTACAGTCACTTCAGAACCGCTCTCTTGTGCGATAATGCGTGCCTGCTCCACAACTGCGCTATCCGGCTCATAACCTTCTGGCGTTGCTACAGCAACATGCATACCCATCTTCGCTGCTCCGAGCATCAGGGAATGTGCCATGTTGTTGCCATCTCCGATGTAAGCCATTTTCAGACCTGCGAGCTTGCCTTTGTGTTCCAGCACCGTTTGGAAGTCTGCCAGAACCTGACAAGGATGCGCTGCATCGCTCAGGCCGTTAATAACCGGAACATCCGCATGCTCTGCCAGTTCAGTTACATTATGGTGTCCAAAGGTACGGATCATGATGCCGTCCAGGTAACGGGACAACACTTTGGCTGTATCATGTGTTGTTTCCCCGCGACCCAGCTGGATATCATTTTTGCTCAGGAAGAGTGCGTGTCCGCCCAATTGGAACATGCCCACTTCAAAGGATACACGCGTACGTGTGGATGATTTTTCAAAAATAAGTCCGATCGTTTTACCCTTCAACGGTTGAAAAGGTACACCGTTTTTTTGCTTGCCTTTAATCTCGATCGCGAGATCAAGCAGATAACGAATCTCCTCTGCCGTGTAGTCCGTGAATTCGATAAAATCCCGGCCTCTCAGATCAATCTTCTGAATCTTTTCCGTCTGTTGTGCTGTCATCTATAATGTCCTCCTTATTTCCGGTTCCCTGCACCCGCATGGGCAGAAGAGAGAGCAACATTGACACTTTGGCTTCGTGCTTCTCAAATGTATTCATTTCCACCTTCTGCGAGTTCACCGCGCGGCTACAGGGATTCATCATCTCGTTCTGCTTCGAGGCCGGTAATGGCCCCGAGACAGAAAGGTTCTCATTTTTATGTTAGGCTTTCGCCGCTACGTGCTCTTCGATCAATGTAGCTACAAGGGATACTGCCTCGTCGATCTCTTCTTTGCTCACATACAGGTTCGGAAGCAAACGAATCACATTCGGTCCTGCAGAGACAAACAAGATACCGCGTTTTTGCCCAGCAAGCACAATATCACCTACCGGCTCAGCACATTCAATGCCGACCAACAATCCCAAACCACGAACTTCTTTTACAAAGGAATTGCCTGCCAAACGATTCCGCAGGGAGCTCATCAGGTATTCACCCATCTCCGCTGCACGCTCTGGCAAACGATCTTCCAGCATCGTTTCAATTGTAGCAATCACAACGGATGAAGCAAGTGGTGTTCCGCCAAATGTTGTCGCATGGCTACCTGGCGTGAACGCATCCCGCAGGAAGCCTTTACCCAGCATCGCGCCTACAGGGAAACCACTACCGATACCTTTGGCAACGGTGAACACGTCCGGCTCAATGCCATAATGTTCGTGTGCAAACAGCTTACCTGTACGTCCCATTCCGGTCTGTACTTCATCAACAATGAGCAGTAACCCATGCTCGTCACACAATTTCCGTACATGTTTGACGAATTCTGGTTCAACCGGGTATACACCACCCTCGGCCTGAACCATTTCCAGCATAATCGCTGCTGTGTTGGGTCCAATTGCCGCTTCAAGGGCAGGGATATCATGCAAAGGTACGGTTACAAATCCGGCTGGCAATGGCAAAAATCCTTCTTTCACCTTATCCTGTCCGGTTGCTGTCAGTGTAGCGAGTGTCCGTCCATGAAAGGACTGGGCAAATGTGATCACTTCATAGCGATCTGTGCCCTTCACCTTCTGGTGATAACGACGTGCTACTTTAATAGCTGCTTCGTTCGCTTCGGCACCACTGTTACAGAAGAACACTGCGTCAGCGCATGTATTGGCTGTCAACAATGCTGCTGCCTTCTCCTGGCCCGGAATCTGGAACAGGTTGGACACATGCCACAACTCATCAATCTGAGCTTTCAGCTTGGCTCCAACTTTCTCCGGTGCATGGCCCAGGCTAGTTACAGCGAGTCCGCACATGAAATCGAGATAACGGTTGCCCTGATCATCCCACAGCCAGCTGCCTTTACCTTTGACCAGACTGATTGGATAACGTGCATACGTTTGGAAAAGCGAGCTTTCCGTCTGTGCCGCTGCACTTGTTGCTGTTGCGCCCGCTACCGCTGTGCCAGAACCTGGCTGTTCGTTGCCTTTTGCCATGACCATATCACTCCTATTGGTTGGTGCAACGGCACTCGTTATGAGAACACCTTAACTTTACACTTGTCACTTCGATGACAGAACAACCTTCCGATCGCTGTTATCCCCGGATTTTTTTGATTGTCCCTTAAAGGTGGAAATCCGGGGATAAAGGCGCACGCTTCGCTTCTTCAGGTTATTTCTGTCCTCTACGTTATTGTGTGATGTTCAATCTTCACATAAAAAAGCCGTGCACATATTTTTTATTTACTATCAAACCATGAAGACCCTAGCGCACTGAGAATAATTATTGCATACGGATAATTTTTGTTCCGATGATTTCTCCACCAAGCACTCGGCTCAGGATCTGTGGTTCGCTTCCGTCTACGATGATGACCTCACGTACTTGACCATGAATACATGCGATTGCTGCACGCACTTTGGGAATCATGCCGCCATAGATTTCTCCGGTTTGGATCATATCCTCGATCTCTTGTACAGATACGGATGGCAGTACTTTTTTCTCGCCGCCTACGTTCTTCATGATGCCAGGAACGTCGGTCACGACAATCATCCGACTTACGCCAAGATGAGACGCCACAGCACCTGCAGCTGTATCTGCATTGATGTTGTAGCGTTGTCCGGTGGCATCCACACCAACTGGCGCGATAACCGGCATGTAACCCATGTTCACGATGCCTTGGATAATTTCTGCGTTCACACCCGTGACATCGCCTACCCAACCGATCTCTGCGTGGTTTGTAACAGGTTTAGCCTGAATCAGGCCACCGTCCACGCCAGACAAGCCTAGTGCACGACCGCCCACACGTTGGATCAGGCGCACGATCTGTTTGTTGATACTGCCCGCAAGCACCATCTCCACTACGTCCAGCACAGGTTCAGTTGTTTTGCGCAGGCCATTAACGAATTCAGTTTCGATACCAAGCTTCGCCAAGTTATCCGAGATCGCAGGACCTCCGCCATGCACGATTACTGGCTGCGTGCCCTGAGACTGCAAATCACGCAGATCCGCAAAGAAAGACTCAGGCAATGCTGCCAGCGTGCTGCCTCCACATTTCATGACAAACATCTGTTTCTCTGTGCTCGCTTCCGTTGCGGTACTCTTGTTTGGCATTGTTGAATTCATGGGGGCAAGCTCCTTTCTTAGTAAAAATCACAAAAGATGACATTGGCTCGTAGGAGTCCATTCCGAATTCGGATTGTTCTTCGATCGCTGTTGTCTCCCAGATTTCTTGAATTATCCCTATTATAGGGGGAAATCCGGAGACAAAGGCGAACGCTCCGCTTCTTCAGAATCAATTCCGTCTTCTCCATTACTATCGCTATATATCAAACATTAAATAACAAGTTTAAATTTCATTGATGATTTTTGAAATATTTCAAATCAGCTTCACAATAGAAGATAGCTGTTTCGTAAACATTTTGTCCCAAAGGCTTATTACGTACGGTATGCTGCGTTAATTCGGACGTAGTCATACGTCAGGTCACAGCCCCAGGCTGTTGCCGTTCCTTCGCCGTGGTGCAGATCCACCACAATGCGAACTGTATCGGTCTGTAAATACGCCAGTGCCAATTCTTCGTCGAAAACGACTGGACGGGATTGTTCAAGTACCGAGATCTCTCCCAACCGAATATTTACCGTATCCGGGTTCACTGGTTGTCCTGCACGCCCTACGGCTGCAATAATCCGTCCCCAGTTAGCGTCAGCGCCAAACATAGCTGATTTGACCAGACTGGACCCGATGACGGTTTTGGCAATCGCTTGAGCGGATTCATCACTTACCGCACCAGTCACTTCTACCTCTACCAGCTTGGTTGCTCCTTCACCATCGCGAGCAATGGCTTTGGCCAGCACTTGGCATACATAGGTGAAGCCAGCTGCAAAAGCGTCCCAATCCGGGTGCTCTGTTGTCAGCTCTTCATTGCCTGCATATCCACTGGACATAGCTACCAGCATGTCGTTTGTACTTGTATCGCCATCGACGGTAATCATGTTAAATGTGTGATTGGTTGCCTGGCGCAGCAGGCGCTGCAACGCTTCTGCACCAATGACCGCGTCAGAGGTCATAAAAGCGAGCATCGTCGCCATATTCGGATGAATCATCCCCGAGCCTTTGGCGGCACCCGCAATCGTAACCGTTTTGCCGTTAACCAGAACGGAGACGCAAGCTTCCTTTTTCACCAAATCCGTTGTCAGAATCGCTTGTGAAAATTGTTCCGCCTCATTCGACTCCTTGCCCATATGCGCTGGAAGTCCGGTGATGCCTGAATGTACAGCATCCATTTTGAGCAATTCCCCAATGACACCTGTGGAGGCCACTGCAACGTCCTCTTCTGCCACACCCAACTCACGCGCAGCGGCCGAGCGCATCGCATAAGCATCTTCTTCACCTTGTTGCCCTGTACATGCATTAGCATTACCACTGTTAACGATAACGGCTTGAAGTCGGCCATTGTTTAAGCTTTCGCGCGTAACTTTGAGTGGTGCGGCTTGAAACACATTCGTTGTATATACAGCAGCAGCTGTAGCCGGTACATCACATCGGATCGCTCCGATGTCATTCCGAGATGTCTTTTTCAATCCGCAGTGAAGTCCACCAGTAGTGAATCCCCCAGGGGTTACAATTGTTCCGTTCTCAACCACGGTAAAACTCTGTTGCTCCACATTCGTTCCCATATCATATCCCCCGTATGCGTTCAGCTATATGCCGATGATCCGCCTGCTTAACCTGATCCAATCTCCATAAATGACTTCGAGAAAGCACTTTACACTGAATGTTCCAGTACTCCTCCTGAATTCCAATCCCTTATGGATATACCGGTGTCATGTTCAGCCCGAGGTTCTCCTCCCATCCCATCATCAGGTTCATATTTTGAATCGCTTGCCCGGATGCACCCTTCACCAGGTTGTCGATGACCGAAATAATGGTCAAACGCCCTGTGCGAGGATCTACCGCAAATCCGATATCACAATAGTTGGATCCGTACACTTCTTTGGTAGAAGGCCAGATGCCCGGTTCACGTACACGTACGAAAGGTCTGTTCTCATAATATTTGCGGTATAAATCTACGATCTCCCGATCGCTGTGTTCCCCAACGAGTTTTGCATACATCGTACTCATAATTCCACGTGTCATAGGCACCAGATGTGTTGTAAAGGTAACCGTAACAGGCGTTCCCGTTAGATCACCAAGCACTTGTTCGATCTCGGGAATATGTTGGTGTTTGTTCAGTTTATAGGCTTTGAGATTTTCATTCATCTCTGCATAATGGTTTGTCAGACTTGTTCCGCGTCCTGCCCCGGACACGCCTGATTTGGCATCAATAATAATAGTAGAAGGATCAATCCAGCCTGCCTCTACTGCAGGGATCAGTCCAAGAAGTGTAGCCGTTGGATAACAGCCCGGGTTGGATATGAAATTCTGTCCCTTCACCTTTTCACCGTACACCTCAGCCATGCCGTATACCGCTTGTTCCAGCAAATCAGATGAAGGCGCCGGATGTTTGTACCACTCTTCATACACCGTTCCATCCTTGAGTCTGAAATCGCCAGACAGATCAATGACCTTAAGCCCTGCTGCCAGCAAGCTTGGTACGAGCTTTGCACTTACGCCGGACGGGGTTGCTGTGAATACCAGATCTGCACGACTCGCAATTTCAGCCGGATCTACACCGTCGAGTGGCCTGTGAATCACGTCCGTCAAATGCGGAAATCCATCTGCGATGGATTCACCACTGCTCGATGATGAGATCACCGATGTGATTTCAACCTGCGGATGGTTCTGGAAAAAACGAATCAGCTCCACCCCGCCGTAGCCGGTGGAACCGACGATTGCTACTTTTAATTTGTTATTCACTCTCGCTCCCCCAATCTCGATGTATGCGCTACTTGTGCTATGTCCTTGCATGAATGAGGCTCGAACACAGCAATTCCGTCGCTTATATGCATATTTGTGTATTATTATACGACTCTGGTTATATAAATACAACACTCTATCATCAATTTCACATGGATTTCCATCCAATCCGAACATATCTTTTTTAACATCCGGGACGAACAGGTATACTTCTGTTAAAATACGTATTAGTAGGAAACATTACAATCAGGGTCTCATTCATAACTAACCTGCTAATCAAGGACATATGAATAGATTCATGATGGTCATTATGAGACGTGGGGGACTATAGTGCATATCGAATCCATTTTACTTATTGTACTCCTGGGCCTGAATATTATTTTTGCGGCAGCAGTCGTTTTCTTCGAGCGGAAGGATGCTAGCGCTTCCTGGGCTTGGTTGCTTGTCTTGAACTTTATTCCGGTGTTTGGGTTTGTACTTTATCTTTTAACTGGTCAGAACCTGACCCGATATCGGCTTTTCCAGTGGAAGGAACGCAAGAAGCTCGGGCTGGAGGAACGTATTGAAGCTCAGCTCACGCAGTTGCACGATAACCGCACACCTTTCCGCAACCAAGCAACCGAGAGTAGCCAGGACATGATCTATATGAACCTGAAGCAGAACGGCGCTCTGTTAACGGAGGATAATGCGGTTGAGATCATTACAGACGGAACAGACAAGTTCCAACGGCTCTTGGACGACATCGAAGCGGCTCAGGATCACGTGCACGTACAATACTACATTTATAGAGGCGACCGTCTGGGCAAAAGAATTCGGGATGCACTTATCCGCAAAGCGCGGGAAGGCATCAAAGTTCGTCTACTGTATGACGCGCTCGGATCACGGCGGGTTTCCAAACGCTTTTTCAAAGAATTGCGCGAAGCAGGCGGTTTGGTTGAAGTCTTTTTCCCATCCAAATTCAGTCTGATCAACTTGCGTATGAACTACCGGAACCACCGTAAGATTGTCATCATCGATGGTAACTTGGGGTACACAGGCGGGTTTAACGTTGGAGATGAGTATCTCGGCTTGAACTCGAAATTCGGTTACTGGCGTGACACACATCTGCGTATTCAAGGGAACGCCGTTCATGCGCTGCAGACCCGTTTCCTTCTGGATTGGAATGAAGCGTCCAAACAACACGACACACCTTACGTTCCGGCGCATTTCCCTCATATCGAGGGCACAGGAAAGATCGCCATGCAGATTGTCTCCAGTGGACCGGATGCAGAGACTGAACATATCAAGAACAGTTATCTTAAGATGATTAACGGGGCCAAACAATCGATTCTGATTCAAACGCCTTATTTTATCCCGGATGCCAGTGTATTCGAAGCGATTCGTCTCGCGTGTCTGTCCGGCATAGATGTTCGCATCATGATTCCAAATAAACCCGACCACGCCTTTGTATATTGGGCTACGTTATCTTATATTGGTGAGTTGTTGAAGGTGGGCGCCAAAGTATTTATATATGATAATGGCTTCATTCATGCCAAAACACTTATCATTGACAGTTTGGTTGCATCCGTGGGAACCGCCAATATTGACTACCGCAGTTTCCGGTTAAACTTTGAGGTTAATGCCTTTATGTACGATGAAGCGATTGCGACAGCACTTGTACAAACCTTTGAGCACGACCTGCATGTATCGCGGGAAATGACGCTCGATGAATACCAAAAACGTAGTCTAATCATTCGCTTCAAAGAAGCGATTTCCCGTCTGTTGTCTCCAATTCTGTAGTGGTGGCACTCCGATGACAGAATCGCCTTCCGAAGTAGCTTTCTTTCAGAAAGCTTTTAGGCGCACGCTTCGCTTCTTCAGGCTATTTCTGTCCTCTCCGTTATCGTGATGTTTAATTAAAATTATAGTAATAGTAAAAAAACAGGCATATCCTCTCCCGTCATTTCGGAGAAGGATATGCCTGTTTTTTCTTGTCTTGAACTTCCAAACTTATGAGCCTACACGGCTCAATCACCAGTTTCTACACCCGTTCACACATGTTCTCCCCGCTTAAAACCTTCGCCGAGCACTTCGTGCGCGTTACTGATAATGACAAAAGCTCCCGGGTCCACAGACCGGATTAATGCTTTGAGTCTTGGTACCTCATTTTGCCCAACCACGACCATCAGTACGGTTCGTTGATCGTCGGTGTAACCGCCCTTGGCTTCCAGCTTCGTTAATCCGCGATCCAAGTCATCCAGAATCACTTTGCTAATCGCTTCCGTCTGGTTGGAGATAATATAAGCCACCTTGGAGAAACCCAACCCCATCTCAACGGCATCGATCACTTTACCGGTAACATACAACCCAATCAGCGCATAGAGGGATTGCTCCAATGACAATACAAAAGCAGCCATAATAATAACTGTAGCATCCATAATTACGACACACAGAGAATAACTCAGTCCACTGTATTTCTGTACGATTCGGGCAAGAATGCTCATGCCACCTGTTGATCCTCTACCTCGGTATACAATTCCAATCCCTAAACCAACACCAATCCCACCATACAGTGAACCAAGGAGTGGATTCGTTGTTGGGATGGCCCAATCCTTTGTGAGATAGACTAAGAGCGGCAGGACAATACTGCCCAGGACTGAACGAATACCATACTGCTTACCAATAAGCAGAAAACCCGCGATTAGAAGTGGGATGTTAATCGCCCATTGGGTATATGCCGGTTCCCAATTAAGCCATTCCTTGCCCAGGATCGATAACCCGGACACCCCACCTGAAGCGATCTGATTCGGTAATAAAAATAAATTAAAGGCCACTGCAATTAAAAACGAACCTAAAATGATAGATACCGTGTCCACGACGTTTCTCCATGGACCATTGAGTGGAATGAGGCTAGTTATCCTCTTTTTGCGGCTGTTGTGAAGTTGTGATCGTTGTTGCATGTTCTCGTGCTCTCCTTTGTTGTGACTGATCAGTTGTTTGTTCATATTCTCTATATCTTATAAAATGATTCAAAAAAAAGCTCCTGTATACACCAGCATACGCCTACACGTATGGGTCCATACAGGAACTTATATTAATCGGTTTCTACTTTAATCTGGCTACGCAAATAACCATCGATGAATGCATCGAGGTCGCCGTCCATTACTGCCCCTGTATTTCCAGTCTCTACGCTTGTACGGTGATCCTTTACCATACTATAGGGATGGAACACATAGGAGCGAATCTGGCTACCCCATGAAATATCCGACTGATCTCCTCGGATTTCATCCAGCTGTTGTTTTTGCTCTTCAATTTTACGCTCATACAATTTCGAACGAAGCATCTTCATCGCCCGCTCACGGTTCTTGATCTGTGAACGTTCATTCTGACACGTTACAACTACACCTGTTGGAAGGTGGGTAATCCGCACGGCTGAGTCGGTGGTATTGATATGCTGTCCACCCGCGCCACTCGCACGGTAGGTATCAATCTTGAGATCCTCTGTTCGAATGTCCAATTCAATCGTATCATCAATCTCAGGAACCACATCACATGATACGAAGGAAGTATGCCTACGGCCCGAGGAGTCAAAAGGAGAGATTCGCACCAGTCGGTGTACACCCTTCTCGGCTTTCAGATAACCATAAGCATTGTGCCCCTTGATCGACAACGTAACACTCTTGATCCCCGCCTCATCACCTGGCAGATAATCCAATACCTCAACCTTGAAGCCCCGCTTCTCAGACCAACGTGTGTACATCCGGAGCAACATCTGTCCCCAGTCCTGTGACTCGGTACCACCTGCCCCCGGATGAAGCTCTAGAATGGCATCCATCTTATCATACGGCTGGTTCAGGAGAAGTTGAAGTTCGAACTCTGCCACCTTGCTCACGATCGCTGTGACGCTTCTACCGATCTCTGCAGCGAGGTCTTCGTCGCCTTCCTCGTCAGCCAGTTCTACCATCATCACCGCATCATCATAATCCTGTTGGAGTTTGGTGTATTGATCCACAGAACCCTTCACCGCATTTAGCTCAGCAATTACGGATTGCGCCTTGTCACTATCGTCCCAGAAATCGGGGGCAGACATCTTCACTTCGAAGTTGCCGATCATCTCTTGCTTCAGATCTAAGTCAAAGAGACCCCCTAAGGTTTGTTAGTTTTTTGCCTATTTCACGCAGGTCATGCTTCACATTTGGATCGATCATGTGCAATTCCTCTTTTCATTAAGATAAACTCCCCGCATCCAGGGCATTCCTCCAGATCAAGTAAGTGATGCGCCACCCTGGTGTTGAGACTACTGTTATATCAGTATATCTCTTCCCCGTGATCATGGTCATATGATTATAACTATGCACCATTAATCGGTTTTGCATCCTTCACTTCATTCTATGGGATACCCGGCTGCGAGGAGCCGTTCATGTCATGCTATCTAAGTTGACCTCATGCATGTTACACCTGTTACTCCGATTACAGCAGCATCTTCCGATCGCTCTTATCCCCAGATTTTCTTGATTCCCTCTTAGAAGGGAAAAATCCGGGGATAAAGGCGAATGCTCCGCTTCTTCAGATTGCTTCTGCACTCTCCGTTATGGTGTAAAATCAAGGTTCAACTTATTACACTATAGTGTATATAAAAACCATCGATCTACTCTTGACCGTGGCAGTGTTTGAACTTCTTGCCACTACCGCATGGGCATGGATCGTTACGTCCGATTTGGTCGGAAACCTTCACTGGACGTTTCTCAGCAGGTTCACCGCTTGTCGAGATCTGACTTTCCTCAACAACCGCTTGACGCTCCTGATTGCTCTCGATCTGTGCTCTCATCACATAAGTCGCTACTTCTTCTTGAATCGAAGCGATCATTTGATGGAACATCTCGAAGCCTTCGAACTGGTATTCACGCAGTGGATCTGTACCACCGTAGGCGCGAAGGTGGATACCTTGACGCAATTGATCCATTGCATCAATATGATCCATCCACTTGCTGTCTACTGCACGGAGCACAACCACTTTCTCGAACTCACGAACCATCTCTTCGCCAATTCGCTCTTCACGTGCATTGTACTTGTTTTGAACTTTCGTGAACAGGAACTCGATAATCTCTTCTGCTTCCTTACCCCACAGATCATCTTTTGTTATCGAACCATCGTCCAGCAATTTGCTGTTCATGTAATCGGCAACTTCCTGCAGCTCCCAGTTTTCCGGAATATCGTCACCACAATGTGCTTCAACGATACGTTCAATGGAAGGTTTGATCATATCCATAACGATTTGTTTAATATTTTCGGACTCCAGTACCTCGCGGCGCTGTTTATATATAATTTCACGTTGTTGGTTCATAACATCATCATATTGGAGGACGACTTTACGTACGTCAAAGTTGTTACCTTCAACACGCTTCTGCGCCGATTCTACTGCACGGGTAATCATTCGGCTCTCAATCGGTTGGTCTTCTTCAAAACCAAGGCGCTCCATCATGTTCAATACATTGTCTGCTCCGAAACGTCTCATCAATTCATCACCTAGTGACAGGTAGAATTGTGTTGAACCCGGGTCACCTTGACGTCCCGCACGACCACGCAGTTGATTATCAATCCGGCGTGATTCGTGACGCTCTGTACCGATGATATGAAGGCCGCCTACTTCAGCTACACCTTCACCCAAGATAATATCCGTACCCCGTCCAGCCATGTTGGTTGCAATCGTTACTGCTCCCGCTTGACCAGCTCCTGAGATGATCTCTGCTTCTTCCGCGTGGTACTTGGCGTTCAGTACCTGGTGTCTTACACCACGGCGTTTAAGCATGTCAGACAGGCGCTCCGAGTTCTCGATAGACACTGTACCTACCAGAACCGGCTGGTTCTTGCTGTGGCGTGCCACGATTTCTTCCACAACCGCGTTGAACTTGCCATCTATGCTCTTGTACACAACGTCAGCCATGTCATCCCGTTTGTTAGGACGGTTGGTTGGAATCTGGAGTACTTCGAGACCGTAGATTTTTTTGAACTCTTCTTCCTCGGTTTTCGCTGTACCCGTCATACCCGCAAGTTTACGGTACATCCGGAAATAGTTCTGGAAGGTAATCGTAGCAAGCGTCATGCTCTCGTTTTGTACTTCAATGCCTTCTTTGGCTTCAATTGCTTGGTGCAATCCATCACTGTAACGACGTCCAGACATCAGACGACCTGTGAATTCATCAACGATCATGACTTCCTCATCACTGACCACATAATCCACGTCACGACGCATGATTACGTTCGCTTTCAAACCCTGTACAATGTGATGGTTGAGAGTTACATTGGCATGATCATACAAGTTCTCGATACCAAATGCTTTCTCTGCTTTTGCCACGCCCGCCTCAGTCAACGCTACGGATTTCACCTTAATGTCTACCGTAAAGTCTTCTTCCGGCACCAAACGTTTCACAAAACGATCTGCTGCATAGTACATATCTGTCGACTTCTGAGCTTGTCCAGAGATAATGAGTGGGGTACGCGCCTCATCGACCAAGATG
Organism: Paenibacillus sp. M2; assembly: GCF_046713495.1. NCBI lineage: Bacteria > Bacillati > Bacillota > Bacilli > Caryophanales > Paenibacillaceae > Paenibacillus > Paenibacillus sp. M2. The sequence continues at coordinate 6,598,277 of NZ_CP169648.1, forward strand.
GAGTCTACTTCATCAATGATACAGAAGAACAATGGACGTTGTACCATTTGCTCTTTATACAGCACCATGTTGTCACGCAGATAGTCAAAACCAAACTCATTGTTCGTTCCGTACGTAATATCACATGCATACGCATGTTGTTTCAAAGCATGGTCCATACCGCTCAGGTTAACCCCTACCGTCATGCCCATAAATTCATAGATTTGTCCCATTTCCTGGCTATCCCGCTGTGCCAAATAGTCATTGACCGTGACCACGTGTACACCTTTGGACATCAACGCGTTCAGATATACCGGAAGTGTTCCTACCAGCGTTTTACCTTCACCCGTTTTCATCTCGGAAATACGGCCTTCATGCAGAGCGATACCGCCCAGCATCTGTACATCGTAGTGACGTTTGCCCAGTACACGGCGTGATGCCTCACGTACGGTTGCAAATGCCTCTGGAAGAAGCTCATCTGTTGTTTCTCCCTTTTCAATACGAGCACGGTATTCGTCCGTTTTACCTTTCAGTTGTTCATCAGACAACGCCTGAAATTGTGGTTCCAGTTTATTGATCACATCGACCGTCTTCATCAGACGTTTAACATCACGTTCATTCATGTCGCCGAAGATCTTTTTGACAAGTCCTAGCATGGTATACCCCTTTCGTGCAAAACAGAATAGACCCCCTGTTGCCGCCACGCGACACCATCGGATGGATGTTGCATCCACTTGCCCGGGGGTGACAAACAATATAATTTGAGCTTATGAAGGTTACACTTCATCAACTCAGTTGCCAGAATGTCCTTTTGATCGCTGTTATCCCCTGATTTCTTTTAAACTCTCTTCTCAGAGGGGGAATTCCGGGGATAAAGGCGAACGCTTCGCTTCTACAGGTCATTTCTGCCCTCTTCGTCATCCGTGTAAAAATCAAATTCAAATCATATGCTAATAAGTAATATGATGAATCAACTCCAGGCTTGCCAAGGGTTCCTCATGAAGCTGATTCGGTATTCAAACGGATTCGGTTATTAAAAACTAGCCGAAGCCCGAGCCTTGCGAATCATGTTCATGGTGCTGTGCCTGTCATTGATTATGATTAGCGATCATTCGTTGACAATTCCTCATCAGGACAATGATTCTCTTTGCATAAATTGTAACAGTTTGTAAGGGCCGCCGCAACACGCCACGGCACACTTCTTTGAACTTCTGAGACATATCAAATGGAGTTTAAGTGCAAAAAATCATAGTCGTTAGCGGAAGCGTTCGATTGTCATGTTTCGTTTTGCGGGATAGACAGCCCTGTCAACGAATTTTGATGGAAAATTTGGATGGAAATCTCAATATCCAGTTCTCGAATGTAGGCGTACGAATATTTTCGTAAACATCCGAATCTGGTGATAAACTTGTACCAATTATGATTATTCTTACTATCTATTAGACGCAGCAGCATAGAGAATAGTTTCACCATTTTATTTCCAAAGGTGATTTCCCAGCTCCTCTACGCACAAAAGAGCCCCATCCCCTAAGGGATGGAAGCTCTTGTTAAGTCTAATGCAGGAAAATACAGTCCCTGTCTTCATTATTATTAGATATTCAAACGCAAATTCCGATCCGATGATCCTGTACTTTAAGATTAACCTTGTTCGATCAATCCGTACTTACCATCGTTCCGTTTGTAAACAACACTCACTTCTTCACTGTCGATGTTAGAGAATACGAAGAAATTGTGTCCAACCATGTTCATTTGGAGGATAGCCTCTTCCACGTCCATTGGTTTCAACATAAAACGTTTCGTCCGTACAACTTCAAAATCATCGTCATCCGTGTCCGCATCCAGTTCAGCTGTAGCTACCGTACCTGTTGGATCTTCAACGAAGAGTGTCTTCAGGCTGCCTTCCTGGCGGAACTTACGGTTAATTTTTGTTTTGTGTTTGCGGATCTGACGTTCCAGCTTGTCCACCACGGAGTCAATGGATGCATACATATCATCGCTCTCATCCTCAGCGCGGAGCACAATGCCTTTCAAAGGGATCGTCACTTCTACCGTATGCAAACCTCTCGTCGTGCTCAATGTAACAGCACCGTCAGAGTTAAGGGGTGCATCGAAATACTTCTCGAGTCTACTCAACTTTTTGTCGACATAATCCTTCAAAGCATCAGTAACCTCGATTTGTTGACCTCGAATACTTAAATTCATAGGGCACTCCTCCTTTTTCCTTTGCCACTTCATTATAACACGAATGTAAGCGCCATGTAAAAACTCCCGGTGACCGAATAATGACATCTGTTCAAGCCACATCTGCCAACATAGGCATAACGCCATATTTCGCGATATTTCATCATATTCAGCCATAATCGTATATTTACATGGTATGTCTTATTAGGCGCTTGATGATGTATTTAACCGTTTTTGAGCTACCTCAATCTAATATGTAAAATGAACTTCAATCTATCTCTTGAATCTATTAAATTCAATAGAAAAATGTTCCTGGGATGATTCTCAAATCTCTAATCTATTTAATCAAAAAAAGACCCCGGAAAGTACCGGAGTCTGATGCTAGCGATAACTCAATTTGGTAACCATCTAACCATATATGTAGGTCGGATTGTCCGGATGATTATAATTTGATTACGTTAGCTGCTTGCGGTCCACGCGCGCCTTCGACGATGTCGAATTCTACGGATTGACCTTCTTCCAAAGTTTTGAATCCTTCGGTTTGAATTGCGGAGAAATGTACGAATACGTCGCCGCCATCTTCAGTCTCAATGAAACCGTAACCTTTTTCTGCGTTGAACCATTTTACTTTACCTTGCATGCACTAACATTCCCTTCGTCATCAAATGAAGTGAAGCTTTCGGCCTTAACCTCTGCCCACAATTCAGATAATACCATCCAAAGTTATCCATTGTCAATTGGAAAAGTAAATGTTTTCTTGGAATTTTTTGTAGATTAATTGAGGATTCTGTTGAAAGGTGGGGTAACTTGAATATATCAGGAAATTGGAGGGTTGGTAAGTGCAGAAAAACCAGTACTGCAAAGAGCAATACTGGTTTCGAACATTAGTTTACTTGCGTTTATCCATCAAATAACTACCTACTGTGTAGTTGTTCTCATACACGCTCCGCTGAGATCTTGCTGCACTTCGCTGAGTCAGCCACTGTTGCGCCTCATTTTTAAGAGATAACATGTGCCCCTGAATTCTCTGGTCATAACCCAATATACGCTTCAGCTCATCTTGTTGCTCGTTATCCATCTCTTGAACATCCAGAGCCTCTCGCAGTTGTCCCACCAATACCTGTCTTTCATTAACGAAATTTTCGGTCTCATCAGAACTTCTTGTTTCCAATTGCAGCATAAAGCTATGTGTAAGAACCGAAAGTTCACTTAAAACCATATCTATGGCTGCATGGTTATTATTCATTCATTGATGTCCCTATATATTGCTTATTGGCGACGACCCAGGTTTCACGAAGTTCCTGCAAGTAGTTCAATGCCTCTTCTGCAGGTTGTTTCTCTTTTTTAATATTGGATTGAATCAACAAGTGAGTCATGTATTCATATATAGAGAACAAATTTTTAGATACTGGATACGAGTGATCCAAGGTAGACATCAATTCACTAATTATCGTTTGGGCTTTCCCCAAATTAACGTTAGCCTTCATGTAATCCTTGCTTGAAATACCCTCTAGACCAACCTTCACAAATCGGATGGCACCATCATATAGCATAATAACCAACTGTCCAGGCGTAGAAGTTTGCACCGAGGACTGTTTATATTTCTCATAAGGAGATGTAATCATATGGAATTATTCCTCCTTTAATTATTGAAAGTAACTTGATAAACTCGACGACTGTGATTGGAACTGGTTCATCGCTTTTTCCATGGCAGCAAACTGCTTATAATAACGAGTTTCCCAAGCTGTCATTTTTCTTTCCAGATCAGTAATTCTTTTGTTGTAATTCTTTAATTGCTCACCCATGATACTTTCAGTCTTCAATGTCATGCTGGCGTCAGCATCTCTATTGGAAGTACCTACCTTTTTCACAAAAAGGTCTAATGTTGAATTTAACTCAGTTCTCAATCCACTAAAGATCCCTTTACCATCGATATCCGAAATGGAGCCTCGGAAAATACTCAGAACTTTATCTGGATTGCTTGACAGTGCATCATTAAGTTTGGCTTCGTCTATTTGCAACTTACCTTTTTCATAATATTGCCCTGTTGTTATTCCCGCTTCACTCAAACCCTTTAAGTTACTAGTAATTAAAGTTCTCATTGAAGCTACTGCCGAGCTTAAAATAGTGTCATTTTTTAAAAGTCCACTTTTAGCTCTCTCTTCCCAGTTCTTAATGTCATCTTCTGTCATATCTTTCTTTTGTTCTGATGTCAGCGGAGCATAATCTCTATATTTTTGTTCTGATAATTTAGAGTTCATTAACCCCAATAATTCGTTGTATGTGTCAACAAATGATTTGATTGTTTCTACAGCTTTAGATGGGTCAGACTGTGTAGTAATTTTGGAAGGAGTTCCAGACGTCTCTTCCAGAAAGGTCAATTTGACGCCATTTACGGTTAGTGTATCGCTATCAGTGTCAAAAAGCTTACGTGTGGGATCTAAGGCACTAGTAATATAAACCTTACCTTTTGTAAAATTAAGAGTACCCCCTTCACCAAACTTCTTTCCATTACCTAATGGATCTGCAGTAGTATCAGAGAAATTGAGTACTGAGAAAAGAGTACTGGATTTAGACTCGTTTACAACCTTTTCTTCACCTGTATCTGGATCGATAACCTTGCTTTCGCCCAAATCCGTAATCGTTTTGCCAAACTCTTTACTAGTAATTGTGAATTTACCGCTTACCTCATCAAAAGCTGCGGTTACTGTAGGAATTGCAGAGTTAATACGTGCAACCACAGTGGATATTGAATCCCCTTTTAAAAATTGAACTGTTTTCCCATTTATATTAAGATCAAATTCATTTTGTCCTGCATTACCTGATAACTCCCCCAACGTAGTGCTTGACTTCGCATTATCGCCACCCATTGTAAGCAATCCCGAATTGCTCTGTATACCAGACTTTTTGGCGAGTGACTCCACTTCAACAGTCAAAGCTACAGCGCTAGCATCCGCGTTTGCTTCTGCTCTAACTGCTGTTGTATTACCACTGACAGTTGATTTTTGAGTATTTGTCGCTTTAGACATATTCATATCTGCAAGTTTTTGACTAAATTGAACGATTTTGCTATTCAACTCTCTGTAGCTATTTCTTGTCCAATCGAGAATTTGTTTTTGTTGATTCAATTTATCCAACGGAACTCTCTTCACTGTCATCATTGATTTAACCATACTGTCGATATCCATTCCTGAAAAACCATTAATACGCATATTCAACTACCCCAACCCCCTATACCTTCTCATCTATTATAATTCCGGCTATTTCCATCATCTTGGCAACTAAATCCAACGTTTTCTCTGGAGGAATTTCACGAATCAGTTCACCTGTTTCCTTATTAAGAACCTTCACCAGAATTTGATGCGTTTTCTCATGAACGCTCATTTCCAAAGTAGTTGAAGGCCCCTGAAGAGCTTTTACCGCCCTATCAATCGCTTTGATAAGGTGCTCATCTCCAAAAGGAATGTTAACCCCTTGCTGTTCCAGCTTGGATAAATCCACTCCATTCCTGACTGCTTGCAAAAGTTTACTGCTTGGGTTTTGTGATATATCGCTTGGCTGACTTATTGAACCTGACGTTCCATTCACCATATTCGTCGAAAATGAAAATTGTAGATTCATCGTTCATCCTCCGATGGAATTATTTATTATATTTATCGGTTAAAGAGGTTTGAGATTGAATAACAGAAATGATTTTAATGTTTCTTCCTCAAAAAATTATTACAAGCTAGCATTCGTACAACTTGTCTCTTCTCTTTCTTTTTCCAGAACGTTATTATTGTTGAGCTGACCATGTTTCAATATCGACAAGGTTTATATTAAGTTTCTTCTGTTGAACTATTTTCTTTATTTCATTCAGATAATTTGAATTCGTTATAATAATCGTTGCTAAATCTTTATTCCCTACACTTTCAATTCCAATTATTTCATGACCAGTTCCAGGTAAATAATTACCTACCTTATTAGGGTTCACATCTATTACACAATCGATATACTTCATCTCTGGATCAATTAAATTCAAGAATGTTACTCCCTTAGCCCCTGCTCCCCAAATAGCAGTTTTCCCATATGCTGAGTAAATAGAAAGCTGCTCCATTGTTCTACGTTTCCACTCAAATTCATGTTCGGAAAACCCAATACTACTTGAGTCAGCATAATGTACATATGACTTGTCTTTCGATTCTCCATCTAATTCGGTTGGTCTTGCTTCTAACCACATGTATTGACCATTAAATATACGATCTATACTCACAACCTCAAACCCTGCAAGCTCAAATGCCTTGGAAATCGATTTCTCATTAAAATATGAACAATGCTCATAGAAAAAATCAAACATAACTTTATTCTCAAAAATCCAGTCAACGCAGGGCGTTTCGAAAAACACTCTGGCTTGGGGAGAGTGCACCAGTGCTTTTCTTATAGATCTAAGTAACATAACAGGTTCAGAGATATGTTCAATAACATGGCGGCAAAGAACTACATCAGCTTTGATATCAACACTATCTTCATTATAGAGTTTTTTTTCAAATGTCAATCTGCCATCGTAATCAACTTCCGGTCCAATATAACTTGGGTCAAACCCATATCCATAATTATTTCCAGCCTCAACTACTTTTCTTAAGAAGCCGCCTTTTCCACACCCAACTTCTACTACATTGAGATTACTGACACCTTTTTGGTTCACAAGTGTTTCTACCAAATCATCTAAATAACTATTAAAGTATGTGGAGTATGACTGTGTATTTTCGTAGTCGCTACTATAAACGACTTTGTTAGTATCAAACATGCTATTATAAACAAAACCACATTCCATGCACTCCAAAATCTCCAAATCACCTCTCGGGATTTGTCTTGCAGCCTCAAAACTATTAATTAGGACATTTTGGTACACGGGAATATTACTACGTTTTAGTATTTCACTTAAACTAGATGACTGACATATCGGACAATAATTTTCATTCAACATTACTTACCTCCAAACAGACTAGACTTCCACCACTGAACAGTTTCATATAACCCATCTTCCATCTTCGTGGAGGGAGTCCAACCAGTATTTTCTCTCAGCTTAGTTATATCGGCCAGAACGACTTTAGGTTCTTCAAGTGAGGTTGGAATTACCCCTAACCGGATTAATTCTCTATGTTGAAGGATATCAGTAATTTTATATATAATTTCAGATAAGCTTATCGGCTTGCCAGAACCAATATTAACGGGTCCATTACTTTGACTGCTTAGCAATCCCACTAACGCCCGGGCTGCATCTTTAACGTACAAATAATCGCGAATCTGCTGTCCATGGGAACATTTTGCTTCCTTTCCCTCCAGCAAAGATAAAATCACCGACGGAACCAAACGTAAATGATGTTCACGTGGGCCATACAGATAGAAGATTCGTGCCCATGCACTCGAAATCTCATAGTGCTGTGAATATGTCATTAACATATGATGTAATGAGTTTTTACTTGATCCATAGATTGTAGTATAGTTCAATGGGGTCTCAGATTCCTTGCATAATCCCTGACTTAAATCATACTCTGCGCAAGAGCCAACCCCCACAATCCTTTTACCTCCAGCTACACGAAAACGGTCAAATAGAGAAAGACTTGCACTTACCCATTTGAAATTTGATGAGGAGTTCCAATAATGATTTGGTGTGGTGTCCCATGCCAAATGCAGAAGATGAGTGGGTGAACTTACACGAGTGAATACTTCTTCGATTTGATTATCATCAAGTAAATCAGCTTTCAACCATGTAATATTACTAGTATTTATCTTGTCTTCAACTTTTGATGATATAGCATATATTTCACAGTCTGTAATCGACAATTCATCCACTACATGGCTCCCGATAAATCCATTTGCTCCAGTCACAATTATTCTTTTTTTCATGAATGATACCCATCATAATTCTGGTCTTTTTCTGACATAATTCTCTTCTCTTCTTCAGGCCATTCAATATTAAAAGCAGGATCGTCCCACCTGATTCCACGAGCATATTCCGCTTTATAAAACTGGGTCATCTGATAAAAAACTTCCGTATGATCAGACAATGTTTGAAAACCATGTGCGAACCCTTTGGGGATGTAAAGCATTTTGTAATTTTCATCCGACAACTCAAAAGAAAGCGACTCTTTATAGGTTGGAGAATCTGGTCTCAGATCAACGATAACATCACAAATAGCCCCCTTCGTACAACGAACTATTTTGACTTCTTCGTAGGGAGTAGTCTGATAATGTAATCCTCGCAGAGTTCCCTTTTTCTCGTTATATGAGATATTGCACTGAACAAATGAACTCTCAAGTCCATGTAACTTAAACTCATCTTGGCACCACGCCCTAGCAAAATGCCCCCTCACATCTGTCAGCAACTCTATTTCTATAAGATAAGCTCCTGGTAACATGGTTTTGATAAACCTCATCAAATATTCCTCCGTTGGATGCTCATTAGTCAGTAATACATTTCAGATACCCCTCAGGAGCAACAGTTATTAAAAGTTTATCTTCTAGATCTTTATCATTTATAAAGCGATTGTTTCCCCGCAAGAATTGCCTTACAGCACTTTTGGGGCTGTTTCCCGCTTTCCACGGACGGTTTTTAAAAAAGTGATCCGGCATGTCTTCAACAACTGTGTCCAACACGACTAAATAACTCCCCTTGGAAACTAATGGGGAAAACACCTCTAATTCTTTTAAAACATGATCGTGAGTATGGTTAGAATCTAGTATGACCATCACACTTTTACGTTCTGAAATAATATCCTTTACTCGCTCTATAACCTCATCACTAGTAGAATCACCTTCAATTAAATGGACACAATCCGAAAAAGGATGATTCTCAATAGCCTCTTTGTTTTGAGATCTAATATCAATATCTATCCCTATGACTATTCCGCCCTTGCCAATTAATCTTTGCATAGATGAATGGAAAATAATTGATCCTCCACGTGCAATACCTGTTTCAATAATTACATCAGGTTGCACTTTCCAAATAATTTCTTGCAGAGCAATAACATCTTGTGGGAACTGAATGATAGGTAGTCCCAACCATGTGAAATTGTAGGTATAGTTATGTGCTGTCTGCTGAAGAATAAAATTGTGCACAGTATTCCTCAATTCAGTATCAGCAGCTTGTCGTTTCATATTTTCTTTCTTCTCCAACTCGAAGCGTTCTTTATCCATGTGTGCTCACATCCCTTTCAGTCATTCAACAATGTGTATATCCGGTATAGGTAAAATCCATTTACCTCCCCATTCACGAATGAATGAAGTTTGTTCCATAATTTCGTCTTTTAAATTCCACGGCAAGATAAATACATAATCAGGTTGAGCCAATTTTAGTTTCTCAGGTGAGTACACTGGAATTCGTGATCCAGGCAGTAAAGTACCTTGTTTATACTTACTTCGATCCACTGTAAAATCAATAATATCGCAGTCAATACCACAGTAGTTGATAAGAGTGTTCCCTTTAGCCGGGGCACCATAACCCGCTATAACCTTCCCTTCGTCTTTCAATTCGATAAGGAACTTTGTAATTCGACGCTTTAATTGTACAATTCTCGCTTGAAACCCTCTGTACATCTCAATATTTGTCATCCCAAGCTTAACTTCATTAGCAAGCAATTCATGAACAGAGGATTGAATTAGTAAGTCCGGATTTCCTGAATGAGTTGCGTAGATACGAATAGATCCACCATGAGTACTCAATTGCTCGACATCATAAACAGTTAGATGGTGTTGCTTAAAAAGTCGAATAACTGTGGTGAGTGAAAAATATGAATAATGCTCATGGTATATCGTATCAAATTGATTATGTTCTATAAGTTGAAGTAGATGAGGAAATTCCATTGTAATAGTCCCTTGAGGCTTTAACAGTATACTCATACCTGCAACAAAATCATTCAAATCAGGGACATGCGCAAGTACATTATTTCCCAGAAGTAAATCTGCTACCTTTCCCTCTTTCTTTAATTCTTTTGCTACTGGAGTTCCAAAAAAATTCACCGAAGTCTCGATCCCCTTGCTTACAGCGAATTTCGCTACGTTTTCTGCGGGCTCGATGCCTAGTACCGCTACCCCTTTTTCTTTAAAGTATTGGAGTAAATACCCGTCATTACTTGCAATTTCAATCACTTGTGTTTCACTTGTATAATGGAATTTATCCATCATGTGTTGAACATAATTCTTTGAGTGGCTTAGCCAAGTATCTGAATAGCTACTAAAATATGCATAATCACTAAATATATGCTCAGGTGACTCATAGTCCTGCACCTGAACAAGAAAACAGTCTTCACAAACATACGTTCTCAATGGGTACATATTCTCCATTTGGTTTTCTGACTTCACATATGAATTAGCCAGTGGTGAAATCCCCAAATCTAGAAAAACAATATTTAATGTTGCTCCACAACAACGGCAATCCTCAGTTGACATCTAATCATTCTCCTTAAGCTAAGGCAATTTTGCTGCTTTTAATTTTTCAAAATCCTTTATTTGTTGCAACGTTCTGTGTTCGAAACTATTGTTCATATAACCCAAATACCAGTCCATAGTCCATTCTATTGTCTTGTTTATGTTTAACTGAGGCTCCCACTGTAACAAATTAGTTGCCTTGTCAACATTAAGAACCAAACGTGAAGCTTCATACAAATGTTTCTCAGATTCACAGTTCCATTTAATTCTGTTTCCTAGATGTCTGTTACATTGTTCAATTAGTTTCTCCACTGACAAAATTGAAGACTCCCCAGGGCCAAAATTCCAGGCACCTGTGAATTTATTACCAGACCTCCACATGTTTTGAGCAAGCATTAGATACCCATCCAAGCAATCCAACACATGTTGCCAGGGCCGAACAGCATGAGGATATCTAATTTTCATGACTTCTCCATTTATTACAGAGCGAATAATATCCGGTATGATACGGTCAACAGCCCAATCACCGCCGCCGATTACATTACCCGCTCTTACAGAGGACAATAACTTTCCATTGTTAGAATAGAAGGATTGTTCATATGCAGAAGTAACAAGTTCAGAGCATGCTTTACTAGCACTATAAGGATCTTGTCCTCCCAAAGGGTTGTTTTCTACAAAACCCAGAAGGGATTCCTCATTATTCTGGTAACATTTATCAGTTGTTACGTTGATAACAACTCTTACTGAATTAATATGCCTTGCAATCTCTAATAGATTCACTGTCCCAATAACATTTGTGGAGAATGTTCCAACTGGATCAGTATACGATTCACGTACCAAGGGTTGTGCTGCAAGGTGGAATATGATATCCGGTTGAATTCTATGAATAAAAGAATGTAATTTCCCGAAATCCAAAATGTCACCATACATAGAATCCATACTCTCGGACACTTGGGCAATTTCATATAGATTAGGCTGGCTAACCGGAAGGGAGCTACTATAACCATATACATCAGCCCCTAAATGTTGTAACCATAACGCTAGCCAACTTCCTTTAAACCCTGTATGTCCTGTGATTAATACCTTCTTAGACTCCCAGAAACTAGACACCATTTAATCCCACACCTTCCACGGTGCTTTTCTCAAGCTCCACAATTCTTCCAGTTTAACTTTATCTCTAAGTGTATCCATAGGTTGCCAAAAACCGTCATGCTTGAATGCCGATAATTGATTATCATTCGCCAAATTCTCCATCGGACCAAGCTCCCAAACTGTTGTAGGATCTTCGATCAGATCAAAAACCTCAGGTTCAAGGACAAAATACCCTCCATTTATCCAGTTTCCATCCCCTTGAGGTTTTTCTTCAAAACTTGTTATTCTACTATTATCTAAAATATCTAATGCACCAAAACGACCCGGAGGTTGCACTGCTGTTAGAGTAGCTTTAGTTCCGGCATTTCGATGAAAGCTAATAACATCAGTAATATTAACGTCGCTGACGCCATCGCCATACGTAAAGCAAAAAGTTTCGTCTCCTACATACTTTTCTACCTTTTTCAAGCGACCTCCTGTCATTGTTTCTAATCCGGTATCTACAAGAGTCACCCTCCAAGGCTCACTTGTATTATGATGTACCTGCATTTCGTTATTTTTCATATCAAAAGTCACATCCGACATGTGTAAGTAATAATTAGCAAAATACTCTTTTATTAAATAGCCCTTATACCCCAAACAAATAATAAAATCGTTTATACCATAATGAGAATAGTTCTTCATAATATGCCATAGAATAGGCTTTCCACCAATTTCAATCATTGGCTTCGGTTTTAAGTGGGTTTCTTCACTAATTCTTGTACCGTATCCTCCCGCCAAAATAACGGCTTTCATAAATTATACACTCCCTAAAAATAGGCTATTTACATAGCTCTACAGATTAACAACAAACCTTTCTTTAAGTCCCCAACTATTATCTAAGAATGAATCCATTATTTGATCCATACATTCGTCTAACTCATCAGCTTGTTCAGAATTTTCGAATAAACTAACTAAAGCTGATTTAAATACTTCATATTTTTCATTAAAAGAATCCTCTTCGATATAGTTGGCGAATCCCCAAGCTACATGTCCCTCTGAATCCATGCTGAAATCCCGAATATTTAATGGAATGTCCATATTCTCAACCTTACCAATCAAAGGTATTGCGAAATACCATAAATATTCTATGAATACAAAGGGTAAAGATCTCACTTCTTCTTTTGTTAATAAATTCGTTACTATTTTTAATGTATCCTTACGGAATACAGAATAAATCAATTGCGGTACCCAATTTTTTGTTAATTTACTAATTCTATTTACAGGAGAATCCTCTATTAATCTTTCACAACAATCCTTAGGAAATTCAAAAATTTCAGAGATATTATTATTTTTATACACATATGATCTACCTTTTACAGTAACAATCTCCATATTTGCTTCCATAATTTTAATTGATGATATAATACCTTCTTCGGCTATAAAGTCATCATCCGCGCATACTGCACAGTACTCATCTTCAATTTCAGGCAAAATATGTGAGATCCTATCTATAGGAGAAGAAGAGCTATCAAAGTGAGAATAGATAACATTCTTAAAGTTATTTTTTTGTAGCAATTCTAAGTTAATTCCTTTTTCATAAGTATCACTACCATCTAGCACCCTTATATTAAGAGTTATATTTCTAAACCCTGAGAAATATAATAAACATCGTTCTAGCAGAGAAGGTCTGTTTCTTGTAACGATAAGGATTGTAATTCTCAAATTCCCAGACTCATTTTCTCTATGGTCTTTTTCGTACTCCAGGTACTTTTTACAGAGTAATTCGTATCTTTCTTCGAAGTAACTATAGCGATTATTTTTTGATAGCTCTAATAAGTAAGCAATGTTAACTGATGATAATGGGGAATCATGTACTAGATAGTTGTTGAAAGAATTATTCCAATAAATCTGTAAAGCTTTATTTAGGTTACCTACTTCAAAGAGATAATTCGCATAGTCAATTGATTCATTGTAATCTCTTTTGTCATTTAGATAGTTATAAATCCCATGGAAATCATTTATGCAATATAACAATCTAACCAAGATATCTTTACCATTTTCTTTCGCATAAATTAATTCAGCTTTGTATTTTTTATCGATTCCCTCATAATTCAATACGACTTGAGCTGCAGTTGATAATTCATCGTTAAGGATCAGTAATTTCATGTAGTTTTTAAACGTATAGTATATTCCAACTTCTGAATAAGCTTGTTCAGCTAACATTAGTGCACGTACTTTATCGCTCTCTCCAATTAGTAATGAATACATGGATAGTAAAACAGCATTATCGTCTATAGCCGTCTCCCAATTTATCCTCATTTTTTTTAAGATAGAATCTCTATTATATTGATCAGTTCTATCATCAATTAAATTTATCATTTGTATACTTCTCATCGCCCAAGTATTATCGTGAATGAACTCTCTCATTTCATCTTTCGGCAGTTTAAAATTAATAAAGTGAGTTATAACTGAATTCCATTCGTTAATATTTTTACATGTCTTAATAAAAGATCTATTAAGAATGAGCTCAGGCATATTTGTTGCAATCACAGGTAAACCACTCATCACGTATTCATACATTTTTATCGGATCACAATTTATAATTATATCAGTGTTATCCTTAAAAGGAACAATACCTATATCCATAAACTTCAAGTACGATTTTAACTCACGGTGTTCTTTCAAGCCTAAGATGTATAAATTATCTTCTTTTTCATTCAGAATACCTTCTCTTACAGGCCCTATAACAACAAATGATTTATCTTTATTAGTTCTTACAAGCTCATAAAACAATTCTTTATCAAACCAGCTATCAACTGCACCAATGTAACAAATCCTTGGACTAGGTATCTCTAGAAGATCATCAGGTAGTATAGTTTCTTCATACCTTGTGAAGTCTTCAACATTAACAGCATTTTTAGAAAGATATACATTGTTATTTTTGTTTTGAATGGATTTAGTAAGGTAAAGAGCATTACTAGTTGTTGTTATTACATCGGCTCTATCCAAAATTTGAATCTCATATTCTCGATCTTGCTTATTGCTCCAGTATGAATGTTCCAGATCACTATGATCATCTACACATTCATAAACCACCTTGAATCTACCGCTAAGCTGATTAATTATATTAACTTGAGATGGAAGGTAGCATATCAATATAACTTCTTCATCTGATTCATTTATTATATCCTGGACTATGTTGCTATAATTATTTAATAGATAGTTTTCTTTATAATATGCTGAAACCGGATTGTGTATTTTAATTAATTCATATTGTCTGATATGGTCCTCACTAAATTTCATTAATTCATCATTCGTAACTTTTTCATTACTAGCTTCTACTTCAATAGAAGGTTGAATATAATCAATTTTATATCCTAACTTGGATAATGCTCTTGCTATTTGATGTGGGCGTTGAAGCATTACTCCCCATGGACATGATGACAATACAATGAATTTCCTTTCAATAGGAAACTCTACATCCTCAAAATGTGATAATATTTGTTTTATTTGAAACTTTCGTTCTAAATTTTCTGTTTTTTGATAAGCTTGTCTGTAGAAATTTACAGATTTTTCAAGTTCCGCTTTTATTTCATATAAATAAGCCAAATTAAAAAGCGTGTCTGGACTATCTGATTCTATGCCTACTGCTTCCCAAAGAAATCGTTCAGCATCATCTAGACTATTTTCCATTATGCTTATAATAGCTTTCATATTTTGAATTTCTATATCTTTATCTTTTATGAGTTGAAACTCTGCAATCAGTTTTTTTGAGTTTTCTAAATCTCCACTTGATATAAGATATTCTATATTTTCTTTAAAAAGTTTGATCTCTGTATTCAGATCACTATTAATTTTCCCCATCGTCTTTCTTCCTCCTAACGAAGATACCCCTAGTTCAAATAGATATTTACTAAAGAAGAGATTCTCTTACCCACAATACATTCCTAAATCGGTTTTTGATTTCTTCTTTTATTGTTCGACAACTAATTGTGTCTTCTTGTTTTTCATAAAGTTTAAAACTTCTCTCATAGGAACTGTATTGAGAATCCATAGTCAATAGTTTAGAAAAGAACAATTGAGTATCTTCCATATAGCCATTTCTCAGACAAAGATCACCTAGCAACCGGACAAGTTGAACATTATTAGGTTGATCTTTGAACATAGTAATTAACATATCAATAGCCAACTCATCAAATCGATAATCACTTAACAACTTTCCTATACTTAGTCTTGACTCTGATTTGATTCCTATCATTTTCTCGACAAGTAACTGAAATTGTTCAAACTCTTGTAAAATAATCATTTTACAGCAAATATCCAATAGGTGACCCTCAATCACAGGGGTTAACGAGTATTTACCATCTTGATCCGTAATCATCTTCTCCAGAGCATTTCTTTCTTTGTTACTTAAGTTCAATAAATTTTGTATATCCACTAAATTACTACCATCTTTCAGAAGGAAAGCTAGTAGTAACAGATCTTGCCCATTTTCATTTTGTTTATCCGCTATTTCATTCCATAATAAACTAGCTTCCATATAATTTTTGCTGTAAATTTTAGAAGTTGCCAGCACATTAGGTTGTACTGTTATGTTATAAGTTGTAAGATATTTCTCCAACAGAGGACTTCGTACGCCATACATAATATCTAACAACTGCTGCAAATCTTCCACACTTTTTAACGTGTAATGCTGATTTATTCCACTTTGGATGTTTTCGGTACTCACTTTTAACTTAAGCATGAGATTTAAATATTGCTGTAGAGCTGGAGCAAAATTCCGCTTAAGATTTAACACAAATACGGCTTCTCTATGGCTATCTTCTAATTGTCCAATCTCTTCATACAGCTCAGACAATCTCATATGAGCCATATAACCGCCACTACCTTCAGTAATAAGTGAACCCTGATCTCCAAGTTCTATACATTTACGGAAGCATACCTCAGCATCCCGGTAATATTCAGCTTTCTGATAAATCATCCCCAATATATATATCATCTCTGTTTCTTTTGGGAACATCATCACAGCATCTGCCAGTATGGATAGAGCATCTTCCATCTGATTGATTTCTGCCAAAGCATAAGCTAGCTTTGTAAGCAACTCTGGAAGAAAGACTCGATCCTTACTTAATGGATATGCCTTTTTAAAAAAATCTACTGCTTTCTTATATTCCTGAATAGCAAAATAGGTCTTCCCCATATTGTAAAGATTATACGCTGTAGGATTTTCTGCTACTTCAAGTTCCATTAAGGGCACATTTCGTTTGTGTTTATCTTTCTCGAGCATTTTATTATCGGTATAACCAACATGGTTAATTGTTAAATTTGATTCACCAATGGTATAGTTTGCCGTGGTATTAATTATGTTTAAATGTTCATGTAATCTATTTTCATATTTCAACGACATATGATTTTTAAACAATCTAACTGCTGCGAAAGTGAAATTTCTATCCCAAGCTATTTCATTTTTTATTCTAAATAAATAGCAATCACAGTTTTTCTCTAAATCTTTCTGAAAGTCCGCTCCTACTTCCAGATATTCATCTGCATCCAAAACCAGTATGAAGTCTGAAGTTGCATATCTTAGTGATTCATTTCTTGCCGCAGAAAAATCATTTACCCATTCGAAGGAATATATTTTTTCAGTATACTTACGAGCAATGTCAAGAGTCTTATCAGTTGATCCCGTATCTACAATAATAATTTCATTAACGACATCTTTGACACTTTCAAGACATCTACCGAGTACTTGTTCTTCATTTTTGACAATCATACATAACGATATTGTTTTGCTCATGGTTGTCCTCTCATCTCTAATAGTCTTATACTATATGTCGGAAAATTTAATACCTTTTGTTAGCGAATATAGGCCTCAAATAACATGAAATTATAACCAAAAACCAAAATAAAAACTGCCAGGTAAAACCTGGCAGTTTAATGTGATGATATATAATTTTATTGAAATTAACGAAGCAATTGCAGAACAGCTTGTGGCTGTTGATTCGCTTGTGCCAACATTGCTTGGGAAGCTTGAGCCAAGATGTTGTTTTTCGTTTGGTTCATCATTTCTTTCGCCATGTCTACATCGCGAATACGGGATTCCGCAGCAGACAAGTTCTCGGAAGTGGTTCCCAAGTTATTGATTGTGTGCTCCAAACGGTTTTGGTAAGCACCCAGTTTAGCACGCTCGGAAGAAACTGTTTCAATCGCAGTGTTAATCGTTGTGATAGCAGCATTAGCAGAAGCTTGTGTAGAAATGCCGATACCATCAACAGCAACACCTGCAGCAGTACCAGTTGCGGCCACGTTAGAAGCACCTGCTCCGCTTACTGCTAGTGTTTTAGCATCCATTGCTTTAATCTTCAAAGTAATGTTTTGATCTTGGTTCGCGCCGATATGGAATGTCAAGTCAGCAGCACTTGTAACGCCCCCACCAGTGCTAGCAGAACCATCCAAAAGTTTCTTAGTATTAAATTCAGTTGTGTTAGAGATACGAGTGATCTCTTTCGCCAATTCATTTACTTCATCTTGCAATGCAGTACGGTCTTTATCTGTATTTGTATCGTTGGAAGATTGAACTGCAAGCTCACGCATACGTTGCAGGATGGAGTGAGTTTCGTTCAGCGCGCCCTCAGCTGTTTGGATCAAGGAAATGCTATCTTGAGAGTTCTTAGTAGCCATATCCAAACCGCGGATTTGACCGCGCATTTTCTCGGAAATTGCCAAACCTGCAGCATCGTCACCAGCGCGGTTGATACGCAGACCGGAAGACAATTTTTCGATAGCCTTGTTTGTGTTAGTTGTGTTTGCACCCAATTGACGGTGAGTGTTCATTGCAGCAATATTGTGGTTGATAATCATTAGAAATTTCCTCCCTGAAAATAAGTTAGTTCCACATCCTTGTGGTAAACGCCGCGACATTAAGGTCGGCCGCCCTGCCGAAGCAGCGTCTAAACTATATATCGACAGAAAGAGAAGAACTGTTAATAGTAAAATGAAATATTTTTATTTTTTTTTGTTTTCAATGCCTTGAAGCAACTCCATAAAAGCAGCGACACTAGGAGCATCGGGTTTTGCAGACTCTCGATTAGCCTCCTGAATAGATGCATATACCTCTTTACGAAAGATATCAATGTGCTTGGGGGCGGAGATACCAATTCGCACTGTATCACCTTCCACTGCCAATACAGTTACTTCAATGTTATCTTGAATGATAATAGATTCGCCCTTTTTACGTGACAATACTAACATTTCAGACCCCCTCCTTTGCCGAAGTCGCTTCTTCTGTCCAAATGAGATGTTTAGTTATATAACCTGTTTGCTGAAGAACAACTTGCTTGCCAACCCGCTGTGCAGGATTAATTATGACTGGGGCCAAGAGATTCATCGTTGATTTTGTCACATCTGAATGTATAGTGACTATGGAATAGACGGCTACATCTTCTTCGATTTTAAGTTCTTCTTTATCTTCTTCACTCAATTCAAAACTGTAGTCCTTCTTAAACTCAAAAGGACTAACTACCAAGAAAGAGAGCTCTTTCTCCGTTAATGATTGTAAGTAACTAAATGGTGTGTCTTCCCAAGGAATTAGTGCAAAACTAGTTTCGTTTTCAAAACCAGGCAGACCTCTTGGAAATTGATATGTGCTGTTTTCATCTACTTCAATTTTTCCCCATGTACTTGTCTCGATAAAAATAATAAACGCCTCCTTGGCGATGATTTTATAGAAAAAAGCTATAGCGGGGTATTATAACCGTCTATAGCTCTACATTATATATTATAATCCCATATCAATCGTAGGCGGAGTGTATTGTATAGAAGCATATTGCTGCACATAAATATCCAACTTACCACGTTGATATTCAATCTCTGGCTTGTTCACAATTACATTCATCTCGGATTCTGCTGCTTCAAATCGAATGTCTGGTGCTTGCGTAAACACACGTACATCCACATTATCAGAGGAAGCTGCCGTACGTGTCTCAGGAAACGGTTTAGCTTGCCAATTCGTTCCTACAATATTGGCAATTGTATTGCCTGGTTTGTGGATGGCTGCCATATCATTTCCTTGTTGTACACGCTCAGCCATGTTCTGCATGAATAATTGCTGAATACCCGAATATATTCGGGCATTCATATCAATCATATTCCCACCATGATAGGCAGAAAAAGCCTTGGATTGATCCACACTCAACTCTATTGCATGGCTTTGAACCGTTAACTTACTAGGCTTGGTATGGAGTTGGACCTCCGCCTTCGGCTGACGAATCGAATACTGACCAATGTCCGCATCAATATGTAATAGCGTGGGCGTTGTGTGTATTTGTACCACTGGAAGAGTATTCATCAGATGATCTCTCCTTTATTATCTAAGAAAATCAACTAATGACTGAGATATAATTTTAGCACCAGCAGAAAGTGAAGCATTATATATATTTTCTTGAATTTTAGACTTAATGGATAATTCAGCGTAATCTGCATCTTCAACCTTTGCTTGTAAATCCGTTAAGTTCACTTCAAGATCACTTAATCTACCTTGCATGAGTTCAATCCGATTGGTTTTCGCCCCAATCTCTGCACGAATCGCAAGCATCTTGTTTGTTCGAGTATCAATGTTTGCAAGCTGATTCGACACTTCTTTTTGATCTCCACTAGTGAGAGCCTGGCTAATCGTATTAAAGATTACAAATAGATTATCGGCCTCCGTAGAATCACCAAACACTTCATTACCGGTTACGTTAATTGGTAATTGAATACTCTCACCCACGATAAAATTAATTTTACCGGAATCAGTAACAACCGAAGCAGCATTAGTTGTATCGAAAGAACCGTCAGCACTGGTAGGGAAGTCATAAGGTTTAACATCGTAGGTCTCACCATTGAATACATATTTCCCATTTAACGTGCTGTTTGAAATATCAACAAGTTGTGCTTTTAATTGTTTCACTTCTTCATTGATACTATCAAGCGCAGATTGCGGATTAGTCCCTGTAGCTGCCTGCACTGTCAGTTCTCTCAACCGTTGAACCACGCTGCCTGCTTGGTCCATTACTGTATCATTAAAATCCAACCATGATACAGCACTATCCACATTCTTTTGATACTGTTCATTGGATGAAAGCTCTGCACGATAACGAAGGGAGTACGTAATCCCTACCGGATCATCAGAAGGTTTGTTGATCTTACGTCCCGTTGCCAGTTGAGTTTGTGTACTATTCATCTGTTGTGCATTCCGGTTCAAGTTAAGAATCAATTGCGAGCTCAACATATTATTTGTAATTCTCATCGTCTGTTATGTCGCTCCTTTCTATTATCTGCCTACTACGCCAGTAGAGTTAATTAATTTTTCGAGCAATTGGTCATATGTGGTCATAAAACGGGCAGAAGCACTATAAGCATGTTGGAATTTGATCATGTTGGCCATCTCTTCATCCAACGATACACCGCTAACGGACTGACGTCTGGTGTCTACTTGCTCTACAAGGAACTCCGAGTTCGAGGTTTGACGTGCAGCCTCCTGAGATTGAACACCCAACTGTCCAACGATAGCACTAAACTGAGCACCAACCGTTGCATTCCGCAAACCATCAGCAGATTTCATGGGCGTATCTTTCAGATTGGCAAGTAGATTAGCAAGTGTATTATTTCCCTTGATTACAGTCTCTGCTCCTGAGGCATCAGTAGTTGTTCTTAGAGATGTTGCAATCTTATTTGGATCTGCTAGAATCGCTGCATTTAA
Source organism: Paenibacillus sp. M2 (assembly GCF_046713495.1). NCBI lineage: Bacteria > Bacillati > Bacillota > Bacilli > Caryophanales > Paenibacillaceae > Paenibacillus > Paenibacillus sp. M2. Next base: position 6,619,659 of record NZ_CP169648.1, read on the forward strand.
AGAAATATTTCCAGCTGTAATCGCTGCTCCACCGCCCGCTGCTGTAAAGAAAGGTAATCCTGGCGAATTGGTTCCGTCCATACTGTATCCAAGCTGATGCAATCCGTTTAGGCCTTTGACTGTAACCTTCAGATCAGTTGCCAGTGTCCGTGCTGCACCTGTGTATGTAACTCCATCCAGTACAGTATTATCTGGCAAGACGGAACCCGCAGGTAAGGTGATCTCAATATCCCCATTGGCAAGTGTATTAGCTAAGTCGTCCATTTGCTTCTGATAATCAGTCACTAAAGTGTCTCTGGACTTGATCATACCGTGGACCTCGCCGTTAGTGAGCGTACCTGCTGTATAAGCAGCATTCAGAAAAGCAGGATCTACCGCTACTTGTACCGCACCGCCAGTGACGAGTGCCTGTCCATTCATCTGAACCTGATATCCTTGCGGAGAATCCGTAACGGTAACATTCATGATTTTGGAAAGCTTGTCTGTCATCAAATCACGTTGGTCACGTAAATCGTTGGCATTGTCGCCAAGAGACTCGACTTTTACAATGGCACTATTAAGGTTCGCAATGTTACCCAGGTAGCCCTGAATTTCATTGCCTTTCACAGCAATGTTACTATCAAGATCCTCGCTAAGTGCATCCAGTTGACGGCTAATCTGATTCATCGCATCGGTCAGAGCCAACGTCGTTTCTTTTACGATCCGACGTGCCGTAACGTCCTCAGGATTCTTACTCAGATCTGACCATGATTTGTAGAAGTTATCCATAACCGTCCGAAATCCGGTGTCCGATGGTTCGTTTACAATAGCTTCAAGTTTCTCAAGTGTGTCTCGTTGAATGGACCAACTCCCGAAGTTGGTGTTTTCATTACGATATTGGTCATCCAGAAATTTCTCACGCACCCGTGTAATGGAGTCAAATTCTACCCCTGTTCCGAGCTGTCCTGGTGTTGTACTATGCAGAAATGCGAACGGCTCCATCGGAATAGATGCCTGCATGTTTACCTTTTGGCGTGAGTAACCTTCCGTGTTGGCATTGGCTATGTTATGGCCTGTTGTGCTAAGAGCTGTCGTCTGTGTGAACAAACTGCGTTTAGCCGTTTCGATTGAATGAAATGTAGATGTCACCTGGTTTCCCCCTAATTAATCAGGCACGCGTGTCAAACAGACCGATTCGCCCTGGATTGCCGTTCTTATCAGCAGGATGCTGATATGTGGCATCCTGTTCTGGCCGAGAAGCAAAGATGTCCATGGATAAGTCAATAAACATCAGCGATTGCTCGATCAGCTTTTGATTCAGTTGATTAATTTCTTTTAACTCCTGCAGTGTTCCTGCCAGCTTCTTCTGGACTTCGAGCAATCGCAGTTTGTCAGCCGGATCAAAAATCAGCTTCGAGATCTCGGTGATATTCAGGTTCAGCATGGACTTGATGCCTCGCTCCTGTAGCAGTTCGTGTACTGCACTCTGCCGTTCGATCTCCAATGGCTCCTGTTGTTTCATGAAACGAGATTCTTTGTTGAGGAGGGCAATGAGTTCATCTACATCATTTTTGACAATAACCTTTCTCTTGACCTCGCTAAGTGCCAGCATATCGCGGTGACTTTGTTCCATTTGCTGCAAAACTGCAATCAATCTGTCCAGTGCTGCCATTACGTGATCACCTATTCCTTATCAAAAGACTTAAAATACGGCAGCAGCTTGTCAGCAAGCTTGCTACTATCTACCTGATATGTTCCCGAACTCACCTGTTCTTTGAGTTCCTGTATACGTTGTATGCGTCCTGCATCCTGTGTACGACTTTGTTCTTCAAGCATCTTCATCGCCTCCGGAGAAATGGATACTTCGTCCTTACGGCGGCTCTTCTTGGCATCAGCCTGCTGATTGGATTCAACGTTCCTTTGATATGAATTGATTGCTCCAATTCTACTCGGTTCATTGATTTTCATTCAAAATACACTTCCTTCCATGATTAGGAGTTTATGTTGATATACGTTTTTCTTACTTTAATCTTTATGTTGTCAAAATGATTAGGATAATAAAAAAAACCGATAATCTTTAATAAGTTTATCGGTACGTTTCAAAACATTTGTTATAGCAAAACATGTATTTGAGCCCTCGCTCCTATGAATCGCGTAGTTTGTCGACAGCATTGTAGGTTCGTCCGCCTAAATTGTTGTTATCCTTCTGACCTACTTCACGAGCTGCTCCTGCCAAGTCTTTCGTTAAACGATTGCGGCAAGAGTCACACATATGACCTTCACGAATCAATGTTCCGCATACTTCACAAGGATACATCATATTCGGGGCATTCTCGATGGAAATTCGTCCCTCACGGATGAACTTAGTAATGTTTTTAATTGAAACTTCTGTTGCATCGGATAGCTCCTGTATGTTGGTGCCCTTGTTTTCGCGCAAATAATCTACACAGATCTGATATTCCTTCTCTATTTCCTTAATACAGTTTGAACATACATCTCGAAAATTCAACGCATATAATTTACCACAGCGAGGACAATTGCCTAGATTCATCGCTAAAACGCCCCTCTCAAACTTCCATTTCCGAATAGATAATAACTATACATTACCTTATTTTCTCACAGCACGTCCATAGAGTATTTACTATATATTCAATATACCTTCTCATAATGCTAGTACATGATTAAAATACCTTTCCATTCATATTTGTGCAAGTGGACAAACAAACGATTGAGGATAGATTCTGTATACAAACGTGTTACTAAGGTGCCAATCAAACAGATACAGGAGGGGAATCCAATCTTTGCTTTAATTTAGAAGCCATTATTTTATTATCAATTGCCATATGATACTGCAGCTGATTATAAATAATCCCCTGATCATCAGGAAGCAATATGCTCAAACAACTCAGCATTTGAATCCATCGTAGATCACCTTTATCTAGCGCTTCTAAATATTCCTCTACCAGATGTCCAACTGGTTGATTTAGATAACTTTGTTTTTCTTTTAACCTATTGATAAATTGCGGCTTAAAGTAATTATTTGCTTCTGACATATCAATTCCATTGATAAAATCATTTATTAATGATATCTCTACATTCTTATCTCTAAGATGATTAGATAGGTAGATACGATCTGTTTTGTGATAGAGTGTGGCTAACCATTTTCTATTTTCAATAATTTCTTCAGAAGTAAACTCTAAACTTATACTATCAAGAAGATCACAAGAAACAAACCCCCCCCTTTCTTTCCATAAAAATTCAAAATCCCTATCTGCAACTGGTCTTTCTAGTAATTGCGCGAAAATTTTTGGTCTTAGGTTGTCATAATACCTTTGTTTCGGCTTATTTAAGATGATATCTTTCATAAGTGACCAAGAACTTATATTATAGTTTTCTTCAAAATGTACGGGTGTTACATCCGATTCATAATCTTCATCTGCAATAAAGTATTTTGAAACATCTAAAACATAAGGATTATATTTTTCTATAATATAATTTTCAAGTTCAAACAGAGCCGAATTATAAATTTCATTTCCAAAAGCCAAAAGGTTAGGTGGGGTAGGATTAATTTCCTTATTACTAGTTATATAATTATTGAAACAGCTAACTCTGACTAATACGATGTTATCTCCAAATTTTCCAATCATTTTTTTCCAATATATATCTATGTATCCATACCACAAACAAGTTGGTATTTCCAAAAAATTGATGCTTTGAAATTGGTCTGGTTCATTTTTGTAAGCAGCTGTATTATAAAATGAATAATCGTAAGTAGGAAAAGTTGTGTTTCGATAAACAGCAACTGGCTGGCAAAGATCAAAAAAGTCAATTACAAGGAACTCTGCAATAGAATTCAGTAACATCGGCACTGTGTTCTTTTCAATACCGTTCCGTAAACAACGATGAGAATACTCACTATCAAAAAAAAGCAATTCCTCACGCTTTGTATTAATATCAGCAGGCGGCATCATACTAGAAACAATGTTACTTCTGCTAATGTAGTTATTAACTAATATATCAGTATCTTTATCAACATTAAAAATATTTCTACTTAAACATGAACCATGAATGTCTACTAATACCATTTGTTAGCCCCCATTGTTTATTTTGAGTGTAGGAGTATTATAACTTACATTTCATCTCTGAAGTGATTAAAATGTAGAGAAATCCACTCTTATAAACAGATATAAATGTCAAATCTCTTCTGTAGTCATCAAAATCTGACACTCTAACTCACACTCAATCGATGGTAGAAATAATGCTTCCTAGATGACATTCAAGCCTTCAAACAAACTCGGCGACCTCTCCCATTTAAACTCCGGAAAAGATCGCCGTTAAAATAAAATTCTCTTTCTCAACATTTACTTGACCGTACCAAAATCATGTATGTGCAACCCTCCCCTCTCTTCTATATACAAGTTTAAGTTAATTCGCATCTTTAGTTTAACGTTGCTCTAACACTTATTATCCCCGACCAAATGCTTGTACTGTGATTATTGAATGCTCGAACACGATATTTATGCAAACTGGACGGTAACAGGTCAGAATGAATAAATGTTGTATCACTGACCGTCGCCACAATTTGCCCATCTGCTTCAATTTCGTAGGATGAAGCTTCCCCAACCGCGTCCCACGTCAGAATAACGTTTGTTCTATCTGAAGTTCCCTTCAGCACAGGTGTAGTTAATTGAGTCATTCCCGTTATCATCTCACTCCATGCACCTGCACCGGAAGCATTTTTGGCACGAATCCGGAAGGTATGTTCCGTATTTGGGGCAAGTCCGCTCTTCGTATAAGCGACCCCACTCACGGCAACCACTGTACCATCAATCTCCAGATCATACCCTGTAGCTCCAGTTGCAGCAGTCCATCTCAGCGCGATAGCCGCTGTGGTTGCAGAGGTAATACTTAAACCTGAGACACTGGCAGGCAACGTAGTTTGGGAGAGTATTGCTGTCCAGGCACTCACATTAGTGTCGGTCAGGGCACGTATACGGTACTTATGCGCCGTTCCACCAAGTAATCCATTATGGACATATAAGAGATCACTCACAGTTGCAACCACTATGCCATCTGCTTCAATCTCATATTTTGTTGCACCCGCAACTTCATTCCATGTCAGCGTAACTGCCGTTTCGTCCGGTACAGCTTTCAGCGTTGTTGGTACACTTAATTGAGTAGAAGCGGTTACGATCTCAGTCCAGCTACCCATGCCAGCAGCATTCTTCGCACGAATACGGAAGGTATGATCTGTATTCGCTAGAAGAGCACTTTTCGTATAAGCAACTCCACTGACAGAAATTACAGCACCGTCAATTTCCATATCATAAGCGGTAGCACCTGTAACTGGGCTCCATTTCATTGAGATCGCAACAGGTGTAGCGTTATTTAACATGAAACCGTTAACTGCAGCAGGGATGGTACTTTGCGTCAGCACTGCTGTCCATGCACTTGTGTTTTCACCTTTTAAAGCGCGAATTCTATACTTGTGTGCTGTCCCGGGCAATAAACCATCGTGTATATATACTGGCTCACTAACTATGCCAACAATTGTACCATCGACCTCAACTTCATACGCGGTCATATCTTCTACATCCGACCATGATAGATTGATTGTTGTTTCTTCCGATGTTGCCTTTAATACAGGTGTATTCAAAAGAGTCATACCACTGATTAGATCACTCCAAGCACCTACTCCTGCGGCGTTCTTTGAACGAATACGGAAGGTGTGCTCAGTATTCGCAGCAAGACTACTCTTCGTATAGGCTACTCCCGTTACCGGGACAATTGTGCCATCAATTTCTAAGTCATACCCCGTTGCCCCGGTTACTGCTGTCCATTTAAGAGTGATGCCCACATTCGTAACAGAACTAATATTAAGTCCTGCAACTGAAGCAGGTATCGTACTTTGCGACAGCACAGCAGTCCAGGCACTCGTATTGGTATCCGTCAACGCACGAATGCGATATTTATGGGCTGTTCCTGGCATCAAACCATTATGTGAATATGCCGGATCACTAACTGCGGCAATCACTGCACCGTCGGCTTCAATTTCATAAGTAGTAGCGTCTACAACCGCTGCCCAAGTTAAATTAATTGCCGTTTCTTCTGATGTTGCTTTTAATACGGGTGTATTCAGTAGTGTCTTCCCACCAATCAGATCACTCCAGGCACCTACGCCTGCCGCATTCTTCGAACGAATACGGAAAGTATGGTCTGTATTTGCTGCAAGACCGCTTTTCGTATAGGCTACTCCCGTTACTGGGACAACCGTTCCGTCAATCTCTATATCATATCCCGTCGCTCCAGTTACTGCCGTCCATTTCAATGCAATGGCTACGTTCGTCGCAGAGCTAATATTCAACCCTGTAACCGAAGCCGGTATTGTACTTTGCGTCAACATCGTTGTCCATGCACTCGTATTGATATCCGTAAGAGCACGAATTCGATACTTATGCGCAGTCCCTGGTAACAGATCAACATGTTCATACGCTGGATCACTAATTGTTGCAATTACTGCACCATCGGCTTCAATCTCATAGGTAGTAGCGTCTGCAACAGCTGCCCAAGTTAGGTTAATTGCCGTTTCTTCTGATGTTGCTTTTAATACGGGTGTATTCAATAATGTTGTTCCACTAATCAGATCGCTCCAGGCACCTACTCCTGCGGCGTTCTTCGAACGGATACGGAAGGTATGGTCTGTGTTTGCTGCAAGACCGCTCTTCGTATAGGCCACTCCCGTTACTGGGACAACGATACCGTCGATTTCCAGGTCATACCCCGTCGCTCCAGTTACTGCTGTCCATTTCAAGGCAATCGCCACGTTCGTCGCAGAGCTAATATTCAACCCTGTAACCGAAGCCGGTATTGTGTTTTGCGTCAACATTGTTGTCCATGCACTTGTATTGTTTTCTGTCAAAGCACGAATACGATACTTATGTGCCGTTCCCGGCAATAGATCGCTGTGTACAAATGTTAGTTCGCTGGATGTTGTCATAACCGTACCATCGGCTTCAATCTCGTATGTAGTCGCATCTGGTACATCTGCCCAAGTCAGCTTGATACTTGTTTCTTCTGACGTCGCCTTTAATACAGGTGTATTCAGCAGTGTCGTTGTACTGAGAGGATCACTCCAATCACCCACGCCTGCCGCATTTTTCGAACGAATACGGAAGGTGTGTTCTGTATTTGCTGCAAGGCTACTCTTTGTGTAGGCTACGCCAGTAACAGGTACAACTGCACCGTCAATCTCCAGATCATACCCTGTCGCCCCTGTCACTGCTGTCCATTTCAGACCAATAGCTGCATTAGTGACAGAATTTATAGTGAGATTCGAAACAGGACCAGGGAGTGTACTTTGGGACAAAATTGCAGTCCATGCACTTGTATTGGTATCATTCAGAGCTCGTACACGATATTTATGAAGTGTCCCTGGTGATAGATCAGTGTGTGTATAAGCTGGATCTACAACAAGTCCTACGTTAACTCCATCAGCTTCCACCTCATAAGAGGTTGCCCCCTCAATTGCAGGCCATGCCAAAATCATTTCTTCTTGCGATGAAATTGCTTTAAGAACAGGCATATTTAAAAGTGTCGAAACCGTTAGCATATCAGTCCACTTACCTACACCGCCTGCATTTTTAGATCTCAATCGAAATGTGTGCTCGGTATTGGGCGTAAGAGCCGTCTTGCTGTATGTTGTACCAGAGACCGGAACAATCACCCCATCAACCTCCAGATCATATCCACTAGAACCTTTAATTGCAGGCCAACTTAAAGAGATTTTATTGAATGTATTTTCTGTAATTTTCAAACCACTTGCTGAGTCTGGCACAACAAGTTGCGTAGCCGTTCTACTCCAGTTGCTCTCATTATCTGAAGATACTGCTTTTAATGTATAGGTATGACTGGAGTTGGCCTCCAAACCAACGTGTTCGTAATTCGTTACATTACCTAGATCAATCGGGGCTTCACCATCAACCTGAAGTTGATAACCATCGGCATGATTAATTGCAGCCCACTCTATTATATTTTTCCCTTGCTCAGAGCTCGTGGAGATCACAGGTTCGTTAAGCAGTGTTTTAATAGTAAAGACACTACTCCATTCACTTTTTCCTATCGAATTTATGGCACGTATCTTGTAAGAGTAATTTTGGTTAGGAATGAGCATGGCATCATCGAAGCTGGTACCATAATAAGGACCCATTAAAATACCATCACGCTCAATTTCATATTGTACAGCTTCCTGTGCATGATCCCAACGAATATGAGTCGTGTTTTCACTGGAGTTACCCGTTATATTCGAAGGCACAGATGGTACGTTATTAATTGGTAACGGGTTTACCTCCTGTTTGGTAAAAGAAGCGGGTTCAGCTTTACGTGTATAATACGGATTAAGTTCAGAGTAAAAATCGACAACTTCTCCCGTATCTGCATTTACAACCAAACTCAACTGTCTGACATCATAATCATATACATCAATCGGCGTCAGTTGACCTAGCACATTATAGTGTGTGATCTCCCATTGTCCGACTTGGTTATAGGGTTGTCTGTACGTCATCTCGGTAGCAATTTCACGCACTTTGCTCAGATCAATTAAAAAAGCATTGTCGATCTGTCCGGCATATTTGGATGCATACGATCCAAAGCTTATGTTGGTAATATCACTTGTGAAACCCAGGATAGACTGCATTCTGGTGAACGAATATCCCGTTGATGAAATATTGTAGGATCTAGCCCAACTCAGTTTAACTGATTTTTGGTTCACCTCTAATTGGCCGTTATTGTTGGTCATTACATATTGGTAATCATTGCTTGATGAGACTATCCCGCTTACTACCGCTGCATGTGCCCGGTTCCCCCCGTACACGCCAAACTGTCCGAATACCAGCATGAATACTAGTAGACGGACAGTCCATAAGTAAAATCCATTTTTTCTTTTTCCTGCGACCACTTTTGTTCTCCCCTTCAACAGATATGTTGTGCCACTCCCTATGCTGTCACCTGTGGTGAACGGCAAAACTATCTATTCTGCGCGAGAAAACCAATCCCTCTTTTTTTACATGTAAAAATTTTCTTATTACGCTTTCATTTATAATTTCATCAAACAACTATATTTCAAACGGAATAAATGGAATTGAGACACGCATTAACGTACCAATGATTAATAAAGGAACATATTTTCCTATCTACTAGAAAGCAAAGCGTAGGTTGTGTATGCAGGGAGACTTGAAGAATATGTAAACATCAGCTCAATAGACTGATTTGCCTATTAGGATCTTGCCAGTGTTAGTGTGTAGATCTCAACCCGAATTCCCATGGTAAAACCAGTATTTAAGATAACCTGCCCACAAGCGTCCAAGGTGCTCCCTGTTGTGTATATATCATCAATCAGCAATATCTTTATGGCTCTGGCATATGACATGCCCGTTTGTGTTGGCAGATAAGATTCTCTGTATAGCTCTTCAATTAGATGCATGCCATTCGGGTTGATGGAAAAAGCGTTCTTCATCGTTTCGATACGCTCACCGCGAGATTTAAAGCTTTGTTTGGTAGTGTTGATCTGGCGCTGCAACAGATCAACGATGGGTAGGCGGAAGGCGGTGGCGAGCCCAGCAGCCAGCCGCTCCGCCTGATTGAAGCCGCGCTCGGCCAGGCGCTCGCTGCTCACCGGAACATAGGTGACCGCGTCAGGCCGCCATTGCGGCTTCGTTTGTTGAGCAAGAGTGGCGGGATGAGCCACTGGGGCTGGGGGTTCTTTTGCCAAAATTGAACTCTGTTCCTCGCTCATCGCTTGAAAGGCTTGGATCAACAGCGCGGTTAAGAGCGGCGCGTATCTTTCATGACCTCTGAATTTGTACATGCCTATCCATTCTTTCATAAGAGGGTTGTACTGTACGGCGCTGCGGTTGAGGATAAAAGAACGGTTTTGCATATGTGGACGAGCACAGTCCGGGCAGCCGACACCCCGACCACAACGCAGACAGCGGATGGAACGAATCCATGGAATCTGCTTCACACAACGTGGGCATATACCCGGATAGAGCGAGGAAAGGATCGACCGAGTGCCGCATGTCAGACAAGTCGCTCCCGGTGGGGCGAGCAGATGATGGAGGCGTTGGGTAAGGTGCTGCGCGTGATCGGTTATGTTGCTGAGCCAGTTAAACATAATGGTGTAAACCTCCAATCTGGTCTGGGGAGTCTAATGGTATGTAGGGATCTATAAGCTGTGTGTACTTTGAAATATGGATGCTAATTCATATATCTAGACAGATAACAATTATGTCTGTGATGGTGGATGCAGGTAGCCTTTGCGACGAGCGATCGTGTTCATTTTCCGAATTTGTGCAATGGCCTTCACCTGTGAACGTGTCCGACGAGATGATGCAAAAACCACTCTACCCGCCGGGTCATCCATGGAACGCCCTGCTCTACCCGCCATCTGGACCAGCGACGCTTCATCAAAAAGACCATTGTCTGCATCCAATATAAAAACATCACTGCGCGGAATGGTAACGCCACGCTCCAGAATTGTGGTGGTCACAAGCAGACGAATTGTGCGTTCACGAAAGGCTATAACTTTGCTAGCGCGATCAGGGTCCTGAGATGAAGTTCCTTCGATATAAATTCCGGGAAAGGTACGGCGCATCAAGTTCACAAAAGCCTCAATCTGGGCGATACGTGTTACAAAAACAAATATCTGGGCGTCACGCTTCAATGAAATTTGGATGTTAGTCCTCAAGGCAGAAGGAAGATTTCGTTTCTTAATACATTCAGCAACGGTAAACATCTTGACCAATCTTGGCACGGGCAAAGGATGACGGTGGAAACGTACTGGCACTTTGGCATGAGTGAGTTTTCCCTGCGCTGCTTCCCTCTGTAGCCGAGCTGGTGGTGTAGCAGACAAATAGACGAAATTGCCATCCGGTTTACAGGAAGTTGCAGCCGCGTGAGCGAGCATGGGATCGTTATGGTACGGGAAGGCATCCAGTTCATCGATGATCACGAGGTCAAACCCCTGATAAAAACGCATCAGTTGATGTGTGGTCGCGAGCGTCAGTTGAGCGTCTTTCCAACGTTCGTCACTGCCGCCGTAAAGGGTAGCGAGCGAGGTATCGGGAAAGGCTTTGGCCAGACGCGGAGCCAGTTCCAGTACAACGTCTCTGCGCGGCGTAGCGACCAGTGCTCGTCCACCACGATCCAATGTATGTTGGAGCAGTGGAAAAATCATCTCGGTCTTGCCGGCCCCGGTCACGGCCCATAGCAAGAACCGCCCCGGCCCATCCCCTGCGGGTGGCCGGGCCAAAAACGCAAGCGCCGCCGCTGCTGCCGCGCTCTGCGCTGCGCTAAGCCCCCACCGGGCGAGCCCGCCGCCGGTGGGGGCCAAGGCCGTGCCACGCGGTGCTTCGCCGCGTAGTGGCACGCCCCCTTGCGCTGCACTGCGTAGCAGCAGCGCACAGGCACGGCTGCGCCCCAGCGCGAGGCAAGCCTCGCAGTAGGCGCACGCCGCCAGGCCGCAGGCAGCGCAGGGCACGCGCTGCCTGGCTTCGCTGCCACAACGGTGGCAGCGGGGCGCGCTCCGCGCGTGTCCAAGCCACGCGTGCCGACGGCGCGTGGCAGCCCCTTCGAGGGCGGCTGTGATACTCAGCCGCCCGTGCAAGCGCGCGAGCTGCGCAGCCGCGCGCCACTCCCTTGGCGGCTGGGCGGTATCCGCCAGCAACGCCTCCGCCTCGGCAGCCAGTAATTGGCGGCCGCTGATCCGCTCAGCCAGCAGGGCCGCGTCCTGCTCCAGCTGAGCCCACTGTCCGGCGGGATACGGCTCGTGCATCCCGCCTACCTGAATGCGACGAACAGCGACACTCCCCGCTTTGCCCGCTATACCTTTTCTCGCCTCAACCTTCCCCGAGGACAGCTCATACATATCCAACTTCCGCGCAAGATAACTCTGCCATTCGCGCTCACCCCACTGATCCATACCTCGCTCCATCTCAAAATGTTCAACCAACCATGATGACTGACTTAACGGCAACGCCTTATCTAACAGCAACCAGCACAGCACATGTCGCCCACTTCCTCCCTCCAGCCACCAAGCCACATCCACTCGAATGTCGAGTGATAACACCATGCTCCACCCTTCCCCTACACGGCACACATATAAGGCAACCTTCATTTTCTCTCCTCCCCCATCGTAATTTTTCCGAACGCAAAAAAAGCACATGCCAACCCGGCTATTCGCCGGAGCATGTGCTTCATGTCCATATTCATCTTCTTACGATCAATCTACTTATCACTATACCAATTGAATCTTCACAGCACAAGGTTAGTGACACAATATGAATCCCTCATACAATTCTGCTAATAACCAGAATCTTTCTTTAAAGTTGCGAAACTTTTTCCAATCTGAATCGTCTATACTTTTAAATTAAGAGTTCTGACTTCGAAAAGTTTATTTTAGTGCTCATGAACTCACCATACCCAGACAATAACCATAGATTGCATAAAAACCCATTTTTAATTTAAAAGCAGACTTGGCTACAATTACAAAAAAAGACTACAGCTTCTGCTGTAATCTTTTCACTGTAGATCTGCGAAATGTTAATCCCATTTCCCGCTCACATGATGATTTATTGCTCTGACTCACGCAAATCAATCAGTCGAAACGTGTGATCGGTCTGTGCTACCCGTTCAATATCAGCAGGGACAGCAGGCAGATAAGATGTCTCCATGCCTTGCCTTTGCATAAGCTTTTCAATAATCGTAATCGTTTCCGCTTCTGTACGATCAGCAACAACGGTTAATCTGAAGCTCTTACCACGGTATAATAATTCCCGGCAAAGTTCTCTTACAATGCCTTCGATCCGCCCTGCCTGATTGGAAGGGATTAGCAGAATCTGCTCGAAACCTTCAGATTCCGGACGGGAAAGATGGCGCTGGTGCATGGCATGAACGGCCATTGCCGCCAGGAAGTATATGAGCAGAATCATAGTCAGATGAGCAACCATGGCAACTGCACCTCCTCGGAAGGTCATGCTCACCCATGGCGAACATCCCTGTATACAACAAGTATATGCTGTACTTCCTGAAGGGTTACACTTGCATTTCCTATCACTCATATTCCACGCTGATCGACACCGGACGAAGAAAGACAGGCCAGGTCATTCATTCACGCCTAAGCTTGAACATATGTTCCGCACAACCTTACACTTTGCTCATTTGCAGTGATAAAGTCCATTAACCCGCAGACCAATCCAACATTCTGGAAAGGGCGCGAGTGAACACCAATCTATACTTCGTCTAGGTTGAATCAACCAATGGACTGACTTACCGTAAGAATACTGCTTTACGAAAAACATAAGGTATTAGAGCGTAACCCAACCATATTTGATCGAATTGATAACAGCTTGAGTACGGTCGTCCACTTCCATCTTCTGCAGAATACTGCTGACATGGTTTTTTACTGTTTTTTCACTGATGAACAAGAATTCACCAATCATTTTGTTGCTCTTACCTTCTGCCATCAAGCGAAGTACTTCAGCCTCACGACGTGTAAGCGGGTTATTGTCACCAGCAACAAATTTAACACCCGCTTCCTTCGAAGCCCCTTCACTCATTGCCCCTGTTTCATTAAGATACGTCATACGACGCAGCTGCATGATCAGTTTGCCTGTTACTTTCGGATGTATGAACGCATGTCCTTCATGCACGGAACGAATCGCATTGATCAGAGACTCGGCCTCCATATCCTTCAGCAAGTATCCGTTAGCCCCTTTACGAAGCGTCTCAAATACATAACTTTCATCATCATGAATGGACAAGATAATGACTTTGACATCAGGGAACAGCTCACGCAATTTCTCCGTTGCTTCAACCCCGTTTTCGATTGGCATGTTGATGTCCATCAATACGATATCAGGTTTATCCTGATTGCAGAATTCGAGCACTTGAATACCATCGCCGCATTCGCCGATGACCTCAATGTCGTCCTCCATATTTAAAATGCGTTTCAGTCCCTCACGGAACAGCTGATGATCATCAGCCAAAAGAACTTTAATCGATGCTTTACCAGTATCACGGTTTTCCATCATCCTGCTACTCCTTTCCCTTATCCACGTTTGTCGGGATATGAATCACTATTTTGGTTCCTTGATTTTCTCCGGATTCAATCTCTATTCTTCCTTCTAACAGTTCAACCCGTTCTCTCATCCCAATCAGACCGAAGTGGGTATGATCCTTGCTTTTCTTCGCAAGAAGCTCCGGTTTGAACCCAAGCCCATTGTCCTGAACGACAATTTTGACGAGCTGAGCCTGGTATGTAATTTCCACTACAACATAAGTGGGATAAGCATGCTTTGCAGCATTCGACAGACCTTCCTGCACAAGGCGGTAGATCGCTGCCTCCATCGCGGAAGATAAACGGTGTTCTTTACCTCTTGTTTCAAAAAGCGACCGGATTTTTGTTTTTACCTCAAAATCCTGCACATACTTCCGAAGCGTTGGAATCAGTCCCAGATCATCCAGTGCCATAGGACGCAGATTGAAAATAACTTTTCTCATTTCTTCAAGACTGGAACGAACCTGGCCTTTCAAATCTACTATTTCGGCCTGGACCATCTTAAAATCCTGCTTAATGAGCATTCTTTCTACAATTTCCGTCCTAAGCACTAGATTGGCGAGCATCTGCGCAGGCCCGTCATGAATCTCACGAGCAATACGTTTCCGCTCTTCTTCCTGGGCCAAAATTATTTTCAAACCAATCATTTGTCGATTTTTGGCAGATTCGATGATCCGGGTCACTTGACCCAGTTCACCTGACAGGTACTCGAGTACAACACCCATCTGCGAACCGATGGTCTCGGCACGCTCCACAGAAGCTTCCACATTTTTGGCACGCTTCTGCAGATCATCCCGACGGGCCTTCAGATACATTTCCTTCTCACGATAAATCATCAGATCCAGCTGCAGCTGTGTTGCTTTCTCATACGCCTGCTTGATATCATGCTCGGAATAACGGACAAAGTCGCGGCTAACCTCGGTCAGCCGGATCCGGGAACGGCGGTAGTTCAGCTCCAATTGATCTACTTTCTCGATCGTTTCCGCCGTCTCCTTCAGTACCGACTTCAACTCCTCGTTAAGTGTTTTCAGCTCATCGCGAGTTGCGTCCATAATTTCGAACATTTGATATTTGCTGTTTTCCATGACTTGTATGGCGTTTTTAATGACGCGGTCTATGGCATCGGCTTGTAAATCCACGTTTGTTCGACTCCATTTCTATCGTTTCCGGTATATATCATACCATATCACGATGAGATGGTAACGGTCTTCGTTTTCTGTTCCCATTTTACAGTCAGACCAAGTTGCTCGGAAACGAGTCTAAGCGGGACTAAAGTCCTACCACCCGTTACGTATGGTGCAACAGTTGCGCTCTGTCTTTTACCATTCAGAATGAATTCTTTATGCCCTACAATCAGATCAATCAGCTTGCCACCACGTAATACCGTGATCCGCTGATTTTTGCTATCCCAGCTTGCCTGACCACCAAAAGCGTCCAAAACATGTTTGATTGGCACATACGTCGTACCATTTTTCAGGACTGGTGCTGCATCAATTGCTTTTTTCGTTCCATTCACCGTCATCGATTTCTGTCCAAGCACAAGCGAAGCTGTTCCCGTAGGTAATCCAACTTCACTGGACTTGGAAGGCATCGTGAATGCGATATTGTCAAAAGCAACCGTACCTGATTTCGCACGCTCATCCTGACCCTCTTCTACATTCACCACATAGACCCGCTTCAACTTCGCCGGGTAGGCAATGTTTAGTCCGTTCAGGTCCACGCTCAGCTTCTTCCATCCGTTCCAGTCAATCGCCTTGGCGAGATCGGCATATACCGTTTTCCCATTGGCATCCGTGAATTCAGCACGCAGCCAATTCAGGCTCTTATCTCCCATAACATCCATCGACATCGATGTAGCTGCAGCAGATACTTCTCTGCCGGTAGAACCATTCAGTTGTGCATAAGCATACATTTTGCCTGTTCCAGCAGTCATATCATAATCGAGTTGCAGCACATTCGAGCCGGCTTTTTCACCAGTTCCTGCTGTAACGGTTGCCGTACCTGTTACACCCGCTGCGTTTGTCGTGAAGTTGATCGGATAATTCACATTATCGAAGTTCTCCCAGATCGTTTCGCTTGCAGAAGCCGAGAGTACTACGACTGTACTGTAACCATCATAACGACCAATCGCATATCCCACTTGTGCACCTGAATTAACGGAAGATACGGTTAATTGGTCAGCAGTCACTTTACCTTTGAATCCGATAAATTCCCATGTCAGCGAGTCCGCCGGAACCGTGACACTTTGTCCGCTCTTCGTTGTTGCTGTCACCGGGATGGACATCGTTGTGCCTGCTTTGAGCGAACCAAGACCTGATCCTGCTGTCAGAGAAGCCAGTTCACTTCCACCCAGTACCGATACTTTAATGGAGGATGAAGCTCCATTGCTCGTTGCCGTCAACGTTGCTGTGCCTGGCTTCACGCCTTTGATCGTGCCGTTGCTAACACTCACGATGCTGTTGTTGCTGGACTTCCAGGACATGCTGATATCGCCTGTTGCGATCGGGTTGTAGTAGGTGTCATATCCTTTGGCTGTGTACTTGCCCTCTTGCCCCACCAGCAACGTTTGGCTGCCACTCACGGCAAAGCCCTTCAGTTTACCTGCAGGAGCCGTAGAGAACACACCCAGCGTGTTTACAACCTGACGTTGCTCGGTGCCATACTCTGTGTTGAACGTCAGACCGGCGGTTTGCTCACCTAACGGACGTGTTACCATCGTGGTGGAGCCGCCTCCATCCAGGTTCATGCCTTTCCATACACCCACACTGGTCATAAAGGATTGCAGTTCCGTTAGCGACATCCCGCTGCTGTTACTGTTTTTCTCCGCTGCAATGATGTAGACATACCGACCATCCTGGGAGTATCCTACTGCCGTTCTTGCACGAATGCCACCGATGCCGGAAGATGCGATATCACGGGAAAAGGATGCTGTCTTTCCACCGTTCACAAGAATCGTATGACCGCCAATCATCATCTCCAGGTTACTTGGATCGACCGATTGTCCGGTCGTTTTGCCTTTCAACTTGTAATCCGCATCCAAGGTTTGCCCAACAGATAGATGGCTCATGATCCATGTCGCCGCTGTTCCATGCGCACGCAAAATGTACCCATCCTTCGGCACCGTCATGTTTAACGCTTTTTTATCCGAGATTTGGGTAACTACTCCGTTCTGCACGAGAACCTCTGTCGGCGTTGTGGAAGGGTCATTTGGACGTTTGGTGGACGTCCATGCCGGTGTATAAATATACATCGAGTTGGCATGACTATATTTCACCGCACCCGACTCTACCGTGTAATCCTCTTTATTTATCCCACGCAAAGCAAAGGTTGAACCATCCTGTGCCTTCACAGTTCCGTCAAAGGAATACTCGTCAATCATCGGTTTGCCATCCTTGGTCACCGTGAGGGCATACATCCCTGACAGTTCAGATGGTGTGGAGACCAGTACGCCATCGGAGACCTGTCCACCAATGGGCGCGAGCTCCCCGGATACATTGAAGTAATCGCCATTCACAGCAGCTACTGCACCATTTTCTTTAGCCATGGCCCCTGTGCTCTGTTTACTGTTCAGATTACCGCCCTTGCCTGTCATTACATCCAGCTTCACATACGGGTTCTGCAGATCCACCTGGATTACATCCGCCAGTACGTTGACCTTGGAACCGGAACGTGTTGTTGTATATCTGTATTTCATGAGCTTCGCACCCGAAGTCAGAATTTCTTCACTCAACTTGCTTGTATTCGTAGATGCCGCTGCGGCCACCGATTGCCACGAAGTGCCTGACCACATCTGCCCGCCTGCGCTCATCACCGGTGCAATCCAGATTACACCCGCCAGCGTCACAATTGCCCATTTCTTCACCTTACTGCCCTTAACGTCTTCCAGCTGTTTCCCATGTTTCCCCAGCATGTCTGAAACGTCTCTCCCATCTTGTATATCAATCTTAGACATCACGAACACTGCCAAGTAGGCAGCCGATAGCGAGATCCCTAGTATACTCTTCTATTAATAGACTGCTTTTTGTGGAAAAAGTTACGTTTGTCCCCTATATTAGCATGCATTCATTATGAAAATAACACACTTTCATATCTCGGATGTAATATTCCATTCATTCATATATAGGTATATATAAAAAGAAACACATCAGCGTGAGTAGTTCGGCCGATGTGCTTTTTAGATACCTAACAATGATTATGTCTTTAAGATTATCGGTTAAAGATAACCAATTCTATTTAGCATACGTTTTAGCATGACTGCCGCTTGTGCTTTTGTTGCATGTGCCAGCGGCTTAAATTCAGTATCCGACACACCATTAATAATTTCTGTCTGTACTGCTTTGGCAACAATGTCCTTGGATTTAATAGATTTCTTATCCTTGAATTTAGATAAGGTATCCTTAACTGACAGTTGAAGGGGTGCTGATTGCCCAGCATAATTCATTGCTCTCATCAACATAATGGCCATTTGTTCCCGGGTGATGAATCTATTGGGTTGGAATTTATTATCTCCAACCCCCTCAATAATTTTCGCCTCCACTGCAGCGCCTATATATGCATAAGTTGAACTGTTTGCATTCAAATCTCGGAACTGTTGTGCAGCTGCACGATTGCCTTTTAGCCCTAATCCTTTGGCAATCAACTCAGCAAACTCTGCTCTAGTGATTTTCATATCTGGCTTAAATGCAGTAAGGTTATCAGCACTTATGATCCACTTGGAGGCCAACTCTGTAATAGCATCTCGTGCCCATGGTTTTGCATTCGGGAAACTTACCAAATGAGTCACGGGGGCTACGATCTGATTACCGTTTAATTTACCTCTAGCAACCATTCCAGATGTTGTAGTTCTGAAATTTGTTGGTACATAGGATAAAGTCTGTGTGTTCGAATCCACAGCAGTGAATCCGGATAAGACTGTTGACGTGTTTCCAGGAAGTTGTATCCAAAACTGACTTTTGATATTCTGTTCTACAGTTTGCCCAGTATTTCCGTTATAGAGCTCAATATGAACTTCTGTCACGTTAGCCAGTCGCTGAGCGTTCGAACTTGTTAGCATATACTCTAACGTTCCTAAGGAGAATATAGGAAGGGCCTCTAACTGCACATATAATATGGCAGTACCAGGGGCTGTTGTTATCCCTGCACTTTGTCCCATAGCCACAACTTCCAGTTGCGACAAGGGCACAAGCCAGACACTATCACTATATTTAATGCCAAATGAACCAGTGCGGTAAGTTGCAGCTATCCGAGAGAGCGTATGAAACGGGATTCCCACAGATGCTGTTGCTTCACTCTCTGGAACTTCGAACATGACGGGTTGGTTTAGTTTCCCGCTTGTATACGCATATTCAAATGCTTGGGCAAGCTTGGTCTCATCAATGGTAAACTGCCGTGTTGGACGATTGTTCCGTGAAGTTATAGTTTCGACAGCAGCTGTATCACTTTTCATAATGTACATTGATTGTCCAAAACCGGATTCAGCTGCACCTACTTCACTAATCCATGAGGGACGGCCCTCCAATGGAGCAGTGGGTGTGGGTGTAGCTGTATCTACCTCTTTTATTTGCAATGTCAGTGGACCAAAAGCATCTACTTCAGTATTAAGAGCATCCCGAAGCGAAACTGCACCCGGTGTATAACTAACGATTCCTGTTTGTCCTGCAGATGCAGAAGTGGGCAACTTTAAAGTAACAACTGAGCCGGATGCCGATGCGGAGCTAACAGCTACGTTATTGCTACCAATCTGTACTCTGAACTGAGCTGGACTTAATGCAGACTCTGCCTTTAAAGCATTACGGAAGTTAATGAGTATCGTGTCTCCTTGTAACACACCAGACAGGATCGTTCCATTTCCATATGTGTACGTCACGGGGGTTAAATTCAAGTATCCCGCCGGGTTTCCGTTTAGGTCCGTTAGACGGCTCGTTCCAGGAACGTAAGATAGCGTCACAGTCTGTGTACTTGTAACTGGCGAGGCCAATGTCAGTGTAACGACATCATCTTCAATTTCCGAATCATTAACAAACACAGCTTTCCCGTCTACCAGCACCGAATACTGACTTTTCAAAGGTTTATTTGATCTACTTAGCGGTTCGTTGTAGCGAATCCATAGTTTATTGCCGCTGACCTCCGCGCTTTGGAACTCAGGGTTCTTCGTGTCAATACTATTACGAACGTAAAATTCGCTAAATCCGGCAAGCGCTTGACCGCGACTATCCTTTACAGCCCATTCACCCGGCTGATAGGATACACGGACGACTTCACCATTCGTAATCGAACGACTAAGGTTCAGGGTGATAAGTGAACTGTTATTGGTAGAAATGCTACTTACACCCACAGAATTCCCATCCGCAGTCACGCTGAATTGTTTATATGCTTCACTAGAGTTAATATATACGGTCTCAGGATAATAGAGATTGACCGTACTGTTATAGACGCTGCCTTCTCTAGGCTTGGACATGATTGATTCCAAACTATTTTCCACATCTCTGGCTCCGAAGGCAGCTGCCGCATTCATAGATAAATCCTGAATTTTGCGCGTTGATGTTCCAGAGGAGTATCCAATGCGAACCACTTGTCCTACTGCTACACCTGTATCTAGAACTACGTAAACACTATCTCCAGACACATAAGACGTAGATACACTACGTGACTCCCCATTAACAGTAACGGAGAAACTGGATGGCAGAGGATCAAGACTTGAGAGCAATTTATCATAGGTCAGACGAATAATGGTATTACTGTACATTTTGGAGGTTTTTAGAACAGGAGCAGTTCGATCTAACGTTAGTGTACGGAATGTCCACGATGTGGCTCCGTTAAGTCCTGTATACAGATTACCTGATTTGTCTCGCAACACTCCTCCTGGAATATCCACGGTATAGCTTGTATTGCTAGTTAGACTACTCGATGGGATAATTCGCAGCTGTCGATGATTCGAGCTATTGACAGACGTAGATGTTGTTATTACTGCTCCGCTCGCATTTCTTAGCGTTACTGATCCGGGATAGCGAGGATCAAGCTCTTTGTTATATGTAACTGTCAGCTCTCCTGTCAGCGCGACTCCACTCGCTCCGTTAGATGGTGATAGAGAAGATACCACTAAGGAAGTTGGGTCTGATTGAAAAACTGTAAACTGCCACCCGTTAATTCCTGTTCCAGCGACATCATTCCCTGCCTTGTCTCTTAAAGCTCCTTGATCTATGTCAACTGAGTATGTGGCATTATTGGAAAAACTTTTCACGGGATCAATTGTAAGCGTATTGCCGCTAATCACGACACGAGACTGCGGTAGAGCCATGTCATACTGCTCAAACTCAACGCCGCCTTCGTAAATTACGATTTCTCCCACACCAGCATCAATTGGATTGCTAAAAGTTACTTGTAAATTTGAATCACGAGTAACAGAAACTGCACCGTTAACTGGGAATAAAGAATTTATAGTCGTAGCCCCTAGTCCCAAGGTATAGAATGACCAAGCTTCTTCATTTAAGCCATCAAAAGGCTCATTATCTCCGTATTCAAAGGATTTCGCTCCGATTCGAATGGCGTAGTGCCCACCCTTTAATGTTTCGTTCAACTGAAAATTAATGATTTTTCCTACACCTGGGATATCAGCGGAATCGGCTAAAACATTTACTGCAGAATTCACAGGAACTTCTGCAACCAGCTTGTTCTCCGGTAATCTGTATATGGATATGTTCTCTAGCGTACCTGTAACTTTTCTTACTGGCTTCTTGAAGACAAGACTAAATGGTAATGTACTATCAACGTTTCGAGCACCTAATGCTGGCACAGATGACTCAATCCCCAAACCTGTTAAATCGTCATCTGCATATGCAGTACTCTCTTTCAACCCCAAACCACTATACCAACCTTGCGTAGTCAATAATACAATTAACAATCCGATGATCCCCTTGCGGATCATTCCTTTTATACTCACCTTTCGTTCCTCCTCATCCAGATTCAACTGTTTATTCCATGTATAGACCTCTTTATGTATTTCGGCAAAAAGGAAATATTTGATTAGCGAATAGTTATTATATGTAAATATAACTTTTTTTGAAATTAGAGATATCCATAATACTAATGCAAAAAAAGAAGCCCAAGATTCCTTATAGGAATCTTGGGCTTCTACACGTGTTGAACAGAAGCTTACAGACCTGCTTGAGTTTTCAAAAGGTCTACTTTGTCCACTTGCTCCCAAGGAACATCCAGGTCTGTACGGCCGAAGTGACCGTAAGCAGCGGTTTGTTTGTAGATGGGGCGACGCAGATCCAGCATACGAATGATGCCAGCCGGACGAAGATCAAAGTTGTTACGCACGAGCTCAACCAATTTCTCTTCGCTGACTTTGCCAGTTCCGTATGTATCCACGTTGATCGATACCGGGTTGGCTACACCAATCGCGTAAGCGAGCTGGATTTCAACTTTGTCTGCAAGTCCTGCAGCTACAAGGTTTTTCGCTACGTAACGAGCCGCATATGCTGCAGAGCGGTCTACTTTAGTTGGATCTTTACCAGAGAACGCACCACCGCCGTGACGTGCATAACCGCCGTAGGTATCTACGATGATTTTACGTCCAGTAAGGCCTGCATCTCCCTGAGGTCCGCCAATAACGAAGCGTCCTGTTGGGTTGATGAAATATTTAGTCTGCTCATCCAGCAATCCAGCTGGAACGACAGGCAAGATGACATGTTCTTTAATATCTTTTTGGATCTGCTCCAGCGTAGTCTCTTCAGCGTGCTGAGTAGACACCACGATTGTATCCACACGTACCGGTTTGTCACCGTCGTATTCAATCGTTACTTGCGTTTTACCATCCGGACGAAGATATTCCAATGTACCGTTCTTACGCACTTCCGCCAGACGACGCGCGATACGGTGGGACAGAGCGATTGGCAAAGGCATGAGTTCAGGTGTTTCGTTCGTTGCAAAACCGAACATCAGACCTTGGTCACCTGCACCAATGTTTTCTGTTTCACGAGCGACTTGTTCCGGGTCACGGTTCTCAAGCGCTGCGTTAACGCCTTGGGCAATATCAGCGGACTGCTCATTCAGAGAAGTCAGAACTGCACAAGTGTTATAATCAAAACCGAACTTGGCACGTGTGTAGCCAATATCCTTAATTGTATTACGAACGATGGACGGAATGTCCACGTATTCAGAAGCTGAACTGATTTCACCGATGACAAGCACTAAGCCTGTGGCTACGGAAACTTCGCAAGCTACGCGAGCATTGGGGTCGTTTGCAAGAAACGCGTCCAATACGGCGTCTGAGATCTGATCGCAGATTTTATCCGGATGTCCTTCAGTTACAGACTCCGATGTAAATAGATGCCGGCCTTTAACAGACATGAAGTTTCAACCTCCCATAACTAGTAGTATGGCGATTGCCCGAACAAAACATGACAGCGATTCGTTCACTGTACCCTCGAAGCTTTCCAAAATGGAATAAGGACGCAGAGTCCGCAGTACCGAAGATAAGGATTTTTCAGGTAATTGCCTCAAACGAAAATCAACCTTTCCCTAGTGGAAAAGGTTGCATACCTCAAGTGCCATCTTAACGTATTTGTCAAGACGTGTCAAACGAAATGGGGTAAGGAAAATGCCCTATAAGTGCTGCTCTGCCTGACGAATTAGCCTTTTGGTGATCTCTCCACCAACCGATCCATTCTCGCGGGAAGTCAGATGTCCCCACCCTTTGTATTGCCCATAAGAGTGATCACTCACTTCACCCAGTTCAGATCCAAATTCTGTATCCGCACCAGCCAAACCTCTGCCACCATAACCTACATTGAGACCAAACTCTGCAGCAATCTCATACTTCATCTGATCCAGCATTTGACGACTTTCGGGTACCACTTTGCGATTGCTTCTAGCCATGTTCCTGCACCTCCATTAATTGATTGTCAACAGTTATAGAGTGAGCAGGAACAAGGCACGCTAGCCGTATTAATGATTGTTAGAACTGGGTAATCTGAGCAAATGAAATGTATGACGAATGAATAATTCCTTTAACAGCTACAAATCCTATTTCAGAGTGTATCCACCGCGAACCATTACGGTTAAGCTGTATTTGTTCCCTTCCAATACCGTGATTCCCCGTCCATCCCTTGGAAAAGAGAGCAGGTGATTGGTCGGCGCTGCCTGTCCATTCGTCAGGTCAATCCCGTCCGTCAGATCAGCTACACCATTCGTACCTTCACTGACGATCACAGCTTTACCGCTACGTACAATGAACTCCGCGCCAGACTTGCCAATCAGCTGTTGACCCGGCTTCACCGTTACGATCTCAACGGCATCAGAAGCGCCTGAGACCAGTGGAGGAAGTGAAGTGTCTCCACCTGTGCTACCTGAGTTTCCGGTTCCAGCAGAGCCGTTATTGCTGCCAGATGAGTTGCCAGAACCTGTGTTAGTGCCTCCACCCAGTGCTTTTTGAATCTGCTGGTCTACATAACTCTTCGTTACAACCGGATCGTCTGCTGTTCCTGGCTGGCTTGTACCTGCACCGATGGCTGTATTGCTGTATACCGACCCAACCCACACGCCAACACCAATCGCGAGCGCAGCAAGGGATACTTTCATATAAGGTTTCATGTGAATCATTTTCCTCCTCTGGTAATCTATTAACTTTAACTATAGAGAAAAAATAGGGATGCGACAAGCAAAACCTCGTTTCCTTTGGGGTGGAAACGAGGTCTTGTGGACAAATCTAACGATTATTCGAATATCTGCATTTATCTCAAATCAACCGGTTCTTCCTTCGGAAGCTTGGTTAAGTCATATCCGTAGCTCTGTTCTGCAAGACGAAGACGTTGTCCCTGGAACTGATCATCTACGCTTAAGCGATATGAACCACCACGCAACTTCTCGTAAAAGCTATCTTCTACGCTCCAGCTCAGTGTCTGGTTGGTTCCCACTTTCAGATCGGTTCCCAAAGTCAGCTCTTTCTCATATGATTTACCTGCTTGGTCCGTCATTGTAAGGATTAACTTGTGCTCGTTCTCACCCATCTCAATCTCTTCATTACGGGATAAGCTGTAATTCATCTCGATCTGTACAGACGAACTCCCTGCCAGATATGCTCTCACACTGTTGGCAGTCCAAGAGTAAGGATAAAGATTAATATTGGTCAACGAGCCTTGAACACTAATGGAGGTTGGCGGCACTTCAAATGCCAGAGCATTCACATAAGCCGTCGCTTCACCTTCACCGGTTACAAACTTGCTGTCTGCAATACCTTCACCCACAATCAGGCGCAGGTCTGAGAAAGTAACGGACTTCGGAATCTTAGCCCAGAACGTAACAATCGACTTTTGACCCGGTCCAGGCAGACGCTCTGCTTGCTTCGCTGTTGCTCTGTAATACTGGCCATCCGATGTTTTGAAGTAACCTACCAGTTTACCGAGAACACTTTGACGTAGTGATTTGTTAGTCATCTCGAATTCGGTATATACGATGTCCGATGACGTTCCCGGATAACGAATCGTTCTCCGCACACCCATTTCGGTCTCTTTATCAGCAGTACCCGATGTGTATGTCTTGCCGCTTCCAACATAAGATACAGGCGGAATTAATCCAGACGTATTTAACGTAATCCACTCATTCGTCTCTTCTTCACTAACTTTCTCGTTTAGACTAAGTTCGAGACGAGATATACGTATTTCAGAAGGAATCTTGGTCAAAAGGTAAGCCTCGGTTGTCATGCCGGCTCCAAGTAGCTTGCCACTTTGTGTGTAGATTAACTTCTTGTCTCCTTCAATCTCAGCAGAATCAATCATAAACATTGCTTCAAGTTCAGGAAGTTGAACTGTTTTGTTACCTGCATTACGAATGGTCACTTTTGCGGCAATAATATCACTATCAAGCCAAGGCAACCGCTGTAACGATCCAAAAGACACACCAAATGTTCCTTTGTTATTCTTAATGACCGTTTCGGTTGTCAATCCATCTCCACTGGATACAGATTCAGGAATCCCATAGACACCTACAGGATAGGAGAAGACAAATCCATTTGTTGGAGAAGACGTTGTGGATTCTGTGCTTTCATTTTTGTCTACCGGACTCATCACATACAACTTGATTTTGCTCGTATCTCCATCACCCTGAAGGGTTGCACTGAGCTTAATTGTCTTGATATCCCCCGGGTTCAACTTCAATGTATCCAATGCTTTAGTTTCAATCGGATAGATTGTTCCGTCTGTATTTCGTACCTCGAAGGTATATGTCGGCACCTTAATGGCTTTCTTACCTTCATTCTTGAGCTTCATTTGAAGGTTAAGACTATACTCACCATCATCGATTCGGACTTTGGCAGATTCAAGCAATGTGGACAGTCGTTGTCCTTCAACTGAAATAATGTTTGGTTGATTGGCAGCAACCTCTACATTCGTTTTGCTAGCTTCTGGCAATTGCAATGCAGCAACAGGCAGAACACTTTTCTCTTCACCCTGTTCCTCTACAAGTAACAGCTCAGACTTTTGCAGCTTCACTGACGTAGGAAGAGATGCCATCAGACTGAGAGCCTTATTAGCTTGAGCCTGAATACTGACACTCGTACTGTCTTTATCCGGTGTTAACGGATAGTTCGTACCACTTGGCGTACGTAAAATCCATTTGATATTCGGATTTTCTAGCAATTTATAACTGATATTGTTTAAATTCACGCCAATTTTCACATACTGATTCTTATCTTCACCTGGAAACACTTTAATACCTGACACTTTCACCTTCACAGCAGAATCGCTTAGACGAACCGTCTTTGGTTTTCCTACAGGTGTGGTAATGCTATAGGATGCGGGCACGTTAAACTTACCCAGCGTACGTTCATAGTTAGCTTGACTGAAATCCCATTTCACGATGAGGAAGTTCAGATCACTGAGTTTCACCTCGCGACCCACTTTCATGACATATGTCAAGTCAATTGTTGATCCAGGCGCGACTGTTTTCTTTTCCTGATCTTTTGCGATCAGTTTGGGCGAGAACGATGTTCCACCCTTGGTTTTCACTTTGCTCCAGTAATCGAGCATCATCATTGGGGTACTATCATTGTTCTTGTAAGACAATGTATACGTAACCACGTTACCATCATCCTGCGCCAAAATATTTACATCTGTTAATCTTACGGAACTTCGTGCAGTCACTTTAACAGCCGATAGGTTACCGAGTGTATGTACAACCTGTTTCGTGGTTGTTGTCGTTTTCTTCGATGTACTGCTATTTGAACTGGTCGCAGACGTTTTATTGGTTGTGCTCGCCGCCATGGCAATGCCAGCCGTTGAACTGATCAACAAGACACTCGCGAGCAAACTTACAAACATTTTCTTTTGATTCACTTCCAAACCTCCCATAAGTTGCTTGTTGCTCTTATAGTATAAACGTTTGGAAAGGTGAGAAAGTTACGATGTTGTTGTGTTTTATCGAATAAACCACAAATAAAAAAGACCCTTAGATTTCTCTAAGGGTCTGCTCTAAAAAACTTATAAATTAGTACTGTCTTTGTACGGAAACGTTGGAAGCATCAGCAGCGTTACCGGATTTGTCAGTTACAAATTTGTTAGTTGCATTTGTAGAATTGAGGTACAGTTCTACATAAGAACCAGCCAACTGTGTATCACCAGCAGCTTCAAATGTAACTACTACTTCATTACTGTTAGTACCAGCAGCAACTGCAGTAACGGTAGCTTCGGATCCGCCAAGGCGAGCCAAGAAACCAGTAGTGTTGTTAGCAACATTCAAAGCTTCGTTGAATGTCAATGTAGCTGTGTATTGTTTCTTACCATTGGCTTGGACTGTACCTTCAACAACATTGAGGGTAGTGTTTGCTGCCAATTTAGGTGCAATACCATCTTTCAAACCTTCGTTAACAGTACCAACTTTAATACCATTAGGACTTACAGATTGGATGTTTTCAACTGAACGAATCGTAACAAAGTTAGCTGTGGAAGCTGTTGCATCCAAAGATTGACCTGTAGTGATTTCGAAGTGAGCCAAAGTGTTACCATCTTTAGTCTCAACACTGTTCAATTTCAAACCGTAAGTTGCGCTAGTCGCGCTGATAGCGAAGTCACTTGCACTTACAGAGGACAAGTATCCATTGAATTGAACTTCAATTTTCTTGTCAGATACAGCTTTAGCAGACTCAACACCAATTTTTCTGGAGTCTTTAGCTACAACAGGCGTAGAAACTACGTTTCCAGCGATGTAGTTATCTTTAGTATCTGCTACATTAGCGATACGCAGATTCAGAGTATCAGTTGCAGCCAGGTATCCATTTTCTTTGGCAGGCAAGGAAATGCGCACTTGTTGTGCATTTACTTGAGTTACCTCAGTGTTGTTAGGAAGCGGCAACAAAGATCCACCGTTGATTTGGTAGTTATATTTGTTTGGATCGATCGCACTACCGTTACCACTTACAGCCATTTCTTTGCTGAATGTAACGTAGATATCCAGATCTTTCAAAGATCCATTACCAGTGTTTTCTTGAACGAACCAAGCATCGTTAACTTTTGGTTTAGCAACGTCACTTACATCTACAGTAGTAGTGTATGGCAACATTGTGTTTGCAATTGCAGCGATATCACGGATACCAGCGATTTCCAAAGTATATTTACCTTGTGGCAACTCACCGATTGTAGTGATTTGTACACGTCTGTTACCAGTGCCATCTACGAATTTAGGAGCATTAACTGGGTGACCAGCAGCTGTGAAGCCTCTAGTTGTAACCAGTTCGCCTTTTTCATTCTTCAAAGTGAAGTTAGCGTTTGCTGTTTTAGCAACATCAGTAGATTCAACGGCTTTGCTGAATTCAATAGTGAATACGTGGTTGTTGTTGTAAACTTCAGCAGTTACAGAAGCAACTTCTGGACGAGTAGTGTCAATCACTGGAGTCACTTTAGAAGTACGTGTAGCAGAGTTGTTGCTATAGTCTGTTACGCCTTCCAAAGTAATTGTGTTTTCACCCAAGCTAAGCTTGTTGTCGTTTTCGAAGTCAACAGTTACTTTGTTATCTTCAACAGTAACAGTTCCTGTTTTACCAGAAGACGTGTGGTAAGCTTTGCTCACGGATTTAACAGACTCATTAAATTCGATTTCTACTTTGTTCAGGTTTGTAGCTTTAGCACTAACTACTTCTGGAGCTGTAGTGTCTTCAACTACTTCGAACTCAACTTCTTTTTGCAGAAGTTTGTAACCTGCATAGTCTTCAACACCATTTACTGTCAATGTGTGTTTACCAACGCTCAGGTCAGTTGTGATAACTGCAACACTTGGATAAGTGAAGTTAACATATCCAGAAATTGCTTTACCGTCGATGCGGAAGTTAGAAGTTGTGTTTACAGAAGAAGCTTTAACCGGCTCAGAGAATACAACTTTGAAAGCTTTAGTTCCGAGGCCTTTTACTTCTGAAACTTCTGGCAAAGTAGTGTCAACTGGAGTCACTGTTACTGTCTCTTTGAACACTTTTGATTTGTCAGAGTTTTTAACATTGCTTACATTCAACTTGTAAGCTTTTTGGGAAGTGAATGTTTGTTCTGCTGGCAGCAACAAAGTTACTGTTTTCTTGTCAGAAGACAATGTAGCAGATTTGAATTTGAATCCGTCTACTGTGTAGTTAGACTCAAGCTCAGCGCTATCAGCATCAACATCACCATCAAATGTTACAACAACTTGTTTAAGGTTGTTAGCAGTTGCACTTACAACTTTTTGAGCTGCAGTTACAACATAAGTAACTTTCTCAGTGAAAGTTTTATCTTTGTAAGTAAATTTCACTTCAGTTTCTTTGTTAGCTTCAAGAGCTTTATCCAAAGTTACTTTTACAGTTTCGCCGTCGCTGATTTTGAATTCAACTACTTTACCAGCTTCGGATACTGTGTAAGATTCAACTTTAATGCTTTGAGCTTCATCAATGGAGTAAGCTGCACCTACCAACAATTCACGGGAAGCATTACCAGAGAAGTTAGCGTTAGCGTCGATCAGACCTGCGTTGATCGCTGCTTGAACATAACCTTTAGCCCATGCTGCTGCATTGTTGTTAGTTTCAGTTGGGATTTCAAGATCAAGTGCACGAGTCAAGATTGTAGCCATTTCAGCTACTGTCACTTTACCGTTGAAGTCAAAGATTTTTTTCTCTACGTTTTTACCTTCCATGATACCTGCAGCAGTTACTGCTTCGATGTAAGGTACAGCCCAGTTTTTAGCTGTGTAGTTTTTGTCAGTGTAAGAAAGAGTTCCTGTGATCTCTTTCAGACCGAGCAATTTAGTGATAACTTTTGCGAACTCAGCGCGAGTCATCTCTTTGTCCAGACCAGCTGTGCCATCTGGGTAACCATTGAAGATACCTTTTGCTTTCAATGCATCAAACTGTTGTTGTGGTGTTACTGCTGTGTCACCGAATGCTACAGATGCAAACATTGAGAATGCCATTGCTGTAGACAGTGCTACGGATAAAATTTTCTTCATAACCTTTTTGTCTCCTCCTTGGGCGTTCATAACATTGGAATTTTCTTTAATAGGGTCGCTCGTATTCCTCATTCTATTGTCGCACCCCCTTTCCAGAGTTATGAGCAAGTTAATATAAATGATGTCTGTGAGCATATCACAGAAACTTGTAAACAATAATAAATGATGTCTGTGAGCATATCACAGAAACTTGTAAACAATAATAAATGATAGAATCATACGTAAATAGAGTAGTTTCCTAATCCTACCTTACGTATTATACAATGGGTCTCTCGTGCCGTAAAGCAATTTTTTCTAATAAATAGACAAGATTCTTCACGAGGTCATTCTTGGTAAGTTGCCCAATGTTTTCGACTCTACATCTTAAACGCAACAGATTTCAAAAAGTTGCGGATTCATCAAAAAAAGTTTTGAATTTATTTATGTATTGATGCAGTGCGGGTCTTTATTAGATTCAAAACCTTTATCACAGCTGTATTTATAATGATTTTTTCAAGAACATCTTGCGTAAGAAATGATTTAGACGTTTATTTATACCCATTATTTTCCACGATGAAGCGACAAATTCTACAAAATTAAAAATAAAAGAAGAGGTGCCCCAAGGGGCACCTCTTCTTGAAACACTACAATTGCTATAAGCTAACGATTAACGAATCTTCATTGCCAATTCAATAATCTGAGCACGCATATTCGGATCACTATTCAATCTCAGATACATATCGTCAATTGGTTGTCTGTTCTCCCGGTATGTCTTCTCATGCTTCATCGTGGTGTGAGACCATTCAATCAATTCATTCTCGGCCAGAACCAGACTGTTATACGCATCATGGAAGCCAGTGGACTGTACAAGTCCTTCCATTACTTCCTGAGAGATTTCCTCTTTCTTACGTGTATCTTCCAACTTTTTCTCCAGAATGACTGCCTGCTTCTCGAACTGTGTCTTTGCCTTCATGTAACCCAATTGGGCTCTCGAATAAATCGGTTTCATTAGCTAACTTCACCCTCTAGATCATTGTGTATTTACCGTTATTGTATCTTAATCTCTAACAAATTACAAAAATAGTTATTGGTAAAAAACAGATCTCTTCTATTATAAAAGAGTTCTATATGAGTTGCTTCACAGTCATAAAAAGAACCCACCCCTTGCAAAATAAGGGGCAGGTCCTTCCTAAAATGCATTAATCCATCTCAAAACTAGCTTAAGTTTTTAGGGAATACTTTTGTGCTCTTTTTGAGCAATTCAACTGCAATTTTACCCGCTTCTGCACGTGTCAGATTGCCTTTGGGATTAAATGCAAATTGTGGTTTGCTCTGACCTGTTACTGTGACTGGTGAACCTTCCATAATCTTCGCTTTGGTAACAGCTTGTACCGAAGGTCCCGCATAGTTTTCCATGCTACCTGAGTCAATGAAAGACTTGGCCAATGCACTTTGGAGTTTACTATCATTTGTGGCTAATTTGAGTTCAAGCGCTCTCGCAATCATAACAGCTGCCTGCTCACGTGTGAGAGGACGGTCCGGACCAAATACTCCATCGGTCAAACCGGTAATAATCCCTGCTCTAGCTGCTGTTTCAATACTGTCATAATCCCAAGTGAAGGAACTCGTTCCAGGAGCTACATCCGTAAAGGTTCTTCTGCTGTCCGAAGTGATAGGCAAATTCAATCCTTTTACCAGAAGTGTAGCAAACTCACCTCTGGATGTCCGATCATCTGTACCGAATTGTTCAAATCGCAATGGTGTCATAAAGCCTTTGGCATACAATGCATTAAGAATATTTCTGGCCCATCCATGGTTCGTAATATCGTTATAACTTCTTCTCAATTTCATTACTTTGTAATAACCAAAATTATCAAATGGTACAGTAATTGTGTGTTTCTTGGAATCAACTTCTCCACCGATTCGTTTCCATTCTCGACTTGGAGAGTAGTAGAAGACCGATATTGTAGAACCAGCGTCATCAACGACATTTGAATCGTATGTCAATGTCAACGAACCACGAACAGAGGGTTTAATTTTGCGTTCAGTAGGCGTCAAAGGATTACCATACAAAGAATCCAAAGTATACGGACCAATCCCATTCGTTGGCTCCTTGTAATTATCAGTGCCTCTGGTTCCAGATTCCCCGAGACCACCACTAATCCAATAAATCTCTGAGATTGGACTAAAGTTTACAGAATCACCTGTTATAGCAGAGAATCTTCTATAATATTCGTCTGGTACGCTTAATGGATTAGGATCTCCATCCTCTGTTTTAAAACCAACGATACTGCCATAGTCATTGCGACGTTCCACAATTCCCGTATTCGGGTCTGCAATACCAAATAGCAACTTGTTATTCGGGTAAAACTTAGCAATTCCACTATTGTCTGTGCTCTCCATTACTGTCCCTTTTGGAAAACTCAGTTCTAATTGCTTGTTGAATGCAGAGTATTTATTTGCAACTTTAGGTGCCATATACTGTGAATCCACACCTGCAGCACTCGTATAATACACCTCAATTGTATCGGTGGTCTTTACACCACTACGATCAATAGTAAGTTTAATTTTATTCACTTTATCCGCTTTGAGTCCAACATAGTCGAGAGCAAAACGGTCAGATTCCGTTCCTTGAAGTTTTTTAGCCGTTTCTTTGTCTATGACTATCGAAGTTGCTCCCTCAGCTTCAATATCAAAGTGAACAAAGTTTTTGTTAACAACAATTTGGCTACCAGAAGTGGGTTGTGGGGATATAATGCGATAACCAGCAGCTTCCCTTACCACTTCAATCTTTTGACTTGTTTTAGCACCAGTTTTGTTATATAGGTCAAGGGTATAGATATATGTGCCCGGAGTTTCTGCCTTCAAATCTCTTAGACGTACTACAAAATCCTGTTGTCTACCGGTACGATCAACAATAACTGTACCGTTGTTCAAAGCATACTCAGCAGAAATTTCTGGGTCTTCCCATGTTGTACTTCCGGCAGATCCTTCTGGTATGTTCAGTGTAAATATATTTTGGGTACCCATACTCAGACTCATACGAGTAGCTCCTGCACCACGAATAGCCAAATCGAAATTTTTAAGACTTGTGGTGTACTTCTTATCAGCAAATGTAAAATCGGTGGAAAGGTTGAATAAATTCTTCACCCATTGATCGTCAGGATTAAAGGGTTCCAAAAATGTTGAACGAGCTCTACTTGGTGATGGCTGTAGATTTTTAATGGTAGACACATTATTGTCATTGATATAAATGCGCAATTCTTTGGAAACTTCGTTTAACTGCCCCTTATCTCCCGTACCGGTACCTGTAAGTACAATACGGTTTTCCCCGAAGTAAAGAGGTCCCGTGTCTCCGTCTACTTTAATAATAGCCTTAAAGCTACCATCGCTACCCAAGGTAAGCAATTGTTGTGGCGCTGTTGTCCCAGTTGGATTCTGGGGATGAGTAGAATATACTTTGACACCATTTGCAAAAATTTCAGCTACGAAGAAATTGCTATCCAGTGTCGCAAAATCTACATATTTACCTTCAACTGTAATTTCATCGGTCGCCTTTGAGTTCATATCATATGTTTGACCATCCGATAAATTACTTACGAAAATATAATTTTTGGATGCAAACGAAATGGTTGCATTGCGACTTGACGCCGATCCATCAAATTTAAACTGAACTGTCTGATTACCGTTTTTGAAGCCTTTAATTTGATAAATATATTTGGTTGGCGTAACTTGCTGAACGAACTGCAGATCTATCGCACTAGTTCCTCTTGGAAGATACTCAGCTGATAACACTGCACCGTTTGGATTTCTACTTGTCTCAACCAAAATGTAGAAATCCGCCGCATTGACACTTGCACCTGTCAAAGGTACACCATCAGGAATTGCACCTGTTCCTTTATAATCTCTAAGATACTTCAGATCTGTAATGACTGTTTCATTTGCCAAATACTGAAAGTTCATATTTGTTGTTGCCGTGCTTTTACCATATTTCACAGTAAGTGAATGATTCTGCAAACGATCCAATTCCGCAGGAGTTCCGGAGCTGGTAAAAGTAATCGATGGGATATCAAAAGAAATCAAAGCATAGGACGGTGTATTGACTCCAACACTCGGTATCGGTACAACATTTGGAATAATTGTAGAGTTGATTGCACCATCAATTGTAATTTGTGGTAAAGCATTTGTCTCATCGTCTGGGACAAGCAATTCCACCTTCACATTGGCTTCCGCAGGATTTCCTCCATAAGTCGGTCTAGTAGATAACATGCTTTGAGCCAAAGCACCTGGAGCCACGCCCTCTATCAGATCCAATTTAGAGTATGGGTTGGTTTCATCATAGTATAACAATGAGTAATTGAAGACGTTCTTGTCCACGCCACTCTCAATAGTTATTTTCACATCATTTAAACCAGCCTTCAGTCGCATCATCGGAGAATAAAATTGTCCATCCGGTTGCAAAGCGGTTGGAAGAGACTCACCATTATTCAGGGAGACCGTAACTTTGGATGAGTTTTTGGCAACACCACTAAGTGTTACTTCGCCTGTATCCACGACCACTTGAGATCCTTCATTCAGATCAAGGTTGTCTGCTCCTCCAAGAACTTGCAATTTTTCAATATATGGAACAGAATCATACAAAATATAAAAACTCTCTGATCTTTCACTTGGTCCTTGTGAACCTGTGAACGTAACTTTATTCATACCGGCAAACAATGTTAGTGTTGCTTTAAAGCGGTTATCCGGACGATCCGGATCAACTGTTACAACTGCTGGTGCTACTCGTGTGCTATCTGGAACCCAAGTTCCATCTTTAAGATTCATGAGTTGAACGTTGGCACCCAAAGTGGAGCCTGTAACATTCGTGAACGTACCGGTTACAGGCTGTTCACTACTAGTTACCACAAAAGCAGTTGAACGCGATAGCACATCCGTGCCGGTTCCAGTCAATTTGAGGCCTACTGTATCTTTCAATTGGACATTCCCAGCATTATCAGGAGTAAAGTAACTTGTCTGTCCCGCCGCCGATGCGACTGGTGCAAGGCCAGCTGGTATTAGAGATACAACCAGTGCCACCATCATCAGCCAGATTAACGGCTTCTTCGTACGTTGCATTCAATCATCTCTCCTCTTTTTAAGTCAGTTACCTTTATATATCGGCAAAAGGTTCCAATTATTTAGTAAAAATCTCAAAATAAACAAAAAACCTTATCCACAAGGGATAAGGTTGGGTCTGGAATAATATTCAAGAATAGCTGTAACCATTACATTTATCTATTTATGATTTCGAACGAGTCTCCGGATTCAACTTGACGCGCATGCGCATCAGGAAGTTGATAACCGGTCTTCTCGTTTTGCTAACAAGTCCGATGACTTCTGCTCCTACTTGGAGGAAGAACATCATAATACAGATGACCACGAATGTTACCCAGTTCGCTTCAAACATGGCGGCGGACGATTGGATAATGGCCAGAACTCCGAAGAACGCGGCAATTCCATAGATGATCAGTACCGTCTGACGGTGACTGAATCCAAGTTCACGCAGGCAGTGATGCAGGTGGCCTTTGTCCGGTGCAAATATCGGTTTCCGCTGTACCGCACGACGGATGATCGCGAAGAAGGTATCCGAGAGCGGCACACCGATAATGATCAGCGGGGTAATGAAGGACACGATAGCAATTTGTTTGAATCCGAGCATAGACAGCATCGCCAGAGAGAAACCAAGGAATAGTGATCCTGTATCCCCCATGAAGATCTTAGCCGGGTGGAAGTTGAAGAACAGGAATCCGATGATACTACCCAGCAACACAAGGCACATCAAGGCGATCATCATGTTACCCATCAGGAAGGACATCACGGCAATGGTACCAATTGCAATACCAGATACACCGGCAGCCAGACCATCCAGACCATCTATCAGATTAATCGCATTGGTTACACCAACAATCCATAAGATCGTCAGCGGAATGGATACCCAAGCTTCGAGTGAAGAATAGGAATCCTGAAAAGGAATGTTAACGAAATCTACCCGGATATTAAATCCGAATACAACGACAGAAGCAGCAACGATCTGACCAAGCAACTTCACTTTGGCCGACAGTTCAAACCGATCATCGAGTGCTCCGATCAGCACGATAATTGTTCCACCAATCAGAAACGCACTGACAAAACTCATGTCCCGAGTTGTGAACCATGCCGATACAAAAGGAAGCAATGCAGCAACTGTAATAATAAAGGCCAGAAATATCCCTAGACCACCAAGACGTGGCATGATCCGTGTGTGAACTTTACGTGCATTCGGCGTATCCATTGCGCCAATGCGGACTGCGAACTTTTTGACAAGTGGTGTCAGGGCAAGAGCCAGTCCCATTGACACGATAAATCCAATGATAAAGATCGCTACCATTTGAACATTCGACCCCCAATTATAATACCTGTACGAAATTATAAATCCCCTGATCTCTTTTTATATATAAAAAAATTATTTGTTAGTCACTTTAGATGAAAAATTTTGTTACACGATAACGGAGAGTGCAAGGAAAACCTAGAGAAGTGTAACGTTCGCATTTATCACCGGATTTCATCCTTTGAAAAAGGATAAAAAGAAATCTGGGTATAACAGCAATCGACAGGTAGCCTTGCAATCGTAGTGCCAAGTGTAACGCTTCTGTTTTCATGGAGTGGCACACATGTAATCCGGAATGAATTATACGCTCATCACACCCGAAAAGCCATCCTCAATTTCTAGCATAAACAAGCAATTATCTCTTAATTACCTGTTTTTAACGGACTTTTGTCACGTTTTCTTTGTCCTGCATCACCTTAACAGCGAATTTCGGAAGAGCAAGCATCCGGCCAGCCCGGCTTGGTTCACGCAATAAGCGATAGAACCACTCCAGTCTTAACTTTTGGAACAGCATAGGTGCACGTTTGGTTTTGCCCGAAATCACATCAAAGCTGCCGCCAACGCCCATGGTTACGGGAACCTGTAGGGCATCTTTGTGTTTGTGAATCCACGGTTCTTGTGTGTCGGCCCCACGTGCTACAAACAACAGATCAGGTGCCGCTTCCCGAATGGAAGCGATGACCTGTTCATCCTCAGCCGGACCAAAATAACCGTCGCGATAACCCACAATTCGAATCGCCGGATACTGCTGTTGTAACCGAACTGCCGTTTCTTGAATCACCTCAGGGGTGGAGCCGAGTAAATATACGCCCCATCGATAGTTTTCTCCAACACGCAGCAATTCATGTAAAAGCTCAAAACCCGGCACTCGCTCAGCTACAGGATCTCCACAATAGTTTGCAGCCCATACGACACCTGTTCCATCAGGAACAATCAATTCCGCAGCTTGCATGACTTCCATAATTGCGGGATTTTCTAATGCGGCCATAACCATAATCGGGTTGGCTGTAATGACCTGATGTGGTGTCTGCTTGGACAGCACAGCTTCCTGGAGAACCTTTACCGTTTCTTTCATCGTCAGTTTGGAAAAGGGAATGCCATAGATCGAAACGGTAGGTATTGATCCGGTCTGACTCATCTTTATCTCATCCTTTGCGGCCTAAATAGTTAATAATCTGCTGTGCAGGCACTCTGGCTTCCTGCTTCAGTTGGGTGATGCCTTCTTCATGTTCCTTCAACCACTGTGAACGTTGATCCAGCAGTCCAACAACAGTCTTGGCGAGTTTGTCGCCATCGAGTGTATCCGTATTTCCTGCTGGTTCACTGTCCAGACGAAGCAGGAATTGATCAATTTTCGGATCATACGAGATACCCACCGGAGGCACATATTGCGAAGCTGCATAGATCAGACTGTGCAGACGCATACCGATAACAAGATCACACTTGCCGACTTCTTCTAGCATAAGCTGAGGATCGGTCAGATCTTCTGTGATGCTAATCTCGCTGCCTTTGCTGGTCACATCACCTAGCATTTCCATAAGGAATCGTGATGCCTGTTCATCCACTGGCAAATGAAATGGCAGAAAACGCAAGTGCACCGCTCTTTTGGAGCACAGCTTTTTCAATCCGGCGGCAATAGCCGTAAGTTCCTTCCGGTCTGACTCCCAGAAACGTACTGATACGCCGATCACAGGAAGCTTGGTATGTCCTCCAGATGAAGGCTCCACTCGATTAGCTTGAGTAGAAGCATCTGCTGAATCAGCACCTGCGCCACTCTCCACTTTTGCTTCAGGTAATGGTAGGCCCATTACTGGGTCGGGTACTACATGGATCTGATTCCACTGTAGCCCCAGCCCACGCAGGTAGTCTGCAGATTGTTCATCCCGAACGGATACATAGGTGCAGGCCTTGAAGACCGATTTGATCATTGGATTAAAAATTTTACGATTCACAGGGCCAATCCCCTGTGCATAGATAAACGTTGGTTTTTTCAGCCACTGGGCCAGCTTGATTACACCCAGATAATAAGGAATGGATTTCAGTCCAGTTGCATCCTGCAATAGACTTCCTCCACCACTGATTAACCCATCGCTCTCCTTGAGTGCTTCACGGACTTCCTTCAATTTCATACGATGCACGGAGCGCACACCGTACATGGCGGTTGTCGACTCAGGATCACCCGAGAGAACTATAGGTTCAATCGTTATGTTCGACCTTTGGCTTTCCTCTTCCAGCGCTGTCAAAATCGACTTTAGCACAGCTTCGTCTCCGCTATTGCGGAATCCGTAATACCCCGAGATGACTAACTTTTGAGAAGTGGTGACCATTTTTTCCAACATCCTTCCGCTACTTGCCACACACCCACAGCAATGATACCGAAGATTAAGCCAAGTCCCAATCCCATCACTCCACGAATGAGTGACAATACAGCCGGCGTATGGATATGCGCGAACGTATCCACCATGGACAACTGTCCAATCGCTGCAATAATGAGCACAAAGATGACTTTACGATATTTTAAAGCGGCGAACACGCCAACGATAAATAGCGGGTGTCCCAGCATAAATTCTTTGAATCTCGGCCGCACACCGAACGTATCTTCCAACGTGGTACGAAGGAACATCTCGAATGGTGTTACTGAACCCGAGTTGCCTGTACGGCTCAAGTAATAGTACCCAACAACGGCAGCAACCAATGCCAAAACAACCATTAAAACATTAATTGGCATACGAAGCATTTCTTTAATTTTCTTAATAGAGAACGAACCCGAACCACGATAAAACACAATATAGATCGCTACCAGTGCCATAGGTGCAAAGTGCAACAGACTCACGCCACGGAACTGGTTAATCACCAGACTGTACGTAATGCTGTTAAGCAACGCGATAACAAAAGGTACGGCCAGGAACGACAGAATCGAAGTTCTTATATATAAAACTATAGTCTGTTTTAAACGACGACCCGCAGATGCGTCGGGTTGACGCTGTTGCTGATAGTTCACTGTACGAACGGCCAGCACCATCGCTATGGTCGGCGCGGCTATGGCCACAAGCAAGGCAATTCCTTGCTCTAGCAGCGTTGGTTTCAAGAGGAACAATCCTGCACTGCCCACCAAAGTAACCACAAATGCGATCAAGGTCAGTAGTGGGATAAAATAAGAAACCATAAGTGCAATCATGGCAATTGCACCAACAAGAGCAACCAGCTTGGCAAAACGCTGAATCGAGGAATCCTTAACTGTAAATGCCTCAGCTTGTCCTAGCTCGAATCCATGCTTTGCCATGCGTTCTACGGCATGACCCGGCTCACCCAGGCTGTTGATCAGATTCTCAATTGGATCTGTAATCATGGCCTTGGCTGTATTGCGACTTGGCGATGCATTCATATAGAGCATACGAATGTTGCGATCCTTAGTTGCGAGAACAAAACGGTCAGCGATCGTGTCTACGTCCAGATTGGCATCTCCATCACTAAGCGAGTACAGACGCGTAACGTTGTAATCCGTTTTATAAGCAAGGGTCTGGAATCCAGACTGCGGTTTCTTCAAGTTTTCAATGGCTGCAAGACCAATATTGTGCTTATTCAGCAACTGTGCGAATTGGTCGAGACTTTTCATGTCTGCATTATCATTGTACCCTTTCACAGCATCACCATCAAACAAGATGCGCTTTACGCCATTCTCTTCGAAGAAGGTAAGCAAGCGCTCCATTGATTCCTGGCTGTAGGGCACACTGTCCGAGATCCGCGGCAAAATGTAGAAACCTTTATCACGCAGCATCTTCACGGCAACCGGATCGGGCTGCAAAGGCTGCATGTTGGCATTCTCCGGAGGAGTCTGCAATATTAAGCCGCTACGACCTTCATATTCCCATGGTTGCACCGGAATCTGCCGATCAGCGAACGTTTGTTCAATAATAGGGGTATACGTCTGTGCGTTTTCCTCTGATGTAAATAACACATATGTGTAATTTGCGTTAGAAGGGATCACATCTTTGGTCAGATTCGCGAGATCCTGGCCGTTGTATACCATTAGTCGGCGTGTCTTTCTCAGCTCGTCCAATGTACTTTCGAACACAGCCATCGTTGTTACGCCTGCGTCTTTTAGACGAGTCAATTGTTCATTCATGAAATCTTGCGGATGTGCCTGATACGCGGAGATATCCAGCAGACCTCGATAGTTGAAGACAAGCTCCACCTTTTTGGCAGAAGATTCTGTCTGCACCCGATCACTGATTACAGGGATGGACGCAACCAGACCGATAATAACGACGAGCCACAACCACTTCCGAGAAGCGTTATTCCAATAAAGCCATTTTTGACGCACTACATGTACCTCCTCAAGTGTTGGAACCAAATGCACGTTCAGCTCAAGTAATTCGTTCATTTAACATTCATACAATAGGTTACAAACAGCTTGTGTCAACAAGCCCTGATATATGCTATATAGATTGAACTAAAGCATTATTTACACTTGCCACTTCGATGACAGAACAACCTTCCGATCGCTGTTATCCCCCGATTTTTTGATTAATTTTATGAAGGTGAAAATCTGGCGATAAAGGCGAACGTTCCACTTCTTCAGGTTATTTCTGTCCTCTACGTTCTCGTGTAAACGTTTAGTTCAATTTATATAGAGCCATCTGTAATATTATTTCAAAGAAAAACCCCTCCGCCAACCAACCTTACGGTGCGGAGAGGCCTTCTCATGTTCTTGCTCATTGTTGCATTCGTATTATTGTGCGTCTACACGCGACATCACTGTAGTCACCAGACGCTCGATCCGGCTTTCCGCATCTTCCAAATTCTCTCCACGAACAGCGAAGTATACTTTGATCTTCGGCTCTGTTCCTGAAGGACGCAAGCAGAACCATGAACCGTCTGCCAAAATGAACTTCAGTACGTTTTCCTTCGGAAGACCGTCCAGACCAAGGGAGTAGTCCAGTACATCTTTTACAGCAATTCCCGCTACTTCTTGTGGCGGATTGGAACGCCAGTCCGTCATTTTGGCCTGAATCTGAGCTACGCCGTCTTTGCCTTTCAGCGTACGGGATTCAAGCTTCTCCAAGAAGTATCCAAATTGGTTGTACAGCTCTTGCAAGACATCATAGAGTGTCTTGCCTTGACTCTTATAATACGCAGCAGCTTCAGCAATCAGCATTGAGGCAAGGACAGCATCCTTGTCGCGGGCATAGTTGCCTGAAAGGTAGCCATAACTCTCTTCATATCCGAACAAGAAGGTATGACTGCCTGTTGCTTCGAACTGGTTCATTTTTTCACCAATATATTTGAAGCCTGTCAGTGTGTTCATCACTTCTGCACCGTAATGTTCAGCAATGACAGCACCCATCTCACTTGTTACGATCGTTTTGATAACCGCTCCGTTGCTTGGCAGTGTTCCTGTCTCTTGCAGTCGACTGAGCAGGTAATGTACCATAATGGCACCAGACTGGTTACCAGACAAGACGAAATATTTGCCATCGTTGTCTTTCACCACAGCACCCATACGGTCTGCATCTGGATCTGTTCCGATCAAAATGTCAGCGCCCACAGATTCCCCCAGCTTCATTGCAAGCGTAAACGCTTCGCGTTCTTCCGGGTTAGGGGATTTCACAGTAGAGAACTCAGCATCCGGCTGTTCCTGTTCAGCTACAATGTGCACTTGCTCGAATCCGATCTGCTCCAGCACTCGACGTACAGGGATGTTGCCCGTTCCGTGCAGCGGTGTGTAAACGATTTTAAAGTCACGGCCTATGCCGGATTGGATCAGCTCGCGGCTCAGACTGCGGCTTGCTACGGTATCCACAAACGCCTGGTCTTGGTTTTCACCCAACCAGATCAAGAGCCCCTGCGCTTCTGCTTCTTCTTGCGTCAGCTTTTTCACGTCAGCAAGGGAAGGCACTTCCTGGATGTACCGAATGACTTTTTCCGCTTCATCCGGTACCAATTGACCGCCCTCATGATTGTAGACTTTGTATCCGTTGTATTCCGGTGGGTTATGGCTCGCTGTTACAACGATTCCGCCAGTAGCCTTCTGATGACGCACTGCAAATGACAACTCCGGAGTTGAACGCAGGGATGGGAACAGCTTGGCTACAATGCCGTTTCCAGCCAGTACAAGCGCAGCATCCAGTGTGAATTCAGGTGAGAAATGACGGGAATCATGAGCAATGACAACAGAAGGTTTGCCTTCCTGGTCACCATGCTGCTCAAGCAAATAACGCGCAAATCCTTGCGTTGCCCGACCTACGGTGTAACGGTTCATCCGGTTGCTTCCGGCACCAATGACTCCGCGCAATCCACCTGTACCAAACTCCAGGTTTCTGTAAAAACGTTCCTCCAGCTCTTTCGGCTGATCCTGCAAGTCACGAAGCTCCTGTTTCGTTGCTTCATCAATCGAAGCATCCTCCAACCATTGCTGCAACGTCTCTGCTGCTGCTGTGCTTAACTGTTTCATTCCGATAAACCCCTTCCGTCTATATAAATTCAGGTGTGCTGAGTTACTTCAGCATCTTGTATCATTCGGTCCTCTACGTTCCTGCATGATGTAGATGCTCACGTATGTAATCAGCTTGGGTCAGACAGTGCAAACATAATCTCGCCTTCAGCGACCACTTTGTCGTTTACACGGGCGGTTGCTTTACCTTTACCAATCGAACCCTTCAGGCGTGTAA
Source organism: Paenibacillus sp. M2 (assembly GCF_046713495.1). Lineage (NCBI taxonomy): Bacteria > Bacillati > Bacillota > Bacilli > Caryophanales > Paenibacillaceae > Paenibacillus > Paenibacillus sp. M2. Next base: position 6,663,262 of record NZ_CP169648.1, read on the forward strand.
TCTCCACTTCCAGAATCAACGTATCTCCGGGCACAACTTGTCCACGGAATCGGAAGTTGTCCAGTCCCGCCAAAAAGCCGATCTTGCCTTTATTCGCTTCCAGGTTCAACATAGCCGCTGCACCAACCTGAGCCAATGCTTCGGTGATCAAAACACCAGGCATTACCGGATACTCAGGGAAATGACCAATGAAGAATGGTTCGTTAATGGTTACGTTCTTCAGACCAACGGCACGTTTACCATCTTCCATCTCCAAAATTCTGTCCACCAACAGGAACGGCGGACGGTGCGGGATGATTTCTTGAATCTGTTTGATATCGAGCACAGTGTAATCTCCTCTCAGGATGTTTATATGAGCGTTCTTCATCATGGATTTTTCATGTGCGCATAGGTGACCGTTACGGTTACGGATCGTTCTTTCGATCGCTGTTGTTTCCTAATGTTTCTGAATTATTTTCAGATGGATAACATTAGGAAACAAAGGCGAGCGCTTCGCTTCTTTCGAACGATTCCGTTCCCTCCACTGACTTTAGTGCGAACATGGAAAACCTGATTATGATCAAGTCGAAGCTCATATAAATGGGTTTTTAATTTTAAATTTTTGTATGGAAAGCATATTTTCGGTTAACACTAGTTATATCCTTCATGACTGCAGTAGTGAAGGTTAAGATAAGGGGTCTCTCTTCGCGATGACGAATGTCTTTCGCAGGGGAGGCCTCTTTTGTGACGTCAAACGTCATCCATCATTATACTGTTTTCAACATCAAAAAGAAAACTCCTGCCTGCGCAGGAGTTTTCGCTTAACTCGTTACATTATGGAGCGAACACCAGATTATATACATGTTCCCATGTACTCCATTGCCATACGGAACCGATATCCTGTTTGCCCAGTACCACATATCCAGCTACCATTCCGCCAGCAAGGGCAAGAACAAGCAGGACCGGAACCAGGAACCATCTTGCGATGCGCCATCCACTCTTCTTCTTCTTGACTTCCTTTTTCTCCGGCTTACTGTTCTGCTGCTGTGTTTCTGTCATCACATTCACCTTTTACGCTCTCATATTGTTGGCAAGACCCAACATGGAATCACTTGAAGTTAGCGCCTTTGCCGCCAGTTGATATGTCCGCTGTCCTTGCATAAGCAAAGACATCTCCTGTGTCATATCCACATTGGATTGCTCCAGATATCCTGGACGAATCATGGCAACCGCTTGACGTGTAGCTGCATTAGCGCCAAATACATCATCCTCGGTTAATCCCGCATCCAAGCCAAAGAGGTTATCCGCATATTGTACCAGACCTTCAGGGCGTTCAATGTCTACCACTTGCAGTTGTGCCCCAATGGTTGCGTTCGCCCCATTACCACGTCGGATTAACAGGTTGCCATTTTCATCAAAAGCAACTTTGCTATTATTCGGTGCCGTAATACGATTACCTTGACGATCCAGGGCAAAGTGGCCTTCACCATTGACCATCACCATCATATCAGGTGAATTCGGAGTAGGCTTAGGTCTTGTATCAGGCACAAAATGAAATGCACCCTGACGTGTCCACATTTTCTCCCCGTTCGCTTCAACTGCAAACATGGCATTTCCTTCAATGGCCAGATCGGTCGGAAGGCCGGTCTCGTTCAAGGGGCCTTGAGACATATCCTTCGTCACATCCGCCAAACGAGCGCCAAAACCGAGGTTATATCCCATCGGTGTGGAGCGTCCATCCAATTTGTACTTGTCCGGTTGTTGTTGCACCCGGGTCAGCACATCCTCGAAGGCCGCTTGTTTGCTTTTATAGCCTGCCGTATTCACGTTGGCAATATTATCGGCAATGACATCCAGTCGTTGCTGTATGGCGGTCATGGAAACCTTGGCACTAATCATGGAATTATTCATCGGTGGGTACCCTCCCGCTGCGCGGTTATATTTAAACGTCGGCGTTATACACGCCCGACTTCATTGACGGCTTTATCCAGACTGCGGTCGTAGAATTGTACGATCTTCTGGTTTGCTTCATACGCACGGAATGCGGCGTTCATATCAACCGTTGCCTGTGAGGCATCGACATTAGAGCCTTCCAGGTAACCCTGACGGATCTGCACATTATCACCGGCAGCCATCATCCGTGACGTTGCCCCGTTTGCATCACTAAGACTGAAATTGCCATCACCTTGACGAACCAGTTGATTCGGCTGGTCAATGACACTAATTCCGAGAGTAACCCCTGTTGGTGCACCTGTTGCTGCATCCACGAGACGACCTTGCTCATCCACTTTAAATTGCTCTACGGAACCTGTCAACACTACGGGTTGTCCATTATTATCCAACACTTGTGAACCTGTTGAACTCAGCAATTGTCCCGTTCCTGTAATCTCGAAGTGACCATCGCGTGTATATCCGGTGTTACCTTCTGCATCCTGAACTGTAAAATACGCCTGAGGCTGGTAAGTCACCGTGCCGTCGGCCCGTACAAATTTGCCTGATGCGTCAAACGGGACAGGTTGTCCAGTCTGCGGATCATTGACAGTCATATTGGATGAAATGGAAAAATCATTTTTCTGCCCAGTCTCCATAATGGTCCCCTGCAAATTCATGGACAAACTCTCTTCCGCGAACACCCCCGTGTTCAGCTTGCCCAGCCGCTTTGTTGGAAGATTTGCATCTCCGCCTACCAAAGTAATGAGCATTTCCGGGAAGGAACGGCTTACGCTGTTCACCTGTTTGTATCCCGTGGTGTTCATATTTACGATATTCTGTGTTGCTGTGTCATGGCGGCGTTGTTGCGTAATCATTCCCGCAGTAGCGGTGTACAGACCTCTTAACATGAATTAACCCCTCTCCTCAAGCGCTTGACCTGCATCACAGGTTGGCTGCTTGTCCGTTCTGCTTTCCGAGCATGGCGAACCTTTGCTATTTATATCGGCAGATTAGAACTTTTTCTTAACCACCTGATCCAAATTATTAAGCATTATGCCTGTCCCCTTCACGACACAGTGCATTGGATCTTCCGCAACCCATACCGGTACATGCAATTCATTGGACAAAAGCTCGTCCAGTCCGTTCAGCAATGCACCTCCACCAGTCAATACAACACCACGGTCGATAATGTCCGCTGACAATTCAGGCGGTGTACGTTCCAATACCGACTTCGCTGCGACGATGATAGATTGCACGGAATCCCACAGCGCTTCCTGTACTTCTTTTCCCGATACCGTTACGGTAACTGGCAGACCGGATACCATATCGCGTCCGCGAATATCCATCTCCGTTTGGCCTCCATCCGGATGCACGGAACCAATCGCAATTTTGAGATCTTCAGCGGTCCGTTCACCGATCATGAGCTTGTACTTGGCTTTGATAAACTTGATAATGGCTTCGTCGAACTTGTCCCCTGCGACTTTAATAGAAGAGGCGGTGACCACGTCGCCCATAGACAGGACTGCAACGTCAGTCGTACCGCCGCCGATATCCACGACCATATTGCCGCTCGGCTGAAAAATATCCATTCCCGCACCGATCGCTGCCGCTTTCGGCTCTTCTTCCAGAAACACTTCTTTGGCACCGCTGCGTTCTGCCGCCTCACGGATGGCCTTCTGCTCCACGGAAGTAATGTTCGTTGGTGCACAGATCAAAATTCGAGGGTGGCTGTACCAGCTTCTTGCACCCACACGATTAATGAAATGTCTGAGCATCGCTTCTGTAATCTCGAAGTCCGCAATAACGCCGTCACGCAGCGGTCTAATGGCAACAATGTTACCTGGAGTACGCCCCACCATACGACGCGCTTCTTCCCCAACAGCAAGGACACGCTTCGTATCTCTTTCAATGGTCACGACGGAAGGTTCATCGAGGACAACCCCACTTCCTTTCACGTGAATAAGCACGTTGGCCGTGCCAAGATCAATACCGATATCCTTGCTAAACATAAAAGAGCCCCCAAAGTGATATTATTTGGTCAGCGTATCCTGTGAAAAAGAGTCCCTTATCACGTCACCGCTCGTTCGACAAAGTGCAACATATATATGTAAAAATCGGGCTGATAAGATGTCATAATTCGATCCTGTACCAGCATTTAACATATCATACTTCAGGGGAGGGATTCAATGCATGTGTGAGCTTTTTGGCCTACGTCTTTGTGAAGATGCTTACGATTTGGCGGAAGCCAACACCTCACGTTTCTTGCCACTCGTTTTTTTGTATTTAATTTTGGTCGCTTCACCGCCCCGCAAATGGCGGATGGACTTGTGATACTCCAAAATGTGTTTCACCTGGTCAGCAAGATCAGGGTTGATTTCCGGCAGACGCTCCGTCAGATCCTTATGCACAGTACTCTTTGACACGCCGAATTCTTTGGCTATGGTACGGACCGTATTCCTCGTCTCAACAATGCAGCGACCAATTTTGATGGTCCGTTCCTTGATGTAATCGTGCACGCTCCCGCCTCCCTACTGTGTGGATAGTTTGGTACATTATATGAGGAGCATGCCTATATATTCGCGGTTTAGAGGTGTGACAAGCTTCGAAGGTCCCATTATTTTCTGAAAAGCACAAAAAGAGCAGAGGTTCAACCCCTCTGCCCATCATGTTGCTGCGGTAAAATTCATTTATTTTTCCGGAAGATATCCTTGCGGGTTAACTGGCTGTCCGTCTTCGTACACTTCAAAGTGAAGGTGATTGCCAAGCGTTTTACCCAATTCATTGACGCCAGCGGATGCAATCGCATCTCCCTGTTTCACTTCGTCGTCCTGTTTCACTTTGACGTCTGCCAAGCTTTGGTACACCGTCTTCAGGTTATCGCTGTGTGTGATTTCCACAACTTGACCTGTGAGCGGATTTTGCTCAACCCGGGTAACTTTACCGGCGAGTGCTGCTTTGACTTCAAACGTTTTGTTATCCCCACGTGCCAGATCCACACCCGTGTTCGGGATGAATGTATCATTGTACTGCACCATTGCCGCTTCATGTTCCTCGGTTGAAGCTTCGCTATCATAGAAAGGTTTTACTACCGAAATTTCGGACGGTACCGCTACCGGCCACACAAAATTCTCCGACTTTGCAACAACTTCCACACTTTCTTCTCCACCTACTGCTGTTCCTTCTGTACCCGCCGATGCACCTGTTTCTACTACCCCGCTAGCAGGGTCCGAGTTCAGCGTTTTGTCGCCTGTGCCCTGATAGACCCACACTAAGGTTAGTATAATGCCTGCTGCTGCGATGTAGGCTGCCGGGAAGACCCAGCGTTTGGACATTGCTCTTTTCCATGAAGAGGGCTGACTAGCCGGTACTCCTTGAGTTGTTTTAGGAGTTTCTTCTTGGATTGTTTTTTTGTTTTGTTCATTCATGTTAATCACCTCAGTAACAAGTGTTACCGGGTGCAACTCTTTTATACACGCGCGACTCTAATTATTTTCACGGAGGTTTCAGAGAGTGCTATATATATTGGAGATGATGAGTGTTAGTTCGTTCACCGCTTCGGGGCCAGAAAACCTTTCCACCGCTGGTTACTACCAGATTTCTTCTATCACCTTCTTCAAAGGTGAAATCCGGTAGTAAAGGCGGACGCTTTGCTTCTACAGGTCTTTTCTGCCCCCTGCGCTCTGCATACGCTAGCACTCTCCGCATATATAGCCAAGTCTTAAAAACTCCGGAAAGGGCGGTTGGTAAAAAGCGCGAATTGGCTTAATGACCAATCCTTCTCAGAAGTGAGTTTACTAGCAGAAAGCGAAATGATATAGGATGTGACTGGATACCGGCCGACTAAGGCTTTCCTGACGTCCTCATGCGTCAAAGCATTTATCTATCCATCGGTGTTCATCTTCCTACTTCAATGCCAGCATCTTGGATGCCTGTCCGAATGAGATGCCTGTATAGTAGTGTTTGAGAATCTGGGTGGCCGTGTGTCCTTCCTGCGCCATGCCGTTTGCTCCCCACTGGCTCATGCCAACCCCATGTCCGTATCCATACGTTGTAATTTGGACCTCGTCACCTGTGCTCTTCCAACTGAACTGGCTGGATCTTAATCCGAGCAGTTTGCGAACTTCGGGTCCGCTGAATGTTTCACCTGCAATCTGCATTTCCTTAATCCGATGTCCTTTGGTTGTAGACAATACTTCCATCCACGATCCACCCTTCTGGGCGGTAACCGGAATGGCATCCAGATTCAACTTCTGTAGAATTTCGTTACGCTTCATAGTGACGGTCTGCTTGAATCCTGGTGCCAGGTTTTTGTCCCACGGACTGTCTACACTTTGCAGATACGGCACAGCGTTCCCCCACACATCCTCCGCATTCTCGGTATACCCATTACTTGTGGAAAAAAAGGATGCGGTGATCGCCTTACCCTGATATGTCATCACCGTATCTCGACTTTCGCGGACAGCCTGTTGCAGCTTCTCCCATTCCTTCGCCTTCCCTAGACGCGTCCAATCCGCTTTCACCTGATCTGGCGGATTAAACACCTGATGGCTGACCGTATCCGTCACATCCGCCGCACCCGATGGAACACCGCTTGTATCCCTCGCTGCTAACCTACGCACGATAAATGTACGAGCAGCTATTGCCTGCGCCTTTAACGCCTCCAGTCTGAATTCCGCCGGCATCTCAGCTGCCACCACCCCCGTAACATAGTCTTCCAATGGCAGATTCATCGTTGTGCCCGTTGCAGACAGGTATACACGCACTTTAGGTTCAGGGTAGGTCACAGGAACGGCTGGCGAAGGTGCTGGGGTTCTTGTACTGTTGGCATCTGTTGGAGCAGGGATCGGCTTTGGTAATTCACTTGTCCGCGGCCATACCAGCATTACCGGAATCAGCAACGCCATTGCCAATAAGGCAGATACAGCGGCAGCGGGTTGCCATCGCTTCGTATTGCGTCCCCATCGGGGTTTTCGTCCAAATGTCCGCATTCGGCGACGCTTCACTCGGCGGAACTGGTCCAGCTCAATAACGGGTATATGAATATGCTCGGTTGTCTTTCGGTTCAGTTCATCTGCCGACACCCGTCCTGGGTTTGATGATTTTGCAGACTGTGATGGAACAGTCCTCTGGTTCGATGGGGCAGGCTTGTCTTTTTCCACTCCAGAAACGGTATTCCCCTCCGGCTCTTGCATACCTGGACGAGGGACAAGGGGTACCTTTACCTGTACACGAGCTTCTTTCATTCGAATATAACCCTCCATTATCTATGGCCGGTCATGTGCCGGTCGTGTTGTTCAAATCCATAGTTTAGGTTATGAGCTGACTTGATCTGATAGAACCTGATTTGAGAGAAACGAGGCCCTTTTCGTTCTGTTCAATTTCCTGTTTTCTTTTGCTATCTACATCTTAGAAACGTTGATCTGTCGCTGAATACCGGTGTTTAATTGGAACCGACACCCTATATAAATTACACTCTTTCATTTGGTTCGGAATCGATACAGAATACGATGTTATGCTATACAAGGTTAGGACCAGCTATTAATAGAATCAGGTATCAAATATCTCGTTGTCTTCTTAAAAGTAAACACAAAAAAAGCCAAGCCAGATGGCTTAGCTTTATCATTTTTTACAATATACGTCCCTTCACATTCATAATCCACACAACTGTGTGACTCATCATAGGGGGATCATATTTTTTCTAATCAATCCAGTGTTAAGCCAAAGTTGGTTGCACCTTAAACATTGGTACTTCTTTCTCCACTTTTTCACTAGGTGCTTTGGTTGCTTCCAGCTTAGGCTCATCAACCGAGATCCGATAGATGTCAGCGCCAAGTCCATTAAGCTTCTCAGCGAGATGTACATAACCACGGTCTATGTGATGAGTACCGCCCACTTCCGTTGTACCTTCAGCAACAAGACCTGCAATAATGAGTGCGGCACCCGCACGCAAATCGGTAGCCGTTACTTTGGCACCCTTCAGTTTGGCATTACCTGTGATGATGGACGAACGTCCTTCAACTTTGATCTCCGCATTCATCAATTGGAATTCATCCACATGCATGAATCGGTTTTCAAAAACAGTCTCTGTCACCACACTTGTTCCTTCAGATGCAAGCAAGAGTGCCATCATCTGGGATTGCATATCTGTCGGGAATCCTGGGTAAGGTAGTGTTTTCACATCCACAGCCTTAAGAGGACGGTCTGCGATTACACGCACGCCATTCTCATCCGGTTGGATTGTTACACCCATCTCTTCAAGCTTCGCAATAACGGAGCCTAAATGATCAGAGATTGCACCTTCGATATACACGTCACCACCAGAAATTGCAGCAGCAGCCATATACGTACCAGCTTCCACGCGATCCGGAATAACGGTGTGTGTAACACCTGTCAGTTTCTCCACACCTTCGATGCGGATCACCCCAGTACCAGCACCACGTACGATGGCACCCATTCCATTCAGGAAGTTGGCAAGATCCACAATCTCAGGTTCTTTTGCCGCGTTCTCCAGAACAGTTACACCTTCAGCCAATGTTGCAGCCATCATAATATTTTGAGTGGCACCTACGGAAGCCACATCCAGATAAATTTTCGCGCCACGCAACCGTCCTTGGCTACGAGCTTCGATATAACCTTGGCCCAAGCTGATCTCTGCGCCCATGGCTTCAAAACCTTTCAAATGCTGATCAATAGGCCGTGTACCGATGGCACATCCACCAGGAAGTGAGATTCTTGTATGACCCATTCGAGTCAACAAAGGTCCCATGACCAAGAAAGACGCCCGCATTTTACTCACCCATTCATACGGGGCTTCACAGGAAGTAAGTTTCTCCGCATTTACGGTAATCACTTCGTCCCGGTATGTAACTCCCGCTCCCAGCGATTCCAACACCTTGTTAATCGTCATCACATCGTCTAGAGGAGGCGCGTCAATAATAACGCTTTGTCCTTCTTCCCCTAAGAGAGAGGCAGCGATGATCGGAAGAACAGAATTTTTAGCGCCGCTAACTTTGACACTTCCGGTCAACCTTTTGCCACCGCGGACGATAAATTTGCTCATCATGGTTCCCTCCGCGCTTTTATTCCCTTTTCTTCATTCCGGAATACGTAAGCCCCACTGTGTGTAGAAAGGACTGTTGCTGTGTGTGGAATTTCGACATATTCTGGCATATTGCCACAGATGTCTGTTCAGAAAAGAATTGGTTTTTATAATCCATATCAATGATACCATGTGCCGTGCATCTTGCTATTCAGCATGTAAAATCAGTGTCTTACAAGCAAGCAGAGCATCAGAACAGACAGAGTGGGATGGTTATTAGCCGGCATGAACCGGATATCCCGTTTATAACTACAAAATAAGTGAACAATTGTGAATTCCCTAACTTCCATCATAACATTGTTGAATTGTACGATACAAGCATTTTTACATAAAACATCTCAAATTCATCCAATTTTACGTCACATTTTTTTCTTAATTTCTTTACCGACAACTCATACTCTAATTGTTAACACAATTAATCGATGTTATTCGACAATGAGCAGCTTGAAGAACCTAACAGATGATTAACCAACCATCTCAACATTAAAACAAATTACGCAACATTTGAGTCCAGGACAAGTAGTCAATGACAAAGCCAGCAACGGCATGCCCCAAAATGATGGCGAGCAACAAATGCAACAATCTTCCCTGAGCACCCCGTGGTTGCCTGATGATTAAATCCAGTTTGAGATTTGTCAAAGCCCACCAAGACAACGCAATACATAACAGGGAGACGATAATTGAGACCAAGCCGTTGGTGCTTAGCGCCTGGTTCACCTGATTCGTCAGATCAGTATCCATATATTCATTACCTCCACATTTGTTGCAGCGATCAGCATATCATATGCCCAACACCCATAACTTGTTAGCATAGAATGTATTGAGGATAACATGCTGAGCGTACTGTCAGATTTACTCCTGCCAGGCAGGAATCTCCTGATGCCCAATCACCGAGCAGCAACAATGCGGCTGTGCATGACTATGGAATCTACTACGCAGCTTCCTGCTTCTGCTGACTCTATGGAATATAGGCTCTTTCATCATACATTGTCAATTACATTGATTTCCACTTCTAAAATATTTTAATTTTAAAATGCCGGGATTTTGTGACTAAAACGACATAAAAGAGCGCTATTTCGATATCGATTCTGTCATTTCCTCGGAAATAATTTAAATTTACTCATGAAAAAAATGGTTCTCTTAGTGGTAAATGCGCCCACTACTTTAGTCCTACATTCTATTCAAATCCTCATAATCGGTGAATATTTTGCTTAAAATACTTCTTATTACTGGAGGGATAAGATGGATTTGTGGTCAGCCATTTTGATATATTCGATAAAACAATTCTATCAAACAAACTCAAAAAAGCCCGGCAGACTAAGCCGCCAGGCTTCCAAGAATCGTTTATTTGCCGAACACATTAATCCGGTTAACCGCTTTTTGCAGCGCAATCTCTGCACGACGGTGATCAAAGTGGTCCTGATTGCTTTGGCTTGCAAGCCGACGTTCTGCCCGCTCTTTCGCCGCACGCGCACGATCCACATCAATGCTTTCCGGGAATTCAGCACTCTCTGCGAGTACAACAACCTTATCTTTACGTACTTCGATAAACCCGCCACCGATAGCAACTCGTTTATTTTCTTTTCCGTTATGGATATAGATCGGTGCAATCTGCAAAGGTGTAACCATAGGAATATGACCTGGCAGAATGCCCAGTTCCCCTTCAATACCACGAGCCGTAATGCTATTCACCTGTTCTGAATAGACCAAACGCTCAGGTGTTACGATTTCCAACAAAAAGGTGCTCAATTCCATCCCTCCTGAAATATCCGAAGGATAGCCCGCTTCATAAGGACAATCCTGGATTCAGACTAAACCAGTGTTTTGGCTTTCTCCACTGCCTCTTCAATTGTACCAACAAAGAGGAAAGCTGCTTCCGGAAGATCATCATACTTACCTTCGAGAATCTCTTTAAAGCTGCGCACCGTTTCTTTAACTGGAACGTATTTACCCGGAATACCGTTAAATGCTTCAGCAACGTGGAAAGGCTGGGACAAGAAACGTTGGATTTTACGAGCACGGTATACAAGCGCTCTGTCTTCTTCACTCAACTCGTCCATACCCAGGATTGCAATGATATCTTGCAATTCATTGTAACGTGCCAAGATACGTTTAACGCCTTGAGCTACGCTGTAGTGTTCTTCACCTACAACTTCAGGGGACAAGATCCGGGAGCTGGAAGCCAGTGGATCTACCGCAGGGTAGATACCCATCTCGGAAATTTTACGCTCCAGGTTCGTCGTTGCATCCAAGTGGGCAAACGTCGTTGCAGGAGCCGGGTCAGTGTAGTCATCCGCAGGCACGTAGATAGCCTGGATGGATGTTACAGAACCTTTTTTCGTTGATGTGATACGTTCTTGCAGTTGACCCATTTCTGTTGCCAGTGTAGGTTGGTAACCTACCGCGGAAGGCATACGTCCAAGCAAGGCAGATACTTCTGAACCCGCTTGGGTGAAACGGAAGATATTATCGATAAAGAGCAACACGTCACGGCCTTCTTCATCACGGAAGTATTCCGCCATCGTCAGACCTGTGAGGGCTACACGAAGACGTGCGCCTGGAGGCTCGTTCATTTGTCCGAAGACCATTGCTGTTTTGTTGATAACGCCGGAATCACTCATCTCGTGATACAAGTCATTACCTTCACGTGTACGCTCACCAACACCCGCAAATACGGAGATACCGCCGTGCTCTTGTGCGATGTTGTTGATCAATTCCTGAATGGTTACCGTCTTACCTACACCGGCACCACCGAAGAGACCGATTTTACCACCTTTAGCGTAAGGAGCAAGCAAGTCGATAACTTTGATTCCTGTCTCCAGCATCTCTGCTTGGGTAGTCAGTTCATCAAATGCAGGTGCTGAACGGTGAATCGGGTTCTTGTGCTCAGCAGCTACGGCACCGCCAGTATCAATTGCTTCGCCGAGTACGTTAAATACACGACCCAGTGTTGCTTCTCCGACGGGTACAGAGATTGGTGCTCCTGTATCTAAAGCTTCCATACCACGAACAAGTCCATCCGTGGAGGACATCGCAATACAACGTACTCGGTTGTCACCCAGATGTTTCGAAGCTTCGAGTGTAAGGTTTACACTAACGCCGCTCTCACTTACTGTAGTGATCGTAATGGCATTGAGGATTTCCGGCAGACCGCCGCGATCAAACTCGACGTCAACAACCGGACCCATGATGCTCACAACGCGTCCTTTGTTCATCTTAACGTTCCCCTCCTACAAGCCTGCTACTTTTGCAAAAATAATGTACCGTTCGTTTATCTTTGCTCTGCAAGCCTTCATTAATAAAAAAACGGTTAGCCTTGTGCTGCGTTGGCACCTGCCACAATTTCCGTAATCTCCTGCGTAATCGCCGCTTGACGGGCACGGTTGTATGTCAATGACAAGTCGTTAATGAGTTTGGATGCATTTTTGGTTGCATTACCCATTGCCGTCATTTTCGCGCCGAGCTCACTTGCCTTACCGTTCAGAAGTGCACCATAGATCAGCGTTTCCGCGTAACGCGGAAGCAGAACCTCCAGTACAGCCTCAGCAGACGGCTCGTATTCGTAGCTTGCCGTTGGTCCTTCCGCAGCAGTTACCTCAGGTGTTTCCATCGGAAGAAGTTTCTCTACCGTAGGAATCTGGGTCAACGCATTCACAAAGCGGTTATAACAAATGTACAATTCATCAAATTCAGCCAGTTCAAACCCATGAACAGCTTCGTGTGCGATGGATTTGATGTCTGCAAATGAAGGCGAATCCGACAGATCCGTTGTTGTGGATGCCATCGCAATTTCACGACGTCTGAAGTAATCGCGTCCTTTACGTCCAATGACGAACAATTCGTAATCATCCTGAGAGTTGTGGCGTTCTTTGAGCGTCTGATTAACTTGACGCAAAACGTTCGCATTGTATCCACCTGCAAGACCACGGTCCGATGTAATGATCAGGTAAGCTGTCTTTTTGACCGGACGGCTCTCCAGCATCGGATGCTGTATACCTTGCGTGCTTGATGCAATACTCGCTACAACTTCTTTCAGTTTCTCCGAATAAGGACGGGCTGCTTCCGCTTTTTCCTGCGCTTTACGCAGTTTTGCAGCAGCTACCATCTCCATTGCTTTGGTGATCTGCTTGGTGCTTTGTACGCTTTTAATTTGCCGCTTAATTTCGCGCATGCCTTTTGCCATGATTTCACCACCTTAAAGTTTTGACAAAGTCAAAACTACATCGTAAGCACAACCCTACTTTGACGGAGTCAAAGTTACTTCGTAAGCATCACCACTAGTTTTGACAGAGTCAAAACTACATCGTAAGCATCATCTTTTTTGACAGAGTCAAAGTATTACATGCAGACATGCGGAATCAGTTAGACAACTCCGCACCTGCAATCATTTATTTAGACAGAGACAGCAAAGCTCTTTCTGAACTTCTCAATTGCACCTTTCAGTGCATTTTCGTTGTCTGCAGTCAATTCTTTAGTATCACGGATGGATGCAAGAATCTCCGGATGGCTGCTCTCCATGAACGCGAGGAACTCACGCTCGAAACGAGTAACATCACCTGTTGGAATCTCATCCAGGAATCCTTTAACCGCAGTGTACAAGCTGACAACCTGTTGTTCAACAGGCAGAGGCTGGTTAACACCTTGCTTCAGGATTTCCATCATACGCGCACCACGATTCAGGCGGGCCTGAGTCGCTTTATCCAGATCGGAACCGAACTGGGAGAACGCTTGAAGCTCACGATATTGAGCGAGGTCGAGACGCAGTGAACCTGCAACCTTTTTCATCGCTTTGATCTGAGCAGAACCACCGACACGGGATACGGAAATACCTACGTTGATCGCCGGGCGTTGTCCAGCATTGAACAAGTCAGCTTCCAGGAAGATTTGTCCGTCCGTGATGGAGATTACGTTCGTTGGGATGTATGCAGATACGTCGGAAGCTTGTGTTTCAATAAACGGCAGTGCGGTTAAAGAACCACCACCAAGTTCATCATTCAGCTTCGCAGCACGCTCCAGCAAACGGGAGTGCAGGTAGAAGACGTCACCCGGATAAGCCTCACGGCCTGGTGGACGACGAAGCAACAAGGAAAGCTCACGATATGCAGAGGCTTGTTTGGTCAAGTCATCATAGATAACCAGAACGTGCTCGCCTTTGTACATGAAGTACTCACCCATCGAACAACCGGAATACGGTGCGATGTACAAGAGTGGTGATGGATCGGAAGCTGCTGCAGTTACAACGATTGTGTACTCCATTGCGCCTTTACGACGAAGAGTTTCCACAACTTGAGCAACCGTAGACTGCTTCTGACCAATAGCCACATAGATACACTTCATGCCGCTACCTTTTTGGTTCAGGATCGCATCAATCGCGATGGATGTTTTACCTGTTTGACGGTCACCGATGATCAACTCACGTTGTCCACGACCGATTGGAACCATTGCATCAATGGCTTTGATCCCTGTTTGCATCGGCTCATGAACCGATTTACGATCCATTACGCCTGGTGCTTTACCTTCAACCGGACGGAATTCCGTTGTAGCGATTGGCCCTTTGCCATCTACAGGAATACCGAGCGGGTTCACAACGCGTCCAATCAATGCTTCGCCTACAGGCACTTGCATGATTTGACCCGTACGTTTCACTTGGTCACCTTCACGAATATCGTAGTAAGGTCCCAGGATAACGACACCGACATTGCTTTCTTCGACGTTCATGGCGAGTCCCATAACACCGCTTGGGAATTCAACCAACTCGTTGGACATGACGTTCTCAAGTCCGTAAACACGAGCGATACCATCACCAACCTCGATTACCGTTCCGACTTCGACTACATCGATATCGGTCTTGTATTGTTCGATTTGGCTCTTAATTAATGTACTGATTTCTTCTGGTTTGATACTCAAGTGTCCTCACCCCAATCTACTGTACTCGTCTGTTAAAAGACTGCTCAAGACGTTCGAGCTTGCCAGCCAAGCTGCCGTCATAGATCGTATCGCCAATGGCGACTTTCAATCCGCCCAGCAGAGTCGGATCAACAATGTTCTCGATACGAATCTTTTTATTCACACGGCCACCGAATTCACGGGCTACCGCTTCTTTTTCTTCATCATTCAATGCATAAGTCGAGTAGACACGTGCATCAGCGATGCCCAGCGACTCACCTTGGATCTTCCGATAATCATTCAGCAAGTCTCCCAGCAATTCAACGCGTCCGCGCTCAATCAACAACAAGACTGTACGAAGGACTGAATCGGATACCTTGCCATCAAGACTTGAGTGAATTACGTTCTGCTTGGCTTCATCAGAAATATTAGGGGATACGATAAATTTCTCGATATCTGCATCTCCGGTCAATGCACTGACTACTGCAACCAGTTCCTGTTCAACCTCAAGCACCTGCTGTTGCTGAAGTGCAACTTCGAACAATGCTTTCGCATAACGTTTGGCAACAATCGTATCGCGGCTCATTGTCGGCCTCCTACCTCATTGAGGTATTGGTTCACAAGCTCTTCTTGTGCAGGACCGTTCTCAACTTCTTTTTTGATCAACTTGGATGCAATCTGAACGGAAGCTGTACCCAGTTCGCTGCGAAGTGCTGCGACTGCTTTGTTCTTCTCGCTCTCGATTTCGCGTACTGCATCGTCTTTCAGACGATTAGCTTCAGCTTTTGCATCAGCCAAAATCGATTCAGCTTGTTTGCCACCTGTTTGTTTGGACTGTTCAATGATGTCGTAAGCATCTTGACGTGCTTGCTCAAGAGCTTGTTTTTGTTCCTCCACATAGGCAATGGCCTGTTCCCGAGTCTGTGCAGCCTCATTCATCTGCGTCATCACGAGTTCACGACGTTTTTCCATAATGGAGAACAAAGGCCCGAAGGCATAACGGCTAAGCAGCCAATATAAAATTGCAAATGCTACAATCGCAAGAAGCGTATTTTCCCATATGAAACTCAATCTGTTCACTCCTTCCTGGAGGTATCCTTGAAACGTCATCCGTTAGAACGGACATCACCTAAAAAGAAGGCGCGGATGGCTATGGCCTTCCCCGCCAAACCTTTAAAATTTAATTAAGCCATACCGTAGAACATGAACGCGAGTACCACACCGATGATCGGCAATACCTCGATCAAACCTACACCGATAAACATTGTTGTTTGAAGAGTGGATTTTGCTTCCGGTTGACGGGCAATACCTTCCACCGTTTTGCTGATTACCATACCGTTACCAATACCTGCGCCAAACGCGCCCAGTCCTGCAACAATTGCTGCTGCGATTAATGCCATTGCTCCCATTTGTATATCCTCCTTAAAATGATAAATCGAATTTTTTATTGTTCAGCCTGTGAAGTAACCTTCGTAGGGCTTGAAACTTAATGCTCATCGTGCGTCTCGATGCTCTGTGAAATGTACACCATCATCAAGATAACAAATACAAATGCCTGGATCGCACCGATAAAGATACTAAAACCTTGCCACACCATGAGCAGCGGAATCGCTGCAATAGCACCAAACACTTTGAATGTGGTCAGTTTCAGGATCGTTGCGATCAGTACCTCACCTGCGAAGATATTCGCGAATAGACGCATACCATGTGTCAATAGCTTGGATGCCGTCTCAATCAAGTTGATTGGCAAGAACAAGGCGAATGGCTTAAGGTAATGCTGGAGATATCCTTTAGTATTACGGAACAATCCGAGTCCATGAGATACAAGGAACGCTACGAGAGCGAGTCCCATTGTTACAGACAGATCGGCTGTCGGTGATTTCCACCAAGCCAGTTCAACGTGAGGGTGAGCTTCCGGGTCCTTGGCATGCGCTTTATCAAACGCCTCCACCGCTGTAACTATCGGCTGACCGAATACCTGAGCCTGATTAACATCAGTTACTTCAGATACAGCCACGAGCGGAAGACCTAGCATATTCCCTACAAAAATGAACATAATCATGGAAAGAGCGAGAGAGATAAAATGTTTACCTTTCTTCATATCCATTGTACTGGAAATCAGATTGCGGACGAATTCTACTGCCCACTCCATAAAATTTTGCAGCTTGCCGGGGTTCTCAACGGATAATCTTCTTGTCGCTACTACAGCAAAAATAAAAACAATTGCACCTGTAACTACCAGCATCAACAGAACCGATAGATCGAGTCGAAATCCGCCAAGCATAATAATTGGAGCTTCATGCATATTTTTCTCACCCCTTTCTCGACTTGAAAGCTGCAGCCCTTAACATCATTCTGCTCTGCGGGAATAGACAATCCCTATAATCAATAAGGAATATTGTGCAATGACGAGACCGCCTGCAACCGCATATGTATTGAAGTACTGCGGAAAGCGCATCGATATGAATATACCGAGCACAGCGAATGCCGCTCTTGTCAAAAATCCCAAGTTGACACGCTTCAAGTTACCTTCTGCCGCATCATCAGACATTTTCCTTACTTTGTAGCCCAGGTAAAATGCATTGATCCAGCTAACTCCTGTACCCAGGGCCAGTCCCAAAGCAATTGTCTCCACACGTGGCATAAAGGCCGCTGCGAGAAAACAAATCATAAGAAAGTACATGACGAAAACAGTCATCGATCTGCGGTATCTGGTTAGTTCACTCATCACTTTCCCCCATGATTTTTTTCGCGATAAAGTAGATGCTTACACCGCCTGCCGCAAGAAAAAAGAGAACGCTTACGGCGATCCATATTCCGTTACCTCCGATGGTCTTGTCCAACCAGGAGCCAGCGTAATATCCGGCAACAGCGAGAATGGCAATCTCGATCCCAAAAGCTGTCACGAGTCCCATCGCTTTCCATACATTATCGTCATGGTTACGGGATGAATTTGGTTTGTTCGAATCGGCCATTTTCCACGCCACCCTTGCAATCCCAGTTAATTTTACTGAATGATGAGAGCCTTTGTCAATTGAATGATTTTAGCGTTTTAAAGGGGGAAACGACGGGAATACAGACCCTCAAAGCCCATAAACCCGCGTAAACCGTACAGTTTAACTGTATGCTTGCCCTTTATAAATCCGTCAGAAAAAATGTATTATTTTTTGAATTTTCTGTGAAATGATTCCGGACGCTCACTATTTACACCGAAATGATGCAAAATCGCATTGACAATTCTTTCCGAAGCATGTCCATCACCGTATGGATTGGCAGCCTGGCTCATGCTTGCATACAGGGTTTTGTCTGTAAGCAGAGCTTTGGTCCGTTCATACACACGTTCCTCTTCGGTACCTACCAATTCCAGCGTTCCGGCTTCAATACCTTCCGGGCGTTCTGTTGTATCGCGCAATACGAGCACAGGCACACCAAACGAAGGAGCTTCTTCCTGCAAACCGCCTGAATCGGTCAAAATCAAGTGAGTGTGCGGGTAAAAGTTATGCAAATCCACCACGTCTAGCGGATCAATTAATTGAATACGGGGATGATTCCCCAAAATCGCGTGAGCCGGCTCCTTCACAGCAGGACTTGGATGCACCGGGTACACGATGGCAATATCTTCGAATTCGTCGGCAATCCGTTTGACGGCCTGGAAAATGTTGCGGTGAGGCTCGCCCTGAGATTCACGGCGATGAGCTGTCATCAGCACAAGGCGTTTGCCTTGGGCCCAATCAAGTACCGGGTGTGTGTAGTCCTCCCGTACTGTATATTGAAACACATCTGTTACCGTGTTGCCTGTGACGTACGTACTAGACTCTGATTTATTTTCTTTGGCAAGATTGGAAGAAGACCAATCCGTAGGCGCAAAGTGTAGATCAGCCAGTACTCCTGTCAGCTGACGGTTCATCTCTTCCGGATATGGAGACAGCTTGTTCCACGTCCGCAGCCCCGCTTCTACATGCCCTACCTGAATCTGTTGCAAGAATGCTGCGTAGCTCGCTACAAAGGTAGTTAATGTATCCCCGTGAACCAGTACAATATCCGGCTTAGCTTCGGCTAACACTGGATCCAGACCGCCAAGCACACGAATTGTAATCTCATTCAATGTCTGACGGTCTTTCATTACATCCAGATCATAATCGGGATGAATGTCGAAAACTTCAAGTACCTGATCCAACATCTGGCGATGCTGCGCAGTTACGCAAACAATAGATTCAATAGACTCAGGGTGTTTCTGCAATTCCAAAATAAGCGGAGCCATCTTGATGGCTTCCGGACGCACCCCGAAGATCGTCATGACTTTAATTTTGTTGGACATTCGAGCAAAGCCCCTTTTCTATAAGTTCATGTTCAAAAAGTCCGGTTTTCAGTACCAAGAATATGGAATGAAGGTAGAAATGGAGTAGCGGAGCGTAGGGAAAACTACGTGAGCAACCAAAATGTTTCCTTCGGAAACATACTTCGTAAGCCTACCGCTCATTTCGGCTGAATTTCATATTCGATGCCGATGATGCCCTTGGGCATCCTTCGTAATCAAAATTGGACTTTTTGAACAACCTCTTACAAAGCATGCGATATGCTTATTTAGTGCCGTATAAACGGTCTCCTGCATCTCCAAGCCCTGGAACGATATAACCATGATCATCCAGACGGTCGTCCAATGCTGCTACATAGATGTCCACATCGGGATGTGCATCCTGCACAGCTTTTACGCCTTCCGGTGCTGCAACCAGGTTCATCATTTTGATTTGGGTACAGCCACGTTTTTTGAGCACATCAATAGCTGCAATCGCCGAACCGCCCGTTGCCAGCATCGGATCAATTACGATCAATTGACGCTCTGTCACGTCTGTAGGCAGTTTGGTGTAGTATTCTACCGGTTGCAGTGTTTCCGGATCACGGAACAGACCAACATGTCCAACTTTTGCCGCTGGCAACAATTTCACAACGCCATCCAGCATTCCGAGTCCTGCGCGCAGAATTGGCACCAGTCCGAGCATACGTCCAGAGATGACTTTACCTTGTGTTGCAGCTACAGGTGTCTGTACATCAATCGTCTCCAGTTCAACATCTCTTGTAATCTCATAAGCCATCAACGTTGCCACTTCATCCACCAATTCACGAAAATCTTTCGTATTCGTACGCATGTCGCGTATAAACGTCAGTTTGTGTTGAATCAAAGGGTGATCACATATTACTAATTTTCCCATTTAATTTGTCCCTCCGGTAAGTTCTTCATGTTCAGCATTTCCAAATATACCTAGCCACCATTCATGGGCTCGATAAATCCTGTATATTATATCATCACCAACAACGAATTACACCATCAAAGGGCACCCAATCATTACAGATTACCGAATCCTATAAAAAACAGGACCGGAAAATGATCCATCCGGTCCTGTTTTGCTCCTGCTGTTATGTCGTTGAGTGGGAAAAATATGAATACAAGTGATGCTCCGCAAACAGATTGCACCTTCGATCGCTGTTATCCCCTGATTTTTTTGATCTCCTATAAAAGGAGAAAATCAGGGGATAAAGGCGAGCGCTTCGCTTCTCCGGTTGCATTCTGCCAGCTTCGTCTTTTGTATTCCAATTTAAACAAACTCAAAAGAAAGCAGCATGAGCAAATTTTTTTAGTATTTAAGGTCGGTATAGAGTGGGAATTGGTCTGTCAGTGCAGTCACTTCTGCACGAGCTTCATCCAGCTTCGCCGTATCTTTTGGATTTTTCAGTGTTTTGGCAATGATCTTACCAATAGCAACCATCGCTTCTTCGTTCATGCCACGGGAAGTTGCAGCAGGTGTACCAATTCGAATACCACTCGTTACAAACGGGCTTGTAGGGTCGAATGGAATGGCATTTTTGTTCACAGTAATACCGATGGAATCGAGCACATGCTCAGCTTCCTTACCTGTGATGTTCACACTGCGTGTGTCGATCAGCATCAAGTGGTTATCTGTACCACCGGATACGATGTTCAATCCTTCAGCGATCAGTGTTTCAGCCAGAACCTGTGCGTTTTTCACGACGTTCTGTGCATATGTTTTGAACTCTGGTTGCAATGCTTCTCCGAATGCTACCGCTTTGGAAGCGATCACGTGCATCAGAGGGCCACCTTGGGAACCAGGGAATACCGCTTTATCAATCGCTGCTGCCCACGCTTTGCGGCACAGAATCATACCCCCACGAGGTCCACGCAGCGTTTTGTGTGTAGTTGTTGTTACGAAATGCGCATGTGGAACCGGGTTTGGATGCAAACCAGCAGCAACCAGTCCTGCGATGTGAGCCATGTCCACCATGAACAAAGCGCCTACATCATTGGCGATGGAAGCCAGCTTTTCAAAATCAATGGTACGCGGATATGCACTTGCACCTGCAACGATCAGACGAGGGCGGTGTTTGAAAGCCGCTTTGCGTACTTCATCATAATCAATCAGGAATGTATCTTCCTGTACGCCGTATGCTACAAAGTTGTACAGCAAACCGGAGGCGTTAACCGGGCTACCGTGTGTGAGGTGTCCACCATGGGCAAGGTTCATACCAAGTACAGTATCACCAGGTTTCAACGCTGCAAGATATACTGCCATGTTCGCTTGTGCACCGGAGTGAGGTTGAACATTCACGTGTTCTGCTCCGAACAATTCTTTTGCACGATCACGCGCGATGTCTTCAACGATGTCCACATGCTCACAACCGCCATAGTAACGTTTACCTGGATATCCTTCAGCGTACTTGTTGGTCAGAACAGATCCCATTGCTTCAATTACTGCTTCACTTACGATGTTCTCGGATGCAATCAGTTCGATGTTGTTCTGTTGACGTTTCAGTTCAAGATTCATCGCTTCCAGTACTGCCGGGTCATTCTTGCGCAATTGTTCCATGATTAAATTCCTCCCAAGTATAGTGAAGTAGGTTGAATATGTTAGTCACAAAATGTTGAATCTGGTTGTTCTTCCATACGATACACCGCGCGTTCGCCGCCAATCAACTTCGGACGGGTCAACGCTGTGGTCACACGTGCATCTCCAACGTAACGGAGCGCTGTACGATAGGGTACGGCTACATGCCGGAGATGCATCCCAATCATCGTCTCCCCAATGTCCAGACCCGCATGGGCCTGCACATGTTCAGCCAGGCATGGATCGGTCAGCGAACGATATGCTGCGGATGCCATTGAACCTCCGGCCTTGGGCACGGGTATAGCACCAACCTCGGTCAATCCAAGACGAGTAAGCACAGAACGTTCCATGACCAGCGCACGGTTCAGATGCTCACAACATTGGAATACCGTGTCAAAACCGAATTCCTCCTGCACCTCGCGTATACCCGCAAGAAGCTGCTGCGCCACTTCAATGGCACCACTCGTACCAATCCGAGCGCCTGCGACTTCACTTGTGCTTGTACCGATCACAACGATCTGTCCAGGCCCAAGCTGTCCGGCAAGCGCCAGTTCATGCAGAATAGACGCGGTCTGTTCCTGCAATCCGGGTTGTTCCGAATCTAACTCTATAGTCATCCTATCATCGCCTCCCGATAAAATCATGCCCGCTGTCTCTTGGCTGTCCTTCGTATTCTTGAACGGCATCTCAGGTACTATTATAGCGAATAATCAGATGAAAGACGAAAAAAAGAGCAGTCTGCGGGTAACGCAGAATTGCTCTTTTGCCCAGGCGACCGGCCGTTTGTTCCGGTGCTCCATCGTGGTTATGCCCACTTCGTCGCCAGTTACACCGGATCCCTGTTTTCCCCTTCATCATAAAACATCACGCGTTTAAAATCAACGGTTAATTTACATCACGTGTCCTATTTCTATAACCTGCCCCGCAGGATCAGAATTATCCCAGCTTATCCAAAAGCCGGTCCAATGCCGTCCGAATCTCAGCTGCAGCTATATTGTAATCATCACGACTTCCCCCAAACGGATCGGAGATGTCGAAACTTGGAATTCGTTGTCTAATCTCAATGGCTCGCTCCCGCTCCGATGCCAGGATCTCTTGCCCAAGGGCACGTTTCATCTCAAGTGTTGCAAACAGGCTGTCCAACTCCTGAACATCACTTAATACCTGTTCATCATCCTCCACATATTCTTTCAATGTATAGGTTTTGTGGACTGCGTCGGGAAAAACCTGCATGACATGCTGCTTATGACTCCGTGTTAATGTAAGAACCAGATCGGCCCAACCTACCAGGTTAGAGCTAAGCTGTGTGGAATGAGGTGGACCTTCAACGTTATGATCTCTCAAAACCGCTTCAGCATGTCGGGAGATCGGCATCCCCGACGTTGCTGCCACACCTGCAGAGCGAACCTCTAACTGAATGCCGCGCTCCGATGCCAGTTTTCGCAAAAGCCCCTCTGCCATGGGGCTGCGGCACGTATTTCCAGTACATACGAATAAAATATGTTTCATTGTGTTAGCCTCCCCATTTTACATATGATGCGAATGATATGATATCTCAAGTTTTATTCTAAAATATAAACAAAAGTCCAAACGCAAGCAAGATTGCGCCACCAATGGCCTCACCGTAATCCCCAAGATTCTGGCTCACCCGACGGCCTAATAGCAGACCCATAACCGACATCACCCCGCCACAAACACCAAAGGCAAGTACCGTCAAGATCAGATCACTGCTAAACATCCCTAAGGAAACGCCAACGGAGAACGAATCCACACTTACGCTGAGGGAGAACAAAACAACGCCGAGCAGGGAACGGTGGTCCACCAGCTTGGTATCGCCTTCACGGAATGCATTCAGAATCATATGAGCACCTAACAGAACAAGCAATCCACCTGCCGCATACGTCGTAATGTCACCGAGCAGGGAGCTGACGTATTTGCCCATATACATGCCGATGAGCGGCATGATGATATGAAATAGCGCCGTAACAATACTGATTCGCAATACATCCCGCAGCCGAATGCCCTTCATGCCAATTCCGATCCCGAGTGAGAACGCATCGAGGCCAAGCGCAATAGCCATGATCAAAATGGTTACCAACTGCCCTACATGGGCAGACACATCCCACATCCCCATACCCCCAAGTCACGTAAAGGTTCTTGTACACGATATGCGGACAAGGACCTAAACATGACCGATGAAAGGCAAACGGCGACGGATTACTCCATCTCCATGACGCATAAGGCTGGATTGTGTGCATGTGGATGAGATGTTTTAATTGATTTGTTTTGGAAAAGAGTACGTAGCTCTCCTGACTGTATGATCAGGAGAGGTTAAGAGGGTTGCTGGTTGCCAACTTGGATGAGTTGGTTCCCCGCAGCCTTGAGCAGCCGATTCATGACGGCTGCTCCCAGCCCTTCGCGTGAGCAGGCTTCAGCCACAATATATGTGGCGCCTTGCTCATCGCAGCTGCGCAGCGCGGCGTATAGCCGACGCGCTGCTTCCTCCAGCTCGCTGGCGTCACCCAGCGAGAACACGGCATCGGCGTGGTACTGCTCCGCGTGCTCAGCGAACGCCAGCACGGCGGTGCGCTCTCCGCGCTGCGCCGCCTCTGCGAGGGCGGCGCTGATCCAGGCCGCCACCGCTGCGGGCGGCCCCTCTACCACGCACAGCGCCCCTGCGGGTGCGTAGTGCGTGTACTTCATGCCCGGCGAGCGCGGCGCCGGGCTGCCCACGCCATCGGCCCCCTCCGCGAGTAGCGCGGGGTCCGTGGCGACACGGGCGGCAACGGCGGACAGTTGTTCCGCCGTAATGCCGCCAGGGCGCAGGATGGTGACGGTACCGTCGTCACCGACCTGCACAACCGTGGACTCGACGCCCACCCCGGTGGGGCCGCCGTCCACAATGCCGCCGATGCGGCCATCCAGATCCTCGCGCACATGGGCTGCGAGTGTCGGGCTTGGCCGCCCGGAGCGGTTGGCGCTTGGCGCAGCCACAGGGCATGCCGCCGCCGCGATCAACTGCAAGGCCACCGGATGGTCCGGCATGCGCACGGCCACCGTATCCAGACCGGCGGTGACACGTGGCGACACCGCCCCCGGCCTAACCGGCAGCACCAGTGTCAGCGGTCCCGGCCAGAAGGCCGCCATCAGCGCTTCGGCTGTCTCGTTCACTTCCGTGACCAGAGCATCCAACTGGTCACGGTGCGCAATATGCACGATCAGTGGATTGTCGGAAGGTCGGCCTTTGGCGACAAATACAGCCTCCACGGCTGCCGTGCTACGCGCATCAGCACCCAGGCCATAGACCGTCTCGGTCGGAAAGGCTACCGTCTGACCTTGACGAATGCAGGCTGCGGCAGCCTGCAAGTCGGCGAGCGCCTGTTGATCGGCGCTCCCCTTTTTCACATCCAACAATTCAATATTACCCAATCCGTGATCGTTCTCAGCGCTCACCAAGACGCGTACATCCCACATCTCAGTGACCAGTTCTACCGGAGCTTTCGTATCACGGTCTTCTCTACCATCCCTCATCTCAGAGGTGTGTTGCAATTTTTCGTTTTCTCTGCTCATATATCATCATTCCTAAACTTCAAATAGGTTAGTTCATATCCATATTCAATATAAGTAATTATAACATACCTGACTCAACTCGGATGCCCTTCAAACTTCGCCCAGAAATTCACCACCAATTCATATCAAAAGGGCATCTCCCATAATCGAAGTCGCCCTTTACCATAGTATAAATTCGTTGTTATGCGAACAATCCAGTTACCCAACTCCACAGTTTCACGGCCATATCCCACAGAAAGAATCTCGTTTCCGGTGTGTCTCCCTGCACAGATGCCTCGGCATCTCCTGGTTCAGCCGCTGCGGCTGATACCGTTGAAGGTTTCGCCAGTGCATCCCCAGTCCCTGCGTCAATGAAGCACAGCGGCGGGAACAACACACACCACCAGTTCTGACCTTTGCCTTCGCCAAGCGTAATCCGAACAGCTTCATAATCCCCGGCAGGATACACAGTGCCCCCATACAGCTTGGTCGGGAACGGAACAGAACCCAACTCCACCTGATACTCATAATTTAAACCGCGACTGAGCAACTCTTCTCCTACTCTATTCTCAATCTCGGACAAATGCTCACGAATAACCTTGCGCGCTTCATCCAGACTTTGCGGATTCTCCAGTTCGGCTACCCACTCGCCCATCTGAGCAACGACAGCATCCCGAATCTCGCGTTTCACCAATTGATCTCCCGGTGCATCCGAGTTTGCTAGAATACGCAAGCGAATCGATTGTTCCGGAATTGCTGTGGCCGCCACAGCTGCATCCGTTTTCTGACCTTCCCACATCATGATAATCATCATAAGACATACAATAATAAGTCCAACTTGCTTAACAATTCGTCTGTTCATTCCGTTTTCCCCCTCGACTCTCTGATCACGTTGCCTGCAACTCTCTCATGTCTATCAGTATGCCCGGGAGAATCGGAAGTAAACCTAGCATTTGTAATAAATCTACTAAATCGATTCTATGATATACATTCGCTCACCAGTCATGTTAAAAAGGCTGATCCGCACCTGGTTACAGGGCAAATCAACCTCTTCATTTCCACCAACGATCAATTTTATACGCTCCACCGTTTTACTTCTCACCCAGACCGACTCAACAGTTACACAACACTTTTCTCTTTCTTGAGCATATTCCATAAACGTTCCGACAACCGAGGTTGCTGCTCCCCCATCAGAAGTTCATCCTCCTCTTCCTGTCCATACAACTTAATGCTCATGACCACCCCAATACAAGCCATATTAATGAGCAAAGAGGTGCCGCCGTAACTGATGAACGGTAACGTAATACCTGTGAGTGGCATCAGTCCGAGGAACGCTCCCACGTTCTCAAATACCTGATACAATAACATTCCGATAATACCAACAATGATGACGGGTCCTGCGCGTTCTCTGCAAGTCAGAGCAATCAGCACCATACGTTGAATCAGAATAAAGTACAACAGAATCAGTACGGATGCACCAACAAAGCCAAACTCCTCTGCGATCACAACAAAAATGGAATCAGAATACGTATAGGGGACTCGTCCGCTCTGAACGGATGTTCCTTGCAAGTAACCTTTGCCGATGATGCCCCCAGAACCGATGGCTAAACCTGCATTTTTCGTATGCCAGGAAGCTTTGGAGGTAGCCTTTTCCGGTACAAGCCAAGGATCAATCCGTTCTGCCCAATGTTCCCTTTTTATCTTTTCAAGAAAGGTGAACACTTCATCATGGTAGAAAGTATAGGCTTTAACAAAACCAAAGAACGCTACCCCCACGATCGCCAGTGCAATCAATGCGTGCTTCAGCCTCATATTTCCGATCCAGAATACCGCAGCCAAAATTACTACATACCCCAGCGCATTCCCCAAATCATTCTGAGCCATAACAAGGGCAAACGGAATAAACGCCCAACAGCCAATCGGCACAATATCTCTCCAAAATTTCAGCGTGCCTCGTTGTCTCTTCACGATCAAATGGGCGAGAAACAGAATCAGAATCATCTTGAACAGTTCTGCCGGTTGAAAAGAAAAATTGTCGCCCAGCTTCAGCCAGCCGTTAGCATTATTGATCGAACTGCCCAGGACATTAGCCAGGATCAGCAATATAATTCCCAAGCCATACAAATAAAACGCATATTTCACGTATAACTTGTAATTCACAAGCCCGATCACAAGCACCGCAATGAACCCGGCCACATAGAAATAAATTGTTTTGACATGGTGATTCGCCAAGTTGGCATCTGTCTGCGTTCCGCTATAAATCGCAAATACACTAATAATCATGAGCAACAGCATTACAAAGAGAATCACACCATCCATCTTTTTCAACATTCTCAACATGACTCCGTCCATCCCCCTGAAATCTAACAATCTATCATTTCCAATTGAACTCAATATTACCATTGTATATAATTGGATAATAAAATGGAAATCTGGATCTTTTCAGGATGACTATTCAACCATTCAACGGCCTGTCTCCCACACTTAAAACAATAAAAACCCCAAAACATTCACCCCTAAGTGAATAGGGCTGATCTGTTTAAGGGTTCTATTGTTAAGCGGCTTAAATACGAATATCTGACGTTGCTATTTCAAGGTTTGATTCGAGAACGTTATTGCTCCTGCTGGGATGGCTTGCGTCTCAGCACTTTCATCACCAGATCGGTAATACTCGGTTGTTCCGAAGAGCCGAGAATATCTTCGTTCTCTTCCGTGTGAACCTTGATACTCATCACAATCCCCATACTAATCATGTTGAGCATAATGGAGGTACCGCCCGAACTGATAAATGGCAGTGTGATCCCTGTCAGTGGCATCAGACCAATAAATGGGCCAATATTAACAAAGATCTGGTAGAGCAGCATCGCTATAATCCCAACAATGAGATAAGGCCCCGCTCGATCCTTACACTCCAGTGCAATCAGCACCAGCCTGTGAATCAGGATAAAGTACAGGAGAAGCAGTACCGAAGCACCGATGAAACCAAATTCTTCCCCAATCTGCACAAAGATGGAGTCAGCATAGGCCAGCGGCACCCGATTCGACTGAATCGTTGTGCCTTCCATATAACCTTTGCCCGTAATCCCGCCAGAACCAATCGCAAGCTTTGCATTATACGTCTGCCAGAGTACATCTCTTGAGGTCAACTCTGGTACAAGCCAGGGGTCAAAACGATCTGCCCAGTGCGAACGTCCAATGTCATTCAGGAATTTAACAATCTCATCATGATAATGAATATATGCCTGTGTACCACCGATAAAGGTAGCCACAGCAATAATAAAACCAATGAGGGCATGCGTAAATTTAATGTTGCCGATCCATAATAGGCCCACAAGAATGACAACATAACTTAACGCATTTCCCAAGTCATTTTGAAGCAATACGAGTAGTAATGGCGGCAGAACGCAGAGTGAGATCGGAATAACATCACGTCCGAAATAGAGCGGACGATTCTTCTTTCGGGCCAAAAAGGCCGATAAAAACACAATCAGACATAGCTTGAACAACTCAGCTGGTTGCAAACTGACCCCGAAGATGGACAGCCAACCTTTTGCACCGTAATACTCTTTACCAAAAAACATTACGAAAATGAGCAGTAACATACCCACGCCATAGATATATAAATAATTTTTGATTATGAATTTATAGTTGATCATCGACATTCCAAAAAAGACGATGAATCCCAAAATATAAAAGATCACTGCACTTTTCGGGAGTCCCTCCAGCTTCGGACGACCAAACGTTGTACTGTAAATTGACAAAATACTGATAACCATCAGAATAACAAGTATAAACACGATAGAATAGTCTATCTTTTTAAATTTGTGCAGCATGTAATTATGTTCCCCCAAGCATTCAGAAATCTTCGGTATATCTCATTGTAGAGGATTTCACGGTAAAAAGAAAACCCGCGGAACCTTACATTTTCGTCACCTGTTCCGAAGTACGAACACCCAGGACATGCCGCTCGATTCCGGCAAGGTCCGGTACAATGATAATTTCCGGCCAATGTCCCGCCGATTCAAGCAGAGCCGCGATGTCGCGAGCCTGCCCCTGGCCCAGCTCAAAACCAATAATCTGCGGCGGCGCAGGCAGCAGCGACAGTTGCTCCAGCATGATACGGTACGGTGCAAGCCCGTCCGGACCGCCGTCCAATGCCATGCGCGGCTCATGATCGCGCACCTCTTGCTGTAACCCGGCGATATCCGCCGCCGGGATGTAAGGCGGGTTGGACACCAAGATGTCCACCCGTGCCCCGGCGAACGGGGCCAGCAGATCGCCTTCACGGAAGTCGATCTGTACCCCGTTCGCGGCCGCGTTCCGCGCGGCCACTTGCAGGGCAGCCGCCGAGAGATCCCCGGCGCCGACCTGCCAGCGCGGGCGCAGTGAAGCCATCGTCACCGCGATGGCACCACTGCCCGTGCCAATATCGACGGCGAGCGGAGCGCCGTCAGGAAACACGCGGTCGGCTTCGCGCAGCACAGCTTCGACCAACAGCTCGGTCTCCGGCCGCGGAATCAGCACGGCCGGCGTGACCTCGAACGGCAGCCCATAGAATTCCTGGCTGCCGATAATATATTGCGCCGGCTCACCCGCAGCCTTGCGCGTGACGGCGTCCTCCCAGCGGCTGCGATGCTCGCTGGGAAAAGGCTCCGGCTGCATCATGTAGTACGCGGCGCCATAAACGCCGAGTACATGTTCCAGCAGCAGCCGAGCATTGTTTTGCGGCTCGTACACGCCGCACTTTTCCAAAAAAGAGGAAGCCTCCACGAAGGCTTCCCGACAGCTCTGTTCCGGCGTCATGACAAACTGCGCGCGGGTCACAGATTATTCTCCTCTATCCATCATCTCAGTCTGCTGAGCAATGGTCAGTGCAGACAAAATATCTTCAATCTCCCCGTTCATGATCTGATCCAGCTTGTGCATCGTCAGACCGATCCGGTGATCCGTCACACGGCTTTGCGGGAAGTTGTACGTACGAATACGCTCACTGCGGTCGCCCGTTCCCACTTTGCTCTTCCGCTCAACAGAGATCTTCGCTTCCTCTTCCATACGTTTCATATCGAAGATACGCGTACGCAGAACCTGCAACGCTTTTTCCTTGTTGGAGTTCTGTGATTTTCCATCCTGACATGTCGCAACAATTCCCGTTGGAACGTGCGTTACCCGTACTGCGGATTTCGTGGTATTAACCGATTGTCCACCGGCACCACTGGAACAGAACGTATCCACACGGATGTCTTTATCATGAATTTCGATATCAAAATCTTCGGCTTCAGGCATAACCGCAACCGTTGAAGTTGATGTATGAATACGTCCGCCAGACTCAGTTGTTGGAATACGCTGCACACGGTGTGCGCCGCTTTCGTATTTCATTTTGCTGTATGCGCCACGTCCGTTGATCAGGAAAACAACCTCTTTGAATCCACCGAGATCATTTGTGTTAACGTCCATCAGCTCTACACGCCAGCCTTGTGCATCTGCATAACGCGTGTACATCCGATAAAGATCTGCTGCAAACAATGCTGCTTCATCTCCACCAGCTGCTCCACGAATCTCAACAATAACGTTCTTGTCGTCATTCGGATCTTTTGGTAGCATAAGCACACGAATCAATTCGTCCAGTTCCTTCTGACGAGTGCTCAGTTCGTCTATTTCCATTTTGACCATTTCGCGCATCTCATCATCCAGTTTCTCACCCTGCATTTCCTTTGCAGCTTCGAGATCCTGACTTACCTGTTTGTATTCATTGTACGCTTCATAAGTCGGTTGCAGATCGGATTGTTCTTTGGAGTATTCCCGTAACTTTTTGTTGTCACTTGCCACATCCGGGTCACACAAAAGCTCGCTCAACTTGTCATAACGGTCGGCTAACGCCTGTAATTTATCCAACATGTATAGTCACCTCACGCATTATTTTGTCCAAGCACATCACATTTTCAATAATCATTTCAATTCAACATTAATTACATTTATAATCTATATTCCACAACGCACAGGATTCTCACGAATCCCCTGACCGCAGCATGTATTCACATTCATGTATGATCGACGTATAACATCGCTACAACGTCATCAAATCCTTTACTTTTAAAGTTGATATCAAGAAATCGTGTACCCTGTATGAAACTCGCTTCAACTCATCTGTTACAGCGCGAATTTAACGTGGTATACGACTCTTAATTATAGCATATTCTTATGGTTCTGAATAGTAACTGTTCGACGCGCATTACAAAAATAATTCTATTTACATATTTCGGATTGTGTCTTTTCCTTTTATTATATCCACTACGCGCGATCAATCCAGTGCTTGTACACAATATATAGCGATCAAAAACATAAAAAGCCCTGTTATCTTCCAAAGAAGATAACAGGGCTGCTATAACCATTTTTTAAACCATAGTGAACGGTTTAGGAATTATACGTTGAAACGGAAGTGCATAACGTCGCCGTCATTTACAACGTACTCTTTACCTTCAAGACGAAGTTGTCCGCGCTCTTTGGCACCGTTCATGGAACCCGCTGCAACCAGATCGTCGTAGGAAACCACCTCTGCACGGATGAATCCGCGCTCGAAGTCGGTGTGAATGACACCTGCTGCGCCAGGTGCTTTGGTACCTTTGCGGATTGTCCAAGCACGAACTTCCTGTACACCTGCTGTAAAGTATGTGTACAGACCGAGCAATTTGTAAGCCGCTTTGATCAACAGGTTCAGACCGGAATCCTCGATACCGAGTTCTTCCAGGAACATTTGTTTATCTTCGCCTTCCAGCTCAGAGATCTCTTCTTCAACCTTCGCACTGATTGGCACCACTTCTGCGTTCTCAGCAGCTGCGAATTCTCTTACTTTTTGCACGTAAGCATTGTTCGCTACGTCGCCGATTTCATCCTCAGCTACATTGGCTGCGTACAGAACAGGCTTCAGGGTAAGCAAGTGCAGATCGCGCACGATCAGAAGCTCATCATCCGTAAGTTCCATGCTGCGTGCCGGCTTGTCATCGTACAGAACAGCCTTCACTCTCTCCAATACTTCTACTTCTTGAGAGGCAGTCTTGTTGCCGCCCTTCATGTTTTTCTTGGAGCGATCGATTTTCTTCTCAACACTCTCGATATCGGCCAGGATCAGCTCCAGATTGATCGTCTGGATGTCGCTCACCGGGTCAATTTTGCCATCGACGTGTGTGATGTTCTCATCAACAAAGCAACGTACCACGTGTACAATTGCATCTACTTCACGAATGTGGGCAAGGAACTTGTTACCAAGACCTTCACCTTTGCTCGCACCGCGAACCAGACCCGCGATATCTACAAACTCAAACGCCGTTGGTACTGTTTTCTTAGGTACAACGAGTTCTGTCAGTTTGTCCAAACGCTCGTCGGGTACTTCAACGATCCCCACGTTAGGGTCAATTGTACAGAACGGATAGTTTGCCGATTCGGCACCTGCTTGTGTAATTGCGTTAAACAATGTAGATTTACCAACGTTAGGCAGACCTACGATTCCAGCTTTCAAAGCCATGTATATGACAACTCCTCATTGATTACTTGTTCGGTATGGATAATCCTATACATTATATATGACAAACCTCAAGGCATCAAGGAACTTCGCCAATTCGACCAGAGTCCCATCCGCTATTGGTTTACCCTTTGATTTCCTTATACATCGTCAGATCCGTTACCTCATATCCCATCTTGCGATACAGGCTGCTCGCCCGCACATTATGTCCAAACACATGCAGGCCAATGCGATCCACGCCAAGACTCAAGGCCGTCTGTTCAAGCGCCTCCATCGTCTCTGTTCCATACCCTTTACCGCGGTGTGCTTCTTCAACCACAATGTCTAGCAAAAATGCATCTTTGCCACGACGATTATCCGTGATATTAAACCAGATATACCCTACATTTCCGTCTACAGGATGCATCAGATTGTAGAGATACGCTCCGGGTGTGTTCAAGCCTTCTGGCAGATAACGTTCATAAGATTCCTCGGCCAGTTGCTGCGCCTCTTCCTCAGCCCAGGTGCCCGCTTCTACTTTTTCCTGTGCAAAGTCTTTAATCGATCGAATGCGAAAACTCGCATAATCTTCCTGATTCATTGGAGAAAGTTTCAACTTTTTCCCCTCCTTATTTCAAGTGATCTTAATTATGTATGATCTCTGTGCAGTCCTTTTTGCACTACTAGTATCTTATTGTATCCTTTTCTCCCAATAAGCGCATGAAGTTATTCTGAGGATTCGAACTTCAGTTTTCATATTTATCCATTTAATTTATAACTTTTGATCTCTACCCATTGTTTATACCTCATGAAGGAAAGGAGTGGATCATACTGAACACACGTCGCCGATTCTCCAAAAAGAAAATTATTATCTTGTCCGCTATCATACTCGGAATCGCCATCGTCGCTTTTATGAGCTTTCTGAATGCAATCGATCCCTTTCGTCACTTAAGGATCACAATCCATAATCAGTCCGACTATGACCTCACCAATATTCAAGCTAGCCTGGTCCAAGGCGACAACTCGTTAAACAACAATGAGAATGGCTCCACCTACGTAGTCGATAAGGATATTTCCAGCGGAGCAAAGATGAAATTCGCCCCACAGCTGAAACTCTCTGGGGAGGGGGCCGTATCCTTGGCGTTTACGGACAGCCGCGGAAAAACCTATAATAAAACGGTCTGCGGTTATACGGAATACTTGTCCGGCAATTCCTACGTTACTGTAACCAATGAGAATGTCACCGTGAAAGATGAATGTATGTAATAATTCGACAAAACGATTATGTAAGTAATTGAAACATTATTACATAACAATGAATAAGGAGGAAATCACATTGTTATTCAACATAATTTTAGGTGCAAGCGTAGCTTTGTCCATATTACTTTCTGCACATCCAGCTAGTGCTGTTGATGTAGAGGATAGAGTGCAAGATGCCCTTACTACTTCTCCAATCACTATGGAGAACACTGAGGATTCGATTATCAATCCAATGGATGTACAGCTTATCAGACCATTCAATTACAGCAGTTACAATGCGTACGAAAAATCATTCACATTGGTTCCTGACAATGGAGAAGATGCAGATGTTTGGATTCAAAACAATAGTACGGATACTATTTATGCCAAAATTACCGTGGGCAATCTTTCCCCCATTGACATCCCAATCAAGAAAGGGACTCAAAAAACAACAAGAATAGGTGTTATAGGCACAACAAACGTCAAAGTTTATATCTATAGTTCAACAGATCATAAAATGGATATGATTATAAGGGCCCAACAATTTTAATATTATAAATAGTGTAGAGGATACTTCTTAAGAAGTATCCTCTACACTATTTATGTTCCAGATTATCTAGCAAGCAATATGAGTAGACTCAAAATATATAATTAAATAACTCCTAATGAAGCTTATATCACCATCATTTCAACCCCGGCCTACCGCCGTTCCACCAGACGTGACGTCTGCTTCAAATCCTCAATCCGCCCTGAGCCAATGCCGAACATGACGGTACGCAACTCGAACTCCACCTGTTCCAACCGCTCATTTAGCGCATCATCCGAAGCGACCGCAGATTCAAGCAGAGATCGGCCAAAACCAGCCAGATCCGCACCGAGAGCGAGGGCTTTGGCTGCATCCACGCCAGTGTACAGTCCACCGCTGCCAATCAGGGCCCCCGCTGGATTCAGCCCTCGTACTTCCTGAATACACTCCGCTGTCGGAATGCCCCAGTCGGCAAAAGCTTCAGCTGCTGCCCGGCGTACCGGGTTATTGTTGCGGTACTTCTCTACCTGTACCCAGCTTGTACCACCTGCACCGGCCACATCAATGAATGCAACACCAGCTTCATATAAGCGTTGGGCCGTCACACCATCGATGCCAAATCCTACTTCTTTTACGCCAACAGGCACGTCTAACTCACGACACAAGTTCTCAATCCGCTGAAATAATCCGCTGAAGTTAGTATTACCTTCCGGCTGGAAAACTTCCTGCAACGTGTTCAGATGAAGCACGAGCATGTCCGCACCCGCAATATCTACGGCACGATGGAAATCAGCCGTGGTGAAACCATAGTTCAGCTGCACCGCGCCCAGGTTGGCAATGACCGGGATGTCCGGTGCCCAGCGCCGCACATCGAAGGTACTCGCAAGTTCCGGCTGTTCCACGGCAGCCCGGATCGAACCTACGCCGAGCGCCCAGCCTCTGGCGTTTGCTACTCGAGCGAGGCGCTCATTGATGGCGCCCGTTGTTTTACTTCCACCCGTCATCGAACTGATGAGCAAGGGTGTGCGTACTTTTTTGCCAATAAACGAAGTCTCCAGATGCACCTCTTCAAAATCCAGCTCCGGCAGTGGGTGATGGCGAAACGCATACCGCTCCATACCGCTGGTTACCCCTTCTCCTGCCACATTCTCCTCAAGACAGAGGCGCACGTGCTCTAGCTTCCGTTCTCCCGTAGCCACTTCGGGAAGCAGCCGTTCGCCGGCTCGCTCTTGTTCATTCATGATGAGACCTCCTATGTGAGAATCGTGCGGATCGACAGGATAACCTGCCCGTCCCTTACTTCTATGTATATACGTCTTTTGCAAAAGACAAAAACATTAATCCTATAAGCATTGCAGATCAGCAGTTTAACTCTATCCAGTATAACGTTCCAAACCATCTATTGAAAGGATGCCCCGACACCAAAATCTCAGTTAAATCTCGGAGCACCACTATCTTATGCCTACTCAAAAACACGGATCTTCCGTAGCACCTTCAAAGCTCTGGTTAGCACGGACGATGCACACGCACATGGATCAACAGAACATTTCACTCCATCATCCTGCACAACGAACTTATCTCAAGACTTCCGATGCCAACTGCTCACCAACAAGCTGCCCGGATAAGGTCACAATCGGGGTTCCGCCGCCTGGATGTGTTGTACCGCCTACGTACCAAAGTCCTTGTACATCTTTGCTTCGGTTGCCCGGCCGCATGAAAGTCTGCTTCACGGAGTTGGAGGAGATGCCGTAGATCGACCCTTGATGCGCCAACGTATCCCGTTCGATATCTCGCGGTGTGTACCGGATCAACACATCGGATTCATTCAACCCGGTAATTCCCCTCGCCGCCAACTGTTCCAGCACAAACGCTCCATAACGTTCCGTTTGTTCCTCCCAATTCCACGAATCAGACAAGTAGGGGGCATTGACGAGAATGAACAGATTGCTGGCTCCCGCCGGAGCCATGCCTGCTTCGGAATAACCGGAATAACAGATATAGATCGTAGGATCGTCTGGCATTTTACGGTCACGGAAAATATGGTCGAACTCCGGTTCATACTTCTCCGGGAAAAAGACGGTATGGTGCAGCAGTGCATCGTATTGCTTTCGCACACCTGCTAACGTCACAAATCCCGAAATGGATGGTTCATACTTCCGTATGCGGGCATCACTCATCTCTTTCCGATGTTCCGGTGCGAGCAGCAGTCGATTCACGCTAAGCACATCTCCATTGGCAACCACCTGATCGGCTTCGCGGAAGCCTTGATCCGTATCCACGCCTGCCACTTTGCCATCTCGGACAACAATCTGCCGGACCTCTATGCCCGTAATGATCTGTACACCTTTTTCCTGTGCCAATCGAGTCATGCCTTCAATCAGTTGATAGGTTCCGCCTTTGACCCCGTAGATGCCCAACTCTGCTTCCACATGACCCATCATGGCAAAGATCGAAGGAGACTGATACGGCGATGATCCCACATAGGTCGCGTACCGCCCGAACATAGCGAGTGTATGCGGATGCTGGAAATACGAACGCAGCAACTTATCCAGCTTCACCGTTGGCCGCACGCGGAGCAGACTGCGCAGCATCTGAAGATTGTATTTGTCAGAAGGAGACAGCAACAACTTACCGAGAAAATGACGATTGGCTTCCGCATACAGTGCGGCAGACTCATCCATAAATGCATCATAATGAGCCGCATCCACCGGACTGTACGCCGCGATCTGTTCCTTCATCCACCCGCGATTACCTGACAAATCGACCACTGTGCCATCTGCAAATACATTACGCGTGCGTGGCTCCAACTCATATAGCTGTACGTAATCTTCCATTGTTACACCTGCATAGTCGAAGACGGAACGAAAAGTGGATGGCATCGTGATTGTGCTTGGTCCCCGGTCAAAATGATACCCGTCCCGCTCAATCTGTTGCAGTTTGCCACCTACATGATCCTGTCGTTCCAGAATGGTCACCTGCACACCTTGTGAAGCCAATCGGATCGCACATGACAGACCTCCGAATCCTGCACCAATAATTGTGACGTTACCTCTCATGTGACCCTTCAATTATACCGCCTACCTTTCCATACATACCCCTTGCCGGAGCGGCCTGCCTGCCAGGAAGCAAGTCCGATGGCAATGACACAGGCCATGCTGACCGGTTGCAGAAGGGCAAGCCACCAGGGCTGTCCGCCAGCATGATCCGCTACTCTTTTCACAGCCATACCTAGTAATGTTCCTAACACTCCATACAGAATGGACGTCGAACTACCTGAGATTAATCCTATAATCAAGCCCATGGGAGGCACAATATACATCAGCGTATACATTAACATCGTGCCAAGCAGCAGTACGTCTTTGCGCCCCATACCTTCGTACATGTTTTTCTTATATCCGTTCCATACTTCAACACCGTTCTGATACATGCGGGTATTCGTTACATCATGCACATCGGTCAGCATCACCGGGTGACCTGCACGCTTGACTGCTTTGGCGAGACTCATATCATCCACCAGATGTGCCTGAATGGCAGCATGACCGCCGGATGCTTCGTAACTGGAGCGATGAATCAGCAAAAAAGCCCCCGTAGCGGCCACAAACATCGGACTGGATGATCTGCGTATCATGAATATGGGCAGATGACTGATGATGGTGAAGACCATCATGGGCACAACAAGCTTTTCCATCCATGTCTTTGTTACCTGATAAGGAAAACCGGTTATAAGCCCCCCGCTCTGCTCACACCCTGCCGCAAGAGTCTGCCGAATGGCACTTGGCTCGAGACGGACATCCGCATCCACAAACATAAACCATTCTCCCTTGGCCTCCTGAACCAGCCTGTGACACGCATGGGATTTCCCCATCCAGCCCTCGGGAAGATCGACACCATGCAGCAGTCGCACACGTTCATCATGCTCCGCGATTGCCTGGACCATGGCGGCTGTCTCATCTTCGGAGCGATCATCCAGCACCAGCACTTCCATCCGGAATCCCGACGTATCACTCGCGAGCACACTTTCCAGACATCCTTCGATATGTAGTCTTTCATTTCTGGCCGGGATCAGTACCGAGACCATCAGGTCTGGGGGTTGTATCTTGTCTGACCGGAATGAACGTACTTTGGGCAGACAGGAGACGTTCCATAGAGCGAACAGCAACTGTATTCCCAATATGCTTGTAAGCACAATCCAGAAGATTTCAGATGTATTCATCCTAACGGTTCACCCGCTTTCGCGTGGCATCGTATTTTTCACTTGTCGAACGTCCATGACGAATCAGCGGAAGCGCATCTGGCAAACTTCCCTGCCCCAGCCGTACAAGCTCTGATCTGTGATTGTCTAACTGCCGTTCCAGCACATGACCAAGTCTGGTGGCAATCTCTTCACTCTTCCATGCCTTCCAGTCTTCCATCACAGGCGGGCCTACCTGCATCGAGATTTCCGGTAGATCATGCTGAACCATCCCATGGCACAAGGTTACCGGTACGGCAATGGCATTCGGAGAGCGACGAAGCAACAATCCGATGCCTGGACGGAACCGAATCGGTCTGGCCTCCTGATGCAATATTTCTCCTTGCGGAAAAATCCAGACCCTTTTGCCCGAATTCAACAGCTCACTGGTGTACTGTAGAGAAGTCCGAATACCGGACGCACTCTCTTTATTGATCGAATACGCACCCAATTTACGGAAAAAAACATATTGCTGAAGCTGTTGCTCCTCCATCATCACATAATGATCACCCCGCGATGTCTGCCTGGCCGCATGATAGAGCAGCAGACCATCCCACCAGGAGCTGTGATTCATGAAATAGATCACCGGACGAGTCGGATCAATCGGGGAGTTGTCCCTGATGTCCACCTGCGGGTCCAGTGACCCCGTGAGCGTGAAGGAGCGGAAGCGCCGACGCAGCAGATAATAGTGATTGTATAAGGCAAAAATATGGTTAAACGGTTTTGATTTTACGGCGCGAATCATACAGCCAGCTCCCTTCCGCAAGAAGCACTCCTGCAATGGCGATGATAAAGCTGCCTGTAATTCCTTCCTTCAGGGCGAGTAGGCCGAATAGAAGAATAAAGAGCTGATACAACCATTTTGCACGCAGCAATGAGCTACGGTCACCAGGCATGGCCGGAAGGAACAGGGACAGGAATGCGCCCATGATAAACCAGCTTATGTAATTGGTCCACGGGACCCCGTAGAATCCACCTGGAGCCTGCCACTCCCAGAATCCTCTTGCATGCGCGACAGGATCGAGTACCAGATCAAGAACCACCGCCCAGAACCCGGTCTTCACGGCTCGAAGCAGTTTTCCAGTCCAGGTTGAACCCCCGCCACTTAACAGCGCCGAGTTACCCACCACTGCGATCCAGGCGAAACCCAGCGTAACAGGCACACTGAACAGATGAATCCCGAAAAAGTCAGAGTAAGCATACTCACCAAAGGGCCAATGCGTATGCACCCCTACCCACTCCACGCCCATACCACCCAACCAGATGATCACGGAAGCGATCCACAGCCCGGGTTTCAACCAGATGACTGACTGGTCGGACAGACCTGTCCGATTGCGCCCCTGGTAGATCAGATCCAGCACATACAATGCGTAGAAGATTAGAAATAATCCATTTGAAAAGGACAACACATCCGGCACGCCGATCGTCAGCATCAAGGTTGCTCCAATGACATACCAAGCCCAGTAAAGCCACTGGATCATCAGGATACCGCCGTTCGGGAGGCTTGATAGGCCAGCATCGGGTAACGTTTCACAATCGCACCCAGCATCTCCAGTTTCAATTCATCACTAACATATGCCCGTTTGGTATATACGTCATAGTCGTTACGCTCAACCGCGTGTAGAATGGTGGAGTAAAAGGCCGCTGCCAGCTCAATCGAAAACGCACTTTCCGTCGGATAAGTATCCAATCGATCCATGCCAATACGGAACCAGTTCAATGCTGCCGCTTTTAACTCATGAATAATGGCAATAAAGCGTTCGTCCACGATCCCGTCTTCGAAGTCCTGCTCGGAGTAACCATGCTTCTCCATGATCTCCAGCGGAACATACCGGCGCACTCTGGCCCGATCTTCACCAACATCCCGAATAATATTAACGATCTGCATCCCTTTACCCAAAGCAATCCCGTTCACGGCTACTTCTGCGCCGTTATCATCCCGCAATACCGGCAACAACATCTCGCCTACGGTCCCGGCCACCAGATAACAATAATGCTCCAGTTCCTGCATCGTTGCATAATGCGTTACTTTAAGATCTGTGAGCTGCCCTTCCATCTGACGGAAAAATGGGCCCTTATCCAGATGAGGAAAACTGCTGAACAACCATCTCAGTGCTGGCCAGATAAAGTGTCCTTCCGCGTCATCCAACTGATCAAACAAATCATGGATCTCGTGAATCGTATATGGCGAATATTCCGGCTCGTCTACACTGTCATCAATCATGCGGCAGAAGGCATAAATGACATATACCGCTTCCCGACGTGGACTTGGCAGCCCTCTAAAGGCCTGATAAAAAGAGGAAGAACCCTTTTGCATCAACTCTTCACACCTGCTCAAAATCGCTTCATTCATGTTCCCATCTCCTTCATGAGTTGATTGACGGCCATACGTGCACTTTGCATCACAATCGGCACTCCGCCTCCAGGATGTACAGATGCTCCTGCGGCATATAATCCCTTGATATTCGGGAATGGTTTGGGTTGCGGACGGTATACACCGGACTGGAACAACACTGGCGCAATACCGAAGCTTCCGCCCCCATAGAGCCCGTCTCGCTCTGCGTCAGCGGGTGTGCGCACCTTTTTCCACCTGATCGCTGCACGAAGTCCCGGGAATCCACGTTGCTCCGCTTCTTCCAGTACACGTTCTGCCAACGGCTCGCTCTCCTGCTCCCAGTCGACACCTTCGGCATCGGGTACGGGAATGAGGAAATACAATACACTCTGTCCTGAAGGCGCTGCCGCCTCATCCAATGCGACCGGATTAAATACGTAAAATGAGGACTTTGCCGGAATGCGTCGCTGATTGAACACTTCCTGTAAACTGCCTTCGAGACTTGGGGGCAGGAAGAACTGGTGCGTCGTTGCATCTTCCCAGGTTTTGTCCACGCCCACATAGAGCAATACACATCCGGAAGAGGGACGATATGGCTTTCTTTTACGCGCTACCTCTGGTGCTTGACCAAGCAAACCCGAAAGATGGGGGAAATCGCCATTGTAGATAACTGCATCCACATTTTCTGCGCCTGCTACCGTTTCTATACCTTCACATACACCGTTTTTAATCGTGAGCCCGGTAACTTCCGCATTCAGCACAACACGTCCACCACGTGAGATCAGTTCCTGTTCCAGAATGGCCGGTAATGCTGCATACCCGCCCTTCACCATCCAGATACCATATTCATGCTCTGCGTAAGGCAAAAGGGAATAGATACCTGGCGTTCCAAACGGTGATCCACCGATGTATAGACTTTGCAGAGAGTATGCATCAAGCAATTCCTCATGCTCAAAATAATCGCCTACCGCTTTCCGAACACTTTTGTGTGCACGCAATCTGCCCATGAGGGACATGAGCGAAGGGGTGAAGAAATCCCTTTTACGCGGAAAAGCCCTTTCCAGAAACGCTGCCCGGCCTGCCGGAAACAACGTGTCCATATCTTTCATGAATCGTGTGAATCCCCGGCTCTCTCCCGGGAATAAACGTTCAATCTCCGCCGTCTGCTCTTCACGTGACGTCATCTTGGTCATGACACGACCACTATGGTAATGCACTCTGTATAACGGATCACAGCGAAGCAGTTCAATCTTCGAACGATCTACGCCTGCCTCCTCCATGATGCCAAGCAACATCTCAGGCAATAGCACAATCGTCGGCCCTTGATCGATCCGGTATTCCCCTTCCTGCTCATATCCAATGCGTCCGCCAACGCGAGAACCCCGTTCATAGACAGTGACATCCCAGCCCTGACGGTTCAATAACAGTGCAGAAGTAAGTCCGCCAATCCCTGCGCCTACAATAGCGGCCCGCTTCATGAATGCCCTCTGGCTTCTGCCGTCTTCACATACGAGGATCGTTTGGAGCTTGTACGCGCGTCCTCTTCCTGAATCAGTCTGACACTGATCCGTGCCGATTCGAAGATCGTGGGCAACCCGCTGCCCGGATGTGTTCCGCCGCCTACCAGCCATACACTTTTCAACTCTTCAAACTGGTTATGGGGACGCAGATACATCATCTGACCCAGATTATGCGCCATGTTAAACGTTGCTCCGCGGTACACATCCAGTTCATTCTCCCAATCGAGTGGAGTGAACAGCATACATTCTTCGATCCGGCTGCGAATATCTGCCAGCTCAGGAATACCTTCCATGCGCTTCAACATGGCCTCTTGCACATTTTCACGTTCTGCTTCCCAATCGATGTCTGCGGTAAGATTAGGCGTAGGCATGAGAACATATAAAGCGGATTTCCCTTCCGGTGCCAGCGTCGAATCGAGTCTGGAAGGGTTATGAATATATAGAGATGGATCGGCTGACAACATTTTGTGCTTTGTGATCTCATCCACGTTTAACCGGTAGTCCTCGGGAAAATAGATCGAGTGATGCGGCAGATCCACTCCACCATCCACACCCAGATACAGCATCGCTGTCGAGCAGGAGTACTTTTTGCGTTTCATTTTCTCCGGGGTATATTTCCTAAGTACGCCCGGTTCGAACAGATGGTTCACCGCATGTGCAAAGTCAGCGTTCACCACCACATGGTCCGCGTCGATGCGTTCACCGTTCTCAAGCAACACACCTTCTGCACGACCATTGCGAACGATGACCTGTTTCACCGGGGTGGAAGTATGTATGCGTCCTCCGTATTCTTCCACGACATCAGCCATGGCTTGGAAGATCCGATTCACGCCACCAATGGGGTGGAACAATCCGTAGTGATGCTCAATAAACGATAATATGGTAAAGGTGCCCGGACAATCCCAGGCAGACATACCAAGATATTTGGATTGGAATGTAAATGCCCAGCGTAGACGCTCATCTGTAAAATAGCGGGACAAGATCCCATAGACGGTGTTGTGGACATCAAGCTTAGGTAGAGCTGTTACCGCGTCTTTGCGTAGATAGTCAGTCAGCTTGCCAAACGGACGGCGCAGCAAAGGCATGACTTTGCCAAACTTCACTTCCTCTTCTTGCATGAACCGAAGGTAATTGTCTTCATTGCCCGGAAACAATTCCTTAATCTGTGCAGCTGTATCTTCCCGATTACGAGAAGGCGTGAACACCGTATCACCAAAGTTCAGTGCGTACAGCGGGGTTAGTTCTTTCATATGCACATAATCGGATAACTTGCGTCCCACGACGTCGAACATCTCTTCAATCAGCTGAGGCATCATCAAAAATGTTGCCCCCCGGTCGAATCGATACTCGCCCAGTTCCAATCTGGCAGAACGCCCCCCGATGACCGGCTGTTTCTCATACACATCTACTTCGTACCCCTGACCGGACAATAACATCGCTGCTGCAAGTCCACCCGGACCCGCGCCAATCACAGCTGCACGTTTGCGTTGTTGATTCGGTATCATGCCACTCACCTCTCTATGTAGGGAATTCCTATAGTTCTCTAGCCCCTAGCCTATTATTAAACCGCCCAAGAACACTTTAAGCGGTAACTAGCAAAAACATTATACAAATATAATACAAATATTATACGACCTTGTAAACCAAAAAATGACCCGTCGGTCAAAATACGTGGATACTCCATTTATAAACACAAAAAAACACCCCTTGGTCACTTTCGTCAAAGGATGTCCTGTATACACTAACCTATTCATATTATTTGAGATTATGTTTAGTTATTTGCCTGTCCAAACCTCGCACCAGGTGGTCGATTTGAGAGATACTCACGTTCTATCCATGACTGCCAATCCGATGAATCCTCTGGCATAATCCATTCCGAGTAACGAGCATGTTCTGCACGCTCATAGCCCTTTCCACCAAGTACAAAGCGAATATGTGGAAACTCGTTTTTAATTCGCTCTATAAGCTGATCACACCGTTCAAGAAGCCCTGGACTTGTGATCGAAAGGCAGACCAACTTGATCTTTTGCTCCCGAATAATC
Source organism: Paenibacillus sp. M2 (assembly GCF_046713495.1). Lineage (NCBI taxonomy): Bacteria > Bacillati > Bacillota > Bacilli > Caryophanales > Paenibacillaceae > Paenibacillus > Paenibacillus sp. M2. The sequence continues at coordinate 6,707,994 of NZ_CP169648.1, forward strand.
GGGAAGATGCCTTCTTCTGGCGTGTTCGCACCGAGATACAGTACTTCCGCTCCATTTTTACGCATAAAAAGAGAGAACAGCAGTAATCCAACCTGATGGTGCTCCCCTTCCGGACACAACGCCAGAACTTTGGGCAGATGCGGATAGATCGGGAACAGATGGAAAAACTGATAAAACCGCTGTGATATCAGCTGTGTCATGAAGTGCTCCTGAGCCACCGAAGCCCTGCCTTGCTCCCATGCATCTCCAACCCGAACCAGTATGGGCACCAGCACATGATAGAACATCGAGTCGTACCCGTACATGGTGAAACCAAAATCAATCAAACCATTGGCACGTTCACCCTGAAAGTTGTAGAGCGAGTCATAGATCTGATCTGCCATGCGTGCGTAGGCTTCTTCCATCGTAGGCACCGGAGCCATGATCGGCGTGGGCACAGCCTCGGGCGGATTTAATTTGTTTACTTTCAACATCCGTACCGCTTCCGAAATATTGGTCTGATGTAGCTCAACCTGTTCTTTCAGCCAGCGCAGATCCGCAACATTCTCTTCGGTATACATTCGATAACCCGATTCCGTCCGCTCAGGGGTGACCGCACTATACCGATTCTCCCAAGCCCGGAGCGTCACCGTCGGGATACCGAGCATGGCAGCGACTTGTTTGATGGAATACACCTTATTACCCACTTTCTTTCCTAAATGTCCAGATTTCACAGGTTATATCATTGGTTCCCCGTCCTTGTCAGGCATATGAAAACCCTAACATTCTACAAAAATAATACACTCATTATACACAACGCTCAGACACCTGTCGATTGCATAATGCCAATTTTGCCATATGCATTTTACCGCTGCATTCGTTATGCTGGCGGGTTCTCCTGCGTCAACGTTATCATCCGTGTGGTAATAGAAGTCAGCAAGTACAGAAGGGGGAGTCCACCGTGGTCTCATTACGCCGCCATACATCAGACCGCAAGTCTTCACGCGGCAAATTTCCATACATACGAACAGGACTCGTCCTATTGGTCCTATGGCTCATCGCCGTCATGCTCTATCAGACCTACAAACCATTACCAACGGGCATTTCCTACGAAAGTCCGGAGTATCGTGTGGATCAAGTCGAGTTCCTGCATGACCTCACTTATCCTTCCTCCGACGGACAGATGCAGCACGAACAGCAGATTTTCCAGCGCATGATGCAAATTGTGGAGGAAGCAGAGCAATTTGTCCTGGTGGATATGTTCCTGTTCAATAATTATCAGCATAAGGGACAGAACTTTCCTCCCGTGAGTACTGAATTCACCGAAGCGCTGGTCGCCAAAAAAAATCAGCATCCTGATATGGACATCTGGTTTATTACTGATGAAGTAAATACCAACTATAACTCAGCACCTAATCCGTTGCTGGAACAAATGAAACAAGCAGGCATTCATGTGGTCATCACGGATGTGGACCCTTTGCGTGATTCAACTCCAGTATACTCTGCGGTCTGGCGGACCTTCTTCCAATGGTTTGGGCAATCTGGAGATGGCTGGATCAAAAACCTGATGGCCACGGATGGTCCGGATGTCACTGTGCGTTCCTATCTCAAGCTGCTCAATGTGAAGGCCAATCATCGCAAAGTTGTTGTTAGTGAGAAGACGGCGATTGTCTCTTCTGGCAATATCCATGATGCGAGTGCCTACCACTCGAATATTGCATTTGAAGTAACAGGTCCAATCATTGGCGATATTCTTCAGTCAGAGCAAGCTGTACTGGATATCTCAGGCGGAGGCCAGGTTCCAACCTACACGGACCCTTCCACGGATTCAAACACGGGAGACCTACGAATTCGCTATTTAACTGAAGGCAAGGTTAATGACGCCGTACTCCATGAGATCAATCAAGCTGGCAAAGGTGACACCTTATGGATGGGCATGTTCTATGTGGCCTCTCCGAAAGTGTTGGAAGCCCTGCTGGAAGCGGCAAAACGAGGAACCGAGATCCGGCTTGTACTGGATCCAAATGAAAATGCCTTTGGTCAGGAAAAGATCGGTATTCCGAACCGCCCTGTCGCTGCTGAATTGCATGATAAATCCGACGGTAAAATTCAGATACGCTGGTATAACACCACCAAGGAGCAATACCACACCAAGATGATCTATCTTGCCAAAGCAACTGGTGATCATATTGTCCTCGGGGGTTCAACCAACTTCACACCTCGAAACCTGAATGACTACAATCTGGAAAATGATTTATGGATTGCTGCTCCTCCAGACAATAAGTTCACGCTTGATATCGCGAATTATTTCGAGCGTATTTGGAATAATAATGATGCCGAATTCACGTTAGACCTGGATGAGTTCCAGGAGAAGACTACGTTTTTGAAAGGTATCCTATATAAGCTGCAACTGATTCTGGGTTTTACAACCTTTTGATCAAAAACCACATTCATACCTGTTATATCCGCCTGTACTCTACTGTGCAGGCGGATATTTTCATCTTGACAGGGGATGTGAAGTGTGAAAATATAATTACCTAACGACCGTTAGGAAGGTGATCTGATGACTGCACAATCCATTCGGGATGCAGCCCTGTTCCATTTTGCCAGAGATGGCTATGAGGGGGCTTCTCTGAGAGCTATTGCTGATGAAGTCGGGATTAAAAAACCGTCCATATATGCACATTTCAGCTGCAAGGATGACTTGTTTTTACACACGCTATCGTTTGCATTTCACGAAGTAACACGGCACACACTCGAATATTTCCGTGATCATGAGGATCTGCCATTGGAGCAGAGGCTGAAGGGTTTACTGATCTGGTTCGAACAAGAATACAATGCCCATGCGTCAGCCCGCTTGATGCTGCGCAATTGTTTCTACCCACCCCTTTCTCTGTATGGCGAAGTGATGGATCAAGTGTATCCGTTTATCGATGGTATGGAACGTGCGCTGACTCGTTTGCTGCAACGGGCAATGCGTCATGGAGATATTCCGCCCATTCCTGCGGAACAGGCAGCCATTGCATTTATGACGTTCCTCGACGGGATTACCGTGGAGATTATCTATGGAAGTTCCCGTCGGTACAAGAGACGGTTGGAAGCATCCTGGCCTGTCTTTTGGCATGGCATTCATCATTTGAACGAAGAGGCACAAAGCGTTGTGCCGGAAGGAGATTTAACAACATGAACCGCAACTGGTTATATGTATTTATTGGTGGAATTATTGAGATTGTCTGGGTAAGCGGGCTGAAACATGCCTCGAATGCCTGGGAGTGGACTTTGACGGGGATTGCCATCGTGATCAGCTTTGGACTGATCATTGCCGCTTCCAAAAGGCTGCCTGTGGGTACGGTGTATGCCGTCTTTACGGGAATTGGTACGGCGGGCACCGTCCTTACGGAGATGGTACTGTTCGGCGAACCGTTCCGCTTGGCCAAAGTATTGCTCATTGGATTGTTGCTCTGCGGCGTAATCGGACTGAAGCTGGTTACGGATCAGCAAGAAGCCAAAGGAGGTGCAGTATAATGGCTTGGATGGCAATTGTAGGTGCAGGCATATGTGAGATATTTGGCGTGATCGGTATTAATGGTGCTTCTACTCGCAAAGGCTGGCCTTATATCGTACTGATGCTGGTATCGTTTGTATTCAGCTTCTCGCTGTTATCTTACGCCATGACGTCTATTCCCATGGGCACAGCGTATGCCGTGTGGACGGGGATCGGGACGGTCGGTAGTACGCTTACAGGCATGTTCCTGTTCGGTGAACGGAAAGAAGCGAAGCGTCTCCTGTTTATCGCGATGATTTTGGTGGCAGCCGTTGGTCTTAAACTGATCACATAATGGAACAACTGAATTACACTTTATAACTCCGATTGCAGTACCACTTTCTGATCGCTGTTATCCCCAGATTTCTTTGATTCCCTTTCCAAGAGGGATAAATCCGGTGATAGCATATGCTTCCGAAGAAGCTTTCTTACAGAAAGCTTTAAGGCGAACACTTCGTTTCTTCAAGTCGGTTCTGCAATCTCCGTTATCGTGTACTTCTTAGCTTCCATTAGGATATCTATTAAATTCTGTAATATAAAAAAGACGACTTCGATCAGGAAAGTCGTCTTTTTTGGGATATGATATAAATAGGGAACCTCTTTATACTCTGCCACGTAAGAAAGGATGTTGTAATCATGAGAAAATTATTGGCACGCATGGGCTCTTATACAGGGTATACCCTTCTGATCGGCATGGCCATCTTCTATCTCCTCGCGCTAGTCGCCATTATTATACTCGCCTTGTACGCCTTCACTGGAGGTGCCTAACTTAAACGTTCTTGATAGCAACACCCAATCGTACATACAGGCTACACTTTGTTACATGTTGTTCTTTTTCCCTTTGATCATCCTCTTTCCTCCATATTAGTTTTCCAATTTACTCCCATTTGAATTCCTTCAACCAGATCGTTTATACTTGGTTTGACCTTAAAGTCAATTCAAGAACTCACAAGTTCCCTGATGAGGTGAATGCATCGTTAATGAACCCTATACATGAGATGAATGAGAAGAAAAAGCTCATCATTACTACAGCACTCAAGTTATTCTCATCCAAAGGCAGTGCTGCAACATCCATGCAAGAGATTGCCGAACTATGCGGGATGTCCAAAGGCAGCCTTTATATCATGTTCAAATCCAAAGAGGAATTGGAAGCCAGTACGCTGGAGTACTGCATGTACACGCTAATGGACGAGATGACGCAGATTGAGCATGAAACCAGCCTCTCCTCGCGAGAACGCCTGCACAAGCAGATCGAAACACTGCTCATTCATGTAGCCGAATTCAAGGAATTTTTGCGGGTACAATTGCGAAGCATGATGATGGATGATGAACAGCAACGCAAGGAACAGTGCCATCCACAGCAAAGAGATCTGGAGATCCGTACCTTACATTGGTTTAAGGATAAGCTGGAAGAGCAGTATGGACGGGAGATTGAACCATATACGATTGATCTTATTTTGTTGACACACGGACTGTTCCTCTCCTATGTAAAAATCTGGTTTACAGAGATGCCATCTCTCACCGTTACCAAAATGGCAACAAACTTGCTGCAAATGATGGACTATGCCGCACATGGATTTCTTAACCAGCGACCTGAGCCTTTGATTCCTCTGGAGGAATGGCCTGCCTGGATTACCGAGGCCCAACCCGATTCCACGGTGATGCGACATCCTATCCATATCATCAAACAAATGCAGGATATCGCCGTCTCCGATTTGCCCGCAGGGCAACCGAAGAATGATGCACTTGAAACCATTGCCATTCTCAGACAGGAGATGATGGAATTCACGCCGCGGCGTGCCATTATTCTGGGCATGATGCACAATCTGGAGAACGTAACTGCCATTCAACCCTTGCATTCCGAGCTTCAGCATATTTTGGATGCCATGTATAGCCGGTTCATCCCTGCTGACTCGTCACACACATAAACAGGAGAAACAGAGAGGAGAAGAAACCATCGTATGAAAGGTATTATTAATTTTTCCCTGAACAACAAGTTTGCGATCTGGATTCTGACAATCATCATCTCTTTCGCAGGTTTGTACAGCGGATTGACGATGAAGCAAGAGACCATTCCGAACATCAACGTACCGTTTCTGAATGTCACTGCCATTGATCCGGGGGCTGCACCGGAGGGAATTGTTGAAGATGTCACGAAGCCGCTGGAAGTAAAACTGCGGAATGTTGATGGCGTTAAGACGGTTACCTCCACTTCCATGGAGAATGCAGCATCTATTACACTCGAATTTGATTATGGAACAGATCTGACCAACGCAACGGCAACCGTTCGTGAGGCACTCAATGAAGTACAACTGCCTGACAGCGTGCAGAAGCCGACCATTTCCAAGTTCAGCATTAACTCTTTCCCGGTTGTATCGCTAAGCCTGTCCGACAAGGACGGTGGTGACCTGGAGCAATTGACACGACTGGTTGAATCGGATATTCAGCCTGCACTCGAAGACATTGACGGTGTAGCTCAGGTTCAGGTTTCCGGTCAATATGTAAAAGAAGTTCAATTGAAGTTTGATCAAGCCAAAATGGCCGAGCTGGGCCTAACGGAAGATACGGTAAACGGCATCGTTCAAGGTTCATCCATTCGTGTTCCCCTGGGACTGTTCGAACTGGATAAATCCCAGAAAGCCGTTGTCGTAGATGGCAACATCGTCGACATCGATGATCTGAAAAACCTTGCCATTCCAGTTGTACCCGGCGGTGCCGGCGCTTCTGCAGGCAATGGTTCAGGTGCAGCCCCACAAGGCTCTGGAACACCAACAGGTGAAGGCTCGGCTGGCGGAGCAGGTCAAGCTACCGCTCCTGGCTCTGCCCAAGGAACAGACCCGGCCGCAGGCCAAGCAGCTGGCGGTAATGCCAGTGCGGGTAGCCCTACAGGTGCTGCCAATGCGCCTGGTATTCCAACTGTAACACTAAGTGAAATTGCCAAGATCGAAGTCATCGGTCAAGCGGAATCCATTTCCCGGACAGACGGCAAGGAATCCATCGGTATTTCCGTTGTAAAATCCAATGACGCCAACACGGTTGATGTCGTGAATGCAGTCAAAGACAAAGCGGAAGAATTGCAGAAGCAGTTCAAAAATGCAGATCTGACTGTACTGCTTGACCAAGGTAAACCGATCCAGGACTCGGTGAACACGATGCTGGGCAAAGCTGTTTTTGGTGCTTTGTTTGCTATCCTGATCATCTTGCTGTTCCTGCGTAATATTCGTTCAACCATTATCTCCATAATCTCGATCCCGCTCTCCTTGCTCATGGCATTGACTGCGCTCAATATAATGGATATTACCTTGAACATGATGACACTGGGTGCCATGACGGTTGCCATCGGACGGGTTGTCGATGACTCCATCGTGGTTATCGAGAACATCTACCGCAGATTAACACTCAAAGGTGAGAAACTGAAAGGTCGTGAACTGGTTCGCGAAGCAACGCGCGAGATGTTTGTGCCAATCCTTTCTTCCACAATCGTAACGATTGCGGTATTCCTGCCACTGGCATTGGTAAGCGGTATGGTGGGCGAGCTGTTCCTGCCATTTGCATTGACCATGGTATTTGCCTTGCTGGCATCCCTGATCGTTGCCATTACCATCGTGCCGATGCTTGCGCATTCCCTGTTCCGTAAAGGACTCAAGAACAAGCAGAATCACGAAGAAAAACCAGGCAAGATGGCGGAAGGTTACAAACGCCTGCTGAACTGGACCCTTTCACACAAACTCATCACAGTCAGTATTGCAGTGATCCTGCTGGTCGGCAGTTTGTTCCTGTACCCATTCATCGGTGCAAGCTTCTTGCCGGAACAACAGGATAAATATGTGACCATTACGTACAGTCCACAAACAGGAGCTTTGCGTGAAGATGTAGAAAAAGAAGCACTCGTTGCAGAGAAGTGGTTACTGAAACAACCGGGTCTGGAGAAAATGCAATATTCCATCGGCGGAAGTAACCCACTGAGCAGCATGGGTGGCGGTGGTTCCAACTCGGCCCTCTTCTATATTGAATATAACGAAGATACAAAAGACTTTACAAAAGTGAAGGAACAACTAGTAGAAGGTCTGAAAAAAGAAGTTACCGTAGGAACCTGGAATGAGCTCGACATGTCCGGCGGTCTGGGTGGCAGTGGCCTGAGCCTATCCATCTATGGCGATAATGTAGAGCAACTCAAACCTGTATCGGACGAAATTCTGAAACTGGTTGAAGCGGATACGGATAATTTTGAAAAAGCAGATACGACTCTCGCTGACACCTACGGGCAGTATACGCTCGTGGCAGATCAGGAGAAATTAAGTTCCCTGGGCTTGACTGCAGGCCAACTGGCTATGGCATTGAGCCCGGCACGCGAACGTCCTGTGCTCACGGAAGTCGATATTGATAACAAAACGTATAAAGTATATGTAGAGACCGACGATAAAACATTCAGCAGCATTAATGAGATTGAGGATGAAACCGTCACTTCACCGCTTGGCATCGAAGTACCGATTAAAGATGTTGCCAAAGTGGAAGAAGGCACATCCCCGAACTCCATCATGCAAATTGATGGGAAGGTGGTTGTACAAGTGACAGCCAACATCCTGGCTTCGGATGTAACGAAGGCTTCAAGTAGCTTACAGGCTGAGATCGACAAGTTGGATCTGCCTGACGGCGTTGAAGTGAAGTTCGGCGGTACAACCGAACAGATTAATGATACCTTTACTCAGCTTGGTCTAGCCATGCTGGCGGCCATCGCCATTGTATACTTCGTGCTTGTTGTAACGTTCGGCGGCGGTTTGGCACCATTCGCCATCCTGTTCTCCCTGCCATTTACGGTGATTGGTATTATGGTAGGTCTGTTCATCGCTGGGGGTACACTTGACGTCTCCGCCATGATGGGTGGACTGATGCTTATCGGGATCGTGGTCACCAACGCCATCGTGTTGATTGACCGTGTTATTCACAAGGAAAAAGAGGGTATGCCTACCCGTGAAGCCTTGCTGGAAGCCGGTGCAACACGTCTGCGTCCAATTCTGATGACCGCTCTCGCAACCATCGGTGCCCTGTTGCCACTGGTTACGGGTCTCGAAGAAAGTGCGGGGATCATCTCCAAAGGATTGGGAATTACCGTAATCGGCGGTCTGATCAGCTCCACGCTGCTCACGCTGGTTATCGTACCGATTGTGTATGAGTTCCTGATGAAATTCAAAAAGAAAAGAATCGAAGATTAAGAAGAAGAGAATCGTGCCCATGTAACGGTTCGATTACAACTTAAATATAGACTATAATATTTAGTTTCTCTCCCCTTAGCGCATATTGGAATGATTGAATTCCGATATAAAGCTAAGGGGCTTTTTTATGTAAATTCAAACGAGATATCGACTACTTCAGGAGCATATGCCTCGCTCTCATTGGAGTAGAGAATCCGTCACATAGACTGACATAGAAACACATCTTTTTAATCAAAATCACAAAAAGAAGAGACCTGTTTGTCATTTAAAACAAATGAACGTGAGATTTTAGCCCACCGGCTGTAAATGGAATTATAATATGGATTAATTATGCAAGCTGACGGATTCCAGACTCCAGATAGATCACATGTTATTGGGGAAGGACGGTGGTTGTGTGGGGGAGACAACGCTTCATATTCAAGTCAGAGACATGTTAAAACGACCCGTGTTTCGTAAGGCAGAAATCTTGGCCAGTGATCGTGCGCTGGAGCGGTATGTTCGCTGGGTTCATATCATGGAAGTTCCTGAGGTAGGGGACTTGCTCAATGGCGGGGAATTGGTGCTGACGACAGGCATTGGCTGGCAGGAAGGTGAGCAGCATGGTCTGTCTTTTCTGCGTCAGTTAATTGCACGTGGGGCTGCCGGACTCTGCATGGAGCTGGGGGATCACACCAAATCGCAACTCGGTGCGATGAAAGAAATTGCAGTCGCCGCGGATTTCCCGCTGATCTGGTTCCACGAACAGGTCCGTTATATTGATATTACGCAAGACCTGCATTTCACCTTGATTCGTAGTCATCAGCGGATGATTGCGGAACTCGATAGTCTCACCACCTCCTTTAACCAACTTCTTCTGAATGGAGATGGCGTACAACCTCTTCTTCGATTATTGTCACGAACAACCGGATGTGCCGTGGCATTATATCCACTTGAAGGGGAAGCAAGTGCCGTTCCCTATTGCTCTCCAGAGCAGCTGGAGACTCGGCGGCAGGATTGGTTTTTGCAGCGGGAACATTTGGTGGGAGAAGTTATTCCGAATATAATGCGGCTGTCAGATAACACATTGCATGCACTCAGCATGCCTGTTCAGGCGTTAGACTACACCTTTGCCGACCTTGTGCTGATGTATCAAAAGCCGACGGATCAAGATTCAAGCATACCGATCAAACCATCGGATGAATTCGTCATTCAGGCACTGGAACGGTGCGCGGCCGCGATTGCCCAGGACTGGATGCGAACCAAATACATGGAAGAGAAACGCCGCTACAAAGAAGATATGTGGGTCATTGACTGGCTTAACGGACATCACTCCACGAAGGAAATCCATGAATATGTATCCACCGTTAATCCCCTTCTCGCAACGAGCAAAGCCACGATTATCTTATTTGACAGCAACCCCTCATACACAGACAGCCTCAAACTTCAGAAATTATTGATCCAACGCAACATCGTTGCCCGTTCCGTGTTCGCTCGGGAGAATTTCACCCTCTACAGCACCGTTCTGAATCACCAGATCATTCTTATCATTCTCGACCCATTACCTGGATCTCAGCGCAAAAGCAGTCTCTGGCGCTGCATCGAACAGCTGCAGCAGCACGAGCAGGAACAGACCCACTATCTCTTCTCAGGCTTGATCGGTATCGGTCATAACTGCACAGACCTCTCCCGTCTCAAAGATAGTCTGGAATCCGCAAAGGAGACACTGCGAATTCAAAAGGACATCGGTGTGATGCAACAGCCCTTTTACAGTAATCTTCATTGTTACCGCATCATCGCCAGTATGAAGCAAAGCGGCAGTCTGGATGATTTCATTGAAGAATATCTGGGGCCGCTCATCCGTTACGATGTAGAGAAAGGAGGTCAGTTGCTGCGCACGCTCAAACAATATTTGGTCCTGTGCTGCTCCAAGCAAGAGACGGCCACCGCTCTATATATCGTCAGACAGACGCTGTATCACCGTTTGGACAAAATCGAAGCACTTTTGGGAGAAGACTACATCCTCCCCGAGAAAAGGGTCGCGATCGAACTTGCCATCTACGCCTATGAGTACGTTCATGGGCCAATCGCATGAGGAACTTCAGCATCGTCTAAGCTCCCCGCTGCTCCTGAAGCTGGCGAATCAGGATGTGACTGAACCACTTCCGTCCAGACGCCGTGCCCACGTATTGCTCTTGTTTCTCTTCGGGAAGATCCGGGTGCTCCCATATGACGTGAGCACCCTCCAGATGTTCCCGTACCGCATAGATCCGATAACCCTGTGCAACCATTCGCTCTATGGCGACCCTCTCGGCCTCAAACACATCATGATCCGACATCAGCTTCTCCCTCCATTCACTGCCGTCACAGGCTGTTTCATCGGTATGGGTGCACCTGAATCATACTTGTTGCGCTTCACATATTGTCCTGCCCCTGCTGTTCCGGCATACTGCCGATCTCGAATGACATACTCCCCGCGGCACAACACTGTCACCGGACAACCCTGTACCTGCATGCCTTCAAATGCACTGTAATCCACATTCATATGATGCGTATCTGCCGAGATCACCCTGTTTACAGAGGGGTCAAAAATAACGATATCCGCATCTGTCCCTACAGCCAGAGTCCCTTTCTGCGGAAATAATCCAAACAACTTGCTCGCTCTTGTTGAACATAGATCGACCCACTGATTGAGCGTAATCCGCCCCTTCACTACACCTTCCGAATACAGAATACTGAGGCGATCTTCGATGACAGGCCCACCGTTCGGAATTTTGCTGAAATCATCCTTGCCCAGGTCCTTCTGCCCTTTGAAATTAAACGAGCAATGATCAGAGCCAATCGTCTGCAACTGACCGCTTTTCAGTGCGTTCCAGAGTACTTCCTGATGCGCTGCTTCCCGTAGTGGTGGGGACCAGACATACTTTGCACCCTCGAAGTCCGGCTGATCCATGATCGACTGATCCAACGTCAAATACTGAGGACAGGTCTCCCCCCAGATTCGGTAACCCATTTCACGCATGCGCGCAATCTGCTCCACCGCTTCTGCACAGGTTACATGCACCACATACAACTGTGAATCCGCAAGTGCAGCCAACCGTGCCGCCCGACCTGTCGCTTCTCCCTCCAGCATGGATGGACGAGTCAGCGCATGATGAATCGGCTCCGTGCGCCCTTCGGCGAGCGCTTGTCGAACCAGCAGGTCAATAACATCTCCGTTTTCGGCATGCACCATGACGAGTGCGCCATACTCTTTTGCCTTTTGCAACGTCTGGAAGAGAATCCCGTCATCGGCCTGAAACTGGTTTTTATACGCCATGAACACCTTAAAGGATGACACACCCTCTTCTTCAATGATCTGCGGCAACTCTTCCAACACCTGATCATTCATCTCCCCGATCATCAGATGGAAACCATAGTCGATGACGGCTTTACCCTCGGCTTTGGCATGCCACTCCTGGAGGGATTCGATTAATGGACGGCCTTTTTGTGTCAGGCAGAAATCAATGATCGTTGTTGTACCACCAAAGGCTGCCGCTGTTGTTCCCGTCGCAAAATCATCTGCCGTTACCGTTCCACCAAATGGCATATCCAGATGCGTATGCGGGTCGATTCCGCCAGGAATAACATAACAGCCTGAAGCGTCCACAACTTCCATATGTTCATCCGGGGTAAGCCCGATGCCAATCTGTGTGATTTTACCCTTTTCGATCAAAATATCTGCTTCAAAGGTATCTGACGCTGTCACCAACACACCGTTACGAATCAATTTGCGGGTACTCATGATATCGCCTCCTTGGTTGATTGATCTCTAACGGATTGCAGCATCGCAATCGCAGACTGACGTTCATTCCAGGTTACAGGTTCCTGCTCAGGCACAAGCTCCACCATCTCAATCGCCCCATCCACCGGGCAAACGATCGAACACAGATTACAGCCAACACAGTCCTCTTCCACCACTTCCAGATAGGAGCCAGACGGGTCGGTCAACATATCAATACACTGATGCGAGGTGTCCTCACAAGCAATATGGCATTTGTTGCAATTGATGCAGACATCGCGATTGATGCGGGCGACCACTTTGTAGTTCAGATCGAGATTGCCCCAATCCGAGTAACGCGGAACCGTCTGACCTACCAGTTCTGCTACGCTGCTCAGACCCTTTTCGTCCAAATAATCGTTCAAACCATCAATCATGTCCTCCACAATGCGGAATCCATGATGCATCGCTGCGGTACATACCTGGACCCCTGTAGCACCCATGAGCAAAAACTCTGCCGTATCCCGCCAGTCGGATATGCCACCAATCCCCGAGATCGGCACACCCACCTCCGGATTACGTGCGCACTCGGCAACCATGTTCAGTGCAATGGGCTTCACCGCTGGGCCGCAGTATCCGCCATGTGCTCCTTTGCCCCCTACATGCGGCACGGTATTCCACGAATCCAGATCCACACCTGCCAGGGAGTTAATGGTATTGATCAGAGAGATCGCATCCGCGCCTCCTCGTACAGCTGCCCGGGCGGTCGCCGTAATATCCGTGATATTCGGCGTTAGCTTCACAATCACCGGTGTGGTTGCCACTTCCTTCACCCACATCGTCTGTAGTTCGACCAAGTCAGGTTGCTGACCAGAGGCGGCTCCCATACCACGTTCAGCCATGCCATGCGGGCAGCCAAAATTCAGTTCCAGACCGTCGACGCCGACGGCTTCCACCTTTTTCACAATCTCATGCCACTTCTCCCGCGTAGGTTCCACCATCAGTGAAGCGACAACCGCGCGATCCGGGAAGCGCTTCTTGGTCTCGGCAATCTCCCTCAGATTCACTTCCAGCGGACGATCGGATATCAATTCAATATTGTTAAACCCCGCCACCCGCTGTCCACCGAAATGAACTGCCGCAAAACGCGAGGATGTATTGATAATCGGCTCACCCAGTGTCTTCCACACCGCGCCGCCCCAGCCCGCTTCGAACGCACGCTGAACCTGATACCCCGTATTGGTCGGTGGTGCAGAAGCCAACCAGAATGGATTGGGTGATCGAATACCTGCCAGATTAATGGATAAGTCAGCCATAACGATCCCTCCTTGGTGTTTGACCTTATTAGTTACACTGGACACTCCGCTTCTTCAGATTGCTGCTGTCCTCTCCGTTTCGTGTAAAAATTTAGTTCAATTTTATCGTTGTACTGGATATTTGGTCGTGCTCAGGATCTCTGCGTCGTAATGGTGTGTCTGGATAGCACCTCAATTCTAACGAACCTTACAGCTCTTATTTGACTCATTTGCGGCAATTACAAAATCTAACGAATTGTAGAAAGTTTATATTGCTGTAACAGCTCATTTCGGCTTCATTTCAACGATTTTTTGTCAACATAAGACGTGTGAGATTCGTTAGATTTTTCAATCCTCCATAATTGCCACTATAAGGTGTGTAGGGTTGGTTAGCGCATCAGGGACACAGGGTTTCGATTGCACACCAGACCTCTTGCTCAGATCTACACCTTCAACACTCTAGCCGTCCCTAGCGTCCTCCCACCCGTACTCTTTCCTCGCACCCTTTCATTGCACACTTTCCGTGCTCTTTACTTCCCTTTCCTTCCTCACCACTCACGCCGTCTCTTCCACCTGTCCAGGTAACACCTTCATAACTGCGGCGGCGGCCAGCTTACCCTGCTGTGCAGCCGAGACAACCATCGCCTCACCCTGGCCCTGACCAAAAATGACATCTCCTGCCGCATAAATCTGAGGATGCGAGGTACGGTACGTATGCGGTTCGATCTCAACGACGCCCCAGTGGTGACGCAGTCCAAATGCTTCGATTAATGGTAATAAACGATGCTGTCCAATCGCCCGGATGACCGTATCACATTCGATCATGAACTCCGATCCTTCCACAGGCACAGGCAAAGCACGCCCACCGCCAGGCGGGGTAATTAGCTCCATTTTCACACATTCCACAGCTTGAACCCGACCGTTCTCGTCTCCAATAATACGCTGCGGCATCGTAAACCATCGGAACTCCACACCCTCCTGCTTGGCAAACGTATATTCAAACGCATACGCCGTCATCTGGCTTTCCCCGCGCCGATATAACATCTGTACTCGCTCGGCACCAAGACGTACCGAACAGGTCGCTGCATCTACCGCCGTATTGCCCGCCCCAATCACGGCGACCTTCAGACCATTCAGTGCCGGTGGAACACCCTGCTTGGTAGACTCCACCAGTTCAATCGCATCATAGACACCTTCCAGTGTCTCTCCTTCAATACCAAGCATAGGTACTGAACCCATGCCACAGGCCAAAATGACCGCTTCATACTGCTCCAGCAACTGCGAAGCAGGAATATCTACTCCAATGCGCACTCCATAACGGATCTGTACACCAAGCGCTTCTACCTGCTCCACTTCCCATAGCGCTACCGATTCGGGCAGACGGAAGGATACGATGCCATACGTATTCAGCCCACCGCCTTTGGGTTTGGCTTCATAGATCGTCACCTCATACCCTGCACGCCCCAGTTCACGTGCCGCCGACAGTCCCGCTGGCCCGGCTCCCACAACAACGACGGTTCTCCCATTGGCAGGTGCTGCCTGGAATAACGGCTCATTCTTCGCCCGCGCCCAGTCGGTGGCGTAACGCTGCAAGTCACCAATACGAATCGGCTTCGACGATTCGTTCAGCACACATGCGCCTTCACACAGTTCCTCTGTGGGACAGACACGAGCGCAGCTGGCTCCAACCGGATTCGCATCCATGATGGTGCGGGCCGATCCTTTCAGGTGCCCTGTTGATATTTTGCTAATAAAAGAAGGGATATTAATGTCGGTTGGACAAGCCTTGATACAAGGTGCATCGTAACAGTACAGACAGCGGTTCGATTCCTCCATCGCTTCCTTACCTGTCATGGCGGGTTTCATCTCGGCGAAACGACTCTCCCACCCATAATCGGATAACGTTGTTTCTGAGCTGTTCATCAATGTCATGCACCTCCTGGAGAATGATCTATGCTATCTCAAACAATCTTGCGTGCATTACACATGCCACCCCGCTGACAGAATCACTTACCGATCACTTATTGCCACTTCCTACAAACTAACCAGATGTTCATACGTTTCCGGTCTGCGATCACGGTAGAATTGCCATACATTACGTACCTCACGAATCATCTCCGTATCCATCTCGCCAATGACGACCTCATCCTGATCCCTGCTGCCGATGGCAACCATTCTGCCACGCGGATCGACCAAGTACGACTGCCCATAAAATTCACCCATATTCCACGGCGCTTCCACGCCAACCCGATTGATAGCTGCTACATAATAGCCGTTAGCTACTGCGTGAGCGGGTTGTTCCAGTTTCCACAGATATTCCGATGTACCCGCAACCGTAGCGGACGGATTGAACACAATCTCTGCCCCTGCCAGCCCAAGCAAACGCGCCCCTTCCGGAAAATGACGGTCATAACAGATGTACACGCCAACTCTGGCGTAGGCCGTATCAAAAACCGGAAACCCGAGGTTGCCTGGTTTGAAATAATACTTTTCCCAGAACCCATTTGTACCCTCACCTGCTTCCACATGCGGGATATGATGTTTGCGGTATTTGCCCAGATACGTACCATCTGCATCAATAACGGCTGCCGTATTGTAATACGAAGCAATGCCCTCCACCTCGTACACGGGTAAAATAATCACCACCGCAAGCTCCTTCGCCAGCTCCTGAAAACGTCTGGTCGTTGGCCCTTCCGGTACCGGTTCAGCGGATGCATACCATTTGGGATTCTGCTCTGTACAAAAGTACGGTCCATAGAATACTTCCTGCAACCCGATGATCTTGGCCCCTCTTGCAGCAGCTTCACGGACCAACGTGATGTGCTTCTGAACCGCAGCCTCTTTGTGAACTTCAACGGGAGCCGAACCTTCAATCTCATGTGAAGCCTGGATTAATCCGATGCTGATTTTGCCCATATTGTCACAACGCCTCCTCAGGTAAAATGGTTGGTTGGTTCACTCCACCGCACATCCTTCGAATGGTTCGATACAACACTTCCGTGCCGAGTCCAATATCCTCCGGAGAGGAATACTCGCTGGGATGATGACTGATGCCGTCCTTGCTGCGGACAAAAATCATGCCATATTCACACACACGCGAAAGGGCCAACGCATCATGGAACGGACCACTCATCAGTTCTGGCAAAGTAATCCCGATCTCTTCCGCAGATGAACGAATCACCGATTGGATTGACTCTGCACAATACCTTGGCTCACTGTTCGTATCCTCGGTAAGCGAATACGTTAGACCATATCGGGAACTCACGTCATCCAAAATGTTCATCAAGCGGGCTTCCATCCGGTTCCTGCGTTCCATCTCCATGTCTCGTAAATCAACCGTGAAGCTGACTTCCTCTGGGATGATATTACGCGAATCGGGAAACACCCTCAGACTTCCTACCGTACCTACAGTTGGTGCTTCCGGGTCTTCTCTCACCATATCGTCAAAAGCGGAAATGACTCTGGCGCTGCCTGCCAAAGCATCATGCCGCATGCCCATTGGAACGGAGCCAGCATGACCCGCCATACCTTTCATCGTAACCGTAAGCCACAGCGGGCCCGAGATGCCCGTCACCAGACCTATCGGAGCATTCAGCGATTCCAACACTGGCCCCTGCTCAATGTGCAGCTCCAGATAACTGCCAATGGAACCTGGCGGATAGATCGCTTCTTCAAAAACCGAAGGAGAACAGCCGAAGGCTTCCAGCGCCTCCCGGCGGGTCACTCCGTTTTTATCCTGCCGCTCCAGTTCGCCTTCTTCCAACTGACCAGTTATACCACGTGAGCCGAACAGGCCTTTGTTAAAACGGGAACCCTCTTCATCGCAAAAAGCAATCACCTCAATCGGCATACGGGGCTGAATGCCATTTTCGATCAGGCATTGCACCGCTTCGAGTGCGCCTAGCACACCAATCGCTCCATCATATCGCCCGCCATACGGCTGAGAGTCGATGTGGGAACCAATCATGAGAATCGGCAGTACCTGATCCGCACCTTCCAGACGACCAATCAGATTGCCGAAGGGGTCAAGTCGCGTCATCAGACCGGCCTTTTCCATCCACAGACGAACCTGTATGATGCCGTCCATATCTTCCGGGGTCAGGGCAAGTCGACAGACGCCCGTGTCCGCTATTCGGCCAATACGTGACAACTGCTCAATTCGCTCATTCAGCCGCAGCTGATTAATGACTTTGCCTGTTGTGGTCTGCATCGTCCCTCACCTCCTTGCGAATAGTTATCACGTCATGTGTTGAAACACTTTATTTTGTTTTATTTTGCTTGCCAACACTTCTGTCGTACTTGTCGTACAGTGCGTTCTCATCCATATCCGGTTACTAACTCGCATCCAGACTTCGCAACGCAGCGAGCAAACTTCCTGCGATCAGATCCAGCTCTTCCTCGGTGGTGACAAACGGCGGGGAGATCGTCAAAATATTCGCAAACCCCGGCGCGGTATCTCCGTTCTTGCCAATCAGAATGCCGTCCCGCTTACAACTGGCGAGCACCTTCATCACTTTATCCGCCTCTGCAGGAGAACCATCTGCTTCAATCAACTCCACCCCACAGGCGAATCCGAATGAACGGATATCCCCCACAATGGACAGCTCCAGTAATGGTTCCAGCTTCTCACGAAGCAGGTATCCCAGCTCCTCCGCACGGCTGACCAGATTCTCTCGTTCCAGAATTTCCAGATTCGCCAGCGCTACCCGACAGGACACCGGATTCCCACCAAATGTATTCACATGGCGAAAATGCGCATCCGTTCCGGGTTCCCGGAACGTGTCATACAGATCGGCTCGCACCGCCGTTGCTGATAGCGGTGAATACGCACTGGTCATGCCTTTTGCCATCGTCACCATATCTGGCTGTACACCATAGTTCTGATGACCAAACTTCTGCCCCGAGCGGCCAAAACCACAGATGACCTCATCGACAATGAGCAGCACGCCATAGCGCTGACAGATCTCTTGCACGGTGCGCATATAATCCGGCGGAGGAACAATCATGCCACCTCCAGTGATCACCGGCTCCATAATCACTGCGGCAACCGTCTCAGGACCTTCCCAGCGAATCACCTCTTCATAGATGGTTGCACACTCGAGTCCGCATCCATCCTTGTTTCGCCCAAACGGGCAGCGGTAACAATACGGTGGTGGAACATGAGAGAAACCTACACCGAGCGGCTCGTATTTGATCTTGCGGGCGGCTTGCCCGGTGGCGCCCAGTGCGCCCATGGAGTTACCGTGATAGGCACGGTGACGGGAGATGAATTTGTGCCGAGTAGGCTCACCATTCTGATGGTGATACTGACGGGCTATTTTGAAAGCCACCTCATTCGCATCTGAACCCGAGTTGGAGAAAAAGATTCGATACTCCCCCTCCAACCAGTCATTCAGCTTCTCTGCCAGCAAAATCGCCGGTTCGTGACTCTGCGTCATCGGTACATAAGCGAGGGCTTTCATCTGTTCGTAGGCACTCCTCGCAATCTCCTCACGGCCATGCCCTACATTCACACACCACAGTCCCGACATCGCATCCAGATAACGCGTACCATCCTGATCGGTAATCCAGCTGCCCTCCCCACTTACCGCAATCATCGGATGATCGTTATGAGGCGAGATGTGATGCCATACGTATTTGCGATCTTTCTCCAGCCATTCTTCCTTCGTACCGCCAAGCGGCTGAGGTTGCTGATCCACAGAACTCATTCGTCATCCTCCTCCACACGCTTATTTCACTGCTTCCTCATAGATGCTTTTCTCCAGTGCTTCATCCAGGTTTGCAGCTTTTTTGATCAAGCCATAATTCAGCGCAATATCCGCAGTTCGGGTAAATGACTCATCCACAAAGCTGCCGACTTGCTGCTCTGTAAATCCTTCCGGCCGAATCAGCTTTGCAATCTCTTCAAGCATCGTGACCTGATGCTCACGGGTGGTACTGCCCTCCGTCACATTACTCATCACGATATCCACCGTCTCATTCTGATTATCGATGGCGTAATTCCAGCCTTTCAGAATGGCACGGGTCACTTTGACCGCAAGCTCACGATTACTGTCTACCCAATCTTTCTTGGCAATCAGCGTATCCTCCAGCATGCCAACACCGACATCTTCAATGTTGAACACGTCTAGATCCGATTCTTTCGTTCCACTTTCCAGTACAACGTGGTATTCGTTATAGATCGTTGCCGTCGCCACATCTACCTGGTCATTGAAAAATTGATCCATCGTGAACCCCTGCTTCACCAGTTCAATGTCTTTCTTCGGGTCCAGGCCATTCTTCTCCATGAACGCGAGCACCTGAAACTGCTGGCTGCCAAACCAGGTACTAACCTTCTTGCCTTTCATCTGAGCGGGATCGGTAATACCTAGCGACTTCTTGGCGATCAAGCGATAACTACTCTTCTGTGAGATCTGGGCGAGCGAGACAAGCGGCAGACCGTTATCCCGGCTAACCAGCAGACTGTCTACTCCGGTAATGCCTACATCGGCTGCGCCATTGACCACCTGCTGCTCAATCACGATATCCGGGCCACCCGGAATAATCTCGGCATCAATGCCTTCATCTGCAAAAAAACCTTTTTCCTTCGCTGCATAGATCCCGGCAAACTGCGCCTGCGGCACCCATTTCAGCTGAATTTTCACTTTGGTTAACGGTTGATCTGCTTCGCCCGCCCCTCCTGAACTCGCAGCGAAGGGCTCAGCCGCCGGCTCAGACTTCGTAGAACATGCGCCCAGCATCGTAACCACCAACAGGACCAATACCAGCAAACCCGGCTTCAACGTTTTGTACATGTACAGAACAACCCCCTGTTTATATACGATTTTTCAATCATCAGTCCGTGTTCAAAAAGTCTGGTTTTCAGTACCAAGAAGAGGGAATGAAGCTAGAAATGGAGTAGCACGTTAGTGATCTGTGCGTGCACGATTCCACGGAATGAGTCGCTTTTCTGCCAGGACAACCGCTTCATACAACACAATGCCGAGCGCGGCGGCGATGACAATGCAGGACCAGGCCAAGGGCATGTTCGCCAATCGAATCTGATCCGAGAGCAAGTATCCCAGCCCTTGGGAGGCGATGAAAAATTCACCCACAATGGCCCCGATAATACTGGTCGACATGTTGATCTTCAGACCGGCGAAGAGGGAAGGCAGCGCATGAGGCAATCTCAGCTTCCAAAAAAACTGCATCCTGCTCGCGGCAAGGCCACTCAGCAGATCACTGTACTGCGGCTGAATGGAAGTCAGCCCTTTGAACAGGCTGACGGCCATAGCGGCCATTGTAATCACCGTGACAACAGCAATACGGGACCATATCCCGTCACCGAACCAATTATTCATAATCGGGGCAAGAGCCACGATCGGAACAGCGTTCAGTGCCGACAGAACCGTAACCGCTGCCCTGCCGCTTGTGGGAAAGAACGATGCACCTGCCGCTGCCAGAGCACCCAACAATGAACCGAGTAAAAAGCCTCCCAGCATTTCGGTTCCGCTGTACATCGCATATCGAAAGAGCATATTGGCATTTTCCTGAATGGATGCCGCAATGGCGGAAGGCACGGGCAGTTGGTAGCTTTCCAACGAAAATATCCAATGAAACATCCTGAGCTGCCAGAGGGTGAGAATCAACACACCCGCACCCCAT
Organism: Paenibacillus sp. M2; assembly: GCF_046713495.1. Taxonomy (NCBI): domain Bacteria; kingdom Bacillati; phylum Bacillota; class Bacilli; order Caryophanales; family Paenibacillaceae; genus Paenibacillus; species Paenibacillus sp. M2. The sequence continues at coordinate 6,729,405 of NZ_CP169648.1, forward strand.
GGAAGCATACTCAGCGCAACAGATCTTCCGCGAACGCCAGAGCCCAATCTGGCCTTTTCGGCTTGTCCCTGTTGTCCATGAATTTCCGAACCTGGAACAGTCGTCATCTGTGAACCAGTGAGGTTCGTAGCCGCGCCAGTTACAGCAGCAATGGCTACACCTTCATCCCTCTTCCGTTGCAAAACTCTACCTTCACTCATATGGCATCCCCTCCTTTGGCCCTGAATTCAGGCTGCCAAGGGGTTAGCCAACGTTCAGCCAGACTGATGGCCAGATACGAGATCAGGCCAATGCCAATGCTAAGCATGATGGTGGCCCAGAACATGCCAACTTGGGCATGGCCGTAATATAACGAACTGACCATCAGGACGCCGAGTCCATCGGGAGCTCCCATCAATTCCACAACGATGGAGGAGGTCACCGCCAGCGGAGCGGCTATTTTCATACCAGAAAATAGTCCCGGCAGTGCTGAGGGCAGCAGGCATTTGATATATCGTGCAGTTAGTGAAGCTCCACAGGAACGCATCAGTTCCAGGTGCTCTGGTGCTGCACTTTTCAATCCTTTTAACGTATGGATGATGATCGGGAAGAAAGTTACGTACGCCGCCATAACAATCCGCGCCCACTCCGCGTTGTGGATGATGCCGTACACAATTGGGGCGAGACCAATAACCGGAACCATCTGTGAGGAGACTACATATGGCGATAACGTGCGCTCCAGCCAGACAGCTGCGCTCATGAGCAGAGCCAGACCCAGGCCAAGCAACGTTCCCCCTGCAAAACCAATGGCTGCATTGCCAAACGTGACAGCCCCCTGCTCTGCGAGCGTACCCGAGTAACGAAACAACGCTGCAAGCACATCGTGCAGATATGGAAGGCGAGAAGCTGCCTGCTGGGGTGACAGGAACAGTTGGAGCATCCAGGCGATTCCTTCCCACAGCACCAATACGGCCATAATCCAGATGACGACCCAGGATCGATATCCTAGTTTAAAGAGCCGCAGGGACATGAGATTCATCACGCTCCTCGTAGAAGCAATTGCGAATGGTTGTAATCATGTGGTAGAAAGCATCCGTTTCTCTCAGTTCACTATGACGTTCAGGAGGCAGATTCACAGAATGAATGGAATGTACTTGCCCCGGATGCGCCGAGAGTACGATGATCCGGTCGGACAGAAATACCGCTTCGGGGATACTGTGTGTGACAAAGAGGAAGGTCTTGCCTGTCGAGCGCTTGATCTCAAGCAGCTCCAATTGAAGCTTTTCTTTGGTGAATTCGTCCAGGGCCGAGAAGGGTTCATCCATGAGTAGCAATGGTGGATCAAGCGCAAGGGCACGCGCAATGGATACTCGTTGCTGCATGCCTCCGCTGAGCTGCCATGGATAATGGTCGGCGAAGCGGGTTAGCCCTACCATTTCAAGCAGCTCACCGCTAATGCGGCGACACTCCTTCCGGCGGGTACCGAGCAGCTCCAGTGGCAATTCCACATTGTGACGAACGGTGCGCCAATCGAACAAGGCAGGTGTCTGGAAGACAATACCGAACTGTCGCTGTAGTCGAGCCCGCTCAGGCTCCTGACCGGCAATGCGAACGGTGCCTGAGGTGGGCTGAAGTAGATCACCCACTAACCGGAGCAAGGTCGACTTGCCACAGCCGGAAGGGCCCAGCAGAGAGACAAACTCATTGGACTGGATCTGGAATGTAACATCCGACAAAGCAGTGACTTGTTGTGTACCTGTGCCAAAGACAACGGACACATGATCTACATCAATATGGCAGGCTTCGGGGACTGTAGCTGAGGGTGCGGAGGACATGGGCATTCTCCTTTGTGGAAGTTATTTTCATTGCACACCAAGGCTGAATGGGAGGTTTATATACACGAACGTAACAGGTTTTGCTTGTTAGATAATACTATATCGCTTTGGGAGGGGATTACATTATACAGTGTGTTTTGAGTATGGGCCTGTTCATGTTACACAATGTAAAATGAGACGGATTCTCAAATACATCCATGTGAGTTTTCCTCGTATTTAGCTAACATACATTTCACTTAACAACAAACGCACGATCATTTGTATTTATTGAATAAATATTCGGAAAATATGACATATGCCCTCGTATTCTTGTCCATTTTCTTGTATAAAGATTGAATAGACGTACAAGGGCTCCCACCTCCACGTGAGTCAAGGCTCCTGAATGATGAAGGCGGTATCACTATTCCGGATCAATCACCACGCAGGCTGGCTTCCTTTGTCATACAAAGATCAGTAGAACGAAGCTTTCAAATCCAGAAATCGGGGTGGTCATGATGTTTGATTGGCTGGGATGGAGAAAAGGATTGCCGCTGTGGCGATCGTATCGGTTGAACGCACATATGAAGGAAGATGTGGAACAGATTTTTGAGGGAATTGCCGAAACGAGACGGCAGATTATGATGGACTGGGCAGATGAACATTGGAATCACCTGGACCGTTTGCTTCAACAGATACAGTCGGTCCAATTACAGGATGTATTAAAAGATTCACAGCAACGAAGCAAACTAGATGCATGGTTTCAAGCCAGTTATATTCGAGCCGTTGATAGCACGGAGCTATTCATGATAAACGAACAGAATCAGGTGGTATTCTCTACATATAAGAAACATATTGGACAGATCTATGAGGATCACGAAGCTTTGATAGGACCAGGATTGAAGTACTCCAGAGCAGATCGACATGAAAAAAAATGCTTGTATGGTCCTTACTCTGATCCACTGACGCTGGATATTGGTCCACGCTCGTCCGCTTTTCACGATGATGTCACCTTGCTGTTTATCTCACCAATTCTGCAGGAAGGTCGCTATGTCGGTTCATTATGTAGCCGTGTACCCGGGGATGTACTGGGTGACCTGATCCAACGAGAATCAGGTCATATCTATCCCGATTCCGGTGACAATTACCTCTTTATGGCTGAGTCGATATTAAGGCCACATCTGCAACCCGGCACCGCCTTGTCCAGAAGCCGCTTCGAGGATCGTACTTTTACACATGGGGAAAATCTCAAAGATGGTGTCACCACCGAATGGGGTATCGTTTCCGTTAAGGAGCATACCGAACTGGAACTCATGTTCACTGATCCGTCGACCGGAGAACTACACCCCGGAGTAGCAAACACCATTCAGAATGGTTCCAATCTGTTCGTAGCTTTTCCCGGCTACTCGGATTATCGCCATATTTCTGTAATCGGCAAAGGCATCACCTTCCAGCTGCCACACTGTCCTGATCGCTGGGGCATGATGTGTGAAGGGGATCTGGAGGAAGTGTATCGGATACGAAGCATCGGCTGGCGTCAGTTCAAGCAACATAGTCTCTTCACGCTTTTGTCAGGCATTGCAGGAGCAGCTCTTGTCTATGCCTTCACTGGTAGTGGTTGGAGCACGGCAGCAATGGCCGCTTTTAATGTGTTATTTGGATTCTTCACTGCATTACAGCTGCATCGTAGCCAATATCGGAGGGTCCATGAAGACTTGCGCCGCATCAGCCGTTTTATTCGAATTAATGCGGAAGGCAGGGGGGATCTGACCCAGCGCCTGGACACATCTGCTTTTGCCCAAGACGAATCGGGTGAACTGGCGAAGTGGATCAACAACATGATTGACTCTCTGGAAGGCATTATGCTGAAGGTACAACTTGCCACAGTAGACGTAATGGACAACCAGTATCAGATGCGAACTTCAACAGAGACAACCCAGGGCACGACTGAACGAGTGAACCAAAAGCTTGGTTCAATGATCCAGGCCATCCGCACCCAACTGGAAGATCTCGACCAGGCCAGAATTGCTGCCGATCACATGCGCATAACGTTGCAACAACTGGAGACCTCTGCAACCGAACAGATCGGCGTGGCCCAGCAGGAAGTGGAACGAATCGGCGATAAAATGACCCAAATCTCAGGAGCGGTATCCGATACTAATCGTACCATCCTGTCCTTCATGGATACGATGAAAGAGATTTACCGCGCACTGGCTGTCATTGATGAAATTTCAGCTCAGACCAATCTGCTGGCTCTAAATGCTACCATTGAAGCTGCACGCGTGGGTGAACATGGTCAAGGCTTCTCGGTTGTGGCAGGGGAAATTCGTAAGCTGGCTGATTTATCCCGTTCTTCTACTGAAAATATTCATCAGATTCTGGACCGAATCTCAACTGCAACAGGAGCTGCATCCCAATTAATCACAGAGGGTGATCAGGTACTTGCTGAAGGAACGACACTGGTTCAGGCCGCTTCGCAACTTCTGCAAAATGCTACCGCTGAAGAACCTGAGCGCACACAAGTCGTGGATCAAGTGGTCATGCTGATGGAGAATATTGCTGCAATCAGCCATCAGAATCGGGCGACTTCTGCTGAGGTAGAAGCAGAGATGATGAAGCTGATCCGTGATATGTTACAGGTTCAGCATTCTTCGCATAATGTGGAAGCCATTACGGTCTTTCTGCAACAAGTCGTGGGACAATTCCACCTGAACCACCCCGCCAAAAATGCTGTCATCTGACGTCATCGTTGACGCGGATTGGAGAAATAGCTAAAATTTGATGCAACTGTTCCTTTTGAAATTGTCGTATCATTTATAATAGAAGATTTCCAATCTGAACCGATGAAAGGGTGGTCTGCATGGAATTGCTTCAGGATTCATTTGGCCGAATACATGACTACATCCGTATTTCTGTTACGGACCGCTGTAATTTACGCTGTGTGTACTGTATGCCTGCGGAGGGCATGGAGTTTGCTCCACATGATGAGATTATGAGCTACGAAGAAATAGCACAGGTGCTGAAGGTACTTGCGCCGATGGGCATGCGCAAAGTTCGGCTCACTGGGGGCGAACCGTTGGTACGCAAGGACTTGCACAAGCTCGTCAGCATGATCTCGGCAATTGACGGGATTGACGATATTGCCCTGACGACCAACGCTCTTCTGCTGGACAAACAAGCTCAGGCGTTGAAAGATGCTGGATTGAACCGGATTAACATCAGTCTGGATTCCCTGCGCGCTGATCGTTTCTCCATGATTACCCGCGGCGGAGATGTGAACAAGGTGCTGAAAGGCATTGAAGCTGCAACAGCTGCTGGGCTTGCTCCGATCAAGCTGAATGTTGTACTGATGAAGGGTATCAACGATGATGAGATCAAGGATTTTATTGCTATGACGATGGATCAACCTCTTCATGTGCGTTTTATTGAATATATGCCGATTGGACAGGCTTCAGATTCATGGCGCAAATCTTATTTGCCGCTGGAAGCCGTGACAGATGTATGCGCTGAAGCAGGCTGGACGGTAGAAAATACAACAGGCCCTGCGGGTAATGGCCCATCACGCAATATGAAAATTGTGGGCTCCGAAGGCACATTCGGATTGATTCATCCCGTGAGCGATCATTTCTGTGACAATTGCAACCGACTTCGGTTGACCGCTGACGGACATATTAAAGCCTGCCTGTACTGGTCGGATGAGTATAATGTTCGCCGCTTCGTGGATGATCCGGATGCCATGGCGGCACTCTTCCTCAAAGCACTGGGTACGAAACCGAAGAATCATGAGATGGCTCTGGCTTTGGAACAAAAAATGCAATCTCATACACCGACGGTACGCCGCATGTCCCAGATTGGCGGATAACAAAGCAGACGAGAACTTGATTGTTCTCGCCTGCTTTTTTGTCATGTTTTCATAAATTTCTGAAAAAAATCAATCCCCCTGTTTCATTTGTTAAAAATTTAATTAATATATCTTATTGCCCTTATCAGGCCTTCAAGATTAACCTCATTCTGACGATGTATACAATACATCTAGATGATACACATACATTATAGGAGCTGAACCTTATTGAACATCGTTGAAGCACTCGTTGCGGCAAGTCCATATTTTAAAATTATGCTGAAAGAACACGATATCATGATTGCAGTAACCGACACGGAGAAGTTCTGGTATTATGTTCCTAGCAATGAACTCGATCTGGGCATCAAGGCAGGAGACCCCGTTTCCCTCGATGACCCTACACTCCGCCGGGCACTTATACATGGCGAAACTTCAGCGAACCGTATTGATGCAAAATTCTATGGTACATCAATCAACTCGGCGGCCACCCCACTTCGGGATGAACAAGGAAATATCGTAGGCACACTTGCCATTGGTTTCTCTCTTCAGAATGAGGAAAAACTGGAGTACTTCACTGAATTGATCGGCGGTATCAGCGGAAAATTAACAGATATGGTGCAGACGGTAGCCGCCCAATCCGAACAATTGACAGCCTCATCTACACAGATTTTGGATAATACTCGCATGGCTGTGCAGAACTCAGGCGAGGTTAACAAAGTCGCCGCATTCATCCGTGAAATCTCAGAACAGACCAATCTGCTGGGCCTGAATGCGGCTATCGAAGCAGCCCGAGCAGGCGAAGCAGGCGCCGGATTCAGCGTCGTTGCATCTGAAGTGCGCAAACTTTCTACGGGTACCAAAGAAGCAACGGTGAATATCGAACGTTCCTTGAAAGATGTTCAGCATTCCATTCAGCAGATGGAGCAGGAGATTACCTCCATCTCACAGTCTAGCAACCAACAGGCTGTGATGGTAACCGAGTTCAGCGAGGTCATTGATCAGTTGAACACTGTAAGCCGTGATTTGAAAGTGTTTATTGAATCCATGCTGTTGAAGGCAGAATAAATTCGATTACGATGACCTTAACCAAATGACCAACCATATATAAATGATGCAATATTGATGCATTATCGAGCACTACATGTTCCAACTCAATAACTAGATCAGCAGGTTATACTGATCACCAAATTCAGCACTCACATTGAACTCCCCGCGCGATTAACGTCACGGGGAGTTTTTTATTTTAACAAGTGTGCCAGCCACATCACAGTCCTTCTAGGAATAGATGAGCTTCCACAGCATCATAACCGCCAGCCCAACCATGACCACAGCGGACAACCGATTAAACATCAGACTGATGCGTCCAGTTCGATCCTTTCTGCCAATCACCCTGCCCGCGCCTGCAATTCCCAAGAACCATATCCACGATACAGTTGCCGCTGTCAGGGCAAAATACATGCGCTCCACCCCTTCATACTGAAGTGAACTGGTGCCAATCACGGCAACCGTATCAAGCAGCGCATGCGGATTGAGTAAAGATACCGATGCGGCGAACGCAATCTGTCGCCCTGCTGACATTACCGTTTGCGAACTTTCCACAGATTCGGATGACCTCCAGATACTCCAAGCCATATACAGCAAAAACAAACTTCCTGCGCCATACAACACATTCGCCAGTACTGGCCATTGCAGCAAAATGAGCGACACCCCTCCAACAGCTGCCCCGATCAACAACGTATCACTGACCCCTGCCGTTATTACAGCAGGCAGGGCATGTACATAACGCCTCTGGCTCATGCCTTGGTTAAAAATAAATACATTCTGCACACCCAGTGGCAAGATCAGGCCAAACGCCAGAACCACTGCATGAATAACAACCTCCATGTTCTTCCCCCTTATCTCTGTCCTCCATATTAGGGCAGATGATAACTGACGTAACCAACCACTTGGATGGCATTAGACCCAACCAAATGATATAGTGTTCGTTACAAAGAAAAACGGAGGTGATTCTGCCAGTTATGGAACGTTCTGATTCTCGGCTAAGCATGGGGTGGAAGCCGAACCCTTCTCTCGACTTGCCCTTGTATCGCCAGATTGAAGCCTATGTCCGGCAGAAAATCACAACGGGCGAATGGTCAGCAGGATATCGTCTCCCCTCACAGCGAATATGGGCTGAGTCCATGGGGGTGAACCGCAGTACATTGGTCACTGCCCTGGATAACCTGACCGCCGCTGGTCTGATTAAAGGCAGACATGGCGGAGGAACTTTTATTTCCGGCTCCGGTTGGCATGGTATGGCTCACGGAGCGATGCCCAACTGGAATGAAGCCATTGAGGAGGGCTGGTATTATCCCAACCTGCCCGAGATCCAGCAGATTAATCAGGCTGAATTCCGGCCTGGCATCATACGTCTTGGTACAGGGGAGCTTGCCCCGGAACTGATGCCTAAGGATGCTTTTAACGACATTCTGTACTCCCTGTCCCAGCGTTCTCGTACCCTCAACTACCTGGAATCTCAAGGAAGCCTGGAGCTTCGTGAGGCTTTATCCGCCCATTTGCAGACGACTGGCATTCAGGCCTCTCCAGATTCCATACTGATCGTATCCGGCTCACTTCAAGCGCTACACTTGATTTCGGTCGGACTGCTCCCTCGCGGCTCAGCAGTTCTGCTGGAAAAACCGTCGTATCTCTATTCCATTCACGCCTTTCAATCGGCAGGGTTGAAAATGAGCGGAATCCCGATAGACGATGAAGGACTGCACATTGCACGCCTGGAGAATGCCTCGCAGCATGTAAAAGATCAAGACCATATCTCGCTTCTCTATACGATCCCGAGCTTTCACAATCCCACGGGCTCTGTGATGAGTGATCACCGCCGGGAAGAACTCATGACCACCGCTCGAACATTAGGCATCTCCATACTGGAGGATGCCGCCTACAGTGATCTGTGGCTGGATACACCTCCTCCGTCATCGCTGAAGGCGCGTGACCAGGAAGGACGGGTGCTGCATATGGGCACCTTGTCGAAGGCAGTCAGTCCCGGCTTACGCCTCGGATGGCTGGTGGGGCCAGAGCCGGTCATACGCCGGCTCGCGGATATCAAGATGCAGACCGACTACGGTACCAGTTCACTCGCGCAGGAAGCCGCTGCCCTGTGGTTCGCCGAAGGGCATCATGCAGAACATATGGAGTGCCTTCGCCCTGAGCTACGCAGACGCAGAGACTTCATGCTGGATCTGTTGCAACGTCACTTTCATGGCATGGCGAAGTGGAAAATACCCGCTGGCGGCTTTTATATCTGGCTGCAATTCACTGTATCCCCTCTCTCTATCCGCCAATTGTTCCATACCTGTCTGGAACAGAATGTACTTATCCACCCGGGCTACCTATATGACCGGCTGGATGCGAGTCATATCAGGCTCTCTTACGCCTACGCTTCTCCTGATGAGATGGAGCGTGGACTACAATGCCTCGTAGAAGCTGTACACAGGCTCATGGATTCTGGCTCATGATTTCAAATGCTGGTTCCTGATTTCACAACCAAAAAAAGCCTTGACCGAAAAGGACGATGTCCTTCAGATCAAGGCTTTTTACGTTAGTTTTTGTAAGTCTGGTCGAATACCCAAAGCAGATCGATACCAGCAGCGCTTCGGGATTTCATCGTATCATCCTGCTATTCGCTATCCTTTTACAGCACCCTCTGCAATACCCTCCATGATGAACTTCTGGAAGAACGCATAGATCAGGATAACCGGGATCGCAGTCAGAACCAAGGATGACAGAATCAAAGGCCACTCCTTGTTATATTCGCCAAATAACATGTTTGTGGACAGAATCAGCGTATACCGATTCACATCGGTTAACATGAGCAGTGGCAACAAGAAGTCATTCCAGATCCACAGGAAGTCCAGGATCGCGATGGTGACTGTGATTGGAAGCAAGAGCGGGAAGATAATCTGGAAGAACGTCTGGAACTCGTTACATCCATCAATCTGAGCCGATTCCTCCAATTCACGCGGAATGGACTTCACAAACCCGTGATAGAGGAAGATGGCCATGTTTACACCAAGCCCGATATAGATTAAGGCCAATCCGTACGTGCTTCCCTGTACACCCATGCCTTTGGCTACCCGTGTCAGCGGAATCATGATTGAATGAAACGGCACCAGCATGGACGCCACAAACAGGAAGAAGATCAGATTGCTCAGTCGACCAGAGGTACGTGACAGCTTGTATCCAGCCAATGAGGCACAGAAGACGATACCACCAATCCCCAGAAAGGATACAATCGCCGAGTTCATCGAACTGCCCAACAGATTGATTTTGTTAAATGCGTCCGAATAGTTCTCCCAGTGCAGCGTCGTCGGCAGCGCAATAAAGGACTGGAACATCTCTCCTTGTGTTTTGAAAGAGTTCACCACCGCCATGTAGATCGGCAGCATGGCCACGAGAGATCCCAAGATCAGCAGCAGGCGAATCAGATAACTGTTCAGTCGTTGCATCCTCATGCTTCCACCTCTTTCTTCTTCATGACGGTGATCTGGATGAGTGTAAAGATGAGTACGATGATGAACAGCACAACCGATTTGGCACTCGCATAGCCGTACCTGAAGTTGTTGGAGAACGCTTCTTCATAGATGTTCATTGTGATAACCTGTGTGGCCCGGCCCGGTCCACCACCCGTCAGTCCATAGACCACTTCGAACACCTTGAAGGCTCCGTTCAGCGTCAGGAAGAAACAGATGGTCACGGCATGAGTAATCATCGGCAACACCACATTGCGAAGTACCTGGAATGCATTGGCCCCATCAATAACAGCCGCTTCCTTGAGGCTTTTCGGCACACCCTGGAGAGCAGCCAGATAGATGATCATCATATACCCTACACCATTCCAGAGCGATACCATCAGAATGGAGTAAAATGAAAACTTCGGATCACCCAACCATTGCTGGTCGAGGAACGAAAAAGCCAGTTTCTCTGCGAGCTGTGGCAGCACCTGAGAGAAGATGAAGGTCCACATGAAAGCACTGATGATTGTACTGATCATGTTAGGCATGAAGAACAGCGTCCGGAAAAGCCCTTTGCTGCGCGTCCGTGACTCAATGAACACGGCGAGCAGCAAGGCAATTCCATTTTGCAGAATCAACATAAATATTACATATTTCATCGTGAACCACAGGGAGTTCAGAAAGTCGGGATCTTCTTTGAACAATTCCACAAAGTTGCCCAGACCGATAAAGCTGTAATCCCGATTGAGTCCGTTCCAATCCGTCAGACTATAGAACAGGCCACTAAACGTGGGATACAGCAGGAAAATCGCATAGATGACAAAGGCAGGCGCAGTGAACGCGAGCAGTGACAGATACTTCTTGAACACATTCGTAGCCATAGGTTCTCCCCCTTTTCACTCGAAGCGGATGATTGCAAAGGAGGGAACGAAGAACGTTCTGCCTGCCGTATCATCTGCTTGGAGACTGCGACGAAACAAAGTACCGCTAATTTGTTGACAAGCTCTCAAACCGTAGAGATTTGCCAACAAAAGCAAGCGGATACTCCATTCCTCGCAACTCCTTACTTGTTGACTTTGTTGTAGGATTTCCACGCCTTGTCGAGCGCATCGATAACCTGCTGTTGATTTAATTGCCCAGAGTAGTAGCCTTGTAACGCTTTGCCTGACTCGTCTTTCACCGCTTGAGGGAGGGATGGGTCCTCATAAGCTTTACCTTCACTCACATATTTCTGGGCATCGTCTACCCACGGGAAGCTCTTGAAGTCATGGATCTTGGCAATCGGATTAAATTTGAGCGCTTCGAAGAATGCACTTGAATCCTTGTCATCGAGAATGTAGTTCACGAAATCGAGTGCCACTTCTTTGTTTTTGCTAGATGACGATACTGCCAGCGAAGTGGAGGTGCTCAGATTGATTTTGGTATCATCCGGATTGTCATTGATCGGCATTGGTGCTACACCAAAGTTCAAGTCCGGGTTGGACTTCAGAATGGTTTCGGCAAACCATGGTCCCTGAATCCACATCGCGGCGCTTCCTGAAGCGAAGGCTGCTGAACCATCATCTCCGCCCACTTCCAGCGCTTTATCTGTACCATTCGCATTGACCAGATCGAAGATATCAAACAATGCTTTCATATCGGAGAAGGAACCCTGATCCTGATTCATCTTCTCCACGAAGTCTTTGTGCTCAGACTGAGTTAATGCACCCACAGTGAGTGGCAGGAATAATTGCGGAATCCAGGATTCTTTGTAGGACAGTTCAAACGGTGTAATGTTGGCTGCCTTGAGTTTCTCCACGACCGCTTTCATTTCCGTTAACGTCGTTGGCACTTCCAGCCCTTGCTCTTTGAAAATATCTTTATTGTACAAATAGCCCCATGATACTGTTTCCAGTGGAACAGCTACGATTTTGCCCTCCGCATCCGTTATGGAAGGTTTAACCGAATCCAGCAGCTTATCGACAAAAGGTTGGCCCGACAGGTCTTCCAGATAACCAGCTTTGCTGAATGGTGGAATCTCATTAACTGCATGCAGAGCGAACACATCCGGTGCATCATTGGAGGCGAGACGTGTCTTCAGAATCTGAGGTGCATTGTCTGCTGGCGGCATCTCCAGTTGCACGTTCACCTCAATGTTTTTCTCTGCTTTTTCCTTGGCTTTGAACTGTTCTATATATTTATCGTAGTGTTCTTTCAGCCGAGGTTGTGCAACGAATACTTTGAGGGACACCGTGCTGCCTGATGCCGATTCTTCCTGCCCATTGTCCGTTCCTGCATTGGAACCGCAACCTGCGAGCAGAACACTGACCAGTACCGCACTTGCTACGCTTTTCCATACTTTCATCTCTTATGACCTCCCGGTGTGTGACTGGTTTGTCTTTCATAGGCTCATTATATATCAGAAAATGAAAGCGCTTCATTGGACAAAATTAGACTTGTGTATTGGATTATTTTAAACCTTAATCCTGCCGCAAATGCTTTCTCGAACAGCTCATTCCGTGCTACTGCCTGAATTGCCTGATATACGAGCCTGTCCCTTCCGCATCTCCCCCGGTGAAACTCCGAAATGTTTCTTGAATACCCGATAGAAGTAGGACACATCCTCATAACCCGCCATCTCGGCAATATGTTTGAACGGGATCTGATCATCCATCACCCATTCCTTCGCTCGTGTCATGCGTAACTGGACGACATAATCGGTCACATTCACCTCATACTCTTTCTTGAATACCTTGCTGAGATATTCCTTGCTGACAAAAAAGATCTGGGCGAGCTGCTCCAGGGTAATCATCTCCATACAGTGCTGCTCCATGTATTGCTTCACCTCATTCAGGTTCAGCTTATTCTTGAATTTACGCTGCGCAATGAGTTGCTCCAAAGCCTGGTAGTATGGAGTCGAAATCCATGCGATCGTGGATTCAATGGAAGCCAGCGCTGTTGAAGGAGGTAAAGCCGTTGCTTCGCGCCCCTCGTACAACCCATTGGAGACACACAGTTCATCCAGCAAAGCCTGTAGTTCATAGGCCACTCGTCCAAGCTGCCGGGGTCTGTTAATCTCGCTATGCTCCAGCTTCTGCTGCAGTTGCTGGAACCATTCTCGCAGACTTTGAATGTTCAGGTCGTTAAACCGCAAGCGAGCCTGCTGTTGAAACAAAGAGAAATCACCAGCAAAGGAAGGCGGATATGCTTCCCATGATTCCGGCGCAGATTCAACCTTTTCCAATTCTTTGGCACATTTGGCCAGTACACCATTCAGTTCATCCGGATTCACCGGTTTGAGCAGATAGTCAGCAGCCCGATGACGGATCGCGTGTTTGGCATAATTGAAATCATCATACCCGCTCACCACGATCACCTTGATCTGTGGGTATTGCCCGCTTAGCGTCTGTAGCAGTTCCACACCGTCTGTACCGGGCATACGCATGTCCGTAATGATAATGTGAGGCTGATGCTGCTTGACCAGTTGTATGGCCTGCTCGCCATCCTCTGCCTCACCAGCAACGGTCATCCCTAGTTCCTTCCAATCCCCCAGGTTGCGCAAAATATCCCGGTTCCACGGTTCATCATCCACCAGCAATACTCTGTACAGTTCCTTGTTCACAAGGCTTCGCCTCCCGTATTGCAGGGGATTCGTACCGTAACACTCGTCCCCTGTCCGTATTCACTTTCCACACTCATCCCGTATTCAGGTCCAAAATGCATTATGATTCTTGAGGCGGCATTGACCAGTCCAATACTTGTACCAGAACTCCACACCCGATCGGACTGCCAAGTCAGACGCTCCAGTCTGGACTGCATCTCCGTTAGTTTCTCAGCATCCATACCCACACCGTTATCACGAATTCGAATCGTTACCTCTTTAGGTTCACAGACGACTTCAATGCCCAGCTTCCACTCACCCGGTTTCTTCTCCAGACCATGCAAAAATGCATTCTCCACAATGGGTTGCAAAGACAACTTGGGAATATAACATTCCCGAAGTTCTCCGGTAATCTCCAGTGTATATTCAAGTTTGCCGCCAAAACGCTGCTTCTGAATGAGCATATAATGTTCCAACTGATCGAGTTCAGACTGTAAAGGGACAAGTCCATCCGGCGCTCGCACAATATAACGAAACATCTCGCTCAAGGCTCGAATGACCTTATAACTGTCAGCAGGTTTTTGCGAATAGACCATACCGCCAATCATCTGCAACGTATTTTGCAGGAAATGCGGATGGATCTGGGATTGCAGTGCTTTGAGCTCCGCCGTCTGTTTCTCCAGATTCATCAGGTAGTTGTCGCGAATGTGTTCCCGGATACGGCTTGACATGCCATGCAGATTTTTCTCCAACAGACCAATCTCATCAACCCGGCCGCTTCGTACCACTTCTCTGTCCTTAATCAATTGAATACCCTTCATGGAATTGGCCAGTCGGACGATGGGCTTTGATGTGCGCCAGGCCACGAGCGCAGCTATTCCCACAGAAATGACGGTTGCCAGGCCACCTACAACCAGTCCGTATTTCATCGTTTCCAAGGCACTCTCGTTAATCACATGGGCAGGTACAATCTTGATCACACGCAGTCCTGACGGTTCGATGGAATGATAGAATACGTATTCCTTGGCTGTACGAATGAAACCGGAACTTTCTTTGGTACCTGCCAATCTCTCCAATGCTTCAGCGGACGGCTGGATGTCTTGATTCGGCTGATAGACCGGGCTGCCCACACTGTCGGCGATGTATACTGCATAATCCCCCCTGCTATCCAGCAGCTCCAAGGTCTGATTGAACTCAGCCCACTTGACCTCCAGACTGATGGCGCCGATCTGTGCCTGATCCTCGAAGCGGTTCATGCTGCGGGTCATGTGAAACTTTTGCGGATCGTCCGGATCATTGATAATCGTAAAATCTTTATGTTGTGCAAAAAGCTCATGATATCCTTCCGGTATTTCCGATACCGCTTTGATGCGAGAATCCATGGAGTTGAAGGTGAACAGGGTGTCCAGTTCCTTCAGATACAGTTCAACGCCAAATACATAATTGCCAGCGGAATAGTATACACTGTTCAGCATATTGAACATGGCCTTCTGTTCGTCAAATCGGCTGGCTGCCGGCGCTTCCTGGTTTAACGCCAGATACTGATGCAATTCGTCACTGATCTGAATCGAATAGATAATATTGTTCATGCGAGCGAACTGTTCACCCAGATAGATGGAGGCCCAGTTCATATTGGCTCGGTTGGTCTCCATAATCTCCTCTTCCATGGAAGAGCGGGTATTCTCAGCTGCCATAGCGGTCATGGCAATGACGGGCAGAACAGCCAGCAGCGTCATGGTAAGAATCAATTTATTGCGAATGCTGCGTTTGAAAGGATCTGTCAGCTTCCGATAACATTCGGTAAACACAGCGCATCCACTCCTGAGCTAAAATAGACAAACGCCCCAGCATGGAAGCCGAGGGCGCTTTGGTCTTGATATTTGTTTGGAAATGTTAAATATCCACGTTATACAATAAAATGAATGGTTACACGAGATCACTACGTGTTCAGAACAACCTTCTGATCGCTGTTATCACCGGATTTTTTTGATTCCCTTTCTAAGGGGAAAATCCGGTGATAAAGGCGAGGTATATGCTTCCGATGCAGCTTTCTTTCAGAAAGCTTTCAGCTCCGCTTCCTCAGGTTATTTCTGCCCTCTCCGTTAACGTGTACTTGTTAATTTCAAATTATATACCTATATCTATTATTTCCTATTATTGTTCGATAATCCGTACGCCCCATGGTTCCAGTTCGATCTTCTCTCCCGCAGCAATAGGGGTTCCGGCCAGAAGTTCAGTCCCTTCTCCATATGCATTCACGAAGGATGTTGCCTCATCTGCATAATTGAAATAGTAGCGAATCATGTTCCCCTGATCGTTCACACCGGTCTTCACTATGATCGGAAAAGCCAGCTCTTGATCAGTACCCCATACGCCCGCTTCCTTCATCACACGTTCCAACACCTTACGGATCACCGCAGAACTGGTATAACAGCCGACATAGGTTGCTTTGCCTTTTCCATAGGTGTTCTGAGTAATTGCCGCATATTCACCCCAGTGTGGATGATCATACCAAGCGAGTACTTCAGCCGTTGTTGGTGTAATCAGCTCCATCCAGGTATGAATCTGGTTCTGTTCTTCACCAACTCCAAATGGATCATCGCGCAGCGAAACATGTTTTGGCTCTACAAAAAGGTTATAGCTGATCCCACATGCCTCACTGATCAGGCCGGGCTGGCGGGTAGAGCGTACCTTGATATGCTCATTTGCAAATCCGCTTTTGAACGAGTAGACGATATGTCCGCCATCCTGTACGAATTGATTCAATTTTTCCAGCAATGCATCCGAAGCAGCATACAGAGCAGGTACAACGAGCACGTCATATTCCGCATAACTCTCAACCGATGGGTCGATGAGGTCACAGCCAATGTTCATTTTATATAATTCATCGTACATCCAGCGCACCACATCATTATAATTCTTGTCACTGGTGAAATTAAAACCAAACCACTTGATTGATGTCAGGGCCTCATTGCTGAACAGCACAGCCACCCGATTTTTTTTCTTCAGATTAACGAGCTTTGGACTGAGACGGGCAAAATCCCTGCCAATGGTCTTGGCTTCGTTGTATACCGGATTCGGTTCAAAGTCATGACTGAGCAAACCTTTCCAGTACGTCTCAAACGAATTGTGTAACGAATGCCAGTGCCAGTAAGCGACCATGTTTGCTCCTGATGCCAGATGACTGAATGCCTGCAAACGCAGCTGTCCCGGATAGGGAACCCAATGCCAGAACGCCTGTGCTTCGGTCTCGAGTACCAGATAGTTCGATTGTTTGGTGGAACGTGCCACATCCCCGCCGAATGAAATCTCAATGCCGGTCAGATCATCCTGGGAAGGATGGTAGATGTCCACACTGGTGATGTCAAAAGGTTTCGATGCGGCAAAATGGTCCACATCCCCTTGAATGCCGTAGGAATATCCACGCCAATCAAAGTCAAAGTTCTGGGTAACAAACTGTTCTTCCTGTTTGTATTCATTCACAATCCCCACTTGCCAAGCCAAAAAGTTGGTTACCAGCTGCCGCTGGAACTTGGCAAACTCAGCTCCCAGACTACCGTTGATCGTTCCTACCACAGACGGGAAGTCTTCCCAGCTATTGATCCGATTACTCCAGTAGTCGAGGCCAAATTCCTTGTTCAACTCATCCAGGGAGCTGAACTTGTTACGCATATATTTGACGAATTGCAGTTGTACATTATCTCCTGCCGTATTGTAATGCTTCGTCTCGTTATCTGTCTGATAACCGATGACCGCCGGATGTGTGCTTACCCGAGAGATCAGCTTGCGGATGATCCGCTCGGCATAGAATAGATAGGTTGGATGGGTAATGTCCATGATCTGTCTTGCGCCATATTTGCCAGGTCCCTGTGAGGTAGTAGCCAGCACGTCCGGATGTTCCTTGACCATCCACGTTGGAACAGCATACGTTGGTGTTCCTACGATAACCTGAATCCCCGCCTCATGCATGGCATCCAGCACACGGTCTACGGAAGAGAAGTCAAATACGCCATTCTGTGGTTCATGAGTACTCCAGGTTGATTCTGCAATACGGACCACGTTGATCCCTGCATCCTTCATCATCTGAATGTCCTTGTCCAATCTTTCGTAAGGCATATATTCATCATAGTATGCTACGCCATATAATAATTTCTCCATGATTTAATCTCCTTTTTAAGTGGAAAATATAATGATCTTGACGTGTGCAAGAGTTGACATATTCCAAACCATAATGGTAGCGTTTACAATATTACCGGTTGAAGAACTTGGATTGTTCAGTAACCTCTTCAAACGCTGATATGTTCCATGGATTATCCATGCTCGCGTTAAACTGATTATAATGAAGTATACTAAGGGTGCCGATTGTATAAGGCGAGTTGTTTTTACCCTTTTCCGAGGTGAATGTTATGGATATCCGATCACAGCTTAGAGAAATGCCTCACCATACGCTGGCCCACTGGCTGCCTATTATCGACTCCAACATCAAATTCTATGGTGCGCACAGCCAACAAGTACCCCATGGATGGGCGATGCCGGAGGAATCACATCCGGGTTTTGAGATTATGTTGATCATCCAAGGTACTCAGGAGAGTGTGATTCATGGTTATACCTATACCGTGGAGGAAGGTTCCATTCTTCTCATTCCTCCCGGGTTCAAACATACGAATCAATGTGTATCGACGGAAGGCATGACTTATTTTAGCGCTCACTTTAATGTGGATGATCCGGTCTTCACCTTGAAGCTGATGTCACAGCACAGCCGAATCTACGCAGCAGGTACGGCAGATAATAAGAAGATGCGCGTTGTGCTGGAGAGTTGGATGGGGATGATTAACGTATCTGAGGCCTACACGTCCACGGACAAAATGATTATGCAGGCCCGCATGTTTGAACTCTTCGCCCTGTTGTCCCAGGCCGCTGACAATGAACCGGAGTCCACAACTTCCGTTGCTGCTTCCCATGCACCAGCGCCAACAGCCATGCATTATGCGGGAGCTATAGCGGAGGCAATCAAGCAGGCATTCCATGCCCAGCTTCGAACCAAGGAAAGCAGTGTATCCACGGTCAAAGTAGAGCAGATTATATCCTCGTTTGGCATCAGCCCGGGATATGGTCTACAGGTCTTTCGCAAGGTGTACGGGCGATCGCCCAGGGCTTACCTGTCCAGCTTGAAGTTGCAGGAGGCCAAAGTGCTGATCGAACAGCCTGAGCTGTCGCTCGGGGAAATTGCGTGGAGGCTCGGCTACACCCACCTGTCTCATTTCAGCAGACAATTCAAACGTTGGACAGGCCAAAGCCCGCTTCAATATCGCAATCATCATGCAGATGCATCAGGTGATCCTGTATCCTACAGATCGGAATCGAGTCCAGAATCTTGATTACGGATACGCTCGTACTCTTCCGGCGTGTTCATATTACTCATTTGCATTGCTACTTGATGAACGCCCACTCTCTCAAGCTCTTCCGTTTCGACATAGAGGCAACCGATCTCTTCAAGCCATCGCATAACTCGAAGATGATCCTGGTTCAGACGCTGCTCCAGATCAGGGAGCACTCGTTTGTGATAAGCCCCTGCAAGAGGGTGGACATGTCCATCCACGCGTGGAACGATAGCAGCATAAGAGTTATGTAATTCGACCAGTTTTTTTATTCCATTAAAGAAAGACGTTTGCAGGAGCGGCATATCGCAGGCGCATACCAGATTCCATTCTCTATCGGAAGCTTCCAGCGCCGCGTGAAGACCGGCGAGTGGCCCCTTCCCCGGATAGTGATCCTGAACGCAGTCGTAGCCCATTGCACCGTAGGTTGTCACATTGGGTCCGGCAGCCACGATGATACGGGATACTGCGGGTCTCATGGCCTTCGTGACATGTTGCAGTACAAGGGAACCGTTTAGTTCCAGCATGGCCTTGTTGGTCCCCATGCGGCTGGATAAACCTCCTGCCAATATGATGCCTGTCCATTCCCTCGTGTTCATGTTGTTATCCTCCTTCAGATCACGATATGTGTTTGACTGCATCAATTTCAAAACGTTCGCTATGCATTGAATCCCCTTTCAACAAATGATACATTGAACAATATGCATTTGAAAGGAATGGCTTAATTGGACAGACCTGCACCTTCAAGAGGCAATCCCTCATTGTTTTCTCTGAAACTATATAACTTTTTCATATATGGGGCCATCTCGATCTTCGCCGGATTCTTGCAGCTTTACCTGCAAGAGATTGGCATGACCAAACTGGAGATTGGCAGTCTCATGGCGATTGGCCCCTTTGTATCCTTGTTTGCTAACCCGTTCTGGGGCTTCTGGAGCGATAAATCTCGCAACATTCGCATCATTCTGATGATTATGATGGGAGGCACATTTGTGCTCGCCCAGGGTGTATTCTATGCGCCCACTTATACATGGATCTATGTAGCCATGATTTTCTTTTATTTTTTTCAAAGTCCATTATTTGCTCAAACCAATAGCCTGATTCTCGGATATATCGATGGTACAAACCAAAAATTTGGGTCATTCCGGCTCTGGGGTTCACTCGGTTGGGCGCTGACTGCTGTCGCTGCCGGACCGCTCATTGACCGTTTTGGCATCGGCAGTGTATCCATTATATTTGCATGCATGATTGCCACAGCCTTTGTATTATCCGTATTTCTACCCAGACAACCAATCGCTTCGGATACACCCGTGGTTACTTTTCGGCGGTTTGGCAAAGTCATGTTCAATCCGTATTTTATGGCATTTATCGGCCTGGGTGTACTCGTATCAGTGCCTAATGCGATGAACAGTACTTTTATGTCACTATATATTGTAGAAATGGGTGGCGACAAACAAATGGTTGGCTGGGCCATCTTCACCTCATCCATTCTCGAAGTCGGCGTATTCCTGCTTCTCGACCGCTTGCTCAAACGCAAAATGAGCATGCTCCTGGCATCTCTCATTCTGATCAGTGTGCTGTTTGCACTTCGCTGGCAGCTCATGGCACTGGCTAACAACCCGCTGGAGATTGTATTCATTCAGTTGATGCACTCCATTACGTTTGGTGGGTACTTCTATGTAGGTACGCAGCTGACCATGCTATTTATTCCAAGACCTTACCGTTCCTCCGGTCAAGCGGTCTACACGATGGCCTGGGGAGGTCTCTCCGGCGTGATTGCCGGTCTGTTCGGCGGCTGGTTGTTCCAGAGTTTCGGTGCGGAAATCATGTATAGCATTGGTGTATTCTTCTCGCTCATTGGCGCTGTTGGATTTGGCATCATGTGGTTATCGAATCGACGTAACGGCTATCAGCCGGTTGTGTTGACGGAGATGGGTAATATGGATGAGGACAGATAATCTTTTGTTAGAAAGAATTGAAAGATTCCCACTTAAGCACTACGATGACAGAAGAATCTTTCGATCGCTGTTATCCCTGGATTTTTTGATTCCCTTTTCAAAGGGTAAAATCCAGGGATAAAGGCGAACGCTCCGCTTCTCCAGCTTTCTTCTGTCCTCTCCGTTATCGTGTAAATTAAACGTTCAAACATTCAAACAAAAGATTATGGATAGTAGTAGTAAAGAGAAAGGCGTCTCCAGGGGTTGTTGCCCTGGAGACGCCTTTTACATTTATAAATTTAAGTCTACAAGTTAGGCTTATATCTCTAACTTGTAGCATTGATCCTACGCCTTGACTTTACCTTACGCCTTCGGCAGTTGGAACGAGCTTTTCAGGGATACGACCCGGTTAAATACCGGACGTCCTGGCTCGGAATGTTTCGGATCTACACTGAAGTAACCGTGACGGAAGAATTGGAATTTATCCTGAGCGTTCGCTTCCTTCATCTCTTGCTCCACAAACCCGTTAACAATCTCAAGGGAGTTCGGGTTCAGTTGATCCAGGAACGTTTTCTCCGGTTGCTCTTCCACAACCTCAGTTTCAGCCCCAGCTACTGCCACTTCCACCTCTGCCTCCGGTGCTTCATCCAGGATCAACGGCTCATATAGACGGAATTCAGCAGGTACCGCTTGAGTCGCTTCTACCCAGTGGATTGTTCCTTTGACTTTACGACCAGTGAAGCCACTGCCGCTCTTTGTCTCCACATCATAGGTACAATGAATCTCAGTCACATTGCCTTCTGCATCTTTGATCACATCGTTACATTTGATGAAGTATGCATGTTTCAGACGAACTTCGTTGCCAGGGAACAAACGGAAATATTTGTTCGGCGGATTTTCCATGAAATCGTCTTGTTCAATATAAATCTCACGGGAGAACGGAATTTGGCGATTACCCATCTCTGGGTTCTCCACATTGTTCTCTGCTTCAAGCCATTCCACTTGCCCTTCAGGGTAGTTGGTAATAACCACTTTGAGCGGGTGCAGGACAGCCATCGTGCGTGGAGCTTTCAGTTTCAGGTCTTCACGGACAAAATGCTCCAGCGTTTGCAGGTCGATAACTCCATAGTTTTTGGAAATGCCTGTCTCATATACAAAATCACGAATAGCTTCCGGTGTATAACCCCGGCGGCGCAGACCCGAAATTGTTGGCATACGTGGATCATCCCATCCATCCACATGTCCTTCATCCACGAGCAGTTTCAGCTTCCGCTTGCTTGTTACCATCTGGGACAGATTCAGGCGACCAAATTCATATTGATGCGGTTTGTTCTCCATCTCACACTCGGCAATAACCCAATCGTAGAATGGACGTTGATCCTCAAACTCCAGGGAACAGAGAGAGTGCGTCACACCTTCAATTGCATCTTCAAGCGGGTGAGCAAAGGCGTACATTGGATAGATACACCATTTGTCGCCCGTGTTATGATGATGTGCATGAGAAATCCGATAAATAACCGGATCGCGCAGGTTGATATTCGGTGCAGACATATCAATCTTGGCACGCAGCACTTTCTCCCCGTTCTTGAATTCGCCTGCACGCATACGTGTGAACAGGTCGAGATTCTCTTCCACCGAACGATCACGGTACGGGCTGTTCTTGCCCGGCTCCGTCAGCGTTCCGCGCATTTCACGGATTTCATCGGCGCTTTGGTCGTCGATGTAGGCTTTTCCTTTTTTAATCAACAAGACAGCACGGTTGTACATCTCATCAAAATAATCCGAGGCAAAACGTTTCTCGTTCCACTCGTATCCGAGCCATTTCACGTCTTCCTGAATCGATTGAACGTACTCCACATCTTCCTTTACCGGATTCGTGTCATCAAAGCGCAGGTTCGTTTTACCGCCAAATTCGCCGCCCAGCGTAAAGTTAATCCAGATCGCCTTGGCATGGCCGATATGCAGATAACCGTTCGGTTCCGGAGGAAAACGGGTAATAACTTCCTGGACTTTCCCAGACCGGAGATCTTCGGTAATAATATTTTTGATAAAGTTAGGTGGGGTTGTACGATTGTCCACAGGTATCAAACCTTTCATGAATGGATTGGAGCCTTCGGGAATTGCTGCAATTCCGGCTATAATTCCTTAATAACGAAGTCATTTCCTGAAAAAATCTATTTTCTTGGAAAGTTTCGTACGCGTTTCATTTAAATATACCTTTAACGGGGGAGGAGTTCAATAAAGAACGGCACCAAAGTCAGGATCAACCGTGCATAAATAGGCCCTAAACCATTTTGACGGGTTCGCTCGAATCATGTAGCATGATAGTAAAACCAAATTAAAGGGAGGGTTTCCCATTCCATTGAACTCGCTTAAACTGACCAAAGAACAGCAGGATGAAGCCATTCGCACCATTCAGTCGTATTTCGAAGAGGAACGTGGCGAAGAACTTGGCGATCTGGCCGCTTGGGGTGTCCTCGACCTGTTCATGACACAGCTCGCTCCCTACATATATAATCAGGCACTCCGTGACGCACGCACAACGGTCAATCAACGCATGGCCTCAATGGAAGAAGACCTGTTTGCACTGGAGCAAAAGTTACCCAAGACTTCCCGTTAATCCACTACAAAATAAACCCATACTATACAAAGAAAGAAGGTTGCATTCATGTTTACCTATTCATTGGATGAATATACCGAACTCCGACCACTCGCCATGGAACATACCAAACCGCTGTTCGAACTGACGGATCGTTCGCGGGATCAACTGAGACATTGGTTGCCGTGGGTGGATCATGTGACAGAAGTGGAACACACCTCGAACTTTATTACCAACGCGTTAAAACAAGGTGCCGAAAATGGCGGATTCACCGCCGGAGTATGGTCAAAAGGGGATCTAGCCGGCGTTATTGGATTCCACGAGATTAACTGGACCAACCGCTCGGTAAGCATCGGATACTGGCTTGGCAAAGGTTTTGAGGGTCAGGGCTTGATGACAAGCGCTTGTCGCGTTCTGGTTGATTATGCTCTGGTGACCCTGGATCTGAATCGCGTCGAGATTCGCTCGGCAACAAACAACAAACGGAGTCGCGCTATCCCTGAAAGACTCGGATTTGTTCTCGAGGGTGTAATTCGTCAGGCAGAGAAACTGCCTAAAGGTTACGTGAACCATGCGGTGTACGGCATGCTTCAGCATGAATGGGAACTCTTGCGCTAATTCGCCTACATAATGAATCGGAGTGATCTCTCCCAACATAATGGAATAATAATAAATACCCTCTATCTCCACGGAATGTGGTGACAGAGGGTATTTTATTGTATTCATGACTTTTATAGGGCTCGGACCATGCCACCATCCACGATCAATGAGGTTCCGGTAATATACGTATTGGCCCCGGATAACAGGAAGACCACCGCTTTGGCAAACTCCTCCGGTTGACCGTAACGTCCTAGTGGAATCTCTTTACGGAATTGGTCAGATACCTCTTCCTCACTAATTCCGTTCTGCTCTGCCCGTGCTGCATCCAGCTCACGAATGCGGTCTGTTGCAATACGCCCCGGCGCTACCGTGTTGATCAAAATTCCGTATGGAGCCAGCTCTTGAGACAAGGTCTTCGCCAATCCAAACACGCCGGTACGGAACGTATTGGACAACACCAGACCCGGAATGGGCTGCTTCACCGAAGTTGAAGCGATATTGACAATGTGTCCTCCGCGTTCTTTCATATAAGGAAGTGCACCACGAATCAGCCTTACATAGCTGAGCACATTTAATTCAAATGCCCGTTCCCAATCTTCGTCGGTTAGTGACTCAAATGAACCCGATGGCGGACCTCCCGAATTGTTCACCAGAATATCAATCTGCCCGAACAACTCCGCTGTCTTGCCAATCAGAGCCTCAATATCTTCCTTGCGTGTCACATCGGTTGCACAATATTCCACACGTCCCCCACCACCTAGCGCCAGAAGCTCCTGCTTCACTGCTGCGAGCTTTTCTTCACTCCGGCTGGCAAGCATGACGTCAGCACCTTCTGCTGCCAATTGAGCGGCTACCGCTTTGCCCAGTCCGCGACTGGAAGCCAGCACCAGTGCTTTTTTTCCTTGAAGTCCCATGTCCATCGTTGTTCCTCCTCCTCAGCTAGTTTCTATTTGGTCTGGATAAAATAACCCATAAGAATATCGTCCACATACTTGTCTCCGATATAAAACTCGGACACCAGCCTGCCTTCCGTCACAAATCCACACTGGGTATAAAACGTGATGGCTCCCGGATTGCTGGAAAGTACGCGCAGCCTGAGCTTGCGAACGCCTTGTTGGGCCGCATGCTGCTTGATGGCATCCATCAAAGCAGTAGCAATGCCACAACGTCGATCATGAGGATGAACCGCAATATGAATCTCGTAGACATGACGGTTGACCGGCATACCTGTGGCTGGCTGAAAGCCAACATAACCACATACCCGCTCTCCCTGCACTGCAATCAATTGACTGCCTGGCGGGCAATGCTGCAGATAGTGCTGCCTGGAACGCCAATGCATCGGTGCAGGAGAGGTGTATTTGTCCCATACCAGGGCATCCAACTCCATTAGCTGGGCTGCATCTTTAATCTCGGATGGACGAATCGTAAATGTATGGCTGGTAAGCATAATGATTCAACCTTTCGTGCTATAGTCGACAACGCTGTGCATTACAACGTCGGGAAAGTTAAGAAATTTGAGAAACTTAGAAATACATTGTTCGTTTGCTTCATTGTTTACATATATTCGCTCTATATATTGTAGCATAGCCTCAGCTTTGACTAAAATTCCACTCGGTGATGAACGAAATTCGATCTTTACCATTCATAAAAATAAAATAAACACTTAACCTTGCCGTTACGTCATAGTTTATACTGGTTCGATAAGGAGGGGATGCATGATGAATATCAAAGAGGCAGCAAGCAGGCTTGGTATATCGGCGAGAGCCATTCGTTTTTATGAAGAAAAAGGATTAATTCTACCTGCCAAACAGTCCAGTAACGGTTATCGCACATACACTGAGAATGATATCTGGCGGCTTCAGACCATTGCTGCGCTGCGTGAGATTGGCATGTCGCTACAGGATATTACACATGCGCTCGGAGAGATCGATCAAGGAAACCAGCAGCGACTGGAAGAATATCTGGAACTGCAACAGGCCGTCATGTATGCCCAGTGGATTGAGCTCAAACGTATGATGGATACAACCCAGCGCATGATTGACCTGAATCGTCAGGACGGACCGCTGGATGTCAGCCATCTGCACGATCTCGCGGACAGTGCACGGCGTCTGCGTGAAGCCCGGCAGAACTGGCATGATCGGTGGAATTATGATACCCAGGCAGCCATCCACGATCAGCGAGTACAGGCGGAAAGCAGAGTCAGTACTGGAAAAGGACAAACCAACCCAGTGGACAGACATCGTTCGGACAACGTCTCGCCCACAAACGATAAGAATGAAGTATCACATCCACACCATCATGCAGATCATTCCACGCCGAACGATTCCAATGACACGGTACAGTCTTCCTTTTATCTGTATCACAACTATGACGAAGCGCTCGAACAGACAGCTCATTGGATCTCTCCCGCCCTTGGTGAGAAAGGACTCGATATTGGTACAGGCACAGGTAATTTGGCTGGGAAACTGCTACAACACGGCGCAGACATGACTGCAATCGACCAATCCCGGGAAATGCTGCGCAGATGCCGTACCAAATATCCCAAGATGCATGTGAAACTTGGTAATTTTCTGGCGCTGCCTTTTACCGATCATTCCTTCGACTTTGTCGTATCCAGCTTCGCCTTCCATCATCTGAGTCCAGACCAGCAACTACTGGCCTTACAGGAGATGCAGCGGGTATTAACCTCGCGCGGACGTATCGGTCTAACGGATCTAATGTTTGTTGATGCGACTCATCGTGAAAACTATATTCGCCAGGCTGAAACGACAGGACACGAGGAACAGCTGCGTGCCTTGCGCGAGCGTCACTTCCCTCTGCTGGATGAGCTATGCCGCTGGCTGGAGCAGCAGGGCTACGTAACCAAGCATGTGCGGCATAATGAGCTGCTGCATACGTTGCTGGCTGTTCCCCTGCGGTGAGCAACCATGAGCATATGCCAAAAAGGCCATCCCGCCTTGAGTAAAGGAGGATGACCTTGGTGTACATCATGCTACGAAATTACATATAAATATCAACAACCGTGCGCTCAGTTGCACTGCGTGCCTGTCTGAACTCATCCAGCGAGATGCAGACCCCGCCCTGACGGTAACGGTTCGCTGTACGCTCGGTACGAATGTCCTTGCCGTTCACCGCTACACGGCTCACAGCACCTTCGTTCAAGTGATAGATAAACGTCACTGGCTCACCCGCATACTCAAATTCGAATTGCATGCCGTTCAGCTCAGCTGGCAATACCGGGTCAATGACCAGATCGCCGCCCTCTTGACGAATGCCAAGCGCGTTGGAGATCAGCTGGTTCATGTAGATTCCAGGGCCGCTGGAGTAGATTCTCCATCCGCCTTTCACTTGTACAGTCCCTTTACGAAGCTGGTCAAAATGCTCCTGTGCCTCGTAACGCGTATTAAACTTACCGTCCGAACTACTGAAGTATGAGTTCGCTTGGCGAATCTCCGCGTTAGGTACAACCTCGCCGATACCAACCGGGTTGATCATCGCGAGACCATTCCACACCTGATCTGTCTTACCCAGCTTCGCCATCGCTTCCACATAACGGATATGAGCATGAACATATTGCAAACCAATCTCACGCCCGAAGTTGGATGCTTGCTCTGCACGCTTGAAGTGTGTGCTAACTCCGCCAGCATATTGAGCCGGACGATTCATCAGACGCACGCCATCCGGGCACAGGAACTGCTCACGGATCAATGCGTAATGCGATTCTGCTTGCTCCGCATTCAGCAATTCACCGATCATGCTGCGCGTCATTGGCAACAGGCGATATTGAATGCCTGTCTCTGTGTCCGTTGGATGAAGCATCAGCTTCGCTTGGTCGGCTTCTTCCATGTACACAAAGCCTGGAATCACGTCTGTGCCCAGCATGTAACGGTTAAAGTCCTCACGAATGCCTTGAGACAGCACGTCAAGCTCCTGTGCAAAGTCTGCATCCTTGAATTTCAGCGCTTGCGAGAGCACATTCACGGACTGATACGTCAATGCCACCGTCCAACTGCTCACCATGTATTGCTTCAGCTGTGCATTGGCTGGTTGGAGCGTATCATCCCAGTCGCCATCTCCGTAGGAAGACAGGAACGTATCATGCAGGAAGTGCGAACGGATATATTCGATCTCTTTTTTCGCGTGATCCAGTACCGTTGCCGTCTCTTCCGTGAACCCGAAGCTATGCTTGACGGTATAAGGTACTTTCTCATCCAGAATCGCATAATCGCGAGTCGCTGTCAGGTAATCCGCCAGCACTTTCAGCGGCCATACGATGATGTCGCCATGACTTTCTTCCTGTTGAATCGCAAAGTATTTATCAAACATGAACCATTGCGGCCAGTTGCCATCATCTTCGTATTGGTGGGTGTAGACCATTTTAATGATATCGCGAACTTGCTCATATTTTTGCGTTGCCATAAAGTACTCCACCGGACCTTGGCACACATCCCGTGTACCCCAAGCCGCGCCGCCGTACTGTTCCAAACCGTGAGGCACAGAGTAGTGAACCAGCATGTTGTGGGTGTACCACCAAGCCAGCGCATTTACTTTGAACAGATCCTCTGCACGCTGACCTTCTCCACGGGACAAACGGAACCCGTTCATCACACCTGCGAAGAACTCGCGGTATGCCTGCACTTCCTCTTCAAATGTCAGGCTTGAACCTGCTACCACTCCGCTGTCCGCTTGGCCTTCCAATACCCCTTGTACCTTCAGCGTCCATTCAGCACTTGCTTCCAGACTAAGCGTAACCAGTGATGCAGAACCACTGCGGATACCACTTGCCAGCAACGTTTCGTCCCCTACATTCACAGCTGCGCCGTCCACCGACATGCGGTATTGCAGATCTGGGTACGTTCCTGCACTAATCGCTTGTGGATCAGCCTTGAAGATCAAAGTATCGCCATCCTGCGTCATATGCAGCGGATACTCGTACTCATTGACATTCATCGTAATTTGGTTCGTTACCAGGTAACGGTATGCCGTACCACTTGTGGAGCGTACGTTCATGCTTACTTCCGTCGTATGTGCACCTGTGTAATTGGTCACGATGATCGTGTCGGATTCGGTTTTGTAGATCCAGCGTGCATAGTTGAAGCCAATCTCGAACAGGGATGGCATTGTCAGCAGACGATATTGTCCGTCCATTTCCACATAGATGCGTTGTCCAGCCGTCTTCGGCACGTTCAAGGCATTGCGGGCATTACTGATCATTTTATTAAAATTGGTGTTCCCAATAACGAGTTGTGAGTTGAAAATACCGTACATATACGATGTCGTTGTAATAACCTGTGCCCCAAGTTGCACGTTGCCACCACTCATCAGAATATGACCGTGTGGACGCTCCACAAGCAGTTCTTTTGCTTTCAGAACGATATGCTCATAGCTGCCTGTGAAGAAGGATAACAATTCCTCGCCACTGCGCTCTTCCTGATGACGATCAGGGAACAGATCATGAATCTCATCTTGTGTCAGATCAAGTGTAACCAGAGGTTCACCCAGGAAGGAGGACAGTTTCACCTGTTCCAACGTGTCACCGTTTTCTATAGTCTTAGCCTGTACTTCATTCCAAGCTGCTGTAACTTCATCTCCGAATTCCAGGGCAGAGATTCCTTCGGCATGATTAGGCTTCGCCAGTCCGTAGAAGACCACCTGAGCCTCTCCGTTCAGATTCAGCAGTTCCGATTGCAAAGCGGTATAGGCAAATTCATACTGATACGTCTCATTCGCCAGCGTTGGGCGATTCAAGCTCTCTGGTTGATTCGTTTCCTTGTACGACAGACCGAAGAATTGGAATCCGTCTGTGGAGTAACCGATAGTTTTCGTCAGGGAACCTTGTTGCATATAAGGAAATGCACCGCCCTGAGGCTGGTTTTGACGGGAACATACGACATAACCTTTCGCTTCATCTTCAAACACCGTATGGTCAATGTATTGTGACAGATAAGCTTCATTGCTGCGTACCGCACCTGGATCAGCAAGACCTACATCCTGTCCGTACACCACGTCTACGTTATGTTGTTGTCCTGTGAGCTTCACATCCCAGAACCAGACACCTTGCGTTGTAGCCGTAAATACGACCTGATAGCCAATGCCTTGTTCATTACCTTCCAGCTGGACTGTACCCTCCCAGATCAACTGGTTGCTGGATTGTGCCTTGCTTGTAATCAACTTGCTGTTCGAACGTACACCGAGCAACGGGAACGAGCTGATTTTCTCTCCCTCATGCACACGCAGGTACAGGTTGTTCAAAGATCCATCAATCTGGTTGCTGAGCAACTGGTTCAACATCGTTGTACCGGATGTAGCTTGGTACAGGTCTCCACTGTTCAAAAAGGTAAAGGATAACTCCCCGGCACTTAAGCGGATCGGTTCATTAATCATCGTTGTCATAAGGTTCACTCCTTGAATTAGTTAAAATCGAAACGTTTCGATAAATTTGAAAAAGAATAGGGGCCTCTTCAAACCGGCTTTTTACAGCCCGTCCGGACGATAACCCCATCATTAAACTTTTACTTCCAGCATGCAGGCAGTTCTTTGTTGTTCAGACTCGGTCTAAACCGAACGTACAGAGCTGCGCTCGATCATATTAATCGTTAACGTATATGAAGGGTCAACCGCTTCGCCATTGAGCATCTGGAATAACAGATGTCCGGCGAGCGACCCGGCTTCATGCTTCGGCTGGCGTATCGTTGTCAGCGGTGGATGCACATATTCGGACAACTGAATATCGTCAAAACCGATCACGGAAATATCATTCGGCACCGATATACCACGCTCTTCCAATGCTTTCAGGCCACCAATCGCCATCTCATCGTTACCGTAAAATACCGCTGAGGGAAGCTCGCCCTGCATGATCATCATCTTGGTTGCACTGTATCCGCCCTCACGTACAAAATTGCCGTTCAGACGCCATTTGGATTTTTCTTCAAGTCCCGCTTCCCGCATCGCTCGCAGATACCCTTGGTAACGGAGCGCGTTGTCATACGAGTTGGATGGACCGCTGATGTATGCAATCTTCTGATGTCCAGCCTGGATGAGGTGGCGGGTTGCAAGATAACCGCCCTGCTCTCCATCCACCAGCACGTTGACCAGATGGTCACTCGACAGCTGACGATCCATCACAATGATCGGAAAACGATGACCGGCAGATTCCACCAGAATATCATCATGGATGTTATGCGCCAGGATGATGGCTCCATCTACTCTTTTTTCACGCAAAAATCGCACTGCCGTTGAGTCCCGTCCACCCATGGAGCTGCACGCAATCAGGTCATACCCGTTCGCGAGGGCTACATCCTGTACACTACGGATCAACTCCGAGTAATACGGGCCCGACAGATCGGTCAGGATCAAAGCGATCGTGTTTGTCCGGCTCCGTTTCAGGTCCATGGCAAAGCCGTTCTTGCGGTAATTCAGTTCTCGTGCTGCCTCAAGCACTTTAGCCTTGGTCTTCGCACTAACCTTGCTATCCCCGCTCAGCGCATAGGAAGCAGTCGAGAGTGCTACACCTGCCAGCTTTGCCACATCCTTAATCGTTGCCATTCCACGTTCGCTCCTTCTAAACTAAGACAAATTCTAAGGTTATCTACATTTTATACGATACATGGTTAGAACAACCACTAAATCCTTCATTATCGTTTATTATCTTTGTACATATCATAGCGATGGATGTCAATCGAAACGTTTCGAGGTGTTCTCAAAAAAAATCCTCGTTCCCATCCTTATGGGACCACGGTTGAATGCGTCCCGTTCCAAACCATACCATTCGTGATGGTCATGACACGTCTTTCAATCTGACGCCCCCTGAACAGTTTGTGCCTAACACAATGAAACTGGCAGTAAACGCCAGATTGAAACGTTTCGACATTTTTATTATAGTCGGTGTTGATAGCGATTTCAACCTCTTTTTTTCATTTTTTCACACGCACACGAATCTGACCCGATATTATCTGTGGCTTCACGTTGGATAAACAGTTACCAATTTATTTCTAACATACAAAAGTCCCCCGCTAGGGGAGCGTTTAAGATAATGATATCAATTATTACGCTTCTTATTTTCGTATATCTTTGATATCGTTACATATAAAATTAATAGGATAATTAAAACGATATATTTAGTTGGTGATTCCATGTTACTAAACCAAATAATAGTTATACATGTAATAATATAAATGACTGATAAGATTATTTTAAATGCATTCATGTACTCCAACCTCCTTGAATCACCAATGAATTCTAGTAGCACCGGCTCGCCCACTATGCTTTTATGCCATTATTACTCTGAGATGAAACAATGCAGGTTCAACATTAATCTTAACTTGATAATCTACTTTATTAATTATTGGTTCTGTTCGATTATACAACCTCTTATGAGCTTACGATCTATTGATTATTTACATCATATTAATTAATGTTAATCCAACCTTACATAAGGAGACCGTTATGTTATGAGCAATTCGAAACAACATGTCCATAAGCATCTCGCACCCCAGTCTTTGCCCTTGCAGGAAACTCGCTCTATTCCTCCGGCAATGTTTAGGCTGTGTCATCTGATTCGGTTCCACGATCGGGAATCCTTCTCTTATATAGATGAGCTATGGAGCAACAAGCACGTTCTCTATGTCATTACCTCGGGACAGGCAAGACTGATTAGTGTACATGGACCATTAACGGTGAGTACCGGCTCGGCTGCTGTGCGTCAGGCGGGGACCTGGCTTCATCATGAAAGCAAACGCGGTTCACTCTCTCCAGTTCAAGGCATTGCCATAATCTTTGACTTTGTTTTAGCCGATAACGCTGAACCCCTCTGGCCGTTTGGATCTCCCACGACCATGACAAATCGTGCGATTGCCGAGATCGCATCTGAATTAATTCTGGCTTGTTCCAGAAGCGCAGAGGCAGGCCCATTCAAACCTCATGCGTTGTTCTATCAATTGTTGGATACATTACGTGATCACGCTATGCGCCTAGCTCATGAAGATCATTCATGGTTGGACTTTGTGATCGCACACATTCATGAGAGGGTTGCCCATCCCCTTACCCGGGAGCAATTAGCGAGGGAGGTTAATGTAAGCCCGGAGCATTTTTCAAGAGAATTCAAAAAGCACACCGGACTTACATTCGTGGAGTACGTTACCCGGCTAAGGATCCGAATGGCTCAGGAACATCTACTGCTCGGGAACCCCACCATGCAGGAACTCGCGCAGGTGACGGGTTACAGAGACACCTTCTATCTGAGTCGCAAATTCAAACAAACGGTAGGTTGTGCACCAACACTTTACCGAAAAACACCAAAAAAAATCGCAAGCCTTACTTACAACTACACCGCATCCCTGCTTGCGCTCGGCCATATCCCTCATCTAGGTGCCGTGGCAGAATGGATGGAGCCGAAAGAGCTTGGACCTAGCTCATTCAAACAGTACTCTGAGCATGTACTTATTAATCATCTGGATCTGATTGCACACGCTCAGCCCGATGTCATTGTCGGGTATGCACCGCATCCCGCTTCTGACGAACTACGTCTGATTGCACCGACCATTCTGATGCCATTTGAGGAACTCGATTGGCAGGAGCAGCTTCTTCATCTGGGACGAATTACCGGGCTTGAGTCCAATGCACAGATGTTATTAGATCGTTATCATCAACTTGAGCAGGAAGCCAATCATACGTTGAATCAATGGATGGAAGGGACACGCGGGTCCGCCGTTTGCATGTTTATGATCGGAGAGGACGGCGCTTATATCTATGGTCATGGCTGGGGCAGAGCTTCTCATGTACTGTATCAATCGCTGGGCTTCACCCCACCTTCACGGATGGAGCAGGATGGGCAGTTACTTACGGGATACGTTCATGTTCCATTGTCTGAGATTCACTTGTATGCTGCAGATCACATGTTTATCGCCTTTCCTGAGGAACCTGCCGAACGAGAAATGTTGGATAACTTGCTGAATCAGGAATCCTGGGGCACCCTATCCGCCGTTCGTGAAGGACGTGTATACGAGATTGATGCCGACATGTTCTACGGATTTGATCCCTTGTCCGTTATGGAGCAATTGCAGCATATCATGCATCACCTGACATCATAATTGTCCATGCGATAGTGATCATAGTTGTCCATGTACAAAACTCACATCTTCCTCTATGTTATTAATGAGAATAATAATCATTATTGATTATATATAGGGGGAACAGGATATGTTTGCTGCAAAAAAACGCTCTTCCGGCTTGCTGCTTATGCTCGCCATCATTATGATTCTGGCTGCTTGTAGCAGCGGAACAGGCTCCACTGCCACCGAACAGACATCGGCAGCGGGAAGCGAAACGACAACAGCCTCTTCCGAGACGAAAACAGACACATCGTCCGGTTCGGACAATTCGAATGCTACGCGAATCTACAAGTCATTAAGCGGGGATGTTGAAATTCCGGCTGAACCCAAACGGATCGTGACGGATATGTACGTAAGTGATCTGCTTGCACTGGGTGTGAAACCTGTTGGTGCTGTTCAATATTATTTGGAAAACCCGTTCTATGCAGATCAGGTGGAGGGCATTGAAAGTATCGGTGATCGGGCAGCGGTATCGATGGAGAAGGTCATTGCCATGAACCCGGATCTGATCATTACCTACTCCGACCAGGCCAGCGAAATTGAGAGTTATCAAAAGATCGCACCTACCGTAGTGATTCCTTATGGTACATTCACCAATGTACATGACGAAATTCGGGGATTCGGAGAGCTGATGAACAAATCCGAAGCAGCCGAAGCCTGGCTGAAAACGTACGATGAACGGATTGAAGCCGCTCGTGCTAAGGTGAAAACCGTCATCAAACCGGAGGAAACCTTCTCCATCCTTGAAGTATCCGACAAGAGTTATTATGGATATGGAGACAATTTTGGTCGAGGAGGACAAGCGGTCTACAGTGCTTTGCAACTTGCCCCACTCGAAATCACCAAAAAAGAACTGATGGGTGATACCCAATGGAAAGAGATCTCGCGTGAAGTTGTTGGTGATTATGCAGGGGATCATATCTTCTTAACCGTTGGAGAGAACAATAAAAATTACCAAGGCGACTCCATCTGGCAATCCCTGCCCGCTGTGAAAAACAATCAGGTGTACGAATTACTGGAAGACCGTTACTGGTACTTTGACCCGATTGCGATTCAAGGTCAGGCTGAAGAATTCGCCGATATGATCGTAGAACGTGCCGAGCAAAATCGCAAATAACATAAGCATGAATACAGGTGTCCGGATAGGCTGATAAGCCTGCTCGGGCATTTGTGTCATATCAAGGAGGACTTACATATGCTTCGCCGTTTCATGTCTTATTATCGTCCTTACAAAAGGCTCTTTATATTAGACTTCTCCTGTGCCATCGCCGCCGCGCTGCTGGAGCTGGCCTTTCCACTTGCCGTTAACCGGGTAGTCGATCAACTGCTTCCGGCTGGAAATTGGTCCATGATCTTGGCGGCATGTGTCGGGTTGCTCGGCATCTACCTGCTCAGTTCCTTTTTCCATTATGCAGTCACCTATTGGGGCCATAAGCTCGGTATTAACATCGAATCCGATATGCGTAGAGAACTGTTCACACGTGTGCAGAAACAGTCTTTCCGCTTCTTCGACAATAATAAGACCGGGCACCTGGTCTCCCGTATGACCAACGATCTGATGGATATTGGTGAGATCGCGCATCACGGACCCGAGGACTTATTCATTGCCTTCATGACACTCGCCGGAGCTTTCGGTATTATGCTGGGAATCAACTGGCAGCTCGCTGTGATGACGTTCATCATTGTTCCGCTGATGATCTACCTGTCGCTGTATTTCAGTCGCAAAATGTCCAAGGCGTTCAAGCGCATGTTTGCAGATATCGCCGATTATAATGCACGGGTAGAGAACAATGTGAGCGGCATTCGTGTGGTACAGGCTTTTGCCAATGAAAAGCATGAAGTAGGCCGTTTCGTTGAGAATAACGAACGTTTCAGACTCACCAAACTGATTACCTACCGCATTAT
The DNA here is from genome assembly GCF_046713495.1 of Paenibacillus sp. M2. Classification (NCBI taxonomy): domain Bacteria; kingdom Bacillati; phylum Bacillota; class Bacilli; order Caryophanales; family Paenibacillaceae; genus Paenibacillus; species Paenibacillus sp. M2. Next base: position 6,765,649 of record NZ_CP169648.1, read on the forward strand.
GGCCTGGAACTCTTCACTTAGCTTCATTCTGATGAAATTTGTATCCCTGTTTGTACTGGTATGTGGAACATGGTTTGTCATTCAAGGAAGTATGACTTACGGGGAGTTCATCGCTTTTGTAATGCTGTCCAATGTATTCCTCGGACCGATCGAGAAGATTAACTCCGTCATTGAGACGTATCCCAAAGGCATCGCCGGTTTCAGACGTTATCTGGAGCTGCTTGAGGCCGTGCCGGATGTAGAAGATACACCACAGGCAAAACCCATTTCGGATGTGAAAGGCGATATTGCCTTCCATAACGTCACCTTTTCTTATGGAGAACATAAACCCACGCTGTCTGAGGTCAACCTTAATGTTCAGGCTGGCCAGACAGTCGCTCTGGTTGGACCTTCAGGAGGGGGCAAAACGACGTTATGCAGTCTGATCCCACGTTTCTACGATGTGGATGCGGGACATATCTCCATTGATGGCATTCCGGTGAAGGACATGACCCTGGAATCACTGCGCTCCCATATCGGGATTGTGCAGCAGGATATTTTCCTGTTTGACGGAACGATTCGTGAAAATATTGCATACGGCAAGCTAAATGCTTCCGATGAAGAAATCTGGCAAGCCATTCGCCGGGCCCAACTGGAAGAACTGGTACAATCCCAGCCAGATGGACTGGACACCATGATCGGTGAACGTGGCGTGAAACTCTCTGGCGGACAGAAGCAACGTCTATCCATCGCCAGAATGATCCTGAAGAACCCGCCTATCCTCATTCTGGATGAAGCCACCTCCGCACTCGACACCGAGACGGAAGCTGCCATTCAACTAGCCTTATCCGAGCTGGCTCAGGGACGTACAACATTGGTGATTGCCCATCGATTGGCGACCATCAGACACGCCGATCGCATCGTAGTGGTGGAGAACGGTAGCGTAGCCGAACAAGGAAGTCATGAAGAACTGCTCGCGCGTAAAGGCTCGTACAGCCGACTGCATCAAGCCCAGTTTGGTTAAGTAGCATGCCCTAATATAGCAACCATCGAAAAAAACAAATACGAAATAAAAACAACCTTCCCTCTGCAAACGAGGTGAAGGTTGTTTTGTTCATTTCAGATATCCTTTGGATTTCCAGAATCGCTTCGCAAATGATTCAGCAGCGTACGGTGGCTCTCCATTCAGTAGATCTTCATTTGCTTGAATGAGCACTTGGCGTCCACGTTCGAGCAATTGAACGGCATGTAGTAATTGAGAGCCGCCTATATAATGAAGTTCAAGCAACAACGGTTCTTCTTCCTCATCCTCGTCCGTCTGAGCCGAGTATTCAATCAACACACTTTCCGAGCCGTCCGCATGTTGGTGCAGGGTATAATAGTATTTCTCCACCTGCGTCTCCCCTTGAGCATCCACATACTCTCTTCCAATACGAAGCATGGCTGGCCGGGGAACACCATTAGACATCTGACCTGCTTGTCGAAATGCATAATATAACTCTCCAATCCACAGTCCGTGCCGATCATCATCATAATAATCGTCATATGGCTCCACAACAGGCAGTGCTAATAACTCATGGATCAGTTGGTGCGAAATTAAGGAACGGGCATATTGATAATTCGATACAGACTGCAACAAGGTGCTCCATCCTTGCTCGCTTAACTGTTGAATATCAGCAGGTGAGTTCTCCGAGAATACGTTCCATTCCGAATTCTCATTGTGCAGATAACGATATGCTCCTGAGATCATCCAGACAGGTTTACCCGATTGTACGATATGTTTATCAGGAGAGTTGGAACCTTGATCTGATGGCTCCAACTTAAGCAACAATGCACAATTGTGGTCATCCTGAAAATACAGACTGCGGAAATACCCCTCCGTATGCTCATCTCCATAGACCGATACTCGGCAAAATTGCTCGTCCAACCAAAATTCATAGCTGTTCAGTAACTCATCGTCCTCTCTTACAGGTAACAAAGATGGGTGAGTAAGACGCTCTATGTTCTCAGCGGTAACCCGATGATCTTCGAAACAATCCGGCACATCTGGCTCTGATTCATAAGCATGAATGTACTTTCGGTTGATTACAGGTTGTCCCCGCTGCAGCCTCTTTAACATTTCTTCTCGCCAAGGAAACGGATCTGTATCTTCATCAATCACACATTCAGGAACCAATAACGCCAACATGTCAAAGCCCCGCCATGGTCCGAGATCCTCCCATTCTTCAAGCTGACGCTTCACATTACGCTGTCCTTGAACCTGAATCTTATATTGCTCGGTACTTACCAGCAATCCACCTTCTACATTCCCCCTCACTGTCAATTCTCCATGGTTATAATCCCCCCAGAACATATCCTCCACATAGAGATTACCTGTAATATATATTTCCTGCCCACCCACGATCATATAGGGCGTTATGAGATTCCCAAGTACAACCAGATTTGAACTGGCCGCGTCGGAACTTGTATTTCCAATATAACGATCCACTGTCAGATTCCCTTCAACCAAGATCAAAAAAGGTCCTTCATCCAACAACAGTTCGCTGATATGAAGATCACCAGAATGTAACCATACTTCCTCGGCTTCAAATTCACCGTTGTGGGCTTCATTCTGAGTGTACATCCAACTTTCCTGAGGCAACTTCTTTTGTATATCTGCAAAAGACACTTTGTGACCTATCTGATGTATGGACATGTCCTGACACTCCTCATCCATTAATATATGGATAGAATCTATCTAATCTACAGATAGGACGACTACCCATTTTCATTATACTAGAGGAAATATACACCATTCCATAACAAAAACCCTCACCCGAGTAGAATGAAGGTTGAGCTTGTGAACAACAACAGCCCCAAGCCCATTAAATACATATATGATCTAGTCCATTCTTATAACTTCCCATCCAAGATGGCATTCGCTCGCTCACGAAATTCCACCGCCGCTTGCTCAGGCGTAATTTTGCCAAACAGTAGAAGATCATATAACTCACGTAACACAGCAGTGACCTCTGGCGCACCTACGGGATCAGGCGGGTCCATCTGGCTGCTGTGATCCGCAACCCAATCTATATAGTCAAACACCTGCGCCAGCTCCGGTTCAACCACCAGCTTCATCCGCTCTTTGACACTGGATGAGACAGGCACACCCCGCTCCCCTTTGAGCAGCAGATTGGCATCCAAATCATTCACAAAAAAGCTGATAAACTTGGCAGCCTCCTCCTTATGTCTGGAATTACCCGCCATGGAGAAAAACATGCCTGGCTTCAAGAACAATCCATCCTGGCTGTTTGGCCCAGGCATTGGGGAGATGGTTAAGGGTTTGCCATAACGCTGAGCGGTGCTGATAAATTGGTTGGAATACCCCCAGCTAAACAAAGCCTCTCCCAGATAAAACGGGTCGTTATCAGGCTGGCCAATGTCGGATGTCCAGATATCCGGTGCAAAAATAAGCTTCTTTTCCGCGAGTTGTTGCATCCTGCCAAAGTAATCAATAAACAACCCATCATCCTCATAACCCAACCTTCTGCCATCCTCGGCGTATAGCTTAGAACCATACTGTCTCAAGTAATACGCGAAAAACTGTTCCGGCGTGAAATAGGTTCCCAGATAGATGCCTTTCCCCAGCAATTGCTCGCCCATACGGTCAAAATCCGCCCATGTCCACGTATCCGTTGGCAATTCAATATCATTGGCCTTCAACACTTCCGGATCATAGATGCTAAGCATGGCGTTAACCCCCAAACTGAGACCATAGGTTTTGCCATTCAGGCTTCCACTCTCCAGCTGTTCCTTCTCAATATCTGTCGTGTCAATCAGTCCGCTCTGCATGTACGGCGTCATATCCTCCAACAGTTGCAACGAACTGTACTGGGACAGATAGGAGATGTCCATCTGGATAATGTCGGGCAACGCATTGCCTGCCGCATGAGGGGCAAGTTTTCTCCAGTATTCGTTGAAACTGCTATATTCGTATTCGATGTTCACATGTGGGTTCAACTTCTCATACAGATCGATAACGGCGATCGTTGCATTGTTGCGAAACTCCCCACCCCACCAAGCGATGCGCAACGTTATCGGCTCTTCGTCAACGATCATGCCTGGCCTTTGATCCAGTTGGCTCACGCAGCCAGGAAGAGTCAGCAGAAGACAGATTACGCCTATGGTTCGCAATAATCTTCTCACGGCCTATCCTCCTTACCTGGTGATGGGGGTGGCAGCAGCACCGTTACTCTCGTTCCAAGCCCTGGCTTGCTCTCCAGTAGAACATCATATTCTTCGCCAAAAGCCAGACGTACCCGCTCCCTGATATTCAGCAAACCAATACCTGTTCCTCTGGTCTTCACTTCACCGCGCAGCACTTGTTCCACATATTCGGGTTCCATGCCGGGACCGTGATCCTCCACGATCAGGGCCAGCTTGCCACCTGATATCTCGGCATACACTCGAATCAGACATGATCCAACCTGTGGTTCCAATCCGTATTGAATGGCATTCTCCAGTAATGGCTGTAGGGTTAACTTGGGAATGGCACATTCCAGATAAGGAGCAGGCACATCCAAGCGGAAATCCAGCCGATACCGGAAACGGTAGGTCTGAATGGTGATGTAATGGCTGACGATCTCCAGCTCTTCGGCAAGGGTGATGATATTTTGTTTGAAGCTGATGGAGGAACGCAGCAAATACCCGAGTGACAGCACCATACTGGAGATTTGCTCCTGCCTGTTCTTTTTGGCAAGCCAATGGATTGAATCCAGCGCATTATACAGGAAGTGTGGATTGATCTGCGCCTGAAGCGCCTTAAACTCCGTTTCTTTAATGACCAGCTGACTTGCATAATTTTCTTTGATCAATGTATTGATATGTGTAATCATCATTCGATACGTACGCTGTAATAACCCCAGTTCATCCATGTGCTGGTGTGTTGGAATGGACAGATTGGCATCCATATTCTCCAGATCCCCATACTGAACCTCCTTCATCTGACTGATAAGCTGCCTGATCGGCCTTGTCAGACTGCGTGCGAACACCATACCAAGGGCGAGGACAACCAGAATGGCGATAAGATATACGACAATCAGACTATTTTTCAACCATATGATACGTTCAAAAATCTCATCATAAGAGGCCATATTATAATAAACCCAGCCGGTATAGGCGGATTTTTTCTGGGAAAGGAATATCTCCCTCCCATCCAGATTTTTGATCTCATATCCCCCACTGCCTGGAAGTGGATTGAGCCCCGCGGACACCGCTTCTGGAAGCTGACGATAAGGATAGACCACCTCACTGCCTGCCTTTAAAATAATATCACTGTCCCGGCTATCCATGCCCGCATACTCCTCAACGAGTCGCTCGATATTAATACGCAGAAACAGTATGCCTACCGGTTCCAGGGTCATCGGTTCATAGGCACGCACTTGACGCACCATAACCAGCATCGGGTCATCGTCATCCGGGTATAACCAGCGCACTGCACCATTGGCCTGCTCCGCAGCCGCAATCATCCGATCATATTTTTCCTGGGATACGGTTAGTGTCTCGCCATATTTATTGACTCTTCCCCTGGAATCAATCAGATGGACGGACTGCACATATCGTGCAGCCCCACTAATATGCTCCCATAGCCGATCCGTGATCTTTTTTCGTTCAATAAAGCTTGAATATGCGCTATCGTCATCCAGCAACGACTTCAAGGCTCTTTGAATCTGCGTATCGGAGATCATGTTCAATGATATCGCTTCCAACTTCTGAAGTTCAACATCCACTGTAGACGAAGAAAGGTTCAGAAGTCGGGAAGACTTATCAAACAGCTGTTTGTCATACACCGAGTACGTATAATACAAGGAACCAAACGCCAGGATGATGATAAACGCCATCATGACCATGATCATCAGAAACATTTTCATTTTGATGCTGAGTTTGCGGTAGGCTTTCATGACCAAAGCGCTCCTTTGAACCACGTGATACTACTAGGTATATCACATGCAGGAAGGTTTTCCCAAAGTTTTAGCGCTCGATTTCTCACGGTTTATTTGGACTGATATCGGTCATAGGCCGCCTGATGAACCTCAATCGCCCGGTCAATGTCCATGCTCTTGATTGTTTCGGTCATCGTGTCAAATTCGGTGATTGGTTTCTGTCCGCTAATGATGGCTGTCATTGTCTCATTTAAATACGTATTAACCTGGCTCATGATGGACGTACTAGTGGTTACCTCTTCTGTAGACAAGCGAATTGGGGGAAGTGTTAAGGCCGAGCTTGCTTTCATCCATTCCGCATTCGCTGCACGCTGTCCATCGTCAAATAATAAGGCATCCAGGTAACGGCTATCCTGATTGATTGGACCGTCCATAATGGATAAGGCATAGGATGCCAGTGCCTGATCATACGTCAGACCGTTCGGATTATCAATGATGGTATCTGTGAATTTCACACCTTCTCCGTCCCGAACATAACTGTCATTTTCGATACCAAAGTTGAACAGATCACTACCCTCTTCGCTATAGTTGTAGTCCATCCACTGCACAATATATTTCAGTTTATCTTCGTCTGCAGAAGCCGTAATAGCCTCACCATAACTTAGGACCTTATTCTCCAGATTGAAGGTAGCATAAGAAGTGCCATCCGGAGATACGGGCCACGGTACACCGGTTACGTTAAAGTTCGGATCGGTATCTCTCATCAGATTGAAGTATTTTCCCATACCACTGAACACACCGCCCTGATATGCGCCTGCCAGATTGCTGGTGACTTTATAGTCGAACGCTTTGCCGTCATTGGTCATGATCTCGGGATCAATCAACCCTTCCTTGTACCACTTGGCCATGGTCTCCAGAAAATCACGGTAACCCGGCTGAATCGGTCCAAACTCCACCTTGTCTCCATTCAACTGGAAGCCACCAATGACACCAAAGGCCGCCGCAAAATCATGGAGCTTGGTTAGGTTGCCCGGTCCCCAGTTTCCGGTGAATGGCAGCTCATCTGGCTTGCCATTGCCGTTGGGGTCCTGTTCCTTGAATGCCTTAAGCACCGTATACCACTCATCGATGTTAGTAGGTACCTTAAGGTTCAATGCATCAAGCCAGTCCTGGCGCATAATTAAACCGGAAGTGGCATTCAGCTTCAATGCATCCAGCTTCAGCAGCGGGAACATATAGATCGTGCCATCGTCGAGTGCAATCTGTTTCTTCACATCCGGATCGGATTCAATAATCCGCTTCAAGTTCGGTGCATAACTGTCGATCAATTCATTCAGCCGGATGATGCGACCGTCTTTGATCATTTTTTCCGGTCCGCCAACGGCATCCGCCCAGTTATAATAAATAACGTCCGGCAGCTCTTTTGTGGAGATCAACAGATTGAATTGGTCACGCTGTTGTCCAAGCGGAGGATGTGTAAACTTCACTTGGATTCCCGTCAACTTCTCCTTTTCCTTGTAAGCGGCCATATCGCCAAAGTTGTTCAAGGAAGCTGTCAGTTTGGCGTCATTGGCACGCCAGTAGTCAATGGTAAATGGCTCACTTGTAATCGGTAACGGTATCTCCGTCAACGCCTGAACCGCAGGTTCTGTTCCTTCTGCCGGCTCTGCGTTACCTGATTCATTATCCCCCGTACAGCCCGCCAGTAAAGACATGGTAAGTAGCGATGACAACAGGATGGACCCCATTCTTTTTTTCACGTAATTCGCCTCCATAGGATACATTTTTTATTGTTTCACAGCACCGATTAGAGCGCCCTGAACAAAATAACGTTGGATGAACGGATATACCAGCATAATCGGCAGCGTGGAGATAATAATGGTCGCATATTTGATGTTCTCCCCAATGGCAAAGCCGGTATCGGCGCCAGCACCCATGGCCTCCGTACTGCTGCTGATCAGAATATCACGCATAATAATCTGAATCGGATATAACTCCTGACTGCGTAGATAGAGCATTGGCCCGACATAATCATTCCAATGGTCAACCGCATAATACAGCATCATGACCGCCAGGATTGGCTTTGACAAAGGCAGTACGATTCGGAACAAAATCAGAAAGTCATTGGCGCCATCAAGCTTCGCCGATTCGATCAGACTGATCGGAATGCCTTCAAAGTTTGTTTTCATAATGAGGAAATAAAATGTGCTGATGGCACCCGGAATAATAAGCGCAAAACGGGTATCCACCATCCCGAGATTTTGAATCAGCAGAAAAGTCGGGATCATGCCCCCGCCGAAAAACATCGTGAACGTAATCAACTTCATCAACGTTTTTCTGCCCATCAGATCACTGCGTGATAACCCATACGCTGCCAGCGAAGTCATGAGCAGATTGATGGCTGTACCCAACACAACATAGAACAAGGTGTTCATATATCCCGTATAGATGCGAGTATCCTGAAATACCGACTTGTACGCTCCCAGCTGGAACCCTTCAGGAATGAGCATCAGTGACCGGGAACGCAGCATCTGATCCGGATCGCTGATGGAAGAATTGAACACGTACAGCATCGGGTAAAAGCATAAAATCATGATGACCAAGAGCAGCAGGGTATTAAATACATCAAAAACTCGTTCCCCTATAGACTGTTTCATCGCTTCACCTTCCAATTACCAGAGACTGGTTGAGTTAAGCTTTCTGCTGATTGCATTCGCAATAATGAGCAGCGCGAAATTAATGACGCCGTTAAATAGTCCGATGGCGGTTGAATACGTATAGTTCCCCTCCAAAATACCGGAACGATAAACAAAGGTGGATATGACATCCGATGTCTCATAGGTCGGTGCCGTTTGCATCAGTAATATTTTCTGGAAATCCGCGTTCATGACCGCCCCCATACGCAGAATTAACATGATCACAATTGTGGGCATGATGCCCGGCAGTGTAATATGTAACAGCTGTCTCCAGCGGCCTGCGCCGTCAATTTTGGAAGCTTCATACAACTGAGGATCAATACCACTTAATGCTGCCAAAAAGATAATTGAGGCCCAGCCTGCGCCCTGCCATATGTTGGACAGGATGTACATCGGACGGAACATATCTTTTTCCGCCAAAAACATAATCGGCTGCAGATCAAAAAAGTCACGAATGACGTTAAATAACCCACCGTCCAGAGATGAGAACGTTTTCAACATTCCAACCACGACGACAACCGAAATAAAATGCGGCATATAACTGATGGTCTGTACTGCACCTCTGAACCACTTCTTCCGGACTTCATTCAGCAGCAGTGCTAGTAGAATCGGAGCCGGGAAACCAAACACAATACTGTAAAAACTCAAAATCAGTGTGTTCTTAATCAGTCGCCAGAAATAATAACTTTCAAAAAACATGGTGAAGTTGTCAAATCCGACCCATTCGCCTGCCAAGATTCCTTTGATCGGGTTGTAGGATTCCTGAAATGCCATCAGTAGCCCGTACATTGGCCCATAGCTGAAAATCAGATAGTAGGCTACCACAGGAACGAGCATCAGATAAACGTATCTGTTGCGGACAAGTTCCTTTTTCACCGAACTCCATTTGCCAGCTGGCTTCAAACGCCCAGGTTCAATCCCCCGGCTTCGATTCAGCTCCATCCACTCAACCTCCACTCTCGATGTTCATTCACTAACATGACACTTCTAATGATAGAATCGAGCGCCTTTTCTTCCCATGCTCATTTCCGATAAATGGATGTTCAAAACCGAGTTCCGTCCGACAAAAAAAGACCCTGCTGCCGTTGAATGGCGTACAGGGCCTGATCATAAATCAGATGTGAGTCGGATGTGGATCGGATATAAAGGAAGCTATGTAGAAGCGACAGCAGCGCTGTCTATGGTACCTTTTTATACTCGGAAGGGGAGAAGCCCGTATATTTCTTGAACATTTTGCTGAAATACGGCCAGTTGGCACCAAACCCCGTCTGCTCGGCAAGCGAGGATACCGTGCAGTTCCCGTCCTGCTCCAGAAGCTCCAACGCTTTGCGAATGCGGTAGCTTAACACATAGTTCGTAAATTTCTCTCCAGTTTCTTTCTTGAACATTTTGCCAATGTAGTCTGGATTCATGTATATTTCCCCAGCGATGGACTGGAGTGTCAATGTCTCGTCCTGGTAGCGCTTCTCTACCAGCTGTTTCACACTACCTACCATCTGCGATTGTCTCGAGCGATGTTGTTCATAGCGGCGCAGCGTGATTTCCTTGGCAACGGCAAGCAGAAACTGTTGAAAAGAATGCAGGGTGCTGGATTCAATCATGCCTGGCAACTGGTCCATATACCTTTTCATCTCGGCAGAGCCGCTGAGTCGAATCATCTCCATAAACATCTGAATAAGATAGGACTTCGTTTGGGATATATCGTATCGCAAGCTGGCAAGCATCTGAAACATCCGGTTCAGCTCTGATCCGACTTCCTGCCAGTGTCCCGCCTTGATTGCAGTAACCATCCGCTCCGGATCGTATTCGAACTCAGGAAGAATGCGCTCTCCGGGAGAGTAAATATCCCGCTCCATAATGAGACTGCCCTCACCGAGGTAAAAGCGGTAATTGAGATAAACTAGCGTCTGCATGTACAAATGGCGTGCCTGCGAAAGATCTCCTGGCTCGCTCAGGGCAATCGTGAGATCGTCATGATAATATCGGGTAAATGTGGCGCGAATCTCATCGATATTATGGAACAACTGCGTTTCAGACAACTTGTCCTCCATAATTAGTAGCACATGCCTTCCAACCGTGGCACTTAAGATGGGATTGTGAAAAATATCCTCGGCAATGTTCTTCACCGCGAACAAGTGCAAATACTCATGATCCCCCTCGATCTCTACCAGCAGCAACCGCACACGTTGATCCTGAAACTGTACATCGAATAATTCCTCGAAATACTTCCATTCCTTGACCCCATAGGTTCTGTTGGTCACCAATTCTTTCAGAAAATATTCCTTGGCATGTGGCAGTACACGCTCCAGATTATATTGGATCGACTGCACAAAACGCTCCTGATCGGTCAACTCTCGCTTCTCACTGACCAATTCACTAATAGCCTGTACAAGATGCTCTTCACTGCAGGGCTTGAGCAAGTAGTGCTTCACCCCATACTGCATGGCGGTCTTCGCATATTCAAACTCCGTAAAACCCGTGAGCATGATGAATGAGATATGCTGATACTTCTCTGCCACAGCTTCAACCAGCTGTAATCCATCCATTCCCGGCATGCGGATGTCCGAGATGATGATATCCGGGCGTTGCTGCTCGATTGAAGCAAGCGCTTCCAATCCATCTTGAGCAATACCAATCAGTTCTGTTCCTAATCGGGACCAGTTCACCACACTGGAGATCCCGTCCGAAATCATAAATTCATCATCGACCAACAAAACCTTGTACATCGTATGCATCCTCCTGCCTTTAACCAGTTCCATTCTATTATATGGGCATTATGCACAAATAGAGGGGAGGACGTTGAATGACATGGAATCGCACCCTAACAAGTCTGATTTCTGAACATTTGTATCACGTGTGATGTTATTGGCTACAGAATCATGGTTTGTGTTGGTCCTTTGATCAAACCAAACAACCTTCACCCTGCCACAGGGTGAAGGTTTGCCGCTGTATGCAAATACGGGCTATATAGGTGACCATACATGCCCGGACGATTTATTTTTTTACTGCGTGAATGAAATGTATCGTTTCAAATGCCCTTAGATGATCGATTCGATCCTGGAAAAACTGTTCCTGAATCGCCTCGGGAGTCAGATGCTCATAAATAAGCAGCCCTGCTTCATCAAGCAAGGCCTCCATCTCCACATATGCGTAGCCGGATTGCATCGGCTCACCACCCATTGCAGCCAATTTAATCATATTTTCAACCCGATTAAACATCCCTTTTTCCTCAAAAAGGTGCTCATCTGCATAATCCAGAACTATAGAGCTTCCGATTGGCAGGTTCGCAAACACATGACGAATCACGTTAAACAGATCATTTTTGGGCAAATAATACGAAACACCCAAGAGGCTAGCCAACGTCTTCCGTTTCTTCAACCCTTCAAGAGTCAAGCTGTCATTCGAAAGCTCGCGAGTAAAATCCATGGGTACAAAGTGAAGATTGTTCGGAATAGTCAGCTCGGCCTGATTCAGCCGCTCCTTCTTGAATTGCTGTGTAGCCGGATAATCCACTTCAATGATATCCAGCGTGTCCTCCAATTCCGGATGCCTCAAAGCAAACGTATCCATCCCGGCGCCAAGAATAACTACCTGCTTCAATCCCAACGCAACTTCATGCAAAAGTACATGCTCACAGTAAGCGGCCCGAGCCAGAGTTATTGGAGATAACTGTACCTGGGTAATCCATTTTAGAACCTTTTCCGGGTCGTCCTTGAGCTGGTGAGCCATATCCGGGTTGAAAAAATGAATGCCTCTAACCATGTTATTGCTGATATCTGAAAACTCTTGAGGAGAGATCAGCAATCTCGCCATAAAATCATCAAAAATGAGGGGTCTGTCATGTTGGCTGTGATAGGCTCGGCCAAAAGTCGAAATCAATGATGTGATACTGGATTCATTTTGCTTCATACTTATTCCTCCCGTACAAAAATAAGATTCCCCTGGCCAGGAGAATCTTATTATATACGGAATATTTTTATATGTAAATTATAGCATAAATATATTTTTTTGTCAACTGTAATTTACGGATGAGCAGACAGATTACAGTGGATTTACCGTCCACTTCAACGCGTTCTTCCTTCCGCATCCTCTCCAACACGATGAGATCTGTTAGGCGTCCATCCCCTACTCCTTCACTTCACGATTACGGTTCAACACTGCATGCAGCACAAAACCAAGTACAGCAATAGCTGCTGTGCCTGTTGCCAGCCACGCTACAGGAATAAGTCCCTGTTTGTCATACATAACCCCCATCGCGTAGGGTCCGATAACCCGTCCAACAGCACCAATTCCACCCGATATCCCGATGTAAAAAGGGGCTGCCCTGCCCGCATGCTCGGAGATAAATGCTGGTGTTGCAGGGGAGATCAGCATCTCTCCAAACGTGGCGAGTACCATTGCGAGCACCATGCCCGGATAGCTGTACATGGTAATCATGACGATATAGGCCATGCCATAGAATACCGCACTCGCGGTCATCTGGGCCGTGGAGGTACGGGCCATGGTCCGTTTCACCCAACTGGTGAAAGGTTGGCCTACAAAGATCAGCACCCCGTTCAGGGTCCAGAGCAGACCATACATTCTTTTTTCCATACCCTCAGAAATGATATACGGGGACACACCTGTGTTCCAGATGGAATTGCCGAATAACAGGAAGAGCACGCCCAAGCTCATAAACAGATATAATCGGGTATTACCCAGCAATGCCCAGACGCCCGGCCCATCGGGAACGGTTTTGCGTTTCGTCAGATGTACTTCCCCCTGATCCGGTTCAACCCGAGACAGATAATACCAGAAGAAAATCGCAAACCCAGCTGAGGTTACTCCGTTCAGTACAAAGCTGAGGTGATAGGAAAAGTCAGCCAGAAAACCACTGAGCGCCGTACCAATCGCTACCCCGATATTGTTCGCCACATAGATAACATTGAATAATTCACCGCGTCGCTCCGCAAATCGGAAGCCAATAAAGGCCTGAATCGCTGGCAGCGACAATGAACTAAACAGACCAATCCAGCCCATCGCACATATAAATACGACCCAATACGCACTAATCCAGGGCAACGCAAACAAACCAAACGCATTAAGCGCCAGTGAGCCAATAATCAGCTTCTTTACGCCTACTCTGTGGTACAACGAACCTCCGAGCAACTGTCCGAAGATGCCACCCAGGGACTGAATCAGGATCACAAAACCCGCGTTAGCCATCGTCCGTCCAAGCTCATCAAACACATACATGGTGGTCAGCGGCCACATCAGTGCACTGCCTGTTGCGTTAACCAGACTTGCTAATAAAAATATTCTCACTTCTTTTGGATAGTTATCCAGCCATCTCATCATCGTTAATTCATTCTCCTTAGTACCTCTGCACAAACAAATAGCCATACAAAATAGACCTTTGCCCTGACGGCATAACCATAACCAGCCAGAGCGAAGGTTTTATGAAGTGTTACATCTATTGCACTTTAATCCTGCTCAAATTCTAGCCTTTGTTCATCTTACCTCAAAAAAATCACGCTGCAAGCACACTCATTGACGCTTCACTTCAACAGTGGCCGAGAAAAAGGTCGCCCCGTTCCCCATGTCCGACAAGCGATTGGACGTCAGTGAATTCGCTCGCTGCTTCTTGCCGTCACCATCCCACCATAAACCTTGGCTGATGACGGTTCCCGGCAGCATGGCTTCACTCACCTTGGCGGTAAGTTCGATACGCCCACGATCATTCCATACGACTACTGCATCTCCATCCTCCACGTTTCTGCGGCTAGCGTCCTCAGGGTGCATTTGCAAAAGAGGCATCTTTTCCAAACGCTGGTGTTTGGCTGAATTGCCAAAGGTGGAGTTCAGGAAATTATGGTTCGGCGGCGATAGGAACATCAGCGGATAAGTATCGGCAGGTCCAGCCGGATTCTCCCCATCATATCCTTCAATCAGAGCGCTATAGGTAGGGAGCGGCGGAAGCCCTCGCTGTTCCATCGTCTCCGAATACAACTCGATTTTGCCTGAAGGCGTAGGCAGCTGATCCAGAAATGCAGCATGTGGTGTCATATCCAGCTTCACGAATCGGTGTTCCTTCAGTTCTTCTAACGTAACTCCATTCATGTAAGGATTGCCTGTATCCTGGAGTGCATCCTTAATCATCTGCTCCGGTGTTTCTCCGAAGATTGCAGGATCGTACCCCATAGCCTGCCCAAGCAGTGAGAACAGTTCCACATTACTCTTGCTCTCCCCAATCGGTGCAATCACCGGCTCTTGCAGATGAACGTACTGATGCCAATAAGAGGTGTACAGGTCCGTCGCTTCAAATGAAGATGTGGCTGGCAATACAATATCTGCATATTTCGCGGTATCCGTTATGAACAGATCGTGTACAACCGTGAACAGATCTTCCCGTGCAAAACCTCGCTCCACCCGCTCGGTATCCGGTGCCACCACCAGTGGATTGCTGCAGTAAACCATCATAGCCCGGATCGGCTGCTCCGCTTCCAGCAGCGCTTCCCCAATCCGGTTCATGTTCACCACTCGCGGCTCCGGATTCTGCCGCAGCTCCGGACGTTCGAGCGCGTCGCTATTCGTGCTCGCGTAGCTGTTGGTGCGAACGGCACCGCCGCCTTGCTTCAGCCATTGCCCTGTAATAGCAGGCAGACATGCAACGCTACGCACGTTCATCCCCCCATTATCATGGTGCTGAAGGCCGTTGCCGATGTGAATATGGGCTGCCTGTGCGTTGCCATACAGTTCGGCCAGCTCCACAATGGTTTCCTCCGGCACGCCCGTAATACGTGCAACACGTTCAGGAGTGTAACTGCGGACATGATCACGCAGTGCCTCATGACCCACCGTATACTTTTGCATAAACGCTTCATCCGTTAGTCCCCGTTCGAACAACACATGCATCAATCCTAGCGCCAGTGCACTGTCCGTGCCCGGATACAGCGGAATAAACCAGTCGCCCCACTGTGCGGTACGATTGCGATGAACGTCGATTACGACGATCTTGGCGCCTTTCTTACGGGCTTTCTCCGCCAAAACGACTTGGTGCATATTTGTACTGACGATATTGCCACCCCACACCAGAATGAGATCCGCGTGTTCCGTATCTTCCGGCAACGTTCCCCGGTTGGCCCCCATCGTATATTTCCAGCCCGTATTTCCGGCGGCATTACAGATCGTCTGCTCCAGCACACTTGCACCTAGTGCATTGAAGAAACGCCGATCCATACCGTCTACGCCGAGAATGCCCATGTTACCGTAAAAGCTGTAGGGCAGGATGCTCTCCGGGCCGTAGGTTTCGGACAATGCAGTGAATTTGGTCGTAATCTCGCGAATCGCTTCATCCCAACTGATTCGTTCGAACTTGCCTTCACCTTTGGCTCCTACACGTTTCATCGGATATTGTAGACGCTCGGGGTGATACACCCGCTCAGTCATATTTCTAACTTTATTACAAATGGCACCCTTGGTGATCGGATGATCCGGATTGCCTGCCACCTTCACAATTTTTCCGTTCTCTTTATGTAATAACAGACCACAAGTGTCCGGACAGTCGAGCGGGCACACCGCCGCAAATACACCATTCTCCTGATCGATCATCGTAAGGCTCCCCCTCTTCAAAAGCTATCCCTATATCATATCTTCTTCGAGGTTATCGCGTAAAGAGAACAGTATGTTTTTGCTTCATATTTGCCGCTATAGCAGCTTTAAATTATTTTCAAAAAATGTTTTTGAGTTTGATTCAACTTCAGAAATCAGGGGTAAATTAAAAATAAGGCATTAGGCTAGTGTTTCCCCACTTCCTCCTCATGCCATATCATGGACCACTCCCGAAATTCGCCATGAACAGGTTTCGTTCCCCCGAACCTTGTCATGGCGAATTTATTTTGCGTTTAAACTCCAACAAAAAACCCCATACAAAAAAAACGATCCCGCCCTGCTCCATCACAGCATATTCGCCATGAACCGAGCAAGATCAGAATCGTCTTCACTTCTACATGAATATATATACCTCGCTACGCCTGCTTGCTCAACATCACTCTAGCCTCCGTCTCCACAGCTTCGATCAACCTTGCTGCCTCCGGTTTCACTTTCGGCTCAGCTTGGCGCAGGTACACCACCCAATAGGCTGCAGCTACAAACAGAGCACCACCAGTCAGATTCCCGAGCCATACCGGAATAAAATTCATCACATATTGGCCCCACGAATAATGCCCTTCAAAGATTGCCGCCGGGATGAGGAACATATTGGCCACAACGTGCTGGAATCCAATCGCCACAAATGCCATCGTTGGAAACCAAATGCCCAGTACCTTGCCACTCATCGTATCGGATGCATAAGATAGCCACACGGCCAGTGCCACCAGCCAGTTACAGCCGATGCCAGAGATGAAAGCTTGCAGGAAGCCGTCATGCAACTTATGCCCAGCCATATCCACCACTTTCGCCAGATATACACCCTCTCCGGTCAGGCCCAGCACATGTCCAAACGCGTACGCGACAAACAAAGCTCCAACAAAATTACCAATCGTCACTAAGGTTAGATTTTTCAACATGCTACCCACGGATAATTTTCTTGCAATCGTAGCAAGCGGAACTGCCATCATGTTACCTGTCAGCAGCTCGCCACCACCTATGAGCACCATGATTAGTCCAACCGGGAACACTGCCGCTCCAATCAGATTGACCAGACTCCCCCACTCAGCTGGCGCAGAAGCAATCACCCGGATATCCAGTAGAAAACCCAGCGCGATAAATGCACCTGCCATGAAACTAAGCACCAATACAGAAGACACCGGATATTGAGCCTTCTTCATGCCTGTTTGCGCCGTATATTGTGCAACCTCAAGAGGTGTTTTTGCTGCCATATCATCCATCCTCTCCTTCATTGTTCATCATTGGATAAAACCATCTGAAATTCATAAGTTATACGTTGAATGCCATATCTCAATTGTATCTTGGTACTGCATGAAACTTTGTGCAAATTATCACAATGTAATTTAAAAAGATACTTTAAGAGTGTCTTGGAATAGTTAAGTCAGCAAGAGTATATAAGGCCTTTTGATGCTAAAAAACCACAAAAAAAGACTGACGTTTAATCGCCAGTCTTCTTTTTGCTTATAATCGTCCGCCTTGTTTCGTATTCCTGGCAGTTATTGTACACCTTATATTTACAGATAAGCATGACTTATCTTTGTATGGCGTTTATCAAGATCGCTGTTAAACCATCTATTCTGCTTCCTTACACCATTGCTGGTGCTTTTACTTCTATTGGAGGCAGTGCTTGCAGACCCGCCGTGTTCAGGAAGTTCCATGGTTTGTTGTAATGTGGCTGGAAGAAAAAGTCGATGAAGGCCAGCTCATCTACGGTCATGTTATTTTGGATGCAGACCGAGATCGTATTAATCGATTGGGTCAGATCAACCTGAGACATCACCTGTGCTCCGACGATCCGACGAGTAGCCTGCTCATATACTACTTTGAGCAACAGTTTCTCAGCCGTTGGCATGAACTCCGGACGGTAGCTGTCTTCCAGTACGACAGATTCAACAATCAGACCTTCATCAGCAGCAGACGTTTCCGTCATCCCGGTACCCGCGATATTTTGCTCATAAATTTTGATACCCGATGTTCCTTGTGTACCCATATACGGTGTCGTAGGACGAACCAGGTTACGGGCCACGAGTGTACCCATCCGCACGGCGTTGGTTGCCAGTGGAATGTAAGATGCTTTGCCTGTTGGGTTGTAATGAATAGCACAGCTGTCACCCGCAGCGAAGACGTCTTTTTGACTCGTTTGCATATATTTATCCACGATGATTGCGCCGTTTGGCAGCATATCCACTTGGCCTTTGAGCAGCTCTGTATTTGGACGGAAACCAATACACAGAATAACCAGATCGGTTTCAAACTCTCCTTTGGACGTAATCACCTTGGTCACTTTGCCATTCTCTCCAGTAAACTTCTGTACTGTTTGACCAAGAGCCAGCTTGATGCCGCGTCCAGTCAACGTATCTTCGATCGCATCCGTGAATTCAGGGTCCAGGTATTTGTTCAAAATCCGGTCCACACTGTCAATTAGAGTAACTTCCTTGCCATTCATTTGGAAAGCTTCCACCAGCTCTACGCCGATATATCCTGCACCTACAACAGTAACACGTTTGGCATCTTTGGCTTTTTCAATAATTGTGTTGGAATGATTGTAGTTTTTACAAAGTAAGATGTTATCCATCTCGATGCCTTCAAGCTTTGGAACGACAGGCCATGACCCGGTTGTCACGATCAGTTTGTCAAACGTATCTTCAAATTCTTCCCCGGTTTGCAGGTTTTTAGCCTGAAGGGTATGACCCTTGGCATCGACTGCTGTAACTTCGTGAAGCATCTTGGTCTCAACACCAAGCTCTGCCAGTTGATTAGGCGAAGAATAGAACAAACCGTCAGGGTCTTTCACAACCCCACCTACGTAGAGCGCAATGCCACAAGATAGGAAGGAGATATTGTCATTGCGCTCATACACGGTGATGGTAGCATCCGGGTACAATTTGGCGGTATTTACGATGGCTGCGGTCCCTGCGTGTGTACATCCGATAACTGCGATTTTCATTAAAAGTTCCTCCTCGAAATATATAAATGAGTTTGAATATAATGTTATTGTGGTTGTGAAATATTTCACTTCTTATTCGAAACTGTGTATGTGATTTATTTCACTTTATACACTCATTATAATGTGATCTTTTTCACATTGCAATAGGTTGTGCAAAAAAAGTTTGTCGAAGGAGGTCATTTCCCTGTATTTAAGCCTTTCTTCCCTTCATTGTATTGATTTCATTGTCCCCGGATTCGGGTCGGTTTATGCTATGTAATGGCTTCCGTAATCCCTGTATCGGCGCATAAAGTTAGAGGTCTCTATGGAGCAACGCCTACCTGTGAAGAGAATAAAGCCACGTATATAAAATAACCAAAGAAGCCCATCTTGCTTATGCAAGAACAGGCTTCTCAAACGCTCATGGTTTAACCGAGCAATTTCTCGATATCTGCAATCATTGTCTCCGGAGATTCTTTCGGTTCAACACGACCTACCACTTCACCTTCACGGTTAACAAGGAACTTGGTGAAGTTCCATTGGATGTCGCTTGTTTCGCCTACGCCAGGTTGTTGCTCCTTCAGGTATTGGAACAGGGGATGAGTGTCCTCACCATTCACATCTACCTTGGCAAACACCGGGAAATTCACACCATAGTTAATCTGGCAAAATGATTCCGCTTCCTCACTTGTACCTGGCTCCTGCCCTCCAAACTGGTTACAAGGGAAACCCAGTACAACCAAGCCTTGATCGCGATAACGATCATAAAGCTTTTGCAATTCACCGTATTGCGGGGTCAGCCCACACTTGCTGGCTGTATTGGCAATGACCAATACCTTACCTTGATACAGATCCAGTGAGACTTCCTGGTTCGCGGTGGTTACCGCCTGATATGAATATACGGACATGACTGATTCCTCCCATGACATATGTTGGTTTGGGCTGTTGCGAGCACGTTGGCATAACCAATGAACTCACAGCCTGTCCTATTATTATAGACCTGATCCAATGCGATTACCAAATCCCGGGTCTATACGTTCCCTTTGCTCCCATGCGTTGCAAATTCCCCATGAATGCAAAAGAGCCGCCTGCGATAGCGCACAGCGGCTTCATTCTATAATGTAAGGACCACATATGGCCCAATTTATTAACTTCCTGTCGCTTGAACACGTGGTTCTGTCCGTCCTCCAGCATGAACCATCGCACTGTTCATGACCATCTGCTCTGGCGTCTTCGATTGCTGGCGTTCGCCTGCAAGAGCGTAAGGCAAGCAGAGCGGTACACCGGAACGCGGATCAATCACAATATCTGCTTCAATGTTGAATACTTCACGAAGCACATCCGAGTTCATGACTTCCACAGGTGAACCATGAGCAATGGCTTTACCTTTTTTGATACCAATCATGTGATGTGCGTAGCGGGAAGCATGATTCAAGTCATGCACAACCATAACAATGGTACGGTTGGCTGTGGCATTCAGTTGCTCCAGTAATTGCAATACTTCGAGCTGGTGAGCCATATCCAGGAACGTAGTCGGCTCGTCCAGGAAAAGGATATCTGTTTCTTGTGCAAGTGCCATGGCAATCCAGGCACGTTGACGCTGTCCACCGGACAGTTGATCAATCGGACGATCATGGAATTCAGTCATGGCTGTCACTTCGATAGCCCATTCAATCATCCGTTTGTCTTCCGCACGCATGGAGCCAAATCCTTTTTGATAAGGAAAGCGACCATACGATACCAGTTCAGTAACGGTAAGACCTTCAGGGGCTGTTGGATTCTGTGGCAAAATCGCAAGTTGCTTGGCAACTTCACGCGTGGACTGTTTATGGATGGACTTCCCGTCGAGCAATACATTACCTGCTTTTGGAGCCATAATACGTGCCATCGTTTTCAGGATGGTTGACTTCCCTGAACCATTGGCCCCAACAAGTGCTGTAATTTTTCCTTGGGGAATCTGAATATTCAGATCCTCTACAATTAGTCTTTCCTCATAAGCGATATCCAGCTTGGTCGTCTCCAGACGAAACATGCGATCATCCCTCTCTCATTTATCCCGGTTATGTAATCCGGCTATGACAACAAAAACGAAATTGTAATTCTGTGTATTTCCGACGCAAATATCTTCTACACTAAAGATACTGATAATCATTATCATTTGTCAACATAAAAAACCAAATTTTCTTCTCTTTTCGTGCTTTATTTGGTCTTTCTCTAGCAGAAATCCCGCTCTTTTCCCAAGTACACATGAGATCTTTTCTCATTCATTCCGCGCACTTTATCACTTCTGACTGTCTTTTAAACTCTTGAATCGCAAATTTTGTGTCTGAATTGTGAATGTGTGAGTTTTTTTCATGCAATGGCTGTATAAATTGAACTAAAGGATAGTTACACTAGCCACTCCGATGACAGAACAACCTTCTGATCGCTGTTATCCCCAGATTTTTTCATCCTTTTTTAGTGGGTACATCCGGGGATAAAGGCGAACGTTTCACTTCTTCAGGGTATTTCTGCCCTCTCCGTTTTTGTGTAAATGTTAGTTCAATATATTCATCCGCCATATCAAATAAAAAAAGATGACCTTGAAATCTAAAGTTCAAGGTCATCTCACATACGTTCGTTTAATAAGGTATGAAGCCAGCATTTTTCCTTATTGGATCAAAAGACACTTAATGAATCTATGCAACACGCTCAAATAATATGATTTACAGCTTAATTAGGCTGCGGCATCAATTGGATCACTGTCATATTGCCCTGCGTACTCTTCACACTGACAATGCTCTCGGCATCCATATTCGCCGGAAGATCGATCTGCAATCCATACGGATAGAGACGATCTACCTCTCCAATAGACATCTGTGCAGGATTGTTCGCATCCGCATCCTGTTCATTGGATACAGATGTGTCAGGTGATGTGGAACCAGTAACTTGATCTGCATCCGTACCTTGATCCGTGTCTCCACTCGCAGCATTAGACGATCCATTCGTCCCTGTATCCGTTGTTGTATCGGTAGCAGGATCTGAAGTGGAATCACCTGATGTTGAAGGATCGGCCTGTTGATCGCCATCCTCCGTCTGCTCTGTGTTCCCCGCGTTTCCCGCTGATGAGCCATCCTTGCTCCCTTCGGAAGTACTTCCTGAACTACTATTGGAAGGAACTTGGTTATCTGGCTCCTCGTTCCGATTAAAACTCTCCCATTTTCCTGTAGTAACCAACTCCTGAGTACTATCATCCTTCATCGTCAACTGAAGTTTGCCTTGTTCAAACTCAGTGCTTCCCGTATCGTTCCTGAAACGGATCACCAGTTGAGCAGGTGATTGCGTACCCTCCTGTTCACTCGCAGGAATCATATAAGCAATCTGCTCCGCTAGCTGCACCTCAGGTTCAGCCGGTATGACAGGCTCCTGGGTAGATGGAGGGGATGCCGCTGGCGGCTCTACAGAATCTTTCATCCATGCATATGTACCGCCCGCAATACCAAGAACCAGGATCAAGAGGATTAATCCGAACAGATTTTTCCTTTTACCCGTTAGCATCCGCACCAGTGGAGAGGACAATTCCGTCTTCGCACGGTCATAGACCGGCTTCATTGTCTTGCTGGCTCTCACGTAATACGGTTTGAAAGCTGACTTCGACTTAAAAGCTTCACGGTCATGGGCTTTGAAATACGCCATGATCGCATCCGCATATCCTTTATGCACATTGGAACCCCGGACAAACATCCGATGATCTCCTGACCATTCGAAGAATGGATACAGTCCTTCAGCACGACTTGCATTGGTGCGGATGAATTCAATCAGGCCGGGATAATCCAACCGATTGCTGCCGCTTCCTCCCCGATAAAAAGCCATCGGTAAAGCTTCATATGCTGCGATCCCCGGATGAGCCTGCAGCTCTCCGGCAAGCCAGCGACGCGTCCAGCGTTGAAGTTCATTGCGTTCTGCCAGGGAAAGTGCCTCCAATGCCTCTTCTTCATTCCCCTCGCCACTAAGCCACACTCTCGCAGCCAGCATCATGTTCGTTCGAGCAGATACATCAGAACCTTGACGTGCCGCCCAATCCCGAACCTCATTACCATGCTGCAAAATATCAATGCTTAACAGCTGTTCACGGTTAACCCGTTCCAGATCCAGATCCTGAATCATAAACAGGTTAATGACATAAGCAAGCTTGTCTGCAAGGCGGGTTAACTCCTCCTGATACGCCGGATCTTGACTGGCAGACGGAGATCCCCCTTTGCGATTAGGGCGGGCTGTAGCTTCCGATTGACCAATTCGTGCCGTAATGCCTGTATCATAAGTGACATCAGCGGATACCCGATCCAGTATGCTAACACGCTGGAGGGCTTCATTCGCAGACTGTACCGGATTAGGCGCAGAACATAACCGTTCACGCAGCTCATTGGCTGTCCGCTCCTGCAAGAAGCTGTAGTGGATCGCAGATGGATGGGACGTAACCCATCTTCGGATCACTTCAACAACGTTCGCTGCCGATTCCGTGCGTTTCAGCTGATTGTCCAGATAAGGCTCGAACAACAGCTTGGTAAGCGATTCATTGGCCAGCACTTTATCAAAGAAAGCTTGATTCAGCTGCGGATCCCGATCCAGCACAGCATACAATTCCTGCACAGCACGCATACGCTTCTGGGCGCGAGCATTATTCACACCGTAGATGAAATAGTCCACAATCCGGGATTGCACCACGGGCGCGGCAACACTGAAATACTCTCCAATGCGAGCTGCGACGTCTTCTTCGGGTACGTTCTCACGCTTCACGCTGTCCAGTTCCCTGCTGAGCAAGGTCAGGAACAGCTCGTTCAGACGGGAACGTTGCTGTAATCCACCATCCGGCTTCAAATAGGTCAGCAAGCCACTCAGGACATGACTTTTGTTATCCAAATACAGGTCTTCCATGCCTTGTTCAAGACCATAGAACACCGCAAGTTCGCCATACGCTTCAATGGAAAGTTCCCGACCAGGCTCCATGCCGGACAGCATCTCATCCGCAAATGTATAGAACGCATCCGCCGCACCAGGTTCCTGCAATAAAGCCCAGGCGAATTCCGCATAAGGTAACTTCGCCACAGATGCATCCGCATGTGTCACTCTGCCGGATACCAGATCAAAGGTGAAATCCTTCTCCGTATTCCGGTCTTTCGGACGTAACGTCCCCCGCTCTACAAACTGGACGTGAATGCCCTTCTTGGCCTGTGGCTCCTTGGCAAACGTCATGAATCCCAGTTGCCGCCGGAATGCGTATGGTAAAGCCGTGTACAGCAAACGTAGCAATCCTTTGGCCCCTGCGGTCACTTCCTCTGCGGGAAGGTCCAGCGCAATGTATACTTTTCTGCGTGTCGCTACAGACTGCATTACCGCATAGAGCAGGCGCTTGAACAGCACTTCGTTCATCTTCAAGGCGCTCAGCACTTGAATTGGTGATCCTACGCCAGCATCGGTCGCCCCACCCTGTCCGCTCATAGATGATATAGGCAATTCAGCAAGTGCTGGCAGAACTGTACCTTGTTCGATGTCATAGGACGTGGCAAACACGGCATCCAGCCAGCCGCCTTGTTTCATCTGCTCTTCCGAGCGTTCGGGAGACAAGACGTAATTATGTGCAAAAAAGGCACTGCGCAGCCCGGTGAAATCCGCAGACTGGTACACATTTTGGCCAAGAATCGTCTCTCCACTCTCCAGATGAAGCAGGTGAATGGAAGCCGGAAACTTCGTCTCGTCCTTCTCGCTACGGCCTGTTAGCTCCGCTGGAGCGTCATAGACACAGTAGGGGTGAAGCACTCTTTTGATAAAAGAAGGGTCCAGTCCCGGCGATGCCGCAACCGTATCAAACCCCTCTGTTGTGCGAAACACCCCGCGCCGCTCTCGGGTATACAGCTGTTGTTCAATGGGCGGGGTTACGGAAGAACGCATCATCCCACTCTCCCCTCAATGTACTTCAGCTTGTACAACAGCCACAGGAAGGGTTCATCCACGCGGATCGGGCTAACCACACCCTGCAATTTCATATCCACCGGATTGCTACCCAGCGCAGAGACTGCGAAATAGGCTGTATCCTTGAAGTACACATCCATCGTGCCCTTGAACGGGCGGTCCACCTTCTCGATAAAACGGCGGATCTCCCCGTCGATATTCTCGAACTCGGTTAAGTCGAACCAATCGCGGTGAACCATGTTGCGGAAGACGTTACTGTTGGATTTGATATAATCCCCCTCTTCATCCTTGAGGGAATGCAGCATGTCGCTTTTGGTGAGCACAACAGCTGTGGGAATATTCGTTTTGGCTTTGTCCTGATACGCGATAAAATCTCCAAACATCGTCAGCACCACGTCGCGTGGCTCATCGTATCGTGGTGTCCACTCTCCCGGCTCGTTGCCCAGGTTAATGCGGATTTTGTCCCGAATCGAACGAATCTGAAGCGGGTCCACCATGAACAGGATACCTGCCGAGTTCTTGATGTGCTGCCCGTGAAGTCCGAGATAATCCTGCTCCACCATACCTTCACCCGCAACGTCAAAGAATACCAGTGTCAGCGGCGCTTTATCTTCGTCCTTGAACACAAACTGGAAGATAAACGGCTCCTGCAACTTTTCCTTCTGTGTGGAATCCAGCAGATCGCCCCGTTCAAACAACGGTTCTTCATAATCCGCACGGAACCGGCGGCTGATCTCCGCATTCAATGGCATGCAAGCCGCGTCAAAATGATCAGCCGTATAATGCTGCAATGTATGAATTAATGAAGTCATGTAGACGGATTTCCCCACCTGGGATGCACCGATAATGGAAATGATATTGCTGGGTGCTTTACCTGCCGTAACAGGTAGCTCGTTATGACATTGCGGACACAACCGGCGGCGTGTAACGACACCATACCGATCGTTCAGCCCCATCACGATGTTATCGGAATAAATACGGTGTTCCTCCGGTACATCATGCGGAGCCAATACGGCCTCCATATCAAATACCGTGTCAAGTCCGAACCTTTCGCGATACCGATTCAACTTTGCATCTTCCCCGAGTGCGTAGTCCTCATCATCATCGCGGTGATGGGCGGCGCGGAACACTACCTCTTCCGGTGAAAACTTACTGAAACAATAAGGGCACACAATATCATAAAACAGCGGACGTTCCTCCGGCTGTTGTCTCTTCAAAAACCGACTAAAAAAGCTCATAGCCACTCCCCTCCCCTGATCAGTCAGACTAAGGTGATTTACACTTGCACTACGATGACAGAGTAACATTCCAATCGCTAGTCCAACTATCTAGTCTGATATAAGCCGATAGGCGGCTCCATATTTCGGTCCGTCCGTGAAGAATAATCGCACATAATCATCCTTGGCAACTTCAACGGGCGGCATCTCATTTCTTCCGGGAGCAAAATCACTCACAAAAGGATACACCGTACCATCTTCCTTATTCAGCGGTACCCCGCCCTGCTTGCGAACATAACAGAGGGCTTCCTTTGGAACAGGCACCTCCGCTGTGACGGTGATCAATACACTTTTTCGTTTCTGAAAAAAGCCGCTCTTGTAGCGAATGGAAAAGCGAATATCCGCTTTCCCTGCGCTTGCAATCACCATGTTGTCTTCATCTCGTTGACGGATCAGCACAGGCCCGTCTTCCTGCATCTGACACACATACACCGTGTACTTGATGGCACCAAAACCTGTGATCCGATCCGTGTAACCATTGCTCGCCTTATATTCCTCTCTTGTGTACAGCTTCAGCTTGCCCTGTGCAAGCTCTTCCCTGGTACGATCATCGCTCATCATATCCAGCTCCAGCCGTTCCACATACACAGCTTCTACCCGTTCCGGCCAGAGCCAGCGAAGTGTACAACGCCCTTCGTCCACCGCAAGTGTCAGTTTTCGAATCAAGGGTGTCGAAGGGTCTGCATCCGTAAACCGCATTCCATTGGCCTCCCGACGTTAGAATCCTTTGCTGCGTGTATCTCTTGGTCTTTGACCAAACCCTTCGGCAGAAGAAGTTCCGCCGCCAGCTTCACGACGACCCCGGCTCTTCCGCGGCGTGTTCTCCTTAATCGGAACAATCCAGGAGAAGAGGGTCAACACGCCAGACAAAATTAGTATCGCACCGAGTCGTACAAATGTATCACCCACGTTCGAGCCGTCGAGTCCCCATTCCAGCAGAAGCCCTGCCAGTAGACCCGACACCGCACCACCAATACCGAAGCTTAACGCAAGGTGACGGTTATCGAATACAAGTCCGAGTGATACACCTAGTGCCACTCCAATCAGCAGAACGGCTGCAACACGGAAAATCGCCAGATAAACGCTATGTTCCATCATACCTGTACGCTCCGTCACCAGCGTCCGTTCATCGATCGTATCGTAGATCTGCTGGAATGCCAGATTCAGACCACCGGAATCCGGTACATCATAGTACATGCCACCCGTTTGCTGGGCAATATTACGCAACAGATCCGTACCCGATGGGTCCACCAGGCTTAGGCCGACTGTATTAATAGAAATCTGTTCACTGCTATATTGGGACAAAATATCTGCCGTATCCGCTTCACTGAAGCCATCGGATAACAAGATGACGACCGTACCACGTTTCGGGTCCTGTTTGCCCTGAATCTGTTCCATGCCTTCCCGCAGCACGGCATCAAAATTGGTGCCGCCCGAAGTTGTGACAATGCCATCGATTTTGCTATAAACCTCATTCTTGGCCGCTTCACTATCCAGCGCAATAAACGGTTGCAATAACTGCGGCTGGTCATCAAAGGTAATGACAGCTACCTGTTTGTCACTCTCCATTTGGCTGATCAGTGTCTTGGCTGCTTCAAAGCGTCCGTTATCCGGATCTGTCTCGCTCATGCTGCCCGAGTTGTCGATCATCAGTACGATGTCCTTCACTTGCTTCACACCGCCCGGATTGATCTGATACAACAATTGCAGAGCGAGTCCAACAACAAATAACAGAGCCAGCGTTGCCGGAACAAGCAATTTCCACGACAGTCCCAGATATCGAAGCTTCCATGATGCGCCATTCAGCTTGGGTGAGATCATCTCTGCGATCAAACAGAATAACCCCACACTCAGCGCCAGTACGCCAAAGTATAAGCCCATCAGCAACAGACGCGGCATTTCCCCAAGCCATTGACGCAGCATGATTTCCCCTGCCGCAAAGCCCACTGCCCCGCCAATCAGGCTGAACAGGACCAGGAGAAGATTGATTTTTCGCTGCATGTCCACATGCATCCTTTCCATACCAGCCGTAAGCAGGCTGAGTTAATACAAGATTATAGCAGGGTGTCATGACACAGCCAGACATCTTAACGGATGGGTGACAACTTTTCCGCCAGACCTGCGGGGTGAAGTTCATATCCATTCTCCGTGTACGAGTCATAATATACCTTGCCGTTCCGATACACCATGAGATCCTCCAGATGGAAACCTCCCATCAGATTGAGCTTCTCCACACCACTGCTGCGTTCCTCGTACACCACACCCAGCTTGTAGATGCGTGACGTCTCTTCGGCATGCGCCGCGTAGTCCATGAAAGCACTATGATGGTCACCAAAGAAATACTTCTCTTCATACCGATGTTCCTGCGTATAATCGAATACCCGTACCCGAACAACTGCCTGATCCTCCAGTGTGTGGTATAACCTGCGGAACAGATCATCCCGGGTCAATACGTCTTTGTCTCCGTAGGCAATCGTTACATTGGCCCGCTGCAACAGCTCTTCTTCAAATGGCAATCGCAATGGCTCGGCCGTAAGTAGCAACGAGTGACATACCTCCATCAACCGTTTCAGCAGACGGTCATCGCCTTCCGTTGCAAGGCGGTTCATATCTCCCATATACCTGTCCTCAAACCATACGTCCCGTCCGCGCTTGGCTTCCAGGTCGGTGATTAGCTCTTCCGTCACTTTGCCGTAGTATTCCATCACGTTCTGGCCGATGTATTCATCCGCAGCGGCGATACTTTGGGCAGCCGTTTCTCGCAGTGTACGTTCCAACACTTCAAGGGCTGCTGTGACGTGGCGACTATATCGGTGAAGTTCTTCCATCTCCGTATCGTAGATGCGCAGCAGATGTAATTCATTTTCCAGTCGCAACAAGTCTACCTTGGGTACATACACTCGTTCCAGCATGCAGTCAATCAGATTGCGTACATTCTGTTTATCACGGAACAACGCACGTTTGAACGACTGATCTTCCACCCGCTCTTGCTGACGCTGCTCCAGCAGAGCACGTGCCGATTCAAGTTGCATCGATTTATCCCGAATCAGTCCGAGCAGCGCTTCACGTACACTGCCAGGCTCACCGTCACTCCAGGCTGCCCACTGGAAGTAACCAACCTCTGGATGCTCCGCGCGGGATTGTTCGGCCTGACGGCGCAGAGAGCCGGTAGAACTGCGCTCGCGCACACGCTCTTCAACAAGACGGACAACGTTATCACGGAAGTACGCTTCAGCGCCTTGTCCGAACAACGCTCTCTCCGCTTCACGAAGCGAGATCGGCTTCAGATCGGAGAAACTGACGTTATGCGTCATGATGCCACTCATGCCACTAACCAGATCTTCACTCGGCAGCAGGCCTTCAACTTTACGTTCCACCGAGGCCGCGTCCAGTCCGAAGAAAGCGAGCTTGTCCTTGATGCTCCAATCCGGCTCCTGCCGCATGCGTGCGAGCAGATACCGATACATGTGATATAACACCGCCAGTGCTATCGGCTTGTTTGGCCGCCTGATCTCGGCAAAACCCGCACTTGCATAACCATGCTGATCAGAGGTGGTGCGAATATTGTTTTTGAAGGATGTATTGTTGTATGTGTTCGCTCCCGTGCTTGAAACGCTACCCGAGTGATTTGCATCCTGCTTCCGGTTCTTCAACAGGCAGATCCGGCAGATGATCTCGGCATTTTCGATCCAGCCACCGGGAACGCCGGTTCCACGCTCATTTTTGTCGGACAACAGATATACAAGATCATACAACGGGGACGCGTGATGTGTAACGGGAATGGAGATCCCATCCTCCGTCACCAGCAGATTACAGCTGAACGTGTAGTCCAGCGACTGCATATAATCCAGCTCCCGTAGAAAAGCAAGGCCTGCTGCGCTGGCATATCCAAAGGAATCCACCTGTTCCATCTCGCTGACCAATACATGCAGATCCGTTTGCACCGACTTGAAGGCTTGGGACAAAATGATCTCCGTCAGCTTGGTGAGCTCTGGCAACAATACATTCAGCGGATCATCCGCCCTGGTTACCACCGTAACGTAAATCCGATCAAATGACGAGTACAGCCGTCCATATTCGGCAATCCGGTTACTTACCCGACGAAGCGTACGATTCAGATCAAAGAGCGCCCGATCCGATTCGTGGAAACTGCGGTGTACATCCTTACGCCGTGTTTTGGACGGTCGCTCCGTCTGCCCAGCGAACAGAGGCAAGCGGTGACGAGTCACCTGACCGTCATCGGACGAGCCACCAGTCCTCGTTTCACCCGAACCCGCTTCCTGATCTTCTGTCCCAATCTGAACGTAGACCACACCGTCTCCGTTATCCCATTTCAGCCGATTGATCTCCTGCACAGCAGACACGGCAGGTGCAACCAGATCACCCACGAAAAGGAACAAAGCCGGGTAATGGATACTGCTGCGTCCATCCCCCAGGCTGCCTTGACGCTCCTGCTCTATTGCATACTGTGCTGCATACTTCTCCAGATCGCGCTTCAGGGTATTGTTCGAATTGAACTCCATCCCGGTCACCATCTTACTTCAGCCTTCTGCGAATGTCGTTCAGCTTGGACGACATCGTTCTGTAAAACTGATAGATATCTTCTCCGTTAGCCAGTTCTACCCGCTCATATTCCAGACGATCACGTGATTCCATGAACAGCGCAGCCAGATCATCCAGCTTTGTCAGCAGTGGGGTGATATCCTCTGAAGCCGTGAGATCGTTATCGCGGCGGGAGGCTTTGCGCAGCAATGTACTACGATCCTTCTCCGCCAGACCGCGGAAGTTGCCAAACACTTCATACTCGGCAAAGTTACGGCTCTTCATCAGGTTTGCGAACGGCTCCCATGCGTCTTCTTCCGGGTCACGGTCATAGACGTAGAGCGCACCTTTTTTGACGATGGTGTCAGTATATAACGCTTCGATGAAGCGGTCATACCACTGCTCTTCGTCTTGGTACTGGGCAAGAATGCCTTCGAGTTCCGCAACTTTGGCCGAGATGGCATTCATCTTTGACAGTTCCTCACGTACACGTGCGATCAGCTGCGGGGAGCGTACCAGGTTTTCTTTGGCCATATCTTCATTAATACTTCCGAAAATATCCTTAACTCCTACACGCGGCAACCCTTCGGATTGCAGACGTTTCAGCTCAATCACCGCCCGCTTCACTTCGCCGAGGTTCGGCGTGGTGGACGTCAGACGCATGTCGTAGGCTCCCAGTTTGGCAGACAAATCAAACGCTTCTGTTGTCACAATCGCATACCGGTTGCTTGTATTCTCATCAATGGATTTGGCTGTCACAATGTTGTATCCGAGCGCCTGCTCGAATTCGTTACGCACACGGGCATTATACTGCTTCACACGGGCGTTCTCGTACACATCTCCCCATGATTTCTCCGGAATCGGAGACGGCAGATAGGTCCAGTTGTTTTTCTCCGTTTGCACCAAGTGACGACCAATGCCTTCTTTGTCCAAAATGGTACGTTCATAACTTTCCTCATATACTTTGAGCGGTGTATACACAAAGAGCGGTACCCCGTTTCGTGTGTTCAGCCAGAAGATCCGGTTACGCACTTCACTTTCCTTGACGGTAAAATGAGATTTGCCCACCGCATTGTTCTGATAATTGCGAATCCCTTTCAGAATGCCCGGCGCCTGTGCCGGTACCGATACAAATCCCCATGAAGGGAAATGCAGACTGCCCGTACTGTTGCTCAGATTAAACACCGGAACAGCCTCGTCATCCAGCTTGCCGGCAATAAAACGCTCCACGAATTTCTCGACCGACTCATCCTGACCATATTTGATTACCAGGAAATCCTCCATGGAACGGGTAATCAGATCGCCGAATTTCTCACTCAGGAAGTCGGAGATGGAGCTGACGATATCAATCTCGTTCTCTTTCACCCACTGGCTGGAGTTTTCCAGCAATTCACGGGAGAAGTCGCGGATCAGATCATCTGTATCACGCTTATCCAACAGCCCGTCCACCACACTGACGATATCCGGTACACTTACAACGTTCCAGTAATATGTTTTGTTGCCTTTGTGATCGGCTTGTTCTTCGCCGCGTGTCAGCAGGTCACCGTTCTTGGCAAATATCGAGCTAAGGGCATTCAGCGTTTCGGTAAATACGTTATAAATGCGGCTGTTTTCCTGGTTCAGCAACTCATACAGATCTTCATAGAACTCGATCATCTGATCGTTACGTTCCACGTCGGCGTGCAGCCAGTACTCATGAATTTTTGCTTCAATATAAGCATTCTTTTTCTTCTCTTTGGAGACAAAAGCACTCTTTGCATCGCCCAACTTCTCTTCGGACTGCTCCTGAGCTGCTTCAATATCACGCGGAATGCGGAAGGCATTCTCACGCAGGGTTTCAATGTACGATTGAATCATCTTCAGTACACAGAACCCTTTTTCCGTATAAATGAGACGAGATACATAGAACGGACCTTGTTCTGGATGCAAAAACATTCGACGGATCTGTTCGGTAAACTGACCGGCAATCTCACCCGGCAGTTGTTTCTTCGCCTTGATATATTCTTCACGGGCACGTGCCAGGAAGTTCTGCTCCAGTTCGGTGTCCATATTCACAACCTGGGATTTCACCACGTTGCCATAGGATAGGCGCTCGCTGTTCTGATATCCAGGCAGCGGCTCTGGCACGCGGGCTTCAAAGGACTTGACCACACTTTCGAGATCAATGCCCAGCTTGCGGGCAAACTTCTCGGTATCCTCCTGGTTCGGTGCTTTGGAGAACATGGTGTTCATTTTGTCGAACATGCGATATGCCAGATACGTGGTCATCTCTTCAATCGGCAGTACAGCCGAAGATGCACCAATGATGTTGTAATCATAGTTGGCCGGGTACACCTTGTTCATCTGTGCGATGTTGGTTCGAATGTTGCTGATATAGTCATGGATCGCGAACTCCTCACCCGACTGCTTCTCCTCACTTGCCATGAAGTTGGTAATGTTCTCGGCCGTGACGTTCATGCAGTAATCGTAGGCGTTCTCCAGCAGTTTGCCTTCGGTATTCGTCGCAGAGATCAGATGACACAGGTTAAATGGCGGCAATGGTGAGTTAACGGTTAAAATATTGCCGTACTTCTGTGTGAATCGCTCACCGCGGCTATCCACGTTCATCCAGTAATCCAGCTCTTTGAGCGCAGCATAACCGTTCTTGCGAATGTATTCGCGCGTGTGTTCGCTCAAGCTTTTGTTGGACAGGTTCACGTCTGGCGTGAACAGATAGCCAAGCGTATTCACGCGGTCAATTCCGGCAGAGCCGTGATCCCGTTCTATAATACCGCGCACGATATAGGAAATGTCGAGGAAACAGCCGCTGCCTGTACCGCCGGACAGACCTGTCAGCAGGAACACCATCAGTTTTTTGTTGGTGCCTACGGATAAGGTTTTGATTTTTTTGTCGATGGCCTGCACGACCTGATTAATTTTTGTGAACAGGAGCAGACGTCCAGCCTGACGCACACCTGCGGCGCCATTCATGCCGTCCGTGATGCTCAGTTCCGGAGACAGCCAGTCCGTAATATACGGTTCCAGCACACTACGGTTTTGAAGAAGTCCGCCAATCTCGGCATTGGACAGCAATACGAATTCATTGATCGGATCAAGTCCGATTCCTTTATACTTTTTGGCGCGATCCTGTTCGTTCGTTTCAAAAGCCAGAAACTCCACATTGTCCGGTTTGTCCATTTTTTTCTTGGATACCGGGTCCTGTGGCAGCTTGAAACGACGGTTGATCTGATATTTAAGACGCAGCAACGCGTCAATTCCCGTTCCTCCCAAACCGATAATCAGAATGGGGTTATCAATCGTATCGACCCGGATTTTCTCACTGACAATCCCTCCGCCAAGTGATACATCCAGTTGCTGAATATGTTCTCTAACAATCGGTTTCATTCCATGTCCTCCTTTGATTAACGCACATATGCTTCAATCTATACAATTCAAACTAAAGAAATTTACACTTGCCACTCCGATGACAGAACAACCTTCCGATCGCTGTTATCCCCAGATTTTTTGATTCTCTTTTTTCAAAGGTGAAAATCAGGGGATAAAGGCGAACGCTTCGCTTCTCCAGCTTTTTTCTGTCCTCTGCGTTCTCGTGTAAATGGATTAGTTCAACTTATATAGCTTACATTCACTTAGCTATAATCCTTCACACCAAATACTCGATCAAAATCGTTTTGTCCGCCTGTTGCAGCGGGATGCTCAGTCGGTCACCGTTCTTCAGTTCAACGCCTGAGCTTGCATCGACTGCACGACCGGATTTCTCCAGCGTACCGCCTGCGGTGTTACGAATTATAATTCGATCGCCATTGCTGGGCGTAAATACATATTTTTCGGTTTCCTTCAGCTCAGGGTCCAGCTGCAATAACTGGTGCAGATGGAAACGGCCCCGGAAGGATACCAGCTTTTTATATTGTGGATATGACTTGTCGCCCGTGTTCTCATCACGAATCTCAACGATCATCTGACCGACAAAGCCCCGGTTTTTGCGTTTCAGCCAACCCATCAGGAACCAGACACCAACACCGACCACAATCAGGGCTACAACACCCAGAATGACAGGTAACCAAGGGAACGGCTTGTCTTGTTCACCGCCTGGCGTGGTCGGTTGAGCACCGCTTCCGGTTGCTCCGCCTGCGTTAATCGTGATTGGCGCACTTTCACGGTAGAAGCTGTCTTCTTCCGCACGGATGACCAATTCATAGTTATGATTGTCCGGTACTTCAAACGTTCCGGCAAAACCAGAACCTGTATTGTCCAGGGGTTGTTCTTCAATTTTGCCTGTATCCACATCTTTCACAACCAGCGTGGCTTTCATATCTGCATACAGATCATTATCCTGAAGTGGCTGACCGCCATTCTCCAGTTTGGCAGCAAGATCAACCTTGTCCCCTTTGGTATAGGACTTGGTCTTAATTGGGTCCACAACGAGCTGAAGATCATAGTTGAACAACAGGTTGATATCGATGCTGTCTTTCGGAGCCCCTTTTACCCGAAGTTTCCAGTCTCCTTCTTGGGGTTTCAACAGCTTCACGAGTGAATAACTCTTCGACGTCGAGAGCTTTGCTGCGTCCGAGTTCAGGTCAACGGCTTGTCCGGAAGGGTCTGTCAATTGCACTTCCACCGGCTTCGAGGACATGATCGAAATATTTGCTTCCAGCACACTGTCATTTGGCACGTTCACGGTAACTTCCTGATAACTGCCGTTTCCTGTTACAGAGGGCAGCTTCACCACATTGAGTTTGGCATGGTCAGCGAAGATCTCACTCAGAATCTGTGGCAGATCATCCGGCGTATCGGTAATGAATGACTTGCCTCCGGTCTGCTTCGCGAGGTCTGCGAGTGCATCCTTGTTCAGCTTGCCATCCGCGTTCAGTCCAATCGTATACACCGGGATACCCTGATCCTGTGCTTCCTTCACGGATTTCGCCAGATCAGCGTCGGATTGTGCCTGTGTACGGCCTTTGGTTTTGTTAAAATCATTGTTGCCATCCGCAAGCAGCACGATCATTGGCGAGTGAGACGGATCTGCACCATGATTCAGTATGTTGACGGCTTCGGCGACACCAACTGAGACATCGGTGTATGGCCCCCGGCCGAGCTGATCAATAAAATCCTTCAGGCTGCTCTTGTCCGCATCGGACTGAATCGTAAGCATAGCCTTTTCCCGCTCCACCTGATCGGTATAAGCTACAATCCCTACCTTGTCCCCTTGAACGGGTAACATATCAATAAACATTTTCATGGCTTCATTACTGATCTTGTCACGGTCACTTGTATTCATTGAGTTACTTACATCGGCTACAAGTACCGCATCGATTCCGCTTGTCTGTGCCTGAGCCGCTGCAGCGTGTGGCAGCAACGCCTGAGGTAGCAGTATCGTTAGAATGGCCAGCAGAACCATCGTTCCGCTCAGCCAGCGTATTTTGCGTGTCCGCAGCATTAGGTGTACTCCTTCACGTTTGAGATTAAAATGGGAATAGTTTATTATAGGCGTCAAGCCTTAAGGAAATCTTAACAGTCTACTAATAAATTCTGAAAAGCACCCCTATCTTGAGTTACAGTTTTGTAATGACTGACAAAAATCGACGATTTCATGCCCTGAACTGGCACAAAAGTACCAACTATGGAAATATGATATAGTTATTGCCAGCAAACTGCAATATAACAGCGCTTGTTCACCAAGCCATAGAAGGGAACGGATTATGGTTACATACGGATGCCTCGCCATATTGTTTCTTTTTGTCATCATAAAGGTAATTTCACTCCAGCTTCATCGGCGGAAACCGGTCTCCCGCGAAGGCACGGATCGTACCCTCTACACTATTCTGAATGGTGAGCGTGATTGAGCATGAGTACTAAACTAGTTGTATCCATAAGACCATTTCATCGAACGACCTATGCCTATGAAAAGTTGCAAGTCTGCAGACGTTGTGGACAGTATACCTGCCTGTGGGAAGATGAGTGCACAGCCTGCGGCAGGGGTATCCTGATTTCCGTTCAGGCGAAAGCGACTTCCCGTGTGAAACGTCGAATTGCACGCGACCTGTTCATTACCCTATTGTTCGGTACAGCGGCCACCTATTTTGGTGAAACCATAGATCAGACCATGGCAGCGGCCAGCGTTTCCCTGTTGCTTCTGGCCTTACTGATCTTCATGCAGAAACGTTCGTTCGAGGTAGAGCAGCAGCGCGAGTTGAAGCGCACGTTGCAACAGGACGAGGAACTCATCCGTCAGGGCATCAACCGCAACTGGGCCCTGGTCGCTGAAGCCCGAAAGCAGGATGAAGCACTGGCCTATGAGATGCTTCGCGAGATCGGCTCACTCGTCTACAATGACCGGATTCGACTGCAACAGGTTGCGCTATTACAATCCTTTGTCCTGCGCAGTGATATGGATTTGCAGCTCAAGCCCTTGCTGCTGCACAGCTTCGAGCGGCTGCTCGCTGAATATATCGGTGAGATTGCCCGGCTTAAGCCGGATTTGATCCGAGAAGACGCGATTCGTTATATCGCTACCTATGAAGTGAACATTTTACAGCTCCACAATGGAATTCAGATACTTACAGCCGTAGCTGCTGCTGCAGTGCGCAAGAGTAAATATATTGAGTTATTCCCTAGTCTTATTACCCGCTACGCCCGCTTTATGCCCAAGGATCGCTTCATGAGACTTTATCACACGATTGAACGCTACCCGAGCAAGGCACGCGGGGGATTGGCAGAGTCGGTAGGTCGGGTGTATAACGAGAAATATCGGGATCAATACGCAGATGTTCAGCTGTAGGGATGATATATTGAGAAAGAAAAACGTAGTTTAGTGCAAACTCACTCCGTGTATCTAGACGAATGGAATTTCAACTACCCCTGCATGCACATCGGCAACAGGTATCAAATGTTATGATTCTAATGATATAAGAATTCATCCAAAAACACCCCATCCTTAGGTCTAGGATGAGGTGTTTTGAATTTTATGGCAGTCTGCCAAGTACTATGCGAAGTACATGGACAGGAAGAAAAACTAGATGGCGAATATCTAAATGGCATCTTCCATGGATCAAGCAGGCGCGCAAACAGGCACTCGCAGATGACAAAAAGAATAAGCGGAAAGAATCATCTGTCCTGTTGAAAAAGGGCCGCGACGTGGTTCCGCCCGCGACCCTTGATCTGAGGGTTCGGTACATGTGTACACGAACCCTCTCATATGTGCCATGCCAATCTCTGTGGCATGGCACAGTGCCTGCGCAATTGCGGCTACATCGCCGCTTGCGCTAAGGCTTTACCGTCCGCGACGAGAATCGCGACGGTCGCCCTTCGCCGGTCCGCGTCCTGCGGATTCCGGACGGCGAGAGCCTTCACTGCTGCGCCCGGAGGTGCGCTTGTCGGCGCTACGGCCAGCCCAGCCGCTGCTAGCTGCACCACGTCCGCCTTGGCCCGCTGCACTGCGACTGCTGTCGCTGCTGCGCGCGGAACCACGACCTGCGCTGCGCTCGTCGCCACTGCGACCCGCACCGCGTCCACCTTGACCTGCTGCTCCGCGACTGCTGTCGCTGCTGCGGGCACCGCTACGACCGCCACTGCGGCCGCCTTCACTGCGTCCACCTTCGCCGCCGCGGGAACCACGACCTCCACGTCCGCCATCTCTGCGATCGTTACGGCCTGCACCACGACGGGCACTGCCTGTTCCGGAAGAGCGTCCGCCTGAACGTTCGTCATCCCCTTGACTGTTGATGGAACGTCTAGCTGCTCCAGTTGAAGCAATTGGACCTTCGCTTGTCCACTGGATACGGGACAGCTTCTGGTCAATACCTTGTTCAATACGTGCAAGTTCCGGTCTGTCATGTTCTGTTGCAAACGTTACAGCAAGACCTGTACCACCTGCACGGCCCGTACGACCGATCCGGTGAATATAACTTTCCGCATCATGCGGCATATCGTAGTTAAATACATGCGTAACGCCTTCAACATCAAGTCCACGTGCAGCTACATCTGTAGCAACCAGCACTTGCAGTTTGGCATCACGGAACGCTTTCATTACGTTCTCACGCTTGGACTGGGACAGGTCTCCATGAAGTTCATCACTTGCATAACCTGCTTCACGCAGATCTTGGTTCAGCTTGGATGCACGACGCTTGGTCCGGCAGAAAATAATCGCCAAGTATGGGCGATACGTATCAATCATGCCCCGAAGCGCTTCAAGCTTACCGCGATCCGTACATTCCAGTACCTGCTGACGAATCTGTTTGATCGGAATAACAGATTGAGAAGATACCTTCACATCTTCCGGATCTTTCATGTAGGTCTTCGCCAGGTTGCGAATGCCCTTAGGCATCGTTGCTGAGAACAGCATTGTCTGACGTTTATGTGGTAGCTCGCTAAGGATCGTCTCCACATCGTCCAGGAAGCCCATGTGCAACATTTGGTCGGCTTCATCCAGCACCAGTTTTTTCACATTATCCAGCTTCAACGTGCCACGGCGCAAGTGATCCAGCAGACGCCCCGGTGTACCAATAACGATCTGGGTACCGTTCTGCAATTTACGCAGTTGCTTGTCCACATCCTGCCCGCCGTATACGGCAAGCACATGCAGTTTATCGTCGTTTGCCGTGAGCTTTTTTGCTTCTTCCGTAATTTGCAGCGCAAGCTCACGCGTAGGCGCAATAATCAACGCTTGTGGCGAACGGTCGGATACATTAATTTTCTGAATAATCGGCAGCAAAAATGCCAGCGTTTTCCCTGTTCCTGTCTGTGCCTCGGCGATAATATCGCGTCCACCCAGCAGTACCGGAATCGAACGCTCCTGTACCGGAGTCGGCACGGCGATGCCCTGATGTTTCAGGATCTCGCACCATTCCGGGCGAATGCCCAGTTGTTCAAAGTTTGCCAATCGTTACACCTCTGTATATTCATTTAGATAAGTCCATTTCATAAAGACTTCAGTATCTGCAATCAAGACTAGCTTTCCTTATATCAATCATGATTATGAAATGAATTTTTTAAAAAGCAATCCACTCGTTGCTCTTCTTCTCCATACCCTGTAGTTTACACGTTAGTCAAGCAAAACAAAAGGGGATACAGCGTTACCCCCTAACTTGTAGCACAAAATTCCAAGATCAGCGTAACTTGTATCGACCAAGTGACTTTAAGTCGGGTAGTAAGAGACTCTAAGTCTGCCTTCAGGTTGCTGATCTGTGGATATGACCTAGCATGCCTCAGGCTCTAATAAAAAAACAGCGATGCCCTCTCCCCGATTTCCGGAAAAAGTGCGCCGCTGATTATAAATTATCTTTTTATGTTATCTATTCGCTGTTTACTTCGTTCCAACCAAGTTACGAACCGTGCCCTCCAGCTGTGGCAAATCCACTCCGTTCAAGAATACGGGAACTTTCCTCGTTTAACCCGCGCAGGTGCACGGTTTTGCCCAGCTTCGCGTATTTAAACTTCACTTTGCCAATAGCCACAACCGCAGTGTTATCCCAGATATGTGAACCTCCGAAATCAATCGTGATCTCCTTCGGATCTGCCTCTGCATCAAACTCATCCACGAAGCGGGACGAAGAACCGAAGAAGAACGGTCCGTGAACCCGGTACACCTTCTGCCCTTGTTCCTGGCTCGCCTGTACGCGGATTTTGGTCTGTTTCCAGCCAAAATGCAGCACACTGAGCACAACGCCGACCATGACCCCAATCGACAGATCGTGGGTATAGACCACAATCGCCACCGTCACAATCATGACAAAGGCTTCCGCTCGCGGAACACGGGCAATATTTTTGATGGAACTCCAGTCGAACGTTCCGATACACACCATAAACATCACACCGACGAGCGCACCCATCGGTACCTGCTTCACCACACCGCTGAACAGCAGCAACAGAATCGCAAGAAACGCACCCGCAGTGAACGTGGACAATCTTCCACGCCCACCAGACTTCACATTAATGACAGACTGCCCGATCATCGCACAGCCGCCCATACCGCCAAACAAACCGTTCACGAAATTCGCAATACCCTGACCACGCACCTCACGGTTCTTGCTGCTCTTGGTTTCAGTCATCTCATCCACGATAGTTGCGGTCAGCAGAGATTCCAGCAAACCAACCAGTGCCATCGTGAATGAATAAGGCAGCAGAATCATTAGCGTATCCCAAGTCCATGCAATATTCGGCAAGTGGAACATCGGCAGAGTGCTTGTTATATTCCCCATGTCGCCGACCGTTCTTACGTCCAGATGAAACACCAGGGTAATAATCGTCATCACGATGATTGCAATCAGCGGAGCTGGAACGCCTTTGAAGAACCGCGGCAAAATATAAACGATCGCCAGCGTGCCCGCCACCATCGCATACATAATCCAGTTCGCTCCCGTGAAGTGAGTTAACTGCGCCATAAAGATCAGGATAGCCAGTGCATTCACGAATCCCGTCAGTACCGAATGAGGCACAAACGTAATAAATCGCCCAACCTTAAATATGCCCAGCAGAAACTGGATAATGCCCGTCAAAATCGTAGCGGCAAAAAGATATTCCACCCCATAATCCTTGACGAGTCCAACCATCAGTACCGCCATGGCACCTGTTGCCGCCGAGATCATGCCTGGTCTTCCACCAGCGATCGAGATCACAATCGCAATCGTAATCGAAGCGTACAACCCGACCATCGGATCGACACCCGCAATGATGGAGAACGCAATGGCTTCCGGAATTAACGCCAGCGCTACCGTAATGCCTGCCAGCACGTCTCCGCGAATGTTGCCAAACCATTGTTGTTTTAAAGTATTCATATGTTCTTGCCGTTCCTCCTACGTGTATCAACTCAATTTGTCTTATCACCTGATGGGTAAAGATACGGTTCATCACTGACCCATTACAACAGACAGCACAAATAGCAGAATGCTGTTCGCAAAATTCATCTAATCGTGGATAAATAATATCCTTTCTACAGTATAATCAATTCCGCGTACTTCACTGTTCCCAAGCTTGATCTTGGCCTGTACCTCAAATTGCGAATCCGGAATCTTTTAGCATGAGAGTTAGGCTATCCAACATTATTTCTGAACACGCCCCATCCGTTCCTATGTGTTTCGGTTGCTTCCGTCCAAATCCGTTTTCTTTTCCTTGCCTTCAGGGCGTCATGAACAGAGCATGACACCTATAGTTTTCCCCTCTCAGAAAAACTGGGTCCGTTAATGTACTGACCTATTATTATAACTATAGGATGTAATATGTACTAACACTATTAAGCTGAAAAAATAATATCATACCTCTTAAATTCTAATTTTTTTGTTAATTTACTCAAAAATACTCTATTTTGAACAAAATAATACCAAGCAGTTCCCATTGCAGGATATATCAGCGAGGATGTTAGTTATTCACCCTTGTAGATCCCATAAACAAAAAAACCTTGCTTGTTTGGTAACACGGAAGAGTCACCAACCATGCCAACAAGAAAGGTATGAAGAAGCTCTCCCGCTTTATCGCTGATTATGTGCTGATGTACAGTGGTTTCACACAGGCTCCATTGCTTGCATCCTCATTCATGCTTCGTTGCTTCCTTAACTTCAGTTGCATATAACAACGTTCACTTTTTGTTTGGAGTATTTTGGGGCCGACGTGACAACAATGTCGAGTATTCAGTAATAAAAGCCTTATAGCTCGAGCTGACTTCCAGTTTTCGGTACATATTGACCTTTTCCGTAAAGCGATAGACATCCTTGCTCGGAAAATAAATGCTCATTCCTTCTCCCTTGGGGTGTTCAGGAGACTTCATGTTATAAACAACCGCTTTTTGAATTGTTTTTTTGACGCGGTCCGCCTCGGTCTCAGCTTTCATTCTTTTGCCGATCAAGGTAAACAAATCAGCAAGATCCACCAAATCGGCTTCGTCCGCATAATCCTCGGCTTGATCCCGGGCTTTTCTCAAATGACTTATTCCCTTTGTCATAGCTTGGGGCTTTAACAATCTTTTGCTGAATGACTCGACTGCCCTCATAACCTCTTCCATCCGATCCAGTCGAATGATTGATTGCTGAAGGTCCTCCTCTTCGCCGTTTTCCTTCGACTGTTCCAGATATCCTTGAGC
The DNA here is from genome assembly GCF_046713495.1 of Paenibacillus sp. M2. Classification (NCBI taxonomy): domain Bacteria; kingdom Bacillati; phylum Bacillota; class Bacilli; order Caryophanales; family Paenibacillaceae; genus Paenibacillus; species Paenibacillus sp. M2. The sequence continues at coordinate 6,808,656 of NZ_CP169648.1, forward strand.
AATAGTTCTGCCCAACTCAAGGGTGGAAATCCCAGGCTTTTCTTGAACTGCCTTCAGCATTTTTGTATAATCCCACCCATTCTGATTCGTGTAATCGACAGAGGCAAGCATATATTCCCCATAGTTCCTAAGTGCATAGGCCACCTCCACACTTGCCATTTTGCAATTATCGAAGCCAATGAGTTCAAATTTAATTCCCGTTTCGTTATAGGCGCGTCCAATTCCTTTTTGAAGCTCGGTCAAGCTCATTTTTTTATTTCCATAGTGCTCGTCGCCGCCGTATCCATCGATCGGTCCAAGACCGTGCCCCCAGAACATAAGCACATGCTTCCGAGCTGGATATTCACGGGTTCCCCAGCGAATGAAATCTGTAAGGGAATTGGATGTATCCATATTTTGTGAGCCTGCGTTATCCAGAAGGGCCAACCTCCCCTTTTCAACACGCCATCGTTGATTCAGACCGGACTCAATGGACGAATGGTCCCAGCTTCGAGCCCCTCCTGTCTGAACAACAACATTTACATTGCTGGAAGAGCCTACACTCATCATTTCCTTCAAGTCATCGCTTGCCATATGAAAATCACTTTCCATATCTGAACCAATCATATAGATGAGAAAGGTGTAATCGGCCTGCCGATCGGATGCTTTTAGTTCAGATATAGGAAGAAACGAGACAAGCAGAATGAACACAAACAGCTGTATTGTTCTTTTCATTGCCATCCCTCCTTGTTTCCGCTCTACACTTTAATATTAGCGATATGCCATAAAGAAAAATAACCGTCTTCATCGGGAGCTTCGTTCTCCAGTACAAAACCAGTAGACTGAAAACACTTCAAACAAGCAGCGTTGTCAGCTTCAATTCCGGCGTACCATTTATGGATCGTTTCCAGTTTGGGAAGCTGCATAGCTTTTTCAACCACTGCTCTGCCGTAGCCCCTGCCTCGAACCGACGGATCGACAACGATGGCAATGCTTCCCGTATTCTGCTCCTCCTGCTCAATCATAATTACACCTACGGCTTTACCCTCCGAGAACGCTACCCACACGTCATAACCAGGATGCTGCTCCACGTGCTGATGCCACTCGTCTAAAGGAAGCATTCCCTCCAAGCGCCGATGAACCTCTGCATCCTTAAACCACTCCTCCAGCATCGCCAGATCTCTTACCGTAAACGGTCGCAAATTGTCAATCACGCTCATTTCATCTCACCTCTTTATCTGTATTTTTGAGCCTGCATATTGTACAGTTCGGCATACCCTGCCCCATTCACCAGCAATTGATTATGAGTTCCCGTTTCCATGATTCTGCCCTGTTCCATATAGACTACATAATCTGCGTGTCGTGCAGTGCTCAACCGATGCGAGACGATGACCACCGTCTTGTTCTTCATTAAATCCCGCATTCGTTGGAACACGTCTTCCTCCATGAACACATCAAGCGCAGAAGATGGTTCGTCCATGATCAGCAATCCGGCAACATCCTTTCTCATAAAAGCACGGGATAATGCAATCCGCTGCCATTCTCCTCCTGAAAGGCTTCTGCCTCCGAATAGCCTGCCTAGCTGTGTATCATATTTTTGCCCCAGCTTGTGGATAAATTCGTCTACTCCGCCCAGCTTGGCAGCTCTTTCGATTATCTTTTGCTCGTTAACAGCCGCAAGATTACCTAGTCCAATATTGTCCCGAAGATTCATTTCATAGCGCACAAAATCCTGGAATACGGCTGTAGCCTGTGTCCGATAGGCAGCGATATCATATTCGCACAGCGGAATACCGTTGTAAAACACCACTCCTTCATTAGGATCAAAGAAGCGCAGGAGCAGTTTGACAAGCGTGCTTTTACCTGACCCGTTTTCACCGACCAACACGGTCACTTTTCCAGCAGGGATGATAAGCTCTGGGATATCCAGAACAACCTTGGTTTCATCATACCGGAAACGGACCCCTTCCAGCCGGAAGCCCTCTTTGACAGACACCGCCGGAGGGCATGGGCCTGACTCCATTTCATTCTCGCTATAGAGAAAAGAACGAATCTTCTCCAGATGTCTGGCTTCTCTAGGACCGATCGCAAAAGCTGCAAACAATTCATTCATTCCCTCATTCAACTGAATAGTGGCGCCAATAAATAAAAAGATGTCCCCTGCTGTGAAGTGGCCGGAAAGCGCATGTCCAACTAGATATATAATGATGAGACCGGCGGCCAGCGACTGGAGCACAGACCACAATAATTGATGGAGAGCCAGTTTCCGTTGGTCGGCTGAAAGTGTAAGCAGAAGCTCTCGTGATGTGTTCAGATATCTCTCCTTAAAAAAAGGAACAAGACCAAATACCTTCAGCTCTCCGGCTGTTTCAGGCCTGAGCGGCGTACCAGCGTAATACTCAGCACGCCGCCTTAATTCCTGGACCTCCTCGCGTCCTTCAAAGGTAGCGTTGTTGAGCTTCGCTTCCCAATACAGCTTGGGAACGACCAACGCCAGCAAGACAATCGGGGCCCAGGGAGCGATCGTTCCAATCATTATACTCCCGGCTGCAATCACGACCAGTCCTCCGATGGTCTGAGAAATAATCGTTAACCACATTGTAACGAAGTATTCGTTATATTGAATAACCCGAGTTTTTGTATGGAACCCTGCCTTTTCAAAAGGAGCAATATCCGGAATCGACATTGCTTTGCTGATCAACAACTCATCAATATGTGCTTGAAGTTTTGCAGTCAACAGGCGTTTGTGCATCTCTGATACGGGTTGGAGGGCATCCACAACTAATGTTAGCCCAATATACAACAGCACCATCCAAGCCAGCGCATCCCATGATGCAAGAACAAACGGCTGCTCAGCCAATCTGTCAATGATCTTGGCACTCAGCCACACAAGCAGCGGACCAAGCAATGCCTCAAGCACTTTAATGGCAAAAACGGTACACACTTTTACTGGCGAGCATGTCCATAACAAGGACAGTCCAAACAAAACGGAGGAAGCCATATGTCGTCGCCTGGCTGTGATTCGTTGCAATGCTATCACTGGATATGCTCCTCCCCTTGAAAAGATTTTCCCTGCAAACGGAACATGGTGGCATACTCCCCATTTTTGCACATTAAGGCCTCATGGCTACCTTCTTCCACAATACAACCATTTTTCAGGACAAGTATTCGATCTGCTAGTTTAACCGTGCTGAACCGATGAGAAATCATGATCACCGTTTTACCTTTTGTCATTTTTTGAAACTGATTGAAAATCTCATATTCAGCCCGAATGTCAAGGGACGCAGCCGGTTCATCCAGAATGACCAGACCTGCTTGACGAACCATCGCTCTGGCTAACGCCACGCGTTGCCATTGTCCACCTGAGAAATCAGTACCTCCCCATTCGGGGCCCAAGAGGGTTTCGATTCCATGAGGCAGCGCCGAAACGATCTGGTCCAGCCTTGAATCTTGAAGTGCCTGATTTATCTCCCTGTCGCTCAGTTGTGTGTTCGGGCTGCCGATCATAATGTTCTCGCGCAGGGATAACTCGTATTTTCCGAATTCCTGAAAAACAACCGAGATATGCTCTCTCAGCTCCCTGACATCAAACGAGCGAATATCCACCCCGTTGATTTTAATCTCGCCTTCGCAAAACTCATAGAAGCGGCACAACAGCTTGACAAGTGTCGTTTTACCCGACCCATTGGCGCCAACAATCGCGATGCGCTCCCCGGGCGATATGCTGAAACTGATATGGTCAAGAACCCAGGGGGAACGTTTATCTTCACTCTCATAAACATCCTCAGCATAGTCGTGGACTTCGTCCTCGTTTTCGTCATCAATTTCCTCACTGTCCAGGTCCAGGTCGAAATCATCAGTTGCTTCCTCGGAAGCAGCACTCTCCTGTTCCTGGTAAGGATACTTGAAGCTTACTCCCTTGAATTCTATAGATAGGGGGCCAGCATTCACTGGAATGGGATGTGAAGGCTTCTGGATATCTTCCTCTGCATTCATAAATAAGACGAAATCATTTCCCATTCTCCAGATATCAATCGTGTCTGCCCCTTCCTTGGCAATCTCTCTTAAGGAAACAGACAATTGAAACACAGCCCCTAAATACAGAGCAATATCCCCCAACGAAATCGAGCCCGATCCAGATTGACTTACTACCCAAAAGTATGCTCCTCCTGCCACCATACCCGAAAAAAGACCGGTAAAAACCGTTCCTTTGGCGCTTTTGGCCTGGATCATTCGAAATTGTTCATACAGCAGAGCAAACGTGTGTTGATAGATGTTATGGAAATGGCTGCCCAAACCAAACAGGCGAATTTCCTTGGCGGCACGTCGACTAATCACTAGGCTTCGAGTATAATCCAATCTTCTTCTTATAACTGCATATTCTTTGGCATATTGCCATTCCATCTCGTTGTAACGGTTCTGCATGAACGCAAAAGGAGCGGTTGACAGCACCAGAATGATGGACAGCATCGGAGAGAGCACGGCAATCAGCATAATAATACCAATAGCTGAGAACACAGACGTGCACATACTTGCGCTGAAGTTCAGGAGCTGTGCAGGCAACCAATTGGAGCGATCCCGCAGTGCTTCCAGCCGGTTTCGGTGTTTCTCCTCTTCAAAAAAGCGCATGCCGGGAATACGTTCGAAGGCATCCAACAAAACACTGTTCACGGTAATGACGGATCGCTCCGATAGCAGCATTTTAAGCCAGGTTTGTGCGGCGTTCACGATGCTAAGCAAGACCAGGCTACAAGCATAGACAATAGACCACCGTGCCGCGTATGATTCTAATCCGTTTGGCGCAATTCCATCGATGATTTGTTTAGAGGCATAGAGCTGAAGTGCTGGAACAGCACCCTCAATGAATATGAACAAAATGATTAGCAAGGTTAACACCGGACCAGATTGCCATAACATTCGCACAAGCAAATGGGTCGTTTGCCGTGTTCGTTGTGCTCTGCTGCACCGTTCTTCATGATCAAACATGTGTTTCTCCATTCTTCTGCACCTTTATCATCGAAATGTCCTTGAATCAGGCATGAAAATACAAGCGTTTCTTCTCATTCATATTGACCTCCTCAATGTCTCCGAGCATCCTTGCCGGAGAAGGTCTGGAGCGGTTGAGCACATGTTCTTTGCCACGACTCATCTCCTGCAGCCAGATCTCCAAGTCGATAACAGAGCGCATATATTGGTAACCCATACCCAAATCATTATTCGGGTCCTCCGAACGGATCGCCATAGCGACTAGATGTTTCCACCACGATCTCTGGTCAATAATCCCCAGTTCCGTAACATACACACGCTTTCCGCTCGCGAACAATTGCAAAATATGCTGGCGGTCATTCAAAAAGCTTTTCCTGGCCATATGGGCATAGGTTGTTTTGGAAGACCTGTTATAGACATACGAAGGCAAGATATCTGTGAATGCTTTTCGAAGCAACAGCTTGGAACCGGCATAGCTTTCTTGCTCACCCTTGAGGAGATCAAAGTGCTGCTCTGGCGGAACCGAGAACGAAAACTCGATTATGCGCCTGTCCAGAAACGGATGATACGCAGGCAAGGTCACACCTACAGCATCCATGTATCTTGCACGAGGCCACAGAAAGTCGTAATGATAACGCTTCCCCCAGTAGTTTAGCGGCCTGCTTTTGCGATATCGGTGAACCTCCTCCGCATTCATCTGCCGTTCTCTCTGGAGATGTTCATTGGTAAAGAATTCGGGCAAGTCATATTCTGTATCCGACCATAACAGCTTGTAGTACCACTTTTCACCAAGATAAGGCAAGAATGGAGCCAAACCATATTGAAATCCTTTTTTCAGCATAGGTCCTACTCGATTGCCAGCCCATTCCCGAAGTTCACGAATACCTTCCCGATAACGCTTTTGCCGGAAATAAGAATCAATGACAGCAACTTCGCCGCTATATACAAAGTCTCCGCCTTCACCTGTCAAAACGGCAGCAGTCCGAAATTGCCGAGCCAGCACCGTAAATGTCTCATTCACAAGCGAATTGGCTCGAGGGTCTGGACCATCCACAAACCATAGCGGGTCCCTGCCAATTTCGGCATTGGGTATTCTGGCCGTTTCGTCCGCATGAATGATCAAGCCGGGAATGCGCAGATCCCTCATCATTTTTTTGACGAGATCCTTATCATGGCTTGGCATCATATCCGGTTCCGCAAAAGAAATGTTAACAGCCAGAATCTGCTCTTGGTTCCCGCTGGCAATGGCGGCAGCTACAACGGCGGCTGAGTCGAGCCCTCCGCTCAATTCAACCATTCGTTTGTTGCCATTAAAGCGTTCCTGGGTCACCTGCTCCAGCAATTGACGAAATTGGGGGACAGCATCTTCCGTGAGCTGTGGCTTGCTTGTCAGTTCCCGCATTCCCCAGTAGCTTTGAACTTTCACCTGGTGATTGTTCCACCAAGCAATGGAGGCTGTGGGAAGCTTGCGAATGCCTTTAAAAAAAGTCCGCTCTTCCAGTCCGTTCTCCCCTACAGCAAAGCCAGAAGTCGGATACATTCGGCACACGTCTTCATCGACCTCAAAAGGAATATCCTGAAGCAACAAAAGCACGCGTAGATCATTGGCAACAAACCATTCATTTCTTGGGCTAATCCAGTAATAAACGGGTCGGGTTGCATAGCTATCCGTAGCAACAATTAAACTGCTTCGTTTCTGGTCCCAGTACACCAGTGTAAATTCCCCTTGGGACTTGCATAGTTGATATTCAGGTTTCTCTTGCAGCAAACGATACGCCTGCTCCTGCTGATCAGATGAAAGGGACGGGAAATCATCGGCATGGGCTTGCAGCTCGCCGCTGGCCCAGCCATCCAGAATGATGGGAAAATCAAGACGGATATCCGCCGAAGTACTGGAAGCCTGTGCTCCATAACCGTAGGAGAGCGTTGCTAAATGGAACGTATCTTCCGTATAACCATTCACACCGGTAACCCTTGCCCACCTTTTAATTGAATCCATCCAATCCAACCAAATACTTTGATTTTGGCCTTGCATAGCGATCCATATCTTCATCCCAGAGATAGCACCCACCTCTCGGCATATTCGCTCATATTATATATTTTCAATACCTTCAAATCATTTCCTTTATGATTGGGGTCAATGGTCCGACCGTCTTCCAGACGCACCCATGCGTGAGAGAACAGTTTTTCATCTATCTTTTTCACACCGATCAACAAGTCACTTTCATAGCCAGCACTGAACAAAATGGCCTGAACTGTCATAGCTATGGATACACATGAGGTGATGAGATGATCATTTTCATCCATTTCATACATCATCTGCCCCAGTCTGCACAATTCGTCCGTCTCAATCCGATTCGCTTCCCTTCGGCCTGCGCTTACATGAAGAGGGTACATATGTATTGCAATTTTTTCATAAGCATCCACAAAATCCGTCTCCAGTAGTAACAGGCGGACAAAAGCATGAACCGTTGTGAAATACACCTTGTTATGGATAGGAATGGCCTTACTCATGAGACATCGACCTTGACCAGTTTTTTAGCCGAGAGTTCCTGAATTGCATTTTGCAAAATAACGGTTAATTCTGCTTCGGATTGATCAAATTCGCTTTTCCATTTACTCAGAATTTGGTTGAACTCCCTTGTTCCAGTCTCCAGTTCCAGCCACAGCTCCATCAACGCGCCCTCGAGCCCAAAATATTCACCGTTATTGATGTCCAGCACGATACATTCCTCACTTAATGACGTGGTGGCAGTTTCCTCGCTTCGGGCAATTTTCATGCCTGCAACCCCTCTCTGCAAGGTAATATGTAGTATATGGAAATGACTAGAGAGAGCCGCAAGGCCCTCTCTGGTGAACTTATAATGCCTTTGAAATTAACCACGTTTTACTCCACGACCGAATTTTCCATCTCCCGGCTTACTTTTCTTGGAGAGAGTTACTGTTAGGAAAGCACCATAACTCTTCAAAGGAGCCACTTGAACTTTACGCATATACTTCACCACCCCTCTACTTGAAATATATTACATTTTTAATATATCATAGAAATAATGGGTTTTGTCCGAAGACAATCCCCAATAACCGCCAAGATTCCACAAACCTGCTTTTTACGGTTATTTTACGGTCCGAAAAGAAAATAATACATACGAGGTGCATATCATGCTGAACGTAATTCTGGTAGACGATCATAAAGCATTCACCTGTGGAATGAAGCTCATTTTGGAACAAAACCATATGAAGGTAACCGTACTTCATTCAGCCCTTGAAACGCTGGACTTCATAAAAGAGCAGGCCAATGCAATAGACCTTTACCTGTATGACTTGTCTATGCCGGACCTCAACGGGATTGAACTGGCAACTAAAACGATGGAGATCATTCCTGATGCAAGAATCATGCTTTTCTATTCCCAAGAGGATATGATTCAGCTGTTTCAAATGTCCGTCCAAGCAGGCATCCGCGGATTTATCGACAAGTCTTTTTCAGCACAGCAGGTGCTCACAAGCATTTCCATGTGCATGGAAGATGCGGTTGTCTTTTCTCTGGATTTCTTTAAATCGATTCTCACTCCGACAGCTTCCTTTAACGCGCCTGAAACTATGCTGACCGAGTTCGAAATTAAATTGCTACAACAGGTGGCCAAAGGAGAAACCAATAAACAAATTGCGGAATCCCTTTTTATGTCTACTCGAAATGTCGAATATCATCTGGGGCGTGTTTATCGAAAGTTGAGGGTCAGCTCCAGAAGTTATGCCGTTCATAAATGCAAAATTCTTAAATTGATATAAGTCCACGAGAGGTGCCTAATCCGTACCCATTTTGGAAGCATGCATGGATTCAGCCGGAATTATATTAGCTTTCATCGCTCACGTATTGTTAAATACTGTCCTGAATATGGCATTCTCCAATAAACGGGTAAAAATAAAGCAAGACCCGCAAAGATCCTTTACCAGGATCTTTTTGCGGGTCTTGCTTTCATGCTAGAATCTTCCTGATTTGAATATCGAATAGAGCAGGAAAGCCACCATCAGAATCGCCACCAGGAAACCAATCTCAATGACCGGAATATCCCACAGCATCGTGGACTGATGACTGATCGACGAACCGATAATCAGGCCCACCATGATAATACAAAAGGCAAGTAACACAATACTGAAGGACAACCGATTGCTGATCTGATCCATTCTGCGCATGAGTGCATCCAGTTCAGGGACACTGATCTCCAGCCTCAGCTTGCCTTTGCTAATAATGGATGATAATTGCCTTAACTGCCCTGGCAAACCGATGACACTCTCAGCCATATCAGCCGCACTGCGGAACAACCGATTCTTGATTCTTCCGGCGCTGAAACGTTCCTTGATCAGCTTCCGCCCAAAGGGTTCGGCCATATCTACAATGCTCAATGAAGGATCGAGATGTTCAATCACACCTTCCATCGTAAGCAACGATTTACCGAGCAGCAGAATATCCGCAGGCATGACAACCCGGTGCCTCTGAGCTACGCCGAACAAGTCATTCAACGCCTGACCCACACTGATCTTGGAAAAGGGAATATCGTAATATTTGCTACGCAACTTGTCCAAATCCACATGAAGACCACGCAGGTCCATGTCATCTGGCATCATGCCAAGCTTCTCAATCGCCCGGATCATACTGTCTGTATCTTTGCGCATTAACCCAATAATAAGCGAAGCGAGCTGCTGTTTCATCTCATCACTCAGACTGCCCACCATACCGAAGTCTATAAAGGCAAGACGTCCATCCTTTAATACCATCAGATTGCCCGGATGTGGGTCAGCGTGAAAGAATCCCTGAATAAAAATCTGATTTAATAATGAATCCACCAGCCGCTCGGCAATGTTATTCAGATCATGACCGCGTCTGACCAGTTCTTTACGATCATTGAGTTTGATACCTTCGATATACTCCATAGTGAGCACACGGGACGAAGTCTGATCCCAGTAAATTGTCGGGATTTTCACCTTGTTGTCCTGTTGGTATTGCTGTGCAATCTTTTCCGTATTGCGGCCTTCGACCGTATAATCCAGCTCGGCCATCAGTGCCTGAGCATATTCTTCGACCATTTGCGGAATCTGATATTGCTTCACCCAGTCCCAGCGCTTCTCGGCCATGGCTGTCAGTTCACGCAAGATATCCAGGTCACGCTGCACAATACGCGATATGCCCGGCCGCTGAATCTTGATGGCTACCAATTCACCGCTTTGAAGTTTGCCCAGATGCACCTGTCCAATGCTGGCCGCAGCTACAGGGGTATCCTCGAACCGGGAAAAGATCTCCTCCAGCGGTGTATCCAATTCCTGTTCCAAAATACCCCGTGCCGTCTCGGACGAGAACGGCGGGACCTGATCCTGCAACTTCACCAACTCACGAATGACAGACTCAGGCAACAGATCTGCCCTTGTGCTTGCGAGTTGCCCCAGCTTGACGAAAGCTGGCCCCAGCTCCTGCAGCACAAGCCTGATGCGTTCACTCAGCGTTTTGGTGGTGTGTGCTTCACGCGACATCCACCGTCTGGGCAGAGCCAGTAACTGGAACAAACCCAGCTCCTCGACCATATAACCGAAGCCATGACGCACGAGCGCCATGGCAATTTCACGGTATCTGCCGACATGTTTGATTCGCACTGCCATCTACTCGATCTCGTTTCCTTTGAGAGGAGGAGGAACTTCAAGTGGAGCTGGGGATTCATCAGGTTGAAGCTGTGGTGAGTGGCCCAGTTCGGCAAGTTTTTTCTCCAGAACGGCAACGCGCTGTTCCAGACTGGTTACATCACTTTCGGATGCCACACCAGCTTCCTGAAGCACACGCTTGACCTGTTCTTGAATCATTCTCTTGAACTGGCCTTGCTCTTCATCGCCCCGTTCCAGCAGGCGTTCAACCAAAGCTTTGGATTCACCGGGCGCAAGTTCCCCGCGCTTGACCAAATCATCCACGGTTTTCTCAATTTTTTCTTTGCTTACGACAGTAAGACCAAGCCCTAACGAGATCGCCTTTTTGAACAAATCGCTCATTTTTGTCATCCTCCTCTTCGTTGATCTCTATATTATACCCCTTACACCCCGCATGCAAAAATGTCAGTCCGATCAGACGTAACGTGCAGCCCATTTGCCTGCTTGCAGAAGTAACTTGCGGTACGTTTCGTGTGCAAAAGACGGTACATGGTGACCTGGCATCAGATAAACAATACGTCCAACACCATATCGATGAGCCCAAACCGCAGGCTTTGGTCCATCTTCGGATTGATATTCCAGCAATATCTTCGTTTCGGCAAAGGAACCAAACTCGAACTGATACGGCTCTTCTTCCATTGTGAAATTCGTAATGCCCTCCGTCACGGGATGGCTTTCCGCCGTTACAGTGAATTCAAGCGGTGCATACGCCGGATGATGCAGGAACTTGGCACCGATCATCTGTTTGAGCTCATAACGATTTTGGAGCGAAATGCCGTTATGTATAATGACCAGTCCACCTCCATTACTTACATAGGACAACAAACCTGCTGTCTGCTGTGGAGAGACTTTACCCTTCCAATCGTCCATGTATGAGATACATACATCAAATCCGGTTATATTTTCTTGCAGCAGCATATTCCGGTTCTCACTGCACTGCACAGTCATAGTATCATGGAAAATTCGGCTAATCTCCGCATCCACCCCCTGAAGCGGGTGCCAATCCGGATGTGTATAATCACCAAGTAGTAATGCTTTTTTACGATGATCCATTCCATCAATCTCCTTTCTTGTTCACCTCACTGTATCAATCAACTACCAGGGGAGCTTCTCTCCCTTGTAGTCCACATATGCGGGCTGATCTCCTTTAAACTGTTCATGGCGGTCGATAAGTACTGCGATATGCTGTGCAGATTGCTCGGGCGTGAGATCCGCAGCAACATCCAATTCGCCCCTCATATAACTTTGTACCCAACCGGGATGCACAAGCATCACTTGTCCGCCTTCATTCTTCAGACCATTGTGCACAAGACGGGCCTGCATGTTCAAAGCAGCTTTGGACATACAATAGGCATACCACCCATCCCGACTGCATTGCTCTATACTTCCAGCCTCGGAAGAGATATCAACAATCAGCTTGACCTGTCCTTGAAGAAGGAGGGGTAACAGGGAATGAGTCACACGCAGTGTACCTAAGGTGTTCACATTAAATACTTCAGCCATCTCCGCCATATTCAACGGCCCGCGGATATGATCCGTAATACTTCCTAGTATAGCCGCATTATTGATCAGCATATCCAGATGATTCGTATCCAGCTTCAATGTCTCCGTGAACAGAGCTACCGACAGGTCGTCCGCGATATCCAGTTCGATGGCGCGCAGATGGTCAGGATATCCTTCTGCAAGCTTACGAATTCCCTCGGAATCTTCCACGTCCAGACCGGCCGCATACACAAGATACCCTCTCTTCAGCATCTGTGCCGTCAAAGCCAATCCCAATCCCCGGGCAGCTCCCGTTACACATACGGTTCTCATCATGATGTCCCTCCCTCGCATAATGATTCTATTCTTTTATTCATTCCACATATTCATCTGAAAACCTTTAATTCAGAATCGGATCGCCAACTTCACGACCAAAGACTCATTAGGTAAAAGAAAGATTAGAGCCATTCTGCTTATTGAATTCAGCTATCTATTTGAGCTATAAAAAGCTGCTATTATCCCTACATATCTCGCTCCTGCCGATAGACTAGACAGTGCTCCACCCATCTTCGAGCGGCTGCCGGATAAGAGCCCAGATGAACGTGCGTATACCCCGCCACAATGTTGCCTGCGGCATATCCCTCTTGCTTCAAGCCACGTAATCCCTTGGTCTCATACGCATAAGGGATCGTTTCTTCATCACGATAGGTCATTGTGGAATAATGAAATTCATGACCCCGAAGTACTTCACCCTTTTTCAGCAAAAAGGAATCCTGAACGCTACTGGCTTCACGGTATCCAAGCGCAGCCCGCTTCTTCTGCATCTGCACCTGTGCGGGGATAATCCCCGCCATGTGGAAGGTGGCACCCTCGCGGTCGGTCAACGTTTCTCCAAGCACCATGTAACCACCACACTCGGCAAATAAAGGCATGTTGGATTGTGCTGCCTGTCGAAGTCCTTCCAAGAACCCTTGGTTAACGGCAATCTCTGCTGCAAATTCCTCAGGAAATCCACCACCCAAATAGATGCCATCCACATCCGTTGGAATATCTTCACCAGCGAGCGGACTGAAGTATTGTAATCGGGCCCCGGCTGCTTCCAGCAATTCCAGATTATCGGGGTAATAGAAATTAAATGCTGCATCGCGCGCAACGGCAATAACAGGCCGTACCACATATGGTACATGTCGATTATTAACGTTGGTCACTGAATCGGAATGTGAATCGTAATTTGAGCCTGATTCAGCCTGATCTGAATCCGTGTGGGCAGTGGTTGAAGGGCTCATTTCTTCTACATTTAGCGGCGGGGCACTTGCTGCCAGATCCAGCAGAAGATCCAGATTGGTGCCTTCCATCAGCACATCGGCAGCACGTTGGAATAATGGTTCCAGTTCGCCGCGCTCAATGGCAGGCACCAGTCCCAGATGTCTCTCCGGGATAGACATGTCTTCGTCCCACTTCAGCCAACCAACCACCGGAATGCCACACATCTGCTCAATGGCTTTTTTCACTATGGTATAATGACCCGCACTTCCACAACGGTTGACAATCACTCCGGCAATATGTAATTCAGGCTCCAACTGTTGAAAACCTAGTACAATTGCAGCTGCACTGCGAGCCATGCTGCGTACATCCACGACCAGGATCACAGGGGTTTGCGTGACCAGAGCAATCTCTGCAGTTGAGCCTGTATTGCTGAGTGGATCTTTGCCATCGTAGAGGCCCATAACGCCCTCAATAATGGAAATATCGTGTCCCGCCGATGCCTTCCTGAACGTATCTCTCACATACTCAGGCGATGTCATCCATGCATCCAGATTACGTGACGGTCTGCCCGTGACGGCGGTATGGTATGTCGGATCAATATAGTCCGGGCCGCATTTGAACCCTTGTACACTCAAGCCACGCTGAGCTAGTGCTCTCATTAGCCCCAAAGTTACTGTCGTTTTCCCTGCACCACTTCCGGTGCCTGCAATGATCAGTCGGGGTCTGGCGTTACGATCTGCAATGGTCATCGTCATATTCACCTTTTCTTCGAGATAACAGAAACTTCTGATCGAAGCACTATCAAGGATGTACATTCGTGTTTTAGTTGTAACGTATACATTCTATAATCTAAACAAAACCGCATCATATAGCGATGCGGTTAAGCTTAATGCACACTTTTTATTCATGAAGCGACGCCAAAAGCTTTTTGTCGAACTGATCTAAAAGCAGGCCACTAATCTCTAATCTTGACCGCACGCCCTGCTGCAAAGTAACGTCCAAGCTCAACGATGAGTGCTCCCATCTTCTCTTCCTCCGGAATGACCAGTGCCTCAATGCCTTCTTCACGCATGGAGTTTGCGGTAACTTTACCTACAGACGCCGGAATTACACCTTGTCTGAAGGCTGCAAGCAACGGCTCAAGCTTGTCCTGGGAGGCCGCATATTGCGTCAGAAATCTGACCTGCGGCCCACTTGTGAACGCAACAGCATCTACTTCGAAATTTAGAATTTCATTCAATAACTGTTCCAGTTCTGCCTCTTCTGGCGGTACATGGCGGTAAGGAAGCACTTGTCTGACGATTGCACCTTGTTCTTCCAACCATGCAACGAGTTTGGGAGCTGTCTCCCCATGAAGCTGCAACATAACTTTTTTCCCTGCGAGATCATGTGGGGTGAATTCTCGAATGAGCCCGTCCGTACTACCGTCATCATCTCGTACCAGCGGTGTTAACTTGCGCTTTTTGAGCGCATTCACCGTCTTGTATCCCCTTGCCGCAATGGAGGATTCCGATAATACATCCAACAATTGGCCTGCCACTTCCATATCCTCAGCCATTTCAAATAATGCATCCAATCCCATACCCGTAGTTAATACCGCCCAGTCTGGCGGGTCTGAGATCCAGGATACCAGCCCATCCCTGATACTCCGATCATCCAGGAATACGGTCCCCTGTGCCGGTCGCACAAGCGGGATTCCACCCATTTTTTCAACCAGTACGGACATTTCTTTCGACTTTCGTGGTCCTGTCAATGCTACACGCACACCTGCCAAATGTTGAGCCATTCATGTTCCCCCCGTTAGTTCAGCCGAATGTTCATCAGTCTGACTACAGTATACAGGGTACTTCTGCGAAGGGAAACTGTGTTTTCCCTCTTTTTGCCCGTTCATCTATAAGGATTTTTGATGGAATGCATCAGGAAGGCTGGAGTTCTCCGCCATGAGAATCTTTCCGCCTTTTCTCTCCATCCTTCTCCGAATCAGCCGATTTTTGTTCCGGCTCATGTTTCTCTTTCTTGGACTGGTCTCCCGATCTCTGTTGGGTAGATTCTTTTTTATCCTTTTTGCGAGGACGAAGGAAAAGAAACAGCACAATAGGGAACAACACTTCAAAAACAATGGCAATCCATGTCCATTCCCGAGTGAAGCGATTGAGCTGAATGGCATTTCGGAAGAACCAGAATGCACAGACAAATCCGACGAGGGCAATCGGGCCTGTCAATACCTTTCCCGATACGTTCGAAATCATTCGCTTCAATCCCCAGCAGACAAAGTACAGGTCAAATGCAATCTTCGTGATCATGGTAGGCAAGGTTGCCGCTGCCAGCGCAAGGTCAAACCGATCCAAGAAGTCACTGATTTGCAATTGTCTTGCCAGTTCATAGGAGGGATACACCAACCTTGAAGCGATAGGAACTCCAATGGAGGTAATGGTCTCAACAAGGATTAGCATCATCAACAAGGCTGACAATATAATGCCTGACACAACCGACTTAAATCGAAAATCACTGCCCTTGATAACAAAAGGCAATGCAATCATCTCTCCGTAAAACGAAAATATGTACCAACTCCCCTTGCCAACTCCCGCAACATCAACGTGGAAATACGGCATCAGGTTATCCATATTGATCTGTTGAATGAGCATGAAAGGCACAATCACGGAGTTTAAGAGAAACAATGTCACATACAACTCCGACATACCGATCAAGGAGCCGAGCCCACCTCTGACGATAAAAACTCCCATAACGATCAGTGATAACGCAATGATGGAGATCGGTGTGGTCTCTAACAACGTTATGCTGATATAATCACCCGTTAACCGGATATCCCTCGCAAACACAAAGAAAAAAAATAGAATGTACATCAATCCTGCGAGCCTTCCCAAAAAGGGAAATCGCCCAGCAAGGGCTTGAAATAGATCCTGATCCGGAAATCTCCGCTGAACCCGACTTAACATCCACATGGATGCGAGCATCACCACGACTACAGGTATGTACGAGAGATAAGCGTGTTGTTCCGCATAGTAGATAGCTTGCGCGTGTGGCTGAATTAACGTACCTGAAATACTGAGCAGCAGTACGAGCAGGATCATTTGACGGTGTGTCACTCTCTGATTCATGAATTACCTCCTTTCCCTCTCGCGAATTCGCAAACCGAATGTTTGCTGTCCATAGCTTATGGCATTGGCAGTAAGCGCTGGATAACGTGGCTTATCCATACCGACACATATAAGGTTTTACTCAGATGGGTTACATAGAACCAAATGCCCGTCCCCAATAAAATCAGGCCATAAGATAGCCATCGATTAATGACAGCCGCTTGTTTCAAATGTCTGAAATCCATGATGATCACCACGATCGCCATGGCCAAGTAGGTATATAACAGCGGCTTAATCATGCACAATGTCCTCCTCCACTACGCCGATAGGTTTATTGCTCACCCCTACATTTTCGATAATGACATGGGGGGTAACCGTTACCTTGACTTCAGGATATATGTCATTCCATCGATCCTTCATTTTGTCCCACTCCGCTGGCAAATGTTGATGAATGGACCGCCCAACTCCAAGAATGTCGGCGTGGTATTTCTCCTGCACCAGACGGACACCTT
Organism: Paenibacillus sp. M2; assembly: GCF_046713495.1. Lineage (NCBI taxonomy): Bacteria > Bacillati > Bacillota > Bacilli > Caryophanales > Paenibacillaceae > Paenibacillus > Paenibacillus sp. M2. Next base: position 6,825,667 of record NZ_CP169648.1, read on the forward strand.
CGTCGATGTCCGATTTGATTTTCTCGTGAATCGCTTCATTTAACTTCACAATCTCGTTCTCACGCCGATCACCATAATTGGATTCGTTATCTACAAGAACACCCTTTGCATATAGCTCAATGTTCACGACCACCTTGTCATCTTTGATATATGGATGTAGTGAGGCGTTGTTCTCGTTCAGCTTGATGAATATATTTCCTTCTCCGCCAGGGGCTTTGACCATAATTTCTGGCGCATTGGCCTCTCCCATAGCCAGAATCAATGCATCTGCTGGAGCCTTATCAATCATGCCAACCAGCTTGTCTTTTTTGAAAATGGCCAATCCATCCAACTTAATGTTTGATTTGGGGTCCTTCCAACCTTCTGGAACATTGCTCACTTTCGAAGCAACCGGCAGGAATGGATCCACACCATCACTAAGAATGGCATCAATAAATGTTTTAAGTGATCGTGGATTCCGCATGTTTAGGAAGCACAACTCGCGCACCATCTCGGATGGGAACTTCTCTATAGGGGCATCCGTATCCATGACTTTATATGCCGCGCCTTTCGTCACAACTGGTAATGCAGAGAATCGGTTGAGCGGGTAGCGCGTAAACAAATCAAGCATCGGAGCCACGCCGTCCCGGGCGAGATCCTCTCCAATAAGCATGGTACGGCGGTGTGCATAATAAATCTTTCGTGAGAGTGATTTTTGGCCTTCAAGTGTAGTCCCTCTGAGTGTCTTCGCGGTATTGGACAACATGAACCACGATTTATCCCCGCTTGTCCCCCCGCCACCTCCAGAACTCCCGGTAGAACCGGATTGTCCAGGCAGAGCAATCTGGAGACTGGATCTGTAATTGTCCTGCTCCTTATCAACAGCTATACCAATCACAAAGGCAATATCATTAATTTCCTTACGATCCCAACAGCCTGCTATGAAAATGGTACATAGCAGTAACATCAACACATTGCGGAATTTACGAATAAGAAACATGGGTTCACCATCCTTCCTCAGCTTCAGGCGAACCATTGATCTTGTCTTTCATCCGTTTCTGGTTATCCTGAACCGTAGAAGGACGATTGATCATTTTCCACCATGGCACACGAATAAGAATATCCTTGGTATCTGTCTTACTGTACGGGCTAAGACCTGACAGATAAGGTACACCAAACGAAGTCATCTGTGTCAGATGCACCGAGATCAGGACCAAGCCGATGACGATGCCATATAGTCCAAGCATACCCGCCAATAACATGATCGGAAATCTCAATAGGCGTACGGTAATCGCAAAGTTAAACCGCGGTATCGTAAAGGAAGCTATGCCTGTCATGGATACGATAATAACCATCGGTGCAGACACAATCCCCGCCTGAACTGCGGCCTGCCCGATCACGAGCGCACCGAGAATACTGACTGCTTGACCAACTGTTTTCGGTAACCTGACCCCCGCTTCACGGAGGGCTTCGAACGATAGCTCCATGATGAGGGCTTCCACCAAAGCCGGGAAAGGGATGGCTTCACGAGCCCCGGCAATACTGAGTATCAGTGTCGTAGGTAACATATCCTGATGAAATGTGGTAATGGCGATATACAGCGCTGGAAGGAAAAGTGCAATAGCTACGAACAGAAACCGTATCCAACGCAACAGATTACTGATGAAGAATCGTTCATAGTAATCCTCACTGGCCTGAAGCATCTGCCACATCGTGACTGGCGCAATTAACGCAAAGGGAGTTCCGTCTACCAAAATGGAAAATCGTCCTTCCAACAAGTTACCTGCTACTGTATCCGGGCGCTCGGAATAGTGCATCTGTGGGAATGGAGAATACGGGTGGTCTTCAATCAGTTCCTCAATATAACCCGTCTCCAGAATGCCATCGATCTTTATTTTTTCCAGACGTTTCTTAACATCTTGAATCGTTTTTGGATCGGCAATACCTTCCAGGTAGGTCAGCACAATATCTGTCTTGGTGTCTGTTCCAAGAGTCATACTCACCATCTTGAGAGCAGGTGTTTTCAGCTTGAATCGCAATAAGGCCGTATTCACACGGAGCGTTTCAGTAAATCCCTCCCGCGGTCCCCGAATCACGGATTCCGTCTGCGGTTCCTCCACACCACGTCTGACGCCACCTTTGACATTGAACATCCAGGCTTTGTTACTTCCATCGACCACCAGAAGTGCGGAGGATGCCAGCACCCCTTCTGTCGCAGCAGCCCAAGTATCCACTCGCTTCACCTGTGTCAGCTCAACGGTTGTATCATCCAGTGGAACATCAGGTTCATCTGTACGCTGCTGCACCAGCCCTTGAATAATCGGCCGCAGCATGTGTTCCTGGATATCAGCCGAATTAACAATACCTTCGATGTAGACGAGAAGTCCTTTCACTTCAGGCGTAATCATGACGTTGCGAAAAACCACATCCGAGCATTCGGAGAAGATCTCCTTTACCGCCTGAATCTGAATTTCATGTACTGCACTAATCGGCTGCCGAAGAAAAGGCGGGGACGGCAGTCCTAAAGGAATATGTTTTTTTTCTTCTGAAGCTCGTCCCGGTTGTCGGGACTTGTGTTTCCCAGATGTTTTGTCCGCCATATGCCGCCCCTCCGTTCTTGTTTTTATACAAGGTAGCTTGTGCCAGACAGCTGGGAATTATGTGGTCTTTTTTGCAAAATTACGATTAAATTCTCTGAGTTCAGACAGCAAAAAGGCCTCTGTATTTAACAGAGACCTCTGGGATGTTCCAAGTTCTATAGGTACTTATAAGTTAATCCGCAAAATAATCTTCAGGCACATAACGAATCTCCGACTTCGCATAGATGCTTAGCGTGTGACTCTCCCTGTCGTACACAACCCGCTCACCTTCTACGTAGTACCAGTGTTTCAAAAGGGGCTGGTCCTTACGTTGGACGAAACGAAATACGTTCAGTTCTTGTCTAAGCTCCATTATCTGTTCCACAATCTGCTCGTCCAGACCCGTAACGGTAAATATGAAGCCTGTACCTTCCTGTTGGAACCGATAGGACAGCGCATCTGTTTTGCTATTAGCTAATCCTCGCCCGGTCACCGCATGTTTAACCATAAACCATTCCTGTTGCGCCATACGTGTATACCCTCCTTCATCTTGGAGTTCATTTCATCAGCCATCTACGGCAAATCAATAATCATATAGAACGTATCTTCGTTTCCTTGCAGTTCGATTGAATCCCGCTGTTCCACACGAGCCGTGTCGCCTTCGTTCAAGAGGTACTCTCCATCCAACCCCAGCTTGCCTTCGATGGAGAAAATGTACATCCGGCGGCCCGAATCCTGATTAAAGGTTAACGTTTTGTCTTTGGCTAATCGTCCAAGATAGATCGTCATATCCTGATGAATGGTCGCAACTCTTGGTCCCCCAACTGGGGATACAATCGGCACGAGTGCTCCTACCATTGCCGCTGGATCAAATGATGTGGTCTCATACGAGGGCTCCAACCCTTTTGTCTGTGGCATGAACCAGAGCTGAAGCAAACGTACTTCTTCGGTATCGGATGCATTATGTTCGGTATGAATCATGCCACTGCCTGCTGACATCCGCTGAATACCACCAAAGCCTGTAACGGCTACATTCCCCAGGTTATCTTCATGTCGCAACTTGCCGTTCAGTACGATGGATACAATCTCCATGTCACTATGTGGGTGAGCCCCAAAACCGCGACCAGGAGCAATCACATCATCGTTAGCTACCCGCATGGGTCCAAACGCCGTATTCTCCGGGTCCTGGTATTCTCCAAAGGAAAAGCTGTGACTGCCACGAAGCCAACCTCGATCGAAGCTGGAGCGGGAATCGGATGGAATGATGTTAATCATAAGATGCACCGTCCTTATTTTTTCTTAGTAGCATACTTATTCTCATTGTAACAAAACTCAGGCATGTCGTCCAAACGAAAAAAGCTCTCTACCGATCAGCCCGGTTCGCAAATCAATTCCCGAACCGGCCTGGCCAATAAAGAACCTCGTCACAGGACTAATCCTGCACTTCATTATTTTTTAGCAATCGTTAGTCAATTCAAGCACTCACATTCTGGCGAGCGTTCCCTTGTCTGGAGAACAGATAATCCACGGCCAGGAAACGGCTTCCGGTGAAGAGCAGTGTCAGGGAACCCGCCAGCAGCAGGTAATCTAACTCGGTACCGCTCAGGAACGGCTCACCCACTTTGGCTGTAAACAGAACGCCAACCATCACGATGGCAAACAGGGCAGCAAACACACGTGTTCCCAGACCCAGAATCATCGCCGCACCACCTACCAACTCGATGATGGCTACAACGGATGCAAGAAATCCGGGAATACCAATACTTTCGAAAAAACCTACTGTACCGCTGATTCCACCTTCGAATTTACTCCAGCCGTGCAACACAAAGATCAAACCGATCATAATCCTAGAGAAAAGTAATCCAATCTCTACACTTTTATTATTCATGTTCATCTTCCTTTCTCATTATATTCGACTTCACTTTAGCCCAATTAATCTATCCGATGGACCAAACAAACAAGATAGACAGCAATAGAAAAACAGTAGCCGACATCAAAACAGCATAACGTGGCAATCTCAGCGTCACGTCCTGTTCGGGGTCCAGCAGACGTGAAATGCGGACATTCACCGACGTATCCGCAAATGAGGACTGAACGGTCAGTTCCTTTGCCCCCCTAGGTTCAGGACAAGCACGAAGCAGCTTGAGCAAAGCACTGCCAATGCCTGCCACATTGCCTGTACGTTCAATGGCCTCATTGTCTGCCAGAATTTCTCTAACGATATGATATTGCTTTGAAGTGTGCTTCAAAACGGGAATGTACGGCATCATGATTGCAAATACCGACAGCAACGTCGTCTTCAGAGGATCACGGTGCCACAGATGATGTACTTCATGATAGACAACCGCTACCTCCTCTTCCCCATCAAGCATGTCCAGCAGCCCAGTGGAAAGTACAATATAGGGTCTCCATAGACCAATGGTAAATGCCACGGGTGAAGGCTTGTCCACCACAATGAAACTTGGCTGTCCCAGATCATGATATGTGGACTCCAGTTCGCGGGATAGCGCCCGAATCTCCATAGAGCGGAGCTTGCGGATTGCTGCCCGTGTTTTCATCATGCGAACCGTAAGCAACCAGCCTGTTCCCGCAAATGTCAGCAAGACCAGTGCCAGCAAGAAATGTCCCACGGATAACCAGCCCAAGCGACTCATCCAATGATTGCAGAGCCAGAGCAGATTAAACGGGATATCCCAGCCAAAAATTTTGTACATCGCGTACATGAACATCTGCATGAACACGAGTAACGGAATGCCAAACCCGACGGTAAACAAAAGTTTCGAGCGGGTCTTCCACATCTTAATCGCTATCCTTTTTCCATTGTTTGATCTTCTGTTCCAAGCGTTCAATCAGACCCGCATCTGCTTCGTCCAGCGCATCCAGCATATGATTCAATGCCAAAGCTCCGAATTCATCCACCAACTCATGTGACAGTTCCTTGGATTGGTCGTTCATAAACTCCTCCTTGCTCTGTACCGGTTGGTACAAAGATGTTCTGCCCTTTTGTGACTTTCCGAGAAGTCCCTTGTCTACGAGCCGGTTCATCACGGTCATGACTGTATTAAAATTGACGTCTTTGTCTTGTTCAAGTGCAGTCTGCACTTCACGGATGCTACTGCCAGGACGAGCCCATAAAATGTCCATAATCTTGGCTTCCAGCGGACCGAAAAATCGGTTGAGCCCACGCTCACCCACTTTGAAATTGTGTATTCTCATGTTCTGACACCCCTCACACTACCCATTGTAGTGCCATCAAATGAGAAGTCAACCTCTATGTCAGCTATTTTATGTAAATGATTTGTAAATTTGTTTTCCATTTCAGTAAAAAAGGCCAAAGACCGGGAGTTCCGCACGTTTGCGGTTCTGCCCGGTCTTCAACGAATATTAGTCCGTATGATGTTGTAGAACATGGTCAAAATGTGCTTTATTTTCCATCCTGTGACGGCATATGTGCAGAAATATCCACGCCGAGTCCATGAGCCAAACGTCCGCCAAGTTGCCCATCCGTCCGGAAGAAGTGGCATAGAGCACGCATTTGAATATCAACAGATACGCCCTTAAGGTCATTGATCAGATTATCAAGCAAATGCTGCTGCTCTACAGGAGTAAATGAACGGAAAAGCTCCCCTGCCTGCGTGTAATCATCCGTCTTCTCGATTTTCTCTCTTGTAACATGCCCTTGCAACGGAACCTGACTGTCCCGGTATGCCGGATCTTCTTGCGGGCTGTTTCCTGAACTGTTGGGTTCATAGTTCACCGGAGATGGGTCCTGATTCACATTCATGAGTCCATCACGCTGATGATTACGAACGGGTGCGTACGGGCAATTCACCGGAATTTGTAAATAGTTCGTTCCAAGCCGGTGACGCTGTGTATCTGGATAGGAGAATAGACGTCCTTGCAGCAATTTGTCTTCGGAAGGCTCAATTCCTGGTACAAGCGCACTAGGAGAAAAGGCCGCCTGCTCCACTTCAGCAAAGAAGTTTTGTGGATTCCGATTCAGGGTCATGGTGCCCACCGTATGGAATGGCAATATATCTTCAGGCCAAGTTTTGGTTGGGTCGAGTGGATCAAAAGAAAAATCATCCATTTGCTCAGGCTTCAGGAGCTGTACCTGAAGCTTCCACTGCGGGTATTGCCCGTTCTTGATATGTTCATGCAGATCCCGGGTAGCATGATTAAAGTCTTGCCCCTGTACCTCGGCAGCTTCCTGACGTGAAAAGCCGCGAACCCCTTGTGCAGACTCCCACTTATATTTTACATAGTGGACCTGCCCCTGTGCATTAATCCATTTGAAAGCATGTACGCCGAAACCATCCATCTCCCGATAACTTGCCGGTGTGCCCAGATCTGAGAACAACCAGGTCATCATATGTGTTGATTCAGGTGAGAGGGTCATAAAGTCCCAATAACGAGCAGGTTCCTGAATGTTTGTATCTGGAGCTGGCTTCAGGGAGTGAACCATGTCGGGGAACTTCAACGCATCACGAATGAAGAACACAGGCAGATGGTTGCCGACGAGATCATAGTTGCCTTCCCGTGTGTAGAATTTGACGGAAAATCCACGTGGATCTCGTGCAGTCTCTGGTGATCCCGTACCATGAATAACGGTTGAAAAACGAACCAGCACATCCGTCTCCGTACCCTGATTTTGCAGGAAGTCCGCTGTTGTATAAGCCTTCATACTTTGCTCTAGCGTGAATACGCCATGAGCACCTGCTCCTCTCGCATGTACGACTCTTTCGGGAATACGTTCACGGTCAAAGTGGGCTATTTTCTCAATGAGATGGTAGTCTTCAAGTAGTGTCGGCCCTCTTCTGCCTGCTGTGCGAGAATTCTGGTTATCACCTACAGGTGCTCCCTGATTCGTAGTCATACGTTCTGTCATCATATCGTCCTCCTCTAATGGGTCTCACGGCTGTTATATATCTACTATTAAAATCATATTCGGCATCGGTTTAAATATACATTTAGACTTGATCTAACTGTTAAATTGATTCTAACATGTCCCACTCTACTCTTGCATGAGGTTCACATGAGATTAAGATGAGGTTCTTCAACACTTCATGAATGAACTATGAACATGTTTTTAAGGGAATGATCTGATCTGCCTATCTATTAGGGAGTACCCGAAAAAGCATGAAGTGAAAGATAAAATATGGGCAAAAAAAAAGCGGACTAATCCGCCAGGCGGTAGCCCACTCCTCTTACTGTTACAATATATTGCGGCGAAGACGCATTATCGCCCAATTTTTTGCGCAAGCTTTTGATATGAACATCGACCACATTACTTCCACCCGTAAAATCCGTCTCCCAGATATCGCTGAGCATTTCCTCACGGGAAATGACTGCACCTTTGGCATCAATCAGCTTGAGTAAAAGATCATATTCGGTCTTGGTTAGATGAATCCGGTTATTATCGCGCTGCACACTCATCCGTTCACGATCAAGCCACAGATCTTTAAATCCGATACGGTGCCCTTCCTCAGGCAAAAACCCACGGTTGGGCAACGCAGGACTGTTGCCAATCATGCGCTGCACCCGGTATAGAGCTTCCTGCGGGCGTGCAGGCCAAACCAGCAATTCCTCTTGAAGCATCGGTCCACTCGCGCTACCAATCATCTTCTCACCAACCAGATACAGACAAGGGGTTGTATGCTCAGCCTCACGATTCAATCGGCTGCTAATGCCGGCAAATGCATCGATAGTTCCGGCCACAGACAGGTCATAGATCAACAGATCAAAGACAAGACGCTCATGCAGATCCGGTTCCCAGCGATGAAAAACCAGTACATCAAAGCAGCTATCCGTTAAGGCTTTTACCAGTTCATGAACCTGCCCCGGCATCGGGCTGATCAGAATAACACGCCGTGTAACAGGACAATTGTCCACAAGCGGTGCTGCATCGGACAAGGCTGGTTTAACCCTTAGGGGTAAACGGCGGCCAGGCAGTTTTATTTTTACTTGATCCGTTTGTTTCTGCATTCCCCGCAGACACCTCCAAAGACCACATGAGCATGATCGATTGCATATCCGGTTTCTTCAGCTACCTGTTTCATCCATTGTGGAGGAACCTCTGTCAGCACCTCGTCCACTTTGCCGCACACTTCACACATAATGTGCTGATGATCATCCATACGGGCATCGTACCTGCTTGCTGTCTCTCCGAGTTTAAGTTCCCGTATCAATTCTTTGTCCGTCAGATAACGAAGAGAATTATACACCGTACCATAGGCCAGATTATATCCTTGTTCCACGAGTCGATTCATGACATCAGCAGCTGTCGGGTGATCCTCTGAATGGCGCACCACATCATATACCGCTTGCCGTTGTATCGTCAAATTTAAAGTTCTCACAACCATTTCTCCTTTATTATTGATCCGTTTTATATAAAATCAGACACTGATCTTCTACTTATGATGGTCTTCCCAAAAAGAAGGAATACATTTTGATTTAGATTAAGTATAAATCTCATTGCATATTGAAGTCAATATCACTCTAACATCCTGTATATGCAAATAAAACATCTTTCCCAGCAATCCCCTCATAAATTTGGGATAATATGGTTCGCTACAGCACCAATTTTCAGATAAAATATAGGGATGTGCGTAAAAAGGGGGAATGTCGGTTGTTTAGCACTTTTTTCATTAATATCTGTGTCATGATTACGTTTATGTATGTGTCCGGGATCATCGCAAAGTTCTATAGTATCCGATTGCCTTTTCCCTCGTTACGTGTTCAGTTGATCGGCGGCTTATTATTCGGTATATATGGCACAGTACTCATGAACTATTCTTTCCCTCTGAACGAAACTACGATTGTAGATCTACGGCATCTGGCCATCGTTACGGCAGCGGTATATATGGGAGGATTGGCTTCGGTCGTTACGGGACTCATGATCTCGGTCCTTCGTATTCTGATGTTCGGCTTATCATCCTCTGCCATAGATGCAGGATTTGTCATGACTCTGATCGGACTGTCCGGTGTATACTTCGCCTATGCTCCCTGGTCCAGACTGACCAAAATAATTACAATGAATCTGCTTGGCATGACATTAATCTTTATCATCCTTATGTTGAATACAGACAGCATGAATTCATTAATGAAGATATATCCGTTACAAATGACAATTTCCTTTGCCGGTGGATTGTTTATCTATTTCATCGCAGAATTCATTAATAAATCCAATGAAATGTTATTTCTATTGGAAAAAAGAGCATCTACCGATCATCTTACCAACCTGAGCAATCGACGACAGTTCGAAAAATCACTTCAACTGGAACTCCAGCGTGCGAGGGATTACCAACAGAAGCTTTCCTTGCTTGCCATTGATATTGACCGATTCAAAAAGGTAAATGACACCTATGGTCATTCCGCCGGCGATGCAGTCCTGAAGCAACTTGGACAACTGCTCGTTGAGCATGCACGTTCTGCTGATATCGTGTCACGAAACGGTGGGGAAGAATTCGCCATTCTCTTGCTCGACTGTGGGCACCGTCAGGCCGTGGCTACCGCCGAATCTATCCGACAGGCTGTAGAGAAATACCATTTTGCTCTGCCCGACGGACACACGACACGTCTAACCATCTCCATTGGTGTAGCCGTGTATCCCGATGATTGTGATGATCATGACGATGACGATTTCTTCGAACAGGCCGACCGTGCTTTATATGAAGCCAAGAATACAGGGCGTAACCGTGTGTGTGCCTTAACTTTTCGCTCCTTACCTCTTACACTTTAAAGTAAGATCTAACCTTTCAACGTTCTCCAAAAAAGGGATGTCTCGTCCGCCTATTCAGGCGCACAGGACATCCCTTGCTTTATGGATTATTACATATCATCTCAGCTTGTGTACTGACAGGAGATCAAGCAAGGATGCTCTCAATCTCCTCCACAATGGCAGCATCCAGCTTCACGCCAGATGCAGCCGCGTTCTCTTTTACCTGCTCGGGACGACTCGCCCCTACAAGTGCACTGGATACATTGTTTTGGCGCAGAATCCAGGCCAGGGCCAGTTGGCCAACCTTCAGATCCAGCTTGTCCGCCACTTCAATCAGTTGACGAACTTTCCCGATACGATCCGCATTGATCTTTCCTTCGTCCCATCCTAACTTGGCAGCACGGCTATTCTCTGGGATATCGGAAACGGACGTATATTTCCCGGTCAATAGACCTTGAGCAAGCGGGGAGTATACAACTTGTCCGATGCCTTTACGCTCGCCGAGCGGGATAATTTCATTTTCGATATAACGGTCAAACATGTTGTACACCGGCTGATTGACCACGATACGATCCAGAAGCAGACGATCTGCTGTACCCAACGCAGCTTCCATCTGAGCCGCTGTCCACTGGCTGACGCCTACATATAACACTTTGCCTTGGCGTACCAGATCATCGAGCGCGCGGAGTGTTTCCTCAATTGGTGTTTCGGTATGATAACGATGGCAGTAATAGATATCCACATATTCAACGCCCAGGCGCTTCAAGCTGGCTTCACATTGCTCCTTGATATGTTTGCGAGACAACCCCTGGTCATTCGGACCATCGCCCATTTTGCCAAATACTTTGGTTGCAAGTACATAAGAGTCACGGGAGTACGCTTTGAGCGTCTGCCCCAGCAATTCTTCTGCTGCACCCCGTTCGTATACATTGGCAGTATCAAAAAAGTTAATGCCTTCATCAAATGCAGTTTCAATTGATTTCACCGCATTCTCACGTTCCACATATCCTCCGTACGTCAGCCAGCTTCCCAGGCTGATCTCGCTTACTTTCAGTCCGCTTCCACCTAATCTGCGATAATCCATTGATTGCATATCCTCCTCTGTTGGTTATAAAGATGAAGTTCACTTTCTATTGTAACGTAACCAGCTCGGAATAAAAGGGCTTTGGCTCAGAAAATGGAAAATGAAAAAAAGCGCACCTATAAGGTGCGCCGAATAAAGATCTATGATCATGATTTAAGGCAAAGTAATGCTCAATGCATTCAACAGATCAGCCTGTCTGACCGGCTTGGTCAGAACAGCATCAAAGGCTTCTGCTTCATGCAATTCAATATGCATCCCATAAGGAACAAGAACAATGACGGGCAGATTCTCCAGTCGCTGTTTCAGTTCATGTACAAAATCGACCGCGCCGCCTTCCAGTAATCCCACATCCACAACGGCTACATCAGGCATAAACCCTTCCTTGATCCAATCATGCGCTAATGTCACACCCGAGGTCATGTGTACATCCATCTCCCACCTGCGCATCAGGGAAGAGACGCCTTGCAAAATGTCAGGGTCCTTGGCAAGTAACACCTTTTTGCCTTTTAAACGCTGCTGAACACTTGCGAGTTGAGGTAACTCCCAGTATCTGCGCAATGGAAGGGAGATGTTGAATTCCGTCTCATTTTCCTTCACACTACTCACCTGAATACGGCCATGCATGAGAATGGCAAGATTCTGGCTTACAGCTAAACCCAGATTACTTCCAATCAGTTTTTGGATATTCAAATTTTCATCTTGGCTGTTAAAGGTTGGTGTCTTCTTGTCCGATAACATCTGACCCGTGTACTTCACCTTGAGCTGAAGTGTACCGGTCTCCTCCAATTCTTCTCCGTTCACCACTGCTGTGATCAGAACGGAACCTTCACGCGTTGAATCGAGAGCATACTGAATGACGTGTGCAAGCAACTGTCCAATCTTGACTTCATCACCAACAAACACTTGAGATACATTCAGTTCAAGATTTAATCCCAGCTCAATGTTCTTGCCCGTCGCAATCCCGGCATAGAGATACACGGTATTCTCAATGGTGCCTACCAGATCAAACGGATCATCATGTATAACCGTTTTACCTGCTTCATTAATGTTGAAATTCATCATATTATTCAGCAAGGAAAGCAAAATATTTCCGCTTGTCTCAATCATGTTCACATATTCGGACTGCTCCTCAGGCATATCCGGTGTGCGCATCAGATCTGTCAGTCCCAAAATACCGTTCAAGGGATTGCGAATCTCGTGACTCATTAGCTTCAACATCTGTGTTTTGGTCATAGCCTCAGATTCGGCACGTTCTTTCTCTGCCTGGAGCTGCTCTTGCATTTGTTCCGAATCACTCAATTTCCGCTCCTGAACATGCAACGTGCTTTCCAGATCAACAACATAACCCAGGAATACAGCCATCGCCTTCAGTGTCTTCATATCAGTTTCGCTGATGATATAACCAGGATCATCCATCAGACAGATGGTACCAAATGTTTCGCCCGATCTTCTCATAATAGGCACGCCCACGAAAAAGCGATTGCCTAGTCCGCTCGTAACGCCCATGGATCGTGTCATCGGATGTTCACATGTATCCTCGATCGTAAGAACGCTACCTTTGTCTTTTAAGACCAGGCTGCAATATGAATCCGTAAATGGAAGTGCACTGCCTTTAACAATTAGCTCTTCCGTACGATTAAAGGCTTCCAAAATGAAATTTGTCACCCCGTCATTCGTGGCAACAAAGATGGTATTGACCTTCAATATACCGCTTAATACATCTACGATATGGGCCGCAGCTTCCTTTATATCTTCATAGAAGCCTCTCGTAATGCCTTCTGCCGTCCCCATGATCCACCCCTTTTGTCTTAGCTGCACTTTCTAATCTGTATATCAGAATGTTTAATCACGTACAAGGGTTCATCAAGAATCCGAATAGCTGTCACAATCTATACTTATATGATTAACACCGTAGAAGTAAAAGAGAATCATTCTGCCTGCCGATAGCCCGTTGTCGGACAAAAGCAGGTCTTGAACTGATCGTTTAAAAACGGAAAATGTATTGCAAATCGCCTTTTCAGATTGATTAAAGTCCATCTTGTCCGACTTCGTATAATTATCCTTGCAGGCAACTAGCAATTATACGCTTCTACTCAGACTTTGGGAACCTTTATCCGCAGCAATTAAAGGAAAGTCCATTTTGTTCTGTAAGCTGTGTGATCATTATCACACCCAAAAAACCACATATAGTTTATAAATGGATAATACGAATCTACATATAGTATTTAACGTGAATTGAATGATACCAAAATCATTTTAGGAGGAACCTTACATGAACATGCTTGAGTATGCCACTCCACCGGCATCCGATCCATTATCCGACCTGGGAAGACGAATTATTGGCGCAGAAGACGCCGATACGCTGAGGGAAAATGCAAATCTGAACGGGGACTCCTTCAGCGGTAAGATGAGCAGGCTCGGTTCGGAGACCGCCAAGTGGCATGCTCTGCGTCATGTGTTGCCGGAAGAGCTTGCCCAAGCTGTGGAGAACGGAGATCTGTATGTACACGATCTGGATCAGTATGCACTTGGAACGACCAACTGCATCTTTATCCCGTTTGACCGTCTCCTTGCTTCAGGTTTCAATACAGGCAACGGATCCGTTCGCACACCTCAGACGATCATGTCTGCAATGGCCCTGGTTGCGATCATCTTCCAATCCCAGCAGAACAGTCAATATGGCGGTGTATCGGCCAATAAGATTGACTGGGATCTGGCCCCTTATGTACAACGATCATTCCGCAAACATTATCGCAAAGGACAACGGCTCTTTGGTGAAAATGTTCTGATCGGGGATGAACAGGTTCATCTGGATAGCATCGAAGCGAAGAATCAATGTCCACGGGCATATGCCTTCGCCTATGAAGAGACTGAATTGGAGACAGGACAAGCTGCTGAATCACTGATTCATAACCTGAATACGATGAGCAGCCGGGCAGGTGGGCAGATTCCATTTACTTCACTGAACTATGGATTATGTACGTCAGCAGAAGGCCGGTTGGTATCACGCTCATTGCTGGAAGCAACCATTCGTGGCCTGGGCAACGGGGAGACTCCCGTGTTCCCTCAACATATTTTCCAATGTAAACAGGGGATCAATCAGGCTCAAGGTGAGCCGAACTATGATTTGTTCCGGCTCGCAGTCACCTGTTCATCCCGGCGGATGTATCCTAACTTTGTCAATGTGGATGCCTCTTTCAATCTGCCTTTCTATCATCCGGAAGATCCGGATACGATCATCGCAACTATGGGATGCCGCACACGTACACTGGCTGACCGGTTTGGTCGCAATCGTCAAAGTGGTAAAGGTAACCTGTCCTTCAACACCATTAACCTCGTGAAGCTCGGCATCCGGTTTGGCATCTGCCAGGGCAACAGAGCGGTTGCTGATCGGGCGGGATTCTACACTGCACTGGAATCCGTGATGCAAAATGCTGCGCATGGTCTGTTGCATCGGTACCGTATCCAGACTGTTCAACCTGCTAAGGCGTCAGATTTCATGATGCGGGAGGGTGTATGGGAAGGCGGGGAGCAACTTGCTCCGAATGAACCCGTTGGGGATCTGCTCAAACATGGTACGTTATCCCTGGGTTTTATTGGCCTGGCAGAATGTATGACAGCTCTCTATGGACGCCATCATGGACAGGACCCTCATGTACACCGCGAAGCGCTCAACATTATTCGGACCATGAGAGAGTTCTGTGATCGGATGAGCGAGCAGCATAACTTGAATATCACCCTGTTTGCCACACCTGCTGAAGGGTTGTCCGGCAAATTCACGAAGATTGATAGAGAACGATACGGCCTCATTGCCGGGGTTAATGATCGTGAGTATTATACGAACTCATTCCATATCCCGGTATACCACACTCTTCCAGCTTATCGGAAGATTGAACTGGAGGCCCCATTCCACACTTTATGTAACGCGGGTGCGATCTCCTATGTGGAGCTTGACGGAAACGTTCGGGCCAACACCACAGCTTTCCTGCGAATTGTGCAGTATGCACTGGCGCAGGATATCGGTTATTTCTCCATTAATCATCCGATTGATCGCTGCCCTGCATGTGGATATGAAGGCGTCATTGGGGATGTATGCCCAGGCTGTGAAGCCCACGAGAACCATGTACACTTCCAGCGATTACGCCGCGTAACTGGCTATCTGACCGGAGATTACAAAGTACGCTTCAATGCTGCGAAGCAGGCCGAAGTGCGGGATCGGGTGAAACACCGGTGAATCTATATGGTTACATTCCGGAATCGGTGAATGAAGGGACGGGTCTGCGTGCCGTGTTGTTCATCAGCGGATGTCGTCACGCCTGTCCGGGTTGCTTCAGTCCGGATTCATGGAGCTTTCGAGCGGGTGAGCCCTTTACAGAGGAGCGGCAGCAGCAGATTCTGCATGAAGTGACGACCCATCCGTTGCTGGATGGCGTTACGTTGTGTGGTGGTGATCCCTTTTTCTCGGCAGCAGAATGTACGTCCTGGGTCCAGCAGCTCCGCGCTGCACGTCCTGATCTGACGGTATGGGCCTACACGGGATTTGAATATGAAGAATTGATCACCGACCCTGCGAGAGCAGAGCTTGCCCGGTTATGCGATGTGATTATTGACGGTCGATACGTTGAAGCGGAGCGTGATGTCTCTCTGCCCTTCCGCGGCAGTCGAAATCAACGATTGATTGATGTCAGTGCAACAATAGCCACTCAAACCATCGTTACAATGCAGCTCAGTATGCTGTAAACATTGGTTTTATTCCCCTCACCAACTAACAAGGCACGGGTCCCCAGCGGACTCGTGTCTTTTTGGCGTATAGCGGTCTGCTTTAAGAAATAGGATTTATCCATTCTCTCTATTTTCTTCTCTATTGCATGACGATATATTATATAGGTAGTTATTAAGTTAGCATTTAAAATTTAACCGTTTACATAAGGTAACCAGGGAGGAATCATCTTTTATATGGATATTGTTCAAGCATTGATTACATGTATGCCTTTCTTTCGAGATACGATTCGTCAGGATGTAACCCTCTCCGTTATTGATCATGAGAAATTCCTATATTTCTCAGCAGGGGAATCGTTAAAACAACTAAATTATCAACCCGGCGATCCTCTATTGGATGGAAATCGAAATTTTGCTGATCTCAACGGCGGTACAGTCAAACGATTCGATCACTACCCTAAAGATTTATTCGGGGTTCCTTTTGACGTGGCTTTTATCCCCATTAAAAATGAACAAGGTGAAGTCATCGCCCTGTTTAATCTGCTCTACAGTATGGATGACCAGGACCAGCTGCAACAACTCATGGATGTTACCGAAAATCTGACCAACCAGTTAATTGACAGTGTACAGCATGTAGCTGCCCACTCCGAGGAACTCAGTGCTACCACCGAAGAGATCCGGAACAACTCCAAACAAGCCGTACAGAAATCAGGAAATGTCACTCAGGTCGCCAGTTTCATACGTGAAATCTCCGAACAGACCAATCTGCTCGGCTTGAATGCAGCCATTGAAGCGGCTCGTGTAGGTGAAGCAGGTGCAGGTTTTGGCGTTGTTGCCAAAGAAATTCGCAAACTGTCTGTGGATACCAAGGAAGCCACTGCACGTATTGAAGATTCTCTTCTATCCGTTCGGCAATCCATTCAAGGCATGGAGAATGAACTGGGTGAGATCACTGCAAGCTCCCAAGAGCAGGCTGAACTCGTAAACAATTTCATGAGCACAATTGAGCAGCTGAATGAAACCAACAAACAATTGAAGCACTTTGTGCAAAAAATGATTACGTTTGACGGAAAATAAAATACGTGAGATAGCAAAGCATTTTGTATAATTCTAATGTTACCGCTCAGGATAAAAGAGTTGGACAGGAAGAAGCATCCTGATCCAACCAGCGTATAGACCAACAAAAGCCTCCGAATGCATTCGGAGGCTTTTTCATTAGCTATTCAACTTAACGAATCTCGAAGTGACTGATACGTACACCTGCCGACAGCACAATGTATACATCCTGCGCGCCTGATGCACCTGTGAGTTCTGCCTTCACGGTAGACCACTGCTGGGCTTCACCTTGTACCAGTTCCACACGTCCTGCGAGTGTACCATCCGGTGAGCCGAGTCGAACTTCCAACACAGCGCCTGCTTGTTCTGCGGAGACACGCGCTTCAATTGCTGCTGCCCCACTACCCAGATCGGCATCCTTGAAAGCAATCCATCCTTGCTCTCCAACTACACGGACAGCACTTCCGCCCTCTTTGCTCTCATCCAGATCAACACCCAGGTAAGCATCATAATTCTCAGCACGAGTAGCCACACCCAGATTACGGGCAGGGATCGTCTCTCCTTCTACCGTCAGGTCTGCAACCAGCTGGACATCAGAGGATGACTTGGCAACCATGATGGAGTAAGTTCCACTTTCCACGACATACCGATCACGAGTTACATCCCAGATTGCCAGTTCCTGAACAGGCAAGGTGAAGCTGACTTTAGCTGTACCTCCCGCTTCAATATGAAGACGACGGAATCCTTTTAACGTTTTGAGTGGACGTTTCACCCGGGATTTGCCTGCACGAACGTACAACTGTACAACCTCGTCACTGGCAATTGAACCGGTATTGGTTACATCTACAGTTACCGTAACGCTGCCCTCTGTACCCACTTGAGCTGGGCTAAGTTCCAAATTGCTGTATTTAAACGTTGCATACGTCAGACCATGTCCAAACGGATACAATACATTACCTTCAAAATATTGATATGTCCGACCGGATTGAATGATATCGTAATCCTTGATGTCGGTCAGTTGATCTGCGGATTGTACCCATGTCATGTTCAGACGGCCGGCCGGCGCATAATCGCCATACAATACGTCAGCTACTGCGTTACCCAGTTCCTGTCCTGCGTGTGAAGTGTACAATACTGCCGGGATGTTCTCCTGAACCCAATTCGATGTGAACGGATAACTACCCACGATAACGACTACCGTGTTCGGGTTTGCGGCATAGACCGCCTCAACCAGACGTTGCTGGGATTCGGCCAGATCCAGACTTGGACGATCAATCTCTTCTTTCCCGTTTACAAGCGGATTATTACCGACAAAGACAATCGCCGTTTCCGCAACCTTGGCAGCTGCTACCGCTTCCTCCAGTCCATTCACAACCACATCCTGCTTGAACGTCTCTGTGGCACCGAAGGTTTTCAGTTCTTCGGACACCGCAAATGCATCGTTTCCACCATTTGGTGCAGTCACCGTTTTGCCATTCCATGTGGTGAGGCCTACACTGCCATCCTCTTGTGGCAACAGGTGGAATACTTCCTTCACGAACCAGCCATACACTTCATCTGCGGAAGCCGTTACGGTCTCTTCATCTGTCGTTAAATATTTGCCGTTGCTTTCGGCCTGCAAGGTATAACTTCCGAAGCCCCAGTCGGACACCATGAACGTCTCCGCTTCTCCCGATGCAATAACAGGTGATTTCTCACCATCCGCCAGTCCAATCTTCTTCCCATTGGCTACGGAAGTTAACGTGATGCGATCATTTCCATCCTTGAACGATACTTTATCGCTGCCTACTTTGCCACGGATCGCCTCAAGCGGGGATACGTTATACGGCATGGTGCCTGCATACCAGTCACGATAGACCGTTCCACCCAATTGACCAATCACAGCCACTTTACCAGCTTTTGTTTTGTCCAGTGGGAGCGTGCCTTTGTCGTTTTTGAGCAATACTACTTGTTCTCTCGCGGCTCTGAGGGACAATTCTTTTGCTTTCTCCGTCATCATGGACTCTTCACCAATAGCAGCGTACGGGTTGCCTTCTTCCGGATCGAACTCACCCAGGCGGAAACGCACACGGAACGTATTAAACAACGCCTTGTCGATGTCATCCATCGTGAGTGTACCTTGTTCCAATCCTTCACGCAGGGCCAGTTTGGACAGATCAGCATCATCGGTGATGCTATCAATTCCTGCCTTCACAGACTCTACCGTACCTGGTGTGTGGGAATCATAGTATTTATGATCATTCTTGATGCCCATGACGTCGCCTGCATCACTGACAACGAAACCATCCATGCCCCATTCGCCTTTGACAATCTCGTTCACAAATGGATGCAACAACGCTGGCGTACCATTAATGGAGTTGTACGCAGTCATCATGGACTGTGCGCCGCCTTCCTTAAATGGCTTCTCGAACGCTTTAAGATAATATTCACGCATGTTGCGCGGATCAATGCTGGACGAACCGCTTCCACGATCCACTTCGTTATTATTCGCAAGGAAATGCTTCAAGGTAGCGACCGCTTTGTAATACTTCGGATGGTCGCCCTGAATTCCTTTGACCAATGCTGTTGTCAGCTCGGCTGTCAGTTCCGGATCTTCACCATACGCCTCTTCATTCCGTCCCCAGCGCGGGTCACGTTCCATATCCACTGTAGGTGCCCACAGCGTAAGACCGTTCACTGCCGGATTGCGTTTATAAAATACACGTGCCTCGTCTCCGAGCACGGAGCCAATCTCCTTCATCAGATCCGCATCCCACGTGCATGCAAGCCCCACTGGTTGCGGGAAAGATGTTGCTTCGCCAAGCCAGGCCAAGCCGTGTGCCGCTTCTGTTCCGTGTTTGTATGCAGGTACACCCAAGCGATCTACTGCTGGCTGATATTGCAGCATGGATTCAATTTTTTCATCTTCCGTCAAGCGGGATACAAGATCTTTCACGCGTAAGTCTAACTCTAGTACTGTATCTTGAAACGGATATTTCGTTTGGTTGGTCGTCATATGGAATCTCCTTTGGTTATCGGTAGTTAATTAAAATGATAGCGAATACATATCTAACAAAAAATCGGGGGTTAATTCTGATGAAATATTTCTTCTTCTGGATAGATTAACCCTTTTATAATCAACGTTTACAGGTGTAAAACTTGTTCTCCTTTTTAAAACCTAAAACGATTTCGGTAATCTTATCATAAAGCATGTTTAGCAAAAAAAACAGAGGCTCTGCGCAGGAAATTGTGAACATCCCCTCTGCAAAATCTGAACAGCACCGTTTTTTCCTGGCATAGTCTGGCAATCATGGATAAGAGTACAACGATGTGCACTGAACGATAAGCGAATCAACCGAATGGAGATAAATAAGGAGGAAGAAGAAAAATGAGCGACAATCAGCAGTCCAAGACGGGTCTGCCCCCGGTCCCCGAATCGCTGTGGCGTGCTACGCATCAATTCGATGCCTATCCAAAACTGACCGAAGATATCACCGCTGATGTAGCGATTATTGGTGCCGGTATTGCCGGCATTACTACAGCCTATTTGCTGGCGCAGACGGGTATGCGTGTGGTCGTACTAGAGGCTGGAAAAGTGTTGGATGGCACGACCGGTCACACCACGGCTAAGGTATCTGTACAACACGGCGTCATATTTGATGAGATTATGCATCACTTCGGACAAGAACAGGCTCGGATGTACTATGAAGGCAATGCCGATGCCGCGAAGTGGATGCGCAATCTGGTGAAGGAAAAACAGATTGATTGCCAGTGGGCAGAGGAAGATGCCTACGTCTACATTCAATCGGAGGAAAACATCAAAAAACTGGAGATCGAGCTGACCGCCTATAACAAACTCAATATCCCTGGTGAGTGGGTAGACCCACTCCCTATTCCAGTTCCCGCTAGGGCAGGTATTCGCATGCCAGGTCAGGCACGCTTTGATCCGTTGGCCTATCTGCACTACTTGCTCGATTCCGCTGTGAAACAAGGGGTACAGATCTACGAGCATACGACAGTTACGGATGTAGAGGAAGACGCTTCACTGCATGTACGAACCTACGGCGATGGACCATCTGTAACGGCTGAACATGTCGTCGTAGCTTCTCATTTTCCCGTCTACGATCCCGGATTTTATTTCACACGATTACACGCCGAACGATCCTACGCTGTATTAGTCGAACCGGAGAAACCCTATGCGGGCGGCATGTACATCTCGGACGATACACCGTACCGCTCCTTGCGTACCGTCTTACATGACGGTAAGGAACTTATCCTCTTTGGCGGCGAAAATCACAAAACAGGACAAGGCATCTGCACCTTCGGTCATTATGAACGCCTGGAGCAGTTTGCAGCGGAGACATTTGGTATCCGCAACATTCCTTTTCGCTGGTCAGCCCAGGATCTGATCTCCATTGACAAGGTGCCTTACATTGGACCGATTACCGGAAGACATGAAAATGTTTATGTCGCGACTGGATTTGCCAAATGGGGAATGACGACGGGTACAATGGCAGGACACCTTCTTGCGGATCGCATCACTGGACGTGACAACCCTCATGCTGCCATATTCGATCCGGCAAGATTCAAAGCTGATCCGGGCATGAAGCACTTTATTGTGGAGAATTTGAATGTAGCCAAGGAATTAATCTCCGGTAAAGTTGGCATTGTACACAAAAAGGTTAGCGATATTGGTGAAGATGAAGGAGCCGTCGTTCGTCATAATGGCAAACGTGCTGGCGCCTACAAGGACACCAGTGGCAAGCTGTTTCTGGTGGATACCACCTGCACCCATCTGGGTTGCGAAGTCGAATGGAACGAGGGCGAGCGTTCGTGGGATTGCCCATGCCATGGTTCCCGCTTCGATTATGCAGGCCATGTCATTGAGGGCCCTGCTGTGGAAGACCTTAAAGTTCTGGATGCACAAGAATAACCCACATTTAGTGATTAAACCTGTAAACCAAAGAAACAAAAAGTTCATCTCACAGACCGGATCGGAATCCGCCTTCAGACGGAAGTAACCGATCCGGTTTTTGCGTATGCTGAATTATAGCTAAACAGGTAGCTTCAGCTAAGCATCCGTATTAAACGAACTTATTATCGATCAATCGTGATACGGAACTATTTTAAAGTCACTACCTTGCATTAAACAGTACTGGATGCTATGATGAATTCACCACTACTGAACAATATACAATAGCGATAAATGAAGCTACGAAGGAGGAACCTGTGTGAATGTGAACATCCAGTTCAAAAAAGGAGTATTAGAGCTGTGCGTCCTGGTATTAATTAACCGCCAGGATCGGTATGGCTACGAACTGGCTCAGGCGGTCTCCAAACATATCGAAGTTGCTGAAGGTGCACTGTATCCCTTGCTGCGCCGGCTTGTGAATGACGGTTACTGCACCACCTACCTGCAAGAATCAAGCGAAGGACCGCCGCGCAAGTATTACCGACTATCCGATACAGGTCGCGACTACATGACGGCACTGACGACAGAATGGAATGAATTTGTGCGCAATGTCGCAAATCTGATTGAGGAAGGAATCCCCAATGAATAGACAACAATTTATGAAAGCCATGGAAATTCATCTACGGCCGATGGACCCATTCGAACGGGCTGAGTTGCTCGCCGACTATGATCAACATTTCGAGCTTGGACTACGAGAAGGCAGGCTGGAAGAAGAGATCGCTCGGGAACTCGGACAGCCTGAAGAAATCGCCAAGGAAGCACTCGGTGATCGTTATGACATTCATACGCCGGGTTCAGATGCGTTCTATGCACCGACGTATCGCGAGATGCGGTCACCCAGAAACAACACCAGAGCCACTCGCAAATTTTTCACAGCCATCGGCCTGTTATTCCTGAATCTGATCCTTGGCATTCCTCTTGGTCTCATGATGTGGTCGGTATGGCTTGTTATTGCCAGCCTTTCCTTGCTGGTAGTGGCTCCTGTAGCAGCAGTTGTGGACTTTGTATTCCTGGGCCAACTCGATAAACCGGAGATTTTCGTTGCGATTGGCGCTTTCGGTGTCGGCATTTTGTTTGCCATCGCATCGAAGTATGTCTTTAGAACCTTCAAAATCGTTACTCTTCAATATATTAGATGGAATAAAAACACGATGAAAGGAGATGTTTCCGCATGAGCACTAAAAAATGGCTTGCGCTCGCCGTGATATGTATCGGAATAGGTTTACTCGGGACATCCATCTATGGCGTTCAGTTCGGGGATGAACGGGAGCATTATTCCAAACGATGGGATTTCAAAGCAGATGAATTGCAGAACATTATCATGAATGCTAATTTCAGTGCAGATATTGAATTTGTTGTAAGCCCGGATTCGAATGGTTATATCGAAGTGGATGGAAAATGGGACCCTGCTGTAGTCAAAAGCTTCGAACAGGCCACCTTATCCAACGACACATTCCAACTGGCGCAGACAGAACGTGAACGATTGCAATTTTTCACCTTGTACTGGAATGATCAAGACTCCACAATAACCGTTGCCTTGCCTGAAGGACACCAGTTAAATGAGGTTAAGCTGGACTCCTCTTCAAGTGACTGGGATCTGACAGGTCTAAATGCCAAACAGCTTGAGCTGAATAATACCTCAGGTTCCATACGTCTGGAAAACATCAAGGCGTCCAATATTGAATTGGTTCTAACTTCGGGTGACATTAACGCTTCCATGATTGATGGAGACATGACCGTGAAACAGACATCCGGAAGCTTCACGGCAGATCAGATTGCCGGTCAAGTAAACAGTAAGATTAAATCAGGAGATATTGAGATTACTGAATTAAACGGCGCAGCTGATGTTCAATTCACTTCGGGTAGCATTCATATTGAACAGTCCCATTCCGCCCCGATTAATGCGTCTGGAACATCAGGAGACATTTTCATTCAAGCTGCACCTGATTTTGACGGAATCTACGACGCTAAGGCTACCTCTGGAAGTGTCGATGTACCTGAATCGCCAATGGTAAGCCGGGAAATGATCAAGGCCCGTACCTCCTCTGGCAGCATCGAGATTACCAAATAGTGATGAAGCAAATTTCCGAACTGTGGGTAATATAGTATAATCAAATGCCAGTCCAATTCTAAGGAGGAATTATCCACATGGAACTTAAAAATAAAACAGCTATCATCACAGGTGCCGGTAAAGGCATCGGTCGTGCCATCGCTGAAGCACTTGCCAAAGAAGGAGTACACCTCGGCCTTATCGCTCGCACCGCTTCCGATCTTCAGGCTCTGCAGCAGTCTCTTAGTCAAGAATACGGTGTGAAAGTAACCAGTGCTGTGGCAGATATCTCGGATCGCACACAGGCGGAAGCCGCTGTATCAGCCATTGAGATGGAACTCGGCGCGGTGGATATTCTCATCAATAATGCGGGTATCGGAAAGTTCGGGACATTCATGGAGATGGAGCCCGAAGAGTGGGAGCGCATCCTGCATGTTAACGTTATGGGTACATATTACGTTACACGCGCTGTCCTTCCAAGCATGATCAAGGAAAGTAGCGGCAGCATTATCAATATTGCTTCCACTGCAGGTGAACGCGGATTCGCTACAGGTTCGGCATACTGTGCATCCAAGTTTGCGCTACTCGGCATGACCGAATCTCTGATGCAGGAAGTGCGCAAGTCCAACATTCGTGTGACCGCACTGACCCCAAGCACCGTTAATACGGAGCTTGCGACCAATGCCGGACTGAAAATTGGCGACGAAGATCGCATGATGCAAGCGGAAGATGTAGCTGAACTTGCACTCGCAACGCTCAAGCTGTCCGACCGTGTCTTTGTCAAAGCAGCAGGCATCTGGACGACTAATCCACAATAGACAGTGTGCTTCTGATCTTTTCAGTTCGTTAGAAATATAAAAGGACGTTTCCCATTGTACATGTATGCAGGTTCGCATGTTCATGACTTGGGAGCCGTCCTTTTTTATTCTATAAATGATCCAAACCCAATTCTTTGGACACCGCAATGAGTACCACCGCAGGCTCCTCACCGATATTGGTCACTTCATGAGGCACTATTGCATTCCAGGTAAACGAATCACCC
Source organism: Paenibacillus sp. M2 (assembly GCF_046713495.1). Lineage (NCBI taxonomy): Bacteria > Bacillati > Bacillota > Bacilli > Caryophanales > Paenibacillaceae > Paenibacillus > Paenibacillus sp. M2. Next base: position 6,850,847 of record NZ_CP169648.1, read on the forward strand.
ACTTCAAGAACTTCCACATCTTCGCATTGCTCCGCACGAATCTTGCCTTGCAACACCAGATGGCTTTCCTCCCCGGCATGTTTGCTTACCCCGGTCGATGCACCTGGCGGCAACTCCACAATGGACATACGCATCGCACCTTTGGCTGTAAGCTGCTGCACTTTGATCTGTCCGCTTCCGGCCGTTGTTTCTTTGCGCTCGTTCTTGCGTACCACGTTCATCCGTTGCTCTGGTGTCAGCAGCAAATAAGGAAGTGGCACTTCCAGATAATCCGCAATACTTTCAAGCGTAGCAATGGAAGGTGACGTTTTGTTATTTTCTACGTTGCTGATAAAACCTTTGGACAACCCCGTGCCCTCGCACATCTGCATGATCGTAATCTGTTTCTGTTTGCGGATCGTACGAATAGCCAAGCCAATATCCATATTGCGTCCCTCCCCTTCTATTGATCTATATAAGACACCAGACGTAAGCTTAGCTACTTCAGGTTGTCTATTCGGCGCTTGCCTCAACAAATATAATCCGATTACCAAACGGATCTGTCACGGTCATTTCTCTTGATTGCCAAGGGGTCTCCTCTATACCAGGTCTCGCATTTTTGTACTCTTTCTGACGAAGTGCACCGTGGAATGTATCCAAGTTATCAGTTTCCACGCGCAAGGCAGCTCCAGGTGTACAATCTCCATGATGTTCGGATAAATGAATCACGATGGAATCGAGCGAAACCTGCATATATAAGGGCATATCCGGTTCAAAGCGATGTTCCCAATCCAATTGAAACCCTAGATATTCAAGGTAGAACTCTCTAGCTTTATTTTCATCAAATATTCTCAAAATAGGCACGATACTTTTTAACATCCTGATCACGTCCTTGGGAATAAGATATGAACCATGCGCAGCGGCTTATCTATTAACTGTTTTTAACTTTTTTTATAAACAACATATATTCATCATACAAAAAAAGTATTGACCCTACAATGAAACCATGATAAATTTTGTTCATAAATAAGAATATTTATTTCATATTGGTGAACTTTATTGTCAGAACGATATATTAACTCATTCCTCATCAGGTGGTGTTTTCAATGAATTCTCCTTATATACATGAAGTCCGATTACCGTCTCATTACAATCCAGATCAACGTTATCCTGTGATTTTCGCCTTACATGGCATGGGATCGGATGAACAGGATATGCTTCGTTTGATGGAGCCCCTTCAGTCTGATTTTATTATTGTCGCCATCCGTGGACCTATCGTTCAGGGTGGAGGTTATGCTTATTTTCAGATCAAAAGCATTGGAAATCCCATCCGTGAATTATATGATGCCTCCGTGCAGGGACTGCAACAGTTGATTGTTGATCTGTCTGCCCAATATGCGATTGATCCCACGCGGCGTTACATCGCCGGATTCAGCCAGGGCGCCATTATGGCAATGACCCTATCACTGATCATGGGAGATGCCATTAAAGGCATTGTAGCCATGAGTGGGTACATCCCGCAATTTGTGAAAGACGAGTACAAGCTGCAACCCGATTCGGAGCTGTCCGTGTTTATCTCGCATGGAGATCAGGATCATCTATTCCCGCTGCAACTGGGCGAAGATAACACCAATTTCTTCCGTCAATACACCAATCACGTCACATATGTACCTTACAACGGTGGACACCAGGTGACCCCCGATCTATATCAACAATTTCAACACTGGCTTCGGACGGATGCAAATCTGACTACCGAAGACCCGAAAGGACTGAATTCAAAATGATGCCATCCCTGTTTGTTGCTCACGGTGCCCCATCACTGGCACTGGAGGAGAATGCGTACACCGAATTTTTGCAGAAACTTGGACAGGAACTACCAAAACCCAAAGCAATCGTATTGTTCTCTGCTCACTGGGAATCCACAACTCAGCTTGTATCCTCGGTAGCCAACTATGAGACCATTTATGATTTTGGCGGTTTCCAGCCCGAGCTGTATCAGATCAAGTACCCGGCTCAAGGACAGCCAGAGACCACAGCCGAGGTGGAGCATTTATTTGCAGAAGCCGGGATTCCGGTACAGACCGATGACGTTCGTGGCCTGGATCACGGCGCTTGGGTCGTTCTGCGCCTGCTCTACCCGGATGCGGATATCCCCGTGGTTGCTCTGTCTGTGAATCGCTATCTGACAGGTGAGCAGCAATATCAGGTCGGACAGGCACTCGCTTCCTTGCGTGAGCAAGACATTCTCGTCATTGGCAGCGGCGGAACCGTCCACAATCTACGTCGATTGAACTGGGAAAGTAACGGCGTTGACCCGTGGGCATCGGAGTTCGACAACTGGCTGCATGACAAGCTGGTGAGTTGGGATACGGAGTCTCTCTTCTCCTATGATAAACTGGCACCTTCAGCTCAAGCGGCCGTGCCTACCCCGGAGCATTTTGTACCGCTGTTACTCGCCATGGGCGCAGGTGATCAGAACAAGCGGGCATCGCTCCTGTTCAAAGCCTATCAGTATGGCAACCTGAGCTTGTCCTGTTGGAAGTTTGATTAAAGAGGACGATGTGAAAAGCTAGTTTCATTTATATAGTTGATAAATAAGTAAGCATGGTTTACAGGGATTCCCCCTGTAAACCATGCTTATTTGTTGTTAGGAGCGACTTTCGTGATGGTTGTACATCATCGACTGGGATGGAGCCGGGTGTACTGATTATGCAACAACCGCCTTAGAATAATGAGACCATTGTAGTATGTAAGCAAGGACTCCGGTTTCTTGTGTGCTTTTTCGGATTATAACTATAATATGAGGTGAAATCAGGCACAGTTTGCTCGCATAACAGTCACCATATTATCTGAATAGTTCATAGGGAGGGAATTGCATGCCAGAACAGCGTATATATGAATTGATGGATGAACTTGATGTTTTACTAGAAGAGAAGGTACAAGATGAGGAAAACCGGGAGCTTCTGGAGGCATATCGCCAGTTTGAAGGTGTGACGGATGAGCAGCTTGACGCATTCGAGCAGGAACATGGCATTCGTTTGCCTGCTGATTTTCGTGCGTTTTATAAACGTAAAGATGGGAGCGGTTATGGCTTTCACGTCTTGTATCCAAGCCTTGAGGACGGACGGGAAACTGAGCCATTTTATCTGTTGTCCCTGGAAAGGATTCAAAAGGAGCAATCCACGCTGGTGGAGAACCGCATGGATGATTATTTTACCGAAGAAGAGATCGGAGAACTTGATCCCCGAATCAAACCCTACCTTTTTCAGAAAAAATGGGTTACGTTTGGCATGCTCGGAGGTGGATCACTGTATCTGATGTTCGACTTTGATCCGACAGAAGAAGGTACGTACGGGCAGATTATTATGTACATACATGATCCGGATTTTGTATATTATGTCGCTGGGACGTTTACGGAACTATTGGAACAGTCCAATCGGAACTTACGTGCCTTGGAGGCCATCGAGTACTGAAATGCGCATGATGATATGGCCTTTTTTGCATAATGCTGGGATATGTCAAAGCGGTTATAATAACATTTAGTGGAAATGCACATGCTGTATAGATAAACTGCCTTTTCTACACCTAATACATTGATCTGGGAGGAACATACGAAGTGGCTGAACAACCGAAGTCTGAGAGCTTTATGTCTCTCGTCAAAAAAGGAAACACATCCTCCGCCGTAGCGATGGCTGGTAATGCTGTTCTTGCTGTGTGCAAAGGGGGAGCCTTCCTATTCAGTGGCAGTGGTGCCATGTTCGCTTCGGCGATGCATTCACTCGCTGATGCCATTAACCAAGGGTTTGTATTTGTCGGAAGTGTGTTGTCCGAGAAAAAACCTACACGCCGCTTCCCGACCGGATTCGGACGGGTCATTAACATTTTCTGCATGATCGCCGTGATTGTTGTTACCATTATGGCGTATGAAACGATCCATGAAGGCATCCATCTGTTGCAGCATCCTGTTGGTCATACCGGCGGTCTCTGGATTAATATCGGAGTACTTGTTCTGAACATTGTCATTGACGGGGCCATTCTGATCAAAGCGATGAAGGAAATCCTAAAAGAAGCACGGGCACCCAAAGCCGCCGGATTTGCCTTGGTCCCTGCTGCGATCAAAAATGTAGGCCGTGCTGCGCCGCCAACCCGTCTCGTATTCTACGAGGATGTTGTCGCTGTACTGGGTGCCACGCTCGCATTGATCTCTGTCGTGGTCATTGCCTTGACCGATTTTGCACTGCTTGATGGCATTGTAACCACGATTATTGGATGTTTGATGATCGCTGTAGCCTTCCGTGTCGGTTACGATAATATGATCGGATTGATCGGTGTTGCGGCTCCGCAGGATATTGAGGACAAAGTGTCCCAAACCATTCTGGCAGACACACACGTTGCCGATATTCAGATGATGCGTATCATTCAGGAAGGCCGTTATTATCATGTGGAGGGTCTGATTGAACTGACCAAAGGACTCAGCCTCGCCGATGCAGATGACATCAAGTTCCGTATTCAGGAGAAACTGATGACAAACCCCGACATCGCCGACGCTGCCATCTCCATTATTGAGGATGACGGCGTGAACAGCTGGGGCAAGAAACATTCGGATGTGGTGAAATAACAGGCTACGTTCAGGATAAAAAGAATGACAGAACCCACTCTCAACAGAGTGGGTTTTTAGCCTGTTCAACTATACTCTCATCTACAGAGAGGTATTTGCCCAAAATGCTTACCTAGACTTTGGTCTAGGTCAACTTTAACTCCAAAGACGGAGGATAGACTTTTCCACTTCATGGTATGCTGTGAGTAACGAAAGTAATTGCTCTACATACGACCGTTCGGAAATTGATCTTGTATTGAGAAGGAGAGATATTATGGCTAAACGTACGATCCTTGCGCCTGTTCTCATTTTGTTGGGCGTGTACCTGATTCTGAACCAGGGAGGTTCACTCGGTCCGGGTACGATCTTTGCGACCTTTTGGCCCACGTTATTCGTGATTCCACTCGGGCTGTTCTTCCACTGGCTCTACTTCTCCATGATTGGCAGAGGGGTTGGACTGCTGGTTCCCGGTGGATTGTTGCTCACTGTTGGTATTGTCTGTCAGATCGCCATGCTGTTTAACAACTGGGGTACGATGTGGCCGGGCTTCATTCTGGCTGTAGCTGTTGGTTTGTTCGAATTGTATTGGTTCGGTGGTCGGAACAAATGGTTGCTGATCCCCATCAACATTCTAACGGTGATATCGTTGCTGTTCTTCGCTGTGATGTCGATTGGCACGATGTTAAGTAGCTTGAGCTTTATCCAGCCTTTTGTAGCGATTGTGCTGATTATGGGTGGGGCGTGGATCATGGTGGGTCGCAAAAAGCGTATGTAACCCTTTATTCGTTTCCACTTGATCACTGCGGTGACAGAACAACTTCTGATCGCTGTTATCCCCGGATTTTTTTGAATCCCATCTGAAATGGGAAATCCGGTGATAAAGGCGAACGCTTTGCTTCCTTCGTTTGTTCTGTCCCCTCCGTTAACGTGTACACGAAAAAAAACATAACCTACGCTATTGCTCTGAAGTAGGTAATAAAAAAGGGTTGCTGCTCGTCATTTCAATGAATGACGAGCAGCAACCCTTTTTGTCTTTTTTACACATCTAACGAACTGTGCACACGTTATTGGCGGTTATTTGCTATGCATTTTAAACTCCAGGAACAGGTCGTTATAATGCGAGAGCATTTTTTTGCCCAGATTATCGTAGACCTCCAGCTTGCCTGTCAGTGCCTCGTCTGGATAAAAGCGCTCATCCTCCGAGATGTCCTCTGGCAGCAGCTTAAGGGCCTCAGCGTTCGGAGTGGAATACCCGACATACTCCGCATTGCGAGCGGCATGATCCGGGTCCAGCATGAAGTTGATAAACTGATGTGCCCCTTCAATATTACTCGCCGTCTTCGGAATAACCATGTTATCGAACCAGAGGTTGGAACCTTCTTCCGGCACCATATAATCCAGCTTGTCGTTCTCATCCATAATCTCGGACGCATCCCCGGACCATACGAGCCCAACGGCTGCTTCCTCATTCGCGAGCAACATCTTGATCTCGTCTCCGACAATTGCTCTGACGTTTGGCGTCAGTGTAGACAGCTTCTTCAGCGCTTCTTGCAAATGGTCTTCGTTGGTATCGTTCAGGGAATATCCGAGACTGTTCAATCCCATCCCAATGACTTCGCGTGCGCCATCAAGGAGCAGGATTTGGTTTTTCAGACGCGGGTCCCACAGGTCGTTCCAGCTATCAAACGTTAATCCATCCACCAGCTCAGGATTGTACACAACCCCCACCGTTCCCCAGAAATACGGGATGGAATACTTGTTGCCTTCATCAAAGGACAAGTCCATGAACCGTGGATCAATGTTATCCAGATGGGTTAATTTGCTATGATCGAGTGGAACGAGCAGGTCTTCTTCTTTCATTTTGCTAATCGCATATTCAGAAGGAATCGCCACATCAAACGTGGTTCCGCCCTGCTCAATTTTGGTCAGCATGGCTTCATTGGAATCAAACGTCTGATAGATGACCTTAATGCCTGTCTCGTCCTCAAACTCCTTGAGCAGATCAGGGTCGATATAATCGCCCCAGTTATAGATAGTCAGTGTGTTGCCGCCAGAATACCCCTGACTCTTGTTCAGATACGAAGCCAAGATCATCAGGGCAAACGCGGCCACAAAAACAAGCGCAAATGTCCGTACCAGTTGCTTCATGGTCGCAGCCCCTTTCCTCCGGGAGGTATCCGTGTTGCACGGCGGTTAATGAAGTAATATCCGACTACCAGCAGCACCGTGAGCAGGAATAACAGGGTAGACAAAGCATTGATGGATAACGAAACGCCCTGCCTTGCTCTGGAGTATATCTCTACCGAGAGTGTGGAGTATCCATTACCCGTGACAAAGAATGTTACTGCAAAATCATCGAGCGAGTACGTCAAGGCCATGAAAAATCCGGCAAAAATACCTGGTTTCACGTATGGCAGCACCACACGCGTCAGAATCTGCCATGAACCAGCGCCCAGATCGCGTGCCGCATCCATCAGTGTTGGACTCATCTCCTGCAGCTTTGGTAGCACCATGATCACGACAATGGGCACACTGAATGCAATATGAGACAGCAGCACCGAAGTGAAGCCCAGTTTGATACCAATCATGGTGAACAAAATCAGGAATGACGCACCAATGATGACATCCGGACTAACGATCAGCACGTTATTAAGTGACAGCAACGTGTTCTTGGTCCGTTTGCGACGCACATGGTAGATCGCCAGTGCTCCTGCTACACCGAGGATCGTTGAAATCGCTGATGACAGGAGCGCAATGATAAATGTATTCAGCACAATGATGAGGAGCCGTGTATCGGCGAACACCTCTCTGTACCATTCAAGTGTGAATCCTTCGAAGCTGCGCATGTGACCGCCGCTGTTGAAGGAATAGAAGATCAGATATGCAATCGGTGCGTACAGAATGGCGAATACAACGGCCAGATAGACGTTAGACAGCTTTCCGTTTCTTCCCATTACGCACCTCCTTCTTGCCTGATCCAGTCAGGAACATAATAATCGCCATCGCAATAATCAAAAAGACGGCAATCGTTGAACCCATCCCCCAGTCCTGGGTGACGAGAAAATGCTGTTCAATCGCTGTTCCCAGCGTAATTACACGGTTTCCCGCAATCAGGCGGGTAATCATGAACAGAGACAGCGCAGGAATAAATACAGCCTGACAGCCTGATTTCACACCGCTAATCGTCAGCGGAAAGATCACCCGGCGGAATGTTAGCCACGATGAGGCCCCCAGATCACGCGCCGCATAGATCAACGATGTGTTCATCTGTTCCAGCGCATTGAAGATTGGCAAAATCATGAATGGAATGAAGATGTACACCGAGACAAAGATAAAACTGAAGTCGGTGAACAAAATCTGCTGTGTACCAATACCCACGACTTCAAGCAGGGAGTTGGTCAGACCATACGTTCCGAACAGACCAATGAAGGCATACGCTTTTAGCAAAAGATTGATCCAGCTTGGCAGAATGATCAGCAGCAACCACAGCTGCTTGTGCTTCGTCCGGGTCAGCATATACGCCGTTGGATACGAGATGAGCAGTGAGAACGCCGTAATCAGAAATGCATACCAGAACGAACTGAGCGTCATCTGCAAGTACACCGGTGTAAAGAACCGGGCGTAGTTGCCAAACGTGAAGTTACCCTCCACATCGAAGAATGAATAATAGATGACCAGCAGAACCGGCGCCACAACAAACAACACCATCCATAATACATATGGAATCAGATACGCATTGCGTGTGCTGGCCTTAGTCTGCATGAGCGGCCTCTTGGTAGGCTTCGAGTCGTTTGTCGAACTCTTCTTCGGTCTCGTTAAAGCGCATGACGTGTACAGCTTCCGGGTCAAAATACAGTCCAATCCGTGCGCCGACAACGGCTTTCTTCGTGGAATGAACCAACCACTCATTGCCAGCATCATCGTACGTGGATATCTCGTAATGCACCCCGCGGAATAACTGGGAGTCCACATTAACCTTGAGCTTACCTTGGTCTTCGGTTGTAATCTCCAGATCCTCTGGGCGAATGACAATCTCTACCGGCTCGTCCGGCTGGAGACCCTGATCGACACACTCATGCTGTGCGCCAGCAAATTCCACCACAAAGTCCTGCTTCATTTTGCCCGATACAATGTTCGATTCACCGATAAAATCTGCTACAAAGCGGTTAATTGGCTCATCATAGATATCATTCGGTGTACCACTTTGTTGAATCACGCCACCATTGAGGACAAAAATCTCGTCGGACATCGCCAAGGCTTCTTCCTGATCATGCGTAACAAAGATAAACGTAATACCCAGCCGCTGTTGCAGCTCCCGCAGCTCGTACTGCATCTCAGTCCGTAGCTTCAGATCGAGTGCCGAGAGCGGCTCGTCCAGTAGCAGAATTTCAGGTTCGTTCACAATGGCACGTGCAATCGCAACACGTTGTCGTTGTCCGCCGGACATTTCGCCAATTTCCCGGTTTTCATACCCGGACAGATTGACAAACTTGAGGGCTTCCAACACTTTGCTGCGAATTTCAGCCGTTTTCATCTTTTTGATCCGCAAACCAAAGGCTACGTTCTCAAATACATTCAAATGTGGAAATAACGCATAATCCTGAAATACGGTATTCACCTGCCGCTGATGGGCAGGCACTCGGTTGATGAGCGCACCGTTAAAATAAATACTGCCCTGTGTCGGCTCCGCAAAACCGGCAATCAGCCGCAATATCGTTGTTTTCCCGCAGCCCGATGGCCCGAGAAGCGTATAAAATTTACCCCGCTCAATCTCAAAGCTGACCGCCTTCAATACGGCTTCATCCTGATCGTATTGCTGAGTCACCGCTTCGAAGCGGATAATCGGTTGTTGTTCTGACATGCCTCACATCGCCCCCTTATACTTGAGGTACCTCTTCATTCTGTACACTTTCGTTCAAGCATCCTTATAGATAACCCATCTATTATATATGATTCAGGTATATCCGCAATGGTTTTGATGTAAACACCACGTGTCATTTCTTCTTATTTTCATAAATCCTGCATACATTACGGGTATATGTCGATATCTACGCATTCCTTTGGGAAGTGAAGCACGTTTGGGATTCCATTTTATGTGTGAAAGGAGTCTTGGCTCTTGGATATTCGTCGTAACCTGCCCTTGCTGATGACCATTTGTTTCCTGAGTCAGATGGGCGGATTCATGATCCTGCCTCTGTTCCCTTTGTTTATTGAGGAATTCGGCCTGTCCGGCTGGATGATGGGGGTTATTTTTGCTCTTTTTTATGTGGGGAAAGTGATTGGTGGCATTCCTGCTGCGGCAATTTATAGGAAACTCGGGGGTAAACGTGCTCTCATCCTCATGCTGTTACTGCTCGCTGTCTGCATGGGTGGCTTCGCTCTGTCTTCTGCTGCGGTGTTGTTCGGCCTGCTCCGACTGCTGCAAGGGCTCGCTTCCACCGGGCTTACCGTGGTCGTGCGTTCTATCATAGGAGATGGAGGCAATGTGGAGAACCGCGGACTGTACAATGGGTATATCAGCAGTAGTGAGGGTGGCGGTATGGTGCTCGGTCCGGTCATCAGTGGCTGGCTGGCACTGCACTGGCCATTATCGGTGCCTTTTTTACTCGTTACCGTATGTTGTCTGATGGCTGTGGTCGCTGCGATGGGGATAAAGACGACAGCACCTCCTTTACCTTCAACAACATCTGATGCACTGCATACGCAAGGTACTATCTCCCAATCCAATCAAGATCCCGACTCAACATCAATTGGCCCAACTACAGAGCTCACTCAGCGTCAACAGCTTCTCGGCTACGGTACAGTACATTTTCTGGAGATGAGCGCCTATGCGGTATTTCTCACCTATTTTGCACTGTATGCAGCTCACATCATGCATTGGGACCCCTTTGCAACCAGTCTCGCCTTCACCGTATCCGGGATTTCTACGCTTGCCGCTGCTCCCTTTGTCGGTTATCTCTCTGACCGGTTAGGCGATCGTCTGTTGCTTTGTATGCTCGGCATGTTCCTGATTGGCATCGAAGTTGCTGTATTTCTAAGCACGTCATCCCATCTATGGGTCTACGTTGGCATGCTGATTGGCGGGGTTGGCGGGGCATGTTACATGGACTCGTTCTTTGCCCATATCGGTGATCATATCCCCGATGAGAGTCGAAGCTCCGTCATAGGCAAAATTGTCTCTGCGGCTGAGATCGGCTCCATTATATCCCCACTGGTTGCAGCACTGCTTATGGAAGTTGGATCGCTTTACTCCGTGTTTGTGTTCAATCTGGTGCTGATTGCTGCTGCCATTGTAGTTCAGGCTGTGATGCGGAGTCAGTACAGGACAAGACGACTGTAAATGCAAAAGGGAGATGTCCCACAAGTCATGAACATGACGGAGGACACCCCTTCATTGGCATAATTATTTTCCTAACAATGTTGCGATGTGCACTGCATTTTCTTGGATTTTACTTTTTAAGTAAGGGTCAGTCCTGTCAGGTAATTCGGTTGGTTTGTAAAACTTTGCTTCAAGAACTTCCACCCCATCTGGCTTCAATTCTCCCTCATACTCCGTGCAAACATAACCAATGACCACATTGTAGTATTCATGCCCGTTTCTTAATTTCGTATATAACTCTTTTCCTGAGAAGACGCCATACAGATGAAGTTTCTTAATCTCTATCCCAATCTCTTCTCTGACCTCTCGTATTGCAGACTCTTCCACCGATTCGCCGAGCTCCATAAATCCACCCGGTAGTCCCCAAGTGTCATCCAGATGTCGAACCAATAGAATCTCACCCGTCTTATTCAAGATCAAAATACTCGGTCTTACCAAAATAACAGGAGCATTACCAACCATTCCTCGCAACGTTTCAATGTAACCCATGGATTGTTCCCTCCCTTATATGAAGCCATGACTTCATTATAGGCATGTTATATATTTCCATATAGAGAAAGAATCTTCTTCGTTTTTTCCTATTTTTAAAGCTCTTCCTTTGAAAAAAAGATCACAAAAAATAACCCGTCTGCACAATTTAATGTGCAAACGGGCATTTCATCAATGCCTCCCCGCCCTGTGGCTGGAGATGCTCTACCTGTGCATTCTGCTGCTCACTGCTTCGCAGTTCTGCGGCAGATGCCACGCCATCTTTCAGCGTATACGCCTGATCCTGATGGAAAAAGTTCGGCTTCACAATCTCATTGCGATAGGAGCTGTGGAAAATATGCGTTGTCGCCGGAGATACCGGCGGAATCAGCCACACCCAATCTCCGGTCAGCTCACGTCCAGCCTTCTCTTCCCGCTGTTCAAACATCGCAAATTGCGCTGCCGCCGTGTGGTGATCCACAATACTCACGCCTGCTTTCTTAAACGAATGCAGCACAGCAACATTCAACTCCACCAACGCCCGGTCCTTCCACAAAGTTGTTTCACTTGACGTATTCAATCCACATGCCGCCGCCACCGCAGGCAGCTTGTTATACCGGAACGTGTCCGCCAGATTACGGGCGCCAATCTCCGTACCCATATACCAACCATTAAACGGCGCTGCCGGGTAGGATATACCGCCAATCTCCAGACGCATATCAGCAATCATCGGCACACCGTACCAGCGCATGCCAAGCTCCGCAATCTCTTCCCGCTCCGGGTGCTCGATCATCACTTCCACAATCTCTTCTTCGGGTATAACATACCACTCTGGCGCTTGTCCTTGTGCCTGAATTATGAGCGGTAACACATCATAAGAGCCACCTGCTCCCTGCCAGCCAAGGGACATGGCCACCTTGGTCAGCTCCACGGAAGCAGGATCTCCAATAACGCCTTGCTCTGTCTCATATCCTGCATATCGAATAAGCTGATGATTCCAGAGACGTACCGGAGCTCCATTTGGTCCATCCGGTGGAAGGATCGTAATCATCGGAATGACCTTGCCTCCGTTGGATGCCACATGAATATGGTTCAACACAGCATCCGCTACCGTTCCTGCCGTATCGGCATGACGAGCATCCACGATCCGCAGTTTATCCCAGAACAGCCGCCCGATACAGCGGTTGCTGTTCCGCCAGGCCATTTTGCAACCTTGCTCCAACTCTTCTGTGGTGTGCACGTAGGTACCCGTTACTTCGATCTGACCCATAACGACAGCAAGCCGGGCCTGCGCGTCTTCACGCGAATGGCCCAGCTCTTCATAACATGTATATATAAACCGTTCAGCTTCTTCCTGCAATTGTTCCAGGTCTGACCGCATCATTCATTCCACCATTCTGTACATCTTGGATGCCATCATTATACGGCAAGCGCACTGGATTTGTAAGCGAACGGGCACTTTGTTCACGGACTCTACATATCGTTGTCAGGATGAAGGGTAACCTTGCTTATTTGCCCAGAAATGCGTTTAACATCCAGACCTCTTTATCCAGCGCAGCGGTGAATCCAATTAACATATCTTCCGTTGCGTTATCTTCTGCTTCTCCCGCTTCGTGAATGCCTTGATGAATCACTTCTACCATTGTACGCAGATCAGCAACCACCGACTCTACCATACGCTCAGCAGACAACTGGCCTTGTGCCTCTTCAATTGGAGACAGACGCAGTTGTTCAGCCATTGTAGCCACCGGACGTCCACCAATAGCCAGCAAACGTTCTGCAACTTCGTCCATATTCGCCGTAGCCAAGTTGTACAACTCTTCGAATTTGGCATGCAGTGTGAAGAAATGAGGTCCTTGGACATACCAGTGGAAGTTATGCAGTTTCGTGTACAATATGGACCAACCTGCGATCTGACGGTTCAGGGCATCTTGAAGTGCTGTGGCATTGTTAGCAAAAGTGTTGTTTCTAGTTTGGATTGTGCTCATGGAATTTATCCCCTCTCGAATATAAAAATAGAATTTGAATGATTGTAAGGGCGTTGCTTTGATTCATCATTTTAATTTAGACTTAATCTAAATCTTGTTTTAATTATAACACTGCATATCCGGTTTGGGAAGGCTTTTGCACGGTCTTATAAATGAAGATTCCATGAAGTACAGCTTCATAGAAACGATGACACAGGCGTTAAACGAAATGAGAGGTGTAAACAAACTATTCCTCAACGATTGGAGCTATGATAGACTCATCTGATTGGGTTTCCATATTTTTTTGGAGTAGGATGATACCATCATAAGGAACGTTGCTATTGTAGGAAGTTAACTTAGTCACGATTGCGGAGGTAAACATGAGGATATTTCAATTTAAACGAGAGTCCGGGAAGAAGATTACCAAATTCGATTCTAATTTCGTCATGTCACGTATTACGCAGACCGACAAAACAGCTCATATCGGATGTATGCACTTACCTGAGGGTGGAGTAATCGGTTATCACCAAGCAGTGGTTCCGCAACTCCTTTTGATCGTTAATGGAGAAGGCTGGGTTAGAGGCGAAGCAAATGAATACATCAAAGTTCATTGTGGCGAAGCGGTTCTGTGGGATACACATGAATGGCACGAAACCAAAACAGAAACTGGACTCATGGCCATTGTAATTGAAAGCGAAGAGTTAGACATCTCATTATTAATGCCTTTATAGCAGGTATAACGTAAAAATGGAGTCCTTCTTTAAACACTAAAAAGCAGACCTGCACCATGAATGGTCACAGGACTGCTCTCCTTTAAACATATTTCTCCTTAAACTCGGACAGCTTCAAAAGTCAAAATACGACTGATCTCTTCATAGCTCGATGTTACAAAATGGGGCTGATGATCGGACTCCGGTTGCGCCTCCCGATGATTGAACCAGATAACAGTCCAGCCTGCATCCACTGCACCTACCACATCATTACGCCATGAGTCTCCAATGTAATAGCTGAAACGGGCATCTGTCCCGGTCTTCTTACTCACATAGTCAAACAACCTGCGATCCGGCTTCGCATAACCAGTCGTACCGGAAATGAAGATCAGATGCTCGTCCACGAGACTGAGCACATCCAGTGCTTCAAGCTTGCGACGCTGATGCTCTCCTTCTCCATTGGTGATTAATCCAACGGTATGGCCCTCTGCCTGAAGCCTTCTAATCAACTCGTATGCTCCTTCAAAAGGCACAATCTCAAACTGTCTGCTCAGATACTGGGCTTGCAGTTCTTCAGCCTGTCCAGATTGTAGGGGGAGTCCAAACTCCTCCATCGTCAACTCAAACCTCCGACGGCGCATTCGCTCCACCGCATCCGGCTCCGGTACAGCAGACAGATCTTCTTGTGCAGACAGCCAGTCACTATAATAACGAAAACGGTGATAGGCATCAGCAAAAGGAAAATCATCTGATAGGCCGAGAACATCCTGCAACGCCCCGCGAAGCGGCTGTAAGTGATCATATAAAGTATCATCCACGTCGAAAAATATAGTTTTGGCATCATTTTTTATATTCATAGTTGTAACTGATCCTCCTGCTCCTGTCTCAAACATTCTCTTCTTATTACTATATATGTAATCCTATGCCTCGTCCAAAAGGGATTTGGTAAACGTGGACAATCCATGATTGCCATATCCCAGTTACTGGAATATAATTTATTAAAGATCACAACCAAAATCATGAAAAGGTGGAATGAACATATGAGTACTACAATTGAGAAATGCACCGATTGTGGAGGCACGTCCTTCGTACAGGCATCCGACTTCATCAATCTTCGTCCATTGGATAAGAAATTGTCGATTGGTTCAGAAAGAGTATATACCGTGTGTTTGGACTGCGGAGAAGTGGTCTCCATTAAGGTGAAGAATCCAGAGAAATTAAAATAAGCAGGGTTCGTATTTAATATAATTACAAGAACATGATAATACGAATATGAATCCGTGAAAAAGAAGCCCTGGCTCACCTGAGTGAACTGGGGCTTCTTTTTCTTATGGAGCAAACAAACGATATAACAACGAATCATCTAATGAATTATCGGAAGAAGACCACCAGATGTCTCTATCCACTTATACAATCAATGATACAACCTTACCTGCATTCACATCAATCAGGCCATGGTCAGTGATCTTCAGCGCCGGACTTACCGCAAGAGAGTGAGTACTGATCGACATGATCGGGTTGTAATGTACATACCCAAGAGACAACATGGCTGCGCGCAATTCCTTCACTTGATGAGATACCACTGCGAGTGGTTCTTCCGTCAAAATGCCACCTACGGGAAGTTCCAGATGGGACAGCACCTTGCCGTCTTCTACCACGCAGAAGCCACCCTGGCTCGAAATTACGGTGTTAGCTGCCAATATCATATCTTCACGATTACGTCCTACCACCAGCAGGTTGTGATTGTCATGTGAATATGTCGTTGCAATGGCACCACGCTTGATGGTGTCTCCACCGATCAGACCATGTGCTCGATTGCCGTTCACGCCATAACGTTCAAAGGTCGCAATCTGCGCATATCCGCTTTCTTCCCACAGCAATTCACCATCCGAAGACTGAACCGGTGCAATATGTTCTTCCACAAAAGTAGAACCATCCTTCACCATCATGACACGGCATTGGTACTCACCTTCACCAGCGAGATCAACACCTGATCCAATGACTTTTGGGTCTGACAACTGAATTGCAAAATCAGCTACGCCCAGCTTCTCCAACTGTACACTCTTATAGAAGTGAGGTGGGAACTGCCCGGTTATGCGTTCCTGCTTATACGGTTCGTAATCGTCATAAGCTTTGCGGCCGTTTTTGTACACCTGATCAATAGCGAGCTCCTCCAGGTTGGATAACAAAACATAATCGGCCACTTTACCTGGGGCCACGCTGCCACGATCGGTCATTTTCATCCGTGAAGCAGGGGTAGATGTTGCTGCGTAGATCGCATCTTCCGGACGCATCCCCATCTGAATTGCTTTACGTACGATATGATTCAGATGACCATGCTCCACCAGTGAATCCGGCATCACATCATCCGTTACGAAGCAGAAATGCTGCGCCACATCATGTTGAATCAGATACTCCATGACTTCCGGGGTCATTGATTTCTCTTGAATTTCAATAAACATACCTGCCGCAATCCGCGCCTGTAATCCCTCAATGCTCTGATGAGTATGATCCGAATCAATACCTGCGTATATAAGTCGATGTAGATCAAGTCCAAGCAGTTTCGGTGTATGACCTTCGATCACAAGATCGGGATAGTTTTTGCGGATATGCTGTAAAATCTGGTTGGTCTTGCACTCCGGATCACGGATGACATCGACATAGTTCATGATCTCGCCCAGACAGATAATCTCGCCAGTGGCGAGCAGCACGTCCATATCTTCAATCTCGATCGAACCGCCTGTTGTCTCCATCGGGGTTGCCGGAACGGAACTTGGGATCGCATAGAACATATCCACGGTGGTGTCCCGACTCACAGCCATCATCTCCTGCACACCTTCCAGCCCGAACACATTTGCCATCTCATGCGGTTCTGCGACAATGGACGTTACCCCGCAGCCAATCAGACCATGAGAAAAGGTTTCCGGTGTCACCATCGTACTTTCGATATGCAGATGGATATCAATCAAGCCAGGAATCATGTATCTTCCTCGTGCATCAATGACTTCGTCTGCCTGAAACATCTCCGTTCCACCGGGTCCAACATATAGGAATCTGCCGTCCAACACAGCAACGTTATTCATCTCAAACCGTTTATAATAACTGTTATACACATGTACATTCACAATTAGTTGATCTGCACGCATGGGGCATAATCTCCTTCTTCACAAACATTTCACCGCGACCCGGACTGGACAATGAACCTGTACTTTAATCTGATGTACTGCACTTGATCGCGTACCACTGCCTCGTCCAGAAACATCGTATGAAATGTCTTCTTTACTGCTCTTATTTCTTCAAGCTATTCCTATACTTCACGGCTACTCCACCAGTACAAGCTTGTCCTGTGGGAAAATCAGGCTAACACGCTGTCCACTAAGGTACGGTGTTTCCATCTCCTGATTTGCTGTAAAGTCACCCAGTTCCGTCTCAATCACATACTGATAACTGCGTCCCAGATACGTGCTGACTTTGATAATCCCCGGCAAAGCATTCACCACTTCCGCAGAGGTATCTCCACTAACGATTAGATCATCCGGGCGAATCGCACCTTTACGTGCACCGGGACGTGCTGTTCCAGGATGCGCTGTTGCCGTAAACATGCGGCCACCCGCATGCAATGTGATGACTTCACCTGCATCGCTGCGATCCGCAAATTCAATGAAATTATGGAATCCGATAAACCGTGCGACAAACTCCGTTGCCGGATATTTAAAAATCGTTTCCGGGCGGTCGAGCTGCTCAACCAAACCTTTATTCATGATTGCTACCTGATCCGAGATCGAGAAACACTCTTCCTGGTCATGAGAGACATACAACGTTGTAATGCCCAGCTCCTGCTGAATCCGGCGAATCTCCACCCGCATGTTAAGACGCAGGTTAGCATCCAGGTTACTGAGTGGTTCGTCGAACAAGAGCAGGTCAGGCTCAATGACCAAGGCACGAGCAATGGCCACACGTTGACGCTGTCCACCGGAAAGTTCTTGTGGAAAACGTTTCTCAAATCCGTTCAGGTTAACAACTTCCAGGATTCGCATTACACGTGAAGAGATATCCTTGTCTTTCACTTTGCGCATCCGCAGGCCAAAGGCCACGTTGTCATAGACAGACAGATGCGGGAATAACGCATAACTCTGAAATACAAATCCGAAGTTCCGCTTGTTCGCCGGAACCTTCGTATAATCCTTGCCGCCGAACATAAACTTGCCCTGTGATGCTTCCAGAAATCCGGCGATGAGGCGCAGCGTAGTTGTTTTGCCGCAACCGCTCGGTCCGAGCAGGGAGAGCAGTTTACCTTTTTCCAGCTCCAACTGAAAATCCTTCAGGATTGTCTGCTTATCGTATGCCACGGATACGTGGTCTAATGTCAGCAATGCCATAGCGTTCTGCGCCTCCAATTAACGTTTAGTAAAGTATGAAAATCCGCCCATGATCCGTTCGATCACGAACATTAAAAGTCCGGTCAGTACCATCAATAGCATGGAAATTGCTGCAATCGTTGGGTCAAAGTAATTCTCCACATACGTCAGCATCTGAATTGGCAATGTACTTACCCCTGGTCCGGTCATGAACACCGAGATATCCACGTTGTTGAACGACTCCAGGAAGGCAATCAGCACCGCAGCGATAATTCCTGAGCGGATGTTGGGAAGAACAATTGTGAAGAACGTTCTCACCCGTCCCGCACCAAGACTCAGCGCAGCTTCTTCCACGGCAAAGTCAAAGCTCGACAGACTCGACGCGATAACCCGAATAATGAATGGAAGCATGATAATCGTATGACCAATCAATAGTCCTAGGTACATCGGCAGATGGTAGATTACGATCAGATATTTCATCAATGTAAAACCAAGCACGATTCCCGGGATCAGTACCGGGGACAGGAACAGTGCGTTCAGCACAGACTTGCCTTTGAAATCGTAACGACTGAGTGCATACGCAGCCGGAACTCCAAGCACCAGTGCCAACAGGTTCCCCAGCAAGGAAATGATGATGGACGTCTGGAACGTGCGGAGGAAACCGCCTGTGTTGAAAATATTCTCATACCAGCGGAAGGAGAACCCTTCCGGCGGAAATTTGAGTACCGTTCCCGGTTCAAACGAAGTGATCGATATGATCAGAAGCGGGCCCAGCAGAAAGATAAAGACCAGCAGACTGAACAGGCCCAGCCCGATATGTTTCTCCCGCATATGTCTACCCCTTCGGATTTAAAGTTTTGGCCATTTTGTTCATAACACCAACCACGACAAATGTAATGACAATCATAATCGCGGCAACAACCGAGGCCAGATACCAGTCGTTGAGGGTCATGGCGTTCTGATACAGGAACGTAGCAATCACGCGCTGCTTGCCTCCAAGGAGGGCAGGTGTGGTATACGCCGTCAGGCTTCCGACAAAGACAAGCACGGCTCCGATGACAAGTCCTGGCACAGCCAGCGGGAACACAACCCGGCGGAATGCCGTAATGCGCGATGCGCCGAGACTTTGCGCTGCCTTGAGCAGGTCACCGTCAATGTTCTCCAGCACGCCCACCAGAGAGATAATCATCAATGGCAGGAACAGATGCGTCAGACCGATCATCATCGCTGCTGGTGTGTACAGAATATCCAGCGGCTTGTCCACGATCCCCAGACCAACAAGGGTGTTGTTGATCAGCCCTTTGCGTCCAAGAATGATCATCCAGCTAAACGAACGCACGACCGGGCTCGTCAGCAGTGGGAAGATCGCCAGTGCCAGCAAAATGCCTTTGCGGCGCGGCGCTTTCTGCGAAATATAATAAGCTGTCGGGAATCCGAGCACCACACAGACGATGGTGGTGACCACGCTGACTTGCAGCGTCGTAAGCAGTATTTTCAAAAAGTATGGGTCTCTGAAAAAATGCATGTATCCTTCAAACGTGAAGGAGTTTTCTTGGAAAAACGTCGATCCGATCGTCAGGACAATCGGAATGATCATAAATGCCGCCAAAAACACAAACCCCGGCAGCAATAGCCAGTAGATTACTGATTTTTTCATCGCCATACTCCTGACTTGTAAATTTAATTCGAGATTGATACTTGAATACTCCGATTGCAGTACCGTCCTTCGATCCCTGTTATCCCCCGATTTATTGATTGATTTTCATAGGTGAAAATCGAGGGATAAAGGGGAACGCTTCGCTTCTCCAGATCGGTTCTGCACTCTCCGCAAGCGTATAAATATCTAATTGGGGCAGAGCAGCTACGCGTTTAACGCGTTGACAAATAGTTCAAGGAAGCTTTTCGCGTCTACGGTTTCGCAGACGAGGGTGTTGGGCTGCTCCCCCAAACGGTTTTGGAAGTCACATACCATCTGGCCATCGCACAGGCGGCTGGCGGTTTCGACATCGACGTAATATGACTTGCGTCCTACCAGTTCAGGGGCAAGGGCTACGCCCACGGCTAGTGGATCATGTAAAGCGCAAGCGCGGACGCCGTTCATTTGTTCGTAACGGTCGATATAAATCTCTGTGCTCTGAGCGACGTATTCACGAATTACAGGATCGGTGAGACGCTCAATCGTTGCTTCATTCAGCAATGTTTGACGCGTTACATCCAATCCGACTTGGGTAAGCTTCTCGATGCCTGCGTGCAGTACAATGCGTGCCGCCTCTGGATCAGCGTATGTGTTGTACTCGGCGGTCGGTGTAATGTTGCCATGTCCGCGAACCACACCACCCATGAAGATGACTTCCTTCAATAAAGAAGGCAATTCAGGACACTTCATCAGCGCGAGTGCCAAGTTAGTTAAGGGTGCGGTCATGATCAGAGTCAGTTCGCCGGGATACAACTTGGCTTGCTCCACGATAAAGTCTGGCGCAAAACCTTCCTCGGCTTGCTTGGACACCGCCGGATCAGGCAGCGCACCGCCCAATCCGTCCTGTCCATGTACTCGGTGTTCATAATGCGACTTGCGAGTAAGGGGTCCTGCCGCTCCAGCAAACACCGGAATTTCAGGTGCACCCGCAAGTTCAAGGATTTTGCACGTATTCTCTGTTGCCTGCTGGAGTGATACGTTCCCACAGACTGTGGTGATGCCGAGAATGTCCAGCTTCCGGCTTTTGACCGCCAGCAAAATTGCCAGTGCGTCGTCAATCCCCGTGTCCACATCCATAATGATGCGATTCCGCGATTCATTCATCCGTTCTCAACTCCTATACGGTGATTGGTTGCTTGCTGCAAATGATAAGTTGAACTAAAGAATAATTACACTTACCACTCCGATGACAGAATAACCTTCCGATCGCTGTATCCCCAGATTTTTTTGAATCCCTTCTTCAAAGGGAAAATCCGGGGATAAAGGCGAACGCTTGGCTCTTCACGTTATTTTTGCCCTCTCCGTTCTCGTGTAAAAAGTTTAGTTAAACTATATAGATCAAAGATAACTATTTAGTCGGTTACTTGTTTTTATTGTGCAATCTCGCGGTTCCAGCGATCTGTCCAGCCTTTAACCTGTTGATTCACAAATTCCATATCCAGCTTGTTCAGCTTCTCAACAACTTCAGCGCCGTATGTTACGCCTTCTGCTTCTTCAGCAGTCAGTTCAACTTTGGTGTTAACCGGGGAATCGACTTTAGCTTTGGCAGATTTCGCTTGTACATCTTGACTGAGCTGCCAGTTGATGAACTCTTCAGCGAGTTCTTTGTTTTTGCTGCCCTTCACGACATTGATTGTGTTCATCACGGCATATGCACCTTCGCTAGGTGTAACAAACTTTGCATTAGGCACGGCTGCTTTCAGATCTTTGAAATACATTTCCATGATCGGTCCGCCCGCAATCTCTTCTTGGGAGAACATGTTCACGAACTCGGAAGTTTGGCTGTAGAATTTCACCACATTGCCGCTCAGTTTTTTCAGTTCAGCAAATGCCGCATCTTCATTAAACGTATCGTTTCCGGCTACACGGGAAGCTGCATCCACAACCATTGGGCCTGCTGTTGCCGTAATATTCGGGATGGTCAGGTTACCTTCGAACGCCGGGTCCCACAGGTCACTCCATGAAGTCACTTCTTTGGATACGAGATCCGGATTATAAGCGATACCGAGCTGTCCAACCGTGTAGGCTGGGCCATAATCTTCACCAAGTGGTGCTTTGGCAATATCATAAATGTCATTTACATTTGGAATTTTGGAGCGATCGATTTTCTCGAACAGACCTTCATCAATACCTTGTTGTGCATAATAATCAGACAGGTAGATAACATCGACATTTGATGTACCTTGACGAATTTTATTCAGACGTTCAGCGTTATTGCCGACTTCGAGCACGATGTCTACATTATGTTCTTTTTCGAATGGACCAAATACTTCTTCATTAAAGAAATCTTCGGAGAAGCCCCAAGTGGAGATAACCAGTTTGTTCGCTGCGGTTCCTCCACTGCCTGATCCGCCTGTCGCATCATCCGTGCTGCTGCCACAACCTGCAAGTAATACTGATGTCATTGCCACTGCTGCCAAACCGCTAATCCACTTTTTCATCATGATCCTGATTCCCCCTGATATATGTGATGTGTATGAAAAAACAAAAAGAAAAGCATTCTTGTATAAACAAGAACACTTTTCTTCGTAAACAAAGGAAAGCGACACCCGCTGCCGGTACATCATCGGTTTCTGCTTCAGAATCAATCCAAAGACAGACGCCATCATATGAAATTGTACGGAACCTGATCATGAATCCGGGTCATAACCTCCATATGCATCAACAAGAATCTATCCTGCCGATCCATCCTTAGGCCTGTTCCAGAATCACATTTGTGATTGCCCACTGAGTGGACGCATCATAATCCCGCAATATAGCTTCAATTGGCAAACCTATGTGTTGCTCGAGCTTCTCCCGGAATTTCTTCTTATATAAGACAGACATGCGGAAGTCCACTTCCAGCTTTAAGCCGGGGGCCTCCCCTTCCAGGGCGTCAGAGCGCGGTGAACGTCGGTGCTTCGCGTAGAAGGTCACAATGTTCTGGTCAATGGTCACTCTCAGGAGAGTGGTGCCAAATCCGAACAGTTCCTTCGAGATTTCGTTATAATACTGGCACATCTTCTTCTTACTCTCATTGCTGTCCAGTAGTTCCATGAACTCACCCACATCTCTTACTACCGTACATTCGACGTGTTAACACGATTGATTATACATAAATCTTCTGAAATGAGCAACCCAAAAGATATACTTAACATGTAAATCACACACAGAAGCGAACGATAAGACATTTACCCCCAAAAACAATTCGTCTTAAACCACAGTAAATTTACATTAATATGCCTGCATGTCAGTCCTATACTATTGTTACTTCTAAACTTCGTTTTAATACACCGTAATTCGAGTCTTCGTTTCAACTTTCCCTATAAGGGTATTAATTCCTGCGAAACATAGACAAACTTCGTCAACAACCGTTAAAATGAGACACAATGTTGACATGTTTTTATTTTCTAGAAATTGGAGGCTTAACCCATGCAATGTCCAGTATGTAATCATGAAAATGGAGATGCCCAGTTTTGTGAGAGGTGCGGAACTAATCTAACGCAAACTACCTCTTCACCCTCACTTGTAAAGAACCCGGAATCTGCTGCTGCTTCAGAACCCGAATATACTCGCTGGTCCAGCACGCAGGCTACCTCTTCCCAGGCATCCGTTCCATCCAACACACCATCCGTCTCCATCCACAAGGAACAGGCGAGAGAATCAACAGGTACCAATGACCATGCTTCTGCGGGAGACAACAGCTCCAATCAGTGGAATAATATCGTGCAGAATGAGAAAGTTCAGCAAGCCAAAGAAGTAAGCAAACAGTACCTATCCTATTTCCTCAGTGTATTAGCCCGTCCTTATCAGACGATGAAAACCGTTGGTGACCAGCATTCACTAAACGGATGGCTAACAATGGCGCTGATTGCAGTCCTATCTTCTACATACTTCTTAATTACCTTTAGTCGTATAGGCATGGATGGCTTGTTCATTGGTGGATTTATCCGGCCGCTATTGTTCACCGTCATTATCCTGATAGCCTCTATTGCACTGATGTACGCTATTCTGAAAATTGAAAAAATAACCTTCCGTCCCAAAACACTGGTTGCCCAGTTCGGTACATTGCTTGTTCCTGCTGTCGTATCCCTTGTTCTGGCGAATCTGTTTATTATCATCTCGTATTCCATCGCGATCGCCTTGCTTGTGGTCTCGTATATCATCATATTTGTCGCTCTAAACTCGGTGCTATTCCAATATCCATTGAATCGTACCAAAGCAGCCATCGACAGTATGTACAGTGTACTCATCGCCAATGTGGTCGTATTCTTTATTCTGTATCGTTTGTTGGGTGAGGTTATTATTGGACTGATTGGCATGATGCTTTCGCCGTTTGGCCGTCTGTAAACACTTGTTACTTCGATGACAGAACAACCTGCCGACCGCTGTCATCTCCAGATTTTTTTAATTCGCTTTTATAATGGTGAAAATCTGGAGATAAAGGCGAAGCAGATGCTTCAATTCCAATAGATATAGATTCCTCTGACTCTTTAGAGTTATATTAAGGCGCTCCCTGCTCACGTGGGGGACGCCTTTTTTAGTTTCCCAAGGCAGCATTGCACTGTGCATGTATCATACACTATAATGTGTAGTGCAAGAGGTATGTTCTTATTTACGTAATAAACTAATCCAGCAACTCCCGTTACGTAATAAGATGATTCATCTTTGCCATCAACACTACATCACGTAGTGTTATGTCACTCATTTTACAAAGAAAGCAGAGGAACTCTCTATGGACATGACTCATATGAATCATATGCAAATGGAGCACGAGGCAGGTACATCCTACCTGTGGCTCTTCGTAGGTGTAATCGTGTTGCTGTTCTCCATCGCCGCCTATATCTGGGCATCGCGCACACAGGGAAAAATCCTGGGCCACATGAAAAAGAAAGAGCGGGCGGACATCCAGAAAAAAAGTCGATCCCTTCGGCTGGCTGCACATGTAATGATGGCTGTGTCGATTATTACGTTTGGCCTGTTCTTCATGCAAGGAGCAGGTAAAACATATAATGTAGCCGATCTGGAATCCAACGCGACAATCGACGTGACGGACGATAAATATTATGGGGCTGACCATACGGAGGACCCCATTCAGTATGAGATGACAATTCCAACATCGGGGCCGCATAATCCGCATGATATCAAGTTTGGATTTTACACCGACTTCCCCGGCTATAATTACCTGGTACACAATCTGGAGCACGGGGATATCATCATCTATTATCGGGAGAACGCAAGCGAGGATTTGAAGGAACATCTGAAATACCTCGCTAAATTCCGCGAAGCCGGAGCAGGTATTCTGGCTGTACCAAACAAGGATATTCCCGAAGGCAGTGAAGTCGTGGTGACCGCATGGACCAAAACGATGGAACTCGACCAATTCGACGATGCCAAGGTTGGTACTTTTATCAATAAATATATTAATCAGGGACCTGAAAAGATTCCTGCCTCTGTTCGCCAGGGCGGCGGAACGATGTAATGACGTAATCACTCAGTCATGTGAAGCCCCTCTAAGTAGTAACAATGGGGTGTGTCCCAATGATGGGCATGGTCAATATAGGATTGAAACGAAACTAGCTCCCGGATCAAATTGACTCGGGGGCTAATTCTTTATCGAACAGATGCCGATATTTCAAGTAGAAAACTGTATATTTGATATACAATACATACGAACCAAAGAAGAACGACAAGCACCAAGTAAAGAGACAAAGAGACGATTGATTCAACAGATCAAGGGGGAACACTTTTACCAATGAACAGTTTGTTTATGAGGATCTTTTTATTTTTTTCCTGTCTGATGCTGGCTGCGGGCGCGGTTCTTGGTATTACCATGTACCGTTCATCAGCGCAACTGGTCGAACAATCCATGGGGATGCAGGCACAGGCTGTGGCTGAACGGGCAGCTGTATTAATTGATACTTCTCTGTATGCACCACTCAGTACCGGACAGAACGAGACAGCGTATTACGCCACATTGCGTGAGCAGCTCAGTCAACTACGCGAGGCCAATGGACTCAAGTATCTGTACACCCTTGGTACACGCGAAGAAAATGGAACAAATACATATTTCTACGTTGTAGATGGGGCTGCTGCGGATGTGGCAGAGGATGACTTCTCCCCTTACGGCTCCGCAGAAGAGACCCATTATGAAGGAATGCTGCAAGCTTTTGAACAGAATGAGCCTATTCGGGGTGAACTCACACAGGATGAATATGGCGCTACCATTACTGCGTATGTGCCAATCCATGGAGATGACGGGAAAGTACTCGGATTGGTCGGTGCAGATCTGGACTCCACTGCGGTCTATGAACTGATGTCCCGCAACCGTATGACCATGATCTGGACAGCCTTGGCTATTGTTCTGCTGAGTGTCTTGTTGGTGTATGGATTCGCCCATTACTTGACCCGACCATTGGTGAAGTTGAAGAAGTTAATTACCCAGGTAGGAAAAGGCGACCTGACCGTCAACGTTGAACTTAGTCGCAAGGACGAGGTGGGACAGCTCGCTTCCGAGTTCAAACATCTGGTTACAGGTACCCGTGATGTCATGACGGGCATCCGTCAAAGCTCCGATTCTCTGCTACAGGCTGCAGAAGGTGTATCGAAACATTCACAGGCGACTGCAGAAGCCAGTCAGCGTATTGCCGAGCATACGAATCATACGGCCAGTGGAGCTGCCGAACAGGTAGCTCGTGCGGGCGAAGTTACGGTAGCCATGGAAGAGATCACGCGCAGCATGCAGCACATTGCGAATTCTTCTTCTATGGTCGCGGATGTATCACAGGAAACGACCAATAACGCGGTGCAAGGTCAAGCCAACATCAACACGGCGATGGACAGCATGGACAAAATTCATCAAGCAAATGTACAGATGGTGGCCTCCACCTCTCAGCTGGAGCAGTACTCAGGTAAAATTGAGTCGGTGGCACACCTGATGAAAGGCATCGCTTCACAGACCAATCTGCTTGCACTTAATGCAAGTATTGAAGCGGCTCGGGCAGGAGAGTATGGCAGCGGGTTTGCGGTGGTTGCCTCAGAGGTTCGCAAGCTTGCGGGGGAATCAGAGCAATCGTCCCAGCATGTCACCGAACTGATCGCCGAGATGACACGCCAGACTGCCCTGTTGTCAGAACATATGTCTGCCAGCACAGCAGCAGTCCAATCCGGTCTCGCTGTTGTTCAGGAGGCAGGCCGTTCATTCACATCCATTCATACCGGGATTGAGACGATGAATGAACGTCTGCACGAAGTATCCGCAGCATCCGAGCAGCTGTCTGCCAGTGCAGAAGAAGTATCCGCTTCTGTGGAGGATATGGAACATATCTCACGCGAATCCTCTTCAAGTATCCAACAGGTATCTCATGCTACCGGAAGCCAACTGCAATCCATGGATGAGATGAGTGCGTCTGCTGAATCTCTGCGGGTACTGTCCAGTGAGCTGAACGGATTAATTAGTCGATTTAAAATATAGCAGGAAGCTTAGAATGTTAGATAGCTCGGCTATATAGTTGGACTAAAGTATATTCACAATTGCCACTTCGATGACAGAACAACCTTCCGATCGCTGTTATCAATTTATATAAACCAGCCCAAAACAAAAAGCCGCACGGCAGGGAAGGGATCATGGGGTTCAACCCCATACCCTGACCACTGCCTGCGGCTTTATTTTTGTACCTTTAATGTTGGCACGCCCTGAGGCTGCCTGAATTAATAGCGCTGCGGAGCAGCTTTTTTACCCAAATCCGTCATGTACGTAAAGAACGCTTCCGGATCGGTATCATACACCAGTTGTACTGGACGTCCGTCTGCTTGCTCCACCGTGCGGCCCTGGCTAGGACCATCCGGGATAACAATACAGTTTACGGTTTTTTTCTTCACGATGTCCTCGCGTCCAACGGAAGCCGTTGTCAGCACATCCCACAGATAATATGTGGAATTTGTCTCACTGTACACCAGTGGCGGACAACCTGCGTAACAGTTACCCAGGAAATCAACGCCTTCGAAGCGACGCTCTGCTGCCCAGCGGTTACGAACGGCTGGAGTCAGAGGTACTTTGTTCGTGCTTTCCAGTGCAACCAGATCGATCTGGATATCACTCTGCCATACACGGTAAGCCGCTTCCGGGTCCCAGAATACGTTCCACTCTGCTGTGCCATCATGCTCAGGCTCTTCTACGTTACCACGCTCGAATGTGCCACCCATCCATACCAGCTTGTCGATTTTCTCTTCAATGTCTGGTGCTTCGTCCAGTGCACGCGCAAGGTCAGTCAGCGGTCCTGTGAACAGGAGCAATGTTTTGCCTTCGGTGTTGCGCACTTTCTCGATTAGATGCTGGTGTGCAGGAACTGCAGAAAGTGGTGCTTCCATTTTGCCGGACTCGTTCAGTACAGGAAGTGCATCTACATAGAAGGAATGCAGTCTCCACGCCGCAGGAAATGGATTTTTCCCTCTGGAGTTGGATTTGGATACCTCTACGGAATATGTACCGAAACGATCGATGATTTTACGGCTGGCATCTGTTGCTGGCTCCAGATATCCGTCTGCCGGAATAACCGATACGCCGGTTACATGTACATTGTCCATTTGCAGAAGCATGAACAGCGATACGAGGTCATCCACGCCGCCGTCATGGTTAAAATACACATTAAGTTGGTTCGTCATGCTTGCTTTCATCCTTCCCCTGGTTGTCCCATTGATGTTGATCATCCGTCTGCCCCAAGGCCGACGCTCTCTCTATTATGTCCCATAACCCTTGGCTACGTAAACCTTCCCCATGCAAAGAAAATAAGGATCACGCCTCATCCTGCGGATATTTTACAGTTCCACCATTCCATCTCAGGAACAGACCCGTTTAACTCAATTCTGTGCCATTATTGTGCAAAAAGAAATGGACAGCAGGCTTGAAGCCCCGCCGTCCATCTCACCCCATCCATGCATTACATGGACTGGTTTTGTTTCTGGTTCTGTTTCTGTTTCTTCTCATTCTTCTCAGCAATCGGGATATACTTGCCTGGCCAGAAGGCCCATTTGCCCAGCAATGTGGTAATTGCCGGAACCATGAACGGACGTACCAGGAATGTATCCAACAACACACCAACAGCCGTTATAATTCCGAATTGCACCAATACTTGAATCGGCAGAGTCGCAAGTACCGCAAAGGTTCCTGCCAGAATCAGGCCCGCAGAGGTAATAACGGAGCTCGTCTCACCGACGCCTTCCTTAATGGCTTGACGAAGCGGCATCGTTTTGCGTTTTTGCCAGATGCTTGAGATCATGAAAATGTTGTAGTCTTCACCCAATGCCACCAGGAATACGAAGGAATACAGCGGAATCGCTCCCTGAATTGCATCTGCTCCAAGTCCATAGTGAATGATGATCCAACCCAGACCCAGTGCAGAGAAATACGAGAGAACAACCGTTGCAATCAGGTACGCTGTAGCTACAACAGAACGCAAGTATAATAGCAGCAACAATGTAATCATGCCAATGACCACTGGAATAATGATCTTGGCATCCCGTTCTCCTGCCATTTCAATATCATATTGTTCAGCCGTCTGACCATCAATCCAGACCTGACTGTCCACATTGGTTACTCCAGCATCTTGAAGCGCCTGTTCCGCAGTAGCCCGCAGATCCGGAATATGCTGCATCGCCTCCATGGAATATGGATTCAGATTAAATTCCACGTCATAAGCCGTAATGTTAGCATTCTTGGCACCCTGTTGGGCATCGCCTACTTTGCTAATGTAATCCAGCGATTCAAGCCGCTGCTTCAAATCGGTTTCTTTACCTTCGGCATCAATGATCACTTTCACTGGAGCCAGCTCACCTTGGGAGAATTGTTCGCCGATGACGGTGAAACCTTCGCGGGAAGGTACATCCTCCGGGAAGGAAGACAACAGATCATACGTGAATTTAACCTGAGTAGAGAATGCCGCCATTCCTCCCAGCAATACCAACGTAATTGCAAGAACGGTCCATGGCTTCGTTACTACAACACGGCCAATCCAGCTTTCCTTCACTTTGCGCGGGGCAGGAGCCGGTTTGCCTTTTTTCTTCGCACGTTCCACTTCCATCTCATGTGTACGTGGTACGAACGGGTAGAATGAACCCCGACCGAAGATCGCCAAGAGCGCCGGAACCAGTGTCAGACTTGCAATAAACATAATAAAGATGGACAGACTGAACGGTACGGCAAAGCGATGATACGCACCATATTCAGCCAGCAACAGCACCAGTAGTGCTGCAACAACCGTGAATCCACTCATGGCAATGGCGCCGGAAGATCCCGTAATGGCCTGGAAGATGGCTTTCTTTTTGTCCGGCTCATGGTAGAGAATTTGGCGGTATCTGGAGATCATGAACAGGCAGTAATCCGTTCCTGCTCCGAATAACAATACAGTCATGATTGAGATTGACTGTGCGTCCACCGTAATCCAGCCTTGATCCGCCATGAATCCGAGAATCGGACTGGTCACCATATACGCGAATCCAACCGCAATAATTGGGATAATCGCTAGCACTGGCGAACGATAGATCAATAGCAGCAGCACCAATACCAGTACAACCGTAGCGATAAGCAAGGATACATCGGCGGAAGAGAATAGTCCGCTCGCATCAATGGATATCCCTACTGGCCCTGTTACACGAGCAATCAGTGTATTGGCATCATCTATAGCTACATCGAACGGGTTTGCCCCGAAGATGTCTTGTGTTTTTTGCTCAAGTGCTTCAATGCCTTGCTCTAATTGTTCTGCATCGGCACCTTCATTGAAGAAAAGCGGCATAACCAGGGTGCTTCCGTCTTCCGAAAGCTGGCCTTTCAACGCCTGTGGCGGCAATTGATAGAGTGGCACAACGGACTGCTGTTGTTCTACCGGATCTTGATCCAGTCGCTCCGTTAATGCCTGAATGTTCTCAATCTGCTCATCCGTCAAACCGCCGGCTTGACGCCATACGATTAACGCGGGCAGTCCTTCACCACCAGGGAATTCCTTCTCGGCAAGTGCAGCTGCCTGAACCGATGGTTTGGACTCACTTAGATCCTGCGCGTTATTAGTTTCACGATCACCAACAGCAGGCCATACCATGCCAAGCACAACGGCGATAATGATCCATACCAACAGTGTAATCCATTTGCTTCGTTTGCCGGCAACCCAGCGGCCGTAACCCGAACCTTCCTGCATTGTCTCTTCATCTCCCTATTCTGTTTCTATGAAGCCCTAATATATATGATGGTGTAGTAATGAACCATGGGTCATAGTATAATTGAGTTAATTATATATACCGGAAGGTTAATTTTGCAATGCCTAATTTGTGAACTTCCTAAACTAGCGATTAAATACGTAAAGAGGTCAGTGATTATGAACAAAAAAACAAACATCCCCCGGTCACCGGGCAGACCCAAAACGGGCGTCGATCAAGCATCTGTGCAAACCAATATATTGATGACAGCTTCACGTCTGTTTATGGAATATGGGTATGAACCCGTCTCTCTCCAGCAGATTGCTTCACTATGCAATGTAACCAAAGCATCAATCTATTATCACTTCACCAGCAAAGCCGATCTGTTCACCGTTGCCATTACCCGCATAATGACGATGAGCATGCAGCAGACTTCACTCCGCCTGGATGAATCTGGCACATTACAAGAGCGGCTGATCAAGGTAGCGCAAGCGAAGATGCAGCACTCCCATATTGAGACGGAGAGCATGATGCGAGAAGCCGAGAAACATCTGAATACGGAGCAACTCAGCCAGATTCGAGAAGCTGAGGTTCAGATCTTCGAGGTCCTTGCGACCCACTTCAAGCAGGAGATGGACAATGGTTATTTGCGTGTTGCCAGTCCCATGCTGCTTGCCCATGCATTTACGTCACTGCTCATGCTCGCGAACCGCGAAGATGTGCGCAGCATGAATGGCGGCAGCATTGAGGAACTTGCACGGGAACTTGTTGCCCTGTTTCTGGATGGAGCAGTTAAGCGGAGCGAGAATATATAGCTGTATCTCTAAGCAGTTATGCCAAAAAACCATCGGGCGATGTAATGAACACACCTACCGATGGTTTATTGGTTGAAATCTAAACATGATTATAGGACTCTGCTCCCGACAATGTTGTATTGATTCTGTAATTACTTACCTGTTACTTAGTCAACAGTGATATAAATAGATATATTAGGGCCATCACTACTATTCTCCGTATAGAATTTACCTTCACCCGTTGGTCTTCCGTTCTTAAACATGCCCACATAGACTAACTTACCGTTCAAGTACCCTTTACCTTTGCCGGTAATAGCTCCATTTTTAGCCTGCCCATCATAGATGATTACACCATCTTCGTACAATTTAATTTTGCCAGAATACGTGGGTACTCCTTTATCAAATGCACCAACATAGGCAATTTCTCCATATTGATATGTTTTACCTTGTCCCTGTGGCAATCCATTCTTAAATGTGCCCTGATAGAACATCTCACCAGATTCTGTATACCACTTACCTTGACCATGAAACGAACCCTTCAAAAAATCGCCCTTATATTTAACTGTTCCATCTGGATAATATTCGGTGCCCTTACCTGAAGGAAGCCATGTTTCCATATCCACCTTACCAACATAATTAAACTTTCCATTTGGGTAGTAGAGCTTTCCCTGTCCATTAGAAATATCCGAGTACAGCTTTCCATCTGCGTTATACCTTTTTCCTTCATGAGGCCTTCCCGCTACAAACTTACCTTCAAAGCTCTTCTTCCCATTTGAAAAATAGGATATTCCTTTACCATTAGGTACGCCATTTTTGACTTCTCCCACATATTTGTGTTTTTCACCAGAAAGAGTAATATAGATCTCTTTTTTCGCTGCTGAGACCTGTCCCGGTGAAGTAAACAGCGGTGTAACCAAAATTAAAAAAACAGTAAACCACTTCAAACAATTCTCTAACTTTCGCATTTCTGTAAATCCCCATTTCTATTTTTATAGAATCTATCGGCCTGCTAAGATTAAACTGATATGCCTCTTTAAACTATGAATGTCTGGTTTACTACAACACAGCTTTGTATACAGTACAGCAAATCAAAGTATGTAATTCGAGCAGAGTAATACGAATCTTCAAAAATGAGTTTCTCTTCGACTTAGCAAGCACGACAATACTTATATCGACCATTATAGCTACAAGCATGAGAAAATATGGTAAAGTGTTGTTAATTATCTATTTCCCGTTGACTTATACGATACATAACATGATTAATACAAACCTTGAACCCATAGGAGGAAAAACCATGTCACCACCAAAATCATCCCCACGCATCCCCCGTCTGCTGGAAACAAAGCGCATATACCTGCGTCCTTTCGAGATTACAGATGTGGATGCTTACTTCCCCGGTCTGTTTGACGCCGAGATGCGCAGGCTGACAGGAACACAGAATAGTTTCACACGCGCTCAGGTTGAACGTTATGTTGAGAGCGCTGCACAAGATGACACCAGACTCATGCTACTTATTGCTTTACAGGAAAATGACCAGATCATCGGAGATGTCGTCCTGATGGACATGCATGCCAAGAATCGCAGTGCACACATCCGGGTTGCCATCGATCGGGTGGAGCATCAAGGAAAAGGCTACGGTAGCGAGGCATTACTGCTTATGCTGGACTACGGCTTCGGCATCTGTAACCTGCATCGAATCGAGCTTGAGGTGTACGCCTTCAACGAGCGAGCCATTCGCACGTATGAGAAACTCGGATTCCAGCGCGAGGGTGTGAAGCGGGATGTCTTGTTCTACAATCACCAATATCATGATGCCATTCAGATGAGCATGCTGGAGGATGAGTTCAGGCAACGTCATATGAAAGATCCGTCAGGTAATAATTAAGTTTCCGTTCAGCCAAAATCAAACCAAAAAACCGGGGGATTTAATAACCCTCCCCGGTTAGAAACTTCAGATGACCCGTGAGCACCGACAGCTCGGCGGGTGTCTTCATATACAATTCGCCATCCGTGTCGGCTGACATTGGGGCATCTGTCTTCACTTTTAACGTAGATGTCTTGAAGTATGAAATGCTCTCACTCTGAGGCTGCCAATCTCCCTCCGGCTTGTGCGACAGAATCTCTCGCAGCAGCGGAATGCCTGTCTCATGAATAATGAGCACGTCCAGTTCGCCATCCTGCAACGCATCCGGTGCAAAGGGCAGGGCATTCGTTCCCAGAAAACGGCCATTGGCTGCGTAGATCATCACAGCTTCGCCTTCCATCTCTTTCCCATCCGCCTCCAGTTGGTATCGAAACGGCTCTGTATGACTAATTGTCTGTAACGTGCTGATGAAGTAACTAAGCTTACCCAGCGCGCCTTTCAGATTCTCGTTAATATTCTGCGAAGCATCACTGATCAAGCCAATGCCAAAAAAGTTCGTGAACACCCGATCATTAGCCCGTCCAACATCAATGGATACCACCCGACCTGCCAGCATTTCTTGTGCCGCAGTCTCTGCATCCGGTGAAATCCCGAGCGAACGCGCAAAGTCATTACACGTGCCTCCAGGCAATATACCAATCAACGGAGGATGTTGCAGATCGGCCAGTCCATTCACGCATTCATGCACCGTGCCATCCCCACCCAGGATAAACACCACATCAAATTGTTCCCCGCGCTCACGAAACAGCTTCTCTCCTTCACCAGCTTCATCCGTACGCACAATGACAAGTTCATGGACAGCGGTAGCCAGCACACCAGCCACAAGGCCCACTGTATTCTCACGATTGGCCTTGCCCGAATGATGATGATGAATTAACAACGCTTTGTTAAATTCCATCCCTCTTCCTCCATTCCAATGCTTGTTAACCTTTACCCACAAAGGTTGAAGCCGTAAACAACAAGCCCTTCGCTAAGCACTCATCATGATTCCGAATATGTTTCCCAATAAGGTATGCATCCTAATCCTCATTCAATTCGTAATAGCTAGATGGCCCGTTTATCCATAAACCAATTCCTTTTTTAACCAGATTTATGCATGAGAATGAGGATTTCTCCGCACCTTAATGTCATAAGGCTGCAAATTTTGCTGGTGAGAACCCATTCAAATCGAGTCAAAACGGTTATATCTATACCATATACGAATGGAGGGATTCCCTATGATTCCGGCAACGTTGGAACAATTGGAGCAAGTTCGCAAGGAATGCCGTACCATGGTTCGCAAAAGAGCTACCGCTTCCGCCGGTACAACACTCGTTCCGCTGCCCGGTACAGACGTACTGGCTGATGTGGGGATGCTGATGCAGTTGCTGCCTGCCATTAACAATAAATTCGGATTATCACAAAAACAGCTGGACGGCATGGACCCCGAGACCAAATCCATGATCTATGGATTCGTCATGTCCATCGGAAGCAAAGTCATCGGTCGTATGATCACCAAGGAATTGGTGGTACAGGTTCTGAAAAGAGTCGGCGTACGCGTAGCCACCAAATCGGTCGCCAAATTCGTCCCATTTGCAGGACAGGGACTGGCTGCCGCACTCAGCTTCACAGCCATGCGCTATGTTGGTAACAAACATGTGGATGACTGTTATGAGGTTGTGAAACGTATGATTGAGCAGCGCGAATTAATTCCGGGTGAACCGGCTCCGTCTGCGCTGGAGGAAGCTAACAGCGACGACGTGAAGGTAGAAGTGAAGTCTGTCTCTAGCAACGACACTGATGAACCTGCGAAGGAGTCTAAGGATCAATAAATAAAACAATCCATATCCTAATGTCAATCCTCTGGATATACGACAAATAGCCGGGAGCACCCCTAGGGATGCTCCCGGCTATTCCTGTTAGTTACATCTGTAATCAGATCGCCTGCGGTTGCTGCTCCGCAAACTGACTATTGTACAGATCCGCGTAGAAACCTTGACTCGCCATCAATTCATCATGATTGCCCTGTTCAATCACGTTACCATGATCCATAACCAGGATCAGATCAGCGCCGCGAATGGTAGACAAACGGTGTGCAATGACAAAGCTTGTGCGATCCTTCATCAGATCATTCATTGCTTTCTGGATAAATACTTCAGTCCGTGTATCCACGCTACTCGTCGCTTCATCCAGAATGAGGATGGCCGGGTTCGCCAGAATCGCTCTTGCAATGGTCAGCAACTGTTTCTGCCCTTGAGAGATGTTCGACGCCTCTTCATTCAGCACCGTATCATAACCATCAGGCAGTGTACGGATAAAGTGATCCGCATGTGCCGCAACGGCTGCCTTGATTACATCCTCTTCCGTAGAATCTTCTCGACCATAGGCGATGTTGTCCCGAATCGTTCCGTTGAACAACCAGGTATCCTGAAGCACCATGCCGAACAGACTGCGCAGCTTGCCACGCTCCATGTCCTTAATGTCGGCACCGTCAATCGTAATCCGACCATCCTGAATTTCGTAGAAACGCATTAACAGGTTGATCAGGGTCGTTTTACCGGCTCCCGTTGGTCCAACAATGGCTACCGTCTGTCCCGGTTTTACATCAATATTCATGTTATGAATGAGCAGTTCATTTTCTTTATATCCAAAATTAACACCTTGGAATGTAACCGCACCTTTAGGCTGCTGTAGTTGCACGGGTTGTTTGGACTCCGGAACTTCTTCCTCTTCATCCAGCAACTCAAATACCCGTTCTGCCGAAGCAATCGTTGATTGAATGATATTGGAGATATTAGCAATCTGGTTAATCGGTTGTGTGAATTGACGGGAGTACTGCGTGAAGGCCAGAATATCCCCGATGGAGATCGATCCGCGTGTAACGAAAATCCCACCAACCACACAGATCAGTACATAACCCAGGTTACCGACAAAACTCATGAGCGGCATAATAATACCGGAGATAAACTGGGCTTTCCAACCGGATTCATACAGTTCTTCATTGACTTTCTCGAATTGCTGTACCGATTGTTCTTCGCGTCCAAATGCTTTGACAACCTTGTGTCCCGTGTACATCTCTTCGACATGACCGTTCAGTTCCCCAAGGGATTTCTGTTGACCCGCAAAGTGCTTTTGCGAACGGGAAGCGACCAGCATGACAACAACCACACTGAGTGGCAACGTCAAAATCGTGATCAGTGTCATCCATGGACTAATCGTCAGCATCATGATAATTACGCCGACAATTGTGACGATGGACGTAATGAACTGTGCCAAACTTTGCTGAAGTGTATTACTGATATTGTCCACGTCATTCGTGGCACGGCTAAGTGTCTCCCCAGTTGTGCGGGAGTCAAAATATTTCAAAGGAAGACGTCCAACCTTCGCACTGATCTGCTCACGCATGTCATACACAACACGTTGGGCCACACCGGCCATCAGGTATTGTTGAACATACATAAATGCAGCACTGAACAGATAGAGTCCGCCCAGCAGGTATAATACTTTCATCAATGCAGGAAAATCAATCCCGGCTCCCTGTACACCCTGGAGGATGGCAATGGCGCCTTTACTGAGTATATCCGTTCCTTCTGCCATAACTTTTGGACTGATGATGCTGAATACGGTACTCAAAATGGCTGCAACCAGCACACCAAGTAGACGAGAACTATGGGGCTGGAGATAACGAATCAAGCGACGCAGTGTGCCTTTGAAATCTTTTGCTTTCTCAGCGGGAGGTCGCATGCCCATTCCGGGACCTGGACCCGGCCCACCATGGGGACGAGGCGACTTGCGTTCTGTACGTTCACTCATGCGATCTCCTCCTCTGTCAGCTGGGAGGATACAATCTCGCGATACACTTCATTGTGCTCCAGCAGCTCTTTATGTGTTCCTGAACCGACAATTCGGCCCTCATCCATAACCAAAATGCGATCGGCATCCATTACTGTACTTACGCGTTGCGCAACAATTAGCACAGCCGCTTCTGTCGTTTCGGACTTCAGCGCAGCACGAAGTTTAGCATCCGTTTTGAAATCAAGAGCAGAGAAACTGTCATCAAAGATATAAACTTCTGGACGGCGAACAAGTGCGCGAGCGATGGACAGACGTTGCTTTTGTCCACCCGATACGTTGTTACCGCCTTGTGCGATAAGGCTGTCATATCCCTCTTTCATCTCGGTAATGAAGTTCTCCGCCTGAGCCGTACGGGCCGCATGAACAATTTCATCCATTGTGGCATCGTCTTTCCCGTGACGAATATTCTCCGTAATTGTACCCGTGAAGAGAACTGCCTTTTGTGGTACAAAGCCAATTTTGGCACGCAAATCTTCCTGCCGAATTTCACGCACATCCGTACCATTTACCCGAACACTGCCCTCGGTCACATCATAGAATCGTGGAATAAGACTGAGCAATGTCGATTTCCCAGAACCCGTACCGCCAATGATGGCTGTTGTCTCACCTGAGCGAGCTGTGAAGGAGATATCGGACAAAGCTGGATTCTCTGCACCTGGATAACGGAAAGTTACATTGTCAAACTCAATCATACCCTGCATGGATTTCATACCACGAGGCTGCTCGGGATTGCTAAGATCCGGCTGCATATCAAGCACTTCGTTGATCCGTTCTGCCGATGCTGAAGCTCTTGGAATCATGACAAAGATCATCGAAACCATAATCAGTGAGAACATGATTTGCATTGCATATTGGATGAAGGCAATCAATGCACCGATATTCATATTGCCGCTGTCGATCCGCATTCCACCAAAATAAAGGATGGCAATCATCGAAAAGTTCATAACCAGCATCATCACAGGCATGATGGTCGCCATGAGCACATTAACTTTGATCGATGAATCTCTCAGTTCTGTGTTGGCCCCGTTAAAGCGCACTTTCTCATGCTCCCCGCGGTTGAATGAACGTACAACCCGAATCCCTGTTAACTGCTCACGCAGCACCAGGTTGAGACGGTCCAGCTTTTTCTGAATGGTTTTGAACAAAGGCAAACCCTTGGCACCAATCAGCGCAATAGCTCCACCCAGTACCGGAAGCACGACCAGGAAAATCGTAGACAATTTGGCGTCCTGAGATACCGCCATGAAGATACCCCCGATACACATGAGCGGAGCCATAATCATCATTCGCAGCATCATTGTAAGTACATTCTGTACCTGGGTGATGTCATTCGTCGTACGCGTAATCAGTGAAGCAGTACCCATCTTATCGAACTCCTGGAGAGAGAAGTTCTCCACATGGCGAAATACTCTGCTCCGCAGTTGTTTGGCAAATCCACCCGCTGTTCGAGATGAGAGATAACTGGCAATCACCGAACACGCTGTTCCGCCAATCGCAATGACCAACATCCATCCACCAATCTGCCAGATATACGGGATATCCCCTTTAATGATGCCGTCATTCACAATATCTGCCATTAACGTAGGCAGGTACAATTCAGCAAGCGACTGAAACAGTACCAACACCAGAATGAAAATAATCGGAATTCGGTATGGCTTCAGCATGCTAAACAGTTTCATCATGGCGTATCATCTCCTCTTGTCGAATCATCCTTTTGCAAGGAAGTTAATGTATCAAAAAAGGTGTATACCTTTGTCAACAACTCAGCCAGCTGAGTACTGTCTTGCTCACCCAAATGCTCAACTAACTTATTGAATATTTCCATGCGCTCTTGGTGAGCAGCCCGAATAATTTCACGACCTGCTTCAGTAATCGTGATGCGGACAGCACGGCGATCCTCCGGGTCCATCGTCCGTTTGACCAGCCCCTCATCTTCAAGGCCACGAATAACGGGTGTAATGGTCGGTGACTTCACTCGTAGCAATGCGCTGATTTCCGAGACTTTCATCCCGGGATGATTGGATTCGATCGTGTCATTGAAATCAGGTGGATTGTCCTGCCAGTTCAATTGTTCTCCCGGATGCATCCCGTGGAGTAAACAACCCAGCACCATAATTTCATTGTGATTGCGCCCATGAGGTTTATGTTGCCTCCATTTGCCTTTATTAAACTGCATAATGGAGTACAAAAGCTTCTGAGCGACCGGATCTATACCAGTCATAATGGGTCCCTCCTTCTTTCTTTATCATTCCATAGACATCCAACATCATAGGACATCTATTAAATAGCAGTACAATTAATTAGGTGTACTAAGTATATTATCGTAAGAAATGAATGTCAAACATCTAAAAATAACCAATATAAACCCATAATCAAGAGCATACACGCGCTTGATTATGGGTTTTGTCATTTTGCCGTCATTGGAGCCAGATATACTTATTATGTGCAATTCCATGAATTCAACTTACAAAGAAGCTCCCATTCCTTACTCCAGTGGATGATGACCCGGGGTAAGAAATGGGAGCATTTTTATTACGTTTGAAAAGTAGAAACTAGAGAATCTTCTTATTGCATAACTTGCATGATTAGATGCGCTTGTTAATCATCAGGACTGTGAAGCAGAGACTGTTTTAGGAACTGAAGCAAACGGGAAATACTCTTTTGCATTGTTGTAGGCGATGCCCTGTACGATCTGACCAAGCAGCTCCATATCCTGCGGTGCCTCCCCTTGTTCGGCCCATTCACCGATAAGGTTGCAGACCAGACGACGGAAGTACTCATGCCGGGTGTAGGACAGGAAGCTGCGTGAATCGGTCAGCATGCCAACAAAACGGCTGAGCAGACCCACATTCGCCAGTGCCTTCATCTGAGCGATCATGCCATCCTTCGTATCATTGAACCACCATGCTGCACCAAGCTGGATTTTGCCCGGAATGCCCCCGCCCTGGAAGCTGCCGATGATCGCCGCGAGCACTTCGTTGTCCCTTGGATTTAAGGAATACAGAATCGTTTTGGGTAACGCCTGCTGCTGCTCTAACGCATCAAGCAATCCAATCATTGCTGATGATAGCGGTGTATCATTCACGGCATCGTAACCGGTATCTGGCCCAAGCTTGGCAAACATCCGCGTATTGTTGTTACGGGCTGCATTAATGTGGAACTGCATCACCCAGCCCCGCTCTGCATACAGTTTGCCAAGGAACGTCAGCGTCACTGTCTTGTACTTGTCCTCTTCCTCACGACTTACCTTCTGATCCGCAAGTGCCTTGGCAAAGATGGCAGCTGCTTCCTCTCGCGTAGCCACACCGTAAGGGACATAATCGAGTGCATGGTCAGAGACTCTGCCGCCGACAGAATGGAAGAATTCCACACGTGACTCCAGCGCAGCAAGGAAGGATTCATAATCTGAAATGGCAGTGCCAGATGCCTGCGACAGCTTGCCCACCCATTCCACGAAGGTATCCCGGTTCAATTCCAAGCCTTTATCCGGGCGGAAAGAAGGTAATACCGCCGTGTCAAAGCCTTCGATTTCCTGAATCTTTAGATGATACTCCAGAGAATCCGTTGGGTCATCGGTTGTGCACACAACAGTGACATTGGATTTGGTAATCAGATCACGTGCACCGAATCCGTCACTGTTCAGTTTGGCATTTACTTTTTCCCAGATGGCCGGTGCGCTTGTCTCATTCAATACTTCGTAGACGCCGAAATATCGCTGTAATTCCAAGTGAGACCAGGCATACAGCGGATTACCGATCATCATAGGGACCGTTTTGGCGTAAGCCAGGAAACGATCGTAATCAGTCACTCCTCCGCCGCCGGTCACATATTGCTCTTCAATTCCGTTTGCGCGCATGAGCCGCCACTTATAGTGATCACCGTATAACCAAGCCTCTGTAAGATTGCCAAAGGTTTTGTTCTCGTAGATCTCCTGAGGACTGAGGTGGCAATGATAATCAATAATCGGCATGTCTTTGGCATAATCCTCATATAACTTGATCGCCGTTTCATTGTGCAGCAAAAATTGTTCATCCAGAAAAGATTTCATTCGCCTCGCACGCTCCCTTTAGGTGAGTTTACGTTCATATGGGTTCACTTCCCATCTTTACGCTACACTGTTTATCATCAAAGTTCAATATAAAATGATAGCGTTATCAAAAAAGGTTGATTTAGGCATATATTCGGGAACAGGGTATACTGGATTTAACGCAAGGATGCTGATCTGAAGATCACACAAGGAGATGAAATGAATTGAAAGTTACTTTTCTGGGCACAGGAGATATGTTTAGCGTGGAGCAGCACCACAATAGTATGCTGGCTGAATTCGGTGACACGCATCTGGTCATTGATTTTCCGGAATCGAATGCCAAAGCACTCAAGGAATACGGTTTTCCAATGACCGATATCCACAACGTGTTCATTACCCACCTGCATGAGGATCATATTAACGGTGTACAGATGCTGGGTTATTACGCACAGATTGTAGGCGACCGCAAACCCCGTCTGTTCA
Organism: Paenibacillus sp. M2; assembly: GCF_046713495.1. Lineage (NCBI taxonomy): Bacteria > Bacillati > Bacillota > Bacilli > Caryophanales > Paenibacillaceae > Paenibacillus > Paenibacillus sp. M2. The sequence goes on from NZ_CP169648.1 coordinate 6,893,229, forward strand.
TCCATGAACAATTGGTAGATCCACTCTGGAACATTCTATCCCCCGGAATGCGCTACACAACAGATGGTGAACGTACCATGAGCGATTACTATGATGTCGTTCCCCTGCCAGATGGAGGCACATTCGAACTGGGCGGCGTGACGTTTGAGACGTTTCGGACCCAACATGTTCCCGGTATGGTCAGCAATGGGCTTCTCGCCAAGCCTTACTTCTATTACAGTGCAGACAGTACACTCGACCAGGAACGGGTGGAGCAAGTTGCCGCTGATGTGCAGCTGATTTTCCATGAATGTCATATGCATGATCTGGTGATCAAATCCCATACCTCATTGAAGGATCTGGAGCAGTTACCCGCGGAAGTGAGACAGAAAACCGTACTGATGCATTATCATGATGAGTACGCGGATGCGGACAAACGGGAACAGTTCAACCGCGCGCATGATCTGCGGATGGTTGGTACGTTGGAATCATTTGAACTGAAGTAGGTAAACGGAGAGAGGACATCGGATATTATCGTATTCGATCTATATTCTAATGGAGGTCATTGCTATGGAATATCGAATTGAACAAGGTTACTTTCTGATATATTCTCCTGCAAGAAGCACCAGTAGTGGAGACATCATGGTGGTTAAATTACTGGAAAGACCCTTTAAGGATAGAGTTGAATTCCTCATTAACAGCAAAAACTATGAGTGTACTACACACCATGAATACTTAAACTTTGAGCCAACTTCTCATCATAAACCTGAGAAGCCTGGAGCATTTTCAATGGAACGAAGTGAGTTCAATCAAATGTGGGATACGATGAATCAGTATTTTGAAGAGTAATAACCTTATCCTGCTGTTAAATCTAAGCTGATTCCTTTCTCATTTCATGTTTTCACTTGCAGCAGTGATTCGTTTGCCTATGGCGGCGAGCCTTAACTCAGTTAAGCTAACGAATCTGAGAGGCCTTATTCGGCTGAAATCCGAGTTACCAGTATTCGAACGAAACTCAAACACGTTAATCTGGTGATGTTGCTCCAATTGGCGCTATTTCAATCGTTTTTGAGAGTAATAAGGTTACTGAGATTCGTTAGAATTCCAATAACGCTAATTCAGTACAAATAAGGTGCCCTCAGTTCGTTAGGATGGAGTTTTAGTTGTACCTAGAAAAATGCAAAAAACCACCTGGACACAGGTATACTCGCTCTCCTGTTCAGATGGTTTAACGATCAATCTATATACTGTTTTCATATCAATCGGTGTACCTTTTCTTATCCTGCCTGGCACATGCCATTACTCAGCGTCAGCGCAGTCCTCATTCTGTTCGGGAAGGGCCCATACCGACACGCCCCCACCGCACACATGGAAGGTGGCCCAGCCGTCTTTCCCAATGGTAATCTGATCCTCACAGCTCTTCGTCAGATCCACCCAGACTTCACCAGCTCGATGCTCTCCGACGAACATTCTCTTCTCGCCGTCATCGCCGTTGGAGATGACCACCGCACAACCGGAACCTTCGATTTCCTCTACGCCACGACGAACCCAGCCAATCGTATTGGCGTGATCGAAGTAATCTTCCTGCTCTCCATACGCCTTGTTGCAACGGGCAGACAGCAGAATGTCCAGAATTTCTTTTTTGCCATCCACAGGTTCAGGTCCACCAATGCCATAATAATCCCCGTAAAATACAACCGGATAACCATCGCGACGTAATAACGTCAACGCATAAGCGCTCGGCTTAAACCAATCACCAATCCATGATTCCAACGCTTCATGAGGTTGGGAGTCATGGTTATCTACAAAAGTTACCGCATGGGTAGGATGTGTCTGCACCAAGGTATCATCAAAAATTTTGGAGAGATCAAAGTCTCTACCTGCAAGCGAAGCCTCATGCAACTTGTAGTGAAGAGACACGTCAAACAGGTCGATCTGATAGTCTACCGTATCAAGGAATTCACGACATGCATCCAGGTTCGAATTCCAGAACTCACCTACGATGTAGAAATCCTGACCGCGTTTGCGGATCATCTCTGCTGCGAACTCCTTGATGAATTCGTGGTTGATATGCTTAATCGCATCCAGCCGGAACCCACCACACTGGAGGGTATCGATCAGCCATTTTCCCCAATCAATCATCTCGCGCCGAACATCCGGGTGGTTATAATCTATATTGGCGAACATCAGATAGTCATAGTTGCCAAACTCATCATCGACATTCTCATTCCATTTTTTATTCTCTCCTGCGATGCGGAATACACCTGTTCGTTCTCCCTTGGCGTCAAAGTCTGTACCGTTGAAATGTTCAGAGCTCCACTTAAAGGAGGAGTATTGATCTCCGCGACCCGGAAATGTGAATTTGGTCCAGCCCTCAATTTCGAACGGCTCGGAAATTTCCTTCGTTCGATCATTGGGATCAACCTCGATCACTTTGAACACTTCCGTCTCATCTGCTCCGGCCTTGTGATTCATAACCAGATCCACATAGACGGCAATGCCGTTCTTCTGACACTCAGCAATGGCCTCCACCAGTTCCTGCTTGGTGCCATATTTGGTCCGTACGGTACCCTTTTGATCAAATTCGCCCAGATCGTACAGATCATATACACCATAACCTGTATCTTCTGCTGACACTGCCTTGGTTACGGGTGGTACCCATACCGAGTCAATGCCTTTGGCTTTCAGTTCCGGGGCCATTTCAGCCAGTCGCTTCCAATGATCTCCGTCTGCAGCCAGGTGCCATTCAAAAAACTGCATCATGGTATGATTTCTCTTCATTATAACCGACCTCCTTGATTGCTTTCGAAGCGGACCGCGGAACGGATAGGGTAATCGCCGTTGTTCGTTCGTTGCTAACCAAGTTATAACCCTTTCACCCTACCCTTCAATCATATAAAGGAAAGAAATCTGAGAAAAATCGTGTAAATGATTATTTCAACTTATATACATGGATCATTTCATCCGTAGTTCATTCATCAAATTCGTTTATAGTCCCGCCACTCCTCGGGCAACAGGGAACGATACGGTTCTTGGATAAAACGATCATCGACCAGCACCAGCACACCCCTGTCTTCCTCCGTTCGAATCAGCCGTCCACCTGCCTGCATCACCTTATTCATCCCTGGGAAAATATAAGCGTAATTGAATCCGTTGCGTCCTGTCCGATCATAGTAATCACGTAATACGTTGTTCTCCAGACCAATCTGCGGCAGCCCCGCACCTACCACAACCACGCCATTCAAGCGGTCTCCCGGCAGATCGACACCCTCCGAGAATACGCCACCCATGACGGCAAATACCAAGCGTGTTCGTTCAGGATTCGGCTGAAATCCATCCAAAAACTGCTCCCGTTCCAGTTCGTTCATGCCTTGCTTTTGTATGACCGTATCCGCTTCACTTGGAAGCTGTGCATAGGTCTCATATATCTCGCGCATATAAGGGTAGGAAGGGAAGAAGACCATCAGATTACTGCGCGGCCACTCACTTACCAGCTGTTGCAGCATCTCCGCAATGGGCCGCCGGGATTGCTCCCGATCCTTATAACGTACGGATAAGGGCAGGAGTCTCACATCCAATTGTTCGCGCTGAAATGGAGATGGAATCTGCAATGTATAATCCTCTTCCTCTGCACCCAGCATATCCCGATAATAGCGAAGAGGTGACAAGGTAGCCGAAAAATGAATGAGGGAGCGGAAGCCTTTGGCAGTCTGACGAAGCAGTACCGAAGGATCGAGACAAAATAACTTCACTCTCACTTCGCTTCGGACACACTCTGCATACGTAATAAAACGTTCATCATACAGCTTGGCAATGCGCAGGAAATTCTGTGCCGTGAAGTAGGCATCCAACAGCAGTTGATCCGTCTCGGCATTCCCCGAACCACCTTCAACAAGGCATTGCTCCGCAACCATGACAAAAGGTTCCAGTCGTTCAATCAGTTCCTCCGGTGCTTCCTGCTGGATGATCTTTCCTTCTTCTCCACCGTTTTTCCGAAGGGTAATCAGATACTTATCAATGGCCCCGGTGTAGTCAACAATGGCTTTGGCAGCAGGCACACTGCTGTCCAGCGACTGGAACTCTCTTTTCACATCCAGAAATACTGCCTTCTCCAGCTCAGCGGAAAACATCATTCGGCCACGATCGACCAGATTATGAGCCTCGTCCACCAGTAACACCGTCTTGCGTTTCTGCTCCTCCAACATTCTTTTCAGAGAGATCCGCGGATCGAATATATAGTTATAATCGCAGATCACCGCATCGGCTGCATACGCCGCATCCAGCGAAAACTCAAACGGACACACCCGATGTTTGCGCGCATACTGCTCGATGACCGGACGTGTCATCAACGTCTCATGTTCCAGCATGTCCAGCACGGCCCCGTTAATACGGTCATAATACCCTTCACACATGCCGCACTGCCCCGTATCACAAGCTTCCTCTTCCTTAAAACATATCTTGTCCTTCGCGGTCAGACTGATCACATGCATCTTCAATCCTTCCGATTGCATCCGGGCAAAAGCTTCTTCTGCCGCCACCCGTGTCGTCGTCCTCGCAGTCAGATAGAACAATCGGCTCGCTTCGCCTTCGCCAATCGCTTTGACCGTGGGGAACAGTACGGACATCGTTTTACCGATGCCTGTTGGTGCTTTGGCCATCAATCCCTGACCCTCGCGGATCGTTTTGTATACAGCTCCTGCCAGTTTCCGCTGTCCCTCCCGGTATTTGCGAAAAGGAAACGGCAGCTCTTTCACACTGATATCCCGCTTTTCTTCATACGCAGCGATCATCTCTGCGTATGGCGCATAACCAGCAATCACTTCTGCCGCAAACTGCTCCAGTTCCTGCCGTTCTGCCATTCGGCGAAACCGTCTTTCTTCATGGGTTACCGAATGCACATACGTCAACTGCACTTGCATACGTGGTTCATCTTGCTGAACGGCGTACATATAGGCATACATCATGGCCTGCGCCCAGTGCACGGGAAGTCCTTCTCCCAGATCATCCAGATTGCCCGCAGTTGATTTGATCTCATCCACCGTCAACTGACCCTCCAACCGGATCAGGCCATCACATCGTCCCTCCACCACGTAGGTCAGATCCCCATGTTGAATCTCAACTTCGAGCACAATCTCTTTCAGATCCTCTTCGGTGTACTCCTTCTGTACCCGCTGGTGAATCCGAGTCCCCTCTTGCATCGAGGCATTGGTCCGGAACCCTGGACGTATGCTGCCACTGCGGTACACATACTCCACCAAAGGTCTAACCGATATCCGAATTGTTGTTGTCATACGATCACCCGTTCTGTTTGTAGTGATTATACTTTATCATGAAATATGCTCTTGGACACAGCACCACCTCGAAGAAGCGGAAAATATTATAAAGAGAGATTGACATCACATCGTCGCATAAGTAAAGTTAACTTTACGTAAAGCGAACTTTACTTATGGGAGGATATACTTGCAAAATCTAATCAGAGACAAACGAATACATATGCACATCACACAGGAAGAACTGTCTCAACGGCTTAAGGTCTCCAGGCAGACCATCATATCGTTGGAATCCGGAAAGTACAAACCTTCTCTTGTGCTTGCTCACAAGCTTGCCCAATTATTTGGCTGTCAGATCGAGGAATTATTTATTTTTGAAGGAGATGAGAATATTGAGTTCTGAATTACTGAATCGGATGATCGGAATCGGTGGAATTGTAGCTGGTTTGTTATTTGCCATACTCATTATTTTTTTCACAAGGTTGATTGCAAAAAAGCACAACGGACTGGATGAGCGGTACCTCTATTGTATCACGAGAGCAAAGGCCTTCTCCTGGAATGCAACAACCATCAGTCTTGCTCTGGCTTGGATCCTCGTAGTTATGCTAGATGGGATATCACTTTCCTTTTTCATTATTACTGCAGTGTTTGTCATCCATTGTTTATCTTCTATTGCGGCAAACCTATACTACTCAGCTCGGAATTAGTCCACCTGTCCGATACATGTGAACCGATTGGACTCGTACAATCCCATATGCTATCTTGAAATAGAATGTACTTAATGAGGAGGCAGCTTCTATGTATATCTATTTGGTTCCTTCACCGATTCCGGATGCACTTGCTGCGTACCCGCATCTAACTTTGCGAAGCGAAGAGCATGTGCGTCTGGCTATTGAATCCGCAGAACGCCTGATGAATATCGAGTCTGATGATAAAGTAGCCGCATATGAAGCTTTTGATGCCGCAGGCTCCTGGACTGGCGGTGGTTACGCTGTTCTGAACAATATCCCTGTCACAGAGGATGGTCGTAACGATTTCGAAGAACGGTTTAAGAACCGTGCCCGCAAGGTAGAAGACGAGCCTGGTTTTGTCGGTATTCGTGTGCTTCGCCCTCTCAAGGATGATACGTATGTTGTACTTACACTCTGGCAATCCGAAGAACATTTCAAAGGCTGGCAGGAATCCCAAGCCTATAGTCACGCTCACCGAAACCGCAGTACAAGCGAAGGGCTGACTGCACAAAAGCCCACCATGTTCCCCAGACCTTCTTACGTCACAACGTACACTATAGAATAACGGATTGGGTCACGCCTGGCTTTTATCGCAGTAGCCCATGTTTTTTCAAACCTCTTCCTGTATGGAGAGGTTTTTTGCCGTCAATTGTAGAAGGCTCTCATTTTTGACACAGCCATGCTGAGATAGGATAATACTTGTTAAATGAAACTTCGGAAGGGAAGGCGGTACCTTGTCACGCAGTTCACTCACCCGATTTCTAAGCGGACCTTTTATATTCTTTACCATTATCATGATGATCAAAAGTTCACTTGCCTGGATTGTTATCTTCGATGACATCCCTGTCTGGAAACCACTGCTGACCGAATTGCCGCTCATCTGGATCGGCTTCTGTCTAATTGAGTGGTTTGCTGCCAAGCGACGAATGTGGATGTACCTTGCCGTGGATCTGCTGCTTTCAGGGATTTTCTTTGCAGCCATCATGTACTACAAATACTATGGCGTAATCGTTAACTATCATGCGCTGGCACAGGTGAATCAGGTGACCTCAGTCAAGAGCAGTATGTTCTCTTTACTTGATCCCTATTATTTGTTTATTTTTGCAGACGTTCTGATCATTGGGGGGATACTCACTCGTCGTCGGATCAGGCTCGGGAGTACAGAACGCCCAAACCGTATTCCACTTGAACGACGTGCCAGAAGACGGGTCGCTTCGGTCATTCTGATCCTGTCCATGATCCTATGCATGCTTAACATCTATCCCAATCGGGCCAGCATGAGTGAGCTTACACAAGCAGAACAGATGGGCATCCTCGGTTACGAGGCGTATACCATCCTGGATCGACCTGATAAACCTGTGCCCATTGCTCAGATTGATCAGACTGACATCGACCAACTGAAGCAAACGACCGAACTTCCTGCAATTTTGGAGAAGGGTGCCGCAAGCGGACGCAATGTGATTATGCTCCAGTTGGAATCGTTTCAGAACTTTCTGATTGGATTAGAGGTAGATGGACAGGAGATCACGCCCAACCTGAATCAACTGGCTAGAAAGAGCCTGTATTTTCCGAACTTTTATCAGCAAGTGGGACAGGGAAATACATCGGATGCAGAATTTGTTGTGAACACATCGTTCTACACCCCACCGAACGGGGCAGCAACAACTGTATATGCGGATAAAGCTCTGCCGAGTCTACCCAAGTTGATGTCAGCAAACGGATACCAGACAGCCACATTCCATACAAATGATGTTCGTTTCTGGAATCGGGATCAGTTATACAAGGCACTAGGATTCGACCAGTATTATGATATTGATTATTTCGGCACACAGGACTCTATCGCCTTTTCGGCCTCGGATGAAGTACTGTATTCCAAAACACTGGATAAGCTGGAATCCATGCAGTCTTCGGGCAATCCCTTCTATGCCCATATCATTTCCATGTCAGCCCACCACCCGTACACTTTGCCTAAAAACAAGGTAAAGCTGACGCTGCCAGAACGTTACAAGGATACGTTGCCCGGTAATTATCTGATATCACAGCATTATGCGGATGAGGCAGTTGGACAGTTGATTGCTGGATTGAAAGAACGGGGATTATGGGAAAATAGCATGTTCGTCTTGTACGGGGATCACCTGGGGCTTCCCATCTACTCACTGGATCGGGATGACAAAGTCCTTATGAAAGAGTTGTATGGCCGGGAATACACATCAGCAGATATGATTAATATCCCACTCATGATCTCGGCTCCGGGCGTTACCCCGGGTGTACAACTGGAACAGATCGGAGGCCAGGTGGACATTCTGCCAACGATTGCGGGACTCACCGGAGTATCACTGAAGGACCAATTACACTTCGGACAGGATTTGCTTCGTGAAGGGGGAAATCTCCTACCCGAACGCTATTACCTTCCTTCCGGGTCGGTGCTAAACGATGCTTCTCTCTTCATTCCGGCAAAAGGATACGGGGACGGGACGCATTATTCCCTAGCTGATGCAGGCAGACAGGATGCTGGGCAACAACGGACAGGTGTTCCGTCAGACGAGACACCTCAGATTTCGGGAGATGAGGAATCTCCAACTATCGCCACACCCAATAACAGTGGGCTGTCTTCTTCACGGTTTATAACGAAGGATCAATATGATCGAGCATTGGATCTTGCACACTTGTCCAACAGTTATTTAAGCCAGTTACCGGACCGAAAGGCTAAACAATAATTGAATCTTTTCACTCGAACTCATCCATGCGGCGACCCTCCTCTTTAACATAGAGAGAACGGTCGCTATTTATTTTCAGAACCAGACTAGTGGCCTATCCATTCGTAAGCAGACCATCAAAGAGCCAGTTGCCTTCCTCAGAACGAATGAAATAGAAATCTAATGCACCGTTTCCATCAGACCATACTGTAGCCATATGTAAAATGACACGATCTGAATCCAGAGGATTAAATCCACGGTACTCCAAATTATTCAGGCTAACGTTTTGCAGAAAAGGTACTTCGTAATCCCCCTGTTCCAGTTTCGAAATAATGATATTGTTCTGCTGCGATATTTCTATGTTCGGAGAAGACACCGATTCAAGATATGTATAGTTATTGGATTGCATCGCCGCCATCAGTTTAAACGTTATGTTCAGCGTTTCTCTTAAACTTTCTATTTCTTCTTGCTCTGTTGCGTCTTTTTCACCTTTTCTCTTCTGGTTGTTACGTACCTGCTCCTTCAGCAGTTCATTTTCCTTCCGCATTTGTTCGGTATTTATGGCATCCTCACGTTCCCTCTCCTGTACATCTGGTAGTGAAGCATCGTCACTCGAACTGCAGGCTGTTAAAAATAAAGCGAGCATCCATATCAATAAGATTCTGCTTTTTCTCATCTAATCCCCTCCTTAATAAAAAGTGAATAATAGAAACACATATCTTCCATATTTATGGTAACATATCCCATACAAAAGAAAATACTATCGTGTTTATTCTGAAAAATAAACAAAAAAGACCCGAACCCTGTTAGTCCAGGCGCGGGTCTTTCATATGATTACAACGGCAGTAGCGCAACCGACTTGCGAGCAGTCAATTGTTCTACCATGGCAAGCCATTCTTGTGGTTTATTAGGAAGTACAGCATAATATCGATTCAGGAAATCAGCCACCAGACTTGCTGGCAGTTCACCAAGCGACTCATCACCTGGCATGAAGCACAGGTCCAATCCACCAACCGCTTCGCCATCCCCTTGCCAGGATGGATGAACATATGGGAAGTCCAGACGCTGGTATCCCAGATGGGACAATACTTCGCGACGCACATACGGGTCCATCGGCTTGATGCCGCCAAACTCGTGATCCTGACTCAGATAAGGGTTATAGATTTCGGCAAACATACCGAACAATTCTTTCCCGTTTGCTGCAGCCAGCTTTTGCAGATCACGCTTGCGGCGATTCGCCAGGAAACTGCCAATCCCCAGTCCTTCGCGCCCAATAATCGTAAAGTCCGTCATGGCTACGTTCCAGTCGTCGTAATAACGGTACTCCGTCGCGCCAACGACTTGTCCTTCATGTACAGCCACGAACACCCGAATACCCGGATCTTCCAGCGGTTCTTCCCACAGGGGGAAGTCGAGCACTTCCTCCCGCGGGAAAATTCCCTGCATTAGCTTGTGCATTTGGGCAAACAACGGATCTTTAATAGATGTAATACGCGTGAATTCCATAGATTAATGCCTCCTCGATCAATGATGTATTTCATTTGTTTTCTTTATCTGAACGGATTAAGCCACTCCATCAGGGCAGCATAATTACAGGATTCCTCATCGTCCAGATAGTCTGCGGTCACACCAACGGGCATGCGGCCACAGCGAAGCAGAAACGATATCACCGGGTCACGCCTCTCTCCTGCTGTTACCTGATCCAGATATTCCTGCGCAGACAGTTGGTCTGCAACCAGATGGTAACCGGGTATTCTACCAGCGCCTAGTAACCGATCCATACCCTGTGCAATCACAAGATGGTACATCGCCTGCATCATCAACTGAGCCAGTCCCCATTTGCGGTACTTTGGACGAACACAGAGATCAACAATATACAGCGTGTTGCCATCCGGCTGATGGTTACGAATATAACCGTCATCCGTTACTTCGGCCCAGGTATGACTTGCTGGATGTGCAGGGTCCCACTGCATCCGCAGCGAGGTCATTGAGCCAGCCAATTCTCCATCGACTTCAATACAGATGGCACCCTCCGGGTAATGCTGCACATGACTGGTGAGCTGCTCGTGACTCCAGAGCAGCTCTTCCGGATAAGGAGGAGGGAAACTCTCCGCCTGAATGCGAATGAGTTCCTCAAAGTCGGCTGCAATATAATTGCGAACGACTGCTTTTACCCTTTTACCATTCCGCTCCGGGTCGGTGATCAGCATTTCTTTCGTATACATGTTGCCGTTTACTCCTTTCCACTGACAAATGAACTCCAAAACTCTGTTTTGCTTCGGTTTTAAACGTAGTTGCCTACGCCCAATCGGTATACAGATCGGTACGGCGGTCACGCCAGGTCGTTACCGATCCACGTTCGCGCACCTCATACAACAAGTCCAGATCCAGATCGGCGGTCACGATCATATCGTTGTTAATCTCACCCTCGGCCAGAATGCCACGTGGCGGGAATGGAATATCATTCGGCGTAATAATTGCAGCCTGTCCGTAGTTGGCCCGCATGAAATCAACGGTTGGCAAGTTACCCACTGTTCCTGTTAACACAACATACACCTGATTCTCCACCGCGCGGGCATGACTCGTATAACGCACACGGTAGAATCCGTGACGATCGTCCGTACAGGAAGGACAGAAAATCACATCAGCGCCTTTGGCTTTGGCCATCCGCACAATTTCCGGGAACTCAATATCGTAACAGGTCAGCATGGCAATGCGGCCTTTATCCGTGTCAAACACCTCAAGTCCATCTCCGGGAGCCATATTCCATTCCTGGACTTCGGTTGGTGTAATGTGAATCTTGTCCTGGCGAGCGATGCGACCATCTGGATAGAACATGTGGGCTGTATTATACAGCTTCCCTTCACGGCGAATGACGTGGGTTCCCCCGATGACGTGCATGCCATACTTGGCAGCAAGTGAAGTGAACAGTTGTTCATATTGTTCCGTATAGTTCGGCAGATCCTCAATCGTCAGTGCATTGCCTTGTTTGTCCCCAATGGACATTAACTGCGTTGTGAAAAATTCCGGGAACAGCACAAATTCGGTTCCGTATTCGCTTGCTGTCCGTATGTAATGCTCAGCCTGAGCGGCGAACTGCTCAAACGAGCTGATTGTGTGCAATTGGTATTGTACAGCGGATACCCGCAGTTTCATGTTCGTACACCTCCATCATGATTATGCTTCCATTGTAACAACGATCCGGGGTCAACAAAAGAGTATTTACACTGGGCACTACAATGACAGAATAACCTTCCGATCGCTTCCTTACTCACCCAGCATCGACTGTGTGAATCCAATCCACTCTCTCGTGGCAAAAGACAGATAACGATCCTTCCGCCAGATCATGCCGAGCTGCCATGGAATCACCGGTTCCACCACGGGTATAATACGTACGCGCATATGGTCCACCTCACGACAGATCGTCTCCGGCAGTAAGGCTACACCCAGATTGGCGGCAACCATCGCGCTGAGCAGATCCCACTGAGAGCTCTCATATACCACACGGGGCTGGAACCCCGCATGCTGGCAAGCCACAATAATCCGGTCATGCAATGCAAAATCCTCCCGGAACAGCACAAAGGCGTCGTTTTCCAGTTCATGCAGCGCGACCGACTCTTTCTCCGCAAGTGGATGTGAAGGGTGTACGAGCAGGTTCAGCTTCTCTTTCACAAACACAAAATGATCCAACAGTTCATCCACGGTTGGCAGTACGGCAACGCCAATATCCAGTGCACCGCTGATCACATCGGCCTCCACTTTTTTGGCGCCATCCTCAAACAGCTGAATGGTCACCTGCGGGTAGGCTTTGTGAAATTCACCAATGATCATGGGGAAAAAGCTTGATCCTACCATTGGCGGCAAGCCGATCCGCAGATGGCCTTTTTTCAAGTTCATCAGATCGTCCAATTCGGACGACAGACTGCGGAATGATTTTTCAATCTCCAGTGCCTGCCGAAAAAAAACATGACCTGCATCGGTTAGTTCCACCTTTTTGCCATAACGATCCAGTAGCGTGATCCCCAATTCCTCTTCAAGACTCTTGACCGTCTTGCTGATCGTGGGCTGGGTGATATACAGGACTTCGGCGGCTTTTGTGAAGCTCTGCTGCCGGGCAACTTCCAGAAAATATTGCAAATGGCGGATATCCATCGGTTGATCCCCACCTCTCATAGATAAATGGAATAGTAAACATTCTTAATATGCATTTTACTCATGAAAGAATGCCATGTAAAATTTGTGATATCAAATGAAACATTTTCAAAAAAAAATTAAACGATTACGTTGATTATATAAGGAGGGATTGAAGTGAAAAAATGGGGCCTTGGTATTGCACAGGTTGCGCTCTTAATGGTTTTTTCACTGCTTATGGACCTGCTGGCCCGTACTCTCCATCTTCCTGTACCCGGTTCACTACTCGGTATGGTTGTGTTATTCATTCTGCTTCAGACTCGTGTCGTGAAGCTGCGTTGGATTGAAGTTGGAGCTGCCTGGCTGCTCGGTGAACTATTGTTATTTTTTATCCCGTCAGCCGTTGGCATCATGAACTATATGCCCATGCTGGAGCATGACGGATTGCAGATTTTATTCATCGTACTGCTTAGTACATTCCTGGTCATGTCCTGCACAGGCCTGGTTGCTACACGAATTGCCAAACGAAAGGAGCGTCACACCGGATGATTGGATTTCTCTGCCTGCTGTTAACCGTCGGTATCTATGGGGTCGCCAAACGAATGTATCGTAATCTGCCGAAAGTGTACCTGTCTCCGTTGCTCATTACGCCACTGCTTGTCGTTGGCATATTACTTGCAACCGGAACGGATTATGCCACGTATAGCAGTGGCGGCAAATGGCTGAGTCTGCTTCTTCAACCGGCCACCGTGGCTTTTGCCGTTCCGCTCTATACCTTTTTCCATGTACTCAAAAAACATATTTCCGAGATTGTCTTCAGTGTCATGACCGGTTCAGTCGTTGCCGTACTCTCTTCTGCCCTGCTCGCCAAATGGTTGCGCCTGGATTCCGGTCTCATTCATAGTCTGATCCCAAGATCGATTACCACTCCAATTGCCATGAACGTATCCGCCACCATCGGTGGCATACCCGCAGTGACAGCTGTTTTTGTTATTATGACTGGTCTGCTCGGAGTGATTATGGGCCCTTCTATTGTCAAAATGCTGCGCATCGATGGGGAGATTGCACGAGGCACACTGTTTGGAACCGGTGCCCATGGCACAGGGACATCCAAGGCATTTGAACTGAGTTCCCTGACCGGTACCATCTCCAGCATCTCCATGGTGCTCGCTGCATTGTTCACTTTAGCCGTTGCACCCGTCCTTTCCAAACTTATTTTTCCATAATAGATGGCATTATTCCACTTTTTTGAAATATTATTGTTGTATTAAAGCCCTTTCTTCCTTACAATAAGGACAGGTTTTTAATTGTGAATATTGCGGGGGAGATGCGATGAAAAGAACCGGAATGAAGAGATCTCTGGACCGTCTTGGACGAATTGTCCTTCCCAAAGAAATGCGGGATACGATGGAAATCCATATCGGCGATCCGCTTGAGTTTTTCATTGAAGGGAAAGAGTTGATTTTAAGAAAGTACAAATCAACATTATGTATTTTTTGCGGTGATGTAGATACGGAAATGTATTTCAAAGAACAATTCATCTGCCGGACTTGTGCAATTCAATTAAAACACCCGGATGACTCTCCCGACTGGTTCGTACCTCAGAACAAACAGGCTCCTGCACCCGTGGAGCGTCCTGCTTCCAAATCCGCCCCAGTCTCATCTCCCGCTAGGGAAGAAGGGACCACAGCTGACAACCAAGAATACCCGGACCTGCGGCCAAAGACGGCACGCATGCTGCAACAGATGAAAGAAATTGTTGAACAGAATCCCGGTTTGGCTCAACAGCAAATTGCGGAAAAGCTTGGCATCAGCCAAGGACGCGTCTCTCAATTAAAAAAGTTACTATAATCAAAATGGCATTCGATCATTTATAGTCAGAAGACCTTCCGATCAGGAAGTCCCGCTGCAAGAGAACCCGTTGTTTTTCGTGGGTTCTTCTTTTTTTATTCAACTTGTAATGGAAAGGAGCTCTATGGATAAAATTCTGTATTTATCACAATTCGACCTCATGTCCTCCTTATCCGAGGCAGACCTGATTGAAATGGATGGGATGACCTCTATCACGACCATACCCAAAAACAGACAGATCCAGACACCGGATACGTTTACGGAGGGTTTCTATTTTGTAAAACGGGGAAAGGTTCGTTTATATACATTAAATCCGGAGGGCAAACAGTTCACTCTCGATATGTTGACGGAAGGTAACGTGTTTGGAGAAATGAACGGAATCTCACTCGGAACACGCGCCGTTTATATCGAAACGATGGAGGAGTGTGATATTTGCCTGATGAACAAACAACGTTTTGAACAGTTTCTGATTGAACATCCACAATTTATGATGAGACTGATGAACGTACTAAGCGAGCGGATCAAGCAAATGAGTGAGTTGACACGGACGCTCGCACTAGGAAACCTGCATGAAAAGGTGCTACATAATCTCTTCCGTCTGGCTGAACAGATGGGATGGATCGAAGAAGATGAGTTCTGCAAGATTCAACTCGCACTTACCCATCAGGAGATTGCCTGGATGGCGGGGGCTACACGGGAATCGGTTACGATTGTCATGCAAGACTTGGCAAAAGCAGGTCGTATTCGTACCGGATTCAAATCAGTCTCCCTTCATCGTGACGAAATCGCTACCCTTCGGAAAATCACTGCCCACTTGTAAGATGCCTTACATCCCCTTTCTCCAGCAAGTTGTATTGTATAACTCATGATGCTATACAGCTAAGGAGGAATATACTGTTGAATGCTAAGCCAGATCTATTTATCCCTGAAGACATTTTTCTTCGCAAAGGTGCCCGTAGAGCAACGGAGATCCCTGAGCATATCCGCAATTGGCTGCAAGCAGGACATATCGAATCAGTCAATCTGACCGAATGGCTGGCTGTAGATCATGTTTCTCTTTTTCAGAAGGTTACCCATGAATGGGGAATGGATACCGAAACCAGAGCAATTACAGAGCAGTTAACACAGATGGATGAGCAGCGAATCATGAAAATCATCCCGGCCATAGCCATGCAATGGCTTGATCTGTTGAATCGTCTAACCATGAATGAACAAACGGATCTCTTTCGTTCCATTGCAGAGCATCGTTCAGACAGTGTTCGCTGCTGGGCGGCTTATATCATTGGGCTGAATTCTGGTCTGAACCTGACTGAAAAGTTGAAGCATATTCGGCCCTTTGGAGCAGATCATCACTTTGGTGTAAGAGAAATCGCCTGGATGGCTGTACGGGAGTCCATCTCTGCCGAATTATCCTTAGCCCTGCAGCAGTTAATCCCATGGAGCGTTGACCCTGATCCACTGATCCGTCGCTTTGCCATAGAATCAATCAGACCTCGTGGCGTCTGGACCAAGCATATTCAGGAGTTAAAAGAAAATCCGGCCATGGCCCTTCCCTTGCTTGACGCGGTGAAATCCGATGCCCATAAGTATGTACAGGATTCGGTAAGTAACTGGCTGAACGACGCCAGCAAGACCAATCCAGAGTGGGTGCGGCAGGTCTGTGCCACTTGGACTCAGCAGTCGGATACACAATATACGCGGCGAATCGTTAGACGTGCCACGCGAAGTCTTACATAAAAAAAGATGACCACCGCTTACTGGCAGTGGTCATCTTCTGCATAGGCATCCGCGTTTACATTCCTTTTGACAGGAATACCTTTTCCTCGGTAAATAGCCCCATAACGTTCCCTCTTATCTTTAACTTACGCCTGAATCGCGTCCATCTGGCCTTCTTCTTCCGCTTCCAATCTGCGCATGCCTACCACCAGAACAATGATGTTAGCTACCAACAACACAGCCGGGAACGGAACAGCAGCGTATTGTGCATAGATCAGATGACTTCCCACGGCCCCAATCAGAATGAATGTCAGTATGCCTGAAGCCAGGATGCGAGTACGTGGAATCAGCAATCCTACTGCACTAAGCAACTCCGCAGCCCCGAGCAAATACATCGTCCATGTCGGATAAGAGAAACTTTCGAATGTCTGAATCATCATGTCTGCCCCACTAATCTTGTTAAACCCTGTCATGACGAAAACACCTGCTAACACAACCAGAAAAACGTAACCCAAAATCTTGTTCATGTGTATATCCTCCTGCAAGAAATTATATGTTCCTACTATGTAATGATTATTTTTGCTGCACATTGTAAAAAAAGAATCTATGTAAAAGTTCCCAAAGGTCACTCTGTTTTCAACCGTTCAGCCGAGTTTAATTTTCAGAATAGTACGCGTTCATATTATACGTATTATTTATCACAAACTTACTTTTGTGAAGTTAGTATATATTAATAATATAATTTCTTCAAGTAATTTTTCACTGTATGATGTATAATACATACAAAAGGTATGTTACAGTATATTTTGTAGTAACCCTCATTTACTTGGATGTCCTATATTCTTAAAGCGGCAGAAACCATGTCCTTTCATATACAACCTGCGAAGAAAATAATCATGAATCGAGGTGAACACGTTGAAGCTAAAAAAAGTAAAAACACCAAGTCCCTGTATGATCACTCAAGCCATAGACATCATAGGAAAGAAGTGGGTACTGTTAATCATGTACCAACTGTTGTCCGGACCCAAACGGTTTACGGAGCTTGAAGCAGAGATGGCGATCAGTGGACGACTTTTATCGGAGCGTTTGAAGGAAATGGAGACGGAAGGTATCGTAACCCGACACATGTTTCCCGAGATACCTCCCCGTGTAGAGTATGAATTAACACCTAAAGGCAGAGCCATTGAACCTGTCATTGATCAGATCTACAGCTGGTCATCCGACTGGTTGAAACAGCAGAAATCCGAGTAGTTGAATTGCTGCTTAATAATCTCTACTCAACACAAATACGCCTGAATCGGGCCGATCTGCGGATCATTCCCTGATTCAGGCGTATTTATATTACGTTCAACTTTTATTAATGAGAGAGATATTTTGAAGGCTGAAGCTGTACCGGCAGACCGGAATCTGCCGATGCCAAGGCCGCCGTTGTAATCTCCTGTGTACGGCAGGCATCCGCATAATCGGACAGAATTCGTGAACGGTCTCCCGTACGAAGGGCGTGAATGAACGCTTCATTCTCACGCTCGTATGGATTATGTCCTGCCGGAATCTCCAGACCTGCCATCGCATGTTTTGCCGCACTTGGCAGAAGCAAACGTTCTGGCGTCCAATCCCACACGCCTGCATCCGTGTAGAACTGGAGCCCCGCGCCGCCCTCTCCGTCTGGCAACAGACATGTATTGGCGATACTGGCAATCGCTCCACTTTCCAGCTTGAGCGTCACATTCGCCACATCGGCTACGGTCACATGCTCATGCTTCTCATGCATGCTTCGCTGAGCTGCTACGGCATATACCTCCGTAACTTCTCCTGCACAATACCGAAGCAAGTCTACAATATGTGTAGTCTGCTCTACGAATTGTCCTCCTGAACCGTCCTGACGCCGCCACCAGGCGACCCCTGGCATTCCGCCCATCCAGCGGCCAAGAGCCATGCCGACCGTCTGTTCTTTCATCGATTGCTGCAGGACCTGCGCGGCCTCCTGATAACGGAAATGGTATCCTACAGAGGTTAACAATCCGCTCTTTTGCACCTGATCCAACACCTGACGCGGAACATCCATTCCGGTGCTCAAAGGTTTCTCCACCAGGAATGGAATACCGCGGCGGATTAATTCGGACTCAATCGACCCGTGAGACATCGGAGGCACACAGATATACACCGCATCCAGCTTCTCACCATCCAGCATATGTTCAAGTTCCCCGTAACCAACTGCATCATAAACGGAGGCCATGGCCTCTGCCTTTTCGAGCGATGTTCCACAGACACTCGCAACACGAACACCTTCCATCCGTGCGAGAATATCCGCGTGTACCTTACTGAACCAGCCTGTTCCAATGATTCCGATCTGTAATGTCATGGATGTAATCCCCTCTCTATGTTACACGCTTACATGTTCCATTCGACTCTTGACCTTGAAATCCTGCCTTAGATTTTGCCGGATGCTTCCAGCAACAGCTGATCCAGTTCCTGTGTATGTTTAACCTCTTCTTCTTCAGACCAGTTCAAACGACCTGCCATATACGAGATAACCGCTGTTTTATAGCGACGAACTTCATCAATACGGAAGAATAAATCACCTGTTCTTCGTACCAAAAAGTCAGACGGGGTTACAGCCATCTCTTCATCAATCGCGTAAAGCAGCATCAGCAATAGCTCCTGTGGCATGCCATGAAGCTCGGACTTGGTGCGTGGATCGGGCATTCGCTCATACAGTGCCTCCACATTGGAACCATACGTGCGAACCAGCCGCTCCGCAGCAGGTCGGGCAAGCCCGAGGGCAACACCGTCCTTGATCTTGCGCTCCGCATACGATACAAATCCAGCCGATCCCCCTACGTCACCGCCGGAGATGGGCATCTTCTTCGTTACACAAGGGCCTATGGAATACCCACTCTCCTGCTCCATCTGGCGTGCGACCAGATCAACAACCATCTCGGCCATCTTACGGTATCCGGTTAACTTGCCCCCGGCAATCGTAATCAGATTGGAATCGGATACCCAGACTTCATCTTTACGTGAAATTTCGGAAGGATTCTTGCCTTCCTCATGAATGAGTGGACGTACACCCGCCCATCCGGATTCCACGTCCTCGGTACCAATGTGTACATCTGGAAACATGCCGTTGACTGCATCGATCACATAATCGCGATCTGAGTCGGAAATTTGCGGGTGTGCAGGATCATCCTGATATACAGTGTCGGTTGTTCCTACATAGGTTTTGCCATCACGTGGGACAGCAAATACCATTCGACCATCTGGTGTATCAAAATAGACAGCCTGCCTCAATGGGAATCGTTCACCATCAAAGACCAAATGAATGCCTTTGGTCATCTGTAGCGTTTTCCCCTTGCGCGAACCATCCAATTCCCGCAGCCCATCCACCCAGGGGCCGGAAGCGTTGATCACCTTGCTTGCTTTTAGCGTATATATCTGCCCATCGATCTGATCCATAGCTTCAATACCTGTAATCTTGCCATTCTCCTTCAGGAAACCTTTTGCCTTGACGTAGTTCACTGCCTGTGCCCCACGTTTGACAGCTTCTTTCATAACTTCTATGGTGAGCCTGGCATCATCAGTCCGGTACTCCACATAGAGTCCACCACCCAACAACCCCTGTTTGCGTAATAAAGGTTCACTGTCTGACACCGCTCCAGCATTCAACATTTGGCGCCGTTCACTGCGCTTCACCCCGGCGAGCCGATCATACACCATCAGTCCAATGGATGTGCTGAAGCGGCCGAACGTGCCAGCCGTATAGATCGGTAACAACATCGGTTCCGGTGTGGTTACATGTGGCCCATTCTCATAAACTACAGCCCGCTCCCGTCCTACCTCAGCAACCATCTTCACTTCATATTGCTTCAAATATCGTAATCCGCCATGGACAAGCTTGGTCGAACGACTGGATGTACCTGCTGCAAAATCCTGCATTTCTACAAGCGCCGTCTTCAATCCACGGGAAGCTGCGTCCAATGCAATCCCTGCGCCTGTAATTCCACCACCAATAATTAATACGTCAAAATGTACATTCGCCATGTTTTGCAAATATTCGGTCCGGTGTGCTGACGAGAACGTTTCTGTCATTCTTGAACCTCCTATTGATTTTCTCAATTTTTCCGTAAAGAAAACAAAAAAAGGACCACGTCATTCGCTCAGCAATTGCTGAGCGGCACGTGGTCCCTCCCGATCTCCAGACATCATTTTTTAACTTGTGCCTTTATCCTATCACAGATTTTTGACGGCGTGAAGTCCTGAAATGACACATTATTCAAAAAAAATTCAAAAAGTTGTTCTGCCAAAGGATGGAATTTCAAATGAATCCACTAACCTTGTTTTTTTCCTTATAGTGGGTATGCATTTTGCCTTCTCCAGGAAGAATAACCCTGTAAATCATGCATCATTTTCCACCAGTAAATATCATTTATAACATATGTTTAGTTAAAAAGTACAAATACCCACACCAAGAAATATTCATTTCATTTCTTTTATTTAAAAGCCATTGCTGCATTCACTGCACGTTTCCAGCCTGCATACAGTTCTGTCCGTTGTTGCTCAGCCATAACAGGCTTGAAGACACGCTCCGTATTCTCATGATCCGTCAATTCATCCGCACTCGTCCAATATCCAACCGCCAATCCTGCCAGATAAGCCGCACCCAATGCAGTCGTTTCATTCACCGTTGGGCGTTCGACAGGAATGCCCAGAATATCACTCTGGAACTGCATGAGAAAATCATTCGCCGCCGCTCCTCCATCCACACGCAGAGCATGCACGGGAATACCCGAGTCGGATTCCATGGCCTCCAGTACATCTTTGGTCTGATACGCCAACGCCTCAAGCGTAGCACGGATAAAGTGTTCCTTCGTCGTACCTCGGGTCAGGCCAAACACCGCACCCTTAACCTCACTATCCCAATATGGACTGCCCAGTCCCACAAAGGCAGGTACCATATAAACGCCATCTGTGGAAGGCACACGTGAGGCGTAATCCTCGCTGTCTTTTGAAGAGCGAAGCATTCTTAATCCGTCACGCAGCCACTGAACCGCTGAACCTGCGACAAAAATGCTGCCTTCGAGCGCATATTCAACCTTGCCATTCATCCCCCAAGCAATCGTCGTAATCAGTCCGTGATTGGATTGTACCGGGTTCTCTCCCGTATTCATAAGCATGAAACAACCGGTACCATATGTATTTTTCATACTGCCCTTGGTGTAACAGCCCTGACCAAACATCGCTGCCTGTTGATCTCCTGCTGCTCCCGCGATCGGAATCCGATGACCGAAGAAATGATAATCTGTTGTGTGTGCATACACCTCGGATGAACCCCGTACCTCTGGCAGCATGGCCTTAGGAATGTCGAGGATAGCCAACAATTCGTCATCCCATTGCAGATCATAGATGTTATAGATCAAGGTACGTGAGGCATTGGATATATCCGTGACATGTGTACCCCCGCTCAGTTTCCAGATTAACCAGCTATCAATCGTGCCAAAGAGCAATTCACCCTTCTCGGCCCGCTCCCGGGCACCAGGGACATGATCCAGAATCCACTTCACCTTTGTTCCGGAGAAGTAGGGATCGATCAGTAATCCTGTTTTACGGCGGAAAAGGTCCCCGAGACCCTGCGTCTTCAATTCTTCACAGATATCTGCGGTCTGTCTGGATTGCCATACCACTGCATTATAGATGGGTCTGCCTGTTTCTTTGTCCCATACCACAACAGTCTCACGTTGATTCGTAATTCCAATTCCGGCAATCTGAACAGGTTTGATTCCGCTCTCTGCCAGACATGAAGCCATCACGGCAAGAATGGAACTCCAGATTTCGTTGGCATTCTGCTCTACCCAGCCCGGTTTGGGGAAATACTGGGGGAATTCCTGCTGTGCAATGTGCACAATCTCTCCGCCACGGTTAAACAGAATAGCTCGGGAGCTTGTCGTTCCCTGATCCAGAGCCAATATATATTTTTCCATACAACCAACCTCCTGTTGTGGGTTATTTTTAATTTGTAAGCGATTTCTCAAAATGTCGGATCAGCTCTGCGTTGGATGTGGTCACTGCCGTAGCCCCGACGCCAAGCGCAAGTTCAACCTCTTCAGGTGAACGGATCAATCCCCCCGCAATAATGGGTATCCCTGTACGCACAGATACTTCCGCAATAATATGCGGAATGACGCCAGGTAATACTTCAATGTAATCAGGTTGGGTTTTGGCCAGCAACAGATAACTTTTCTCCAGTGCATGGGTATCCAGCAGAAACACACGCTGAATGGCTGTGATGCCTTTCTGCTTCGCCTTCTGGATGACACTTGCCCTAGTCGAAATCAGTCCTGCCGGGCGAATGTGCTGACACAGATACTCTGCCGCGTACTCATCGTTTTTTAATCCCTGTACCAGATCTGCATGCAAAAGTATCTTTTTGTCATACCGCCGCGCCTCATCCATTACACTCTGAAGCTGTGCAATATGCGTTTCCAGCATCACCCCATAGGTATAAGGGCCTTCAATGATCGCTTCAAACTGCTTCATGCTCTTCGCAGCCGGCAATATACGTTGTCCCTCAAATGGCACCTTGGTTCCTCCCGCATTCATCAGATGACTATATTGTATAATCCACACTGTCGGAACGGCAAGCCATTCCATGAATCAGGGAAACCTGATCGCTACCCTGTCATCCATGCAAAAAAGCCGCTGTATACTTCTCCATAGCGGAGAGTAAAACAACGGCTAATCAGCTAATCGTATATGTTCAATGAATAAAGATTAAGCCTGCGCATGCGGAAGCAGCGTCTCTGCCCCAGCCCAGCCATCACTTTCCGCCAAGTGACCAGAACGGTTCACTTTCGTTTGCAGATATTTCTCGTTGAATGCAGAGCGATCTCCCCACAGTGGGACACGTCCGCCCACATTCAATCCTGCTTCCTGCAAAGCAGCCAGCTTCCGTGGATTGTTCGTGATCAATGTAACCGGTGCGGAGCGAAGTGCACGCAGCACAGCAATCGCATCGTCATAATTACGAGCATCGTCCGTGAATCCGAGCTGCAAGTTCGCATCTACCGTGTCCAGACCTTCTTCTTGCAAAATGTACGCCATGGCTTTGCTGAACAGACCGATGCCACGGCCTTCATGATTCGCAAGATAGAACAGTGCACCCGCTCCGTGAGCGGCGATCATTTTCATGGATTGCTCCAATTGGAAGCCACAATCACAACGCTTGCTGCCAAAGATGTCGCCTGTATGACAGATGCTATGCATCCGGATCAGCGCTTCTTGTGCTTCAGCAAAGTCACCGTACACCAGAACACTGGATTGTTGACGCTCTGCTAGTTCAGCCTCAGCAAGGGATTCGATTAACTCGCCGCTCTCCATCGCTTTGTCCGATTTCATCCAGCTGTACCACTGGAATGTCTTGGTCTCCCCATCGAGGTTAACCGGAAGCTTGATTGGTCCCACCAGGTATATAAACTCTTTTCCACTCGGAAAAGTCTGAATTTTAGGGGCAAGCAGTTGAATAATATGTGAATTGATCATTGTCGTTCCTCCTGTTTAGGCCAACTTGTATGTTGATTGATTCGCATCCAGCGTGAAATTGGATCACTTGGATGTTATATAGTACGCATCTATATTATTCTCATCATCATTAGTTACTTTATGTAAGTTAGTTTAGAATAAAAATTATAATGTGTCAAGTAACTTTTATTTTTAAAGTAACTACCCAATTTATGTTACGCAACGGACACAAATATGTGTTTCATTTCAGGAATATTGGGTATGAGTTTATAAACTGCTCATACACTAATGTTGTAGTCCAAAGCACTTCATGCCTCGAACTTAACGATGAGGGGGTAATGCACATGATCCGCCGGAAAAGAACATGCTGGACAGCCATACTGATGGTCTGCGTCCTGCTCATAAGCGGATGCTCCATCTGGCCCGGACAGGACGATTCAGCGAACAACAAAAAGGTAACGCTTACATTATGGTACTGGAACCGTTCCATCGATGATAAGTTGATTGCCAGGGCTAAGGAAAAGTTCCCCAACATTGAACTGACAGCTCAGAAAATCGGCGGTGATTTCAAAGCAAAGCTCAAAACAACACTCGCTGCACGCTCAGGTGAACCAGACATTGTGGCATTGAACGACTGGATCATGGAGCTATTCCCCAGTGAGGACCGTTTCTATAATCTGTATGATCTCGGTGCAGGCGATATTGAAGACCAGTATCTGCCGTGGAAATGGAAGCAAGGCGTTACGCCAAGCGGACAGATGATCGGGTTCCCGATGGATACGGGACCAACAGCTCTCTTCTATCGTGAAGATCTCTTCAAGGAGGCAGGATTGCCATCTGATCCCGAGGACGTTACACGTCAGATTAACAGCTGGGATGCATATGCCGCTGCCGGAGAACAGATCAAGGAGAAATTCGGAGGCAAGGTATTTCTGACCGATAACATTGGAAGCGTTTACAACCAAGTGTTGTCACAAGGCGCTGAACGTTATTTCCGTCCAGATGGTTCATTCATCGGCATGGATTCTGCTCTGGTGCGAACAAGCTGGGATACATCCATAGCTTTCAAAGAGAAGGGACTGCTTGCCAATGCAGACGGCTGGACTCCAGGCTGGAACGCAGCGATGAATAACGGTGAAGTCGCCTCGTTCGTGGGTGCTGTCTGGATGAAGCAAGTGCTTCAGGAAGCTGCACCGGATACATCCGGGAAGTGGCGGGTAGCTCGGGCTCCGGGAGGGGATGGCAACAACGGGGGATCATTCCTGTCTATCCTGAAGTCGAGTGAACATCCTCAGGAAGCCTTTGAACTGGTTCAATGGCTGCAAAGTCCCGAAAATCAGCTGGAGCAATACCAGACATTGAACCTGTTCCCTTCCGCACCAGGTGTGTTTGATGACCCTGCTATGAAAGAAAAAGAACCTTTCTTCGGCGGACAGGCGACGGGGCCTGTATTTGCCGAATCGGCACAGGAGGTGCCGGATGCTTTTTTTGGCGAAAGATACCCCTCCGTACACAACATTATCACCCGACGGCTGAATGATGTGGCGAAGCAAAATGCCGATCCACAGCAGGTCTGGACAGATACGGTACACCGCGTCGAGCGGGAATTGCAGCGTTAACCTGAAGAACGTGTGGTTTCGTTATCCGCAAAGGAGGAATTCATATGGCTGTAACTGAACCTCGTCTTACTCCCGATCCCGGAAATGCAAGACCTGATCTGGATCGGCAGAAGTCACTATGGGCGAGAATGTGGGAGCATCGTGCACTTTATGTTGCAATATCGCCGTTTTATATTCTGTTTGCGGTATTTGGCCTGTTCCCGATTGGATTCTCACTCTATCTGGCTTTTCATAAATGGGATGGCATCGGTGTCATGACGTACAACGGGTTCAACAACTTCAAATACATGCTGACCGATGCCGAGTTCTGGCAAGCCGTGGGCAACACGTTCATGATCTGGATCTATTCGACGATTCCGATGCTCTTCTTCGCCCTGATTATTGCCTTTCTGCTGCATGCACCCTTTGTGAAGTTCCGTACATTATTTCGGGTCGGTTATTTCCTGCCAAACGTCACGTCCATCGTAGCGGTAGCCATTATCTTCGGTGCTTTATTTGCCAACAATTATGGCTTTCTCAATTATCTGTTGCAGTCGGTCGGGCTACCTGTTGTGGAATGGCTTAATGCACCATGGGGCATCAAAGTCGCAATCTCCTCCATGGTGGTCTGGCGCTGGACCGGATATAACGCTGTCATCTATCTGGCCGGGCTACAAAGTATCCCGCAGACATTATACGAAGCGGCCAAGATTGACGGCGCATCAGCGATACAGTCCTTTTTCCGAATTACGATTCCGATGCTGCGCCCTGTAATCCTGTTTACGGTCATTACATCAACGATAGGCGGAATGCAGCTGTTCACCGAGCCGCAAGTATTGGTAGGTAATGATGGCGGCGCTGGTGCAGCAGGCATGACGATTGTATTGTACCTCTACCGTGAATCCTTCATTAACAATTACTTCGGCTATGGCGCTGCCGTTGGTTGGGGCATGTTCCTCATTATCGCCCTGTTCTCGATTGTGAACTGGAAGCTTGTTCAAGGCAAATCATCCTGATGTGATAAGGGGGAGCGCTCATGGCGACCAAACACCTCAAATCGCTGGTGTTGTATACCGGTCTTATCGGGGGCATGCTCATATCCATGTTCCCGTTCTATTGGCTGATTGTAATGTCTACCCGGACAACGTCCGATATCTACAAGTTCCCACCGCAGCTCTGGTTCGGGGGTGAGCTATGGAATAATATTACGCGGGTATTGCAGCAAATTGATTTCTGGGGCGCCTTTCTGAATACGTTGTTTGTGTCGGGCCTCGTGACCATACTTGTACTGTTTTTTGACTCACTGGCGGGGTTTGCGTTTGCGAAGTTTGAATTTCCCGGCAAAAAATGGCTCTTCATCCTGCTGCTCGCGACCATGATGGTACCTTCCCAGCTGTCGCTGGTGCCTTCCTTCGTACTGATGGCAACGTTCGGTTGGGTCGGTTCCTTCAAAGCCCTCATTATTCCCGGCATGGTGAACGCCTTCGGCATCTTCTGGATTCGCCAGTATGCGACAGAGTCGATTCCAAACGATCTGCTGGATGCAGGCCGCATCGACGGCTGTAATTTCTTCCGGCTCTATTGGAACGTAGCGCTGCCAATTCTGCGACCTGCCTTTGCTTTCCTCGGCGCGTTCACTTTTATCGGCGTATGGAATGATTATCTGTGGCCTTTGATCGTCCTGACGGATGAACGCAAATATACGTTGCAGATTGCGTTGTCTCAATTGAACGGGTTGTATAACACAGACTATGCCATGGTTATCGCGGGTACGTTGCTTGCCGTCATTCCACTCATCGTTATGTTCCTGTTCATCAGCCGCCAGTTTATTTCGGATATTGCCGCAGGAGCGGTGAAGGATTAAGGATGATGTAATCGAGATCGACGTAATCTGCTCCATTTTGATCCATCCCTCAAGTCTGATATTCTTAACTATAGATGAAATAACAGATGTCATATAAGTTGGATGAATAGCGTCACGTGCACGAAGGGAACAGAAAGGGCCTGAAGAAATGGAATTAAAAGCTTTCTGAAGGAAAGCTACTTCGAAAGCATATGCTTCGCATTTACGCGATCGGAAGGCTTTTTGTACCGGAAGTGTTAACGTGTAACAGCATTCTTTCACTTATATATTTAAGAAAGAGGGATGACAAAATGGCTTCTTCACCCTATATGATCGGCGTAGATATCGGCACGACCTCCACCAAGGCCGTCTTGTTCGAACAGAACGGAACCATTGTGGCTCAAGGCAGTGCCGATTATCCGCTGCACACCCCCACACCTGCGATTGCGGAGCAGGATGCGGAAGATATTTTCAAAGCAGTCATCGAATCCGTTAAACAGGCCACGTCCAAAGCGGGAGTGAAGCCAGAGGACATCCTGTTTGTATCCTTCAGTTCAGCCATGCACAGTATTCTGCCAGTCGATCAACACGGCAAACCGCTGATGCGAGCCATGACATGGGCAGATAATCGCAGTGCCGAGTGGACCGAAGCACTCAAATCCGAGATGAATGGCCACGAAATCTATCTGAGAACAGGTACGCCCATTCATCCGATGTCCCCACTCACCAAGATCATGTGGCTCACTCGGGATCAACCGGAACTGTTCAGACAGACGTACAAATTCATATCCATGAAAGAATATGTCTTCTATAAATTATTTTCTGAATACGTCATTGACCACTCGATGGCCTCCGCCACCGGACTCATGAATCTGGAGAAACTCGACTGGGATGCAGAAGCGCTGCATGTGGCCGGCATTACGCCGGAACACCTGTCCCGATTGGTCCCAACCACACATGTGCTGAAACATGGATTGCACCCGGAGTACGCCAAGGAGATGGGCATTGCGGTCACCACACCGTTTGTCATCGGGGCCAGTGATGGCGTACTCTCCAATCTGGGCGTGAACGCCATTGATCCGGGCGTCGTGGCCGTGACCATTGGTACCAGTGGAGCGATTCGCACAGTCGTAGATAAACCGGTGACCGATCCAAAAGGACGCTTCTTCTGTTATGCGCTCACGGAGGATGCCTGGGTCATTGGCGGACCAGTCAATAACGGCGGTGTTATTTTCCGCTGGATTCGGGACGAGTTTGCGGCTTCCGAGGTGGAGACTGCGAAAAGACTTGGTATCGATCCGTATGAGGTGCTCACTCGTGTTGCAGAAAATGTACCTCCGGGTTCGGAGGGTCTCTTGTTCCATCCGTACATGACAGGTGAGCGGGCTCCGCTCTGGAATCCGAACGCACGCGGCTCGTTTTTTGGCCTGACGCTGCATCATAAGAAAGAACATATGATTCGCGCTGCCCTCGAAGGTGTGTTGTTTAACCTGTACACGGTCATGCTGGCAATTGAAGAAAAGATCGGTCGTCCAAAAAAAATTCAGGCAACTGGCGGCTTCGCCCGCTCTGAGTTGTGGCGCCAGATGATGGCCGATATTTTCGATCAGGATGTCATCATCCCGGAAAGTATTGAAAGCTCCTGTCTCGGCGCAGCCGTACTGGGCTTGTATGCTCTGGGCCGCATTGATTCCCTAAGTGCCGTCTCCGGCATGATCGGATCAACGCACCGGCACCAGCCTGACCCGGACAGTGTCCGTGTTTATCGGGAGTTGCTGCCCATCTTCATCCGCATCTCCCGCAAATTCGAAGAAGAGTACGCGGATATCGCTGCTTTTCAGAATAAGACGATGCAGGGGTAGGGAAGGCGTGGGATGTTACACGTCGGAGATTCAAAAAGTCGAACCGGAATACGCTAACGAATCGTAGACGTCTTATTTGAAGCTTTTAACATGTTTTCAAAATCTAACGAACCTGAGCCACCTTATATCGGATTACATGGGCAAAAAACTGCTCTAGAACCTAATATGTAGCCTATTAACGTGTCTGTGTTTCGTTAGAATCTTGAATTCACGAAATACCTTCCAATAGCGTGCGTCTGGTTCGTTAAAAGTGACCAAACAACGTTAATACAAAGGAAATCACCCTCTCCTAAGCTACATCCGGCTCAGATTAACATTCGACTCTAACGACTAGTTTTATACACGTTTACTAGGACCCTCCCGCCATGTTTTGGACATGCGGGAGGGTCTTTTTCATTTACAAATCAGATCTTCACAGACTGTTTTTGTGTACCAATTATCTTGAGGAAATTGCGCTATTCGATAAATGAATCCCCCCACCTCAGCG
Organism: Paenibacillus sp. M2; assembly: GCF_046713495.1. Classification (NCBI taxonomy): domain Bacteria; kingdom Bacillati; phylum Bacillota; class Bacilli; order Caryophanales; family Paenibacillaceae; genus Paenibacillus; species Paenibacillus sp. M2. The sequence continues at coordinate 6,922,908 of NZ_CP169648.1, forward strand.
CCTTTCAAATTAGCTAAATATACACAAAAAAGCCACACAGCTTAAAGACTGTGGAGCTTCGTTTCTAACCATTTCAATTTCTCATATTTACATTCCGCTGTTACTGATTATACTTGCTGAACGCATTCTGGTCGGCCTGTACATTCTCCAGATACACAATCTGGCCCGCATCATTTACACGCGCGATATCAATGCCTGCTTTGGCATATACCGTTCCGTCTGCCGCTTGTCCGCATACCGCCCAGTTGGTTTGGTAGCTGCCGTCAGGCTGTTCCACCCAACCGTCCCACATATGTTTTACGTCCTTATTGTATTCGTAGAAAGCCTTCATGAAACCATCGAACCCTGATCTGCTGGTGCCGTTAAGCACAATCTCTGCGTCCGGTGTAAACAGAGACAATAAGTCCTGCATGGCGCGCTCGTCTGTACGTGAAGCATCAAATAAACGGAAATAGTTGTTCAACAGTGTAGTGGTACTTATAGTACTCATTTATATTCCTCCTAGAATAAAAAGCCATTTTCCAATCTTTCAGTTCGAACATTTTCGAACTAACTGAAAAGAAATGTAACATACTTCTTATACTGCCCGCAAGAGACAGTTCGATTTTTTTCAAACATTGAAAGAGGAAGCCGAATATGCTAACGTCAAGATATGAGAACTCCAACGATACCTATGGCTTCGGAACTGAAGCTGACCACGGTCTGCAATGCATTGGGTGATCCGATCCGTATGAAAATTGCACACTGTCTGGCCAGCTCTGGCGAGAAAAACTGTTCCGCCTTCGAAGTAGACCATATTTCCAAATCCACGTTGTCCCATCACATCAAGATTTTACGTGAAGCTGGCGTGATCCAGCCGCGCATTGAAGGTAAACAGCACTTTTACTCCCTACGAAAGGAAGAACTAAACGTACGTTTTCCAGGCCTCGTCGAGATGATTCTGAATACAACCGAGGAATACGTGACATTAAAGTAAGCAGGTCTGGGATAAACAAATGATGATCGCAATTCCCATAAAGGAGGCTAACCATATGGACAAAAAGGCAGCAAAGATACTGCTGAGTACCTTCTGGGGAGGTGGTGGCTGGAAAACAACCTCTCTACCCTTCTCTGGAGATGAATTTGAATATGCCAAAAGCAAAGGTGTTATGTTCGATCCACTCACGATCACGCATGACGAGATTGTCCAGCGTCTGTACGACATGCATCAGGATGGCTCGTTTAAGGAACGGGTGATTTCGGCATTTCTACATAGTCTGTCCACCAAAAAAGTCTATCTACGCAGCGCATTATCCAGCTGGGCTTTAACATCGCACATGCCTTTACACACCTATGCGGAACGACCTGCCCTTCACCCTAACACCAGTGCCTGTGGGGATTGTAACTTCCTGCGTTTGCAGTCAGACAAGGAATATTCCAACATCGACTTAAACGTCCTTAATTTTGAACGGATCAAGTGGGGCGGCGTGCGTCACGGTTGGCTTATCTATTGCCTGATGGATCTGGAATTACTGCGTAAGGACAACGATGCAAACTATGAAGTAACTCCTGAAGACCAAGCCATCCTTGTAAAGCTGCTTGAAGCAGCTCAGACGGAAGACCCCAAGGACAGTGCACGTTCACTGGAGAAAAAGTGGAAAGATATCTTGCCTTCCAGCAAACAGGAGCGGGATGCCCTGCTGGAAATCTGGGCGGCAGCCGGAATATTGGTTCCTGGAGATAAACCGAGAAAACGCAAAGGTGGTTCCAGCGATTTTGTTTTTGCAGCAACCTGGCAAGGTGATGATGGATATCAGGCCGAAGCCGTAAAACATTATTTTGGCTCCTATCTTCCTCAAATGTGATAAAACCTGAACTTTTGCTCACCTTTGCGTACGTATGGTTACAATAATGACATCGACAGATTTCCTGTTTAACTCGTATAATAAGGGGAAATTGGTAGATGGGAGTGAAACAAGCGAGTTTATGGTATACATACTGGCTTTTATAGTGTCTTTTGCTGTCGTGGTTCTGCTTATTCCGCCGCTTGGTCGACTGGCTCACCGGCTCGATTTTGTGGACAAGCCTCGGGAAGATGTGGAGCGTAAGCTACACAGGCAACCTATCCCGCTCACGGCGAGTTACGCGATATTTACTGGATTTTTCCTGACATACATTGCTCTGACGAAAGAAATCACATGGGAAACAGCGGCTCTGGTCGCTGGTGGTATGCTTCTGCTAACGATTGGTACCGTCGACGACTGGTACAAAACAAAAGGCAAAGATTTTCCTGCCCTGCCCAAAATGCTCGTACAGGTCTCTGCGGCAGTACTCGTATTTGCTTCTGGCATTGCGTTCACCGGATTTGTGAATCCCTTCAACGCGGAGTATGTCATGCTTCCAATCTGGCTGCAATTCATTCTCACGATCCTGTGGATCTTCGGGGTGACAACAGTCATCAACTTCTCGGACGGCATGGACGGACTGGCTGGCGGGTTATCGGCCATCTCGGCAATTACCCTGTTCATCGTGGCGCTTGCCAAAGGTCAAAGTGATTCCGCACTCATGTCGATCATTCTGGTCGGTGTAACGATTGGTTATCTGAAGTACAACAAAGCTCCTGCCAAAGTGTTCATGGGTGATGCAGGCGCTACGTTCCTTGGCTTCATTCTGGCGGTTATCGCTCTGGACGGTGCATTTAAACAAGCAACCATGTTGTCCATCTTCATTCCAATTCTGGCGCTGGGTGTACCGATCTTCGACAACATCTTTGTCGTTATCAAACGTTTCATTCAAGGTAAAGCGATCTACCAGGCCGATGCGAGTCAAGCCCATTATCGACTGCTGCGTGCAGGATTGAATCAAAATCAGGTGGTGGGTGTACTGTATCTAGTCAGCACATGTCTGTGTCTATCCTCCATTATTCTGATGTTAGTGGAGTTATAAAACCAAAATAACGATGAAAATAATAGAAGCCACCTTCATTGCGTTGAGGGTGGCTTTCTTATGATGTTTTTTTGGAAAGCTGAGTGATTCTAACTTACGATTTAACAGCCCCTGCCATAGCACCTCCAACAATGAAACGTTGCAAAGCAACATAGAGGACAACCAGTGGCAAGGTAACAATCAGAATGCCACAGGCGAGCAGCGGCCAGTTGTTCATGTACTGTCCATAAAATGTAAAGAGTCCTTTGGTTACCGGCTGATAATTCGGATCAGATAAATAAATGGTCGGCCCGATAATATCGTTCCATACACCAATCGCAGTAAGAATAATACCTGTTGCCAGGATCGGTTTCATTAACGGAACAAGGATAGTAAACAGATAACGTGTATATCCACTCCCGTCCATGGCCGCCGCCTCATCCAGTTCACGCGATATTGATTTGATATAACCCACAAACATGAGAAAGGCAATGCCCGTACCTGTCGTCTTCAATAAGATGTACCCGATTTGGGTGTTGTAGAGACCCAGATTATTAATCAGGGAAAACTGCGGAATGAGCGGGTTGGGAAGGTACATGGAAATCAGAAAGAAAATATAAATGAGTGTGCTGAATTTAACATATCTGCGTGCGAGCGGGAATGCAGCAAATATAGATAAAATCAACGTCAGCAGGGTGGACATCCCTGTATAGAGCACACTGTTCCACATATACTGAGAGAAGTTCCCTTTGTTCCATGCTTCGGAAAAGTTCTCAAGCCGGATCCCTTCGGTAAGAGCTACAGGATTGAGCAGATACTCTGTCTGTGTCTTCATGGATACATTGAACAGATAGAATAGAGGAAAGACGTACAACGCAAGCATGAGCAGAACGATGACGTAGCTGACCATTCTGGACGTTTGGCTCTGTTTCATTACGCTTCCACCTCTCTTCTGCGAAGGTAAAATAAAGCGACCATCGATATGGTAAATACAAAGAGGAACTGAATCATCGCGACAGCAGAAGCCAAACCGTAATCAGCCGTTCCTGTGCCAAATGCTGTAGCATAAACATCAAACGCAAGCGTCGTTGTATTGAACTTGCCGCCTGTAAGTACATAGATAATATCAAAGGTTTGCAATGCCCCTATGATAGACAAGAGCATATTAACCGTGAATGCAGGAGCAATCATGGGGAATGTAATGTTCGTAAATGCTTTCCATCCCGAAGCACCATCCATGTAACCCGCCTCATACAGATCGCTCGGAATGGACTGCAGACCTGCAAGAAAAATCGTCATGGAGTAACCCATGTACATCCAGATTTGAACAAAAATAATCAGTTCAAAGGCGATATTATAATCGCCAAAAAAGTTGGAACTGGTACCAAAGAAATTCAGAAAGGACTGGGCTGGTCCGCCCAGCGGATTTGCAACGAGTTGCCAAATGAGTCCAGACACAGTAACCCCCAGCACCACTGGCAAAAAGAATACCGCGCGATATAATTTATCGCCTCTAAGCTTTTTATTGATCAAAATCGCTATAAACAAACCCACTGCATTTTGTATGATCACAACAGCAAACGCAAAGTATAAGGATCGCCCAATAGCATCCATTCGGTCTCCAGCATTGGATGCACCAAAAAATGTTTTATAGTTTTCAAAGCCGATAAAGCTCCATTCCTGGCCCCGAACACCAGTAGCATCTGTAAACGAAAACAGTATCGTTACAAGTGATGGACCGAAGCCAAACACGACATAAAGTAACAACGGAATGCTTAAATACAGATAAGGAATCAGTCTTGCCTTGCCTTTCCCAAACGGATACATCGTCCTCACACCTTTCATGGGGTAAAACTAAGACATAAGAAAACCGGAATAACAGCCTTGTCTGGCCTGAAGGCTCAGACCCGAGCGCTATTCCGGCGCATACGGCCAACTTGTGCCATGAATATGAATGATTATGAACTACTTTGGAGCAGCAGCATCCCAGTCCGCTTGGGATTTACCTGCAAGCTCTTCCGGTGTTGCAATCGGTCCGGCTGGCTTGAGCATCTCTGCGTGAACGCTGGCCTCCGAAATGTACTGTCCTACATTCTGACGATTAATGAACAACTGATCCCAAGAAAGTTTAAAGCCCTCCAGGTAAGGCTGAATGCCTTGGATAAACTCACTTGTCATCTCCACATCAGGCTGTGTGGGCAGGAAGCCTGCTGCATTCACAAATTCCGTGTAGTTCTCTTTCTCCGATAACATATCAAGCCATTTCATTGCGTAATCCTTGTTCGGTGAGTTATCCACCACCATCCAGGTCATATCGTATTTACCCGCCAGATTTTTGTTCTTGGCTGCATCATTGCTACCTGGAATTGGGAAATATCCAAACTTCAGATCAGGGTTGGCCGTTTGAATTGTTGTTGCATCCCAAGTGCCGTCAGCAATCATAGCCACCTTGCCTGTAGCGAACAAACTGGGCAATGTTCCGTAGTCAATACCCATGAAACCAGGCATTGCATTGTTCATCAGATCCTGGGATTTCTGCAAGACTTCAAGTTGAACCGGATCAGTCAGCTTGGTTTCACCAGTCCATAGACCTTTGATATAAGCAAGCTGATCTTCATGAATAGAGGCCTGGAGCCCTTGCACCGCAAGACCTGTTGGCCATACATCTTTACCCGCCAGACCCAGCGCTTCGACACCATTGTCTTTGAACACTTTGATAACATGTTGCAATTCATCCCAGGTTGTAGGGATCTCCAGATTATATTTTGCGAAGAGTTCCTTATTGTAGAACAGTCCTGTGAATGCCACCTTGCCCATGTTTACACCGTACACCTTATCGTTATACGTCATTGCGTTCTGTACATCCGCTTCATTGTAGTTGTTGATAAAAGATTGATCTGACAGATCACTGATTAACCCGGCATCGATCCATTGCTTCCACATCGGATCAGCAGCACCACTGGACCATTCCTGCGGAGCGCCTACAAAGCTTGATTTGAGTGGAATGATATCTACGTCCCCATTACTTCCGGCGTTCATCCGTGTTTGCATCAACTGATCGTAAGTCGCGTCTGCCGGAACCGTAGTATATTCCACCTTTACGTCCGGATATTTCGCTTCAAATTTCGTATTAAACTCTTTGATGTAGTTGTTAATATTCTCTTGCTGCCAGTGAATGATCTTCAAGGTAACTTTTTTGCTGCCGTCTGTAGCCTGAGTTCCTTCTGATTCCGAAGAGCTGCTACTACAAGCGGCGAGCACACATAATAAAGCGGTTACAAGTACAATGGCTAAATTCATTTTCTTCATTTTCGTTGTCCCCCAAATTTTTGAATTAAATCTACGAAATCAGTTTCGTTAATTCCACCCTTATTATGACTTCAGATCTTTATTTTGTAAATAGTCATTTTGTTTTTTTGATTCCCATACTCCAATTCGCTTGATAAAAGCTTTATTTATTGCTGTATACGTTGAAATCAAGGTAACCTTTACGACAGTTACGAAAGTTACGAAAAACAGCACATGACATGGTTTCATGTACAGTCCCAGACAATCCGGTAATCCTTTAAATGGACTCAAAATCTGTAAAACAATTAAGATTATGAGCTAAAATTAGCCTTTATTTTCGCAACAAACCTCTTTGATCGCTTCAAACCTATGGATGCATATTATTTCAAGTGTGATTCCCTCCTTTCTTCTGTTGACTCTCCGGTCTTTGTAGCATAGAATACTTGCAAGAAAGCAAAAAAACCGATACAGCCCCAGTTTACGAAACTAGTTTAGGAATCCGAGGGATGTTTATGAATATCAAAACGATAGCGAGTTTAGCCGGCGTGTCTGTAGCCACGGTGTCCAAGATTATCAATAACTATCCAGATATTAGCGAGGAAACGCGCCAGCGTGTGCTTAAAATTATGGAAGAGACAGGCTATCGTCCATCTTCTTCAGCCAAAACACTGGCAACCAAAAAATCCAGCCTCGTTGGCGTTGTGTTTGCAGGGAAGCTGAACGTGGATTTCAGCCACCCTTTCTTCGTACAGGTTATCAATGCGTTTAAGAAACAAATTGGCTTGCTTGGATACGATCTACTCTTCTTCTCAAATGAGAAGTTTCTGGATCAGGGTGAGGACTACTTGGCGAGATCCAAGTATTTTCAAGTGGATGGCTGTATTATTATTGCGGGGGATGAAGTCGAGAGCAGTATATTTGACCTGGATGCCAGCCCGATTCCTTGTATCGGAATAGATATCGAACTAACAGGACAAAGCTCCTGTTACATCATGTCCGATAACGATAAGATCTCAACCAAAGTTGTAGAACAATTTTATATGAACGGTTATCGAGAAGTTGGTTTTATCGGGCTGGAGCGCGCCTCTCTTGTGATGCAACAGAGAGAGATGGCTTTCAAACGTTCACTAAATCAGTTTAGTCTTGATGAAAAGCCCGAGTGGGTTGTATACAGCAAAGATTATGCCGCAGCGGATGGATACGAAGCGGCCAAGAAAATGCTTGCCTGCAAGACTCTGCCACGTGCCGTGTTTGCAGCCACAGATCTACTTGCCTTTGGAGCTATTCGCGCCTTTAAGGAAGTGGGGTTACGCATTCCAGAAGATATAGCTGTGGCAGGTTGTGACGACATCGAAGCCTGCCGTTATACCGATCCAGCGCTAACAACCGTCAAGCAGGATACGGATAAAATTGGACGCCTTGCTGCCATGATTCTGTTCGATCTGATGAACAAACAAATGGATAATCGTTGCATTAAAGTAGAGCCGGAACTGGTTGTGCGTCAATCCTGTGGCACAGCCATGCTGCTGGCACAGGAAATCTGAGCGTTACCAAGAAGCAAAAAGGGGATGTCCCATAGTCATGAATATGACAGGGGACATCCCGTGTTTGTGTTATTTTGTTTTAATAAACCTGAGACACACTATCCGCTCCCATTTGCGATGCTGAGTGAACGGACAGTCCCGACTCTGAGATCATGGTTATACCGGGAAAGTTCCTGCTATCTGGAAGCGGCAGTAGGCAGCTTGCCCTCTACTGTCTGCAAGTCAGACCATCCGGGTCGATCGAGTTCGATGAGACGGCGGTATCGCTCTTCTCCAGCCAGCAATTGTTCGTGAGAACCCTGCATGGCAATCTGTCCATTTTCCATAAAAATAAGTTCGTCCATCTGTTCCGCACCAATCAGGTGATGGGTGACCCAGATCATCGTTTTGCCTTGCAAGCTGTCCAGAATGGTCCGCATCAACTCGCGTTCCGTCACCGGATCAAGCCCTACGGTTGGTTCATCCAATATAATAACAGGTGTCTCCCGAAGCAGTACCCGGGCCAGAGCGATCCGTTGTCTTTCCCCACCGGAGAAACGCAAACCCGTCTCCAGCATTGGCGTATCATATCCCTGCGGCAAAGATTCGATCAGACCGGATAAACCTACCTGGGCGGCCACCTGACGAATCTCCTCATCCGTTGCATGTGGACGACCAATCCGAATATTATTGGCTACAGTGGTGTCGAACAGGTGTGGGCTCTGGTTCAGCACTGCGATGACATCAGTGACACTCTCACCCAAGGTCTGCACAGGCATATTATTGATCAGAACTTTCCCCGCAGACGGAAGTAATGCCCCCTGAATCAGCTTCAACAATGTCGATTTGCCACCGCCGCTTCGTCCAAGAATGGCTAATCGTTTGCCTTGTGGCAGATGAAGGGATACATCATGTACGGCGTAGGAATCATCCGCTGCATAACGGTAACTTACGCGATTAATCTCGATGTCTGCTCTGATTTTGGGTGGAATGCGTAGACGAATTCGTCTGTCCGAGTCGCCCGTTCCATCAACATCATTCGCTCCATTCTGCCCCGGAAGATACCCTTTCCCTTCGAGCTGCTTCAAGCGATCCAGTGATTCTCGATACTGTGGAAGATGCTCCACCGCATCCCCTACAGGCAGAAGTGTTTCCGTGAGCGGAAATAACACCAATACAAAAGCAGCAATCATCACGGCAGGTAATTGCCCGACAGAAGCGGCGTTTCCGGCCCATAACGTAACCGATACCACCAGCAGGCCAATGACGCACTGGGCCATCAGATCACGCCAGCGTGTCCAACGCCGCAACTTGCGACGAACCGCGTCGACCCGTTCCTCCGCTTCTTCCTGCTGCTGAACAAATTCGGCCGCTCGTCCACTTGCAAGCCAATCTCCCAGTCCAAGTACACCGTCGGTCAGACGGGTATACAACCTGCTGTTTTCCTTTTTCAGCCGTACACGCCATTTCCACGTCACTTTCAGGGTGATCGCAGGTAACACGGCAATGAGAAATAACATATACAAGCCCATCCACAGCGCAAATCCCAGATCAACACTGCCAAAAGCAATCACAGCCCCACCGTACATCACAAGTGCCGTAACGGCGGGGAAGACTGTACGCAGATAGATATCCTGCAGCCGCTCCACATCATCGGCGAGTGCTCCGAGTACATCTCCGGTCTGCATGCGAGAGCGCAGGAACAGGGCCTGTGGCTCCAGAATGCGATATAACTTCACCCGTTGATCGGCCAACACACGCAGTACGGCATCATGTCCTGCCAATCGCTCGATATATCGAAAGACGGCGCGAAATATCCCAAATGCACGTACACCGACAATAGGTACATACACCATCAGAATATTTTCAGGACGCAGCGCAGACTTGGAGATCAGAAATCCGGAGGTGAACAGCAGCAGTACCGCACACAAGGCAGCGCATGTACCCAGCGCAATGACTGCGATGAATCTCCAGCGGTACTGTGCCACATACGGAGCGATCCAGCTATTTTTTTCTTTTCCGTTACGGACGGTCTCCATATGTTCATATCCGGACTTCATTTTATATCGCCTCCATCTGAGCCTGAATCATCTGATAATATACACCTTGTCGTGCCAGCAATTCCTGATGTGTTCCCGTCTCTGCCACTGTGCCACCGTCCATGACAATAATTCGATCCATATGCGGCATCCAATGCAGACGATGGGTAGCCAAAAATACAAGTTTGCCTTCAAACAGTGGCAGCATGGTCTGTTTCAGTTCATACTCTGTCTCTACATCCAGATGAGCTGTCGGTTCATCGAGCAACAGGATGTTTCGTTGACTAAGCAAAGCTCTTGCCAGTGCCACCCGTTGCTCCTGCCCCCCACTGAGCTGTCTGCCACCAGCCCCAATGAGCTCATGTAGCCCACCGGATAATGAGAACAGCAGCTTGGTTAATCCAGCTGCGCTAATGGCCTTGGCCACCTCCGCATCCGAAGCCTCTGGCATGTAGAAACGAACGTTATCGGCCAGGCTTCCACTAAAGATATACGGATGCTGCGGGATAGCTGCCGTCTGTCTTCGCCAAGATTCGAGCATATCCGGTGTAACCGGCTGTCCGTTAGCCAGTACTTGACCCGAAGTAGGTAACTGGAAACCAGCCAATACATCGATTAATGTGGACTTGCCTGCTCCGCTGGCACCGATAATACCGATTTTTCCAAGACCTGTGATCTGAAATGTGACATCCTTTAGCGAATAAGGACCTTCATCATCATGTCGTACCTGTACATCGGTTAGAGCCAATCTGCTATTCTCATTCCAGGAGAACACTGAGGAAGCGGAAGAAACAAGCTCAGGAATAGTAGAAACAGAAGCAGGATCAGGAGCAAGATGTCCCGCAGCCGTTTTATCGTTCAACACGACACGTATGGTCGAAATGCCCGCTTTCCTTTTACCCCAAGATAACGATGATGCATGTCCCGTCCCATCCTCTGCCATGTCCGCGTGCGCAACAACGTTTGCATAAGCTTCTTTCTGTTTCCGTTCAGCAGCTTTCCCCCGTTCAATCACCTGATTAATGGCCGCTCCGGCTTCCTTACCGTCCAATGTGGCATGATAATCAGCGCCGAGCATACGTACAGGCAGGAAATATTCGGGTGCCAGAATCAGTACCGCCAACGCAGGGCCAAGCAGCATATGCCCTTCCGTCAGACGTAATCCCAGACCAACCGCCACCGAAGCAACGGACAGCATGGTGAAGAAATCGAGTGCAAATGAAGAAAGGAAGGCCATACGCAGGGTGGACATCGTCGCCTTCCGATACCGCTGACTGACCCGCCGAATGGAGCCTTCATGTGTTTTGCTCTGTCCCAATGTTTTTAGCGTCTCCAGCCCACGCAAGGTATCAACAAAATGGTTAGCGAGTGCTTTGTAGGATCGGAATTGTCCGTCTATCTTCCGCTGAGCTGCGAGGCCAATCAGAATCATGAACACGATCAGGATTGGTAGTGTCAGCATCAGAATAACCCCGGACATCATATCCAGCTTGAACACATACAGCAAAATGACGATGGGTGTGAATCCTATGCCCAGCATGCGAGGAATGAATAGTTCGAGATACGTCTTGTATTGAGCGGTTCCCTCACGTGCCAGTGTAACCAGATGCCCTGTGCCCTCGGTCTTGGCATAACGCGGCCCAAGTTTGAACCACTGCTCCACCATCTGTCTGCGCAGATCAGTCCCTGTCTTATCCGCATATCGTGAAGTCACAAGTTGTAACCAGAAGGATAGGGCGTAGCGGGCGGCAAAAGCAGCCAGGAACAACAGCAGTACCGGGTACTGCTCCGTTATGGATGAACCTTCAAACAATGCCGTGATGGCCTGTGCCAGCCATTTGGCTTGCATAATGATCGTCATCGCCTGTAACAGTACCAGCGCTGATGCCAGCGCGAGTACTGGCCGGATGCCCGGCAGCTTCAGCAGCCCCCGTCCCATATCAGTACTCCAGGTGGTGCTGCTCGTTCAGACGTTTGCGGAAGATATAATAACTCCAGATCTGATAGCCAAGAACAAACGGCAGCAATGTGCAAGCTACAATGGTCATTACTTTCAATGAATACGCACCGGATGCGGCGTTGTATACAGTCAGGTCATATGCCGCTCCAAAGGAACTCACCATCACTCTTGGGAACAGTCCAATAAAGACCGAGGCAAAGGCAATTGCAATCACTGCTCCAGTCATACCAAAAGCCCAGCCTTCACGCTTCTGACGAACAAAGTATGCCGCAAGTGCAAGCGCGACTGCGCCAAGTACAACCATGATCCAAAGAGCCCAGCCCCGTACGGCGAACACATCCGTCATGAAATACGTCATTAACGCGTAAACAGCGAGTAGTGCAGCCAGCGGCAGCATCAATTTTTGTGCTGTCTTCAAGGCACGCTCTCTTAGATCACCAACTGTTCGTAGTGATGCAAACAGCAATCCATGAACGAGACACAACAGCGTTACGCTCAAGCCACCAATCACGGTGTACGGATTAACAATATCGAGGAATCCTGCACGCAACTGCATCTCCCCATCAATGGGCAGACCCTTCATGAACGTGGCAAAGACTACGCCGAACAGGAAAGGCAGGAGAGCGCTGGATACCACAATGATGATATCCCATGTTTTGCGCCAGCGCTGCTGTTTCATTTTACTGCGGAATTCGAAGGCAACCCCGCGACCAATCAAGCCGAGTAACACGACCACAAGCGGCAGGTAGAAACCACTGAACATCGTGGCATACCAGTGCGGGAAGGCAGCAAACATTGCGCCCCCTGCTGTAATCAGCCATACTTCGTTACCATCCCAGAACGGACCAATCGAGTTGATCAGGGTCCGGCGTTCACGATCCGTTTTGGCAATAATGCCTGTAGACATCCCCACACCAAAATCAAAACCTTCCAAAAAGAAGAAACCAACAAACAATACGGCAATCAGCAAAAACCACAACTCACTTAGTGACAACGGAATAACCTCCATCCACGCCGAACGGATCGGCCGATTCATCGTGATCTTCCGGCTTATCGACCGCAAATGGTCCTGCCTTGATCTCACGTACGAACAGGTATACCATCACGATACCAAGAACCGTATACGCGGCTGTGAACGCAATCGTGGAGAACAGGATCATTCCTGCGGATACGTTCGGTGAGACCCCGGCCTCGGTGGTCATATAACCAAATACCGTCCATGGCTGTCTTCCAACCTCGGTCATGATCCAACCTGATGTATTGGCGATAAACGGCAGGGAGATGGCAAATACCATCAGACGCATAAACCACTTTCCAGCGACCTCCAGCTTCTTGCGCACAGCCAGAAACGTACCGTACAGAGCCAGCACAATCATCAAACCACCCGCTGCGATCATAATACGGAAACTCCAGAACGTTGTCCGTACCGGCGGGATGTAGTCCCCCGGTCCATACGTCTGCTGATACTCAGCATTCAGTTCCTTCATGCCTTTGACACTACCGGAGAACTTGCTGTAGGACAGGTAACTGAGCAATCCAGGGATTTTGATCTCACCCGTACTCTCCTGTTTATCCGGATCGATAAAAGCGACCACCGTCCATGGTGCCGGATCTTCTGTCGTTGTCCATGTGCCTTCACTGGCTGCCATCTTCATCGGCTGTGTCTCCACGAGATATTGAGCCTGGAAGTGTCCAGAGAAAGCTACACCAAATGAAGAAACAAGAGCGATAATGATCGCGATATTAAACGATTTGCGGAAGATCTCCACATCCTGCTTCTTCATTAATTTGTAGGCACTGATCCCGGTTACAACAAAGGCCCCTGTCATCAATGCCCCAAAAATCGTATGTGGGAACTCGACGAGCAACTGACCATTCGTGATGAGTGCAAAGAAATCATTCATCTCGGCTCGGCCGTTGTTAATCTCAAACCCGACCGGATGCTGCATAAATGAATTGGCTGCCAGAATCCACAGCGCGGACAGGAATGTGCCGACAAACACCAGCCAGATGCAGGCCAGGTGCACTTTTTTGGACAAACGATCCCATCCAAATATCCACAAACCAATAAATGTAGACTCCATAAAAAACGCCAGTAGCGCTTCAATAGCCAGTGGCGCACCGAACACGTCCCCGACAAATCGGGAGTACTCGGACCAGTTCATACCGAACTGAAACTCTTGCAAAATACCTGTGACTACCCCGACGGCAAAGTTAATCAGGAACAGCTTGCCCCAGAACTTCGCCATCGTTTTGTAGATTTCCTTACCCTTAACAACGTACAACGTCTCCATGATTGCAACCAACAGTACAAGACCGATGGATAGCGGGACAAAAAAGAAATGGAAAATCGTTGTAAGTGCATATTGGATACGCGATAACATAATCGGATCCATACCGTTACCCCTTCTTTCTGTTCACTTCGCAGTATGCGTATCTGGCATTGAAGCTGCACCTTCGCTGTCTGTCCGCCAAATACGTTGATGAACGTATTGTGCCAGATTCCCTATTTTATACATGTGATAATTATCACAATCTCCGTCTCCAGAGCAAAAAAAAGTGATCCTGGTCACACAAAAGATAAAAATCAGCCTATTGTAGTGCGAATTCAAATATCTTTTTTTCAGTATCGAGAACGTGGAATGAAGCCAAAATGGAGGATTGGAGCTTAGGGAAGCTCTATAATGGCTTGCCTACTTCATCTATTCATGGAAGATACTCATGTTTGGGACGGAATGCCCATATGTTAGTCTCAGGCATATCATGCGAAGTACCGTGAGGGCTTTACATATGAAGTGAAAGCATGAAGTACATGCAGAACGAATGACGCGCCATATTACAGTCAAGGTGAGGTGAACGATTCATGGAAAAACCTGCGCCATTACCAGGTGAAGACTCCGAAGTCAGCCTGAATAAGGCCAGTACAACACAGTCCCCGGTCCGATATGTTCTCTTCCCCCGCAAAGGGGGCTGGTCATCCTTTCCCTATCCCGATATTGCTGCACTGCTGTCGATCGAGGGAGAGGTCTACTACGTCAGCAGCCTGACGCAAACAGAAGATGTACCTCCAGCCATTACCGTCATCTCCCTCCCTGAAGCCGAGCAGCTATTGCTGAAACCTCGCACCGTAGCCGTAGTCGCCCATCCCTACTGGCTAATAGCTACGGCTTCGCTGGAGCCTGAGCTATGTATTGCCCTGCTCCCTGAGCCTGCTGGAAACGAAGCAGAATCTCCGCTATGGGAGAGCAGTATTTCCAAACTGGTCGGCATCGCCGATCTGGTCGGCACATCCTCCGAAACACGTTATATGAAGCTGCTTTTCCAAGGCGTACGTGCCATCTGGCTGGGCGGTGAAGACCCTGCACCTGCAGGTACGATGCAAAAAGATGATCTCGAAGTCCCTCTCCGGGACTACGAACTGTTCTTCCTGCATGCGCTGCGGCAGATCCTGTCAGGCACTCCGGATAGCGTCACCCTGCTTCAATGCAGTGTACGTGCCGACTTCTACCGACAGCTCCGAGCCAAAGCAGGTGCACATGAGACGATATCCTTTTTGCTGGCAGCCTATGAGTACTTGCTTGAAGATCCGCGGTCTATCAATTCACTTCAAGAGGCATTCTCCCATGCGGTATTGAATGGTCGCGGTGACTGTGTAGTCTCCCACTATAGATTCCTGTCTGCCATTCATGCCCGGGCCGGACAGTTGGAGGACGCCCTGCGGGTGTATGGAATTAGTGCAGCCGATGAACAAGAACGGCATCATTATGAACAGTTATGTCGCTGGCTTGAGGCGGGAGAAGATCAACTTGTACGAGCGGAAGTACTGCGTATGAACGATGATTACGGAAATGCCCTGCGTATCCTTGACGAACTTGGCGGAGAAACCGCGAGACATTGGAAATTCCGCATCTACCAGGAGACTGGACGCGTGGAAGAGGCACTGGCGCTGGTGCATGCAGTCGATATTCAGGATGATGCCAGTCGCCGGGACTATCAGCAATTATCCGGCAGTGCGCTGGCACTGCGAGGGGAACGACACGGGGCAGTCCGACATTTCCTTGAGACAGCACTGGAGGATGAAGATGCGCTGGCCCGGATTGTCGAGCTGGAGCTGTTGGATCATGCCGTACAGCAATTGCTTGGGGAGGTGCCATGATGCTGGACCCGAAGAAGCGCAGGCAACAGTTGAATGGACCGATGGTGCACAGGAATATCCGAACCGAAACTACTTACACGCCAACCGAAATAGTCGATCGAACACATACAGACGCATTGGAAAGTGGAGATCATCCCCCGGATCATGTACAACCAACGCAGGACATCCGAAGCCAAGTGCATCACTGGAATGATTCACAAGGTCAGGCAGAACAGAATGCTGCTGTATCACAAGAGGAAACGAGTGTATTCAAAGAACCCTTCTCCATTCGTCGGGTTCGCAAAAGCAAAGGTAACAAGCTCACCGCCATGCTCCAGGTTCGCAATGAACGTGGCCGATACCTGGAAGAAGTATTGCATGATCTGAGTGAGTTCGTGGATGAGATCGTCATTGTGGACGATGCCAGCACAGACGGAACACCGGATATATGTAAATCCTACCCTAAGGTGGTCCGTCTGGAAGTACTGGAGAAACCGCTGTTCGCTGAGGAATGGCGTCTTCGCAACACTTTGTGGCAAGCGGCTGCGGGAACATGTCCCGACTGGTTGCTCTCAGTTGATGCGGATGAGCTGTACAGCTCAGAAGCCAAGAAAGCCATCCGCACGCTGATTAATCAGGAGTATGCGGACTGGTTTGCATTCCGTTTCTACGACATGTGGGGTGGCCGGACCCACTACCGGGAAGATGATCTCTGGTCTCTGCACAAACGGCATACCGCTTCACTTGTACGATATATGCCTGGATATCCTTATTTCTATCCACAACAGAATCATCATGTTCCCCGCCTTCCCTTGTCCTGCACGGTATTGCCTGGGGTCAGCACGGAATTGAAGGTTCAGCATCTCGGATGGGCAGGCAGTCTGGAGGACCGGGTTCGTAAATATTTGCGTTACAAGCGCATTGATCCCAGCGGTGAGTGGGGCAATCTTGCACATTACGAGTCTATTCTCGATCCGGAACCTCGGCTGATTCCCTGGAAGGAGGGACCGTGAGATGGGCGTGGTGAGTATTCTGACACATAGTTTCACCGACGGGTACAACCGGGAATTCGGTCGTGTATTTGGTGGTGGACTGGAACGCTATATTCTGGAACTGTGCAGTGTCATCCGTGGACTCGGGCATATTCCCGAAGTTCATCAACTGTCCTATTTTGAAGCATTCCAGACTCGGACGGAGCAGATTGACGTATTTGGTTATTCGTATGACATGGATAATGTACCGGAAGCCTTTGACCGGATGGCAGCCGCAGCGCGCGGCCCAGTGATCTATGCCAGCTGTCTGTGGCAACCCATCACCTACAAACCCGGCAGTCTTGGCATCTGTCACGGCATTAACTGGGATCGTCCCGGACTGCCACTGGAGACCAAACAACAAGTCGCGGAACATATTCAACTGGCTCTGGATGGACTCGTGCGCATTGTATCCGTGGATTCTCATTTTCAGACCTTTTGCCGGGCTGCGTGCACCTATACCGATCCAAGACAGGTTGTCCTGATTCCAAACGCAGTGGATACGTCCTATTTCACACCAGCCCCGCCAACACGGACCTTCGAGCAGAAACAGGAAGACGAATGGCTTGTCGCATGGAAGAATGATCTGGCGAGTCATGGAGAAAATGTTGGTGCAGTTATATCAGGGATGAAAGCTGAGGAAAGCCAGGCTGGACCAAGTGGTGATGGAGCGTACAGTGCGAAGGCTAACGGAGATGGAGGTGGGGATACAGACGATCAAGAACGAGAGGAGAAGGGAGCGGTAGATCTCCATTTGGAATTATCAAAACTGGAAACAGCCGAGGTAAATGGCGAAACGTATAGGGTTGCTCGTAACCTCCGAAATGCAACGGATTGGGCTACAGATGTTCTAGCAGAAGCAGATGCTGAATATCAGGTTAATGGTCCCATTCAGGGACAGGTTGAAAAGAAAACTGTAGATGCCCGGATGACCTCTCCCCGCCCAATTCGCATCATATATCCGCGTCGCATCAGCATGGAACGGGGTATTATTCCAATGATGCTGGCGGCGGATAAACTACTCGGAGCCTTTCCAGATCTGGAGGTTGAATTTGCCGGGGAATTGGTCGAAGGCAGTACGGTCGGGAGAGTCTTTCGTTACTGGCATCGTACTCATCCACATGCGGGGCGAATTAACCAGCGCACGTATGATTTCAGGGATATTCGGGAGGCCTACCATCAGGCAGATATCGCCGTAATTCCAACAATATTCTCGGAGGGTACCTCCTATGCCTGTCTGGAAGCGATGAGCTGTGGACTCCCGGTAATTGCCTCCAATGTCGGCGGATTGAATGATCTCATTCAGGATGGTTTTAATGGGCTACTGGTACCTCCCGGCGAGCAGGAACTAACCGCTGCTCTGGTTCGTCTCGTACAGGATCGGGCCGAGCGAGAACGACTGGGAATCTATGCGCGCGAGACTGCACTGTCCTATGATCTTGCCAGGTGGCGGAGCCGGTGGAGCACGGTGTTGGAATCATTTATGGCAGAGACAGGATTAAAGGAGGGAATTCGGGGATGATGGATACGCCCAAGGCACCGGAATTCATGGAATCAAGATACATTAGGCAAAGTGACCCTAAAACGGACACATTGGTCTTCCCCCTGCATCCGGCATGGTGGAGCCGTCCCTACGAATATGAATGGGCCCGGCGGTTTGCACGTCCAGACGATGTGGTCCTTGATGCAGCCTGCGGCATCTCCCATCCGTTCAAATTCTGGCTTGCCGAACACTGCCGTGAGGTTCACGCCTGCGATTGGGATGAACGCATTTTGTCTGAAGAGGCGATAAGACTGGATATTGTTTCTGATTTTGGCGAGCAGGCCGCCCATGATCTGCCGGAATCAACTCTCGTCCGATTGCAGCGCGCAAAGGCTAATCTGGCCCAGCTTCCGTATGAGTCGGGTAAGTTTGATCGGGTGTTCTGTATCTCTGTACTGGAGCATCTGGATACGGGCACGATGCTGCGGGCGTTTCGTGAATTCGCTCGGGTGCTGAAGCCAAACGGACAGTTGATCGCTACTTTCGATGTACCCGAGATGCGGCCTGATCTGCTGGAGACAATCATGGCTGTCACCGGATTAACCATTGAAGATAAGCTGAATGTGGTAGAGCCGGACGATGCCATCTGGTCTGACATGTACGGCACGCCGATCCGCTGTTTTCGAGCGGTGATATGCAAAGGTTGAGACGAATTGGGTTACGCTGATTTAAGTGCAGAGTGGAAAATTGAGGGCTTGAGGGCTTCACCCATTAGCAACGGAACCATGCACGGTTCGGGCAATGCTCCGATTACCGGTAGCTCCGTTGCTTTTGCAATTTCAATCGGATGGTCTATTGCGGGAATATGTGGGGATGTACAGGGGGGTTGGAGGTTGGGGACTAGGAATCAGAGATTAGTGATTAAAGATTAAAGATTAAAGATTAAAGATTAAAGATTAAAGATTAAAGATTAAAGATTAAAGGAAATTATAGGTGTACCAGTAACATGTTGCACTGGTTGGTGTATTCATCAGCAGAGGCTGCGCCGGGTGCTGTCAGGCGCAGCAGGGTTTGCAGGCCCGGCGGGATTGCAGTTGCCGGGCGACCTGTGGCGGCAGGTTGCCGGGCAGTGAGTTGGGCCGATTCGGCCCATTCACGTGCCAGGTTCTGCCGCCCGGCGAGCAACGCGAGCGTGCCCGCAAGGAGTGCGTGAGCGACGCGCTCCGGGGTGGGCACCGCGTCCGCGTGGGGCTGCTGCGCGCCGTCAGGCGTGCCGCATAGCGCAAGCAGCCCTTCGCGGACGCTCGCGGGTGCGCGCAGCAGCCCGCAGCGTGCCGCAGGCGGAAGCGCTGCGAGCAACGCCAGCGCGCCGCGGGGCGGCAGGGCTTGCAGCATGCGCAGCCATGCGGCCCAGGCGCCTACGCCGGCGAGCGCTTGCGCAGCGGCGAGCACGCCGCCAGGCACAGGCCCGGCCGAGCCGCCGGGCGTTGCATCGCCGGGCGGGCTAGACGCCATGCTGCTGCGAGCCCTGGCCCCGCGCTGCAGCAGCGCCTCGGCGGCGTGGGCCGCTGCGGGCAGCACAGCCCGCTGGCGAGCCGCCCCTCGGGCGCTGCGCCTGCCGGGCTGCTTGTGGCCCAGCGCCCACAGCGCCAGGGCCGCCTCTGGCCCGTGCTGCGCATGCGCCGCCCAGGGCTGCAAAGCCGCCCGGGCCGCGGCGTCCTCGCCCAGCTGGGCGAGCGCAAGCCCGGCGGCTAGCGGCTGTGCACGCAACGGGGCAGCAAGCGCCGCCGCATGGCGCAGCAGCCACTCCGGCCGATGCGCTGCAAGCGCGGCCGGGATCAGCGCTTGCCATGCCGCAGGCGGCAAGCTTACCCGAGCGGCAACGCTGGCGATGGAATGCGGCCGCCCTGTGGCTGCGGCCAGCAACAACAACCGCTGCCATGCAGGCAAGCTGCCGGGTTGTATACCCAGCGCCGCTATGTACGCGGCTTCTGCCTCTGCCCAGCGGCCAGCCCGCTCATATGCCATGCCTTCCAGCGTCAGGCTGCGATAGGTCCCGGCACCAGAGACTGATGTATACCTGCTGGCTGTGGAGGCAGCTGATTTAGCCTGATTTAACCAGTCTAAGGCCACATCCTCTCTCCCTTGATCCAGTTCGAGTACAGCACCAAGCTCCAACAAATCCGGAAAATCCTCATACACGGGCGCCCATGCTTCCACTACAGCAATTGCCCGTTCCGGACTACCAATCTCTCGCCAGGCGTAAGCCGTTTTCAGCACCAAATCCGAGTGATATCCACACTCCGGCATAAGTTGTGCCAATAATGGCTGCAACAACCGGAGTGCTTCATCATACTTCGCTTGCTGAAACCATTCGGCAGCCAGAGCATACAACAACTCCGGTTGATCTACCTCCTGATTCAACGCGGAACGTATCAACTGCATGTTGCGTGCACCTTTATGTTTGGCGGTAATCGCCTGCTCCAGATATCCGTAATGAATGACCTCAAGTCCAGAATGAAGCACACCTTGCGGAGCCAGTGCCATGATGGAAGAAGCAATCTCTTCATGAATTCTGCCATGAAAGGCAATTCGGGGATCATTCCGGAACAATCGACATACCGCATCCGTCACACGTTCTTCACCGGACACACCCAGCAGACTTGTGACTTGTATCCAGTACCCCCATACGTCGTCCCTGCTTGTCGCTATCAACTGCACGAGTTCTTCCTTCATCTGCGGAGTCTGTACCCATACCTCATCTGCATCAAGCACCAGAATCCACGGTTTCGTAGCAGCGGCCAGCGACAGATTACGGGCTTCACTGAAATCTCCGTTCCATTCCGTACGAATTACAATGGCCCCATGGAGACGCGCAATTTCAGTTGTATCATCTACCGATCCGGTATCCACGATGATGATCTCATCCACAACATTCCTGACTGCATTCAAGCACCGCTGAAGTGATCCGGCTTCATCCTTCACGATCATACACAAGCTAATCCCTATGCCCATATTCATCACCACCCCTCACCAACGGAGTTCAGCCCCACCCATTAGCCCGCTGAATTAAGTTGAACTCCCGGACCTGCCTGATCCCCTCTCAGATCTCAAACCCGTCCGCTCCCGGCAACTCCAGCCGAATATGCTGAACGACAGGCCAACAACGGTGCCTCTGTCCAGCTGCATGCTGAGCGAACACCTCCAGATGATGATCCGCAGCACTAACCAATCCTTTCACCAACCAACTGGTTCCCACCAGCGTATCCAAAGATCCAGGGAATGCTCCCATATCTTCTCCTTTTTCCCTATCCATATCCTTATCCTTCTCGCTTCTCTTCCCTTCCTCTTTCTCCTTCTCTCCCACTCGAACGCTCTCTCCCGCCGATAATCCTGCTCCCGCCAATTGGTGTCGACACATCTGAATCAGGCCATGCAGCTCTTTCCATCTCCCTGACTGTACACATCCCTCCATCATCAGTCCAAGGGTCTGCCAGCCATCATACTCTGTTCCTGCAACCGTTCCGTCTATGCTGGAGCCCCTGTCCTTCTTCGTTGTTACTCTCAGACCCACCGTTCGCCCTGTCTGCACAGTAGATTCCTCATCATCAGTTACTGCTGCACCTCCCTGAGAACTACGCTTCAACCACAACGTCAATGGATCATCTCCGTTGACTTCCTTCCCCTCGATCCACTCCAAACGTTCGAGCCACCGGGCAGATGAAGTTGCGAGCAACCCTTTTTTGCGCTGCACAGGTTCCAGTTTCAGACGAGCCTTGTTCCATCTTCCCTGTTGGATTTGGAGCATCGCCTCCGCCACAGATAAACGCTCCCTCATCTCTGCGGAGGGTTGTGAGGATACACTCGGTAACAATTGCAGAGCCGCTTCATAACAACGACTTTGCTCCAAAATGCCCAATACTTTGTGTGTAGCCTCTTCCGAACCGATTGCAAAGCGCTCCCTCACCAGCTCAGGAATCTGATGTTCCTGCCCGGAGACTCGCATAATTCGGAATATCCGATAGAGCGGCGGTAACAGACTCGATTTGGCACGTACCGCTTCCACGTAAGCATCCACCGCACCCTCCAGATCTGCCCTTCCTTCCAGTAATCGTCCTAACATATACCACGTCTGATAGGTGCCGATGCCTTCTTCCGTATGATATATGGGTGGAGGTGGTCCCATACGGACAGCTTCACGCAGCGAATATTCTGCCCGATCTGCATCACCCAATGCGTCTGCACATACCCCGCGATGGTGCATCAGATCCGTGTACTCTGGAAAGAGTTCAAGCGCAGCATCAATGCGATCCAATGCCTCCTGCCAGCGATTCAGGTGCTGGAGACAACGAACTTCATATTTGAACAGCAAATGCGCGTAACTGGTCACCGCAGGATCAATCCCCATCCGAGCCACACCAAACGTCTCCAAAGCCCGCTCCGCTTCCCCCACACGCAGATACTCGACACCCAGATTATAGTGATGGAATGGCTGATCCGGTTCTTCCTGCACTGCCTGTTGCAGCAGGCGAACATTACGGTTCACCTTATCTTTGCGCTCCACAATCGCCGTCTGATACCCATAATGATGGATGACCATGTCCGTCACATGAAAAGCCGCCTCTGGATTCCTACGGCAAATCGCCGCCGCAATCTGCTCATGAATCCGACCTTCGAACCGATGCTCCGGGGCATTACGGAAGAGACGCAAAACCGGATTCACGGTAACCCCCTGCTGACCCGTACCTGTATAGTTATGAATGTTTAAAAACAATCCGTCACATCCGCTGACCGACGTCCAGCTCCTGATCTGCTCCCGCGCAGCCCTATCGAGCACCTCGTCCGCATCAAGAAAAAGAATCCAGTCGCCGGAAGCCTGCTCCAGGCCAGCATTCCGTGCTGCGGCAAAATCTTCGCACCACTCAAATCGCACAACCACCGCTCCATATTGCTGCGCAATTTCCGCGCTGCGATCCGATGAACCGGTGTCCACTACAATCATTTCCTCCACCGCTCCCTGGACACTGGCAAGACAATGAGGCAGTAACTCTTCCTCATCCTTCACGATCATGCATAGGGAAATTCGTTCCGCTCGCAAGCTGATTCCTCCTTTCCTTTGCATGGAAAAGCGTACGCCATGGGATGCCTTCCGTCGTTCGCAGCCTTTGTTCCAATGCGGTATATTGTGCAGCGAGTACCCCTGAAGACGGAGATCGTACCAATTCCTGCTGAATCGCCTCCATTGCCAATCGCATGTAACATACAGCTACTCCAGCTCGGGCCTGCCACATATCAGGCTCCCGCTCCAGAGCCTGCTCGAACAGAGAGAGCGCTTGATCATTGTGACCTTTGGCATACAGCGTTTCACCCAGCCAGAATAAACCTTCGGCATCCAGTTCACTCTCGGTCATGCACTGAATCAGGATGTTCGCGGCTACCATGGTATACCCCTGACGATACAGCAGACTTGCAAACTCCCGTCGTAAAGTTATAGCCGTTCCCCAATGGTCACACATCATCATGGCCCGCAACTCATGCAGTTGCTCAGCAAGTGTAAGCTGTCCTGTCTTTATGGCTTGCCGCACAACCTTTTCTGCTACCATCTCTGAATGCGGACCCCATTGCATAAGCTTTTGTTCATGTGAAGCAAGTTTCATGCTTCGCGGCTCCTTGGTTAACTGATTCAGCAGTCGATCCATGACCTTCCAAACGTTCTTTTCTTGTGGAAGCGTAGTTGCGAGGAACGCCTCGGATAATGGTAATCCGTTGGTCCAACAAGCCAGTGCCCAATCCATTCTGTGCTCAGCCAGCAGATTGACTTCATTTACACACCCCACGCTCCAGTGTTCTTCTGCCAGTTGCAGTGCTTCGGAAACCCTATTCGCACATAACATCCAATGTATTCGATCCACAACATGGATACGAGCAGTACGCGCATCTGTATCCAGCATTTTCAATGCCTGCTCATATGCTCCACAGCCTGTTAGAACATAAATCACTTGCAACAGATGATCCTCATTTGTCATTGCATATGAATGGGGCATTTTACCACGAATCAAATCACCTTGATCTAACTCTCCGATTCCGCTACTTCTGGAAAGTAATGTTTCTGCTATGTTCTCATCGGTTTCACCGGATTGTTGCAGCACGTCTGCCAACCCGGCCCATGCCGGAGCATATGTGAACATACTGTTCAGAGCCAGCCCGTACAGATGTGCAGACTCATTCAGGAATCCCCGTTTCTGTGCAAGTCTTGCCATGGCAGTATAGGCTCTGTAACTGTTAGAACCCGCTTCCGTTACATATGACGCGTCTAACATGCTACCGCCATCACTCTGTCCAACACGGTTCGTTCTCTCCCAGCAGTCCGTTGCTCGCGCATACGATTGATATGCACGCTCCTCCAAACCTTGCTGCTCCAACGTCTCCCCATACAGCAGGTGCAGATCAGCATAAGATGGATAACGCTGTCTTTCCAAAGCCAGAATTGCATGCGCCTCGTCGTAATGTTCTGATCCCACAAGGGTCTTTGCATAATCTCTAACCAGTGTTGGTCGATATGGCGCGAGCAACTCTGTCAGGTGTAATGATTCACGGAACACTTCAATTGCCTGTTCGATCTGACCAAGCTGGCAATACGTTACTCCCAGATTGTACAGGTGAAAAGGCTGTGCAGGCTCATCTGCGAGTTCCCGCTCAATCAGCTTTAAATTACGTCTTGGTTTATGTTCCTTCGAAATCGTTGAGGCCAGATATCCATCATGAACCAGACATAGTGGAGCAAGCGGTTCTGTTTCGATCAACATATGTTCCTCACCTGTAAAGGTCTCGCTCTTATCCATATCACCAGCCTCTTCCTGGACAAGCTCGCTTGGGCCACTACGAACCAATTGCTCATGAATACGCCCCTTGTATCGATATCCCTGATGAGCACGGAACAGTCTCACTGGCTGAGAGATAACGTTCTCTTCTACCTCTTCACCGTATCGATTCTCTATGGTGATACGTAATCTCGAAATGCTTTTATGGACTTTAGGTAAAAAATTCAGCAGTTCTTCCAATCCCTGCGTAACGTATTCATCCGCATCCAAACACAGGACCCATTCCGTGCTCGCCAGAGGCAGACTGATATTTCGTGCATGGGCAAAGTCATCTTGCCAACAGGCGTGCAACACCGTTGCTCCGTACGTTCTGGCGATCTCGGGTGTACGGTCAGATGAGCCGGTATCGGTAATAAAACATTCCGTGCTGATATGCTTCAAGCTGTCGAGACAGCGGGGCAGGTGATGTTCTTCATTTTGCACAATCATATGGATTCCAAGTAAACGGTTCTTCAATGCAAACACCTCCAATACAAAAAAATACATGAAGTCCATCAAAGGAACTCCATGTACCTATATGACAAATAAATGGGTTATGTGCCTTGTCCATTGAAGAACACATCAATCGTGCTTGGTGCACCGATTAGGCTGGAGCGGTAGGAAAGACGCGTGTATTTGAGAAAACGCTGCGGAACCAATACATCGACTGACCCGGACAAAATGCCTGTTACCGTCGTTACATCCGTGTACCAGTTCGTTCCGTTGGCGCTGATCTCAACAAGAGCATCTACCCGGTTTACACCCGGCCCCCGGTTATATACAAAGAAAGAATACGTGCCAAATACACTGGTCGTAACCGCTGGGAGCGCTGTGAAGGTGTTTGCGGTCGGGGTGCTTATGAGTTGGGACTCCTGAAAACTCTTCTGTGAAATGGACGTCACACTGCTAAGTGTTCCCGCGGTAATTGTAGCACCTAGCACGCTGGTGATTGTACCATTCAGCAGGTTTGTCAACGTCCCTGCAGTCACGGTTGCGCCAAGTACGCTTGTGATGGTTCCGTTCAATAAGTTTGTCAGTGTTCCTGCGGTAATCGTTGCTCCCAATACACTCGTGATCGTACCATTCAGCAGGTTCGTCAGTGTTCCGGCTGTAATTGTCGCTCCGAGTATACCTGTGATGGTACCCGCTGTAATCGTTGCTCCAAGCACACTGGTGATCGTTCCGGCGGTAATCGTCGCTCCCAATACACTTGTGATTGTACCATTCAGCAAGTTGGTCAGTGTTCCTGCGGTCACCGTGGCTCCGAGCACACTCGTGATCGTTCCTGCGGTAATCGTCGCTCCCAATACACTTGTGATTGTACCATTCAGCAAGTTGGTCAGCGTTCCTGCGGTCACCGTGGCTCCGAGCACACTCGTGATCGTTCCTGCGGTAATCGTTGCTCCCAATACACTCGTAATCGTACCATTCAGCAAGTTCGTTAGTGTTCCGGCTGTT
This sequence comes from Paenibacillus sp. M2, assembly GCF_046713495.1. Taxonomy (NCBI): domain Bacteria; kingdom Bacillati; phylum Bacillota; class Bacilli; order Caryophanales; family Paenibacillaceae; genus Paenibacillus; species Paenibacillus sp. M2. The sequence goes on from NZ_CP169648.1 coordinate 6,949,589, forward strand.
ACGGTTGCGCCGAGCACACTAGTGATCGTTCCCGCCGTGATCGTCGCTCCCAATACACTTGTGATTGTACCATTCAGCAAGTTCGTTAGTGTTCCGGCTGTTACGGTTGCGCCGAGCACACTAGTGATCGTTCCCGCCGTGATCGTCGCTCCAAGTACACTCGTAATCGTTCCGTTCAGAATGTTGGTAATGGTTCCTGCGTTAATTGTAACGGTAGTCAGACCTGAGATATTACTAATGGTCCCGTCCAAAATAATGCCAACCACATTCCCGCTCGTATCGGTTCTGACAGGCTGGGCTGTCCCTGTACTATCCTGGCCGAAAATCAACGTTCTTAGATTATCCGGATTCGTATTAAACGTCGTAAAGTTAGGCATGTGCCTCGTCCTCCTCCCTGGTCAAATCTGTGAGATCATACTCCCTTACGGCATACGTTGTGCCTGAAAGTAAACGTCGAGCCGGGTCGGTTGATCCGGTTCAACGGATCGAATTGCAAGCCGGGTATAGTGTAAAAATCGCAATGGTACCAGCGCTTTGGTCTGGCCTCCCGCGACCACCTCCTGGCTGTCCACAGCATAATCCACGGCATTTGGGCTGATCTGGATCTGTACAAGAGCCGGATGTTTTCCCCGATTCACAACGCCATAGGTATACATGCTGAGTGATGAGGTGTCTTGTGCCGGGAGTGAATCCATACTGCTACTGGTTTCGGCTCCGACATACGTATGCTCTGTAAAACAATGAATAGCACCAGGGAGTTTCGTACGTGAGGAAGCACCCTGCTTGAACCGGGGACGAGTAATCCGGGAACAAGGGGGTTTCAGCAATTTAGCGCGGCAGGAATGACGGGAACGGCGGCGACTGACATATTTAGTTGGTTGCTTCGTTCTCTTCTTGCTTTGCTTTGCTGTTCGACTCATCTCGATTTCCCCTTAAAAAATGTGCTTACGCATCGTATGCCCGGATCGGATTTACGGGCACGGCATCTGCCGTTATTTTGGAATTTGCAGTCCGTTCCCAAACGCTTTCTCTTGTTCTTACATACAATGCAAGTAATGAGGACATGCGAAACAAATAGTATCGCCAGACCATTTCCATCTATTCAGAGGGGGGGACAAGATGACAAACTCTAATGTATTCAACCAGTCTAATGGGCCCCTGTTCACTCAAATGACCAACACTTATGCAGCCCCGGGTATTGAAGCTTCAGTAGATACCGGTGCGGCTGCGGCAGGCAGTTTTTTTGCCCTGACGACCAATAATATAGCGATTCCTGCCAGTCAAAATCTTCTTCTTCAGATCCTGAATGCAACTGGAAGTGGCAGAACAGTACGTATTGCCAGCCTTTCGGGAGGTACAACTGCTGCAGCTACTCTGGTCGTTTATTCCGGCGGCACTGTAACCGTAGGAACTACACCTGTACCCGTTAATACGTTGCTTGGTAACGCCAACACCAGCATCGTTACCACCCGGCAAAATACCGGAACGCTTGGGGGGACTTTCACAAGCTTGCTCAGCATACCTCTCACTGCTGGAATGTACTCTTTGAATTTAAACGGTTCCATTCTTGTTCCACCGGGACAATCACTATCCATCAGTTTAGGAACTGGCAGTCAGACGGCAGCCATTAATCTCTTCTGGTGGGAATTCTGAACATGATTCTGATAAAAGGAGGTGCACACTGTGCCGAACAACAATGTATTTAATCCATTAAATCTGCCCGTCTATACGTCCAACACGAACACATATATTTCTCCCGGCATTGTTGCTCCTCCGGAGAATAATGCTGGCAGTACAGGCAATCTGTACAATGCAGGTTCCACCAACTCTACAACACTGGGGTTGCTGGGAGGAACGGTTATCGCCACCGTACAATTGGCCAATCCTGTAGGGAGCGGGAAAACCCTATACGTATCGCGGCTCTCTGGTGGAATTACGGTCTCACTTAATCTGTTATCTTCCTTCAGCGGTTCCATGAGTCTGAGCGCTAATGGAACACTGTCATCGCCCAACACACTAACATCGGTAAACAGCAATCTTTCCAGCAGCAATACCAGTGCAGCCATCGTACGATTCTCTTCTGCTGCACCTTCAGGAGCAACCCCATTGATGGCTATGCCCCTTCAAGCGGGACCGTTTCTATCCAATGAATTTGGCCGTTATGTGGTTCCTCCAGGTCAAGCCATTAACCTCTCTGTCAGCGGATCACTTTCGGTTGGTGGACTGCTGGCCTCTACTGCTTATTTCGCTTGGTGGGAAGTGTGATTCGCTTAATCGTGCTTAACTATGCAATGTGCAAACAGCCGCCTTCGGATGAGTACCGAAAGCGGCTGTTCGTTATATTGTAGATGCATTGAAGTTAACAAATATTAACCGGACGAGTCTGTCAGACCGTTTCCTGCGGGATGGTCTCTTTTGCTTCAGACACGAGAGGCTGCTTTCCCTCCCACAAGATTCGTTGCAGCAGTATGCCAGCAAGACCAATCGCCAGCGTAGCGAGACCGATATATTGAAAGGTGGGGCTCGGACCCGCAACTCGAATGAGCGCTCCACCTGCAAGTGGAGCTACGACCAGTACAACACTGGATAGTGAATTTTGAATGCCAAAGACGCGCCCTACATAGGCAGGAGGGGTTTCCTTTTGCAGCAAATAATTCAGTGTTACCATAAAGAGCCCATTGCCTACCCCAATGCATAACCCCCAGATTAAGACCCAATTTTCAGGTGTTTGTGGGCTACTCCACCCTAATGCAGCAATTCCGGCCCCGATGAACAGATATCCTCCACCTAGCCCCCACCCATACCCAATTCTCGGCAAGCGATTTAACAACAAAATGATGACGACTGCCCCGGCTCCTGCCGACGACCCCAACCAGCCGAGCAGTGATTCATTACCTGGCTTGATCTCCCGAAACAGGGTCGTAAACTGATAATCAATCATGAGAATGGCCATGAGTCCAAAACAGCCGAACAGAATCGTACTCAGCACGGTGCGACTGCTCTGTATAAAACGCCAGCCTTGCTGCCACTGGGTAAACAACGATTCCGAGATAACCTTTGCATCAGCAGTACTTCCGTCTGGTTCCACAGGCTCCGGCTTCTCCATCAATCGTCGCAAGGGCCATAACACTGCGCCCGACAACAGGCGGGTACAAGCATTGATTAATATACAGATCTGTGGTGAAAAAAAGGCTAGTATGACGGCTCCCAGAAGTGGCCCTGCGACCTTCGAACATTGGCTCACAAAACCATTTAGGGACGATGCCTGAAACAGATGCTCCTCTGCCACCACCTGGCGGGTTAGCGCCTGTTGGGCGGGAACGTGGAACACTCCCATCATGGCACGCAGAGCGAGCAGTGGAAGCAACCATGCCGGGCTTGGTGCGAATAAAATAGCAACGGTTAATCCCACGGTGATTACATCACACAAAATCATGATTTTCACTTTGTGCAGTCGATCAGCCAGAGCACCTGCAAAGGAGCCAAGCAGTATACCCGGGACAGCCATACATACAGGAATAAGTGCAATAATCAGCGGATCAGCACCCCAGCGGTAGGCCACCATCACCTGTATGGCAAGTGCATCGAACCAATCTCCAAACGTAGCTAGCGAGTATGCAATAAACATGCGGACAAACCGGAGGTTAGTCCATAAGCTTTTGGAAGATTGTGCAGATGAGGCGGGCGATTCGGTGGATTCATTGGATGTGGATTCAGTTGAAATGACGGTCATACATGTACTTCCTCCCTTGATTACAGCCGTTAGCGATCTGTATGTTCCTTGGCTGTAATCATAAAGAAGTTATATCAGAGGAAGATCAGAGGATGGGGGGATAGGGGATAAAAAGTTGCGTATTTCATCTACAATTTGCTGTCCATATGCGGGAACACCGTAACTTTTGCCGATCTCAGCATACACTTGTCGATACTTACTCCGAAGTCTGCCTTCAATTCGATGATGACCCAGGAATAGGAGAATCTGATATGCAGCATTCAGATATAGCGGTGCGTTCAGCGACATTTTCAATACATCCAGACCGTCATCCATTCTTAACTCTGCCTCACGAATCCGTCCCTGCCGAAGTAACCATAATCCTTCCATCACCTGAAAACGTCCGATCTCTCGCAGATAGGGTTCATCCTTTAATCCTGACCGCAGAACTGCCATCTGGGCCTCAACAGCTTCACCGCTACCACCCCACAGTTCCACATACAACGCTGCAAGTGCCACAGGCAGTCTGAAATTCTTTAGCTCGTCAGTCTCTATTACACGATACGTTTCCTCCAGTTGTGCTTTGGCCCGTTGATATTGGCCCACCTCTACATAGACTTCAATGATGTTCAGAATGCGGAGTTCGCGAAGCTGATCGGCAGACAATGCCGATGAATTCAGCGCCTGTTCATACAACTGAATACTATCCGCCGGCTCGATCAGGGGGTGCACGAAAATTAGTAGCCAGTATAGTCGCTCCTCAAAGGGAATTTCCTTTGTTGTAATCAGCCATTCCAGATCTCCCTGTATAAAACGGATATACAACTGATAATAAGGGGCGATCTGAATGCCGAGTGCTTCCTGCTGTTGAACCAGGGTCTGTATGGCATTTCCCTGCCCAAACAAGTGATATTTACGAAGTAATCCGTGAATGACTTCCTGCATTTCTGGGTCCTGAGCAGAAGGGCTAGCGGGTAGAGCGGACTTGTTCTCATGCACAGCAAGCCGATATCCGTAGCCCCGTACTGTATCCAGACGGATCTCATCCCAGCGTTTCAGCTTCTTGCGCAGGCGATAGATATGATCGTCCACGGTGCGTTCAACCGGATATTCCAGTGGCCATACCCGATCCAGCAGTTGGCTGCGGGTGAAGGCTTTTTCCTTGTTTTCATACAGAAAATGCAGCAGTGCAAATTCCTTGGCGAGTAGACGAATGGATTCCGTTCGCCGTGTTACCGTATATGTCCCTTCATCCAATTGCAAAGACATGCCTGGTTCCCCCTACTATGTATAATTCGCTAATCCGAAATCGTATAGATTCATTCCATTTTTTCAACGTGTTCAACATACCATAAAAACCCTTTGCGAGAACGCAAAAGGTTTTTATCGTCTATCTTATAGATAGCTAGATTGTAGACGCTACGTATATGGTATTACCTTGCCTTAACCCAGCACGACACGATCATCCGCCATTTTTTTGCCGCTAATCCGCTCGAATTCACCAAGCAACTCAGGGACAGTCAACGTACGCTTGCGCTCTTCGCTGACATCCAGAATAATTCGGCCTTTGTCCATCATGATCAGACGGTTACCCAGACGAATGGCCTGCTCCATATTGTGCGTCACCATCAATGTAGTCAGTCTCATCTCACGCACAAGTGTCTCCGTTAGTTCCGTTATCAGTTCAGCACGTGAAGGGTCAAGTGCAGCCGTATGCTCATCCAGCAGTAGAATCTGCGGTTGGGTAAAGGTCGCCATCAATAGACTAAGTGCCTGCCGCTCCCCACCTGACAAGAGACCGACTTTCGCGTTAGGCCGCTTTTCCAGTCCGATTCCCAGCTTCTCCAATTGCGTGTTAAAAATCTCACGTCTGGCACGGGTAACTCCGAAGCCCAGTCCGCGTCCTTTGCCACGTTTGTATGCCATTGCCATATTTTCTTCAATGGACATATGTGGTGCTGTTCCTGCCATTGGGTCCTGAAACACCCGGCCAATCCAGCTGCTACGCTTATGCTCCGGCAGGTTTTTAATGGAGCGGTCATTGATTAGTACATCGCCCATATCCGGCTTCATCACACCCGAAATGATGTTCATCAGCGTGGATTTCCCGGCCCCGTTACTGCCAATCACCGTCACAAAATCTCCCGGATTCATCGTCAGATTCACGCCAACCAGCGCGGTCTTCTCGTCCGTTGTGCCTGGGTTGAACAGCTTGGTTACTTGCGTAATCTCCAGCATGCTCACATACCTCCCTTCGCCTGATGACCCCCGGATCGCATCAACTCTTCCGTTCGTTTGCGAGCCAGACTACGCTGCTTCATGGAGCGCTGCATCGTTGGGAATACAAGAGCAATAATGACAATCACCGCGGTGATCAACTTCAGATCAGATGTATCAAACCATTCGACCTGTAGGGCAAGGGCGACCACAATTCGATAAATGATTGAACCAACGATCGCTGCAAGTGTAGCCCAGAATACCGTTCTTGCTCCAAGAATGGCCTCACCGATAATCACTGAAGCCAGTCCGATGACGATCATACCAATACCCATCGTGATGTCTGCAAAGCCTGATTGCTGTGCAATGAATGCACCAGACAAGGCAACCAATCCATTGGATAAGCTGACCCCTACAATCGTAGTCACATCCGTATTTGCACCAAAGCTGCGAATCATGCGTTTGTTATCACCTGTCGCGCGGAGTGCCAGTCCAACATCTGTTTTCATGAACAGATCGAGCATGATTTTAAACACCAGCACCACGATGATAATTAGTACCATGACATGCTCACCTGAGAATGGATTATCCATACCCATAATGGATTTATTCGGTGCGCCAAGAATACGCATATTAATGGAGTAGAGCGCGATCATCATCAAGATCCCGGATAACAATCCATTAATCTTGCCTTTGGTATGAAGCAGGCCCGTACAAGCTCCGGCTACCATACCGCCAGCCATTGCCGCCAGACAGGCGAGCCAAGGAGAAAAGTCATTGGAGATCATCACCGCCGCGATTGCGCCCCCTGTTGTAAAACTTCCGTCTACGGTAAGGTCAGGAAAATCGAGTATGCGAAACGTAATATATACACCAAGTGCCATCAGTGCATATAAAAGCCCCAGCTCGATCGCCCCTTCAATTGAATTCCAGCTTATACTCACACTACTTCCTCCCTGTCTATCAAAAAGAATGAGGCGAACCCGTTGCATGTTCGCCTCGCATCCATACTGCCGGATTTACACTCCGGTCAGATTATTGAATAATGTTGTTTTCCTGGTCTTTTACTTCCGCTTTCATCTCATCCGTAACCGTGATACCTTGGGCTTCAGCCGCTTTCAGGTTCAGGATCAGATCCAGTTTGTCCGGAACGGTGACTTTCATATCACCAGGTTTTGTACCATTTTTCAGAATGTCCGCGGCCATCTCACCAACCTGATATCCATGGTCATAATATTTGAAGCCAACCGTTGCAAAAGCTCCTTTTTCAACGGTATCCCGATCACTGGAGAAGAACGGAATTTTATTACTGTTCGCCGTTTGAATGATCGTATCAACCGCACTCACGACAGAGTTATCAAGCGTGATGTAGAAAGCGTCTACTTTGCCAACAAGAGAATCCGTTGCCTGTTTTACTTCAGATGTATTTGTAACCGGTGCTTTCACCAGCTTGATATTATGTGTTGCGAGCGCTTTTTCTGCATTATCTGCCATAACCACCGCATTTGGTTCACCTTCGTTAATGACCAAGCCCACCGTTTTCACATCCGGCAGATTTTTAGCGATAAAGTCAGCCAATTGTACAATAGCTTCCGGATTCGTATCGGATGCACCTGTAACATTGCCACCCGGCTTGTCCATATCGGTCACTAGTTTGGCACCCAACGGGTCCGTTACCGCTGCGAACAGCAATGGCTTGTCCTTCACTTGTTGAGCCAGCGCCAGCGCAGATGGTGTTGCGATGCCGAGTACAAGATCATTTTTGGAATCACCCGAGATTTTCTGTGCAATGGACAGGTTGTTCGTCGAATCACCTTGCGCGTTATTGTAATCGATTTTGAGGTTCTTGTTCTCTTCAATGCCCGCTTCCTTCAGGGCTGCAATGAATCCTTCACGTGTAGCATCCAGAGATGGATGTTCAACAATCTGCGAGATGGCAATCTGGTATGATTTTTCCTCGCTTCCTCCACCTGTTGTGGTCCCTGATCCTTCGGATTCCGAGCCTGTACCGCTGTTATTTCCGCAACCTGCTGCAACGATCATTGAAGCAACCATCATCAGTGACATCCAAAATTTCTTTTTCATGTGTGAGAACCCCTCTCCATCTTATAAAATGTGGTTACCCTTATCGAGATTCCATTGACACGATAGGGCGGGACAAAACAAACGCTTCAACGCATTGTTGCTTTGATCGACAAAAGCAGACAAATATAGACTTTTCTCATGCGACTGAAGTCCATGACCCGTGTTGGTGTTTTATTGTTCCCCTAATATTAAGGGGCGTCCCGGTATCCGTCAATGGTTGAACCGCTTCCAATTTACTCTCATCGTATGATTGTGATAGAAAACATTACATAAGATCAAAAAAGGCAACCCACATGTTATGCGAGTAGCCTCATATAGATAGCTTATTTTTCTTCTTGAATTGCTTTTAGCTCAGCAGAGGTTAGTCCCGTCGCTTTGACAATGGTCTCATGATCAAGACCCAAGGTGAGCATATTCAATGCAATTTTCCGCTTGCTCTCAGCTTCACCTTCTTTAATTCCTTCTTTAATCCCTTCTTTAATCCCTTCTTCGATTCCTTTTTGAATTCCTTCCTCCATGCCTTTCTTGAGACCCTCTTCTCGTGCGCCCTCAATCATGGAAGCTTCGTCCCATAGAAATTTTTGTCGGTCGATATATCGTTGACGTGCTTGCTCATCCTGGCTCAGAAACTCTAATACACTCATGGCTTTTTTCAAAGCCGGTTCCGGTTCGTGCATCATTAACGCCTCCCAGCTTGATTTAGTCATTCCTTTCAGAAATAACAGCCAACGCACCAATCCATCCTGTATTTGAATATTTTCATCATTCAGCTTTGGTATTTCCATAAAATGAATCTCTATGACATCCGTCAACGGAATATCGGTATGGTCTTCTCTTAAGCGAAATACGTTGTGGTACTGGTCATTAGCGAGCATTTTGAAATTAACAATGTTGATTGCAACACATTTTTTGAGCTGACTATATCTCTGTCCTTCAAGTAATTGTCCGGAATATTGTTTACCCCAATAGAACAAAGTCCTCTTCTCTAAATCATACTGATTAAACAACTGCATTTCAACATTAATTAGCTCACCTTGATCTCTCGGTCAGTAAAGATTCGCCTGCATTTTTGAAGGTATGATTCAGAAAAGCCAGAAGAACATCCTTATTCTCTTCACTTCCAAAGATTCGTTTGAACACATAATCGTTCTTGGGATCAAGCAACTCTGTCATTATTATTCACTCCTACGCGCAAAATGAACAGAATATATCTGCTGAAGTATCAGCAAATATAAGGATGCGAACATGCACTGGATGTTAACTCCATTATAACACGCATCACCATATGGAAATAGCGTTTATACGTAATTCATTATCAAAAAAAGAGACTATTTCGACGAATCGAAACAATCTCTTGTGTATAAACCGTTAATTCCCCGATGCTTCGCGAATCTCATACTTGCACCTTTTGCCGCCATCGGCGTAACATTCGGTACGCTCTACCTCAGCTTGAAGCAGCGAGCGAAACAGTTCCAGTTCACAGCGGCAAGCCTGCTTGTATACACTCGCGACTTGTACAATCGGGCAGTTCATTTCCGTAATGACGTAGGTTCCATCTTCTTCTCTGGACGCATCCGCCATATATCCGTTGGCATTCTGGATTCGCGCGAGCTCCTCCACCCGTCCGGCCAGATCCTGGCCCTCCATCTGGGGCAATCCGCTACGAAGCAGCTTGTCCCGGCGACTCTCGAACAATGCATCCACCACACCGCTACCGGCAGAGTCAGACAATTCTTCAAGAAGTTCCAAAGTAAGGGACGAATATGATTTTGGGAAAAAGCTGTCCCCGCGTACCGTCAGTTGGTACACCGAGGACGGACGTCCGGCCGTAGCCCGGGCCTCCCGAACCTCGATCCAGCCGTCCTGCTCCAGTGCCGTCAGATGACGACGAATGGCCATGCCGGTCAGACCCAGATCAACTGTCATTTCCCTCGCGGTCAATGTACCTTGCTGCTTCAGCATGAACAAAATCCGTTCACGCGTCGTTCGTTCCTCTTCGCGCTTCACGATCAGCACCTGCTCTCCTGCTTATGCGTGTACCGGTGCTGCCTCCCGGCAGGCATCCGAGCAAAAGCGGTTATGCGTCTCTTCGCAATCCTCACAGCTTACGTGCTGCAGGTTGCAGGTTGGACAATTAATATATCGATCATGTGTCGTTCCACAGTGATAACAGCTGGCAATGACAATATCCTCGTCTGTCCGGTTAATCGGTACAGAGATCCGCTCGTCAAACACGTAACACTTGCCATCAAACAGATGTCCTTGTACTTCCGGATCTTTACCGTACGTGACAATACCGCCGTCTAATTGAGCTACGTCCTGGAATCCTTCATTAATCATGAACCCGGTCAGCTTCTCGCAGCGAATACCACCCGTGCAATAAGTAATGATCGTTTTGTCCTTCATGTCACCGAGGTTCTCGCGAATCCACTCCGGGAACTCGCGGAACGACTCAACATCTGGACGGATGGCGCCGCGGAAGTGACCAATTTCGTATTCGTAATCATTGCGGCCATCGATAACGATGACATCATCCCGTTGCAAATGCTCATGGAACTCCTTCGGTGAGAGACGTTTGCCGCTAATTTCATTCGGATCAAGTTCGTCTTCCACGCGGAAGGTAACCAGCTCTGCTTTGTGACGAACAAAGATTTTTTTGAACGCATGCTCTTCCACATCATCAATCTTGAACACCATATCGCTGAACAGCGGGTTGGCATGCATGTCTTTCATATACTGTTCCGTCTGTTCAGGCGTTCCGGATACCGTACCGTTAATGCCTTCGGATGCGATCAGAATACGGCCTTTCACACCGAGGTCCTTGCAGTATTGCAGATGCTCTTGTGTAAACGTCTCGGGGTCTTCAATCTTCACGAACTTATAATATAAAAGCACGCGGTACGCGCTGTTACACATGTATATCACCTGTTCCTATTCCATGTTGTTATTAGCCGGATCATCCGGCAAGACGACTACGTTGCACCCTTACTGTTAAAAAGAAAATAAACAGCCGCCCGAAACATCGTCTCGAACTGCTGCCTGACATTCGACTTTTATTCCTGCATTCTAGTTTATCGGAAGCGGAATAGCTTAGTCAATATAAATGTATAGAAAGGGATGAAAGATATGGAACATATCTGTCCACAACAATCATCCTATTCCGAGATCGTAATGACTGAGGTTACAAAGTGATACGATTCGTTCTCCAATACCGCCTGCGATAACAGGATCTTGTTGCCTTCCGGGCTCCAGGCGAGAGGGTCAGAGGCGTTGTCCATATCCGCCGAGATCTGGAACTGCTCAGCCGACTCCGTGTTGGAGACAAACAGCCCTTTCTCATTATCATTCTCAGAATTGATCGTATACGCAATCTTGGAATCATCACCCGACCAGCTTGTGCCGAAAATCTGTGTGCCTCTGGCGAGTGTGGCCTTCTCATTACCTTCCAGATCGGTGAGTACGAGCGCCCGTTTGGTATCCGCCGTTCTTTTCACAATCGCAAGCCTTGTTCCATCATTAGAAGGGATGACCCATTCCACACTTTTCAGCACCTGTTTCACGTCACCCGTCTTCGCATCGTATGCATTCAACTGGCCATCTTCGCCCGTAATATAATAGATGGTGCCATTCGAAACCTTGATGCTTCGAACATTGAAATTACCCGTCTCCACCAGTACCTTTGTTGTACCGTCCACACTTGCCGAGATCAGATCACCCTTCATATTGGGGAAAACGACATGTTCATTATCCAGCCATGCGCCCTCTTGGATAAATCCATCCTCCTTGCCAGCAGGGGTTGTCTCCCCATTATGCAGGTTCAGGAAGTAGCCTTTTCCCGTATTTTCCTCCGGCTCCCGGTAGAACAGGTACTGACTATCTGGTGACACCAACGGTGCACCCAGGCTAACTTCACTTTCCTTGAGCGGCGTGTCTGTACCTTTGGTTAGATCATACATATATAAGTTATGCGGATATCTTTCCTGGCCTTCAACGTTAACGGGTTTCAGGGATTTGTTCTCCTTGTCGGATACAATCCAGTCGTCACTTAGCCATGCAATTCCGCGCATATTCGGCAATTTATCAATTTTCTCCAGCTTAAAGCTCTGGTACACGGACGTGTTGGTATTATCTTTTACTGTAATGTCGGTGCCCGTTTTCCCACCTTGTGCGTTGCCCCCCGGCTCCGTTGTTCCCCCGCATGCCGCTGTCGTTAACAGGGCAATGGCTCCGAACGTGCCCAAAGCTGCTTGTTTCCAATTCATGATGGTCCCCCCTGGTTTCTCTTGCTATAGACCAAGCATACACATCGCATACTTCCAAAGTTATTCAGACTTGTTTCGAACTTGTAAACTTGAATCAGCCAAAGGGAACATGAGCTGGAACGTCACACCTTCCCCAGCTTCTGGATCGCCCGACAGCAGGGTTATTGTACCTCCCTGTTTTTCAACAAACTGCTTCACGAGAGATAGCCCCAGTCCGGTTCCACCGGTTTTTCTGGCTCTATCTTTGTTTACGGTGTAAAAGGGTTCAAAAATCTTCTCCCGCGCCTCTGCCGGAATCGGCGTACCCGAGTTGTAGATGCGAATGATCGCTTGACGCTCCTGCATCCGTAGTTCGCTCTTCACCCGTATCACACCATCCGGAATGTTATATTTGATGGCATTATCCAGCATGTTGATGAAAATATGCATAAGACTCTCCCGGTCGCTACGGATCACCGCCGGTTCAAGATCCAGTTCCATGTTCAGCGCAAACTTCTCCGCTTTCCCACGCATCCGGCCACAGGCATCCTCCAGTAGAGCACTGACCTCTACATCTTCGGCCTGGTTCTCGAAGTCATACTTCTCCAGAGCAGATAAATGTAGTACTTTCTCCACCATCTCGTACAGCCGCTCCGTTTCTTTGCCAATGTTACTCGTGGCATCATCAAGGAGTTGCGGATCATCCTTGTACATGTCGAGTAGCTCCACATAAGCTTTGATCGATGTCAGCGGTGTCTTGAACTCATGGCTGATGTTACCGATATATTGTTTTTGCTGCTTTTCCAGCGCCTGAAGTTTCTCAATCGCTAGTTGCAGCTTCTGCTGCTCCGCATGCATGGCTGTGATATTTTGCTGAATGGATGTACTCATATAATAGATGCCCTGCCCCAGCTCACCCAACTCATCCTTGCGCTTTAAAGGAGACTCCGTAATGTAGTTCCCTTCGCGAATGGAATCTGCAGACTTTTTCAGCCGGGTAATCGCGACAGCAAACCGATTGTAGAACAGATACCCCAGAATGAAGCTCAGCGCCACAACCGCAATCCCTGCCCACATAAATAGTTGAAGGATACGGGCATAAAAATCTTGGTAACTCTGGACCGGATACTGTATCCACACGGCACCCATCTGCCCATCCGGACCGTCCAATGGTGCAGCGTAGAGCAAGGTATCCCCTTGTTCATGATAGGCAATTTTATTTTGCAGTGCATAGTTGAGCGTATCCTGAACAATCGCACTCTCCCCGGAGCTGATCGATGAACCGACTTGTTGGCCTTTCATATCATAGAGTGCTATCGGCAAGCCGGTAGAGTTGGCCAGTTCCTGTGCAAGCCTGCGCCCGTTTTGATGTAAAAAGACTTCCTGTTCAAGATGAACGGACTCGGTGTAGTAGGACTGTCGCACATTCAGATTCACCAGCCGTGTCTGCTGTGATAGAATACCTTCAATCTGTGACTGCTGATTGCGTTCAATACCGCGCAGGACCAGTGAACTAAGCACCACCACGGTCAGGATAAGCAATGCCGCCAGAAAAACACTGAACTTCAGCTTGATGCTGACTCTCATATGGCCCCGCCTGGTTCAGGTGCAGATGCTTTGTAGCCGATCCCATATACGGTCTGCAATTTTTGCTGATCCGTATCTCCGATTTTTTTGCGCAAACGCTGAATGTGAATGTCCACGGTCCGTGTGCCACCTGCATATTCCATGCCCCAGACCCGATCCAGCAGATCATCTCTTGTGTACACCCGCTCAGGATTGGACATGAGAATGGTCAGCAGATCGAACTCTTTTGGTGTCAGATCCAGCTTCTCCTCATTCACGGTCACCGTGCGGTGAGCAACATGAATACGCAGTGTGCCATTCACGATGGCCTGATTCTTCGAATCGTCAGGCGGTGGACTGCTTTTCTCAACACGGCGCATGAGTGCTTTTACCCTTGCGAGCAGTTCACGGATCTCGAATGGTTTGGTCATGTAATCATCGGCACCCATTTCCAGGCCAACGATTTTGTCCACGATATCATTTTTGACAGTCAGCAAAATAATACCGATATCCTCGCGGTCCTCCAGCCTGCGGCATACGCCGTATCCATCAAGCCTTGGCATCATCACGTCCAGAATCATGACCTGTGGGTGAAACGATGCGACCTTAACCAAGGCCTCTTCGCCGTCACTCGCAGTATCTACTTCATATCCTTCGCGCCGCAGCGCGTAAGCAATGGCACTGACGATGCTTGATTCGTCATCTACCACAAGCACTTTTTTATTCATGGGATTCATCCTCTTTATCTATGTCATGAGTTCGTTTATGGGTCTATGTTAGCAAGGTCTATGTTAAATGGCTATGGATGAGTTGCAATTTGTATGAAAGGTGCATATCCTCTCAGCTTGGACTTCGCTTTACTTTCTTTATACCCCAAAGGCAACAAAAAGAGCCAACCCGTGATTGGATCAGCCCTGGATCTATAGATTCCCAATTCATGTTACTGATTTTGAGGCAACAACTTCTTGATCACCTCAGCATTTACTCCTCAAATGACAGATTCAGCGGCTCATCCGACATCTCATACTCTGTCTCCATATGTGTCAGCGGTGTGTTCAGATCAACCTCCTCGAAGCGGAAGCTGTCAACCCACACTTTTCCTTTACCGTTCAAAATAACCCCGAACGAAATGACCGCGCTGCCCTCCGGCACATCAAGCACAATACTATACTGGTTCCATGGCTGCGTACCCGTAATCGGCCGATCATGCATGTTATCGAATTGAAGTACATCATGGACATTATTATCCACACGCATCCATAATCCGCAGAACGCGTCCACACGCTCGGTCTTCACAAATCCCGATAATTTCATCCGCTTGCCTACATACTTGTCCGCTCTGAACTGTTGCATCATCGTTGCGAATTCGTTAGGCTCCATCGGCGTAACTGCCTTCAAATATCCTGAAGCTTTCCCCTGATGCACTTCGGCAGGGTCAATGCCCATCTCATAATTTTGCGGATGACTTCCCGTTAACATCCAACCTGGAATTGTTGACGTCTGATTCATCTGTAATTCTCCTCCTCTGGTTCTTCCTTCGAATAATTTCAGATCGAACAATTTGCGAAAACGTCCTGGTGGCATGCCATATAATTTGCAAAATGCACGGGTGAAGGCTTCCTGACTTTCAAATCCACATGCCAGGGAAATGTCCAGAATGCCTGCATCTGTGGATCGTAGGGCTGTGGATGCCAGACTCATCCGGCGATTACGGATATAATCCACCACAGTCATACCCACCTCATTGCGGAAAACCCGATGATAATGATAGGGTGACAACAACGCCTGGGATGCCACTTCTTCCAGCCCGATCTCCTCATGCAGATGGGCTTCAATGTAGAACAAACTTTGCTGAATCATTGCACGGTAACGGCTCAACTGTGGTAGATCCCCCTTCCATATCCTTACTATACGTGCTACAGCATAAGGCGTTTTGATCATTTCTGCTACATATCGAGATAACCGTAATTGGAGAATTATTCTCTCATCGGAGTTGGTGTAACTAAGCGTTGGTTACAAGGGCATATATACGCCTCACAAAAACAAAAAAAGAGCCGATCCAGGGACAACATTGCCCCTTGACCGACTCTATACGAAAACTCAACAATCAGACAGCCGGTACCGGCTGTGCGCCAACCTCTTCGTCATCATGCTCCACCAGTTCATGTTTCTCCCAAGCTCTGCTCTTCCAGCGGAAGAACATAATGACCGCACGGGTCCACTCATCCGCCGCAATGGCAAGCCACACACCAGCAAGCCCCAGATGAAGCTGGAATATGAGCAGGTACCCCAGTGGCAGACTCATGCAGACCATGGAGATCAGACCCATGTATACCGGGAACTTCGCATCCCCTGCCGCACGCAGGGAACCAATGATCACAATATTGCAGGTACGCCCGGTTTCGAGCAAAAGACTGAGTAGAATCACTTGAGCCCCCAGCTTGATAATTTCCGGATTATCCGTAAAGATGCTCATCAGCGGCACACGGAAAAAAATGATGATTACATCAATGATGACTGTGGCCAGAAGCGCCCATTTTACACTGTCAAAAACACGTTTGTACGCATCATCTTTGCGTCGCGCACCCACAAGCCGACCTACAATGATCGATGTCCCCATACCAATCGCCATGCTGAACAAGTAGATATAGCTGGAGATGTTACCCGCATACTGCTTGGTTGCCATAGCTTCTGCGCCCAGATAGGTCACATACAGCGTGAACACGAGCTGGCAGGAATGATATACCATGGATTCCATCGCAGACGGAATTCCAATCCGCAGAATTTTGCCAATGAATTTCTTGGACAACTTAATGTAGTATTCGAAATCCACCCGTACCTCGCTCACACGATACAACAACCAGAAGAAGATCAGCAGGCAGATAAACCGACTCCCTACCGTAGAGATGGCTGCACCTTCCACCCCAAGCTTCGGCAGGCCGAAGTGACCAAAGATCAATGCATAGTTACCAACCACGTGAATCACGTTCATGAATACAGCGACGTACATTGTTTCTTTGGTGTAACCATGTGTACGAATCGTCGCAGCCAGGGCATTAATGAGTGCCTGGAGGAAGATCCCGCCACCGACGATATTTATATACGAACGGGCAAAATCATAAATTTCGCCTTGAATATTCAAGAGTGATAACAAATGTCCTCCGAATAGAAGAAAGATTCCGCTCAGGACCAGACCTACGATAAGGTTCAGCGTAATCGCATTACCTGTCACTTGTGCTGCTTCACTTAACTTTTTGGATCCAATATATTGTGCGACTACAATCGCAGCACCATGTCCAATGACTTCCAATACAAGGATAGCGATAGAAATAATCTGATTGGCTGCTCCAACGCCGGAGACCGCATTATCGGATACCGAGCTGAGCATGAGCGTATCCACGCTCCCCATCAACATAAATAAGAAGAGTTCCAGGAAAATAGGCCATGTCAGTCGAATCAGATTCAGATCCTTGGCATCAGAACGAAGGGACTCTTTGGTTGAGGATATTGCTGTCATTTTCTCACCTTTCCCATGTGGGCTTTAATTCTTAGGGTATGTTAGCACAGGTGGTTTGAAAATGCAGTAGTTTTGCGAAAAAAGTTGAAAGTTTTTTGTAATTCCATAAATAGGTATTTTCGGCGTTTTCATCTAGTCCCTTTTCCGTACGACTATCCAAGGTTTTAGAAGACAAAAAAGGCCCCTCCCCACTCGCTTTTAAGCAAGTGATGAAAGGACCTTCGACGCTCAACCTTTTAACCTTTAACTGAACCCGCAGCAATGCCCTCCACGATTCGATTACTCAGGATGAGAAAAGCAATCAGAATCGGCATAATGCTGATCATCAGCGTGGCACCAATGGCCCCCCAATCCGTTGTATATTGACCGATAAAGTTCTGTACCCCAACGGTCAGGGTCTTGTATGAATCCGTACTGATGAACGTATTAACAAAGATGAACTCATTCCAGTTATAGATCATGTTGATGATTGCCGTTGTGGAGATAACCGAAGCTGTCATCGGCAAGATAATCCGAAAGAAAATTCGATGCACGGAGCAGCCATCCATCACTGCGGCTTCTTCCACTTCCCGGGGAAGCGCGTAGTAGAATCCGAGTAGAATCATAATGGTAATTGGCATATTAAAGGCAATATAAGACAAGATGACTGACAAAGGATGATCTGTGAGATGAAGCTTCAGGAACAAGCTGAACAGCGGGATCAACGTGGAGTGTACAGGGATCATCAGACCCACCATGAATAGCCCCAGCACCAGCGAACGACCCTTCCAGCGCATACGTGTAATGGCAAAGGTCACCAGACTGGCAAACAGCACGGTGACCACCACCGAGACCACGGTAATCCATACACTGTTGAAGAAGTACAAGCTGATATTTCCCTCTGTCCATACCTTGACATAGTTTTCCCAACGCGGGGTAGCAGGAAGGGAAAAAGGCGCCATGTCGAATACTTCCTGATTATTTTTAAGCGAGAACAACAGCAGCCATACCAAGGGTAAAATTTGCAGCAAAGCTACCAGGGACAAGAGGAAATACAGCAGAATATATCCGAATCTCCTTAACCATGCCGAACCTCGGCTTGTCCCCGGGTAAGTTGACAATCTAACGGCCGTATCCGTCTTCACCGGGATGGACCTCCTTTCATTTCACTAGGGCGTGTCTGGAAACTCCGACGGTGGCAGATTTTGCCGAATTTTCGTTCCAAGCAAGGAAATTTTCCGCAGGCGTGCCGGGGCACGTCAAGGGAAAGTGACGCAGCAGGGGGCGAAAAGGCGGTAAAAGATGCACTTCAGCGAGTTTTCAGACACGAACTAGCGTCAGGAATACTGGATCGTATCTTTGGATGCCGTCGCTTTACGAAGCAGCCAGGTAACAAGCAGACAGATCAAGAGCAGGAAGAACCCTACAGCACTGCCGTAACCAAAGTCGAAGCTACGGAACGCCTGACGATACATATAGGAGGCCATCACTTCGCTGGAGCCATTTGGTCCGCCATCGGTCATCACGTAGATGAGATCAAAATACTTGAGTGAGCCTACGACAGCCAGTACCACAGTCACCTTGATAACTTCAGTAATTAGCGGCAACTTGATTCGAAAAGCGATCTGCCAAGGGCTTGCCCCATCAATCCGGGCTGCTTCCACCAGAGATTCCGGAATATTTTTGAGGGCCGCATAATAGATCAAAATATAGAAGCCTGCATACTGCCATAGGATCGGTACGAACAGTGCATACAGCACCAGTGATGGCTCCGCCAGCCAAGCTGGCGGATTGCTGAAGCCGATCGCTTCCAGAAAGGTGTTCAGCACACCATTGCTGGGATGATAGATCTTCAGCCATAACTGAGCGATCGCGACCGAAGACAGCAGCATCGGGATCAAATATATTTTGCGGAACAGATTGGCACCCTTAATCTTGCCTGACAGCACCAAAGCAATCATCAGATAACCGATCAGACTCAGCGCAGAGAACAAAGCAAGCAAAAAAGTATGGTTTGCACTCTGCCAAAATGTTCCGTCCTGAAGCAGTCTGGCGTAATTATCCAATCCAATAAAGGTCATTGCACCGATCCCGTCCCATTGCATCAACCCATAATACCCGGTGAGCACGATCGGGATGTATACCAAGACCAGCAGCAGAAGCAGTGCAGGAAGCACGTACAACGCAGCAACGAGACGGTTGGACATGACTTTGTCCATCACATTATCCTCCCTTCAAGCGTTCAAACGTGTGTACGTCAATTGCCTTTATCAATCGCAGCCTGATGATTCTTCACAAAGTCCTCCGGTGTAACCGCTTTGCCAAACAACGCCTGAATCATATCCAGATGTGCCTGAGCGGCTGCCGGTTTCATCTGTACGTCTGCAAAGAGCGTAAGGCTGCTGGCCTGATTCAATTCGTTCAGCAGGTCGATGTAGAGCTGTGGCAACTGTACTGCAGCCGTATCCACTTTGGTTGCCGGGATGACGCCTGCCTCAGTCACCGAACTCTCACCCCATTTTTCCACAAAGTATTGCACAAACTTCGCCGATTCTTCCTTCACTTTGGAATTCTGGGCCACGAACAGCCCTACGCCTGGACCACCTACCCAGCTGTTAATATCGCTCTTGCCATCTTCCATCGTTGGGAATTTGAAAAATCCGATCTTGTCTTTGAATTCCTGTGGGATGTCCGGGTTAGTCGTGAAGTTTGGCAGTTCCCACGTACCCATCAGATACATGGCAGCCTTTTCGTTCATGAATTCGGATTTGCCCTCATCGTTGGACAACCCGTTGAAACCTTTGTTGAAGGCATTCATGTCCACCAGCTTTTGTACCTCGGCAGCAGCTTGAGTCAGAGCAGGATCGTCAAACTTGCCGGAGCCATTGATTGCCTTTTCCAGTGCATCTCCACCTAACCGATTTGCCAGATACATATACCAGAGTGAGCCAGTCCAGCGGTCTTTATTGCCCAGTGCGATCGGAACCTCACCGTTCTCGGTCAGTGTCTTCAGCACGCTCAGGAATTCATCGTACGTTGCTGGCGGCTGCAAGTTATATTTCGCAAAAATGGCTTTGTTATAATAAATGGGGGAGATATTCAACTCGATTGGTAGCGCATATGTTTTGCCGTCTATGGCATAAGCTTCTGTTGTTCCGGCTATGAATTTCTCGCCCAACGAGTCGCTCAGCAGATCATCGACCGGTGCGAACAGGTTCCCCTTCACATAAGGCTCCAGAAAACCAGCAGCCCAAGTTACACCCACATCGGGAAGTTCATTGGATGCAGACAGGATTTTCAATTTGTTCTTATATTGTTCATTCTCCAGCACTTCCTGCTTGATGGTCACATTCGGATGATCCGTCTGGTACTGCTTGATGATATCGTTGACCAATTTATTTTGCTGTGCAGAACTTCCTGCCGGCCAGAGGTGCATGAATTTGAGGGTTACTTTCCCATCTGTGCCGTTGCTGCCCGTTTCACCCGCTTGATCCGAACTTGAACTGTTACATCCGGATAAAATTACGGCGAGAACCAGCGTCCATGACAGAAGAATGGCCATCGTCTTTTTGCTCATTATTCCAGACCCCCTTGGTTTTTTCGGTTAATGTAACCGCTTTAACCAAATTGTAGCATGGGCCTATTGCCTCTATAAGACCAGAACAATTTGGAAAAACTCCACTTTTTTGAGGTTATTTGTTATCTCATTCAGACAGGGAATGCCGATATTTGCTTGGACTTAACCCCTCAAGGCTTTTAAATACCGTGATAAAATACTTATCCGTCTGATAACCCACCTGTTCCGCAATCTCCGAGATTGGCATCGTTGTCTGCACAAGCAACTCCTTTGCCCGCTGAATGCGTTTCCGGGTGAGGTATTCACTAAAATTGATGCCGATCTGTTCCTTAAACAATACGCTGAAGTAACTGGAGTTGAGATGGAGTAAATCAGCAATTTCACGCATGGTCACATGTTCACCCAGATGAGTATCCACATAGGCCAATGCTTCACTGATCTGGCTATTGAGCCTCTGTTCCCCGCGCTCCTTAACATCCAGCAACTTGGGGTCAACCATTTCTTGCATCGTTTGAATACGTCGCTGTTTTTCGCTGAACTTTAGGGCCTTTTCGACGGTCTGCAGCAACTGTTCCTTATCAATCGGTTTCAACATATACTCCACGACACCCAGCTTAATGGCCTGCTGAGCGTATTGAAAATCGGCATGTCCCGACATAATCAGGACAACAGGTTTGTTTGCAAAATGCTGAATGGCTTCAATGAGGGACAAACCGGAAAATTCCGGCATGCGAACATCCGTTATTAACAGATCTGCCGACTTTTTCTTGAGCCATTCGACAGCCTCGACGCCACTTTCTGCAGTCTGAATGTGATTTCGTCCTGCTGACCATCCTTCCAATGTTTTGCGAATACCCTCTCTTGTACGCGGCTCATCATCAACAATAAGAATCGTTTTGTCATGAATCATATTGCACCCTCCGTTCCCATGGGAATCTCAAAGCCAATGACGGTCCCTTCCCCAACCTTACTTGTTAAGGAGAGCTTGCACCGTTCGCCAAGTTGGCTGCCAAAGTAGAGCTTCAGCCGTCGATGTACGTTGATTAGACCTACACCTGTCCCCTTCTTGGACACAGCCGGCCCGCCATGTAAAGCATGAATAACAGATTGAAGTCGTGATTCATCCATACCCGGGCCATCATCCCGGACCTCAATGCGAACCAAATTCTTGTCGGTCGAAGCATCCACATGGATGCTTATCTTTCCAGGTCCCAGTTTACTTTCAATGCCATGGAGGATCGCATTTTCCACCAAGGGCTGTATAAGCAGTTTCGGAATGGGGACCTTACGAACCGCATCGCTGAGCTCAATCTCCCATTGCATTCGATCCCCCAACCGCATCTGCATAATGCGAAGATACCGCTCTGCGTGTTCCAGCTCGTCGGCAATCGTAACCCACTCATCCTGCTGAGAGCTGGAGATAATGTAACGAAACAATCGGGACATCGCCACAACCATACGTGCCATCTCCTCGTCTCCCTTTTCCTCCAGGGACCAATAGAACGCCTCCAGTGTGTTAAATAGAAAGTGGGGGTTAATCTGAGACTGCAACGCCTTCAACTCCGCCCGGGACTGCATGACTTCCTTCTCATGAACCACACGGGTCAATTCGTTCTGTCTGTAGACCATCTGGTTATACACGTTGTTGAGTTCATTAATCTCCATCGTTGCGCTGACCATTAGATTAGGTCTCATGGCTCCCGGTTGTGCACTGCGCATGGCCCGCATCAGGCGTATAAGCGGACGTGTAATCATCGTGGAGAGAAAGAAGGACATGATCAGGAACAGAACAACACCAATGATTCCCGAAACGAGAAGCGCCGTCCTCAGGATGGATACCCCTTCCGTTGTCTCCTGCAGCGGAGTCAGCACAGCAAGTGTCCATCCCGTTAATTCAGACTTTTGCCGGACGACGATATAGGATTCCTCCCCGTTCTGCACGACGGATTCGCTGTCCAATATGGCTTTTGGATCGAGATTAATCTCCAGATCAGAAGTCACCACTTCGCCTGCACCATCCAAGAGCATGATCGAGTCCTGCGAACCATCTGTCCCATTCGAATCATTGAGTTGAAAGAAACTGCGTTGCATCCGCACCACAATATAGCCTCCATGCTCAAAGGAATGTTCCAGCAGGTTAATGCGCCGAATAGCCAGAAGCACACCCGGATCTTCAGGGTCAGCGCCTGCCCATACCAGTCTGCCTTTGCCTTCATCCGCCAGGCTGATCCAGTTGCGCTCCACTCTGAGATCGAGGGATCGGTCATCCATGGGAAAGATGCGGTTATAACCCGTAGTGTATATCTCCATACTCTGCGCGCCATTGATGAAAGACTGATAGCTGCCCGCAATCTGCAAGAGAGCTTGACGCTGATTAAAGGTGGCCGGGTTGCCTTGTTTCTCATCGCTGAGCAGACGCTGCACGTATGAATCATCCGCCACCTGAGCGGTCAGCGAATTCACTTGTGCAATGAGTGCATCCAATCTGCCACTGGCCTGGACGGCAGTTTGATGAATATGTTTCTCCGCATTGCTTTTTAGCAAAGCAGCTACCCGATCATAGGCCGATATGCCTGCGAACAACAGAACAACAAGCATCACCATAACAAAACCAATAAAGATTTGATTCCGAAGAGAGTTAAAATGTCCTTTTTTCCCGTGCAACTTCCCCATTCTCCTCTCTTTTTTGGCATGTAAAAGAACCCACCACCTTACGCCCGTGCTCTTGAAGACTGGGTACAAACGATGCCGGATTTATCTACGTATTCAGTTTTTCTTATTAAAGCGCTTGCAAAAAAAGAAACCAGAATCCCCTCTTCTTATCGTCTTTGTTTATCGATTAAACTAACGACTAAAAAATAGCATAGTTTTACAGGTTAATCAATCCTTTTGACAGTTCCCAAACGTCAAATGACAAGGATCGAAAAAAAGAGAGTGGACTCTTAGAGTCCACTCTCTTGGTTCATATTCCTTCACACATAATCTTTTCTTTAGCACATCTTCGGTTATTTTACAGACCCTTGTGTAACCCCGTTGATGATCCACTTCTGTGCAAACAGGTAGATGATAATCATCGGCAGCAACGCGAGCAGGTAGGATGCAAACGCAAGGTTAAACTCGGTATTGAACTGCCCTTGGAATACATACTGTACAAGCGGCAATGTGTACTGTCCCGGATCACTGATAATAATGAGGGGTAGCAAGAAGTCGTTGTACGTGGACAGACAGGTCAGAATACCAACCGTGGCACTGATTGGCGCCATGAGCGGGAAAATGATTTTCCAGAATGTGCCCCAGGTTGTTGCCCCATCCACAAACGCCGCTTCCTCCAGCGCTACCGGAATGGACCGGATGTATCCAACGTACACAAATACGTTAAATGCCAGGCCATATACCGTGTGCAGCAGGATCAGACCTACCAGATTTGTCATCTCCAGCGATGCGGTCAGTTTAACAATCGGTAGCATGATGATCGGGAACGGAATGAACATCGCGCTGACGAAGTAATAATAGAGTCCTTTGAAAAACTTGCGCTTCTCCATATTTCTCGCAATCGCATAGGCCACCATAGAGTTACTAAGTAACGTCAAAAGCACGGTTGAGGCGGTAACGATCGCACTGTTACGGAACGATTGGAAGAAGTTTGTCATGTCGATGGCTCTTGCGAAATTCTCCCAGTGAAGCGTTGTCGGAAGGGCAAAGACCGATTGGGCCATCTGCTCCGGATTTTTCAAAGCAATCGTAACGGTCATATACAATGGGAACAGGATAAACAGGGTACCCAGTACAACGAGCAGCATAACGAGCCAATTGATTCGTGTACGGCTTCTCATTACAGATCCATCTCCCTTCTTTGCAGGAACCGGATTTGCAGAATTGAAATCACCGCAATAACGATGAAGTAAATAACCGAGTTCGCAGATTGATATGCATATTCGCCGCCTTCAAATCCTCCGGTGTAGATCAGATGGGAGATGGACTGCGTCGCCCGTCCAGGACCACCGTTGGTCAAGGCTACGATTTGGTCGAAGACCATAAGTGAATTTTTCATCGCCAGCACCATATTAATGGTGAAGAACGGGGCAATAAGCGGGAAGGTAATACTCCAGAATTCACGCCATTTGCCTGCACCGTCGAGGTTGGATGCCTCGTACAGTGTCGTTGGTATCGTTTGCAGACCAGCCAAATACAGAATCGTATTCAGGGCCACGGATTGCCATACGGCAACAATGACGATACCGATCCAAGCCAGACTCTCGCTGCCAAGTATGTTCGTGGATAGCGCGTTGATGCCCAGATTTTGTCCCCAGATCGGGAATACGTTGGAGAACAGGTAGTTAAATATGTAACCTACGATCAGTACACTCAGAATATTGGGCAGGAAGTAGATGCCGCGGAAAAAGTTACGGAACTTGATCTTGGCATTCAGTCCGAGTGCAATGAGCAGGCTCAGAATATTGGTCAGGATCGTCACCACGATCGCGAATTTGAACGTAAACCAGTAGGCGTTACCTACATTGTCATCCTGGAACAAGTTGAAATAGTTTTTGAAGCCAACAAAATCATACTCTTTCCCGAATCCATTATAATTCGTAAATGAATAATAGATGCCCTGGAGGGCCGGCAGGGTCATAAATACAAAGAACAATATAACCGCCGGAACCGTCATCCAGTAATAAGGTGCGATACGCTTGTTCATACTCCATCCTCCTTCAGACAAGGCTTAGCGCCGATTGGCAACCTTGTCCCATTCTTTGTCGAGTGTATCTAGATAGTTGTCGATGTTTTGGTTCTGCAAAAAGGACTGTACGATGGAATTCAGCTGCACCGCAGCCGGAATATAGTGATCGGGAAAGTCAATAACCTTGCCCTGCTCGATATAAGGCATCAATTCCTGTACCGCAGGATCATCCTGCTTCACATCTTCGACCGCAGAGAACAGCGTCTGTTCGTCAATGTATCTTCCGATATTTTCAGGCTTCAGCAGAAAAGCAATAAACGTCTCTGCCTGCTCGCGATTAGGTGTGTCCGCTGCAATCGTAAATAGGGAGTCGATCCCGTTCACCAGCTTGATCTTGCTTGCATCATTGCCCGTTGGGAACGGGAAGAAACCGATGTCTACATTCGGGTTCGCTTTGCGAATCTCCGAGATGGCCCAGGTTCCCTGGATGTACATGAAGGCTTCACCGTTAGCGAAAGCACGGTTACCGTCTGAATAGGCTTTACCAAAGTTATCGCCGTGACCGTACTTCATGAGCTCCAGCTGCTTCTCAGCTACCTCGCGGTACTTCTCCTTGAACGTAACTTTGTTATCGCGCCGTTCCTGATAGAAATCAATGCCGACCAGGTTGGAGGCCAGTGCATTGAACGGCAGGCTTGTCTGCCAGTCATCCTTGTATGTGAAATAAAATGGAATTTCGCCCGCATCCTTAATCTTTTGGGCAGTCGCGATTAGTTCATCCCACGTCTTGGGCACGTCCAAGCCCATTTCCTTAAACAGCGTTTTGTTGTACATGATGCCGTTTGCATTCGTCGCGTAAGGAATACCCGTCACTTCGTCCATACCTGTGAGATCCTTAAGCATTTGTATGTAGTTTGGATCAATCGTCTGGAGCAGTGAACTGTCCGTCAGATTGGTGAAAATATCACTCTGGGCCAGAATGGAATAGGTGTCGGTTGCCCCCATGGCCATAATGTCCGGGATATCATTTTTGACAACACGTGTCTTCAATACAGTCTCCGCATCTGGCGGATTCACCTGTGTCACCTGAATATCGTCATTCTCCGCATTAAACGTTTTGATCAATTCGTCAAAGGTTGTTTTGGCTTCAGGCTTGTTCTGGAAAAATTCAATCTGCACTTTGCCATTCGCGCTATCTCCACTGGTACAGGAAGATAAAAGTACAGCCATCATTCCACACAGCAACATTGTCCCGAGAGCCTTGGTGAGCGTTGTTCTCATGTTGTACCTCCCTCAGCTTTAAAAATTGAACTAATGTGATTTACACGGTGTCACTCCGATTGCAGTACCATCTTCCGAGCGTTGTTATCCCCAGATTTTTTTGATTTCCTTCCTCAAAGGGAAAATCCGGTGATAAACACGCACGCTTCGCTTCTTCAGATTGGTTCTGCACTCTCCGTGTTCGTGTATATCTTAGTTTCACTTTATATACGTAAAGATTTACCCATTCAGGTGGTGAAATAACCATTTGGTTAATCCTTCCACAAACTCATACTATGAGCGTTGGCTATACAAGCCTTTATTATTCCTAAAACGATTTCGGTAAAAATGAATCAAGGCATTTCTTCCCACGATTCGAATTGGGCATAACAAAAAGGACAATGGATGATATCCAATGTCCCTCATTTATTAAGCTAATATTCACCCACTGTAACGCTTTTATCCATGTTACGAACGTTCTGCTTTCGGCAAAGCATTGCGTAAACGTTTGGCCCGATAACTCTGATATGCACGAATCAACATGCCAATGATAATCATGACAACACCGATGTTAATTGCGACATCAGCGAGATTCAAAATCCCGCGTCCTGACGGAAATACGAGGAAATCCGTTACCCGGGCATAGATAAATCGATCGATCGCATTTCCTAAAGCCCCTCCGACCATAAAACCCGCGCCAGCTTGCATCCAGAAACCGCGAATCTCACCTTTACTCCGGTAATACAGCATGCCTGCTATGAACAGAACAGCAATCGCACCGAACAAACGCGCATTCCCCTGAAACATGCTGCCCGCCATTCCACTGTTCTCGTAATGCTGTAACTGCATGCCCGAGTTACCCAGTCTCATGACGTCGCCAACCTCCATATACATCCTCACTGCAATCTTGGTCCCCTGATCCACTAAAGTCACCAGCAGTGCTACAAAATAAAACAGCATCGTGCTTCTCCTCCTGCCTACTGAGCGCTAACTTATTTTAACTTTAAGAGTTTTGTATATTAGGTTACCTTCACTTTAACACAGCTGATGTACGGTCTCCAAATGAGCCATCCCCAGCCATACATATAGCGTCCAGTAACATGGTCCAGTCGCACTTGGAAGGTACTGTCCCCATTCATGTCGAATGTAGACATCAATCATATATGTAAAGGGGATGCCTGTAATTTGAACCTCACCATGATCGAAAAATTAAAGGAAATGAAACAGGAAGAATTAGAATCGGTATTTGCCACATTTGGTTCTGAAACGGCGCTTAACCTTGGCCTGCATCTGGTTGAAGAAGCGAAGCGTCGTTCACAGGCCGTGACCATCGACATTACCCTGAAGGGACATCGTCTCTTTTTGCATGCGATGGAAGGAACTCATCCCGACAACGAGGACTGGATTCGACGTAAAAACAACGTGGTGAATCATTTTTCCTCCAGTTCTTGGCATACCGCCCTGCGTTTGAGAAACGAGAACCAGACCCTTGAGCACAACTTCAATCTGCCTTCATCGGACTATGTACTGGCTGGTGGCGCTTTCCCGCTGATTCTCGAAAATGAGGGACAGGTCGGCACCATTACAGTATCGGGTCTGCCTGATGAGGAAGACCATGATCTGGTCACGACAGGAATTCGCTCGTTTTTGTTGCAGCAAGGGTAGATTAAGCGCGCCAAAAAATCCGCACCTGATAAGGTACGGATTTTCTTCTTTTTCCTGCAGTTTAATTACTGCGTTTATTGAATCGCTGAGAGAACATCGAGCAACATGGATTTGAATTTTGGCCGATCAATGGCCTCACAGACACGTACATTCGGCTCTTTGCCAAAACGTCCGTTGATATCAACCACACTGTATCCGCGTGTCAATTCTCCTGCCGCTTCTACATCCACATAATATTGACCCGACTTGGTCATGATGGATTCATCCGCGGCTACAGCCATCAGCAACGTATCGGGATGAGTAGTACCATTGAGTTTATGTACCGACTTGTTGAACTGCATAACCACTTTGTTAATGGCTGTAAAGAAATCGGCACCCGATGTACCGAGAGCGGCAATCTCTGCATGGTCGTCATCATCCATCACTGAATATTGCGTGCACATCTCCCAGCCAACCATTGTGATCGGAATGCCCGCATGCAGTACAATTTTCGCTGCTTCCGGGTCTACGTAGAAGTTATACTCCGCCGCCGGGGTGATATTGCCCAGTGCATTATTCGTTCCGCCCATGATGTACAGGTGAGCAATCTCCGGAATAATCGTTGGGTCCTTCTGGATCGCCATTGCAATATTGGTCAGCGGGGCAATTGCCAGCAGTTCAATTTCACCTGGATGTGCATGCACCTTCTCAATGATAAAATCAACCGCATGCCCGCTCTCGGGACGCTGATCCGCCTTCGGGAAATGCGCGCCGCCCATGCCGTCATCGCCATGCACGTCTTCCACTGTACGGTGCTGAGCTTTACCGTAGGCCATTAACGGACGCTCGCAACCTTTATACACAGGCACCTTGCCGCCATGTCCAGCAACCTGTACCGTGTACAAGGCATTTTCAACCTCTTGGTCGAATTGTACGTTACCGCCCGTAATGGTGATGCCTTCCACCTGAAAGTGATGCAATGCCGTCAGGATCGCAATCGTATCGTCTCCTGCTGTATCTGTATCGATGATGACTCTTCTCATGATGCCGCGCCCCTTCTTCCGTTTATATAGTAAATTCTATAAAACACTATGTCTTATTTTACATTAAAAATGTACCGATGACGATGGAAACGCCGATGATAATCGAACGTAGCAGCTGCGCTACCGCCATATTTCCTCGTGCGATTTCATCGCAAACTCGCATTTTGGGCGTGAGGAAGTCAAATATAATATAGACCAGGCACAGCAAAATAATTCCAAACGCCGACCACAGCAGCATATCCAACCACGAATGCGTTGAGAAAGATACCATGCCCACAATAATACACAGTCCCAGCAATTTGCTGCCCATGTACATGCCCGCCGCTTCGTTTCCTTTCGCGATCTCTTCACTATCGTTATACCGGGTCAATTTGCTAAAAGCGAAATATCCACATACCAATACCACCAGCAAAATGCCTATACCCACCACAACATTCAGCAAGTTCAATCCCAAGTTCTCCATTCCTTCTTCTCCTCCTCATCATTCATCCGTTCACGAACCGCAGCCGCGCAATAATAGGCCATATCTCCGGTTACTTTCTCCCCAACCCGTGGCAGCACTCCAGCCAAACGCCCACCTATAACAAATACCCCTGTAAGCAGATAACCGCTGTACGCTCCATTTTCCGTCTCAATCACGACCTGTTCCATCGGAACCAGCTTCTGATAGATTTTGGGCTGATTTTCGTAATAAGCTGTAATCTCTTCATCCTCGTCTGTTGTCGCAGTTGCACGATTGGATTCCAGCGTCTCGTTAAGAGGATGCTCCATATCCTGCTTTCCAAAGGCATTGTTCGTTCCTCCATCCAGCAAAAGAGTTCCTCTGCCTTCGCGCCCCCAATAGCTTTTGGCTACATATGGCATGGCGTTCAGATCGAAGGGTTCAGCTGAAAAATAGGTTGGCAGCAGATATCGGGAAATGACGTCCATCTCTGTATCATCAAAGAGGGTAAACCCGCAATATTCCGGGGTTTGCTCATTACGCTCGTAGAGCGACCAGATCGCTGCCATGAAGCCTTTGCTCTGCATCAGCACATGCTGAACGGGATTCATCAGGCCTAGCCGTCCTTCCCGTACAAGTTCAAGTAACGCAGCGCCAATGTCCACGCCTGTCGTCTCATCCCGATCATCGATCAGATATTCCAGTGGATAGAGGCGGTAGAGCAGATTAATCTCCCGACCTTTATGGTAAAGCGCCTCTCCCGGAACAATCTCCAGTTCATCAAGTGGAGCATAGAAAACCTCGTATCCCGCTTCCTGACATCGTCTCATCAGGTATTCCGTATTTGTTCGATCTTCGACATGTTCACCAAAAGAAGTGAATGTCACCGGACCCTGCAATCCTTGCTCTGCATAGAATTCCAGCCATATCTTGAAACACGCCTGAATACGTGCATCCATCTCGGCAGATGGTGCAGTCAACGC
The DNA here is from genome assembly GCF_046713495.1 of Paenibacillus sp. M2. Lineage (NCBI taxonomy): Bacteria > Bacillati > Bacillota > Bacilli > Caryophanales > Paenibacillaceae > Paenibacillus > Paenibacillus sp. M2. The sequence goes on from NZ_CP169648.1 coordinate 6,980,536, forward strand.
GGCAGGCTCAGCAAGACCGACCAGGATATTTTCCAATGCAGCAGCCTCCGGTATGCCCGTTGGAGTGTCCGTATTATTTTCAATACACTTGGGCCCAGCTTCTCCGATAATCCAGTCCTGACGGGTAATGCCTCCAGTCACCATCTCCATGCGTGCCGCCGGGATAAGCCCGGGATGGATACCCAGCTGATGCTCCAAAAAGGAATCCGGCATATATTGCTGGATAAATCGCATCACTTTACAGTAAATTCCGTCTACCGCCTCGGCTGCGGTACGCAGCTCTTCTACCTCCGAGGGAGAATAGACCGTCAATGCAGGCACGCAATATTGCTTCCCGTACATTCGATGGTATGGAATCTGTTGTTCCGTTTCACCCTGAAATACTTCTTCGTGACTAAACGGCAGTTGAACCACTTGCCTCATCCGGTTATCCTCCCGAACTGCGGAAGAAGCTACCGAAGCCGCTTGATTTGGACTTGGATTTGCTATAGGAGCTGTTACTGTCCTTGTTGCTTCGATACGACGACCCACCGTAGTAATAGTGTCCACTGCTGGAATCATATTCACATCCGGTATCATACTCCGGGTCACATTCATCATTGTTGCTGCCACAACCGGATAACACGGCAGGAACCGCCAGCATCAGGGAGAAAGCAACCAGCTTTGCTTTTGATCCGGGTTTCGATGCTTGCCCCCGCTCTTGGTCACTCATTACAGATCCACCTCTTTCATATAAAACAACACTTTCTTGCGATCCGCATCCAGCACGGAATACAGGAACTCATACGTCTTGCCACTGCGAACCATGTAATGGTCCAGCAGTTGCTCGGCAAGCTCCATCGTATAGGTGGATGACGCTGTGAGTTCCAACTCCTGAAACGAACTTCCATTCCACAGCATATACTCTGCACTATACATGGAAGACATTTTGCACATGGCCAGCGCAGCATCCGCAATGGCTGCACCGTACTCGTCCGGCATCTGTTGCTCATACGCCGTTACGTATACCGCATGTTCCCGCCCATCCTGGCATTCATTGGACAGATGCGCCCAGAGTTTATTTTTTACCAAGGTAGCATCCACCAGTTTGCGCATGAACAGTTCATCTCGTGTGACTGATGTCTGTTCCAGCACCCCCGTCTCCGCCTGTCGATCATCCGACCAAGTCCGATACGTCAATGAATAATAGATACCGATAACCTCCCTTTTTGCGAGCTCTTAGGTGAGCCGTTTCAATTCATACAAACGTATTTAACGCATGTGAAGGTAAAAAGTTCCACTAGTGAATCAATTTCACAATACCTTTAGCTGCTTCAATCAAGTTGACGATGCTACATTCGTGCTTTAACGCTCTCTTGGCTAACACAAAACGTATGGTATTTAACCCCGGTCAAAAAGGCCGGAAATGATTCTCCGACCTCGCTTGTTCCATCTTATGCTCATGCCATTCTGACTTATAACTCAGCCCACTGCGCCAATATATCATTATATTCAGCGGACAATTGCTCGCGATCATTCCAGATTTGTTCCAGTTCAACCGGATTGTTCTGTACGGATTCCAACTGTTGGTCCAGTGCCTGAATCTGTGCCTCAAGACGAGCTAACGTCTGTTCCAGCTTCTCCGCAGACTGGTTGTTGCCATTGCTACTTCTATGATTCGATGCAGTTGCTGCCGAAGGAGTCAACGCCTTGCTTGATCCTGTGGAAACTTCATGATCACGACTTCCATCGGTAGCCGTAACAGTGGAACCGTTCAATGTCGAGGTTGCTTCTGGTTTCTTCCCTGATCTGGCAGTTCCGCCGGGAGCAGACGTTAAACCTGACTTCATCTCTGACTTGGCGTTCCCACGAGAAGAAACTCCCACTCCTGCTGTAGCCTGAGTTGTCGCCGCCGCACGAGCTTGCAGTTCAAGCTTCTTCTCCCGATATGCCTCATAGTCTCCCAGATAAGCGGTCATCTGACCGTCCTCCAGTTCCCAGACACGGGAGGCGAGGCGATTGACGAAATACCGATCATGTGAGATGGCAAGTACGGTTCCTTCAAAATCAACCAGCGACTCTTCCAGCGCTTCTCTGGATGCGATATCCAGATGGTTGGTTGGCTCATCAAGCAGCAGTACATTGGGTTTGCGCTGCACCAGCAGAGCCAGCCGCAGGCGCGTCCATTCCCCGCCGGATAACTGCCCGACTGAGCGGAATACATCCGCTCCATAGAACAGGTATCGAGCCAGAATCCCGCGTGCTTCGCCTTCCTCCACGCCCGCTTCCAGACGGAAGTATTCAAGCACATTCAGCTTCGGATTCGTAGGTTCTTCCTGTTGAGCCAGATACCCTACATCCACGCGTGCTCCCCACTCCAGCTTGCCCGCATTGGGCTGCTCATCACCAAGCAACAGCTTGAACAAGGTCGTCTTGCCGGAGCCATTGCGTCCAATGAGTGCAATTTTATCCCCATATTCCAACAGACCCGAGATTCCAGATAGGATTTCGCGCTCACCATAGCTCTTCTCGACCTGTTCCAATACCGCTACCCGTTTGCCCGTTCGATCCGTAGGACGAACATCGAACTCGGCATTGCGGCGCTCCAGCACAGGACGCTTCACCTGTTCCATCCGCTCGATTGCTTTACGCATCGAGGCCGCCCGTCTGAAGAACTTTTCATTCCCACCAATTCGGCCCCATTCCTCCAGTTGGCGGATCGTTTCTTTCATTTTTTTGATCACCTTCTGCTGCTCCTTGAACTCCTCGAATTGCTGCAACAGCCGTTGTTCCTTCACTTTCATATATTCCGTATAACCGCCAGCAGACGTTTCCGCTTCTCCATCCTCCAGCTCCAGTGTTCGATTCACTACCCGATCGAGAAAATAGCGATCATGCGAGATCAGGACAATGGTGCCGGGATATTCTCGTAAAAATCCTTCCAGCCACTCGACCCGCTCCAGATCGAGATGGTTCGTTGGCTCATCGAGCAATAACAGATCAGGTCTTACGATTAGCTGCGAAGCCAGCACCACCCGAGTCTGCTCCCCACCGGACAAGGAACCGAAGCGCCAACCATAGTGTGCCTTGGCGATATCCAAACCGTCCGCCACCTGATCGATCCGGGCATCCATTTCGTATCCACCCTCACGCTCAAACTGATCTTGCAGTGCCGCATAACGTTTCAACAAGCGCTCCAATTGATTAGGGTCTGCTGCACATGCTGGATCGGACATCTGCTGCTCCATTTCCTTCATTTGCGTGCGACATATCATAAGCTCTTTGAATCCAAGGCTCAGCACATCCAGGACGGTATGGTTATCCAACCCTTCTGGAACCTGAGCCACATATCCCATTCGTGTATCTTTCTTGATCATCAATTGTCCTTCATCCGGCTTGTTCAGTCTTGCCATCAGGCGCATAAGTGTGGTCTTGCCGCTTCCGTTACGGCCGATCAGGGCGACCTTGTCACCTTCCATAATTTCAAACGTAATGCCGTCCAGCACCAGATGTGCTCCGTGGTATTGAGTCAGTTGTTGCGCGCTAATCATCATCATAATAAGGTTCCTCCTATGGTATGGAAGATCCTGACCGCAACACAAAAAGAGCCGCAGGAGGTTAGCTCCGCGGCCCTTCAGAATTCAAGCAATATCGCTTATCGTCCGAATGAGGTCAAGGCAGGCATCTTCTCGCAAATGTTAACTTCCGTATATTCAAAATTGGACAGACTTCTCCCGTTGGTCAGAAAAGTATGAACAATGCCAGCCATAGCAATCGGCAGCTGGCTAATACGGTTGTTAAGCATCTCGTGATTCACCTGTCTTCACCTCCCTTGTCATAATTAATGTAAATATATCACAGACGGATGCGTTCCTGCAACCATCCCATCACCCGATTCAATCTTACTGTATAGAGGTTTCATTCTTCCGCTTAATTCCTGCCCCGTCGCCGAAGCACCAAATCCCTGATCGCCACCGTAATGAGTGTTAACATTCCCGCGGTACCCAGCGATACGCCAAGCAGGGCATATCCGATGCCGTTCCACCCGCCAATATCGATGCTGATCATGATTACGACGGCACCGCCGAGCAAGGCCACACATGGCAATATATATTGTACCCACGTCATTCGGCGTCCTTGCAACCGGTAGATAAGCCATTCAATCAGCAGCTGCACCGCCCACATTCCCAATGTCCACAAGATCAGTACTTCCATAAGGTTCCCCTCCTGTTGCTGGATGGATTAAGCCCTTTGTTACAGACCTTACGTTACTTCAACCAATCTGAGAAAAAGTGCCGGTACCCTTCTTTCATCTTCGTGCGCGAAAAAGCACCAAAAGCATACTCCCGATTGTCTTCCGACACACTGCGCGGCGCTGCCGCAGCCATGTTCACCAGTTCAAACCAGTTATCCTCGTTGCCTGCAAAGGCATGCGTGGATCGAATGTGACCGTAGCAAGCGTGCTCCGGCTTCACAACCATTTTGCCCATCGCCATCGCTTCCGTCAGCGGCATCGCAAACGTATCAAAGGCTGAACAGCTCCAATACACCTTGGCAGAGTTCATCAACGTAAATATCTCATCCTGCGTGAGCGCGAACTTCAGCTTCACGTTGGCAGGAATGTCGTACTTCTTCATGGTTTCCTTATAGCGAACACCGCCAAACACCATATATACTTCCTTGTCCGGGTTCTGCCGAGCATATTCCAGCACCAGATCCGGTCGACGATTCGCTTCATCCCTACCAATCCAGAGCACCCGATTATGCACGACCTGGCTCGGGTCATAGTGCCGGTTCGCCAGCTCTTCGCTAAAGCCAATCGGGATGACGTTCACGTCATGTACGCCGAAATTGCGACCAAGTTCTGTTTTCAAAAACTCCGTCTGTACAACCGCTTTATCCACCATCGTATAAAATGGCTTCATCATCTCATATCCCGTTAGCGCGGGATCGGGGAAACTGTGCGGGAACAGTACACTCTTTGGTAAGAACATCTTCAAAAACGTAAACCCGGATACGGTGTAGATGACATGCTCTATATTTTGGCTATGAATCTGGTCCAGCACGATATCGTAGTTCACCAGGTCACCTTTCTCATGCTCATAACCCGGCAACCAGTCGTATCCGCTGACATGACGCTCCGGCGAGATGAACACAATATCCACGCCCAGCTCCAGACCAATCTGCTTCAGTCGATCCGCAAATACGCGTGGCCCCTGTGCTTCCGTGAATTGAATTTTACGCATAACAAGTCCGACTTTACGCAAGCTTCTCACCCCTCATTTCTATTCCTCACCCATGTGCTTCATGCACTGTTCCAGCGTCGCTGCCGTCTCATGCCACTGGTTACGCAACTGTTCCTTCGGCCACACACATTCCTCACTTCTCAGGTCACCATCAATCAAACACAGCATCCAGAGCGAAAATACAATAGCATAGGCGTTGTACCATCCTGCAAAAGAATCCCATTCAATCTGCACGCCCAGGCTCTCTAGTTTGTCCAAATAAATGTCTATGACCCGCTCTCGCAAAGCAGGCGTAACCGTTCTGGGAAACAGCGGATGCGAGAGATCTACCAGATGGTACATGTCCCACAATGGCGTATTCATATGGGCATGCTCCCAGTCCAATATGACCAGTCTGCCGTCCACCTCCGCCATATTTCCGGGATGCAGGTCTCCGTGACACAGAACAGTAGGAAGCTCTTCTTCTGCCGTGAGGATCAACCTTGAGATCTTGTCCCAATCCGATGAAGACAGCCGCATATCCAGCCTGGACAACAGATCATCCGTAAATTGTCTGTGCATCTGCAACTCATCCAACATGGTGCGAATAGACGGTTTCTGACCTACGCGAGGAAGCTCACTCCAATCCGTAACAGGCAATGCATGCCATGCTGCCATATGTGCCGCTGCATCAAGCATCGTCGCCTCTCGCGAATCATGCACCAGTTGCCCCAGATCCTCATAGATCATCCAGCTCTGTGCCGGTGCAATGGTAAGATCCGACGCTGCAATGAGTTGCGGATAAATCGGTGGTAGGCCAGACATCACACGCTCGTACATCCATCGTTCTCGTCCGTGCTGTGCAGGATTCGTCAGCGGTTTGAAAATATAACTTTCACCAGTAGGAACAGTGAATCGCTCCACATATCGTCCGTTCATTCCTTTATACAACTGTTCGCGGCTTGTTATATAGTGATCATTCAGCAATCCTTCGGGCGTCACCCAGCTATATGCATCCATCTCATCTTTCACGCAATCCACCATCCGTTTCGTTCTTCCTGCTGCTCCGATGTTGATTTCTATTCATCATACGTTGCCTCTCTCAAGCCTGCAAGCTTTGTTCGTAAGCGCTTATTCCGTGTCTCCATTCAGAGTTTCAAAATTGCCTGTTGCATTTTAGTTAGTAATCACTTACTATACGATTATGAAGAACAAACCTCATGTGGATAGTAAAAAGAAAGATATTTTACAAGCGGCGATGCGCTTGTTTGCAACCAAAGGCGTTGACGGCATATCCGTCAAAGAGATCGGTGACGCCGCCGGAGTAACCGATGCGGCGATCTACAAACATTTTAAAAACAAAGATGCCGTTGCCCTGGAAGCCTTCACTCAATACTGCGCGGACTATACTTCACTGATTGACGGGTATGTTCGACAGGAAGGTCCCGTGTTGAAACGCTTCAAGCAACTGATTACCGAGGTTCTTCACCTGCACGATGAAGATCCCTACGGACTGCTGTTGATCTCACAGAATCATGAAATATTCATTGAAGCCGGCAGCAGTGAGGACTACCGTCAACCATTGGATGCGTTAATGGATCTGATCGATCAGGGAATGATGCGGGGCGAACTGCCTCAGCAGGATTCACGGCTCACAGCCGTTCTGGTGATCGGTGCGATTACACGTATGGCGGTCTCGAGTATGCAAGGTGAATTGCCAGAGTTGTTGGTACCCTACACCGGGGAAACCGTTCACCGACTCTCATTGATGTTGGGGCACGTATCTCAGGAGTAGAACTGGAGAGGGGCAACCATTCTGGCCTCGCAGAACACCAAAAAAGGTTCAGAACTGCACGTTAATATAAGTACGTGTTCAAAAAGTGGACTCTTTGAACAACTTCTAAAAGAGAATCGTCAACATACCATCAGGATATACCGATGGATTACCGGGTCATACGTGACCTTTTCTTTTTGCACATGAGGTTAGTGTTCATTAACTAAAATAGTCAGGACGTGTCGTCATCATGAAGAAAATATTAATCATCCAAGGCAACCCCGTTTCCCCAAGTTACAATGGCGCAATTGCCGAAGCTTATCGTAAAGGCGCTGTGCAGGCAGGCGCCGAGGCCCGCGTGATCACCCTGAACGAGTTGGCATTCAACATGAATCTGGAGGGAGGCTATCGTAATAAACTGCCGCTTGAACCGGACTTGCTAGAAGCACAAGAGGCGATTAAATGGGCCGAACATCTCGTATGGGTATTCCCGATTTGGTGGGGAGGACCGCCTGCCCTGCTGAAAGGATTCGTTGACCGAATCTTCATGCCAGGTTACGCATTCAAGTACCAAAAAGGAAAACCTTTCCCGGATCAGCTGCTCAAAGGCCGCACCGCTCGCATGATCACCACGATGGATGGTCCTAGCTGGTACTTCAAATGGTTCCAAGGTGAGCCCGCACACAAAATGATGAAAATCTCCACCTTTGCGCTGACAGGCATCAAACCAGTTCGGATAACACCTGTAGATGTGGTGGGAAAACAGTCCGAGGAACAGAGAAAGAAATGGTTGGAGAAGATCGAGTTGCTTGGTCGGAAGATGGGGTAAAAGATTTCTGCAAGAAATCCTCATCGGAAGTATAGGTTTCTCTCCAGATGTTCACCTTATAAGTTAAATCAACAATCTGGGGATAAGTGTAATTTTAGTTTAACTTATATCAGAAAGCAGGAAATGTGCCTATTCCCAGGTACAAAAAAAGGGTTGTCCCCTACGTCTTGTTCAAGGCGTAGGGGACAACCCTTTTAGCATTCATTTTCATCATGGTCTAACGAATCTTACACACGTTAATAGCTCCATTTCCCACAAGTCTTCCGTTTAACGAATCGTAGAAGCGTTATTCTCCCAATGTGTATGTGCTTTCGCAGGTTTTGGCAGGTTTGCACCGGAATAACTTCACTGAGGTTCGTTACATTTTGCATTCCGCGCTAAATCGCCATTTAACGATCACTCGGTTCGTTAGCGACTTCGCATCCATAATGCAGTGGAGCAACCATGTTAAGCAACTCCAGCTAACAGCCATCTACAAATACAAACAACGCATTACCTAAACGAAATACGACCCGACGGATGCTCAGGCAAAATGGACGATACCAACTGCTGCACAGCCGGATGATCCGACTGCATTACCGAATTCCCGGCATCACCGCTATAAACAATTCTGCCCTGATCCATTACGGCAATGCGGTCACAGATGGTCATGGCAGCCCGGATATCATGCGTGATAAAGAGATACGATAACCCATACGATGCTCTGAGCTCTGCCAGCAAGGATAGGATTTGCGTCTGGTGCACCATATCCAGACTGCTAATCGATTCGTCCAGTACGATTAACTTCGGCTTGAGCGCGATAGCTCGTGCGATGTTGACCCGCTGTAATTGGCCACCGCTGAACTGGTGCGGAAGCTTGCTCCCATCCTCTGGTGTAAGTCCGACCTGCTCAAGCAGTTGTCCAACCACACGAAGTTGTTCTTTTGCCGACAAACGCTCGTAATTATCCAGCGGCTCACCGATGATCTGCGCGGCAGTCATAAGTGGATTCACAGCCGAATAACAGTCCTGGAACACGACTTGCAGGTCACGTCGTAATCCCTTAAGCACGGATTTGCTGGATCGATAGATATCCTGCCCTTGAAATAAAACCTGACCCTGGCTGGGCTTCTCCAGACCAAGCATGATTTTGCCCAAGGTGCTTTTACCTGCGCCACTCGTACCCAACAGTCCCAGACAAACACCCTTTTCAATCGTAAGTGAAATGTCTGCCAGCACAGGAGGACGCGCTCCCGAACGATCCAGCCAATTGCGTCTGCCATAGCTATGGCTTACTTCACGTACCTGAAGCATCAGGTCATCCTCCTCTCTTGTACTTGGCAGAAGCAATCTCCGAAGAAGACGAAATTGCACATCACCATGTCCATTCCACCCCTACCCTACCCAATCAAAATACAGTTCATACCCGCTCTACACATACACTCACTGAACGATTCAACTCACCTGTAATTACTATCGTCCCAAAGACATTCTGGGTCTGGCATTTAACAACATCCGGGTATACTCATGCTGCGGCTGATCGAACAGTTGGTACACATCTGCTTGCTCCACAATCCGCCCCTTCTGCATAACCGCGACTTCATCCGCCATTTGCGAGATCACGCCCAGATCGTGCGAGATGAGCAAGATGGATGTGCCATATTCGGTACGTAGCCGATCCAATTCCTGAAGCACTTTCAACTGATTCACAACATCCAGTGCCGTCGTTGGTTCGTCAGCAATAACCAGGGCGGGTCGCAGGCACATCGATATGGCAATCATCACCCGCTGAAGCATGCCGCCACTCAGTTGGAAGGGATATCGCTTCATCAGTTTTGTTGGTTCGGACAAATTCATGTCTGCCAAGGCTGCAATCGCCCGCTCTCGGGCTGCTGCTTTCGACATTCCCGTATGCGTACGCAAGGTTTCAATGAATTGAGATCCAATCGTATATACGGGTGTAAAAGCATTCATCGGATTCTGCATAATAAATCCGATGTCCTTGCCACGGATGCGCCGCATCTCCTCACCTGACAACGAGCCAAGCTCCCGTCCATTCAGCCGGATGCTGCCCGACACTTCCATCCTGCGCGGATCAAGCAGATGGAGCAAGGCGTTACACGTAACGGTCTTACCGCTGCCACTCTCACCGACCAGACCAAAGACACGACCCTTTTTCAATTCGAAATCAATGGGCGCAAGTAACGGGACTGAACCCTCCGCTGTTCTAAGATTCACTTGCAGACCACGAACTTCGAGTACCTTCGCTGCATCATCCATCGTTACGTTCACCTCCATATGCCTCCGAATTACTACCTTTTTGCAATGCCATAACGCTCGGATAACGCTTCACCCAAGATGTTGAACGTAATGACGACCAGCAGAATCAATGCACCCGGGTAGATCATTAACTCCGGATGACTGCGAATATAACCCGTTCCTTCATGAATCATGGCGCCCCACTCTGCATTGGGTGGTTGAATGCCAAGCCCCAAGAAGGACAGAGCGGATATATCCATAATCGCCCAGCCCATCTCTAACGTACCCATGACAACAATGGGACGGTGCACGTTGGGGATGATATGTTTGCGAATAATCGTCCACGAAGAGGAGCCGCTAATCCGCGCCGCTGCGATGAAGTTCCGTTCCTTCAGACTTACGACCATATTCCGACAGATGCGTGCATAATACACCCACTGCACCATCATGAGGGCTAGAAGTACCTGCATCAGACCTGGACCAAAGATCCCCACAATACCAAGCACCAGCACCAGATTCGGAAACGCCATAATGCCTTCACACAAGCGCATTAGCAGACTGTCCACCCAGCCACCAAGGTATCCGGAGATCGAACCCACAATGACACCAATGAGCAGAGAAGACAGAAAAATCAGAGTAGCAAATCCAAGCGACACCCGCGCACCATACATCAGCCTGGTGAGATTGTCGCGTCCGAGATGATCCGTTCCCAGCCAATGCTCAAGCGATGGACTCGCCAGCTTCTGCAACAAATTCACCTTCACCGGGTCATGAGGAGCAATCCATGGAGCTAATAACGCGACTATGAAGAAGAGCAATATGATCACAGAGCAGATCTGGATGGCTCTCTGTCCTTTAAATATCGCACGCCATTTGTTTATCAATGTTCTGCCCGTCCTTTCGCTGAAATCCGTGGGTCCATAACGAGCTGCACCAGATCAACGAGCAGATTGCATACGATGAACAGGCATGCCGCCAGGAAGACATAACATTGAATCACGGGAATATCCCGGTTAAATATCGCATCGACAAAATAACGCCCGAACCCCGGCCAGGAAAACACCTGCTCTACAATAATGGTGCCTGTGAGCAGCTTGCCCATACTCATCCCCATCCCCGTAATGAGGGGCGATATGGCGATTTTCAGGACATGTTTGAGCATAATCACTCTTTCGCGAATCCCGCGTGTTCTTGCATACTTTACATATGTCTCCTGCAATTGCTCCAGTACACTGGAACGTAACAATCGGGTGTAGACCGCAATCAGGATCATGGATAGTGTTACCGTAGGCAGAACCAGATTCTCCCACGATCCACGCCCCTCCACAGGCAGCCAGTCCAGCTTCACCGAGAAAAAGAAGATCAGCAGGTAACCGAGCCAGAATTGCGGAATAGATGCTCCAATATAGGAAATGGCCCGGCTGACCATGTCAATCCAGCTATTCTTGTACACTGCGGCCAGTATTCCCAAAGGAATACTTACCAGAGCCGATAACAACATACTCCAGAAGGCTAGTTCAGCCGTAGCCGGAAGCCTTAATTTCACTTCATCCCATACGGGTTTATTGGTGAGGTACGAGGTGCCGAAGTCGAGCTTGGCAATCTTCTGAATCGTATGCGCATATTGGGTTAACAAGGGCTGATCCAGACCGAATTCATGTCGCTTTTGCGCAAGCAGCTCCGGTGTTGGATAGATATGAGCTGCTGTCAGATAAGCCTCGGCCGGATCAACTGGTGAAATATGAATAAGCGCAAAGGTAACAAGTGTAGCGATAAAAACGATAGGAATGATTGCGATCATTCGTTTACCGATATAACTGATCACCAAACGTTCCTCCCTTTCATCAAGCTACATGGCCTTACCAAGGGCCATCCACTTCCTTAATTAAAGTAATTACTATTTATTGATTGCCCAGTTCAATGCCCACAAACGGATTCTCATCACGGTTCGCCGGGAAAATAAAGTTGGAGATTTTCTTCTGATATACAGCCGTTTTCTTAATATAAGAGATCGGTACGATCGCCGATTGCTCCTGAAGTGTTTTCAAGATGGAGCCATATAACTCCTGGCGTTTCGTCTCGTCTGTAGATGACAGGGCTGCATGCACCTGATCGTCCAGTTCCTTTTTCATCGGCAACGCACTCAAGGTCTCGGAAATCCCGAATCCAGGGCTTGCCACAACGTTAATGAAGGAATGAGGATCATACGGAGCGCCATAGTTATACCAGAAATACAGGTCAAAATCATTGGCTTTCAAACGTTTGATCTGTACCGTCAGTTCCAGTCCCGTGAGGTTTACTTTAACCCCCAGCTCGCTCCATTCTGCCTGAATGGTCTCCGCCATCGCTTTCTGAATCGGGTCCGTTTTATCAAAAATCATCTCGAAATCAAGCTGCTGACCGTCTTTCTCACGAACCGTACCACCAGCCGGTAACTTCCAGCCCGCTTCATCCAGTAAAGCTTTGGATTTCTCAACGTCATACGTGATCGGTTCCAAGTCTACATTCGTGTACGGATAGTTTTTGGACAGTACGGTATCGGCTGGTTCTTCCAAACCGGAAGTAACACCTTCCACCATCGCCTGTTTATTAAACCCTTGCTGAAGCGCCATCCGTACTCTGACATCGGACAGCTTCGGATTGGAAGAGTTCAGCAGCAAGCTGCGAGTGCCTACCGGATCAGACAATTGGGTCACATATTCATCATTGTCACGCAGTTGTTGGAACGCATCCAGACTGATCACACCTTCACCATAGATCAGGTCGAGATCACCTTTTTCAAAAGCGAGTACACGGGTTTCACCGTCAGGAATGATTTTGACCGTAATCTGATCTACCTTCGGTGCTGTTCCCCAATAGTTCGGGTTACGCTTGAAGACGGCATATTCGTCCTGCTTGTATTCAGCCAGCATCCACGGACCAGTACCCACCGGCTCTTTGATGCCTTGGGATGTATCTCCGTCATCCGGGAATCCGGCTTCACCCAGGAAGCGAAAAGGACGAACTACCGACAAGTCCTGAAGAACAGGATAATACGGCTCTGTGAGTGTCAATCGGAAAGTCTGATCGTCCACAACCTCGGTCTTGTCGAGCACACCTACAATGCCCAACCAGCTATGTGTATCTTTATTTTTCATTACAGCGTCAAAATTCTTTTTCACAATCTCAGCATTAAATGGCGTACCATCTGAGAATTTCACACCTTGGCGAAGCTTGAATGTATATACTTTGCCGTCATCGGAGATGGTCCATGATTCTGCCAGAGCAGGTTCCAGTTTTCCGTCCTTCTGGTAACTGATCAGCGGCTCATAGAGCATGGATTGGGCAAATAATTGCGAAGGATTGTACGTATGCGGATTCATTGTACCGATATCACGTGGCCATGACATCGTAATCGACTTCGTTGATGTTTGATCCGAAACCGCAGATGAGGATTCATCTCCACTTCCTGTATTGCTGCAACCCACGATAACGAATAGCAACAAGAGCATAGTTGCCAGCGTGAGCGCCGAAGATTTGCGATGTTGTACAGACATGGATGTTGAACCCCTTTTCTCTATTTCATGATAATGATTCTCATATTCATCCATTAAGAATAGGCAGGAGTCCTCCTTTTGTCAACAAAATTCGACATGGTATGTGTTGTTACTAAAATAGCCAAAAAACCTTTCCTGTGGGAGGAAAGGCTTCTTGACCTGAATGAGAGTTACAACTGGAAAAATGAGCTCCACCATAATCTGCTATTCCTTGCTCACAGCATGGAAATCACGAAAGTACATATAGAGATATATCACTAAGATCATCTCACATACACCTTCTTGTTTCTCGTTTAAACTTCTACAGTGATGTCTTCATAGAACCGACGAATAATTTTCTCCGCAGGCTTACCATATACCCCGTATCCGTCGTTAATCAGTGCATCCCTCTCCGCGTGCAGATGTGCGCTCCAATCCCATAGACCGAACCCGCGCACCCAGTCACGCTGACTGACATGCCGGAACATGGCCTCATAGAAACGCTCCTGTTCCTCAGCACTCACTTCGCCTTCCAGTCCCCAATCGTTCGGTACCTGGGCTGATCCACTGCGGCTGGGACAGCCTGCTTCCGCGAAGAAAAAGGGTTTGCCATATGGAGCAATCACCTGTTCAATACGATCCAGCTGTGCCTCCCAATCTCCAATGGGATAATAGCCACTGGAAGAGATCACGTCCACAGCATCCCACCATTTCACATGACCTTCCTGATATTTGTCCGTGTTGTATGACACCAGTCCCGTGTACACATCACGCACACCAGCGATAACCTCTCGCCACTCTTGATCCCGACGCTCGGATTGCACCATCTCACAGCCTACAATGAACATCTCACACTTTTCCTGCTCTGCAATCGCTGCATAATGCTTCTGAAATGCCGTGTAGCTGCGGAACCAATCCTTCCACTTCGGCTCACAAGGCACATCGATATCAAAAAAGTTAATATGTGCACGCCATGTGCCATCGGTGCAGTTGACGGTTGGTTTCAGAATGACACGCAGCCCGAGTGTACGGGCATAACCAATCATGTCGACCAGTTCATCATCCTCGACCAGATGTTCACCCCGATACTTGACCTCTACCGCCTGCGGATGATCCTGATGTGCCGCCAGTGCAAAAATAACATGCGAACTGCCTGTACGTTCAGCCATCAGGCGCAAGGACTCCTTCGCTTCCGGCTTGCGGAAGTCTCCCCTGCCACTCATCCAGCCAAATGTAAATCCTTTGATGTACTCCATGTGCATTACTCCCCTGTGTTCCTGTTCACTTAATGTAAAAAGAATGGCCGAATGTATACACTTTCACTACGATTGCAGTACCATCTTCCGATCGCCGTTATCCCCAGATTTCTGTAGATCCCTTTTATACAAGGGAGAAATCCGGGAATAAATGCGACCACTTCGCTTCTTCAGATTGGTTCTGCACTTTCACTTCAATTACAGCTTGCCCTCTTCATGGTCTCCTGCAATGACTTCGTCCGTCTCGATCACATAGTTTACGATCTCTTCTACGGTCGTGTAAGCCACGCCCACATACGTATCGGCAGCGCCGTAATAGATGGCGATACGTCCGGTCTCTGCATCATGCAATGTTGCACACGGGAAAATGACGTTATCAACGAAGCCTTGTTCTTCATACCATTTTTCTGGTGTCAGCACGAAGTTGGAGGAACGATATTTTACTTTGGATGGCTCATCCAGATCCAGAATGACCGCACCCATGCTATAGACGAAACCGTTGCACGTTCCAGTTACGCCATGGTAGAACATCAGCCAGCCTTCGGACGTTTCGATCGGAGCAGGCCCGCCGCCAATTTTGACCGATTGCCACCAGCCTTGACCGCCTTTGCTCATGACATGACGGTGCTTGCCCCAGTACACGAGATCCGGGCTTTCGCTCAGGAAAATATCCCCGAATGGCGTATGTCCACTGTCACTTGGTCTGGACAACATTACATAGTTATCGTTGATTTTGCGCGGGAACAACACGCCATTCCGGTTAAACGGCAGCATTGGATTTTCGAGGCGGACAAATGTTTTGAAGTCATCTGTTTTGGCCAGGCCCAGTGCTGCACCATAGAAGTCTGTACACCAGATGATGTAATACGTGTCTTCGACTTTGACCAAACGTGGATCGTACGCATAGTTCGGCATAAACGGATCGCCATTTTCATCTACAAATGCAATGCGCTCTTCTTCAATCGTCCACTCCAAACCGTCCTCACTCGCCCCCATGTGAAGATGCGGACGGCCATTAACGGTTTCAGCACGGAATACCCCAATGAATTTCCCTTCATACGGTACAACGGCACTGTTAAAAATGCGGGCAACGCCTTTAACTGGATTACGTGGGACGACCGGATTCGCCAAATGTCTCCATACCGGGCCTTCCGTTCCCTCCGGTTTGTTCTCCCACGGCATATTCGGCAAAGCATCCCCAACAATGTGTACGTTTTTCGTTTCAGCAACTGACATTTTTCATTTCTCCCTTCGGTTAGGCTTTATGAAATGAATACTTAAAATTGCACTAGACCACTTCAATGACAGAACAACCTTGCGATCGCCGTTATCCCCAGATTTTTTTGATCCCTTATAAAAGGGGAAAATCCGGTTATAGCATATGCTTACGAAGTGAGCTTTCTTTCAGAAAGCTTTTAGCAAACACTCCGTTTCTCCAGCTTTTTTCTGTCCTCTTCGTTCCTGTGCATTCTCAATATGCATTTCATATAACCTCTCGTTTTTTTATTTAACTGAGCCTTGCGCGAAGCCATTGTAGATGTATTTCTGTAACAACAGGAAGATGATCATGGTTGGAATGATGGCGATCATGATGCCAGCGCTGATGACTTCCCACTGCGATCCGAAAGGTCCCTTGAATTTGAACAAGGCGGTGGATATGACCTGTAGATCGGTCTTTGGCATGTACAGGAACGGTGTGTAGAAGTCGTTATAGATGTTCACACCCTTCACGATAATGACCGTTACAATGGCCGGTTTCAGTAGTGGCAGAATGATTTTCCAGTAGATCGTGAAGTACGAGGCACCGTCCAGCATGGCGGATTCATCCAATGCACTTGAGATGGAGCCCAGGAATTGCAGGAAAATATAAACCGCGATGATATCTGTACCCAGGTACATGACGATGGCGGCCCAGCGTGTGTTGAACAGGTCGAGCGCGTTGATGATCTGGAATGTGGCAACCTGCGTTGTCACACTTGGGATCAGGGTAGCGAGCAGGAATGCCGCGACCATGATTTTCTTGCCTTTGAATTTGAACCGATCCAGCACATACGCGATCATGGAGCCCGTTAGGGTCGCTCCTATAATAGAGATGACCAGGATAATAATTGTATTTTTGAAACCAACCAGCATGTTGCCATCCACAAAAGCCTTTGCATAGTTCGCAAAGTTCAGCCAGTTGGCTGGCGGGGCAAGCGGGCTGCTGGTAGCGTATTCCGCATTCGTTTTGAGAGATGCAAACAGGATCACCACGATGGGTAACAATGCGATAAACGCCGCAAGCACCAGGGAAGCATATTTAACCACGCTCGCAAGGGTGTATTTGAGTTGTGTCACGTTTATTCCTCCCCTTTCATGGTGACGCGCTGCACGAGTGTAACGAGAATAACGATCATGAGCAGCACCACAGCCATGGCGGATGCCAGTCCCAGCTTGCCATATTTAAACGCCAAATGAACCGTCTGAATTACAAATGTCATACTGCCGTTGGAACCATCGGTCATGATATATGGAATATCGAACGCACTAATTGCGCCGCTAATCGCCAAGATCAGGTTGAGCTGCAGGATGCGTGTAATGCTTGGCAGGATGATGTGGCGGAATTGCTGCCAGCGATTGGCACCATCAATATCGGATGCTTCATACACATCCTTCGGAATGGAGGAGATTGCACCCAGGAAAATGATAAAGTTGAAGCCCATGTATCTCCATACCGATGCACCTGCGAGTGACACGTTGATAATATTGGGGTTACCGAGCCAGAGCTGCGTATATTGTCCCAGCCCTACAGCATGCATGAGCATATCGAGTGTACCATCCGGTTTGAAGAAAAAGAGGAAGATAAAACCGATAGCTACCCCATTCAGCAAATAAGGAAAAAACAGTATGCCTTTGAAGAAGTTTTTGCCTCGAACTTTGAAACTCAGAATGGTGGCAAAGTAAAGCGCCAACCCCATCTGTAAGAACGTAGCCACGAAGTAGTACAAGCTGACAATAAATACTTTGAAGTATTCCGGATCACTGAATATGCGGGTATAGTTCTCAAAGCCAACATAATCAAACCTTTTACTATATCCGTTCCAATCGGTGAAACTGTATTTGAACATGTTGATGACCGGTAAGTATGCAAACGTGAACAGCAACGCCAGGGGAATAGTTGAGAAGGCACAGATGATAAATATGCGTTGCGCTGAGTAACCCCAATTCGAAAGTTTTAAGTACTTCATGCTCTCCACACCTCCAAGCGGTTCTCCCGCCTATATATCGAAAGACTCCCGTCCAATGGAATCCTGGTGGAACACTGCCGGGGGAAGAGCATGGGTATTATGCTTTCAAATACCACATACTCCATGCTCCATTCATATATGGATTCCTATATCCCCGCAGTTCATTCATCACCTGATCCACTTACGTTAATCCCATTATTTCGTGAGTTCTGCTCGCGCTTTTACCCACTTGTCATTTAGGTCCTTCATGATGTCGTCATAGGATTCCTTGCGGTTACCAATACCTGCTTCGATAATGCGTTTCTTGAAGTCAGGCTGCCAGAGACCGATTTCGCCTTCGTTATCAATCTTGTCAACGAGACCTTCCTGACCTTCTTTGGCAGGGGTAAGTGTGGAGAATTTAACGTCTTTATATTGATCCAAAATCGGTGGCAATTCAGCGTTTTTGTCGGCATCCATACCGCCGCCCTGTTCAACTGCATAGTTCGATTTCGCCAGGAACCAGTCAATCCAGGCTTTCGCAGCAGGTTTGTTCTCGCTGTTCACGTTCATGCCGATGTTATAGTCAGCGGAAAGTGGTACCACAACCTCGCTTGCATTCGTAGGGAAAGGAAGGAATCCGATGTTATCCGGTGTATCCGTCATCCCTTGAATCTGTGTGATGGCCCATGAGCCAAGTGCCATTGTGGCAATTTTGCCTTTGGCCAGATCCGCTTTGGAGCTTTCCCAGTCGGTTGTCGTTGGATCTTTCTCGATTAAACCGTTCTTGGCTGCATCATAGAGCACTTTATATAGTTCATAGTGCGGCTGACCAGGCACAAAGTTTTCATCTGTATTCGGTTGATCCACGTTCACGTAGTCCACGCTGCCTGCAACCGTTGGCAGGTCCGATTCCCATTGGGTGAGAGCCCAGCCGGATGCATAGTTGGTGTAGAGCGGAACCGCATCTGTATTGTCTTTGATCAACTGAAGCGCAGCCTGGAATTGCTCAGGTGTTTTTGGAACTTCCATAATGCCTGCGTCTTTGAAGACCTGTTTGTTATAAATGATTCCAGAGAACGTAATTACGGTAGGGATACCGTAGACCTGACCATCCACCATGCGTTCTTCAATGGCGGTGTATTTGTCTTTCAACTCATCGTACGTGCCGAGCGGCTCGAAAAAGTCCGGGATATCTGCGATCGGAACACTGGTCGGAATCATCAGTACATCACCATAATCCTTGGTGCTCATACGGATCTTCACTTGTCCTTCGTAGTCGGCCAGTGCCTGGAAGTTTACTTTCACATCGGGATATTCCTTGTTGAATTCTGCTGCGTAGTCTTTGAACACGGTATCCACAATATCTGTCCGTTGCGTCAGAACGGTTATTTCACCTTTGATATCTGCCGGATCTGTACTGATCTCCTCCCCTGCCTGCGAAGATCCACCTCCGGATGAACATGCAGCAAGTAGCGAAGTGATGAGCAGCATCGTCAGCAACATCATCCAACCTTTGTTTTTTCTCAATTGTTTCGACCCCTCTCTTAATTTAATTAAGTTATCGTTAAGGTTGCAAAATGAATTCTATTATGGTAACGCTTACCTGTCAATTAAATTATTTATAACTTAACAAGAAAAATAGCAAAGTAATTCGTTGACATCTGTTTTTCAGAGCACTAATATGGACTAATAAAGTTACCGATAACCTAATAAATTAGATTGATGCACTATTCTGAAGGAGCGCTCACTTATGAATACAAAAACAACCGAACTTCAATCTGAGATTAAGGCGCATTGGGAGAAGCAGATTTTACCCTTCTGGTCCAACCTTAAAGATACAACCCACGGTGGATTCTACGGCTGGGTTGGCAATGATCTTCAGGTGAATCCACAGGCACCCAAAGGCGGGATCGCCACGGCACGGCAACTTTGGTCTTTTGCAGCAGCCTATCGGGTTACCGGAAACGAAAGATGGCGCGATCACGCGGAGCACGCCTATCGTTTTCTCGCTGACCATGTGATGGATAACGAATTTGGCGGCATGTACTGGATGGTAAATTACACAGGGGAAGCGCTGGACACGAGCAAACATGTGTATACGCAATCATTCGGCGTGTATTCACTCAGTGAGTACTATCGTGCTACCGGGGATGCTTCTGCATTGGAACTTGCGAAAACGCTTTTTGCTCTCATCGAGGACAAAGGTCTGGATGCCGAACTACCTGCGTACAAGGAACAATTTGATCGTACATGGAAGGAACAACCCAATGAAATGCTGAGCGAAAATGGGGTGATTGCGGATTACACCATGAATACGCATATCCATGTGCTGGAGGCCTACACCACGCTCTATCGCGTGTGGCCGGGTCAACAAGTGAGGGCGGCGCTGGAACGCCTGCTCGGAATTTTGTATGAACGTGTGTATGACCAAGACACCACGTTTCTCGGGGTATTTTTCAACAAACAGTGGGAATCCATCATTGACCTGCGCTCGTTCGGACATGACATTGAAGCCAGCTGGCTGATTGACGAAGCACTGAAAGTTCTGGGGATGGAACAACATCCGGAGTATGCGGCGATGGTAACGGATATTGCCTATAACATCTCCAATGTAGCCGTGAATGCGGATGGTTCCTTGTTAAATGAACAAGAAGGTGAACATATCGATGAGAAGCGAATTTGGTGGGTTCAGGCCGAGGCCATGGTGGGCTTCTATAATGCATATCAGCGTACAGGTGATCCATTGTTTCTGGAGAGAATGGAACGCTTGTGGACCTATACAAAAGAAAACATCATTGATCAGCGCGCTGGTGGGGAATGGTACTGGTCGGTTGATGGGAACGGAACACCGGATCAGAGCGAAATTGCCGGACCATGGAAATGCCCGTATCACAATAGCAGATTCTGTATTGAACTAATTGAGAGGATGGGATCAGAATGATACACCCGAAATACAAGGAGTTACTGGAGAAACAGGAGCAACTGCTTGCTCGCCCCAATGAGATCAATTCTTCATTCTACAACGGCGTATATGATCGGTATCAATATCCGGTAATCACTCGCCATCATGTGCCGCTGCATTGGAGATTCGATCTGGATGAGACGACGAACCCGCATTTTATGGAACGCCTGGGCATTAACGCAACGCTGAATCCGGGAGCCATCTATTTTAATGGCAAATACATCATGGTCATCCGTACGGAAGGATTGGACCGTAAATCGATCTTTGCGCTCGCCGAAAGTGACAATGGAATTGATGGATTCCGTTTCACGGGTAAACCACTGGTCTGGGATGATATCGATGCGGATGAAACCAATCAGTATGATATGCGTCTCGTTCAACATGAAGACGGCTGGATCTACGGCATCTATTGCTCTGAACGCAAAGACCCGGAGGCTCCTGCATTTGATACGTCCAGCGCAGTTGCACAGGCAGGGCTGGTCCGTACACGGGATCTTACAAGCTGGGAACGGTTGCCCAACATCACCACCAATTCCCCTCAACAGCGCAATGTCGTATTGCACCCGGAATTCGTGGATGGAAAGTATGCCTTCTACACCCGTCCACAGGACGGATTCATCTCGACAGGCAGCGGCGGCGGAATCGCCTTTGGCCTGTGTGAGGATATCTTGAACCCGGTCATTCATGAAGAGACGGTTATTGATGAACGGCAATATCATACGGTCTACGAAGTCAAAAACGGTCAAGGCCCTGCTCCGCTCAAAACGGATCGTGGCTGGATTCACATTGCTCACGGGGTTCGGAACACCGCAGCAGGACTGCGCTATGTGTTATACACTTTCGCAACGGATCTGAATGATCCGACGCGTGTGATTGCCAAGCCCGGCGGCCATTTCATTGCCCCTTATGACGACGAGCGTGTAGGCGATGTATCCAATGTTATTTTCTGCAATGGTGCTGTGGTGAATGAGAAGGAAGAAGTCTTTATCTATTACGCATCCAGTGATACCCGCTGTCATGTGGCAACTACCACTCTGGAGAAACTGGTTGATTATACGTTTAACACACCGGCAGATCCATACCGCTCCCTGGACTGTGCCAGCCAGCGGGGTCAGCTGATTGAAAAGAATGAGAAGCTTTTACAGAAACAATTAACGTAACATCGGTAGAGCGTCCTCTCAGGGAAACCTGCAATGTGCTGAAAATTAGCGAAACAACAGCCAGAATGGCTTTATTCCAAGTGGGTAACGATGTATACTGATATGGATTGTTATTATGTTGGAGGAAAGCACTCATCATAGTGACAGCACATTGTGCCTATACCGGCTTGAAGGAGGCGACCATACTGAAGAACAATATCACCATGCGGGATATCGCCGACAGGCTCGGGGTCAGCAGTGTGACCGTCTCGAAAGCGTTGAATGATAAAGATGGCGTGAGTGGCGAATTAAAAGAAAAAATTAAAGTGCTTGCTATTGAAATGGGTTATCGGTATAATGCCGCTGCCCGTTCGATGAAGGAAGGCTTAACTCATAATATTGGCGTAATTATCCCGGAGCGTTTTACCGGACCTACGCAGTCGTTCTATGTACGCGTGTTCCAGCGCATCACCAAACATCTGGAGGAACAGGGCTACTACGGCATTCTGCACATTCTGAATGTGGAGGATGAAGAAGAATTAACACTGCCCAAGCTGTACAGCGACAACAAGGTCGATGGTTTCATCGTGCTCGGACAGATCAGCAAAGAGTATATTGAACTGGTGCGATCAATGGAAGTTCCCAAAATGTTTCTCGACTTCTATGATGAACATTCGGACATTGATTCCGTCGTTACCGATAACTTCTACGCTGCCTATGAGCTGACGAACTATCTGGTTCAGCAGGGCCACCGTAACATTGCTTATGTAGGGAACCTGTATTCCACGAGCAGTATCCAGGACCGTTTCCTCGGGTATTACAAATCCTTGCTGGAACATCGGTTGCCGATGAATCCAAATCTAATTCTGAATGATCGGGATGAACGCGGTACTTTTATTGAAATCGATCTGCCCGAGCAGCTGCCAACGGCCTTTGTATGCAACTGTGATCAGGTCGCTCATCTGCTCGTTCAAAAACTGAATTCGA
This sequence comes from Paenibacillus sp. M2, assembly GCF_046713495.1. Lineage (NCBI taxonomy): Bacteria > Bacillati > Bacillota > Bacilli > Caryophanales > Paenibacillaceae > Paenibacillus > Paenibacillus sp. M2. The sequence goes on from NZ_CP169648.1 coordinate 7,003,649, forward strand.
TGGATATTCAGGTACCTGGCCAATGCTCTGTTGTTGGTTTTGATAATGATATCTATGCCACGCTCTCCGATCCCAAGCTGACAACCGTCGAAGTGGATGTGGAACAGATGGCGCGCACGGCAGTTCAGTCCATGCTCAAAAAGGTCGACAACCCAAACCGCAGTTTCGGCCGTGTACATGTGAAAGGCAATATTATCTATCGTGAATCGGTGAGTGCTACGTCTGCCTCATCAGATTCTATGGATGTCTGAATTATAGAATTAAATAAACGAACAAAGATGACTGGCCTTTATCTTACTGGCCAGTCTTTTCTGATGCATCGGAGCTTAACGACGGCGATGATCTGTTGAATTCTTCAAAAATGTAGTCGTTCTCCAAATCGAGAGGATGAGGATCAGCTCATACACATTGGTTAAAGCTCCACTTTCCACTGGCAGGGAGATTAACTGCCCTACAAACAATAATGCAGTCCCAACAAACAGCCATACCCATTTATGTCTGAAAAGCACAATCAAACTAACAAACAAGAGTACAATGCCCACGATGATAACCATCATCGGCGGACCTCCATGACCCTCTGCCATATATCGCAGTACTCCATACTCTTCTATAGCAGTGAGGTTTTTAACCTCGGATAAAGTAAAGCCTACAATCTGGTAGATAACCAGACCCAGCGTTATCAGCCATGCTGCCACATTCGTTATACTTCTATTTGCAAACTTGGCACCTGAGCTACGCAAGATATGGTAGCCAACAAGAATAAGGGTAGGCGTAGCGAAGGCATGTAGCCAAAATCGAAGGCTACTAAGAACGGTTAACAATTCCCCTTCTCCTACCAGGTTACCTACAGCAATAATTCCATTATCATATGCCAAGCTAAACGCTACGAATAGCTGAAAACTGGAATATGTGAGCCATTGTTTCCTTTGGGTTAAAACGACGACCATCCGAAAAACAAGTATCAAATAAACAAGAGTCAGTGCGGAGTATATCCATACATCCAAGCTGCTTCACCATCCTTATTGGTCAATTCTAATAAATTATACTTACCGGTAAGTATAATTACAAGGCGTACTTGTATAAATGGTTAATTTGTCATAAATTACTCACTGGGGTAATGAAGATAAATATCAATTTACAACGTTTACCCGGGAGACCAACACATGCTTTAGCTGGAGATAATACACCCTTACAAGGAATCATTCTTCTATAGACCACCAAACAGTTTATGGAGCTAAATTATATAAAAAGAGCACTCCCGGCTATCGTAGCCGCAGGAGCACTCTTTTCTTAGTTTAAAGAATGAAAAAGCAATAGGTTACTCTGATATCAATAACTTGTCTTCAACCAATTGTCCTTGGACCAGGTCAGTTTACCTGAACCCGCGCCATTGGAAGCAATGAGGCGTGCATTCAACGTAGATGGATCATCCGTGGTATAACTGTAAGGAAGTGTCGAGAAACCGTTCCAGGAGAACGATTTTATCACCGCCGGGATTGGCGCCAGTGGACTGCCAGACGTATCACTACTGCCACGGAATGAGCTGCCATCCAAAGAATACATGGTATCGGTCACTCTGATTTTGCCGGTATAGGTTGGATCTGCCGGATCGGTCTGATTGTTGCGAACAGGATACAGAACGTCCTTGATGACTGATTTCTCAACCAATACGGCTCCGCTCTCTGTGGAGATTGCCCCATTGCCAATGATATCGAACTTATAACCTTTGGACGCAATCGCTGTTGCCATCGAAGTTGTAATTTTGGCTTTAGCGGCACGTGCCCCTGTCGAATCCATCACGATGTTGTAAGCATGTGCGTTGCCTCCACGCAGGCGTGGCATCCGGTCCTGAATATCTTTGTACAGATTATGGTGAAGCGTCATGGACAGGTTCGCGTTAGCTGATTCCAAGCTGGTCGAACCGACCAGATGTCCTTTCTTTTGCGGTCCCGAGATGGCGATAATATCGGCTTTGCTAAGACCTACCGCACTGCTGCGCAGGTAGTTATACATGGGATAGGAAGCCTTGTTTGCTTCCAATTCGTTAATCTGCTGGGTAACCCAGCTGTTCGAGCTACCGTCATCCCCTTTGAAGAGGGACCAGGAGATGGTCACGCCGCTGGTTCCTTTTTTCGAATCGACGAGTCCGTCATAGGCTTTATTAAATGTGCAGTGATCAATCCATACGTTGCTGTTCTCCTCCAGGGTGATGTAATCCCAGTCATTCTTGTCGTAATCACCTTTGGTGGATTCATCCCATTCCCATAACTCATCAAACTCCAGATTACGGATGATGACATTCGAGCTTCGTTTCACGCTGATCGCTGCGTGTTTGATTTTGGAACCATTGGCGGAGAAAATCGTGAGTCCATTGAAACCGTCAATCGTGAGCTTGCTGACACCGGTCTGTTTTAATACGGGATGCGTCAGCGCATCATTATGCTTGGCAAAAGGAGAAGTCTGCGCTGCACTCGGAATTTCATTCCATCCCAGATTCAGATCGTTCATGATCTCAACGACTTTGACACCGGAGTTCTTTTTCAGTGCCAATGCCAGATCGGTCGCATTATACACTTTCTTATACGTGGCTGTGTTTGATTCGCTAATGATGCCGCCGCCCGCGTTCCCTTGGGAGAAGCCTGTAAGATTGTAATCTGCGTTACCCGCTGCCTGCACACTTGCCGGTCCGGACAATAAAGTTAACCCCAACGTTAGAGCCAGGGCTGTGCTGCATAAGCTACGAAATTTAGTTTTCATCGATTCCATTCCTCCCAATATATGATGATGACATTCGTCCATCGCTGCCATGCCAAGTTACGAAGGACATGTTCTCAATGTAAGTGTTAAAAGCGATTACAACAATAATCCCTATCTCACATGTGGTTAGGAAAGGCTGGTATGGTAAGGGTTTGTACTGTAAGCAACCTTGAATCGTACAGAGTTAACTTGGGAAGTGAGGTTTCAGGGATACATCGTGGTAACAAGAACATTCCAGATGGGATGAAATTAAAAAAGCAGGACTGCATCTGCCGCAGACCTGCTCGATTTTACTTTTTAATGGAACGTGTCCAGAAGCCGCCATGGAACTGTTTGGGCTCCACGGTAATGACAAATGCTTTGGGGTCCAGACTGAGAATCGTCTGATAGAGCAGTTTCTGGTTTTTTCGTTTCGCCAGAATCTCCATCACAAGCCGATCTCCGTCACGTCCACTACCCACCCACGCAGTAACACCGTAACCTTTGTCCCGCAGGGCATTCGCAACGTTGCTTCCCATCTGGTTACAAATTACTTTAACGGTAACGTAACCGAGGGCAATCTTCTCTTCGATCCAGGCCCCGAGTAATACACCGAGTCCATAACCTACCGCGTAGACGATCAGGGCAGATGGTTGGGTTAAATACTTGAGTACCAGATTCAGACCGAGCACATAGATCACTATCTCACCCATGCTGATCAGTGCGGCGATATATTTCTGGCCTTTAAGTGTCAGAATCATCCGTAATGTATAAGCCGATACATATACAATCTGGATCAAAAAGATAAATACCAATATTTTAAACAATCACAATCCCTCTTTCCTGGCCTTCACAACGGAATTGGCCCTTTGCTGCATATCCTCGACGATTTCGTGTCATCTATGCTTCCTGTATGTTCGCTCTATCTCCATCATTGGACGTTATACCCTCATTCTAAACGGTTGGATGTAAATCCGTAGGCATTTTCTGCTCTCTGGCATGCCGGAACTGCCATTATAGAACCGTTTGTACCGATTATCAACCCGGCGGAGGTCCCAGGGTCGAAAGCGGGGGTCTTTGAATATGCTGTATCATCATAAAGCCAAGCACGCTGGCACAGGATATCAGGTCAGAACCAGGATGGATGGTCAATACAAAAGGGGGTACCGTCATGCAGCTATGGCAGGAGATGGAGCGGGAAGGCATGGAGGAACTCATTTTTTGCCATGATGCACATAGTGGATTGAGGGCAGTCATTGCCATTCATAACACGGCTCTTGGACCTGCGCTGGGTGGATGTCGCTACTGGACATATGCGTCCGAGGAAGAGGCTGTTCGGGATGCCATGAAGCTTGCCAAAGGCATGACGTACAAAAATGCAATCTCCGGACTGCCGTATGGTGGCGGGAAAGTGGTCATATGGAATGTGCCTTTTGTGAAGAATACAAAACCGGATGAGGATGGTTGCGGATCTCAGTGTGGTGAGCAGGTCGCTGGAGATCTAGGGGTAGAGCAGCAAAAGAGCGCTGCCGCTGAACAGAAAGTCGCCGCTGATGAGATGATTTATCAACAAGATAAAAACCTGGATACGGACATATCCAAGCGGGCGCAGCGCTTTCGCGCACTGGGTCGTTGTCTGGAGCGGCTGAACGGACGGTACGTGACCGGTCTTGATCTGGGTACCACGGCAACAGACATGGACCAGATCCGACTGGAGACCGCACATGTGACGGACACCACCGGTTCGCTTGGGGCGCAGGATGACTTCACTGCCGAGATGACCGCCTACGGCGTACACATCGGCATTGTGACCTCGCTGCGCCAGCAAGGCATTGCATCTTTGCAGGGCATTCCCGTTGCCGTCCAGGGACTGGGCAAGGTCGGGTATGCCCTGTGCCGTTACCTGCATGCAGCCGGGGCACGGCTCATTGTGGCAGACGTTGTACTAGAGCGTGTACAACGTGCCCTTGTGCAGTTCAGCGGCGCCATCTCGGCCGATCCGGCCCATATCCACGCCGCTGACTGCAAGGTCTTCGCCCCCTGTGCCCTAGGGGGCGTACTGACCCCGGCAACGGCGGAGGAGCTGCGCTGCTCCATCGTTGCCGGGGCGGCCAACAACCAGCTGAGTGAACGACAGCTGGTTGCAGGCCGCATGCAGGCGCGCGGCATCCTGTACGCGCCTGATTATGTGCTCAACGCAGGCGGAATCACCTCCACCGCCTACGAGCTGGAAGGCGCCGGGCCTGACCTGATCCGCCAAAAGGTGGCGGGGATTGCAGGCACGCTGAGCAAGGTATACGCAGAAGCTACGCAATCTGCAATCTCCACAGCGGATGCAGCCGATCGGCTGGCGGAATCCATCCTCCGATCAGGCCATACAAGATAGGGTGCCCCCTCCTGAAGAACCTCCACTGCTTTACTTCATTCTAAAGAACCTGATACACGCTATTTGGTCCTTTTAGCATGGATCTAATATCTAATGAATCTCAGACACGTTATTGTGCCTAGTTTGGTCCTTTTTCAAGCTAAACAACTACTTTTCCGAAGGATAGCGTTCCTGAGGTTCGTTAGAATTTATATTTCAGATTTTTGCCCCGAATAGGTTTTCTCAGGTTCGTTAGCGCTGCGGCCGAACATTTCTTTGGGGTAGTATCACCTATCAAAAAGAGCTAACCCCGACATCCATGTCCAGGTTAGCTCTTCTTAGTTCTTCTTAGCACTCTTAACTCTTCTAGGCTCTTATCACTTCGTCCTTCTACTTTCTAATCCCTTATCGCTTTTCTTTTATTCTTCTGTCCTGCTGTAACTTCTCAAACTGCAACCGACCTCTTCTCCGCTGTCTTCTTCTCTCGAAACAGCAGCGTCCACAGCATCATATTCGCTACGATTAGTAGCGCACCATAGATCCATACACCCCCCGATATCGAACGGAAGAAGACATGGACTCCCCATAACATGGCAAGCACAGGGAGGGCGGCGAATACATACCAACCATCACTTTGCTGTGCCATACTGAAAGATTGGGAGAACGGCGGCTTACGCAGCAACAATTTGCCTGCCAGTGGCACAAGCGCCGTAGCTGTCAGCATAATTATCGCAATATCCGGCAGTATCCGTAATCCAAATGTCCAGGTGAACAAAATAGCATTTGCTAAGAATATAGGCAGGAACATGTTGCACAGGAACGCCTTCAGAGCACCTTTATATAACGCGCTATCATTCGCCATCGGTGCAGCGCGAAAGGTCCAGAACGCCTTGTATTGTCCCGAAAATTTCAGCATGACTACCACCGTTACAACCAGAATCAGCACGATGTAAAAGGTGTATACAAACGAACTTTGCCTAAACTCCGCCCAGGTGGAGGATTGCAATTGGGTATACCAAAATATATAAGGCAAAACAAAGGATAAACCAAGCGATGGATACACCTTCAGCTTGAATTCCCGTTCGTTACGCATCATGCTGGCGGACAGACGGAAGCAAGCCTGCTCCTCTCTGGAACGACTGACCACCTTGGAGATCAAACGATCCCATGTTCCGCGTCTGCGTCCAGATGACTGACCCGAGTGTGCCATTTTCTCCAGATACATTTCAAAGGAAGGCATCAGCTTCACATATACGATCAGACTCACCACAGGAACCAAGACTGCCAGTGCTGTGAACGTATAGAGCCACACATTCCCTCCCCCTGCAAATAACCATTCATAGGCAGCCGCATACCATAACGGGGGCAACAGCAACTGCCACCAAGTCGGTGTAAATACCATACCAAAGTCAAACATGCTGAACGAACGAATGACCAGCTGATAACCGATCGCAATCCCCACCGAGAGAAGAATCTGTACCATATTGATCATATCCTTCAGCTTCTCGCCATCCAGAAACTTCATCATGAGAAGATAAATCAGGGATGTGGTCACCAGAATCAGCATGTTGATCAAAATTAATTCCACAAGGAAGATCAGAAAGAATCCGATGCCATGCGTAATCAACGCGGCAATTAGCGGTACACCTGTTAACGAACCCGTCAGCAGGAACAGATAGACACCTGCATGAATGGCTCGGGCCATACCTACCGTTCGTCCATTAACAGGCTTCGTCATGATAATATTACGGTCCCGGATGTCCAGCAGTACGGAGGAGAAATCCGAGATCATGGACGTCATGATCATAAACATTAAGATGCCGAACACCAGACCCATTTGAAGCATGAAATGCCCTGTATCCCACACGATGAAGGGAACCATCATCAGTCCCATTAATCCATACAACCACAGGGATCGATGAAACTGATTACCTTCCTTGCGCTCCTTTTTCCCTGAATTGTTGGACAAAATGGTAGGTACTCTACGTTGATCCATCTGGAACTTCACTCGCAAAATCAGGCGCAGCACATCATAATCAGCCCCTGTTCTGACGATGATCGGACGAAAGCGATCCAGGATCTTCAGCGTGCGGAAGTCGGAGGTTTCCTCCATATCAGTACACCTCCTGCACAATCGATACGAATCGCTCAGCAATGGCTATGTGCTCATTGAAACCCGTCAATTGATTGAAGACTTCCTCCAGCGTACCCTCCATGGACTGCTGTTGGAGCTGCTTAAACGTACCGTCTGCCACGACGCGTCCTTCAGCGATCAGTACAATTCGACTGCTGATCTTCTCCACCACATCCATGATGTGTGACGAATAGAAGATCGTTGTGCCTTTGGCTGACAACTGCGATAAAATCTCTTTGACCACCATCACACTATTGGCATCCAATCCGCTGAGCGGTTCATCCAGGAACAACAGATCCGGGTCATGCAGCAGCGCAGAGATCAACAGCACTTTCTGACGCATACCTTTGGAAAAGGATGCAATGCGGGAATGATATGATTTTTCCAGTCCAAAACAATCCATCAATAGCTTGGCTTTGTAATCCGCATCTTCATAGGACATACCGTATAACTCTCCCGTAAAAGTCAGATACTCCGCAGGCGTTAATTGTTCGTACAATTCCGCCACCTCCGGAACATAGCCGATTCTGCGTTTATACTCCACATCGCCATCCGCAATATCTTTACCAAAGATTCGCACCGTGCCTACATACCCTTCAACCAGCCCGAGTAAAATCTTAACCGTCGTACTTTTGCCAGCCCCGTTGGGACCAATATATCCAATCATCTCACCGCGATTCACTTCCAGATCGATGCCGTTCAGCACATAACGTCCGTTGTATCTCATACGCAAGCTTTCAATTGATAGCACTTGTTGTTCACTCACTTCGTTATCCAGCTCCTGTCTCTATCTTTTTCTACAATTCTACTAGTTTACCACAGTTTGGTATGGTAATGATCGGATATAGGTCACGATATGAGCCATCAGCTGGATATCCCCATCGAGTAAGAGCATCACATAACATGCGTGAATACATCACAAAGCCCCTGTCCCACCTTATGGTAAGAGACAAGGGCTTCCACTTTATGTTGAACTTTATTTTATAATATCTAAAACGTCTTACTGCACTTTAACAATCTGAAAATGCTGATTCGTACCGCCATTATCCGTCCACTGGATGGCCGCAGCCCCATCTGCCAGGGATTGACTGGAGATATCCAAGACCTTGCCTGTACTACGATTCTTCAGTTTATAATAACCACCACCTACATGGACGAGCTGCCATTGCTGGCTGGCCCAGCCCCCGTCATTCCACTGTTCAATGACAGCCCCATCGGTCGTGGAACCATTCTCCACACCGATCAGTTTGCCGCTGGAACGGTTGATAATTTTGACATAGCCCCCACCCGCATCGGTAATCTGCCACTGTTGACTTGTTGTTCCCCCATCTGCTCGCTGCTCCACATCCGCACCGTTGGCGGAAGAACCCCCGATGACATTCAGTAATTTATTGCTTTTACGGCTAATCAGCTGATATGAAGCATTCGAGTCCCAGACATCCGGTGTATTCACTCCGGTCACATTCCCTGTTGCTGTATCAATCGTAATACTGCTGGCCCAGTTCATCGCCAGACTAGTTGCGCTAGGGAACGATAGGGGTAGCCAAACATACTTGGAATCCTGCACAGGTCCGCTCCATGCACCAGCCCAGCGGTCACCCATGTAAAGATAGGATGTGGTCTGTGAACCTTCTACAGGAACGACATAGGTGGATTGGGAACCATACGTTGTGCTGTCTCCAAAATTGCTAAGGCCGCTCCATGTGCCTGTAATGCTGGAGGCTGTCGCATATTTGGCCTGATTTGGATTCCAGCCGGTCGCACCCGAGGTGATCAGGAAGTAAACGCCGTCTTTTTTGAATAGGGCTGGCGCTTCACGATATTGTCCGGGCCACAGCGTTGTGACAAGCGATTCCACACCCAGGAAATCAGGGGTCAGCTTATATATATTCAGATCGGCATTCACTCGGGTTGCGGAGATCAGATAAGCGGTTCCGTTATCGTTGTACACCGTCATATCTCTGGAATCATATCCAAGGGGACGATAGCTGCCCACATACGTGTAGTTGCCATCAACCGTATTCGAAGTAGCTACGGCCACTCTGGCCTCGCCATAATCCAGACCATTCTCCTTGTGCATCCAAAGTACATATTTTCCAGTCGAACTATTGTAGATAACTTTCGGGCGTTCAATGTTGGAGATATTTAATTCGGCTGCCGAGCTGCTGGTCAGCACATCATTGCGATATTCCCAGTTTTTCAGATCCGATGAACGATACACAGATACCGCCTTGAACGTTCCATTTGGGTTGCGATTCTCCCCAAACCAGTAATAATACCCATTTGCCTTGATCATCCCGCCCCCATGGGCATGAACGACATTGCCATTGGTATCCTTGAACTGTATCCCGTTCGTAACACTAAGCGGAGCAGCTGAAGCATCCGGTCCGGGTGCAAGCAGCATACCTATGGATTGCAGCGCCAAAACCAAAGCAAGCAGATAACTCAAGCGGCGGGTAAAGCGACGTGAATGTGTATTCTTTTTCAACCATCTATCGTTCATAGCCATATCGTAATGCACCTCCACGTTTTTTTATGAAGCGCTTACATATAATTAAAATCGATATGTCTTATCTGCCTCCGATCGATGATGCATTTCAGCATTAGAATTCCTGGCAATACTGGCTGGGCGTTCACCTCCTTGATTCAGATTGTAGCCGCCACGTTCCTGCTCGAATAGTGAACAATCCGGCGGAACATGTACAATTCCATACTCCCCGCTCTCCATAAAAAGCAAAAAGACGCTTCCTCCGAAGCGTCCTCTGCTATCCCTGCCCTGCCCCTCCATGATGTAACGATCTCTAGCTGTGTGCGGCTGTTCGTGGGCAGGTTCGTTAAATGATGTTTTATCGGCATTTTCTCGCCCTTATTGCTTAATCTTGGTCGTAAAATTCCTGGTCGAACGATAACACTTTACCAGTGTTGGCATCGATATCTACATCTGCTTCACCTTGAGCTGTTCTCAGTTCGATCTCATACACATAGCGACCATCATCATGATCCAGCTCGACCTTGGTTACTTTACCACCCGTAACTTGTTTCAAAGCAATGTTTGAAGCTTGGGATGCTGTCAATTTGACCTGCTTAGAGGCAGAGCTGTTGGATGTATTGCCTGTAACAGTGCCTTGATAGTCATCGTCATCATCGTAGTCTTCATCATCCACGACTGCCAAGATTTTGCCTGTGTACGCATCCAGACGAACGACAACATCATTTTTGCCTTTTCGATCAATCTCGATTTCATAGAACGTTTGGCCGTTTCTGCGCTCCAGATCCACGTCATCCACTTTACCATCGGCTGCTTTTAACGCCAACGCTTTCGCTTGTGATGCATTCAGCATTTTACCTGTGCTGTTCTGATTCTGTGTTACAGATTGTGTTGTTGACGTTGGTGTAGTTTGCACCGATTGTCCGTTCACATTCCCGCTAGCCGCTACGGCCGATCCACCAAGTAATACCGCTGCTGATAAGCTGCCAATCCAAAGTTTATGTTTGTTCATCATCATCATTCATCTCCTCGTTGTTGTTGTTTTCGTTCTCGTCTACATTTATAGAATAACCTGCAGGAATGAGAGATCAGCGAGAGTTAGATTAGAATTTGATGAGAAAATGAGGAGAGTGCTCATTTAACAGGTATCCATGTCCATCTAATTGAAAAAGATGACCCCTAAACTAGGAATCATCTCTTTGAAGCGATTTTACCCTGTATTCAAAGGGTTTTCTTCTGAACTTTAACTTTTAATCATCGTCCTCATCCCAAGTCACCGAACGAATCGCTCCCGAGATGGCATTCACCTGCACAATAGCCTCCCGGCCATCCGCCAGATCAATTTCAACCAGATAATACGGATTCCCGCTATTGGTTCCACGCAGTTCAATGTCGTCCACTTCCCCCTGGACCTCCGCAAGTGCCTTCTGCTTGGCTTGTTTCTCGCTCAGAAACTGAGGTTTGGGATCATCCTTGGTTGGTTCAGTTGTCGGGGCTGTTATTGTTTTGGAAGATATCGTCTCTCCCGTATATGGATCAATCGTGAGTTCTTCACGGCTGTTATCCTTCGCCTTCACTACCGCAGTGTATACCGGACTGCCTTGCTGCTCTACAAGTTCAAGCGAGACCAATTGGTTATCTGTTTGTTGTTTTAACAACGCCGTCTTGATCTGCTCGCGGCTCCATAACGTCTTCTCTTCCGCTTGCGGGTTCGACTCCAGCCGTTTAATGGAATTCACAGCAGCTGTAACGGCATCCACTTGCACATCATATAGGCCGGTCTCCGAACGGAGCTGCATGATATACGTCCCGTCCTTCAACGTGGAATTCACAATCTCCCCTGGATATTGATCCAGTACGGATTGAGCTGCCGCATCTGCCGTAAGTACCGCACCCGTCGATTGCCAAGGCTTCCACCAAGCAACTACTGCTACAATCAGCACAATGAGAAGCCCTGAACCCCACCAGAGTGATCTTCGCGATTTCGCCCATCCACTGTTCCCCTGTTCATGCCGCTTCATTTCCGGTGGTCGCTGCTCATGCTCTGTCATCACGTTTCCCCCTTATAGCTCTCCCCATAGCCCAAGTACAAATGCTATATATTCGGTCTGAGTTTAGTTTCCAATGGCTACTACATCAAATGAACTAATCTTTTACACAATACGGAGAGGACAGAAAAAACCTGAAAAGCGAAGCGTTCGCCTTTATCCCCGGATTTTCCCCTTTGAGAAAAGAGAATCCAAAAAATCTGGGGATAACAGCGATTGGAAGGTTGTTCTGTCATCGTAGTGTCAGTGTGAACAATCTTTAGTTCAGTTTATATAGTATATAAGAGAAGAATGAGAATTTTATGAGAGCGGCCCGTTCTGAACGGATATTGGCAAAATAATCGAAGCCTCGGTGCCTTCACCCTCGGTGCTGGTCAGTTCGATTCGTGCTCCAACTGCTCCTGCAAGCTCTTTGGCAAGTGACAACCCCAGACCCGAACCGCTTGCGCCCAAGCTGCGTGTTCTGGCCGGATCAACCCGGTAGAATCGGTCAAACACCTTCTTCAGCTCGTCCTCCCGTATACCAATCCCGGTATCCACAATCCGAATTCGGCACTCTTGTCCCTCCGCTTCCAGCCTGACTTCAATTGCATCTTCACTATACTTCCGGGCATTATCCAGCAAAATAAACAACAGTTGCTTCAGCTTGCTCTCATCGCTGATTGCCCAGATTGGACCTGGATCGACACACCGGACTTCGCGGTGGTAGGCTTCGCGAAACGCACGTGTGGATTCTGTTGCCAGTCTCGTGATATCCACTCGCTCCAACTGTACATTCCATTGCTCTGGCTGCTTCGCAAGCAGTAAAAGTTGCTCGGTCATCTCCCGCATACGAACCGATTCGGACAGAATCGCTTCTACCGCTTCATCAAATACCTCGGGTCGCTCTTTTCCTCGCCGCTGTAGCAGACTGGCGTAGCTCTCAATAATGGTCAGCGGCGTTTTGAGTTCATGAGATGCATCCGATACAAATCGTTCCTGACGTTCAAAGTTGGATTCGAGCAGATCCATCATCCGGTTAAACGTCTGTCCCATCGTTTTCAGTTCATCCTTCGACCCTTCCTCCAGTGAAAGACGCTTGAATTGGCCGCTGGACTGTATATCAGTCATCGTACGTGTCATCTGCTGAATCGGTCTGGTCATCCGGTTCGCGAGAATTCGGCTGGAGATAATGGCTGGAATGAGAGCAATAATCGTGACTGCCACAAGCACGGTACGCAGTACAGACAGACGATTCTCCGTTTCTGCTATGCTCTCGGTGACCTGTACATTCACCACCTCACCATCAGGCCAGATGACCGGGACTGATACCCACACATACCCAATCTGTTCCACTTGGGTATACTCCGATTTCTTCTCACTTTCGTACTTATAGGGCAGCTTGCTCAGCTGCTCGGAGGCTGATGTTGTCGTCACCGGGGAACTGGTGCCGTCTTCATTAACAATCCGAAGCATGCCGTTCACAGGCGCGTAGGCCCGCAGCAAGTCATCCGGCGGAATGGAGCCGGCAGACTGACGTACTCCTTTGACAATAGACTCCGCTTCCGCTTCCACCCGATTAACCTCGTTATCAATCGACATTCGTTCAAACACGATATAGACGGAAAGGTTCACCGCGATTAACAGCACAGCAAATAATACAGACGAATATCCGTAGATTTTACTGCGCAGACTCATGACTGTTCCTTCAGGACATAACCTACGCCCCGTACGGTATGTATTAAGGGCGGTGTGAATCCGTTATCCACCTTTTTGCGCACATAACGGATGTACACATCCACCACATTGGTATCTCCATAATAATCGTATCCCCACACGGCCTGCACAATCTGGTCACGACTGAGCACCTGACGTTGATTCTGCAACAGATACACAAGCAAGTCGAACTCACGTGGAGTAAGCTCAATGGCTACACCATCTCGAGATACCTCTCGCGTTCCTTCATTTAGTTTCAACCCGGCTGCCGTCAACCAGCCCGCCTCAGCTTCATCCTGATGCCCAGAAGAGTCATTTCCCGTATCAGCAGTTGTAGACGAAGAAGCAGAAGAAACAACAGACGCCACTGCACTAAGCCGTAAAGCCGCCCGAACTCGGGCAAGCAGCTCTTCAATCTGGAACGGCTTAGTGATGTAGTCATTGGCTCCGAGATCCAGACCGGATACTTTGTCTTCCACGGAATCTTTGGCGGTGAGCATGATGATCGGGACCGTAGCATCTTTGGCCCGAACTCGCCGCAACACTTCAATTCCACTCAGACCAGGCAACATCACATCAAGCAGAATCAGATCCCACTGTCCTTCTGCATACTTCTCCAGTCCTTCTGTTCCACTACCCGCCTTGCCTACCTGATATCCCTCATACTGTAATTCCAGTTCCAGCAGACGTGCTATTTTGGGCTCATCCTCTATGACCAGCACGGCTTCGTTCATGCAGAGCTCCCCCTCATCCCCATCATTTCATTCTCCCGTTATCTTACAATAACATCTACAATTTGCCCAAGGCATCTTCAACCGGATGCTCCCCGGCAATCAGATCAAAGGCCATTCGGTACGTCTTCTCTTCCTGCAAAGAAGCCACAATTACACGGGCCACATCTTCACGCGGGATACTTCCCGGCTCCAGATCGGTTCCTACTGCAATCTTGCCCGTACCCGGTTCATTCTTCAGACCACCTGGGCGAATAATCGTGTAATTGAGATCACTTGCAAACAATGCACGATCCGCGTAATGCTTAGCCACGTAATAAGGCTTGATGGACTCTGACCATTTCTCCCGTTGATCTGCGCCATACGCACTGACCAGAATATATCTGGAGATTCCTTGCTGCTCTGCGGCTTCCATCGTTTTCACCGCACCGTCGAGATCAATCAGCAGTGTTTTGTCCTGACCGGTAGATCCGCCAGAACCTGCAGTAAACACAATGGCATTATGATCCTTCATGGCTTCAGCCAAGTCCTCCACACTACCCTCCAGGTCACCGATTATCACATCTGCACCGAGTTCCTTCAGTGCATCCGCCTGCTCCGGTTTACGGATCATGGCCGTTACTTTATGTTTGCTTTCCTGTGCCAGCTGCTCCACCACCAACTTGCCGATTTGTCCATTTGCTCCTATAACTAAAACGTTCATACGTCATTTCTCCTCTCAGTTGAACGGATGGCTTGATGCGGCTCCCCCGTTCCTTTTATTTAAAGATGCTCATCCTATAATTTAAACGAAAGCCGGCGCTTCTAAGCGCCGGCTTCATGTTCATGCCCGTTCAGTACATCTATGAAATGTGTGTCATTCGTTGTCCCCATTAATATGCCATATCCCCTAGGTGGTTTATACGCGACCTCACATTGACCGCTTCTGCCATACCTTTTTCACATCTGAATATCTGTGATTCCTTGCCATCGGGACAACTAAAAAAGACGCCCAAAAGGGCGCCCTTGAATAGCATTTAAGATTAGTAAGCCAGTGCGAACAAACCGTGAATATGAGCCAGGTAACGGATGTTACTTGCTTCTTTCATCATGGTTGCAGGCAGACCTTTCAGACGAGTCTGGTTGCCACCGATCATGCCGACAGCATCTTTACGACCCAGACTTCCCAGCGTACCGGAGAATACTGGTGTGAAGGATTCCATTGCGCCACCTTTGAACATAACACCCAAGTTGTGACCAATAGTCTCACCCATTTGCCAAGCCAATTGTGCTGTTGGAGGGTATGGGCGAGCGCCTTCGCTAGGGAAGACCACTGCGCTGTCACCAGCAACAAACACGTCTTTGTGAGAAGTAGATTGCAGAACTTCCGTAACTTTCGCACGGCCACGATCCACTTCAATTCCGCTGTTAGCAACAACCGCGTTGCCTTGTACGCCACCTGTCCATACGAGTGTGTTCGTAGGGATGGAACTGCCGTCTTTCAGCAGAACTTCGTTTTCTTTCATCTCGGTAATCGCTACGCCAACGATGAAGTTAACGCCACGTTTCTCAAGACTTGCTTTCGCACGGTCAACCAGCTCTGGCGGGAATCCTGCCAGGATGGAAGGACCTGCTTCAACGGTGTACAGGGATACTTCTTTGAAGTCGATGCCTTTTTCTTGACATACTGCAGGAAGCAGGTCAGCGAATTCGCCAACAAGCTCAATACCTGTCAAGCCGCCGCCACCAATAACAAACGTAGCGTCTGCTTTGTTGCCGGACTGTTTGTAAGCATCAAGACGTGCTTCAACGTGTGCACGAATACGGTTTGCATCGCTAACCGATTTGAGCGTGAAGCTGTACTCTTGCAATCCCGGAATTCCGAAGAATGCCGTTTCGCTGCCCAAGGCAACAACAAGTGCATCGTAAGAGTATGTGGAGCCGCTGGTCATCAGAACTTTTTTCTCGTCCGGCTTGATTGTATCCACCGTATCGATTTTCAAGTTCACGTTTTTGCCACGCAGCAATTTTTCAAGTGGAAGAGCAACAGCTTGTTCAGCAATGCTTCCCGCTGCAAGACGGTGCAGTTCCGTGATAATTTGGTGTGTAGGGTAACGGTTAACGACAGTAATTGTCGCTTCTTCCGGAGACAAGTATTGACGTGCAGTCAATGCAGTCAACAGACCGCCGTATCCTCCACCCAAGATCAAAATTTGCTTCGACATATCCATCCTCCGTTCTTCTAAGTCTTAACGTTTCGGTTGTTGACGCTCGTTCAGGATGCTCAGGAAAGATTGAGCAAAACGAAGCGATTGTTGTACGTTTGGATCTTTAAGCATTTTCAGCATAGCGAACAAGCCAACTGAAGTTTGCTCTGTTTGCGCACGGTCATTGGCTTCGATGGCAGCAGAAGCTACCCCTTTAGCTTTGTCTACAACAGGCTTAGCGAACTCGCCCATTGCGCTCATTGTGTCGCTGATCAGAACCTTGTCTGTTGCTACACTTTGTGCAAAGTCATAAGCTTTCGTCATAGCAGTAACCATTTCAGCCAATTTAGGCAGGTTCTCCACCAGAACGGTTAAAGACTCCTGTACCTCAGGCTTCATCAGTTGATCCAGAACGTCCAAGGACTGGCGCTCGGAAACGTTGGCACCTTCTGTAACTGGCACCTCTTGTTGAGTAGGCGATTGTGACATAAGAGAAAGTCCTCCTTTACTTTGGGATAGAAGTCCGCGACTTTCATGATGCCTGTCAAGCAGAGCCGAACCACAAAATACATCGAATACATCTAAATGTACCAAATTTCACACAATAGGATGAGCGTAGCTCAGGGCCACTCCCATATCATGCATTGTATCTTGGATCTATTGCGGACAACATGTGTTGACGCACAAAACGACAAGCAGGCCGAAACCGAACTCTATACCCCTATATTACACCTCTTACACATGAACATGAAAAAGAAATTTTTTACACTTGTGAAGATATTGTGAACATTGTAACAAAATCGATCTTTTTGTCAACCCATGAAGACAGACTAAATCCGCCGATCCTCCTGTCCAAGATCCGTATTCCTACCACATGTGGTATTAAGACAAGATCACATATGACCAGATGTGCGATATGTACACAAGGAAGGATTCGTTTATCCAAAATTTCAGGAATTGTTTTCCAATATCTCGATAATCATGCAACGAAATTGGTCACTGTCGTTATTATGCAGCGATGAGCGCAGCCTTATTCCATCATGGAGACATCTTTTCTATTTCAAGTATGAACCTCTTGCGTCACGAATGCAAAAAAGACAGAAAGAAGGCCTGACGTATCGCCCTGCCTCCTGATATTTGTTTCCGCTGTTTGCCCAATCTGATCGTTACAATTAGGTCACACCATAACTATTTCTGGGGAATGCTGATCCATTCCTTCAAGCAACGCTTTTATTACAACGACAGCGGCTCGCTCCAATTCCTCCACTTCCAGAAGTATCGAGATAGCCTGATCAGCATGAAGCTTCTCATTAGGTAGTCCTCCATCTGGAAAAGGAAATAATTCCACGAGTGTATTTAACTTTTGGGACATGTTTCGATATAACTCTTCTGCCTGAAGACAGAATGGAATTAAACTGGAATAGCAGGCATTCGAAGCCCACTTTAGAGAAACTTCTTTGAAAAACTCACTTGCATAACGTCTTGCATCCCACAAAACCGCAATGTTATAGGCGTGACCGTTTGGTTCTACCCTTCTGTATTCTAGGGCTTCTCTCCAGACTGCATAGGCAGCCACACCACTGACTGTGTTCGGCAAGGTATACGGGTCCTCTCCACGATAATGAGCCAACACAGCTGTCAGTGCCCCGTGCAAGTTCATTTCTCGTATCATGCCATCCGATTCCGCTGCCAGTACAAATACTTCCTGATTCACACCCCGGCCTACATGATCATAGGGAATTGTTCCTGATTTAATGAAATCGGTACCGTATAGGGTCCGGGCTGCATCATCATAACCATAGATCAACCCGAATTCGGGAATATTCAGGTCCCACACAACGGCCGGAATTCCCCGATGAATCGCGTAACGTATCAGGGAGAGGGCCTGGACAAGTCTTGGATTAAGCAACCTTTTCCCTTTCGCTTTCTCCTCTAGCATCAAAGGATCGACCAGATTGGCATTGAGACCCGCTTCGCTCGCCAAAGCCTCAACTGCATGGGAACGATAACCCATATGTTGCAATCCTCTTGTAAGCACCTCTTTGAAGTTATAGGCGGTAGGTCCAGCGATATGTATGTCCTGAGGCAGGATGGTCAGACGAAAAGAAAGTCCACTCATCCCCATAACCATGGGGAGAGATGGAGATGGACCGATATAACCTAACATCTCGTGAATGGACGCTGCTGCCGAGTTCCAGGTTTGGGGAGCACGAAACGAAAGGGGTTCCTCCAGAGTCACTCGGTTTTGCCCGAGTGAATTCCACTCTGCCAGCATTTCCTCTACAGATAAATGAATATGAAGCTGAGACACTTTTTTACGTGAACGGGACAGAATTTGATACACATTGGCAATTGTCAGATTGAATTTGCAGGCCATTTCTTGCGCTGACAGCTGCTCCATCCAATATGATGTGAAGACCTGTTGTTCTCTTTCATTCAGACAAGCCAACAGCCTGTGGAGATTGTTCCTCATTTCCTGCTGAGCAACAGCTTGATACGGATCATAGCCTGTCTCCTGCGATGTCCGATTCGAGTCATTCAAAAGATGATTCAGCGTGATGTCGAGCGAGTCTTGATCGCTCCATGAGGCATCATCGGCTCCAAATCCAAATGCAAAGAATGAAGAAAAATGTTCTTCCCGCAGCTGCTTTTGGCGCTGCATATGTGAGTATGCCTGATTACGCACAATGCGCTGCATCCAGGCCATAAAACGCTCAGCATTCTGAAGCTGTCCCATATGAATGAACGCACGAATAAGCCCATCTTGTAAAATGTCTTCTGCGAGATAAGAATCATACGTAAGTGCTCGCACATAACGAAACAATTGCCCACGGTAACGGTAAATCAACTCTCCAAAGGCCTCTGTATCCCCCGTTTGGGCTCGTTGGATAAGCGCGATATCCGGCTCCTTTTGCCGATCCTCTAATATCTCATCTTCCCCTGGCCTGATATGGCGATTGTTAGTTAATCCATCCATGTATATCTCCCTTTCTTATAGCGCCGCTTCACTTTCATTACTCCATCTTCAAAATAGAAGCTTCGATCATGGCTTCCGTCTCCGCGAGTGCCACCATGATTGTCGCAGCAGCCTCCCAGTTCCGAGAGACAAGACGGGATTGGCATTCCCCGAATTGGCGGGATTGTGCGTATTTCAAAGCAGAAAGGTCAGGATGGATTGTTTTAAAAAACAAACCATAATCATGGGCACGACGTGCGCCTACTGGCAGAGCAAAATACACATAATGAGCCCACTCATTACCATCGATTGCTCCAGTACGAACCTGTTCCGCCTTATGCAGAATGGCTGAAGCTCCGGTTCGTCCTTCCTGTGCAGCAATATCATGGGTCTGTTCTGTAAGGATTGATTTGAACCAAGTAAAAGCCCGGCGGTTAATCTCCTCCAGATCAGGATGTTCAATGCGTTCAGGACTCCACCATCGTCGATACACA
Source organism: Paenibacillus sp. M2 (assembly GCF_046713495.1). Classification (NCBI taxonomy): domain Bacteria; kingdom Bacillati; phylum Bacillota; class Bacilli; order Caryophanales; family Paenibacillaceae; genus Paenibacillus; species Paenibacillus sp. M2. Next base: position 7,023,482 of record NZ_CP169648.1, read on the forward strand.
CCACTACTCCATGGGAATTCAGACTTCCATGCTTCCTCAAGTTTATCCAGTGTCAGGAGTACATTGGGGAATCCCGCTGGGTCATGCAGGCATATTTCATCGCCCCTCATATTGAGCGCAACTACATAATGATCGCTACCACCCAGGTTGGGAGAGTTGGGATTGTAAACGAGTTTGCCCATATCCAGCGGACCCATCATTACAGGGCCCTGCTTCAAAGCCTCTCTTAGCTCGTCTACAGGCATCTCTGTACCCCGTGCTTGCACACTTTCGCACACCCTAAATCCCAGAATGCTCATCGCCTTGCTGATGGCCAGATCAGGACTGGATGTACAGTTATCAAAAAAAAGCATATCTTCCTGCGTTCGAAAGGCCCCTAGTGAAAAGCCACCGATGGTTTCGAGCAGACCGGGATCTATCTTTTCTCCAACGGACGACAGCAGCATTGAAGCTGAATTGGCGTAGCAATACGCACCATTTCCAATATAATTGCTCATATCATAACATCCTCTCATTCCTTTAATGAAGCACGCGATTAAGCAATGCCTATACTTATACTGACTCTTCGTACAGATCATTTCTGACAGAATATCCAGAACAAATTTCTGACCGCCCTGAAATAATGAACGTTTAGAATCCGGACATCCCGGTTAATAAGGACTACACCAGACAACGAAGGAGATGTTCGATATGAGTAATTCAACTGGCGATAAAATCAAAGCAGGCGTAAACAAGGCCAAAGGCGAAGTGAAGGATCAGATCGGTAATGCAACCAATAACAGATCCCTTCAGGCTGAGGGTAAAAAAGACAAAGCCAAAGGTGCTGTACAGGATAAAATTGCCGACATTAAAAAAGATCACTAGATCCTTTTGATGTAAAACTCAGAAAGCACGAAGATTTCGTGCAATAGATCGTTTTAAAATAGCCTGACCGTCCGTGTTCGGAAGCTATCCGAAAATGAGACGGAGGCGCAAAAAAGCCAAGGAAGGTGTTACTCAATACACCCTTCCCTGGCTTTTTTTGTGCATTTTATACTGCTGGAACTGCGTATCTTGCCATATCGATAATGAAACTGCGCGTTTCCCTTGTTGTATGGTATTCACGGCTGAACTGTCTGACCCATTCGGGATGTTCCCGATACCAACGGAAAGTTTTTTCCAATCCCTTTTCCAACGTGGTTTGCGGTAACCATCCCAATTCCGCTCGCAATCTGCCTGAGTGCACGACCAGACTCGACCCTCTGGACTGGGTTGGTTCTTGCTCCCGGATCTCTACAGCAGCTACGGATCGATCCATTGGTTTCAATATCTCCCCGATCTCCTGCATGGTTGTTCCAAGCCCTGTCGATATGTTGTAGACCTGTCCGTCTTTGCCTTTCAGCATAATCTGTTCAATGGCCCGGAGGGCATCATCCACATACAAGAAATCACGCACTGCCGATCCCTGAATATCCAGAGGCAGTCCGTCCAACATCCGACCAAAATTTCGGGGAATAATACGGTCTGGTAATTGCCAGGGTCCATAGAGGTTGGTCAAACGAAAGAGTTTGACTGGAAGCTGGTAACATTGAGCGTAGGAGTGAGCCAGCATTTCACAGGCAACTTTGGATGCGGAATAAGGAGAGACGGGTGCATACGGATCTGATTCATGATAGACTCTGCCCCAATCACCGCCATACACTTCAACGGATGAAGCCAGCAAGACTGGAATGTGATGTTCCGTAGCATATTGCAGGATGGCCTGTGTGCTGAGTGTATTATTGCGGAAAACTTCCCCTGGCTGATGATACGAATAATCCACGTGTGGCATGGCCGCCAGATGAATGATGTAATCTGTTCCTGGAGGTAGATGAATCCGGTCCGATGCAAGGTTACAACAGATGAACGGCATCTCATGCAGAGGAGAGATATGAACCAGCCTCTGACAATAATCATCCCGATCCAGAAGGGTAATTCGATGCCCCTTTTGCGCCAAATACTGTGAAAGATTAAATCCCACAAATCCAGAAGCCCCTGTAATAACAATGTTCACACACGATTCCCCCTTGCGATTTATACAACGAGTGCATTGAAGAGAGTTTATGTACTGAGTATAACCTTAAAATGATACATTTTGTATCATTTTACAATTGTTTTTTGTTCGTCCTTGAGGTTATCGGGTAATTTATAGTGAGGTGATGTGAGATGAATGAACGAAAAAAGGACATAGAGACGTTATTCCTTCAGGATGACGGTGTAATTCCCAATCATCCGACCCTGCCTGTGCTTTTGTATAAAAACGTATGGGCTGAAGAGGCTTTTCATGCAGAATCGTTGCTGAACCGTCATGGATGGGGAAATAGCTGGTTGAATGGTGTGTTCAATTATCATCATTATCATAGTAATGCTCATGAAGCTCTTGCTGTGGTGAGTGGATTCGTGAAACTGATTCTAGGCGGAGGACATGGGCAGAAAGTTTATCTTCAAACAGGCGACGTTGTCGTGCTTCCTGCCGGGACAGGGCATAAACGTCTGGAGGCCAGTACTGATTTTCGTATTGCCGGTGCTTACCCGGGCGGCATGAGTTACAACACACGCACAGGTGAGGAAAACGATCGTGCCAAGGCTCTTCAGGAAATCCGAGAGGTTCCGATCCCGGATACCGATCCTGTCTATGGTCAGGATGGGCCACTCATGGAAATTTGGAATGGGAAGAATTCATAACCGATATGAAGAAAATGAAGAAAAGAATACTATTGGACCATGCACAGTTGAAGTTGGTTCAGTTTTTAACGAGAAACAAATAGACTGTTCCCCGGAAATGTAGGAGTTATCCACCGGTGGAACAGTCTATTTAAGTGGGAATTATAAACATCTGGTATCGGAGAAACTTCGTGATAACCTTCCTGATTGCGGAAGGAAATGCCCAGATCTTTTTTCAAACTATTCGATCACGTATCTTGATTTCTATCCGTACGTTTCAGCCTTAGGCCTTTCAGCGTTCGGCAGGCCGAACACTGTAATACCTCATTGCAAGTGGCTTTCCATCCATCTCAAGTCGGCCTTTCAGCACCAGTTGTCGTAGACGGTACTCCACGAACGCATCACCTATATGCTGGCTGCTCGTCCCAATCACTTCGCCCACAATACGAGCTGCTCGGATATACTTTCCTGGCTCCCAGTTCGGTGCCAGTTCCCTTACCTTCTGCATAATGTACTCGTCCAACGCATCTTCAGGTAGACTTCGAATCTCACCATTCTCCATCATACGCAATAGTCCGGGCTGTACCGAAAGTTCCAGCCAATCCTGTTCCAGTTGGAGGCGTTCTTGCTTGGACAGCGGCTCTTGCCCAGAGCAGACTTGCCACATCGCCAGAAGCTTTTCCGGAAGAATCTCGCCTGTGTGGAGCACATCATATTGAACATCAGGTCTATTGAATAATTGCTGATATAAGCCGCTCGTTTCGATCAGATATATTGGACTCTTACTGCTGCGCAATAGATGCATCGCATAGAGCAGTCCCGTCTTCTCACGTGCATTATTCGAATACCAGATGATGATTGACGTCTTGGAATCAATAGACTGCATTGTGGAGTTAAGCTCATATATTGATTCAAGCTCATGCATGGCATAAGCCTCGCGGTCACTGAGACACATTCGTTCGGTCAGCCAAAGATGCCTGCGCTGCAAATCTGCACGATGGGCCAGATCACCTAACGGACCCACAGCATAATCATCATCCATAGAGAAAAAGCTCCGCTTTTCCTGATTAGGTAACGTGCTCATTCCCATTTTCAGACTACTCAGAGGTGATTCTCCAAACGTAATATGAATTTCATTTGGCTTGTCGACCTCGGCGAGAGCTTGTTGTTCCAGACGCCCCAAATCAAACGGGGTATCCATATTCCTAAACAGTGACTGTACCGCGTCCGCAAAATCCACCTTTTCGCCTTGCTCTTCCTGCCGCTTGACCACCTGTGCTGATTTCATATAAAGCACACGCAGTGCTGAACGAAGTTCATTCTCATTCATGCGATTCAACCATCGACTGAAAGCAAAGATATCATCAATCATGCTGATCCTCCTTCAAGCTAACGTCAATATTGACAGAAACTATATCTGAACACTGATATTCCTTTGTTTATGAGGAAATCGATTTTCCCGCTGGTTGATTCAGATCATGTAGATCTTCACTATCTAACGATGACCGGGTAAAATGTCGCTCCAGTTTGCGGCTTGCCCACAGAGATACCGCAATGAACAGTAATACACCTACCCAGCGTACAGGGTGCTCCAGAAATTGTTCCACATTGGAACCGATATACGTCACAGAGAAAATCATGATCGCTTTACCACAGCCCACTGCCAGCAGGAAGGATAACAATCGCATTCGCGCGATACCTGCCGCCACATTAATAATGACAAATGGACCTACCGGGAAGATACTCAGCAGAAAAACATAACTGAATGCATTCCTTCGAATCCACACCATGCTGCGTTGCACACGAGGTTTGCGTGCCCATCGTTCCACAAAAGCGGATTTCCCAATCTCCCGTACGATCAGGAATGTAACAGTGCAACCGAGGACCATGCCGATCCATGAATATAAAAACCCTGCCCACAGACCGTATACCGCGCCGTTTACACCCACAATCAACAGCGTTGGAAGCGGCGGTACAAATGATTTCATAAACGTAAGCAAAATTCCCGGTAACGGGCCCAGGGAGCGAAACTTCTCCAGCCAGAAACGAATATTTTCTTCCGTAATATATGACATAATATCCAATGCTGCTGGGGTCATCTGCATCCATCCAATCTATACAGTCTATGTTCTTAGGCTTGATGTTCACTATACATTTCATCATTCAACTGAATGATGAAGCTTCTTACGTAACTCCCTCCCAGTATAACGTACATCTTCGATGAACACCGTTGTCAATTTGAAGAAATTTATTGCACAGTGAACTGACTTCCCACCAAAATCTAAATGAAATCCAAAAAGCACACCCCGACCCTCTTGTGGTCTTGGTGTGCTCTTCATATTAAAACCCGATTTCATCTTCGGGAGTATATCATCCTCATTCCAGCTGCGCTTCCTGCATTGCGAGTTCAATCAATTCTGCCTGATGGGCAGCATTCCATTCGGGAATCCCGGAACGCATGAACTCTTCAGCATCCATTGCCGCTTTGGACTGGTTGCAGAGATTGCAGGCGCAGACACAGTTAAGTGGGGTGGTATGCCCACCTTTGGCACGCGGCAGCAGATGGTCGATTGTGTCCCCATACGATCCACAGAAGTAACAGGTGTAGTGATCCCGCGTCAGAATATACCGCTTGAAATCCTTGTTGCTGAACAATCGGCGAATCGTGTACCGATTGACCACCACAGCAGCTTTTTCCTTCACCAGTGTGACCGCGAGTTCCATGTCCACTTCCTGATGCCAGCGACGTCCCTTGTCCGTTTTGCCGCGCATCCGTACCATGCCTTGCCGGTTGGTCCGGAGCGAAGCCGGATCTTCCGGGTCGATGGCTACCGGAGCCGACGGGGTCTGGCGGCGGGGACGGCCATCCGTGCCAGCTCCGTGGCTGCGGCTGGCATGCGCGGGTCGCTGCCCGGATGCACCGCGGGCAGCGTCTTCGCCGTTCGCCTTGGGCGCACGCTCCTTGCGCGCCTGGCGCGACTTGGACCCTGGCGAGCCAGGCTGGCGCACGGGCGCAGGAGGCCCTGCCTCCGCAGCAGCCCCCGGCGCTTGCCCAGGCTCGCGCCCGGTGGCGGCAGGCTGTGCCTCCGCCGCCGTAGGTGCAACGACCGTGGTGGCATCGCCACGGTCGCTCAGTGCCGGCGCATGGGCCTCAGCAGCGATGCTGCGGGCCTGCCCTGCGCCGGGCGCGAGCGCGGCAGCACGCTTGCGGCGCCGCTTGCGCTTGCGTTTGGCTGCGGTCGGTTGATCCGCAGCCATGGGCTCTGCTGCCGGGCCTTGCGGCTCAGCAGGCAGCAGAGCTTGGTGGGCCGCCGCAGCTTGTTCGGCGGCCTGCACTGCAGCGGCTGCGCGCGCGCCAGCCCGCTGTGCAGTGCCTTTTTCATTCGCAGCAGCATGCCCCTGCGAATGCCCTTCTTCCCCACGCCAGTGCTCACCTGGCTGTGGCTCATCTCCTACCTCACCCGCGGAGCCATCCTGCTCCAGACTCGTCTCTCTCAGTTCATTTCCCGTTATGCTCTCCGATCGGTTGCTCTTCCTCCGTCTTCTCCTCTTCTTCCGTATACCCGAAGAAGAGGGGGGCGAAGTCACCAACTCAGCGCGTTCATCGTCATTCGAAGAACTTGAGTCTACTGACGATTGAGACACCAGACTTCTGTCAGACTCAGACACCGTAGCAGCTCCATGCTCCATACCGTGGGAGGTACGACCTGCCTCATTTCTCGCAGATGCAGAGGGTCTGGCAGTAACAGCACGTGTCTCCAAGCCATCCCTTTGACGCTCCATCCGTTCATTCGTTCGTCCGACGCTTGAACCTGACTCGTGATCAGCAGCCTGTCCACCAAGCTGGCGACAGCTGCGGCAGGCTCCCCGCCTGGCTCCGGGACCTGCCCGCTTTCCGGTTCTGCGCCGGAATTCGGACATCGGCCGCTGTTGTCCGCAATACATACACGTTTTGCTCAGTCGCGCTTCTTGTTCCGTCTTTCCTTGCCGGAAAGGGGCTGGACCCGTCTCCATGTTGTCACCTCGGTTCCGTATGAATCCGGTTTCTTTCTATTGTATCACATCTGCTCGCGAACACCCTCATGGCCAAAGGCCTGATAATCTTTCGAGTTGTACTCCTGTATCTGTTCACTGCATTCGTGAAGAATGTGTTCCACATATTCCAATATATCCTGCATCGGTCTCCCGCATTTTTCGCATGTTGTCATGTTATTCACCTTAATCCTGTTATCCATAATGTATTATCGTTCCGCCTTATGATTACCCCTCAACCATGAAAAAGAAACACTCGTTCCCCACATTACACATATCTGCATACATCAAAAAAACCGCTTCCTGCTCTCCCCTAAGGTCGACCAAGAAACGGTTCATTATTCCTGTGTTGGAAATACATCTTATCAAACGTCCAGTTGGCCCGATTTCTGTTGTGGGACCAGTCGCGGTTTCGGTTTTGGCAGATTGCCAAAGATGACCCATGCATAGGGAACGAACCTTGCCGTCAATCCAACGACAATCCACGAAGCGATCAGAGCTACACCGAATCCTCCCGCATACCACAAATGCACTAACCAAGAGACTCCTGTTTGCGGTGGAAATTCACGATACACCAGCAGGAAGAAGGGGTGGATCAGATAGATGCCAAAAGACAATGCCCCAAGCCGATTCAGCGGCTTGACGATGAGTGACGGCCCTTTGCGATAGAGCAGATAGGCAATTTGGATAAGCACCAGCGCGCAAGCAAAGGTATGCACATTCCAGAAGAATTCATACCACAGTGTGTTATACGTTGCGATCTTCAGACGCAGCAGATAATAGATATACACATGGCCAAGTCCGGCAATGATCCACACCGCCCAGAGCAGAATCCATGAAGCTACGCGCCCTTTGGTTGCATTGGCCCGACTGATGACAAACCATTGCTTGATTTTAGGGAAATACACCCCGATAAAAGCACCCAGCATGAAATAGGAAAAATACGAGAAAGCCCAGCTTCCCTTGTTGGGTACCTGGAATCCATATTTATTACTTACGATGAATGCCCATTGAATCATTAGTCCAATCGGAACAGACCATTTCACCACAGAAGGATATTTCTTAAGCAACCATAACACCAATGGGAATAACAGATAAAATTGCATGTTAATAAACACAAAGTACAGATGTGTATAGGCCTTACCTGTAAACAATTTCGTGATAAAACTTACTGCCGATTCGCCGAAAGGTCGGCCCTGATAATGCGTGAAATGCAGCAACACAAAATACATTAATGAAAACAGGAAATACGGAAGCAATATATACACGAATCTTTTCTTGTAAAAATTACTTACGAGTTTCTTATCCAGCGGACGGGAATAATAGTTATAGAACAGTACAAAACTGCTCATAAAAATAAAGGTTGGCGTACCATATTTCATAAAGATATTAATAAAGTTGTACAGCCAGTAGTAGCCTGAACCCGTCATGTCCACCGTCGCATAGGACGTGGAATGCACGCACAGTACGCCGATAATTGCCATGGCACGCACCAGATTCAGCTCTGGGATTCGCTCTCTTTTCAGTGTTTCACTCATGTTTACGTTTCTCCTTAATGTGTTCGTCAATATGTCAGATATGACTTAATACAATAAAGCTCTCTATCTATTAAAAGCCATAATGCTTAAGATGGATAGTCCATTTTCTTAACAATTCCTAAATTTCCAACACATTTCACACTATTTTCATGTCTATATATGTAAAAAAGACCGCGAGTACGCGGTCTGTGGAACATCCTGCTCTCAACCAAATGAATATTGGATCAACCGGATGAGAATGGTAAATTTGGGTTGGGACATGATCACACCCCTGACTGAGTCTACTTCCCACGACTGGCCAGAATCCGTTTGTACACCTCAATTGCTGCCTGTCTCGATGCCTTCAGATCAACAATGGCATCCTTGCGTGGCTGATGAATGTCTTTGCTGTGCAAATCTTTCAACTCGGGTAACCACTTGCGAATATAATCGCCTTGCGGATCATATTTCTCGGACTGCGTTACCGGGTTGTTCACCCGAAAATACGGAGCCGCATTCTCCCCAAGCGAGGCACACCATAGCCAATTACCACGGTTCTGAATGTTATCATAGTCACTCAGCTTGCGCCTGAAATAGGCTTCACCCAAGGTAAACGGACATTGCAGGTTTTTGGTGAGAAACATCGCCGTGAGAATCCGCAACCGGTTCGGCATATGACCGGTTTCATTCAGTTCCGTCATCGCTGCATCAATAATCGGAATGCCTGTCTCCGCCTTGCACCACCGTTCAAAATGATCGTCATGGAGGGACGAGAGATCGTACACCTTTTCATATGTAAAATAGTGACTCTCATAGACCGCCCGATACAGATAGAAGTCGCGGAAACACAGCTGCCTGATCCACTCTCCAGCTTCCGCCGTGCGATTCGCGGCATCGTACATTTTGCGGATAGACACGGCTCCAACCGCTACATACGAACTGAGATGGCTCGGCTCGTAAGCCTCATATTCATCTCGATGATCCCCATATTCAGCAATTCGATCCGATAAGAATTCATCCAACAGCAGATGCGGGTCCTCGTCATTCGAACCACTGCCCTCCAGCAACTCCGGAGGTACCCTCATCGCATCCGGCCATTCAATCGGACGATCATTCACCTTCAACTCGGCAACGGTTGTTGCCGAAGGAGGATTGGGATGTTCATTCATGAATTCCACCCACCGCCGATGGAAAGCCGCAAATACCTTATAAGGCTCCGACTTGCCCGTGAAATTGGCAAATCCATTCAGATCCATCAGCAGATGATCCGTCAGTTGTGTGAACGAAACCTCGTGCACCTCACTGACTTTGCGTATGGCCCTATCCCGCTCGATTGCATATGGCGTCATGTCCCGATGGACCACAATCTCGTCAATCTCACCTTTGAATTCGTTCAGGATGAATTCAACCACTTCAGCCGGTTTGCCGTAAGCAACATGCAGTTTTCGTTTGGCTTCAAGATACTGCCTGCCTAATTCCGCTGCGTGCTGCCTGAAATTCACACCGCTGTGTTCCTTCTCTCGGCCTTGCCGCAGGAGGAATGAATCATAGATGAGAATATGCACACTCTCTTCTTGGTGTTCCCGCAAATAGTCGAATGCGGCCAGATCATCCGTACGCAAGTCTTTGCGGTGTATGAATAGCTTCATGCCCCACCCTCCTGTCTGATCTTACGTCTATTTATCCGTCAGGCTCTGATATAACCTGCTTGTTTCCGGCTCTGGCTGATGTCCCAGATCCTCATTTAATGTCAATGTAAATGAATGATACAAACGAAGTATGCCTTGCTGATCATCCATGGATGCATACACTTCCATCATGAGTCGGCAGATCTCTTCCGAATAAGGCTCCCGTTCCTGCAATATCGTTAATTGCTCAATCGCTTCCTTGCAACGCCCATGCTCCATGTCCCATCTCGCGATATCCATAACCAGCGCTGTATACTTGCGTCTGAGTTCCCTTGCTTTGGCCTGTGCCCAACGATAATCATGCTCTTCCAGATAATCGCCACGATAAAGCGGAATCATATGCTTCAAGTCACCAATATTGTCTGATGTGATGACGTTGTAGACCATGGCTTTTTCAAATTGATCCACATCACTTACCAGATTGCCTGATAACAGACGATAACGGTTCATATTGTACTCCAGCTTGCCTGTCATGTTCCATTCCTTAAAAAGCTTTCGAATCTGGTACACGGAAGTATGTAGATGGGTTAATCCCTTTTCCTGGGAAACATCACCCCATAGCTTATCCAGCAGAATCTCCTTGCTTACCCATTCTTCCCTGTGATGAAACAAAAAAGCAAACAATTCCTGTGATTTGGTTGTGCGCCACTTATGTTTCTTGGCACCCTGATCCAAACTTCTGTAGATATCCAGATGTTTGAACGTTAGCAGCCCCGGAACTTCAGTATCCAACTCCCCAGGTACGGGTTCCGATCCCTGTACCTCGGCGGTGGCTGCAACTTGGGAATGATGCGACATTATGCCCGCGATTCGATCAACGGTTTTGGCCAATCGGGTCGAGCTTACCGGTTTCAGTACATAATCCAGTGCATGCAGTTCAAATGCTTCCACTGCATGGTCCGCATAAGCCGTAACAAAGATAATACGAATACTCTGATCCAATTGCTGTATATATTCAGCCGCTTCCAGGCCATTCATCTCCGGCATTCCAATGTCCAAAAATACAACATCTACACGTTCCTTTGCCAGAAAATGCAGACCATCACGAGCTGTCGAAAAACATTGCACGGGTGTAATTCGTCCGTCCGTTCGTAGTAGTCGCTCCAGATGAAGCTGCGCTGGCTTCTCATCATCGATCACAATGGCTCTCACCGTTCTTTCAGCCTCCTGCCATGAAAGATTCAATTAGAATGCCGATTTTATCGGCATCCGCTTATTAGGGCGTGTCTCAAAACTCGCTGAAGTGCATCTTTTACCGCCTTTTCGCCCCCTGCTGCGTCACTTTCCCTTGACGTGCCCCGGCACGCCTGCATAAAACTTCCTGGCTTGGAACGAAAATTCGGCAAAATCTGCTTCCTTCGGAGTTTTCAGACACCCCCTAGTCTGTTAACCATAATTGCTTAACTCGGCACACTATTTGGCATAATCCACCTTTTGCACAGGGATGCGGAACCGAATCTGTGTGCCTTTACCCACATGGCTATGAATCTCCAGTCCCTGACCATAGAGGGACATCAGGCGACGGTTTATATTTTGCAGCCCGACACCTCCAGGACCTTCGGTGTTCCCAGACTTGACCTGAGCCATACGCTCGGGAGGGATACCCACACCATCATCCTGAACCTGTACAACCACATGCTCACTCTCTTTGAAAATCCTAAGATGAACTGTCCCGCCGGCTGCCCGCTCCATCACGCCGTGTCGAATGGCATTCTCCACAAGTGGCTGGATACTTAGAGGTGGCAGATAGAGCTGCACATCCGGTTCCACCTCATATTCAATCACCAGTCTTTCCTCAAATCTGGCCTGTTCCAGATGCACATACGATTCCACCAATTCCAGCTCTTTGGTCAAAGGAACAAGCCGCTCCCTGTTCTGGAAGTCAAAACTTCCGCGCAGGTAATGACTGAGTTCAATCAGCAGATCGGTTGCTTTGTCCGGATTCACTGCACAGGTCGCGATAATGACATTGAGTGCATTATATAGGAAGTGAGGCTTGATCTGGGCCTGCAAAAAGGCCATTTCGGTCCGGATAGCTTCCTGCACCGAACTCCGCATTTCAATTAACGTCCGAACTCTGGCTCGCAATTCACCAGCATCCACCGGTTTGCTCAGAAAGTCATTGGCTCCCGCCTGAAATCCGTGTTTGATATCCTCAGGCAACCCTCGGGCAGTGAGCATCAGAATCGGCAACTCAGACAAGGAACTGTGCTCGCGCAACTTGCGACATAACTCAAGCCCGGACATCTTAGGCATCATCCAGTCCGTAATAACAAGATCAATGGACGGGAATTCTTCACGGAGTTTCAATGCAGTGGGCCCGCTGTCCGCTGCAATCACACGATACCGTTCCGTCGATAACAGGTTAAGCAAAACCTGTCGATTGACGGGATCATCGTCTACAATCAGAATCGTGTGCTCGGATTCTGCAAGATCTTCCTGCTCATCTGACTCTCTTGTCACAAACTCCTTTGCCCCCGCCCCCTGTGCAGCAACATATCGTGCCACAGTTGGTTTCGAATGAGATTGCAGCAGAGGCAACTTCATCACAGGCAGGGTGAAATGAAAGGTCGAACCTTGCCCCGGCTCCGATTCAACCCAGATCCCACCACCGCCAAGTTCAACGAGTTTTCGCGTAATACTCAGACCCAGTCCGGTTCCATGATTCAATCGCTCAATCGTGCCGTTACTCTGCTCATACGCCTGGAAGATATCCTCCTGTTTGTCCAAGGCAATACCTACCCCTGTATCAGCGACTGATACCTTCACCCAATCGCCTTCAACACTAGCGTACAATCGAATCTCACCCTGCTCAGTATACTTATAGGCGTTACCCAGCAAGTTATACAGAACTTGCCTTAGGCGATCTTCGTCTGCCTCAACAAGTGGCAAGGACTGGGGCCATTGTTGAATCAATATAACCGGCTTGTCTTCAAACGTGAAACCCGAGACTTCAACCACAGTACGAGCAACGGATTCCAGATCAACAGCTACCCGTTTCAACTCAATTTCACTATTTTTTAATTTGGCAAAATCCAAAATGTCGTTAACCAGCAGTGACAGGCGCTTGCCGGTTGAAGTAATCATGGACAGATTTTTGGCTTGCTTGGGCGTAACTGCTCCGGCAGCCCCTTCCAGCATCGATTGCGCAATATTAATAATGCCGTGCAGGGGAGTTCGCAGCTCATGCGACGTGTTCGCCATGAACTCGTCCTTGAGGCTGTCAATGGCAAGTAATCGCTCCGACAGGGCTTCCACGTCCCGGAATGATTGTGCGAAACGGATTGCGGTCACAATCATCTGGGCAATTACAAATAATAAAAGTTCAATCAGCGCGAAGAATGCTGTGTCTACGGCAGTAAACGCACCAATCGTGTGTAGCACAACAACCATGAGTATGCTCATCATGCTCACCAGTGCAAAATGGCTGTCATTGGGACGCCCTTTTAACCAATAGAACATGGCTCGCAGTGAATAGAACATGACAACAAGCGAGATCAGCAGCATAGGAATCTCAAAAGTCGAGAAAAGCGTCGGAGGAAGCGTTAGACCCACAATGGTTTGGGCAACGATTAGCACGACAGCCAATCGAACAAACCACTGATGAACCGCTCCCGGTACACGGGCATCCATATACCGAAGTAAAAAGTAATACGCAAAGGCTGAACTAAGGAGTTGAATCCGAAGCATCTCATTATTGGTCAGGAACGGTACAAACGTTCCCAGTAACTTCTCCCCATGGGTCAGAGCGTATACCGCACCAGAAAGGCTGAATAATCCGAGGAAACGAAGCTCCCTCTCCGTACGCCTTAATCTGAACAGAAGTAGAAAAAAGGCGGCTGGCAAGATAAAACCAAATAAGGTCATCAGATCCTTGAGCCAATCTTGTTGCTGGCTTTTCAGAATACTATGCTCGTCTCCAAACAAAATGGGCGCCACAATGCCCCCGGAAGAATAACTATAGTTCGATACCTGAATGATAATGTCAGCCGTGTTGCCATCAATGGACGTGAATCCCGTAAAGGGCAGATTTAATTGTAAATCTGTTCCCGGTGTCATTCCTGGCAGGCCTTTGCCGCCAATCTCTTTACCATCAATAAATACCCGGTGTGCCATGCGTATATTCCGCGTGCGTATACCATAATCGTTTTTCGTCGTTCGGGGTGTAAGCTGGACTTGCAAATGATAGGTCCCATACCCATGCGCTTGCCCCAGAGATTGGTTCCATCGGGCCGGAACCTGAGTACCAGACGAAGCAGGCAATGGCTTACGGCCAGATACACTCGCTTCAATATCTGCCGGGCTCAGCAACTGACCGGGGTAGAAATCCCAGTCTCCCTTTAAAGACGCTGCACCCATACGATCAAAGTTCCATTGGGTCAGGTCAATTTTTCCATCCATAGCCTGGGGATTACCACGCTCGTTAATTAACGTCTGGGCAATCCAGCCTAGCGGAACAATGACAATACATATGAAGCTTATGGTCAGCATAATCCAGTGTTTTCTCATCTATGTATTCCTTCCATCCACAATGGCGAGAGACGTCTAATTTTGTCGATTTATCACTAAAATTCATGTTACACGTTTCTGGTGCTCACGGAAATAGTTTCCGTATCATAATCGGTCAAATTCGTTATAATTTGAAGGATCTCTATCTGTTTTCGCCAGCTCTTGGTACACCAAGAAACCCCAGGCCGAATTTCACCGGAATGAACGGGCGAAATTGCCTGGGGTTGATTGAATGAAGATTTATTTAACAACTTGGGCAAGCTTCTGAACGATTCCGGCCCATCCCTGTTCCATACGTTCGCGTACGATGGCGTGGGCCTGTCCAAACTCAGTCAGTTTATCCGCATCCCAACCGCTGTGAATCAGTGTGAAATCCGTACCTTCGGGCTGTTCATTCAGTTGGAACGTCAACGTCCAGTCCTTACCCCAGCGGAATGACAGCTTGTGCAGCGGAAGAACTTCCGTCACCTGACATGGTGATTGGCCGAAGGGGCCTGCTTCCAATATAAACTCATGACCCTCCACAGGTTCCAGATTGCCCGGCATGAACCATGCACCCAATCCTTGCGCTGTCGAGACCATCTCCCACACCTTCTCTACAGGTGCATGAAGCAATAGTTCCTCCCGGATATCCGGTAATGCACTTGATGATGATTCCAATCGTATCGCCTCCTTGGATATATTTATTCATTGTTTGAGATTTTAGGATTCATGTCAAATGGGTTCACATAACGACCAAAAAAGGTGTTGACCCCAACTGTGACACCACCCATAATTGGAATATACTACATATAAGGTGCGTGATTTCTATGATAGTCTGCTCTGAAAAATCCAATTCCAACCGTTGCCGGAAGGGATTATTTTAACGTATTCCCTTCCCCTTTTGCAATTCATTACATCAAAATGTGGGGGATACTTACACGATGTCTTTCAGTTATTATGGTCCATTGTGCACTGCCGTTTATGATCTAACCAAACCCGTGGGACACTCCTTGGGAGGAGACATCGAATTCTATCGTCACTATCTTCAGCGCTGCAAAGGACGGATCCTTGAAGCCATGTCGGGATCAGGCCGAGTGCTCATTCCTTTGCTTGAGGCAGGCCTGAAGGTGGATGGACTTGATTATTCAACCGATATGATTGACTCTTGCCGTTCTCGTTGCACCGAGCGGGCATTACCTATACCTGAGCTGTTCGTTGCCGATCTGGAGAAGCTTGACCTTCCATATCGATACGAGGCAATTATCATTCCCGGAGGTTCTCTGCTCCTCATCCAAGACAGACAGGCGTCGATTAACGTATTACGTAATCTATTTCAGCATTTAGAACCTGGCGGCAAGCTCGTGTTTGATCTGTTTCTGCCCGATGTGACACAACCCTCTTCTGTGGAAACATCAACCGTTTCATTACCGGATGGCGATACAATCACGGTAGAAGTGAAAAACATTGAAGTGAACCTTCTTCAACAGTACAAAGTGAGTCTGATCCGCTACGAACAATGGCATCAGGGTTCTCTTGTTGCTACGGAGCTGCAACAACTCACTCTACGTTGGTACGGCATAGAAGAGTTACGCCTAATTCTCGAAAACATTGGTTTCTCTGACATTAAAGTGTACGCCGATTTCAACCCGAATCAGCCACCTACACAGTCGAATCAAAAATTCGTCTATGAAGCAACTCGAAGAACGTAGTCATCCGTAATTTAGTCTACATGCTTCTCATCATACAAATCAGGCCACAGCATGAGTTTTAACCCATGCTGTGGCCTGATTTACTATATAAGATTTGCAATAACATTTACACGAGAACGCAGAGGACAGAAATAGCCTGAAGAAGCGACGCTACAAGCTTTCTGCAAGAAAGCTGCATCGAAAGCATACACTTCGCCTTTATCCTCAGATTTGCACCTTTGAAAAAGTGAATCAAAAAATCTGAGGATAACAGCGATCGGAAGGTTATTCTGTCATCGGAGTGGCAAGTGTAACTGTTAGTGCAAATTAGTATCCACGAGAATATTGCTCCGCAATGGCAGCTTGATCCTTGCTGACACCCAGTTCCAGAGCGGCATGGTTCGCCCAGTACGGATCACGCAGCATGCCTCTGCCCACGGCAACCAGATCCGCGTCGCCGTTTCCAATCACCCCCTGAGCCAATGCTGCATCCTCCAGCATACCCACTGCGATGACAGGAACGTTAAGTTCTTCACGGAAGCGACGGGCAAATGGTACCTGATACCCCGGATAGTTCCCCGGTTTCCGCTGTCCCGAAGGTCCTTCGCCACCTGAACTGATATGGAACATGTCCACGCCTGCGTCTTGGTAGGCACGGGCAATGTTGATCGTATGGTCGATATCATACCCGCCATCCGCGTATTCTACAGCCGAAATCCGCATAATTAGCGGCATATCTGCTGGCATTTCTTTTTTCACTGCCCGAATGACTTCAACGCCGAAACGGGACAGATCCTGCCCATATACATCCTCACGATGGTTCATCAGCGGGGAATGGAACTGGTGGATCAGGTATCCATGGGCACCGTGCAACTCAATGGTATCGACTCCAGCCTGGACTGCGCGGCGAACACCGTCTGCGAACTTCTGCACCATAGCTTCTACCTCTTCCGTACTTAATGCACGAGGTTCCTTGTACTTTTCTCCCGGGAATGTAACTACCGATGGAGCAACCGGCTGCGCTGCATCCTCTGCTTTTCGTCCTGCATGTGCGATCTGAATAGCTACTTTGGAGCCGTAGGCATGAATTCCATCTACAAGTTTGGTGAAGGCAGGCACATGCTCATCTGACCATATACCCAAGTCATTATCCGTAATACGACCATCCGGATCGACATCGGTCATCTCGATCACGATGAGTCCTGTTCCTCCAACCGCACGGCTCACATAGTGAACCTGATGCCAATCGTTCGGAATGCCGTCCTTCGCAGTGACAGAATATTGGCACATTGGTGCCATGACGACACGGTTATTTAATTGCAGACTCTTGAATTGATAAGGGGAAAATAATTGCTCAGTCATCGTTGCTGCATCTCCTGTTCCTTGATCATGATATATATGAAGCCTTCCTTATTTGTCTAAGTCCGAAAACAGTTTTCCGTTCTTACCGTAATTGTCCTTCTCCAAATCCTCAATGAAGATAAAGACTTTGCTCGGATCAACATCCAGTGTCTCACAAGCCACCTGAGTCATACGTTCAATCAACTGACGTTTCTGCTCAACCGACTTGCCTTCCAGTACCTTAACCGTGATAAATGGCATGTCTAGAACCCATCCTTTCTTCATCATTTATTATGAACCTGACGTATGGAAACACAAGTACGTACATTTTTGTGCCTTGGTACCCTTTTTGATACCTAGTCATCCTCCTATTTCCGATCTACCCCATTCTGGAAATGACTGCAAAACATGATATGATAACCGTAGAGAACCACAATAATTACTATACCCAATTTACATAAGTTGTGACTAACGGTTACACGATAACGGAGAGGGCAGAAATAACCTGTAGAAGCGGAGCGTTCGCCTTTATCCTCAGATTTTCAACTTTGTAAAAGTGGATCAAAAAATCTGGGGATAACAGCGATCAGAAGGTTATTCTGACCTCATAGTGGATCAGTGTAAAACAAGTAGCTCAACTTATATACTACTCAAGCTAGGGAGAGGTTATTATATGAAAGATATATTAATTCAAAGACTGAGTACTTATGTTCAGATGGATACCCAATCCGATGAAAATAGCGAGACATGCCCTTCCACACACGGCCAACTGGCCTTGGGCAAACTGCTCGTTGAAGAATGTACCTCCATTGGTCTGCAAGATGTGACGATGGATGAGAATGGTTATGTCATGGCTACACTGCCATCCAATACCGACAAGGATGTTCCCGTAATTGGTTTCCTGGCTCACCTCGATACAGCGACCGACTTTACTGGCAAAAATGTTAAACCACAGGTTATCGATAACTACGACGGTGCTGACATTGTGCTGAACTCGGAACTGGATGTAGTGCTGTCCAACAAGGATTTCCCGGAACTGCACGAGTATAAAGGCCACACCCTGATCACAACCGATGGTACAACGTTGCTTGGTGCAGATAATAAGGCAGGCATTGCCGAGATTATGACCGCGATGGCCTATCTGATTGAACACCCGGAAGTGAAACACGGTAAGATTCGGGTTGCTTTTACCCCGGATGAAGAGATTGGCCGTGGACCGCACAAGTTTGATGTAGCTGCTTTTGGAGCCAAATATGCGTACACGGTCGATGGCGGACCGCTTGGTGAACTGGAATACGAGAGCTTTAACGCAGCTGCCGCTAAAATCACCGTACGAGGCACCAATGTGCATCCCGGAACAGCGAAGGATAAGATGGTGAACTCCCTGAAAATTGCGATGGAATTGAATCGACGCCTGCCTGTGGAGGAAGCTCCTGAATTCACGGACGGTTATGATGGTTTCTACCATCTGTTGTCTCTGGAGGGTGACGTTGAACTGACAAAGATGAGCTACATCATCCGTGATTTCGACCGGGAGAAGTTTGAAGAGCGCAAAACAAATCTATTGAATATCGCGAACGAACTGAAGACCAAGTATGGAGAGAAAAGCATCACGGTTGAATTGAATGACCAGTACTATAACATGCGTGAGAAAATTGAACCCGTACGCCAGATCGTGGACATTGCCCATGAAGCCATGACACGATTGGACATCGAACCTGTTATTCGCCCCATCCGGGGAGGAACAGACGGTTCCCAACTATCCTATATGGGCATGCCCACACCAAATATCTTCACTGGTGGTGAGAACTACCACGGCAAATTTGAATATGTATCGGTAGACAATATGGTGAAGGCCACCCGTGTCATTGTAGAGATCGCTCAATTGTTCGAGCAGCGCGGAGATATCTAATCCACTTGACGTACAGTGCACAAAGAATACAAAGAGTACCCCTTCGTATATTCGGGAGGGTGCTCTTTGTTATGCCATATTGTATTTTGTTGTACCGCGTCATGTCGTACAGATATGCTGGCTTGATCTTTATTTTAGATGCCATTACTCATATATATTGCCCCCCGCGATGGCACGCAACTGTTCCAGATCACAGATCAGAAGCTTACGCTGCACTTTGCGAATAATATTTCGATTACACAGATCTTGAACAACTCTATTAAGATGTCTATAGCTGGTGCCCAGCATATCGGCCAGTTCGGTGAGCTTGGAAGTCTGGATCTCTTCCGAAGAAGACTCGTCCTGGCCCATTGTGGACAACAGATAGCTGGCAAATCGACTCTCGACCGGATATAACATATTCAGACTCGACAGGTTGGAAAAGGTATACAATTTGTGCGTAACTTGGCTCAGCATAAAGTGGAGAAACTTAGGGTTCTCTGCATAGGTATTCTGGAGAGCGCGATAGCTGATACCCAGCAGCAGGCTTTTACTCACAGACTCTACCGTATTCATAGCCTCCTTGCCATTTACCAGTTCCAAATCTCCCACAAGCGCAAGTGGTGTACTGAAACGAAGCAACAGAGACTTTCCGTTAGGCAGGGTGGTATAGATCTTGAGCTTGCCCTGCACGAGAAAATACAATCGCTCGGGTCGCTCACCTTTGGCACAGATCATCTCGCCCTTCGCAGCCTCAAGTAGTCGCAACTCAGCGAGTGAAGGCTCGTCCAGCACCTGATCCAACCCATTCTCACGGGCGAGTTGCCGCACAAGTCCAAAGTCCATGATTTCTTTCATTCCGACTTCCCCTCCGTTGTCGTATATAACCTATGTAAAAGGACATATGTCCTATATTTGATATACATCCGTACAAATATCTTGATATAAAAATAGTTACAACTAACACTTATATCCAATAAATCATTCCAAATGGTAAATACCTTAAAATTTAATCATAAAATGTTCATTCTTTCATGCAAAATGCCGTTCACGAAAAGTCATTTCCGTCCGATGAAAGATAGAGCATTCCATAGATCGTTAAAAATAATACATTCAAATATTGAAAGGATGGTCCTCTTCCATGAACGTTGTAGATGCCCTGCTTAAAGTAATGCCTTATATCAGCAAGATCCTTAGAGAACCAGCTAGTTTAACTGTATATGATCACGAAAAGGTATTGGAGGTTATTACCACCGACAAGTTTGACCTTGGTTTTGAAAAAGGAATGCCACTCTTGGAATCGTATCAAAACTTTTCCATCTTAAAAAACGGAAGAGAAGCTACCCTCGCTACTCTCTCCAAGGATGTTTATGGTATCGAACTGGATATTCTGAACATTCCGATCTTTGATGATCACCAGAAAGTTGTTGCTGTTTTCTGTGTATCTTACGACCAATCTAACCAGAACCAACTTGAGGATATTATACAAGAAAATCAAACCATCAATGGTAACCTCGTTGATATGGTGCAGCATGTCGCTGCTCATGCCGAAGAATTGCAAGCAACCAGTGAACAGATCTTGCAGAACACAAGACTTGCTGTTCAGAACTCTTCCCAAATCAACAAAGTAGCCGGGTTCATTCGTGAAATCTCTGAGCAAACCAACTTGCTTGGCCTGAATGCCGCTATTGAAGCCGCTCGTGTTGGTGAAGCTGGTGCCGGCTTCGGTGTGGTTGCTTCCGAAGTACGCAAACTCTCTGTGGATGCCAAACAAGCTACAAGTGATATCGATACCAGTCTGAGAGATGTACAACAGGTCATCAAACAAATGGAAGTTGAAGTCTCCCAGATTGCAGCCTCTTCACAGGAACAAGCAACGCTTGTATCCTCCTTTACGGATGTGATTGAGCAGCTTAATGAAACAGGGGAGCGAATGAAAGCTCTGTCCGAACAACTGATCAGCTATTCCGTTAAAAAGTAATGCAACAAACAGGACTCGGGTTGCCCATGATGGATAATCCAAGTCCTGTTGTTTGTTGTGTCCATTTTATATAACCAACCACGTTCAGATAAAATCTTAATTGGCTACATGTATTGATTTATCTCCAATAACCTCTTCTTCCGACTGCCAGCATTCAACTTCACCCGGAATATGAATCCGGTCCCGGGTAAAGACGGGATCACGTCCTTCAGCCTTCTGTTTCTTGTAGTCCTTCAGCGCTTCAAAGGTTACCTTGGACAGCATCAGGATGGCAATCAGGTTCACCACCACCATCAGCCCCATGAACAGGTCAGCCAAATCCCACACTAGCTGAACTTTGGCAACGGCGCCAAACACTACCATCGTGATGACGCAAATACGGTATACCCACAGCCAAACTTTGTTGGATTTGATAAACTCAATGTTGGTTTCTCCGTAGTAATAATTTCCGATTAGTGTACTGAAGGCAAACAGGAACACCATAACCGCCAGGAATCCCGATGCCCATGAACCAATATGTACACTTAATGCTGCCTGAGTTAATTCAATGCCACCCAGATCGGAACCTTTGTATACCCCGGATAACAAAATAATCATGGCAGTGCTTGTACATATCACTAACGTATCTGTCAGCACACCAAACGCCTGAATAAGTCCCTGTTTCACCGGATGTGTTGTATCCGCTGTTGCAGCAGCATTCGGGGCACTACCCATGCCTGCCTCATTGGAGAACAATCCGCGTTTCACACCGTTCATCAGTGCAGCGCCCAACGTTCCGCCAGCCACCTGTTCGATGCCGAAGGCACTTTTCACAATTAACGCAATCATGGCCGGAAGCTGGGTAATGTTCGCCAGCACCACAAAAGCCGCTACCCCAATGTACAATACGGCCAGTACAACGACGATGTATTCCGACGCTTTTGCAATCCGTTTGACACCGCCCATAATAATTCCTGCAAATATCACAGCCATAATGATACCCACCGTTAACCGATCCGTACCAAATGAGTTCTCAAATGCAACGGTAATCGTGTTAGACTGCACCGCATTAAAGACCAATCCAAATGAAAGCGTAATGAGAACGGCAAATAAAATCCCCATCCAGCGTTTGCCCAACCCACGTTCCATATAATATGCCGGACCCCCACGGAATCCACCTTTATCCTTCACTTTATAGATCTGGGCCAACGTACTCTCCACAAAACTGGAGGCTGATCCGATAATTGCAATGATCCACATCCAGAATATAGCACCAGGTCCCCCCAGTGCGATAGCCAGTGCAATACCGGTAATATTCCCTGTACCTACACGGGCCGCCATACTAATACAGAACGCCTGAAAAGGTGAAATTTTGCCTGGTTCCTTGCTTTTCGGCTCTAGAAGCACCTTCACCATATCTCCAATCATGCGGAATTGCATGAACCGGGTCTTGGTGGTGAAGTATATACCACATACTACCAATAGTATAATTAACACTTTGGACCATAGAAAATCATTGAAAATGACGACAATATCTTGTATTGTTTGCTCCATCGGTATGCCCCTTTTTATGGTGTATTTCAAGCACAGAGATGGACACGTGAAAAGTTTGTACCATTCTGCACAACACTAGCCCCAGACTTTGGGATGTTACTTATACTACAAGGGCATCTACGGAAATCGACAAATACCTACATGCAATTTATACATTTATTTTAAAATCGGGCTTTGACCGCCCAATCATTGTCATTTAACCTGACATGTCAGGTTCTATGCAAGAAGGAAAGGAACGATTACACTGGAACGAGAGTTCATCGCGGCGTTAACCGCCTTTACCATAGATTTATCAATCACACCATTCACAGAGAAAGGGAATGACTGACATGCGTTATTTTATCGTGGATGATGATCCTGGCGTTCGTTCCATGTTGATGGATATTATTGAGGATGAAGGCCTTGGCGATATTGCCGGGGAAGCTGAGGACGGAGCACATATTCACGCGGAACTGTTGGAACTGCATAAGGTGGATGTCCTGCTGATTGATCTGCTGATGCCCCAACGAGACGGGATTCAGACTGTGCGAGCGCTTGAAGGAAGGTTTGAGGGCAAGATCGTCATGATCTCCCAGATCGAGTCGAAAAATATGATCGGTGAAGCCTATTCACTAGGCATTGAATATTATATTACGAAGCCGATTAACCGGCTGGAGATTCTATCTGTTCTGCGGCTGGTGAGCGAAAGGCTGCGGATGCAGCAATCCATCGCAGATATCCAACGGACATTACAGGGATTGTCCGGTTTGAATTCTACCGAACGTGCTGCGGCTCCGGTTCCGGACAAAACAATCACGACTGCAGGACATTTCCTGCTGTCCGAGATGGGCATGATCGGTGAAGCGGGCAGCAGGGATCTGCTGGACATGCTGGAATATCTGGAGCAGGTAGAGACAGATGAGCATAAGCTGTCCCCCTATACGTTCCCATCTCTCAAAGACATCTTTCAGAACGTAGCGATACGCAAGCTGGGAGAGAACGCCACACTTGCAGAGATTAACAAGGAGATCAAGGCATCGGAACAACGTGTTCGCAGGGCCATCTTCCAGACGCTGAGCCATGTGGTTTCTCTGGGATTAACAGATTATACACATCCCAAGTTCGAGAACTATGCATCCAAATTTTTCGATTTTACCGAAATTCGCAAGAAAATGCTGGAGCTGCAAAACAATGTGGAGCCTTCCTTGTCACAGACACGCATTAATACAAAAAAATTCGTACAGGTATTATATTTGGAAGCCAAACGGTTGCTGCATTAAACAGATGCTTGATGGATACGATGCAAAAACAAACGGGCATGAATATGACGCCGGTAGGATACCGCCTCTTCAACTGAGGCTGTCCATACCGGCTATATTCATGCCCGTCTGTACGATCAAGCGTTACAATCTATGTGATTTGTTCCATGTATAAAATTTAAATCGCTTTGGGTTCAGGCCCGTGAATGGTTTCGGCTAATTCGGTTATACTCATTAATCAATTCGTCCAATGCCATAGACTGCCGAATCACATCGGGATGCCCAAGACCACCCTTGTTATGCTCTACCAGCATATGAAGGTTATGTCTGGCCTTTTCTATTTTAATTTTCAAATCCAAACTCATAACCATGACCCCTGATACCTCCTTATTCTGTGAACCATTTTAGTTTTTCCTGTCAATCTATAGTTGGATTAACATATGGCATAGGAGACAAGGATGTTTTGTATTCTTCTCCAAATTTTGATAAAGATTATTTTATCACACAAGAGCTTATCCGAAAATGGCTGATATGACGCAATTTTAGTGGTATTATCGAGGGTTGGATTCTAACGTCCGGCCTCATCATTCACGGCCAGAACGGATTGTGTCGTAAATGTGTATATTGAAAAAACAAAAAGTCTATTGGTTCAAAAGGTAATAAAATCCCTTTCCATAATGGGGTCATTCAGGTACAATAGGGCGATGTGTGTGTCCGGACCCGGCGGATACAAATGATGTAATTTAGAGGACGGCCAACGACGGCCATTGATCCTGATTTGATATTATTGGAGGCTTATCATCACCATGCAGACCGATTCACAGACCAAAGTCAAAATTGTTAACGCCGATCCCAGCGCAATGGGATTATTTGGGTTGGCTATCGTAACCCTGGTCGCTTCTTCCCAAAAACTTGGCATCACAGATGGACTTAGCTACGCTATTCCTTGGGCGATCTTCCTGGGTGCTTTTGCCCAGCTATTCGCATGTATTCAAGATTCCAAACGCAACAATACTTTTGGCACAACAGCTTTTGGTGCGTACGCATTCTTCTGGTTTGCCATGGCGGCCAACTGGATGATCAAAATGGGCGTATTTGGCTCCACTCTCGCTGAACAGGCCGATGGAAAGCAGCTCGGATTTGCTTTTGCCGGATACCTCGTATTCACCCTGTTCATGACGATCGGTGCGATTGAAGCGAATAAAGTATTGCTTATCATCTTCATTCTGATCGACTTCTTGTTCCTTGGCTTGACGTTTGACGCTTTCGGCGTAGCTCCTCACATTTTCCACACCATTGCAGCATACGCTGAAATGGCGATCGGAATTGTGTCCCTGTATGGTACAGGTGCTTCCGTACTGAACGCTCACTTCGGCTATGCGTTCTTGCCGATCGGCAAACCGTCCGGCATTTTCAAGCCCAAGGCTTAATATACAGCAGTAAACCGCCAGCGCGCCGGTCCGCGCCTGGCGGTTTTTTTGCAGTCCAAACTTCATTTGAATATGGTTCTGACCGACACTTATACTAAAAGATACTATATAAGTCAAACTAAACATTTACACAGAACGAAGAGGAGAGAAATAACTTGAAGAAGCGGAGCGTTCGCCTCAAAGCTTTCTGAAAGAAAGCTGCATCGGAAGCATACGCTATCCCCGGATTTTCACTCTATAAAAAGGAATAATAAAAATCTGGGGATAACAGCGATCGGAGAGTTATTCTATCATCGGAGTGGCCGATGTAAATAATCTTTAGTTGAACTTATGTCACAGCAGCCATACTGTAAGGAGGAAAAAAGCATGAGAGAGATACCGAAACCAACGGAGATGGATCAGTTGGAGAAAAAATATGTACGCGAAACACGTTGTTTCAAGACGGCAAGGGTGTTCCCAACCGATGTCAACAATCATAATACGCTATTCGGCGGGAAGCTGATGTCCTACATCGATGATATTGCATCCATCGCCGCTTCCAAGCTATGCCGGGTCAATACCGTAACGGCTTCAACCGACTCTGTCGATTTCCTGTACCCGATTAACCCAACGGACTCGGTTACGCTTGAATCGTTCGCGTCCTGGACAGGACGAAGTTCCATGGAGATTTTTGTGAAGGTGATTCGAGAGGATCTGAAGACCGGAGAGAAGAAAATTGCGGCGACTGCATTTCTGACCTTTGTAGCCCTGGACGAAAATAATCGCAAACTGATCGTACCTCGTATTATCCCGGAGACCGAAGAAGAAAAGAAACTATACGAGACCGCTCCGGATCGGGCGGCCATGCGGAAAATGCGGCGGGAAGAGAGCAAGAAATTTGCTGACTTCCTGACCGTTACTTATCCTTGGGAGTAAGAATACGCTAAATATGCACAAGCTTAAACAACGATTTATCGGGACGATGCCGGATAGATGGACACCGCTCTGTTATCCGGCAGTTCGCCACCCATCGAGACACACCACTGTTGATAGATGCGATACGCTGCACCACTCTCCAGCAACCCCTGACAAGTGTATATGCCCTCTTCGATGGAATTGACACGCCCCGCTGCGTACAAGCGGAATCCTCCATTTAACAAGACCTGATTCACAAAAGCAATATGACCATCGCCACATAATACACTTTCCGCCACTTCGAGCTGCTTGGCAGCCGTCCATACCAGTTCCGGCACAGGCATATCCAGTTCATAAGCTGTGGGGTCAATCAGTTCCAGCTTCATATCTCCGTCTTCTACTGCGTATACGCGGGTTGGCCGATCAATATACAGATCCTCAGAACCTTCCATTCCCTGTACAACATACGCACGGCGATAGTTAAACCGGGTGAGCAGCTTCGCAATCCGATCCAGAAAGGTATTATGAAACACACCAAACACCAAATACGGTGAATGGTTATAATCAATCAATTTCTCTGCTGTGTTAAACACCGTTCGAAAACCCAACTCTTCCCGTAACGGACGAAGCTTACGAAGAGGTGCGCACCAATCCTCGGAGGATACGTACATGACACTCGAACGCAATGCAGCGCTCCGGGCATCTTCCCGATCCATCTTGTGTGTATCAATACCCACTTCCTTCAATAGTACCGACAACGTGACGCCCCACTTGGGTGGTAAAGGATCACTCCCGTGCAAAGTCACCGGCAACCCGGCCGCCGCGAGTACAAATGCAACCGGAAACGTGGCCATGAACGACTTTGTCCGTCCATCATAAGGACCGGCGCAGTCCAATCCATCCTGAAATATGGAGAAACGTTCCGCACTGTTACGACATGCATGAACAAAAGCTTCCAGTTCCTCAACGTTTTCCATTTTCATTCGTTCAGCCATGAGAAACGCAGCCGTCTGGGCAGGGGAAACCTCCTGTTTTAGGATTTTCTCTGCAACGGTCAGTGCTTCTGTATAATTCAGATCACGCGAGCCTCGTTTTCCACGTCCGACCTCTCGAAGTATGTGAGACATATCCATGGAGAATTCTCCTTCCAAATTAAGACTGGAGCAGTTGATGTGCCTTCACAATTGCCGTAGCTACATCGACCATCCGTTTGCGTTCATCCATCGCTTTCTTACGTAACAGGTCATAGGCTTCGGCCTCGGAGATCTGCTTCAGATCACTAAGAATGGCCTTCGCCATATCAATCCACTTTCGATCCTCCAGCCTGGATTGCAACTGCTTCCGTTCTTGCTCCCACTGTTTACGTTCCATGTAGCGCCGAGCTGCAAAGTGAAGCGTCCAGTGGATCTCGGGCCCGGTCATGGATGGTGTAAGTATCCCATCAAATGAAGTTTCGACCTCGCAGGATTCTGCGGAGGAAGAGGCCGTATCTGGCCCGCACCACCAGAGCAGCGGGGAATCAGCCTTCCCCTTTCCCAGGCAGTTCACCCAGTACTCCACATCAGCCAGCGACAGATGCAAGATGGACGCTTCCGCCTCACGGGCGAGCTTCAACGCTTCCGCTTCACTGCCTGCCACCTGTACATGGTACCCGTTCGCCCCCAGCAGCCTCTCCGGTGTCAGAGGGATTGCATCGGACGAATCAGCTATCGTCGACTGTATACGAATGACCAATAAAGATCGCATGATGGAGCAATCCCTCCCTAATTACGTATAATTAGAATCACATTATTTAAAGCGTTAACACAAGAAAGCGCTATATATGTTATATTACCTGACAAAAAAAACAGATCAATCTGATTTTATAACTGATTTCGAGATAATAAATACAACAATCATGACGGATCGTCCTAGTAGCCCAAAAGAGTAAAACACTAATTATGATACGTTTTCTATGCTTTTTGTAGTGCCCAGTGCACTATATTTCACCAAAACATTCATTTTCATGAATATATATCCTTAAAACCTCTTCGATCATTCGTGTTCCAATAAATTCATGTAAACATAATTAACTTTAAATTTCAAATACTTTTTTATGTTAACTATATTGACATGAATGGATCGATCTTTTATAGTTAAGCCATAACAACTCCATATTTGAATCGATCACAGTTACAACGGCGTAGCTGGTTGAAACGGCAATGAAGCCTGTTTTGCAATCTCGGAGCAAGGGATGCGTATGTATATGCGCAGTCCTCCGAGGCATAACAGGCTTTTTCGATTTTAGAGACAAGGTTTTGAGGCAGTTTGCAGAATGGACCTAAGGGGGCTAATCATAATGAGTACAACGAAAAAACTGGTGCTGGTCGGCAATGGCATGGCGGGAATCCGCACAATCGAACATATCCTTAAGCTTGCTCCACACGCTTATGAAATTACAGTCTTCGGCGCAGAGCCGCATCCCAACTACAACCGGATCATGTTATCTTCTGTACTGGCTGGCGGAACATCCATCGAAGATATCGTAATCAATGAGTGGAGCTGGTACGAAGATAACGGCATTCGGGTGTACCCGGGTGACCCGGTCGTTCAGATCGATCCCAAGCGCAAAGAAGTTGTATCTCAAAATGGTGTACGCGCAACCTATGATGAGCTGATTATGGCAACCGGTTCACAAGCGTTCATCCTCCCTCTTCCCGGCGCTAACAAGGAAGGCGTTATCGGATTCCGCGATATTAAAGACTGCGAGACCATGATGGCAGCATCACAAAAGTATCGCAAAGCTGCCGTTATCGGAGGCGGATTGCTAGGACTGGAAGCAGCGCGGGGGCTGCTCAATCTGGGCATGGATGTCACGGTCATCCATATTAACGGTCATCTGATGGACCGGAACCTGGATCTCCCGGCAGGACTGATGCTCCAGCGTGAGCTTGAAGAGCAAGGTATGAAGTTCCTTTTGAACAAACATACCGAAGAAATCACAGGCAAACATCGAGTAAAAGCCATTCGTTTCACTGATCAAACGGTACTTGAAGCGGATTTGGTTGTCATGGCTGTCGGGATTCGCCCTCAGATTGAACTGGCTCGCAATACCGGCCTCGATGTGAATCGTGGAGTCATTGTAGATGATTATATGCATACCAGCATTCCTGGGATATCTGCCGTCGGCGAATGTGCAGAACACCGCGGTATTGCCTACGGACTGGTTGCTCCATTATATGAACAAGGTATGGTGCTCGCAAAACGCCTGGCTGGTGCGGCAACCGAAGGATACGCAGGTTCGGTCACGTCCACGAAGCTCAAAGTATCTGGTGTGGACGTATTCTCTGCCGGACAATTCAAAGACGCTGCAGACACTCGCAGCATTCGCATTCAGGATGACGTTGATGGTGTGTACAAAAAGATGGTGATTAAGGATGGGCAGCTCATTGGAGCTGTATTGTTTGGGGATACCACGGATGGCGCATCGCTGTTTTCCCTCATTAAGAGTGGAGAGAACATCAGCGGTCGGGAGAAAGAAATTTTGCTCGGTGTACCTTCCGGTGGTTCAGGCTCGGGTCCATCTGTCGCAGAACGCATGGCAAGTATGCCAGATGACGAGATCGTCTGTGGGTGTAACGGTGTTACCAAAGCTACCATCGGGGACGCTGTTCTGAATAAAGGCTGTAATACACTCGGTGCAATCAAATCCTGTACCAAAGCTTCCGCTTCTTGCGGTGGATGTAAACCGCTTATCGAAAACCTGCTCACGTATTATGCCGGTGATAATGTAGGTGAACAGACCAAAGAAGGCATATGTGGCTGCACATCCTATGATCGGGATGAGATTGTTGCACAGATCAAGGAAATGGGACTCAAAAGCGTGAAGGAAGTGATGAACGTTCTCGGTTGGAATGAGCCGGAAGGTTGCTCCAAGTGTCGTCCGTCCCTGAATTATTATCTCGGTATGATCTGGCCGGCTGAATACAGAGATGAGCGTGTATCCAAATTCACCAATGAACGTTATCACGCCAACATTCAGAAGGACGGTACCTACTCCGTTATTCCACGGATCTATGGTGGTGTCACTTCTCCGGCTGAATTGATCAAGATTGCGACTGTCGCAGAGAAATACGATGTTCCGATGGTGAAGTTCACGGGTGGACAACGACTCGATCTGCTCGGAGTACAGAAAGAGAACCTGCCGAAGATCTGGGAAGAGCTCGATATGCCTTCCGGTTTTGGTTATGGCAAGGCGCTTCGTACCGTGAAGACTTGTGTAGGTAACACATTCTGCCGATTCGGCACACAGGACTCCATCGAGATGGGAATTCGACTGGAGAAAAAACTCGACAAAATGGTTGCTCCGGCGAAAGTGAAACTTGCCGTATCCGGATGCCCGCGGAACTGTGCTGAAGCGACCATCAAGGATCTTGGTGTTGTCGCCATTGATGGTGCATGGGAGATTCATGTTGGCGGTAATGCCGGAGTTAAGGTTCGCACAGCCGAGTTGCTCTGTACGGTGAAAACCGATGCAGAAGTGGAAGAGTGGACTTACTCTTACCTGCAATATTATAGAGAGAATGCAAAATGGAATGAGAGAACAGCGGGATGGATTGAACGGGTAGGTCTGGATCATGTGAAGGAAGCATTGGCGGATCGGGATGTACGTCTCGCTCTGATCGAACGTTTGGAAGTTACATTGGGTCACACGGTCGATCCTTGGAAAGAAATCCTTGAAGACGATAAGTTGCGTAAGAACTTCACCCCACTGTCCGGTGCCGAGCCGGTAACTCATTAGAAGAGGAGGAACAGCGATGAACAAATTCCGGATTGGACACCTGGCGGATATTGATGAGAAGGGTGCACGGACCTTCCTGATACAGGATACCGAAATTGCAGTCTTCAAACTGAGCGACGGGAGTCTGCACGCTGTCGAGAATCGCTGCCCTCACAAGGGCGGCAAGCTGTCAGAAGGCATGGTATGCGGGACAGCCGTTCATTGTCCTTTGCATGATTGGAAGATTGATCTGCGTAACGGTAAGGTACATGAGCCGGATGAGGGCTGCTTGAATACCTACAAAACAGAAGTAGATGGCAACAGTGGAGAAATCTATATCACAATTGCGGGTTAAAGGCTAGAGATACCCTGACATCAAGGAGGCGTGCGCTATGGATTTTGTTAAACCTGCAGAAGTGCTGCAATCGATGGTCGAAGCTGGTGAGAGCAAAGCCAGAATGAATCGGGTACAGATGCTGATCCGCGGTTTTCTGGCAGGGGCTATTCTCGCCTTTGCAACCACATTGGCATATACAGCTGTGTCTCAAACTTCCGTTGGTTTGGCAGGTGCACTGATATTCCCGGCTGGATTTGTCATCATTATTCTGCTGGGTCTCGAATTGGTGACAGGAAACTTTGCGATGCTTCCACTCGCAGTGTTGAAACGCAGAATTACATGGATGGATATGCTCCGAAATTATTTCTGGGTGATCACAGGACATCTGCTCGGATGTGCATTCTATGCTCTGTTATACGGCTTGACCATTACCAAGATGGGTACGGATATGAACAACCCTCTAATTCAAACGCTAATCCAGACCAGTGAAACCAAAACATTGGGATATCAGCACTTGGGCGGGGCTGGCATTGTACTGGTCATCATCAAAGCCATTCTATGTAACTGGATGGTCACACTCGGGGCAGTGATGGCCATGACGTCCACTTCTACACTGGGTAAAATCGTAGCGATGTGGCTTCCCATTACGATATTTTTCGCTCAGGGATTTGAGCATGCTGTGGTAAATATGTTTGTCATTCCGGCAGGCATGATGCTCGGCGCACAGGTGAGTGTCGCTGACTGGTGGCTGTGGAATCAGATCCCGGTGTTGGTGGGTAACCTCATTGGCGGAGCTATATTCACAGGCCTCGGTTTATATGCTGCCCACCACTGGGGAAATCCGGTAAAGCTCTCGTCCAAACTGGCAGCCATTCAGGGTGGTCGTTCAGGATTGGCAAGTTCTGATGCTGCACCGAAATTGGGGACACGATCATGAGCCGGGGCCTGGTTAGTATCGTTGGCGCTGGTCCTGGAGACCCGGACCTGATTACGGTAAAAGCCCTGAAACGTATTCAGTCCGCAGATGTCATTATGTATGATCGGCTTGTGAATGATCAATTGCTCGCTGAGGCTCGTGATGGAGCACTCCGCATCTACTGCGGCAAGG
Organism: Paenibacillus sp. M2; assembly: GCF_046713495.1. Classification (NCBI taxonomy): domain Bacteria; kingdom Bacillati; phylum Bacillota; class Bacilli; order Caryophanales; family Paenibacillaceae; genus Paenibacillus; species Paenibacillus sp. M2. The sequence goes on from NZ_CP169648.1 coordinate 7,056,092, forward strand.
CGCCAGGCCTTCACTCCATGAGTCAGGAGATGATTGGGCGGATGCTGGCTGCACATGCAGCAGAAGGCAAACAAGTTGTACGACTCAAGGGAGGCGATCCGTTTATCTTTGGCCGTGGTGGTGAAGAAGCGCTTGTGCTGGCGGAAGCAGGGATTGCATTTGAGATTATTCCTGGCATCACTTCGGCTGTTGGCACGTCCGCTTCCTCCCTTATTCCGTTAACCCATCGCGGGATCGCTTCATCCTTCGCATGTGTCACGGGAACTGGCAGTGACGGAAGTGTATCATCGGTTCGCTGGGATCTACTCGCTCATAGTGTGGACACACTGGTCATCTACATGGGTATTAGCCAACTGCCCCAGATCCAACATGAATTGCTTCACCATGGGAAAAGTGGACACACCCCTGCGGCTCTAATCGAACGGGGAACCACTTCGGAGGAACGCATTATTACCGGCACACTTGCCGAACTCCATTCCCTCGCCCTGTCACATCAAGTGAATAACCCGGCTTTAATTATGGTCGGAGAGTCCGTCCTGATCCGCGAACAACTGCTTCAGATGCAACAGGCCGCTAATGCCTCCATGACCGGATAATCCGGTACTTTAATCCAACAGCATACGCTCGTGAATAGTCCGACCCTTCTGCCCTGGTTCAATCAGCAGACGGGTCGGTTTGATGTTAATCAGCGCCGTAAGTTGCTCTCCCATATAATGCGCAGAATATTTGAACCCAATCTCCGCCCAATGCATGATTACGCCTACAGTTGCAGATACCAGATAACTTAACATGATGTCGTAATTAATAGTCCACTCACTATCCTCGGTCACCAATACAAAATCTTCGGTTAGATACGTTCTAAACATATTGCACAGCCGGGAACCCATATCCGAATGCATCGTTATTAATGCACGAAAGATATCCTGATGGGCTTCAATATATTCGAATACAGGCATCGTGGATGGCAGCAACACAGTCATGTCCACTTCCTTAAGCTGTGCATATGGTTCTGCATAAGCTCGCCCCACTCCCTGCATGAAATCATCCAGAATGAACTGCAACAACTCCGGTTTGCCGGGAAAATGTAAATAGAAGGTTCCACGGTTGTAATCCGCCCGCTCTGTAATATCCCGGATTGTGAGGGCATCCGCTCCCTTCTCCAATATCAAAGAAACCGCCGCAGCGATGATCGCATCCTGTGTTCTTCGTGCTCTCCGGTCCTGAGGATGTTCAATAATCAACATTTTCGCCTCCTTTGTTCATTATTGTAATATAAATAAACACCGCCTACACCTCTGTCCGATAGCTGACATATGCGCTGTCAATGATTATTGTCACATGTCTATGTATATCTTAACATTGAGACAGGAAAGATAGACGACAGGTTGAAACTTTTTTTGAGAAATACCTGCCAATAATGAATAAGGAGCGAATATATCATGAGTACAACGTATACACATACAGCCGTAATTACAGGAGCAGCCGGAGGCATTGGTAAAGAATTGGCACGCCGCCTTGCAGAGCGCAAAATCAACTTGGTTCTGGTGGACCTGAATGAAGAAGCCATTCAACAGACGATTACTGATCTGAACCTCGACAAAGAGCACGTAATCGCCGTAAAAGCGAACGTATCTCAAGAAGCAGACGTGAAAAACTATGTGCAAAAAGCATTGGATGCTTTTGGCCGAATCGATTATTTTGCCAACAATGCCGGAATTGAAGGTCCAACAGGGCTGATCGAAGACCTGAGTGTTGAAGCACTCGACACCGTATATAACGTCAACATTCGTGGCGTATTCCTGGGTCTGCAAAATGTCATACCGGTGATGAAAAAACAAAAATCCGGTGCGATTCTCAATACCTCTTCCCTCGCGGGTCTGATGGGTGCACCTGCTGTGTCTCCATATATTATGTCCAAACATGCCGTAGTTGGTCTCACGCGTACCGCTGCAAATGAATTGGCACCTTACAATATCCGAGTTAACGCTGTATTGCCAGGCACAATCAACACACGTATGATGCGCCAGATCGAAGCCAATTCCGGTAACGTGGAAGATTATCAATCTGCTACGGTATCTGCCATTCCAATGGGCCGTTACGGTGAACCGGAAGAAGTCGCTGCGGTAATGAACTTCCTGTTGTCCGAAGAAGCATCCTATGTAACAGCTTCCCTCTACACTGTAGATGGCGGTATGATGGGTCAATAAGAAGCTGTAAACTGAGAGTTACACCGACAAGTATCCCCCGCGGGATGCCTGGTCACTACAATCTAAAAAAGGCCTCAACACCACAGAACGTGGAGTTGAGGTCTTTTTTACAGTACGATACTTAGACTTAGCATGTTGAAGGCTGCACATGTGAAATGTTACTTTTGAAACAGCCATATAACACCTCGTTGCACATTGTGATCACTCTAACGAATCTAGGACACCTTATATCGGATAATAGAGCTTATTTCCCAAACTAAGAAATCTCAGACACGCTAATCCCGCAGAAATGCTGCAATTGCACCGAAAAGTCCTAATATCCAGAGAATAACGTGTCTCAGATTCGTTAGATTTTGCCCGGATCACAGAAAGGCTTAATCGCTGGACTGAACACCTTTGCACACCAATAATCTAGCCCCTCATGCGCCGATCATCGATACAAATCTCATTAAAACTCACGCAACAGTCTAAGCTCCAGATCTACGCTGAACTTAATCGACGTATCCCGCGTGACCCTTGTCCATCAAGTAGTCCATCTCAGCATCCAAAATGCTTTCCACGGTCAGCTCATCCAGCTTCACATCTTTGCGACTAAGGATGTAGTCAGCCAGATCATCGCCGTCAATATCCACATCGTTACCTTTGGCATTTTCGTGCGCCTTGTTGATGTACGCTTGCTCATGCTTCAGCACAAGAGCGATGTTCGCTTGGCTTGCCTTCGTTTTATCTGCAATATATTGCATCATTTCTTGTTCATTAATTGAGTTTGCTTCTGCCACGTTCAGTTCATCTCCTTGATTCATACATACTGTTGCCATTGTAGCATAGGTTAACCCAATACAGGCAGAACTTATGCCTGAAGAACGGTTTTGGAACAGAGTTGTAATCCTTCAATCCCGCTCCATACACTAACGCTTCATCCAACTCTGTGCCTGCGCTACTCACCCTACGACAACCGTACGTAAAATGTGGCAGCTTCTCCGACCACACTTCGGGCGTATAGCTCTCCTTTGTGCTGATCCACAATAGAACGAGCAATCGCCAGCCCCAGACCATGCCCACCATGTTTGCGGGCTCTTGAAGAATCCGTACGATAGAATCGATCGAAGATCCGATCCAGATGTTCTGGTGCAATGCCCTCACCCGTGTTGGACACGGCCAGTATGACATCATTATTCTGTTTCTGGAGCGTAACGTTTACCGACCCTTTGGGACCGGAATACTTCACCGCATTATCGAGCAGGATCAGAATGACCTGTTTGATCTGTTCACTGTTCCCATGAACCGTAAGATTCGGCTCAATGTTGTAATCGAGGGAGATGTTTTTCTCAAAAATAACAGCTTCCATTGGCAAAATAATACTTTCTACCGCATCGCTCATATTAAACTTCGCATGAATCATCGTTGAGCGTGAATCGTCCATCTGTGTCAGATAGAGCAGATCATTCGTAAGTCCGGTCATGCGCTCGGTTTCCGACTTGATATAGTGAAGCCACTTCGCCTGGTTCGCTATGGTATCCTCCTGATTCGCCAGTAGCACGTCAGCATTGGTATTAATGATCGCCAGAGGGGTCTTCAACTCATGTGAAGCATCACCGATGAATTGTTTTTGTTTCTCAAATGCTTCTCTAACCGGTGCAATGGAGCGATTCGCAAAATAACGGCTCAGGAAGTAGATCACAATCAGCATGACCAGTCCAACAACAGCAAAGGTATAGATCAGATTGGTCAGAATGCCCTGTTGTGCCGTCACATCAATGAATACGATCATATGCCCGTCACCGGTCGGATCAACTACATAGGCCCAGTCCGTTCCATCCAGCGCAAATTGTCCAGTCTGCCGTTCCGAATCACCAACTTTATCCCGATCCACTTTTTGCAGCGCCTCGGTGTAGAAGGTTTCGTCCATATCAAAACGGGAATGGGTATCCGTGATTTGCCACTGGTTATCCGTCTTGATCAGAAACGAAACGGAACGTGCCGGTGGTGAGTTGGGGTCACCTCCCGGTCCTCCATTATCACCACCCATGGCATTGGAAGGTAGCGAATCTGAACCGGAACCTGAAGCACCTGTACTAGCGCCTGATCCAGAGCCCGTCCCCGTCCCCATCCCCCCACCTTCCCCACGCGGCATCTTGGATGAATTATAAGGACTATGATAGAAATCAGATACCTTGTATAACTCCATATTTGTCTCCCGTTGCACATTCTGATACGTAATCGTATAGATCGTCGCAAATGCCACCAGCATCATAATCGATATGGACACCAGATTCACGATCAGGAATCGATTCCGAAGTTTCTTGAACATCAGGACGTCACCTCAAGCACATACCCCACACCCCGAATCGTGTTAATGCGGACAGCCGAATTCAGAAAGGTTAATTTTTTGCGCAAAAACGAGATGTACACCTCCACATTGTTATACTCCACTTCCGAATCGAATCCCCATAACTTCTCAATAATCTGCTCTTTGGAAGTAATCGCCTGCTTGCGCGTAATCAACAGCTCCAGCAGTTCATTCTCCTTCAGATTCAGCTTGATCTCCTTGCCCTGAACGCTCAGCTTCAACTGAGTTGTGTTCAGTTCCATGTCGCCAAACTTCAGTCCATCCTCCGGAACCACTTCGCCCTTCCGCCTTAAGGCTGCACGAATTCGGGCCAGCAATTCCTCTGTGGCAAAGGGCTTGGCGATATAATCATCGGCACCATAATCGAGGCCTGTGACTTTGTCCGATAATTCACCTTTGGCCGTAAGCAGAATGACTGGCGTATGATTGCCTTCACTGCGAAGTTTCTTCAGGACGGTGATTCCGTCCATCTCTGGCATCATGATATCGAGCAGTAACAGGTCGTAGATGCCGCTCTGCGCATAATCGAGTCCTGATCTGCCGTCGTGGACCATGTCCACGGAGTAGTTGTTTTTTTTCAAAATCTGCGATACAGCCTCTGCCAAATGAACCTCATCTTCCGCAATTAATATTCTCATGCTCTATTCATTCCTCTGCTTGAATTATTCGTCTTCATGAACGCTGTATGGTATCACCCATTCTATCAATTAAACCTTGAATCAATCTTAATATTTTTTGGGGGCAGCAACTATATAAACTGAACAAAAGAATATTTACACTTGCCACTACGATGACAGAATAACCTTCCAATCGCTGTTATCCCCAGATTTTTTGATTCCCTTTTGAGAGGTGAAAATCCAGGGATAAAGGCGAAGCATATGCTTCCGATGCAGCTTTCTTTCAGAAAGCTTTTAGCTCCGCTTTTTCAGGTTATTTCTGTCCTCTCCGTTCTCGTGTACATGTTTAGTTCAATTTTTATATTATTGGAAGGTAAAAAAATGTTAACGCAATGTAAAACCATTTAAGATTCATTCAAGGTTGGCCCTCTAAGATACAGACATGGAAGCAATACACGATGCATCAAAACATACAACCCACCAACGAAAGGACTGAATCCCACATGGCAATTGAAGTATTCAACCGATATGAGAGCAAGTACCTTCTGACGGATGAACAGTACGCCCATTTCTACAACGACCTGCTGAAATACATGGAACTGGATGCCTACAACAAGAAACATGAGTACTACTCCATCAGTAACCTGTATTTCGATACTCCACAGGATTCCCTGATTCGCGCCAGTCTCTCCAAACCAAAATACAAGGAGAAGCTAAGACTGCGGGCGTATGGAATACCTGAAGAGAATGCCAAAGTGTATCTGGAGATCAAAAAGAAAGTCTTTGGCCTGGTGAACAAGCGCAGAACCGCCTTGAAGCTGGATGAAGCGTACGAATTCGTTCGTTCAGGACAGGCACCGGAGCTGGCAGACTATATGAACAAACAGGTTGTGGAAGAGATCAAATACTTCCTTCGCCTCTACGATCTTGAACCGAAAGTGTATCTGGCGTATGAACGCAAAGCACTCTTTGACAAGAACAGCCGGGATCTCCGCATTACCTTTGACACCAACATTCGCAGCCGCAGATACGATCTGAAGCTGGAACAGGGAGATTACGGTGAACCGCTCGTGAAGGACGGAAGGTGGCTGATGGAAGTAAAAGCCGAGAAAACCGTTCCGCTGTGGCTGTCGCAGCTGCTCTGTGAGCATGGTCTCTACCGCACCGGATTCTCCAAATACGGCAACGAATTCAGACATCTGGTGAGAACAACCAACCTGAATTACCAGACGGAGCGCATTCTTGTGCCAGGTACTGACTTCAACCCATCCATAGAACAAGATAAAACGATTATAGAAAGAGAGCGTGTCTTATATGCTTGATTCACTATTCAGTTCCGCCCTAACCGATACCAACCTGACGTTTAACAACGCAGTCATCACCATTGGTCTTGCCATCATTCTGGGATTAATCATCAGCCTCACGTACATGAAGACCAACCAAGCCACCTATTCTCAGAGCTTCACCCTAACGATGGTCGTCCTGCCCGTCATTGTCGCCATCATCATCCTGCTCATCGGCAGCAACATTGCTCGAGCATTCAGCTTGGCAGGTGCCTTCTCGATCATTCGTTTCCGCAGTGCACCTGGTGATCCAAAGGATATTGCTTATGTATTGTTCACGATGGCTTCCGGTCTTGCCTGCGGTGTAGGTGCTTTTGGATACGCAGTGCTGTTCACGATTATCCTGTGTGTGCTGATGTTTGTCCTGAGTCGCTTCAACTTCGGCGGCAAGAAGAGTCAGCTGAAAACGCTGAAAGTCACCATTCCTGAGAATTTGAGCTATGAAGAAGCACTTAATGAAGTGTTCCATACATTTAATGTACCTTTTGACCTGAAAAAGATCAGAACGACCGAGCTCGGCAGTCTGTATGAGCTGGTCTACAGTGTAACCATTCACGAAAGTGTTAGCCAAAAGGAATTCCTTGATGCCATCCGCACACGGAACGGCAACCTGGATATCTCGTTAACCATGAGTCCAACAACGGAATATTAATTCTTAATTCGAAGGGAACGATCTATATGAAGAAAAACATGATAACAGGCAGCAAACTTTGGTCCATCGCCATGATTACCAGCCTACTCGCCGCATGCAGTTCACCAGCAACGACAAGTACAACCGCCAATGCCGCAACGTCAACGACAGGAACAACCAAAACGGTATCGGTCAATGAGCAAACTTCTGTGAAGTACGCAGATCTGGTCTCTCTGGATGCTGACGATACCAACATTAGCTGGAGCGAGGCAGATTCCACAGCGATTAAGTTGAACGGTACAACTGCAACGGTAACCGGTTCGGGAGCCAAAGCAGCCAATGGCTCAGTAACAATTACGGAAGCAGGTACTTATGTACTTAGCGGTGAGCTAACCGACGGTCAGATCGTGGTCAACGTTGCCGATAAGGGCACCGTACATCTCGTATTAAACGGAGCTACCATCCATGATAATGACAGTGCAGCGATCTATATTCAAAAGGCCGGTAAAGCGGTGATTACACTCGAAAAAGGAACCAAAAATACCGTATCGGATGGTAAAACGTATGTGTACGCTGACGCTACAACAGACGAGCCGGATGCAGCAATCTTCAGCAAAACGGATCTTACGTTCAACGGTGCAGGTCAATTGACCGTCACAGGTAACTATAATGAAGGGATTACGAGCAAGGATGATCTGAAGATCATTAGCGGGAACATCAGTGTCAAAGCAGCCGATGACGGTATAAAAGGTAAGGATATGGTCGCCATTCAAGCGGGTACCATTACCATTCAAGCCGAAGGCGACGGTATCAAATCAACCAATGACACAGATACCACCAAAGGTTACGTTGCTATCGCAGGAGGTACCTTCGATATCCAAAGTGGCAATGATGGTATTCAGGCTGAAACTGCACTCGTTACGGATGGCGGCACATACAACATTGTGACTGCTGGCGGTAGCGCCAATGCACCAGCCAAAGTAGAAGAAGGTCCATTTGGTGGCGGTGGATGGGGTGGCGGCACACCACCAACCGATATGGGTACACCACCAGATGGCGAACCTCCTGCAGATATGCCGGAGATGCCTACTAACAGCGGTACGAATGCAGGTGCTAATACAAACGGCGCAACATCCAGTTCTGCCAACACAACAGCAACAACAAATACCGATACCAATGCCGATGCGGACACTGCTGCAACAGCAACCGAGTCCACAAGTGCCAAAGCACTGAAAGCAGGTACAGACCTGACGGTGAATGGCGGTACGTATACCATTGATTCCATGGATGATTCCCTGCACAGCAACAATAACGTGACAGTCAACGACGGAACATTCAACATTGAATCCGGTGATGACGGCATTCATGCCGATCAGGAACTGACGATTAACGGTGGAACCATCACAATCGTGAAGAGCTATGAAGGACTTGAAGGAGCAATCATCACCCTGAACGATGGGGATGTAGATGTAACGGCATCCGATGATGGCGTCAATGCTGCAGGTGGCGAGACGGAAACAGCGGCAAGTACAGATAGTGCTACTACAGCAACCGATGCAACAACGACATCGAACATCTCTGTAACCGAAACGACAGGCACAACATCGACTACCGATCAGGCATCCCAAGGTACGGCTACTACTCAGCAAGGACGTGGACCGGGCGGAATGGGAGCAGCGAGTAATAACGAATTCCACATTAACGGCGGTACACTCACCGTGAACGCAGGTGGTGATGGACTGGATTCCAATGGTTCCATTACCATGACTGGTGGTACGGTTATTGTGAATGGACCAACGGATAACGGTAACGGAGCATTGGATTATGACGGTACATTTGAAATCAGCGGTGGATACCTCGTGGCTGCCGGAAGCTCTGGTATGGCACAAGGAACATCCGATGCGTCCACGCAAAATACCATTGTAATGACGTTCCCTGCAACGCAAAAAGCTGGAACACTTGTACATCTACAAGATAGCGAAGGCAATAACATCCTGACCTTTGCTCCGGCAAAAGATTATCAAACTGTGGTTGTCAGCTCACCGGATCTGAAAAAAGATGGCTCTTATGTGATCTACTCCGGTGGTACGTCTACAGGTAAAGCAGTGGATGGGCTCTACACAGACGGTACTTACAGTGGCGGAACACAAGTGGTTGCATTCCAATCGACCAGTAATGTAACTTGGGTGAATGAATCTGGTGTGACTACAGCCAATACAGGTATGGGCGGTCCTGGCGGAGGTCGTGGCCAAGGCGGATTCGGAGGCGGCAGAAATCGGACGCAATCCGGTACAACATCCGACAGCGCAGGCACTACCGATTCTGCAAAATAATCATGATATCCTGAGCCATAGCGCATAACTCGCTTCTCAGGCGCAGGCGAAACAAAAAAGGCTCCGACTTCACGTTATGTGAGATCGGAGCTTTCTTTCGTTATTCTTCTGGAACCAGGATTACAGTGGATTATAGTGCTCTTTTAAGGTGAAGCCGATGCAATCCTTTTCTCAGAACGTGTAGACATACACCTTGGTGCGTAATGCATCTCGACATGTTATTGTGCGTAGCGGTTCCTTGCCCGGTAGTGCAAAACAGACGCTAATCACCTTGGCACCCGGCGGAAGCTCCCGACTGAACTTGTCCAGAAGCCGGGTCATGGCTCCCGGAAACAGATAACAGATTACGCAGTCTGCATGTTCATAGGAACTGGTGTAGATATCCCCGTGTATGAACCTCAGTCTACCCTTGAGAGAGTGCCTCTTTCCCTTGGCACGACGTAAGCGAACACTGAGATACGCAATTAATTGGGAAGACCATAAGGGAATTCTCGAATTCTCAATCCCAGTCAGCCTTTTACCAGGACAGTGCCTTACAACATCCAGTCCCAGTGTACCCCATCCGGAACCTGCTTCAAGCACATCCCCGTACCCGGGAATCCGGTTCACCTCTTGAATGACCACCTGCCTGACGCGGCCAGATGTGGGCATCGGAGAAATCCCGTTTTTCCAACTAACAAGTACGATGGATATGACACCTATCAATGTCACCACAGCAATCAGCCATGGAATCAGGTAAATGATGAACATGAACTCATCCCTTTGTTATGAATCATTCATTCCGGCACATGAGACTTCATATATACACCCTTTTTATAAACGGACTTGATGGTAAAGTGTACACCCAGCTTGCGATTCGTCCGATAGATCAGCGAGTTAATCTCGTCGATCCCTACCGCGTCACTCTCCAGCATGCTCCGCTCCGGCCACACCTGAGCCACAATCTGTTCCCTTGTCACAAAGTGGTCAAGTTCGCTGTACAACAGCTTGAATAGCTGATATTCCTTCTTGGACAGCGGAATCTCCACTTCACCGATCTGCACGGTCTGCAAGTGGTCCTGCAAACGTACACCCTCACCCAACAGATCCGACACCCGATATTCCCTTGTCTCTCCAAGATCCCCTTCAGCGCGAAGCTGAATCAAGCCGTTGACGAGCGTTAGGCTGTCTCCTTCGCCAAACGGATATTTCTCATAGGGAACGAGGCGCTGCCCGTTCAGTTCGGTTCCATTTTTGCTATCCAGATCTTCGATCCATAACTGCTGCTGTACATCATAATGAATGCGGCAATGCCGCTTCGATATCATCTGATTATAAACAGACAAGTCCAATTCACTACCGCCTGTGTATCGTCCCACCGTAATGGAGCGACCCTGGCTTACATAAGCGAATGAGCCGTCACTTTCCTGTCCTGGCGTACGAATGACGATTTTTGCCGTCTCCCGCATGTTATTCTCCCACCTTCAATGATCACTCGATCTCTATAAACATTTTGTAACAATAATGATAAGATCATCAGATTTGTTCCATTGTTTGCACCGCTATAGTTCAATATAGTGGTATACAGGAACGATTTATGTTCGGTTCTACTAACTCTACTATACCAGACGTTGTGCTTTTTTTCTCATGACGGCCGGATGTCTACTTTAGATCATTCAACAAGAGAGGTACCTTTCCATGAACAAAAAAAACATTTTCATATACGTATTGCTCGCCTTTGCCCTGTCCATGACATTAACCGTGCTCTCCCGTATGAACGATGATGGCGGAGAATCACTGAAAGGCACATCAGCTGCCGAAACCTCGTGGTTACAAATGAAGATCCAGCCCTAGTCTACTCTATTATAACGTGATCTCTGCGCAAAACGTTTCACGAATGTCATATTAGGCGATCGCTTCCAATCCAAATTAAAACAGTTCAATAAGGCCCCAGATTGCTGATCAAAGCAGCCCGGAGCCTTATTTTTGATTGTAAAACAATACTAAAAATATGAATGATTGCATGACTTCAATCATAAACTGCCCGGCACGCAGATGGATTTCAGCCATTTGTGCTAGTGACATTTTTTAGTTTTGTGATTTTGGTTTCCTCTCCACCTTTCAACCCAACAATTTCTCCATTTAATCACGGTATTAAGGGGTAGAGTATAGACACTTGCAAGTAGATTTCTGTTAGGTGCTTTTCGATTATCGAGGAACGACTTTTCTGGAGGATTATATAACATAAATTTAACTCAAATTATAAATAATGTTAATCATATGTCATTCATGGTTTCATTTTCTTTGATATACTTTCTGCTAGGTCTATGAAAGGAGATCATAGGTGAAAAAAGAAGGATGTGGTGGATCAGGTAATCCCGCATCGGTTATGCAAGGTTCGGGTGAGTCCCCGAGTAAACAAGTAACAACACAGCAAAATAATGAGTATTGTTCTCTAGAACGTACAAGTTTGGATAGTGAAACTGAAAAATATTTCTATGGAACTTGGAACGTTGAGAAGCTTTTAGGATTTGCAAATTCATATAATGATGCCTCAGAATATCCAACAGGTCAAAAATTTATTGGTGATGAAATAATCATCAAAAAAGACTTATTTTCATCAAAAGGAATTAAAAACTACAGTAGATATCAAACTGAACTAAGAAACCCATTATATGAGTTTACAGCGACCTGCAATAATTCAGATTCTTTTTATAGATTATATAAATTAGATATTCCAAACTTAAATAAAAATGATGTCGTAAAAGCAATAGGTGTAAGTAATCCTTCTACAAAAATTAGTATACCTGTAAGTTTAAGTTTTTTTGTTGTTAATAACGAGAAGCTTATCTTGTTATCAGAGGCAACTATCTTTGAGCTTAAGAAAATCTCGGATAAAATAAATTAAGGTTATTTGATTAGTTTCGTGCTAATTTCCAGGAGAGATTCCCTATAATTGATTCTGAAAATTCCTGTGAATATAATTTTCAAACCAGAAAGGGCCTTGGACAGCTCCAGTTTTTTTGAGGAGGCTATGTAAATGTTAATTAAAGTATTTAAGGAATGGTCGGACCAAAATAATGGTCGAATTGAAATACTTGCTCCTACTGGGAAAATGACTGCTAGGAATAAATTCAAACCAGGTGCATCCGAAGATAAAATTAAAGAGCTTTCGGAGTATTTTTCTACTCCATTACCTCCGGATTACATAAGCTTTTTACAATTATGTAATGGAGCGTCCTTGTTTGAAGACCCTGAATATGGCGGGGAGAGCCTCTTATATTCAGCCCAAGATGTTATACATTACAATGAAGCATCAGATAATAAGATTGTAGTCGCCAATATTCTTGATGATCGAATCCTAATTGATTTAGAGCTTTGGAGTTCAGGTGATGAGCAATATCTGTTGCTTTGTGAGAGTTTATATTCTGTTGAACATACGGGATCTTTTTACAGTAACTTTGAGACATGGTTAGAACGGTTTATAATCTCTCAGGGCGAGAAGTTCTGGTATTGGAAAACAAAGCGTAGTTTTGAAGAATAAAAGATATGATCAGTAGTCTGACCCGTAATTATAGCTTAATTTGCGGAGGTGTGCGTATGCTCGATGAAAGAGAGATTCAAATTAAAGAGAGGATACAAGAAAGGTACGATATTACGGAGCAAATATATTCAGCTTGGTTTACTGAAAATCCCGCGATGCTTTTACCGAAAAATAGATTCTACCAAAAGGAAAACATAGAAAAGCACAGGGCCATCTCATATCTGCTAGACAGAGGATATATCGTTGCACAGCCCGTAGAGAATGACCCGGAGACAGTTGCAGTAACTATAACCCCTGATGGCATAGACTACTATGAGCAAGGATATCTTAATGGAAAAGCAAACGGCTTTCAAGTCGTCGCTGAGATTAAGAACAAGGATTAAATTGAGGAAGGACTCCAGATTTGAAATACTTCTGGAGTCCTTCCATATAGTTCAAATAAAAATATACATCAGTAAGAACAATAGTTTAAGCCTCTCCTTACAGGGTGCCCCCCCTCCTCGTAATACATTGATAACATATCATGGGCTGAAAGTAGAATCATTATATCAATCTTGTTCATCCTCCGGCATAGTCGGTTCGTCTTCAGGCTTCGCTGTCTCTCTGGACTGTATTTCCTCCATCCGACTCGACACCTTCTGATACAGGTAAGAGATGCCGAGCAGCAATACACCGAAGCTGAAATAGGCAAAGATTTTGCTGCCCGAGGTTAGCATCCCCACATCGTAGAACACCATTTTACCCGTAGCAAACAACGTCAACCCAAGACCCAGACGCCGAATCATCACATATTTTCTACGGAATCCATACGCAATATAGAGAATCGCCAGCAGCAGATAGATCAGGCTGAACATCAGCCCCACATCACCCCACTGGAACTGGATCGTCAGGAATACGGTGATGACCCCTAGCAGATATACCCCTGCGATAACCGGGTACCATTCAATGCTCTTGAACTGCCCGCGGATGCCCGCAATGAGCAGATCCCTTCCTGCAAAGAACACCCCTACATTAAAGATAATCAGCACCAGCAAACCAACAATCTCTGCTGCTGTATGCTGCTGAACTTCCGGCTGAAGCGCTGGCATGGTTAAGGTGACAGCCAGTGCAATACAGCAACCAATGGCATGCAGGAAAGTGGTATACATCTGTACGTATTGATCACGCAACAACTTCACTTTGCTCAATCCATAGGCCAATGCAATGGTCAGCGCTGCAAACATGAGCATCTTGTAGAACATGTATAACAGGAACGTCCCATCCACAGCTCTGGTATACAATTCATTCGATTCATACAGCACGTATAACCACAGATTGGCGAGTGTCACATACTTGAATCCGTTCAGGAAGCCCAGCTCCAGCGGGCTGTAGTTGAATCTCTCCCTGGCAGATGAGCTGCTGTGAACTGCCCAGGCATAATACAGTGTAATCAGCAGGGTCCCCAGCGTGATGCTGGAATATTTTAACATGAAGTAAGAACGTTCCCCGATGAAGAATAGCGCCAGCAGGTCATAGTACACGAAAGTGATTAGACATAGAAGCACAATGCCCCATCCGGCACGTTCCACCGATTTGAGCCGTTTCAGATGTCCAAGCGTAACCAGCAGAACCCCTTCAATCAACCAACCCATTGATAACCACTTGGCCCCGAACTGGAACGGAATAATCAGAATGGCAAAGGTCAGGGAAGTGATATAGAAGAGTAGAATGGTCTGTTTCTCCTGAGCCATATTGCGCTGAACGAATCGTGCGAGGCCCAGATACACCACGCAGAAGATCAACGCTAGCAAGCCCTGAGCATCATTCCAATTCGCCACATCGAATAACACATATAACATCAGACAGCTGATACTCGTATTCATGGCCAGCAGAGCAAAATCCCACCAGGTTAACTTCATCCGATGTTTGAACGGATATGCCAGTGTAATGCCCAGATATAATGCAAACGTCACAATGGAATACAACATGCCAATCTTCTCACTTGGCGACAGCCACAAGAGGATAAGCATGGATGGTGTGTTGAACAGGAAACTGATATAGTGCACTACCGGCCACCGTTTGCCAAACGAAATGAACACAATAATGCCGTTTAAGAGCAGCAGATAGATCATGGCTACATAGACAGCAGGGCCCTCAAGTCCGAACGAGAACATATAGGAGAATAGGGGAAGATATCCGCCTACCAGACCCAATGAACAGATGGTCTTCGACTGATACCTTAGGGACAACAATACGGAGATTGCCGATACCAATACAGACAGGGCAAGTCCCGTATATAACCCGATAATATGCAGTAAAAAGTAACTATAGAAGATGGACCCGAATAACACGGAGATCCCACCGCCGAGCAGGCCCATTGCAAACGTCTGCTTTTTACGGCGGAACAGCCACTCTCCTCCAGCAAGCATCAGAACACCAAGCAGGAAAAAGGCTCCGCTCTTCATCTCGTCATTAAACCAGGTCGAGTACGAGTATCGGAACGCTGCTCCAACCCCCAGAATGAGGAGCAGGATGGCTACTTTGTTGATCCAGCTGAGTCCAATCTTCATCTCCATGCGATTCTGCTTGATCCGCCGTTGAATCGTCTCTTCGCTCAACCCTTCTTCCGCCATCTGCTCATATCCACGTGCCATGTGCCCACGCAGAGCCTCTTCTCTCTCCCGTACGGCTCGTCTGTGCGATTCAATGCGCTCATTCACCTCTGCCGCAAGGGATGCAATTCTCTCCTTCACCTCGTGGGAATCCTCTTGCAACTCCTGTGCCGCCTGGTTGTACAGCGCGTTCAGGTTGGACTTCGTTCGATGTTCATGGAACGCAATTCGATCATTATGTACTGCTGTTTTCCCTTGAAAATAGGTCTCCATCTTCTCCCGAGATACCCGGATCAGATTGAGCTTCTCATCCAGCATCTGTTCAGATAACGCCATGCGAAGACGTGCATTCTCTTCTTCCATCTTGCGCGAGCGAAGTTCAAGCTGATGCAGCTTGAGTTTGTGGGCTTCATACTGTTCCTGTAACTGTTCATTCTTAACGATCAGATCATCGGACTGGTATTCCTGGAGCAGGGCATGATACTCCTTCGCCAGCTGTTTCTGCTGCTCCTGAACCTGCCCAAGCCGTTCCTTAAACTCCTTCATGAGCTTCCTCCGTTGGTTGATGTTTAATCTTTTCCCTATATTTTACTATATGTATGCCATAAAAAGAGGTTTAAACATTAGATATATCTGTGCAATATTTCAATCGAAGGATCTCAAACGCAAAAAAAGCCGGGAAGCAACCGCTTCTCCCGACTTATATTCATATGAGCATTTTGCACAAGAATGGATCTTAGGCCGCATCACTCGTCTCCGATTGGTCGGCTGACTCGGGCTCAATTATCTCAGTCGCATCCGGGTCCAGCCAACTAGCGATCATGCCACGCACATACTGCAGATCGTCCTCCGACAGATCGTAGTACCATGTGCCACTGCGCGTTGCCCCCTCACCCTTCAGCATGTAATTGCTGATCGTTGGTATGCTATCTTTCATATATAAGGACTCGGCAAATTTCACGATAAAGTCCGAGGTCATGTTGGTTGTAAAATTCGATCCGGCAATCTGGATGACGTCCGGGATCTTGGTCAGATTTTTGACCTCCAGCGCACGATTCATGAAGGCACTTAGGAAAATCCGGTGACGCATCGTACGATTGAAATCGGAATCTTCCCGGTAACGCACATAACCAAGCGCTTCTTCGCCGTTATAGATCGGTTTATTCGCTTCAACAAACAGCTTCTCATGAATTTTGAGCTTGTTCTCAATATTTTTTTTGATCGGCAGTTCAACGCCACCCACCGCATCAACAATATCCTTGAGCCCGTTAAAATTAATCGCGGCATAGAAATCCACTTTGTTCCCCAGCAAATTCTCCACCGTATCCATCGCCATCTTGGCTTCACCGTGGGCATACGCTGAATTGATCTTTGACTTCACATCCCGGCCAACAATCTCGGTATAGGAATCACGTGGAATGGACAGCAGCAGCACTTTATTGTCTTCTGGACGCACGACGGAATAGATGATGGTATCCGAACGGCTTGGTTCGTTATCCCGTTGGTCAATCCCTAGCAGCAACAGCGAGAATGGGTCGGTATGTTCCACGACAGGGGCATCCTTATCGCCAGCTGGTACAAAGGAGTCATCCAAGGCTTCCTTCACCGTAGCTGAAGCGAACAAATTAAAGGCAAACACGACGAGTTGCTTTTGATAGATAAATCCGAGTCCTCCGAGCACAAGCAGCACACTTAGGGTGATGATCAATGGCTTCTTCCATTTCTTCTTCGGTTTCTTCGGCTTCCGTCTTGTTAAATGTGCGGCACTGTTTTCCATCATATCTCCTTTAATAACGGGTTCTTAGAATCATTTAACTATATTAATAACACGTTTTCAATAGATTACGTTATAATCTGCTATACAAATACGTGTTCAAAAAGTTTGGTTTTCAGTACCAAGAAGATGGAATGAAGCTAGAAATGGAGTAGCGGAGCGTAGGAAAAACTACGTGAGCAACTAAAATGTTTCCGAAGGAAACATACTTCGTAAGCATATGCTTATTCGGCTGAATTTCATATTCGAAGCTGATGATGCCGCCAGGCATCATTCGTAATCAAAAGTGGACTTTTTGAACTACCTCTACATAAATGAACATAAAGGGAGCGATAAAGGATGGAGTATCGACGTTTGGGCAATAGTGGTTTGCGTGTGTCGGCACTGGGGCTCGGCACCAATGCGTTTGGTAAACGCGCGGATGAAGCAGCTTCTACCCGCATTATTCATGCAGCGATGGATCAGGGCATCAACTTTATCGATACCGCCAATATCTACGCAGGTACGGAATCAGAACGCATCATTGGACAGGCTCTCACAGGTCGTCGGGAAAACGCGGTGCTTGCGACCAAAGCCGGACTTCCCCGGCATGACGGTCCCCATGGGCGGGGTTCCTCCCGCTACCACCTGCAACAAGAGCTGGAACATAGCCTGCGGCGCCTGCAAACGGATTATGTGGATCTGTACCAGATCCATACTTTTGATCCGCATACACCGCTGGATGAGACACTGCGCACACTGGATGATATGGTCACTTCCGGCAAAGTCCGTTACATCGGAGCCTCCAACTACGCAGCCTGGGAGCTGATGAAAGCTTTAGGCATCAGTGAACAGAAAGGTTATGTGCGCTACATCTCCACCCAAACCAGCTACTCTCTGGCAGACCGTACACCTGAGCTGGAACTGGTACCAATGTGTCTCGATCAGGGTGTGGGTATTATCCCGTATTTCCCGCTGGCAGGTGGTATTCTGACCGGTAAATATAACGGACAGACTAGTGTGCCTTCTGGTTCCAGAGCAGACACCGATCCGTCCTTCAACCGTTTCCTGCTGGAGCATAATATCCAACTGAGTGAACAAGTAAGCGCAAAAGCTGCCTCATATGGATGCTCCCCGAGTGTTCTGTCGCTCGCATGGCTACTGACACGTCCGGCTGTATCTACAGTGATTGTGGGCGCTACACGCACCGGACAGCTGGAACATAATCTGGCTAGTCTGGACATGTCACTGCCCGATGAGCTGTTGGCCGATCTGGACCAGATCAGTGACTCTTTCCGTCGCCGCGAGCCGTTTGCGTCCTATCGAATCGATTGAGCAACCGAAATAGACCTCCCGACAAGATGAAGTCAGGAGGTCTATTTGTATTTTACAGAGGTGCTATAATTATTAATAATCAGAAAATTTTCCAGTTCCACTACATTCTGTAGTTTAATGAATTAAAAAAAGATATATTACGGATCAACTCTCTGTTTTTTGGCGAAGAAACTCTTGCATAATCTCCAAATACTCTCCCTTACGTTCATCCAAAGTTTCGAAGAATGCCTTGTCCGATTCCTCGACCAGATGGATTCCCTCCACAGCCAATCGGGTTCCTTCTTCCGTTGTTGTGATAATATTGGCACGCGTATCTGTCTGATGACGAGCGCGGGTAATTAATCCCCTTTTTTCAAGTGCACGTAGAACCTGAGAAGTCACGTTAACATCCACCTTGGCAAACTGAGCAATTTGAACCTGAGTAACTCCTTTGCCTTCCTCATCGTGTTCATTGAGCCACAAACAGGCGTGCAATAATACAAATTGAGGTTGTGTCAGTTCGAGGGGCTCCAACACCCTGCGTACTTCCTTTTGCCACATGGCTGTAACTTGCCATAACAGATATCCCGGGCTTTCTTGTGCGTTTTTATACCGTGAGCTTGTCATCTCATACCTCCATGATGTGCGACCTTATGCAACAGAATATGTATCCGTCAGTCAATGAAGTAAATCCATTATTCATACAACGATGATGGAAACATATCCGTTGCAACTCTGTGTGTTCTTTCTCAAAAAAATGATTAGCGCGCAGGGATAAACTGCTTCACCCATTGTCCGAATCCTTGCGGATTGCGGCTCTGTATAAGAATGGTTCCTTCTCCACGGAACCGGCATACCAATCCTTCTCCACTTGTAACACTGGATAACCAGCCCTGTGAAGCTTTCTCTATCCGGTAATCTACATAATGAGGCCATGCCACCAAATGGGCGTTATCCACAATCATTTCTTCACCTGCTGCCAGATTAATCGCATGGATGGCACCATAGGAAGACAGAAATACAGTTCCACGTCCGCTGATCTCAATAATGAAGAAACCTTCTCCCGAAAAGAGACCTTTTTTCAGGTTTTGCATTTTGGTATTCACCTGGATGCCCTCGGTTCCTGCCAGAAATCCGTCTTTCTGCACATAGAGTGAATAGGAACCGTCCAATTCAACAGCTTCCACATCGCCCATACTGGAAGGTGAGAGCAGAATCTCTGCCGACCCGCCCGCAGCCGTCAATTCCTGAAAGAAAAACTTCTCCCCGCTCAGCATCCTACCGAACCCGGCAAACATCCCACCTTCTGCTGAACCCTTTAGTTCAACCGTAGGAGTCATGGATACCATCGCACCACTCTCGGCCTTGAACCGCTCTCCCCGCTGCAAATGTACCTTGAGCATCGCAAAAGCACCATCATATAAAATCTCATAGTTCACGGTTGCACCAGCTCCCTATTGTCAGAGTTAAAATCATTGAGTCCATTGTCTTCCAGAACTGCTGATTTGTCTCCGTATTCCTTCACAATATGTTGATCTCCCCAATTACAGAGCGCATTGAGAATTGGTTCAAGACTTCTCCCGTAATCACTCAATTCGTATTCTACTTTGGGAGGGACCTGATTATATACGATTCGGTTTACGATTCCGTCGTTTTCAAGCTCTCTCAGTTGCTGTGTTAACATTTTCTGTGTAATTGCGGGCATAATACGCTTGAGATCACTGGTTCGTCTTTTCCCATGTGTCAGATGGCAGAGAATCACGCATTTCCACTTGCCACCGATCACTTCTAGGGTAGCTTCAACCGAGATGTTATATTTTTTTCTAACCATAACTTGCTTCCTCCCTGATGAATTGGATTACATCCGTCGCATGCTGTATAGGCACCAAAAAGTACGTAGGGTACTAAAAAGTACGTACTATTCAATCTATACCGAATAACTCATAATAGCATTTGCCGGTACGTAAATCTACATTCGGGGGAGTTGAGCAAGAAATGTTACAAGATTCAAAGCGTAGCACGTGGGCACTGCTAGCACTGGCCATTAGTGCATTCGCGATCGGTACCACAGAATTTATCAGCGTTGGGCTACTGCCCCTCATTGCAGATGACCTGGGCATTTCCGTAACTTCAGCGGGACTGACCGTTACTTTATATGCATTAGGCGTTACCTTTGGAGCTCCTGTTCTGACTTCACTGACGTCTACCATATCACGCAAAACGCTATTGCTTGCCATCATGATAATCTTCATTGCGGGTAACACGATGGCTGCACTATCAACGGGCATCACCATGTTACTCATTGCACGAGTAGTATCCGCTCTGGCACACGGGGTGTTCATGTCCATCGGCTCCACGATTGCAGCCGATCTGGTACCTGCCAACCGTAGGGCAAGTGCTATTGCCATCATGTTCTCCGGTCTTACCATTGCCACAGTAACCGGTGTACCTCTCGGTACACTCATTGGCCAACATTGGGGCTGGCGCGCTGCCTTTATCCTGATTGTTGTAGTTGGCATCATTGCAATGATCGGAAACCTGATACTCGTGCCATCCACGTTGAAGCGAGGAACACGGACGGCATTTCGGGATCAGCTGAAGCTGGTTACAGGTGGGCGCTTGCTGCTTGCTTTTGCCATCACTGCTGTTGGGTACGGAGGAACATTTGTTGTGTTTACGTATCTGTCCCCGTTGTTGCATGATATTAGCGGTTATTCCGAGAAAACAGTAGCGTTCATTCTGTTGTTGTACGGAATAGCCATCGCTGTTGGCAACATCATCGGCGGCAGAGCAGCCAATCGCAACCCGCTCAAGGCGCTCTTCTACATGTTCATCATTCAGACCATCATTCTGGGCATCATGTACTTTACGGTCCCATTCAAGTTGGCAGCACTACTTACCATTATGGGTATGGGTCTGCTCGCCTTCATGAATGTGCCTGGTCTTCAGATGTACGTTGTAACCTTGGCTGAACGATATGCACCACAGGCCAAGGATGTAGCCTCAGCCTTTAACATCGCCGCATTTAATGCAGGGATCGCTATAGGTGCCTATTTGGGTGGCGTGATCAATGATTCCATCGGTTTGATTCACACGACATGGGTCGGTGCCTTGATGGTTCTCGTAGCTGTAATCCTGACCGTTTGGGCTAAAATGCTGGAAAGCAAGGATCAACATGCATCAGTCGAAATGGAGAAAGCTTCGTTCTAATTTCCATTCCGACCATGGGTCTCACTCTTATATATATATCGGTTCCAGCCTTCAAGGGGAACCGGTTTCATACGGTATTTTATTATACTATAATACGTTGAACCCAATTTGATCTACTATGATTTAATTTTGTATGATAAAACAACAAAAATTCAGCTTAATATGACTGATTTTTACACACTTTAAGGAGGAAATCTCATGACAACAGCTCAAACCGCACAACATTTACAATCCACAGTAACTCTGCATAACGGTGTTCCTATGCCTTGGTTCGGACTTGGTGTATTTAAGGTAGAAGAAGGATCTGAACTGATTGAAGCCGTGAGAAATGCGATTAAACATGGATACCGTAGCATTGATACTGCTGCAATATACGGCAATGAAGCTGGTGTTGGACAAGCGATTGCAGAAGCTTTGCAAGAAAACAACCTGAACCGCGAAGAACTGTTCGTTACATCTAAAGTATGGAATGCAGACCTCGGATATGAAGAGACACTTGCAGCTTTTGATACCACACTGAACAAACTGGGATTGGAATACCTGGATCTGTATCTGATTCATTGGCCTAAGGCAGGAAAATACAAAGCAGCCTGGAAAGCCATGGAGGAACTGTACGCAGCCGGCCGCATTAAGGCTATTGGCGTAAGCAACTTCCAGATTCATCATCTCGAAGACCTGATGCAGGATGCCAAAGTGAAACCGATGATCAATCAAGTGGAATACCACCCTCGCCTGACTCAGGTTGAGCTTAAGGCTTTCTGTGAAAAGAATGGTATCCAGCTTGAAGCTTGGTCGCCTCTGATGCAAGGTCAGCTGTTGGACAACCCAGTGCTCACGGCGATTGCTTCAGCCAAAGGCAAATCGGTTGCACAAGTAATCCTGCGTTGGGATCTGCAAAATGGAGTCATTACCATTCCGAAGTCCACCAAGGAACAGCGGATTATTGAGAACTCCTCCATCTTCGACTTTGAACTTTCAAATGAAGAGATGGATCAGATCAGTGCTCTGAACGAAGATGTACGCGTTGGACCTGATCCGGACAACTTCGATTTCTAATGAATAATCTTTTTGGAGACTGCTTTGTTTGACATAACATAACGAAAAACCACCAGACCAGGTGGACTGCACCCCAAATTGTTAGACACAACTACCAATTGGAGGTGCAGTTTTTTTATGACTAAATTCAGTTCAGCTGAAAAAATACAAGCCGTTATGTGTTATGAAAAGGGATCAGAAAACTTGAAAAACATCGCAAAATCGATCGAGCTTCACCATCCTGTCTTCTTAAACTGGATTAGACAATAGCACATCATGCATATGAAGAAGTATCATTCGTATAAAGGAACAACTGGCTAGATTGCACCGAACCTATTAGAACGCAAATTCCGTGCTAAAAGACCAAACGAGAATTGTCTTAAGGACATTACAAAATTTAAATTATTCGGAGAAAAACTATACTTATCTCCCATACTTGATCTGTATAACGGAGAAATCATTACATATACGATTGGTTCAAGACCGATCTACTCACTTTTTCCACAATGTTAAATCAAGCAAGCATTTTGCAGTTTGACAAATGAAGATAAACTCCTTATTCATTCGGATCAAGGCTGGCACTACCAGATGAGACCGTATCGTCATGCCCTTGAAGAACATGGCATCACGCAAAATATGCCCCGGAAAGGTAACCGTTACGATAACGCCGTCATGGAGAACTTCTTTGGCATCACGAAATCTGAGTTCTTGTATTTAAAGGAATTTGAAAATGTCTCACATTTTAAACAAGAACTATCCAAATACATCGATTATTACAACAACAAACGCATTAAGGCAAAACTAAAAGGCATGAGTCCGGTACGGTACCGGATTCATGCCCAACAAGTTGCCTAAAGATATAATCTGTCTAACTTTACGGGGTCACTTCAATCTAAGATCGGTGGTTTTTCTTGTCTACTGCACGTTTCAATTCAAAATGTTGTAATCCATTTTTTAACTATTGGATCTGCCACAATGCAGGAACATTGGATGGTTCCCATCCAGGCAAGGAAGTGTGGGTCTGCAAACATTTATACGTCTTGCCGCTATACGTGACCAACTGTCCTACAGTATAGGCTGTATTCGCCTGCCAGGCGGAAACGCCCGGATTCGTCGTTCCTGCTGCCGTTTTCACAGTCACTGCATTGCTCGCAGCAGAACCATTCCCCGCCGCATCCTTTGCTTTCACCGTAAATGTATACGAGGTGTCCGCAGCGAGCCCACTGATCGTTGCTGTCGTTCCGTTCACAGATGTCGCCAAAGCCGTTCCATTGTACACATCATAACCCGTTACACCCACGTTATCCGTGGATGCCACCCAGCTCAGCGTTATGCTGGATGTTGTTTGCGCCGTTGATGCCAGGTTCGTCGGTGCAGTTGGTGCTTGCGTATCACCTCCCGGTTGAGTCGTAGTGCTCACGGTTACAACATTACTGGCTGCAGACAGATTGCCTGCCGCATCTTTTGCTTTTACCGTGAAAGTATAAGAAGTACCTACTGACAGGCCGCTGATTGTTGCGGTCGTTCCGTTGACGGAGACAGCAAGATTGGCACCATTGTAGACGTTATACCCAGTAACACCCACATTATCTGTTGAAGCATTCCAAGCCAGCGTCACCGAGGTAGCTGTCACACCTGTCGAGCGGGCATTTCCCGGTACGCTTGGCGCCGTCGTATCTGCTGGAGGCACCGTACCTCCGGTAGGCAGGTCGGCTTTCAGTTTGTTTTGGAGTGTTTTGTTCCGGTCACCGCTAAGCTCCCAGAACATCGCACCGCCGAGTCCCTTGCTCTTGATATAAGCCGTTTTATATCCAATAGACTCCGCATCGTCATAGCTAATAAAACGCTTGTTGGTTGCATTATAGAGGTATGGCACCTTGGCCGTGTCATTCCAGTAACGCGTGTACCCGTTTTTGTTAATGTAGTTGGTCTCCAGATCATAGAAGTCAAAGGAACCTGCTTCCCATGTTCCAACGGAGGAACCTCCCGTACAGGTCTGATACTGGCCATTGCCCGCCTGTGCGCATCCATCCCAGCCGCGGCCATAGAATGGAACACCAAGCACAAGTTTGGCGGCCGGCACGCCAGCATTCAAATGTCCTTGTGCTCCGGCAGCCACATTAAATGTATTGGCATCCGGCACCCCGGCAGCCGAAGCCGCAGGGTCATAGTTCAACGGCGCGTTATGCGCGCTGACTTTTTGCCAGGCCCCGTTAAAATCGTATGTCATAATATTAATCCAGTCGACGATGGCCGCTATATTGGCAAGCTCTGTATTCGCAGCATAGGTCGTCGACGCACCGCTTGCAATCGTAAGCAGATACTTCTTGCCGTCCACAGCTCCGGCAGCATCCAGCGTCTCACGGATTTTGCTCAGAAGCAGTGTGTAATTTTGCTTATCCTCAGGACGTTTGCTGTTACCATCCAGCCCGCCTGATACCGGATACTCCCAGTCCAGATCTACCCCGTCAAAATTGTATTTGCGCAGGAAATCGACGGCAGAGTTTGCAAAAACCTCCCGTGTTGCAGCAGTCGCAGCCACATCGGAGAAGCGGTTGGACCATGTCCATCCTCCGACGGAGATGATCGTCTTCAGATTAGGATTGATTTGTTTCAGCTTGTTCAGCTGATTGATATTGCCTGCAATGGGCTGATCCCACGTATCCCCTGCAAATGTCTTGCCGGTATCAATCCATGGATCGCCAAGTACGATTGTTCCATTCGGTACATTGATTGTCTGGCTTTTTTCATTCTGGCACGTCCAGGTCACCGGATTAGGGCCCGAAGGGTCCGGATTCCCATGAACACCGTTCCAGCAAATATCGGCAAACGCATAGTTGATATGCGTGACTTTGGTGGGGTCAATATCCGTTACATTATAGTTTCTCCCGTACGCAGCCCAGGACGGATAGTAACCAACAATTTTATAAGAATCCGCTGCTGCTGCTGTAGCGGGTTGGAGCACAAAAGAAGGAATAATGACGGATAAAAGCAGGGACAGACCCAGTAAAAATGTTGCAGTCTTCTTGAAAGCAGTGTGTTTATTAAAATGTATCATCTAATACACAACCTCCTTTGTCGTTTGCGTACTCAGCCCGTTCAGGAACGGACGATGTGCGCTCGAAAACTGGTTATTCGTATATGCGTCCCAGTTGATTGACCAGGTCATAATCCCTTTTATCCCCGCATAGCCCGCAGGCTGGCGCAAAGTATAGGAACCGCCGTACGACACACCTTTGATTAGGTAATTCAACGCCTTCTGCAGATCGGCTGGCGTGGTATACCCACCTCCGGCAGCCTGTTGGGAAGCCGGTACGCCGATGGCAATCTGGTCCGGTCGCAAGGCACTAAAGAAAGGACCTGAGCTGCCGCCTACATGAAATCCCTGAAGCAGCATCTCTGCCATGGCCACATGGAAATCAGCTGTTCCCTGGGCGTAAGAGCGCCCATCCAGACCCACCATGGAGCCCGTGTTATAGTGCTGCACATGTAGCAGAGTTAGATCATTACGCAAGGCATGAATGACTGGCAAGTATGCCCCCCAAGGACCGCCGTAGCTCAAATATCCCCCCTGTACATAGGCCGTCTCCGGGGCAGCCGTCAGGATGAAATTGGCGCCGAAGTGTGACTTAACCGCTTTCACACCTTGGATGAGGTTAACAATTTTCGGTGTAGTTGGACTACGGAAGTCGGTATCCCCTGCATTCAGAGACAGGGAGCTTCCCTCCAGATCGATATCGAGACCATTGAAACCATAGGTGGAAATGATTGATTTTAACGAATCTTCAAATTGCTGCCTCTTGGTCGCGTCGGTGAGCTCAATGGTACCGTTAGCTCCCCCCATGGAAAGCAGTACTTTTTTCCCCTGGCTTTGCAGATAGGCAATATCTGATTTGAATTCGGCTACCGTCGCATTGTATGGAGTAAAAGCAAGCGTTCCGCTGCCATGTGAAATCGGTTCGGCAAAGGAGACATTAATGACGTCATAGGCTGTTGATACGTTACGAAGTCTGATATTGGTCGAACCATTGTCGAAGTTATGCCAGTAGCCGATCAGCCATTTGCTGCCGGTTGGCCCAGGATTAGAAGAACCGTTGGAAGTTGTTACACTGAGGGAGGTGCTCGCAGCGGATATATTGCCTGCGGCATCTTTGGCTTTTACCGTAAAAGCATAAGTCGTGCTGGCTGTCAGTCCAGTGACTACAGCTGTTGTAGTTGAAGTACTTGTCACAAGAACGCCGTTCCGGTACACCTCATACCCCGCTACGCCCGCATTATCCGTGGATGCATTCCAGGAAAGACTCACGGAGGTGTTCGTGATGGCGGATGAAGTCAGACCCGCTGGAACAGAAGGTGGTGCCGTATCTGGCGTTGGCGTTTCCCCTCCCGAACCTTCCCTGACGTATTTCCACAACGCGGGCACAACAGAGGGCTCCCATCCGGTCAACGCCGTGTGGGCTTGAATACACTCATAATCTTTATTTTGATATGTTACGAGGTCTCCTTTCTGGTATGCAGTGCCTGCCTGCCACTGGGCGGCGGCATCGGCTCTCGGTGCAAACCACGTAATAAGTAGAAGAAATGCCAAAGCAAATGTAATGACCGGGCGGAATCGAACAGCTTGATTCAAGCAAAATCCCTCCTGTACTAAGGATACGTTCACCTTGCAAACAAAACTTCAATAGTCCACCTGCATCTGATCTGTGATCGATTAGAGCCAGCCTCATTCAGCCATCTGATGTTGCGTGTCACTTCACTCCCTTCCCTTACCAAAATGGACCTTCCCTCTCGTGTTCTTTTTTTGCAGGTACCATCCAAATTTTACAGGGAATTTACAGATCCTCACCCTGTATTTAATCAGTAAAATGCAAAAGAGATAAGGGATAAAATAGTTCTATTGGGGGCGAAAAATGTAATATAGCGCACAAAAAAGGTTTTCGTTCAACTCCTTAGGAGAATTGAAAGAAAACCCTTGTTAGATATTGCGCAGAGAAGAGGACGTATCTTACTGCCGCTGCTCCCCTCTCCCTTCAAAAGGCTGCCATCCATCCACGCCGGACAGAATCAGAGGTACAGTGTACTCGGCCGCTTCCTGTTCGGTCAGCATCTTGGCCCAAGGCACACGATCAGCAGCACATCCGGCACCAGGACCGGCACTGTTATATTCCGCATACTGAACGGTCTGCTCTGCATCTGTCTTGTTCCAGTTATGCCATCCCTCTCGCTTCACATGAGCGCCGATCCAGCAGTTCAGAAAACATACTTTGGCATGATGACGCCACGGTCTGCCCAGATACACCGACTGCGGCGGAGCATTGCTTGTCAGATCACAGTCCAGAAATACATAGCCGTAACGCACATCCTCTGGCGTAGATGCTGCGGTAATCCAACCGTTCACTTGCCCCTCCGCAGCCTCCGCTTCAGTCAGACGATTCTTCGTAAAGATCTCGCAGCCCTTAAATACCACCGTAGCCGAGCCAAAAATAAAATCGATATCGCCTTCGATGTAACAGTCCTCGAAATACTGCCGCAGTCTACGCCGCTCGGCACCATCGCGTGGCCCGCCAAAGTAACTGCGATCCATGGGCTGCTCCGGCAGCGGGCCGGTGAAAATCGTATCTTGGTGACCGATCAAACGACAGCGACGAAAGGCCGCCCGGTCTCCATCTACGTAAACGGCCAGCGCCTGACCAACCTCCTTGCCCGGCCCGGCAGCATTTACGAAGGAAATCCCCTCTGCCGTGAAATCATCGGCACCAATGAAGGCTGTATAGGAATGAAACGTATGATATGGCGACCCATCCGGGAACTTCTTGAGTGCATGATCATCATACGTAATGATCGTCTGCTCTGCCCCCTCACCAATCAGGTGAATGCCCGGCTTCTCCATATGCAGCTTCTCATGATACACGCCGGCTTTCACTCGAATCGGAACGTTTCCGATGCCATTCTCCGGCAGCGCATCGACTGCAGCCTGAATCGTCACATAATCCCCCGTCCCGTCTGAAGCAACAGTCAGACAGGGAGTCGATGATTCCAATGCTGTATTCGGCAATCTCTGCTGTGTCATGGCAATCGCTCCATTTCCAGTGCTGCCAGCAGAAGCGGAGCCACACCCATAAAGGAATCGCTTACAACCGCTTCGCTTACATAGTAGTTGTACGAGCCATCCCGATCCAGGCTTAGTCCTGCGCCATGACAGATCCCCTTTAACCGAACGCCGTCAGCCGTCTCCTCCACCAATCTGGAGGACAGTCCTTGCCATCCCTTCTCCGCCGCAGCTCTGAAATGCGGCTCCAGATACCTTAGCCGCACACCCTTCGCAAGTGCATATACAAACATGCTTGACCCGGATGCTTCCAGATAGTTGCCTTTGCGGAAGCCCTGATCCAGTACCTGGAACCATAACCCACTCTCCTGCTCCTGCACGCGCACCAAAGCATGACACATCCGTTCGAAGATACCGATGATGGTTCCGCGCTTTGGATGATTCACGGGAAAATGTTCCACGCTGTCCACAATCGCCATGGCATACCAGCCCATCGCCCGGCTCCAGAAGTGTGGCGAGCACCCTGTCGATGAATCGGCCCAGACCTGCTCCTTCGATTCATCCCAACCATGATAGAGCAGTCCGGTCCGGGGATCACGGGTCTGGCGTTCGATCAGCAGAATCTGGTGTGCCACTTCATCCCATAACTCGGGGTGATGAAATGTCTTCGCATACTCGGATAGAAAGGGAGATGACATATACAGGCCGTCCAGCCACATCTGGAATGGATAGATTTTTTTGTGCCAGAAGCCACGCTCCGATGTTCGAGGTTGCCCTGCAAGCTGTGCGGCCAAGAGATGCGCTGCTTCTGCGTAACGCTGATCTTCAGCACCATTCAGCAATGCAAACAGGTTTTTTCCCTGATTAATCTGATCCAGATTATATTCTTCCAAAGTATAGGTGCCAATAGAGCCATCCGGCTGGATATACAGGTCCATATGTTTTTTCATAAAATCAACATACTCTTTCTTGCCATAATATCGCCCAGTTCGTGCCATCGCCATCAATGTCATACCTTCCACGTATGCCCATCGTCCCGAAGGGAACGCATGATAACCGTCCCCGTCACATTGCTGGATGATCGTTGCTGCAATTCGCTCAGACCAGGATAACTGCGTCTGTACCTGCATAAGCAATTCCTCCTTGAATGTTGTATCCACCTAATACATGTATGACTAACGGATAACCACTTCACTCTTGCTTACTGTCGGCACATTGCCGTTGAATTGCGAAGGTTCAGCTTGGGCTGAATGACTACCGGAACGTCGATCTGTTCATCACGGATTAACGAAACAATCAGCTCGGCTGCCTGCACGGCCAGTTCATCCAGAGACGGGCCAATCGTCGTTAAAGCTACTTCAGCATACTGCATATCCGGCAGATCATCATACCCGATTAACGAGATATCGCGTGGAACGCTATAACCTGCCTCAAGCAAAGCCCGGAGCGCACCTCGGGTGACCAGGTTGTTCAGCCCAATAAACGCTGTTGGCGACTCCGGCCCAAACGTATGATTCCGTATGGCAAAATACCCGTCTTCCCAGGAGGAATACGCTGGCAGCACATGGTCTTCATTAAAAGCCAGACCCGTACGCTGCAACGCTTCCCGGTATCCCTCCAGTTTAATATTCTGCGAGTTGCCGATGAACCCGATTCGGCTGTGACCCAGCGATTTTAGATGCTCGACTGCTTTGAACAGCCCTTCTTTGCGATCAATCTTGATGTATGGAGAGTTCGGCGCTTCATCTGTACCTAGCACAAAACACGGCATGTTAAGTGTCGCGAACTTTTTCCAGAACATCTCCCGATTGTCCAGTGCATAGTCCCACAGAATACATCCGTCCACACGCAGCTGGCTGAAGACATCCACACCATCATCCGCCACAACCAGGATCATCTGATATCCCCGCTTCTTCAGTTCGGTGTGCAGACGGCCGGAGATGTTCGAGAATAACGGATTGCTCAGCTCATCCAGCACAAAACCGATGATGTTGCTCCTGCCCGTGGAAAGCTGCCGAGCCAACATATTTTTCCGATACTGGTGTTTCTCCGCGACCGCAAGCACCTTCTGCTTTGTTGCCGGTTTGATTCGGGGATCATCATTCAGCGCCTTTGATACTGTGCTATAGCTCACCCCCGCCAGTTTGGCAATGTCTTTAATGGTTATCAAAATCAATCAACACCTCTCATACGCCTAGAACCCTATTTCTTATTTCTGTGCAGATTTATAACGATCATATTGTGCCTGTCTGCCCGAAATAACCTGCTCTATGTTCATCTTCTTCAACGTCTCAATATAACTGTCAAACTGGTCCAGACTGGCATCACCGCTAATAAACTTGAAATTCATCTCTTCCACATAGGTGGTGATGTCAGGCATCGCCATGCTCTCCACGCTCGCTTCATCCGGCAGGGCATAGACAAACGGGAACGGTTCACGGACATACGGCTCCAGTTCTTTATCCATCTTCGCATGCCAAGGGGCCACGACGGAATCGGCGGAATCGGTGGATTGGATGTTCGGCAGATTCACCGGACCAATGCCAAGCTTCTGAATGTATTCATTGTCCTTGCCTTTGTCCGTAAATGTCTTCAAGCCATTCTCTTCCGTATACGTGTCATCCTTGATGCCCCACGTATAATACGTCTGTGCTTCCTCACTTACGGCATAGTCCAGGAAACGGAAAGCAAGTTCCGGATTCTTACTATCGCGTGTAATGCCAAAGATGCCACTCACTGGTGTACGACCAATGTAGAACTGATCGCCATGCGGTCCTTTCAGTGGCACAATGCCTTTGATGATTGGCTCTTCCGGATTGTAATCCTTGAACAGCGGGCTGTAGACCATCGACATGTACCAGCTAAAATTAAATGTTGCTCCCGTCACATCCTGAGAGATACGCGATGTGACCTGATCACTCGTAGTACTCGCATAATCCACCCCAAGCAGACCTTCCTTGTACAGTCCATTCAGATAGGTCAGGTATTCCTTGTACGCTGGCTCATAATAACTGAAATGCACCTTGCCCTGATCGTCTGCATAAAACTGGTTGGACAGATCGAGACCAAACGCGGGGCCAAAGGCCATTGACACAAATTTTGCTTCCATGGACAGCGGAATCTCATCGGCTTTTCCGTTGCCGTTCGGGTCGTCTGTCTTGAACTTGCGCAGCATCGCCGTAAATTCATCCAGCGTGGTTGGCTCGCTTAATCCCAGCTTATCAAGCCAGCGCACATTAACCATAAATACCGGCATGTAGTTGCGGGTTAACGTCTGCTGCGGGATATAATACATTTTACCATCTGGTGTTGTTAAACTGGCTTTGACCGAAGGCGACTTTTCATATATTTTTTTGAGATTCACGCCGTACTTCTCCACCAGATCATTAATTGGAATGAACAGACCGCTGTTAATGTACTTCATCAGCTGATCCTGATCCGGCAGGTACACGATATCGGGCAAGCCGGTACCGGCAGCCAGCCTCGGATTGACGGCATCCGCATAATTCTGCGGCGGAATCAGATCCCAATCCACCGTCACACCGGCATTGCTCTCAATTTTCTTCACAATGGCGGCGGTAGACAGATCCACATTGGTCGTCCATGCGTTGGTTCCGAGAACAGACAACTTGGCATCCGTCTGATCCGTTACCGGTCCTGCTCCGGTATAATTGAAGGCTGGCTCCGAAGTGGACGGGGTACTCCCCGCATCGGTTCCCGCCCCTGTTCCGCCGCTACATCCCGCCAGGCTGATTGCCAGTATCGCTGCGATTACACTTTTTCTTCCTGCCCCTTTAAATCTCATCCATCATTCCTCCTTGGTATGAACCATTCTGAACTCCCTTGAATGACATGACACTTAAGCAATAAAAGCTATCCTTTCACGGCTCCGAGGGTAATTCCCTTAACGAAGTACCGTTGGATAAACGGGTAGATCGTAACAATAGGCAGAATGCTGACCACAATGGATACATAACGAACCTGAAGGGAGGAGACCGCCAGCGCACCAGATGTCATCGTACCGCCCATCTTCTGCATCACTTCCGGCGAAGCCATGATCAGCACCCTTCGCAGGAACATCTGTAAGGGCTGCATATCCTGTTTGCCCAGATATAATAGGGCCGTGAAAAAGTTGTTCCAGTGGAATACCGCATAGTACAGCGTAAGCACAGCCAGTGTTGGCTTGATGATCGGAACCGCCAGACGATACAGCATTGTCATCTCATTGGCCCCGTCTATACTGGCACTTTCAAAAATCTCATTCGGAATGCCTTCAAAGGCCGAGCGGCAGATCATGACGTTAAACGTAATCACCAGCACAGGCAGCACCATGACCCAGCGGGTATTGTACAGCCCAAGCGAGGTAATCAGCATGTAGACCGGAATGAGTCCACCCGAGAAATACATGGTGAAAGCGATGAAAAAGTTCAGCTTGCGACGCAAGAAAAACTGCTGTCTGGATAACGGAAACGCGGCAAGACATGTTGCCACAATATTCAACAGTGTACCTACAACGGTGTACCAGAGGGTGTTGTAGAACGATACCCATAACTCCTTGTATTGCAGTACCATTTGGTAACCTGACAGGGTAAAGCCGACGGGCCACAATACAACTTTTTGTTTGTCGATGGCATCCACCGAGCTGAATGAAATGCTGATGACGTACAGAAAGGGATACAACGTGACAACAACCGCCAGTATGGTCAGCAGGTAGACACATCCGTAGAACAAACGGTCACTTCTCGATTTTTGCATACAGGTCTCCTTTGGTCCGGGTTATAGTCTTACCAGAGTGACATCTTGGTCAGGCGGCGGGTCATGGAATTGGCAGCAAACACAAGGACAAAGGTGATGATGGAGTTGAACAAGCCGACCGCTGTGGCGAAGCCGTAATTCTGGCCCTCAATCCCCATCCGGTATACATAGGTGGACAAGACATCAGCCGTTTCGTAGGTGGCTCCGTTGTAGAGCAGATATACTTTCTCGAAACCTACACTCATAATGCCGCCAAGCGACAGAAGCAGAAGAATGACAATGGTTGGTTTGATACTGGGAAGGGTCAGGTGCCATAGCTCCTGGAATTTGTTGACGCCGTCAATTTTGCCGGAATCATACATCTCGGGGTCGATCCCCATAATGGCTGCAATGTAGATGATGGAGCTGAAGCCAAAGCTCTGCCAGATGTCGGAACTTGTGAAGATGGTGCGGAACCAGCTGGCATCCATCATGAAATTCACTTTTTCCATGCCAAGACTCGCGATGAGGGTGTTCACGATACCGTCTGTTGGTGAAAGGAAGTTAATAATCATACCGGCTACAACAACAGTGGAAATGAAGTGAGGAAGGTACGTAACCGTCTGGGCAAATCGCTTGAATGTCCGATTCTTTATCTCTACGATGCAGACTGCGAACAGAATGGGAATCGAGAAGCCAAACAAGAGTGGCAGAAATGCAAGCAAAAACGTGTTGCGCAGCAGCCGCCAGAAGTAAATGGAATTCACGAACTGTTCGAACCAGCGCAGCCCCACCCATTCCCCGCTGAGCATGCCCTGACCGGGCAAGAAATTACGAAATGCCAACAGCACGCCAGGCATCGGAAGGTACATGAAGATGAGGTAATACAGAAAAATAGGCGAAAACATCAACAGCAAGTACTTATCCCGTCTAATCAGGCTGAACAGCGTAGACATGCGTTTTTTCAACGTGAGACACTTCCCTTCGCTACATAATTACAACGTTTGAATTTTCGAATAAAAATGAACTGTCATTTCACTGACGTATTTGTTATTCATTCCATCCACGTTTTGTAACAACCTATAATATTCTGCGTAAAACGAGATATTTGCTCGAATTAGTCCTCCTTACACCGTAGTTCTGTCTTTTCAATAATTTCTAAAACCATAATTACAACGTTGTAATTTTAATCTAAATGTATACGCTTACATAAACTTTTTTTCCCATCTTAGCAAAGTCTCCATCGTTTGGCAACAACAAAAATCAGTGTCATGCTGTAACGTACTAAATACAGTCTCGCATACGCGAGACTGCCCATTAAAATCTACACCTGATTCCGATATTGCATCGGTGTCATAACATACACTCGCTGAAAGGCTCTATATAACTGGCTGACGCTGGAGAATCCCAGATCATAACTGATTGTGGTCACTGAATCTGTTGTAAGGCGGAGCCTTCTGGAAGCTTCTTCTACGCGCAAATTCAGCAAATATTGATACGGGGTGGTTCCCGTAAGAGCCTTGAAAGAACGCATAAAATGATGCCTACTCTGATGCGCGACCATCGCCATCGAATCAATATCCATTGGACCTGTATAGGCACTGTGAATGTACTCCAGCACCCGGCGGAGATGAGGGTCCATACATGTACGATTATCTACAATCGCTTTTCCATTTTCCTGCCCCATCAACATGCGCCTTAGATACATCTCGACCGCCAGTTCTGTTTCCTGTACTTGGAGCGAATCCGGCATGTCATCTACCAAAATGGAGTTCCAACCTCGGAACAGACTACTGATCTCCGTTGGATCAAAAGTATGGGTGGGTCGAAACTCAGCTTGTCCGCTACTAATCTCCCCACTCGCGTAACTGCCTAATGGCGGTTTACGGAACTTGATCACGATGACAGCCGAATCCGAACCTATTTCAAAATAATGCTCGGTCTGGGGATGAGCAATAATCCCCTTGCCTGCGTTCAGAGGGTATGCGTGCCGTTCCTGTACCAGATGACATTGGCCTCTGATCGGCAACGTTAGTTGATACCAGTCATCATGCACATGAGGTTCATTCGCGAACCCTCCGGTAGCTTTCCATAATTCCAACCCATTTAACGTCATGTTTAATTCCATCGTTTCCTCACCTGCTGACATTATAGCAAATCGTGCTCACTTTCCAAGCACTTTTCACAAAGACAATGCATGACCGTATCTTTTATCATAGAAAAAAATAATTCGAGGTGATCTCCCATGGCTCAGGCTACTTTAAGCAAAATGCAAATCAACTCCTCCGCCAATTGGGCACTTGCCGGAGTCAGCTTCGCCCATCTGCTGAATGATGCGATGCAGACCGTGGTTCCGTCTGCTTTCCCATTATTCCAGCAGACCATGCAGCTCAGTTTCGCCCAGATGGGCTGGATTGCCTTCACCCTGAATATTACCGCATCCGTCCTTCAGCCACTGGTCGGTTATATGTCAGATCGCAAACCCATGCCGATTCTGCTTCCCGGAGGCATGTTATTCTCCCTGATCGGTGTGCTCGGCTTAGCCTTGTCTTCCGAGTTATGGATGCTGCTTGTTTCTGTAGCACTGATTGGCATAGGCTCATCCATCCTACACCCCGAGTCCTCACGCGTGGCTCATATGGCAGCAGGCCGTGGACGTGGAATGGCGCAATCGATCTTCCAGGTGGGAGGCAACACAGGACAGGCGATTGCTCCATTACTGGTCGCCTTCATCCTGCTGCCGCATGGGCAGCGTAGTTTTCTATGGCTGATGGGCTTTGCCCTGATCGGCATCTTCATTCAATCTATTGTCAGTCGTTGGTACAGAGACAAGCTTGCCGAGACTCGCATTCGTCAGCAACAACCTTTAAAATCAAGCAGCGCAGAACCAATAGCTCGACCTATGAGCAGGGGATTCATCGCTTTTACAATGGGAATTCTTATCCTGCTGTTATTCTCCAAATTCGTATATATTGCTGGCATGACTGGATATTACGCCTTCTATTACGCGGATGCATATGACTTGCCGCTCTCCCAGGCACAGATCTGTCTGTTTATTTTGCAATTTGCAGGCATGATCGGAACCTTGCTCGGCGGCCCACTCGCTGATCGTTATGGTCGTAAACCGATGATCTGGTTCTCCATTGCAGGTACTGCACCGTTTTCGCTATTCTTGCCTTATGCAGGACCCGTCTTGTCCATGGTATTGTGCGGAATGATTGGACTAATCCTGATGTCCGGCTTCAGCGTCATCATTGTCTATGCACAGGAATTGCTTCCTCGGCATATTGGAACGGTATCCGGGTTATTTTTTGGCTTGTCATTCGGA
The DNA here is from genome assembly GCF_046713495.1 of Paenibacillus sp. M2. Lineage (NCBI taxonomy): Bacteria > Bacillati > Bacillota > Bacilli > Caryophanales > Paenibacillaceae > Paenibacillus > Paenibacillus sp. M2. The sequence goes on from NZ_CP169648.1 coordinate 7,093,110, forward strand.
ATGGCTGGACTTGGCTCGGTTGTGCTGGGTTCCTTAATTGATGTGACCAGCGTTGCATTTGTTATCAAGTTATGTTCGTTTTTGCCACTGCTTGGTGTGTGTGCCGTATTTCTGCGCAAGGACCAACCAAGAACAACAGGATAACCGTTGAAACCTCACTGATGTTGTGACTACAATACACCTAGGACAATCGAGGATAACAGAAGGAGGGAATAACGCATGATTATTGATGTACAGCATGTCACTTGGAAAAGGGGACCTCTTACCCTGCTGAACGATGTAAGCTGGCAGGTTAATGACGGTGAACACTGGGCGTTGCTTGGCCTGAATGGCTCTGGCAAAACAACACTCCTGAACATGATCACCGGGTATCTCTGGCCGACCGAAGGCAAAATATCCGTGTTAGGCCATGAATATGGGGATGTGGATCTGAGGCAGCTCCGCAAATCCATCGGCTGGGTCAGTTCATCTCTGCAAGAGAAATTGTACGGCACGGATCGCACACAATATGTCGTAATCAGCGGCAAACATGCCACCATTGGCTTGTATGACAAGCTATCGGATGATGATCTGGATCAGGCACAGGAATTGATGCGAACACTGGGCTGTCAGCACCTGTGGGATCGCGAATATCGTACCTGTTCTCAAGGGGAGAAACAGAAACTTCTCATTTCCCGAGCACTCATGGCCAATCCACGCGTACTCATTCTGGACGAGCCTTGCAATGGGCTGGATCTGTTCTCAAGAGAGCGATTGCTGGATAGCATCCGTGAATTATCACAGCGTCCAGATACCCCTTCACTCATCTATGTCACCCATCATACCGAAGAAATATTGCCCGTGTTTAGTCACAGTCTCTTGCTTCGTAGGGGTGAAATCGTGAATAGCGGACTAACGAGCGAGCTGATGAACACCGAAGTGCTGAGCAACTTCTTCGAGGCACCTGTGGAAGTTGATCGGCATGGGGAACGTGTCTATGTCAGAGCTGCGGCGGATTCATAATTACGTGGTTATACACAGCACACGCAGCATAGGTGCAGTAACTTAACAGTAAAAGCCCAAAATCTTATCCACATGTGGATAGATTTTGGGCTTTTCAATGCTATATCTAGTGTTATCCACCGTTTTCTGTGTAGAACTTTCTACTTTTTGAGTATAACTCAGCTATTCCATCTGTTTCTTCTCCGCGATCTATTTCCGGGCAGCCAGGAACAGAAACAATGGAATGCGCTGCCTGCGCAGATAGGTTTCCTCGTTTACAAAATAAGCACGTTGTGGTGCTGACTCGCGCAAATGTTCTACACGGAACCCTGCCCGCTGCAATGCCATAAAATACGATTCAATGGAACGATGCATCTTTTTTACAGAACCGCCCAGCCACTGCTGCTCACGAAATCCTTCTACAAAATACTGATCAACCACCCAATCCGTTCGTGTCCCGGAAGGTTGCAATGTGGACGTGATCACAGGATGTTCTACCGAGAACACAAATGTCCCGTTCTCTTTCAACGTATTGTATATGTTCCGGAACAGGCTCTCCACATCCTCAATATAGTGAACAGCCAGTCTCGATATCACCAGATCGTACACTTCGGCCGGGTAGGTCCAATCTTCCATGAACGCTTGCTCAATCCGGGCATTCCATCCTTTTACGGATTCGTTAGCTGCCTGAATCATATTCACCGAACCCTCAATTCCCGTATACGTCGCACCTTCGCGCTCCCTGCTCAGCAATTCTGCGGCGAACCTTGCATCCCCGCAACCGAGGTCTAGTATATTCTTGCCAGCAACATCTCCGATCAACTCCAGCATCACCGGCTTTTCCAGTGTATCATTGGCGTTCTCCTGCCACTTGCGACGTTCCATATACTTCTCAAAGTTCGCCTGATCATCGTAAAAATCCGATCCTCTATCCTTCATTCGGTGACCCTCCATTTCGAGATAAGAATGATCCTCTTTACAGCCTGTATGAGTATACAGAATATGGATGTGCGTGGCTATAACAAAAAAAGCTGTTGTCTGGAGTTATCCAGCAAACAGCCTTGCTGCCTTACACTTCTACAATTTTCGCCGCTTAGCCAAAACGTTCTGTTTTGTACCATTTGCTCTCGCGTTTCCGAATCTTGTCCATAATCAAGGAGTAGAATGCCTTGATCGAGATCAGGATGAACAGCTGTGCATACGTGAAGTAGGACACGCAGGCATAGATGAAATTACGGGTATTGCTCTGTCCAATATCTGCGGCAAGTGCCAAATTGATCTGCAACACGTAAATAAAGTACATGAGCGCCCAACCAATGACCAGGAACACATATGCATCGCCGGCAAACTGGAACGGTGAACTTACCTCTGGTTTAAATATGGCAATGACCTGATAGACCAGATTCACGAGAAATATAATATCCGATACAATAATCGCAAGCATAAACCAGAAATAACTGACGGCATAATAGATAACCAACAACTTGTTACGCCAACTGGAGCGGTTAAACAGGTTATGGATATTATCCAGTACCACCTGGTAGTTCCCCTTGGCCCATCGTTCGCGCTGCTTCATGTATACACTAAGCTGTTCCGGCTCCTGCTGATAGGCTTCCGCTTGCGGCGCCAGTGCCACAAACTGTCCGCGATTCAAAATCTCGAATGATAGTGCCGTATCTTCTGTAATGGCTGTCACATCCCAGCCGCCAATCTCCCGGATCAACTCGGTTTTGATAATGTAATTCGTTCCCGGGATGGAACCCAGCTGGAACAATTCCCACAGGCCCGTGTGATACACACGTTGCGATGTAATAATCTCCAGATTGATGCATTTGGAGAGGAAATTCTGCCCTCTGTTGCGTGCTTTGTTTCTGCCAAAAACCACGCCATATTGTTCAGGGTTCTCAAGCGATTTTTGGGTCAAAAACATTAATGAATTCCGTTCAGGTGCGGCATCTGCATCGAAGATACAGATCCAATCGCCCGTGGCAATTTCCAATCCGTCATTTAAAGCCCCGGACTTGCCACCTGTTCCTTTACGCTCCATTACTGTCACATTGCGATGCATATAACTAGTCTGACTGAGGAATGATCTCAGCTTCTCTGCGGTATCATCTGTACAGTTATCCGCTATAACGATGACCTGTACCTTGTCCTCCGGATAATTCAACCGCAGGATGTGCTCTACCGTCGCAACAATGACCAGACCCTCGTTGTGCGCAGGAACCATGACCGTAACGGTTGGATAATGGTCCATATCTTCAGGGATCTGAATCCCTTTTTTGTCCTGTTTATTAATAAAGCGAATTGCACCTGCCATAATAACAATCGACTCGAATACGGCAATCCAGATACTGAATATGGATAATATTAATATAAAATCAGCCACTTACCTTCCTCCGATCATACTTGCGAATAACTCTCGATCGAAAGCGAAGGGTTGCAATCGTTAACCAAATCGTAAATACCGCAAATATACCACTGACGGCGATACAGATCGGGATGAACCAGGACATATAGTCCACTGTGTATTCTCCTTCCCGTTATATATACTCTCCGATAAGATCGGTCTCTGTGTTTCGTTCTAGAGCTGCAATCACCGCATCAATATCATCGTATTTGCTGAATTGCTCCTTCTGAAATACCAGAGCACCGGAGCGTATCACTGTTTGCAGCTCATTTCCCTTTTTATCAATAATTTGAAGATCCATGATGGCTTTTTTGATCCGCTGTGTCAGAAGTGGAAGATATTCCACATTCACCATTGGACATATGATGACAAAACGCCCACGATCCACGAAAAATTTGTAATCCTCATACCGAATCTGCTTCTGGATCGTACCCGAGATTTCAAGCAGAAACTGTGCATACCGGACTGAACCGAGAGATTCCATCACCAATGGCAAGAATTCAATCTTGAACATGGCAATGCTGAATCCATACTTTTCGGAGTATCGACGCGCAAGGTTACTATGTTTGATTAACGTATCTGCCAGAGCTCCTTTATTCCCAAGCGAGGTATCCAGATCGATTTCAGGGTTACGATCCTGCATATCCTGGAGACGCTCCACTACACGCGCACTGCGCAGCAGACTTGCCTTGATGAACGCAGCCACGGCAACGTTGGCCGGGATGAGCAACCACCAAGAGAATACAAGCACATTTGCATCAGCGTAAGTAACAAGCCACACAAAATATGAGACCAGATATACAAACCCCGCCACGACGGATACGCCAACAGGCAGAAAAAGACCAAAAACCAAGGCACCCAGCGACACCATACTAAAAATCATATCCCCTGTAGTGTAGCTCTGATCCATGTACACTTTAAGATAAATCATCAGTTGCTGCATGAGGGCTAGTCCAATTAAAAGGGCATATCCCCACGCAATACGGCGAGTAGGTGCTTTATTCTTCATAGTTCCTTCTTTCCGTTGAATTTTTAGGACTCTTGTACAACCTCACTTCTTTTATATTGCAACAATTAATGACATGATTAGACAAAACTATGCTAACACATTCCAGAATTCATTAAATGACAAAATCATTACTTTTTAATGCTTTTCTGTAAATTAATTTCTCCCAACAAAGGAAACAGATTATCAAACAGATGTGTGTTACCGTCAAATACATATCCACCTGAATAACGAGAGTCCTGACTACGCAATGTAATCATATGGTTATACAGCTGTTTGGCCCACTTTGGATCACCTGAACGTACAGCCAGTAAGATGGCCAGGCCGTATACCGATGAAGATTCATACGAGACGGCAGGTGTGTGTGATTTTCGCTTATACTGTCCGGGCAGCTGATGCCGGGTGCTGAACTCCTTTTTCAAAAAAGAAATGAGCTTGTCCGGTTTGCGGTCGGTCACCGTTAGATGATTCGCCACGATTAACTGGTCGATCAGATTCACCGTATCATCATACGTATATTCTTTACGGACCACATCGTAGGTCTTCGGATAGAACAATTCATCCTCAGGCATCTTCATCAGTATTGCTTCGTATTTCGCGTAGGTTCCGGGCTCCACCACTTGATGTTTTTCCATCGTCTGAAGAGACGGGAGATCAACATAAACCAGGCTTAACGTATCTGTGGAATGACCACTCGCAAAATCGTGGAAATCCACCAAATATCCTCGCTGCTGAGCCGACTGTGTTAAGGCACGGGAAATGGCGGCTGCGGTCGTAAGCTTCGTCTCTCTCCCTTGCTCCCACTGATCTGCAGCCTGCAATAGGGCACCAATGATACGAAGATCATCGCCAAGTGCATTGGTCGTTACATGGGATTCACCTTTGGCATCCAGCTTCCAGGCTATATAAGGATCTGGCGGCGTGAGAAAATAGGTCTTCAATTGCTCGTAGCTCTGCTCAAACAATACCTGATTATCACTATCTACGGCATACTGCATCCACAAGCCAAGGGACTCGGACAATGCCTCTCTGCCTGCAACAGTATCTGCCTTCTCTGATGTTGCATCCTGCAAATACGTTGCCAGCGTACCGTTCGGGTTGGTCATATGATCTTCAATAAAAGAAACTGTCGGGGATACTCCATTCATCAGGAAGCGCTCCCTTAGTAACAATATGCTTGCCACTGTAACAGTAATCAGCAGCAACACCAGCCATGTTCGTTTTTTTCGGAATATCATCCTAACGCCATTCCTCCTGCTTGTGTACGACAAAGAAACAACAACGCCCCTGGTTGAGGATTTCAACCTATCTAAAGTGTGCACTTATTCTTCACTATCCATGTACGATCTTCGTCCACCCTTTTTGACAAATTTCCAGTCCACCTCGATATTATGGCGCATTCGACGGAGAAGCATGACCGCGGTCTCGATCTCTTCCTCGGTCAGACCATCCAGGGTCACCTGATCCGAATGCACACCTTCTTTTCGAATAAATTCCCATGCTTCAAGCCCAGCTTCGGTGGGATACAACACCTTATTCTTCTTATTACCCATTGCTGGCTGTTTAATAATGAATCCATCGGATTCGAGTTTGCTAATGGCTCTGGCCGCCGTTGTACGATCCACTTTGATCAGTTCAGCAAGCTGATTCGGAATGATGCCCGGATTCTCACAGATTCGATACAGATAGAGATATTGTCCACGGGACAGGTTCAGATGCTGAAACTCGACATTACTGATTGAATCCAGACAGCGGGCAATCATACCAATTTCACGCAGCACTTCTTTTTTCTCAGTCAACACGTTCACTCCCCTATAAAATTGTTGCATTCGCAACATAATTGATGGTATAACTACAGTTGAATTGGTTTCAATTTTAAACATATAGCTCAAACCGTATACATGGAACGAAAATCGTTCCACATTCCTGTTATGTACCAGTTTATCACGTCAGGATAACATTACGATCACCCAAAGGAGAAACATTCATGAATACAACCATTGTTGAAGTTAATAATCAGGAATTGCTCGATGCCTGCTTCGCCATCCGTACCGCTATTTTCGTCGAAGAACAAGGCGTGCCGGCAACGGATGAATTCGATGCTTATGATACATTAGACGCGGAGGCGCGCCACATTCTGCTCTACGTGGACGGTGTGCCTGCTGCTTCCTCCAGACTGCGCATTGTGGAACAGGTCGCCAAATTGGAACGGATCTGTGTCATGTTTGATTACCGCAAACACGGCCTGGGCCGCGTGCTGATCGACAAGCTGGAGCAGATGGCTGTTGCTGATGGTCTTGAGAAAGCAAAGCTGCACGCACAGGTACAAGCTTCCGGTTTCTACGAACGTCTCGGATATGCACCAGCGTCGGAAGTATTTATGGAAGACGGCATTCCCCATCTGTTAATGACCAAAAAACTTAAATAATGACACTCCAAAAAACGCCTCCGTCATCACTTCTCAGTGATATACAGAGGCGTTTTGCATTCAGGCAACACATTCATTCATTAGTGAATCAACAACGATAAATGGCACGTACAAAGTACAGGCACTAATTATAACAACCAAATATCCTAACTTAATTGCCAGATCCGAATTGTTTCTTATCCCAGTGCCAGACGGCCTGGCTCGGATTCGGCAGCGTTGTTCTTCATTTGTTTACTGCGCAACTGTCCGCAGGCAGCATCGATATCGGTACCGTGTTCCATACGTACAGTGGAGTTGATGTTGTTCTTTTTGAGCGTATCATAGAAGCCCAGAATTGATTCTTCTGTACTCCGTTGATACTGACTGTGCTCATCCACCGGGTTGTATGGGATCAGATTCACACTGACCATACTTCTGCGACTGGACAACAGTTCAGCGAGCTCCGCGGCATGCTCACGTTGATCGTTAACATCACGTAACAGGATGTACTCAAACATGATGCGTTTGTTCGTTGTAGCCAGATAATAATCCACCGCATCCATCAATTGCTCAATCGGGAAAGCCCGGTTGATCTTCATGATGTGTGTACGCAGTTCATTATTAGGTGCATGCAGAGAGATCGCCAGGTTGACCTGCAGACTGCTGTCTGCAAATTCCTTGATTTTGTCCGGAAGGCCGCTCGTGGATACAGTAATCCGTTTGGCGGCAAGTGCCAGCCCTTTGCGATCCTTGATGACTTCGATGAAATCACTCATGTGCTGGAAGTTATCGAATGGTTCACCAATACCCATTACTACCACGTTGGTTACCCGCTCTTCTTGACCCGCTGCATCCAGATGTCGCTGCACATGCATAATCTGCTCCACAATCTCTCCAGCTGTCAGGTCACGGCTCTTCTTGATCAGACCGCTCGCACAGAAGCTACAGCCAATATTACAGCCCACTTGTGTGGTCACACAGACAGTAAGTCCGTATTTTTGCCGCATCAATACCGTCTCAATCAGGTTGCCGTCCTGCATCCGAAGCAAAAATTTCACGGTACCATCTGCCGATTCCTGCTTCACATGTTCGCTCAGCGAGTTCATTGTGAAATGCTCAGAGAGAACGTCCAGACATTCCTGACGGACATCGGACATCGCGGGAAAATCGTGTACACGCTCTTGATATAACCATTCCCAGATCCGGGATGCACGGGATTTTTTCTGCCCATGCTCCGGTAGCCAGGAACGTAATTGCTCTAATGTTAATCCATATATGGATGATTTGTTCATTGTATAATCCTCTTTTCGCAAGAAAGCATATGGCTTATCGGTCCTACCCAAAAAACCTCTACTCCGTATTGTCCCAAAATTGACGAGGGAAAACAAGGGCTTTTGCATTTCTTCCAAGAGGTTTTATCCATGGTAAATCTGCACAACAGACCATATTTCACCCTATCGGGCCTTCACCATTAGAAGTGAATGATACCGGATGTGTGCAGTAGAACCAGCAGAACCAGGATCGGAGCTACGTAACGCAGCATGAACAGCCACACCCGGAACCATCCGGAACGCAGGCCGGAAGCTTCCGCAGCCGTTTTCCAGAAGTATCCGGCAAAAATCGTTACAAGCAGTCCACCGACAGGCAACAGGATGTTGGATGCTACAAAGTCCATCCAGTCGAACACACTCTTCGATCCAATCGTCCATTCAGGCAGCAAGCCAAGCGACAATACCGAAGGGAGTCCCACGATGAAGACCGCTAGTGAAATAACCCATACCGCACGACTGCGGCTCCAGGACAAACGTTCCATGAAATATTTCACCGGAACTTCCAGCAAGGATACTGCTGACGTCAAAGCTGCAATAGCCAGCAGGATGAAGAACAATCCGCCAAACAGGAATCCAAGAGGCATAGCTGAGAAGGCTGCCGGAAGAGCCACAAAGATCAGTGACGGTCCTTGGTCCGGTGCAATACCAAACGAGAATGTTGTTGGGAAGATGATCAGACCCGCAATGAATGCATAGATCAGGTCACCTGCACCAACGGCGACGGTTGCCGCACCGAGGGATTGATTTTTATCCACATACGAACCGTAGGTTACAAGAATACCCATCCCCAGTGACAGGGAGAAGAAGGCATGTCCAAGCGCAACCAGTGCGGATTCCGTTGTAAGCTGCGAGAAGTCCGGATTCAGGAAGAAGGAAACCCCAGCTCCTGCACCCGGCAATGTAACTGCACGAATCATCAGGATAATGAGCAGTACCAACATCGCTGGAATCAGAACTTTGTTGAATTTCTCGATTCCGTTGGATACCCCTTTGGCTACAATCCAGCCTGTAATTAGGACCGCGACCAGTTGCCATACAATCGGCATATAGCCACCTATGAAGGAGTCGAACTGTCCGGCATAATCCGGATTGTTAAACAATGTTCCACTGAATGACGTAATTGCATATTGCAGGGTCCAGCCTGCAATAATGACATAAAAGGACAGGATGATAAACGGCGTCAATACTTGCAACAAACCGGCTGCGAGCCAACCTTTATGTCCACCTGCTTTGATAAAAGCCGTAGCTGCACTACCCCTGCCACTGCGACCAATCGCAAGTTCAGCGAGAAGAACTGGCAAACCAATCAGCAGCAAACAGACGATGAAGAGCAGGAAAAACGCAGCCCCTCCGTTCTCACCCGTAATGTACGGGAATTTCCACATGTTGCCCAGACCAACCGAACTACCAATGGCCGCCAGGATAAATCCAGCTTGGGAGAAACGTTCTCCTTTGCCAGCGTTGTCTTGATCTAGATTAGGCTTACTAAAATTCATCGTATCTACTCCATCACTTTAAAGTTTTCCCGTAATTATATACTACTCACCTTGTCAGGTCATTCGAAATTCGAAATTTGTCGAAATGTTATTTTTTTACATATAATACACACAGAAATCTTTATCTCATAAGTTCCTTAAACACAGTATGTGATAAAGTCCGTTAGTCCAACCGTATGAAGTTTCAACAAATCCATATTCCCAACCGTTCAAAGCCCAATAGAATTAAAAAGAGGTGTCCCCTCAGCCACTTGGATGACTGGGAGCACCTCTCTTTTTAAATTACACTTTAATTTGAAGTAACTCGTACTTGATAACGCCCATCGGAGCATTGACATGAATGACACTGCCCACTTCTTTGCCCATTATCTCTTTGCCCAGCGGGCTCTCGTACGAAATTTTATTATTCGCAACATCCGCCTCGGCAGGGCCAACCACTTTATATTCAATCTTCTCGGCGAACTCAATGTCATTAAGCAACACCGTCGATCCAATGCTCACTTTGTTGGAGTCTATATTGTCTGAAGAGATGACTCTTGCTTTTGTCAGCATCTTCTCCAAGATCAAAATTCGGGTCTCCATAAAGGCCTGATCATCTTTGGCTGAATGATACTCACTATTTTCCTTCAGGTCACCGTAACTGATCGCGAGTTTCAGACGAGCTGCCAATTCCTTACGCTTCACCGTCTTCAAATCCTTCAGTTCGTCCTCCAGCTTTTCCAAGCCTTCCTGTGTCAAAATCACTTCATCATTAGCCATTTTTCCATCTCCTAATCCTGCTATCTATCTATATTCTAACCTATATCCACTCCAAAGGGTTAGCATACCCCGGAAAAAGAAATAGCCCAACCATATATTGTATTTCAATGAAATCAGAACCATGTCCATCTCTTGAGATGAATTTCAAGACTTTGTTCAATAATTGTACCGTTACAATTGACTCAATTGATTATGTTGTTTTCATCCGTTCACTTTTACAATGAACTCAGGGCAGCAGAAGTTTATAAAGATTTGGGCTGCAGCCCACTATATGACGTGAGGTGATCTGTATGAATGAACTATTGAATACAGCTGAAATACAGGCCTATCTGAAACGGATCGGCATAGATGATATAAAGGAACCTACACTGGAATTCTTATTTGAACTCCAGCGAGCACATGTACAATATCTATCCTGGCAAACGGTCGATATTTTTGCAGGTCGTCCTGCGGGAATCAGTCTTCCAGATTCAACTCAGCTTATATTACAGGGACGCAGCGGCTACTGCTTTCATCTAAATGGTGCATTTAGTGTTCTTCTCCGATCACTGGGTTATACGGTTGATTGGCATCGCGGTGGAGTACAGCCTCATGGGGAACAACCCCGTGTGAACTCATTCCATCTCGGTCTGTCTGTGCTTCTGCCGGATGCTGACCCGACAGTTGAACGCTGGATTGTAGATGTAGGTCTCGGCGGAATGCCCTTTGAACCTCTGCCACTTCGTTATGGAACCTATGGTTCAGCTCCGTTCACGTACCAATTGATGCCATCATCTGTTGTGGCGGGGGGATGGCGGCTTGAGTACGAGCCGAATGGGCCAAGTGAAGGTGTGGACTATGCTCCTGAAGCAATTACCAGCCTGGAAGAGTTCATTCCCAAACATGAATTCTACAGTCGGGCGGCCGAATCACCTTGGCATAACGCATTTTTGCTTCGTCAGCGAGATGAGATCCGCAGTCATGAACTACGTGGATGTATGCTTCGAACACATGATATCGAAGGAATCCGGAAAACGGAGATCCAGAGCTATACCGAATGGCGTAACGTATTAACTGAAATATTCCATGAACCATTGGTGAACTACAGCGAACTGGAATGCCAGGACATGTGGGAACGAGTTCAGGCTGCGCATACGGAATGGAAACGAGTACAGGAAGCATGAAGAGGAAGATGCAGAACCTGAGGCCTTAACATGAAAAGCGAGACAACCGGCTTGCTTATTAGGGGCATCCGTATAGTGATGATTTGGGAGGAAGAGTTGAGGGGTCGTTCCATATAAAGGAAAGTTACTGAACAGCGCCGAATACGTATTCAGGTGATAAATGATGATAACTATTCGTGTGCTCCAAATTCCAGAAGTATTGCCCGAGGCGTACTGGGACCACTTTTTGTCGCAAGTTTCTGCCGAGCGACGTGCTCAGGCTTCGCGTTTTTTGCGTCAGGCTGACGCGTATCGCTCCGTGCTGGGAGAGATATTGACTCGTGTGACTTTGAGCAAGTTGACTGGACTGAGACCTGCTGAGCTTTCTTTTACCCATAACTCCTATGGCAAACCTTCGCTCATTCACCATTCGGATGTACAATTCAACGTCTCCCATTCTGGTGATTGGATTGCGCTGATCTCTGGCAGTACAGATGAACTGGGCGTGGATGTGGAAAAAATAGCTCCAATTGACATGCAGATTGCTGAGCGTTTCTTCTCTCCTAAGGAGAGCCAGTTCTTGGCTGCCGAGCCTGACGACCGGCGGCTGGAGACCTTCTACCGTCTATGGACGCTGAAGGAAAGTTATATCAAGGCAGTCGGTATGGGCTTGTCCATACCGCTGGACTCCTTCGCCATCCTACCTAATGAACGGAAGGAATGGCATTGCAAACAGGCCGGGACATATCTCTTTCTCAGTCAGCGACTGGATGATGGACATATGCTTGCAGCGTGTTCAGCCGGGGGAGAGCTACCGAGCCAGCCCGAAATCACCACCTTGGAGGATCTGTATAAAGAGTTAGTATAGAGTGGTGCTGGGCCTCAACGAGTTTGGATCAGCTGAGTTTTGTAAGAGGTTAACATCGAACATGCCCTGGCTAATGTTAATCAAAAAAGCTAACGACGTGAGTATCACGCGTTAGCTTTTTAGCTTTAAATCCACACTCCGTTTACGTCTCTGACGTATGGATAGGACTAGTCCCGGCTCCGCAATTTTCCAAGCAGACGGATGATCTCAATGTACAGCCATACCAGCGTCACCATCAATCCAAATGCACCGTACCACTCCATGTACTTGGGTGCCCCACGTTCAGCACCACCCTCGATGAAGTCGAAATCAAGGACCAGATTGAGGGCAGCCACAATGACGATAACGACCGAAATACCAATGCCGATCAAGCTGTTATCATGCAGATAAGGAATCGAAATTCCGAAGAAACTCAGTACAAAGCTCAGCAGATACATGATCATGATACCGCCGGTTGCAGCCACTACCCCAAGCTTGAAGTTCTCCGTAGCTTTGATCAATCTGGTTTTGTATGCCACCAGCAGAGCGATGAATACAGCCATGGTCAACAGGGCCGCCTGCAAGGTAATTCCGTTATACAGTGACTCATAGGTTGCTGAGAGTGCGCCCAGGAATAGCCCTTCTGCCACAGCATAGACCGGTACCAGATAAGGTGCCGCTACGGGTTTGAACGAAATCACAAGTGCCAGAATGAAACCAACAATTAATCCGCCATAAGCAAGCGGCATTACTTGTTGTCCGTTAAAGAACATCATCCAGGTTGCAAATGCACTGCCCAGTAGAATCACAAGCGTAATAAACGCTTTGTTCACCGTGCCGTTGATCGTCATGTAATTCTGATACCGATCTTCTCCATATCCTCTGTTTTCAAACGTGCTGTCTTTAAGTGTAGGGTTACCGCTACGACCGATCAACACAATCACCTCTTCATATGTATTTGGTATATCTGTGATACTAAGTTTGGGTTACTACGTTTCAAATTCTACAAGCTACTCCCTCAAAAAGATCGGGAGGCACCAGAAGGAATCGGATGCAATCCTTCGATTACATCCTTACCTACTGGCGCAACACTTAGGACATATGTCCCAGACATTGCATGTTCATGTGCTTTTTAAGCGTCTTATTTGTACAAGACTTTATCTACATTGTATTTCGCACGCATCGTGTTGATGATATACGTCTCATAAATTTCACGATCTACCGGATCTTCAACCAGGCATACTTCAATCTTCGTTACTTCTTCGCGGTGATTCTTAATTGGTGATACCGTGTCTTCAAAATGCTTTTTGATACGTGGTCTTAATTTACGTGCTTTCCCGACAAACAACAGCTCTCCAGCGGCATTGTAAAACATGAAAATCCCGCCCAGTTCCCGGGTAATCAGGTGAAAATCAGTGAATCCATAAATGTGGCTAAGCTGTGGATCAACCTGCTTGGTAATGGTTACATCCGGTGTTGGCACGGTAATATTAATCAATAGGCTCACTTCCTCATTATCTATAGGTTTACATCCTATCACATATTATAAAGGGACACCATTTCAATCTATATGAAGTACAATTCACGCAATTTTCGCTATTACGACAAATATTTCAAAAAAAAGGTTAACTTCCCTGATTCAAAGTGGTACTATAGGGGTATGAGGAAGAAATTGGGCACTGAGACATACGTCTTTATATCTACCTCCGTCTATTGTACCCTATGATTGAAACTCTTTTTCATGCTGAATTCTGTTAAGTGATCACAACAAGAGTACAGTTAGCAAGAACCTTAGCTTATAGATTGTAGATTCATCATCTAATCGACCCTTGCAGCAAGCAAACGTAGAAAGACCTAGATTCATGATTTCACTGTAGATTTTAAGTATCACCTAGAAAGCCTGCAATTATAGTCGTACTGAAGTTAATAGACACACGTAGAAGGTCAGATAGCTATCGATCCTAGAGAGACTAGTCATGTAATGCAACTGTAGAGTTATAGCAGCAGTACTATAGAAAATGGATCAAGTTTCACCACCAGGCCCCGGCATACTGCCAGGGCTTTTTTGCGTTTGTGCGTACAACCAACCACATGCTCAGGGAAACAGAGGTATCGTGGTTCTTTCTGCTGGGTTTATAATATGGCAAGATACCAATAGAGGGAGTGATGGGATGTATTCCGATCTGCAACTGACGGAGGACCGCCCTGTATATATACAAGTCAAAGATTATATGAAGCGATTGATGCTCAAAGGCGGCCTGCAAGCCAAACAAAAGCTGCCCTCGACCCGTGAACTCAGTACACTCATGAAGGTTAGTCGCAGCACGGTCCTGCTCGCTTATGCCGAGCTTGAAGATGAAGGTCTGATCTATGCAGTCAAAGGCAAGGGCAATTACGTCATTGCCTCCATCGAAACACCTGAGGCAGCAGCGAACTGGGAACTGGACTGGACGACAGAGGTAAGCGAGTATGCCATTCAGGCAGAGCAGTACGATCTGATGAAGCATGGCTCCGGTGCAGAGCGCGGTGAGATCTCATTTACCAGCATAGCACCGGATGAAAAGCTGTTTGATCTGCACAACGTAAAGCGGGCTTTTCTGGATCGCATGTCACTTGAAGGCGAAGTACTGTTGAATTACGGATATGCGCAAGGATACAGACCGCTGATGAACTATTTACTACGATATATGGAGAACAAAGGGGTCGACCTCCGTGGCAAGGACATCCTGATTACTAACGGATTCACGGAAGGTTTCGATCTGGTGCTTGGAGCGTTGCGCAAAAAAAGCGGAAAAGCGCTCTGTGAGAATCCAACGCACCACACGGCGATTAAAAATCTAAAATTACACCAGTTTCAACTGACCGGTGTGAATATGGAGCCGGATGGCCTGGACTTGAAACAACTGGAACATGAACTCGAGGCAAGTCCATATGATCTGGCGTATCTCGTGCCATCCTATCACAATCCAACCGGGATTGTGACGTCCCCTGCAAAACGGGTAGAGATCATCCGGTTGATGAACAAGTATCAGGTACCCATCATTGAGGATGGATTCAACGAAGAATTACGCTATTCCGGTTCCCACGTATCTCCCCTGATTGCCAGCATGGGCAAAGGCAATGGACTGGTGTATCTGGGCAGCTTCTCCAAAGTCCTGTTCCCAGGCCTGCGGGTAGGTTGGATTATTGCGGATGCGGCGCTGATTGATTATCTGGAGAGTATGAAACGGGCACGCAGCATCCATACCTCCACGCTGGACCAATCGTTATTGTATCAATATCTGAGCAACGGTAATTTCGAGAAATATTTGAAGCGTGCTCGCACAGAGTATAAGCGAAAATATGAATTGGTTGTGCGTTGCCTGAAGCAGCATCTGCCAATGTGCCGGATTTCCGGTGCGGGTGGTCTGCATCTGTTCGTGCAGTTCCCGTCCGAATACAGAACCCGTGAACTGCTGGCTGCCTGTAAAGTGAAAGGTGTAACGTTCACACCGGGGGATACCTTTTATCTGGAACATGGTCAGGGTGTAAACACGATGCGTCTGGGTTTCTCCAGAGTCAGCGATGAGAATATACGTAAAGGCATTCGTATCATTGGCGAGACAGTAGCTCACATGAGATAAGGAGGATTTCACATGAAAGTTGGCGTGATTATGGGCGGTACATCTTCAGAGCGGGATATTTCCCTGCTCACCGGACAGGAGATGATTGCAAACCTGAATAGAGACAAATACGAGGTTGTACCCATTGAGCTGAATACCAAACGCGATCTAATCGACAAGTCAGCGGGGATCGATGTGGCACTGCTTGCCCTGCATGGCAAATACGGCGAAGACGGTACGGTTCAAGGCACACTGGAATCGCTGGGTATTCCCTACACAGGATGTGGTGTGCTGGCAAGCAGTGTATGCATGGATAAAGACATGTCCAAACAACTCATGCAGCATGCAGGTGTGCTTACCGGAGAATGGCTGCGGGTGAGCCACATGGAGGAACTATCCTCTATTGCTGTTCAACAATTAACGTACCCCGTGGTGGTCAAACCGAATTCAGGCGGTTCAAGTATCGGTACCCAAGTGGTTAAGGAGGCATCCACCCTCCCCGCCGCTGTAGAGGCTGCCCTCGTCTGGGATGATACGGTGATGATTGAACAGTATATCGAGGGTGAGGAGATCACCTGTGCCATTCTGGATGGTAAGATGCTGCCGGTGATCTCCATCCGTTCAAACGCTGCGTTTTTCGACTATGCTTCCAAATACGATGACCACGGGGCCGATGAGCAGGTTGTAAAATTGCCTTTAGACCTTCACAATCGCGTCGAAGCAGCGGCCTTAGCCTGTTATCAGGTGCTCAAATGCAGTGTCTACGCTCGTGTGGATATGATGATTCGGGAAGGCATGCCGTATGTGCTTGAAGTGAACACGCTGCCGGGTCTTACCCGTAACAGTTTGCTGCCCAAAAGTGCAGCAGCTGCAGGCATTTCTTTTGCAGAGCTGCTGGATACCATTATTGAACTTTCATTGAAGGAAAGACCCAAGGAGGATACAACATTATGAGCCTGGATGTGACGATTAGACATAGTTCCACTACCGATCTGCAGGATATGGTCATTCTGATGGACCAACTCGGTTACCCAACCACATACGCGGAGATGGAGGAGCGTTATGCCCATATCTCTGCGGACCCAAACTTTACTACACTCGTTGCTGAAGCACGAGGCCGCGTAGTTGGACTGATCGGATTACAGACGTCTTATCTATATGAAAAGAACGGAAGACACTGCCGTATCTTGGCATTGGTTGTACACGACCAGTTCAGGGGCTCAGGCATCGGCCGTCAGCTTATTCTTGAAGCTGAGCAATGGGCAGCCACGCATAACGTGGATTCCTTGTCTCTGAACAGTGGCAATCGTCCAGAACGTGAAGCTGCACATGAATTCTATCGCCAGATGGGCTTTATAGCCGGGAGTACCGGGTTTAGCAAAAAGCCACAAATTCTACAGCACACTTAACCTGCGGGATACGTGATACGCCCCCTTGAATATCAAAACAAAAAAAGAACGCCCCAATCCGCACATTGGCGAAAAAGGGCGTTCTTCAGTATATATCTATGCTGCATCGATGTGCTGTTGATGATTATGGGATCAATATTTGGCTGACTGCGCACCATCAATCGGAATAATGGCTCCATTGATGAATGGTGCTTCGCCGGACAGCAATAAGGCAACGAGGCGCCTTTCAGGACTTCATAGCTTTATAGGCTGCAAGTAATTTCTCTACTTCTACTCCGTTGATCTTCATCCCGTTCACTTGACACTCTTCCAACTGAACCCCAGATAGATCGCAATCGATAAAACGACTTCCCCCAAGATCACAATGCACCCACTGCATGGGTACACGGTCAGATCCAAGGTGTGTGTCCTGGAATTGAACGCCATCCAAAGCACAGAATTCAATCTTGCTGTCGGTTAGGCGTAAATCAGCTAGCAATATATTGGTCATATTTAGATTGGTAAATTTGCTTCCACTTAAGTTGCAGTCGGTTATCCGACTATTGGTCAGATTACTGGTGCTGTAACGAACCGAGTCCAGATTAGCTTGAACATATTCAACCACTGACTCACCCGAGTCCTTGGCTAATGTCTCATCACATGTTGGATCAAAAGAATCAACGGACATGTTCTTCTCATATACAAACTCATCCTCAGATGCATAGATACAAACATATCCCATTTTTTCGTAAAAATGATGATTATCCAACTGCCGACCTGAGGTCTCCAACTTCCAGATTTCAATCTGCGGAAATTCAGCCTCAATAAACCTCATGACTTGAGTTCCCACACCACGGCCCTGGAATACGGGATCAATATAGATCTTATCGATCCTGGCATGTTTTCGTCCAAGCACGTTAACACTCACTCCGCCAATAGCGCATCCATCTGATTCTACAACATAATAATCCCATTCACGGATCACGTAACGATGCATGCGAACTGACGAATAATCAGGCGGGCATAGATTGCTATCGATATCCTTCTCATTATCCGCCCAGACTTTTATGACATGATCAAAAGCACGAGTGCAAATCTCTGTAAGTACAACAGCATCTTCCTGCTGTGCTCGTCGTAAGCGAATTTCAGAATGTATCTGCTTCGGTTCCACTGGTTCGGTCTTTACTTTGAGCAGTTCAAAATAATCGTAGCACTCCTTGTCCATAAGCATTCTGCGAGAGATATAACGAAAACCCGCATGCTCCAGAACTTTGCGTGACGGCTGATTGGAGGGCTTCACAATGCCCACAATTCGATCCAGCAAGGTATGCTCAAATAAATATGCTGTTAGGGCTCGAACTGCCTCTGTAATGTATCCTTTATTCCGGTAATCCCGGGAGATGGCGTAAGCCACCTCGCGATCAGCCCGATCCAGCATGTCATTTGAAAATACGCCACACCAACCGATGATACGCTGATCTTCATTGTGTACAACGGCAAGCAGGATGCGTACATCTTCCGGGTTGAACTGTTCGTAACTGCCAACGACAAATTGTAAGAATTCGCGCAACTGCTCCTCGGTCATCTTCCAATCTGGCAGGACATCTGTGATTTCAGGTTGTTGGGTTAATGCATACACGGCAGCCTGATCTTCAAGCATAAATGGACGCAACGTAATGGAGTTTGAATGGATGAATAATTGACTTTTCATATATAACACCTCTGGGGATTTATTTAGGATGACACAACAAAGAGGAGCACCTCCAATAGAGGCACTCCCCGATCCGTTTCATCATTTCAGAAACGCCGAAGCTCCTCGTAATGGGTCAAAAGGACACACGTATCCCGTTCATGATCAAACGGAATTTTTGCGGTGTTCTTTTCACGATCATTACGAGAAATCTGGCATACTCTGAAATCCCCTCTCATACTAAGGCTTACTTACAACGTCTCACTTAAGGACGGTCAATGTAAATCCAGCCTGTTTCTTGTTCCTTATCTACAGTAGCTCCAAGGGATTCAGCCACAAAGCGCAGCGGCACATACGTCTTGCCGTCCTTGCCTACATAAGCGGATTCCACCATGGTTACTTCTTTACCAGCAACGGTTGCCTTCTTGGAACCTACGGTCAGGACAATCTCATCACCAGTGATGTCGTCAATGACAACGATTTGGTTCGAGCCTTTGGTCCATTTCACTTCAGCATCCAATTCTTCAGACACGTAGCGAAGCGGAACAAATGTTGTGTTCTTAACAGTGATCGCCCCAGCGTATTCATCATCCGGGAAGAGCACTACACTTTTACTCGTGATCCCAGCTTCATCTTTCAGCAATTGGTATGCCAGTGAATTGGAATCAAAATTGCGCAGCATCTGTCCAGGCGTAATATCATCCTTCATCAGATCCATAACACCGCGGGATACATCCACTTCATCAACTGCAACTGTGCCACCGATATTCCACTGTTCACTGTTTCCACTCACGGTTACAGCGTTCACCGGCAGATCTTCGGAAGCTGGCAGCGCTACTTTCAGTTCAAAGTTTTGCTTGCGAATATCCAGCTTGCTGTCGAGATAAAAATCCATTTTCAGTTTGGTTTCTGTGCCAAATACCGTTTTGAATTCAGGGGTATCATTCAACAGGTTGGTCAGCTCCTGATCATAATTGACCAGCATAGTGTCCAGTCCCACTTTGATCATGGCATACAGTGAGGCCACGGCTTCATCTTTCGATTCAGGAACGATCGAATTCAGCGTGTCGTCTCCCCCACCTTCTACCTCATTCACTGCTTCCAGTACAGGGTAGAACACATCGTACAGATCGCCAATCAGGTCTTTCAGTCCTTGCTCATCCTTCGAAATACTCGTCAGGAACGGTTTAACCATGGCAAGCATCTCTTCACCACTAACTTCCAGATGCAGCTTGGAGAGGCTAAGTGCTTCGCCATTCACGGATTCCTGTACCGGTGTAACGGAGATGTTCTTCGGATTGGACAGATGCTTCAGGACAAAAGAGAACAGTTTCGGGGAAAGTTCCTCGAGTTGTTTCTCCAGAGCCTTCGTATCTACCATTGGAAGCGCCTGTGCATCCTGGAACGTATCCAGAGACATGTACAGCGGTTTCTGGGCTCCGTCCAGATCAATGACCAATTGGGACTCATTCATGGACAGGTGGAAAGGTAACTTCGTTCCCTCCATGCTCAGTGTACCTTTGATCGATGCTGTCTTCGCATCTTTCATTTTGGCTTGATCAATATCCAGGGATATGGAATTAATGAGTTCGATCATTTCAAGGTCTTTTTCTGTAGCAAATTCCTTAGCCGGTTCTATGTTTATATTCATGGATTGTCTGGATTCACCGGACTTGATACTCGCGCCATTGGCCATTGCTTTGCCAACGTCTACTCCACCCACAGCCTGACATCCTGTAAGAACAACCATTAAAAGTACTAGTGGCACTGCCATCCATTGGACTAACTTCCGATTCGTAATATGAACTCCTCCTTAGAAAAATATGGTTCATTTCCATTATGAAGGTATAGGTAATTCTTGTAAACGGATACGCAAAAAAATAAACCAAAAGGCCGGAACATGTCCGACCTCTGGTCTATCTATATTTCAGCATATCGTATGTTTCGATAAAACATCCTGCTTCATTATGCAATGCTGGGAGTTATTCTTGCTCCTGATCTTCTGCGAGTTTCTCATCCCTTTCTTCATCTTCCGCAGTTGCGGGAGTCTCGAATTGATCCGGCTCGTCCTCTTGAATCGCTTTGTTCTCTTCGTTCTGATCCTGTGTCATATCGCATTCCCTCTCTTCTACCGGATTGTCATGTCATCAAGGCCTGAGCCTTGTGTCTATCAATAACCCGAATAGGCACAGTTCAAACCTGCCCCAGTGTCGGCCATAGAATTCCCCTCATAATTTTAGTGCTCATTTAGAAAACATAAAAGATGATCCCGTTCCCACTTGCAGCCGTGGCCTGAAACAAGGCCTGAATATCATCCACGGTCTGAACAATCTCCTGAAATGTCTCTTCCGCGTCCCAATCTTCCATGACAGGATAGACACCTTCAGCGATCATTTGGTCCAGATTATACCGCTCCTTTAATTCTTCCGGTGTGAGCTGCTCCAATGCCATATAGGCTTCCAGCACCTGCTCGTTACTAAGCAAAAATAGATCCATATCCGAATAGTTTCCCACGTATTGCTCACCTGCGAGAGGCACCACATATCCCAGGGGAGGCTCCCCTTCTACCAAGTTACCGTTCAGCGTGAACTGCAGCATCTGCCACGTTTTATCGATATCCAGATCCACTGCACAATCATGCACACTGATCTCACCTGACTTGATGGATTCAACTAGCTCCTTTGTTACCACAAGATATCTGCCGGACATTCCCATACCGCTACCCCTCCTGTGTAATTCCTTCTATTGTTCCCCATTAACCGTGCTTGTTGATTCAGAATCGGGGTAATCCCTATCAAGGAGGGTGTATACATGAAAAAATTTGATTACAGTCTCAATTATGATGAGTTGGATCTGCGCAAACATCCTGAGTTGTACACCGTAGGCCGGGGCGAGCAGGGTGTTCTGATGGTAGAGCCGTACAAAGGCGAGATTCTGCCACACTGGCGATTCAAAACACCCGAGATTGCGACAGAGTCATCGGAGAAGATCTATGAGCTATTTTTGGAGTATAAGAAAAAGGGAGATTTCGTGGGTATGGATATGGCTCGCAAATTTCTCCAGATGGGCTATACACGGGCCAGACGGTATACAAATCACAAAGGAGGACGCAAATACTCAAAGGAGGATGGCTCGATCCTGCCCTATCAGAATGATAAGGTGAAGGCAGAAGCCGCGGCAATATTCAAAGCACAATGGGAGATTGCGAAGACGGATCCAGACTATGTGAAAATGAAGAAGGAGCATCGGGAAAAGTACGAGTCTGATGAGGCGTAGGATCAATGGTGAAAAGATTGACTTATGGAAACATTTGTCTCAGAATCGATCTTATTACTGTACATTTTCAACCACTATATTGGAGAAGAGAGGCGCATCCAATTATGACAGATTCGTTCATTCACTTAAACACAGGCCAGAATATCAGTATCAACGAATCCACCCAACTTCAGGTAACCATTCAATGTACATCATCTCCTTCTCCCTTGGATGTTAGCTGCTTTATGGTGAACGAAGAGGGAAAAGTCCCATCCGACGACTATTTTGTTTTCTATAATCAGAAGGCCGATCCCCATCAAAGTGTGCTTTTGCAACAGGCAGAGGAACTGAAATCCTCTTTTGTACTGGATACAAATCAATTACAGCAGGCCCCTGTGGAAAAATGTGTGTTTACGGCTACTCTGGATGCGGGAGGCACCTTCGCCGATGTTCAGGCGTGTCAGGCGATTGTACAAGCGGGTTCCCAGCAGATCACCTATGAGATCACACAGGTCACTGCGGAAACAGCACTTATTCTCATTGAAATCTATAAGTATCGTGACGGGTTCAAAGTTCGTGCGATTGGGCGAGGTTTCTTTGGTGGATTGCAGCCGCTGGCGGAGTCATTCGGTGTTGAAATTGAGAGTAACGACACCTCGGAAGCCGAACAGGTTCTTCTCACCGCACAAGCTGAAGTAGCAGCGACCTCTTCAGAAGTCTTGGTACCTGTTGCTGCACCAAACACGAATCATGCACCGCTGAACCTGACCAAGATCGATCTCCTTAAGCGTAAAGTAACCCTGTCTCTGCAAAAGAAAAAGATCGAACCTATACAGGCACGTGTTGCCGTTGTATTTGATGCATCAGGCTCCATGTACCATCTGTATCGCAAAGGCATCGTGCAAGAAGCCTTCGAGCGTATCCTGGCGATTGCATCAGCGTTTGATGATAACGGAGAGTTGGACGTCTGGTTCTTCGCCAAAGACTTCTTGCGTGCACCTAGCGTCACCGCCAGGGACTTCGAGAATTATATTGAACGCACATATACGCTGGGAAGCAAAGGCGGTACCAATAACGAACCTCCTGTGATGCAGGATGTCATTCGCAAATATACGATCGAGGAACCCGATGTGAAGATGCCAACGTATATTATCTTTTTTAGCGATGGCGGGGTCAGTCAAAAAGGGAAAATCATGCGGCTTATTACCGAAAGCTCAACCAAAAATCTGTTCTGGCAATTTGTTGGCCTAGGCCAAGCCAATTACGGTATTCTCGAGAAACTCGATGACATGACAGGACGTTTCATCGATAATGCTGACTTTTTTGCTCTCGACGATATCTCCAAGATCAGCGATGAAGAATTGTACGATCGTCTCCTCACTGAATTTCCAGGTTGGATAAAGGAAGCTCGGGCCAAAGGTATTTTGGCCTAAAGCTTTTACTCTATACCCCTAATCAGGCTTGTACTTTTTCTGCTTTACCATCCTTGGAACGTGGACGGAGCATACTTCCTACGATTCGCAACATCAACTTGCGTGGCACGAGACGGGTGAACTGCGCTGTCCAGTAATTACCGGCCCCCGGCACAGCATAAGGTTTGCCTGACTCGAGTGCTCTCATGGCCACCGCCACGACATGCTCAGGTGTATCACGTTTACCCACCGAGGCTTCATCAGCGCCCACCACATCAAAGAACGAAGTCTCGGTTGAGCCTGGGCATAATGCCAAAAACTGAACGCCACGCTTCCTGTTTTCTTCATATAACGCCTCTGTAAAAGAAAGTACAAATGCCTTCGTTGCTCCATACACAGCCATATACGGATCAGGTTGAAAGGCAGCCGTAGACGATACATTAATGACAGCACCATTACGCTTCTGTAACATGCCTGGCAAGAAAAGATGCGTCATGTTTGTCAAGGCGAGCACGTTTAACATAATCTCGTCCTGTTGCCTTGAACCATCCACCTGTTCAAATAATCCATGGGTAGCAAATCCCGCATTGTTGATCAGCATATCGATGTGTATTCCCCGATTCTGACATTCCTCATATACCCTCTGAGGTGC
The DNA here is from genome assembly GCF_046713495.1 of Paenibacillus sp. M2. NCBI lineage: Bacteria > Bacillati > Bacillota > Bacilli > Caryophanales > Paenibacillaceae > Paenibacillus > Paenibacillus sp. M2. The sequence continues at coordinate 7,117,488 of NZ_CP169648.1, forward strand.
ATCGACTTGAGATAAATCCGATACGATTACCTCAGCCCTTACTTGATATGCACGTTCTATACGTTCTGCCAATTGATTCAGTTTGGATTCTGTTCTGGCCACCAGCACAATATTTTTACCCTTGGAAGCCATTTCGAGTGCAAAAACTTCCCCAATACCTGAAGAGGCACCTGTAATAAGTACCCATTGACGCTGTTCCTTTATCATCTCTCATCCATCCCCTATGCATAATTCGAACACTTGTTTTCACTTGGAAACATTGTTTCTTTATAGAATCATCGTAACCAAAATTCATGACGCTGTCAAATACATTTGTTAAATTTGAATCTAGAACGGGTTCTTACTTATTAAATTCGGATTAAATTGACGTCATCCGGCGTAAAACAGTAGAATGACCATAAAAGGAAACGTAGTTTCTGTTCAACAACAATACGGTTACGAGGATGAAATCAATGAAGGATCTTAATTCAGGTTCCACAGAATCTGCACATACGGTAACAACCTTTCAGGAAGCCAGACTCCAGCACTCGGATAATCTGCGGCAAAATATTGTGCATGCTGCTGCTGCTTTACTGCAAGAGCATGGACCGGAAGCAGTCACGGTACGCCGTGTAGCTGAGCGCATGGAGTGCTCCACCAAAATCATATATAACCTCTTCGGCAAAAAAGAAGGGTTAGCCAAACATCTGTATTTAGAGGGATGCTCCCTCATGGCCCAGCGTTTTGAAGCTATGCCCCGGCAGGCATCGTTCGAACAATATTTCCGTGATCTGGCCCATGTCTATTGGGACTTCGGCATTTCTCAATCCAGCTTCTATCAGCTGATGTTTGGAGGATCTTTTTCCGAATTCAAACCAGATGGAGAGACCTTACAGGGAACAGCAACTGCTCTGAAGCAAGTATCTGCTTTGGTGGAGATCGCCATTGAACAGGGAATGCTTCAGGTGCAGGATCCCCTGCTTGCGGTACGAATGATCTGGGCTCCCTTACACGGTGTTATTCATCTGTACCTGGGAGGCCATATTGAGAGCGAAGAAGCTGCCAAAACTCTCTATGATCATACGTTGTCTATGGTTATACACTCCCTTGTAAGTACATCTGCGAATGGATAAGCATTAAATCTGTGCTGTTTTAGATACTTTTAGAAGATAAACGAAAAAAGGAGCAGACCCATTGGCGTAATACGCCTAGGGCATGCTCCTTTATTTGGTTGACTTTATCTAATTCCGTAACGGTTTCAGTCAATTAACGGGCCTCTTCGTTCTAAGCTTCCCAACGTGCAATTTCTTTACGCACGATTGGAGCGACTTCTTTCCCAAGCAGTTCGATCGCTCTCATGACCTCGTTGTGCGGCATGGTTCCGAGTGGGGTGTGTAACATGAAGCGTGTAATCCCGACTTCTTTGCGCAGGTAAATAATTTTCTGAGCTACAGTATCCACATCACCTACATACAATGCACCTTCCAGACTGCGCGCCGCATCAAATGTCGCACGACTGTAGTGTCCCCAGCCACGTTCACGGCCCAGTATGTTCATGACGGCTTGAGCTGGCGGGAAGAATTTCTCCACAGCTTCGTCAGTTGTATCGGCAATGAAGCCGTGAGAGTGAGAAGCAACGGTCAGCTTGGAAGCATCATGTCCCGCATGTGCAGCTGCTTTCTTGTACAGCTCCACCAGTGGTGCGAATTGCACCGGACGACCACCGATAATAGCAAGCACCAGCGGCAAACCGAGTAATCCTGCACGAACTACGGATTCCTGATTACCGCCACTGCCAATCCATACCGGAAGTTTTTCCTGTACCGGGCGCGGGTAGATGCCCAGATTGTTAAAGGAAGGACGGTGTTTGCCTTCCCAGGTAACTTTTTCAGAATCACGCAGCTTGAGCAGCAAATCCAATTTCTCATCAAATAACTCATCGTAGTCGTTCAGATCGTAGCCGAACAACGGGAAGGATTCGATAAATGATCCACGCCCTGCCATAATCTCTGCACGTCCGTTCGAAATGCCGTCCAGTGTCGCGAAATCTTGGTATACCCGTACCGGATCATGCGATGACAGCACCGTTACCGCACTCGTCAAGCGAATATTCTTGGTCTGTGAAGCTGCTGCCGCCAGAATGACAGCTGGTGATGAAGCGGCGTAGTCAGCACGATGATGTTCTCCCACGCCATATACATCAAGACCCACCTGATCTGCCAAAACAATCTCTTCAACAACATCCCGAATACGCTGCGCATGACTGATAAGTTCTCCTGTTTTTACATCCGGGTTTGTCTCCACAAATGTACTAATTCCGATTTCCATTGTCTGTTCCTCCCTGGTATGAAGCGATCCGTTGTTCATCTAACCTATTGTAAGTAGATCACCTTTTGTTATGTATCTTAATATTGAACTATTTTGATGAAAAACACAAGTACCCTCTGTTTCCAGAGGGCACTTTTATGTTTATTTTCTATAGATTACAGCTTATCTATACTTAGTTCCATCAGGTTGGCATTAATTACAACTCCGGTCTGTTTCATAAAATTAAATCCCAGAATTCCGTCAATCTCTAAACCGTAATCCATATTTCCTATTTCAACTTGAAAATCATTAATCGTTGTTCCATCTACAGTTATAGAATCGAGCGACTTGGTATAAACATACTCTATACCGCCTACACCTCTTATAATATCAACGAGATCATCCTCTTCAGGAACCATTCCTACTTCCCGAACTGCATCTGCATTCAGCAATGTACTAGCTGATCCGGTATCCAAAAGGACTTTTTCTAATTGTAGTACTTCTCCTCTAAATTCAAGTTTTATGCTTATGAAGGGTAGACCATAAATCTCTGAAATTTTCATCGAGGACCTCTCATGCCAACATACCGTTCTCTTGCCACAACTTCTGGACGTGAAGTGTGAAAAAAGCAGTATTCCCGTCTGGGATCTTCTTGATGCAATTCACCATAACGTTTTAGTGCCTTTGTAGAATCATCAAATGAATCAATCACTGCCATCTCTTCAATGTAACGCTGGCCTTCTCTAGAGTACGCCTTGGTTGCCTCAAAAACGACCCATTCGTTAGGGAATCGCTCCTGAACTTCCTTCCATTGCATAGTGACACCTCCAGACCATAAGATAGAAATATTATATCATGTGGAAACAGTATTCCACGGGCTGACATTCTAAAATACATAGATTTTTAGAGCATTGCCTGTAAATCTATTATTTCTTCCTCCCGATGTACAGCAAATGCGACGAGATTCCCAATATGGAAGGGTCTTTGGCGGCTTCAATCATATATTGCATGAGTTCATCATACTCGCCACGCTCTTTCCAGTATTGCTGCTGCTCGTCCGTGAGCATCGCTCTAAGGCTGGATGAACCAATCAAATCAATGGTTTCAAATCCATGTTGCTCCATGAAGGGCGTAACGTCCTGAATATTAAAATAGTATGCTCCCGTAAATCGTCCTTGATCCCGATGATCGAAAATACCTTTTTCCACAAAAGAAGAGATCGCTGCCATATTATCATTCGGCTTCCAATGCTGCGGGGATTGCAGCGAATTGATACTCATGCGCATTCGGCTCTGCATGGCTACAAACACCACGCCCCCTCGCTTGGTCACACGGTACAACTCCCGTACAGCAGCCGTGCGCTCTTCGTCTGTCTGCAGATGATATAACGGGCCCAGCATAAGGGACGCATCATAAGTCTCGTCAGCCACACCGGAGAGAGAAGTGGCATCGAGTACATGGAACCCATCGAATTGCTGTGCCAAACCAAACTCCTGAGCCTTTTGCCTCGCAGTATCCACGGAGGAAGGTGTCAGATCCGATAAAGTGACCTGATACCCCAGCTTCGCAAGCTCCATGGCATACTTTCCTGGTCCTGCGCCATTATCCAGAATACAACCAGTAGCGGGGAGATGTTCCCTGATGTAATGCATGTTAATGATGAATTCAATTGGTTCCCGCTCCAGTCTGCCCCACTCATCAAACCCGGAATAATATTCAATAATATGATCTCTCTTCATCGCTCTGACACCTGCCTTTTCTCATATGTAGACTACTCTTCCATGTTCAAAAAATTAAATTCCAACCAGTATATATCCACTAAATATTTCCTGTCAAACAAAAAACGTTCAATTCCCGTTGAATGCGGAACTGAACGTTTCTCAATCATATCTTATATCTTTTTCACAAACTCAGACTTCAACTTCATTGCACCCAAGCTGTCGATCTTGCAATCAATATCATGATCCCCATCAATCAGGCGGATATTCTTCACCTTGGTGCCCTGTTTGACCACAAGCGAACTACCTTTTACCTTCAGATCTTTAATGACCGTAACGGTATCCCCATCACTTAGCACATTTCCGTTGGCATCACGGATTACTTTTGCATCCTCAGCGTTATCATTGTCTGCTTCCAAAGACCATTCATGCGCGCACTCCGGGCAAACCAACAGGTTACCATCCTCGTACGTGTACTCTGAATTACATTTGGGGCAGTTAGGCAAATTAGACATATGTATTAAACTCTCCATTCTACGATTGGCATTCCCGCAAGTATACGGGATTTCGGCCGTATATTCCATACGCTTGGTCACTGCATAGATGGATTTAAACCAAATTTAAGGTTCATGCATCCCTCACTTTAAGGGTAACTACTTATGATGTAACTAATAGATACGCACTACACATACATGAATTTTAATGTCTCTATGAATTGTTATTATATTTAATACCAAAGGAGTTCCTGCTCATGTCCTCATATGTTTTCCCTGTGCAAACGGCTTTTTTAATCTTTGTTGTTGCGGCCATGTTTTTGCTGGTACCGTGGTTAATCTATGGGTATCGTAAAGACGGCTTCTTTAGCTGGTCACGGTTTGGCATCAGCTTTTCCTTTATCTTTTATATTCTGGCCGCCTATTGCCTCGTCATTCTCCCTTTTCCGACTACGCGAGATACCTGTGCGCAGCAAGCCGCTGACACGATCTACTACAATCTGGTTCCATTCACTTTTGTCAAAGACATCATGAAGGAAACACCCATTGTATGGTCTCAGCCTTCCAGCTATCTGAGCATGATTCAGGGCAGAGCCTTTCTGCAAGTTCTATTTAACGTCCTGCTTCTCATGCCGCTGGGTGTATATTTCCGTTATTTTTTTCAAAAGAGATCATTCTGGAAGTACGCCCTGCTTGGTGGATTAGGGCTTTCCCTATTCTTCGAGATCACTCAAATCACCGGATTCTACGGGTATTACAATTGTCCTTACCGCCTGTTCGATGTAGATGATCTGTTATTGAATACTTCGGGAGCAGTCATTGGATTCTTCACAGCGCCCATCCTGCTTGCTTTATTCCCATCACGTGCAAGCATTCAGGCGAAGAGTGAACAGATCGTGGAGCAAAACCGAGTGTATGCTATGCCTCAATTGCTCGCGTTAATTATGGATGGAATCATTGTTGTCTTCCTTTCGAATCTAATCTCCATCTTTACAGCGTCTGATGTGATCAGTGATGCGCTAAGTACATCCATTGCTATGGTCATTGTGCTGTTCTTCATACCTTGGGTGCGAAATGGGGTAACTCCAGGCTCGGCCATCTTGCGATTCCGCTATGTGAATCGTCAGACCGGCACACCTACCAGTGAATCGTTATTCAAAAGATTTGCCGCACTTTACACGCCTTGGTTCGTGATTACAATCATCGGCTGGGTCAATGATTATGCCTTCACCAGTAATGAGGATGTTATGCTCCGGCCTTATCAAATATTGCTTTCCCTAGGAACAGTCGGTGTCTATATGTTGGTCTATGCCGTGCTCTTTATTCATATTTTGATCGTGCTTTTCTCCCGTGGAAAACGTTCCTTCTACTTCGATGAGGTGTCCCGCACACGTGCCTCTCGTAAATAATATTGGAGGATAACAAGGTATAATGTACCTCTAATTCGTGCTTACGTTCTGCTTACTTCGTTAGTCAGATTACAAAAGGAGGACGTTCATTCTGAGAATGAACGTCCTCTTTTGATTAGGCGCATAGCAGATATTTAGAGTATTCAGACACAACAATCAACCTGGATTATAACCCCAACAGCTCTCGCTTGGCTGCATCCGGATCATGTACAACCTCAATCTCATGGTTGAAGATTAGTGTCGCACGATCCTGCTCATATTCAGGCCAGTTCACACCTGCAACTTCAGGTTGGCCATTCTTGGCAAAGGAAATCCAGGCATCCTGTACCTTGAGAGCAAGTGCCGCCGCAGCTTCATCCGGCTCCGCATTCATGAATTTGAGGACATGCAGTGTATTAAACACAAAGAACATTTCGATGCTGTGAATCGCTCTTTTTAACAAGGGATGTTCCGGCATCACCCAATCAAATCGATACATCCACACCGGGGCGTATTTCTGCTGTGCCGCAGCATATTGTAGCGCTGACCGCCAGAAGAACATATCGGTCATCACTTGGGCTTGTCCATCTGCCGTTTTTGGATAACTATCCGCGATGGCTACCCGGTTCTCCAGATCTGGCGTCATAAAGTCTACGCCCTGAACCATATCGATCTCTTTTGAATAAGGCACATGTGGCTGGATGAATAATGCACCCTCGTGTAATGTCGTACCAATCAGCACCGGAATATCCTGCGCTGAGCCTTCGCTCACCGCCTGAAGTGGCACCTGTGGTAATGTATGCCCATCCAATACAGGTTGGAACAATAATGCCATCCCTGCCCCGCTCTGCTGTTTGACCTTTTCACCAGCTGCAATAATCTGCTCTACAGGAATTGTATTTAACTTCTGCAGGTTGTCCCGGTCCACCCCAAGAATCTTTAACATCCCTTCCCGCAACGCTGAAGCTTGCTCTGCCGGCATGAACTGGGATGCACCGCTCTCCATAATGGCACGTTGGAAAAGTCCTTTGGCCGCTGGCATCGCCATCAGTGCTGCAATACTCATGCTGCCTGCTGATTCGCCGAACACCGTAACTTGATCCGGGTTACCACCAAAAGCAGAGATATTATCCTTCACCCACTGTAATGCCGCAACCTGATCCAGCAGACCTGCATTGGATACATATGAATCACCTAATGGAGCCATATGAAGGAATCCCAAAGCTCCTAATCGGTAGTTGATCGTCACAACGATGACGCCCCCCCGAACCGCTAACTGTGTACCATCATACATCGGCTGGCTACCTGAACCTGATACAAAGGAGCCGCCGTGAATCCATACCATGACCGGCATTGGTGTTGCCCCTTTTTCCTTAGGTGCCCAGATGTTCAGATATAGACTATCTTCTGACTCATTCGGAATTTCTGTCTGGCCTTCTGGTTGATGATTTCGAGGTTGTATATTCTCAGGTCCAAATTGAGTGGCCTGTCTGATTCCATCCCATGACTCGGGCTGTACCGGAGCCTTGAAACGCAGCTCACCTACCGGGGGTTTCGCATAGGGAATTCCTTTCCATACGCTTGCATCGTGCAAAAGTTCGCCTTGAACGGTACCATATGTCGTTTGAACCTGAAGTTCTCTCATGCCGCTTCTACTTCCTCTCCGTAAATAGGTTGAATTAACGAGTAAGTGCATATCATGTGTACTTATTTGAGTATAGTTTGTTGTCATACCTATTTACAACTTTACCCAACTCTAGCCTCCCCTGCTACGTTTCACGTGGAACTTTATCGGTGGATGATCTGATACATACCTTTAAGATGGACACCAAAAAGGCCACCCTTTGAGCAATGTCATCAAGTTTAACTTGTCTTAATGGCATTGACCCTTAGCATGACCCTTTCCCGTTGACTATCCAAATAACTACCCTTTTACAGGATAACGCACCGTAAACTCAACACCCTCGATCCATTTGCCCGCGACAAAGTCCCTTCCCTTCACAACAACTCGATCCTTATAAACCTCCACATGAAGTCCATCACTGCCCTCCAGATGCTCATCCTGATCTGTCCAGAGATAACCTACAGACGACGCATTGAACATCGTTGGCATCTGGCCTGCACCATCGTACATCGTATGCTGCGCCTCCAGTTGCCAATGAGTGTGACCCGAGAAGAGGATCGCTTGCGGGTATTGGGCCAGAACGGCCTTCAGTTCTGCATCCTGATTCACACCATACCAGCCTTGTTCCTTCATCGATCCTGCCACCGTATCCATAAGCGGCTGGTGCAAGAAAATGAAGATGGGATGTTCTGGCGTTGCACGCTCAGACAATTTGGCATCCAGCCACTCCAATTGTTCAGCCGACATATCACAATCCTTCGGATGAGGTTGCTCGGTGCCCAGGAAAATATAATGATACCCATCAATCCAGTGATCGTGGTATGCGCCCTTCATACCTGTTGTCCCTTCAAAATCACTTAATCGACGCTGCCATAACCCTGCGACTGTAATGGGGTCCACTCCTGAAGAGATCCGTCCCCCATCCTGACCCTCCTGCTCCGAAGGTGCAGCAGACAACGTATAGGTTCCGCCGGATAGTTTCTCAATTAGTGCAGCTGATTCAGCAGCGGTTTGTTTAGTGACCAGCTCCATATCTGCTCCCTGCTCCAACAACTCGGCTACTTCATCCTCTTTCATCTCAAGCAAAACGATCGGCGGATCTTGCCATACCACGGCTCCAATATCATGATTACCTACCGTGTACCGAATGTCCGGCAAGCTCTCCGCATGTTGCTTCCATATGCGTTGCAACTCACGATATTCGCTCGGCAGCCCCCGATCCGTTACATCACCCACATGCATAATTCCGCTGCTCCCCTGACTGAATGTAGCTATGTCGGCTAATGCTTGGTCCAGATGCCGGTTATGAATATGGTCTGCCTCATCTCGCACATGTGTGTCCGTAATGACCTGGAAGCTGGCAATAGGTTGCTCCGGTGTATGTTCATTTTTCATCAAGAATCACTCCATTTCAGTCCAATAATGCCAATCAGAATAAAACCGATCCAGACCATCGACGTGAGCCGCAGACGTTCACCAAAAAAGTAATGCCCCACAACGCCAATGAGCGTAATGCCCACCCCAGACCAGATCGCATAGGCTACAGCCAGCGGCATATACTTCACTGCAAAATTAAGAAAGGTAAAACTTGCGCCATAACAGACAAACATCAACACCGAAGGCCATAACCGCGAGAATCCATCCGATACCTTTAGCAAAATGGTAGCACTCAGCTCCAGCCCGATGGCCAGTGCCAACAGTACCCAGCCCAGGTAGGCATGACTGTTCGTCATCGATTCAGCCCACCATTCAGCAATTCATGGAAGGATTGAATCGTTCTGTCCGCCAAGCGGATTCTTCCCGGTTCTCCAATCCCAATCCGGTATCCTGCACCAGCGGCTCGTGCCATCTCCATATCTCCGTCCGTATCTCCAATGACCACCGTATTCTGCACCGATACACCCAACCGTTCACAGGCAAGCAGTAGCATATCGGGAAAAGGTTTGCCCCGCTCCACCAGATCCGTACCAATCACCACGTCAAAGAAGGAGTCCAGCCCCATCCACTGCAAATGTTTAACCGCACTTGGTGTATCATCTGCTGTCACTACACCCATAACCATCCCTTCCCTAAGGCACTGTTCAAGGAATTCACGAACGCCCGGTAACGGATGTGCCGGACGATGCTGCTCCATCTCTTCCTCCGCTCGCGCCAAACACTCCCGGACCATAATCTTGGATTCCGCCCAGCTGAGACCCGCACGATATCCATGCCAAGTTAGTACGGCATACACTTCATCCATCGTGCCCATCGCAAGTGGCCCACGCACATCATACCCATTCATTCGGCCTTGGTCATCGTGGAATGTACCCCATATCTGTGGGAATTCATCTGTGTCGATACGGAGTCCTCTGGTCGCTAACTGTTCTCTGAAATCGTTCAACACACAATCGGTCCAGAATCCCCACATGCCTGTAAAATCCAGCAACGTCCCGTCCTTGTCGAACAAAACGGCCTTAATCGGATTTAGTAATTCATCCATATACGATTCATCTTGCATCGGTTAAACTCCTTGTCTGCGATCTTTATGAACGGAAAGGACGGTACAGCATATGTACCGCCCTTTTCGCATGAGTTACTTATAGCAATACGTTTTGCTTGTTAGTCGAGCTGCTTCTCGACCAAATCACGTGGAAACCGTTCATCACTATCATTATTTCGTTACACGATCCAGTTCTTTCTGGGCTTTTTCCTTCGCTTCCTTCAGCGCCTGCTCCGCTGGCATATTATTGATCTGCACCTGATCAGCTGCATCTTTCAATGCATCATTGATCTTGCCACCCGTTGGATCCTGGAATGGAGCCGAAGCGTGAGCTGCCTGTTGCAGTGGTACAGTGATCTGTGGATTTTCCTCACTGAATTTCATGAACTCTGGATCTTGTTGAGCCGATTGACGAACTGCAATATATCCAGTGTTCATGGACCATGAAGCTGTGTTTGAAGTCTCAGAGAAATACGTAAGCCATTGGTATGCTGCCTGTTGTTGTTCAGGCGTTGCAGCTGACGGAATACCTGCCGAAATGGCACTTGCTACCGGTTTTCCTTCACCAATACCTTCCCAGCCTGGTTGTTGCATTGCAGCGACTACGCTGAAGTCCAAGTCACCTTGGTCACCACTAGATCCGGTGTAACCTGCTGCTTTATTTTTCATCACATCATCAATCGTTTTGTACCAATACTCCCAGCCCTGACCTCCATAATGAATGCCCATAATCTTGTCTTCGTTAATCCATTTACGGAACAGTTCCCATGTCTCGATCCATTCCGGGGAATCAATCATGACGGTTTTGCCATCGGCGCTAAGAATCTGTCCGCCCTTACCCAGCACGGCATCAATCATATTGTCGCTACCCCACATCGGTTCCCAACCGTAGAAGGTGGTCTTGTCATTCTCTTGCTTGCTCATCTTCGCCGCAGCCTCAGCCAGCTTCTCCCATGACGTCAGAGTTGCTGGGTCGATTCCGTTCTCCTTGAACGTATCCATGCGGTAATACATGATCTGAGTTGTACCGTACATTGGCAAAAAGTATTGCTTTCCATCCACCTGTCCCTGGTTCAGGAATGTCTGAATGAAATCGTCTTTCTTAAAATTCGGATCAGCGGCAATCATCTCATCCATGGGTGCATAATATCCTTTGCGTGCCCAGTCTATATTGGAGCTGAGTACAGCGGCTGGAACCTTCTTGGAAGCAATTGCTGCTTGCAACTTCTGTTCCGTTTCCGTGTAATCTGCTTGTACAATTCCTTTTACAACGACTTCGTTCTGGGAGGCGTTGAACGCATCAATCGTCTTTTTCATGTTATCGCCCAGATTACCACCCAGACCATACCAGAACTCAATCTCCACCGGATCTTTCGCCTGAGCTTCGGTTCCACTGGCAGCAGCCGTCGTGCCTGATTCTGCGGGTGCTTGTGTTCCACAAGCGGTCAGCAGTGCAAAGCTGGTCGCGAGTACCAGCGACATGCCACCCTTCCAGTTCAACCTCAATCTCTTTTTCCATGTCATGCTTGCTTGACTCCAGTTCATTGTCGTTCCTCCCGTTTTAGGTGAATGGTAATTCATATCAGTTCTTGTTCACACCCGCCGTAATATTCACGCTCTGCATGATGGTCTTCTGGGTGAACAGGAAGAGAATAAGTAGGGGGGCGATGGTAAAGGCACTCGCAGCCATAATCTGTGGCCAAGCAAGTCCATATGCCCCACCTTCTACAAAGAAACTGCGCAGACCCGCCGATACCAGCTGCAAGTCAGGGTCTTTGGTGATGAGCATAGGCCAGAAATAGTTGTTGTACTGTTCAATAAACGTAATCAGAACCATCACGGCAAAACTTGAGCGAACAAGCGGCGTGATAATTGTCCAGAGAATCCGGAAGTGGGAAGCACCGTCGAGCTGTCCAGCTTCCACCAATTCGTGAGATACCTGCATGAACGCCTGCCGGATCAGGAAGATCGAGAACACGCTGACACAGTTGGATACAATCAAGCCTGTATAGGAATCCAGCAGGTTAAGTTCACTAAGTACCAGGTAACTAGGCAGATACACGGCTGTGCTCGGTATCATATAACCCACCAGAATCAGGGATGTCAGTACACCTTTGAGACGAAATTTCATATGTGTCAGGGCGTACGCCATCATACTGGAGTTGACGATCTGAAATAGACAGATGGCTAAGGCTACCCCGGTACTGTTCAGGATGTAACGGGCAAATGGTGCCGCATTCCAGGCGTCTACATAGTTGCTCCACAGGAACGTCTCCGGCCAGAAGGTCGGCGGGAACTGCCAGATCTCATCATTGGTTTTGAATCCGCTAATGACCATCCAATAGAAGGGAAAGGCTGTACCCAACGCGATAATGGCTAACAGAAGGTAGCGAATCAATTTACTTATTTTAAAATTCGGTTGTGACACGTTCTGCAACTCCTTGCGCTTCATCCGTTTAGACTTTTTGTTGGGCAATGTCATTGTCATTAGTAGTGCACCAGACGTCTGCCAAGCAGGAAGGATACTCCCGACAGCAGCACGCAGATCAGAATAATCACAACGGCGATGGACGAAGCTTCACCTACGTTAAAGGATTCGAATGCAGACTGGTAATACATGTACAGCAACGTTCTCGTTGATCCCGCCGGTCCACCCTGCGTCATGACATTGATCTGGTCATAGGCTTGCAAGGACTGGATGGTTAGAATAATTGAGAGGAAAAATGTCGTTGGTGAGATCAGCGGCAGTGTGATACTTCTGAACTTGTCCCAACCGTTGGCCCCATCAATTGAAGCTGCTTCGAGCAGATCGGACGGCAGATTTCGTAGCGCAACGAGATAAAATACCATCGCCCATCCAATCGATTTCCAGAGCGTAACGATCAGAACGGCAACCAGTGCCCAGTCTGCATCACGTAACCACCCGATCGGAGATACGCCTACCCAGCCGAGCATGAGATTGGCAAGTCCCACTTCGGGCTCGAAGATCCACGACCATGCAATGGACACCGCAACCGTCGGTGTAACCCAAGGTGAGAAGAGTAACGTCCGGAAGATGCCGGATGATTTGATCTTGCTATTCATGAGCATCGCAAGTGCCAATCCGCCCACAATGGTTGGGATTACACTTCCAAGTCCGAATAACAAGGTGACTTTCAATGACCGATAGAATTCAGAGTTTGTCAGCAGATAACTGTAATTGTCCAACCCAACGAACAGCTTGTCCGGGCTCATGAAGTCCCAATCGGTGAAACTGAGATAAACGATATATCCCAGAGGTCCCAGCCAGAAGATCAGCAACGGGATTAGAGCTGGCAGCGTAAATAGGACCGCCTCAGACTCCCTCCATAGTTTTAAACGCAAATCCCCCACTCCTTACTGTCCAATTTTTCTTTAATGATTGGGAATTTTTGAGTATAATCAGCTTTATATTTATTCTGTACAAAATTGATTGTACACTCGTATTGAAAATTCTAATTCCGGCTTATGTTAAAATTGGAGCAAGTCATGTAAAATATGAGGCAGCTAGTGGGATCGCTATCATAAACCAGAGGTGACATTGTGGGAAAAGAAACCGCCGGGAACCCGAATCATTCTTCGTTACCTGATCGGCATGCGCTGAGGGAGAGAGTTATTGAGGCCATCGCCAATACGATGGATCTATACGGGGTTAATCATACGTTTGGCAAATTGTACGGCATCATGTATTTTGAGGATCGACCGATGACACTTGAAGAGATGAAGACCTCGATGAATATGAGCAAGAGTAACATGAGCTATGCGGTTCGTTCGCTTACAGAATCACAGATGATCTATAAACTGGAGGAAAAGAAGGATCGCCAGGATCAGTATCTGGCTGAGACTGACTTTTATCGCACATTCCAGAATTTCTTCGGAGCCAAGCTCCAACGGGAAGTAGATGTCATGTTAGAAGGCATTCATGAGGTCATTCCTGACCTGTCGGCAATGATCCTTTCGGAACATACCTCTTCTGAAGATCGAGACGATGCACTGCGTGATCTGCACAAACTCCAACATGCGGAGCAATACTACGTCTGGCTACAAGGATTTGTGGATCAGTTGCGGGACGGTAAGTTTTACGAGAATGCTGCACACACGCCCGATAAAGAGTAGTACAACTGCGTAAACAGAATAACTAATGGGTGACCCAGGCGCTAACGAACCTAGACGATCTGACGTACCAATGTTGAGTCACACTAAACCGCAAAAAGGAGCTGTTCCTAGCCAATGTATGGCTTTTGGAACAGCTCTTTTTTTTATTCTATCTATTGTATTGTCATATCCTATCCGTCATTAGGGGTTCTTTTTTTCTATGCTACTGCGTTAATGCCCCCTTTTTTTCTTTTAAAAATATTACTTTTGCGCTGCAGCTTCGATATCTGCATATGCCCAGTGTGTAGCTGGTACATCACTGAACGTTGGCGTAACTGCACCAGTTAGGGGTGTGCGGTTGAACAGCACGTTCAGCACTTTCACCGCTTCAGCACGGGTCAGCTTACTGTCCGGTTTGAATGTACCATCGTTGTAACCGACCATCAGACCAGCAGATTGCACGTATGCAATCGCATCTGCTGCCCACAGATCTGCGGATACGTCTGTGAAGGAAACTGCTGGACCATTCACGGTTGTATAACTCGCTTGTTGCTGCATCCAGCGATACGCAATGGTAGCCATCTGTGCACGGGTGATCGAACCTTCCGGTGCGAATTGAGTGTTGCTCATGCCATTCATGATACCAGCGGATTGCGCTTTTTGAATCTCACTTGTTGCCCAGTGTGTCGCAGATACATCCTTGTAGCTCACACCATTAGTAGAACCTGCTGCCGGTTCAGTTGGAAGATTGCGAGCAAGCATAGCTGCCATCTGTGCACGGGTTACGAATGCATCTGGACGGAAGTCAGTACCGAAACCTTGGATGTACGGTTGATGTGTACTTTGTGAAGCTTTCAGTCCATCCACAACAACGAGGGTGAACGTACTGAATTTGGTTACGGTAAATTCGATGCCTTCGCTGTTATCCGCGAGTTTCACCAATTTGCCTTGAATCAACTCTTTTGTGCCGTCACTGTGTTCGATATAGATCGCCAGGTTGTCCAATGCTTGCTGACGAGCAGTCGGATCAGTTGGCAGACTGTCACGCAGTGGCAACGTGAGTGTCACTTCGCGGCTCTGCATATTCGTGTCGATCTCTACCGGACGAGCCAGTACGCGAACATTCGTGTTTGGAGCAATTTGTTGAATCAATTGCTCTTTCTTCGCACGTTCTTCAACTTCTTTGCGCTCCGATTCTTTTTTCAGTGGAACCACACGGAAGTACAAGTCTTGATCGAATCCAGCGATGGAACTCGTCGGAACGGAAATCACTACATTTTCAGTAGAGATTTCAAGTTTCAGCGAACCATCATTCAGTTCTTTTACCGCTGCTTTAGGCAGTTCAATACGTGTCTCGGACACGGAATCTTTGGTATCTGGAATAACAATGCGTGCGGTGTTCATATTCAATTGCTTCGCTTTTTCAACAGATTCCTTGGCAATCGCTTCGGTCATTTTCACCAGATCTTTGATCGTGCCGTTGGTTTCAGTTGTACGGGTAATCGGCGTTTTGGTCAGGTTGGTGCCGTTTGTTCCATTAACGTCAACCACGATCTGCTCTTGTTTCTTTGTTGGTGCAGGTGTAGACGTTACTGGTGTGGTCGTGGACGATCCACCACCTGTGCTACCACCCGGGTTAGGCGTTGGAGTATTGCCATTATCTGTGCTGCTATCACCATTCTGTGTAAAGACAAACTTCACAGCGCGGCCTGGCAGTTCATCGCTGATTGCTTTGTAACGAACCCATACCGTTTTGTTGCCGCTAAGGTCCATTTTTTGAATGAAGGCAACATCAATCCAGTGCAGCTTATTGTCAAAGGATATCTCCATCGTGCTGTCCAAGCCCATTAGGGTGTTATTGATATCATTGCCCTTCACATCTGGAGCCGTAAAGAATCGGTTAAATACATATTGCAGATTCCCAACATCCTCGTAACTGTCTTGTTCATTTAGGACCCATTCAGCCAATTCCTTCTGGCCTTCAGGACTGAGTTCTGCCCTTTTGGATAAATCAAGAGCGCCTCTAAGATTAAATTTGTATTTGCTGAAGAACGTTTCACCTGTAAGTTGATCTTTCATTGCTTTATCAAGCCATTGATCCATTCGCGGTATAGAGGTAGCTTGCTCAAATGAATCGATAGGCATAGAGAGGAGATTCAGAACAATATCAGGATCAACAATATCCCCTTTAGACACTCCTTCCAACCTTTCGAATGCGACTAGATGCAAGTAATTGAATGCTAGTACACCTTTATCTACTTTGCTAAGTTCCAAATGTTGTTGTCCAAGGCTACGTAACACATATGTCTGTTGGTCATTAAAGTGATTAGGTCCATTTACTAATTGCTGAGCGAGCAGATCCAGCTTATTCCTAAGAACACTGAGTTCCCTCTGCTCCCAAACAGATTGTGCCAATACACCAAGTTCAATCATATATTGGACCTGTTCTTTATTTTTGTAATCTTTATTTACATATTCAATCAAGAATCCCGCAATGAAATCTCTAACCTGCAAAGACAAGGCACCGTATCCATTGGGTAAAGTAATACCCAGATCAGGATCTTCCATAGCCATTCGCATTGCTTCTATATTACTGTTGCTCTTTGCAGTATTTAAGACAGTCAATGGATCGCTTTCGTTATCATCTGGGAAAAATTTATTAAATGCAGTCTGAATTGCTTCGAAACTTGCATATCCACCAAGTGGTCTCTCGCTAAGCATATGGTCTGCCAGTTGTTCTCGTTCCTCGTTTGTCAGATCGTGCACTTTACCTACACCCAAAGGAAAACTTCCAAGTGGGTTTTCCGGGTGCTCGGAGTTGTATGACTCGACATCTGATTGAATGTCATACATTTTGTACAACGATTCCAACATACCTTCTGTCGTTTCAACTCTATTTATAAATGGAGTATCATCCACTGCTGTTTCCATATAAGAAAGAATTTTTCTTATTTCAAGGTTTCTTCTGAGTTTACTTTCAAATAAAAAAGCGGTCATACGTCTATCAATCACGTCAGATTTGAGATACAGGTTTATACGTTTATAGTATCCATCTTCGGTACCAGGATAATCAAAATGCTCTATCCGCTCTGCTAGTTTCCCATAAAACTCATCCAGCACTTCTCTTGAGGCTGATCCCCCGATTTTACGAGGAAGTTCAAGTGCTTGCAGAGCCAATTGCACCATATATTGAACTTGTTCCTTATTCTCATACCCTTCACTAGTCGGTGGATCTATACGCAATAAATATTCTATGATGTCCTCCTGATCCTCGTCAGACAACGATTTGAAATCGGGATCAGCTATGAAATTTTTGTTACTAAGTAACTCGATTAGTTCAGGTGTGAAATCCGTATGCTCACCTTGATCCTTTCTTTTTTTAATTTCGTTATACTGCTCCAACAAGGCTGAACTATTGGGTTCGAAAAACGCATCAAATTCTTTCTGAACTTCGGATACCGTTTCATAACCGTTTTGCGGCTTATGATCAATCATCCATTGAGCCAGTTCTTCTCTCTTTTGATCATTTTCTTCAATGGCCTCCATTTTCTCCATCTGAACTGGAAAAGGGACTATACTGGAGTCCATGGTACTCATCATTCTGGTCATTCGATTATGTTTCATCATGGAGTTTAGTGCTTCGTCCATATCCGATACATTGTTAGGAGTATTAATTGGTCGATATTCATCGATTAATGTTTTCATAAAATTAAGCTGTGAACCGTAAGGTACAGAATCTTGTGATCTGTTTATGGAAGCCCCAAACATAGCAATATTCATATACATTGGTTTATCGACACCGCTCAACATGTTATAGACAACGCTTGCCTCAACCATTGGCTGTGCTTCGTCATACGGTAGAAAACCTCCCGCCTGACTATACAATCCATATACCTCATCCAAAAGATATTCTGCATTATTTGAATTCATCACTTTAGGCATTTTTAACAAGTTATATAGGAGTGCAAAAACATACTCAACTTGGCTTTGACTCTCATAATCTACCTCCCGTGGTAGCAAAAGAATTATTCCTCGAGTCAGTTCTTTCTTTTGCTCATCATTCAGCAGGTTATAGGTGGTGGAAATATCGGTCATATCTATCAAACTGCCGCTCTCCAACATACCCTGAACTTCTGGAATAGCTACTTCAATATCCTTATCTGAACTTCTGATTTGGTTAAGTTGGTCCAACGGAGTAAATGGGTCAGCACTTGCAATCCCACCCACGCTAACCACCTGTAATAACAAAACAGCAATTAAAAGGTAGCTTATAAGCTTTTTGTAAACCATGTAATCTGTTCCTCCCTATCTCATGTTTTTTACATATAAATTCAATCTATCTGATACGTAAGACCTATTGTAGTGCACTGCAATAAACAGAATCTAAACAAAAAAAGTAAATAAAAGGAAAAGGATCCACCCTGTAGTGCAAAAACAGGATAGATCTCAATTTTTTTCGCCAAAATTCATCATTTTATTTTTAAAAAAGTATTCTTTTGGACCTATATAACTCTGGCTCTTAAATCAGGGTGTACCCGCCATCCACATACAATGGAACTTCACAGCAAAAAAACGAGAGACAGATCACCTGATATCAGGCATATCTGCATCCCGTCTTTGTCACATCACATTCCAATCTGACCCCATACGATCTCAATGGTCGCCTACCTAAGAAAGTAGACCCAGCCTCAGTACTCTTGCAATATTCTCGATGGTACGTTCCACATTCTCCGGGCCTTCTCGCAATAGTCGATCCAGATCTGCTGCCCCAGGCACAATACCAAATATGGCATCGATGCCTTCCGCGTAGAGGGTGTCGATCCCTTCGCCCACATAGCCTGCAAGAGCAATCACAGGTTTACCCGCTTCCTTGGCTGCCCGAGCAACACCATAGGGGGTTTTGCCAAATTTCGTTTGGAAGTCGATACCGCCTTCGCCCGTAAATACCACATCCGCAGCAATCAACTTTTCACGCAACTCAGTATATTCAATGACAATCTCAATCCCTTTACGTAATACAGCCTGTGTAAAAATCAAGAGTCCTGCGCCCAATCCACCCGCCGCTCCCGCTCCTTGTACATCTCGGATATCTTTGTGTAGCTGCTGTTTCACCACATCTGCATAATGGGACAGATTCACATCCAGCTGTTCAACCATCTCTGGAGTTGCCCCTTTTTGTGGTCCAAACACCCTTGATGCGCCATGCTCCCCACATAGGGGATTGGTCACATCACAGGCCACAATGAACTCCACTTCCTGCAAACGCTCATCCAGACCGGATACATCAATCTGAGCCAGTTGATCCAGAGCCCCGCCACCACGCGCAAGCGGCTGACCCTGTGCATTCAGAAACTTCGCACCAAGTGCTTCAGCCATGCCAGCCCCACCATCGTTGGTCGCGCTACCACCAATGCCAATGATGATCTTGCGTATGCCAAGGTCTAGACATGCGCGAATCAACTCGCCTGTTCCATAGGTTGTCGTCCGGAGCGGGTCCCGGGTGTCCTTGGTAACCAAGTGGATGCCACTGGCCGATGCCATCTCGATGGCCGCCGTTGTTCCGCCACCCAGAATGCCATACTGTGCAGTGACTGTCTGGCCCAATGGTCCGCTCACCTCGTGCTGGTGAAGGACCCCGCCGGAAGCGTCCACAAGGGACTGCACCGTACCTTCCCCACCATCTGCCATAGGTACATGAATATAGCTTGCCGTCGGGTATATTTTACGCAACCCTTTTTCCATTGCGATACATACTTCTTTCGCTGTCATGCTTTCTTTGAACGAATCCGGTGCCAGAACAAATGTCTTCTCTCTAGTCTCTCTCATATCCTAAAGGAGAACACGGTTTTCCATAATATTTTTCATGCTGATATGGGATTTGGAGGGTCCCAGCTTCACCAGTGAATCCTGAAATCCGGCAAGTTCTTCAATGGACGCCGTCTGTACTTTGATCAGATAGTTATACTCACCGCTAATTCGATAGACATCCGTGACTTCGATAGCCTGTTCACAGAACTGGACCAACTCGTCGCAATGCTCTGTTTTGAGCAAAATAAACGTCGTGGTTCCACGGTTTAATTGGGCTAAATTATAGATGGTTGAATATCCTGTTATCACACCTCTCTCCTCCAGTTTCAGGATTCTTTCCTTAACCGAAGGTTGGGACATGTTAATTTCTTTGCTTATCTGTGCAACGGGGATACGTGCATGATGTTGCAACAAGCGCATAATCTGCTGATCGATTTCATCTATCATGTGTTCCATTTGTAAGACCTCCGAATCGTTGGCTTATTTAATAAGGTTTTCCTGATAAATTAGCTAAAAATAGTTGGATTTCATCTCATTATATCCTTTGATATAGTATGGTTCCAATGCGATATTAACCCTATACTTTAGAATACAATCTGAAGAAGGAGCGATGTAATGTGAGTGTTATTGGACTTGCACATGTAGCCATTCAGGCTCGTAATTACGAAGATACTCTGGCGTTTTATACAAAAGTATTGGGATTCAAGGTCGGTCACTCCTGGAGCTTGCCTTCCTTCCACATTACCGAGGCATGTATGCTGATCTCTCCGGATCAGCGTACCTGTATTGAGGTATTTGATCCAAAAGCAGTCATTCCCGCCGAGGGTGAACCTGCCACCTCTCCTGAAGCGGTCCGGCACGGCGCACTGTTACATTTCGCCTTTTACGTGCATGATGTAGAAGATATCTATGAGCGAGCGCTCGCCCATGGAGCCAAGTCCTATGTTGAACCGGATTGGATATCGCTTGGCGAACCTGCACTTCAGGTTAGAAATGCGCTTGTTCACAGCCCCAATGGTGAAGTGATCGAATTCCTTGAAGAGATTAATTTCGACAGATCCTCATCCTCACCATCATCCATATGAAGTACACAAACAGCCTGTTGCCTCATCATCCGTGGCAGCAGGCTATTTCATGGTTGAGTTTCCTTGGAGCATCAGCATACGCACCTACCCTACTCCTGCTCTGTATTCCCCAGTGTATACTCGCTCAATTTCCCTTCATAGACCAGTTGCAATCGTTCACTCTGGCGAAAATCATCCGGTGTCACCAGCGCCGGCAGCTTGTTCCACAGTTTGATTCCCGAACGCTGTAGAATTTCAGCTACAAATTGGGAGCAGAAGTAGGAGTTGCTGAACTCCACCGGTTCCTTGAGCGTAATACCAATCACGCCAAGCAGATTGTACATATATTTCTGGCGGCTGCGGATGAAGATGTGCAGGACACGTTTCATCTTTTCCACTTCACGATCCGTCACCTGAAGCTTGTATATGACACATGTGGTATTGGGATACTTGCTGTATGTACCTGTCTGAATATTTTCCTTCACAAACCCGCCATTCAGCGGATTACTCGGATGCTTGCGGCCGAAGCTGTACAGCTCGGTTAACTCCCGGTCAAATGAGATCGATGCGTGATTATATGGCGCTCGGGTATAGCTCTGAATAACCTTGGTAAACAGCGTTCCTGTATTCGTAAGCAGGATATAGATGGAGCGTTCATCTGTCATAGCAAAATTTCCCCTTATCAAGTTGGCACTATTCCTTCATAATAACATAGGTACCCTATAATGGAATCTTACTTTGAATAAGCAGGTGATCGGTACGTGAGCAGTTCACTCTTTACACTAACGTTAATCTTCACAGCTTTACTTCTGATACATATCGTGTACAAAATTATTGCAAAGCTTCAGCCAAGCAAAGACTATTCAGGCATCGGCCAAAAAATCAAAACCTGGTGGGGTATGTTTGTGATCTTCTGCCTCGCCACCCTTTTTAACCCCATCGTGTCCCTCATCTCCCTCATGGTGCTTGCATTCTTCTCACTCAAAGAATACTTCTCCATGATTCGCAGTACACGCAAAGCCGACCGCAGACTGTTCCTGTGGGCGTATCTGGCGATTCCGGTTCAGTTCTACTGGATCTATATTGGATGGTATGGCATGTTTATCGTGTTTATTCCCCTATATGTGTTCCTGGTGTTGCCCTTGCCACGTCTGATTAACAAAGGTACGGTCGGTTTCCTGCGCAGTGTCAGCTCCACACAATGGGGACTAATGCTGATGGTGTTTGGACTGAGCCACCTGGCCTATTTTCCATTTGCCACACCGGAGTACGGGTCCAAGCTGGTGTTGTTCTTGGTCGTGTTAACACAGCTTAATGATGTGGTGCACTATCTGGTCTCTCTCTATCTGGGCAAACGAAAAGTGGTGCCTACCGCCAATCCTTTTGTCACCTGGGAAGGGTTCGCATGTGCGTTCATTGTAACGACAGCAACGTCTTATTTTATCCATCCCTACCTGACGCCATTTGATTGGAAATTCTCGCTGTTCATCGGGGTGTTGATCAGTCTGGCCGGATTCTTCGGCAGTCTGACGGTGTCTGTACTGAAGCGCGATCTGTTAATCGGGGATGACAACAAGTTTGATTCGCTCAAAAAAAGCTACCTGAGCCGGGTCGACAGCCTGACCTATACCTCTCCGGTTATGTTTCACGTGGTCCGTTATTTCTTTGACTTTATGTAGCAACAGATAGATCGGCGATCTTGTAATTAAGTATGTCAAAAAAAGCAGCCACTTAGGCTGCTTTTCCTGTTCAACAGGCCCTAGACGGAGCCTTCATAATGTGCCTGCTACTTCAACGTAATTTCTTTTTCGGACATGATTTCGTTCCCCTCATCATTTGTGAAGACAAATGTGGCCTTGCCCCGCTCGCCCTTCATCTCATCCGAGTAGATAAAGCCGGAGAATTGTCCATTGCCGCTAAAGTAAAACCCCTCTTCACCATTCCCACCATGTTCAATGGCTTCCTGTAGTGAATTCACAATCGTCACCGTGTTAGACGTCCATCGCATCTCCGTTAGTGCATAACCCTTCGGAACCTGTTTAATTCCAAAATCAAAGCTGTTACCCTCGCTCGGTTTCTCCGACTGGTCAATGACGATATCAATCTGCTCAGACGGTTCAGTGGATTCCGATTGAGCCGTAGGCTTGCCCTCATCACCACTGGCACTGCCTTGGCTATTGTTATTCTTCGCATCCGCATTCGGAACAGAGTTTTCTCCGGCTTCCTCTACAGGTTGCTTCGATTGCGGATAGGCGTGCTCCTGAACAGATTCATTATTATTCTTGGCGCCACAGGCACTGACGAATAGCGAAATACAGAGCACAGACATGCAAAGTACAGATTTCTTTATATTCATGATCATCATCTCATTCTCCCTTCATCCATTTACAGCACATATATCTATGTCAGTTGAACTAATCATTTACACGATAACGGAGAGGACAGAAAAAACCTGAAAAAGCGAAGCGGTCGCCTAAAAGCTTTCTGAAAGAAAGCTACATCGGAAGCATACGCTATCCCCGGATTTTCCCTTTAAGAAAGGGGAATCAAAAAATCTGGGGATAACAGCGATTGGAAGGTTATTCTGTCATCGTAGTGTCAGTGTAAATATTCTTTAGTTCAACTTATATAGCACACCACTTACTAATCACTACACCATATCGTCCCACATGAAGCTCCATTATATGTAAATGATTAATAAATTCAATATGTAACTGCACCTCGATGAGTAAAAAAGAACTCTATTCATGACGTCATGCACCGTCTATTTTATCGGTCAAACCCAGGTAAGACCAACACTTGTCCAATCTGAATGGCGTTATGCTCAATCTTGTTCACTTTCTTGATAGCTTCTACATACACACGAGTGTCCATCTGCTGAGGTTTATGTGCCAATGAAATGCCCCACAGTGTATCTCCCTGAGATACAACGATCTGGTCCCCCGATAATAATTGCTCATCCCCGGCAAATGCAGTGAATACAGCACTACACCCTATGATTATAATTAGAGTTATAGTGACGATCTTCATTAGCCAGGTTGGCGTCTTCACACGCTGCATGAATTGATCTTTAACATACACGGTGGGAGACTCGGACGTTTTGGTATAAACGGATTCATAAATACTTTTGTACGTAGAATATCTCATTCTAGTCGACCTCCAGACTTTCATTCCGCTAATCTTTAATTTCATGTTTACCTATGTATTTTTCCTATAACAATGAATGATCAATAATTCAATCTTTCACTATATAGGTATCTTTGCCTAAGTGTCCCTAGCCTGATAGGTCTATACTACCAGTTCACTCTAAACAAATTCTGAACAACCGAATTTCAATGTTATATCCGATTTAATCTATCCAATATTCATGCCTGATTTTCGGCGATGCTTGCTGCAACGTTTTTCTATAATAGGTATAGACAAAGATTCTAATGAGTAAGGACGTGCCCCCATGATTTCTGCTGATCTAAAGGAACAATATTACGAGGCGCTTGTGGCCAAGGATTCGGAATACGAGGGTTTATTCTATGTTGGAGTCCGAACCACGGGTGTGTTCTGTCGTCCCACATGTCCTGCGCGAAAGCCAAAATTTGAAAACTGCGAATTCTATGAGACGGCTCAGCAGGCACTTCTGGCCTCTTATCGCCCTTGCCAGCGCTGTCGCCCGCTCTCTCACCCTAACCAAGTATCCGATGTCGTTCGCATATTAGTGGAAGCTGTGGAGAAAAATCCGGAGAAACGCTGGAAAGGACAGGATTTCAAGGCCCTCTCCATCGACGAATCCACTGCTCGCCGTCAGTTTAAGAAGCGGTTCGGCATGACCTTTGTTGAATATGCTCGCGCTCGCCGCATGGGACTTGCCCTGAAAAATATTCGCTCCGGCCGCACCGTGATTGATAGCCAATTATCTACCGGATATGAATCAAGCAGCGGCTTCCGCGATGCCTTTTCACGGATCATGGGAGCCGCCCCTACACAAGTCGATGAAGGACATATCCTGAAAGCGTCCTGGATTGACACCCGCCTCGGCCCGATGATGGCCATTGCTGATGAGGAGTCGCTATATTTACTGGAATTTGTAGACCGCAGAGGTCTGGAACGCGAAGTTGAGCGTCTGCGTAAACGAACCAAATCAGCGATTGTGCCCGGCACTACAGCTCCCATCCAGTCCATTGAGCGTGAACTAAACGAGTACTTTCAAGGTATTCGGACAGCATTCGACACACCGTTGTTCTGTTTAGGAACACTATTCCAAAAACTTGTGTGGGAACAGCTGATGGCCATTCCGGCTGGTGAAACGAGGTCATATCAAGAGATAGCAAATGCACTGGGAAAACCGACTGCGTGCCGAGCTGTAGCACAGGCAAATGGGGCCAATCAGCTTGCGATTGTGATTCCATGTCACCGTGTAATCAATGCCAGTGGTGAGCTGGGCGGATACGGCGGAGGATTAACTCGCAAAAACTGGCTGTTGACTCACGAGAAACAAAAAAAGGGTAGCTAAAAAACAGAATGAAGTAATGAAGTACGCATCAAATATCCAAAGAAATGCATGATATAACAAAGGAGAGTCAACATAATATGAGTAACTTAGAAGAAAAAGCAGCGTTGTTCCAACAATACCATGTGAAAGGAAAACCACTTGTTCTGGTCAATGTGTGGGATGCCGGAAGTGCGCAAGCCATTCAATCCGCTGGAGCAACGGCCATTGCTACCGGAAGCTGGTCCGTTGCTGCGGCCCACGGTGAACGCGATGGTGAAGCCATGCCATTCCATCTGGTGCTTGCCAATCTTGCACGGATTACAGCAAGCGTGGATCTGCCTGTAACGATCGATATAGAGGGAGGGTATGGGAGGTCTGTGTCAGAAGTGAAGCAAAATATCCTGCAAGTCATCGATCATGGTGCTGTAGGAATCAACATGGAAGATCAACTTCCCGCTGGCTTGGGATTGTACACTGTGGAGGAGCAATGCCCGAGATTGTCCGCCGCCCGGGAATCTGCGGAGCAGGCAGGCATCCCGTTGTTCATTAACGCCCGCACAGATATTTTCCTGCAACATGCACCTGAACACCATAACCACTCTCTCCTGGAGGAAGCACTTATACGTTCGAGCCATTATGCAGATGCAGGAGCCAGTGGTCTGTTTGTACCCGGTTTGCAGGATCACCAACTGATTCAGGAATTGTGTGAGCGTTCACCGCTGCCAATTAACGTCATGGTTACGTCTCCTGAGCCTTCACCAAAACAGCTTGCCACACTGGGTGTAGCACGTGTAAGCTATGGGCCATATCCCTATCTGCAAGTTATGGAACACCTGAAAGAACTGGGGAGAAACATTTTATCGGGAAATTAACAGGAGGGCATGTTATAATCACCTCTATTGAACATTTACAGGAGGCAATTATGCTTAACGTGGAACAAAAGCTTGAAGTGCTACAATCGTATCCCCAACTACAACGCAAAGATGTTTCTCTCGGTCGTGTTAATTTCCACTACGAGGATAGTGCGTATGATAAAAAGATTGTTGCTCTCCATATTCATCCTAACGGTAACGGTTATATCTATGCAGGACTACTAACTAACTATGAGACCGATGCTAAAGGATTCGTCAATATTCGTGATTACTCCGAAACAGATCTGCGCACATTGTTAGATGAAACGATCCAAGCGATGTCTCACAATCCCAACGCAGTTGAATTTAAAGAACCAGAACAAGTAAAAGCTGCTGCTCCTGCATTGTCTACAACCTCTACGAATGGCGGAACGTGGATCGATGAAGATGGACATACACTGACTTTAAAATACGAAGATGACATGTGGTATGTGTATTCCGGTGATAATCTGGATATGGCATTTGAAACGCGTAGCGAAGCTGGCGAGTATCTCAAAGACGAAGGATTCAAACCGCAGGCTCAGGCTTAGCGCATACAGATTCATTTTGGATTGCAGAAAAAACACGAGGCGTGTTCGCACTCGTGTTTTTTGTATTACAGGAAGTTTCGCTTAGATTCCTTGCCCAGTTCCTTTATAACTGTTTCCTGTCAGTCTTTTTTGGATTTCATGGTAAGCGGTGCATTCTTCATCATCGGGTACGTAGACAGAAGTAGCGCACCGCCAATGCATCCCAGAACGGTGAACAATGTCATGCGATTGATCCTAGCAATCCACAACATAAACTCACCAAGATCGCCCAATGTAATGATCAGCGTAAAGACCAAACCAACCCCAAAGAACATAATGAAGAAGTTACGCATCCCCAAGCGCATCCAACAAACCGTTGGGAAGACTGAGATTCCCAGTACGAGAAAGCCGCACATCAGATCGATCCACAGATAGGATAAGAAATGATATTCGCTTGAATACAACATGCCCGGTTGATAAAGGGTTACGCCAACAATTCCTTTTTCCTGAAGCAGGTGTATGAGGAAATACGCCATATGCAGAATGACCATGGTGCCTGCAACCATCCATACCGAGTTCATATAGAAAGATTTCATGAATTGAATTCGTGTACTGCCCATACCGATCGCAACCGGAAACAGTGTAATAATTCCCCCGATTGCAAATGTACATATCCCTCCGTACATTGGACCAAACAGTTGCGTAGCATACGAGACATCAAATATGAAGCCAATGGCCAGATATACAACGGCGAGCATTAGAGCGATGGATGAAAATATGCCCAGATACAAACGCATATCATCGCGAATCAGTCGGTTCGTACCTTTTACTGCGTTCATGGTTTAACCCCCTCTTGATTACGGGTCCTATTAACCAAATAATCTTGTAGTGTCGCTTTCTCAATGGAAAGCCCCTGCGAATGAGCGATATCCTTCCACATTTTCGAGTAGGGCTCATCAATCATCACTTTCACAGTCGATCCCATCTGGGAAGACTCTATAACTTTAACACCTGCTGTGACTCGGTTGATATCGTCAATTACCCCTGTTAGAAGAACTCCTTTTTCGCGCATCTCTTCCATCGGTTGATTTAACAACACCTCTCCAGCTTGCAAAACGATAAGGGACTCACATAAAGGCTGAATCTCCTCAATATGATGGCTGGATATCAGAATCAGGCGTGGGTTATCTTCATAACTTTCCAGTAGCGCATTGTAGAAGAACTTACGCTTCTCAGCATCGAGCCCATTGGTAGGTTCATCCAGAATGGTTATCTTTGCATTACTGGCAAGACCTAATATAATCTGGGTGGCAGTCTTCATGCCTTTCGAAAATTTAATGATTTTCTTCTTCTCCGGTAGTTCGAACACATTGATTAAACGTTCCGCCAAATCCTGATTCCACTGCGGATGGAAATACTGCCCCATTTGAACCATGTCACTAACCGTCCAGTTTTTCCCCAGGGGATGATTCTCCTGAATGTAGCACAGATGCTCTTGGGCAGCCAGATTATTATAGGGGTCTTGACCCATGATCTGAACGGTTCCACTGTCCGGGCGGTTATGCCCTGCCAGTAAACTCATCATGGTTGTTTTGCCCGCTCCATTTCTTCCCCAGATTGCACTAATGATTGGCTCACTCTCATGTAGCGTAACCTGGTTCAGAACGGGCGTCTTCTGGTAGCTGTAGTTGACCTGCTCCATATGAATCATAACTCACTCTCCTTATCCTTCTTGCCGCGAATCAGATCAATAATCATGTCTTCATTCATGTGAATCCGTCTGGCTTCTTCAAGTAAAGGCTTGATGTATTCTTCATAAAAATCTTGCTTCCGTTCAACGAGCAATGCTTCTCTTGCTCCCTTTGCAACAAACATTCCAACACCTCGCTGTTTGTATATAATCCCCTTGTCCACGAGTTCCTGCAGTCCTTTGCGGGCTGTAGCCGGATTGATATTGTAGAAGCGCGACAGTTCATTGGTTGAGGGAACCTGTTCTTCCACCTTCAATCTGCCTTCCACAATATCGTCCATAATCATCGTAGCAATCTGATGAAAAATAGGCTGAGATTCATCCAAAGTCGATTTCATGTGCCTCCAACTTTCATACGTATTCATTAGTGAGTTAGTCGGTTAGTTACTCATGTAACTAACTATAGTATACAAAGACGCAAATGTAAATAGGCGAACTTAATTCATCGCCTTTCCTACCTTGACTCTGTTGTATTGATTAATAAGCCCGTCCAGGACTACGGATTGCTGGATCACTTCCGGATGAAGCAGACTGCCGTATTCCATATGCATGCGATATAACAACTGTCTGGCATCTTCGATCCGTGATATCAAATCGAGGCGATCCATAGTACCCCTCCTTTTTGTCATATTTTAGTGTATTATGCCAATCATAAGCGCATGTGAGATACGACATACTTATTCTTCCACTTTGATACACAAAAAAAGAACGCTTCTGATTTATTCAGAAGCGTCCGTTGGTTCAGGCTTATGTCCCTAAACCGTGATCATTCGTTCGGTAAATTGAAGGGTCTGGATTCTCCACAGTCGGGACAGGTCCAGTAACAGGAGCTACAATGCTCACCACTATACTACATGTAACTATCAGCAAAGCCAGCTTTCTCTTCATTGAGTTTCTGCACCTCACCAATCAAGATTTTGTACTGCTGTATAGCTGTGTCAGACGCATATTCCCTGTATTGCTCAAACAGTCCGACACCTCTAAGCATACCTCGTCCATCGCTAATTTCAATAGAAAATCTCAAGCTGTTCAGTACAAAATCTAATCCCTCCACAAACCTGTCTTTTTTAAGACAATACGTGCCTAATCCAGCCAAAAGACGAACGTAGCGATCATCGGTTACCTGCTTGCTTACTTTCCCAATCCGATTTCTCTGTTCATGATAAGTGAAGTATGGCTCATATTGATTGAGTACATGATCTATGTTCATATCATAACGGTTAGCGGCCGTTACAATATCACAAAGCGCTGGAAATATCTCATTTTCCTTCGTTGAGATATACGCAAGGTAGTCAGGTAATACTTCAAACTGCCCAGCCATTAATTGATATATATAACGATTACCCTCAGCCCATTCCTGAAACTGATGAATAACCACTTTTTCTTCAGGTTCAGGCTCTTTCACCCAACTGTAATCGGAGTATAATGCAACATACTTCAATGCCATTTCATAGTTGTTCAAGTGGAAGTGGGCACTCCCACAGGCTAAATACGCATACATAATATAAAAAACGATAGGTCGTTTGGTCTCTTCTTGTTTCCTTCGGCCATTCATCTCATAATGGATGGCTGCTTTCACCTTCAGCTTTTCAGATAGTTCCTGAACTTTGCTCCATCTGTGAAGTGATGCAAATGCATTAATCAGTTCGTTAAGCGCATCCAATTGATAGCGTTCATCCAGCCGATCCACATAGTATTCGAACCGAGCTGCAATAATCAGATTCCGCTGCTGATCATTGGTTAGCCCCAACCTGAACAGTCGATACTGACAGAGTGCAAGCCGCTCGGAATGTTGCATTTTCTCGCTTTCAGCAATGTTTTCATATAGAAGAATGGCTGGTTTGAATTTACCCGCTTGGTAGAATTCTTCAGCCACATCAAATAACAAAGGAATATAGGATAGATTATCCATCATCAGACGAATAACCTCTTCAATACAGTCCAACTTGTCCAACTCGGCACAGCGATGAAGGAAGGGTCCCAGTCTTCGCCAGTCCGGGGTCGCGTGTACAAAACACTCGTCTATGTATAACTCATAGAAGTAACCTTCTTCCAGTCTCATGGCGGAAGTGATGCGATCCAACTGCTGCATGGCAATAGGCCGATTTTTATTCAAAATATTGCTGAGCGTACCCGAATTAATCCCTGACGTTTCCGAAAAATGACTAATGGACATCTGTTCACGCTTCAGATAACTTTCCAAGTGATCGCGTATCGTGGTTGTCGACTCCAAACGAACACCACCCTCCAAAATAAAAAACATAAACGGGATTATCGGTATGCAAAAGTAATTATATGTAATTAGAAAGTATCGGTCAATATAATAATTTCAACTAATTTGTATTAAAACCATTTTAATCCTTTTATAAAACGGACAATCCTATCCTTATTTTATATCGGAAACGCGCCTGACATCAAACCTGAAAATAGGCAAAAAACACGAGCCATTCACAGGCTCGTGTCCTCAACTGACTCAGCAGTCAGCTTTCTCACTATAACTTGGATTTAAGGCAGTATATTGCCTGCTGCACGGTAAATTTCATACCACTCTGGACGAGTGAGATGAACATCTCCTGCTTTTACACAGTCTTGCAGACGTTCAATATTCATCGTGCCTGTCACAGGTTGCATCTGCGCAGGGTGACGAAGCAACCATGCGATTGCAATCGTTGTATTGCTCACGTCATATTTCGCAGCAATCTCGTCAATCTTTGCATTCAATTCCGGGAACTTGTCGCTACCCAGGAATACACCTTCGAAGAATCCGTACTGGAACGGGGACCACGGCTGAATGGTGATATCATGCAGACGACAATAATCAAGGATACTGCCGTCACGGTTAACTGCAGCATCGTTCTCCATGTTCACGTTGATGCCACTGTCAATCATCGTGGTATTGGTAATACTCATCTGCAACTGGTTGGCTACCAGTGGCTGTTTCACGTATTTTTTCAACAATTCGATCTGGTTCGGATTCTGGTTGGATACCCCGAAGTGACGCACTTTACCTTCGCGCTCCAGTTGATCAAAGGCTTCAGCCACTTCCTCCGGCTCAACCAATGCATCAGGACGGTGCAGAAGCAGAACGTCAAGATATTCCGTTTTCAGACGTTGCAGGATACCATCGACTGAATTCAGGATGTGCTCTTTGGAGAAATCAAACATGCCTTTGCGGATACCGCATTTGGATTGAAGAATCATATTTTCACGAACTTGGGGATTCATCTGTACCGCTTCGGCGAAGATTTCCTCACATGTTCCTGTACCATAAATGTCGGCATGGTCAAAGAAATTCGCGCCAACCTCCATTGCAGAACGAACAAAATGTTCGGCTTCCTTACCGTCTAGTGAATTAATCCGCATACAGCCCACCGCGACTACAGGTACTTCTAGTGCACTGCTGCCCAATTTAATCGTTCTCAAGATGTTTTCCCTCCATATTCGAATATTATCGTGTATCTTACCTTTGATTGTGACATATATCTGCAATCGGTTTCAATAGCTTTATCCTACATTCATATGGAGAAATGATAGGTTCTACATTCCAGCCTATATATCCAAAAGAATAAGTTATACTTCTTCAGGTATGATAACCTCAATGTGCCTTGGCAGGACACCGATATGAATCGGCAGGGCAGGACCTTCTTCCCCATCTACATTGGTGCGAATGGCTTCGTCTGAGCGAACATGAACTTCTTTGGCTGTAAAATAGTCCACGTCCTTATGGTCTTTCAGACTACCAAAGAAAAGGGAAGTGCCAAGGGTCAAACTGTTGAACACACTGATATTACGAACAACAAAACAATGTATCAAACCATCGTCCACCTCTGCATCCGGGGACAACTTCTCGAATCCTCCGACCGAGTTGGTCAGCGCCGCCAGAAAAAGTGGCGATTCCCCCTCCCAGAACTGTCCGTCATATTCGATGGTTAGATGATTGGCTGGTGTATTCACCAGGTCTTTCAAGCCTTCTTTGAGATATGCGAATGATCCCAACTTCGACTTCTCTTCCGAGGATACGGAGAACAAAGCTTCTGCCAAAGAACCCGCAGCCACAACGTTGGCAAACAGGCGATCATTGATTTTCCCCAAATCCACGAAATGGGTCTGATTCGAACGTAACTGCCTAATGGCTTCTTCCGGGTCAAGCGAGATATTCAGCGCACGTGCAAAATCATTCACCGTACCTAGCGGTACCACGCCCAGTCGGGGACGGTGATCCTGATCCATCATGCCGTTAATCGTCTCATGTAGTGTACCGTCGCCTCCGATGGAGATGACCAGATCACAGCCGTCTTTGCAGGCACTCAGACAGTAGTTGGTCGCATCACCTTCCCCAGCCGTCTCATTAACAACCACCTCATACTGCTGTGACTCCAGAACTTCTCTGACTTGGGACACATACTGCTCGGCCTCTTCCTTACCTGACGATGGATTACTAATGATCATGGCTTGGCGCATACTCACATCTTCCCCTCCAAAATGGCATCTTTACTTCATCTTTACCCGT
Organism: Paenibacillus sp. M2; assembly: GCF_046713495.1. Classification (NCBI taxonomy): domain Bacteria; kingdom Bacillati; phylum Bacillota; class Bacilli; order Caryophanales; family Paenibacillaceae; genus Paenibacillus; species Paenibacillus sp. M2. Next base: position 7,150,628 of record NZ_CP169648.1, read on the forward strand.
TTCAAGGGTGGGTTGAATAGGGTCTGCGGGGGATGTTCCATTTTTTTTGATAAACATGTCTCTGAAGAGTGCAGAGCAGGGTTTGTTTCATATAGAATAGAAGTAGACAAATACCCATTACGAAATTTCTTGTTCCTTTTCCCTATTGACGGGTTAATAACTATAGATGTGCTTTGAGCCGAACCTACATATGTTAAACTCTTCAATTCACACTGAACACTCCGTGGGCAGAATAACCTTTCGGTCGCTGTTATCGTGTAACTACTATACTTATCTAACTCAATCTGTTCGGATTATTTTATAATTCTAAAAAATCGGAGGGAATGCATGCAATGAGAAGAATGACGCTACTATTTCTAGTATTCATCCTGAGTCTCGGGGCATCGGGGCAAGCCATGGCTTACACCACTACAGACTTGGGCGAGGGAATCATTGAAGATCCAGCTTTGGAGGACGGACTGAAGTTAATCCTGAACAAACCTCTGGATGTGCCATTAACTTCAACGGATCTGGAGCAGCTTGAGGTGGTGGATCTGAGCAATGCAGGTATTCACAGCCTCTCCGGTCTCGAATATGCAACCAATCTGACTCACCTCCGATTATATGGAAATGAGATTGAGGATCTCACACCGCTGGAGCACCTAACCCAGCTTCGGGAAATCGATGTTCGCAATAATTACATTACATCCATAGACGCACTTACTGAATTGAAAGACTTGGGACGGCTGTATATCAGCAACAATTCCATTTCTTCCATAGAGGTTGTACGTGAGTTCAACCGATTACATACGTTCCACGCCAGCGGTAACCAGATTGCCAGTCTTGCGGCCCTCTCGGATGCGGATGCACTGAAGTGGCTCGAGATCTCGAACAATACCATTAGCAATCTGACACCGCTCATGGGTAAAACTCGGCTCCAACAACTCAATGTATCGAATAACCAGATTCAAACGCTGGACGTACTGGCTGAATTGCCAAATACACTGCGGAATCTGAATGTGGCAGGCAACCAAATCACGGATCTGACACCACTGGAGCACATGACACGCCTTCGGACACTTGATATCTCTGGTAACCAAGTACAGCATCTCAAGGGGCTTGAGGGGCTGACTGGGCTGACGGAGCTGAATGCAGAGTCCAATCAGATCTATGATCTGGAACCTTTACGGCAGCTTTCCAGCCTGGACGTATTAAAATTATCCAACAACCGGGTGTGGGATCTGACACCAATCGCAGGTTTTACGTTTACCCGTGATCAGTCAGCGACAAATGCTATACAGGATATATCGGCGTCTACCTCGTTATCCTCCGGTATTCAGACTTCTGTATCAGAGGTTGAGCCTGCCGGACTCACGGTGCAGAACAATTATCTGGATGTTGTGAGTGGCAGTCATACGATGCAGCTTCTGAACCGGATGAATGTGCGGGAGCAGAAACGAACGCCGCAAGGCAGCTTCCAGCGTCTGATTGAAGGGTCAACCACCGCCTATGTCGGGGACCGTGCTTATGCACTGGATGCTGCACCTTTTATCGATGAGGGCCGGACCTATGTGCCTCTGCGTTTTGTCTCCGAGCAGTTAAATGCCCGTGTGAACTGGAACAGCGGTACGCGCGAAGCTGTGATCACACAGAATGATAAGACCATCCGCTGGAGCGTGGGCAACAAACAAGTTGTTGTGGATGATACGCTTGCGATCAATGATGCTCCTCTTCTGATGAAAAATGGTAAAGCTTTTGTACCGGTACGCTTCATCTCGGAGCAATTCAATACGACGGTTGGTTACATCCGAAGCAGCAAAACGATTCTGATTTTTGAAAATAAACAGCTTGGTGAGAGTGTGCAGCCTTAAATAGTGTCTCACGTTCATTTCCAGCCATAAGAGAATATGAGAAACAAGCAAAGTCCCCGTCTGAACGATCAGCGGGGATTTTGTTGTGTCATGACAGTTGTATTATGACATTGGATAATGGTATATGGACATCGCCGATCACAAACAAATACAGCATATAATCTGTCTATTCGGATACGAACTCGTGATACTCCATCTTCGATTAGGGTAAATTTTACACGGTTTAGCATATCTTCTTTTACAGCGGGGGTTGTTATACTGAACGTAATATATATGACAACTGAGGTTCAATCGAGGAGGAAATTCATATGACATTCACGTTCACTGGTTATTCCACAACCCAAGACAGCTCGTGGAGAGAGCTATCTTTTGTGCCGACTAATGAAAGCGCTAACTTAAAACTGACGGGTGAACAGTACCAACTTGTGGAAGGGTTTGGTGGCTGTTTTAACGAGCTTGGTTATATGGCTCTGTCCCACTTGAATGAGGAGCAGCGCCATGAGGTATTTCACTCTCTCTTCCATCCAGAGGGTGAGCACAAGTTTAACATCTGTCGCCTGCCGATCGGCGCAAGTGATTATGCAGAGCAATGGTACAGCCACAACGAAGTGGACGGCGACGTGGCCATGGAACATTTTTCGATCAAACGTGACTTCAAATATCTGATTCCTTACATCAAGGAAGCTCTGAGTTATAACCCGAACCTGCAATTCTTCGCCTCGCCATGGAGCCCGCCAACGTGGATGAAGTCGCCCAAAGCCTATAACTATGGGACACTGCGCTGGGAGAAAGATATTCTGGAGGCCTACGCCCTGTATTTTGTGAAATTTGTACAGGCTTACCGTGACGCAGGCATTACCATCCATCAGGTGCATGTGCAGAACGAAGTGATTGCAGATCAGAAATTCCCTTCTTGCATGTGGACAGGCGAGCAGCTTCGTGAGTTCATCGCCGATTATCTGGGCCCGGCTTTTGACAAACACGGTCTGGATACGGAAATCTGGCTCGGAACGATCAACGCCCCTGATCCATGGGAGGAATTAATCAAGAAAAAAACGAATGACTTCGACGAATACGCCGGACTTGTCCTGAGTGATCCAAAGGCGTATTCCTATATCAAGGGTGTTGGATATCAGTGGGCAGGCAAAAATGCCATTCAACGTACCTCGGCAAGTTATCCGGAGCTGCGTTATATGCAGACCGAGAACGAATGCGGTGATGGCAACAACTCATGGAATTACGCCAAATATGTATATAACCTCTACCAGCATTACTTCAGCAACGGAGTGAACGCGTACATCTACTGGAACATGGTTCTGGAACCCAAAGGCCGCAGCACATGGGGCTGGGAGCAAAACTCCATGATCACCGTAGATCCGGACAATAAGGAGGTTACTCGGAACCCGGAGTATTATGTGATGAAACACTTCGCTCATCATATTGTTCCTGGTGCTCGAAAAGTCGGTCTGTCAGGCGCCTGGAGCGGGAAATCCGTCGCTTTCCGCAACCCGGATAACAGTCTCGTCATTGTCATCAACAACCCATTCCAGGACCGTCGTGACCTGTATCTAACCCTTGAAGAAGGACAGACCCTACACATGAAGTTGGAAGCCGATTCGTTCAACAGCATGGTTATTCAACCGAAGTAACTAATCCAATACCTCGTTAGAAACGCGGACATCAATAGCGTCAGGCTCCAAAGATTCCCCGGGCCGGCGCTATTTTTTATGGGCCAGACCAGGCTTATTTTCACCATTATTACTCCTGTGAAACACAAGCCGAAGGCAACTTAAAGATATGACGTTCCACCTTTTATATTTACAAATCTATAAATCTAGATATAATGTAATCCAGAGCTTACTCTCATGTCCATCACATTATAGGAGTTATAGGAGGCAAGGCAGATTCATTTCGACATAATACATCTATTTTTCTGTATATCTAAATTCACTGGAGGTACGCTTTACATGAAATCACAACAGGTCAACCCGCTGCTTATCCTGATTCTGGCACTAGGTGTATTCGGGATCATTACAACAGAAATGGGGATTGTGGGGGTGCTGCCTCAGGTTGCGCACAAATTCGGTATCTCGGCTGCACAGGCAGGTTGGCTGGTCAGTATATTTGCGCTGGTCGTAGCCATCGCGGGTCCCTTTCTCACCTTGCTGGCGTCTGGAATTAATCGCAAAATCATCCTTTTAGCCGCTGTGCTGATGTTTGCCATTTCGAACGTCGTCTATGCCTACGCCACAACATTTGATACCATGCTTATCTTCCGTATCATTCCCGCGTTATTCCATCCCGTCTTCTTTTCCGTAGCCCTGGTCACCAGTGCCCAACTCGTTCCGGCAGAGAAAAGCAGTCAGGCCGTCGCCAAAGTATTCACCGGAGTTACCGCGGGCTTTGCCTTTGGCGTGCCACTGACATCGTATCTTGCTGAACGCCTATCCCTCGAAATCGCCTTCCTGTTTGGAGCGATGGTCAGTGTGGTCGCTTTGATCGGCATATGGATCTGGTTACCCTCGATGCCCGTGAAGGAAAAGATGTCCTATGGCAAGCAACTCGGTATTCTGCGCAAACCTGGATTATGGCTGAATGTTGCCGCAGTCATTTTTATATTCGCCGCCATGTTCTCCGTATACAGCTATTTCGCCGAGTATCTTGGACAGGTCACCCAAATGAGCGGATCATGGATCAGTGTCATGCTGACTGTCTTTGGTGTCGTCATGATCATCGGAAATTTGGGGTTTGGACAGTTTCTGCGTAAGAGCGTGGTCCGAACTGTCCTCATGTTCCCCCTGCTGTATGTAGCAGCTTACGCACTCGTCTATTGGGCCGGTCCCCACTTCATGTGGATGGTTATTGTAGTCATCCTCTGGGCATCCGTGCATTCAGGAGGATTAATTGTAAGCCAAACCTGGTTAACCGCTGAAGCGCAAGATGCGCCTGAATTCGGCAACAGCTTGTATGTATCCTTTTCCAACCTCGGTATTACCCTGGGTACTGCTATCGGCGGCTGGTTCATCGCAAACCTGGGAGTACATCAACTGGTCTGGAGCGGAATGATCTTTGCACTGATCGCTTTTGTATTGATATGGATTAAAATCAAATGCTTCTCCTCACGCTCGGTTGCTTAAAGTTCAGAACGACCATCATTCGGATTCTTGACTCCTCGCACCAGTGGTTGATCAAACAGGGAGACAAAATATTCGCACATCAAAAAGCGCCATGTCCCCATACTCATCATGTGGGACAGGCGCTTTTTGATGTGATATCATTATCGAATTTCTACGAGATGCTCAGCCACATCAATACGTAAACTTAAGGATTGTTTGCCAGGTAATTTCTCAGCCATTGCATAGCCGGACGTTCTGTACCGTTGCTATTGACCAAGTGGGAGCCAGCCTGCCAGGTTTGATTCTGGTTGTAACCCCACAGCGTCACACCTTTAACAGCAGAGTGTTTCCACAGCACAGGGAATTTCTGCTGATAACGTTGCAATTGTGTATTATCGTCACCTGTCATATCCAGCTCGGATACATAGATTGGCAACCCTGTTGCTGCAAGCTTGTTCAATACCGTGTTCATCGTGCTCACAGAAACGTTGTCCATATTGAAGTAATGCGCCTGGATTCCAATACCATCAACTAGACCTCTGTTTTTCAAAAGGTTGATAATCTGGATATATTGGTCCGCTTTAGCAGGATCACCGATAATACCATATTCATTAATTAACAGTTTGGAGTTAGGGAAGGCTTGTCTCGCCTGTTGGAATGACCAGATAACCCAATCCCAACCCGTTGCCCCATCTCCACCAATGGCATTGCGATAGGATGGTTTCGCATGCAGAGGTTCATTCACCACATCAACGAAGGCAGACTTCGAATACCGCTGTCCTGCAGCTTTAATCCATTGTGTCACTTCAGCCTTCTGATCTGCGGCTGAGAGACTGTTAATCCAATTTGGCTGTTGATTTCCCCATACGAGCGTATGGAATTTGAACGGAAATCCGTTGTTGTTAGCATAGTTGTAGGCCATATCCGCCTGGCCCCAATTCATTACGTTGCGTGTGCCTTCAATAGCATCCCACTTGGTTGAGTTCTCCGGAGTTACCTGATTCCAATATGGGCTAAAATTCGAAGGAACCTGGTTGGCAATAATATTGCCCAGAAATTTGCTACCTTTCGCCAAACCAGCACTCACACTACCAACCGCAACAGAAGCAGCGAGAATCCCTACCAATGCCAGTGAGCCGACTGTTTTAAACCACTTAGACTTAATCAATGATTTTCCTCCTTAGTATTCATTTTTTGTAAAGCGCTTACAAAAACCATTTTACTGGATAATTTTGGTTTTTAACACCTGTCAAATTATAGTATTTTATTGTAAAAAAATAGAATTTAGTGGTTTTTCTGAGGCTAATTATCGATTCAATCTCTTAAATCCAACATAACTCTTACATTGGAGTTTACATTCACCAGATGTTTATCTAGTATGAAATGATACATATCTTTACACACACTAGATAACAAGGGAGATTACAACATGCGCAAAATTTCAACGAAACGCTTCGCCGGATGGCCTTTATCTTTCCTCTTATGTGCCTCCATTTTGTTCGCCCCTTTTGCTTCCACTCCGGTTCAGGCTGCTGAGGCAGACAAGGAGACCAAGATCACGTTGCTGGGTACATCGGATATACATGGTCGATTCATGCCGTGGGACTATGCTTTGGATGGTCCAAACCCAACCGGAAGCATGACACAGCTCTACACCATTGTAAAAAAAGTGCGTGCGGAGAATCCCAATACGATCCTACTGGATGCAGGAGACATGATTCAGGATAACTCGGCTGAGTTGTTCAATGATCAACCCCAATCTCCCATGATGGTTGCAATGAACGAAATGAAATATGACGCATGGGTTATGGGTAACCATGAGTTTAACTTCGGACTGGACGTACTGGAGAAGATCTCTTCCCAATTCAATGGACAGCCTCTCGTGGGTAACATTTTCAAAGAAAACGGCGACCGCTACATGCCTGCCTATACGATTATTGAGAAAGACGGCATCAAAGTCGGTGTTATTGGAATGAACACACCTATGATTACCGAGTTTGAGAAAGGTACGGATCACCTGGACGGCATCATCGTCAAAGATCCTGTGGAAGAGACCAAGAAGGCCATTGCTGAGCTAAAAGGCAAAGTCGATGTCATGGTTGGACTCATGCATATGGGATTGGACAACGAGAACGGTAATCCGGGAACCGGAGTGACGGATATCGCCAATGCCAACCCGGAGCTGGCTGCCATTTTTGCCGGACACATGCATACTTTGATTGAATCCCAAACGGTTAACGGCGTATTGATCTCCGAACCGAATAAATATGGCTCGCATATCTCTCGAATTGACCTTACATTTGAAAAAGATGGCGACAAAGTTGTGCTGAAAAGCAAGGAAGCTCAAGCTCTCGCTGTGAAAGCAGCAGACGGAACATATGAAGTCTCCGATCCTGCGCTGGAAGAGACTTTGGACCCATTCCACGAGTTCGCTCGTGCCGATGCCAACATTGAAGTGGCTGAACTGAAAGGAACGAACCTGGTCCCTGCTGATGAGATTAAGGGTATCCCTGCGGTGCAGATCCAGGAAACACCTTTGTCTGATTTCTTCACAGAAGTGATGTTGCATTACAGTGATGCCGATGTGGTCGCGCACCAGATTGATAACGACAAGGCCAAGCTGGATGTAGGCCCGATCAAGAAAAAGGATATTGCGTTCAACTACCAATACACCTTTGGTGAAGTGACCGTATATGAAGTAACCGGACGCGATCTGATGGATTATATGGAGTGGTCTGCGGGATACTTCAACTCCACACGCCCTGGTGATGTGACCGTCAGCTTTGATCCGAAACGACGCGCTTCCAAATACAGCACCGATGATTTCTTCGGCGGCGTAACGTATGAGATTGACCTGACCAAGCCATACGGTAGTCGGATTAAAAATCTCAAGTACAGCGATGGGTCAGTGGTCAAAGAAGACGATACGCTGAAGCTCGGTATGAATGCCTACCGGATGGAAGCGCTGATTGCCAAAGGTGGCGCCATGGAAGGTCGCAAGTTCAAGCAGCTCTGGTCCTCCAAGGATGCCTCGGCATTTGGTGAGATTCAAGGCACAATTCGCAACCTGTCCATCGCCTATCTGAAAGATGTTATGAAAGGTGTCTACGAACCGAAGATTCAACATAACTGGAAAATCACCGGCGTAGACCTGACTGCACCGGAACGTGCAGATGTAGTGGAGTTAATTAACGACGGCATCATGTCTGTCCCAACAACGGAAGATGGCAAGTACACCAACATTGCCTCCATTAACATTTTGGATACGGTGACTCAGGAAGAGATTGATACGTTATCTGCCAAAGCAGATGTGAGTGCGGCACAATTCGCAGGCGTGAAAACCAAGGGAGCGTTCTATCAACGGCTGAACAAAGCTCGCAAAGCAGTAGGTAGTGGTGAGGGAGCAACTACTCCTACACCTGAGAAGCCGACAACGCCAACAGTACCTAAACCAACACCAACTCCAGGCACATCGAAACCTGGTAAACCATCAACACCAAGCACTGGTAAACCAGGAACTGTCACCAAAGGCCAACAAGCCAAGGTCACTGCAGCTTACCTGAACGTACGCGCTGGCGCTTCATCCAAGGCCAAAGTTGTTGCTGCAGTACCAAAGGGCACTGTGCTTGAGGTGATCAGTACAGACAAGTATGGCTGGGTAAAAGTGAAGCTGGATGGACGTGTAGCATTTGTATACGGGAAATATGTGAGTATTTTGAAATAGGTACAATCGTGACGTACCACGCTTAACGAAAAAGAAAAAGGGCGATCCCTCCCATGGATATCATGGAAGGGATCGCCCTTTTTTATGTTAAAGAACATTTATAATAATTGCTATAACTGCTCTATGGAAAAAAGTCATTTAGCGTTGTGGCAGGTTCTTGATTTTATCCATAAAAGCGTCCAGTTGTATACCATTCGTTTGTTCCGTAAAGTAACGTGATTCCTCCGATTCACCCTCATAGGTGGCAAGTACGTAGTCACCATCAACAATATAGTACGTGCCGTAGCGGGTGAACGAATATCCTCCCAGCTGTTCTCCAGTCGTCCCCTTTTTGACTACAGCGATAATCTTCATACCTGGTTTAAGTTCAGGCTCCACACCTGCAAATTCAGCGTTGTAAAATAAAAAAGTGTCCTCGGGTACATCATCTCCTGTTACCACTTCATGTACCCTCACCCCATAGGAGATGAATTCAGGTTGATAGGGTGTCGTTCCAGTAGCCCGATCCTTATCAGCCATCTTTCGCTCAGGCGTGCCCGGCTCAGTAGTCAACTCCACACGAAAACTCGGCAAAACATTCATAACCTCTGCCACAACGACCCCATCCCCATATGTCATGATCTCTCTGAAGCTCACTTCTCTCATGTTAATCGTCGCGGGAACGCCAGTGGATAGCGGATATTCCTTGCGGAGTTCATTCATTCGCTTTTGGGAGAGCACGTTCTCCGCACGATCATCTGAATTGACAAACAGAGTTGTACATCCCGTTAGACTAACCAGCAATGCAATACCTGTTAGCCAGCATATTAGTCGGATTCGTGCCATACATCCACCCCTCACCCGGTATGGTTGCTATATATACTTTAATACTCAACCTCTCTTTACATCCCAGTTCGCAAGCATGCCTCTCGCCATCTCCATGTCCGACTCCTTTCCTGTAATCAGTGCAAACTTGGCAACAATTGCAGGATAGGCTGCCCACTGCTCTCGAATATGCTCCATCATCCGGGGCCATGTTCTTCCCCCTGCCTTCTCATAACGTCTCAACAGTTCACGCAGTCCTTCCTCCTGAAAGAGTGCATAGTAAATGACGAAGTCCTTACCCGGATCTGCAATCTCAGCTTCCGTCCAATCAATAAGTCCAGTTACTCGCTGGGCATCATCGACAATTATATGTGGTGGATGCAGATCACCATGGATGAACGCCGAGTGCTGAGGCCAAAAGCTATTCATAGAAAGCCATACCGTCCAGCGTTCAACTAACTCCGTTGGCACCGTAAAGTTCTGCTTGATCTCCTCTATATTGGCTGCAAATTCATTGCGGGCCTCCATTGGAGTCTTGACCCTCACTCCGCCTTCCTTTGCCTTGTCGGGATCAATATTATGCAGGGCAACGAGAGTCGTAGCCAATGAATCCAGGAACGCATCAGATAAGTTTTCCTGAGGGAATCGCCATACATACCCTCCCCCTGCGGGATCCACAACTGCGATCGGATCACCCTCAAGTAAAGGATAAGCGATCAACTCTGGCGTGCAGATTTGCCAATCTGGTACCTGTGCAGGTATATTTTCTCGGACCACATTCAGCACCTTTCGCTCATTCTCGGCTCGCTCCCAGACGTCTTCGCGTCGCGGCTGGCGCAGAACCCATCTGCGGCCTTCTTCATCCGTGGCGAATGCTACACGAAAATCCATACCCGACTCGTTGATGTCCAAGGACTCTTCAACGATAAGAAGTCCATTCTGATTTGCTAAAGATAGTACTTCCTTTTGAATTGCCAAATGTTCATTCGAGTTCGATTTTGTCATATCAGGTACTCCCCTTTTCCTGGATAAACTAAAAAACACAGACATATTCGCCTGTGCAGTTCATTTTGGATATCGGCATACCTGAATGCTCACAAAAAATAGTAGTACATCAAAGAACCACTTCACAGAGTGATTCTTTCACGACTAGCGGCATACGTGTAACATGGCAAACCAATCCCGATGAGCTGCACACAGGCAGAAAACAGCAAGCATAAACAAACATCTCGCCATATTATCTCAATCGGGAAAAATTTAGCACACGTATCCCTCCGTTCAATAAGTTACCCATATGCTAACATATTCCAAATCCCAGTTCCAGACTGAATGGAATTTTTTTGGTTCTTTTTATTGATATACAGGAACTTGGGCGTCTCAGGTAACGTCCATAGTTTGTAGATGTAATTAAAAAGAATGAGAGGTGAGCACCCCAATGTCCACTGTACGAAAGTTATCCTTATTACCAGTCATCATGCTCTTGTTAACTCTTGGATGCACAGAGAAGTCCGTAGAACAAGTGAAAGAGAAGCCACATGTGCGAGGAATGATTACGGATTTTGAGGAAGAAAGAGGTCAGGTACTCATAGAGAATAAAGAAGATGGAGGTGTTGAATCAGGACCGATTTGGATTTCGCTCAGCAAGAACGCCGAACTCATCATCGAAGGACAGACTGTCACCGTCTCTTTGGATGAGACACTCGTTGGTCGAAGTGCAGAAGTATGGATTGGTGGAATAATCGCTCAATCTTACCCTCCCCAAACCCAGGCTGTAAAAATGGTCATTCATTAACACACAGCAATATTCACCGATACATTTCGTTTCACGTGGAACGTTATGATACACATTTCAGAAATTAAGAGTATTCGCCTACGAATAGCAAGGGGTGGTTGCTCCCTCAAATCAGAAATCATGAAAACAATTTACACACTTGAAGCATTTACTCCGTTAGCCTGCCTGCATATAGAGTATAATGAAGAGGTATACGATAAATGTACGGTGCAATAATTGTACAAAAACTAACGCAAAAGAGGTAAACGATGAGCGAGCAACAATTTAAAGATTATGGACTAGGTGAAGAGATCGTAAAAGCACTAGACAGTCTGGGCTACGAGACACCAACCGAGGTTCAAACGAAAGTTATTCCGGTAGCACTAGAGAACCAGGATCTTGTGGTCAAATCACAGACAGGTAGCGGTAAAACAGCCGCCTACGGTATTCCGCTCTGCGAGCTGGTGGATTGGAATGAAAATAAGCCACAGGCTTTGATTCTTACACCAACCCGGGAACTGGCTTTGCAGGTTAACGAAGATATTACAAATATCGGCCGCTTTAAGCGTATTAAAGCAACCGCACTATACGGACAGTCCCCTTTTCATATCCAAAAAGCCGAGTTAAAACAAAGAACACATGTCGCTGTAGGTACGCCAGGTCGGGTACTGGATCATATCGAACGCGGCACGCTGCCACTCGAACGGATTGCATACCTTGTTATTGACGAGGCCGATGAGATGTTAAATATGGGCTTCATCGAGACGGTACAAGCGATTATTCAGAAGTTGCCGCAGGAGCGAGTAACGATGTTGTTCTCCGCTACGTTCCCTGAAGATGTAGCCAAGCTGTCACGCAAATACATGAACAAGCCGGTGGAGATCGAGATCAAAGCAAGTGGACTGACAACAGCCACGATTGAACATGCTGTGATTAACGTACCAGAGGTGAACAAAACCGCGCTGCTTCAGGACTTGTTCATTGTGGAAAATCCGGATAGCTGCATTGTGTTCTGCCGTACGCAGGAGAATGTGGATAAACTGTTCCGTGTCATGGCTGACCTTGACTACCCAGCAGATCGTATCCATGGTGGTATGGAGCAAGATGAGCGGATTGAAGTGATGAACGCATTCAGACGGGGACAATTCCGTTATCTGATCGCGACGGATGTAGCCGCACGTGGTATTGATATCACCAATATTACTCATGTCATCAACTACGATATTCCTTTGGAAAAAGAGGGATATGTTCACCGCACCGGCCGTACGGGTCGCGCAGGCAAAACAGGTAAAGCCATTACGTTGATTACACCGAAAGATGGCAGACGTCTTGCGGAGATTGAATCCTATATCGGTTTCGAAATCCCTATTGTGAAAGCTCCTTCCGAGGAAGCTGTAGATCGCCGCAGAGAAGATTTTGAGAAGCGATTGAAGATCGTGCCTGAACGTAAAAAGGACAAGCGTGAACAGTTGAACCAACAGATCATGAAGTTGAACTTCAACGGAGGCAAGAAGAAGAAACTTCGTGCCGTTGACTTTGTAGGTACTATCGCCAAGCTTGAAGGGGTTACTGCTGACGACATCGGGATCATTACGATTCTGGATAATGTAACGGATGTAGAGATCCTGAACGGCAAAGGCCCTCTTGTACTGGAGCTCATGCAGAATACAACGATCAAAAAGATGCAGCTCAAGGTTCGCAAAGGCCATAAATAGTTTGGTAAACACGGTCAAATAAATAGAAATTTAAACAGGGATAGTGGACTCTTTTCTAAGTCTACTATCCCTGTTTTCATTACCTCTTCTTTTTCCGCACTGTACCCCCTTCCACCGTATACCGAAATAACGCATCCTCCGTGCCCCCTGTATCATCCGTAACTTGAAACGTCGCTGCGTCCCCCGACTTATATACACTTCCCGTCACAAAGCTGAACACCACACGGTCATCTTTGCCCCAATATTCATTCAGCATGACAAATGTACTGCCGTTCACACCCTTTACTGTGCGTTTGCCATTGGCATTATACAGACCATTCTGGTCCATTGCCCAACTCTGGGGATCGGCATCGAATAGATGTGTAAAGCTGGCTCGATCGATATGTTTATTCGGTTTACCCCACAGATACACCCGATCAGCATCCACTGCCCAGCTCCCGGAAGGTGTTATTAACTCAAACGTTGCTGCGTCTGCCCCCTTAATGATCTGAAGCACATCGTCAGGATGACCGAAAGGCTGACTCGTCCGAGCAACCTCGGCACGATATACATGTTGCAGATCCTTGGAAAATCCAAGATGCTCCGTCCCGACAAACGCTACAAATTGCAGAGCATCTGCCTCGTCGACACGGTAACCGTTGTAGTACACATGTTTGCCATCACATCCGAACGGTCCACCTAGTGACTGGAACGTATCCGGGTCTGCTCCTTTTACAATACGCCACTGAAAATAAACACGTTCACGGTCCCGTGCAAACTGCTCGTCCAACGGTTCAAAGGTAGGTCTGTCCGCTCTACGAACAAGGTTAAATACAGCTTTGGCTTCTCGATGCGGGTTTCCGCCCCATTCGGTTCTATAAAAAATAGACGACGACGTCTCAACCCAATTGCCTGTGATCTGCGTAGCGCCTTCTGCACTGTGGGCATAATGATCACTCCACCAGCCAGGTACGTCGGGATGATGTTCTTGCAGCCATGCTCTCACCTCATCCTTTTCCCCATTCGCATAACGAAGAGAGCTGGACAGATGGAACAAGTGGTCCTTGTCGGTGCAATAGTCGTGATGAGCAATCACAGGGTTCATATCGATATCCTCAAATAGATGAAAATGCGTGCTGCTCTTTACATATAAATAACGTTGGTCCTGAGCAAAGTAGGGCGTGTCCGGCAACAGCCGAAAGCTGTTCGGATTGGAGTCAAGCACAGCCTGATCTTCCAGATAGACGTACTGGGAGTCGCAGCAGTAATCTTCATCGATCACACAAAAAGCTTCCGTATCCCGACTGAACAAACTAGCCTTGTTCTTGCGGGCATTGAACCACCATATTCCCTGATGATCACGCAGATAGGCGAAGGTCAACCATCCCTTTCTATACGTAGAGATGACTTCAAAATCCTGAGCGGTAATACCTCCTTTAATGGGAGTGCTCGCTCCATCTTCTTCATTTTGCAATATCACCTGAAGGTCTTCATCTACAATAAACTTGTCCATGACGGTTCACCCCCCAACCCTGTTGTGAAATCACTCTCTCCTTATTTTAGCGCGTGTACCTGGTTCTCTCCACATCATCGCACATGATATTTAAGGACAATTTTCTCGCTCTCACCGCTCAAGCTCGATGTAATGCCGGTTTGTTCAGCAATGGATGGATTGTTCACTTGAAAAAGAGTCTAGCCGAACTAAAATATAAATGAAAGCGCTATAATTAATCTGATATCTTTCGGGAGGTGTATGTAATGGGTAACAGGAAAGCGGTTTGGTTTCTGGTCTTTGCACTCACGTTCACCCTGTTTGGACTTCATCCTGAACAAACAAGCGCAGCTAGTGTCACGATAACCAATGGCACCGATTGGCTCGACACCGCAGGCAACCCCATCCATGCGAACAGTGGCAACATTCTGCATGTAGGCTCGACGTATTATCTGTACGGTGAACATGCAGTGGGCGGCAGGTTCGACAGTGTGAACGTCTACACCTCCACCGATCTGAAGAACTGGACTTTCAGCAACGCTATTCTGACAAAAGATTCCGCAACCGAACTGGCCTCCAGCAAGATTGAGCGCCCCAAAGTCATCTATAACGCCTACACCAACCAGTATGTGCTCTGGGCACACTATGAGAATGGAACGGACTACAACCTTGGGCGTGTAGCGGTCGCAACAAGTAATACCCCGAATGGAAAATTCACCTATGAGGGCAGCTTCCGACCGCTGAATTATGAATCCCGTGACATGACCGTCTTTGTTGATACCGATGGCACGGGTTATCTGGTTACGGCTTCACGCAAGAATGGCGGCGCCAATGATACAATGGCTGTTTTCAAAATGAATGCAAGTTACACCGGAATACAATCCTTCGAGGGTTGGCTGTTCGAGAATGCTTATCGTGAAGCGCCTGCTGTTGTGAAAAAAGGAAACCGTTACTACCTCTTCACCTCCCAAGCCGCTGGCTGGTATCCGAATCAGGGTGCTTATGCTACAGCAACTTCCATGACGGGTACATGGACTGCGCTTACGCCATATGGCAATCCATCTGCCTTTGGTTCGCAGATTCATGATATTGCCACGATTACAGGCAGCAACACCACATCCTACATCTACATGGGGGACCACTGGAATCCGATGAACCTGGGAGAGCACAAACATATTTGGCTGCCGCTAACCTTGAATGATTCGAACGGAACCGCATCACTGGAGTGGTATACAACGTGGAATATCGATGCAGCAACAGGTGCGGTAACACCGCCTGCTCTCGTCAATCATGCCCAAGGCAAAACAACTACCGCCAGCTCTACAGCCTCCAGCTCGTCCGCATCCAATGTCAATGATGGCAACTACCAGACTTCATGGGTAGCTTCCTCCAATAGCTGGCCTGCCTGGTGGCAAGTAGACTTCGGTTCACCGAAGACGATCACCGAGATCGACACGTCCTGGTTTATGTATAAAGGTTCCGAAGGATACTACAAATACAAAATTGAAATTAGCAACGATGGAGTCAATTACTCCACCTTGGATCGCACCAACAATCTGACCTATGGCTTTACAACGGATGCTGTGCATTTCACAGCTCGTTATGTACGGATCAATATGGTAAACGCCGTCTTGTGGAATAATCCGGGGAACTGGTACACCCCAACCCTGCACGAGGTCAAAATGTTGGGCCCTGCAACACCGGAAGCCACAGGTTACAGCCGGTTCAGTTCACACAACGTTCCGGATCGATACATCCGTCATGCCAACTACACTGCTCGCGTGGATGCCAACGTCTCACCTGTTCTGGATTCACAGTTCCGCGTCGTGCCGGGTCTTGCCAGCTCCATGGGAATATCACTGGAGTCCATCAACTTCCCGGGCTACTTCCTGAAGCGCAACACCAGCAATAAAATTGTACTTGAAGCTTATGCCGACACCTCCGCATATAAGGGAGATGCTACGTTCCTAAGCAGTCCTGGTTGGGCTGACAGCACCAAAGTATCCCTTCAATCGTACAGTCAGCCCGGATATTACATCCGGCATTATGATTACGTGTTACAGCTCGATGCCATCAACGCATCCAGCAACTCGACAGTGAAGAGTGATGCCACGTTTGGGCGAACCAATTTCTAAGCAAAATAATTGGAGATGAGGATTAGCCAGGTTTGGTGGGTTGTGCGAAACAATGCGGGTGCATAACGTGCCGGAGACACAAACGCTGCATGAATTACAGTGAATTATGGAATATATTCAAAAAAAGCCTACTCCGATGGGAGTAGGCTCTTCTGTCAGTCTGATCTGTCAAGGTTATTACAAGTTCGGATCATACTTCATCATAGTCATTTTACCTTGTTTCTTATAATTCACATAAATGTGGTCAGTGCTGTCTATGAAAATATCTAGCTCAAGAGCGTCATCAGTGGAGAATCCGGCATGCCCTACGGGTCTCCAATCCAAGTTCTCGTATTTCATCACAGTCACCCTGTTGCCATCTGCAGCATCTCGATATGCAACGTAAGGCGTGCCTTGGCTGTCAAAGGCCATATCCATGCTTCCTCCTTTAGACGAACCAACCGAGAATCCGGGAGTGCTCACCTTCTCCCATGCTGTATTTTCTGACGGAATGGAGTGCGGATATTTCCACATTTCAACACCATTGGAGCTGCTATGATAGATCATATAAGGTACGCCAGATGGATCAAGCGCGGATGCAGCATCCATATTCGCCGATGCTGGATATGAAGATTGTTTCGGATCTAATAATTCCCAAAATTTATCCTGTCCAGATAAGCTATCTGATAAGCTATATCCTAATGCCGCATAACTACTGGATGAATAAGATGAATAAGATGAATAAGATGGAGCAAACAAATACATGCCATTGTTTGGTAACGGTGCGAGGAATGCTCTTAGACCTGCGAATGCCTCTAACCTCGCTTCTTGTTTCCATCCACTACCTTGATGATAACTCCATGACATGAGCCTTGACGGTTCTGCAGCGTTACCGACCAAAACACCTCTAAACATCAGAAAAGGATTATCATCCTTATCAAAGGTAATGAAGAAGCTGTCTTTAACTGTATCCACTTTTCTACTGTTCTTTCCGTCATTCCAATAAAAATCAGGGTAAGCAGTTAATGGTCTCCACCACTTATGTTCATCATTGTAATTCTTAAAGCTTACTTGTCCTGAGCTATTCTTATAACCAACATAAATCTTGTCCTTACTGTCTATTCCGAGCGATATAGCTGAGCTCCCCAATCCTCCCGCTTTTTCAAGATCGCTCTGATTGCCCACGGACTGCCACGTGCCTCCCTTATATTGCACCACAGATACTTCGTTATTGTCCTTTATATAAGCCATGTAAGGCGTCCCTTGACTGTCAAAGACGATATTGGACTTGCTATTCAATTCCAGCTCGTCACCCACTTGCAGCCAAGATGTCATCGTCCACTTCGCGAAAAGCGTGATGTCTGCCGTCACCGGCGTACCGAAGTCGTAGACGATCTCCAGATCACGATCGCTGTACCAACCTTCAAATCGATATCCTGCCCACTTCGGCGCAGCAGGTGCCACAGCTTGGTTGCCAGTAACCACCGTCTGACTACCTACTGCTGCCCCACCGTTACTGTCAAAGTCCACCGTGCGGCTGTTAAATGTCCACTTCGCGTACAGCGTGAGGTTACCCGTCACCGATGTCGTGAAGCTGTAGGCTTCATTCAGTCCGGCGTCGCTGTACCAACCGTTGAACGTGTAACCATCCCTTGTCGGTACGGCAGGCTCCGTAGCATTACCGCCGGTTTGCATATTCTGGTCAGCCACCAGTGATCCGCCGTTACTGTTGAAGGCGACCGTATATATAGCCGTCCACTTCGCGTACAATGTGAGGTTATTCATCACAGGTGTCGTGAAGCTGTAAGATTCATTCAGACCAGCATCACTATACCAGCCTTCAAATACATGCCCTGCACGTGTCGGTGCTTCAGGAATCGTTGCCGTTTCACCTTCACTCACAGACTGATTACTCACCGATGATCCATTGTTACTGCTGAAGCTCACTGTGTAGCTATTCTTCGTCCACTTCGCGTACAGCATTACATTCGCCGTTACACCTTCCGTGAAACCATAAGGTATCATCAATTCGCTATCGCTATACCAGCCATCGAACGTATACCCTTCCAGCATCGGAGCGCCAGGAGCAGTAGCCACGGCACCTTCATTCACACTCTGTTCTGTGACTACCGATCCGCCATTACTCTCGAAAGTTACGGTATAAGTATTCGGTACATAAACCGTCCACTTCGCGTACAACGTGAGGTCTCCCATTACCACCATAGCCGTGAAATCGTAGGCGTTCATTAGCTCGCTATCGCTGTACCAGCCGCTAAACACATAGCCGTCTTTCGTCGGAGGGGCAGGAGCCATAGCCTTGACGCCTTCATTCACTGTTTGGGCATCTACTACCGACCCTTCATTACTCTCGAAGCTTATCGTGTAAGGGATCAGCCACTTCGCATACAGTGTGAGATCCGCCGTCACCGCAGCAGCGAAGTCGTAAGCATTCGTCAACGTGTTATCACGATACCAGCCGCCGAATACATAACCATCTTTCGTCGGTTCAGTCGGCGTACTAATCGTAGCGCCAAACCCTACAGTCTGAGCCGGCACTTCTTCGGACCCACCGTTACTGTCGAAATTTACGGTGTAGTCGTTAATTGCCCACTGCGCGGTAAACTGGACATCCTCGGCAGGCATCGTGGTCGGAGGTGTTGGCGACCAACCCGTAAAGCTATATCCCTGCCATGTCGGAGTGCCCAGACGCAACAGCATCGTTGCTCCGAAAGGAACATTATCCGTTTTATTTGCTGCTCCAGAACCATTATAATCAACCGTCATTTGGTATACATCACGCTTATAATATACCTTCAGCGTCGTTTTACCGTTGCTCGTGATTAGATCCGTCAGTACCGAAATGCTGTCGTCCCGCACGAAGCCATCATAGGATCTCGGCTTGACGTCCGCCAAACTCGCCTCGGTACCCGTAACTC
Source organism: Paenibacillus sp. M2 (assembly GCF_046713495.1). Classification (NCBI taxonomy): domain Bacteria; kingdom Bacillati; phylum Bacillota; class Bacilli; order Caryophanales; family Paenibacillaceae; genus Paenibacillus; species Paenibacillus sp. M2. Next base: position 7,170,129 of record NZ_CP169648.1, read on the forward strand.
CACGATACGATTCCGTATCTGCAACCGTATATGTGTCACTTCCGATATTTTGCAGCAAGTACACGACCTGATAAGGCGTACCCTCTCTCCCCGTCCACTTCGCTGTATACGTAGTATCCTCAATCGGCATCGTACTTGGAACTTCTGGCGACCAACCGGCAAACGTATATCCCTGCCTTGTCGGTACAGGTATACGAGTAGCGATGTTCTTGCCAACGGCTTCTGTTAGCGAGATTTGGGGCGCACCGGCATAACCCCCAGCGAAAGTCATCTTTCGATTTTCCGGATAGTAATTAACTCTTACGACTGTCGAGCCGTCGCCCTTGATTAATACGCCGCTTACCGTTCCGGTCGCATAGCCTTGCTCCTTAAACCTGTCGGAGCTGATTCGAATCTCCGTGTCCGTTGTTCCAGTCCTCTTTTCCGTATCCACAGGCGGAGCCTGTATCCTGCTGTTCGGGTCTAGCACATAATACTCAACGGTATACGGCGTATTCTTATTCGCAATCCAGTGCGCGTACAGTTTCCGATCCTCCGCAGCCATTCTGCTCGGAATCGTGATCTTCGTGCCGCCGGAAGCGGCCGTATACCAGCCGTCAAAGGTGTATCCTGGATATACCGGGGTGACCACGCTGATTGGCGCGTTATACGGAGCCGCCACTACCTCGGTCACTCCGCCGTTCTGCGGATCTAGCTGAAGGATGTAGTCACCCACTCTGGCAAGCCAGCTTAAATGAATCGTACGCTTGAGTGGATCGGACGTGAACGACCCCGGCGACCCCTTCCAGGTGATAACCAGATTGCCCTCACTCACCTGAATCTTCTCGTCCACCACTTCAATCATACCGTTCACTGCGTCATACTTGAAGTTCGGATTGTCCACCTGAATATCGAAATTCGAGCGATCATAAGCCCGTGTATCCGTAGCGCCTGTCTTCAAATCAAAGGTATTCATTGTGACCCACAACTCCGGTACAGCGATGGATGACGCAGAACCCGCCATGTTCACTTTGAGCGACTTATCCTGTGGATAAGCGAAGTCGTAGACGTTCTGTTCTTCTCCAATCGTATACAGTGGCCACTCTTCATCGACCAGCTCCACGCCGCCTGAGAGCGCTCCATCTCCTAATTGAGCGCCGAGTTCCACCTCCAAATAGATGCCAATCTCAACGAAGAGGGCGCCTAGAGACTTCGTACTCTCCACCCCGCTAATATTTTTCAATTGATAATAGAAGTAGCCCCACAGATTCACATACACACCGGGTTCTACAGCAAGCCCGATACTATTCAACTTGACGCTTCCAATCCCCGCTTTGACCTCCATATGAATACCAGCTCGTAAACCGATCGTCCCCATCACATAGAAGGTAAATTGGTAATCTCCGTCTCCCGGCAAGCTGACCGTATTGCTCGAACCACTGAAACTCAATACGCGCAAGCTAACCGAGTAACGCTTGGCCATCTTATAGTAGAAATCTGCCCCCACCGTCAGGTTCACCTGGGCGCTGACCACAAACTCCGCTTCAAATTTGACTTCCACAATACCTAAAGCCACGCGTACGCTCTTTTCAAAGAGCTCCTTCTTGATTAACGGAACCCATTCCGTGTCTTGCTCCAACATCTCTTGATACTTTTCCTTCAACGATTCGGCATCTACGGCAGTATCCTGCACGCCCGCCATTACCGCTTTAATCTGTGTCGCAATGTCCTGAACCTTTCCCAACCTGCCAGCGTTCTTCTCGCCCACCCAGTCATTCAGTGCATCATTTAACTTATCGTGTTCAACGAGAGCTATCTCTGCCGTGATGTTCATCCCGGTATAGCTATAAGCATCCAGATTCGCCGTAATTACATAATCATCAATGCTGTACCAGTAAGGAATTCCCCACTTTTTCAGCCAATGCCCTTGCATATCCCCATTAATACCGAGATCCAGGCTCATCTCCTGAACGAATGTACCCGTCATATGGATAACAAGGTCGCTGTCTTCATTGATATTAACAACAATATCGGCACCCACTTGTAATGTAGCGCTTACGCCTGAGGTTCGGCCGTCAATATTCTTCAGCCTCGTGCCGAGTGAAGCAACAACGGTCAGATTCTCCACACTTACCCGGCTCCCTTTACCGGACGCAAGGGAGGACTGAGCCTTGATCTCCTGAATTTCCTTCGTCTCCATGGCGATGTCAGACAGATAATCCGCGGCTTCATTGACGAATCCGCTGTCCCTCGCTTGCTGCTCAATTTGCTCTTCGAGCTGTGCAATCTGTTCTTCCGACAACAGATCGTCGCCGTCAATGGCTTGCTTCTGATAGATGTTGAAGACATTCTCAATATCTTCAATCGTGGCATCAGTATATTCGATGATGTCCATCTCTGCTATAGGCGTAATCGAAGTGATACGTCCATAACTGACAATTCGAGAACCTTCTTCAGCAAAGATGCCCTCATAAAAACCGATAAAGTCACCCACATCCACCGTGGTTAACTCATCCAAGCCGAAAGGCTCATATAGGCTGTCGCTGTAATTCATTTTGGTATGCTCAACTGTGATGGATTTGTTATTCGGATTTCCATCTGTGTCTGCTTCCACACTCACCGGCAGAACATCCGGCTTGAGCAACACTTGCTTGGTATCTGCATGGTCATAGGTATAGGTGTTTCCGTCTACCTCTGTGATCTGGACATAGGCAACATCGCCATCGTCTTCACCCGTTGTTGCTAATGTACGCAGATCAGGGCGAACCCCTTGATAGATGGCGACTGTATTGCCCACTTGAATCACGGTGCTGCCGGAATATACGAACGTTCCGCTGCTTGCATTCGCTTCGGCAAGCGCATCTTCGCTACCGCCCACCGTCGTGGTAACTACCGGAATCGATGTTGAACCCACAGCTGCACCATCCAGCATCATATTCGTTACATCCGTAAACCGAAGGTAGATCATGTTCGGGTTCAGCGGAATGTCCAGAACCTCTTGCTTAGCGACACTAAAAACATAAATACTCGTTGTCGCATCTTGGCCTTGGAAGGACAAACTGTCATCCGTCAACGTAAGTTGATACGTATTGCCTTCAACGAATTTTCCGTCTTCAGCTGCGGACGCTACCGTGAAAGCACCGTTCCCACCAGTGACGGTAACTCCAGCAAAGTCGGGATTCGCCGTGTCTGTGAACGTCATGCCCGCTTGAACCTCGGATACTGTCAGGTTTCCTGATGCATCGTGTACCGCGATCGTGAAGTCTGGTGCCACATCCAGCACCGAATAGCTTGGTGTGCTCTGTACGGCATTATCTATGCTATCCGTATACTTCGCATACAACTTCGTATCCGCAGTCAAGGTAGTGCCACTTGCGAAGATGAGTGAAAGGTCACTATCCACAAACCACCCTTGGAAAATGTAACCTTCCTTTGTTGGGGCAGGCAGAGTACTTAGCGCTTGGCCTTTCTGCACTTTCTGCGCGTCAACTGGCGTACCTCCGTTGCTCTCGAAGGTGAGTGTGTATGTAGCCTCACCGGTGTTACCGCCTCCGCTGCCTCCAGACGTTCCACCACCATTATTACCGCCAGTTGTCGGCGTTGGCGTCGGTGTCACCGTTGGTGTTGGTGTTGGAGTAGGTGTAACCGGCGTTTGATTCTGATTTTTCCACGCCTCTACAACCGCGTTGTTGCGCATGAAGAGAACCGCTGCTTCCGCGCGAGTCGCTTGCGCACGCGGATTGAAGTTGCCCTTGGCGTCCCCGGTGAACACACCGGCTTGCCACAGCTTGATGACCGCTTCAGCCGCCCAAGGTGATACATCCCCGAGATCGCCCGGCTCTGTCGTGACCAGATTCTCGGTCTGATAAGGGATCTGTTCGCTTTCGAAATACCGCAACGTCATCGTCGCCATTTGCTCCCGAGATACGGTAGCATCCGGCGAATATTTCCGATCCCCCGTGCCATCGGTAATTCCCTTCTTAACCGCCCATTCGACATATGGCGCATACCAGCTGCCCGCCTGTACATCAGCAAAGCTCGATGTGGAGTACGCCCCCGCATCGACTCCGGCCATCCGTCCAAGTGCCGTTACATACATGGCACGTGTCATTGTCCCCTTAGGAGAGAAGCTACTCGCGTTCGTTCCGCTGAATATGCCCTTTTCCTGCACATGGACGACTGCATCATAGAACCAGTCGGTGGGACTCACATCCTGGAATCCAGTGGATGTGGTTACTTTTGTCTTCTGCATCGGCAGTTCAGCCGCTACTGCCGATTGCGCTGGTAATAGGGGCACGGCAGAAACTATTAAGCTGATCACCAGCATCCACATCAGGATCTGCCGGCTCACCTTCCATCCCTGTATTACTTTCTTCACTTGTATTCATCCCTTCTATGTATAGATCAAACTAAAAAAACTATCCAAAATTGGTTTCTAACCAAGCTAATCACCAAAGCCAGACTAATAGCGGAAACCACTGACCCAGATCGGGATCATTGGTCTCCTGCGAGTCAGTTCGCTCGGCACGTGGAGATCAAGCGAGGAAAAACCTTACATACAGAGATCCGACTGCTTTAAGGTACGATAATGCTAACTTTACAGATTGAATTCGTTCACCGACCTTTCTGATCAGTCGCAGTCGAATTGTGACACCGACACAGCAAATTATGTCGTTTTTTCTTCCGTATTTTATCATGCGAGATAGGGGCGCTTGTGAATTATAAAGAAAACTTTAAGTAAGCAACTACTCGCAAGCGAGAACATCAATGACATCAAAAAATAGTGGCGTAGGGAAGGTAACTCCCACACCACTATTTTTCATGAATTCTTTAGCTAATCTGCAATCCATTCCAGATGATTCTCTTCTCAACGATTCATCTACCAGAATCGACTATAACGAACTGCTCTTCCCCCAACGCAGTCTTGGAGGAAGCGAAAAAACACTAATATGCCTCTTGGGTTTCAATGAGATAAAAGGCTCCTGCTGATTCTTCGCCACATTGTGGGCGATATGCCTGAAGCGCAGTCCGCTTTCGAACTCGGGATTAAGCGCAATCGGAATGCCCTTATGTACGGAACGTATAATTTGTACATCGGCATGGATCACGCCAATCACACCAATATTGAGAATATCGATAATATCCTGCATCTTTACCGTTGCCGAACGGGCTTCCTGTCCGTCGGCCATATTAATGATGAGCTGTGGCGGAGCCGGAATCATATCTTCTAATAATCCGATTACGCGATCCGCGTCCTGAAGCGATGTACGATGAGGCGTAGTAACGACAATAGCCTCATCTGCTGCCAAAGCCGCATTCCAGAATCCATTTTCAATGCCTGCCGGCGAATCAATCAGCACATAATCATAGCCCTGGGCTATTTGCTGTACAACCTCGCCAAAAACTTGCGGATCATCGTGATGCACCGCGTCGTTACTACAGGAGATAAAGGACAAGGTACTGATTCGCTTATCTTTGACGATCACTTGATGTAAAGCACATTGACCCGTCAGAAAATCAGAAATATGATACCCTACCCTATTACTCAAACCAAGCGGAATATCCAGATTTCTCAATCCAAAATCAGCGTCGATCAGGCAAACGCTGCTCCCCGATAAGGCAAGGGCAGTCCCGAGATTAGCCGTGACCGTTGTCTTGCCAACTCCGCCTTTCCCTGATGTGATACATATAACTCGTGCCATCGGAGCCACTTCCTTCTCTTCAAGTACTAATGCGGGACAGCAAGACAACCATTTCTTCACGTATTATCGTTTGATCCGGCTTGAATGTAACGTCCTCGTAGCTAATAATCAGTTGCAATTTGATGAAATATGTCGTTATATCGACCACAGTGATTTTATCATGATGGATTAACCTACTTGAGAAACCTAAAGAAAACTTTAAATCCGTGCGTATTGGATCGTTTAATTCTTCGGAGAGATGGCACATCATTTTGACGAGGATGGAAAAGCGCAGACTGGTGTTGAGGGATTCAATATCTTGAGTCGGTTACGAAGCTAGTGGAAAGGACAAAAAATGGGCCAATAGCGTCAGGTACTGCTCCAACGCCATTTTCCCATTTATAATAGACTACCACCCTTACTGCTATATTCATGCTTGTGACGTACTATTAGAAACCAGCATATATCCGCTCCCCCGAACCGTAATGATTCGCTCAGGGTCGGCAGGGTCAGACTCAATTTTTTTGCGTAAATTACTGATATGTACAGCAACCGTTCTTGTATCCTCCAGACTTTCCATTCCCCAGATGATTTGAAACAACGTATCGACACTGACGACACGATTCACGTTTTGTGCCATATAGGACAGCAGACTGAATTCTTTTTTCGATAAGGAGATAGGTATACTCCCCATGTTGACGGACTGCGTGTAGAAATCCAGTGTCAAACCCGGTAACTCCAGCAGTTGTTCCCTTCTACCCGTCGACACTCTGCGAAGGTGAGCCTTGATCTTGGCCATGAGCACTCCCGGACTGAACGGTTTGGTCACATAATCGTCCCCGCCATAGGATAATGCGCTAATTTTTATTTCGTCTTCCTCTTGACTGCTCAGAAACACAATCGGCGCACTGGTGAGATTACGCGCATTCCTGCACCAGTCAATACCGTTTTCATTAGCCAGTAATATATCCAGTATAATTAAATCCGGCTCAAACGATGCAAGCAGCTCCATCGCTTCTGACCCGCTATGACTGCAGGTGGAGACAAATCCCTCCCTATCACAATACACCTGCACAATCTCGCATATATGAGGATCATCATCAACGATCATGATTTTGTGCGTGTCCATCTCATCACCCCTTTCCTTCAATCACCGTACAAGGAAACGTTATATAGAATGTCGCCCCCATCTTGCCGTCGCTCTCCGCTCGAACCATGCCTCCGTGCGCTTGTACGATTTCCCTGCAAATTGCCAGTCCCAGTCCACTGCCCTCTATGCCCATTCCCGGCCGATCGTATCTGTAATTACGTTCGAAGATTTGCTCAAGCTGATCCGGAGGAATCCCCATACCAGAATCCTCTATGCTAATAACTGCATGAGGAGCATGATTCACCATTTCCACAACTAGTGCAATACGCACCAGCCCCCCGCTGGAGGTGAACTTCATGGCGTTAGATACTAGATTAAATAAGGCCTGCTCTATTCTTTTCGCATCCATCTCGACAACTGGCAAAATAGATCGTCTATCCTCGGTATCTCCGATGTCCAGTATGAAGTCTAAACCTGCATCGCGCACTACCAACTCATATTGTTCAAAAAAACCATGCAAGAAGGGAATGATCTGAACCGGCTCCATTCGGTACGAGACCTGTCCGGTCTCCAAATGAGACAAGAAGGACAACTCCTCGATCATACGGTTAATCCTTATCGTGTTCTCCCGGATGTACTTCAGATATTGTTCATTGCGTTCCGGCTTGACCCTGTCCTGTATAGCTTCTACATATCCGAGCATACTGGACAACGGCATACGCAGATCATGCGTAATATAAGCAAGTAACTTCTTCCTCCCTTGCTCGGAGTGAAGCAGTCGGTCATACGAGGATTGGAGATCATCATGCACTGTAGATAAGGCCTGTGTTCGCTCCTGAACGGTCTGTTCCAGATTCATATTCATTTCAATCAGCTTGTCATTAAGGTCCTGTAATTCACGTGTAATTCTCTCTTCGTTCGATGCCGTCCTCGTAGATCGCGAAGACAGCAGAATCAACTGCGCAATCGTAAATATCAATAACCCAAGCGGAGATGTATTTCCAATCGGCGACCATCCGTTAAAATATAAAAAATCGTTGACAACCGTGAATAAAGTAATCACCGACACCAACAGGAAGATTAAAGCTCCCTCCAATCGTCGCACAGCCGAGTAAACCAGCCCGATCATCAGATAAACCATATGTAGTACCACCATTACACCGATCATCAGCATAAATTTTGAATATATAAGTGCAGGAGTTACCACCACAAGGACACAGAATGCGCCGGTTGTGATCAAGCTAATAAGACGAAACCATCGTGATATGTAATTGGGAAAAATGCTATCAAAATACATGCTGATGATATAACCACTGACACAAAGAATCAGATATTCAATCTTGAACTGCAATTCCCAAGGAAACTGAGGCAACCATTGTGTAAAGATAAGCTCCCCGTTGAACAAGGATCGAATACCAAGCAGTACAGTAAACAGGCCAAAATATAACGGAGCCCTATCCTTACGTCGCAGCATGAACAACAGCAGATTATACAAGCCGATCACTAGCAAACTTGCCGTGATGAACATATCCCTGGCAAGATTCAGATTGGTCTTGGAAGTTAGTACGTCACTACCACCCAGCTCGATATCCTTGGTAATGCCGCCACGCTTATGATTGAAGTTGGCTACTTGCATAACCAGCTCTATCGTATCGTTTTTAGGCTGAAAATACACCAGTTTCGTCTCCAGATGCGGGGTCACGGAGCTCTTGTCCTGACCCACCTCACCAACTTCTTCTAGAAGATCGCCATTCACCCATAATTTGTACGCATGAAAAATGCTCGGCAACCGCAGAGTAAGCTGCTCGTTTCGATCGTTCTCACTTAGTTGTATGACCAGTCGAAAGGTTGCGTAGCCTGTACCACTCAGCCGCTGACCTTCTAACGGATAGCCAAGCCAGGAGCTTGGGATGCTGATCCAGTGGTCCTGATTTCCTTCCCTTGCCGAACGAACCCGTATGTCCTCAGGCGACAGTAGCTCTTGCCAGTAGAACGACCACTCCCCTGTTAACTTTTGCGGATTCGTACTGAGCTGAACCTGCCTTAAATCCAGAATACCTTTTTCACTTTGGAACTTAGGAGAGTCCGGCTCAGAGAGGACGACATAGCCTGCAACCAAGCCAACAATAACGGCAACAACGATATAAAACCACACCTTACGAGAACCGACTCGGAGAATTCCCCTCATGATGAATCCAACCCCAATCTCTAAAAGCGCAATAAGTAAGTTTATTTATCCAAATGATATCATCATTACAGGAGAATGTACCCTGCAAATTTCTAGGAAGAGACAAGAACAATCATCACGATGAAGCCCTTTTGACGACGCACGCTTAGCTGTACACACCCACAAAAAAGTACGCACTCTGAAGTGCGTACTGATATGAAAGAACTTATTCGTAATGGTTAATTCGAGCACAATCTGCATGTGCCAGATTCACAGACACTCCATCAACTACAGTGAATTATTAATGATTTCTGTGAAGGGCTTCATGTTGTACGTATCATCCTGAATGCGCCATTCTCCCTGATCCTGCAAAAAGGTGATATCGCCCGATAACGGAATGGACTTGAACTCTTTGCCATCCTTATCCGTAAATTTCAAATCGAGCGTGTATTCCACAAGAATCCAATCACTCTTGCTATCTTTGATCTTGGTTTGTATATTTTCAGGATGCAGCAGAGCCTTCTCTTTGTCTGCTACACGTAAAGGAATCTTGTTAAATCGCGCATCTATATTGGATTCGAAATTCCTTTCTGTCAAAAATGGTCTGATTACTTCTGCTCTAGCCAGCAGACCCTCCACAGTTAACGTATCTTCATAGTCCTTATAATCAACAGTCAGTTCGGTTGTTTTATAATCCAGCGACATTTCGAGGGCCTGCTGCTCATCTATGGCTGACGCCTTCTGATTGCTCACAATACTCGGCTGATTCGTCGCTGGTGGAATGGTCTCTTTAACGTTCTCGGCTGACTCAGATGGGATGCACCCCATTATCATGACAGATGAAAGAAACAACGTACTCATCATATAAGCTAACTTACGCGAGGTGATCAACTCCTTTCTCTCCTTATTACTCTTAATTATTCCTTCAATAGGATATAATGTCCAGTTACTGGGCACATCTGAACAGACATCCAGTGAATTACATCCATTGAGTGTCATCTTCATCATAGATTGTGTTATAGTCATCGGGAAGTGAACCAACTCTTGAAGGATAGCGCCTGCGGGTCCAATAACTGCGTGTTTCCTTCAAAAATGAAGGTGTGAAAGCTATGTCAACTTATCAAGTCATTCCCATGGTCTATAACTCCAAGGAACAGATTGATGCTATTTTTTTGCTCGAACAACAATGTAAACAACTGGATTCCGTCCATCTAAAGGCAGACCTTGACCATATCAGCAAAAAAGACGGAGACCATGCACTCCTCTGTTATCGACACGGTGATCTGGTAGGACTCCTCAGTTGGTATCCATCCGATGGCGTAACCGGGAATATTAATGCCATCGTACACCCAGATTATCGTCGCCAAGGTGTGTTCAGCAGCCTACTGAAAAGGGCCATCCTGGATATGAAACCACAGGGAATCAACCAACTCAGTTATCGCGTTCCTCAGGGCTTATCTCCGGGCCTTCTTACTGCCCAATCCCTCGGAGCCATTTATGATCGTGCGGAGTACTCGATGCAACTTGTGAATGAGGTCCTTTCGGTTGTGGAGCCGCCTGAACTAACGTTGTCCGTGGCAGAAACCGAGGATATGGAGTTTATGGTCACTTGCTCCTCCCAAGCCTTTGGAGATTCGGAGGACTGGACACGCGAGTACTTTATGCAAACAAATGAACCCAGCCGAGTCACCTATATTGCATGGCAGAATCAACTGCCTGTTGGGCTGGTACGGGTCAACTCCATTAATGCAACTACCGCATTTATTCATAACTTCTGTATCTTGCCTGCTTATCAGGGACAGAAACTGGGGCGCACTGCGCTTAGCACCCTGGTTGATCTCCTAAGGAAACAAAGTTACACAGATATTCGCCTATCCGTTGTTACCGAAAACAAACGCGCTTTGAATCTGTACCGCAGTGTTGGTTTTGAAGTGAATTCCGAGTATCACTATTTAAACGGTAGTTTATAAAAGGCAGTGGAAAGAGATCGTTTCCCTCAAAGGGAGACGGTCTTTCTCTTTATATATTGGAGAATTGGAAAATCAATTTATAGCCATCAAACGTATGCCCGTACATTTCCCGATAGTTACCTTCGGTATAATTAGCCACTGTTTTCCGCCAGAAAGATTGGCCAATCTTATTTTTCTCCGATGGATTGGTGAACAACTCCCAGTTTCCTTTAAACATTCCGAAGATCGTGGATGCCGCGTGTTCAGCAACGCCTACACCTCGAAACGGCTGCATCAGAAAGAAGTCATGTACAAAGAAATTCGTGCCTTGTGAACAATGTGGCGGAGTAGCTATGAACGCAAAACCTGCCGGTATGCCATCCACAATCATGAGGAACGGATAAAGACACTCCGGTTTTTCCCACCATATGTTCTGGACGTTATACTGATCCTGCAAAGTTATATAATCAGGACTTGGCTCATAAATGCCATGTTCGTTCGGGGTATGCTCTCCACCCAGACCATAATGTCCGGATAGATCATGAAGGTATAGCGGGTACATATTTTTAATCACATACGCCTCGTCTTTATTCGTTAATTTCACTTCTATATTCATATTATTCATATTCACCAACCTTACCAGATGATTTAAGGAGTTACTTCATGAACTCTCACCGCATAACCTTGTACCGTCAAATGAATTGTACGCGTAATTAACGACCTCGAATATGTAAAAAAGCTTTAATAACCATTCTTTACTCTTACAGGAAAAAGCCACATTCGATTGCTCGAACATGGCTTCTATAGTTTCATCCCTTTTTGCGATACACAATTTTCTTGATGCTATCGATGGATAAACAGTACTGGTCCGCAAGCTGATCAATGGTTGTTCCCGCAGCAAAAAGCTGGCGGATCTCGTCGTTCCGCTCCCGGACAATCCTTCTGCCGCCCGAGTTCTCGCCCCATTTCTTATAGGCATCCTTGGGCCTCGGAATATAGATCAGGCCTCCGGGGATATGACGCTGTATTTCTTCAAGCAATTCTTTCGGGAAGATTGTATCCGCATTAATATATTTCACGTTGCTCCACTCCTTAAAAGTTAAAATCTTTAAGGCAGCAGAGTCGTACAATGAACACATTGGATATGCACTACAATGATATGGCGGAAAAGAATTTCAAGCTCTATGCAAACAACCGCCGTTGTTCATCACATGGACTCTGCATAGAGCGGGTCGTTAAATTTATTATGAATCGAATCATGGTAGCCCCCCATTCAGTTAATCTTATTCGTGCTGAAGAACTTTTAACTATCCATTCCATAATAAGGTTTACTTTCCCAAATGGCAAAATCTACACGTCAAATTGGTAATACACCCCTGTTAATTCTTCTGAAACGCTCCATAGCTTGTTTGAAATATCAGCATTATATAATTTTTCGATAATCTTAGCGGTCTTGGGATAGCCCTTAGTACCGCCAATACCGCCAGGAGCTATATACTCTCCTCCCATAATCGTCGGATCTGTTGCAGCGTACAAGGTAGGTAATGCCCCCATGTGTGCAGGTTGACTAATGATTTTCAGAAGACTCCGCATGAATATATTCGCCTGTTTCCCCGAACCGAAGGAGAACAGATTGGTATTCGAAATTCCTGGATGAGCAGCGATACTCATAGAATCCATATGGGCGGAATTAAACTTATTCTGCAGTTCTCTTGCAAACATCAGATTGGCTAGCTTGCTTTGACTGTAGAACTTCATGGGATTATATCCTTTGGAGCCATCTAAATTATCAAAATCAATTGCACCATTACCAGCTGCCAAACTGCTTAGAGTAACCACTCTCGATTGCGGAGTAGAAATTAATCGAGGCAATAGCAGGCCCGTAAGTGCAAAATGCCCTAGATGATTGCTACCAAACTGCAACTCAAAGCCATCCTTCGTTAACTGGAACGGAGGGTTCATAATTCCTGCATTATTAACGAGAATGGACAAAGAATCATATTGCTCAAGAAAAGCGGCTGCGAACTTACGGATACTAGCTAAATCGCTGAGGTCGAGCTGCATAACGATTACCTCTCCAGCTACATGCACAGACTTTATTTTATTAGCTGCCTTTTCACCTTTTTCCAGATTACGAACTGCAAGGATAACTTTTGCGCCTTTTTCAGCTAACGCTAATGCCGTCTCATACCCTAATCCGCCGTTCGAACCTGTCACAATCACTACTTTATCGGATACAGTCGGGATGATGTCTTTAGTCCAAACTTCGCTCATTTGTCTACACACCTTTCTTATCTCTTCCTTGATACCCTAATATCCAGCGTTTGAAAGCTCTTATCCCCCACCATACTGACTTAAACTCCGTTCCAGCATTCCTCTAACCTGCTGTTGCAGTTCGAGCGGAGACACCACCTTCACTTCCGGCCCATAGGAGAGTAACTTTCGCGCTGTAAAAGAGAACTCCTCAAGCGGAACAAGTCCGCGCCACTCATGGCCTTCAACCGACTTGAACAACACATCTGACGCAGCAATCCTTGCTCCAAATTCCGTGAATTGCAGCACCACTTCTACGCTTGCTCTATCTTCTTTAGCATCTAGCCACGCCTTCAGGCTCGGAACAGATGCATCCACTGATTCCATAACCGTCAACTGCTGCATGCGATCCACCCGATACAATAATACGCGGTCCTTATTACGGGCTGGCATGTACCAATGTCCCTGCTCATAGTAGATGCCATAGGGGAAGACCTTGACTTTTTTACGCCCACTGCGGGCATGATACATAAATTCGATTTCTCTTTTTTCTACCGCTGCACCCAATATCACTGTTGTTAAATGCTCTGCATGCTCACCGGGATGCTGGACAAAGGTGATATGCTCCCTCATTCGCATAATCAGATCCTGTACATCTTCGGGCAAAGTAGAGAAATACTGCTCAGCCAGATGTTCACGCATCGATCCATACGGAAAATCCGGGACCTGCTGTAGATATTCCAGCATCATAAACAGCCCTAATGCCTCCTGCTGCGTGAATTGAAGAGGTGGCAAAATTCGATTGGGCAACACCCGGTATCCACCGTTCACGCCAACTTCTGTGTACAAAGGAAAACCCAGCGCCTGCAATGCATCCAGATCCCGCTGGATCGTACGAACCGAGACGTCGAACCGTTCTGCCAGTTCCCGAGCAGTGAATTTCTGTCTGGAATCCATCAGACGCATGATAGCCAGTTTCCGATGGTTCATGAATTCAACATCCTAACTACGTCAACTTTTGTCATAGTTAAAGTGTATCATACATTGTAGAAGGGAGCGATGAACATGTCTGATAACAAAACAATTTTGTACATTGCTATGAGTTTGGATGGATATATCGCAAGACTGGATGGTTCGGTCGATTGGTTATTTGATGTGGAGGGTGACGGAGGAGATAACGGATATGCTGCCTTTTATGAAACGATCGGTAGCGTTGTTATGGGACGTTATACGTATGAAGAGGTGCTCACACTTTCCGAAGATTTCCCCTATGCGGATCGGCCAACATATGTGCTTTCTCGCTCGGAACAGCCGCCCGCTCCACATGTACAGTTTACAACCGAGACAGTAGATACGCTCATTCCCCGGTTAAAGCAAACTTCTGATGGAGACGTGTGGGTTGTGGGTGGCGGAATACTGGTTCAAGCTGTGTTAGCAAAAAAATTGCTGGATGAGATTGAAGTCGCCATCATTCCCAAAATTCTTGGTGAAGGCATTCCCTTATTCCCGAAAGGCACTGTGCCAAGCCAATTCAAAATGATCCGAACCCAGACGCTGGGACAGATCATTTCAATTCGTTATGAGGTACAGAACAGCGGCACAACGGACACACCCTCGAATGTCTAGATAAGTAGAAAAGGAAAAAGACCATTCTTATGATGAAGGGACCTCATAAAGTTAGACACCATCTAACTATTCGGGTACATTTCATGAAAGAGTGGTCTTTCCATTACTATATTTCAAGCTATCCTATCATTCCTCGTACATATTCCGCTAACACCTCTGCCGTCCTACGGTGAGATAACTCGCCTGGATGGGTGCGTGCCCCTACCGTCTCTTCGGTTGTATCAGGAAGCTGGATAATCGTAACCTTACGATCTCCTGTCCCCTTTGTATACGCATCAATCGCACGGTAGATGGCGGGCATCATGGGAAAACCAAGCATGCCATAAGCCCATACGAGATGTGCCGCCGGATTGTTTTTCCGAAGTTTGAACAGGAACTGTTCCACCGCTTTCTCAAAAGCAGCCAGATCCTCTTCATGATACGTACCGTCTTCGTTCAAACGTTGCTTGTACACCTTGCCCGTGTCGGGGTCTTTCCACTCAGGTGACTGAAATGCACCCCCATCATTGCTGCCCAGGTTCACGACTACCACATCCGGCTGCCAGGAACCAAAATCATGCTGATCTCCTGCGCCTAGCGCATCGTTACGTTCACCAGTAAGCAAGCCACAGACCTGTTCGTAATACTCGGGGATGTTCCCTTTTGGATTGTTATCCCAACTTGTCAGCACACCCCAGCCACTTTGCGAGATGACCCGATATTCTGCATTTAATGCCTCTGCTGTCATAAACGTATAATTATGTATGGCGCTGAACCACATCGGAATCCAATCTTCCTCCGCTTTTGCTCCAATCGCACCTTCGCCAGATGTAATACTGTCACCAATGAACTCGATCTTGTACGGTTTTTCCTGCACAGGCAGGAACGCTCCATCGGATTTCACCGCATGAATCTGCAAGGCACAACCCGGGTCACCACTCATCGCTTGAACATCCTTTACGATCCGTACATTCTTCACCACATCTGCGTTCATGCCCCGGAATACACAGACCCAGTACCTTCCCACCGTTAACATCTGTCTGCTCACCGGAACACCGTTGATCAGAATGCTGATCCATGACTCATACATGTCATACTGTGACTCTACTTCAACCCATAGTTCGGAGCCCTGTACATTGAGTTCGACTGCACTCCCCGTCCAAAATAACGTCAACGGCGATCGCTCTTGAGTCGTTCTACCATGTACTTTAAGATTTCCGATCTTAGGCAGAGCATATACCTTTAAATTCTCATTAGATATCACGGTGCAAACCTCCTACGTTTGGCTCAAATTATAAGCAGGCTCTCTACATGTCTCGGATGTACGCTTAACTGATATTATGCAACTTTTGGAGCGCTTCCTTTTTGTTTTTCAAAAAGAAAACATGCTTGCCATTGTTGCACTCATAGATGAAATCTCTCAGGCTCTTGCTGTTATGTTCTTCGAAATCTCCCACAATAGCAAGCTTAACATGATAGTTCACGTACTTCTGCAAAATCTCGCCTGCAAGTTTGGTTTTCAGTTCGAAGAACTCTTCCGTGATGTTCGATTTGTCGATAATGAGTTTATCAGCATCATCGGTATACCTTACCGAAGCCATCAAATCCAGTGCATCTTGAGCATTGTTGATGACGATGCCATCACTTTCAATAATGGCGACCTTGGAATTGCCTTATCGTCTCCATATAGAACACATGCAGCACACTCCGGCTTACCACATCATCATCCACGATCATGATAGAAAGTGTCATCGACATCGGCCCCCTTGATCAGATTCATTTTGGGAATAGCTATAACAAATGTTGTCCCTGTCTCTCCCGAAGACGCCGACTCTACCTTAATTTGTCCCGCCAACGACTGGACGATATCACGCACATGGGACAGGCCAATGCCCGTCGCGGCAATGCCAACTTCATTGAACTTGGTTGTGTAGCCCGGTTCGAAGATGACATCCCGTTTGGCTTCAGGTACACCTTTTCCAGAATCCATCACGACGCAATACACGTTTTCTTCCTGTTCATACACACGAATTCGGATCGTCCCGTCATGCTCAATCGCTTCTACCGCATTGGCAATCAGGTTATTCATTACCGTGAGAAGAGGAATGTAATACGGAGACTCACAATCATACTGTTGCTCAATATCGATCTCGACCTGCTTATGCAGCATTTCGCTATATTTTCGATTTGCTTTGCTGGCAAAGTTCAGTACTTCAGACAGGCTCATGTTAACCGCTTTTTCGTTATCATACAGCTTCAGCAGACCCGCGAGAATACGTTGTGAATCCTTCTTCACTTCATGAATCTGTTGAGCGATGCCCAGGGTACGCTGACTGTATTGATTCATGTCCTGCTCCCGGAGATCGCGATATAGATCATAGCTGTCTGCCGTAATGCCTTCGATCGTATTCATCGCTTTCTTCAGATAAAAGACCTCGCTATACAGACCCGAGTTCACACTCAGCATCTGCTCCATCCGCTTCTCCTGCTCTGCATGTAAAAGCCGCATCTGCCTCACCGCAATGCTGTTATATAGCCCAATCACAAAGTAACTTCGCAGACCACCTACCACAAGCAGATACAACCATTCCTTCATATAAAAGATATTGGTCCCGCTTAACATTCCGCGAAAAAGAAGCTCAACAAGATTAGAGGAGAAATCGATACATGTGATTAACCCGCCGAGCAGAAGAGGCTGTATCTCATGGAATCGATGCTTGAATTTGCTAAGCCCATAGGCAAAGACCACATAATATACACCTGCCCCCAGATTGTCCCGCATGCTTTCCAGTATGGAGACGGTCTGTACATGATTGATGAGATCTGCCGACTGAAACAGCAAATTCGCGATGCCTGTCAGGATCCCTGTCTTCACATAAGACAAGTGTGGCATGATCATCAGCAGAAATAAAAGGATGCTAACCCCCAGCCCAATTCGGAAGTAATCTTCCCGGAACGGATTTATCTTGAATTGCGCCCCTACCGCTGTGGCAAAGGCAATGGCCGTCATCTGTACATTTTCATTTTTGACCCAATTGCGCATCGATCTCTTCACCCACTATAACAACGTTTAGCGCCTACCGCCGGAACCCGCGCTTCTAATGTTAAACATACTAACATATGAAAGATGCATTAGAAATAATTAAAAATAAGGACTGGATGCGCAAGCAAAACAAAAGGCCGGAAGTCTTCACTTCTGCGGCCTTTTCCTTATATCTTATCCGGAATATCAAATGATACCATCGTGCCCTCACCCGGCTCACTTACGATCGACAATCCCCGACCATACCGTTGCAGCAATCTGCGGTTTGTATTCACAATGCCTATTCCGCCTTTTCCACCTGGCGTAGCATGTAGCAGTTCTGCAACCTTCTCCGGTTCCATACCTTTGCCATTATCCTTCACCTCAATACGGGTATAACCCTCATGACGAGTGATGGATAGGCATAACGTACCGCCTACATTGCGGCTTAATAGACCGTGTCTGACGGCATTTTCAATCAAAGGCTGAATTGATAACGGCGGGAGAAGCAACGGAAGGTCCGGCTCTACGTTTAATACCACCGACAATCGATCTTCAAATCGTGTTTTTTCAATATAAAGATAGGCTTCAACGAGTTCCAGCTCATATGATAATTTCACCAGTTCCCCTGTGTTGAGATAGTTGAAGCTGATCCGTAAATAGGATGAAAAAGCTTCACCAAGCTTTCGCATATGCTCTGTATCAATATCACTTAAGACCATAAGTGAATTCAGCGTATTGAACAGGAAGTGAGGCTGAATCTGAGCCTGCAAATAAGCGGCCTCCATGCGCAGGCGCTCTTGGATAGACTGGTTTAACAAGGTCAATGCACGTATCCGATATTTCAGTTCCACCGCATCTACAGGCTTCGTGACATAATCATTGGCCCCGGATGCAAACCCCGTGTAGATATCTGGCGGCTGACTTCGTGCCGTCAACAGCAGCACAGGAAGCTCAGACATCGAGAACTGTTCCCTCACCTTCTGGGTTAACTCATAGCCAGACATATTGGGCATCATCACATCTGTAATGAGCAGATCCCACTGACGTGTGCCGAGCAACTCCATCGCTTCCTGACCCGAACCTGCTGTAGTTATATCATATGGTTCCGTCGAAAGAATGCTGACCAACACATCCAGATTCACCGGATCATCATCCACAGCCAGAATGGTAGCTCTCCCCTCTTTTAACAACGGAGCCATCTCTGCCGTCGCCAAGGCTTCCGCGTCCCCCATACCTTGGCGGGGTAACAGGAATCCGCCAGGTGCATCTTCCATCATCTCGGCGGCCTGTTCCCATATCAGGGGAAGTTGTGACTGAGCCTGATCGGCGGCTTCATCCGCGAGTGGCAGATCGAAGCTGAATACCGAGCCCGTTCCGAGTTCCGAGCGAACCGTAAGTGCCCCGCCGTGCAGTTCTACGAGCTCTTTGCAGATGTTCAGTCCAAGCCCGATGCCTTGTCCATCACTGATTCCATACGACCCTTGTTCATACGGAAGGAAAATACGCATCCGTGTATCCTCATCCATGCCAATGCCTGTATCCGTCACATGAATCAGAGCATGTCCTTCACAAATTTCGGCACTTACGGTTATCGTTCCTTCCTCTGTATGTTTAAGCGCGTTATGCAGCAGATTATACAAAATCTGAACGAGCCTTTCTTCATCAGCCATGACCAGTGGGAACGATTCCGGAATCTCCATAT
This sequence comes from Paenibacillus sp. M2, assembly GCF_046713495.1. NCBI lineage: Bacteria > Bacillati > Bacillota > Bacilli > Caryophanales > Paenibacillaceae > Paenibacillus > Paenibacillus sp. M2. Next base: position 7,189,580 of record NZ_CP169648.1, read on the forward strand.
GAAGGTGGACTGGTTTTCGTTCTGCCATGAATTGCAGCATGGCGATAATGCCAGGCACAACCGACTGTATGGAAAGAGGACTCTGACGCAACACAATGCGGTGCTCCTTCAGTCGGACTACATCCAGTAGATCACCAAGGAGATGCGACATCCGTCGACCGATCGTAACCAGCAACTCCATATCCTCCAGGCTCCGTTCATCCAACCGGTTTTTCTCTCGGGTGACCACGTTGTGAGCGATGTTAATGATCCCGTGCAGTGGGGTCCGCAGTTCATGTGATGTATTCGCCAAGAATTGATCTTTAATTTTGTCACCCTTCTGCAGTTCTGTATTCAGCTTCATATTCTCTTTGGCATTCCTGAAGTATTTCTTGAACCAATAGGCGGAGAAGCCGGTAATGGCAAAGATGATGTCAATAGGGTAATAGACTGTTGTCACATCTCTGGCTGTCTCGGCCACACTCCATAACAGGTTGGATGTAATACCTCCTGCAGTAAGCAGCAGAAAAACAATATCCCGGTCTGCCTGTTTCCTGAAGATCATCGTTCCGACAATATATAGAAACCAGATCAGGGATACAAGAAAGAATAGGTTAATGAAGTTGTAATGGATCATGGCATATGTAATATGAATGGGCACCACCACAATCACGGCCGTATAGATCAAGGTCATGACAACATGCCACTTTAGCCATGCCTTTCGTAGATGAACCATCGTTAATCTCTGGAATAACAGCAGGATACAAGCATTTTGCAGCAATAATGAGATCAATCGAATTTTAATGCCCCAGGTATAATTAATTGGAAGCCATAACATCAAAATATTATCATGACCCATCGTAACCGTGATGCCAACAGTTAAAGTTAATACGGCTCCAACCAGCAAGGATCGTTCCTGCCGATTAAATGCGTAAAGAATACAGGCATACATGCCGTGAAGGAGCAAAATCAGAAAGATGACCAGCTGAAAACCAATGGAGTACCACCGCGAGTAATCAACAGCTGCCTGTGAGCCAAAGCGAACAGGTTTGCTAATTCCACCCATATACGGGCTGTCGTAATTGGCTACGCGAATCAGTAGTTCAATGGAGGTTGTTCCTTCCTGATCGTAGGTCACTGTATATGAAGTACTCCCGGGTATATATGTAATGCTATCCGAGGAGACCTCACCTGTGCCCCCGTTGGCGTCTCCGTTCAACTCAATCTCGGATGAACTTCGAATCCCCTTGAACCAGAAGGTAACGGGCGTCTGAAGTGGGTCTGTCAAAATACGCAATCGATACGTTCCATAACCGTACGAACTCTCATGTTCCTGATTCTGTGCACTCCCCCAGTCTCCTGGGACCTGAACACTCTTCGCACCGCCTTCCCTCTTGGAAATATCTTGCAGGGTCAGTAATTTGTCCGGGTAAAGTTCCCATTCCCCGTTCAAGTACATAACAGGGGACTGATCCAGATCCACATCTCTCAGATCAAGCACCCCGTTAACGGCGCGATGCTCATCTACTGTGTTGAATAACTCTGACCATACCGAGCGCATGCCAAGTAACACTCCAAAAATGATTAGCATGATGATCAAATATTTGTAACGGTCCATACGTTTTGTTTGAAGTAATTTCATTAATTATTTTTTCATGACTTTGGTTAAACCGAGCTTCCAGTCCTGATACCATTCGGTAATGTCCTCACTGATCGGTATCTCCAAATCTTGCTCCATTCTGGTGGTTAAGAGACGATACTGCTCCTCTACACCGAGATCGTTGTGCATTTCATCATATAACTTCATTAGCATATAATAACTTTCTTCTTCATCCGGAAGCATATGCTGGATACGTTGTGTACTCTCGATCACTTTTTCCACCAGCCCATGCTGCTGGTAATACAAACTTAGTTGTCTCATATGATACAGCCACAGATAGCGTAATCTTTCCCGCTCAGGTTCAGCCCACATGTATTCATAATTGCCAAGATAGGTACCCTTATATAGATGAAGCGCTTGCTCATAGGCATGAACGGTACTTGCGTCTACAACTTTCCATTGCCTGATTTCCCGTTCCCACTGCTCACTATCCAACTGAGCCTCACCCAATTCGAGTCGATAGCCTGCCTCCAGGTGTCCACTCTGAATCTTGATCATATCCATATTGCAAGTTTTCAGGGTTTGGCGGACATGATAAATCGCAGTGTAGAGTTGGTGTGCCGTCTTTTCCTCTTCCATTCCCGGCCACAGAAGCTCCAGCAGAACACTGCGATGGACGACCTGGTTCCGGTGGTGAAGCAAGTATGCAAACAGCTCCTGCGCCTTGCTTGTACGCCATTTGGCAACCTGGATATCCTTTCCTGGAAGCTTAAACTGAATCTGATTAAAACAGCAAATTAAAGGTGCGTTTGTATCCTTTGAATGCTGCTCCCGTTTTACGCTCAGTTTCTCTCTTACGCGGCTTACCGTCTGCTTCAATCGATCCTTTTGGATGGGCTTCATCACATAATCCAAAGCCTGTAATTCGAAAGCATGCACCGCATATTGATCGTAACTGGTCACAAATATAATTTCGGTGCCCGGTGTTGCCGTCTGAATCTGTCTTCCCAGATCCATACCATCCATCTCCGGCATATGAATATCCAGAAATACAACATCAGGACGGTGCTCCACAATACCCGCCACAGCCTCTGTTGGATTCATATATGTAGCAATAATTTCAATGCCGCTTACTTCTTTTTCTAGTGATTTTTGAAGGCCTATCAACGCTAGACGTTCGTCGTCAACCAATATCACTTTCACAGGAGCTTCCTCCTCGACCCTGAGGCCTTGAGATGTATTTTTTCACTATTATATCATAGGCATTTTAAGTATTTAGCGTTCTTAGTTATCCATTTTTAATTTTTAGCAATTTAATTGTATAATACTAAATAGAAGACAGGTTATCAGATCCGGTCTTGGAAGAGAGGAAGGTACCATATGTCAGATGTTAATCAAAGCTTTGCGCAAGCCCTTGTCAAATCATTAGTAGGGGAACGTGGCCACATCCGCATCGCCCGTGCTCTACCCGACATCGATGTCACACTTGCTGCTCGTACGCACGATGCCATGCCATATACGATCTATCAGTTGGTGAAGCACATGCATTATTGGCAGCAATTTATGCTCGACCACTTGGAAGGACGCAAGCCACAGCTCCCTGCTAACGTGAGTGAGAGCTGGCCTGAGGAGAAGGGCCCACAGGATGAAGCCACGTGGAAGGCAGATATTCAGGCATTCTTGGATGGGGTTGATCAAGCCGTAGCCATTGCAGAAACGGCACAATTGGATGATCCACTGCTCTATTTCCCGGGTGAAACTAAAGCAGGACTTCTGCGCAATATCGCCTCCCATAACTCGTACCATCTGGGTGAGATTGTTCTGCTGCGTCGCTTCTACGGCGCATGGCCGCCTCCAGGTGGCGGATATCCGGCGTAAACCATCTCCACAACAGATCTATTGAACGAATATACAGACACATCTAAGCTGTGAAAGGACGATTGTTCCTTTTACAGCTTCTTGTGGTTATAGGCAAGTACCATCCATTGAAGTGCCAATTATAATGCTCATGTCCTGCTCCAGGCTCATATATTACTTCAAAGTACGTATATGACTTTGAGGTGCGTACTTCTCATCCTTCTTTTTCTGACCCACAATATGAACAGAAGAAGAGAGGAGCATGTCCATTGAAACCCGAACAATCCGTTACCCGTTACACCGCACTTGTCATTGGTGCTGGAGGCGTCATTGGAAGAAACCTTATGGATTATCTGATGACACTTCCCGAGTGGAATGTCATTGGTGTATCTCGCCGCGGAGGGGAAGATGCCCCTAGGTTGCGTTATATATCAACTGATTTACTGAACGAAGCAGACACACAAGACAAACTGAGCCATTTAACGACCGTTACGCATATTTTCTACGCCGCGTATCAGGATCGTCCAACCTGGGCCGAATTGGTACAGCCCAACTTGGCCATGCTCGTCAATGTGGTGAATACCATCGAATCGATCGCTCCAAATCTCCAACATATTAGCCTAATGCAAGGTTATAAAGTGTACGGTGCACATCTGGGGCCATTCAAAACACCTGCCAAAGAAACGGACGCATATCATATGCCCCCTGAATTCAATGTCGATCAGCAACGGTTTCTCGAAGATCGGCAACCCGGAAGCAGCTGGACCTGGTCCGCCCTGCGCCCTTCGGTGGTATGTGGCTTCGCTCTGGGTAATCCAATGAACCTTGCCATGGTTATTGGCGTATATGCGGCTATCTCCAAGGAGCTTGGTTTACCACTTCGATTCCCTGGGAAACCAGGAGCGTATCATTCGCTGCTTGAAATGACTGATGCCACATTGCTCGCTCATGCAACCGTATGGGCAGCAACCGATCCGCGATGTGCCAATCAAGCATTTAATATCACCAATGGCGATCTGTTTCGCTGGAATGAGCTCTGGCCCAAAATTGCTGCATTTTTCGAATTGGAAACCGCACCTCCACTCACCCTTTCACTTGCAACAGTGATGTCAGATAAAGAAGACCTTTGGAATTCCATGATCGAAAAGTATGGTTTGGTAAACAACCCTTATGATGATGTCTCTTCCTGGGCATTTGGTGACTTTGTCTTCTCGTGGGATTACGATTTCTTCGCAGATGGTTCCAAAGCTCGCCGCTTCGGATTTCATGATTTTATTGACACTGAGGCTATGTTTATGGATATTTTCAGAAATCTACGTGATCGCAAGATCCTTCCGTAACTTAGATAAATGCAGAATAAGCCGATTCCTGAATTCCAGAATCGGCTTATAGCAGTCACTCAACGGTCCGTAGTCGTTGGCGGCTTAAACAGAATTTTTCCTCGATCACCATAAACATTCTCCACGTGTATATCGCCCCATCTACACATTAGATGAAGAATCTCTTTAAGACTCCACCCATACGCTGTTAACTCATACTCCACTTTAGGCGGAACCTGGTGATGGGAAATTCGGACAATAACCCCCGCCTCCGTTAGTTCACCAAGTTGCTGCGTCAGCACTTTCTGGGTGATCGCAGGGATCAGTTTCATCAGCTCACCATTACGTTTCTTGCCAAAGGTAAGATGGAATAGAATAACAGGCTTCCACTTTCCCCCGATTACCTCAAGAAAAGCTTCAACTGCGGTGTTATATACTTTGAGCGGTTCCTCCATATCACCTTCGGTCTCCCTTCGAGTCTATTGCTCAATCTTCCCGATTCATCTTCTCAAAAATATGGACTAGTTGCGCTCGATCCTCTTCGTTTAATTTCTGGAATAAATTCTTACGCAGCTGCTGGCCCTCCAATATGGCTCTTCCGAGGACTTCGGTCCCTTTATCCGTAATGTTCAAATAAATAATGCGGCGGTCCGCTTCATCTACCATTCTGACGACTAGTTCCTTGGCTACCATCTTGTCCGATAAATAACTGAGTGTAGGCGGCGTGAACCCTAACATTTTTGCAATATCCGAAGGTCGGCTTTTTCCATTTTGATGGAGATGGCTGAGCACAAGCACATGAGAGACACCGAGGTCCTCATTGAATGATTTGTTCCATTGTATAATCAATTTGTTAGTGAAATTATCCATGTTGTGTATAAGCTCAAAAATGTTCTGTTCTTCCATTAGATCCTCCTCGAAAAAATAAACAACAGCCCTCATTTAACTTAAGGGCTGTCATCATTTTACACGCTATTGGGCTGAGTAGCCACCATCGATCACCAGTTCAGATCCTGTAATGTACGAAGAATCATCCGACGCCAGGAACAATGCGGCTCTGGCAATATCGATAGCCTGGCCCAGACGCTGCAAAGGCGTTGCCTGAATTAATCGTTCAAGCAGTTCCTTAGATGTGTTCAAGGATTGGGTCATTGGTGTTTCGATGATCCCAGGAAAAAGAGCATTCACCCGAATACCTTGACGTCCGAAGGTGGTCGCAGCAGCTTTGGATAATGCACGTACCGCGCCTTTGGACGCCGAGTAATGGTTAAAGCCTTGTCCAATCAAAGCGGTATATGATGAGATATTGACGATAGAACCTTTTTTCTGGGCTGCCATATAAGGAGTGACATGTTTCATGCCAGCGAATGGGCCGTAACCGTTAATGGAGAGCATTTTCTCCCAATCCTGTGCATTGATTTCCTCAAATGGCTTCTCCGAAGAAATGCCCGCATTATTGACCAGAATATCAATTTTCCCAAATCGTTCATTCACTACTTTCGCCAGTGCCTGCCAATCTTCATCCGAAGATACATTCAACTTCATTCCGTACACATTCTCTTTTTGGCTTACTCTCTCCAGTGCTTCCTCATTAATGTCTGCAGCAATGACGATGGCGCCTTCCTGTGCAAAAAGATCTACCATGCCCTCTCCGATTCCCGAGGCTCCGCCAGTAATAATAGCTACTTTATTATCTAATTTTCCCATGTGAATTGCTCCTAACGTATTTTATTTATTTGTAAGTAACAAGGGCTACTTTGTTTTTCATTCTTAACATGATGCGTAGCCCTTTCTTGAAGAAACCAAGGTATTTAGATATATAATATTTAGATGACTAAATATTATATATCTAAATACTAGCAAAGTAACTGCCTTAATGCAACGAGTACAGCTCTATATACTTATTTTGGATATCTTGGCGAAGCTAACGCAGTTAGTAAAAGCTCGGTTTGGGTGACATTTCCGACTTATCGCGCATAACTAGGCAACAAAAAGACTGCATCCGTCATGACGGATGCAGTCTTTTCAACGTTTCGTATAAAAAGAAGCCCATACCTTTACTTACAATGCACCTTTAAGGTTTGCAGGTTGATTTTCCTCATTCACCAGACCTTGAATAAAGGTTTCAAAATTGGGTGCAAGCCACGTAATCTTGTAGCTTTCTTTTTTATCCACATGAACAACCTCGGGCTCACCAGCATTGCCGGATTCACGATAATCCAGCATCACCACCTCCGAATCGGAAAGGCACTCACAGATAACAACACCGATTTCGGGGTAACCCCCCTGCTCGATAATAAACCGGCTGCCAGTTTCACCACCTAACGAATGTGCTTTCTCACGTCCAATTCCCAGTATTCCCTTGACCTCAACGCGGACTTTCTTGGCAGCCTCTGCTTGGCTAACCGGAAAATGCCTATAGTGGGGGACACCGCCATTATGTAATTTCATCATGTTAATATAGGATGTTGGCAGCTTAAACACCAACTGCTCCTCCACTGACTCGACCTGTTCATCGGTAGGCGGGGCCAACACATATTGATCCACGGCTTCAGCACTGTCATTCCAAAAACCTGTTGGTTCCAGATGGCTAACACTAACAGGTACGGTTGAGATCTCAGTAATAGATGGGACGGTATCCACCGATTCGTCTACGGATTCCTCTGAGGGTTCCTCCTCCATTTTACTTCGAATCCATTCCAGAAACTCCAGCGTATCTTCATCCTCAGGGTCCAATTCATCCGCTCTTTCGAACGCTTGCAGCGCATGCGCATATTGCTCGAGATAATAATAAGCCAGTCCAATCCGATAATGCCAGAGTGGGTCACCTGTGCCCTCTTTAGCAACCGTCAGGAATTGCTCAACCGCTTCATCATACCGTTCCAGGTTATTTAACGCTCGTCCCAAATGGTTAACCAGCTCATAATCCCTTTCTTCCACAGGAATCGCTTGAATTGCATCCACAATTTCCTGAAACTCATCTTCTTCATGCCACTCTTGCAATTGAACCAACAGATCGTCTCTCATTCTCTTTTCCTCCCCGTTCATTCACTCATGATTACGTATTGAAAATTATACCACTATCCGGATCACCATCTCCAGCAAAGCAAGATCCTTAGGGATATTATGAATTGATATCTTTTCATTTCCGATGACAAAGCTAAAAGAGGTAACCTGAACCCTGTTAAGAAAACCAGGCAGGTTACCTCTTTTATTCCTTCCACGATATTGCATTCTTCATTCAATTCAGTAACTCCACACAATCGTAAACCCATCCTGCACTTAACCAGTTCCCCAAATCACTGGAACCACTGATCGGCGTAATCTTGATAGTATTGGAACCATTCACGAAGTAAGATGCCGGGACATTCCAGCTGAACGTTGTGTTGTTGCCACGATAGGTACCAATCGTGAAGCTACGAGAATTGGGCTGTGAAGATGCAGCAGGATTGGTTAAAGCATGTCCATTAACCGTTACGCTAGGTCTGCCATTATTGTAAGCTGCGGTAATACCGATGTTGAGCGTATGAGAAGATGCCGCTTGAGATGCATTCACATTAAACGTTATTGTGGTTGGAGAATTCTGACCACGGAACTGGATTGCCGGGAATCGATTGGTCGCGCTACCGGTGGCATAGGTGACAGGTCCCCAGCTTGGGTTACGACTATCGGACGGGTGACGGATCGGAATGGTCTGTCCATTCAGGAACTCCCGTGGTGTACCATCCCAGTTGCCGATTCGCCAGATGTTGGAGGCTTGACTCGGATCATTGTTGATCGTACGTGTATTCAGAGTCGTCGTTTGGCCTGCCGTGACATTAACCGTTTCCGTATATACCGCCAGTTCTCCCTTATAGGCTGTCATGGTGTATGTCCCTGGGATCATGCTATATTTGGCGGCTGCCCCACTTGAAGAGGTACCCACCCAATACTGAGCATTACTATTGGCGAACCCAATTGTATATGCATAACCCGTATCCATTCCGGAGAGACCATTAAGCACTACGTTCCCTCGACTGGAAACCCAACCCTGCAAGTTCAGACCAGACATCCAGCTGAAGTCGGGTACACTTGGGGTACCACCTGTGGTGAAGATCAAAGCGTACGGCCCATGCAGACCCAGGCGCCAATTTTCCGTCTGTGCATGTCCCGAGTTCATATAATTATAGACTTCCGTCTCTGTTCCACTTTGGAACTGAATGTCACGGAAGAATGGGCCGCCAGAGCTTTTTTCCCGATTGCCGTAGGCCATAAATACACCGACGCCATTCCCCGTCACCCCACGAACAGATAAGTCTTTGGCCTGATCATTACCATAATATTTGGAGGCCGACTGTCCATTTGCAAACCCGAACACATCCTGACTTTCAATTGCTCCAGTGTTACCCCGGTTATTAGAATTCGCCGGAACACCTGTCAACACACTACCATTACCACGGAAAATGTACCGTAACTCTCCAATCGAAGGTTGAGCCGTGATATGCGTTGCCATGTATATGATGTTCTCGCCACCACGCGAAGCATAATAGTGAGTTAATGTGCTTGTAGATACCGTAATTAACACGGTCGATCCAGAAGGAGAGGTATTCCAAGTCACATTGGCGGATGAACCCAAACCTGACCCGATGTGCGACCCTCTGTTGCTGTTCAGCTCCGTACCGTTCATTTTGGCCGATATAATATCGCCATTGGTTTTATTCACCACATAGACTAATCCTGATCCGGTGTTTACTTCGATTCTTGTGCCGTTATCGGTCACATTTATGGTTGCCGCGTGTCCGGTAGATGCAGGGTATACAGCAGCTGTTGCAATCATGACGACAATTAAAAACAAACCAAGCGCCTTTCTCACTATACTTTTGGTCATGAGTAAATCCCTCCTTGGAACTCATTTAATAAAGCGCTTACATTACAATGTATAATAACTGACACTTCCGTCTCATATCTCTATGTCTGCTATGTGAGCCTGTCCATGATCAATGGAATGTTATGTCTACGTGCGTATAGAATAGAGTCATCACTTCATGTAAACCTGATCTCGCCACCCCCTTTTTTAAATCACTCTTCTACATAAAAGTATTCTTACAATTCCAATAAAATAATACCATTATATTACATATGTTCGCAATGAAAACGGCCCGTATATCTGATAGCAAATTCTGCATACAAAAAACGCAGCTTCAAAAAGCTGCGCCCGCAGTTATCAAACTAGAGACGTATCATCTCTTCCGAATAGGTATCCATATCTCACTTCTATATTGCTCTACAGTAACATTCTTGTGCTCATTCCATAGCATTTCCGGACCCTCACTCAGCTCATAGTCCGATGAAGGAAACCATTCCGCGTAGATCCGGCCCCACACCTCCTGAAGCGTACCAGGAAACGGACCCACGACAGTAAATACTGCCCACGTTGAAGCAGGAACCTCAAGCTGTGCCAAGCCCTCAGGTGCTTCTTTTGTCGTAGCTGCGCCAATGTAATGATCCAGTTCTCCCTGTTCTGCCATCCGCCTCTCACTGAAATGGGCCGAAGCACTGATTAAGCCCAGAGGCTGGACGTTCGATGCCCCCTTGATCGTATCAATCAATTCCGGTGTAAGACTCTGGTACATCGCAGCGATCTCCGGATTAACCCCGTTGAATACGATTGGCACCCTTTTACGAATACCCACGATTCGAAACGCCTCTTTATCTTCAATGCGGTAGTTCATTTCGCTTCCTCCTTGAATGGTCAGTTGAAATGTCATTCGTGGGAAGGCTTTAAGGGATGGACCATGGTTTCGTGCTTCGGAGGGCGTAGTGCCATGCATGCTTTGAAAAGCACGCGAGAAAGAATCCGGCGATGTATACCCGTATTTTAGTGCAATATCAATGATTTTGCTGTCACTGTGGCTTAACTCCATAGCTGCAAGTGTCAACCGGCGACGTCGAATATATTCCGAGAGCGTTACACCACTAAGAAAAGAGAACATGCGTGTAAAATGATATTCCGAGCAGCAGGCAATCCGGGAAATCTCCTTTATGTCCATGACATCCATCAGATGCTCCTCAATATAATTCAAGGCTTCATTTAACCGCCTCAGCGTATCCATATCATCCCTCCCACGTTAATTTAAGCTTAGCAAAGTCATTCTCTTTGCATCCGACATTACCTGCACCATTCTGTAGGCTCTTTGCATCTAAACAGAAAAAAAGAGCAGCATCAGCTGCTCTTTTCCAACCTTGATACTCACATAACGCCAGTATTTAAGTCAAACAGGTCAAACCAGATACTCCGCCATAATTTGCTCGATATCGTACGGTGTAACGCCTTGATCCACCGAATAGATTGTATCCGCCTGATCTATTGTATCCACCAGTTCTCCTCTAGCTTTGGCATGGAGCATGAACAAGTCATGCAGATCGGGTTTGCGTAAAGTCGTTAGTGCTTTACCCATCAGCACGATACCTTTCTGATTCCCCTCTACGTTATTGTGGTAGTCCGGATATCTGGTCAGTGCCAGGTCTGTCCAGATGACGGTGCGTTCGACCAGATCCATAATGACAGGGATCGCAATCTGCGTATCCGCTGTAATATCGATTTTGTTCGCTACGGTAGACGGTTCGAAAATCTCGCCAGACCCCGGCTTCTTCCTCATCATCCACCCTACAAAACATTCCGGCAGATCACAATACGGATGGCTGGTGAAGGAATGTAGTGTCGTCACCACATAACGTCCACCATAATTCACGATGGATGGAATATGCAGATCAATAAACTCACTTGCTCCGTTAGGTGCAGTCACGATATCTCCGCTATGGACAGCCTTATAGTTAGAGGATCGCAGATTCGTATAGGAAATATGCTCCACATAGTTCCAATCCTTATCATACATCACCGCAGACAAGTCAATGTCCACGCGCCCTGTAGACTTTCCATCCACGTTCCCCTCTTTCCACCAGTTGAAGAAACGAATGGTATCACCCTCTGCCATCGGCAAACGGCTTCCACGAACGATGGTATGCAGAGCCTTGCTCGCCGATCTCTGGGAAAAGGGTACCAGATAATCATGAAGCTGTGGATCGACATAAGTCTTCCCAAGCGTGGGAAGGGTTGCGAAGCGCTCTACTAGTGCCCGCTCGCACAATTGCACGACATCACGACACGTGGCTTCATCGATGTCTGGCAGCTCATTCGGAACAGCAAAAGCTTTGGCTACATTGCCTTTCGGGAAGAAGACACGCAGATCCTGCCGTTCATTACGCTGCGCAAAATGCTGTCTCACCTGTAATAACACCGGTGTGGATACCTGTGCAGTCACTTCACCAAAGGCCAGCAGGACATACGCTTCATCTTCGGTCATACGCAACATGTGATCCAGTCTTCTCGCGAATTCACCTGGACGCTGTGACAACAGATCGATCAGACTCCAGACATTCCGATATTGGAAGGCAAGCTCCACACTTCCGTTGAAGGTCGAATACGGTTTATTATTACGCAAAATATCAAAAGCCTCTTCGCATCGTGGATACCGAAGCTTATATTCCGAAGGATGCAGAATTTCGCCGAGACGAATCCAGCGATCTTTATAACGCAGCATATCCTCCGTGATGGAGCCACATTGCTCCAATAATCCGAGCAAAAGGCGTCTCTCACGGCGTTTGAATTTTCGGAAGGGAGAAGCCGCAGCGAGGCTGACATCACCATTCGACCAGGCAACAGCCAGACGCAGGACATCACTTGCCGTTTTGAAATACGAACCAATTCGGTCGATGTTCGCCTTTTCATGCTTCAACAGCGAGGCAACCACAAAGCCTACATTTTCTTTGAACGGAATCTCAGCGGGTAATAGCGCATCCACGTCTTCCGGGTCTGCGTGCTCCAATACCGTGTCGATATCCGCCTTGTCCGTTTCCGAGATGGAACCTTTTGCTTCAATGATCTGACGGATGAGCGTCTGGAATGCTTGTTTGTTTCCCAAACCAATGACTTTCAAGTACGTCTTCTCCAGCAAAGGCATTCTCTCCACAGATGGTTGATCCGGGTAGACCACAGTCAGGTTGGTCAGATAATGAATAATCGCATTGAGATATAACTCCGCCTCATCCGCTTGCATCACCTGCATCGGGAATCCTGCGTACATCGGTGTGTACTTCACATGTGCGCCGACCATAACTCTCAGATCAGCCACAAGTTGATGATATACTGCTTCAAACTGTTCCATGGACAGCTGCCTCATCGCCTGCATTAACTCACCCGAGAAGGTATATCCGAGTGCTTCAATATTTTTGAGGGCAGTCGCCAGATAAGTCTTCGGCAACTGTTGCTTCCCTTCATTAGGTTCAATGATAAGTTTGTTCGCTCTGCGCAAATAGATCGTATTGTTCATGATAAAAGAGTCCAGGAAAGCCACATCCCTATATAACATGAAAGGTTAGGGTTAGAAGGAAGGAATGTGATAGCCTGGACGCCTCCTCTCTGATAATGAAATCTTCAGGAGAGCTGCGACCCTATGATATCTCCAATGATTGTAGAAGGAAGGATCGCAATAGCCTGAAGGCCAGCCATTCGAAGTTTCTCACCCGAATCTCTGGTGAACCCATCATCTCAGATTCCACGATCTGCCAACAGGGCGAAAGTATTACGACACCCCATTGGAATTCTTTTTTATATCCACCAAAAGATATATGTGGTTTATGATCTTTACCAAATCCAGGGGGAGTGCTCAAAATTGTGTCGAATATAACGAAGAAGAACCCTAGAGAATGATGCAGAAACGAGGTTAGGACGATGGAACTTCAAAAATTATATTCTGATTGTATACGGCTCAAATTCAATTGTGGAGTTAAGCCTGAGCCTTCGTGCACAGATTATATGGAGTATGGCTTGTATGAGGATAATAGTGCCGAACTGTTTATGGTATCCCACCCAGATGAGACATTTACAAGTTGGATGTCGAGACTGCGTCCGAAAGATCCCTATTATGGATCAAGGCCAGACTGGAAGCCGACTCTCTCAGAACCATTTGAACAGCTCGATGTTTATGACGAAATGATTATGTATTATCTGTTATTTACCATCAACACCACGCTGTCGATCAACACGTATAACACCTACAGTGCCATGAATGAATTTATGAAAGGCTATAGCTTCTTCCAATTGTCTCAGCTAAGCGAAATTCCCCAATTCAGCGAGGAACAAAAGCATCTGTTACGTGACTTTTTCTTCTTTTTTTACCTCTATGCACACCCGGTTAATGAAGATACATTATATGCCTGCTCATTCAGCGAACAACACCTTGTACATACGAAGACCGACATTTCATTGGAGGATTATTTTTCGGCATACCATGATCACTACACCTTACTTCGAAATGAATACTGGGAACAAATCGTAATCACTGCTGAAGAGATCCAAGCCTGCAAACGCCTGACGCTGGAACTGCTATATACCATTGAAGGCCGATCTCCCAAGTTAAACATGCCTTCAGAGGAAGGTTTGGAACCAATCCTCATGTTAATCAACAACGTGAGTCAGATGTTACAGTTGTATACAGAGGAACCGGAGGCATTATTCCAGATCATGCGGGATTTCCTTATTCAAGCTGAAGGTCACTCCAGTACATACGCTAACCACTGTTTCAAGACACTGCTTCAGAACTATGCTTCATATATCCTGTTTTTCCGATTTGATGAGGTTCAATTGCTGGTAGATGCTTTCAGGCATACCCCGGCTTGGTGCGAAATAATTGTTAGTAAACTGTTCAACGACTCCATCTTCCTTGAAAAGATCATGAGACTACAGCAGGTCAATCTTGACGCTTATCCAGACGTCACTATGTTCTTTAATGAAGAGGCACGAAAGATGATTTTGTAGCAACGATCTGGCCCTACAAAAAAATGCCTAAAAAAGCCTTTGCCGACCCCCAATGTCAGCAAAGGCTTTTCGTTTTAAATTGTTTATTGATCAATCAAGTTGGTTACTTTCAACATTCTTGCAATCAATGCAGTGACCTCAGCACGGGTCATCGTAGTCTTCGGACTCAGAACCTCTGGTCCATTACCTTGGATGATTCCGGCTGCAATCAACTGGGCTACATCTTCTTTCGCCCAATTCGATACATCCGCTGCATCACTGTAACGTTCCAGTTCAGCGTTCATCTGATCCGGGCTAATTGCCGCTTCCGGTTCAATCAGACGATACGCACGAGCAACCATGGCAAATCCTTGCTCACGTGTGATCTCCTGATTACCGTAGAAGTTCCCATTATCGTAACCGCGAACGATACCGAATTCATTCGCAAGGGCTACCGCGGAGCGGAACCATGCGGAATCGTTAACGTCAGGGAATAGATTCTGTGGTGCATCCTGACGCATTAAGCCTAGTCCAAGCACAACAATTTCGGCAAACTCGGAACGAGTAACCTGACGGTTCGGTGAGAAGGTGTTATCTCCGTTACCTTGCAGATCTAATCTCGCAGCGATGTTGTTCACATCCGTTTTGCCCCAGTGGGATCTGGCATCTTCAAAATCCTGCGGATTCCAGATGACCGAGTAACTTCCGCTGCTGCGCAAGTCATTAATGAGTGCATAGTAACGACTATCGATCTTCGTGACAACCGTTGGTACATGGAAGATGCTACCGTCCGGGTTAATGATCACGCCTGTGGTAATCCGGTTCGGATTGATACCTTCTGGAAGTGCAATATACTTCGGTGCATAGCCGTTCAACTGGCCGGATCTAACTGTCTGTCCATCTTTCGTAAATGTCAGATCCAGATCAACCGGATTCACCAGAAGCTCATACCCTTCGGTTGCAGCCTTGTTTTTCGCGCTGCTGATCAAGGCATCCGAAGAACGTGCAATGTCGACATGTACAGCAATATCTTTCATTGCAACGTTGCCCAGTTGCTTGGACACACCGTTCAGGTCCATTTTGCCACCAGGTACCGGATAGATCGCCAACGGATTGCTAATGTTCAATTTGGAACCTTGATCTACTAATTGTTTCAGTGTTTCGAGGGTTAAACCATCCACCTTCATATCACCATCATTCGGCGAATGAATGGCGAACTGCTGACCTGTGCCTTGTGACATGGCAACATTCAACTTGGCTGGATCAACTTGAACCAATGTTTCTTTGTTGTCAGATGGTTTGGATGTAGCAAATGGTTGATGGCTACCATCCCGAGTTGTTTCCAAATTATCCTTCACGGGTGCCGTTGGTGTTGGTACTGGCGCAGGGGCAGGTGTGTTTCCACCGTTACCTCCCGTATTTCCACCGCCATTGTTCCCGCCGCCGTTGTTGCCTCCACCATTGTTACCATTGTCACTGGACGCTCTGGTGATAACCGTAGTGTACTCCGTCTGCAAACCATTCGTATCTGTAACTCTAATGACAATTGTGTTTGAACCTACCTTAAGTGCAAGATCATCACTACTACTGCCGCTCTCCACTTCCTTCCAGATTCCATCAT
This sequence comes from Paenibacillus sp. M2, assembly GCF_046713495.1. Taxonomy (NCBI): domain Bacteria; kingdom Bacillati; phylum Bacillota; class Bacilli; order Caryophanales; family Paenibacillaceae; genus Paenibacillus; species Paenibacillus sp. M2. The sequence continues at coordinate 7,205,791 of NZ_CP169648.1, forward strand.
GCAAAATCTCAATTTTGTCTGCAGAATCAGGAGCAGTTGGGTAAATACGTAGATTGTACACATCATTGGTTACCGTTGCTGCGTAGTTGAATTGGTTTGGATCAAATGCTTGGTTCAACGCAATATTTTTCCCAAATGAATCGGTCAGACTCAGCTGTGTCAGTGCTTCTTTTACAATAGTAAATGTTTTCGTTTTCGTAACGGAACGTCCTCCATCCACTGCTGTTACCTCAACGGTATAAGTGCCGGGTGCCAGATCTTCATCCAGATGATAGGACCAGTTTGGATCCCCAGCATTCCAGATCAAACTTCCTGCAACATCAACTACATTTCCATCCGCATCTTTCAACACTGCACTCAGCGTATCTGTATCCGTATGGACCGTACCCGAAACCGTTGGCTTCTTATCTGAAGTACTCCCTGCTGGTTCAGTAATCTTCAGCGCGCTCGCGAATGGGTCTTCCAAATCGAATTGGAAATCATGAACCAATGTCCCTTCTGCTCCCTCGCCTTTTAGATAGCCAGATGTTCCATTGTAAGCAACGTTAACCTTCTCATCACTTGATAATTTAACCGATTCGGGCAAGGTCAAAATCAATTTTGTAGGATCAGATCCGTCGATGACAGCTCCGACAACTTCTACGGTTTGCCCACCTACCGTAACTGTAAATGCACTACTTAGATCCACTTCAGAAACTACTTCGATACTTTTATCAAAATGAATGGATATCGTGCTTTCGCCCTCGATGAAGCTGCCGCTGTCCGCTTTGGGTTGATTCTTGATCAATCCATCGATTGCGTTATCCAATACACTTAACAGGTCATTTACCTGAGTCTGTGTTACCAAAGGATTGCTCAAAAGTGTCTGTGCCTCTTGGACTTTGGTTTGCAATTCATTCCATGAATCTGTCGTGTAATCACCATTCGATAAAGCTAAGGCTTCTTTCACTTTTTTCGCTAATGACATTGTATTGACTGCGTGAAGAGCCTGATCGAATTCATCAACCTTGAGTCCGGTTAACGCGTCTCTCAACGTGCCACTACCGTCATAGTTAATTGTAATTTCTTCTCCCGATTCAAGCTGAGCTTCCGTCAGAGGGATGGAAATCGTAGATCCATTAGCTATAAATTGACTAAGATTATCATACACGGTACCTCCAACTGTGACGGTGAAACCCTTCAAATCATCCGATTTCACGTCACGATTGAAGGTAAGATTTAGAATTCCATCGTCGTTTACTTGCGATGTTTGCAAATGGGCACCCTTAGGTTCCGGATATGCAGCTGCAAACGTGAAGTAAGAACCGTCCGCAAAGTTGGAACTGTTTAATGTAACCTTTCCATCCGTTACTGGATAAAAGGTATCATTATTGTCAAAAGAGTCATCTTGGCTAAGAATGATGTAGCTTGGTGTTACACCTTCAGCATCATCCACTTGAAGTGTGATATCTTGATCATTCCAGTTCGTTTTGTCCACCTGATATGAACGATCCATGATCTTTACACGAAAGCCATCTTTCACGATGGATGCACTTACATAAGATACGGTATCGTTCGCGCTCTTGTCTGCAAACATAAAGAAGGAGTTGTTATCCATCGTATTCTCATTGTCGGCATTATCTGAATGAATCGTATCTCCAAGAGCAATGGCTACATTTGAGCCGACTCCTTGCGACTTGGATTGTTTCTGGTCCTGGGCACCCAAGTCATCGCGTCCGATCCCGGTAATGCGATTCTTGTAATCTGCCTGGTTCGACGAATTCCAGAAAACCGTACCTTCTTCTCCGTTCCAATCACTGGCAACATAGTTGTCTGCCAGAGTGATTCCGTATTTTAACCCCAAGTAACTGTACACTTTAGTTCTTTCAACGTCCTGTAACTCGCGATTATATAATATCGTTTCCGATATTAGTCCATTAAACCTTCGATTATGCCCTGCTCCGAAGTAGTAACCCGTAGCACTCGTGGCACTATTAAAGTTCGCTGTTCCTGCAGTTGTTTTATCGATTAACTTCGTATTATTTAAATACATCCCAAAATAATTCTCAGTGCGAAGTACATTGAAAATATCTGCTTGCCCTAACTGATACGGGTTACCTGCATTATTTCGAATCAATTCGTCGTTCCCTGCATTGCCAAATGAAGATCTGATTACGCTTGTACTGTACGTGTCGGTACTTCCTTGGCCGCCAAAATGCCAAGGGAAACCGCTCGCAGCAGCTCCTTGAATGGAAAATGCCTCACGAGCGACATCCGTTGTATGGAAAGGCTCCCTGACATAGTATCCTTTGTTACCATCAATTAATATACCGCTGTTAAAGTTAATGGCACCTGTAACTAAGGTATTAGGATTTACGATACTCCACACATTATCATGTTCTACATTGGGGTCCAGATCTACCAGATCGGTCAAAGAAGTGATTTTACTGCCGTCAGCTGCCAGATTCATACTTTGCTCAACATCAATCCATGATATGAGTCCGTTGCTTACACCACCCGGATATCCCCCTGCGGTAATCGCGGTACTGTTGGATACAGGATTTTCAGTATCTGCATGAGCTTCTATGGCTGGAAACAAAATTGGTGTAGGCAATATACTCGCAACCATCACCAAAGAAAGCACCCTTGACCATACTCTTGTCATTTTGCTGTTGTGCAAATTCTTATTGTTCTTCAAACACTTGTCACACCTTTCGACTAATATCTAATTTTAGCTAAATCATTCTTCTCATAATCCCTTTCAGGATGCTGATTTACTAGATTGTGTTAATTTTGAAATACTTCATTGCTTATTCTACACTGAGCCTCTTACCAAACTCTTACCAAGCTATACGATAATGAATACAAACGATAGCAAGGAGGATATGAGGGTGGATAACCTTTTATCATATCCTCTAGCAGGAGACACATAGAGTTCAGCGGCTCCAACGTCAGTTCAAAAAAGAAAAAGCCTTTGCCGACCCCCAATGTCAGCAAAGGCTTTTCATTTTAAATTGTTTATTGATCAATCAAGTTGGTTACTTTCAACATTCTTGCAATCAATGCAGTGACCTCAGCACGGGTCATCGTAGTCTTCGGACTCAGAACCTCTGGTCCATTACCTTGGATGATTCCGGCTGCAATCAACTGGGCTACATCTTCTTTCGCCCAATTCGATACATCCGCTGCATCACTGTAACGTTCCAGTTCAGCGTTCATCTGATCCGGGCTAATTGCCGCTTCCGGTTCAATCAGACGATACGCACGAGCAACCATGGCAAATCCTTGCTCACGTGTGATCTCCTGATTACCGTAGAAGTTCCCATTATCGTAACCGCGAACGATACCGAATTCATTCGCAAGGGCTACCGCGGAGCGGAACCATGCGGAATCGTTAACGTCAGGGAATAGATTCTGTGGTGCATCCTGACGCATTAAGCCTAGTCCAAGCACAACAATTTCGGCAAACTCGGAACGAGTAACCTGACGGTTCGGTGAGAAGGTGTTATCTCCGTTACCTTGCAGATCTAATCTCGCAGCGATGTTGTTCACATCCGTTTTGCCCCAGTGGGATCTGGCATCTTCAAAATCCTGCGGATTCCAGATGACCGAGTAACTTCCGCTGCTGCGCAAGTCATTAATGAGTGCATAGTAACGACTATCGATCTTCGTGACAACCGTTGGTACATGGAAGATGCTACCGTCCGGGTTAATGATCACGCCTGTGGTAATCCGGTTCGGATCGATACCTTCTGGAAGTGCAATATACTTCGGTGCATAGCCGTTCAACTGGCCAGATCTAACTGTCTGTCCATCTTTCGTAAATGTCAGATCCAGATCAACCGGTGTGACAAGTAGCTCGTATCCTTGGGATGCGGCTCTTGTCTCGGCGCTGTCAATCAAAGCATCCGAGGAACGTGCGATATCAACATGGACATCAATATCATTCAACGCTGCATTACCAAGCTGTCTGGACACACCATTCACGTCCATTTTACCGCCAGGTACCGGATAGATTGCCAGCGGATTGCTAATGTTTAGTTTGGAACCTTGATCTACTAATTGTTTGAGTGCTTCCAGGGTTAAACCGTCCACCTTCATATCCCCATCATTCGGTGAATGAATGGCGAACTGCTGGCCTGTGCCTTGTGACATGGCAACATTCAGCTTGGCTGGATCAACTTGAACCAACGTTTCTTTGTTGTCAGATGATTTGGATGTAGCAAATGGTTGATGGCTACCATCCCGTGTTGTTTCCACATTATCCTTCACGGGTGTCGGCGTTGGTACTGGCACAGGTGTAGGTGCTGGTGTACTTCCACTGTTACCTCCTGTATTCCCGCCACCATTGTTGCCTCCACCATTGTTACCATTGTCACTGGATGCTCTAGACACGTTAATTTTATACTCCGTAACATGGCCAAGTGAATCCGTTACTCTAACAACGATCTTATTTCCACCAACTTGGAGCGGTAGATTCTCACTTACAGTACCACTTGAAACCTCGTTCCATTCTCCATCTCCGACAGCTATTTCAATCTTCGCAAGTGGATCAAGTGCCGTTGGCGTGAGCTGGAATTGATATACGCTATTTGGCACAGAGATGGTGTAGATATCTTTAGCCGGATCAAAGGCCGGAGACAAGCCTCCCACGGAAGGGACCAGTGTTTGCAAGGTAGATGTATCCGTACCAATTACTTTGGTAAGTCCCGTTCTTGCATCAGTCAGATCCTGAAGTGCCTTATCTACCTGCGCTTGAGTTGCTGTCAGATCATTAAGCACTCGATTTGCTTCATTCATCGCATTATCCAGTGCTGTCCAGCTTGCTGGTGTGTAGGCTGACTCTTCCAGGCTTTCACCTGTAATTTCAGTTACTTTCGCTTGCAAAGCTGATTTATCTACAACGGGTACAGATGTTGTAGGGATTAGGCCCGTTCTTGCTTCTGTCAGATCCTGAAGTGCCTTGTCTACCTGCGCTTGAGTTGCTGTCGGATCATTCAACACTCGCTCTGCTTCGTTCATCGCATTATCCAGTGCTGTCCAGCTCGCTGGTGTATACTCCTCTTCGTCCAGCTCGCCTGTTTCGATCTTATCTTTAATATCATCGAATTTGGCTTTCAACTTCGCCTTATCAATAGCAACAACATAATTTTTCGAATTCGACTCTTCTGAATCTGAATAGGCTGGATTGTTCGTCTTCGCTGTTACTGTCACTTTGTAGGTGCCAACTTCTAGCGACGGTACTAATTGCGACAGGTTAAGCGCCGTTCCGGTTACTTCCTCCGTCCGCTTCGTGCCGTCTCCCAGTTCAATCGTTACTTCATATTTATCTGCATGTGCAACTGCTTCCCATGTCAACTCATCGTCGGTCAGTGTGACGTCCGGTACCGTCAAAGGAGTAGCAGCAGTTGCAATGGTAAAGTACGAGTTCGGACCAAAACTTGAGGTACTCAGGGTTACTTGGCCGTTCTCAATCAAATGTAATGAGTTTGGATTACCAAATTGAGTATTATCGCTGATCACAACATACCGAGGCAACGCCGGGTTACCTCCCGTTTCGTCTACCTGAAGTGTAATCTGTGATTCAGTCCAGTTTGTTTTCTGTACCTTGTAGATACGCTCCATCCCAAGCAGTTTTTTCTCATCTTTCGTAATTGGTGTTTTGAATTCAGTACTTGCTCCATTGTCACCAAACGTAAAGAAAGAAGAATCCTTTGAGAATTCATTTTTATTTGCAGAATTGGTATCCTCGACACTGTTGCCCAATGCAATCGTCAACGTAGATCCCTGTTCCTGCGCCTTGGCTTGTTTCTGCATCAATCCACTCTGATCATCTCGACCGATGCTTGTAACGCGGTGGGTATAGACTGCGTTGGCAACTGAGTCCCAGATCGTATCATTATTTGAAATAATATATGAATTGGCTACTGTCTGATCAAGCGTATAGCCGTATTTGATCGCCAAATATGTGCTGACTTTTTGGCGTTCTGCGTCCGTCAGAGCATGGTCAAATACGATGATTTCTTCAATCGTACCCTCCCAATGCCCACTATTGGCCGCAGTTGCCGGAATTAGCTTACCAACTACGGCTCCGTCCGAGTTACCAGTATTCCATGCCTTAGCATTATCTTTTCCCCAACCACCCAGTTCCTGTACCTGCTTCATTTTACTGTACAATCTAGCTTTATTCGTTCCAGTGTCCCCACCTGTCCAAGTAACAAATAGCTCGGTCGGGAACGTCGTTCCCATAAACTTGTCGGGAGTGTATAAAGTCTGATTACTGTCACTGTTAAATGTCGTCAAGCCGCCCCTTGCGTCAACTTGAAGCATCCCCATACCCGTATAACCACCCGTTTGTACTCCCCATGAAATAATATAATTGAGGCCTCCAGTTTTATTGGTTCTACTAACGGTAATGATCGATCTGGGGCTCTTCCCTTGAGGAAGCTTACTTACATCCAGATTCATAAAACTACTCGTGCCGTTATATTCCAATACCGGATTGAAATTGATATTATGATTTTTATCATCCCAATAGGTCGGTTGGTTAGCTTCCGTACTTTGGGTTGCATTGTTTATTTTACTGCCTTGATCTTCCCAAGTACTCACCTTTTGGCCACTGGCAACTCCCATCCCCAGATCTGATCGTAGCCACAGTGCAGAGGCACCAATTCCACCTGGACCAACAGGAGTCTCGTTAGTCGCCTCCGCTTGAACCAAACTCATGGGCAACGTTCCAATCACCAGAATAAAGGAAAGAACCAGCATGGACATTCTTTGCCATGGTTTCTTCCGGATTTCTGCTGTGTACATAATTTCCTCCTACTTAATATGTTATTTTTGGACTGCTTACTGACTCAAAACATCATATCTACCCTCATCTTGCTTATTCTACACATGGCCTCTTACCAAACTCTTACCAAACCTTTCACTAGCAAATACGACAAAAAAAACAGCCTCGCAAACGAAGCTGCAAGGCTGTGTATTTCAATCAAATATTCGAATTTTTCCATTGTTGGTACCATAACTCAACTTCCAGGCCAGGACGTATACCTGCCTCTTGTTCTAACGTAGTGACCAACTGATTATATTGAGCGATCACAGGATCTTTATTACCTAATCGATCATAGGTCTTCATTAAGGCCAATCCGACTTCCTCCAATGATGGCTCGAATTGCTGTACCCGGTGATATAGCGTGAGTGCTTCCGTATTCTGTCCCAGCTCGATGTAATATTGTGCGAGTTCCATGGCGTGGTTACGCCAGAGTGCATGCAATCGCTGGCGCTCCAACTCAGCCCAGACATAATCGTCCTCTCCATAATATTTGCCTTCATATTGATCTGAGGTCTGCCGATGTTCAGCTATTGTAGACGAAGATAATAGAGGCAATCGGTTAAGACGGCTCTCCCATTCTTCCACGTCAATCCTGAATTCACCCGTCTCCAATAGATAACCAAACTGTTGATAACGAATGACCATCTTGTCCTCACCCATGAACTCGTTCATCATGCTGCGTAAGCGATGGATGCCACTGTGCAGATTGGATATACCTCTCCGCTCATCCAACTCTGGCCACAACAGTTCAAGTAGCTTATCCCGCTTAATCGGTTTGTTCCGATGGTGGAGCAAATAGGCAAATAACTCTCTAATCTTGGTTGTTCTGAACTTCATATGTTTTGGCATCTCATTTGGGTGCACTTGGACTTGGAGCATCCCCAGACACCGGATCAACATGGATGGCCCTTCTGCTATATTCAGACTTGCTGACACCGTTCGGCGTTGATACATCTTCATCGTTTTTTCCAAACGGTCACGCGTTACAGGCTTCATAATATAGTCCAGCACTTCAAGCCCATAGGCCGTCAGTGCATGTTCGTTATATGCGGTTGTGAAAATAACTTCTGTTCCAGGAGAAACCTCATGGATACGTTCGGTTGCCTCGATCCCGTTCATCCCCGGCATTTGAACGTCCATGAAGACGATTTCCGGCAGATGAAGTTTGATCTGATCTATGGCTTCCTGTGCCGTCAGAAAAGAGCCGATAACTTCGCAATCCTCTCTCTCTTGCAACAGTTTGTTCAACCTGCTCAGAGCGAGATATTCATCATCTACCAAAATCACTCTCATATGCACAACTCCTCTGGCTCACTGATCACCCTTTAATCTATAATTTTACCATAAATCCTGACGTGGGACCGCTATCATTTATATATAGAATCTATGTTCCGGTATTCAAAAAAATGTTCATCTTTGGAAGAGGACATGCAGGAATTTGAAATAAACTGTCGAAAACTAAAGTCTGCCATGAAACCTATAACCTATAAAAAGATACCCCGATATGTATTGCTGTCGATTCTATTCCTGACTATTTTGCTTGGCTTTCGCTGGATATGGTCCGAGACTTTCACTATACCCGCACATCCTGAACCCATTGAAGGCTTGTTAGACCTTCGAGGCTGGGACCTCGCCAACACTTCACCCATATCCCTGGATGGAGAATGGGAGTTTTATCCTCAGGCGTTAATCTCTACTCGTGACGCAAAAATTACGGATAACCCATCCTCATGGATTCAAGTTCCTGGTGACTGGCGTAATGCATTACCACAATCCTCATCATCGTTCGGATATGGGACGTACCGTCTTCGCATACTTTTAGATCCATCTGTGGAGGAAGTCTCTCTCTGGGCTCAGAAAATCCAGACATCATCGATCATCGAGATGAACGGGACCATTGTTGCCGAATTCGGCCAACCTGCCACTCATGCCGAAGCCTATCGACCAGAAAGGACTGCATTTACAACTTCCTATGTGCTTGACGGTTCTACCGAACTCAATCTTTTGGTGCAGACAGCCAATTTTGACGATCCTTATAGCGGAGGGATCACACGCTCTCTCTATTTTGGTTCTCCAGAAGCCATTGGAAGTGAACGAGGACTATCCATTGACTTGCAAAAGATTACATTCGCCATACTGATTTTGCACAGCCTATACGCTTTTGTCATGTTTCTGTTTATCCGAAAGGAACGAGCTCTGCTGACGTTCTCGATGCTAACACTGGTAGCTGCCCTAACGGTCGCCTCCGACCATGACAATCTGTTATTGAGTTGGATTCCACTCAACTTCACTTGGATCGTTAAGGCCAAAGCGTTGTCCTATCCGTTGTTCGCATTCTTTCTTTTACAGATGGCTAAGAGCTTCTCCCATAATCTACAATGGCGTAAACTGTTCCGTATGTATGCCAGCGTGCTTGGCGTTTACTGTTTATTTTTGCTCGTCGCACCAGTGACCCTAATCTATCATGTACTTGAGATTGGGCTTTCTGATTTCCTCTATCTGTTTGCTATCGGCTGGTCTGTGTACCTGTTCTTCCGAATGGCAGCAGAGAAACGAAGCGATGCAAGCTTTTTGCTCTTTGCGGCTACGAGCAGCCTATCAAGCGTGTTATGGGGAATTGTGAACTCACATAGCGAAATTACCAACGTGTATTATCCGATCGATGTGATTGCGGCCATGTTTGGCTTCTCCGCCTATTGGTTCAGAAAATACTTCCGCAATTCAAGTGAGATCGAGAAGTTGTACGAACAACTCAAAGAGGAGGATCGCCAGAAGGATCAGTTTCTTGTGAATACGGCTCATGAATTGCGTACACCGCTGCACGGGATCATCAATATCGCCGAGAGCATCGCGGTCCGTGAGCGTCGTAAATCAGGTGGGCAACAGGCAGAAGACATGAAGCTGTTAGTTACCATCGGCCGACGCATGTCCCAACTGGTTGATGACCTCCTTGATGTCATTCGTTTGAAGGAAAAACGTATTACGCTTCAGAAGAAACCTTTATCTCTTGCCTCTGTCATTCCAGGCGTGATCGGTATGTTCCGATTCATGGCGGAGGGCAAGCCCATCCATATGCAGGTGGATGTTCCAGAATCACTGCCGTTGATTCAGGCCGATGAGAGAAGACTTGTTCAGGTGCTCTACAACCTGTTGCATAATGCGCTCAAATTTACCGATGAGGGTACAATTACCGTGTCCGTTCGGGAACATGGAGAGTACGTCTTGATTCAAGTTTCAGATACAGGTGTTGGTATGAGTGAGGAGATACAACAGCGAATATTCGAGGCCTATGAACAGGGGACCCCAGAGGCTCGTTTAAGCGGAGGAATCGGCCTCGGTCTCAATATCAGCAAGCAGCTCACGGAACTCCATGGTGGCCAACTCACTGTGCAATCCGTACCTGGGCAAGGATCGACCTTCCAGATCTCGCTTCCACGGGAAGACACCGCATCGCTATCGGACCAGACTGAGCAGCAATGGGACGCTCACAGCTTCGATGAAATTGCGATTGCAGAGCCGCAACAGCAGACCGTCTCTCAAGATAAGACTGCCGCAAGAATTCTTGCCGTCGATGATGATCCTGTTAACCTGCGAGTACTGATCTCCATGCTTGCGAATGAACCTTACCATATTCAACCTGCAGCCTCGGCGCTTGAGGCACTTGAATTGTTGGATAAGGAGCCGTGGGACTTACTGATTGCCGATGTCATGATGCCCCATATATCCGGTTATGAATTGACCGAGAACGTACGCAAGCGTTATTCGGTATCCGAGCTTCCCATCCTGTTGCTGACGGCCCGTAACGAACCAGCGGATGTATACGCTGGATTCATGGCCGGTGCTACGGACTATGTCACCAAGCCCGTGGATGCCGTTGAATTAAGGCATCGCATCGGGTCTCTAATTGTACTGAAACAATCCATTGATGAGCGACTGCGCATGGAGGCTGCTTACTTACAAGCACAGATTCAGCCCCATTTTCTTTTTAATACGCTCAATTCAATCATGGTTCTTAGTGAGATGGACACAGAGCGAATGCAGAAACTGGGCGATGCTTTTATCGAGTACCTTCAGACCAGCTTTCATTTTGTTAATTCGGAGAAGATGGTTGAGGTCACTCATGAGTTGGATCTCTCCCGCGCCTATCTCTACATTGAGAAAGAACGATTCATGCATCGGTTGAACGTCATCTGGGATATTCCCGATGATCTCGATCTATCCCTGCCGCCACTCACCATTCAACCGCTCATTGAGAATGCTGTTCGACATGGTATTCTCAGCAAAGTTGAGGGTGGAACCGTGCATATCCGAATTATCAACCAAACAGCGTCCACCTTGATTGAGATCGAGGATGACGGTGTGGGGATGCAGCCCGAGCAGATCGAACGGGCACTGGCGTGGCCCAAGAAAGGTCCCGGCGGAACCGGAGGCATTGGATTAACCAATACACATCGCCGGTTGACCCAGATGTACGGACAAGGTTTGACCATCGTCAGCTCGCCGGGCCAAGGTACGAAAGTTTCCTTTGTCATCCCTTTGGACCGCAGCATAAAAGCCTGAGCGATAAGATCGTTCTATGACTCTATAACGGCATACTGTACGATCGGTATCTGAATGCTTTGTGTAAAAGTTCTAAGGGGAACGCGATGATAGCGGACATGTTCAAGTTCAATTCCAAGCTCAAGTTCAGATTCTGACATACCAAATAAACCAAAAGAGAGCTAAGCCGGGACGAAACCCGTGCTTAGCTCTCTTTTCTATGGCTTCATTATGATCTAACACGATAAGCTAAACGTTATCCGTGCAGGACTTGTTTTTCATCCGATAATCCCAGCGCCTTGGCTGTTGAAGAATGAACCTCTTTGAGGAGATCCAGATTCTCCACAAGGGATATGCCGTAGGAAGGAATCATTTCCTTGATCTTTGGCTCCCATGCCTCCATATGCTGCGGGAAGCACCGCTGAAGAATCTCAAGCATGACCTGAACCGCGGTGGATGCACCCGGTGATGCACCTAACAAAGCCGCAATCGTTCCATCTGCAGACGTGACCACTTCTGTACCGAATTGGAGCGTCCCCTTGCCACCTTGAACGGTATCCTTGATCACCTGCACACGCTGACCTGCCAGAACCATATCCCAATCCTCGCTCTTCGCACCCGGAACAAAATCACGCAATTCTGCCATACGTTGTTCTTTGGATAACATCAGTTGTTGGATCAGATATTTGGTCAAAGAAATTTCTTTGACACCTGCTGCAAGCATCGTAAGCAGATTATGCATCTTAACCGACGTGATTAAGTCAGCATTGGAACCCGTCTTCAGGAACTTCGGCGAGAACCCGGCAAACGGTCCGAATAACAGCGACTTCTTATTGTCGATAAACCGGGTATCCAGATGTGGAACGGACATAGGCGGAGCCCCTACCGAAGCCTTACCATATACCTTGGCATGATGCTGTTCCACGACTTTTTGATTTTTGCACACCATAAAGATGCCACTGACCGGGAATCCGCCGATGTGTTTACCTTCCGGAATGCCCGTCTTCTGGAGCAAATGCAGACTTCCGCCACCTGCGCCGATAAAGACGAATTTTGCCTTATGGCGTTCGACTGCACCGCTCTTCAGGTTTTTCACGGACAGTTCCCATTGTCCATCGCTGGTGCGTTTCATATTCTTCACGCTATGTTGGTAGTGGATGCCCACGTGTTGTTCCTTCAAATGTTTGATTAGCATACGCGTTAAAGCACCAAAGTTAACGTCCGTACCGGAGTCAATTTTGGTCGCTGCAACAGGTTCATTACTTGTACGATCTTTCATCATTAGCGGCATCCATTTCGCCAGCTCTTTCTTGTCATCCGAGAATTCCATGCCTGCGAACAACGGGTGATTCGACAAGGAGTCATAACGTCTTTTCAAAAACTGGACATTGCTCTCTCCATGTACATAACTCAAATGAGGAATCGGCATAATGAAGTCCCGCGGATTACGAATCAGACGGCTATTGACGAGATAGGACCAAAATTGCTTTGAGATCTGAAATTGTTCATTCACTTTAATCGCTTTGCTAATATCTACGGTTCCGTCTGGTCGTTCAACGGTATAGTTAAGTTCGCACAATGCAGCATGCCCGGTTCCGGCATTATTCCATTCGTTGGAGCTTTCCTCTCCTGCAGTGGCTAGCTTTTCGAAAACCTTAATATTCCAGTCTGGTGCCAATTCTTTTAGCAAAGTTCCCAAAGTTGCACTCATAATTCCGGCACCAATCAAGATAACATCTGTACTCGTTTGTCCCTGGCTCATGTCTACCGTCCTTATATCCTATATTTGCCAAAAGGATGTAAGCGTTATCGATTTGGCATTTGCAGCAAGCCCATTCTTGAACGGGATCGCACCTTCTCTGAATGATTATAACCTTGATCTAGTGTATCAATAATATAGAGCAATTTAAATATGCAATTTCAAGATATTTGCTATTCCATCAGTATACGCTAGTTTACATCGGAACGTTAGCCCGGTTATAGGCCTGAAAGATTTATTTGTTCAAAACAAAGAAAGGAGCCCGGTTTTAGGGGGACTTGGCACATGAAAAGTTGTATAGCCTTATTTAGTCGTGAAAATGGATGCACGAAGAGCCGCTCTCGAATGTTTCGCTAAGCGGCTCTTTATTGATTTGAAATGACTATCACAGCCAACGGCGTTTCGGGGAGTACTCAGAAAATCGAAATCAGTTCCTTTGTATACGGATGGCGTTCTTCAGCGAACAACGCATCTGCGCCAAAGCGATCAACAATCTGACCTTCCCGCATGACGATGATGCGCTGACTCATGCGATGTACCGCAGCCAGATCATGCGAGATGAACAGGTATGACAGACCAAGTGATATTCGCAGATCGGTGAGTAACTGCAGAACGGCACCTTGCGAGATCACATCCAGGCTGGCGGTCGGTTCATCCAGAACGACAACGTCCGGTTCAATGCCAATGGCACGCGCGATCGTGACCCGTTGACGCTGTCCACCACTTAGCTCGTGCGGATAACGTCCAGCTATATCGCTAGGAAGCTCGACCGCTTCAAGCAGCTTTTGCACGTAAGCATCCTTTGACGTGTAGGTAAAGTGGGACAGTTCTGCGTCCCGTCCAAGTTGTTCGTACGGATCGATTAGCGAGTCGGCAATCTTGAGCTTTGGATTCAGTGCAGCCATTGGGTTCTGAAATACAATCTGAATCTTTCGCCGATGAGGTCGCAACCGTCGGCCGCTCAGCCGCGCGATATCCTGTCCGCCCAGTGTAATTGAGCCTGTATCTGCATCTTCAATCCGCAACAGACAGCGGGCGAGCGTACTCTTGCCGCACCCGCTCTCGCCAACTAGGCCAAGGCACTCGCCGCGGTTCAGGGTAAAGGAGATATCATTCACAGCGGGTCGGTCTGCACCTGCATAGGTTCGGCTGAGATGTTCCACGCGAAGCACGGGATAATTCAGGATGCTGGGCGAGGAAGCAGTCTTTGCAATGGCGGTATCTATAACGGTATCTGTATGTGCATGATCTGTATCTGTAGCATTTATGACTGCCTGATCTGTATCTATAGCATCTATGACCACATTGTCTGTAACTGCATTGTCTATCTCTGTATGGTTTGCGCCTTTAGCACGGTCATGAACTCGCACATTGGATTCGTCAGACTGCACAAATCCTTGGCGTTCTTCATTTGAAGTCGTCTTCATTCTGTTCCCGCCTCCTTCAATCCCGACTTCAGTGAGCGGCTCAGAACGGGAGCAGCCTCGATCAGCTGACGCGTATATTCATGCTGGGGATGGTCAAGAATGCGATGCTTGCCGCCCGATTCGACGATCTGCCCTTCCTTCATAACAGCCAAACGACTGGCATAGCGACGTACATGGCGCCAGTCGTGCGTGATAAACAGAATCGCACAGCCCGTCTCCGCTTGTTTGCGTGCCAGCAGTTCCAATACGCGATGCCCGGATACACTGTCTAGCGCCGTTGTTGCCTCATCAGCAATCAGCAGACGAGGGGAGAGCATCAGCGATGTGGCAATAGAAGCCCGCTGAAGCTGTCCACCGCTCAACTGGAACGGATAGCGACGCAGCAATTCAGCGCCAAGGCCAACCGATTCCAATGCTTCCTCCGCCCGTTTCTTACGGATGGCAGAAGACTTCTCCCCATGAACCTTCTGGTATTCATCAAAGTGTCCACCAATGCTGCGAAATGGCGTAAACGCTCCCTGATAGTCTTGAAAAATATATGAGATGCGGCTTCCCCGCAGGGCTCGCATCTCCTTAGGCTTCCGTTCGAGCAGGTTGCTGCCCTCGAACATGACTCGCCCCGATGCATGCAGGTTGGGCGGCAGCAGACGACCAATGGCTTGCGAGAGCAAGCTTTTGCCACTACCGCTCTGTCCAACGAGTGCCATGAATTCACCTTCGCGAACAGCCAGAGAGACTCGATCTACAATGGTGCGATCCCGGCTGGAGATGCTCAGTTCCTCCATGGAGAGAATCATGGCTGCACCTCCTTCTTCACATCAAAGCGGTCTCGCAGATAGTCGCCCAGCATGTTGGCGAGCAGGACTACCGAGACAATAGCGAGACCAGGATAGATCATCAGCTCTGGCCGAGATTGGAAGTAAGGCCGTGAGTCATTCAGCATCGCACCCCACTCAGGTGTTGGCGGCTGTGCGCCAAGGCCGATGTAGGATAATGATGAGATGAGCAGGATAATTTTGCCCAGATCGAGACTGGCCAGCACGAGCACATGGCCTGCGATATGTGGAAGCAGATGTTTTCTCATGATACGACCGTCCGAAAGTCCATTGGTGCGGGCGATGCGAATGTAATCCTTTTGGGACTCCGATAAAACCGTACTTCGAACGAGACGCGCATAACTAACCCACTTCACGATCACGATCGCCAACACCAGATTGCCGATTCCCGCCCCCAGCAGGCCACTGAGCACAATCGCCACGATGGTATCGGGAAAGGCAAGAAAGGCATCCGCGATCCGCATGAACAGCTTATCGACCCAGCCGCGTTTGTATCCTGCGATCAAGCCAAACGGAATGCCAATCAGCAGGGCAGCACCGAGTGCCAGCAAGCTATAACCCAGCGTTTGGCCGCCGCCAAGCAGCAGACGTGTCATAACATCGCGTCCCAGATGGTCAGTACCGAACGGATGGAGAGCACTTGCACCCTGCAATCTTCCACGCAGATCGGTTAAGGTGTGGTCATGTTTTAAGTATAAAAAGGCATATAAGGAGGCCACGATGACCAGCAGTGCAAACAGCAGACCAATGATCGCCTGCCAGCTATGTTTTTTAGATTTTGTAGGTGGAATGGGCAGGGGTATGGTTTTCATCGGTGGGCCTCCTTTTCCTTGAGTTTCATTTCAGGATTCAAATAACGATAAGATAGGTCAACCGCCGTATTCACGAGGAATACCACGATGGCCATGATCAGGATGTAACCCTGAATCAGTGGATAATCACGCTGGCGGATGGCGTCAACGACGAGCTTGCCGATCCCCGGATAAGCGAACAACACTTCAATCACGACAACTCCACCAATCAGGCTGCCAAGACTGACGCCAAATACCGTAATCACAGGAGGCAGACTGTGCCGAAACGCGTGAAGCATGAAGATCCGGCCTTCGGATAACCCTCTTGCCCGGGCGGACCGAACGAACTCCTGACTAAGAGAATCTAGTAGGCTGGAACGCAAAAGACGCACATAAACGCTGGAGATGGCAAGTCCCAGCGTCAGAGATGGCAGAATAAGCGAGGTGAATCCATCCCGCCCCATAGTCGGCAGATTGCCAAAGCGTACGCCGAACATGTCGATCAGGATCAGACCCAGCCAGAAGCTTGGCACCGCCGCACCCACAATGGACAACATCCGGCTGCCCCGGTCAATCCAACTGCCGCGATGGAGCGCTGACAGCGAGCCGAGCGGGATCGCTATCACGAGCATAACCAGCAGAGCGCCTATCGTCAGCTCAGCCGTGGCTGGCAGTGCACGCATCAGGGTCTGCATGACGGGCTGACCTGTCGAATACGATACGCCGAAGTCGAGTCGAACGAAATCGAGCAACCAGTTGCCAAATTGGACAGGAAGCGAATCGTTGAAGCCCATCTCCTCGCGTACAGCTTCGACCTGCTCCTGACTAACAGACAGTTCGTCCACGTTCAGGATCGTCAGTACCGGGTCACCGGGAGCCAGACGAATGAACAGGAAACTCACAAACATAATGAACAACAGAAAGATAAATACCTCAAGGAACTTCCGAAGCAAAATGCGAAACATTACATCACATCCAGCTTATTGGTAATCATGTAATATTCACTGCGAGTGGTAACCCAGTTCTTGATCTTCTTGCCGTTATAGGCAACGATTGTACCCGGATGCAGCACGAAGGAATTCAGCACGTTGTCATGCACGTAATTGGCTGCCTTTTCGGCAAGCACTGCGCGCTTCTCCGGTGCAACTGTGAGATTCAATTCGTCGATGATTTTGGTTAGTTCCGGATCTTCCGATCCACTGAAGTTAAGGGCACCCTTCGGATGGTACGTTGCATTCAGATAATAACCAGCATCCCCACGAGGAGCGGTCAAATTACTGTAAGTCGCAATATCCCAGTCGCGGTTGGAAGCCATATAATCTTCCGGCGTGTCGATCTGGCGAATCTGGACGTTAATACCGATCTTCTTCGCATCAGATTGGAACACCTGGGCGATCAATGGCAGATCAGCACGAGCTGAATACGTTAACAACGTCAATTCCAGCGGCTTGCCATCTTTCGTCATCACGCCATTTTGCAGCTCGTATCCAGCTTCCTTAAGATAGTTCACTGCGGCATCAGGCCCGGATTGCTTAGCAGTCTCTGCATAAGTCGGCGCGAATGGTAGCGATGGCAGGAACGGTCCGATGGCTGCTTCCCCGTATCCGAGCAGGATCGTGTCCACGATACCCTGACGGTCGATCAACGCATCCACCGCACGACGGACATTGAGGTCCTTCATACTCTCCCGCTGCATATTCGTCGTCATCTGATGCACGCGGAACGTCGATGTAGACTCCACCTTCATGCCGTCTATCGCTTTGAGCGATTCGAGACTCTCGACCTCCGGACGGTATACGATATCTACCTGCCCAGATTTGAGCGCTAGTGTGCGAGCGTTGGCATCTTCATTGAATGAGAACGTGATGGAATCCAGAGGCGATGCTCCGTCCCAATATTCATCATAGCGATCCAGATCCAGCTTGCTGCCTGGGGTAAAAGAGGTCAGCTTGAACGGGCCCGTGCCAATGGGCTTGTTCACAACGTCCGGCTCACTCACGTCGATAATCGCCGTGTTGGGATTCACCAGTTCCGAAGCGAACTCCGGGAACGGCTGAGTTGTGGTGATCTCCAGCTTGTCACCCTCGGCTTCAATCGTATCAATCTTCAGAGCGTTCTGGATGGCTACATTCTCTTCCAGTGCCCGCTCAAGGGATGCCTTAACGGATTCGCCCGTCATCGGCTTACCATTCTGGAAGGTCACATCGTCTCGCAGGTCGATTGTCCAATGCTGACCATCTTCGCTCTCCCAGCTCTCGGCAAGCCATGGAGCAACCGTCAGGTTCTCTTCATCGAGACGAACCAGCGTTTCCGTAATGCCCGCACGCAGCGGCACATAGCTTGAATCAACATGTGGATCTAGCGAGCTGGTGGAGAAGTTATATAGGAAGTGAACATTTTTATTATCGGTGGATGGCTGCGCAGCGGGACTGGACTCAGATGATCCGCAGGCGCTCAACAGTCCAGCGCTCAAGGCCAAGGAGACCAGCGCTAACAGTGGCGTCTTTTTATTCAAGGTAATGCCCCTCTCTCTTAATCGTAATTATTATTATTTAAACACAATGAGTATTATCTTATCGTAATGATTACGTTTTGACAAGAGTTATATTGGTGGTGTAACGAGAAAAAATCCGACTCTCGGATGAGAGCGGATTCTTCATGTTTTTTGTTACATATGAGGGCTTGATTAGTTGGCATTTCCTTTACGATCCGGGATTGTTTACAGGTAGAACCATGCAAGATTACTCGAAGAGTTATAGCCCTGTTTCGTAGTCTTCCAGAAAATGTGACCAGTAACCTTTGATTTTTCTTTTAGAAGTTAAACCAGATGAAGTTTATGCGGAACATTTCAAACACCAATTGCGTTTGAGGACTAGAGGGGGGGAGTATGATGAGAAGATATTCACTTATCGCCTTAATGTTTGCTACAGTTATGGTCCTGATTCTTAGCGGCTGCCAAAGTTCTATTGAGCCCAATCAAGTCAGAGTAAGTAAAATACCGAAGGAGCTACACACCTTCTCTCCTGGCGATATTACACAGGTTGATTCTATTGAAATGATGAGTGGTGGTGATGGTACTAAAAAACAACTACAGATCAAGTGCTGATTCAGGAATGGATTGAAAAGGTACGCGATTTAGAAATTGTAATTGATCCAGATCAAGAAGGTGCTACAGGGGTATTGTTCCATGTCACAATGTTTGAGCAGGGAAAAGAAGTGCTGTACATGACACCTACCGATATGAATCATCAGCGAATGCAGCCGCAGTTGGAATTGGCTGACCGAATGTCGGAACTTTATGATGCCATAGAATAAGAGTGTTATCATAGCCTGTATTCAAAGTGACTACATGCTGAAAAGTTCGATATGAATTATCCATCGTAATCATCTTCTAGTTTAGGTATGAATGGGGAGAGAAAGGGATCATTATTCTCCATTACTTTACCTCGGATTAAAGTGTAGACCTTAAACTGATTGAAGGATTCCGTATCATCACTATCTCTTACATAAAGAATTCCATAGGAACCCGGAGCTATTTCACCTACCTTTTTCAACACTTCGGCGGGATCATATTTTGATACAGGTTTGTGATTATCTAGGCCCGCTATCCATAGTTGAAAGTCACCATTAACTGCTCTCAAGTCCAAAACACCTGTAGGCCAATTTAGCTCCTCTACATATTCCCGCAGATGTTGAATAACTAAACCATATTGATACTCATCTTCTTCAAACGACGCACACTCTCTAATGGTTGCCCAGCCATGATATTCGTACATAATCTCTTCACAACCCCTCATCCGTATCTATGTGGGCTAGTTGACTATAAAGGTCATTATTTTTAATTTGTTCTTTCAATAATCGCTTTAAAGGGAGCATGTCCTGTTTCAACATTTCTCAGCAAAGTAGGCTTTCTAAACCTTAGACTACACTGTAATTTAAAGATCGCTGTTGCTTCATCTAGACCTATAAAGATTACATTAATCCATATAGGCACCATTGGCTCTAGACCGCAAAGAACATTCACCGTATTGATTAACGGTAACTGCTTTCCTCCTATATTATCCTCACTCAAAATATTCAATCGCATCATATCATCTGCACTATTCAATGGCTTATCCTTTTCCCTCACAGGCTCGATAATGAATCTATATTCACTAGATGTTAACCCAATTTCATTTGAGATTTCTTGAATTGTCTTTAATAAATTTTCTTTGAATATTTCTTTATTCATCTGTTTTATCTGTTCCAAAGTCATTCCTACTTCCCTGAAATTTTCGTACTTGAGACTTTAACAAGTTCATTGGTATTAACATATCCTGAAGGAGTTGTATCTATAGAGAATATTTCTAACCATGCATTTTTGGTTCTTACCCCAGCCTGTTCCAGAATTTGTGGAAATGCTCTTGTTTGTTCAACTGAGGGAGTGTAATGTCCAGATAAGTTAGTGATTCTTCTAACCTGTCCATCCGCATTTATCTTTAGCTTCCCTGCTGCTTGAACAGACTCACCATTTGCTAGGAAAGAATGACCTCTTCCTATATGAAGTTTGTTTTTCATGTCTATAACAAAATCCATCTCATTAAGTCCATTTACATCTTTCAGTCTTCCGCTCTCTATACTAAAGGTGAACTCTTTCCCAGCTTGAGCATCATCAGGAAACCTATTATTGATTTTTTGTGATGATACTATATTTCCCGGGCTCTTACTACCTGTACTTGCAGCCTCAATATTCTGCTTAATCTTCGCCACAGCAGGATTAGAAGCAGGCAATCGGTAAGGCCCTTTACTGCCCGGCATACTCCCGCGAACCATCTGAATCGCCATGAATATCTGACTAAACTTCAGAGAGGTCACCATCATCTGAGCATACTTATCGGATACAGGCTCTCCTGTCGTAGGATGAATCCCCATCTCAAACGCCTTGATCTGTAACGCAAAAATATCTTCCCCAGGCGGTTCAACGTTTACAGCTTGCATGCGATTAAAATCCAGATTTCCCTGATCCCTCTGATAAGCCTGAAGAGCAGCCTGATCCGCAACACCATTCTCGTTGACAGGCATCCATACCAATTTACCGAACATATTGATTTGCGCCATCCGATAGCCCTTGTCACCCGAACCTGAATCACCTGATGATTTGGTCATCATAGCTGCGGCACCGACCGCTCCAATTGCACTACCCAGACTTACCTTCTGAGCATCTGCATCTTGGAAACGCGTGGCGATATCCTTCAATTCCTTCGATGTATTCACCATACTCTCCAGCGCTTTATCCAGTATAGGTCGTGACTGCTCGAACTCATAGTAAAATCGCTCCTGCGTCGCGCCCATCCACATCATCTGAACGAACATGATCTGTCTCGTCAGATCACTTCGTATACTCTCCAACTGTTGTCTGGCCTGATCCACCTGATTCGATACGTGATGTAGTTGTTCAGGGGTAACTTTGATTGTACTCATAACGTTTCTCCGCTCATTCGAAATAGGATTATCCTATGTTAGCAGAAGTGTAATATGTAAACTATCCGGCTAACATCCTGATTTCACCCTGGTAAAAACACAAGCTGTGCTACTCATCAGTGCTATGGTCCTATATGCATATACCCACTTCAAGGCATATCCTACCAGTTTCAGTAAATACCTTTCCTACTTCATTTCCTCCAACATCACTCGATACCGTCCAATCTGCTCCGCTGTCGCCTCTTCCC
The DNA here is from genome assembly GCF_046713495.1 of Paenibacillus sp. M2. Lineage (NCBI taxonomy): Bacteria > Bacillati > Bacillota > Bacilli > Caryophanales > Paenibacillaceae > Paenibacillus > Paenibacillus sp. M2. The sequence continues at coordinate 7,227,665 of NZ_CP169648.1, forward strand.
GCAATGATTCCAACAATGCCGTGCACCTTATAAAATACCGATCCACCCCAAGCTTATCCGCTAAACGAATCGCCTTCAAAATGAACTCCACGGCCTTCTGTGGCCTTCCCATCCACTGTTCATACAAAGCCCGCTGATAACAGTAATGGTACATATCATCGTTGTTTGAAGAATCTATTTTCCTACCATCGCCCTGCATCTGATCCTCGAACACCTGTAAAACCCGATCAATCTGCCATCTATGCCGCACTGCTGCCTCCGTAATCACCTTCAGACCTGCCAACCATTCCTCCGGATGCTCAAGCAAAAAGTTTACAAACTCTTCCAGAAGCTCCACCTGCCCGGCTTCAATCTCAAGAGCATACCGATTCACCTGTGCCTTATGCTTGAATTCCTGCACCACCTGCATACCTACCTCATCCAGATCCTCCATCCACCCCAGTTCTGCATATTGATCGATACATGCCCGCGCCTGATCTACCTGTCCCATCTTCTGGTGAGCCATACCCCGCATTAGGTGACTGAACCCGTAATAGTAGACCAAGGGCCGCTCGATGTGTATGTGTGGTGCAGGCACTCCCTTTGACTGATACTCCTGCCGCTCTTCATGGATCGACTGCACACATAGATATAACATGTCCGCCCTCTCCATCACCTTGTTCCAATTTTCAAAAGCCACAGCCATATCCAACATTTCAACAATGATGTCCGGTTTGAGTGATTTTAGGATAGCAGTTCGCAAAAGAAGATCCTCCTTTGATAGAATATTACTCCTGTGAAGTGATGATACCCTTTTATTATACTACTTAAAATGCGTAAATTGTACCATTATTGCTATATATTTTAACCTGACTTTTATGACCCATCTTATCTAAGCTTAATATGAGGTGATTCATATGTCAGGGTTACGCCAATTAATAGGCACACGAATTAGAGCAATGCGAAACACTAAAGGGCTTACGCAACAAAAGCTGGCTGATATTGCTGGTTTAGATTATAGATATATCGGAGCATTAGAAAGAGGCGAAAGAAACTTTTCCATAGATACGTTGGAGAAGGTTCTACTCGCCTTAGATATTTCTATGAGTGAATTAATGTATTTAGATAAAACTATTGAAGGTGAAGAAAATACAATTGTACGGATAAGAGCCATTGATGAATTCATTGTTGCTACAGGAAACCTAAACAAAAAGCAGATAGAAACAATTCTAGAAATTAACGAAAGAATCTTTAAGCTACTCTAATTTCAAAAACAACAGTCCAATTTCATAGCAGCAATCCTATCTAAGGTTTCATAATCTAAGCATCCATTCTATCTACAACAAAAGGGACTAGTGAGGTAGGTTTGTTCTTCATCCTGGGTCACCATTTTTTGAAAATCACAATCGTGATATACTATCTATGAGGTGATCGTATTATGTCGAATGATTTGGTTAATAAACAATCTATTCATGCAAAATTACAACATCTTTCTATTGATGAATTAAATGATCTTATATACAGATACTACAACGGGGATAAAACAGCAGAGTTAATTATCGAATATAGTGTAAATGTAAGCCCTTCTGGTCTATATAAGTTGTTTCCTCCAATTGTTGAAGATACTAGATGTCTCTACTGTGAAAATTCACTACTAATTCGCCCAAGACAGTCAAGGTCTTCATACTATAAAAATAGTATACCAACCTGCCCTGCTTGCGGACATCAAGATTCCAAAAATTGCTCCTGCTCTTCTTGCTTCACATTAAGAAAAGAAACAGAATACAAAAATAAAAAAATTCAACAGGAAAAGATATTCTCTACATATCAATTGAACAAATTAACTAAAGTGAAATTTGAAGATCTAAATCTTCGTGATAAATTATATTTGGCTACTTTACTAAGAGCTGGGTTAGATGAGAGTTTGGGATATATAGAACCCGTAAATAAATATCTCCAAATACTCACACCTAGTAATTCAATGACCGAAGAATTAGTTAAATCATTATTTCATAAGAGAATAATAGCTGTTCATCCTTCTTCTTCAGCGAATGCCTTCAAGGATGAAATTGAGGACTTTCCAAATACATTCTACACCTACAAAGTTTTGTATCATGTGAATGTAGATGAACCCGTAGATAGAATGCTTAATCCAGATAGGAGCTCTTTTTTAGAAGATGTAGACTTTTGTTATTCTCTTTGGCAAGAAATTGCTCTTGAAGAATGTAAACAGTATTTAACCTATAGCCTTGAAAAGGTCGGGTTTGAATTTTCAATTGGAGAAAAAACTGTAGCTTTGTTAAAAGACTTGTTGTTGAACTTTTCCACATCTCAGATTTATGCAATTATATACAGAAGTATCGCTAACGCTACAAAGTATTATCAAGAATCAAAAATCCCTAAAAAACAAGCTGCTAATTCTGTAATCACTAATTGTCAAAGGATGGGGGAGAGGGCTCTAGCTGAAAATTGGATTATCACAAAATATAAAAGAAATTACGATTTACCCGCAACTTTTATCAGTGAAATATTTTTCAATAGAATACTTGGTATTGGTAATCGAGGGTTTGATGAACCTCCCTCATTGAATTTTTGAATCAATGTTCATTAACTCAAAAATAAAATACCTATGTATATTTAATAATCCAAATTCGAAATATAGCACACGAATTTGGATTATCAACTTTCTAAGAGTAGGCTGTAATTATACAAAACTAAAAATTATCACCATTTATAATTTTCATCATATACTCATTTCTTAACAATCTTTCTTGCTTATTATTGACTCCCTCTTTAGCCGCTAATGCATAATCTGCTGGTATATTTTGTTCAAATGACTCAAGTCTCTCTTTCAATTCTTCAACTGATATATCTAAATTTTCTATTTTCTCATATAAGCTAGTTATAAGAGTAAATGCATTAGCCTTATTATACCAGTATGACTTAGTATCAAGATCCATCGACATTATTAGCTTTGCTACATTGTTTAACTTGATCATGACTGAATCTTTATCAGGATATTCTTCTGAATATCGGATAAGTGCATCCTTACTTATATTTCTTGCAAAAATACCCATTTTTATTGTGCCCAGAATATTTAATGCCAACATTAACGGAACTTGTCTGGATTTTTCGTATCCAGTAAATATAGGGGAGTCTATTAATAAACTCTTTATTTCTTCAATATTTTGATTTTTTGACCATTCCAGGAATTGTATTGGAAAGTTTGGCTTGTAAATTGTTGTAGGATCAGATTCATCATTATCATCATCTTCTTCCACTTCTCGTACAATGTCTCCGATAAGAAGCTTAGCAATCAGCATGATTTCAGTCGGACCGTATTCCGATGACATCTTCTCTATGTTGGATAATGAATAGTAAGTTCTATTCAATCTTTTAAATATTTCTAATACTTGAGGATCATCATGTCTTATGTCTAATTCAATCACTGCCATTTCATATTTCAGAAATGCCTCTTTCTCTTCGTTTGAAAGTGTAGCCCATTTTTTTCCATCAACTTCCAGATTCCCTTCTATAAATCCTATTATACTGTTAAGTCGTTGCTGTCCATCAACAATAAAAGATGTTGTTACCATGGCCACCACATCTAGGTCACCTTTCGCAACAAAAATCTCTGGAAAAGGGAGTCCCATCATTATTGTTTTAATAAAGTCGATTCTGTGTATTTCTCGCCAAACAAAGTTTCTTTGAAAATATGGCGATAGAATAATTCGATTCGATTTAATTTCATTAACTATATCCAATAACTGTCTTGTACGCACACTATATTTGACATTCATCATAAACTTATTCCTCCTAATTTCTCCATGTACTTTTTTAGAGCTTCTATTTGTTTAAATTCAAAAAAATATTGAGTTGCGTAAATACCAGCATTTATATTTTTAAATAAACCATGATGTTGATTTGATAATTTATTAAAAAAGTTCCACCATTCTTGTTTTTCATTACATTGAGGCATTAAGTCAGGTCTAAATATACCCTTAGATAAGTAATCTCTGAACTGTTCAGTTACAGGTCTTCTACTACGAGGATCTATTTTGAAAACACTTTGATCACTATATCCTTTTGTAACAATGTAACTCAACTCCATGTAACTCATAAATAATTCTGGGCTTATGATAGCAATATCAAGATCTGATTTACCCTCTACAAATTCAGTCGATTTAAAGTAACTTGTTCCTGTCTTTGCCGAGCCAACAACATGAACTGCGCTAAAAGGAACTTTAAAAAAATTACTTATCTCATTGAATATGTGAAACCCAATCTCTTCTCTTCCTTCAAATGCTTTTGTAGGGTAACAAATATATAACTTCCTTACTATTTCTTCCTTTGATACTTCAGTATTCCAGTCTCGTTTTAGAGTTTCTGTGTGCATTTATAACACCTCTACTTTATTATACTAAGGATTCACAGGAAATACATTTTATAAAATTACTTCAAACAACTCCCCGCTCAAACTCCGCAAACTCCACTCTGTTCCGCCCATTCTGCTTCGCCTGATACAAGGCCTTATCCACCGCAGCAAACAGCTGGGTCAAATATCCCTCCGGATTGTCTGGCACATGCTCCACTTCAAAGTCCTCAAAGGACAGAATCCCAATACTAATCGTAATCGACACCTGCATAATCTCGTGATCCACCATGATGCGGTTGGACTCCACAGCTGTTCTCACGCGCTCCGCGATCTGGTTCGCCAAATCATGCTCCGTGTGCGGAAGGTAGATCATGAACTCTTCCCCGCCATAGCGCGTCAGAATATCGGTACTGCGAATCGATTGTTTGACCGCCTCCGCCGTGCGGACGAGCACTTCATCCCCGATGACATGTCCGTAGCGATCATTGATCGCTTTGAAGTAGTCAATATCGAGCAACAGGAGTGAAAATGGTGTTTTGTATTGAATATTGGTAATCACCTCATGATTCAGGTGTTGGGTCAGATATCGACGGTTGTAACAGTTGGTTAAACTGTCTGTCAGTGCGAGTTCCTCCAGTTTGCGATTGGCCTCAGATAACTCCTGACGGATCAGGTCCAGCGCCTGGTTTCGCTCCTGAAGCGTTACGTTCTGGCGATTCATCTCTTTCACATAGAAACGCTCCTGTGAGACATCCTGGAACGTAAGGATATGACCAATCGGTACAAGAGCCGAATCCACAATCGGAGAAGATTGCAGGATATAGTGCCGAATGTTGTTGTCCCGCTCCACGATCACTTCAATGTGAGATAGGGTATTTTCTTTTTTCTTATAATGATTCACGAACTCCCGACAGCTGCCCACGACTTGAACAGACTCCAGAAAGGCTTCCATATCAAAAGAATCCCCCACATGCAGATCCATAAAGGATCGCGAGGCTTTGTTCGCTTCAACAATGACTTCATTCTCATCCAGTACCAGGATGCCATATGGAATCGTATTGATCACGTCCTCATGCGCGATGGAGACCAGATCGAACACATTGTATCTTTTGATCACATAGACGAAGAACAGGTCCGACAGAAAGATCCCCAGCGATGTCATGCCAGGAATGATCGGCAACCAGCGGGCTAGAACGACATTCAGAATCGCATCGATTGTTGCAAAAACAGCCAACACCAAGATACCCCATAGGGTGATCCGTACCTGTTTTTTGATCATGGCAGACGTCTGCGATGAATACACCGCCCGGAACAGAACGACGAGGGAAGCCAAGAAATAGCTCACCAGAATAACCATCACAACCCAGAACCAAGGGCCGTAAGCCCGCTCGATGTACCCGCCCTCCAGGGGAATGACGAACTCGTTCCATGGATTTGCGACTACACCTATAGCCCCGATCACCGCAGGGACAAATAGCAGGAAGGTTCCTTTTGCACTCAACCGCTCCGCGTAACCGGTAATAAAGATCGTCAGTAGAAGCCACCCGCTCCCAAGCAGAGAGACCGCAACGAAAGACAACATGACATAGAACAACTGCAGACCAGAATCATCCGTGAGTGTACTGGCAAATTGACAGAAAGGCCAGAGCATCATCAACCCGTGAAACAAAAAGTACACCTTATGTAAGTTCGTAATTCTAACCGTAGCAAACACATATACACCTACACCGAACAATAGGACGAATAAAAAGAGATCATACCATACTAATGGGTTCACGAATCTTCTCCTTCTTAGATGCTACAATGACAACGTGATTGCTCATAATTCTATGGGATACCTATATAAAACTTCAATAAACACCTATACAATACCGCTACGTCAAACATTGGTTAATTTAACCATATCTTATCACACCACCATAAGGGTGAGTAGCCCATACACTGGAAGTCTGACCAACCTCTGATCGAAATCCTGATCTATTTTGCGTTTTTGTGAAGGAATCTGACTGTTCCACAAAAAAAACCGCCCATATCCAACGGAGCGGCCAGCCAGCAATTGGTTTGATTCAAATAACCCATATCATTCGCGGAGTTTATCTCTCCGGCAGTAGTACTTAACCTTCTGATCGGGGACATCTACTCTTCCCGTACTTTGGCTATGATTTGCTCATGACCAAGTCAACGTTCGCCTTCAACGACCTGCTTCTCAGCGATCAACAGCTCCAATTGTTGCTTATAACGTGTCTCGTTTCTGAGATATGCTTCATGACTCATCCCGACCAGATCAGATTCATATTTAGGGGAATAAAAGGGTTCGTTGTCTGAGAATAAGTCTGGGTTATCCTTCAGCAACTCCGTGATTACCTCTGACGTCTTAGCCGCATCGCACACTCTAACAACGGCATCACCGAGCTGTCCTTTACGCATTGCACCTTCGCGAACCAATACCTCGTCTACTTTCCAGAAATGCTCCGACCACGGCAACCCACTATGTCTGCGGGACGGTACTGAAATCTGGCTTCCATCCGGTAAAACCGAATAAAGCATCTCATGCTCGTCCGTCATTCTGCCTGGAATGTCCACCCACTCTTCGACGCCATGGATAAATGTGTTCCGCTTCAAGTCAACGCCTACTAACAAGATCGTCGCTTTCCGATCCAGCAGTTTCCCCCATACTGAACCTCTCGCACACGGTGTATCAAAGAGATGATCGTCCTTCGTAAATGCCTCTGCATCCCTCCCGAGTGCCGCTACCGAGTGTGTAGGATGCCACGAACGAACCACGCCCGGACGTTTACGGAAAAGCTCAGGTAGAATACCCACGCAGCATACAGAATTTTCCACGTGAAACATTGGGTTATCCGCATTAATGGTAGACCACGTATGAGTGGGAAGCACCAACAATCCGTCTTTCATATAATCGCTGCAGGCATCAAGCACCGTATTTGCTCCACCTTCAACCTCGCCCAAACTCTTCATTGAAGAGTGCATAAGCAACGTACCTTGGCGATCCAAACCGAGCTGCTCCAGTTGCTGCATCAAGCTTTCTTTTGTGTACATATCCTTTCCTTACCTCCTACATTTCTTATCTCTTTTCGATGGAAAAGCAAATTCTTGCTCAGCTTCACATCATGCTTCTCAGCATAACAAACAAAGGGCCGAGGGTTAACCCCCGGCCACAGAGAAAAAAATTGGTTGAGTTCAGGCAGTAGCTGCCAATCCACTTTTACTTAATAATAACGTACTCCAGATTCACCAGCTTCGCATATGTCACGATCTGATCTGTCGTCAGGTTCAAGGATACAACCGTATGGTGACCGCCACCATTTTCGATCCATGCTCTAACGCCATCCTGGAAGTTCGGCTTCACGCTCCACAATACACGTGCTACCGGCAGGTTAGGTGCTGGAACGGTAGGCTCGAATGCAGATACTTCATTGATCAGCAATTTGTAATGTGTACCGAAGTCTGCCATGGAAACCACGACACCTTCGCCTGCCTTGCCATCGAATACAAGACGCGCCGGATCTTCACGATCGCCAATGCCCAGTGGGGACACGATGATTCTTGGTTTTGTGCTAGCCAGTGTAGGATCTACTTCAAGCATATGGGATTGCAGGATCGCTTCCTGTCCAGCAGCCATCTCGTAGGTATAATCTTCCATGAAGCCCGTGTTCTCGTTATGGGCCATGATTTTCAGCAAACGATCCAGTGCAGCTGTTTTCCAGTCACCCTCACCGGCAAATCCGTACCCTTGCGCCATCAGGCGTTGCACTGCCAGGCCCGGAAGCTGTTTCATGCCATGCAGATCTTCGAAGTTTGTCGTGAAGGCACTGTACCCACCATCGTCCAGGAAACGTTTGATCGCAATCTCATAGCTTGCTTGCACACGTACGCTGGCTTCCCAAGCTTCCTTGCTGTTCGTGCCATAATCGAATTCGTACAGGTCTTTATACTGAGCAATCAGATCATCGATTTCCTGCTCTGTTACGGCGTTCACGTATTGCACGAGGTCGCCAATGCCGAAGTAATCAACCGTCCATCCGAATTGGATCTGCGCTTCCACTTTATCCCCTTCGGTCACGCCAACGTTGCGCATGTTATCTCCGAAGCGAGCAACTTTGAGGTTGAAACCTTCGTTAAAGGCAACCGCTACGTCCATCCAGTCTGCAACCTGTTGCTGCACTTCCGGGCGCTCCCAGTAGCCAACAACGATTTTATTTTGTTTTTTCAAACGAGCATTAATGAAGCCATATTCGCGGTCACCATGTGCCGCTTGGTTCAGGTTCATGAAGTCCATATCGATGGTTGCCCACGGAATGCTTTCGTTGAATTGAGTCGCCAAGTGCAGCAAAGGTTTTTGCAGCAATTTTGTACCACGGATCCACATTTTCGCCGGGGAGAATGTATGCATCCATGTGATGACACCTGCTACTTCGTCGCGATAATTGACTTCTTTCATGATGCTCGTGATTTTATCTGCGGTTACCGCCAGATCCTGCAATACGAGCGGGTATGGCAGAACACCGCTGGCATTAAGGGCATCCGTGATTTTCTGTGCGTTAGCTTTTACTTCACCCAGTGCTTCTTCACCGTACAAGTGCTGTGAACCGACCACAAACCAGAACTCTTTTGCTGCTGTTGCTGACATATAATCATCCTCATTTCATTATTTTATAGTTGGACAAATGGGTTTACACTAGTCACTCCGATTGCAGTACCATCTTCTGATCGCTGGTTATCCCCGGATTTCTTTGATCAATTTTAATAAGGATGATATCCGGTTATAAAGGCGAGCGCTTCGCTTCTTCAGATTGGTTCTGCACTCTCCGTTATCGTGTAAAAAGTATGGTTAAACAAATGGGTTACACTGGACCACTGCGAAGCCAGAATAATCTTCCGATCACTGTTATCCCCAGATTTTTTTGATTCCCTTTTCTAAAGGGAAAATCCGGGGATAAAGGTGAACGCTCCGCTTCTCCAGCTTTCTTCTGTCTTCTCCGTTATCGTGTAAAAGTTTTATACAACTTCGTTGGCAGTAGTAGCACAAGACCTTTTCGATTGGATTAGTGTCATCCGATCGATACGCAAACTAATCACTTTTGTCCGTAATACGCGTCTTTTCCGTGTTTACGCAGATAGTGTTTATCCAGGATGCCTTGTGGTAGTTCTTTTGCGAAGTTATTTAACTGCCGCGCGTACAGGTTCATTTTGCATACTTCCTCCAGCACGACACTGTTCACCACTGCTGACTTGGCATCTTTCCCCCATGTAAATGGTGCGTGACCATGAAGCAGTACTGCCGGAACCGCCATCACATCAATTCCACGCTGTTCAAACGTTTCAATAATGACACGTCCTGTCTCCGCTTCGTATCCACGATCCACCTCGTCCTGGTTCAGGAAACGTGCACAAGGCACCGCCCCATAGAACGTATCCGCATGTGTGGTTCCCATTACAGGAACATCCAGTCCGGCTTGCGCCCAGATGGTTGCCCACGTGGAGTGTGTATGCACAATGCCACCAATCTCCGAGTAATGCTTATATAGTACGGCATGTGTTGCGGTGTCCGAGGAAGGTCTCATCTCACCCTCCACCACGTTACCGTCCAGATCAACCACAACCATATCGCTTGCTTTCATCACATCGTAGCTTACGCCACTTGGTTTAATGACGAACAGACCGCTTTCCCGATCGATTGCGCTGACGTTACCCCAAGTGAATTTTACAAGTCCATGCTTGGGCAGTTCCAGATTCGCCTGGAATACCTCTTCTTTCAGTTGTTCTAACATGTTATTCCCTCCCGTTCTCTAATAGTGCGTGTTCAAAAAGTCGGTTTTCAGTACCGAGAAGATGGGATGAAGCTAGAAATGGAGTAGCGGAGCGTAGATAGAGCTACGTGAGCAACGGACATTTCGGCTGAATTCTATATTCGATGTTGATGATGCCACTAGGCATCCTTCGTAATCAAAAGCGGTCTTTTTGAACGTTCTCTACCAGATGGTTTACAGCTGCATGCTCAATCGCAAGTCCACTCCGGTAGCGTTCGATAAATGCTTCAAATCCCTTCACATCCGATGCATCTGGCGCCACTTCGACTCCCTCAACATCGTTGAAGACTTTCTGCTCCAGGAACACATCCAGGCTCTCCTCTTGATCCTTGTTGATCATGTACGAAGCCAGAAGCGCCATGCCCCATGCGCCACCTTCACCAGCGGTAGACATTACCGACACCGGTACGTTCATTGCAGCAGCTACAATTCGTTGTCCGACGACAGGGGTCTTGAACAGACCACCGTGAGCCAAAATGCTATCAATGGCTACATTCTCTTCCTCCGTCAAAATGTCCATACCCAGCTTGAGTGCACCGAATGCACTGAACAGATGTGTCCGCATGAAGTTCGCCAGATTGAAGTTGCTTTCCGGGGAGCGGACGAACAATGGACGGCCTTTTTCAAGGCCTGTAATGTTCTCGCCGGAGTAGTAACCGTAGCTAAGCAAGCCACCACCATCAGGGTCTGCCTCCAAAGCCTTGTTAAACAGCACGCTGAACAACTTGCCGTTATCCACTTCATATCCCATCGCTTGAGAAAACTCACGGAACAGTCCCACCCAGGCGTTGATATCACTGGAACAGTTGTTGGCATGCACCATCCCTACTGGGCTACCATCCGGTGTGGTGACCATATCGATCTCCGGATACACTTTGGATAGTTCCTTCTCCAGTACGATCATGGCAAATACCGAGGTGCCGACCGAGATGTTCCCCGTGCGTTTCTTCACGCTATTCGTTGCCACCATACCCGTTCCGGCATCGCCCTCTGGCGGGCAGAGCGGAATGCCTGCTTGCAGATCTTGCGAAGGGTCAAGCAACTTGGCCCCCTCTTCTGTCAATGCACCTGCGTTCTCACCAGCGAGATATACCTTCGGAAGCAGGTCCTCGACCTTCCACGGATAACCTTTGCCTGCGATCCGTTCATCGAACTGTTGGATCATGGATGGGTGGTAATTATGTGTAGCCTCGTCAATTGGGAAAATGCCTGAAGCATCGCCGATGCCAATCGCCTTATTGCCTGTCAGTAACCAGTGGATATATCCTGCCAAAGTAGTCAGATGATCGATCTGAGGTACGTGTACCTCTTCGTTTAAGATGGCTTGGTACAAGTGGGCAATGCTCCAGCGTTCAGGAATATTGAATTGCAGAAGTTCCGTCAGCTCCCTAGCAGCTGCTCCCGTCGTCGCGTTACGCCAGGTGCGGAAAGGCACCAGCAGTTCGCCAGCGCTATCCAATGCCACATATCCGTGCATCATGGCCGAAAATCCGATCGAACCCACCGTTCGCAGCGTAATTCCGTATTTTTGTTCCACATCTTGCTTCATCTCACGATAAGCCGTTTGCAGACCTGTGATGATATCCTCCTGGTTGTACGTCCAATATCCGTCTTTCAGAAGGTTCTCCCATTCATAACTGCCTGACGCGATGGTCTCAAAACGCTCGTCAATCAACACCGCCTTAATCCGCGTTGATCCAAATTCAATTCCGAGCGAAGTAGCGCCATTAGTGATGGCTTCTTTCAAGTCCAATTGACTCATAATCACGTGTATCCCCTCTCCGGTTGTCATTCCACATCCCTAAGGATGCATATATAAGGTGAAGCTTCTACTTATGCAGTAACTACTCATGAATTTTGTATAAGAGGTTGTTCAAAAATCTGTGTTTTCAAAGAATGCGCTTTCCTTTTCTGACAGCCTTAGTATATTTTTTGTACGTACATTTGTCAATCATATATAATAGTTATACTTACAAAGGACACATATTGTACTCTAATTGAGCATTCAAAGGTCATATACGGCTATAAAATGGCTATGCTGTAAGGTACACCTCTCTGCTAAAAGGTAGGATATGTACGGTTTATTTCGAAAAATGTGCTGTTTTATATGCATTCAAACTGAATCATGCTAAAATATGTACGTACAACTATTGAACAACAAGGTTGATATAGATGAGTAACGATGAAAGAAGTGGACTACGTGAAGCCAAAATACCAGATCATCATTGATGATATAAAGAGTCATATCCTCTCGGGGGCATATAGCATAGGCGAACAGATTCCAACCGAGTTGGCATTACAGGAAAGCTACAATGTAAGTCGCCAGACGGTGCGAAAGGCTATTTTGGAGTTATCAAACGAAGGATTTTTACGAAGCGAAAAGGGTTCAGGAACTTATGTTAGCAATCAGTATCGATCCCGATCAGGCGGCAATACGTCAAAAAAAACCATTGGCGTGATTACAACATACATCTCGGATTACATCTTTCCTTCCATTATCCGCGGTATTGAGAGTCGTCTGAATGAGGACAACTACTCGTTACTGCTCGCCAGCACCAATAACGATGTGGCACAGGAGAAAAAAGCACTCGAAATGATGCTCTCCTACGGTGTGGATGGCCTGATTGTGGAACCGACCAAAAGTAATCTGTATAATCCCAATATTGCATACTACCTGTCATTCAAGGAGCAGGATGTACCGTTTACGATGATTAATGCCTTTTATGAAGAGCTGGAGGTTCCTTTCTTCTGTCTGGATGACGTGCAATCCAGTTATCTCGCCACACGTGAATTGATCGCCAAAGGCCATACCCAGATCGGCATTATTGCGAAAATGGATGATTTGCAGGGTAAGTACAGGATGAAAGGGTACATCAAAGCACTTGGTGAAGCGAAGTTACGGTTCCATCCTGATCAAGTGCTTTCCTTTGATACCGCATCGAAACCGGAGTTATCCTCTAATGTAGCAGCGTATCTGGACGAAAACAGAGATTCGCTGACCGCACTCGTTTGTTACAACGATGAAGTAGGTCTTGAAGTCGTGCACGCCTGTAGGCAACTGGGTATCTCGATCCCGGATGAGTTATCCATCATTGGACAGGACAATTCATACATCGCCAAGAACGCCAACATCCGGCTCACCACACTAACTCATCCGCAAGAGCAGATGGGCCGTGATGCTGCCGATTGGGTAATCAAGAATCTGCAAGGCAAAAAGGATCTGCCAACGAACACCTACTATCAGCCGGTGCTGGTTGAGGGGGAGACGGTGAAGGAGATCGAAGTGGAGTAATATTGGTGCGGAAACGGAAAAGCGAGAAAGTTGTTACCGAGCGTTCCTGTCCAACACACTTAAAGAAGGCCGTCAGAATCATCTGCGGCCTTCTTTGTTCTTGTTCCATATAATGAGGGATTAACCTTTTCCGATATAAATAATTTAATCTGCTTTAGCCGAAACAGACACCACTTACTGCGCCTGATCCGCTTCTTCGCTTACCAAGCTTACAACGACGCCTTTTTTCTTCAGGTTCTCTACTACCTGCTCAGCACGATCATTCAAAGGATTGTTCGCCAGATATACCTCTGTCAGATGTGGGATGGTTTCGAGCACTGCAATATCCTTAATGAGGTTATCTTCTACATATAGATACCCCAAGGTCGGATGATTTTTTAAAGGTGTCAGATCCTGAATTGTATTATCATTCATAATGAGCCATTCCAGCTTTAACTTCTGAAGAGGACTTAGATCAGTCACCTGATTCCCACTGGCGAGCAGACTGGTCAGCTTACGCATATTTTTTAATGGAGCCAAGCTTTTGATTTTGTTATCATCCATAACCAGATTTTGCAGATTAGCCAGACCTGATAATGGCGAGATATCTGTAATCTGATTGCCCTCAACCGCTAAGAACGTCAATTTCTTTAACTTGTTGAGTGGTTTAATATTTTTTATATTTTGGCCAGGCAAGAATAAATCCGTCATATTAACGGCATGTTCAAGACCTTGCAAGTTGGAAATCTTACTTTTCGTTTCCATAGCATATATGGATTTTAGTTTTTTTAAATCGCCGGCCTTTATTTCCTTCTTAGCAGGCAGCTTCAAATCTGCTCGAATAACTTTGGCCAGGACTGGGTCCTTAATAAGCGACGACGCAGCCATTACACTCGTTGTTGGTAATAGAACTAACACCAAACATATAACAATCAAATTTTTGATGAATGGATTACGCATACAGAGTCTCCCTACATTTTATACTGGCAATACACCGTTATCTGGAATGAAATGCATGGATATTGCCTTTATCACGGGCAGGATTCCAACACCTGGGATCTCAAGTACGTGTAAGAACGATCTGATCCCCGGAACGGGTGATTTTGTAGATACCTTCCTGCATGTCGATGCCATAATGTTTTTTCAGCAACCACTTGGCATTGAAATCCGTCTCGACGACCACCAGATAATCGTAGCCGCTCAGAAGGTTGTCCATATTATCCTCATAGAACAACACGATCCCGTCCACATGTGGAGCATATAAGAAATACTTCCCTACATATTGCATGTAATAGTTCGTGACCTGCTGGTCCCTGTCTGAGGCGTAGAAGAGATATCTATTATTATCCTCCTGCCCACCTGGGTACCACCGATCACCGGTAACCGCATGAATCTTGTAAGGGAGCGTTGTATCGTAGGTCTTGGCAATCGAGACGATCCCGTTGTATTCCGATAAAAGGATGGTCGCCGCAACCGCCATACAGCCGATAATCCCTTTTTGATAATGACCCTTCGTCTTGACCGTCTTAAAGGCTTGATAATCAGGCACTTCACCGATCCGGTAGTGGAATGAACGCTCCAGATCAATCGCAGCGCACAACACCAATCCACCGGCAAACAGCACCACGATACTTGATGCATAACGCTCAAATCCTGCCAGGACAATGGCCTCGTCGAGAGGCATGGAGAAGAGATATAACGCCAGGATACCTGCATAGTACAGTAACACTACAACGTCCAGCGCAATTAATGCTTTCCATAAGTTCCACTTCTTCTTGAGTACAACAACGGCAAATATCGAAGCACCGATCGCGACAAGCTGGAAAAGTACAATGCCGAGCACAGGCCTGGACGTGATATCCATGCTTGATTTCAGGAAGAGCATCAGAATCTCCCATTTCTGTTCCCCCGTCTTGCCCGCTTTGATCACCGAGGCTGTGCCCTCGAACTTGTTATCAATCCCTTGGAATACCGTCGCCATTCGCCAGCTCCAGCCGAAATACGGAAGTAATGAACCACCAATGGCACCCAGCACAGCCAGTCCGACTTTCCAGTTCGAACGCTGCCCATTTCTCAACCATGTATACACCAGGAAGATTAGGCCGATCGCGGCGAAAATAATCCCTGTGCTTTTGATAATGGTTAGCAATCCGGCAAGCGGAAGAACAACAATACATGCCTTTTTGATCTCATGACGATATTGGTAAATAACCGCCAGGATCGCGAGCGCGTAGATCGGAAGCAAGAAATCCACGAGTAAATTGGTAATCCGAATCGTAAGATTGAAAAAAGAAAGCGTCGATAAACCGAGTCCGAGAAAAGCGTACAAAAGAAAGCGTTTCTTCTCCGAAACGATGCCGAACATGGCATAAAAACAGGAAAAGATCAGCAGACCTTGTGCCAAAAGCATCACGGACTGGGAATGCCCCATGAAGCGACAGACATAATAAATAAATGACGAAGTCCCAAGCGGATAGTTTTTAAAATCAATCAGGTTGGAGTCTGGCGTCGGAAAGGCATTTGTACTCAACATCTGCTTCAAAACGATAGCCCAGTGCGAGAAATTATCGTAGTGTGTCAGTTCATTTTGGAACAGAATCAGCAAAAAGATGAACGTTCCGCCCAGAAAAGAAAACTGAAATAACGAGAACAATACATTTGGCTTGGTCCCTTGTAGGACAGCTCGAACCAGCGTACCTCTAACAAACACCAAACCTAGTATCAACACAATGATACTTCCTATAAAGAGCTGACCTGCCAAGCCAGCGAAATATACGATGCAGGCAATCGAGGAAAACACAAATACAGGGATAAACTCCCACCGTAGTGCAAGTGTCTTCCGAACAAACTGCATATAACCAACAAAGGAGATTATCAATAAAACTCCCATCACAAAATGAAGCACAATGAGCATCTTGGTCTCTCCTAACCCTCTCTGGTGGAACGATCGGAATGTGGCTGAATCAAATCAGTCAGCAATTGGTCGATCAGGCCCTTCTCTACAATATCATCGATATTCTCCACCGAGAGAAGTACTTCGCGCTCACGGGCTGTCGTTTTTCCCGTATGTTGCAGAATGACTTCAATATTACTCTTCGTATAAAAAGTAACCACCGCTCCCGAAGCAATATCCCCATGGAAACCCGTCGCGGAAAAGAAACGATAATTGAAGCTTCGCAGTGTACAGCTAGAATCATTGGTGAAATGAACTGGAAGCTGAAGGGAAAGCCGCGGCATTTTTCGCTGATCCGATCTGGGTTGAACAATACGTTTTTTCACATTACGTAACATATCGTCATAAGCCGTATCCCACAGATTCATCTGCTCTGGCAAGGAGTGTTTACGGTCGTAGATGATTTGCATATATTGGCGGTTATCATGCTCATCGACTGGCTGAACCGTTGCGGAGTAACGCCAGCCCTCTCCATCCTGTTTCACATAAACGATGACTGCATCGAGGTTGGCCTCATATCGCTCGGTTTTGACGACCAGAGAGATGATCTTCTGCTCAGCCAAATAAATGGGATAAGGGACATAGAAGGCAATCCCTTGTTCAGATACATCCACCGTTTTGGCCTGATACCGCAGATTGTTGGCTTGATCGTGGATCATGACATCTTCCTGCGCCCGAATCCGTTCTGTCTCCCGATACGCACGACGGCCAATCATGAAGAACAGGGCGTAACATAGCGCGATCATGTTATGAACCAGCCAGAAAATAATGATACTGCTGAAGAACAGCGCGATCCCGTACTTGCCGTTGACATACCGAATCACGGCCGCAATGGAAAGCAACAGCAGGAAAATATGCGGAAGTGCATATAACAGAGCAGACATCCATTGTCGACCGTTCGCTCTGCTTTTGTTGGTAACTTTGAACTTTTTCTCACGAATGCCCACCGTCTCCAGGAGAACCGGCCAGATCAGATAAGGCATAAATATCGTATCGATAACCTGACTCCATCGCTGATTCCGAATATTGCTGGACAGATATCGCATGGATAGACTATAGAAGAAATAGGATGGAAGCCAGAATATTAAGATTTGCCAGAAGGTTGTATTTACAATCTGGAAGTCGAATAACGCAAACAAAATAGGCGCCAAAATGAATATCAAGCGGTTAAAGAAGGACCACCAGTATAAGAAACTGCTCAAGTAGGTTACTCTCGTCCAGAAAGGAAGCTTCCCCGATATAGGTGCACGCGTATTCTGCAGGCTCTGAATGATACCCCTTGCCCAGCGAATCCGTTGCTTAATCATGCTCTTAACTGTGGTTGTCGTCTGCCCGGCAGCTTGAACTTCCTGAGTAGCATAGGTAATATAACCTTCCTGCTGCAAGCGGATGCTTGTCTCAAAGTCCTCGGTGATCGTATTAAGCGGAAAACCTCCGATGTCTTCCATGCCCTGCCGGGAAATGATCGTATTACTTCCTGTATAGGCTACCGCATTGGAGGCATTACGCAGGATGTTCACTTCTCTGGAGAAGAAATCCTGTTCATTCGGAATACCTTGCTCTGCATACAGGTTAAACTGGAATAGATCCGGATTGTAGAAGCTTTGCGGGGTCTGTACCAGACCAAGCTTGAACTTAGGGTCCATCTCGTCCTCTCGGCGAGGACGCCATACCTCATTCTCCTTAATAAACGTGGAGAGCATGAAATAGGGTACCGTTTTCATCAAAAAGGTGTGCTGTGGAATCATATCCGCATCAAACGTTGCAATGAGCGGCGAAGAGCTTTTGCTCAGTGCATTGTTCAGATTACCAGACTTGGCATCCTTGTTTCCGGGGAACCCCAGATATCCCACGCCAAACTGTCTGGCAAGCTCCTCCACCTCTGGTCTCGCTCCATCGTCACAGAGATAGATATGAACCTTCTGCTTGTCCGGGTAATCCATGAACGTACAGGCATTAACCGTTTTATATAACAGATCAACAGGCTCATTATGCGTAGCAATAAATACATCCACATCCGGATAATATTCCGGTGGCACAATTGGAAAGTCGAGCTGTGTACGTTCTTTTTGCATCTTTTGAAAGAATAATTCAAAGGTTGTCAGTACGGTGACCGTTTCAGCGACAATCAACAGCATACCAAAAATGACGTTCAGAACGCCTTCACCCCATGGCAACGTAAAGAACGTACGCCATACCAAATAAATCGACATCAGGATCATCGTGATGACAAAAAAGATATTCTGCCTTTTTTCGTTTTGCACTACAACTGCTTCCTCCTTGCTGCAAATACCCATCTTCGCTGCAATTGGAAACTGAGCAGGAACAGCAAGGCATCACAGACGAATTTCGCCAATTTCTCATCTACGAAGAGAACGGTATGGAATATATATACACCGGTACTGGAAAGCAAAATCACTACTCCACATAACGTTAGATAGCGCCATAAACTTCCCTGGCTATCCTCCTTGCGGAATACAAAATGTCTGTTCAGTACATAGTTGACTACAATGGAAATAACTCTCGCAATCACGGTTGCAAGCAGAATTCTTAAATAGTGCTGCTCACCCAACACGGGCCGCAACGCGTCTATTAAAAACCAGGCAATGCCCAAATCCACAACAGAACTAGCCACCGATGATGAGATGAACCGCAGGAAATTGGAGAACAACACCCCCATGACCCGAGCACTATCCTGGATCGCTTTAAAATGAGTGCCCGCATTGCCATTCTCATAGATGACTTGGATTGGCATGGTATGAATCGGTATCCCAGACTGAATGCACGAGATAAGCATCTGCAGCTCATATTCAAATCGAGTGCCGCGAACATCCTGCATAAACGCAAGTAACCCTGGACCGAAGGCACGAAGCCCAGTCTGGGTATCTGACAGTTTTTTACCATAGAGCATGGCAAAAATAAAGGAGGTCATCCGATTGCCTAACAGGGACTTTGGGGGGATATTCCCCTCGCTGAAGTTCCTTACCCCGAGCACCAACGAATCCGGATGAAGCCTTGTTTCTTGGGCTATGCGGTATACATCCTCAGCTGCGTGTTGTCCGTCTGAATCTGCGGTTACGACGAAAGAAGATGCGTCGAATTGCTTCCCAATATACTCAAATCCGGTCTTGAGTGCAGCACCTTTGCCCTGATTTTCCGCATGTGTCAGCAGAGCACAACCGTTCTCACGAAGCTCCTCGAAAATCGACTGGTAGGCCTCACCAGATCCGTCGTCCACAATAACAATATTAGTAAATCCATACTCTCGCAATTGCCGTACATAGGCTGGAAGTCTCTCATCCGGTTCAAGCGATGGAATGAGGATGATCGTTTCGCCGTTTTGTCTATCTATAATCATCCCGATAAGCCTCAATTCGACATATTTTCACAAATTCTTTTTTGAATATTGTGAGTATAACATCGAAAAGGCATACAGTAAACGAATAACTTGTATATATATTGGTAAAAAAGTTGCACCCTTTTATAAGCTAGTTTATAGGCGGAAAATACTAGTTGAGGGTTGGTCTAGCACCACTCGAACAATTGCACATTTGGCTCTCGTTTCAGCACATGTACAAGCATAGCATGCAGTTGTCCACGGTGGTGATAGAAGTGCGCCTGCGTATCCAGAAGCCACTCGAAGCGTGAATGAACGCCTCCCCAGAATACAGTCTTTTCTCGTAATAGTTCATCTTCTGTCTCCATCGACCAATTGGACATGCTTCGACTTACAAATCTAGACGGATGGCCACTTATGCGGATCACGAATTTGAATTAGAATGACCGTAGACGATTGAAAAAGGCTGTGATTCCAATGTTATTCGATAGAGACAAATGGTTGCAGTATGGCATTCTGCGCGATGAGCCTTCTCTCGCTGAACGATTGCCAGAAACACAGTTGCTTGAGAAGGAAACGCTAACGAAGATGTTTCTTCAATATCCCAGCGTTGTACTGAAGCCTCGCAATGGGAGTTACGGAAGGGATATCCTGTTCATTAGACGAGACGGCGCAAATGCTTATCGTATTCAAAATGAAAATAACACGGTCACCATGAGAGACAACGAGCAGTTACTCGAATGGCTCGAACAAACAAACAAAACTGATGAATATATTGTCCAAAAGCGTCTGCAGCTTGCTCAAATTAAACACAGGCCGTTCGACATTCGGATCATGGTTCAGCGCAAAAAAAGCCCCTCGTCCACTTGGAACGTGACAGGTTCCTATGCTAAAGTTGCAGCACAAGGATATCAAGTCACCAATGTGAATAACCGCCCCATTCCAGTGCTTAAGGCACTGAAATTAGCTCGAATTGGGGATCGGCGCTTGCTTGTTAGAGCGGAACAAGTTGCACGATTAGCCGCTAATCGATTGGGAGAGCATTACCCCATGCTTAGACAAGTCGGGTTCGATATAGCCGTCGACAAGAAACGGCGAATTTGGATCATCGAAGGAAATTATCAACCGGATTTGCGCCCTTTCCGACGTATGAAAGACTCCTCGATGTACCGCAGAATATTATGGTACAAGAAACATTAAAACGAAAAAAGGCGACCTGCCTGCTAGCCCGGGCAAGTCGTCTCTTCATATTTCGTACCTAATCTCAATACTAACCCTCTTCGGTTATTTCCGGCATTTTCTAATCGCACTTGTAACACGTGTCACTCGGAACTGATTTACCCCTACCTGTATAATGGCGAACTGGCTGTACGACGTACCTGAAGAGGTATATGGCTCGGCTTCAATATTTCCACTCGGTGTTCTAACCGTCGCGGTGATTCTAGTTACCAGGCACACACCACGGTCGGAAGATCTCCAAGTCTCGTCACGCTGAACACTATATCTATCGTTGCTACAAAAGATGGATGCATACTCCACTACCCCACTTGCATTAAACGAAGTAGAGTTATAGATCTGAACAGGGTCATAACCACCTCTAGGTGCTCCAGGTCTTCTATTTCCCATTCTCAAAACCTCCTTTTTTATTGATAGTCTATTAAATGCAATTGAATGGTTTTGGTAAGGTATAAATGTGGACAAGGTAGAAAAAGTGTGTTTGTACAGTGGTCGCAAACACGAAAAAAGCCACCCTTTACTGTACAAAGGTGGTTCGCGAATTATAGAACACTGCCACTATCATCTTATTGGCCAATTGAGTCGAAATGGTACATCATAGACGGTCAAAACTCCCCACATGCAGATACTTCTATTCTGCCGCCTCCACCAACCATGCTTGCATAGCCGGAGATTCCGCCCGATTTAAACGTAAGGCGATTTCAGTATTGATCTCATCTGGCGGCATGACTTCAACAAGGACACATACGGACTCTCGCGTTTGATTTAAGGCAAATATGCCTTCATCATCGAGCATTTTCATCGCCAGCTCCATGGCGTTCAGCCTCACATCCAATTCACGATTCCAATCATCATTCTCCAGTTCCGCAATGAAAGGACGCTCGTTATATCGTTGTTTGACACCGTCAAAGTGATCATCCCCAAAACAACAATAGGGCGAATCCGCATACGACCATTTGATGAGATCCGCAATCGTGGATACCGGCGTATCACTTTCCTCTGCTTGCCTAGCCGATTCCAACGCCAAAGCTTCCCACGACCAAGCGGAGATGCTTGGGGCATGTCCCTCGCCAGTAGTGTACAACGTACAATAATAGTAACGTTCACCATTTTCAAAAAGGGTGCAAAATGACGTTCTGGCGGCAGCGGCGATCTCTATGGCCAGTGTCTCTATTTCTTGCATCGGCTTCACAATTAGAGTTCCCCTTTCCATTCGTTGTTCATTTGCCCCTTCGATATGAATTGGCTATTTGGACTAGATACCAGACACCTGCACCCACAAGGGCAGCAAACACCAAATTAATGCAGCCGAACACGATGAGTGACTTTGCTTGGCCTGGACCCATCCGGAAAGCGGTAACAAGCTGGAAGACAGCAGGTAGCAAAAATGCCAACCAGGAGACGGTTATAAGCTTTTCTGTCCTGAAGCTCCACCATACTGCTGAACATGAGGCAACTAGCAGTACCCAGGTACAGATAAGCTTTAGGGCGAACATCATTCCGTCCCCCTCCTATTTGCCATGAACCACAAGTCCATATTTACCGAATATCCACGATTGGCTCAAGCCGTGGACTGCATCATGGCTTATACGAACAGAGGGCTTTTGCTCCTTCATCGCATCTGCATCAAGGGCTGAGAAGCGAAGGGGTTTAGTTATTTTTTTGATAGAGTCTCTTATTTCATCGAAAAACGCATAAGTTGCCGGTTTATGTTCCCGGATATCCTCATATATATAGTACTTTCCTTTTTCATCTTCCAAATTAACTCGGAATCCTTTCGGAAATGAAAGTAAGATACACGGCAGTTCATCCTCTGCCCATTGTTCATGATATGGAAAAGAAACCCCTTCATTTCTCACAAAAAATCCTGAACTTTCTTGATCCGATGCAATAGAAATAGAGTAAACAAAGAAGGGATGGATGTCATCTCTCTTTTCTCCTGCCACAAAATACTGATAGAACGTCTGATACTCCTCGTACACCTGATTATAATCATGCTCTGTTCGGGCAGCATTGGTACGATAGAATTGCGCTTGCCGATGCTCCAAAAGCTGCAAAAGGCTTTTAAACTCTTCAGGAGTGATGAAGAATCTCAGTTTATAGAATCCGCTATGCTTTAATTTGTCCATTTCTTTTCGCTCACCGCCCTGTTTAGAAATGTTATGCCAATGACCTTAGCGGTTCAGGTTCAACTATATATGTATCTTATTTCCATTATAGTGATTACCTTTCTTGAGTCTACCTACTTTACACCTGAATTTTGCGAGTGAACTTTGAAAGGGTAACGAAATATCAGGATCATTTGCGCCTGTACGCGAGCAAAAGACATACGTGACGTGAATTCCAGACTACCCACCTTGTGAGGATGGAAGCACGCGACACCTCGTAATCAACACAAATTAGCCGTACGGATTATCACCCGTACGGCTAATTTTGAATTTATTCAGCTTTGAAAATTTGGAATTGTTAAGGTTTAACTACAGAGAGTAGAGACTCATTCCCCTCAGAGATCACCGTCACATCTGGTGCAAACGTAGCATCACTTACATGTAGCGTTTCTCCAACTTCCATAGCACTAATGTCAAATTCAATCGACGTTGGCAAGTGTCTCGGCAATGCCTCCACTTCAATAGAAGATAATTGAACTTGCACGACTCCGCCTTGCTTTGTGCCAATCGGTGTGCCATTGAACTTGACAGGAATTTTTGTCCGCATGATCTCATTGGTCTGCACCTGTTGAAAATCCACATGAATCAAATTTCGTGTAACCGAATCCCGTTGAAGGTCTTCCAATAATACGGTCAATGAGCCTTTATCTTCAAACTGCAATTCAATAAAACCAGACGCTCCATGCTTCAACCATTTTTGAAATTCTATTGTTGGAATATGAATCATCTCATTCTCCGTATTTTTGCCAAACACAATACCTGGCAAGCGCCCGGATTTACGTAGATCCTTAAGTCGAGAAGAATTTAATGGAATGCGGGTCTCCGCCTGAAAACTAGTAGTCATGCTATGTTCGCTCCTCTTTATTAAATGATATTTTCACATTTTTCATACTCATCCAACCATCCCCTGTTGGGGCTAAAGAGAGAAACATAGCATCACCACCTCCATATACGATCCAATTGATTTTAAAATACATTTAATGTAAGCACCCATAATATACATGAAGGCACTCTACTCCGAAGAGTAGAATGCCTATGGGATGCTTCAACCCTATCATAGAAACATCGATTTGTCGATTTAACCCGCCATATCCCATTTTGACGACTGGAACAGGCCTTCATGTCCTCATCTCAAATGTATACATCCTCGATACTCGTTGGATTCGTCAGAATTTATCGACCTGCGTAATTCCTCAAGCCACATGTCCATGAGCACCTTATTTCGGGGACAATAAAAATCGCGTCCTCTAAGGAGAGAACGCGAAATAAAGCAGATTGATTTTGTGTTTCAGCATCGTCAATTAACGCTTTCGGGCCACCACCGCTAGCCTACCGTTTTCGGTCGAATACTCGCATGTGGACAGTACAATAAGCTTGTCACCATACTGTGCTGTTACGCCTGTGTCATAAAGAGAGAGTTGTTTGATATTCTGAACATATGAATCGAACTCGGCGGGCGTATTTACATTCTCAATCTGGTAGTATTTAAACACGTCGTCCGATTTGCGATAAACTTTTGACAGAATAACGGCAACAATCTCATACTCTTCCTTTTCGTAAAGCGTGCTGAACTGGAACGTCGCATGCTCTTGATAAAAGCTTTCACCCTTGTACTTCATTAAATCTTTAAACATCCAACCACTTTTCATGTGGTGACCATGAATCAGCAAAATGTCTGAATTGTTGGTCGTACTAGACTCGTCCAAAAAAGGAAGGCCGCCTTGATTTTCATTTTTATCAAAATCATGATTGAGATAGTACTCCGAATCCTGTGGGCTCTGCATGACTGGGTACTCAATTCGGGTACCATCAATCTTCAGCCAGCCGACGATGTCTGAGTTCCTCTCGTAAAGATCTCGAAATTCGGGAAGCATAACCGGCTCATTGCCTTTATTGAACAAGGTGGTGGGGATTGCATCCCCTCCACCTTGTTCTGATCCTTCTTTCCAAACCTTTGTTAACTCTTCGATTTTCTGCTTCTCTGCATAGTCTCGCAAGAAAGTCCTCGCAAGACTAACAAGTGAAAATACCAACACAAGCAAGGAAACAGCGATAAGAATTTTTTTAGTTTTGCTCATTTTCTTACCGCCTTCCCTTCCATTACTGGATGTGCTTTTTTTTCTTGTGCCCGAGCAGACAGAACCCGATCGTCATTAAGGACATTAGCGACAAAACCATATACAAGAATGGCGATACGCTGTTATCTCCAGTTTTCGGAGCATCGTCCAACGCGTTGCTATCGTTCTTAAGCTGATCGTTACCATTGTCCGGATCTGGCGTTACGATGCCTGGTTCAGGCGTTACCGTGCCTGGTTCAGGCGTTACCGTGCCTGGTTCAGGCGTTACCGTGCCTGGTTCAGGCGTTACCGTGCCTGGATCTGGCGTTACGGTGCCTGGATCTGGCGTTACCGTGCCCGGATCTGGCGTTACGGTGCCCGGATCTGGCATTACGGTGCCTGGATCTGGCGTTACGGTGCCCGGATCTGGCGTTACGGTGCCCGGATCTGGCGTTACGGTGCCTGGATCTGGCGTTACGGTGCCTGGATCTGGCGTTACGGTGCCTGGACCAGGCGTTACGGTGCCGCCTCCGTTGTTACCATTGCCGCCAGTGCCACCACCAGAACGAATTGGCTTCATTGGCACATCGTACCTGACAATGTCAAAATCGACTGAAATCGTACCACTTGTATGCGTTTCGTATCCGTCCTTCGTTACGATCAGATAGTAATCCGCTTCAGGAAACACCATGTACGCATAGAAGCCATTTGCATCACTATTCTGCTCCGGGCTCTCGTTGTCGTACGGCGGGAAATTTGGAACCTTTGGAAGCGTTACTTTCGTGCCCGGAGTGCGGCCGTTATCTCTATTCCGCTGCGTATCCGCATAATACAGTGTAACTTTGGCTCCATCAATTTTCTTGCCAGTGACGGCATCTCCTGTCGTTTCATCATAGACCGTACCGTAAGGGTCGACTAACTCCTCTGAAATATTCAGCTCTCCGTTAGCTTCAACGTCAAGTTGCGCTACTTTGAGGAGCAATTCCTCGCCTGTCTCAGCTTGATAGCGAACTTCCATTGTGTACTTCTGCTCGCTTAGCCCTTCCACAGAGAAAGTTCCATTCGAAGCCATAGGAAATGCTTTAGGTTGGCCGTTTTCCTTAACATAAATGCCATCCTTGTCTTTCAAATAGATATGCATCTGACTAGTCAACAAATCGTTGAATAGCACTGTTGTTCCATCCAGTTGTTTGAACAGAATGATCCCCACGGCCGTAATGTCCGCTGGAACAGTCTCGTCCGTTACACTGCTGTTCACATTTGCTTTTTGCGTAAACTCAACAGGTACATCCTTACCGCCTACCCGATACATCTTCGTATATCTGATCGTATAATCGGTATCCGCTACGGCTGGAATTGAATATTCACCCTTCTCATTCGTCTTCGTCTGAATCTCTTCGCCTGTCTTCAGATCGGTTACCGTAATCGGTGCATTCGGAATGACTTCTCCTGTGTTATTGTTACGCAGCACGCCTTCCAGATACGGTCGGGTATTGGCAAAATGTGCTTCAGACAACTTTTTCTCTGGAATAGTGCCAATGTGAATGAGACTCTCTGGATCAGTCACATAGCCATCTTGCGTATAATCATCTTGGGTCACTTTGTACTGAAGATTGGTTGGAAGCCCTTGGACAATGAGCGTCTGGCCATCTGTAAGCTCAAAGCTCTGACCGCTCTTGATCATGCCCTTGCTGCCGTCTGACTTCTCATAGACGTAGGATTCGTCCGATCCCTCGCCAGTGAAGGCAACCGTGTACTTAAACAGCTTCTTCTTGTCTTCATCTTTGCCTTTAACTGTGTTGCTGATTAATAGGCCGCCCTTCAAGACTCGCACGTTCGTGAATGGGGTATCTTCATCAATGCCTTTCATGACTCCGGTATAATACCGTTCCTCAGGAGTAGTCATGTATTCATCGGTTGTGTAATCTTGTTGGGTAACGGTGTATTTCAGATTCTTAGGCAGGCCCAAAATATCCAGTGTCTCTCCATCCTTGAGGCGGAAAGTACCGCCGGACTTGATCGTACCTGTGCTGCCGTCTGTCTTCAAGTAAGAGTAGCTTGCCTCTTTGCCTGTATCCTCAAAGTTGACGGTGTACTCGAACTCCTTCGTTTTATCACCACCGTTGCCCATGACCGTATTGCTGATGGTCAGCTTGTTAACGGTCCGTTCATTGATGAAGTCCGCCTTGTGATCACCTTTATTCACGATTGAGCCAGACAGCTCTCTCGTACCCGGTATCGTCGTATAACCGTCAACGGTTGTATAATCAGCCTCGGTTACGGTATAGACCAGATCCGCAGGCAAGGCTGGGAACGTCACAGATTCCCCGTGCTTGAGGACAATCTTGTCTCCGCTCTTGATCGTGTCAAACGTATCATCCGACTTCTTATAGGTATACTCTCTGTCCTTACCTTCGCCTGTGATGGTCACGGTGTACTCGAACCCTTTGTCCGGATCACTGCCGTTACCTTCCACCTTATTGGTAATGGTCAGCTTGCCTTGGGCCGGTGTAGGCACGATCAGCGGATTATCAGAGGTTAATTTCACCCCGTCTACCCAGATGGGCTTCCCTGGCGTATTCCCTACATATACTTGGTATACTCTTGTAGTTGGCAGCCAAGTATTGGTGTCAATATAAGTTTCTTTCAGCTCATAATACCCTGGATCAGGGAATAGCAGATTAAGTTTCCCTCCGCTATCGGTTTTTCCTTTGGTGATTATAGTTCCGCCGTCTTTCTTATAGAGTGTAAACTCTACGTCTTTTAGCGGATTGCCATTGGGATCTACCTTTTTCAGAGGCAATAGGGCATTGGAACTTGAACTGCCCGCCACGTCCGAACTGTCCAGCGTGCTTTCACTTCTGGCACTGACAGATTTCAGATTGTCATCGCCCTCCAGTTTTACCTCGTTGCCCATTGTGTCTCCAGCTTTCGCTGTAGATGGATCAACTTCTGTTTGGTAAACAAACTGGTAAAGTTGATTAGGGTCGTCCATTTTAAATGTTAGAACCGTAGTGCCACCTGCGCCTGGTACAGCTTCTACTTGAACTTCAGCATTCGGGTCGCTGAGGTCCAGTGCTGCGCCCTCTCGTTCCAGAGTGCCGCTTGCGGTCAATTTGGCAGGATAGACTGCCATACTAGGTGAAGTCAGCACAAGATTTCCGTTTTCTTCATAACGCAAATTCATGCCTGCACCCAGGGTATCCTGCAAATAAACACCCTGCTTCATGTTAAATGGCGGGGTATAGTTCACCGTCCATTCCAGCACTCCTGGAACTGGCTTAGTTACCGACTTTCCAAGGGACTGAATTGGTACAATAACTTTGCGCTGTTCGGTGACAACCTTCTCCACTCCACCCCATGTCATATAAAGGTCGGCTTTGTTATACAGCACCTGTTTGTCTGTACCGTTGATGGTGTATTCCTCTAAATACTTCTGCAGAGCATCATTGGAAGGTCTTGCCTTCACCAGAATGATATAAGGACTTTCCAGCTTGGAGAAGGTGAAAGTACCCTCGTTTCCAATGTGTGAGAAATGGACTACATGAGAACTAGTACCTGGTTCAATTAGAGTTCTAGCATCGTTTCTAACACCATATTCTGTTCCTCCGCCATTGTCCGAAAATCCTTTCCAAAGCTCGAAATCCTTAGTTTCAGAGAAAGGAACGAATTCCCAGCCTTCGGGAAGTGTATCCACTAGCTTAATATTACTAATGACTCGATTACCGCCATCCTTAGCCATTTCTTCTGTGTTATATCCAGGCATATTTACCGCTAAACGGAATGTGACCGTTTTGGTTGTCCTGTCATAGGCAGAAATCGTCCATGCTTCATTGTTATCATTTCTAATGTAACTGCTAACGTTATTCGGCGTCACATTTTCAAATGTACCATCTACTTTTAATGGCCTCGAAGCAAAGAGCATATCCTTGTTCAACATACGCAGGTGCAAGTTGGCGCTGTTATTTGCTTGTTTTACGCTTTCGCCATCAATGAGCAAAGCCCGATTCGAGCTTATTTTCCCTGCGTTAATATCCTGTCTGAAGAGAATGTTTGGGTTGGTCTCAAGTGCACGGAAGCTGAAGGATGCAGCTTCTTCGGTGTATCCGGTCACCTTGATCAAATCGGCCACTACTTTACCGTCTACGGTTAAGGGAATAGCTTTCATCGTCAAACCGGTTGCATTCGACTTCAAAGTTCCCGCTTTGTACTGCTTCCAAAGCTGCGCAGAAGTGATATTTGCTTTAATTTTCGCAATTGTCTCCGCACTCACCTCGCTGGTTTCATCTACAGCGTTGTCCAAGACGTTTAAGTCACCGCCATGCACAAGGACATCGTATATTGCCGCGTTAGGTAAGGCGTACTGTGGTGTTAGATTAACGGTCCACGTGATACTACCCAAGTTATAATCCTCGGTTGATACTGCGCCTGTTTTTGTAAACGTGTGTGCGCCAATGCTGACGATTGCCTCATCCGTCACGGCAATAGGTCTTTTACCCGTCATTACATCGTTGTTCTGTATCCCCCCTGGTGTATCCAAATTCCAGTTGGCACGAGGGTCAATTTGGAAGCTGGAACCACTTATCGCCTTGCTTTTAATCAACAATTCGACTTTTCCGTTAATATCCCCGAAGGAATAAACGCCGTTCGAATCTGGTGTAATTGGCGTCTCTTCAGATACAGTGCCATCTACCCATGTCTGCCATGCAGCTGATTCAAATTCCAGCCCAGCCGGTAATACATTTGTGATAGTAAAGTCTTTTAATCCTTTTTTGTTATATTGGTTAACCGCGATCTTCCATGTAATGGTTTCATTCGCATGATCATACGAAGCACTGGCTTGAATCCAGTCGGGAGCAAAGGCAATCTCCAAACCTGACTGCACCAATATATTATTGTCTTTTCTCAGTTCCACTTTGCCATTCATATCCCGGTGGCTGCGACCGAGATTGGCTGGCGGATTCCGATACTCGTAATAATAAGCTTCCTTTGAAATCCATGTTTTATATTCAACCTTTGGATCTAGACCTGTTCCCTGTGGAAAAATGTAAGTCAGCGATCCGTCTGGACCAACGACTGGGGTTACATTTTGGTCATTTACTTTAAATGAATCCTCCATATAGGTGCCGCGGACATTTCCAGAGCTGGTATTATACGTTGAGGGATTCGTATAAAAGGTCTTTCCGTCTAGTGGCAATTTGATTGTTTTATCAAACTGATCAAACGCAGATACGGTTGACTGCCAGGTAACAGCTCCCTCAACAAATTGTGCTGGTTGAATTCCGCGATAGCTATACTGATCCCATCTGATCATTCCAGGCGAGCTTAAAGTAATGTTATACTCTGCTGTAACATCTGGGTTCTCTAGCTGATATGCACCACCAAAGATGTTGATCGGCTTTTTATCCCCATACGCCAATCCCGTTATATCTGCATTGGCAGTAGATTCAAAGCTGAAGGCAATGCCTCGTCCAACACCATTGAAAAAATAATCATCACCGTTAAATACAATCTTGATGCTATTTGGAGTAAAATGGGCGGTACCCAGCTGTTTTGTACCTGATTCCGTCTGTGCATTCAAGGTTTTAGTAGCTGTTGGCAGCATCACTTCCTTGAAGTAATCTTCTTTTTTCAGCTCGATCCAGTCACCCTTTTGGATGTATTTCTCAGGATCTGCATTAGTTGGATTTGGGTCATCACCATTCACTGGTACCTTGAGCCCTTCCGATTTGAGCGTAAAGGGCTGTCTACCCTGAATAATACCGTTTGGATTAATAACAGCATTCCCCTGTGTCACTTCCAGCGGGAAGGTTGAATTAGATTCCATAAATACCGCTGTTTTGTCCGTTGGGACTGCCGCCATCGCTACGAAATTGCTCGGTGCATCGTACATTGCCTCAGGTACCGAAAGTGGTTCGTCGGCACTCGGTGAGTCAGATTCAATGACGGCTTCCATTCCGGAATCGGTTGGCACACTCTCCGCATATGCGGCGGTGGAGTATATCACTGTCTGCAAGACGAGCAACATTGCCAGAAATAAAGACAATAACGGTTTACCTATATTGCGTTTTTGTTTCAAACGAAAATCTCCTCCACTTCTAAAATTTTTGCAGCAACCAGAAACTTTTTCCCTTTCCTTTGGCCATTCCATCCTTACAACAGAAACTGATAAAATTCATCAAGTTCATATGGCTTGCCTTACCATTTTACTTTAGAGCCCTTACCAAATTCTGAACACTAAGCGGTAACCAGAGCATAGAGCCAATTCTGACATGGATTTCTCCATAGAATCGTGGATTTTAAGCATAAAAAAACATCCTAAATTGGAATATGGCATTCTCCTGGATAAACCCTTTTCACCAATTAAAGAACTACTTGATGAGAGGATTTATCCGTAGAGGAATGCTCATTCTCCCGATAGGATGTGTTTCTCTGTTTTAATATAAAGTTTGAATAAGTTCTACATTATGAAGCTTTTGCTGCAACAGCTTTTTCAATCAATGCTTTTGCATCGTTAGTAGTCAGACCTTGTTTAGGTTGAAGTGATTTTTTATCTGTTCCAGCAAAAATACCTTTGTCAATCAGTTTTGCCATAGGTTTAATTGCATAAGCAGACACGGATTTACCATCTTCAAAACTAGCAATAATCGTAGCAGCATCTTTATCAGTCGCTTGATCTTTTACCAATTTAGCAAGAATGGTAGCAGCTTCTTCACGCGTGATATCCCGATCAGGATAGAAGTTTCCACCATAACCTTGAATGAATCCAGCATGCGTAGCTTCAGCAATCGCATCTGCATATGCAGCATTAGCGGCAACATCCTTGAATGCAGGTGCTGTAGCTACTTCGTTAAGTTTCAACATGTCGACCAGAGCACTTACAAATTCAGCACGAGAAATGACTTCTGTTGTTACGGGTGTTTCTGTTGGCTCGGTAGATGCAGCCAGGTTTGTGATACGTCCTTCATTTTTTACTACGATGCTACCGCCTTTATACGTGTCTACGATGTATTGGTAGAATACATCCAGATCGATAGGACCTGCCAGAGATGATTTAGCATCCAGCAGCACTTTATAGTTATCTCCACCTGCAGCCATAAAGTTGTTAACTACAGCCGTATATGTTTTTGCAGGATCAATCGTTGTTCCATCTTCCAGACTGAGACCAGTAACGCGTTCTGCGACCGGCTTATTGAAATCTGCAGTGTATTTTAAACCAGAGATTTGGAGTGTTTTGGTATTAGGTGTACCGTCAGCATTGGTACCCCATTGTTGCTGCAACAAGGTTTTAACCTGTTCGCCAGTCAGCTCCAGTTTTACTAGAGTATTACCAAACGGTTGGATTTTGGCAAGATCAGCAAAGGTTACATCGCCTTGTGGCAGATCCGCACGAATACCACCTGGATTCATAAATGCAAAGTCAGCAGCACTTGCCTTATCCCCAAAGTCTGCTTTACGCATTGCATCTGCAATCAGGTTGCCTAGAGGCGCTTCATTATTGTAGGCATCTGTACGCAAAACAGAACCATCTGTTGTACCCACTGGCTTCGTCAGTTCAGGGTGCTTGTCCAATGATTTCTTGATAATTGCCAATGTTTCAGAGTCTTCTTTTACACCCTCTTGGAAAGTCGTTGTAACAGTCGCTGATTTTTCGGTTACATCCCCGGTAGCAGGGTCAATCATCAGCTTGATATCTTCAAACGCCGTACCATAGGAATAAGCCTGAACGATCAGCTTTCCGTTCACTTCACCGTTAGCCAAAGCATGATTATCACCTGCAACGATCACGTCAACAGGGGAATCTGCTGGTAAAGCTTTTGCCAGATCAGCCGCTTCTCCAGTCGTTACGCCTTCTTTGGTGGTTGCTGGATCATGTGCCAACACGATGATCGTTTCTACACCTTTATCTTGTAATTCTTTTGCATATTTATTAACGGCTTCAACTTCTTCTTCTGGACTTAAGAAACGTACGCCAGCTGTCCCCGATGGAGATACTTTAGCAGGTGTGGATTTCGTCACTAGTCCGATGAATCCAATTTTGACTCCGCCTACTTCTTTGATTACATAAGGCTTGATCAGTGTTTTTCCGGTAGCGGTTTCAATGACGTTTGCATTAACGTAATCAAATTTTGCACCGGCATGCGTTACCTTACCTTCTTTTGGATCAAGGCCACCAAAGATCTGTGCCTTCAAAGCAGCAACACCTTGGTCGAATTCATGATTCCCTAAGGACCCTACATCAAAGCCCATCATATTCATCCATTCCATGGTAGGCTCGTCACGATCCAAAGATGAGGCTGGAGCAGATGCACCAACAGAGTCCCCATTATGGAAGAGTAGGGAGTGTTCATATTTGGCTTGAGCTTCTTTGAGATAGGTTGCTAGAATTGGAGCCGTTCCTGCTTTCTTATCACCCACGATTGATGTGGTATCTAACTGACCGTGGAAATCATTGATTCCAATCAAGTGTACTTCTACATCGTTACCTGCGGCAGAGACAGAACCCGCTGCGCCCAATAGTTGCGTGAGTAATAGTGCGGCAGTAGCTACACGCAGTGTGCTTTTGCCCAAAACTTTTTTCCAAAACATGAATGAAAAAACCCCTCTCCAATTATCGATCCTGAGATATTTTACCATAGTTCAATTCAGAAAAGTCATAGAAAATATCAAATGGTTGTAAAAATATTTGGGAGATTGATAGAGAATAGGTATGTTTACTAATGACTAAACTTAAAGACACCCCGCAGGGTGCCTTTATTACCTTCATATAACGGCTCATAAACTAGCTCAACACGTTCAACAACAAGAGTATCTTTCATCCAAGTTTACTTTCAACTCTATAGAGATTGAGATATTGCTCAGTTAACTACGATTCCTTTATGCTCTAACATGTTCATTAATAGAACGACGGCCTCTGCTCTGGTGGTTGGTGATTTAGGTATAAAATTGTTGTTTCCCATTCCTTCTACAAGACCAAGTTCCTTCAGAGTTTCCACAGAGGTTTTCGCCCAAACAGGAATCGATTTGTCATCTGCAAAAGACGTTGTAGCATTGTCTATATTAGATGCCTTGAGTGCATTCGCAACCATCACTACCATCTCGGCACGTGTGATATTGGCGTTCGGCCGGAACGTGTCGTCTGGATAACCGCTAAGAATGCCTTCTTGCACGGCTTGCGAGACTGCCATTTTGGCCCAAGTTCCGATCTCGGTTTTATCTGAGAATACCAATTCCACTTCTGCTTTTTGTGAATTCAACGCACCCATCAGCATGACTGAGAACTCAGCACGTGTAACGTTCTTCCCCGGATTGAACGTTCCATCGGGATATCCGGTGATTATACCGCTGCGTAACGCTTGTTGAATTCTTGCTTCAGCCCAATGTCCCGAGATGTCGCTAAAGCCCAATTCCGTCTTCGGTTCAACTGGACTATTCAAGATGGGCTTTCCACTAGTTTGATCAACAACAAGGACAGCATACTTCGTGAAGTGATTGACCTCGACTGTGATTTGATTCCCTTGAATAATACCGCCATCCACTTTCTCCCATGCCTTGTTCACTTCATCATAATAAAAAACAGCTGCCGAATGATGACGCTCAAGACCTGTTGAATCAAATGTAAATGTCAGTTTTACCGGTACGAGGAAGTTCTCCGTAAAATTCTTCAGAAGTTCAAATACCGGGCTGGCCAGAATTTCTTTATGTGTTAGCAAAGGTTCCGTATTGGAAACTTTATCAATGGATAATGTCAGCTCGCGAGATGATGCCCCTGCTGGAATTGAGATTTCAATGTCTTTGCCCAGGCTGACCAACCCTGACTTACCAATTGGCACGGTTATTTTACCCGTTGTTGATTTGATTGTATTGTCTATCGGGGCCATTGGTGCAGAAGGACTGCTCGGACTTATTGTTTGTACCGGCTGTACAGTAAAAACAGAGTACGGATTGGACTCCGTAATCCCCTGACCTGCGTTACCTGCACCATTAAACACTCCCGTATTTTGAAGGGTGATGACATTGACCGATTTGCTCACATTCGCTTGCGGGGTTAACGTTGCTGTCCACGTCACTCCCCCATCGGTTGAACGGACAGTAGTCAGTGTACCGCTTGCAATCGTCAGATCTGCGTTATCAAAACCTGACACGGCCTCAGAGAATATGATTGTTACCAAGGATGTTTTGCCAAGAGTAAGTGTTCCATCAGCTACAACAATCGTTGCCGTTGGTCGGGAGGTATAGACCGCGTAATTATTTGAAGCAGTCGTTCCCGTGCCTGTGTTGCCTGCAAAATCGCTAATACCCGAATTATCAAGCGTGATGACATTGGTTCCATCATCAATTCCTACAGTTGGTATCAATGTCGCAGTCCATGTAATCCCCTCATCAGATGTATGCACAGCACTCAGCGTGCCGTTTGCAACAGTCAGGTCCTCATTGGTAAAGCCTGTAATTGCTTCCGAAAACGTAAAGGTGACCTCTGATGTCTTGCCGGCAGTCAGGTTCATATCGGCGACGTTAATCGTTGCTGTCGGTCTGACCGTATCAATGGCGAAGTTATTGGAATCCGTTGTACCTATACCTGTTATGCCGCTTTGATTCACTACACCCGTATTATGGAGTGTAATCTTGTTCGTTCCCACAGTGATGCCGGCAGTAGGGGTAAATTTTGCTGTATACATAATATTGTCGTTCGTAGCCAGATTGTTAATGGTTCCATTCGTCACCACAAGGTCGGCAAGCGTAAAACCGGTCACTGCTTCAGAGAAGGTGAAGGTCACATCAGACGTCTTGCCAATATTCAACGTTGTATTGGCTACGACAATCGTTGCCGTTGGCTGGGCGGTATAGATCTCATAGTTATTCGAAGGCGTTTTCCCCGTGCCCATATTGCCCGCAAGATCACTAATGCCCGTATTATCAAGCGTGATAATATTGGTTGCATCGGTGATACCAAAAGCTGGCGTTAATGTCGCGGTCCATGTTATACCTCCATTGGAGGAACTAAGGCCACTCACCGTACCATTCTCAACTATTAGGTCGTCAACGCTAAAGCCGGTAACTGCTTCGGAAAATGTGATGGTGATCAGTGATGTCTCCCCAGCGGTAAGGACCGTATCGGCTACAACAATGGTTGCTGTCGGTCTTAATGTATCAATAGTATAATTACTCGAAGTGGACGTGCCCACACCTACAATACCGCCTAGATTCATCACACCTTCGTTGTTCAGGGTTATGACGTTGGTTGCATCTGTAATATCTGGTTTAGGTGTGAGAGTTGCGGTCCACGTATAACCTCCATCCGAAGAGACCGGTGCAGTCAGTGTGCCGCTTTCCGGAACAGTTAAGTCTCCATTGTCCAACCCTTGTACCGGTTCCGAGAACGTAAAGAATACCTTTGCGGTGGTGCCAATTCCCAGCAGCGCATATTCCATCGAAATTGTTGATGTTGGAGCCGCAGCATACACCTTATCTGATGCTTTGAGGCACAACAATCCTGCCATTAGGGATACCACCAGAACAATAATTCCAATCTTCTTCCTTAAATACATATGCTCCTCCTCTTAACGCTCTCTGGGCTCCTCAATAAAATCAATTCCCTTTTAAATACTTCAAATTTATTCTAAACCAATTCGACACATACGTTCGAATTCCTATACCCGCAAATAAAAATAAATCATTTCCCAAGCAGAAACTACGAACCGTAAGTCGAGATCGAAACTAGTAGCATTATTCATTGATGTCTTCCTCTATTGAACAGATAGAGTTTCGTAGAAAATAATGTATTTTATCTTTTTAGTTGCTATAATGGAATAAAAAGTAATATATCCATTTACATATAGTGCATTGAAGCAACTAATTTTGTCTATTAAAGGAGGTGAACCGGAGAGCATTGTATATCTGATTTCCCTTTAATTATCATTGGGGGATGTGTTGATTGCTCTTTCACCACTCCTGACCGAACACTGCGTCGCCATATGGCATTATCTGTGAGTGTTTATTGTATTAGGTATGAAGCCTCAACCATTCTAAGGAATATAGGAGTGTGTCCAATGAATCATTTATTTTTCCCCAAATCTTTTCGAGTTTTTTTGGCTTGCTTGTTGATTCTTGCATTTGCCGTACCAGCGACTGCTTCTGCTGGCTATCTTGGAGATAAGCTCACGATCGGCCAAAGTATGGCTAAGGGAGACTATCTCACTTCGCAAGATGGCAGATTTTCAGCCATATGGCAGAATGACGGGAATTTTGTCATCTATCAGAATGGTTCTTCTCTTTGGAGTAGCGGTACCAGTAACAGTGGGGCTCTTTCGTTCAAGTTTGAACCACAATACGGGAAACCCGTCATGTATAAATATGGAATGAAATATCAAGATGTGTACCAATATGGCTATCGCTATGGTTTCAACCCGGCTACAGGTAAATTCGAATATTACACCGGTTGGGGATGGGATAAAGTTTTGATGATTGATACTTCTGTACAGGTAGCTGCTTGGTCTCCCAATACCACCTCATGGATTCCAGGTCATCACGGGAGCAGCTTACCAGCTAACACAACGGGTGACACACTAGTCATGCAAAGTGATGGCAATTTAGTACTGTATAACACAACGCTGACCAATAGCAATTATCCGAACAGTTGGATTCCTGTCTGGGCTTCGAATACGGGCGGGCGCTAAAAGAGAAGAGAACTGGAACGGAATGAACTAAAGTACGATGGAGAGCTGCGTGATACGCGGCTCTTTTTTTGTTTTCCGAGGAAGTTGATAGACCCATCACTTAACAAAAAGAGGCCACCCAGTAAAAACGGCTGACCTCTATACATAACGTCGTATGAACTATCCCGATCTCTATATTTCGGGGAATTATAAAAGGCTAGAGATTCTATTACTTTGCCGCCTGAGCCTTTTTCAATTTATCAGCAACGGCTTGAGTGTTGGATTGGATAGCAGCAGTTGCTTTGTCCAATGTTTTCTTCCCGTTTGCTACCTGTGTCAATTCTTTCAATACAATTGACCGAAATCTCAATTCAAAATTTGGTGACTTGTTCATGAGAACATAACTTGTTATCGATGAATCCAGATTAGGTTTTAATTTGTAGAATGCATCCAACTTGTAACCGGAGTACTCTTTAATCATGCGAGATAGAGGAGCACCGATACTATTATTCGAGTTCTTGGGTTTATAGTATTCATTAGCGTATTCTTCTCCATTGAAATATTTGATGAAATCCCAAGCGGCATCAACATGAGATGCGCCTGCTGGAATCGCGAATATCTCATGAATATATACGTTGCCTGTTGATTTTCGGTCCTTAGCCGCAGGGCCGGCAGCAATACCAAGTGTGAAAGGTTTGTAATTCTTCACACTATTTTTTGCTGCTTGCAGGGACTGCAACTGACTAATAGAGGCTACTTTCATAGCAGATCGTCCCATAATGAACGAATTACTTTCCAAGTAACTTTTGCCGGACAGACTGATCAGCTCGTCAAGTACTCCGGACTTCGTTGCCTCACTCGATAGACGATAAGCATTTTTCCATGCAGTTGTATTTGCAGTAGCCTTTAGGGTGTTTGGATCCAAGTACGTTAATCCTTCTGTTCTGGCGATATCCATTACCAAATTACTGGATCCAAAGGAGCTTAGGCCCCAAATTCGGGAGTTCTTATCTCCCTTGGTTGGGAATTTCTTAGCAAGATTCAATATCTCTTCCCATGTCATCCCATCCGTTGGTGTTTTAACATTGTACTTTTTAAATAAATCAGCATTATACAGAAGAGCGTACGAATCCGCTTTTGGGCTTAACCCATAAAGTTTGCCACCGCCTTGTTCCTTCAATTCATCAAGCAAGCCGGGGTATAACGTTGTCGTGTCATACGTATCTCGTTTAATTAAAGGTTCTAAATCGACCAGTTTTTTATCTTTAGACATTTGTTGGTATTGGTAAGGGGGTAGCATCACAAGATCCGGTGAATACTTTTGGATGGCCCCGTTGTAATCCCTAATCGCTTCCATACCTCCAGGTGTAACTACTTCAATATTTACATTCGGGTACTTCTGACTAAACAGATCTCCATATGTCATTTTGAAATCATCTTCATTCCAGTACAATACTTTTAAAGTACGTGTCGAATCTGCCTCGTTGTCCGAATTTGCAAAAACTTGCTTGCCTGTGCTGAAAACGGTTGAAATACCGATTAACATAACACTTAGACTAACGAGCATGGCCTTCTGTAATACCTTATGCTTCAAAAATAAAACCTCCACTCATGTATTGTTCAAACGATTATTCGCTTGTGTTGTACTCAGTATAGAAGTGAAAGCTTATCATCTCACTACCGAACTTCTTATCATTTCCTTAAATCATCCTGACGTTATTCAATGCATAAGAAATATCGCTTATAATTATCGTGCTACTCTTCAATTTAAGGAAGATGCAGGAATCAAGGGAGGATCTATGGCGGAAAGCACAATTCTAATGGTGGATGATGAAGCGGAAATTATCCAATTAATGAGTATTTATTTCAATAACGAAGGTTACAAGCTTCTGCAAGCAGCAAATGGGATGGAGGCGTTGAAGATTCTGCAGACCAAGCAGGTTGATCTAATTGTACTGGTCTAATGATGCCCAAGATGGATGGTTTGCAGGCGTGTATGAAAATACGAGAGACGAATCCAATTCCCATCATTATGCTGTCCGCTAAAAGCCAAGATATCGATAAAATATCAGGCCTCAGCATCGGCGCAGATGACTACGTAACCAAACCATTCAACCCGCTCGAGCTGATCGCACGGATCAAGTCGCAGCTTCGAAGAATGAACCAGTTCAACTCCGTTTTGGGCAATGCGAACGAAATACATATCGAAAACGTAGTGATTAATAATGCATCCCACACGGTAACGGTCGATCAACAGGAAATCAAATTGACTCCCCGCGAGTTCGCGCTCCTTCATATGCTGGCTGTCAATAGAGGGATGGTGCTGAGTATGGATCGCATCTACGAAGAAGTCTGGAACGAGCCTTTTATGGAGTCGAAGAATAGCGTCATGGTTCATATCCGTAAGCTCCGTGAGAAGATAGAATCCAATCCACGTGAACCGCGGATCATTAAAACCGTGTGGGGGATTGGATACAAAATCGAAAGCGATTTAAAAGCAAGGGGTGAGTAGGATCCAACCACAGTGGCTGTATACGATTCGGTGGAGATTAATGCTGATCATGGTTGCAAGCCTGGTTTTAACAGGCGCAGCTATTTTTTTGGCGTATGTCATGGCGGGAGCGCTGCAAAAAATTGAATATGTGGCTGTCCCGATTAATTGGCTCATTGAGTATGCCGGGTCCGTTCGCGTGATGATCATAACCGGTATCGTTCTATTCCCCATTACTTTCTTCCTTGCCAGCCTCCGTTTGATTCGGGATTTACATGAAATTAACACCGGATTGCAGGAAATATCGGCAGGGCGGTTCGGGCAAGTTGTAAGGGTTAAGGGTAAGGATGAGTTAAGCGTCATCGCGGAGAGTATGAATCAATTGAGCAGCGAATGGGATCATTATCTTGCGGAAATCACACGCGGTCTGGGGGAGATTGCGAGCGGGCAGTTTGACCATCAAATCCCGGAAATTGCCGATCATCAACTGGGAGAGGTAGCACTCAGCATCAACCGTATGAGTATGCAGTTGAAGCACTCAATTGCAGAGGAACGCAAGGCGGAAAAGACCAAAAATGATCTGATCACCGGTGTATCTCATGACCTGCGAACTCCACTGACCTCGATTCTCGGTTTTCTCGAAGTCATTGAGAACGATCGTTATCAGGATGAGGTGGAGATGCGTTATTACGTCAACATTGCATATGAGAAATCTTTGGCGCTTCAGCGATTGATCGACGAATTATTCGAATATACACGGGTCAACAACGGCATGCCTCTGGAACTCAGCGAGCTTAATATGACCGGGTTAATTGGCCAGCTTGCCGAAGAATTCGTACCGATTACCGAGAGTGCAGGCATGGAAATTAGGCTGAACGTCCAAGAGGGAGACTTCAAAATTCAAGCGGACGGGGCATTGTTGGTACGGGCTTACGAGAATATACTCGCCAATGCCATCCAGTACGGACGGACGGGCAAATATATCGATATTGATATTGCACAAGATGGAGATATGCTAGTTGTGCGAATCCAAAACTATGGAGTCCCCATTCCCGAGCGGGATTTACCCTTTATTTTCGATCGTTTCTACCGCGTAGACAGCTCCAGGTCGAAGCAGACCGGAGGTACAGGTCTCGGTCTCGCCATAACAAAAAGTATTGTCGAGGTGCACGGAGGAGGCATCACTGCGCACAGCAGCAAAAAGGCAACCTGGTTTGAAACACGGTTATCGAGGTTCGGACCTAATCAGACGCAAGTGGCTGTTGCGGAAGAAGTTCAAAACGAAATCAATCGGTTGCCGACCGTGCTTCCGGAACAAAACCTTTTACCAAAACAAAGAATATTTCCTTGGCTTCGACACCTGTCTCTCTCCAGGATAGCTGCTGTACCCATGATCTTGCTGCTCGTCTGTGCAGTGGTACTATTCAGTATGAAGAATTCATTTACCTCTAATCTCGTGGTGAAGTTACCTTCCGTCTTCTCTGAAAATGAAGATTCAACGTTGACGTCAACAAGCGGAAATAACGAGATGGCTTTAATAACAGGCAAGACAGACAAAGGCTATACACTTCTCATTCATGATTACCTTTTCGACGGTCAGAGCCTGAGTATCCAATACTCAATGAAGCATTCTAACCAGATATCGGAGTTGCAGTGGGTGAAAAAAAAATCGGTCAAGCCAACTTTTACTTTGGATGCTTCAACGATAAAGGCGGTTCCCGGCATCGCCACGGATTCAGGTGTAGTTTTGGCCAAAAACGGAACTATCCGATTTCACTTTACTGGGAGCTCGCCACCTCCAGACCAGTTCCTGTTGAGGATCAACGTAAACCAGTTAATCCTATCCGATGGCCCGGGTCAGCAGGATCTGCTCTCCGGAGACTGGAGCTTCGAAATTCCTGTGAAGAAAAATTATGAACGAAAAGCTAATGGTCAAAGCGCACCCTTACAGGATTCAACTGATTTTTGAAATTAATATTACATTTCAGTACCACTGAATTACAATAAGAGTATCGCCGGACAGACCTAGTAAAGGAAATCAGTATCGGTATGTTTAACCCTACAATATTAAGCCAGGAAGAAATTATATTCTTATTCATTCGATACCACAGCTCCTTTTCCTTTACTAAAGCACTGTTCATAATAATCCAGCTTTCGTCTTCTTGGGAAAATCATAGTACTGAACGGCAGACAGATCTTACGATAAACGTAGGTTAGAAAGGAAACCCCATGAATAGTTCCTTAAAGCAACTCATGAAATCACCCGCATTTCCCGGTGGAATCATAACCATTCTGATATTTTATCTGGATTACTTTCAATTCGAACTTGTTGAAAAATTTCTACTGTTTGCGGCTTTCGTCATTGTGCCTCTTGTGATTTCGCTTTTGAACCATGACGAAAAGAATACACATCAACGAGTGATTTATGCTGCTATGAAATGGCTTCAATTTCCCGCTGCGCTTTTTACTCTAGCTTCGGTAATGAGTAATAAGATGTGGGGGTTAGAAAGTACGGCAATCCCAGGAACTCTATCCCTTGGGTGGCTACTGTTCACCCTACTGCTTGGCATCTATGGCTTGGCCACGATTGTGAGCTCTAAAGGAAGAGCAGCAGAAGTAGCGATTGGCGCGGGGCTCGTTTATTTTTTTATCGGGGGCATATGGTTTACCTTATATCAATATCAAATAAACCTTTTTCAGGCTAATCCTGCAACGCACGCGTTAAGCTCGGTTCACTTTCATTTCTCATCTGCTATTGTTCCCATTTTTATTGGTGCACTGGGACGCATCATGACGAAAAAAAGCTGGTATCCCTGGGTCGTTGCCATCGATATCATCGGACCAATCTTGATTGCTATTGGTATGATTTTCTCCAAACCGATTGAATACGTCGGTGTTACTTTGTTCGCCTGTAATATTGTGGTTTACACCGCTTATCTCCTTGCTTACTTAAGAAAAAACACTTTGGATATTAAGGCGGCCTTCTTCTTAGGCCTTTCTTGCCTAGCCTTTTACACGGTTGTTGTCATTTCCATCTTCTATCCGTTACTGAAAAATATGTACTCCTTAACCATACTCGACTTCATTCCCATTTACGGATCTCTGCATGCGTTTGGCTTTGTCTTATGTGGACTAATTGGTTGGGTGTTTATGGTGGACTTCATTAAGGAAAAAGCTAACCAATCGGCTTCATAGGAGTAGTTTAGTCAGGTTCGTGCTATAATAGTGATCACATAAATAACATTCATCATTCTGCCGAGATGGCGATGATTAAGGAGATTGAATTTTGACGAACAACCATGATATTGGAGCAGTTAACGAACTACCGGAGAACTTTGAAGAGCTCAAACGAGCGGCTAATCGGACGTCAAGCTGGAGAGACAGACTGAATGCGGTGAACGAATTGGGGAACTGGAATACAGAACCTACCATTAAGTTGCTGCAGCATGTTTTGAAAAATGATCAAGTGTTTCAAGTGCGCGAAGCCGCATATCTCAAGCTGAACCAGTTGGATGAAGATGTACAAATGCCTGCCAAAAACAAAGGTGAGCTGTTTAAAGGGACTAACAAAATTTTGCTGCGGATCAAAAAAAGCCTTCCTGAAGGTCACACATTTGAGGAATTTAAGGAAAAACTGCAAAAGACACGTCTGGATCTCTATGATACTTACGAGGGCGACAAAGATGCTGAGTTCGACTCCTGGCTCCATGGAATTTGGGAGACACTAGGTAGAAGATAGCCGCCGTTCACCGTGTAATAGCTGAATACAAAGCCACTCCAGAAAAATGGAGTGGCTTCTTTATTTCTTCTGTGTCATCTCCATCAGATATGGTTTTTTTCTCTGAAAAAAGTCACCACTGACAAACTGATCTGACAAAAAAACGCCCTGTCTACTGATTCTTAAAAATCAGTAAACAAAGCGCAAAGTTAGAGCATACATTCAATTTCACATACACATTCCCTGTATGATGAGAAGTTGTGTGCTATACCATTTATTCTGGTATATAAGGAAGATCCAGTGTCTTCGGAACGTTGATGACATGTTTTTCTGTATACGTGCGGATCCCTTCTGCGCCGTATTCACGGCCAATTCCCGATTGCTTGAAGCCACCGAAAGGGAACCGAACGTCGAGCCCCTGCACAGCAGCGGTATTGATCATGGTCGTTCCAGCTTCGAGTTGACGTGCGACGGAGATAGCATCCTCTTCTTTCCCCCACACAGAACTCGTCAATCCATATATGCTTTCATTGTGTAGATGAATAACCTGCTCTTCATCGTCAAATGGCAGAA
Organism: Paenibacillus sp. M2; assembly: GCF_046713495.1. Lineage (NCBI taxonomy): Bacteria > Bacillati > Bacillota > Bacilli > Caryophanales > Paenibacillaceae > Paenibacillus > Paenibacillus sp. M2. The sequence goes on from NZ_CP169648.1 coordinate 7,272,310, forward strand.
TCGGAACCGTAGGGCCAAACTGTTCCTCTACGACAATCGGATCATGAACATCGCAATCCAAAACAAGCGTAGGTTGTAGGTAGTAACCTTGGTCAAACAGCTTCTGATCCAGAATTTGCCCGAGAGGGATGACCTTAGCCCCGCGCTTTTGCGCATCTTCAACCAAACCAAGCACAACATTTTTCTGCTTCAGGTTATTAACCGGACCTACCGTCGTATTTGAATCGAATGGATCACCAATTCGAATCCAGCGATTCGCCGCCTCTATATATTTTTCCACAAACTCATCATAAATAGAACGGTGTACATACACACGTTTGGCGATCATACAGATCTGTCCTGTTGTTAAGAAATTAGAAATGACAATCCGTCGCATGGCTCGCTCATCATGAACATCAAAACTTTCCAAGAAGATCGCCGCATCATTGCCACCAAGCTCAAGCGTCATATCCTTAATCGTTTCCGAAGCTGCTTTGATAATATGCTTAGCGGTTGCGGTTCCACCTGTGAAGGCGATCTTCGTAACATGAGGATTGGTAGTCAGTTCAACGCCCACATCCGCATCACCATGAACGACATTGATTACACCAGCCGGGAACTCACTCGCAATAATCTCGGCCACTTTCGCTGCAGCCAGTGGCGCAAATGGACTAGGTTTAAGTACAATCGTGTTGCCCGCAAGTAAGGCAGGAGCAATCTTAATCGTAGATAAGGCAATGGGGTAGTTCCATGGACTAATCGCTGCAACCACACCCATTGGATCATAGGAAAGAATGGTTTTACCATTCTCATGCGTTTTGATCTCTTCCTGTAGAGCCGATGTAACTTCATTACAAGCAAACTCCATCCACATTAGCGAAACATAAATTTCGCCGTGTGCATCATAAAGGGGCTTGCCATGCTCTCTAGACAGCAAATGTACAATTTCATTCTCAGCTGCTCTAATCTTCTCGATCGCCTTGCGCATCATAATAATGCGTTCGTCAATCGAGGTCTGCTTCCATGTTTTAAAAGCCCCTGCCGCCGCTTCAATCGCTTCAACGGCTTGTTCTTTCGTAGTGACAGGGAAATAGCCTACGATCTCAGTTGGGTTGGCCGGATTCTCTTTTGCTACCTGCGAAAGGGATTTTACATTCTGACCATTAATGAACGCTTCAACTATAATTGTCTCTTGGTCTGCTTGAATTGTCATTTTACATCCCCTCCGTTATTTAAATGGATTAATTCCAAACTTCTTCTGCAATTTCCTTAACGTAACGAAGTTTACGCCATTGTTGTTCTTCCGTTAAAATATTGCCTTCTTCTGTAGACGAAAAACCACATTGCGGGCTCAAACATAGTTGCTCAAGTGGTACATAGGTTGCCGCCTCTGCAATCCGAGCTTTAATTTGTTCTTTATCCTCTAACTCGCCTGTTTTTGATGTGAGTAAACCAAGCACGATTTTCAAATCTGTTCGATTCACATATTGTAATGGCTCGAAGCCACCTGAGCGCTCATCATCAAATTCCAAGAATAATCCATCTACGTTTAAGCCTCCAAAGATAACTTCAGAAGCGTACTCGTAACCACCGGTTGAGAAATAGTTTGATTTATAGTTACCTCGACAAATATGCATCGTCACAACTAAATCTGCCGGTTTATGAGCCAAAGTTTCGTTAATCATTCGCTGCATCGTTTTCAACTCTTCTGCCGGTTCCAGACCTTTAGCACGTAGCTTATCGTGACCAGCTTCTGAGAATAGGTCTGCCCAAGCGGTATCATCTAATTGCAGGTATCTACATCCTGCATCATAGAAGGCTTGAATGGCTTTTTGATACGCCGCAATTGTATCCTGAAGGAATTGTTCTCGGTCCGTATAGACATTGGCGCCATTTTCCAATCGATATAGAAGCATGTTTGGACTTGGAATGGTCTGTTTCGCCACTGCGTCACCTGCATGCTTTTTCAAAAACTCAAAATCCTTAACAAAGGGATGACTCGAGAAATCAACTTTACCAACAACACGAATCCCGCCCTTGCGAGTTTGCATATTATGGAATTTTGGTCCGTCTATTTGCTCATACAACTCTACGCCATCCAACCCACCCAGAAAATCAAAATGCCACCAGCTTCTGCGGAATTCACCATCCGTAACGGCCAATACGCCATTTTCCTTTTGCTTTTCAATAATTCGAATAATCACTTTATCTTCTATAGCTCTTAATTCTTCATATGTGATGTTGCCTGATTTATATTGTTCACGTGCCTGACTTAAGTTTGCAGGGCGTAGAAAGCTACCTACATGATCATTACGAAATGGTATCATAACTATTTCTCCTTCTAACTTTTTGGTTCACTGAGTATAGCATGATTGAAAAGATAGTATGTTATATGAAAAATGCATGACTGGTCATAGCTTTTAACAATAGCTAAAAGACTTTAATAAGCAAAAAAAACACAACCTCATAGGGTAGTAGATGTGGTTTACCTTATATTAAAATCAATTTGGCCTAGCATCTGATTTCCTATCTCTCCCATTACATTTATTTTCTAGTATAATAACGGGATACAACAAACATTTTAAAATAGAAGGAGAGTTGTTATGGAATATCATGTATCCAACCATGGGAATGATCAAGGAAAAGGAACAGCGGATCAACCCCTTCGTACCATATCACGCGCTGCGGCTCATGCCATGGCTGGTGATACAGTTATTGTTCATGCGGGAGTATACAGAGAGTGGGTTAACCCGGCTAATGGAGGAACAGCGGAGCATAGAATCGTATATCGATCCGCAGGAGACGGGGAAGTAGTGATTACAGGAGCTGAGCGGATTACCAACTGGAAGTCTGAAGGAAACCATGTCTGGAGCACAGAAGTGCTCAATTCCCTCTTTTCCGTTCGTAATCCCTATGAGGTAGAGCTCAGTGGAGACTGGTTGTTTGACGGGCCCTTCCCAATTCATCTCGGCGATGTCTATTTGGATGGCAAATCATTGTATGAATGCGATAGTATTGAAAGCGTTAACAAACCTGAGGTTTGGTCCGAAGCCAAGTATCCCAAGGATTCATTGTTAAAATGGTATGCCGAGGTTGGTTCTACGACAACCAAAATCTGGGCCAACTTTGGTGGAAAAGACCCTCGTAAGGAAAATGTAGAAATTAATGTACGTCCTTATTGCTTCTGGCCTGAGAAACCGGGAATTAACTACATCACCGTAAGCGGTTTCACACTTCGCCAAGCTTCTCCTCAATGGGCACCACCTACAGACTACCAGGAAGGTTTGATTGGGCCTCACTGGAGCAAGGGCTGGATTATTGAAAACAATATCATCAGTGAATCCAAATGTGTTGGTATTAGTCTGGGTACCGAAATCGGTACAGGTCACAGCAAGTCTTTGGAGAAGCATAGTAAAGGCGGTACTCAACGTGAGCAGGAGGTTATTTTACGAGCATTACGCTCCGGTTGGCATAAAGATCGCGTCGGCAGTCACATCGTTCGGGGTAATGTAATTCATGATTGTGAACAGGCAGGTATTGTGGGCCATATGGGAGCAGCCTTCAGCCGCATATATCAGAACCGTATTTATAATATTCATCATAAACGACTCAGACACGGAGCCGAAGTTGCGGGAATTAAGCTTCATGCTTCCCTGGATACTCAGATTAGTGAAAATATAATGTATAGCTGTTACCGAGCGCTTTGGCTGGACTGGCAGGCACAGGGGACTCGCATCAGCCGCAATGTATTTTTTGACAATCTTTCGGAAGACCTTTTCGTTGAGGTGTGCCATGGTCCGTATATGGTCGATCACAACCTATTTCTCTCTCCGATGAACTTCAGAAATATGGCTCAGGGCGGAGCATTTGCTCATAATTTGTTTGCAGGCCGATTTGTCGTTCGTTCCGAAATTACTCGTATTACGCCATATCATTTCCCTCACGAGACGGCCATGGCCGGATACTCCAATATCACTGGAGGCGATGACAGGTACTACAATAATATCTTCTTGGGTGACAATGATCCTAATAAAGAGCCTGTGCCTATTACCTTCTTTGAGCATCTACCCCTTAAATCAAGGGATGAAGTTGGAGAGGACGGGAAGACGGCTATGGACGGAGTTCCTGACAATTCTATTTGTTATCTGCATACTGTGGGACTTGGCGGCTATGATCAACATCCTGATATGAAAGATAAGAAATGGTGGGAATACACCAAAGAGGAGCTTATGGAGCTTGGCGATGCCGCAAAGGATTTCTTTATAGGCAATGCCGTTCTTCCGGTAGCTATGGGTGGAAATCTATATCTTAACCATTCGGTTCCAAGTACTCATGAATCCGATGCGGAGATATATACTCAGAAGGGTATAAACGTTGAGATTGATCCTGCGCTAGGTAAGGTGCACATTCAGATCCATGAGCCCGAATTGCTTCGGGGAGCCTCTGCCCTGTTGATTACCACGGACCTGCTCGGAAAGACGTATCACGCCAATATGAGGTATGAGGAGCCGGACAGCAGTCCATATCATTTCAACTCCGATTTCTTCGGAACAAAGAGACCCGATGCAGATGTCACACCCGGTCCGTTTGAGTTAACTGAAAAGGGTAATCTTGATTTCCAAATTTAAGTTTATTATTGGGGGTCCAGTCATTTTAGGTGATTGGATCTTTTTTGTGTGTAAAGCCTCTATTCCGCTAATCGGCATGAAGCCATATTTTCATCAAAAGCCTTTCGCCCTAATTGTGGCAGAGTTCACCCGTTAACTCAAAAAGTCCATATCAATATAAGGAGTGTTATTTAATAAATTTTCATAGTAGAAGCGTCGGGCTTGCTCATACCATTCAGTCCAATCAGGAGCGTTAAAGTCTCTGCTTCTATAGAGCGCAGCTAAAACTCTAGCTTGCCTTAAATTTATAAATAGTGGAACTTTGTTTAACTGGCTTTGGCTTACAGTGTATTCCTTGCAATAGCCATTTAAGAAGTTGAAATAGTACCGTTTTGCAATCTCCTTTCTCACATCTCCAGACACAACCCAAGGGATTGGGATTTCATAAAATAATGGTGTAGCAATATCAGAAACAAACCAGCTATATTCCACCTCATCATAGTCAATAATAAAGGCTTTATCCCCATCATTAAGATAATTGCCAGGGCTGATATCCCCATGAATAAGACCATATGTATTTTTTTCCTTGGACAGGGCACTAATTTCATTAATTAAACGATCATAGTTACTGTGTAATTCTAACGGACAATACTTCTTAAAAGATTCTAATGGAGTATTACCACTCCATTCATGGCGTGAATTTTGGGACGAGTAATTAAGCGATATCTTATGTATTTTCCCGACCATTTGTCCAATGTTTTCATAAAACGTATTGCTCTCCTCGGCGATTACTGCATTTCTGCCTGGTGCTTTCTCAAAAGCTGTCACGATAAAGGACCCGTCAATGATATGAATAAGATCCCCTGATAAAGATTGAATAGGCCTTGCTACTTTCATTCCGCGATCAGCCAGAAACATGATGAAATCTAGTTCCGCTCTTGTTAATAATTCATTTCGATGGGTGACATGCGTAATTCTTAAAATGACTTCTCTATTTCCAACAACGCCGGAATAAACGAAATTTTGAAACCCATTTAATTCGATAATGGAGTTCTGAAGTATTCCAAAACATTGTGCGGACTCTTTCAATATATCTTTTGTGAATAGTAGTTTAATCTTTTTATCCATATAATTTCTCCCCCTTTACTTCTATGGTAACAAGAGGAGCCAAATGAGAAAATGCAGAATTTAATTAGAATCAAATTTTACACAAAAAGTCACATCGGAAAGCTCGATGTGACTTACAAATGAATCTAATGACTCTATTCAGCATCATTCTGCTCTTCCAGCCATCTCAAAATCGCTTAGTTTGTTTCTTCCGGCTTTTCTTGCTGGATCCAATGACCGCAATCCAGATTGACCACTTCCGCATTAGGCACGAACTTTGTCAGGTTTTTAGACCCTTATGAATGTATCCCGGTCACCATAGATCATGAGGGTCGGCTGTATCATCAAAATGAAGGGGGTTGCGATTTGAGCTGTTTCATCCCTTCTTCAGATGAAGCGATCAATATTCCAAGCCTTCTTAAGCGTGTTTCTTCTTTCTTGGCGCTCATTACCCACCAGATAGAATCTCTTTTATAGGATGGTGATAAATTAGTGAAGAATAGCCAGGCTGTTTGATTTGCCTTGATTTGTTCTTCATATTCTTTGGCAAGTTCCACGTTTCTTTGTTCAGAGGAATAGCCTTGTGCATCGGTTCTGTTGTTAAAGACGTGGATTCCTTCTGGTCTCATCTTTCCAAGCTGTATTAGTCCTTTTACCTTCTTTACGTTCACAGCACTCCATACACTATTTACTTTGCGCGGAGTAAAGCGAATCTTATAGCTTTGTTTATCAATGGTTTTTCGTATACCGTCAATCCACCCAAAACAAAGAGCGGCATCTACTGATGCAGACCAAGTAAGGCTTGCACGCCCTGTACTTATCGCAAAATAGCCCACCCAAATTTCACTAGCTTCAGCATGATGTTCTTCTAACCAATCATTAAACTCTTCTTGGTTGTTGAAAAACACTACATCTCCCATTGTTCCAGCCATTTTATAATCGCTTGGTTTGTTTCTTCCGGCTTTTCTTCCTGGATCCAATGACCGCAATCCAGATTGACCACTTCCACATTGGGCACGAACTTTGTCAGGTTTTCAGACTTCGCAACCACATCCCGGTCGCCGTAGATCATGAGGGTCGGCTGCTGGATGATTGGGTTCACTTTCGCCAATAAGCGCCAGTTGCGGTCAAGGTTCCTGTACCAATTTATGCTGCCCGTGAACCCTGATGTTTCAAAAGCGGAGACGTAAACGGCCAGCTCGCTTTCGCTCAATATGGGCTCACCGAGCGGTGTTTCTGCTCTGGCGAGATTGATCAACGCCATACCTGGCTCAGGTGCTCTGAGAGGCTCGTTCTTCCGGTACAGGTTGCGAAGGAACCTGTATGTATTGTCTTCGAATACGGCGTCCGCGACGCCTGGCTGTCGATTGAAGTGGACGAAATAGAAATCTCCGCCAAGTATTTCTTCCATGAACTCGATCCAGGGTTTTTCTCCGCGCTCTTGATAAGGCAAGCTCAGATTTATCACTTTATTGACGCGGTTTGGATGCAACAAGGTCAGTCCCCAAACGACGAATGCACCCCAGTTATGACCGACAAAGGTAGCATCCTCGTATCCATAGTGATCGAGAAGCGCGATGAGATCACCCGACAAGTGTTCAATGTCATAGTCTGTTACTTCGGTTGGACGGGATGAGTTGCCGTAACCCCTCTGGTTGGGAACGATGACATGGTAGCCTGCTGCGGCAAGTGCGTCCATCTGATGGCGCCAAGAATAGGCATGCTCTGGCCAGCCGTGGCAGAGTACAATAGGTTTTCCAGCGTTTTCTCGGCCTGCTTCAAACACTTCGAGTTCCACACTGTTGACTGAAATAAGGCTGGGCTTGGGAAAATCGGTTGGATTAAACATTGAATTAAAACCTCCTTCTTGTGATACATGTAGTATAATGGATAAAAGGTGACACCTTAGTGTCACCTTTATAAAATCATGTAAAAAAAGAGGGCAATTATGAATAAAGTGGAGAGACTCATTTCGATTATCATGATATTGCTGAGGAAAGAGATTGTTTCTACAACGGAATTCTCACAACTATTCAATGTCTCCAAAAGAACGATCCTTCGCGATATGGAAACATTGAGCTTATCGAACATCCCAATCTACTCTGTCAATGGCGTCAAAGGCGGCTACGGCATAATGGACGAATACAAGGTCGATAAACGCCTTTTAAGCAGCACCGATTTACAGAATATATTGGCTGCGCTCGGCGGATTGGAACAACTCCTCCTTACTGAAGAAGTGGAAAGAACGATAAAAAAAATAGAGGCAATGGTTAGTCCATTGTCTCTGAATCGTTCCATTCAACTGTCGTTTTATGTTTGGGAAGGTCGGTCCGAGATTCTTGAAACCTTAAAGATATGTCAAGAATCCATTTCTAAAAAAAGGCTGGTTTCGTTTGATTATACAGATAAAGACGGGGCTGTAACGAATAGAATGGTCGAGCCCTATGAGCTGCATTTCAACGAATCGAGTTGGTACTTGAAAGGATTCTGTTTACATCGACAGGGATATCGAACATTCAAGTTATCGCGGATCGATCATATTACGATGGATGAACGTACGTTTCATCCTAGAGACGATTGGTCAGAGCAAGGTCGCGTTGCAAGTTATCTACCGCAATTCGTCACGATTAAGGCATGGATATCGCCTAGCATAAAAGATCAAATCATCGAAAGGTATGGTCGAAGAAGTATTGAAGACCATAATGGTGGATCTTTATTAGCAACTATTTATGTCCCACAAAATCATATGGGATTTCAATTGTTAGCAAGCTTCGGCACTCATCTAAAAATTGTAGAGCCCAAGTCCTATGTTGAAGACTTTCGAAATTATTTATATCAAATGATGGAGAACTATTCCTGATATATTTAGCATTAAAGCTTCAACCTTCAACTCAACTTTTCGCCCTACTTGTGGTACGGTTCCCCCCGATTGATCTTCACCGCGCGATAAATCTGCTCCACCAATACCAGCCGCATAAGCTGATGCGGCAGGGTCATGCGCCCGAAGCTCAAGCGCTGCTTTGCGCGGCGCAACACCTCATCGGAGAGCCCGTGGCTTCCTCCGATGACAAACACGACATGGCTCGTCCCATACGTGCCGAGCTTGTCGATCTCCAATGCCAGCTCCTCAGAACTCCAGAGCTGGCCATCCAATGCGAGCGCAACAACATGCGCCTCGCTCTTCACATGCGCGAGGATACGTTCGCCCTCGCGCTCTTTTACCGCCCGAACCTCAGCTTCGCTCAGGGTATCGGGCGCCTTTTCGTCTGCGACCTCGATCATCTGAAACTTGATGTACGGGGCGAGCCGCTTGGTATATTCCTGAATGCCCAGCGTCAAATATTTTTCCTTCAATTTGCCTACGCCAATAATCTGAATAAACATAACAATCCATTCCTCCTAAATTGTCTTACGAGATATTCTATAAGTAAGATGCTTCATCGCATCGTTCGTTCCAACTGTATTATACCTATACTACACATTTCTCCAAATTCTAACGAACCCCACACACCTTATTCAGCCCCATTTCGGCTACTTTAAAATCTAACGAATCTGAAACACGCTATCTCAGTCAAAAAAAGTGTTTCCCACCTCTTTCGAGGCCATTTCAGCAATATAACGTGTCTACGATTCGTTAGATTTCAACCAGGCGGTATTTGCCCCGAATAAGGCTTCTCCAGTTCGTTAAAGCAACTTGGTCGGTCCACACCAACGTCCCTACCCACATCGCTGTCACCCAAATTCACTTTCCCCATGCCCCAGCGGCTTCCATTTTTATACCTACAACTTGCAAATTTACTACAACCTAGTTCAATCCCAACTCGGGACTCGGCACCTACCTACCTTAAGCTTCTTCTACTCTCGCCTACTCCCACGTTAACCCCTACTACCCTTGCCAAGCTCCACACAGCCTACCAACTACACTAATACCCCCACAAACACAAAAAGAGCGCTCATCACGCTCTCTTTGGCTTCTTGCTGTGATGTTCATACCGGATGGAAAGTCAGCCCGAAGTGCCACATTAAGCACGCCTCCAGCCGTCTAAGTCCTACAGTACGCTAAACGACGAGGAATTCCGCGTGCTGTTCGCACTCGGCGCATTTCGCAGGCGGGTCCCAATCGGCAAATTCCGTCTCCTTCAGATCAACGATATCTGGAGCGTCCTCATACTCATCGACAAACATGTCGATGGCAATGTCCACGTGTTCTTTGCATACAACGTACATCCGTTAAGCATCCTTTCTGTAACCAGCTATGTTCCCGATTCACAACCGCGTATCCCATTACAGGATAGCCACTTCTCAGTTCTATCACACCTGCCACCGAAAAGAAACCCCCAGCCCTAATTTATCGTGCCCAACCTCCACCAAACCCCTCCGTACGCCGTAAAAGAACACAAAAAGCATCCTTCCCGATACCTCCACGGTACCGAAAAGAATGCTCTTGTGACAGTAACAATCCAATTCACATAGCAAATGAATCTTGCTCCTGTGCCTGAATTACGAAAACAGAGTTACTTGTCCCCTGTTCCATTCCATGAATTGTCTCTATTCCACGCTCTTTAATTCAATCCCGACTGTGCCTTCGTCAACAGCTTCCCGCCTTGAAAAGCAATAACCGCATTAGCACCATTGCCAGCTGTGCCTTTATAGTTGTAAACCACCATATTCTCCGCTTCACTCAGCGCTTCACCTTCGCCGCCAAGGATCTCGATGACATCTCCCACCGACATGCCAACCTCAAGCTTCTCATACTGGGCAAACGTAATCAGCACCCCATCGCCTTTCCCGGCCGATCCGTTGTTTCCCGATGTTACAGGCGTTTGACCACCAGCCTGACCTACCGCAATCACATTTGTACTTAGCTCATTTAACTTGGCCTCAAGCTCTGCGATCTTTTGTTCCTGCTCACTGCTCTTGGCTCCCTGTTCCACCAGTTTCTTCTCTAAGCCAGCAATCTTCTCTTGCAGAGCACCTGTATCTACAGATGCTCCTGTCGTAGCTACCTCAGATCCACAGGCAGACAGCATAAACAGGGACAGCGCCAAGCTCGTTCCCCCAAGCATCTTTTTCTTCAAATGTTTCATCAAAAATACCCCTTCCATTCGGAAATAAAATTAGATCGACAAACAGATGTTATTGCATCAGCGACCGTCTCCAACATATTGACAACAGTTTACCACAGCCCTAGTCTTATGTATCTGCTCCTTTGGCTCCGGGTCTAACTGATCATGAGAACATAAAAATGGTTAATCTACTCATTTACTGTCGAATGCATACGTCCATCCATAATAACTAAAAAAGAGTGGTCAGTAGATCTGATCACTCTTCTAGCATTGCCCTATTTCAATCCACGCAACAGTAAAGGTTTCGTTGAACTTCCCTTACTCCGGTTTATCCGTCAGCTTCACTGATACTTTCTCCGCTTTGCCATCCCGGTAGAAGGTCACTTCAATCGTATCCCCAATCTTCTTCTCATCGTACAGATATTTCCGCAGATCCAGCGTGGAGGTAATTTTTTGCCCGTCAAATTCCGTAATGACATCATTCAGCTTCATACCCGCATCAGATGCCGGACCGGATGCTTCCAGTACAACCACACCGCTGTCCACATGAGATGGCAGCTTCAGATCCTTACGCTGCTCGTCATCCAGTGGTGCATAAGGGTTGCTCAGATCAACTGTGTACACGCCCAGGTATGGACGAGATACTTTGCCGTTCAGTAGCAGGGAATCTACCGTTTTCATCACTTCGTTCATCGGAATGGCAAAGCCGAGACCTTCAACGCCCGTATCCGAGATCTTCATCGTGTTAATGCCAACCACTTTGCCGTTTAGATCAACCAAAGCACCGCCGCTATTGCCTTCATTAATCGCCGCATCCGTCTGGATCACGTTTTGCTCCCAGTCGTACACGCCGTCCTGATTAATCGATACAGGCAGAATACGATCCGTGTAACTGACAATTCCGGATGTCAGCGTACCGCCAAGACCGAGCGGGTTCCCGATCGCCAGCACCGTTTGACCGCGCTGAAGTTTGCTGGAATCACCAATCTCCGCGACTGCACCCAGCCCTTTATCTTCTGCGGATAGTACCGCAATGTCACTTACCCGGTCTTTACCAACCAGCTTCGCTTTATGTGTCTCCCCATCTACGGTCACAATCTCCAGATCACTCGCACCCTCCACGACGTGGTGGTTGGTCATAATGTAGGCCTTGCCATCTTCCTTCTTGAAAATGACCCCTGAGCCCAGCGCCGAATCTTCCATCGATAGACTGCTACCCGTTTTATGGTTCACAATGCTCACCACGGAAGGACGAACGTGGGCTGCTGCCTGGATAATCCGATCGTATGGATCAGCTGCCTGTGTTGCCTGTGCACTGCCTCCACCACCGTTGCCTGTAGCATTCGCCAGCGGTAACGATGTGGGCTGTGTGATGAAGCTAAACAGCATGACGGTCACGATGGAGCTGATCACCGAGCTAATCACAGCTACCTTCACTGTGGAACTGATTCCCGTACGCGATCTGCGCGGATTGCTCCAGCGGTCACGTCCACGTGCTCTGCCCCCAGGGCGGATGATCTGAAGTTTGCCTTTCTGTTCAGGTTCGGCGCGTCTTGATACTTTGGTTGAATAAAAATCGTCTCCAAACAATCCCATCGTGATCCTCTCCCCTTCGTTGTCACGCATCAAGACCCTGACTGCCGCCTAAGTTGTCGCATGGATCAACGATGGAGTTCTCACATACACCACTCCGCCAACAGACGAACCTTCCGATCGCAGTTACTCACAAATTTTTTTGCTCCCCTCTTCCAAGGTAAAAATTTGTTCCTAAAGGCGAACACTTTGTTTCTTCAGGTTTCTTCTGTCGTCTTCGTTACGTGAAGACTCCAACGGTTTCCCATGCTTTTTTGCAATTTTATAAAATGGTCTTGCATATCGCCGCATCCCGGCATCAAATCAAGATACAGCGTCTATGTACAACAGAACGGACACGCCATTCTGTCAGTGACTCTATCAATCATGCTCTCGCATTCTATGACATGCCATTTCACACGCAAAACAGCCAAAATCACAATGCTCCTCATATACTAAACACGTCAAATCACAAAAAGTTGCATATTTACGAAAATTAAAGCAAATTTCCGCTATAACGCGCTTAACAATAAAGGTCCATAGTATCTATCACCACAAAATCCGGTCCGCTAAGCGCCATTTTGGTTAAATTTGAAGAACTTTTTCACCCCTGCATCGTCACAGGTTCAGCATACACGTCTCATCACTGAAATGTTAGCGGCAAAAAGAGGAATGTTTTCCATCAAGCCTGACTACAATAATAGTAAAAGACAATTCGAAGCTTCATAGAGGAGGATATATATGGATCGCACACGTACACTCACAGCCATGGATGAAGTTCATATGGCGGCCAAGCTGGCCGATCTCAAGGAAGAACACTATCGCAATACCCTTGCACTCAGTACCATCATTGAACTGCTTATTGATAAAGGCATCCTGACCCGCGAGGAAGTTGAGCGCAAAGCCGCCGAACTGGACAGCTTTATGGCTCACCCACCCTATCCCATGGCGTAGGACGGTCGTAATACGTATCACAGAGTTTGAACTCATGATCCCGGTAAAAACATCCACGGCTCTCCATCGCGTCGCGCACCGACATTTTCGCCAAGTCCATCATATTATGATCTCGGCTAAGATGTGCCAGATACGTGCGCTTGATGCGTCCGTTCATCAGTTCACTAAGCGCTGCTCCTGCTGCTTCGTTCGACAAATGCCCAATATCGCTCAAAATCCGGCGCTTGGTGTTCCACGGATAACGCCCCATACGCAGCAATTCGACATCATGATTCGCTTCCAGCACCAGTACGTCAGAATCAGAGATGGCATCGCGAACCTTGTCGCTCATGTACCCAAGATCTGTTGCAACAGAAAGCTTCTCCGTACCATCATCGAACGTATACCCTACCGGCTCAGCTGCATCATGCGATATCCCGAAGGATTCCACGCGCAGTGACCCAAAATCATGCTTTTCACCCGTCTCAAATACCCTCCGGTTTTCCTCTGGAATCGCCCCAACCGACTTCTCCAGTGCCGCCCACGTATTCAGATTCGCGTAGATTGGTAAATTATATTTCCGAGACATCGCGCCTAGTCCTTTAATGTGATCGGAATGTTCATGTGTAACCAGAATCCCGTCCAATTCTGCCCCAGAAATCTCCCTTTCCTGAAACAGTGCATCCAATCGCTTCGCACTAAGACCCGCGTCAATCATGAGAGAGGTCCCCCCATGCTGTATGACTGTGGCATTACCTGTCGAACCGCTGGATAACACGGTAAAATATATCCCCATAACGCATTACTCCCCTGGTTTGTCTGTCTTGGGACTGAATACATCCCCACTGATGCCCTGCACGTACAACACTTCGCCACTTTCCAGCACGAACCGCCATGCCGGCATCGCTACCTGTATATCTGAATTGAACAACTGGCCGTAATAGCCCAGCTGAATATCTTTGACAATTGCATCATTTGGCAAAAAGTTCTCGATCAGCGTTCCCAGCGCCTTCGACGCCGGAAGCACCTGCTGATCGCTCTCCTCTGCGGTTGTAATCCGCACTGGAGTTTGACGGTAACCTGTTATTTTCTGGTCGCTGTAGAACAGCTCCAGACTCACATTGAAGAGCGGCCATTTGCCATCCACCAGTGGGTGAAGCACAAAAGCCCCATCCTCGGCCATCAGCTGATCCAGCCGGTATGCCCCGATCTGTGGAATCTCACGCTCTAATGCATCTTCCAGCTCGCTCTGAGAAAAGATCAATTTGCTATCTACAGGCTGTTCCAGTTCCATATCCACACCAGCCTTGTCCTCTTCAATGAACTCATAGGACAACTTCGGCAGCTTCGGCGTTTCATTCGGAATCGGAGCCAGCACCTGGATGCCCTTCTCTTCCATCGCCTGCTGTGTATTATCTGCCAGTGAGGTGAAGTCCAGATTGGCTCCGGCCGTCTCTCGTGCATCCATCCAGATCTGGTAACCCAGCACCAGATTGAGCAGCAGAAAGGCATAGATCAACACATTTTTCGCCCGTCCCCAATCCAAAACATTCACCTCCGTCCATTTGATAAAAGCAACTAATATCACACTGGCCCACTCCGCGGTCAGAACAACCTTCCGATCGCTGTTATCCCCAGATTTCTTGATTCCCTTTTCCTAAGGGAGAAATCCGGCAATAAAGGCGACCGCTTCGCTTCTCCAGCTTTTTTCTGCCCTCTCCGTTATCGTGTGACCTTACACCTCGCTCGGATATCGAATGACTCCATTACCCTACAACCCATCAAGAAACGGTGGTTTCCTCCCCGTTTCCAAAACGGATCACCCATACCGGGATCAGCTTTAATCCGTCCTCAATCGAAGAAGGACGATAAGCCGGGTATACGTCCACAACCTGACGATTCTCACCTGCTACCTTTTTAATAAGAGCCTTCAGCTTGTCTCCGCCAGGCAACTTGACCGATTTCTTCTTCTCTGCACCTTCGTTCAGGTATTCCAGCGATCGTTCATAGCTGGATACCGTCTCCTGCTGCATCTCCATGCTGATCGTTCCAAAGCGGAACTGCATGGAATCCATAATCGGATAACTGCCGTAATACTGCTGGAATTCAAGCCGCGTCTTGCTTTCCGCGGTCCCCAGCATCATCCGCGAACGGCCTTTCCAGCCCCCGTGCTGATTCACAAAATCAACCGCAGACAACGCATCCTTCGCGGGATCAATCTGTCCTGCTGGCGGTGCCGCCGGATCGGTGTAACTGATCCAGCGCTGTTCCTGTTTTACCTGCAGACTACGTTTACTATCCGTGTAGATCTCCGATCCATCTTTTTCCCGGATATTCCGGGTCATGCTTGGATCGAAGAACAGACTGCGCTGCATCTGCTCAACCGTGAACTGGCCTGTTGGCACATCCGCCTCAATCGTCTCCAACGCTTCCGCCGGGATATAATACCCGCCCTCCATCAACGTGTATGGCGTCCAGTTCGTACCGAAGTCAACATGCTGCTGTACGTCTTGTACTGTCAGGTCCGCCTGCGTTGCTTCGTATACCACGTCTCCCTTGGCGCTGAAGAACAGCGCATGGGCCTTCGTTTCATTTTTGGACGTATAGATCGAGATTCGGTTAATGGTCTCCCCTTGGAATAAGGAATCCGTCCCGAGCCTCATTACCCGCTGCAATAACGCTACGGGAATACCTTCTTTGAACGATAGTTCAAACCCAGGGTTCTCCTTGCGAATCTGATCCCAGTTCACCGATTGCACACTCCGGCGCTGAAAATCATCGAACGCTCGCCCCTGTAGCCGTGAATAGATCAACTGATAGAACGTATTGCCAGGGTAAAACACCGTATGTTTATCCTGACCCAGATGAATAATCATCTGATCGGGGAAGATCAATTCTTCAATATTGCGTTCCTGACCCATATTTTCGGTCTTCACATAATTCGTCTCTGACGTCACAATGGAATCCCCGCCTCCGGGCAAACGGTAGATCAGAAAATAACTCTGAACCAGACTGGCTACAACAAGGGCAGCAAGCACCAAGGATTTAATCCGTTCCTTCACGGTGCTCACCCCCTTTCTCACGCATCGGCAGTGTGAACGTTACTGTCGTTCCCACATCTACTTCAGATTGCAGAGAAATGCTACCATCATGTGCCTTCACAATTTCCCGGGCAATGGACAGTCCTAGCCCTGTGCCTCCCATACTGCGGGAACGAGCCTTGTCCACCCGATAAAACCGCTCAAAAATGCGATCCAGATCACGCTGTGGGATACCCATTCCGGTATCCGATACCGAGATGGCAAGTGTGTATTCATCACTGCGTCTAGCCGCAATCGTAATGGTGCCGCCTTCCAATGTATATTTCAGCGCGTTGGACACGACATTATCGAGCACCTGATCAATCTGGTCACGATCCAGTGGAACAGCCGGAATATCATTCTCCACAGATAGTACAGGCTGAATATCCTTCTGATGCATCTGGAATGAGAAGCGATCCGTCACTTCCTCCAACATTTCCAGAATGTCAGTTGGCTGTTTCCGCAGCAAAGCCTCTTTGGAATCCAGCCGCGATAAATGTAGCAGATCCGTAACCAGTCGTATCATTCGCTCCGTCTCGTTCTGTATAACACCAACGAAACGACCGGCAAGCTGCGGATCTTCCAGTGCACCGTCATCCAGTGCTTCCGCGTAACTCTTGATCGTAGTCAGTGGGGTACGCAGTTCATGGGATACATTAGCCACGAATTCACGTCGGGATGCCTCAAGCTCTTCCTGCTCGGTAACATCCTGAAGTACGGCAATCGTTCCCGTGATCCCCCGTTCACGCCGATGAACTGGTGTGAACGTCATCCGAATAACCACGGGCTCTTCTTGTCCAGCGGGTGCAATCTGCAGCAAAGTTGAACCTGTGAAACCACTCGCGAGGGCTTCCGCATCCTCCGGATCAATGCCGAGTAATATGGCGAAGTGTCTTCCTTCAATATCCGCAGGATGCATACCCAGAATGCTGCTGGCACGACGGTTTACGAGAATGACTTTACCGTACTCATCCGTAGCCACCACACCATCACTCATATTGGTCAGAATGGAAGTCAACTTCTCCTTCTCCTCTTCATTCAGTGAAAGTGCATCCCGAAGCCTGCTGGTCATATAGTTAAAAGCCCGACTGAGTTGACCGATCTCATCCGTGCCAAATACAGGTGTCTGCTGATCAAAGTTACCTTCTGCGACCGCTGTCGCTCTCCGAGTCACTTCTTTAATCGGCTGCGTGATCGTATGAGATAGGATCACGCCAAGCACCGCCGTTAACACCAAGGCAATCAGAATGCCGGAGATGAATATTTTGTTGATTCCCTCCATCGTGGAATACAGCTCGTTCATGGATGCCGCGATGTAGACCGCGCCAATGATCTTGCCGCCGGACAGCACCGGCTTGGCGACGACTTTTTTGCGAACATTATCCTCGTCCACGATATATTCCTCATTGTCCCGAATGCCTTGCAGTGCACGGCTGACAACGGTCTGGGTGTTTTTGCGCCCCACATAGTCTGAATGTGAACTTAGCGAGGTCGTCAGTACCTTTCCGCTGGCATCCAGCACCTGAATCTCGGCACCGTTAATGTTGAACAGGTTGTTCACCAGCACACGCAGATTTTCCGTTTTGTCCTCGCCAGCCTCTGCTTCTCCGCCCGCCATCGTCTCCCCCACGAGAACCGACAGCATTTCCGCACGCGCCTGCAGATCTTCCGTAAAGTTGCTCGTCAGTGAGTTCTTCATTGCGCTCACAAAATAAACGCCGATTAATTGCATCGCAATCAGAATCAGCAGTACATAGATAATGATCAATTTCGCCTGAATCGTTCGGAAGAACGAGAATCGCGCGAATCGGCCCATTATATCCCCACGCTTTTGGCACTGCGCACGAGATAACCGAGCCCGCGGCGTGTCAGAATCGTTTCCGGTTTGCTTGGATTCTCCTCAATCTTCTCACGCAGACGACGGATCGTGACATCCACAGTACGTACATCGCCGAAATATTCATATCCCCATACCGCTTGCAGCAGATGTTCCCGTGTCATAACCTTGCCGGAGTGCTTCGCCATATAATAGAGAAGTTCGTACTCACGATGGGTCAGATCAAGCGGTTCCCCGCCTTTGTAAGCCGTGTACATGTCCATATCAAACGCCAGATCGAATAGCCGCATGACCTGCTTTTCCTCATCTTCCGGCGCTTCAGCCGTAATCGCAAGCTTTTGCCGTCTACGCATCTGTGCCTTCACCCGTGCAAGCAACTCACGCGTACTGAACGGCTTGGTCACGTAATCATCCGCACCCAATTCCAACCCGAGTACCTTGTCGATCTCGCCATCCTTGGCGGTAAGCATAATGATCGGCATCTCCAGATGAGCGCGCACCTCACGACATACATCCATACCATCCTTGCCCGGGAGCATCAGATCCAGCAGCATCAGATCCGGTTTCTCGGATAACGCCAGTTCAACCGCACGAATGCCATCAAATGCACAGATGACCTCGTACCCCTCTTTTTCCAAATTAAACTTCAGAATGTCTGCGATGGGCTGTTCATCGTCCACCACCAAAATCTTCCCCTGCATCGGCTAAGTTCACCCCTATATCCTGCTTAATCCGCATTAGCGTCTATATCTATCTTCTATGTTCAGCTTGTACCAAAGCCTCGTTGATTGATTTCTCTAGCTTGTCGTTTATACTCTCTAGTTTAACATACCTGAAGCACCGTCACATCCCGATCAGAGGCTTGAAAGGTCTTTCATTTGAAAATTTTTTACAGCAGCAAAAAACAAGGCCGGCATCGTAGCCAACCTTGCTTTCCTTAAGCTCTATTAGTTCAGATACGTTAACGGATTTTCTACCGTTCCATTCTTAATAATCTCAAAATGCAGATGTGTTCCGGTCGAACGACCCGTGTTACCCATAACGCCGATACTCTCGCCTTTTTCAACCACTTGTCCAACCTTAACGCCAATGCTGTTCAGATGTCCATACAATGTTTCGTATCCGTTACGGTGGTTAATAATGATGACATTACCATAACCACTTTTCTGTCCTGCAAAAGTAATTACACCCTCATCAGACGCTTTCACATCGCGGTTACCTACCAGATCGACACCTTTGTGTTGGCGACCCCAACGTTGGCCAAAGCTGCTGCTCATCGTTGCATTGGATACCGGCCAAGCAAATTCACCTGTGCCCTCACCAACAACTTTTGTTCCGCTAAGGACCACTTCAGTTACAGCTGCTTTAATCACTTCCTGACCAAGCCACTCTTCCTGAACAACTTCACCATTTTCTTTGGTTATACGGTACTGCATGCTTTTCAATCCACTTTGTCCAGGGCGCACAACTTTTGTGATACCCGCTTTCAACTCAGCACTTTTGCGTACTTCCACTTGCGGTTTAATCTCAATCTGTTCAACAACCTGCTCAACTGATTTAACGGTTACCGCTGGTTTCGGAACGGTCAAGGTCAGTTCGTCACCGATTTGAAGCGATGTTTCCTTGATGCCCGGGTTATGCTGGCGAATCTCGCTTTGTGTAATTTCATACTTGGCAGCGATTGAAGAGATCGTATCTCCTTCACGAACCACATAAGTTACAGGCGCGTCTTTACCAACGGTTAATGCTTTAACCGCCTCGGACGCATCCCATATTTTGTTTGGATCAGCCTTCACCACATCCGTCGCTACATCTTCCTTGATGACTACCGACTTCAGGGTTGTACTTGGTCCCTCGTTTTTCTTCGAGGAATTAGCCGATACCGACTTCGTCTTAAGCGAACTTCGCACAGCCGATGCCGATATGTATTTGCTCTGCACTTGTTCCAGGATTGCATCCGCTGTTGCCTGATCTTTCACAATACCAATGACTTCACCGTCTACCTTGAGCTCCACACCTTTGGCGTAGGCTGTCAGCATGTCACCCAGTTTGTCCAGCGTCTCGTCACTGTTCACTTCGGGTTTGTACGCTCTTGCCGTTTCGGTTGTGATGCCATCCGTGTTCAGCACCATTTCTGCATCCGGATATTTATTTTGATATTCCTCAGTTTTGTTTGTAAATAGTTGTTGTAATTGTGCTTCATCTGCAATGGTACCAATCTCGCTACCTTTAACCATTACTTTATAATACGGCACGGTGTTTGCAGTAACATATTGTTTGCCTGCGAACCCGAGCGATGCTGCGATGAATACACCACATGCTGCTGTAATGATCCATTTGCGCGAGGCCAGAACGCGCTTCTTATTCACACTGAAAGTGGACATGCTCATGTTGTTTTTGTCTTCGGCCGTCCGGTGTTCCCCGGATTGTTCGTGTACCCGGTCTTTGCCCGGTTGGCGTATGCCTCTGAAACCTTTCATGATTCTCTCCTTTTCAGCACTTCTCAGTTCGCATTTCTGTCAAGACATCACCCATCATGTCTGTCCCATGCTCGTTGATAATTGTATTGGGTGTCCGCAAAATCAGGACTTTAACTGCGCTCGTAAAAGTGTCAAAATTTTAACCTTTTATCACACCCGTATACTTTAACACAGGTTTTACACTCATTTCAACTCTACACGTCACACCGCAAAGCCACGCCCCGCTTGCTTTCCCTGTATTATCCATAAGATCGTACTGCTAATCCATCACCCATTATGCCTCAACATCCGCTGTACTATGTACTTTTACTCACAATTTAAGACTAGGTTCTAAGACCCAGTGAAATATGCTTTATTTTTCATAAAAATACAAATAAAATCCCTCACCAGATCAACTCTGATAAGGGATAAGGTAAACGGGATCATGATCTATTCGATCATCTCCAATAGTCCATGAGCATGCCTGCTATAACTTCCAATTTATTCTGTTTGTAGTACTTCCATCAGGTTGTCGTACTCTTCACTGGTCAGGTACTTCGAGATCACCTGTTCAATCTCACGTAATTCCTGTTCCGTTAGGCCACCTTCCATGGCACCTGAGATCTGCTGCATTTCTTTCTGTGGCAGCTTGTTCATGAGCAGGCTGAAAATTTTTTCTTTCTCCTCTGCTGGCAGCTTGTCCTTCGCTCCTGTAATGTCATCCGGTGATACAACAATGGCATCATTGCCTGAAGCTGAACCACTACCTTGTTCTGTTCCTGAGTCATTACCCGTGCCCGTATCCGTCCCATTGCCTGCACTTGTGCCTGAGTTTGATCCTGCGGTCGTATCTGTACCTGAACCTTCCCCTGTGCCCTCGTTTGAGCCGCTCCCTTGGGACGCATTATTGCCCGCATCTACGCCAGATTGACCGCTCTCTGTCCCATTCCCCATAACTGAAACAGCATCTTCCGGAACCTGCTCTTCGTCCGCTCCTGTCGGCTGATCTGTCGTCCCATTTCCTGATTTGTTCCCCTCGCTGGTTTTACCGCCCAAGGCACCTTGGAACATGGCGGTTAACCCCATGGGTTGACCTTCCCACTGAATATTGAAACTCGCGAGTAGCGACTTCGCATATGACTGTACAATTAATCCGGTCGTGAGCAGTGTCAGTGAACTGACCAGCAACACGGTTAGCACGATTTTGACAAACCACACAAGCAACTTCATTCCGTTCTCTCCCTCCGATTATCCCACCCGTCTAACATGCGCATGTCGGGGTCTGTGACTCTACTGTTAACCAGTATTGACGGAAATCTCGGGATTATATCCGAAAAACATACAAAAAAATTCCAGTCATCGCTATAAAAGCAACAACTGGAGGCTCTACTGCCCGAATCGGCAAAGTATTCTATTTTATAATTCAAGAAACAATCTCTCTATTTCTTCGATTACTCGTAGATTGGAAGAACTTGATTTGTTTGCTCACGGTTACGACCAACGGAGAAGATGGCAATTGGAATGCCTGTCAGTTCGGAAACACGTTTTACATAATTCTGTGTGTTCACTGGCAGGTCTTCAAGTTTCTTAGCACCAGTGATATCTTCGCTCCAGCCTGGCATCTCTTCGTATACCGCTTCACATTCTGCCAGCATTTTGAGGCTTGCCGGATAGTGTGTGATGACTTCGCCGCGGAATTTGTATCCTGTGCAGATTTTTACGGTCTCCAGACCTGTCATTACGTCCAGAGAGTTCAGGGACAGACCTGTGATTCCACTGACACGCCGCGCGTGGCGAACAACAACACTATCAAACCAACCTACACGACGTGGACGTCCAGTTACCGTACCGTACTCATGTCCAGTCTCACGGATTTGGTCACCGATTGCATCATGCAATTCCGTAGGGAATGGGCCATCTCCTACACGGGTTGTGTAAGCTTTCGCTACCCCAATGACTTGCTGAATACGAGCCGGGCCTACGCCAGAACCGATACATACGCCACCTGCGGACGGATTGGATGATGTAACAAATGGATAAGTTCCTTGATCAAGGTCCAACATAACGCCTTGTGCGCCTTCAAACAATACTTTTTTGTCCTCATCAATATATTCGTTCAGAACAACGGATGTATCACGTACGTAAGGACGAAGAATTTCGGCATATCCGAGGTAATCTTGCAGAATCTCCTCAACATCAACAGGCTGGCCGCCGTAGACTTGCTCGATGACACGGTTCTTTTCTTTGACCAGATGACGCAGTTTCAGTTCGAAATCTTCAGCATCCATCAGGTCAACCATCCGAATACCAATACGAGCTGATTTGTCCATGTAACATGGGCCAATTCCTTTGCCAGTCGTACCAATTTTGTTCGGACCTTTGCTCTCTTCTTCCAGTGCATCCAATACCATGTGATATGGCAGGATGATATGTGCACGCTCACTGATGGACAGGTTCTTCGTTGTGAAATCATTGTCATGAATATAGTTAATTTCTTCGATGAGTGCCTTCGGGTTGATAACCATTCCGTTACCAATAACACACGCTTTATCCGTGTAGAAAATCCCTGATGGAATCATCGTCAGTTTATATTTTTTGTTATCAATCAGAATTGTATGACCCGCATTGTTACCACCTTGGTAACGAGCCACCACATCAGCGCTCTCCGCCAAATAATCCGTGATTTTACCTTTTCCTTCGTCTCCCCATTGCGTTCCCACTACAACTACCGTTGACATAGTTAACATTCCTCCGTGGGTGCCTTGCGCACCTTTGTATTGGTCTGTCCGTCCTCTATCCCGGCAGGCATGTTACGCAATAAACCGACTGAGAAGCGTGCTAACGGACAGTAAAAATGTCCTTCCGTTACATTCAAGGGAAGGTTTGTGCTGCTTTAACGCAGCAGTATTAGTGTACCAGTACCCTTTTTCAAAGTCAAATCAAATGGCGAACAATTAGATATAGTACAACCCTAATGTTCGGAATTTACCCATTATTTCAACACAAAAAACCGGAGACTTCAGTCCAAGCTTGCTTGACTGCTATCACCGGTTCAAGGATACCCATTTCAATGTCAATCTATATCTGGTATTTATAACACATGTTTGAGTTCAGTTGCTCTAATGGTTGATCTTCGGGACAGACGATTTTGGCTTCTTGATCGAAGCCGTCAGCACCTGCCCATTACATCGCGAAGGCGTCATTGTGTGCCCTCTCGTAATTGACGAATTTATTAAAGTTTTTCAGGAAGACCAGTTCTACCGTACCTACCGGACCGTTACGCTGTTTAGCGATAATGATCTCGATAATATTTTTCTTCTCGGTCTCCTGGTTATAGTAGTCATCCCGGTACAGGAACGCTACGATGTCGGCATCTTGCTCGATCGAACCCGATTCCCGCAAGTCACTCATCATCGGACGTTTGTCCTGACGTTGCTCTACACCCCGGCTCAGCTGGGACAAGGCAATAACCGGAACTTCCAGTTCCCGGCCAATCTGTTTCAGTGTACGTGAGATCTCGGATACCTCTTGTTGACGGTTCTCCCCTGCTTTACCACGTCCACTAATCAGTTGAAGATAGTCGATCAGGATCATGCCAAGGCCTTTCTCTTTCTTCAGACGACGGCATTTGGCACGAATATCCGCTACGGTAATCCCTGGCGTATCATCTATGAAGATGTTGGCTTCTGACAAAGCTGCAATACCCATCGTCAGCTTCTGCCAATCTTCATCGCCCTTGAAGTCACCCATACGCATCACGCTGGCATCCAGATTGGCTTCCGCACAGATCATACGTTGCACCAGCTGGGCGGCTGACATCTCCAGACTGAAGATGGCTACCGTCTCCTGTGCCCGAATGGCCACGTTCTGAGCGATATTCAGGGCAAAGGCCGTCTTACCTACGGAAGGACGGGCCGCTACAATGATTAAGTCACTGCGCTGGAATCCGGCAGTCATTTTGTCCAAATCGATGAACCCGGACGGAATACCTGTCGTTGTACCCTTATTCTGATGAAGTGTTTCCACACGATCGAATACTTCCATCAGTACGTCCTGAATGGCTATAAAACCACTACTGGAGCGACGGTTGGAGATCTCCAGAATGCGACGTTCAGCTTCTCCAAGCATCGCTGCAACATCTTCGCCACCTGTATATCCTTCGCTCACGATCTGTGTTGCCGTACGAATCAGGCGACGCAGCATCGATTTCTCTTCGATAATCTGAGCATAATAGTCTACGTTTGCGGCTGTAGGTACACCATGGGCTAGCTTAGCCAGATAACTGACGCCCCCGATGTCCTCCAACTCACCTTTATCCTTCAGAAGCGAAGTCAGTGTCACAAGGTCAATCGGTTGATTTCCCTCACCAAGCTGGATCATCGCTTCAAAGATTAATTGATGGGGTTTATCATAGAAATCCTCGGTTTGCACCCGTTCCATCGCTGTAATCAGGGCCTCGCCCTGCAACAGGATTGCACCCAGCACGGCCTGTTCGGCTTCCAGGTTCTGCGGGGGAATCCGGTCGAATAACATTTCTCCGCCCATCTTACTCTTCCGTTACCTGTACCTTCAAGGTTGCCTTCACTTCAGGGTGAACCTTGACAGTTACTTGTGTTACGCCGAGTGTACGAATAGGCTCGTCCAGCTCAATTTTACGTTTGTCTACTTTCAGACCTTTTTTAGACAAAGCTTCTGCGATCTGTTTGCTGGTAATGGCGCCGAACAGACGACCGCCTTCGCCGGACTTCGCTTTCAGTTCAGTCACTTCTGCTTCCAGCTTTTTCGCAAGTGCTTCCGCTTCCGCTTTCTCTTCCTGTTTGAGTCTTTCTTCAGCCGCCTTCTGGTTGTCCAGTGTCTTCATGTTGCCGTCTGTTGCCAGACGTGCGATTCCCCGTGGCAATAGGAAGTTCTGTGCGTAACCCTCAGATACTTCTTTCACTTGCCCTTTCTTGCCTTGACCCTTCATATCTTTTATAAAAATGACTTTCATTCGAACAGCCCCTCTTCCTTTTCGATTTCAGCCAGTACGTTCGTCAGCCGTTTTTCTGCCTCTCCAAGCGTTCCTTCAAGCTGTACGGCAGCATTCGTCAAATGCCCGCCACCGCCCAGTCGTTCCATGACAACCTGAACATTCATGCGCCCCAGCGATCTCGCGCTGATGCCAATCAGTCCATCCGGACGCTCACTAATCACAAATGAAGCGACCACGTCAGTCATGTTCAGCAATGTGTCCGCCACTTGGGCGATCATCATCTGTGAAATCTTGCTGCCAGGGTCTGTGACCGCCAGCGCAATGTTTCCATATACCATTTTAGCATGCTTTATGATTTCTGCCTTAGCAATATATTCTGACAGATCCTCTTTCATCAACCGCTGGATCATAATGGTGTCTGCACCGCTACGGCGCAAGAAGCCTGCCGCTTCAAACGTTCTGGACCCCGTGTGCAGTGCAAAATGCTTCGTATCTACCGTAATCCCGGCAAGTAGAGCCGTAGCTTCCAGCGGAGTGAATTGTACCTTGTCATGAATGTATTGCAAGAGTTCGGTTACCAGTTCGGCAGCAGAAGACGCATAAGGTTCCAGATAGATCAACACTGCGTCATTGATGAACTCTTCACCCCTGCGATGGTGATCCACAACTACGACACGGGTAGCAGACTGTACCAGTTTCGGTTCCATGGTCATGGAGGCCTTATGCGTATCCACCACCACCAGCAACGTGTGCTCGGTCATCATCTGGGTTGCCTGTTCCGGTGATACAAATGCCTTGGACAACTTCTCGTCCTTGTTTACTTGCTCCATCATGCGTTCAATCGATGGATTAATTCCATCCAGAACAATCCGTGCTTCCACATTGTACAGACTGGCCGCTTTCCACACTCCGATGGATGCGCCGATCGCGTCCATATCCGGAATTTTGTGCCCCATGATGAGCACCCGATCGCTCTCCTGCATCAGATCACGCAGCGCGTGCGCAATAACGCGGGCTCTAACCCGTGTCCGTTTCTCCACTGCGTTAGACTTACCGCCGTAGAAGGACAGGCGTTGTCCCGACTTCACAGCAGCCTGATCACCACCACGTCCAAGTGCCATGTCCAGACTGGACTGTGCCAGTTCTCCCATCTCGCTGATGCTATCCGATCCAAACGCCAGTCCGACACTGAGTGTCATTGGCACTTTGAGGTCAGCAGTCATCTCCCGAACCTCATCCAAAATGACAAATCGGCTCTGCTCCAGTTCCTGCAAAGACTTATGATTCAGCATCAACAGATAACGGTCAGAAGACAAACGGCGCAGGTACACTTCGTACCGCTTGGCCCATGACGTAATTTCGCTAGTCACACGGGCAATCAGCGCTGTACGCTGCTGATCGTCCATACCTTGGGCAGCCTCATCCAGATTATCCAGAACGAGAATCCCCAAGGCAAGGCGTTCATTTTCATATTTATCACGAAGAATGGCTAACTCCGTAATCTCGTATACATATACATACCGCTCCTGCGGGTTATGAATAACTCCATAATGCCGATCATCCAACTGGAATTCGTCATGGAACTCCTTGGATGAGTGTTCCTTCGTCCCATCCTTCTTCTCTTTAGGCTGAGGAAGTTTGGGAAACAAATTAAGTAGCGGATTACCCACCATTGTCTTCTCCTGGAACATCTCCGCCACAAAGCGGTTATGCCACTCTACCGTACGATCTTCGCTGTACAGCACAATTCCGAATGGAAGCATGCTGACCGCTTCCCCCTCCATCCGTTTAATCCGAATAGATAGGCCATTAATGTAGTCGTTAAGCTCACGGCGGAACGCGAGCTCCGCCTTAATCATGACGATTCCCAGCGCCGAAGCCAGTATCAGACTAATCAAACCAAGCGTCCAGTTATAAATGGTAACGAACATAACGAGCAATAGCAGCAGTATGAACGCCCATACGGTATAGTAGCCGTGCCAGCGTTTCTTCAGAAATTTAGGCATGACTCATCACCCTATCGTTTTGATTTCGATATTGCCTCACGAAGCGGGAACGCCAGATCGATAATTCCGATAATCCGAAGCGGACCAATGAAGAAGACCGCAGCCGCCAGGAAATATGGTATAACCGGATTCCATTTCTTTGTATGTGAGAGAAAGAAGAAGAAACCGATCGCTTGAATCATGAAGCCCAGATTAATTAACGGGGACAGGTTCATGGCAATCATGGTCCAGTATGTTCCATCACTTTGTCTGGAGATCACTTCGATCAACAATGCGAGGAAATAATACCAGATCAACGCACGCGGCATACGCCATTCTCTCGCTGGTGGAAGTTTCGATACCACCACACCCATCACGTTCAGAATCGGACGAGCAATGGCGTGCGTAATAAAGGCCATTACCATCGACGTGACAACGAGAGCAAACGGAATCATAAGCTGCGTTTGCTTGGCGACATCCTCGGTCATCTCAGGTGTCCATGCAAAACCGTTAATCATCTGATTCGATGTATTGGTTAACGGTTCAATGGTCAATTTGACCACATCTTCAATATAACTGGACAGGTCGAATTGGAAAATGACACTGCCGACCAAGAGCAACAACAAGTATTCTGCCAACATCATGCCACTTCCCGCCATCAGCGCGAACAGGGCTGATTTGCGTGTTTTATACGCGTGACCCATAACGATCGCAGGCAGGGTAAAGACGAGCAATAGTAACAGATAGATGGGGTGGAATACGACCAAAATAACGGCTACGGGCACGAGATGCCATATAAATGATTTTAAAGATAATGAAGCATACAAAATAACTCCCGGAATCATCATAAAAAATATGGCAAGTACCGATAAAGGAGTTAACAGCGAAAGTAGCAAGAGCAGATAGACTGCGCTCCAAACAGCTGATTTAAAGCTAAATTTCAACAAATTCACCTCTTACGCATATGATCTTCTAGCGCGGAAATATCTTGGTACCAGTCTTCAAGCTGGTGACCTTCCTGTTTATGCTTTTTCAACTTCTCAACTAGCAGTGCATCCAGATCCTTGAAAGGAATACCGAGCCTGCGGCCCAATATGTAACTACTCATAATCAAACTGGCAAGACTGTCCCCGATTCGAGTTGTACTGCCTTCCCATAACGCCTTGAATAATCGGGATACCTGATCAAGCACTTCGGTTTTCAGCCATTCAATCACTTTAGCGCGTTTGGCTACATCCAGTTCTTTAGGCATATTGGCGAAAGTCACTCTCCCCCGAAAAAGCTTTATTCTCGATTATAGCATAAAAAGAGGGCCCGCAAAATTACCCCAAAAAACGGAGAAGTTCTCCGAAACTGATGTCAGGTACTTATGCGGAGTCCTCCGTACATCCTATCGACCTATATATTTGTAAAAAACTTCGAATGCGCCCTTGGTTCAGGACTTCTTAAGTTTAACATGATACCGGACGGCTGTGATTATCCATCATGACACAATAATATTTAAATTCGGTACAGCCTTACTTAGCCTTGATCGATTCTTTGGCTACAATGCCCTCGCAGTACTCAATTATCTGACTCCGTCTGACAATACCAATGAACCGATCCATATCATCGACCACAGGAACAAAGTTCTGAACTTTAGCCAGATTAATCAGGTCCTCCATGTTGGCATTAATGGATACGGGTTTAATATCCAAGCGAAGTGGAACGTCCTTGAGCAAGAACTTTGAAGCGTTTTCAAATGAAATTTTTCCCTCGGCATTCTTCATATACCACAGTAAGTCGCCTTCGGTAACCGTACCAATATATTTGCCCTCTTTATTCAAAATGGGTACCGCCGTAAAACGATGATATTCCATCCGTTCCAACGTTTGCCGCAGCGTAGAATCCGACGTCACGCACGTAACCTCTTGTTTGGGTAGCAAAAAAAATGCGATGTTCATACCCTTGTGTATCCTCCTTGTGAATTTCTTCGTTCAACTTATCTCGCTCAACTTATATTATACGGATCAGAACGCAGGATGTTCCAAAAGGATAATAGTTCTCAATACAAAGAAAAAAAACAGCAGCCCGCGAATAAACGTACTGCTGATTGTGGTCTACAACACATCATTGGTATGGAATTGGTTATTCAATCTTTTGCCGGTCAGGGATCATTACTTCACCGGCTGGGGTCGATTGATCCATCCAGTTGTTAATCAGCTCTTTGGCATATTGGACATCTTTCTCGTCAGCCTGACCATAATAGATACCGTCTTTTTTCATTCCCTCACCCAGGATGGTGAAGCTTGAAATCTGCGGTTTCTCCTGAGTAAGCACTTGTTTGGCCAGATCAATAATGAAAGATGCTCGCATATCCGTCTGGAAACTGTCTCCCATGATCTGAATCAATTCCGGAATTTTGGCGATTTGATTCAAATTCAGCATCTCATTCGCCATCGCGTTCAGGAAAATCTGCTGCCGCTTGGTACGATTAAAATCGCTATCCTCACGGTATCTTACATAATACAGTGCTTCCTGCCCGTCATAGATCGGCTTACCACCTTCAATCGTGAATTGCACATGATCCGGATTCTTGTTCACAATGTCCTCATCAATTGGCAGTTTTACACCACCAAGTGCATCAACCACTTTTTTGATTCCGTCGAAGTTGATCGTTGCATAATAACCCACATCAGCATCAAGAAATTTCTCCACGGTATTGATGGACATATTCTCCCCACCAAAAGCATAGGCATGCGCCAGCTTATCATAATCATCTTCGCCGTCCTTGTTGGCATCCCGTCCTACAATCTGCACATACGTATCACGTGGAATGGATACCAGAAGCACACGGGATTCCTTGGGACGTACTACAGCATAGATGACGGTATCGGAACGTCCACGCGTTTTCTCATAAGCGCGTTTGTCCGAACCGAGCAGTAATACGGAGAAAGGTTCCTTACGGTATACCGTTGGATCAGGCGTGTTGTTGCCTTCTTGCGGTACATAAGAACGGGATAACTGATCTTCTACCGAACCGGCGAGAAACAGATCAAATGCTGCTACAGCCAGCTGCTGACGGAACAAATAACCTCCGATTAACAAAACAACAAGTGAAACGAGCGTTATATATAGGCCTTTTCTTCTTTTCTTCTTATCTTTAGTTCTGCTTTTCATCCATTGATTCCTTCTTCACTATCAAAATGATACTGCCTGATATATAAGTTTCATCTAATATTTACACTAAAAACGGAGAGGTCAGAAAAAACCTGAAGAAGCGTAGCTAAAAGCTTTCTGAAAGAAAGCTGCATCGAAAGCATACGCTTCGCCTTTATCACCGGATTTTTACCTTTGGAATAAAGAAATCAAAAAATCTGGGGATAACAGCGATCGGAAGGTTATTCTGAACTCGCAGTGATGAAGTGTAACGATTCGTTCAACTTATATAATACCAATTAAACGTCTGGGATGCCTTGTGACTCGGTGTTCACTGAAGTTTTCTCTCTCTGGAATCAAGACACCGCTTACGCTCGTTCTATTGTAATCATTGCAGGAGCAAGAAAAGTTACAATCCGGTTAAATTGAAAAGAACAGCGACTCCTTTTTAGCTACAAAAGGTACACTGTTCTCTTCATTTTCACATGCGATCCTATCCGTTCGTGGGTACACTTTCCACATGATGACTCTTCTCTTTTTGACGCAGACGTCCCGTTATAAGCGCAGCTACCAGCGTAAGCACACTGAATACCACCGCAGACCAGAAAAGGCCATTGTAACCCTGCCCTGTCGTTTGATGCACTGCCTGGAGCAACACATCGCGGATACCTTCATCAGGAATCTGGGACAGGCCCTCTGTCAGACTGGAGACATCACTCCCTGATGCCCCTCCCGAGGCATATTGTTGTAGCATCTCGGGCGGCACCTGAATTCCTTTGTCAGCGAATCCTGCCTGAATGTTGGGCCCCAGATTAATGAAAGAACGTGCCAGGAATCCGGCAAAAATGGTAGGTGCAATAGCCATCGCCATCTGGCGAAATAACGAGCTGGTCGCTACCGCGATGCCTTTGTTGTTCTCCCCCGCCTGTTCTGTGACAAGTACGTTAACTGGCGCACCAAGCATCATACCGAAGCCAATACCTACGAGCGTACTCGCGATGACAAATTGCCAGATATGCTCCACCCATAGCGGGAACAGCAGGAATCCAATGGCAGATAGCAGTCCGGCAACCGATAACGTCCAGATTGGACCTTTGCGGTCAACGAGGTATCCACCTCCACCTGCCCCGATGCCGGATGCCAGCGCAAGCGGAGTAAACCAGTACCCGGAAGCCGTATTGGATACGCCGAGATATTGTTCAACAAATCCGGGAATAAAGATCACCGAGGCCAGAATGGCTCCCGAGAAAAAGGCAATCAACAGCGTCCAGCGAAAGGACGCAATGCCCAGAAGCTGTGTCGATACAACAGGTTCACGTTCAGATCCTTCCAGCCTTTTTTCCATAAAGTAAAAGAGCACCAGAAGGATTACACCTGCCAAGAAAAAGCCATAGAACATCGGAGATCCCAGGCTTTGAAGCATGTTCACACCGTCCAGATTGCTGAAGCTATACATTAAACTGAGTACACCCAACGTTAGGACAGCAATGCCGCTCCAGTCCACTGCTGCACGATTAAGCTCCTGCTCTTCCTGAATAAATCGAATACCTGCTATGAACAGCAGAATGGCGATAGGTACATTGATCAGGAATAACCAATGCCAGTTGCCCGTAAGGTCCAGTATAAAAGCACCGACATTGGGTCCCAATATAGCGGCAACACCATTCATCCCTCCAAGCAGACCCAGAGCTGTACCCTGACGCTCCGCCGGGAACTTGCTTAATACGTATGAGCTGGCAATGATAAAAATCCCACCACCGCCCAAAGCTTGAATGACACGAGCAATCAGGAAAAAGGTGAATGATGTGCTCAGCGCAACGAGCAGGGACCCGATCCCAAACAACGCCACTTCAATCAAAAATAGCTTCTTGCGACCATAACGGTCCGACAGTTTGCCCGCAATAGGTACACTCACCGCAAGCCCAAGCGTGTAAAGCGTAATCGTCCATGCTCCCCATGTTGGCGACACACCAAATGATGCATTTAAGGTGGTCAGTGAAGAGGTGATGATCCCGTTATCCAGCGCAGCCATAAATACCCCTATGGCAAACAGGACTAGCGGCCATTTCATTTGTTTTTGCATCACATGTTACCTCCCGATCAGATCGTAAATTCAGTATCGTACAGTTGGTTTGGTACATATATATTAAACCGAGTTGAATAATAATGACTCACTGGTCATTTTAAAACAAAAGAAAACCATATGTCAATTTAATAATATGGTTATATGGATCAATTTACCCCCGATTCGATAAAATAGAGCTACCACATGTTCAGTCGAACCTGCGGACAGCCCTCATATCTTATCAAACGTACTAACGCTTGCGTAATGCTTCAATAATCTGGTCTGACTCAGTTTATTTGACAGGTGGATCATTGGCGTCCTGAAGGTCTCTTTGATGATGCCTATGTACGCCCTCTCATTTTGAGCCCGAAAACCCATAGTTGAATAACTTCCGAGTCTCCACAAAACGCCCTTCACGAGTATCTGTTCCAAATACAACTGATATCAGTCTTTTGCCATCACGTTCAGCTGTCCCCACAAAATGATATCCGGAATCCTCATCATACCCGGTCTTTAATCCGTCATTCCCATCGTAAGCATACGGCCCACCAATGGAGGACAACATCCAGTTCGTGTTGCTCATGTACATCCCTTTTTGATGCATTGATACTTGCATTTGACTGGAAATTCTTAAAATCTCGGGATGGTTATTCAGCAGATATCGCGCAAGCTTGCATGCATCTATAGCCGTCATTAAGGTCTGTCCTTGTATATCCATCGGACGGTTAGGACCAAGCAGCTTTTCACTGAGGCCCGTTGAATTCGTGAATTGTGTATCCTCAGACAGTCCAATCTGAGTTGCTTTCTGATTCATCTGTTGCACGAACTTCTGCTCTGTACCACTGATATGTTCAGCAAGAGCAACCGCTGCATCATTGGCTGAATAGACAGCTACGATCTCGAACAACTCCTGAACGGTGAACTGCTCTCCCTGTTTCAGGGTCAGTTGACTGCCCCCCACGGAGCTGGCATACAGACTCACATTAACAAGATCATTCCAGCCTATATCACCATTAATCACGGCCTCCATCACTAACAGTTCTGTCATCAACTTACTGACGCCTGCCGGAGCAATCTCTTCGGAGCCGTTAAAATCCATTAAGATCTGTTCAGAGTTCATATCCATTAATACCGCAGATTCAGCTTTAATCCCCGGTTTGCCTACTAGCATGTCCGGTTTCACACCCAAATATATAATAAGCAAGAGAGCCAGCAGCATACCTGCCCGTTTCCACCATTTTTTCATAAGATGATCACCTCTTACCTATATAGACGAAGTAAAGAGGCATTTTGTCTGCACTTTTTTGAAAAAAAGTTAAATTTTTTTTATTTTTTGGTTACAAAAAAAACATGAACTCGATACACCCATGCCAGAGTGTACAGAATCCATGTTTTTAAAGACACTTTTTATTCATTTTCCCAGGAGAATTCTTCATCATAATCTAGCAACCGACTTCTTAAAGGACCCCAATCCTTACAGTTGCTACTGGAAGAAAGGATTACTCAGCTACAACTGCTTTGTCTGCATTCACTTGCAAGTCGCTCAAGTAAACACCTGTTCCATCACCAATCGCATAGTTCATTACACGTTTGTTAACTGGTGCTACAACTGCGCGATACAGTGTAGGGAATACAGGAACTTCATCTACCATGTATTGCTGCCATTGATTGTAGATCTCTTTACGCTTGTCTACATCGAATGCTTCAGCAGAGATACCTTGTGCCAGCAATTTGTCATTCTCTTCGCTGGAGAATCTGGAGAAGTTGTAGAGTGCATCGCGGCCATACAGACCCGATGGATCTACGTCAATACCAACGCCCCATGCTGCTTGATACACATCAATGTTTGGATCATCTTTACCTGTGTTACCTACACGGTCATAGAAGCTGTTGAACTCAACCATTTCCAGGTTTACTTTCAAACCAATAGCTGCCCATGATTGAACATAATAACGAGCCAATGGTTCAGCTGTGTCTCCACCAGTCATGGATACAAAGTTGATTTCGAGCGGTGTTCCATCTGGATTCGTTCGGAATTCACCATCCAGTTTGTAACCAGCTTCGTCGAGCAATGCTTTCGCTGCTTCTGGATCATATGCTACACCCGGATTGTTGGAATCATGGAATTCTGGGTGTGATGGTGGAATCAGGGTTGTTGCATTCCAACGCAGGCCATTATAGAAACGTTTACCAACCTGATCGTTATCTACAGCCATCCACATCGCTTTACGCAAGTTTTTGTCGCCCATTTTTGCTTCAGCATTGCTTTTAACTTTTCCGTTCTCTTCATCCCACGTACCCAGTTTGAAACCGATGTACGTATAAGCACGATCGATGGCGCCAAGGAATTCTACGTTGGACAGGTTTGCATTTTCTTTATATTGATCTGTCGGGAATGCATCCACGAGGTCTACCCCGCCAGATTTCAGTTCTTGAACAACCGTTGTCGGGTTGATAACTTTCAGAGTCACTTTGTCCAGTTTCGGAGCCCCGCGCCAGTAGTCTTCGTTTTTAACATAAGTTACAGACTCACCCGGAGTGATGACATCCACTTTAAATGGACCAAAACCAATTGGTTTTTCACGTACTTCTTTAGAAGAAGACATTTTTGCTACATCCATATCTCCGAAGATATGTTTAGCCAATGGATACGTCCATACGCCACCTGTCAGCAGGGACGGAGTAGATTCTTTATACGTAATGCTGATTTGTTTGTCGCCCAGCACTTTAATACCAGAGATTGTTTTTGCTTTTCCAGCATGATACTCGTCCATACCTACTACACTAGTGAAGTTGGAGTCGTAACGTGGACCATCATACGCTTTGTTACCGATTACTTCATAAGCAAATTGCAGATCTTCAGCCGTTACCGGCTTGCCATCATGCCAGTTCACATTGTCACGAATGGTCAGTGTGAACGTTTTTCCATCTTCAGATGTCTCATACGTTGCTGCACCATCGTTGGTATATACATAGTCTTTATCCCAAGTCAGCAAGCCTTCATCGAACCATTGAAGAACTTGTACATCCGGGTTACCGGAATAGAAATTGTAGTTCAATGTACCTTCAAAAGCAGTATCCGACACAAGTCCAAATGTAATCGATCCACCTTCGATCGCAGTACCCTCATTTGTTTTGACATTGTTGAAGTCATCAATGGAGTAAACGCCCTCTTCATTAGCAGGTTTTTCCTCCGTTTTTCCCTCTTCTGTGTTGGAAGCTGGAGCTGGAGTAGCCGCTTCCTTCTCAGAGCACGCTGCGAGCACCAATACAAAGACCAACATCATCGTGAAAAATAGTCCCCGTGAAAATAATCCCTTTTTCATGAACCTTTCCTCCCTTTTTTTAACCTCTTCTTTGTCTTGCATCAGTCGCACGCTTTAGGGCTTGACCGACATTATTTATACTCAACATCAATACCAGGATCAGCACCGATGCGGGTAGCCATATCCACCATCTGGATTCCAGGGTTTGCGGATTACGTGCATAACTTACGAGTGTTCCAAGACTAGGCGTACTTTCGGGAAAACCAAATCCCAGGAAAGACAGCCCGGATTCGAGGCCAATGTTGGCAGCGAGATTCAATGTCATCGTTACGATGATAATGGAACTCAGATTCGGAAGAACCTGTGAGAGCATAATCTTCAGATGAGAAGAGCCCAATGTTTTTGAAGCTTTTACATAATCCAGTTCCCGTTCCTGTAATGCTTTGGAACGAATCAATCTGGCAATACCCATCCAGAGAAATGCCGTCATGATTAGAGAAAACGAGATGATATTGTATTTCGGAACTGCCGTAACAAACGCGATAACAATCATCAACATCGGAAGGATCATGAAGAAGTCAACAACACGCATAAACAGGTTGTCTATCATTCCACCGAAATAACCGGATAAAAGGCCAATTAAGATACCTATGAAACCAGTCATTAACGTTACGATAATTCCAATGGTCAGGGAGTTACGTGTACCGATGACCAGTTGGCCAAATACATCACGACCTCCATAGTCCGTTCCAAGCCAATATTGAGCGGATGGTGGTTCATATAAGGCAAACAGATCCACGCGTACGATATCATCCTGATTCAGAATGAGAGACGTGCCATATACCAGCAACATGATCAAGCCCAAGAAAATGAGCGAGATTAGTGCCACCTTATCTCTGACAAGTTCCCTCCATAAAATACTCAAGCTGGAGGGGCTTTTATCAACCTTTTGTGAAGTTACAACTACTTCGTTGGCCTTGCTCATCTTGTTTTCACCCCGAAATCTTCAAGTTCTTACTTGATCCGTATACGTGGATCTACAATTCCTAGAATTATGTCAGACAGCAAAGCCCCGAGAATGGAAGCTACGCCGTATAACAATACAAGTGCAGTTACAACGCTGAAGTCACGCAATGAGATGGAACTCAGGAACAACTGTCCCATACCTGGATAACTGAATATACTTTCGATAAATACCGTACCACCGATAAGCCCCGTAATCTCATATCCGAAGAATGCGGCGATAGGTAATAGCGAGTTTCTCAAAATATGTCTGTTATAGATCCGGGATTCTGAAGCGCCTTTGGCTCTCGCAGTAATAACGAATTCCTTATGTTTGATATCAATGATTTCACTACGCAAATATTGAACGGTAGATACCGTTGTAATCAGTGCCATGGATAATGCCGGCAACAATAGATGATAGAACTTACTCATCACGTAGCTGAATGTGCCCGGTGTAAGTCCTGGCGCAACGCTTCCCCCCGTCGGGAACCAGCCGAAGTGGAATCCGAAGATCCATACCATCACCAGTGCGAAGATGAACAATGGTGCGGCAAAGCCCAGGTAGGTGTATCCCGTGATCAACCGATCAGACCAGGTATCGTTGTAACGACCACTGATGATACCCAGTGGAATAGCGATCAGGTAAGTCAGTACAAGCGTCGCCAGTGCGAGCCAGAATGTATTTGCTACACGCTGACCGATCAGGTCCGTAACCGGCATTTTGAAACGGAAGGATTGTCCAAAATCACCTTGGATGGCGTTTTTGATCCAGTCCCAATATTGCACGTACCAAGGATTATTCAATCCCAGTCTCTCTCGCTGGGCTTCCAATGCTTTTGGATCAACGCTTGGATCAAGCAATCCGGTTAACGCATCGCCCGGCATGGCCTTAGCCATCAGAAAGACCAAAAGACTAAGTAAAAATATCTGAGGGATCATTATGATAATTCTGCGTACTATCGTTTTCCACATATGGCCTTCAACCTTTCTGAGGTAGAGCTACTCGGTGAGTATCGGAAATGGATTTGAGCGAGTATGCAAGCCCTTCCTCATCAAAGAAATTTCGGTATGAATGTTCATACTCGGATTTGACCTGTTGACGGAAGGCTACCATTTCCTCTCGTTTGGTTGGGTCCATATCCGGAATGGCTGCAATAAGACGTTTGGTATAGATGTGTTGCGGATTCTCGAAAATATCATTTGTTGTGCCCTGTTCCACATATCGACCTTTATACATAATTCCTATCTCGTCACACATATGGCGGATGATGCCCAGATCGTGACTGATGAACAGATACGTCAAATTTAATTCTTTTTGAATCTCCTGCATGAAATTAAGTACCTGAGCCTGGACCGAGACATCGAGTGCAGATACAGGTTCATCCGCGATAATTAGCTTCGGCTTCAGTGCAATAGCCCGTGCAATGCCGATCCGTTGACGCTGCCCCCCTGAGAATTCATGCGGATATTTGTAGATTGATTCCGGACTCAGGCCAACCTTCTCAAGTAATTCTCTTACTTGTCTTTTCTCCTCGGTAGCTGTCAGACGCTCATAGTTACGAAACGGCTCAGCGATAATATCGATAACCCGCTTCTTAGGATTCAGTGATGAATATGGGTCTTGAAAAATCATTTGTACATCCCGCTGGAGCTGCCTGTTCTTACGTCGCTCCGTAGCCAAGTTTTTCCCGTTAAATAGAATCTTTCCGTCAGTGACATGGTTTAGCCCAATAATGGCTCTGCCTGTTGTTGTTTTACCTGAACCTGATTCGCCAACCAGACCATAGGTCTGTCCTTCTTCAATGGAGAAGCTAACATCATCAACAGCCTTTACACTGCCAATCTCCCGTTTTAGCAATCCACCGCGAATCGGAAAGTGTATCTTGAGCCCTTCTACTTCGAGTAATGCCATTATGTTATTCCTCCTCAGCTTTGGTCAGGGAAATGAAAGTGCTGGTAACAGGTACACCGTACAAAGTGACCTGGTGCAATTTCGTGCATCTGTGGGTTCTCTTCATGAGCCGATTCACTGATCCATGGAATTCGGGCTTTGAATCTGCACCCTTTGCGAGGAAGATTTTTGAGTGATGGTACGATGCCTTGGATGACATGCAATTTGGATCTTTCTTCAGACAGTGTGGGAATAGAGTTCAAGAGTGAGCGGGTATATGGATGCTTCGCATTGTTCATCAATGTGAAGATATCTGCGATTTCAACAATTTCGCCTGCATACATAACTGCAACGCGATCAGCCATCTCAGCTACGACACCCAAGTCATGTGTAATCAGAATAATGCCTGCGTTAATTTCATTCTTCAGATCACGGATCAGCTCCAGAATCTGTAGTTGAATCGTAACGTCAAGCGCTGTCGTTGGTTCATCAGCTATGAGTAATTCCGGTTTGTTCGCAATCGCAATGGCAATAACAATTCTCTGTCTCATGCCACCAGATAATTCGTGGGGATACTGCTTGTATATTTGTTCGGGACGTGGAATCCCTACTTGATTCAATAAGTGAATGACCTTTTCTCTCTTCTCTCTGGAAGACAGCTTGGACTGATGAAGTGTGAGAATCTCTTCAATCTGTTCACCAATAATCATTAGAGGATTTAGTGCGGACAATGGGTCCTGAAAAATCATGCCCATTTCTTTGCCGCGTAGCTTGTTTAATTTGCTTGGGGAGATGTTGGCAATATCTTGTCCTTTATAGAGGATC
This sequence comes from Paenibacillus sp. M2, assembly GCF_046713495.1. Taxonomy (NCBI): domain Bacteria; kingdom Bacillati; phylum Bacillota; class Bacilli; order Caryophanales; family Paenibacillaceae; genus Paenibacillus; species Paenibacillus sp. M2. The sequence goes on from NZ_CP169648.1 coordinate 7,312,097, forward strand.
TGGCCTTCGATCTTTGCTTTGTTATGCAAACCCATAAGAGAGAATGCAAAAGCACTTTTACCTGACCCGGATTCACCTACAATCGCCAACACTTCATTTTTCTTCACCGTAAGGTTAACGTGATCCACTGCTGCATAATAGTCATCTTCAATTCTGAATGATGTTGTTAGATTTCTGACTTCCAATAGCTCTGTATTCAAATCAATCACCCTAACCCCATAATTTCCGTAGATTGTATTCGTGTGTAGAGGAATGCATCTACTGTATATTTCCAAGTTCTTGAAGATAACGAACAATAGCTTATACAAAATACCAAATTGTTAGGAGAAACAAGTTTCAGAGACTTATATTTAGACCATTGGTCAATTAATGTTGATAATTCCTAGTGGAATTATACAGCAAAATAATTAATGTAATCATACGTGTAATTTTAGCTAACGTCAATGCTTATTTTGAGATTTTTGGTATAAATGTTTTTTATACTACAGATTTGGATATTAGTAATACTATAAAGGCATATAGTAGGGATTTTGAGAGGTGTTATCTTGTTTTTAGCTGTGAGGTGTACATAAGTAATTAGTGAAAATAACATGTACATAACATAGTAGTTACATCTAGTGTATGTGTATTTTTAAATTCAAGTAGACATTCTTAATTGTGCGTGAGGTAAATGTTATATATATGAGTAGTGATTATATCTCGATCTATAGCTGAATTTTATTGAATCGGAGCCGTTATGCTTACAATTAAAATAGTATGTGCGATCAGAGTAAAAAATCTAGTTAATCTAGTATAGTTTTATTTATTTGCTAATGTAAAGACCAAATTGTCATCTTTTATCATTTATTTTACAAAAGAAAGAAAAAAGCCCTGCAAAATGCAGAGCTTATCTAATATTTATTCACTTAATTGTATATATAACGCCTTTACTAAGAATCAGGAGGTCTTTTACCACGTTTTAACTCATTAATACTCAAGCCAAAATCCATCTGCAAGTGAGGATAGTCCGGAAAGTTTGCCCAGTCTCCACCCCAAGTGAAACCTAACTCTTTGGCGAGAGCCACAACTTCCATCCAGTCTGCCTTGCCATTGCCGTTATCATCCCGTTCCATATCCCACACCACATCACCCTCAGGCGTCCTCAATGCAAAATCAATTGCTAATCCGTAGTTATGATAAGACTCACCACCACGTGCATTAGTAACGATATTTCCTGCATTTGAGCGTCCTTGGTTGAATAGTGCATCTTGCTCCTCGGAACTTCGGTAGCCGTGGGTGATCACAATCTCTATTCCACGTCTGGCTGCCTTACGTACCAATAACTTCTCATTCTCTGCTACCACAGGATGTAAGCCGATGATTGGCACAGCTTCTTGGATTGTTGTCCCGGGCCACATGTTATCTATATCGCCTTTTTGCTGTAACCACACATATATAATGGAAAGTAAAAGAGTAGCTATAATCCAATTTTTCAGACTCTTTTTTCTCTGTTTGCCTTTACGTTTTGATGTATTCATATCCACTCCTGGTGTTTATTCTGAAACAAACAGCTATTCCTGCTGCATGAACCTTTTCAGTAGATTAGACTCTATTATAATTCATTTGAGCCTTGAATGCTTCTATCGCCACAGTATTGAATTTTTCCATTTGTTAGATTGGATCGTTATTTCTAATACTTCTATTGATATATACAAAAAAGCAGCCGGCTATAAGCCGACTGCTTCGTATGCAAGCTGAGTAAAGACTACTCAGTTGTGTATGGCAATAATGCGATTTGACGGGAGCGTTTGATTGCAATCGTCAGCATGCGTTGGTATTTAGCGCTAGTACCTGTTACACGGCGTGGCAAAATTTTTCCACGTTCGCTGATAAATTTACGAAGCAAGTCCGTATCTTTATAATCGATGTGAGTAATTTTGTTAGCTGTGAAGAAGCACACTTTACGACGTTTATTACGGCCGCCACGACGTGCCGGTCTTTTATCGTTGTCTCCGCCTTCTCTTTGCTTGAAGCCCATGCTTTTCAGTCCTTTCCTATCATGTAACCCATATCTCCTAAGAGTATCAGCTCATGTTAAAATGGCAAATCATCATCCGATATATCAATCGGTTTTCCGTCATCGGAAAAAGGATCCTGATTGTTGCTACGCGAATTATTGTTATTGTTCGCGCGTCCGCCGCCTCCATAAGAAGGCTCTTCACGCATTGGTTGCCCACCGCCGCCACCGCTGTTATCACGGTTAGCTGACTCCAAGAAACGGACATTATCGGCAATAACTTCGGTCACGTATACACGTTTTCCTTCGTTATTCTCGTAGTTCCGTACTTGAATGCGTCCTTCGACTGCAGCCAGGCGTCCTTTGCGCAAGTAGTTCGCACAAGTCTCGGCAAGCTGTCTCCAGGTTACGACCGGAATGAAATCGGCTTCCTTTTCTCCCCCTTGGCTTGTAAACGGTCTGTCCACTGCCAAAGTAAATTGCGTAACTGCTACTCCTGCTGGAGTGTAACGCAACTCAGGATCCCGGGTTAACCGTCCGATCAGAATGACACGGTTCAACAATGTAATCCCCTCCTTCAGAGCGTATTGGTGCGTTAATCACGAGTTGTCTTAAGCAGACTTAACGTCATTGGTAATGAGATAACGAATTACTTCGTCAGAAATCTTCATGAGACGCTCAAGTTCAGTTACAACTGCTGGTTCAGCAGTGAAATGTACCAGAACATAAAAACCATCACGGAATTTCTTGATCTCATACGCAAGACGGCGTTTACCCATAACGTCGTGAGCTGTAACTTCACCACCGCCGTTGGAGATGATGCCTTGGAATTTATCGACTGTAGCTTGAACAACTTCTTGCTCAATGTCAGGACGAATAATGTACATCACTTCATATTTGCGCATAATTTTCACCTCCTTATGGACTCTGGCCCTCAATCTAGGTTGAGAGCAAGGAACGAGCACAAACTCGAACTATATTAATATAACAAATACCGAGTCAAAGTGCAAGCAAACGTTCCCTGTACATATTGGCACATGATCCGCCCGGCTATGGAGCACACTACAGAAGCAACAAAGTAACATAATCTGCAGAGGAGGTTTTATCATGGGTGAAAAAACCGAGTTTGAACCAGGAGACAAAGCCCCAAACGATGGAGAGTACACGGAAGTTGGGGAAAAAAGCTTTGTCACGGAAATTCAAAACCCGAAGCGGGTAACGCTGCAAAAAGGTGAAGCTTTTCCTGAAACAAGCAATCATAATCGCAAGTGGAAGAAGCTGACCAAAGCCCGCGTCCATTAATCGCAATACTTTTTTTACGATCCATGTATATAAAACGGAATAAAGCACATAATACAATCAGGCGGTGCACGAGAGAGGTGTGGTTCCGTTGGACAACGAAGCCGATCATTCGCTGTTGGAGATTCATCACGTAATTTAAGAAGCAAGTGGTTATGTGTAGTAAGGCCCTTCGTCTGAAGCACGCGTATTGCTTCGTGCAGTACACCAAGTGTCTGATTGTTACGACCGATTGTTTCCTAACAAACAAATGCACCGCCGGATAAAGAGCCCTTCGGGGCTCTTTATTTTTCGTTCGAGTCATTAATGATGAATCTGATATGGATACATGTTCAATACATGTTCAATAAAACGTTATACAAAAAAGACTTTCCTAATGGAAAGTCTTCTTATCGATCTTTTTATTAAACTCAATGTGTATTGAGTAAGTTACAATTGAAGTGGCGGAAAGGGTGGGATTCGAACCCACGCACGCTGTGACACGCCTAACTGATTTCGAGTCAGCCCCCTTGGGCCTCTTGGGTACCTTTCCGCAGCAATATTGATTATAGCATGATCATTTACAGAACGCAACACTCATACGGAGCCTGCATGTAAACGTTATTACGCATACTGCATACCGAATTGTTGCAAGCTCAGGATTCAGTGGAATCCTCGGCTGAACGCAGTACCTTCTTCATGTTTTTCTCGAATTTCGCTCTTGGAATCAACACGCTGTGTTTACATCCGACACACTTGATCCGAATATCCATACCCATACGAATGATCTCCATCTCGTTGCTGCCACAGGGATGCTGCTTCTTCATCTGCACGATATCCCCAAGCTGGAAACTTTTACGCTCCACCTGTGCCATCCCCCTCATCTTTCTCCAAAGCTACTGCCTGTTCCAATACGGCTTGATTGCTCATCTCATGATACTCCAGCGTTTTTTTCACATCGCCCTGAATCTGACGTTCCACCGAAGCACGAGAGTTAGGCATACATTCAGCCACAATTCGCACCACATACTCAGATGTAGACATCGACTGTATACCGAGCACATCCGGCACCTTCACAATATTTAGATCACGCTCTTCAATCCCAACCAAAGACTTTTTCACCAGATGTACCGACTCATCGAGACTTAAGTCAGCCTTCATTGGAATATCCACTACAGCCAGGGAATTCGACATGGAGTAGTTCGTTACACTTGCAATCGCCCCGTTTGGGATAATGTGTACCTCACCTTGCCAGCTGACCAGTTTTGTTGTTCTAAGTCCGATCACTTCAACCGTTCCCTTGTAGGTTCCCGTCTGAATAACATCCCCCACAGCGAACTGGTCCTCCAATATAATGAAGAAACCGGTAATAACATCCTTGACCAGACCCTGTGCACCAAAACCAATGGCAAGCCCGAGCACACCAGCACTCGCGAGTAGTGGTCCAACTTGGATATTGATCTCAGATAACAGTAGCAGAATCATAATAAAATTACATGTTATGGAGGTCGCATTTTTCAACAGTTCCCCTACGGTTACGAATCTGCGCGGATTCACGCGTATCTTGCCTTCCTGCTTGCGTTCCATGGAACGATCTATGATTCGATAGACCACCTTAATGACAATACGGGTGATGATAAAAATAATGATGATCCGGATTGAGCTGAACATAATGTTAAGCCACATATCGGGGTCTGCAATTCTGTTCCAGACTTTATCCGTCCAACGAAGGGCTTCATTCACAGCACCAGCGGCGCTACTACTTTCCCCTTGAGCAAATTGAAATGGCAACATCCAGCATGCCTCCTCTACATCGGTATGTTATCATAGCTGTCTTCTGTTTTGAAATAGAGGCCTCGGATCTCTACGAACTCGTTACGAATGATCTTTTGCACTCGCTCCAGATCCTCCTTTGGAAACTGAATACATAACGCACACCCTGCTGTAATTTCTTTTGGTGTAGGGAACAAATCAATCTCTATCTCAGCAAACTCCAGCAGCATTTCAGCACGCAGTGCCTGCTGGGTTGAATCAAACGCAATCAGCATCCAATCGTTAATCCATTCGTCCATGTTCGGCTCCTTTCGCCATACGTCCAACCCTAGAGAAAAAGCTTGTCCTCGTGAAGTATAAAACGCTCTACCTTTCCATATACTGTTACTACTATTCCAAGGGAAAGGATAGATCCTATGAATCCTACTTCGCGTTCCTTTTCATCACAAGACATGACCAGTTTGAAAATCCCCCATACCGATCCAGGTATTCACTCGGCCATTACCCATCGTTTAATGTTCCATCTCTATAAAGCCCATTCTCTGCAAAATGTAGTGATTGTCTGCATCGGCACAGATCGCTCAACAGGCGACTGCCTTGGTCCTCTGGTCGGATCAGCCCTTTCCAAGTGGGACAGCCCTTTATTCCATCTATATGGTACCTTGGATGAACCAGTCCATGCGATGAACCTGCAAGATACACTCCACAACATACAGAAAACACACCAAAACCCTTATGTGATTGGCATTGACGCCTGTCTCGGACAATCATCCAGTGTGGGATGCATTCAAGTTGTGAATGGTCCACTCAAGCCGGGTGCGGGGGTAAATAAAGAATTACCGCCGGTCGGCGATATCCATCTGACAGGTATCGTTAACGTCGGCGGCTTTATGGAATACTTTGTTTTACAGAACACACGGCTCAGTCTTGTTATGCGCATGTCCGAGATTATTTCCAGCAGTCTGTACTCGGCCATTCGGGAATGGCATACACGTTCTACTCTGCTTGCTGTGCCAGAGTAATAGCTTCCTTTTCCTCTGGGGACAGAGTATACGTGGACTCTCCCCCTTTAAGAGGTTTGGCATATACATAAGAACCGTCGCGGTTATATATCCCCGTAAGAATCATGCCATCCTGGCTATCGTTAATCATGGCCATTGAGAAGCTCAGATCACTGCCACGCTCTCCATATGCATTGTACCTTTTCACGCCAACTTTACCTTGAATGCGGGTCAGCTTTTGCATGACAACTTGCAGCTGATTCGTTTGCAGTTTGTGTTCATCCTCAATGCTGTCCATCTGAATTTTCAGATTAACCAGCAACGATTCCAGGTCCTCTACTCCACTGCCAGCCATCATGGCTTCATATTTACGTTTAAACTTTCGTAACTTTGCCCCTTGAACAATACTCACAATCAGCAAGATCACCGTAAGTAATGCCATTCCGCCAATAATCCATAACAGCTGTTCCAGAATCAGCTCGTTTAATTCAGCCATGTAATTGCAACTACCCCTCTATATTTTTGATCAGATTAACGTCTGTCCTGTAATATTATCATTCATTATAAATCAACCCGATATCCATAAGCTTAATCAAGCAACCCTGTATCCAATGAGTTCATCATTTCAACTCTAATCTAGTCTGCCCCAGTCAATTCCAGCACTGCCTTAACGAGTGCATCCACATGCTCTCTAGTTGAATTGTATCCCACACTGGCCCTTACTGCTCCGGTAGCAGTTGTACCAGCAGATTCATGTGCAAGCGGTGTGCAATGAAAACCGGAGCGAACCGCAATCCCATAATTCCGATCTAATCGGAAAGCGAGTTGTGCCGAATCATACCCATCTACAGTAAAAGATACTAATCCGGTGCGTGGCTGTCCAATCTCTGGACCAAGCATTCGAATGCCCTTAACGGATGACAGCCCATCCATCATATGTTGGGTCAGTTCCCACTCATGTTGGTAGATGACCGCTGGTGTCATCTCAAGTACATGCTTCACACCCGCATTCAGCCCAGCGATCCCGACTGTATTCGGCGTCCCCGCTTCATACCGATCAGGACGCACCTTTGGCTGCTCCAGAGCTTCTGACTGACTTCCTGTTCCTCCATGAAGTAAAGGCTCTATATCGAGCTCTGGGGCAATGTACAAGCCCCCTGTACCCTGAGGACCAAGCAGTCCTTTGTGCCCTGGAAAAGCCAACATATCAATGCCCAATTGTTGTACATTCACAGGCATAACCCCAGCACTCTGAGCCGCATCTACCAATAAGATCGCCTGATGTTTACGACATAGGAACGAAATTTCTCCAATTGGAAGAATACTGCCAAGTAGATTGGAACTATGTGTACATACCACCAATCTGGTATTGGAACGAAACATACGTTCCATTTGCATCAGATCAATGGCTCCCGCAGCATTAACAGGTACATAATCAATCTCCACATTTCGGAGTCTTCGCATGTACTCCAGTGGTCGTCTGACTGAGTTATGTTCAGCCATGGTGGCAATCACATGGTCGCCCTCTCTGAGCGAGCCTTGAATCGCCAGATTCAGTGCTTCTGTCGTATTTGATCCGAATGCAATATCATTAGCATTTTTGATTCCAAAGATATTGGATATGGAATTTCTCGTCTCGAACAATACACGACTTGCCTGAACAGCCATCCGGTGACTTCCTCTGCCAGGATTGGCTCCGGCAATCTCCAATGCGCTCAACATCGCATCACCGACAGCAGGTGGTTTGGGCCAAGATGTTGCTGCATGATCTAGATAGATAACTCCCTCCACCTCACAACCACCTCTGTCCCATAAATTAATAATTCCCCTGCACGTAGTGCACATATAACCCTATAAACAAAGAATGACATATCGTTTCTCCATGGAACAGAGGCGATATGTCATGACATGAGTAAGCCCCGCATGTTGTTAATGAATCATAGAACCGACTGTTACTGTAACAATTCCAATAGCCGTTCCAGATCCTGTTGACTGTAGTAGTTGAGCTCAATTTTACCTTTATCTTTATTGTGCTTGATTTTCACTGTTGTTTTGAAACGTTCACGCAGAGATTCTTCCAGTGTATCAATGAATGGATCTTTCTTTTTCAACTTCGATTTGGCTTTAGCCTCACCTGTTTTGGAGCGATCCAATTGTTGAACAGCTTCCTCCAACTCACGTACACTCCATTGCTGATCAATGGTTTGTTTGGCAAGTTGCTTCACCACAACCTCGTCTTTCACACCAACGATCGCACGTGCATGTCCCATAGATAATGTTCCACGTGAAACATGGTCTTTTACTTCTTCAGGCAACGATAACAGACGCAAGAAGTTAGCAATGTGAGAACGTGATTTACCTACTTTTACAGACAACTCTTCCTGAGTCAACGCGAATTGATCCATTAACCCCTGATAAGCAACTGCAACTTCCATGGCGTTCAGATTCTCCCGTTGCAGGTTCTCGATCAACGCAATCTCCATTACCTGCTGATCACTGAAGTTGCGGACTACAGCCGGTACCGTGGCATTACCACAATATTGCGAAGCTCTGAACCGTCGTTCTCCGGCAATAATCTCATAACCTCGCAATACAGGACGAACAATAATGGGTTGTATGACACCATGCTGACGAATGGACTCAGCCAGTTCATGTATTGCGCCCTCATCAAATACTTTACGTGGTTGATAGGGGTTAGCCCGCAGTTGACTAATCGGGATTTCTACGACTTTATCATCGTCATTAATTGAAAGCGAAGGAATGAGGGCATCAAGACCTTTTCCAAGCCGCTTACTCATAAGAAATCACTTCCTTTGCGAGCTCTAAATACACTTCCGCCCCTCTTGAACGAGGGTCATACGTGATAATGGATTGACCATGAGATGGTGCTTCACTAAGCCGTACGTTACGCGGAATAATTGTTTGATATACTTTTTGTTGAAAATACTTTTTCACTTCTTCAATAACCTGAATTCCCAGATTGGTCCGCGCATCAAACATCGTCAGCAATACCCCTTCAATCTGCAAGGATGTATTCAGATGTTTCTGTACCAGACGAACCGTATTGAGCAACTGACTTAATCCTTCAAGTGCATAATACTCACACTGAATCGGAATGATCACCGAATCGGAAGCAGTCAACGAATTGATCGTTAACATACCAAGAGATGGTGGACAATCGATCAGTATGTAATCATAGTTTTTTTTCACCATGGCGAGTGATTTTTTCAGGCGAACTTCCCGTGATATCGTGGACACCAATTCGATCTCGGCTCCGGCAAGCTGAATCGTTGCAGGTATGATATGAAGGCCTTCAATCTGAGTCTCCACAATCGCTTCTTGAGGAGGAACCTCATTAATAATGACATCATATATACAATTAGCCACATCTGCTTTATTGATTCCGACTCCGCTGGTTGTATTCCCCTGAGGGTCAATATCGACAAGCAATACTCTTTTCCCGAGTGAAGCCAGTCCTGCACCCAAGTTAACAGATGTCGTCGTTTTCCCCACACCGCCCTTTTGATTTGCTACGGCCATAATCTTAGACAATTACTTCACCTCAAATAAAATAGGAGTCTTTTCTGTAGGTTGTGAGATATTGTTAACAAAAAGCAGGCGGCTATCGTCCACACAAACAACAACTACCGTTCCATCAATATACCGACCGTTCTTTATAAATGTCAGACCTAACTTGCTTTATAGACATAAAAAGCGGCCCATTGCCGCCATAAGCTTCAATTATTTGCGTTTTGGAATATGGATAACGATCTCATAATGATCCTCATGGTCTGCTTCTTTGGTTTTGATGTCCAGACCAGAACCAGTTACCATATCAATGGATTGGCGAATTGTATTAAGTGCAAGCCTTACATCCTTGGTAAAGGAAACACGTCTAGATTTTTTAATCTTAGAAGATTCCTTGTAGAAGGCAACACGTGCCTCTGTCTGTTTCACATTTAATTCTTTTTCAATAATTTCACCGAGCAACTTCATCTGCAGTTCTTCCGTATCCAGAGAAAGTAATGCTCTTGCATGCCGTTCAGAAATTTTGCGTTCCATCAATGCGGCCTTAATGCCCTCCGGAAGCTGTAACAACCGAATTTTATTTGCGATGGTTGACTGGCTTTTGCCGAGTCGTTGTGCCAGACTTTCCTGTGTCAATTGATGCAAGTCGATCAGCTTCTGATAAGCGACAGCTTCCTCAATTGAAGTCAATCCTTCACGCTGCAAGTTCTCAATCAGAGCAATGGATGCGGCCTGAGAGTCGTTGAATTCACGCACAATAGCCGGAATCGTATCCAAACCCAATTTTCGAACTGCACGCCAGCGACGTTCCCCGGCAATAATCTCATATGATCCATTTCGCACGCGAACGACAATAGGCTGAATTACACCATGTGTTTTGATCGTCTGCAACAACTCATCAATCTTATCATCATCAAAAATAGTACGGGGTTGATATGGGCTGCTCACAATTTCATTAACCGGAATCTGTTTGATCTCATCTCCGTTATTGCGCTCCGCCAAACCAAACAACTTCGAAAATTGTTCTTTCATTCCGCAGATTACCACCTAGTTTCGTAATAGCTCCCACAGTCTTTGCAGGTGCTTCTTATTCAATAAGCGACCTTTCACATGCATCGTTCTTGGAATAAGTTTTGCCTTTCGTAACGCTTTCTGTCATGCAACATCGAACGCATATCCATCTATCTATACATATAATCTATGATCGCTGTGACCCAGGATCGGATACTTCTATTCTATCATCTTTTCTATCATAATCCTATGCTTACCTATTCTTTAAACTCTGCTAATTTTCCTGCTTTTTCTTTGTGAATATTGGAAATATGACGACTTGCACACATTCAATTAATGAAATTGTTCATGAGTTACTGTGCGTGAAATTCATCATTACAGGTTCTTTAAGGAATATGTAATACGAAGTATCTGTAATGTTGATCCAGTCCTCCATTTCAGAAAACAAAAAAAAGAGAATGTTTCACGTGAAACATCCTCTTTATCTATGTCTATAATTCTATTTCGTTTTGACTCACTTCAAAACCATCAGGCAACTATATCAGCGGAGTCTTCATTGGAGTACCTGGTTTGCGTGGATACTTATATGGTGTCTTATCAAATTTCTGAATCAGAATGATGTGACGCTCTGATTCTTCAACCGGCAGCTGGAAAGGATGAACGGCCTTAACCCGTCCTTTCAGCTGATTGAAGCTGAACTCCGCTTCCTTCATTTCTTCACGCGGGTCTCCGCCCTTCATGGCAGCGAATATTCCACTTTTACGAACAAAAGGAAGACAGAATTCATTTAGCACAGCCAGCTTGGCTACTGCACGCGCCGTAACAAGATCGTAGCTGTCACGATACCCTTCTTTGCGTGCAATCTCTTCAGCACGTCCATGGACCAATTCCACATCAGTCAGGCCAAGGATATCTACCACATGCTGTAGAAAGCCAATACGTTTATTTAATGAATCAATGATCGTCAGCTTAATATGCGGGAAACAGATTTTCAGTGGCAATCCCGGAAAACCTGCTCCTGATCCAATATCAGCAAGCTTATTCACTTTGGTCATGTCTGTATAAAAGGCCAACGATACCGAATCATAGAAATGTTTTGTATACACTTGCTCCCGATCCGTTATGCCCGTCAGATTCATCTTTTCATTCCAGGATACCAGTTCCTGATAATACAGTTCGAATTGCTCCAACTGGAGTTCGCCCAGCTCTAATCCATGTTTCTTTAAGCGCCGCTGCAGTTGCTGTTGAATATCGTCCATTATTGTCCCCTTGCTGCGGTTACACGGTTATAATGCTCCAGGTAGACCAGCAGAATGGAGATGTCGGCAGGAGTAACTCCAGCAATACGAGAAGCCTGACCAATCGAGATTGGACGAATCATAGTGAGCTTCTGTTTGGCTTCCATAGCAAGACCATGAATCTCATCATATACGATGGTGTCCGGAATTTTCTTTTTCTCCATCTTTTGCAAACGTTCCACGTGGATCAATTGTTTCTCAATATAACCCGCATATTTAATTTGTATTTCCACTTGTTCTTTCATATCTGCTGTCAGTTCTACCTCAGATGGTGAGAGCTGTTCAATCAGTTCATACCCCAGCTCCGGGCGACGCAGCAAGGTAAGCAACGTACTGCCATCCTGAATAGGTGTAGATCCGTACTCTTCCAGCTTGGCATTCACTTCAACCGGGCGAGCTTTAGCCACTTTCAGACGTGCAACTTCCTGCTCGACTTTCGCCTTTTTATCCAGGAATTTCGCATAACGCTCTTCAGGGATCAGGCCAATGTCATGTCCAATTTCCGTCAAACGCATATCTGCATTATCATGGCGAAGCAACAGACGATATTCAGCGCGTGAAGTCAACAGACGATACGGTTCATTTGTACCCTTTGTGACCAGATCATCAATCAGCACGCCAATATAACCTTGGGAACGATCCAGTATTACCGGCTCTTTCCCCTGTACTTTGAGTGCAGCGTTGATTCCAGCCATAACACCTTGTCCTGCTGCTTCTTCATAGCCGGAGGTACCATTAATCTGACCCGCCGTAAACAGACCTGGTAAACGTTTAGTTTCCAGTGAAGGCCACAATTGTGTAGGCACCATCGCATCGTATTCAATCGCATAACCGTTACGCATCATTTCCACTTTTTCCATACCTGGAATTGAACGCAGCATAGCCAGTTGAACGTCTTCTGGCATACTCGTAGACAACCCCTGTACGTAATACTCGGATGTGTTCTTGCCTTCCGGCTCAAGGAATATCTGATGTTTCGGCTTGTCACTGAAACGAACAATTTTATCTTCAATAGAAGGGCAATAACGTGGTCCGGTTCCTTCAATAAGCCCCGAGAACATCGGAGCACGATGCAGATTATCATTAATAATCTGATGTGTATCCACAGATGTATACGTCAACCAGCAAGGCAACTGCTCATTATCGGAAGATTCTGTTTCATAGGAAAAGAACTTCGGCTTGTCATCACCAGGCTGAATTTCGGTTTTGCTAAAATCAATCGTATCCTTATGCACGCGTGGTGGTGTACCCGTTTTGAAACGAACCAGATCAAAGCCCAGTTCACGCAGATTCTCTGACAATTTAAGAGAGGGTTGTTGATTATTTGGTCCACTCTCATACATCAACTCGCCCATAATCACTTTGCCGCGCAAATATGTGCCTGTCGTTAGAACGACTGCTTTAGCCCGATACTCTGTTCCGGTCTGGGTCACAACGCCTACACATTTTCCATCTTCAACGATCAGTCGATCAACCATACCCTGACGCATTGTCAGATTACGTTCATTCTCCATCGTTTCCTTCATTTTATGCTGGTAGGAGAATTTATCTGCCTGAGCACGAAGCGCGTGAACAGCAGGCCCTTTGCCCGTGTTAAGCATTCGCATCTGAATAAAGGTTTTATCGATATTCCGTCCCATTTCTCCACCAAGTGCATCAATCTCGCGTACAACATGTCCTTTGGCCGGTCCCCCAATAGATGGGTTACAAGGCATAAAGGCCACCATGTCCAGATTGATCGTAATCATTAGTGTTTTGGACCCCATACGAGCTGCGGCCAGCGCGGATTCTACACCAGCATGTCCTGCACCAACGACGATTACATCATAACTGCCGCCATCAAAAGCCATTCCCGTTTACCTCCTTATTCCGCTGCATTTGATGTAACTCACACAGACGGATCATGTTCTACAATAATGAGACTACTTCTAACCGTTCATCGGAACTTGCATTCCTATCTATATGAAACCAACACGTAATGGCTACAATATCATTCTATCCTTTGACAACAGGCAGAAATTGTACCTTTCTATCATACACCACGATTTAAGTCAATCGGCAGTATATTTTTTTACTTTCCTAGACAGAACTGGGAGAAAATCTGATCAATTAATGCATCATGTGCTGTATCCCCAACAATCTCGCCCAAATGCTCCCACGCCAAACGAACATCAATCTGTATCATATCGATTGGAATGAACTGCTCTGCTGCTTCATAGGCATCAACCAGGGACTGCTTCGCTTTCTTGAGCAAAGCAATATGACGCACATTACTGACATAGGTCAGGTCTGCGGACTCCAGTTTACCACTGAAGAATAGCGTAGAGATGGCATCTTCCAGTCGATCCACACCCAGATCATCTTTCACCGACATCGGTACAAGCCGTTCTTCCGGAATGTAACGAAGCAGCACGTCACGTTCCACCTGTGGCGTTAAGTCCATTTTATTCATAATGATTATCGATTGTCTACCGCGGATTTGTTCCAATAATTCAATCTCATCGGGATGAAGTGGCTCCGCAGCATTCACAACCATTAAGATCAGATCGGCTTCACTTACCGCAGAGCGAGAGCGTTCTACCCCGATCTTCTCTACAACGTCCATTGTTTCCCGGATCCCTGCCGTATCCAGCAACTTCAGTGGGATATTATTGATCGTAATGAATTCCTCGATCACATCACGAGTTGTTCCTGGAATGTCCGTGACGATAGCCCGATTATCTTGAGCGAGTGTGTTCATTAATGAGGATTTACCTACGTTAGGTCGTCCAACAATAGCGGTCGTTATACCTTCTCGCAGGATCTTTCCTTGCTCTGCTGTAGTCAGCAATTTATCAATTTCAGTCATAACCTGACTGGACTTTTCTTTAATAAAATCAGACGTTAACGACTCCACATCATGCTCGGGATAATCGATATTCACTTCAATATGAGCCAGTGTTTCCACCAGTGTATATCGTAGATCACGCAATTTGGAGGATAGTTTGCCTTCAACCTGTTTCAATGCAACCGAGAAAGCTCTGTCCGATTTGGAACGAATAAGATCCATGACACCTTCAGCCTGAGACAGGTCAATCCGCCCATTAAGGAAAGCACGCTTTGTGAATTCACCGGGTTCAGCCAGACGAATATCAAGCTGCAACAACAGGTCCATGACCCGTTTAACAGACACTACACCGCCATGCGCACTGATCTCCACCACATCTTCTGTTGTGAACGAACGCGGTGCTCGCATGACCGTAACCAATACTTCCTCAATCTTTTCCCCATTAACGGGATCTATGATATGACCATAATGAACCGTGTGAGATGCTGCCTGAGTTAAAGGGGTTTTGCTGCGAAAAATCTTTTCCGTCTCCGACACTGCTTCCGGGCCGCTGACCCGGATCACGGCGATACCCGCCTCTCCGACAGCCGTTGATATCGCTGTGATCGTATCACTGATCATGGTTATCTCTCCTTGCTCTATTTTAAAATTGCCATCCCTTTAGGGACGCCATATCCATTTTCAAATCTATTAATGATATATCATATGACATGCTGCTTATCGTATTAAGTTCACTCTTTACTTGTTCTACGCACCTTATCAAATTGCTTCTGTACGAAAAAAGCAATGGCTTCTGCACCGGGCAGGAAGCCATTGCGTCTTCAATTTCGTGTTATTTCGTCGTAATAACCACACGCCGATTAGGCTCCTCGCCCTTACTTAACGTCTTAATCTGCGGGTGATTTTGCAGTTTTGCATGGATGACTTTTCGTTCGAGCGGAGGCATTGGCTCCAGTACAACTTCCTTACCGGTACGGATTGCTTGCCCAGCCAACCGTTCAGCCAGATCCTCCAGTGTCTTCCGCCGACGTTGACGGAAATTCTCCGCGTCGAGCACAATTCGAACGAAGCTTTCCGAATATCGGTTCGCTACAATGTTCGTTAGATACTGAAGCGCATCCAGCGTCTGTCCACGTCTGCCAATAATCATGCCCAGATCTTCGCCGGCAATATTGAAGATATGTCCATCCCGCTGTTTTTTGATATGCACTTCAACATCCAGTCCCATACCTGCTGCGACCTCTTTCAAGAAGGCAGCCGCTTCTTCATAGGGATTTTTAGCTGCAACATCCTCAAGTAATGCATCTACCTCAGATTTGTATGCAGCTGGCTTGATCGGCTGTGGAACAACTTCCGGTACAGGCAACAATTTCACTTCAACTTTGGCCGCCCTCACCCCGAACAAACCCAGGAATCCTTTTGACGGCTGCTCTAACACTTGTATCTCGACCTTGTCCCGACTTACGCCAAGCTCGGTCAATCCTTGGTTTACAGCATCTTCAACGGTTTTTCCTGACGTAATGACTTTGGTCATTTCGATTTTTTGGCCCCTTTCGACCCTTTTCCAGAGACGGTCGCTTTGCCACCGTTTTTGCGTTTAGCTCCATTTTTGGAAGAGCTATTCTGCTTCACGTTGACCTCAGCCACGATTTTATCATTATTCCGGTAAAGGAAATAGTTTTGTACGATCGTGTAGATGTTACTGTAGAACCAGTACAGCGGAAGTGCTGACGGGAACTGATAAGACATCACGAAGATCAAAATCGGGTATACCCACAGCATAAACTGCATCGGACCCACTTGCTGTGCAGGGTTCATACGCATCATCATCCATGTTTGAATGAATGTTGTGATGGCAGCCAGCACTGGCAAAATAAACAGGTGATCGGGTGATCCGAGCTGGAGCCACAAGAAATCATGCGTTCTCAGACTGGAGTTTCCGTAAATTGAGTTATAAAGTGCGATGTAAATCGGCATCTGAATGATAAGCGGCAGACAACCGGCCATCGGATTAACTTTGTTCTCCTGGAACAACTTCATTGTTTCTTGCTGAACTTTCTCAGGTGTATCTTTAAACTTCGCTTGAATCTCCTTCAGCTGCGGCTGAATCGCCTGCATAGCTTTGGAGCTACGGACTTGTTTCATTGTTAATGGTAAAATCAATGTCCGTACAATAAGCACCATCACGAGGACGGCCAGTCCATATTCACCGTTGAACCAGTTGGCGAAAGTATCGAGCGCTAGTGAAAACCAATATACAACATTACTTTGCCAGAATGAGCCACTGTTCTTTAGATCTTCCGTAGTAACCCCGGCTCCTTGTGGAGTACATCCGGCGAGTACGGTGACCATTGCAATGACTGCAATGAGGAGAATCCACTTCCCCTTTGATGTCTTCAATCGCGACACTTCATAACCCCTCTCTTAACCAATCCATTCCATCGTAAAATCATACCATAATTAGGAGGACAAATAAACCGAAGCTTACCGCTTGCCCGACTTCAAAAGAGAGCCCTTACGCAGCGCATGCAGCAGGCTTTTTTCCATTTCCTTATAGGGCATGTCCAGTGCACCTTTTCTGACGATAAAAATCAGATCCATCTGCGTGACGATCTCATGCTCATGATGACGAATAATTTCCTTAATCATGCGTCTCATCCGGTTGCGTACGACAGCGTTTCCGATTTTCTTGCTGCATGATACGCCGACCCGAAATTGTTCCGTATCTTTACGGCGACAACCATACACCACGAATTGATGATTGGCAAACGATTTCCCATACCGGTATACGCGGCTAAAGTCCGCCCGGTTTCGTAGACGCAGTCTTTTATACACGGCGCTTCTCCTTGCTGTTCTCCACCAATGTTATTGACGGAGGCCTCATTACTGATTTAGTATAGGCTTTCTTGAATGACGGTAAACCGTCTTGGCGACAACTTCATTTGGGATGATGTTTGAACGGCCATATGAGCCACACAATCATCCGGGATGATAGTAGATCGGACATTTAACCGAACCAACACTTCATCTCTATATAAGGTAAGTTTTCGAAAATGGAAAACTCACTCAACATACATAGATGTATATTCAGAGCTTTTTCGCAGACCATTCAGACCTGATCTGTACCAGCATCCAGTCTGAAATGATCCAAATTAAGAAAAAAAAGACCACCTCGGTGGTCTTCAATGCATTAAGCACTCAGGTTTTTACGGCCTTTAAGGCGACGTGCGGCCAAAATTTTACGGCCGTTGCTCGTGCTCATTCTTTTCCGGAAACCATGAACTTTTTTACGTTTGCTAACGTTCGGTTTGAATGTAGGTCTCAATGTATTGCACCTCCTCACAAGGAAATACTTATGTGATGAATCACTTTCATCTTCACAGAAAACACCTTTATATATTTAACCATGATCACCTGGAAAAGTCAACTGCATGGCGCAAGGCTTCTCCCTCTTTTATATACACTCTCCATCCCACCCAAAGCAATGACCACAGTCCGTTCACTTCAATACCATTATCAAGCCCCGAAGACAGTCCTGAAAGTTATCCCCAGACCCTGATAAAGATCACCATTTTTCAGCATTTATAGTTATCCACACCCTCCAATACCTGTTATCTCCTTTATGACATCCTGTTTGAAGTTATTCACATGTGGATAATGATTTAGGCTATAAATATCGTCAAATTCTAATCCGGTTGTATCCGCTTCAATTAAGGTTTACAAGCTTTTGAGAAAGGTGTAGGATAAAAATCACATCTTGTATACAAGTAGTCCTTTGAAAAAAACAATTAGCCGTTAGCTTGTAGCTACAGACTATGGATTGAACTGAATGTCCAGTCCGCAAAATAGTTATGCTATGATCAGTAATGAACTGATTACTTATTAATAGGAGCGTTAGCCATATGTTATTTCCTTCTTCCTGGCTTCAAGGGGCTTCCCGTGGTGAAGCCATTGCCTGCGAATTAAGGCTGCGGATCATCAGCGGTACCCTTCGACCTGGAGAGATTTTGTCGGAAAACCGAATTGCGGCTGATTTTGACAGCAGTCGTTCACCTGTCCGTGAAGCATTACGAACTTTGTCTAATGAAGGACTTATTCGACTTGAACGTATGGGTGTCGTTGTCATTGGACTACGAATCAAGGATGTCGAAGAATTGTATGATGTCCGTTTCCTGATTGAAAGTTTTGTGCAGCAGCGACTTGCTGGTGATGTCCCAGAATCATTAATCACCCAGCTACGTAACGTGATTGACAAAATGCAACTTGCGGGACGGCATCAGGACGCCGTCGAATTTGCCTATCAGGATCTCGTTTTTCACGAGACCATCATTGAAGCTGCTCAGCATTCCCGTATTTCACATCTATGGAAGAGCATTCGATATGTTGTGATGACCGTGATGCTGCTCACAACGCGCAGAGTTTTTGTTCAAGGCGAGCAGAAAGTAAGCGCTGTAATTGAAAAGCATCGTTTGCTCGTTGAAGCACTTGAATCAGGTGACAAGATGCTCATTCAGGCTGGCGTCCGCACGTATTTCCAAGATTCTGGCAAAACCCTGCACGAAAGCTTTGATTCTTAATCGATGCAAGGCGATTGCAATCATATCCGTCGTGAATGATTGCGGCTTAACTTGTCGACAAGTATACAAAATGCGATTTTGTTTCAAATTTGGGCATGATAAAACTACATTTTTCGCTAACACCTTCTGCATTACTGGTGCACATTTAATTGTTGACGATAATTTCACTTGTAAGCGTTCTATATCAGAAATAAAGGAGCACACAACATCATGAGCACTCTTTTTGGACTATCACATAACGCAACATTATTGGTTTGGACGTTAATTGCGATCATTTTTCTGATCGTTTTGATTTCCAAGTATAAATGGAATCCCTTTATCACCCTGCTGTTGTCCGCATTAATGCTCGGTTTGCTTACAGGCATGAAACCTGCCGACGTGATCTCTTCCATTACCGGGGGACTTGGAGGCACACTTGGAACCATCGCAATTGTTATTGCTCTCGGTACAATGCTTGGCAAGATGATGGCCGAATCAGGCGGTGCCGAGCGCATTGCAACTACATTGGTTGATCGGTTTGGTGTGAAACGTGTGCACTGGGCCATGATGATTGTTGGATTTATCGTGGGTATTCCTGTTTTCTTCGAAGTCGGCGTGATTTTGATGATCCCCATCATTTTCACCGTTGCACGTAAAACCAACATGTCTTTGCTGCAGATTGGTATTCCCATTTTGGCGGGTCTGTCGACTGTACACGGTTTGGTTCCACCCCATCCAGCGCCAATGATTGCAATTGAGGCCTTCAGCGCAGATCTGGGTAAAACCATTTTGTACTCCCTTATTGTTGGTATTCCTACAGCGATTATTGCAGGTCCCTTGTTTGGTAAATTTATTGGTAAAAGAATACACACCGAACCGCCAGCTGAACTGGCTGAACAATTCGCAACCAAAACAAACAGCAACATGCCTGGGTTTGGTATTACCCTGTTTACCATATTGCTGCCGGTTATTTTGATGCTGATTGGTTCCATAGCCAGCATCATTGACCCAAACGCCACGAGCGGCTTCACCGTTTTCAGTGAATTTATCGGTCATGAGATCATTGCTCTGCTCATTTCAGTTGTATTTGCCCTCTTTTCACTCGGCTTTGCACGTGGGTTCACCAAACACGATATTTCCCGCTTCACCAGTGAATGTCTGGCGCCTACGGCGACCATCATTCTCATTATTGGCGGAGGCGGTGCTTTCAAACAGGTATTGATTAACAGTGGTGTAGGTAACGCCATTGCTGAAGTGGCCACCCATGCCAACATTAATGTAATCTTCTTCGCTTGGCTTGTCGCTGCACTTATTCGTGTAGCTACCGGTTCAGCAACCGTAGCCATGACCACAGCTGCTGGCATCGTCGCTCCGGTGCTTGCACTCACACCAGGTGCCAATATTGAGCTGGTTGTACTCGCCACAGGTGCAGGGTCACTCATCTTGTCCCATGTGAACGATGCCGGATTCTGGATGATCAAAGAATTCTTTAATATGAGCGTTGCCCAAACATTGAAAACGTGGACCGTTATGGAAACACTATTATCCGTGGTCGGACTGATCTTTATTTTGCTCCTGAGTACAGTCGTATAAAGGGACTCTCTATAGTAGAAAGAAATTAAAATCTCATCGCTTTCTGAAGAAAGAAGGATTAAATATATGAACAACTACATGATTGGGATCGATATTGGTACCACCAGTACCAAATCCGTATTATTTACCGAGCAAGGCTCCGTCATCAGCACCTCAACACAGGAATACCCTTTGTATACCCCTGCACCCGATGTTGCCGAACAGGACCCTGAAGAGATTGTACAAGCGGCCCTCCGCTCTGTCCGTGGAGTCATGGATCAGAGCGGTGTTGCTGCCGAGCAGATCCTGTTAGTATCCTGCAGCTCAGCTATGCATAGTGTCATTGCCATGGGACAGGATAACACACCCTTAACCCGTTGCATCACCTGGGCGGATAATCGAAGTGCAGCTTGGTCTGCCCAGCTGCAAGAGAATGGATTGGGCCATCGCATCTACCTGCGCACAGGTACACCGATCCATCCCATGTCACCGCTGACCAAATTAATGTGGCTACGCCACGATGAAACTGAACTTTTTGGGCGTACCGCCAAATTTATTTCGATTAAAGAATATCTGTTCTTCCGTCTATTCGGACAATATGTCGTCGACCATTCCATCGCTTCCTGCACAGGCTTGCTCAATCTGGAACAACTGGACTGGGACGCAGAGGCCCTTGAGATTGCAGGCATTACACCCGACCATCTCTCGAAGCTCGTGCCTACAACATATATATTAGAAGGAATGAATCACGAATCGGCTGAAAAAATGGCTCTCTCCCCCTCCACGCCCTTTGTTATTGGCGCAAGTGATGGGGTTTTATCCAATCTCGGCGTAAACGCCATTGAACCTGGGGTTGTCGCAGCAACCATCGGAACCAGCGGGGCCATTCGCACTGTCGTGGACCGTCCAGTTACCGATCCCAAAGGTCGAACCTTCTGTTATGCCCTCACAGAGAATCTTTGGGTCATTGGTGGACCTGTGAATAACGGTGGCATGTTGTTTCGTTGGGTACGGGATGAATTCGCCGCATCTGAAGTGGAAACAGCGAAGCGACTTGGCATCAATTCCTATGATGTGCTGACCAAAATTGCCGAACGTGTCCGGCCGGGATCGGAAGGGCTTCTGTTCCATCCGTACCTTTCGGGCGAACGTGCCCCTTTATGGAATCCGGATGCCCGTGGTTCCTTTTTTGGCTTAACACTCCATCACCAGAAAGAGCATATGATCCGAGCTGTCCTGGAAGGGGTTATTTTCAACCTATATACGGTACTGCTCGCCATGGAAGAACAGATTGGACAACCTACCTCCATTCAAGCTACCGGTGGGTTTGCACGCTCTCCTCTCTGGCGCCAGATGATGTCTGATATCTTCAATCAGGAAGTGGTTGTACCCGAGAGCTTCGAAAGTTCCTGTCTGGGTGCCGTCGTGCTTGGTTTGTACGCTACAGGGCGGATCCAATCGCTTCATGCCGTTTCTTCCATGGTCGGTACAACGCATCGGCATACCCCTGTCAAAGAGAATGCCGTACTCTACCAGGAGCTGCTACCCATCTTTATTCGGATCTCTCGCAAACTGGAAGAGGAATACGCAGATATCGCTGAATTCCAGCGTAAGATGTCCCTTCCCCGTCTCTAAATCATCAATCCATACTTCGTCTCTGTACGAAAAAAGAGGGTGTCCCCTAAAACCAAAATCGGTTTTAGGGGACACCCTCTTTTAAGATAATTTCATAAAATGTCGTTCGGATCCATATTATATAGTCATACACTTCTACCTCAATATTTTAGTTTCTGCTTACCTCTTATTCCGGGTAATTCATATTCCACTTGTCTTAAAATCAATTCCTCTTTGTTAATTTTCCATCTATATATCGATGTCTACAGATCGCCATCTCCTCAGAAACCAGATCATATTTCTTGTTTAATGATACGTCAATTTGGATTTTTTCTCGCCTTCCAGTCTTACGCTGAATTCATGGATTTTATCATCTGGCCTTCGCATTAAAGTACGAGGGGTAGAGATCACTCTTTTTCCGATCTTGATCATGCCTCATTTTCACTTCACGGTTATCCACAGATAGGTTATTCACAAACGAAGAATACTTTTACACACAATTTGGCATCATTTGACGGATAACCTGTGTATAAAACATTTTTGGTTTTTGGGTCATTCTGTCGAAAATTAAACAGTTTATAAACAATATATTGTGTTGTGACTAAAAATTATACACAAGTTATTGAATTTGTGGATAAAATCACGCGATACGTTGAAATGCGGGGTTTCTTTTGCTATGATTGTATTACTTTTGGATGTGAATATGTGATCTGACCCATAATATTATCAACAGCCTGTGGATAAAGTTGTGAACAATTTTCCGTTGTTCATACTTTTTTTGTTTTCGACCTGCGGGGGTTTGGGGATAAATTCAACAATATATCTCGTATTTCGACACTGCATCATGGCTTAAGCCACACTTGGAACATGTAAAAGGAGTGACAGTCT